>NZ_JAKKDV010000009.1 GCF_021728415.1 Flaviramulus multivorans | reverse complement strand
GTTGATGTTAGCATCGGTATCATCACAGTCGTCAATAGTAGGCGCTGTGGTTGAGTATCCACCAGGGTTGGTACACTGAGTAGCGGTAAGCTGGCTTCCGAAGAATCCATCGCCATCACTATCCACACCTAAGTACCACACGGTATTCGGGTTGATGTTAGCATCGGTATCATCACAGTCGTCAATAGTAGGCGCTGTGGTTGAGTATCCACCAGGGTTGGTACACTGAGTAGCGGTTAACTGGCTTCCGAAGAATCCATCGCCATCACTATCCACACCTAAGTACCACACGGTATTTGGGTTGATGTTAGCATCGGTATCATCACAGTCGGTATTATCTGCAACATAACCTACTGGCTGAGAAGCAGCTACTTGACTAACACTAGGATTTCCAAAACCATCACTATCGAAATCTTGATACCAAGTTGTTGCGCTAATAGCATCAGCTGTTATGTTAATATTATCAACAGCTATATCTCCATTGAAGCTAGCACCTGTTAAAGCATTAAATCTTATCTTAATTGTTTGACCATCATAAGCAGAAAGATCTACAATTTGTGTAACCCAAGCCGCAGCGTTACTTCCTTGTTGTTGCCCACTTAAGCTAAAAACATTTGCATAATTTGCACCATTATCAATACTTACTTCAACATTTAGAGTTCCTATATCAGCACCATACATATGGTAGTCAAATGATAATTGAGAGTTTTCATAAGTATTGAACTCAAAGCAAGGGCTTATTAAATATGCTAATTTGCTTGGACTACCAGGAGGTGTTACATTAGTTGAAGTTTCTGTATAAATATATTGAGTTCCATCTGAAGCATTATTTGGTCCAGTTGCAGTAGATGTTGTAGTTCCAGAATTAACAGTCCAATCTATATCATCATCAGTAGCATTTACTCCCTGACTCCAAAGTCCTATTCCAGATTCAAAACTTTCAGAATAAGGGAAAACACTCACAGAACTCCCAGTACAAGGTACAGGAGTAGCTGTTGTAAAATTAGTTGAGCTACTGTACAAAGATGTAGCACTGGTACAGCGTGTTCTAACTTGAACTTCATAATCTGTTGAAGCTGTTAATCCAGAAATATTATAACTATTTGTAGCAATATCAGTTACTTCAGTCCATGTTCCAGAACTGATTTCTTTATATCTTATATCATAGGTAGCTGATGGAATATTATCCCAATCTACAGTTGCTGTAACAGTGGTAATAGTACTAACCACTAAGTTAGTTGGTGGATTAGTATTATCACACGGAATTTGAATACTTAATATTTTAAAATCGTCAATAAAGAATCCATCTGATGTTGTTGTATAATTTTCATTAACATTCAGAGCGTCTGTTCTAAAATTAAACCTTATTTTCACAGTACTTGAATTAAGTAAAGAAGTGTAGTTGGTAGGATCAATTGCAATTTCTTCCATTACCCAATTATCCATTCTATCACCATCATATACTTGTCCTTGACTATTAGCTTGAAAATTTGCATACGAAGCACTTTTATTGTCATGAGACGTAGTACTACTAGTTGCGTTTGGTTTAGTGTAGTTGCCTCCTAATGATATCCAACTTGATCCGCCATCAGGAGATCCTAATACTTCAACAAAATCGTAATTCCTTTCTATATCCCATTTAGAATAAAATTGAATTAGCACTTCGCTAGAACTTGAAAAATCGTAATTATTTGTTGTAGTTAAGGTTTTGGTGGCATTGTTTGAATATGTACCAGTGCTTAAAGCGTTGCTGCCAGAATAGGCATCAACAGTTGTACTATTCCAGCCTCCAGATTGAGTCCAACCAGTTAATCCATCGGTATCAGGGTTATGGCTAAATATTACTGTAGGCTGATAATATTTTTCGTAATTAGCTTCATAAATAATACCATCGTCGTTAGAAAGTTTAACATTATATTCAATTTTTTCATTTGCAGTAATACCTCCGTTTAAAACTAGTTGAGCGGTAACAGTTCTTTGCTCAAGAACACTCATCCCTGTTTCAGTTGTTGGAGATACTATGGTTGTAATGTTTGAAGAAATTGGGGTAACAGTTACTGTGAAATCACTTGCTGTTTGACCAACGCGTTCAATACCAAAATCTAAATTAGAAGTTAAAGCTGTAACATTACTTTGAGTTAGGTCGTGTAATTTTGCATATTTACCCCCATAATAAATAGTACCTAATGAGATACGCATAGATTGTTTAGCAATAGGATCAATTGTAGAAGGTGTAGGCCAAAATCCTTGCCCACCATGTTCTGGAGTTGTTGCTATAATAGCTTGCCCAGATCCAGTAGAACCATTATTATCTGGTGCACCACCCATCATCCAATCATCAGGTAAGCCATTTGATTCGTAAAAAATAGTAGCACCGTAAAGGTATCTGTTGTATCTAGTCATTTCTTCATGCCATCTGTAATATTCATCTTCACGACCCGTACTTTGAGTTGGAATACCTCCATATGGGTGAGGAACAGAGTTAGCATAAGAGTGATTCCATACACCAGACTTAAAGTTTCTGCTGGTAATAAAATCCACCATAATTTGAGTTTCCGGCTCTGATTCTGGAGATGGTCCTCTGTATGTGCCGCTGGTTGTGGTTCCTGATGAACCTATGTTATTATATCCCCAGAAATAATCAAAGTTTCTATTTAAATCAACCCCTCTGTTATTTGAAGTATTTGTTGTTCCTCCCGTATTTGGTCTTAAATTTTTTCGTTGTAAACCACCACCACTAGATGATAGGTGTTCATTCCACCTTAGTCCGTCAGGGTTAACTACAGGGACAAAGTATAACTCATTATTGTCAACTAACTCTTTTACGGCATCATCAGTGTTGTAGTTTTCAATGAGATACCACATAAAGTAAATATTATTCATTAAAGCACTTACTTCTCTTGAATGTATCATTGAAGTAAACAACATTTGTGGTTTTGTATTTTCTGGTGTTCCAGATTCATTTCCAGTAATCCTAACATACCATATGGTTTCAGGATCCCATCTTGTGGTTCCTTGACCAGAATAGGTTTGTCCGTTATTTGTTATTGAACTAGCTGGATTACCCCAGGTTGTTTTACCCGTTGAGGAAGCATCTTGTTTTACGGATACGATATTTAAACTATTATTTACCGAATATGTGCGCATATCGTCTAATTCGGTTTTCATCTCACTTAAAGTTAAACAACCTCCCATACTCCCTAAATTAAAGTTAGAAGGAGTGGCCCAATCTATTTCATCACTTCCCGTGTATTGCAAAAAATTATCTAGTACGGTACTAGATACCGACTTTTGTGTAAGACCACCTTTTGAAGGTTTGTTTTTATTTTTCGCCTGATTAAGTTTTAATTCTCTTTTTGCATCAGGTAAATCTTTTTCGGCTCTTTGTTTATAATATGTTGTTAGGTCGTCAACTTCTATAATGTAAGGTATTCCCAAATCATCTAATTTTTTTAATTCTAAATCAGATAGTTCAAGTTGAACGCCATTTTCTTTAAAAACAGCTCCACAATGCATATCAACTCCTATTTGCATTATTAGTTTGAGAGTATTTTCAGAACTATTTTGAACAACAATTCTTTTAAGTATATCTTGTGAGAAAGATAAGTGTGTAATCAACAATATAATTACACTCACGAGAGTAGTTTTTTTCATCAGATTTGGGGTTATTAATGAATTTTATGGGGCTAATATATAATAATATTTTAAAAAACTCCACGAAACGCAAAAAAATCCGATGAAATACATTGTATTTTTAATATTTGTGTTTAATAGTTTGTTATACAACAGCTCAATCAGATTTAATCTATTGAATAAAATGTAAGATTAGATTCACTTTGTGATGTAATGATAGGTAAATAATAATCTATTTCTAAAATTGCACGGTTAATGACAATAGGAATATATTTATATTCTGATTTAGTTGAAATTCCCGATCAAATCATCTATTTTAGTTCATATCAATATTTATTATAAAAAATAGAATGTCTAAAGTTGTTTGTTTTGGTGAAGTTTTATGGGACGTTTTTCCTTCTCATAAAAAAATTGGAGGAGCACCTCTAAATGTTGCTCTTAGAATTCAATCGTTTAATCATGATGTTGCCATTATAAGTAGTGTAGGGGATGATAAACTGGGTAAATCACTAATAGACTACGTTTTACAAAACGGTGTTAATACCGAACACATACAAAAAGCTCAAAAATTTAATACAGGTGAAGTAAAAGTAAAGCTTAATACAAAAGGCTCTGCATCGTATGATATAAATTTCCCTCGAGCTTGGGATTATATTAACATTTTAGATAAAAATATTGATCTTGTTAAAGCATCTGATGCTTTCGTTTATGGTAGCTTGGTGGCAAGAAATGATGTTTCAAAACAAACCTTATTTGAACTTTTAAATCATGCTCGTTATAAAATTTTCGACTTAAACTTAAGACCACCACACTATACCAAAGACTTACTAATTCATTTAATGAATAATGCGGATTTTATTAAGTTTAATGATGATGAGTTATATGAAGTCAGCGGTTATTTAGATTCTAAATATCGTTCTATGGAGCAGAACATAAAATATATTTCGCAAAAAACAAATACAAAGCATATTTGTGTTACCAAAGGAAATCATGGTGCCGTTTTATTGTATAACGATACTTTTTATTACAATAGTGGATATTTAATAAATGTAGTAGATACTGTTGGCGCGGGTGATTCTTTTTTAGGTTCGCTTATTAGTCAGCTACTAAATAAAGTAAATCCACAGCAAGCAATTGATTTTGCATGTGCAGTAGGAGCTATGGTGGCGCAGAGTGAAGGTGCTAACCCTAAAATACTTCGGTCAAAGGTAGAAACTTTTATGAATCCTTACAGGTAAATAGATTTAATAAAAAAACGGTTTAGAGAAAATCTAAACCGCTAGTTTTGTGTGATTTTACATTTGTAGCGAGAGGGGGCACGTTCCCCGACCTCCGGGTTATGAAGGAATTTAATAAACCCCTAATCTCCCTGTTTATAGGGCTTTCCAGATGCTTGTATTCAAAATTGTGTTCAAAAACGTGTTCAGTTTGTGTTCACTAGGGTTAATAATAATTATCTGTAAATTTAGTGATTTTATTTCAATATTTCATTAAAACTTGATGCACCTTGATTAATAATAACCTTTTTGTTTTTATCAAGAATGTTAGGCAATTTATTTATGTACCTACTTTTATTTCCTTCATATTCTTCAAGTTGAATAGTTATATTAATAAGACCATATTTTATGGCACCTTCTATATCAGAATAAATGGGAATGTCGTAATACCAAGGTGAAACAATTGGAGTTTTTATTTGGTTTTCATAACCATATTTAAGCTTTTTAAAATCGTATACTTGCTCAATTAAGGTCTTTTTGTGAGGAGTCCCTTCAGAATCTCTCCATTGGCCTTCAATTAACAACGATACTTTTGCATTTAAATCTTCGTCTTTAAAAACTTTAGTTTTAGAAAAAAGAATTCTTAATTCGTTGAAGCTTAACTTTGTTATTCCCGGGTTTTCTGGATCAGAAATTAACTCAATAACTGCTTGAAAATTTAATATATCGTCTTCTTTGTCACGAATAACCTCGTTTAAGGTTAAAGCAGATTCTTCCCCTCTAGATTTTATATTACCCTTAAATTCATCCCTAACTATTTGTGTAATTATTGTTTTTTGTTCTTTATTATCTGGCTTAGAGTATTTTTTAATATAAATTTTTTCATAAGTTTTTTCAACCTTGCCTAAATCGGTATTATAATAATCGTTAATAGAAATGGATTGAGAATAAGAGCTATTTAGAGATTTAGCTGATTTTTCGGCTAAATAATTAACTCCAAAAAGTAATCCCTGAAGTGCGGTCTCAATGGCACCACCTCGCGTTGAAGATTTTTTTAATTCTACTATAAATTTTTCATTGGCTTTGATATTAGCTCTATGATGAGTAGAACATGAAAAAGTAATAAACAATAAGATAGCTAGTAAAAAGAATTTTGTCATAATAGTTGAATTTGCCTGACTAAAGTTAGCATAATTAAAATTACTTATTTCAATTTTTATTTTAAACCGGGTTATTTTAAATAAGCAATGACCTCACAATACATGTATTTAAACTATTAAAAATATGAGTTTAAAAGATTTTTACTACATTTATATATCCCTACTTGTAACTGATTGATATATAATTAGATCAATCTAATACTAATAACCTTTTTTTAATTAATCCGTTATGAAGTTTTTTACACTATTATTTTTATTATCACTTTCAAACTTTTTTTGTATTGCTCAAGATATCGAAATTGAGTATCCATTTGGTGAAACAGGAGAACCTGTACCTCGAGGAGTATTTGGAGAAGATGACCGAAAAGAGGTCACAGATGCAGAGGGTATTGAGGATTTTGTTAGAGCCACAGCAGTAATGATTCCTAAATGGAGAATTGATGGCAATCGGGTTTATGGTACCTCATTACGGGAACGCTTAATTAGCCAATTTGGAGATTTTCGTTTCGACAAAGGCGTTAAGTTTCTTGATCAGCCTACTGTAGCAGGTTGTACTGGATTTTTAATTGCGCCAGATATTTTAATCACTGCAGGACACTGTATAAAGAGCATGTATAAAGCCGAAGATTATGTTTGGGTATTTGATTATACCAATGAATTAGACTTTTATGATAACACCAATTCTTTATACATCAATCCATCTAATATATACGAAACAACAGATGTTTTAGCGGCATATTATGAAGAACCATCTCCATTTGATTATTCTGTTTTAAAATTAGATAGAAAATCAACAAGAGATCCTTATAGGTTTCGAACTTCTGGAGGTGTTTTAAATGGGCGTAATGTTTACACAATTGGTAGCCCGACAGGTTTACCGTTAAAATTTGCTGACAATGCACAAGTTACTGATGATTCGCCAGACCATTGGTTTAAAAATAATATTGATACGTTTCCTGGTAATTCGGGAGGACCTGTATTTGATCCCTATGGATTCATAGAAGGTATTATAGTAAGAACAAGTACGAAAAAAGTAGAATCTGGAGATTATTCCGCTAGTTATGGGTATTATTCTGACTGTAATTGTATAAAAACTATTCAATGGGATGCTAATGTTAAATACGTTGGATCTCAATCATTTAAAATAACATCTGTTCCTTATGATCTAGTTCACCGCGCCCTTTACGAGAACCTCGAATATGCGATACAGAACAATTTAGAAGATAGACTTGATAAATGGATAATATATTCTTGGATAATTGATCATGAATATACTATCAATAGAGGTGCTTTACAATTTGTGGCGGCAAAAGCAAACAATTTAAATGCACTTCAAACTATCATGGAACAAAGTGAGAAAGAGGTTTATGATAAGAATGGGCGAAACTTACTTTTTTATGCTATAGAAAATGATAATGTCGAAATGGTAAACTTTTTATTAGACCAAGGCGTATTGATTAATATAGGAGATAATAATAAAATTACACCGTTACATTATGCTGTTATAAATGATAAATATGACTTAACCCTGTTACTTTTAGAGAATGGTGGCGAGATTGATAAAATATCAGGTAGTGGTAACAACTTGTTACACTATGCAGCGTTTAATGGAAATTTTGCTATGGCAGAAAAGCTTATGGAGTTAGGGTTGAGCCCTAAAATTAAAAACTACAATGGTAGATACCCCGATAAAATAGCAAGAAAAAACAAACATAAAAGTTTGTCCAGGTATCTAAAAAAAGCAAGAAAACGAAAATAATAATTAGAAAACCCACTTAACTTTTTTATCCTATTTACACTTCTTTTAGTGCCCACTGAAATTATGATGTAATTAATTATCCAAATAATCAGAATATGAATATTAAATATACACTTACCATCTTATTACTATTTTTTGCAACTACTATTTTTTCACAAGACAAGTATAAAGTGGTTTATGACTATAACAATGAAAGCATCAATTATTTTACAATCGATAAAAGCAATAAGATTATAGACACCCTAGTTAAACCCAAAATAAAGCGAAGCAGTTTGGTAGAAATTGAATTAAAAAACATCAACCCTTTTGCTATTGACGTTGTCACTGATGTGAAAGAAGAGCAGGCATTTATTTCGGGTAATGGATTAAATTTTAGTTCTTTTTTATCTGGTGTGAAGTCATTTTCAGATTCAAAATTAGGACTTAATATTACAAATTTACCAACTGATACTATTTTTAATAAAGCAAATACTAGGGGCGAATCATTATCAAGTGATTATTCAAGTTTCAATGATAAGTCTTCAAACATATCTGCTTTAAAAACAACGTTTTTAGCAAATCTTTTAAATCCAAACCTTAGCAAGGAAGAAATTTTAAATAATATTAAATCAACAGCAGCATTAGAAAGAGACGCTAGATTGCCGGACCCCAATGAAAATTTTTATGTCTATTTAACACAGCTAGAGAAAATAGTTTTAGAAGATAAAACAGAATTAACTATAGATATTAATAAGATTAAGAAAGCTACAGAGTTAGAAGTAGATAATACCATTAAAACAGCATCAAGGGGCGATTTAATTGAACGGAATTACCTTATAAATGACCTCCAGAAGCTTATTAGTTCAATAAACGAATCGGCATCTATAACAATCGAGAATCTTAATAAAATTAAATCTTTTTACAGTACGTTAGAGGCTTCTAGTTTTACACGAACGTATGATTATCAAATAGATTCTGATAAAATTAATATTGAATTAAAGTTTGTTACAAGTGGTTTTGCGACATCTTTAGAAGACGCTGATAATAAGCAAAAAACCTTAAAAACTAGAAATATAAAGCTGTACGCTAAAGGGGGCTTTAAAATTAATACAGGAGTTGCCCTTACGTTAAACAACTTTGGATCTAATTCTCAAAATTTTTATATTAAGGATGGTATTATTGGGGCAGACTCCAATGATTATTTAACACCAAACTTAAGCACAATAATTAATTTTTACCCGTACATGGGTGAAAACTTTAATATAGGAGGTTCCTTCGGTCTAGCAATTCCAATTTCTAGCGATAGTGATATTAATGGGATTAGTTTTTTATTAGGCCCTTCAATGCACTTTGGAAGTAAAAGTAGATTATCACTTTCTGGTGGACTTGCATATGGACCCGTAAAAAAGCTAACAAAAGGATTAAAAGTTGGTGATGATGCACCTACAGAATCAATTGATGCGCATACTAGAAATATTTATGATTTTGGTTATTTTTTCGGAATTTCTTTTAATTTATTTAAATTAAATTAAGAGGCATGAAAAGGCTTATTTCAATTTGCTTAATACTTTTTATTTGTAATGTTATTCATGCCGAAAAGCACGCTTTAATTGTTGCTGTAGGCGATTATCCTAAAAGCACAGGTTGGGCATCTATTAGTTCTGTTAACGATGTGCCATTGATTAAGCAAACACTGCTAAATCAAGAATTTAAAGAAGAAAATATTAGTTTATTAATTAATGAAGCAGCAACCTATAAAGGGATAAAGAATGCATTACAAAACTTACTAAACCGTATAAAACCTAATGATATTGTTGTTATACACTTTTCAATGCATGGACAACAAATATTTGATGATAATGGTGAAGAAATTGATGGCAAGGACGAAGCTTTAGTTCCTTACGACGCATGGGTAAGATACAACCACAATTATAAGGGTGAAAATCATTTTCGTGATGATGAACTAGGTGCTTATATTGCTATGTTTAGAAATGCATTACAAGAAAACGGACAATTAGTTTTGCTATTAGATAGTTGTCATTCAGGATCTACTTCAAGGGGAGGGATTGCAAGAGGAAGTCAAGCTGTTTTTGCACCATCTGGGTGGAGTGCAAAATCAAATGAAGTTGATTCTGGAAGTGGTTTAATTGAAACTAAAAAAGCAAAGTTAAATGACAATGCAGCTCCCTATATTTTAATTTCTGGTGCCTCTGCAAATGAGTTAAATTACGAGTACAAAGGATATGGTTCTTTAAGTTATGCCTTTTCAAAGGCTATGGATAAGCTAGGGAGTAATTATTCATTCAATCAATTATTTGCAAAAATTGAGGCAGAAATGAATATTATTTCTCCTCGGCAAAGCCCAACTATTGAAGGCGATTTAAATGTAAAATTATTCAATAATGCCTATGTAAAACAGCAACCTTTTTTCAAAATAAAATCCATTTTGAGATCGGATGTTATCAGAGTTCAAGCCGGTAAACTTCATGGCTTATTTAAAAATACAACGATAGCTATACTTCCTTCGGCAACAACTAAAGTTGAGGATAAAAATATCATTACCAAGGGAACTATTGTTAATTCTAAATATAACGAATCAACGATTCAATTAGAAAAACCTCTAGATAATTTAAATGAAAAAGCATATTGGGTTTTTGTTGATAAACCGACATATGGCGAAATGTCTATTGATGTGTTTTTTGATAAATCTTTATCAGATGATTCTATAAAAAATGGTGTAAAAAGCTTTTTAAAGGAAACTCAATTGGGATCTGTTGTTACAGATAGTGCGGTGTCTGACGTTATTCTGACTCAATTGAATAATAAGATTGTTATTAATTCAACAAATGGGTTACATAATGTTGATGCCGATGAAGAGACAAGAGGAGGTACGGATTCATTAGACTTACTAAATCAAACATTATTCAATTTTGCGCAAGGTCAATATTTAAAAAACTTAGACTTCAAAAATTATAATTATGAATTTGAATTTAGTTTACTTCCAATTGAAATTGATCCAATTACTGATAGTATTATTGAATTAGAAGTTAATGATTTTATTAACGAAAATGGTACTTTTCAAATGAGACCTGAAAAGGATATTGCTATCCTCCAAATTACTAATAAAAGTAATAAACCAATATATTTTAGTATTATAGAAATTAATAGCAAAGGAGAGATTTTTCCATTTTTACCGAATGATGAATGTTCACTTAATAATGATGAGCGTAGGTTATTACCAGGACAAACCATGCAATTTAAAGACTGCCATTTTAGATTTCATCCTCCCTTTGAAAAATTAATTTTAAAAGGCTTTGCAACACCTTACCCAATTGATTTTCAAGAAACTGTTGAAACTCGTGGCGAAAGCTCTAGCAATATGTCAAATCCACTTGAAAGTTTGCTCAGAAGTACTTATAAACCAAATAGAGGCGGCTCTGGATCTAATAATATAAATACCAAAATTGACGGATTTAGCACCGAGTTTGTTTATGAAATAGTAAAAGACTAGATTAAATGAATAAATTCAAATGCTTTACTGTTTTTTTTGCACTACAAATAGCATTTTATTCTTCTGGGCAAAGTGTTGATAATTATAATTCTTGGGAGAATCACATTAATTTCGGATATGATTTATTAGATAATGAGAATTATCAAGACGCTTTAACGCATTTTGTAAAAGCTCATGATATTGCTGAAAAGATTTTTAGCGATAATGACTACGATTATTATTTTACTACTTATACGTTAGGGTACGTTTATGATAATATAAATGAATTTGAAAAAGCCATTACTTTTTACCTCAAGGGGATAAATAATTTTGAAAGTAATAAAATCGGTTATGCCGAAGTTCTAAAACGAATCGGTGAGCTATATATGCGCATTGGTGATTATAATAATTCCCTAAAATTCTTAAATGAAAGCTTATTAAAAGTAGAACTTATTGAAGGAAATGAAACACTAAATTACAGTAGAATATTAAATAATCTATCCATTTTATATAAGAGAAAAGAAGAATATGAAAAGGCGTTTAACTATAATAGTTTATCTAGTCAAATTATTGAAAAGTTATATGGAATAGACAGTGATGAATACGCTTCAAATTTAATTAGTCTAAGCCAAATTTATATCGAAATTGGTGAATATGAAAAAGCACTATTAATTCTAGACAAAGTTTTACTAAAACTTCATAGCCAAAATTCTAAAAATTCTTCTGTTTATATTCAAGCTATATATACTAAAGCTTTAATACATCATTATAAATATGAGTTTCAAAAAGAAATTCCACTTTATGAAGAAGTGAAGAATTTTAATAACAAAAATGACGATGCTTATATTTCTGCAAATACGAGTTTAAGTGTTGCTTATCAAGAATTAGGCGATTATGAAAATGCATTGAAATTTGCAAAAGAAGTCGCAAATAACACTCCCCAAAACGATCAAAACCACTCAGTAAGATTTCAAAACCTAGCCTATTATTATTCGATTCTTGGAGAATTTGATAAAAGTTTAGAAAATTATGAAATAGCTTTAGAGTCTTGCAAAAACAAACTAGGAGTTAATCATTCTAAATATGCAGAACTCTTAGATGCCATAGGGCAATTATATGTCTTAAAAGGCGATTTAATTCGCGCTAAAGAATTATTTCAAGAAGCATTGCGTGTGTTTTTAAATAATTTTGATGAGAATCATAGTAAATACGGGTTTTATCTTAACAATTATACAAGCGTATTGCTTGAACTTAGTGAGTACGATGAAGCTATAAGTTTAATTAAGAAAAACATAAAAATTTCAGAAGATAATTCAAACTTAGATAATATTGATTTTTATAGAAAACAGTTGAATTTAGCTAGGGCTTATAATAAGACCAAAAACTTTAAGGAAGCTAAAAAAATATTAGAGAAATACTCTAAAATGACAGAAGAAGAACTAGGTAACGAGCACCCAGAATATGGCAATATGCTAAAATATTTAGGTGAAGCGTATGTGGGTTTAGGCGATTATAAAAATGCGATTCCAGTATTAGAATCTTTTAATTCGATCATTATTTCTCAAATAAAGAACGTTTTTGAATTTAGAAGCGAACAAGAGAAAAAAGCATTTTTAAATATAACAACTCAAAATTTTGATGAATTACAATCTCTAGCCTATAATTTAAATACTCCGATTGCTGAATTAAATGAAATTAATTTGAACAATCAGATTATGCTTAAGGGATTATTACTTAATAATTCTAAAAATGTATTATCAGAATTAGCCACACTTAACAATGCTAGTATTAATAATAAAATATATGATTATCGTACACTCAAAACTAAACTATCAAGAGCTTTAAGCCTTCCTATGGAAGAACGGATATTAGATGTAGATAGCTTAAAAAATCAAATAAGTGATAAGGAATCTGAACTGGTCAAACTTTATAGCTCCAATTTTATGAATAGTATCGAGTTGATTCAAAGTTGGAAAGAGTCTCAATTAAATTTAAAAGAAGATGATATTGCCATTGAGTTTTCTCGTTTTCACTACTATGAGGAAAACAAATTAACAGACAGTATTTTATATGCCGCTTATATCTATAAAAAGGATTGGGAGCACCCAAAAATGATTCCGCTTTTTGAAGAAAAGCAATTAAAAGCCCTCATAACTAAAAAAACGCCTAATCAATTATATGTTAGTAGAGGTTCAAAGGCAAGATCCACAAATAATTCTAAAGCCATTTTTGATTTGGTTTGGCGTCCATTAGAGAAAATTGTTACTGGTTCTAGCAATATTTATTATACGCCAAGTGGATTGTTAAATCAAATTTCGTTTGCTGCTCTGGGTGAAGAAAGCAGTAAAACATTGAGTAACAAATTCAATTTATTTCAATTAAGTACGACAGGTAACTTAAAAGATAATAGTGCTTTACCTAAAGCAAAGTCGGCTTTATTAATAGGTGGGATTGATTACGATAATTTACCTAAATTGAATGAAGCACAAGATTCTATATTGATAACCCAAAACAATAAGCTAAGCGAAAAAATAGGCGACAGTTGGATACCTTTACCAGGAACATTACGTGAAGTAGATACAATAGGAACAATTTTAAAAGCAAATTCTAATAAAGTGGATGTTTGGAAAGGAACCGAAGCGAATGAAACAAATTTTAAAAAATTACATGGACGTAGCCCAAATATATTGCACATTGCAACCCATGGCTTCTTTTATGAAAATGTAAACAATAAACCAAAAGTAAAAAGTAATCTAAGTACTGAAGATCAATATCGGTATGCTTTAGACCCCTTATTACGCTCTGGACTTCTTTTTGCTGGTGCTAATCACACCTGGAAATTCGGTCATAGAAATAATCAAGAAGATGATGGGATTTTGACAGCTTTAGAAATATCAAACATGGATTTATCAAACACAGATATTGTAGTATTGAGTGCTTGCGAAACGGGACTAGGAGATATTGATGGAAGCGAAGGCGTTTATGGGCTGCAACGTGCCTTTAAAATGGCTGGTGTCGATATTCTTATCATGAGTTTATGGGAAGTGCCAGATATCGAGACAGCTGAGTTTATGACGCTCTTTTATGGCAATTGGATGAAAACTAATAAAGTAAAAGAAGCCTTCAACCAGACGCAAAAAACTATACAAGCAAAATACAGTTCACAACCCGAAAAATGGGCAGCCTTTGTATTACTGGAATAATATATCAGTTCCTTGTCGAATTTTATGGTAGTTAACCTACAATAGTAACCGGTTTCATTTAAGTTTAATAAATTTAAATGTGACTATCACATCATTAATATTTCTCTTGCCGCAATCAATATTATCCTACTTTTTTTAACATGATTAAAATTTTATAATATGGGTAAACGTACATTGTTTTTTAGGGTAATTATTTTTATTATTAGTTCAATTTCTTTAAATCTTAATGGGCAAACATGCGATGCAGGTGCTGATGTTGACGCTGATTATAGTTTTTGTCTTGAAAATGGAATTGAGAATGTTGATTTGGATAGTTATTTAGCTGCTGCTAGAAGTAAAATTCAAAATTCGAAAAAAGTATTTGGTAGACGTTGGGTTTTTAAAGATGGTCCTAATGGACCAAGAGGGAGACGTGTTGCAAGAATCCGAAATGAAAAAACGGCAGATTTCCCTAATACCGGTGCTGGACCAGAGGAAGAGTATGCATTTTATTATATTGAAACAGACGAAACATGTGCTGATACGGCGGTGGTTAATGTATGCACAGATATAAGTACAAACTTTAGTTTTAAAGAAGTAGAAGCTTATTATTGTGAAGGTCAACCAATAAGTAATAAAGATGAGCTATTGAATTTAATGCCCTTGGATAGAATGCGAGATAAAGATGGTTATCTAAAAAAAGAAGGCGAAACAGATTCAATACCTATTATAGATTACCCCTTTCCGTTAGATGAAGGAGCCTATAAATATAATGATTATAGTTTTAATAAAACCGATGTTCTATTATATAAAGTTGCCTGTAGTCCAAACCAGATTTATTTTTCCTTTGATAATGCACAAAATACAAACGATGGTATTAATGATTATTATGAGGTTGATGTTATGGTTCATGGTGACTCTAGCTTTGGATTAGGAAGTGGCAAACTATTTTTCACATATAATAATGAAGCTTTCGGAGAGTATATAAATGCTTATGAAGGTGTTGATATTTCATTTCCAGATGGGTATATTTTAGAACAAGGAGTTAGTAACAAATTTGAGACTTTCGACAATACTAATGGCGATAGTACTAATCGTTTTTCTTTTAATTTCATCCAATATATTAATAATCCCGATAAGAATGTAAATACAACACCTGCAAAATTATTCCATTTAAAAATGAAATACTTGGATATAAGTAAACCTCCAATGATTGCGTTTGAATCAGATGGGATTTATGATGATCAGTTTAATATAGGCACTGGTTTTTCAATAAATAAAATCACTAATGATTTTTTTGACAATAGTGGTTCTGCATTATCAATTAATGAAGATAATTTATTGGCAGATATTCTTGTGTATCCTAATCCAACAAATAGCTTCGTGAACATAAAAGGTAACTTAAATGACGTTAATAATGTTAGCATATATTCAATTTCGGGAAAGAAACTTTTGGAGTTAAAAAATGAATTTGATAAAATAGATATATCTAATTTACAATCAGGTATTTACTTTTTAAAAATCACTTCTGGTAATAGCTTCAAAACTTTTAAAGTAGTAAAAGAATAAATTCCAAGTTCTTTCTAGCTAATAGAATTGGTGGGTTGTATTCTACTATTATCGTTTATATACTTTTATATTCAATTTTAGGTTCTTTAATCTAGGACATAAAAAAACGGTTTAGAGAAAACCTAAACCGCTAGTTTTGTGTGATTTTACATTTGTAGCGAGAGGGGGGCACGATCCCCCGACCTCCGGGTTATGAATCCGACGCTCTAACCAGCTGAGCTACCTCGCCTAATTTAAGGCTGCAAATATAAAAACAATATTATTGTAAGCAAATAGAAGTAAGGGAAAATATTATTAAAAATAGTTGTTATACTTATCAATTTATGTATATATTGGCGAGATAAATTTTAAATTTACTTATGGACGAAAAAATAAAATTTGATATTGAATTTCCAATACACGCCTCACCTCAATTATTATATCAATATATTTCTACGCCCTCTGGTTTATCGGAATGGTTTTCAGATAACGTAAATTCTCGTGGAGAGCTATTTACTTTTATATGGGACGATAGTCAGGAAAAAGCTAAATTATTAAACAAGAAAAACGGGGAACGCGTTAAATTTCGGTGGTTAGAAGACGAAGAAGATGAACAATCGTATTATTTCGAAATTAGAATTCAAGTTGATGAAATTACTAAAGACGTTTCTTTAATCGTTACCGATTTTGCCGAAGAAGATGAAATTGATGAATCAAAAATGCTTTGGGAAAATCAAATTTCTAGTTTAAAACAAGTACTGGGATCTGCTTAAATGTAAACTTTATTTAAATTATATTTGTCCCGCTTTTAATACAAGTGGGATTTTTTATGACAAATTTTAACGGAACGCTTTTAGAAGAAAATAAAGTTATATCAGTTCAAAACAGAGGATATGCTTATGGCGACGCTCTTTTTGAAACAATCAAAGTCAGTTATGGTAAAATTTTGTTTTGGGAAGATCATTATTTCAGATTAATGGCATCAATGCGCATTATGCGTATGGAGATTCCTATGAATTTCACCATGGAATATTTAGAAGAGCAAATACATAAAACCATTAAAGCCAACGCATTTGAAAATGCCTCCGTTAGAGTAAAATTAATGGTACATAGAAAAGAAGGTGGTTTGTATACTCCGGAGACTAATGACATAGATTTTATAATTACAGCAACTTCTTTAAGTGAAGATTTTTACACTTTAAAGGATGAGTTTTACGAAGTAGATTTATTTAAGGATTATTATGTTTCTCCGAGTTTACTATCTACATTAAAGACAAATAATAAAGCTTTGAATGTTGTAGGAAGCATTTTTGCAAAAGAAAATAATTTGAATAATTGCTTGGTTTTGAACACAAATAAACAAGTAATTGAATCGCTTAATGGAAATGTTTTTTTAGTAAAAGGCAACACGATCAAAACCCCTCCAATATCCGATGGTTGTTTAAAGGGTGTTATGAGAACTCAATTAATTAATATGATTAAAGAGTTAAAAGAATATGAATTACTCGAAGAATCAATATCACCATTTGAACTTCAAAAAGCAGATGAAATTTTTATAACAAATGTGATAACTGGTATACAACCTGTAAGTAAGTATAGAAAGAAAACTTACAATGCGGAAGTATCAAAGCTACTATTGCAAAAATTAAATATTAAGATTAGAATTAGTTAGTTATAACTGGGGTTTTCTGGGGCGTTAGACCAAATACTGTATTCGCCACCTAATTCGAGCATTTTTTCTTTCCAGAAACTCTCATAATCTTTTTCAATAATTTCGTTTTTATAAATATTTTCGGTAACTAACCAAGTACTGGCTTTCAATTCATTTTCCAATTGGGTTGATTCCCACCCAGAATAACCTAGAAAAAATCTAATATCATTTTCTTTTATCGTGTTATTTTGAATAAGTTCAGCAACTTTTGAAAAATCACCACCCCAATAAATACCCAATGATATTTCTATGCTTTCAGGAATCAAATGTGGTATTTTATGAATAAAGTATAAATTATCTTGTTCTACAGGACCACCATTGTAAACTTTAAAAGTAGCTTCAACCTCTGGGATTAAATCGTTAATGGTATAGTTAAGGGGTTTATTAAGAATAAAACCTATAGAGCCTTCGTCATTATGGTCAGCCAATAAAACAATGGAGCGATTAAAAGAAACATCTCCAATTATGGATGGTTTGGCAATTAATAAATTTCCTTTTTTGGGTTTTGTTGTAACCATATTTAGAGAAATTAATAATTAAATCTAATATTTATTTGTTAAATAAGCAACTGTTTTGGCTACATATATAAAAAAAGCCTTCAATACTGAAGGCTTTTCTATGTTTAGTTTTAGTAAATAATTAGTTTACTGCGTTAGCTAAATCAGATCCAGCTTTAAACTTAACTACTTTTTTAGCTTTTATTTTGATAGTTGCTCCAGTTTGTGGATTTCTTCCTTCTCTTGCAGCTCTTTTAGAAACTGACCAAGAACCAAATCCTACTAAAGAAACTCTGTTGCCTTTTTGTAAAGCTCCTTCAATTTCAATTAGCGCACACTCTAAAGCTTTTTTTGCTGCAGCTTTAGTGATTCCTGCGTGTTCTGCCATTGCGTCGATTAAATCTGTTTTGTTCATAATATAAAAATTTAATTATTAATAAATCGGTTAAACATTTTTGTTAAATCCTCTACAAATTTATACGGATTATGTAATCACGCAAGTAATATCAAGGGAAATGCAAGGTTTTGTTGATAACTTTACTCTTTTGTTAATAAAGGGTATGCATTTTGTCGACTTTTTTAAAATATCAATGAGAATAAGGGTTTACAGCATTTTAGCATTCAATTTAATAATATACCCATTTAATAACGAACCAATATCCATCGTGCGTTTTCCAGGAAGCTTCATTTCAGTTATTTTAAGGTAGCCATTTGATACAGCAACTTTTAATTCTTTTTTATTTGAAATGATAATACCATTCGTTAATGAATGATTTGTAAACTCTTTTTCAGCAGCATAAATTTTTACATCTAATGTTTCGTTGCCATTAATTAGTGTGCACCACGCAGCAGGATAGGGGCTTAAGCCTCTAATTAGATTATAAATATTTTCTAAGGACTCATTCCAATCAATCTTACAATTCTCTTTGTTTAGTTTATAAGCCGTTTTTAAATCTTTTATATCTTTCTGAGGAATTGTTTTTACATTTTCTTTTTCAATTAAAGAAACTGTTTTTAAAACCAATTTGCTTCCCAAAGTCATTAACTTGTCGTGCAGGCTACCAGCATTTTCTTTAGGATTAATTTGTATCGCTTCTTGAAGAATCATATCACCAGTATCAATTTTATCATCAATAAAAAATGTAGAAACTCCAGTTTTTGTCTCACCATTAATAATAGCCCAATTTATGGGAGCTGCACCCCGATAATTTGGTAATAGAGATGCATGCAGATTAAAAGTGCCTAACTCAGGCATTTGCCAAACCACTTTTGGAAGCATCCTAAAAGCTACTACAATTTGAAGGTTTGCTTTTAGTGCTTTTAACTCAGTTAGAAAGTCCTCACTTTTTAAGTTTGTGGGTTGAAGTACATTTAATCCAACTTCTTGAGCATATTGTTTTACCGCGCTTTCATTTAATTGACGCCCACGACCTGCAGGTTTATCGGGTGCAGTAATTACACCAACAATATTATAATTGCTTTCTACCAATGCTTTTAACGTAGTAACTGCAAAATCGGGCGTACCCATAAATACAATTCTTAAATCTTTCATCTACTTAAGTTTACTTTTTTAATTGTCATTGTAATTCGCATCTTTTTTTCCAATAAATATTGATTATTTCAGGAATACATATTTTATAAATGACTCAATTTATATGTGTTCGTTGGCGTAATCGTTATAATATTATGTTCTAATAGCAATTTTAAAACTGTTTTTAATTCAATTTCAGAACAATTTATAACGTCTACCATATTTCTAGAAGAGCAATCGCCATTTTCTAACAACTCTATTACTCTATTTTTTATAGTTTTAATATCTTGAGACTTATCTTTCTTTTTGGTCTTACTACATACGGAGCAAATGCCACAAGGTTTCATGTCTTTTTCACCAAAATAGGCGAGGAGCTGCATGCTTTTACAAACCGAATCGTTTTCAACATAGTTAAGCATTGCGCTAACCTGTTGCTGTTTTAATTTATTTTGTTGTTCTATAATGGACGCTATTCGGTTAATAGTTTTATCATCTTCACGAGGTTCAATAAATGTTATTTGTGCATCAGTTTTAGCTAAATTTAAATTAATGATGTTATCATTCTCTAAGGTTTGAAGCGTATTTACTAATTTACTTTCTGCAACTGAAGCTTTTTCAGCAATTTTACCTAAATCCACTTTTGTAACATGGTCAAAAATACCGCCATACATTCGTAGCATTGATTTTACAATGATATTAAAATCTTGATGTGTTTCTAAATAATGAAAAAGCACATTATTTGATGTTATAAATTGAACAGTTACTTTATTTTTAAACTGCTTTGATAGGCTAATAACACTATTTCGGTCTAATAATAACAAGGCATTATAACACATAATAGAACCAAATTGATAGGTTTTACAAAAGGTGTTAAAGTCAAAATCAAAAGTTACATATTCACCTTCGCCATAGGATATTTGAAAGTAGTTACACAATTTTCGGTATACCTGCTTTACAAAATCAACCGTAGGTAAAACACTTAGAAATTGGTTTTTCACCAATACTTCATCACTATTATTCTTTAAAATAATGGCGAATGCCTTCTCACCATTTCTTCCAACACGACCTGCTTCTTGAAAATAGCTTTCTATACTTTCAGGTAAATTAAAGTGAATAACTGTTTTAACATCTGGTTTATCAATTCCCATACCAAATGCATTGGTAGCTACCATAACTTGTTTTTGATTGTTTAACCACGATGTCATGTTAGCATCTTTTTCTGGATTTGAAAGGCCACCGTGATAATATGTTGCAGATATGTTTTTTGATTTTAAAAACGAACTTACTTCTAAGGTTAGCTTTCTATTTCTAACATAAATAATAGATGGTTCTTTGTATTTTTTTAAAATGACTTCAAGTTTATAGTATTTATCATTCTCATGAAATACCATATATGCTAAATTTTCCCTTAAAAAAGATTGCTTAAATATTTTTGGTTGAATAAAATCGAGTTCTTTAATAATGTCATCTACAACTTCTGGTTTTGCAGAAGCTGTTAATGCTACTATGTTTACTGATGGTTGTATTTGCCGAAGTAGAACTATGTTTTTATAAGCAGGTCTAAAATCACTACCCCATTGCGAAATGCAATGCGCTTCATCAACAGCAATTAAATTAACATTCATTTGCTTAATACGATCTTGTACTAATTCCTGTTGTAAGCGCTCTGGTGATAGATATAAAAATTTATAATTTCCATAAATGCAATTATCTAACAGTGTATCTAGTTGACTATAGCTAATACCACTTGTAATAGCCATGGCTTTTATGCCTTTGTTGTTTAGCTGCTGTACTTGGTCTTTCATAAGTGCTATTAATGGCGAAATAACGATACAAATACCTTCTTTGATTAAAGCGGGTATTTGAAAACAAATAGACTTTCCACCACCTGTTGGTAAAAGCACGAAGGTGTCCTCACCTTCAAGTACTGCATTTATTATAGCTTCTTGCTCAGGTCTGAAATCTGAATAACCCCAATAGCGTTCTAATATGTTTATTGGATGCTCCATTTACATACCTAATACTTTTAAAATAAAATTGGTTCGGTTTTTTATCGTATCAAAAGGGACATCTATAAGGATATAGTTATAATTTTTATAAGTGTTTACTAGGTTGTCATGAATTTTAAGTGCTTCATAAAAACTTTCATAACGCTCACTATCACTAGTGTAAATGGCTTTCCATGGTTTTAATATAAAAACGGCATCATAGGTTGATTGCTGGCAAGCTTCTATAAAATAATCTGGATAAGTATCACCTATAAAATCCATATATGCTAAAACGTCTGGGATGCCTCTATCGAAAAACACGGTTTTATCACCATATATTTCAGCATCTATATATTGTTTTTGCCTGCCTTTTAAAAGAAGCTCACTAAATAATAAGGGATTGGTTAAAAACAACTGTTCTATACCTTCTTTTTTTGCCTCAATGGTGACTTGACGCGATATTTCTTCGAGACAGGTGTAACCTCTATTTACAAGTTCGTTTATTATTGAAGACTTTCCTGTGCTAGGGCCTCCTGTAATAACTATCTTTTTGGTACTCAATGGTGCGAATTTTAGTGTAAAAATCGGAATTTAACTGCGATAAAAAAAACGGAATAAAAAAGATTGTAAATAAAATCCCTACCTGTTTATTTTGAACTTGTTTCAAAAACAGACAACGCACAAATTTTGAGTATTTAATTTTTTTATAATGTTTATAGTAGCTGTATATTTGCAGAAGATAATGAGATTATGAGTACACCTGATAATTCGGAAGAATTTTACGAAAAATTAAAATCACAACTACACGAAACTAATAGCTGGCCAGCTGAGTATTTATATAAGTTTATAATAATATCGGACGTTGTTAAAATAGCTAAATTAGAGGTTATTTTTGACAATATGGGTGCTGTAATAAACACTACGGAGTCTAAAAATGGCAAATATACCAGTGTATCGGTGAATTTGTTAATGCGAAACCCAGATGCTGTGATAGAAAAATATAAAGAAGTTGCGGAAAAAGTTGAAGGTGTTATAAGCCTTTAGTTTTTTTTTGTATTTTGCGCATGCATAAAACTACATGCAAATCATTTAACTCTACACATTTATTTTGACAATAGACGATTTAGAATACAACACAGAGCGTGAACATTTAATCATTCCTGAATATGGACGCCATATGCAAAAAATGATTAATTACGCTAAAACTATAGAAACTAAGGAAGAACGCAATAAAGTTGCAAAAGCCATTATATCTGTAATGGGGAATATGCAACCACATTTAAGAGACGTTCCAGATTTTCAACACAAACTTTGGGATCAACTTTTTATTATGTCTAATTTTGAATTGGATGTTGATTCACCTTATGAAAAACCAACAAAGGAACTTTTTGAAGAACGCCCGGAACCTTTAAAATATCCTCAGAATTTCCCTAAGTATCGTTTTTATGGAAACAATATTAAAACTATGATTGATGTGGCTAATACTTGGGAAGAAGGAGAGCTTAAAGAAGCACTTACTTATACCATTGCTAACCATATGAAAAAGTGTTTCTTAAATTGGAATAAGGATACGGTTGAAGATGACGTAATTTATAAGCATTTATATGAGCTCTCTGATGGTAAAATTAACCTAAAAAATTCTGATGAAGATTTAACAGATGCTACAAGCTTAATGCGTACAAAGAATAAATTTTCTAGTAATAGTAATAAAAAAGGGCACCACAAAAAGAGTTCAAACCGTCAAAGAAAACGCTACTAACACCGCATGGGAACATTTAAAATTGAAGGTGGTCACCAATTAAAAGGGAGCATACAACCACAGGGTGCCAAAAATGAAGCATTACAAATTTTATGTGCTGTTTTGCTAACACCAGAGTTAATAACCATTCATAATATCCCTGATATTGTTGATGTTAACAAGCTTATTAGTTTACTTAAAAAACTAGGTGTTAAAATTGAAAAACTATCAAAAGGTACTTACACCTTTCAAGCAGACGACATAAATTTAAAATATTTAGAATCAGACGAATTTAAAGTTGATGGGCGTGGTTTACGCGGTTCTATCATGATTGTTGGTCCGTTATTAGCTCGCTTTGGTAAAGGATATATCCCAAAACCAGGTGGAGATAAAATTGGACGTCGCCGCTTAGATACTCATTTTGATGGTCTCATAAAACTTGGGGCAAAATTTGGCTATAGTAGAGAAGAACAGTTTTATGGTGTAGAAGCCAAAAGGCTAAAAGGTACTTATATGCTTCTTGAAGAGGCTTCGGTAACTGGTACTGCTAATATTGTAATGGCAGCAGTTTTAGCAGAAGGACAAACAACAATTTATAATGCAGCTTGCGAGCCCTATTTGCAACAACTATGTAAAATGCTGAATAGAATGGGCGCCAAAATTAGTGGCGTTGGTTCTAATATGCTGATTATAGATGGTGTTGAAAGTTTAGGAGGTACCGATCATACAATGCTTCCAGACATGATTGAAATTGGTAGTTGGATTGGTTTAGCAGCTATGACTAAAAGTGAACTTACCATTACCAATGTAAGTTGGAATGATTTAGGCGTTATCCCAAACGTTTTTAGAAAGTTAGGTATTACTGTTGAAAAACGCGGAGACGATATTCATATTCCTGCGCATACTGACGGTTACGAAATCCAAAACTTTATAGATGGTTCTATCTTAACTATTTCTGATGCACCGTGGCCTGGGTTTACACCGGATTTGTTGAGCATTATTTTGGTTGTTGCTACGCAGGCTAAAGGTAGTGTTTTGATTCACCAAAAAATGTTTGAAAGCCGTTTATTCTTCGTAGATAAGTTGATTGATATGGGCGCAAAAATTATTTTGTGCGATCCACACAGAGCAACCGTTATTGGTCACGATTTTAAATCTACTTTAAAAGCAACTACTATGACTTCGCCTGATATTCGCGCTGGAGTTTCATTACTTATTGCAGCCTTATCTGCAAAAGGAACTTCTAGCATCCAAAACATTGAGCAAATTGATAGAGGTTACGAAAATATTGATGAACGTTTACGTGCTATTGGGGCTAAAATTGAAAGAATAGAGTAGTTTTTTCTATTTAATTTTAACAGAATGTTTATTATAATCTGAGGTATTATTCAATTCAGGGCTTCTTTATAAACCTGTAAACAACGTTCTCTCGCCATTTTATGATCAACTATTTCAGCAGGATAACTCTGTTCCTGAAAATCTGGAACCCATTGTTTAATGTATTCTAAATTTTTATCAAATTTCTCAATTTGAGTTGTGGGATTAAAAATTCTAAAATAGGGCGCAGCATCTACACCACTTCCGGCCACCCACTGCCAGTTACCAATATTGCTAGCCATTTCGTAATCGTGCAGTTTTTCAGCAAAATAGGCTTCACCCCAACGCCAATCGATAAGCAAATGTTTACATAAAAAACTACCAACCAACATACGAACCCTGTTATGCATAAAACCTGTTTGGTTTAATTGTATCATTCCAGCATCCACCAACGGATATCCTGTTTTACCTTCGCACCACAATTTAAATTCGGTTTCATTATTACGCCATTCAATGCGGTCGTATTTTGGTTTAAACGACTCGGTTGCAGTATGAGGAAAATGCCATAGGATACACATAAAAAATTCTCTCCATATTAGCTCTTGCCAAAATATTTCATTTTTTTCAGCGATGGCTTTTTTTATCATTTTCCGAATACTAACGGTACCAAAACGCAGATGTGGTCCTAATCTAGAAGTGGCATCTTTGGCGGGAAAATTTCTGGTAGCTTCGTATTCTTGAATAAGTGTTGGTGTAACTGTATAATCAGATATTTTTTGATTAGATTTTGTAAACCCTATGTCAGATAAACTTAGATTAGGTAACCTTGAATGCTCAATGAGGTTGTCAAGGTGACTGTTTGTATAATAGATTTGTAAATCATATGATTTGAATTTCTCTTTCCAAACTTTCATGTAAGGTGTATAAACCACATAAGGTGTTCCATCTCCTTTTACAACTTCATCTTTTTCAAAAATAACTTGATCTTTAAAAGTTAAAAATTCAATATCATGTTTTGATAATAAATCTTTTACTTCAGAATCACGTTCTCTTGCATAAGGTTCATAATCATGGTTGGTGCAAACCGATTTTATATGGTAATCTTTAACTAATTGTTTAAAAATATCAATTGGTTTTCCGTAGAACATGGCAATACTACTATTGTGCTCTTCTTGTAGTGTGTTACGCATTTTCTGAAGAGTGTTGAAAATAAAAGTAACACGGGCATCGTCCTTCGGTAGTTTTTCTAGAATCTCAGAGTCAAAAATAAAAATTGGCAATACGGGATAATCACCCTTTAATGCTTCAAAAAAACCTAGGTTATCATCCAATCGTAAATCACGTCGAAACCAAAATATGTTTACAGGTTTATTCATTTTTATTTTGAATATTTGCCAAATAACTCTTCAAGCTTGTTTGTTCTATAATTAAATATTTCTTCTAGTTTTGGTTTTACTAAAATAGGATGTGCCAATTGCCCTAAAATACCAAAAGGGATCTTATAATCGATAATATCTTCCATTTCTACACCACCATCTATTTGTTTTATAAAATGTTTATGATGCCATAAAGCGTAAGGACCAAAACGTTGCTCATCAACAAAATAGTGCTTGTCAATAACATGGGTAATTTCAGTAACCCATTTGGTTTTAATTCCTAAAACAGGCGTTACAATATATTGAATTATTTGACCTGCATACATCGGCCTATCAGCACCAGATAAAATATTAAAGCCCATATAATCAGGTGTAATTGTTTTTAAATTTTTAGGGTCTGAAAGAAAATCCCAAGCCTGATTTATAGTTATTGGCAAATTTTGCTTTTTATGTAGTCTGTAAATTTTCATGTTAGTTATTGAGTAAAATGTAGGCATTTAAAGATGAAGCAATGCAAAGCCAAATTAAATAGGGGAGTATCAAAAGGGTTAGTAGGCCCATTTTGCCAATGTATTTTATTGTAAAAACAGCAACTACAACGGTTAACAACACAATTGTAGTAAAACCTAAACCAACTAGATGCTGATTGAAAAAGATGTAATTCCAAATAACGTTTAATAAAAATTGAACTACGAATAAAATAATAACACTGGTCTTGTTGATTTGCTTATACAAATATGCCATATAGATTGAAAAACAAATCATAATACTTGTCCATGCGAAACCGAAAACCCATCCTGGAGGTGTCCAAGGGGCTTTATTAAGACTTTGGTACCAATCTGTTTGTGGTCCGTTAGCCATAAGCCAACTCCCTATTGCAAGTGCTCCAAAATTTAATATTAAAAATACAATGATGTATTTAAAAAGTGTCATGTTTTAATGAACTAATTTGTTGAGCAATTAATTGAGCTTCGGCATATTTTTGGTCGCTAGCAGCTCTGTTTACAGATGATAACCTATGCCATTCAGCCATAAGTTTTTTAAATTTTGCTTCTAATTTTTCTTTTTTTGATTTCTTTTTAAATAATGAGAACATAGCAATTATTTTAAGTGTTTAATTATTTTTTGACTTAAAGGATTTGTTGATGATAAATAATAGTTAATTAAATTACCATTTGTATCCACTAAATATTTTTGAAAATTCCATTTTACCTCAGAATTAATACTTCCATTATTTATTTTTTGAGTCAACCAAGTGTATAGCGGATGTTGATTTTTTCCTTTTACATCAATTTTTTCAGTAATTAAAAAAGTTACTCCGTAATTGACTTCACAAAACGATTTTATAGTATCACTATCACCAGGTTCTTGACCACCAAACTGATTACAAGGAACTCCTATAACTTGGAGTTTATCTTTATAAGCTTCATGAAGTTCTTGCATAGCTTTATATTGTGGTGTAAAACCACATTCTGAAGCAACATTTACAAATAATATATACTTTCCTTTAAATTCGGACAACTGAATAGGTTTTCCTTGTAACGAATTTATTTGAATATCGTAAATAGAGTTTACATTCATTTTTATTTGTTTTGATTTTGAAAATAGAGTAGCTAGAAATGTTGTTAATGGATTCATATTTTGAAGCTTACAATCCCACAATCCATTTCAAAAATTTGTCCAGAAATTGAAGCTGTTTTATCGGATAATAAAAACTCTGCCATATCAGCAACTTCCTCGGGATTTAAAAACTTTTTTAATGGGTGTCTTTCGGTAATGTTTTCAATCATTTTTTCGTTGCGTAATAGCTTAGAAGCTAAATCGGTATCTGTAACAGTAGGGGCAATGGCATTAATTCTAATGTTGGGAGCAAGCTCTGCGCCCAATGATTTCACTAAGCCTTCAACACCAGATTTTGCAGTAGCGATACTAGCGTGAAATGGCATACCCAACTTTGCAGCTACAGTACTGAAGAGCACTATGGCAGAAGAATTACCGTTTTTAAGTGTTGGTAAATACTTTTGAATTGATTTAACCGCACCTAAAACGTTAATATCGAAGTCATCTTTAAAATCGTCAATACTAAGTCTGGAAATGGGCTTTAAATTAATGCTACCAGGGCAATACACTAAGCCTTCTGCAGATTCAATATCTGGTAGGTCATCTTTCGTAACATCGCAAGAAAAGTGAGTTAAATTACTATGACTTATTTCAGGTTTAGTTCTACTTATGTTTATTACTTTGGAGTGCGTAAGTAATTTTTTTATAATGGCTTTTCCAATGCCCTTACTACCACCAATTACAATTATTGTTTTCATATGGTTTCAGGGCATCTTTATTTTATGGCCTACCCTTTAGCCTTTTTTCAATTTTTTGTTTAATTACTGTTAATCGTTTCATTAAATCCATTATTTCTGGATCCTTTTTCTTTTTATAAACAGAATTTAAACTTAATATTAAGTCTTTTACTTCTCTAGACGATTCAATACGTTCACTTGTTGTTTTGAAAGTGTGTTTACGTTGCTCAAATTCTAGAGCCTTATCAATAATCTCCATAAATTTTTAATGTTTGAAATTTTTATAAGAAATATAGTTTTTCTCACAATTTGACAATATAATAAAAACTAGGAGAATTATGGTTTTAATGTCTATTTATTAAGTAAAATTTAATAATTAGACTTTTTAAATGCGTTATGCACTCAAAGGTAAACCACGCAATCGTTTTTCAACTTTTCGCTTTATAACGGTTAACCTTTTCATGATATCCATTATCTTTTCATCTTTTTTTACCTTATAAATTTGGTTCAAGTCTAATATTAAGGCTTTAGCTTCTCGTGAAATTTTAACACGGTCACTAGTCGATAAAGATTTCATTTTTCTTTTTTCAAACTCTAATGCTTTGTTTATTAAATCCATGATATTAACTATTTATATAATTCTGTAATTCTGTTATTTTTTCTGAAATATTAAATTGCCCACCATAATACGCCGTTACCGTAGAGGATGTATCGTCTTTTATACCTCTCGATGACACACATAAATGTTTGGCATCTATAATTACTGCAACATCATCGGTTTCTAAGGTAGATTTTAACTCGTTTGCAATTTGGTTGGTTAAACGCTCTTGTACCTGTGGTCGCTGAGCAAAATACTGCACTATTCTGTTTAGTTTTGAAAGTCCAACAACTTTCCCTGATGATATGTAGGCCACATGTGCTTTCCCTATTATGGGTACAAAATGATGCTCGCAGTTGGAATAAAACGTAATATTTTTTTCAATCAACATCTGGTTGTATTGGTACTTGTTGTCAAATAAAGCAACCTTTGGTTTGTTGGCTGGATTTAAACCAGAAAAAATCTCATCAATATACATTTTAGCAACTCGATGAGGTGTTCCTTGTAAAGAATCATCATTCAAATCTAAGCCCATTACATCCATAATTTCCTCAAATAAAATAGCAATGCGCTCTTTCTTTTCTGAATCAGATAATTTGAAAGCATCTGGTTTCATTGGTGTTTCTAAACCTGTAGATAAATGATCGTTTCCAATGTCTTCCAATGAGAAACCATTCAAATTATTACCATTTTTTTTCGCAATTAATTTTTCTATTTGCATAGCTTCTTTTTTATGTGCTGTCTTGAAGTTTTAATTCAATCAAAGCACGTTGTTAACGTTTTGAAATATTGTTGTGTGTAATTTGTTTTTGTCTGCTGCATTTAAATCGTCCTTTTTCAAAAACTCTTAATTTTTCATGTTTGGTTTTTCTTCCTTGAACACGTTTTCGCCAAAGCCTGAAACTACTTGGTTTCAATTCTTTTCTCATGAGCTCAATAACTTGTTGCTCATCGAGTTTAAATTGATATTTAATGGCTTCAAATGTGGTTCGGTCTTCCCAGGCCATTTCAATTATTCTATCAATTTCATTTATGGTTAAATTCATACGCCTAAAAAATTATACTTTTCATCGTACCTAATCTTTTCATCAAGCATTTTTGTAAAAAAGGACTTATTCTCTTTAAAAGTTTTGTTGTTTTTAAAGTGAATGTATCTTCCTTGAGCATGAATGCTTGCACCATTTGTTTTGTATATAACTAATTGATAGTAAGGAATGGCCCAAGTAAAATTTTGAAGCCCTTTATTAATGAAAATGAGAACACCATTTTTACGCAACTCGATGTTGGCATAATTAATATCTGAAACCAGATTCATATATAACTGTAAATTTGGACTCACATCTTCAATAATCATACGTTTTGATCCGACACCTTTCATTTTAAAAGCTTCTAAAAAAGAAAAAGGCATGCCAACTAAATCGTTTAGCAACTGTTTGTACTCTTTATTAAAATGTGTTGTGTTTAATATCATTTAGTAATCTTGACACTCAAATGTACAAAATGTTTAACTTTTTATGAAATAAATTAAACAAAAATTATCATAGTACTATTGATATTTTCTATTGTACTAGTTAAAGCATTGAAAATCAGTATAGTAAATTTATAAAAATTTATTATTTAAGATTTGATTGTTAAGAATTCTTTGGCTTTCTAAAGCTAAATATATGTGGTGCTTAGTATTTATCTTGATGATTAATAATATGTTGAGCTCTTTTTTTGATTTCGTCTACATCTTGCTTTTTCATTTTATCTAAAACGCTGTACATCATTTTCATCCTAAAATTATCTTGTAATTGTGGTCTTTTAGAATCTAGAAAATGCCAGTATAGGCTATTGAATGGGCAGGCATCTTCTCCAATTTTTTTATTTTTATTGTAGTGGCAGCTGTCACAGTAATTACTCATTTGGTTAATGTATGAAGCGGAAGATACATAGGGTTTTGTTGCTATTTTACCGCCATCGGCAAATTGACTCATGCCTCGCGTGTTGGGGAGTTGCACCCATTCTACAGCATCTACATAAATCCCCAAGTACCAATGGTCCACTTCATCTGGGTGTATTTCTGTTAATAGCGCATAATTTCCAGTAATCATTAAGCGTTGAATGTGATGTGCATACCCGTTATCTAAGGAATTGTGAATAGCCTGCTTTAAGCAATTCATCTTGGTATTTCCTGTCCAGAAAAAGTCAGGTAACTTATTTTGATTATTCAATTGGTTTTGATTCTTAAATTCTGGCATTAAAGCCCAATACATACCGCGCACATATTCGCGCCATCCAATAACTTGCCTTATAAAACCTTCAACCTGGGAAATATCGATATCCTCACCATGTTTACGATAGTAATTCAAAACACTCTGCACGACATCCTTAGCAGAAATAAGTTTTAAATTCATCGCAAAAGATAATCGCGAATGAAAGAGATACGTTTCATCTGTATGCATCGCATCTTGATAATCTCCAAAATGAATTAATAACTGTTCGCAGAAATATTTTAGTTGCTCTAAAGCTTGTGCTCTGGTAATAGGATAGGAGAAGGTTTTGGTATCAAATTTACCTATTGTTTTTACTTTAGATTTTTCGATTTCAGAAACGATATCATCAACCTTGTTTTTAAATAATTTATAAGCAGGTATTTCAACATCGCCTTTCCATTTATTTCTATTGCTTTTATCGAAATTCCATTTACCACCTTCAGGTTGGCCTGCATGAATTAATATATCATGTTTTTTACGCATATCTCGATAAAAATTTTCCATGAGATACTGTTTCTTTCCTTTAAAGAAAGTTTGCAAATCGTAACGCTTGGTATAAAAATGTTCGGTAGAAAAAATGCTAGATTTTATGTTGCGCGAATTACAGAACTCGACTAATTGTTGGTCTAACCGATATTCGTCGGGTTCCAGATATTCAAAGGTTTCAATGTTGTTTTTTTCTAATAAGTGTGAAAGGTTATCAGTTAAATTTTGGTTGTTTTTTGAATCGTTAATTTTATAATAAACAACGTCGTGTCCTTTGCTTTTTAAATCTTCGGAAAACTGACGCATTGCCGCGAAAAATCCAATAACTTTTTGAATGTGATGCGTAACATAATCTGTTTCTTGACGCATTTCAAACATACAATACAAAACACTATCGTTAGTTTCTTTAAACCACGAGTGTTTCATGTTTAGTTGATCGCCAAGTATGAGTCTAAGTGTTTTCATTTAGAAAAGGGTTTCTTGTAACCATAAGTTTTGAAATTTCCCATTTGGGTCGTATCGTTCCGCTTGTAATTGCACATTAAATTTTCTATCTCTTGGATCGTTGCCTACACCCGATACATACATCCAGTTGCCATAGTTGCTATGTACATCATAATCTATGAGCATCGATTCAAAATAGGCAGCACCAATTCTCCAGTCTAGCATCAATTCTTTTGAAAAATATGAAGCGACATTCTGTCGACCTCTATTACTCATCCATCCTGTTTTTTTAAGCTCTAGCATATTCGCATTAACGAAAGGTGAGGCTATTGTTCCATTTATCCAATGCTCGACCATAGTTTGGTTGGTATTCCAGTCGTAATTTTTTTCAAGAATACCTCCAATTTTAAAAATGGCATTGCCGTGTTTTAACGAGATGTATTTAAAATAATCGCGCCAAATTAATTCGAAAATGAGCCAATACGTCGATTCGTTTTTAACGTGTTCTTTTTCAAATCTTTTAACTTCCCAATAAATTGTTCTAGGTGAAAGACTACCGTTTGCTAGCCACGGCGAAAATTTCGAACTAAAATCAGTCCCTATTAATCCGTTTCTTGTTTTCTTGTAAAAGCCCAACTTTTTAGTTTCAAAAAAATAGATATCTAGTCTTTTTAAAGCAGCGGTTTCTCCACCTTGAAATGGAAACGCGGTGTTCGCATGTGTTTCAAATTCGGAAAAACCTAAATTGCTAAGCGATGGGATTTCCGTCGGGTTATTAATTTCTAATGCTTGTTGAATTGAAAGCTCGGTTAAAGAAGGTCTTACTCGACTTTCTTTTTCTACTTTTTTTCTGAAGTTGGTAAAGACTTGAGGAATCTCTGGTATTTCTAAATTAATATCATCTGGATGAAACAAAAACTGATTGTAAATCGAATGCCATGTTACGCTTTCAGGAAGTGAAGATTTTACATTATTAATCGTTTTACATTCTTCACTGGTCCATTCGTTTTGAAGATAAATGTTCTGTATTTGATAATCTGAAACTAGATTAGGTATGATTTTTTCAGGTTGAGCGTGGTGTACAAAAAGCTCAATATTTAAAGACTTAAGTTGCTGTTTTAAATCAATAATGGTTTCAATAAGGAATTTAGCTCTGTATTTTTCTGTTTTTCTGAATCCGAATGGGTCTTTCTCGAAAAGCTGAGGTTCAAAACAAAATAAGCCTATAATTTTATCGTTTTCTGAAATAGCTTTATTTAATACGGCATTGTCATGAACGCGTAAATCGTTTTTAAACCAAACTAATCCTATGTTGTTTTGTTCCGTCTGCATCGTTCACTGCAATATTTTACATTCATCCAATTCTTTTCCCATTTTTTTCGCCAGCTGAATGGCTTTTTACAAACAACACAAGTTTTTTGTGGTAAGTTGTTTTTTTTATGATTGGACATCAACTAATTTGTTAATCATGCCGTTAAAAATTAACCCGTGAAATGGCAAAACAGTATACCAATAAAGCCTTCCCCAAAGTCCCCGAGGTCTAAAAGTTGCGGTTTGTTTTAGTAAATTATCTTCAATTTTAAATTCTAACCATGCTTCACCAGGCAATCGCATTTCAGCATATAGAAGTAGTTTCTGTTGGTCTTTATCAGCAAAAATAACACGCCAAAAGTCCAATGCATCACCTGCATCAAGTTCTGTAAGGCTTGTGCGCCCGCGTCTTAATCCAATACCACCAACAAGTTTATCGATGTAACCTCGAATACGCCATAAAAAAGTACCATAATACCATCCAGTTGTACCACCAATGGCCCAAATTTTATCGATAGTTTTTTGCGCATCTGTAATTGGTCGTTCTTTATAATCTGTAAAGCATCCGTACTTGGGGACATTAACGTATTTATGCAATTGCTTTCCCAACCTGCCGCTACTTACCATAGAATCTTTCCAACTTGAAATGATGCTATTTTGCTCTATTTTTTCAAAAGCTAAGGCAACGGCTTCTTTGTAAGTTAAAGGGTTAACGTCTAATAATGAATTAATATCGCTGGCTTTTCCAATAATTTGAACTCCCATACTGTCTACCAAAGAAGTTGCTAATTTGTATGACGTTGAGGTTACAAAATACAACCAGTAAGATGACAATTTTGGGGTCATAACTGGCACCGTACGAATGTATCGCTTTAAGCCTCTTACTTCAGCAAATTGTAACAGCATTTGTTTGTAGGTTAACACTTCCGGACCAAAAACATCGTAAGATTTATTGTAAACCGCTTCGTTACCTGCAGCTCTGGTTAAAAATGCTAATACATCGCGAACCGCTAATGGTTGCGTTTTGGTATTTAACCATTTAGGCGCAATCATTACTGGGAGTTTTTCAACGAGATCTCTTATGATTTCAAATGATGAACTACCGGAACCCACAATAATTCCAGCTTTAAAAATGGTTAAGGCATAGTTTGAAGATTCTAACAGCTCTTCAACGTTTTTTCTAGATTGTAAATGTTTTGAAAGCTTATCTTCATTGGTAATACCGCTTAAATAAATAACCTGCTTAACATCTGTAAATTCCAGAGCTTCTTTAAAATTAACGGCACATCGCTCTTCTAAAGATTTAAAATCTTTGGAGGTGTTAGACATAGAATGAATAAGATAATAAGCAATATCTATGTCTTTCGGAATGTTGTGTAAAGTTTCAGGTTTTAAAAAATCGACTTCAACAACATCAATCAGTTCTTCTTCAAAATAACTTTTCTCAGCTCGTAACTTGTCTCTAACGGCACAAACCACTTGATGCCCTTCATTAACTAAAAAGGGAACAATGCGTTTACCAATATATCCTGTTGCACCAGTTACAAGTATTTTCATGACTTAGTTTAATACGCATTGCACGAATTATTACTAATTCGAAGATTAATTTAGAAACTAGCTTTTAGTTCTTTTGGGCGTTGGTAGCCATAGCGTGTTTTGGTTTCTGGAATCACGTATCCGTCTAAACCATTAATTGCAGCTACTTTGGCTTTTGTTAAGTTAACAAAACCATCGTCCTCCACCAAATCGCCATTAATATATAAACCCACAATTTTACCAATAACTAAAATAGTATTGTTGGCTTTAATATTATACTCTTCAACAAATTGCATTGCTAATTGAATAGGCGCTTCCTTTACAAAAGGCGCCAAAAACTCAGATTTATATTCTGATTTTAATTGAGTCGCATCAAATTCAGAAATTGAAGCATCATATTTCGCAGAGGTATGATGTGCTTCTTCAGTTATGTTTTGATGAATATGATTTATGGTATAAAATCCTGTGGATTTTAAATTTTCGTAGGTGTTTCTAATGACTGTTGTTGGCCTTAAAAAGAAACCAAGCATAGCAGGACTTGAGCCTATATGTGTTACTGAACTAAAAACTGCTACATTTTCAATACCATTAACAGATTTTGTTCCGATAAGGTTGGCCGATTTGTATCCAGAACAACTATTTATCAAGTTGATTTTGTAGATATGCTCTAAATTCTCTATGTCGGATTCACTAAAATAAGTCATGATAATTTCAGATAATTATTGATTTGAATATCTTGAGCTTTTAAATCGAACATGAGGTTGTAAAGTCCAAAAAACGTACGATTAATGTAAATGAAGTGTTTCGAACCACGATTACCATTCATCTTTTTTAAATCGGTACTTTTTGAATAGCGTTCACCTAATTCGGCAATTTTACCAAAGAATTCGCCATCGGAAAAATCGAAAGTATCTTGATGAAAAGGCTGTGTGAACAAACTCAGCATATCGTGAAACATGGCTGTGAAAAATTCTAACTCTTCCTTGCTATCGTCGTTTCTTAGAATTTCAAGTTCGTACAATTTATCAATAAAATACGCTTTGTTACTAATGTTTTCTTTTTTGGCTAGTTCAAAATAGGGTGTATAAAATGCCATAGGTATGGTTTTCATACACCCAAAGTCTAGTGCTATTAATTCTCCTTTTTCAGAAACTAAGAAATTCCCCGGATGCGGATCTGCATGTACTTTTTTCAGATTATGAATTTGGTACATGTAAAAATCCCAAAGGGCCTGTCCTAGTTTATTGGCTTTTTCTTGATCTTGATTGTATGCAGTAAACTCAGAGAGGTGCTCACCAACCATATAATCCATGGTAATGATGCGTTCTGAGGATAAATTTTCGTAATAGTTTGGAAACGATAAATTAGAAATGTGCGAACATGCTTTGGCAATTTCCTTACTTTGTTCAATCTCTAAAATATAGTTGGTTTCTTCAACCAGTTTGTTTTCAACTTCCTTAAAGTATTTATCAGAATCTTTTCCTTTGATATTAAACATACTCATAGCAACAGGTTTAACCATAGCTAAATCTGAAGCAATACTTTCCGCAACTCCTGGGTATTGGATTTTCACAGCAAGTTTTTTCCCATTCTTTTCTGCTAAGTGCACCTGACCGATGCTGGCAGCGTTTACAGAAGTTGCGTTGAAAGTATCGAATATATCATTTGGATGTTTTCCAAAATATTTTTTAAATGTTTTGATTACTAATGGTGGCGATAATGGTGGTACCGAAAATTGTGCTAAGGAAAATTTCTCCACATAAGCCTGGGGAAGTATACTTTTTTCCATGCTTAGCATTTGTGCCACTTTAAGCGCACTTCCTTTGAGTTGTTTTAGCCCGTCGTAAATATCGGTCGCATTGTTTTTGTTTAAACGTGCTTTGGCAACTTCTTCGGTATTTACAATCTTGTCGCCGTAATATTTCAAGTAATTCACACCAACTTTAGCACCCGTTGACACCAGTTTGGTGGCACGTTGTATTTTTGAAGTTGGTATTCTATCTATAGTTTTCATAAGGTCTTAGTTCATTTGAAATTTTTCTTTAAACAGAAACTTTCCTAAATCTAACACGCTTTTAAGCGGCGCAATATCTAGTACGTCAAAAGTAGTGTTGACTGATTTTTCTATGAAAATATCGGTCTTCTCGAAAGATGCTGACGTATCGTCTAACCAGAATTTTATGGTGAGTAACAATTGTAACCACGCCGATTCTTTCAGCGCTTTATCTTGAATTTTTTCTATTTGCTCTTGCTTAATCTCTAACATTTGAATACCCAAAGCACCAATGTATGCGGTAAAGTGTTGCTTTAAACCAGAAAGCATTTTTAACCCTTTTAAGTCGCTTTTATATTTGTCTAAAACGTGTGTTACATAACTGCGGTTGGCGGTAAGGTTTTCAAAGAAGGTATAGTAGAAACTTAATAGTTTGTTTCTGGCATCAAAAATGTTGTAATCCTCATTATTGTTAAGTGCTTCTAAAGAGTTTACAAAAAAGGCTTCGAAAATTCCTTTCTCTATAGCTTCGAACGATGCAAAATGTTCGTAGAATTTAGCCTCGTCAAAATTATTGGCTTTTGCGAAGGCGTAAACACTTTTTGGATTTTGGTCGTGCTCTAACACATAACCCATATAATTGGTAATGATATCCTTTTTTGAAACGGTTTTTTTCTTTGCCATAACTTCTAAATTTGATGTAAAGATATAAAATGTTTAATAAATATTAAAAAAAGTTAAACAAAATATTTTATGGTATGATAAGATAATCTTATAGATGCTAAAAACTATGGGGTTGTGTTAGGGATTGTAGTGGTAGCTTTTGGCGAGGGGAGCATTGAGCCAAAACTTTAACGGAAAGCCCGACCCTTGGGGAACATCCAAATATTTATTTTAATTAGACCTTTTTTTAAGTTTTTGTTAACACTAATCGAAATTTTGATGTGTAATTTTAATGCAGACATATATCTATAAACTATTAATACTATCAAAATGAAAAAACTATTATTACTTTTATTAGCTTTTACTACTGTTTATGCAGTAAATGCGCAAATTCAAACACCAGCACCAAGTCCGTCTTCTAAGGTGGAACAAATGGTTGGTTTAACTACGGTAAATTTAGATTACTCGCGCCCTGGTGTTAAGGGAAGAACTATTTTTGGAGATTTAGTGCCTTATGGAAAACTTTGGAGAACAGGTGCAAATGCCAGAACAAAAGTAACATTTAGTACAGATGTTGCTGTTGATGGAAAAGAACTAAAAGCAGGAACTTATGCTATTTTTACTATCCCAAATGCTGAATCTTGGGATGTTATATTTTACACCGAATACGGTGGAGGAGGAGTACCTGCTGAATTGGATGAAACGAAAGTAGCTGCTAAAGTAACTGCACCAGTGTACCCTGTTCCTTTTAATGTTGAGACATTTACCATGGATGTTAATAATATTACAAACAGCAGTGCGACTTTAGAGTTTATCTGGGAAAAAACATATGTTGCAGTTCCTTTTACTGTACCTACGGATGCTGCCGTTGTTGCAAGCATTAAAAGTGTAATGAACGGACCAAGCGCTAACGATTATTTTCAGTCGGCTCAATATTATTTAGCTGAAGGTAAAGATATCAACGAAGCCAAAAAGTGGATTGATAAGGCTGTTGAGATGACCAAAGATCAACCGCGTTTTTGGTTTTTAAGATTACAATCTTTAGTTCATGCAAAAGCAGGAGATAAAGCCGGTGCCATTGCAGCAGCTAAAAAATCTTTAGAAGGAGCACAGAAAGCAGGAAATGATGATTATATAAAAATGAATAAAGAGTCCTTAAAAGAATGGGGAGCTATGTAATTCAGATTATTAGAAATAAAAAAAACGTAACCAATTTGGTTACGTTTTTTTTTGCTAATCACTGTCTTCTAAAAAGAAAATGTCCTCAACAGGTTTTTTAAAATACTTAGCAATTTTTAGTGAAAGTACTGTAGATGGTACATATTTGTGTTTTTCCATAGCATTAATAGTTTGCCTACTAACACCAATTTTTTCGGCTAAATCTGCCTGGGTCATATCATGAATTGCGCGTTGTACTTTTATGTTATTCTTCATGACTCGCCGATTTTAGTTTTAAGAAATTGAATCGAATAATAAAGAATAGCAATGGTGTAAACATATTAAAGACTAAAACATGAAAATAGGCTAAATCATAAATAAATACGGTAGCAAAGAGTAATACGGCATAATTAAAAATTATCGCCCAAACTAAAGAATCTTTCCTTAGTTTATAGATGAATTCGTCTTCAATTTTTTCTTTTGAAAACCCAACTAAAAGCCCTCCAATAATAATTGTAATTGTTATAAGTTCGTCAACAATACTGTTTTCTTCGATGTTAAAGAAAGACGGTTTTCCATTAACGGTTACATTAAGGCCATTATAAACTGAAAGTACTTTGGTTGTTAGAGCATTAGATTCATAACCATTGACTATAAATATAACTCCAGCTATTATCCCTAGAATTAATAGTAACCAGCCTATGGTTTTGTACTTGTTTGGTAATAAATAATTTGATTGCATAACTGTTTGTTTTAAAATTGATATTTCAAAAGTAAAATAAACTTTACATATAGACAAATAAAATTAACATAAAGTATAAAAAACCATACTTTTAATATTAATAGTTAAGTTTTATGACGCCTCTTACGTCGTCTAAAAGTTTGATGAGCTTATTACTAAAATCAAAGGACATTAAATCACTTTCTATTTTTCCTTGTTTAATAAGCTGATTAAAATGGTTGATTTCAAAATTATAGCCATTGGTATTATATCCGAACTCAACAACATCTTCTTCGTTTCCATTTATTATAATTGAGACCGTAGAAGGTGCATGAAATTGTCTGTTAATTTTGATTATTCCTTTCTCACAAGTAAAAATGGCTTCCGTTGCCAATTCTTCAAGTAAAGAACTTTTTAAATAGGCTTTAACATCATTATCATAAAAAAAGGTTATATCACAAGATGAGTCAGCACCGTTTTCAAAGAACGTGCTATTAGCGTCAATTTCATTGGGCATTCCTAGGGATGATAACGCTGCAAAAATAGGGTAGATGCCAATATCTAATAAACTACCACCACCCAACTCTTTTTTAAAGAGTCTTGATGCGTCATTAAACTCTCTATAAAACCCAAAGCTTGCTTCTAACTTTAAAACGTTTCCATAGGTTTTGTTTTTAATTAGATTCAATGCATACTGATAGTGCGGTAGAAAGCGTGTCCATAGAGCTTCCATAAGAAGCAGTTTTTTATCTTTTGCCAGAGCAATCATGTCATTCACCTCTTGAGCATCCATGGCAAAAGGCTTTTCACATAAAACGGCCTTACCATGATTCAAACACAATAAAGTGTTTTCTTTATGTAAAACGTGTGGTGTGGCAATATAAACTGCATCAACATTTGAGTCACTTGCTAAAGATTCATACGAGTCGTATGCTTTAGTAGCATTGTATTTCTGAGCAAATTCGTCTGCTTTATTTTGAGATCTCGAGGCAACAGCGTATAATTCCGCGCCTTCAACTCCTGATAAATCTTTGGCAAATTTATTAGCTATATTTCCTAAACCAATAATGCCCCAACGAATAGTTTTAAGATGTAATTGTTTTTCCATTTGGTGTTAAAAATTGAAGACTACAGGCAATAATAACTACTATTAAACATCCCACAAAGTTCAACCATAAAAAAGGAAGGTTAATTATTTCGTATTCATTTAGAAAAAATAGCGCAATCACAATTACTTGGGTTATTAATGCTGCAATAAAAACAGCATTTCCTTTTACAAATTTAAAGAAGAAGGCTAGTAAAAAAATACCTAAAACATTACCATAAAAAATGGAACCAATAATATTTACTAACTGAATTAAATTTTCGGCAAGATTAGCAACACACGCAACACCAATAGCCATAATACCCCAAACAAGCGTAAACCATTTGGAGGCTTTTACCATTTGTTCTTCAGTTTTATCGCTTACATTTCTTTTGTACAAATCAATAGTCGTTGTTGAACCTAAAGCATTTAGCTCGCTAGCAGTACTTGACATAGCTGCACTTAAAATAACAGCTAGTAATAAGCCAATTAAACCTCGGGGTAAATTGTTTAAAATAAAATGAATAAAAACGTAGTCTTTATCATTGCTCTCCACTTTTACACTTTGATTTTCAGAGGCTTTGTCAATCAATAATCGTGCTTCTGTTCTGATATCGTCGTGAGCTTCATTAGCTAATTCTATATATTTTGAGGCATTTGGAGACTCTTCGTTTATAAAAGATTTTATAATTTTCTGTTTATCATTAAAAACCTTTTTCTGTTCATTTTGAAGTGCTTTATAGTCTTCAGCGTATTCAGAATTTAAAACGACCTCAGTTGCAGTTGGATTGAAGTTTATAGGAGCTTCGTTAAATTGATAAAAAACAAACACCATGACTCCAACTAACAAAATAAAAAACTGCATCGGTACTTTTAACAAACCGTTAAAAATAAGTCCTAGCTGCATTTCTTTTACTGATTTACCAGAAAGATAACGTTGTACTTGACTTTGATCAGTTCCAAAATAAGAGAGCATTAAAAATGTACCACCAATAATTCCACTCCAGAAGGTATAACGATTGTTTAAGTTGAATGAGAAGTCTAAAACTTCCATTTTTCCACTGGCTCCTGCAATATCTAAAGCTTTTCGAAATGTAATATCCTGCGGCAACTTATCTACTATTAAAAAGAAAGCCACTAACATTCCAATAAAAATAACAATCATTTGATGCTTTTGTGTCACGTTTACAGCACGCGTGCCCCCTGAAACTGTGTAAATTATAACCAATAGTCCTATTACAATGTTTAAGGTTAATAAATCCCAACCTAATACAACCGATAATATAATGGCAGGAGCAAATATGGTTATTCCCGCTGCTAAACCTCGCTGAATTAAAAATAAAATGGCGGCGAGCGTTCTGGTTTTTAAGTCGAATCGGTTTTCTAAAAACTCATAAGCGGTATAGACTTTCAGGCGATGATATAAAGGAATAAATACCATACATATTACCACCATAGCTATTGGTAGTCCAAAGTAAAACTGAACAAAGCCCATACCATCATTAAAGGCTTGCCCTGGCGTTGATAAAAATGTAATAGCACTAGCTTGAGTAGCCATTACGGATAAGCCAATAGTCCACCATTTTGATGTATTACCACCTTTTAAATAGTCTTGTACATTTTTACTACCACGAGTTTGGTAGGTGCCATAGGCAACTATAGCTATTAATGTAACACAAAGTACTGTCCAATCTATCCAATTTAATAAATGCATAGATTAAAAGGCTTTTGTTATTAAATAAAAAAGGATAAAATAAAGGGCATTCGCTATTAAAACTATGGAATATAGTTTTAACCAAGGTTGTTTTTTCTGTTGTTCTTCAGACATTTTAATCGGTTAATTTGGCTTCTAGTTTCAAGTCTTCTTTCCCGATGGAAAGCATATTGGCAAACAATCTATAGGCACCCGAAACTCCTTCAGGGAACTCTCTAAAAAAGCTTAAACCTGTGTATATATAATAGCCTTTGCCATGCTTTGCAACTAATAAACTACCATCTTTAGGCGTTTCGCCTTGGTCGTTCATTGATAAAACCGGTGTAAACTCTTCAGCCCATTCATCAGGGAAATACAACCCTCGTTCTTGTGTCCATCCCTCAAAATCTTTTGGAGTAATCTTGTTTGGGTAATTAAGAATCTCATGGTTAGGGTTTAAAAAACTTACTTTGGCATTTTCATCGGTTACTCTATCTCGAGATAGCTTTAAATTATAAGGGGCTAAATCATCAACTTTCAAACCTCTGCTTGTATTATATTGTACAATCATATTGCCACCATTAGCAACAAAATCAAATAATTGCTGTTGCTTAAATTTTAAATTATCAAGCGTGTTATAAGCTCTTATTCCAACTACAACGGCATCAAATCTGCTTAAAGTTTCAGCATTTATATCGTCAGGGTTCAATACTAAAACATTATAGCCAATTTGTTGTAAACTTTCAGGAACCACATCACCAGCACCTTGAATATAGCCAATGTTTTCACCTTTCTTTTTAATGTCAAGACGCACAATTTTACTTTCACTAGGAAGTAAAACGGTTTGAAAAGGGATATGTTCATAGTTAATTTCAATTAATTCTTTAGTGTAGTTTTTGTCACCAATGCTAACGATTGGACTGATAAAGCCTTCATTTTGATTTTTTGGAGGAATTATTGTAAAAACCAACGATTGTTCTTCACCTTTATTTTCGATTGTTATTTTTTGTTTTTCTGGAAAAACACTCCAGTCATTTGGATGGCAAACTTCTACGACGCCTTCTAGATTATCTTTTCCAGCTTTTACGACTACAGTTATATCTCGTTGTTTGTCATTTTCAAAAATGATGACTTTCTCGGTTATTTTAGCAGAAGCTTCAGGAATGATTTCAAACGGACGATATAATTCGCCTTTTTCTGGTTTTGAGTAACGCTGAACCACATCCTTCGTAAAAGTAACGGGAACATTATTTATTGAAACATTGAAATCTACTTGGTAAGTTCTTGGTGTTTCGGGTAACCCTATTAAGTTTTTATCATCTACTTGATACATCCCTAAAGTTCCTTTTGTAGTAAGCCAATAAGGTGTTGTTGGTTGTGCATCATTTTCAATTTTAATAACTTCATTAAAATTATATTGATTATTGTTTTCAAGTATCATGTTTTTCGAAATAGTAATACCATTACAAGTTGTCATGCTTACAAGCGTAATTGGTAATTTACTTCTGTTTAAAACCTCAATATCTAACTTAATGTTTTCGTTTTGCGTAGCCCAATTGGTTTCAGCGGAAGCCTCTAAATACAAACCAGCACACATCTCAATAACAGCTTTTATCTCTCGTACTTTTTGAGTTTTCCAGTGCTCATTTTCTAATTTATTAATTAATTTATAAGCTTCTAGTAACTGTGGAATATGTTCTGAAGGATTTTTAAAATTAAAATGGCTCTCAATTTTACTTAAAATATCAGCAATAGGTTTTCCGCCTTTTACTCTATTCCATGAAGTATCAATACCGGCAAAAATATTTTGGTTATCGGTTAAAGGATCACCTTTTAAAAACTCAATATATTCGTTTTGTGAACCACGTTGTGCTGAACGCCCAAAACCTTGACTTAAATGTTGACTACTGGCTAACGATGCAATTTCGTTGTTTGAAAGCCCTTTTAATGGATAATAGGTACCAATATCGAAACTAATCATATTGCTTTTGTCGGCCTTATCAAAGTTTTCCTGACTGCCATAAAACCACCAACCGGTGTTAAAAAATAAGCGTTTTGGCTGCCAAATACTCATACCTTTGTGTAAGTTAGGATACGAAGATTCATTACCAGCTAAATCAAAGGCTTCCATACTAAGCATTGCAGAACTGGTATGATGACCGTGTGTAGAACCTGGAGTTCGGTGGTCAAACCTGTTTATTATTACGTCGGGTTTAAATTTCCTGATGGCTAAAACAACATCGCTTAGAACAGCATCTTTATTCCAAATTTCAAGGGTTTCCTCTGGATGTTTAGAATAACCAAAATCGTTCGCTCTGGTAAAAAGTTGTTCGCCACCATCAACACGTCTGGCAGCTAATAATTCTTGCGTTCTTATCACACCCAATAATTCTCGAATTTCAGGACCAATAAGGTTTTGCCCACCATCACCTCGTGTTAACGATAAATACGCTGTACGAGCTTTTAAGTGATTAGATAGGTAAGATATTAATCGTGTATTCTCATCATCTGGATGTGCTGCAACGTATAAAACGGACCCTAAAAAGTTTAACTTTTGGATGGATTCATAAATCTGAGAAGATGAAGGTGTTTGAGGTTTTTGAGCTTGCGTAAGCAAAAAAGAAAAGGTAATTAATAAAAAATAAAGTATTTTTTTTTGCATCTTAATTTTATTAGCTAAAATCAAATATAAAAAAGAAACCAGCACTTATGCTGGTTTTAATTTTTATTTAACGCTTTATCACGTTAAACATTACATTATAAATTTATATTTTTTTGTAATTCATTTTTTCAGTTTCTGGTTCTGCGGGTATGATACTTCTTTGGTTTTGATTAAAAAATAGTTGTTGAATAGAATCCATACGTTTCATCATACTTTTAATGTGAGTATCTTGATTCATAAAACCATCAAAGAAAAAGTTTTCAGGATTAAAATGTCCTGTAATTGAATCGCGTTTAAAAAAATCGTTAAAAAAGGAGTCATTAAAAAAAGAATGGTTGTTAAAATGGCGCTGAAACTGCATTTTTATGCTATCGTTTAATTTCCCATTTGATGAGTAGCTGTAAGAGTAAATAGAATCATAACGTGTTAAATTACCGTATTCGTCATATTCTTTGTTAACTTGAATATTCTCGTCTGGTTTAATGGCAGGTTCTTTGTTTTCTTGTTGTTTTTGTTGGCCAGAACAATTAAAAAATATAAGAAAGAAAATCGGGATAATTTTAAGTGTTTTCATTTTTTGATACATTTTAAATTAAACAAATAATCATGTAAAAAAGCGACAAAAAGTGTACCATGACAGGGTTGTGTCATTTTAAGATTTTGTTAAAATATTCTGGGTTTTTTCAAGAATTTGTTAAAGCCACTTTTTCTTCTTGAAATAATAAAGCATTCCTAAAAAAAGAACCACCATAACACCCCATAAAATAAAGTAAGAGTATTTATATTTTAGTTCTGGAATGTATTCAAAATTCATCCCGTAAATACCGGCAATAAAGGTTAATGGTATAAAAATGGAAGCCATTATGGTAAGCACCTTCATTACTTCATTCATTTTATTACTTATGGTAGTCATGTACATATCCATCAATCCCCAAATCATCTCTCGGTAAATATCTATGTTTTCAGACACTTGAATTAAATGGTCGTAAACATCTCGGTAATAAGTAATAGTTTTTTTTTGAATTAGGGTATTTTCGTTTTTTTCAATGCGATTGATAACTTCGCGAAGGGGGAAAATAGCACGTCGAACTCTTAAAATTTCTCGTTTTAAATTTTGTATATCCTTACTTATGTCGTCATTTATGTTACCAGAAAAAATTTCAGATTCAAAATCTTCAATTTTATCACCTAAAACCTCAATAACACTAAAGTAATGGTCGACAATAGAGTCAATTAAAACATACAATAAATAGTCAGACTGCAAGGTTCTAACTCTACCTTTATTATTTCTTATGCGGTCTCTTACATTATCAAAAACATCGCCTTCAGCTTCCTGAAATGATAGCACATAATCTTTACCTAAAACAAAGCTTACTTGCTCGGATACCATTTTATCATTAGTATCATAATAAAGCATTTTTAAGGCTATAAAAATATAGTCGTCGTACTCATCAATTTTAGGACGCTGAGATACATTAACAATGTCTTCGAGCACGAGTGGATGTAATTCGTAATGGTCTCCAATTTTTTCAATGGCATCAACATGATTTAAACCATTTATATTTATCCAAGTAATAGAGCCATACTCAAAATTAAAGCATTCTTCAACATTAATAAGTTCTTTTTCGATGTACTTATCTTTGGTATAATCAAAGGCTTCAATAAATAGTTTTTGGTCTGGTTTATTCCCAGTATATATAACACTTCCAGGGACTTGTCCTAAAAGCTTTTTAGAAGATAATTTTCTCTTTTTACCCATTAAAAATCAATAATGTTATAAATATAACAAATTTATACAGCTTCACCGTCATCTTCGACAATATCCTCAATGGCATCTTTTTTTACCAAAGTAACACCTTTTTGTAACATTAAGTTGTTTGGGTAAGTAACTAAATCACCATTATCTAATCGTAAATGCAATTGAAAGGCTCTAATATCTTCAATAATGGCTACTATAGGAAAATCTTTATCATGAATTTCTATTTTATCACCCACTTTATATGGGAAGTTAAAGAACATAATAATACCAGAAGTAATATTGCTGAGAATAGACCAAATAGCAAATAAACCAATACCTATTACCGCAAAAACTGATGAAAAGATAAGTGCTAAGTCTTTAAATTCTGTACCAAAAACAAAGGATTCAATAAGAATTGCAATTAAAACAATGGTTACTGTTATGTATCTGCGAATCAATCTAATTCGAGCATCATTTATGTCATTTTTTCTCGCAATTTTTGTAATCGTAAAATGGATGATGAACCTAATTATTAGTAGTGAAATTATGATGATTCCACTCGCAATGAGTTCATTTTTATAGTCGGTAAAAAACATTATATTTTCTTTAAAATTTAGTGCAAAGATACACTACAAAATGGAACCGTTTTAATTTAGTTGAAGTGTTTCTCTAAGAACTTCATCTTCAATATGATTTTTTTGCCAGTAAGCAGTTTTAATAGTTTTTAGTTTAGTAGCTTTTGATGTTAAAATTTTGGGATCGGGTCCAAATCCGCTTTTAAAAGTTTCTTCCCATTCTAAAATATCATATGGAAAGTTAGGATTGAATTGAATACAAAGTGTTCGGTTTAAATCCGGATAATTTAAAGTGTATTTTCCGTCCGTTAAAGTTGCTGTGGCAGCGTAAGCTTTTATTGGAATATGTCGGAGTCTAGTAAATTCTAAAGAAGGAATTATTTGTAAATCACCTGTTGGTAAACTTTGTGGGTTAATACGTAGTTTTGTCCATAATTCATTTTCTAAAACTGTTTTATCTAAATTGAAATGAGCATCGGCTTCGCCTTCAAAATATGAATGCGACATAATTTCAAACGACTCTCTATTATTGAGTTGAACATAAACATGACCACACCATTCTTGAACCGAACAGGATACTTTTAAAGCATGACTTTTGTTTGAAACAGGGTAAAAGGTGCTTTGCATGATAGAATATGGATAGATTCCAGTAAGGAATTTTTTAGTGGCATTCAACTTTAAAACAGGAATGTTACTCGCATTTTGGTTATCTGCTTTTACTTGAATAGACGGTAAAAAATCTTCGGTTACAAATACTAAAACAGCATTACCTTCTCGAATTTCACCATAGCGTGCTTGCTCTAGTTTATATGATGAAACTTCGGCTTCTCCAGAGTACCAATAAGATTTAAATTCTGATGACAGGTTTTTTTTGTTGAAAGGTTTATCTTCAGTGGTATTTATTTTTGAAATGGCTGCTGATTCTTTTACAGGTATATTCTCCTTGCAAGAACATATTAAAGACAGTAAGGCAACAACAATCCAAAAAAGTATTTCGGCTTTTATAATTCTTTTTAACATGGTGTGTTTTGTTATAAAGTTACAAACTTAAGAACCTTCTGCAATGGCATTTAACGTTTTATAAACAACATGGACGGGTAAGCCCATAACATTAAAATACGAGCCTTCTAACTTCGTCACACCTATTTGACCTATCCATTCTTGAATACCATAAGCGCCTGCTTTATCAAAGGGTTTACAGGTATTTATATAATACCATATTTCGTCGTCAGACAAGTCTTTAAAGGTTACTTTAGTAATGTCATGTATTGTTTTTTCAAAATGTTGTGTTGTAAAACAAACCGAAGTTATAACCTCGTGGGTTTGGTTGCTTAATGATTTTAAAATGCGAAAAGCGTCTTCTTCATTTATTGGCTTACCTAAAGCGGTGTTTTCGTGCCAAACGATAGTATCACTGGTTATGAGAATATCATTAGAGTTTAAGTCCTCTTTGAATGGTAAGGCTTTTAGTTGAGCTAAATAATTAGTAATCTCAAAATGCGTTAACCGTGGTGGGTATTCTTCTTTTACGGGTTTTAATCTTATCTCGAAATCTAAACCTAAATTTTTAAAAAATGTTTGTCTTCTAGGAGATCCTGAAGCTAAAATTAAATGATGTTTTTTAAGTTTTTCGTTTAGCATTAATTAAGAATAATGTACTTGTATAAAAGTAATGAAAGTACTCCAGAAAGCATAACCCATTTATACGTATTACTTAAGTGATGAAAGTCCTTTTTACTTTCAGCACTAAATGTTTTTATAGTGATGTAGAGTAATGGAGCAATAACTAATAGTAAAAAATAGCCAACCGCTATAGGTTGTTTGTACAGTGTAGTAACAACATAATAAATAAGTGCTAATAGTGGTATAAAATTTAAAGCAGTTAAAATATTTTTTGCACGTTCTCTACCAATAGCAATGGGTAAAGTATTCATTTCTGCTTTATAGTCGCCGTCAATATCTTCAATGTCTTTCGCTATTTCTCGAAGTAAATTGATACAGAAAGCAAACAACGCATAGTCAAAAATAATTTTAAAAAATGTAAACTGAATTTGTTGATTTTGAGGTGTAATCGTTGGAAGTAATTCAAAAACACCTACAATAAGGATGCTTAAAGCCACTAGTATGGAAATAACAATATTACCAATTAATAAAATACGTTTTAAGTAAGTTGAGTAAATGTAAAGTAGTACAGAAATAATAACAAAAATAGAGAAGAAGGGCGCTCTATTAACAGAGTTAGAAAGATAAAAACCAATACCAACGCCTATTAAGTTGAATATTATAAACAAATTATAAGCTGCTTTTTCAGAGATCGTTTTGCCTATAATTATTTTGTCAGGTTTATTTATCAAATCGATTTCTACATCATTAATATCATTAATAATATTTCCAGCAGCAGCAATAAAAACAGTGGCTATAACTAAAAGAAAAATACCCAAACCATCTAAACTCGTTTGAACACCGAATGGTTCTAAGAGTGCATATTTAATAAGTAGTTGCACAAGGGCAATCATAAGTAAGTTTTTCCAGCGAATAAGGTTAAGGAAGATCAACAGCTTAAATTTAAAGTTTTGACATGTAAATGTCTATTAAGATTTTTAAGGTCACTATGACTAAAATTAATAAGATAAAAGTCGCTACCAAAGTCTTTATTACTTTGTGCTTTTCATCCTTTCTAATTTTATTTTTTATCAAATTCTTTTCATTTATTGAAAGTGTTTTATGACTAAAATTTGTTTGAAAATGATTTTGAGATTCTCTGTTTAGCTTGTCTTTTAAGTAAGAAAAAGCTTTTTTTGATTTTTTGTTAAAAACGCTGTGGTTATTACCAAAACCAATATATCCAAAACCTGTGCTGTGTCTTCTTTTGTTTCTTTCCAATGATTACGATAATAAAAAATAATAGTTGTCAATCAATTTTACCACTAAAATCGCTGCCCCATTTTCCTTGTACTTTCAACACTTGTTCAATAACATCCCTCACAGCACCTTTGCCTCCTTTTTTATGTGAAACATATTTTGAAATACTTTTTATTTCTGGAACGGCGTCTTGCGGACAACAAGGTAAACCTATTTTTTTCATCACAAGAAAATCAGGAATATCATCACCCATATAAAGTACATTTTCAGGTTTCACATGCCTTTTATCAATATAATCATGCAACTGTTCCATTTTATTGTGAGCTCCCAAATAAACGTCTTGAACCCCTAAGCCACTTAACCGAATTCTAACACCTTCATTGGTTCCTGCAGATATTATACAAACATTAAACCCAGCATTTATGGCAGTTCTAATAGCATAACCATCTTTAACACTCATAGTTCTAAGCATGTCACCTTCAGTGGTAATCATTACGTTTCCATTGGTTAAAACACCATCAACATCAAAAATAAAAGTAGTTATGTGTTCTAAATATTCTTTATAACTTTTTGCTTCCATGGGTGTGTTGTATCGAGGTTGTTAGTAGTTTGTAAATCGCTTTATGTTGGTCGTTTTTCAAAATTTTCAAGTGCTTGTTAATGGTTTTTTTATCATTTCGTTTGGCAGGCCCCGTTTGTGCCATATAGGGTGATACGTCCTGAATTTTTTTTGCAGATTCAAGTATTAGCGGTTTTAATAAATCAAACTCTGCGCCTTCGCTTTCAGTAATTTCATGTCCTATTCTGTATAACTGATTAGTGAAATTATTAACAAATACGGCGGCTAAATGTAACACTTTACGTTGGTCGCTATTAACTCTTTTTGTTGGGCTACCTATACTCACAGCCAGTTCTTTTAAAAGCGGATAGCTTTTTTTATCCACCGTTTCAATGCAAATAGGCACATTTTTAAAATCCATTTTTACTTCTTTGCTGAATGTTTGTAATGGATATAAGACACCACGTTTATGCTTTTTATCTAAATCATAAACGCTAACACTACCGGAGGTGTGAACCACCAGTCTATTTTCAAAAGGGAGTTGTTGGGATAGACTTGCAATGGCATCATCACTAACGGCTAAAATATAAATGTCAGCTTCTTTAAGTTGGTTCAAATCATCTGTAATGTCTACATTATTTTTGTATGAATTTAAAGCATCTATTTTTCTATTAAAACATTGAATAACAGATGTTTTTTTTGCATCATTTAAAGCTTTGAATAAATGGGTTGCCACATTGCCTGCGCCAAGAATTACTACTGAAATCATATTGCTAAAATAGTTAATATTACGCTATAAAGAAACCAAATGTTTTATCTTTGTTTTATATGCAAAAGAAAGATATTAAAAGTAAAGAAGATGTGTTTTTGTTGGTTTCAACTTTTTACAAAAAAGTTAGGAAAGACGATGTTTTAGGTCCGTTTTTTAATGATGTTATAAAAGACTGGGACGAACACTTGGAGCGTCTTACAATATTTTGGGAGTCTAGTTTGTTTTTAAAAACACGATATACAGGTAACCCATTAGATGTACATGTGAAAGTTGATAAAGAAAACAACCATACAATTACCGAATTACACTTTGGTTTATGGTTAAATCTTTGGTTTCAAACCATAGACGAGCTTTTTGAAGGTGACTATGCTGAAAACGCAAAACGACGTGCTAGAAAAATGGGTACTTTTCTTTATTTAAAAATATTTGAAGCAAGAAAAAAAGGATAGACTTTTTTGAATACTTTAACACTTCAAAATAAACTTTAATGCGTAAATTTGCACGACCTTAAAAGGGCTATGATTATGCAAGAAAAACTCGCCAAAATTCTTTTCTCTACAAGACTTACCGCTATTTTATTTATTGTTTTTGCCGCTGCCATGGCAACTGGTACATTTTTAGACGCAGGACAAGATACTTCACCTACGCCTTATACCAGAAATCTAATATATAATGCATGGTGGTTTGAAGCTATTATGGTGTTTTTTATTATCAATTTTATCGGTAACGTTTTTAGGTTTAAATTATATAAAAAAGAAAAGTGGGCAACTTTTACTTTGCATTTGGCATTCATACTCATTTTGCTTGGTGCTTTTATTACACGCTATGTTAGTTTTGAAGGCATGATGGCCATACGTGAAGGTGCTACCGAAAATAAGTTCCTATCTCAGAAAACATATATATCGGGTAATATTTATGGAGATTTTGTGATAGATGGGGTTAATCAAATGCGCGTGATTGAAGAAGAAGTAGATTTCTCAGGGCGATTAGAAAACGATTTTAAAGTTGAAACTGAATACAACCAACAGCCAGTAACGATTGAGTTAGAAAAATTTATTGTTGGTGCTGAAGAAGATATCATACCTGATGAAAATGGTGAAGCATATTTAAAAATTGTTGAAGCTGGTAATGGAGCACCACATAATCACTTTTTAAAAGTAGGGCAAGTATCTAGTATTCATAATGTTTTATTTGCTTTAAATAAACCTACGGAAGGTGCTATCAACATTATTTACGAAGGCGATTCTTTAAGCATTAATTCACCTTTTGAAGGAGAGTATATGACTATGGCTACCAGAGCACAAGGCACGCTTGTTAAAGATAGTCTACAGCCACTTTATTTACGCTCAAGATATGTGATAGGGAATATGCAAATAGTGTTTCCAAAACCTGTAGTAAAAGGTATTTTTGACATTGTTCAAAAATCACAATTACTTAAAAATGATGAAGATGGTGTAGTATTAAAAGTAACTACCAATGGCGAAAGTAAAAGTATTGGTTTACTAGGAGGGAAGGGAATGAACAATAACTATAAAGAAATTAAAGTAGGTGGTTTAGAGTTTGCTTTTAAATATGGTTCTAAAGTTTTAGAGTTACCGTTTTCAATCAAATTAAACGATTTTGAAGCGGAGCGTTATCCAGGAACTGAACGAGGTTATTCGGCTTATTCCAGTGAAGTGACTGTTTTAGATGAAACCAAAGGCGATTATGATTATAAAATCTATATGAATAATATCCTAGACCATCGTGGATACCGATTTTTTCAGTCGAGTTTCGATCCCGATGAAAAAGGAACAATTCTATCGGTTAATCATGATTATTGGGGCACTTTAATCACTTATATAGGCTATATGATGCTTTATTTTGGATTGATGGCTATTTTGTTTAGTAAGCATTCACGTTTTGGTGATTTAAAGAAAAAACTAGAAAGGGTAAAAGCTAAAAAGGCAAAAGTATTCACTTTGATTGCTTTATTTTTTGGGTTGAATATGTTCTCTCAAACACATTCTGAAAATGATGGCCATGACCATTCTAAACCAACAAAAGCGCAAATTGATTCTATTTTAAGAGCGAATATTACACCAAAAGCACATGCTGATGAATTTGGACATTTAGTGATTCAAGATCTTAGCGGACGTATGATGCCGGTAAACACGTATGCGTCTGAAATGCTTCGAAAGTTAAGTAAATATGATACTTATGAAGAGTTTGATGCAAACCAAGTGTTTTTATCTATCCAAGAGAGTCCTATGTTATGGTATAATGTCCCAATCATATATTTAAAACCAAAGAAAGGGGATTCTATTAGAAAAATAATAGGTATTGGTAAAACCGAAAAGTATGCTGTACTAGCTGATTTCTTTTCGGATAGAGGAGAGTATAAGTTGGCTCCTTATTTAGACGAAGCTTACAAAGCTCAAGTCCCGAATGGTTTTCAAAAAGAATTTAAGGAAACTGACCAACGTGTAAACTTACTATATAATACCATAGAAGGGATGTCTTTAAAAATATTCCCAATTCCTAATGACGATAATAATAAATGGATTTCTACTTACGATTATAAACAGGGTGATTATAAAATATCAGATTCTCTCTACGCTAATTTTATAAAAAATGGTTTTGGAGTTTACTTATATACATTAAACAACGCAAAAAAAACTGGTGATTTTTCTGAAGCATCAAAGTTGTTGAAAGCGTTTAATAAAACACAGAACAAATTTGGTAGTAATGTGATGTTGAGTGATGATAAAGTAAAAACAGAAGTGCTTTACAATAAATACGATATATTCAAGAAGCTTTTTAGTTGGTATATGTATGCTGGTACCTTGTTGTTTATTTTATTAATTATTCAAATATTTAAAGAGCACAGTAAGCTTATAAATTTAGCGATAACCATTTTTAAGTATATAATTTTAGGGTTGTTTATAATACATACCTTAGGTTTAATTACACGTTGGTATATTTCTGGTCATGCGCCTTGGAGTGATGCTTACGAATCTATGATTTATGTGGCTTGGGCAACTATGTTTTTTGGATTAGCCTTTGGAAGAAAGAGTGATTTAACTATAGCTTCAACTGCATTTGTAACGTCAATGATTTTAATGATTGCACATTGGAATTGGATGGATCCAGCTATTGCAAACCTACAGCCTGTTTTAAATAGTTATTGGCTCATGATACATGTGGCTGTTATTGTTGCGAGCTATGGTCCTTTTACTTTAGGAATGATTTTAGGAGTCGTGTCGTTATTCTTAATGATTTTTACTACCCAAAAGAATAAACAAAAAATGGAGCTTAACATAAGGGAACTAACCATTATTAACGAAATGGCACTTACAGTTGGTTTAGTTATGCTTACAATAGGAAACTTTTTGGGTGGTATGTGGGCCAACGAAAGTTGGGGACGCTATTGGGGTTGGGATCCAAAAGAAACTTGGGCTTTAATTAGTATTATGGTTTATGCTTTTGTTATCCATATGCGATTGGTTCCAGGGCTTCGTGGTCGTTGGTTTTTTAATCTTATGTCTATTGTGGCTTTCTCAAGTATTATGATGACCTATTTTGGCGTTAATTTCTATCTGGCAGGTTTACACAGTTATGCGAGTGGTGATCAAATTGTAAGTCTACAGTTTATTGGTATTGCTTGCGTTTTAGTAGCTATTTTAGGATTTTTTGGATATAGAGGTTATGCTAAATATTATAAGAAATAATTAAAGATTTGTTATGAATGAAATATTAGTAAAAGTTTTAAATAAGTTAAAAATTTTTAAATATTTTAATTTTAGCAAAACGATAAGGATTAATGATAAAAAATTTATTGTCCCAGTAATTAATGATGTGGGTTCTTCCAATCTATATATTTCTGAACCATGGATGATAAATGTATTAAAAATTGCTTTCTCAATTTCTGGTAAAAGCTTTATTGATGTAGGTATTAATACTGGGCAAACTTTACTAAAAATAAAAAGTGTTTCCCCCGAAATAAACTATATAGGATTTGAACCCAATCCCTTTTGTATTAATTATTTACAGAGGTTAATACAAGTAAATAACTTTCAAAATACAACAATTCTTCCAGTTGGTATTTCAAACAAAACTGAAATAGGTACATTACATTTTATGAATGATTCTATCGTTGATAGTTCTGCATCATCTATTGGAAATTTTCGTGAAGAGCATAAAGAAAAAAAGAAGACGTATATCCCACTTTTCGATTATAAAGATTTAAAAGACAAAGTTAATCTTGATAAAATTTCTATTTTAAAAATAGATGTTGAAGGTGGTGAGCTGGAAGTTATAAAAAGCTTTAAAGAAGATATTGCTAAAGACGAACCAATAATTCTTATGGAAGTTTTACCAGTGTATAATGACTTAAGCACTTTTAGAATAGAAAGACAAAATAAGATTCAGGAACTATTACGAAACTTAGACTACGAAATATTCAGAGTAATTAAGCAAAATAAGCTATTGCTACGATTTGATAAAATAAAGGAGATAGGTATTCATTCGGATTTAGATAGGTGTGATTATGTGATGGTGCCTAAAAGTCGAGTTACACAGTTTATAGAAATTGCCAAAGATTTTATTGGCTACTAATCAAGCTCAAGACGTATTCATAGCCTATTCCAAACAAAATGGCTAAACCAAAACTCAATAACGTTCCTATTAAAATATACTCTGTAAGCTTTCTGTCTTTTGCTTTAGATAAGTCTCCAAATCTAAATACAGATTTTGCGGCGATTAGAAAGCCAATACCTTCCCAGTGTTGTGTAATTATAAAGGCAAACACAAACAGGCGTTCTAACATGCCAATATAAGCACCAGCCTTTTCTAGAGAAGCTTCCTCGGTAAATTCCTTTAAATCCCATTTGGATATAAGGGTTTTCATTATAATGGAAGAAACTATGGTTATCCCTAATAAACTTGTAATTAGTAAAAGGAATTGAGGATGGTAAAGCATTTCTATATTAAACTCATAGGGTTCATAAATACCAACGACTAAGGCAATTATTATGAAATGTGCAAGTTGGTCTAACCCAAATAGAAGTCTATTATTTAATTTAGGTTTTAAATGAAGTTTTATAACGTCGATGATATAATGAGAAATGGTTATAATTAAAATACCTAACCAATATTTAAAGTTTACTTGTAATACTAAAATTAAGGTAACAAAATGCACTAAAATATGCCAATATAGGAATTTTGACTTATGCTTATGTGTTTCTTTATGAAGCACCCACTTTTGAGGTTGCAGTAAAAAATCACCAATAAAATGGGCGAGTATTAATTTAATTGATAAGGCTATCATATCTTTTTTATTTGGGTTTCGTAATAGTACAATAGTTTTAAAATTTCATCAATGCCGCCACGTTTAAGCCCTTTACTAATGTTGCTTTGCGTAGAGCCGTAAAGTTTAGCAAGCTGTTCTTGATTTAAATCAGGGTTTTCTAAAGCCGTTTTAATAAGTTTTGCTGAGGTTGCCGTCCAACTATCTATAGTTAATAACACTAAATCGAACATTAAATTCATTGTAATGTTGAAAGATTCATTAGGAGACTTTATAGCAAGCGTTGTTTTTTTTAAACCTTCAAAACATTCTCCAGAATTAACAAAAGCACTTCCATTGGATTCTGTTATTTTTTCTGATTCATAAGTTTTATCACCTATACCAATAGCAAGTCTAACGTCAATATTTTTAAATTGTTTTATGGTAGCTTTTATTAAAAAAGCAGCTTCTAAAGCCTGTTTTGGCTTTGTTTCCAATTGAAAGCTATCACCTCTAAAAACTTCCCATACTTTGGGCTCCAATCCATAACGATTTAAACTGCCCTTAAGAGCATGCAACCATATTTTTGGGTCGCTGGTTTTAGAATTAATAATATCTCCTGTTATTATTGCAATCATTTTTTTTAAATATAACCAAATATAGTAATATTTTTTATTATTACCAAAAAAGGTAATATTTTAAATTATTACCCAAATCAATAATAATTATGAAAAAGCATCATATAAGTGATCATTACGTCAATAAATACAAAATTGGTTTTTCTTTTGAATGCACTAAAAATGATTATTACAAACTAATATATTTGCTAAGTCAACTATTAAAAAACTAATTATGAAAATATTCAAAGAGTTTAAAGAATTTGCAGTAAAAGGAAATATGATGGATATGGCTATAGGTATTATAATAGGCGCTTCCTTTAACAAAGTAATTGATGTATTAGTAAAAAAAGTATTTCTACCACCATTATCATTACTAACGGATGGTGTTAACTTTCAAGATAAAAAAATCATCCTAAAAGAAGCTGTTAAAAATGTAGACGATACTATAAGTACTGATGAGGTAGCTATTGGTTATGGCGCTTTAGGTGAAGCTCTTTTAGACTTTTTTATTATCGGTTTTACTGTTTTTATTGTCGTTAAATTTATGAATAGACTACGTACTAAAGCTCAAGACACAAAAGATAAAACCGTAGCAACTCCAAAAGATATCGAGCTACTATCCAAGCTTACTGAGTTAATGGAGGAGCAGAATAAGCTTTTAAAAACTAAATAATATTTAAGTAAAAATAGGTTGGATTTTATCAAAAGCAATTTCCTTAAAATCCTTTATAACCAAATCAGCCCTACTATAATCTTGGTTTTTGGAGTGAAAACTGTCATAGCCCACGCAAAAAAGACCTGCTGCTTTTGCCGCTAGAATGCCATTAGTAGAATCTTCAATTACCATACATTCTTCTCTTTTAAAACCAGTTGCTTGAGCTGATTTTATAAAAATTTCAGGATGAGGTTTGGATTGTTTTAAATCACCTCCACTAAATTTTGCAATAAAATATGAGTTTAAATCAAAACGATCAAAAATTTGGTTAATACTCGTCATAGCAGCCGAAGAGCCTAAAACCAATTTTAAACCATTACTGTGATAATCTTTTATTAAATCAAAAACCCCATCAATAAGGGCAAGATCTGAATTGCTATCAAAAAACTGCTTATAATGTTTTCGTTTGATAGCAACTAGAGCTTCGGGTGTTTGTTTAAGTTTAAAATGGTCGCACAAACGTTTGCAAATATTGATGGTAGATTGTCCTGTAAACGATTCGTAAAGTTGGGTTGAAACTTCAATTCCAACTTCATTAAACATATCATTGTAGGCTTTAATATGCATAGGTTCGCTATCTATAATAACGCCATCCATATCAAAAATAACGGCTTTTAGCATTTTTAAACTTTTTGCGAATATATAGGAAATGAAGTTAATGCCATAAAAATCTATTTTGTAGTTTTCAATAATTTTTTCAATATTTGTGCCTTATGATTGTTTAATTTGACTTCCGGATTAGCATCGAGGTTCTCTCGGGCAATACAAATGCTAAACGCTCTACGTGTTTGGTAAATTATTACGTTTAAAAAAATCAAAATGCAATCAAATAAAATTTCTTTAAAACAATTCATCAAATATTTTAAAATAGCGGTAACTGGTAAAGAACAGGAATTTACTTCTGGCAGTATTCGTAAGGCGGTTTTTATGTTGTCTATTCCGATGATAATGGAAATGCTTATGGAATCTATTTTTGCCTTAGTAGATATCATGTATGTTTCGCAAGTAAGTGTTAACGCCGTGGCTACCATTGGTTTAACAGAATCAGTAATTACCTTAGTATATGCAGTAGCCATTGGTTTAAGTATGGCGGCTACAGCAGTTGTTGCACGACGCGTAGGCGAGAAGGACTTAAAAGGCGCCTCAAATGCTGCGGTACAAGTTATTTTTCTCGGTGTTTTCGTTGCATCGATAATAAGCGTCATAGGTATTTTATATCCTAAAGAAATATTAGGGTTAATGGGTGGGGAACCTGACTTAATAGCAGAAGGGTATGGTTATACAAGAGTTCTTTTAGGTGGTAACGTAACTATCATGCTACTGTTTTTAATTAATGCTATTTTTAGAGGTGCTGGTGATGCTTCAGTGGCTATGTGGACGCTGGTTCTATCTAACGGACTTAATATAATTCTTGACCCTATTTTTATTTTTGGATTTGGACCTGTGCCAGCTTTTGGTGTTGAAGGTGCTGCCATTGCGACTACAATAGGTCGAGGTACAGCAGTTCTATTTCAATTGGGGATTTTATTTTTTGGGTTTAGTAAAATAAAAATAGCCGTAAAAGATTTAGTACTGCAAGTAGGTGTAATGCTAAATTTAATTAAAGTATCACTAGGTGGTATTGGTCAATTTTTAATAGGAACCTCTTCATGGGTATTTTTAATGCGTATTATGAGCGAGTTTGGTAGCGAAGTATTGGCAGGATATACTATAGCTATTCGGGTGATGATGTTTACTTTAATGCCTGCTTGGGGCATGAGTAATGCTGCGGCTACATTAGTGGGACAAAATTTAGGCGCTAAAAAGCCAGAACGCGCAGAACAGTCGGTTTGGAAAACAGGAAAATATAGTGCCATTTTTATGGGCTTTGTTTCTATATTTTATTTGGTTTTTGCACCACAGATTATTGTATTGTTTAACTCAACTCCCGATGTTGTAAAATATGGTAGTCTATGTTTGCGGGTTATAGCAGCTGGCTACATCTTTTATGGTTATGGAATGGTGGTAATAAACGCCTTTAATGGAGCAGGTGATACTAAAACGCCAACTTATATAAACTTTGTCTGTTTTTGGTTGTTACAGTTGCCCTTTGCTTACTTAATGGCAATTATTTTGGATTTTGGACCTGCAGGTGTTTTTTGGGCTATTACTTTAGCTGAAATTATAATCGCCATTGTTGCTATAGTTTGGTTTAAAAAAGGAAAGTGGAAAACTGTAGAAGTGTAACCGAATATTTGTAAATTGTTCGATAATATAAAGGTAATTAAATGAAATTAGATATTCTTGCTTTTGGATCACACCCTGATGATGTTGAATTGGGTTGCGCTGGCACATTGGCTAAAGAAATTTCCAAAGGAAAAAAAGTTGGAATTATTGATTTAACTAGAGGCGAATTAGGAACTCGTGGCACTGCAGAAACGAGAGATGAAGAGTCTTTTAATGCAGCTAAAATTTTAGGGGTTAGTATGCGTACTAATATGGAATTTGCTGATGGATTTTTTGTGAATGATAAATCACATCAAATAGAAATTATCAAAATGATACGTAAGTATCAACCAGAAATTGTGATTTGTAATGCTATTGACGATAGGCACATAGATCATGCAAAAGGTAGTAAATTAGTGAGTGACGCTTGTTTTTTGAGCGGACTACTTAAAATTGATACAAAGGTAGAAGATAGCGATGGTTGGCAAGAACCTTGGCGACCGAAACAGGTCTATCATTATATTCAATGGAAAAATTTGCAACCGGACTTAGTTGTTGATATTTCTGAATTTATGGATTTAAAAATGAAATCGGTATTAGCTTATAAAACGCAGTTTTATGATGAAAAAAGTAAAGAACCAGAAACGCCTATATCAAGTAAAAATTTTACTGACAGCGTCAAGTACAGAGCGAGAGATTTAGGACGAATGGTTGGTGTAGAGTACGCCGAAGGTTTCACTGTTGAACGTTATGTAGCTGTAGATAGTTTATTCGATTTGAAGTAGAGAAACTTCATTAAAAATATTAAAAAAGTCTTTGTAGATACCATTGAAATAAATTACATTTGCACTCGCATTATTAGTGCATGCTACATGGTGGTTGTAGCTCAGTTGGTTAGAGCATTGGTTTGTGGTACCAAGGGTCGCCGGTTCGAGCCCGGTCTTCCACCCAAAAAGTAAAGCCTTTCAAGAAATTGAAAGGCTTTTTTGTATTTCTAATAGACTTTTTAGTCCACTTTTATACGTTCTTCTCTATTTGCCAATTCCCAAGCAGTATGAAAAATTAAACGTGTACGGGTTTCTAAAAATTCGTAATTAATTTTATCAGGTGTGTCACTTGGTCTGTGATAGTCAGCATGCGTACCATTAAAATAGAAAATTACTGGAATGTTGTTCTTTGCAAAGTTATAATGATCGGATCTGTAATAAAACCGGTTCGGGTCGTTATCATCATTATAAGTATAATCAAACTCTATGTTAAAGTATTTTTTATTAACCTCTTCTGATATTTTATGTAATTCTTTACTCAATTTGTCTGACCCTATTAAATAAAGATAATTACCTTTTTCTTCATGTTTAGAATCAACGCGTCCAATCATATCAATATTTAAATTAGCTACGGTATTTTTTAATGGGAAAATGGGGTCTTCATCAGCGTAATAACGCGAACCATAAAGTCCAATTTCTTCACCTGTAACATGAAGAAATAAAATTGTACGTTTAGGCCCGTTCCCATCTTTTTCAGCTGCTTTAAAAGCTTCTGCAATTTCTAAAATGGCCACCGTACCAGACCCGTCATCATCAGCACCATTATTGATGTCACCATTTTTTGATACACCAATATGATCTAAATGTGCTGAAATAACAATAACCTCCTCAGGTTTTTCAGAACCTTTTATATAGGCTAACACATTCTCAGAATCTTTTGTATCTCCTTTAAAATAGGAAGCTGGTATTTCCTGAAAATAATCACCTTCTGCTATTGGTGAAGGAATTCCAGCAGAGACGTATTGGCTTTTCAAGTATTCTATCGCCTTTTTTTGCCCTGGTTCTCCAGTTCTTCTACCTTCAAATTCATCCGAAGCATATGTAAAGAGCATTTCTTTTAACTCAGTTGAAGTAATGGTTTTTGCGTAAGTTTCTGGGGTTACTGTTTTTTGAGTTTTATTTTTATTTTGAGATGAACTACAAGAAGTCAATAAAAGTGTAGTGCATAAAAGAATAGCTAATTTTTTCAAGTCTTTAAGTTTTAAATAATTTTTACAGTGCTATATTACAAAAATGTAAGAGGAGAACACAATATTTATTTCTAATTTAACAGTTCATTTTCATCATCAATAACAACACGATGTTCCCGATTGGCTATTTGCCACGCCGTAGCAAAAATTAGCTTCGTGCGTTTTTCAAGCAATTGGTAATCTATTTTGTCAGGAGTATCAGTGGTTTGATGATAGTCTTTATGTTCACCATTGAAGTAAAAAATAACAGGAATATCATGAATTGCGAAGTTATAATGGTCAGATCTTGAGTAATATCGGTTGCTTTCGCCTATTACGTTATATCTATAATCTAGATTAATATTAAAATAACTACTATTAACTTTTTCCGATATGTAATGAAGTTCTTTACTTAGTCTATCGGAACCAATTAGGTATATATAGTCTTTATCACTTTTGTGTAAATCATCAATACGCCCAATCATATCAATATTTAGATTTGCTACCGTATTTTCTAAGGGAAATACAGGGTGTTCAGTATAGAATTCAGAGCCTTGTTTTCCTATTTCTTCAGCAGTGAAATGAAGAAATAAAATGCTCCTTTTAGGACCTTCTCCTTGTTGTTTAGCTATCTTAAAAGCTTGTGCCATTTCCATTATAGCCACAGTACCTGAACCATCATCATCAGCGCCTTGAAATATTTCGCCGTTATCCGAAATTCCTAAATGGTCTAAGTGAGCTGAAATAACAATAACTTCGTTTGGTTTTTCTGTACCTTCTATATATGCTAAAACATTCTCTGTGCTTTTTATGTTTTTTGTAAAGAAATTTGAAGGGATGAACTGATAATAATTATCTCCTCCATAAGGCGATTGTATACTTTCTTTTTGGTAATAAGATTTTAAAAATTCAGATGCTTTTTTCTGACCAACTTCGCCTACTTTTCTTCCTAAAAATTCTTTAGACGAAAATTTATATAAATGGGTCTTTAATTCATCTGAAGTTATAGTGTTAGCATATTTGATGACTAATGTACTATCAACAAGTTCAATACTATTTTTTAAGTTTTCAACTTTAACACTGTACTTTGGGGTTGAGCATGTACCTACCAGTATGAAGAGTGAGAGAATAAAAAAAGTTTTCATGTGTTTTAATAGGTTTTAATCCCATGTAACCTACAATGAAAATATTCCCGGGGCAAGAAAACGTTTCAGTATGTTAGTACAACAAAATAATCTTATTGGCAAATATACAAATATTGAAGAAATTACTTACTCATCAACAGAAATATTCTCCAATTCATCTTCAATTTCTATATCGTCAAATTCTAATTCCTCGAGTTCTTCAATGGCTTCCTCCTCAAGTTTTGTTTCAGTAGCTTCAAGTGTTTCAGTATTAGCTACTTCAGTCTTTGTAAAAAGAGCTTTATATATGGTTATTGAAAGCGCCATTATGGTTAACAAAAAAGTAAATTGAATAATTTTTTTAACGTTGCCTGATTTTTTTGATAAGTAAAAAGCAATCAGACCAAAAATAAGGGCTGCTATAGCTGGAAAAATAGCCAAATTTGAAATAGGTAAAACAGAAAATATAATTGCCACAACAGATGCAACTAATGCTAAAATTGTAAATAGTTTTTTCATTTATTTAATTTTTTAGTCCTGATACTGATTTTATTTTTAATTCTCCATTTCCTACAGGTATTTTAAATTTACCATAAACAGGAATTTTATTTGCATCAGCCGTTAACCACAAAAAATTACTGTTTTTACCTTGAAGTACATCCGGTTCACTTGAGCCAATAGCTAATTTATAACATTCTTTCTGACCAATAGCTGTTGATATGGTTTCTTTACCTAAAAAGGTAATCTGTCCGTTTATCTCTCTTCTATCAAATATAATAACGAAAGTTTTGGTTGTTCCTTTTACCATGTTTGCAAAATCAAATAACCTGATGTTATACATAGTTGATACAATGTCTTTTGTACCAGCACTAATATTAACCGTTTTGTTTTCTATTTTGTTATTCTTTTTTTTCTGAATCGATTTAACTGTATTTGTTTTATGGCTAAAGGTATATTTCATGTTTTTGTAATAACTACCTTCATTAATGTCTCGATTGTATATGTAGGGCGTTAAATTTTTTGGATTAACATAGCTTTCATATAAATCTCTAATTTTAAAGAAATTATCCCATTTGCTGTATGTGGTAGCAGTACATTTTAGTCTTAAAAGAGTAGCTTTAGAAGTTTTTACTTCACTGGTTTCCATAGTGACTTGTGCTATGTCGGTTAAAATTCCAGACATATTATAGGAAGCCGTATAAACAAGTTTTTCGCCTGAAATGAAGGCATTATTTTGAGCATGTGTGGTTAGTGTAATTAAGAAAGTCAACAAAAGGTGAATACGCTGCATATAAATTTTTTATTTGGGTTATAACGTGTTATTTTACATTTATTGTGCCGAAAAATACAATGCTTTAAATAATTATACTAATTTTTCTTTTCTTAAAGAAAGTGGTTTATTTTGATACCTGATAAATGTCATAGTTTTAGATAATTACGGAAGTTACATTTACTAGATAATTTTGATTTATCTATAGATGAAAACCATTTTGTTACCCACAGATTTTTCAAAGAATTCAATTAATGCCATTAATTATGCGGTGAAATTGTTAGAACATGATACTTGCTCTTTTTACGTAATGAATGTTCAGAAAGCATCATCATTTATTTCTGATGATTTAATGACGGTATCTTCATCTGCAACCATTTACAATACGCTTGTTGATGCTGCAAAACGATCCATCTCGAATATTATTTCTCAGTTGAAAAAAAAGTATAAGAATAAAAGCCACACGTTTTATTCTATTGTTGATTATGACAACTTTATAGATGCAATAAACCAAACCTGTGAAGTGAATAGTGTGGATTTGATAATCATGGGTACCAAGGGCGCCTCGGGTTTAAACAAAATACTTTTTGGAAGTAATACGGTACATGTTATGCAACGGTGTAACGTTCCAGTTTTAGCAATTCCTGACACCTGCAAATTTAAAAAAATTGACACTGTTGCTTTTTCTTGTAGTTTTTCTACATCGTACGCTGCTCAAAGCTTTAAAATATTAATAGACTTAGTTTCAAATTTTAAAGCAAAACTAAAAGTTTTGCATGTGATAGAGGATTACAATTTTGAAGAGAAACGAATCGAGAATATGAATTTCTTTAAAGAAAATTTCATTGAAGTTACCGTGGATAGAAAGCCTTTAGAAGACAAAGATGTTTTTAAAACGATTCATGATTATATAATATCTAATGATGTAAAAATCATTGCGATGCTAAGTAAAAAGCATTCTTTTTTAGAAAGACTATTTTCTAAACATGTCGTTGAGACATTCGCTTTTAAAATTGATATTCCTTTTTTGGTATTAAAGCAACATTGAATAAAACCATAAAGGAATCTAATTGTATTAAAGGGTAAAGTAATGAAAGCAATATGTTGTAATGCAACGTTGTTGAATAATGTAATGCTCAACAAAAAGTAGAATATTTGAGATGGAAACATAAAATTTGTAACATTTTTTGTTTTGATGCGTCAAATAAGTATCAATCAAAACATTACCATCATGAGACAAGACAACCAATTAATCGTTATTACCCATTTAAGCCAATTAATTAGTCTAATTACTGGTTTTGGAAGCTTAATATTGCCATTAGTACTTTGGCTTACACAAAAAGAAAAGGTATATAAAATGGATGACCATGGAAAAAATATAGTAAACTTCCAATTAAGTTTAATTCTTTATTTTATTATATGTATACCGTTAATTTTACTTTTTGGATTAGGCCTATTAGGTTTTTTAATTTTAGGAATCATTTCTATAATATTTCCCATTATTAATGCTATAAAAGCTAGTAATGGAGAAACACCAAAATACCCTTTATCTCTTAATTTTATTAGTTAGTTTAGTTAGAACGAGATAAAACAAAAAGCTCACCATTTGGTGAGCTTTTTTATTTATTAAGGTTTGCAACTAATTGGCGTGTTATTACGGAATCGTAAATAATATTCAGATGTTTTATTTTATTGTCTGCATCAAACTCAAGAATATCTACAACGTCAAATTCAACAAAGGAATTATCAATCAATGTCCAGTTATAATTAAAATAAATAGCTATTTTATTAGAGTCATTGTCTTCGAAAATCCCCTTTAATGTCAATTTAGAATTAGTGGTATCTTCAAATAGTTTTTTATAAAACGTACGCGCTTTTTTTATTCCATAAACAGGAGATGTTACAAGTCCATTTTTACTAAAAAGGGTTATAATATTATCTATCTCATTATGCTCTAAAAAATGAAGATACTTTTGTGCTATCTCTTTTTTATTCATGATTTACGGTTAAAAAGTATAAAAGTCAATAACTTGGGGTTATCGACTTTTATTATAGAACTATTTTTATTAATATTTTTAGTTGTTAAGCATCACTGGCATAACCAACATAGTAATTTGTTCACCTTCATCTAAACCGTCAATAGGTGTTAAAATACCTGCTCGATTGGGCATACTCATTTCTAATTGAACTTCATCAGAACTTAAATTATTCAACATTTCAGTTAAAAAACGAGAATTAAATCCAATTTGGATGTCATCACCTTGATAATCGCATGTTAAACGCTCTTCAGCTTTATTGCTATAATCAATATCTTCAGCAGAGATATTAAGTTCTGCTCCTGCAATTTTTAAACGAATTTGGTGTGTTGTTTTATTAGAAAAAATACTCACACGACGTACTGAATTTAAAAATTGATTCCTGTCTATAACTAATTTATTTGGATTCTCTTTCGGAATAACTGCTTCATAATTTGGATACTTTCCATCAATTAATCGACAAATTAACTCTGAATTTTCAAAGGTGAATTTAGCATTAGATTCGTTGTATTCAATAATCACATCATCTTCGCTAGCAGCCAAAATCCCTTTTAGAAGATTTAATGGTTTTTTGGGCATAATAAATTCTGCAGCTTGATTAGCACTAATATCTTCACGTGTGTATTTTACCAATTTATGAGCATCGGTAGCAACAAAAGTTAAGCCTTGAGTTGAAAACTGAAAAAATACACCACTCATCACAGGACGTAAGTCATCATTTCCAGCAGCAAATATAGTTTTGCTAATAGCCGTAGCCAAAACATCACCTGTTACCACCGTTTTGCTTGGATCTTCAAGTGCAACAGCTTTAGGGAATTCAGCTCCATTAGCATAAGCCAACGCATATTTACCATGATTTGAGCTAATTTCAACGGTATTATTATCCTCAACTACAAAAGTTAGGGGTTGCTCTGGAAAGGTTTTTAAAGTATCTAATAACAAACGCGCTGGTATAGCTACACTTCCTTTACTGTCACTTTCAACGTCTAAGGATGATGCCATAGTGGTCTCTAAATCACTTGCTGATACAGTTAATTTTGTTTTGTCTAATTCAAAAAGGAAATTATCTAAAATAGGTAAGGTGTTGGAGTTGTTAATAACACCACCTAATACTTGTAATTGTTTTAATAAATATGTACTTGATACTATAAATTTCATGCGTTTAGCTTAGTTTTAATTGTAATTATGCTACCTACAAATATATTCCAATCAGTCTATATTTCGAAACAAACTTATTAACATTTAGGAGGCGTATTTTTTCTTTCTGAAGTAATTAAACACAAACCCAAATAGACCTAATAATACTAATGGCAGCACAATGTTTATCAGCTGCCACTTGATTTTTTCCGATGCTATTTTTTGTTGATTTAAAAACGCCACCGTTATTTCTTTTGTACGAATGTTTATAAGTCCATTATCGTCTAGCAAGTAATTAACGGTATTCAATAAAAATTCTTTGTTTCCATAAGTTTGTCCTGTCCATCTATCAAATCCCAATTCTTGTGGAGTGTTTCTAATAACATCGTTTTTTATAATGTCACCATCCGCAATGATTATCATTTTTGTAGAAGGACTTATGTTTTTTTCTTCAGATAGTTTAAAAGGTTTTATACGATTACTGTAAACTGAATTAAATTCACCTTCAAGCAACACAGCAAGCGTTTGATTGCCTTTATTGAAGATTGAAGGGTCTTGTTCCTGTGTCACTAAACTTAAACTGATTTCTCGCGGAGTGCCTTCTAATTTTGTTAAAGGAGCAGTTTCTAAAAGAATCGTTTTTTTAATGTCGTTTTTAAGGGTGTCAATTTGATTTGCAAAATCAAAACGTACTAAATTCAGATTGTTAGTAATGGGATGATTATTTCCTGTAGATGCTAATGGAGAATAAGGCCATCTTAAGTTCTGAAATTGCGAATCGCTACCACTTCCCATGGCCAAAGTAATAGGAGCAGAGTATAGGGTACTTATTATAACTGGATTTATGCGCGCACCATATTTAAAGAAGAAATCCGTTAAATTTAGGTCTCTCGTAATAGCGAAGTTTGACCCTGTATCGTTGTATAAGCTATCTTTTTCAATAGCGACAGCATCAACAAGCCATAAACTTTTACCGCCGTTCATTGTGTACTGATCCAAAACTAATTTTTCTTCTTCGGTAAAAGGCTCTGTTGGTTTCGCCGATATAATTAAATCGAAATTATTTAAATCATTTAATGTTTTTTGTGGGTTAGAGGACACACTATCTAAAGTAAATGGGGCAATAAAATAGTACTCTCCAATTTTCTTTACAAAGTCAGCAATGTATTTATCTTCTAATTGTTTGTTCCCTTTTAAAATAGCGATTTTACGCTTTTTGGGCTGAGTTAGTTTGCTAAATCCGTCTGCAAAAGCGTATTCAAGATGTTGTACGGAGTTGCTAACTAAATCTTGTTGAGAAGCACCTATTTTATTTTTTACTAGCGGAATAATCACCGTTTGATCGTTATAGCTGGCCAAAGCCCATGGAAAAATAATAGCTTGGGAAGACTTCCCGTTTTCCTGAACACTCAATTGCATAGGTGTTAATCCACGTTGTGTTAACTGCCTAATATTCTGTTCACGCGTAGCATCATCTTCTAGCGGGTTAATAAAGTTAAAAATGATATTGCCATTCTTAGATGAAAACTCTTCGAGTAATTGTTTAGCTTCATTTTGCAGTCGTCTAAATTCCGAAGGAAAGTCTTCGCCTTCTAAAAATATATCAATCACAATTGGTGACTCAATATCCTTGATAATATCTATAGCCGATTCACTTAAGGTGTAACGTTTATCTGAAGTTAAATCAAATCGCTTATAAACCTTACTACTAATAACATTTATAGCAATGATAGCTACGATAAGAATTAATATGTGTTTTAGTGTCTTATTCAAAAGTCTGCTCTAATTGATATTGATTTGTTGATTGTACTTTATTGTCTATAAAAACGAGTTCTAAACACTCCTGCATGTTATTTAGCGCACCTGGTTTAAAACCTAAATTGTAATTCCATTTTTCAGGCGAATTCGCTTTAATGCTATCATCCCATCCAAACCATTCAGGTTTTCCTAATACACGTTCTACATCGCTTTTAGTTTTTCCAAAAAACACACTATCCCTAATAATGTTACCACTCATTTCGTAACGTAAAGCGGGCTTTTCTGTCCAAGCTTCAGCATCAAAATATTTCTGGTGATGATAACTACTAAATATATTTAATAAGGGGTAGAACACGTAAAAATAAACAATAGGTGTTAACACCAAACTTATTAAAAAACTTAACCATTTACGTTTATCGATGGTATTTGTAAACAGCCAAACCAATATAAATAGTGCAACTAAAAAAACAATAAATAAGGGTGTATAAATCATCTTTTTTCTTTGTTAATATTTAGTTTCGTTAGTATTAAAAAGAAAACAGTAATGCTTATAAAGTATATAATATCTCTTGTATCAAGAACACCACGACTCATACTTTTAAAATGTGTACTCATTCCTAATTGATTTATAAAATCACTTGAAGTAAAGTCTGCAACTCCCTCAAAACCAATGTAAAACAACAAACAAATAAAAACAGCAGATATAAAAGCAACAATTTGATTATCAGATAATGTAGATGCAAAAACACCAATAGCTGTATAAGCCGCAATTAAAAATAACAATCCAAAATAGGACCCGAGAGTACTTCCCATATCTAAATTACCAATAGGGTTTCCTAATTGGTAAACGGTATACACGTAAATTAAAGTAGGTAATAATGCAATCAAAATTAAAATGAAAGCCCCAAAATACTTTCCAAGTACAATATTTATATGCGAAATAGGCTTTGTAAGCAATAGCTCTAAAGTACCTTGTTTTTTTTCATCTGAAAAACTCCGCATCGTTACTGCTGGAATAAGAAATATTAAAATCCAAGGGGCTAATAAAAAGAATGACGATAAATCTGCAAACCCGAAATCTAAAACATTAAACTCACCTTTAAAAAGCCATAAAAACAATCCATTTAAAACTAAAAAAATAGCAATGACTAAATAGCCTATTGGAGACGCAAAAAATGAATTGATTTCTTTTTTTAAAATTGCTAGCATTAATTTAATTAAAAGTTAAATAAGTTTTTTATTCGGTTTACTCTAAATGAATTTTTATTATTCAAGCTTCTCAAGTCTTTCAACGCTCCATGCTTTAGCTGGTTTGCTAAAAAGCGGTTTTGTTTTAGACCAGACATTATAAAATAGTTTCGATTTTCTATAAAGCTCTAAATGCTCTTCATTATCCCAATGGCTGTAAGTAAAAAATACAGTTGGGTCGTTTTTATCTCTATACAGTTCCAATAATTGACAACCTTCAAAATTTCTTATTTGTTGTTTGGATTCATTAAAATTTGAAAGAAAGCTTTCAATATTTTGTTTGTAAAATCCCATTTTTACTATTCTAATCAGCATATTTTTTAATAATCATTTGCTTTTGAAACATCTTCAGGTACCTCTATACCTTTTGGAATGATAGGTGTTGAAATAAAATGCACACTTATAGCATCCATCAAACCTAACCCTAAAAGAGTTGACGCACTTCCAACGGTTTCACTATTACTTTTATAAACTGCAATTTCTAAAAAATTGCCAGAATTAAAAACCACGAGTCGTCTACCTTCATCATGTCTTTTATTTTCAGGAATTTCAAAATTAACAATATCACTGTACTTTTGGTATATTTTTTTAAAGGTATAGTTGCGTGCTGAAATTTCAAAATCTCTCCCTTTTTGAATGGTTTCAAAAAAGCTTCGTTTTATGTTAGTTACCACATTACCATAATTATCTATGTAAATAACACTGCCTATTATTTGAGTTTTATCATCATTTACATAAGGCACGATGTTCTTAATGGGTTTAATTTCAGAAATCGTTTTACCTATAACGTCTAAAGTTCCACCACGCGCAATATGGCACGCCACTTTTACAAATACATCTAGAACAGGAAAACTGGTTTGTATTTTATCGTGTATGTTAATTTCAACTATCTTTTCGGGTGCAATTTCAGAACATATCATGCTCATAATACCATTGTTGGCACAAATAAAATAGTGTCCATCCAACTTAATGGCAATATGTTTATTCTCAGGATTTATTTCGGAATCAATACCAATGATATGAATCGTTCCTTTAGGGAAACTCGGGTATGCATTTTGAATAATATAGGCAGCCTCAGGAATATTAAACGGCGAAACAGAATGCGAGATATCAACAATTTTAACATTGGGAAGCTCACTATAGATAGCGCCCTTTGTTGCGCCAGCAAAGTGATCTTTTTCTCCAAAATCTGTTGTTAATGTTATTATCGCCATTGGCAAAATTGTTGATATGTTTTTAACGCTAGGTCACCCAAATTTGGTATTTTTGAGTTTTAACAAACCTACATAAAATTTTCGTTTTCATTTTTATGTTTTCCATGAAAAATATGTAGTGTTATCAACAGTATTTTTTAAAATATCAATGTAAACATAAATTAAATTTACGCCTTTGAACGAAATTAGTATCGAACTTGAAGAAATTACTCCGAAAGAGTTTTTTGGAGCCCAAAACGCCAATATTGAACTTCTTAAACAATACTTCCCAAAACTTAAAATTGTAGCTCGTGGAAATAAATTAAAAGCCTTTGGAGATGAAGACCTCCTAGAGGAGTTTGATCGCCGTATTACCATGCTTTTAGCACATTTTGCTAAATACAATAAACTGGATGAAAATGTTATTGAACGTGTTTTAACAAGTCAAAGTAGTGACGACTATACAACCTCGAAACAAAGTGGCGAGGTTATAGTACATGGTGTTGGTGGTAAATTAATTAGAGCACAAACAGCAAACCAACGCAAGTTGGTGGAGAGTATGCGTAAAAACGATATGGTTTTTGCTATTGGACCAGCTGGTACAGGTAAAACCTATACGGGAGTTGCTCTAGCGGTTCAAGCCTTAAAAAATAAAGAGGTTAAGCGTATTATTTTAACGCGTCCAGCGGTAGAAGCAGGGGAGAACTTAGGGTTTTTACCAGGGGATTTAAAAGAAAAGTTAGACCCATATATGCAGCCATTGTATGATGCATTACGTGATATGATAGCAGCTGAAAAACTAGCGCATTACATAGAAAACGGAACGATTCAAATTGCACCCTTAGCCTTTATGCGTGGACGTACCTTAGATAATGCTTTTGTGATTTTAGATGAAGGCCAAAACACGACCCATGCGCAGATGAAGATGTTTTTAACCCGTATGGGAAAAAATGCGAAGTTTTTACTAACAGGTGATCCTGGGCAAATAGATTTACCACGCAGAACCATTTCGGGTTTAAAAGAGGCATTACTAATTTTAAAGAATGTTGACGGTGTAGGTATGATATTTCTAGATGATAAAGATGTAATACGCCACAAATTAGTTAAAAAGGTTATTGAAGCTTATAAAAGCATTGAAAACAGAGAGTAAATGAGTAACACCATAATAGATACCAATTTTAATTTTCCGGGACAAGTAAGTGTTTATAAAGGGAAAGTAAGAGAAGTTTATAATATAAATAACGAGCAATTAGTTATGATTGCTACCGATAGGTTATCAGCTTTTGATGTGGTGATGCCCAAAGGCATTCCTTATAAAGGGCAAATACTAAACCAGATTGCTACTAAAATGATGGCAGCTACTGAAGATTTGGTTCCTAATTGGCTAACTGCAACTCCAGACCCTAATGTAGCTGTAGGGTATTTGTGCGAACCCTTTAAAGTTGAGATGGTTATTCGTGGATATATGAGTGGTCATGCTGCGCGTGAGTATAAAGCAGGTAAACGTATACTTTGTGGTGTGCCTATGCCAGAAGGTATGAAAGAGAATGATGCATTTCCAACACCAATTATTACTCCAGCAACCAAAGCGGAGATGGGAAATCACGATGAAGATATCTCTCGCGAAGACATTTTAAAGCGTGGTATTGTAAGTGAAGTAGATTATGCAGTGCTTGAAGATTACACACGAAAGTTATTCCAACGAGGTTCAGAAATTGCGGCTATTAGAGGACTTATTTTAGTAGACACTAAATACGAATTTGGGAAAACAAAAGACGGAAAAATTGTTTTGATAGACGAAATACACACTCCAGATTCTTCACGATATTTTTATGCTGACGGGTATCAAGAACGTCAAGAGAAGGGTGAACCACAAAAACAGTTAAGTAAGGAGTTTGTACGCCAATGGTTAATAGCTAATAATTTTCAAGGCTTAGAAGGACAAACGGTACCTTTTATGAGTGACGATTACATTGAAACCGTTAGCGAACGCTATATAGAATTATACGAAAACATTACTGGCGAAACCTTTATTAAAGCAGATGTTAGTAATATTCAAAAACGTATTGAAGCGAATGTTTTAAAGTATTTAAAGTAAATAGTATAGTTAGAGCGATTTCTAATTTACATACATATATAAACTAAAAAAGACCTAATAATTAGGTCTTTTTTTGTGCTTTTTCTTGGTTCTAAAGATTTAAAAAATCTTACTTTAAAATCATAAACTGTTTTTTCTTTTTACCATCACTCGTCATTATAAAAGTGTCGTTTTCATAAGTCCCGTAAAATGGTACGTAGTAGGTATTTCCACTATTATCTTGTATTTTGTTATACGATACTTCGCCATTTGAAGTATATACAAAGTCATAAAGTGCTGACGATTCAAATATACCTTTAGATACTTTAGTTCGTCCATCTTTTTTCTCGAGAAGGTTCTTTCCAGAATTTAAAATAACATGCAAATCGTCTCCTTTTAAAAATGCATTGTATGAAGGACTGGTCGATTTTTTAAATACACTTCTTCCCCAATTTAATTCACCCTGAGCATCAAACTTCAAAATTAATATATCGTCATAATGAGGTGTTGTAACCATAGTAACACCATAACCAGTAGATACGTAGGTTTGAGTTACATAAAAGGCTTCCGCCAATACGTAGGTATTGCCGTTGGTGTCCTTTAAAACATAATCGACATAAAAGTTAGACAGTTCTTTATCCTTTTTGTTATCGGCTTTATCTTCGCCATATAAGTCTTCGTAGATTTCTATGGGTAGCTTATAAATCTTTTTAGACTTTACAGCAAAAGCATCCATATCGATAATAAAATTACATCCACCTTTTATTTTAAAGACATTTTTTTCTGAATAAAAGCCTAATAAATTAAGTTGATTTGATACCATTGATATGTTTAACGACAAAATATGTTCTTCTGCCAAATCAATAGTAATTGCATTCGTATCTGCTTGTGATAATTTGTTTAACACAAACTGGTAATTGGCTTCTCCATTCTTTTTTTCTGAACGCCCTTTAATATATAATTTCCCGAGTGAATAAACCGTTGCATCATTATCTATAGCTAAATCGTTATGCTGAAAAAAGCGTTCTTCATGTTCTTGATACGCTTTTTCAAAAACCAACTCTAAATTTGAAGCATTAAAAACCCTTACGGTATAAGAATTTGCATTTTTCTTGATATTATCTGTGGCAACCGCAAAATAATTGCCGTTTGGAGACATCGCAAAACTAGTTTGACGCTTATTACCTCCAGAAAAAAGCTCCTGACTTTTTTCTACAGTGGTTTCAAAAAGCTTTTCTTTAGTAGCTGTTTTGTTTTGTAAATTAAACGTGTGGCAATACACAATGCGTTCTGTTTTTTCGGGAGCGTAAACCGTAAAAAATTTAATTTCATCACCATAAAAAACCTCTCCAACAAATGTTTCTTTTCTGTCACTGTCTATGGTTTTTGAAAACACTTTGTTGAGATTAGCATCAAAAATATCGAACAGAATATCTTTTTTGCTATCTCTAACAACACCAGTAAAACCAGTGCTAGTAGTATGGATGGCGAGAATATCGTTAGCCGTAACCTCGTCATTATATTCGGCGCTTTCTATAATTTTTAATGTTGTTTGATTTTGTGCCGAAACAAAATTATACAACAGCAACCCTAAAGAGAGTAAAATCAGTTTTTTCATGTTAAATTCATTAAAAATTCGACCGAAAGTACGAAAAAAGAGTATCCATTTTACAAGCTGTAAATAATTTATTTTAAGGTGGAATTTTTATGTTTTTTGGAAGTTGCGCTTATCGGTATTGTATATGGTTTGTTGTGTGGTTAAGCAACTAAGTTAACAAATAAAAACCGAATAGAAAATCCGCAAGGATTTTCGTAAGTAGGCTAGGACCAAGCAATAAATTATATACAGTGTTG
>NZ_JAKKDV010000008.1 GCF_021728415.1 Flaviramulus multivorans | reverse complement strand
AAATTTATTCGCACCATATTCAATTTCCTTTTTACAAGAAATCAATATCAAGGAAATAAAAAATATTAAGATTTTTTTATTCATAGGTTGAATACGTATGAGTGAGTTCAAATGGTAGCTAACAACTATTTCGGATATGAAAACGTTTTAATGTTATATATCCAACGTTAAACGAAGGTAGCAGAAAATTTTTACAAAGTCAAGTTGTAAGCACAAAAAAAACCACCCTAATTTAAAGTGTGGCTTTTGAGATTTTTGTTTTTTTTAATGTATTAAGACTTAGCCGCCTTAACCTTAATTTTCAATTCAATATCGTCATTAATAAATTTATCGCCTAAATCATCAAAAAATGATTTTGAGCCAAATTTTACATTCCATTTCGAGCGGTCTATTGTAAAGGTTTCACTTGCTAAGGTAATAGAATCATTTTCTTGAGATACAGACACCGGAAAAGTAATGTTGTTTGTTGCATCTTTCAACGTTAAATTACCAGAAAGCATGGTTTTACCTTCGGTTTCATTAATACCAGTAATTTCAAATTTAGCTGTTGGGTATTTTTCAACATCAAAAAAATCAGGACTCTTTAAATGACCTACTAATTTGGCATTGCCTTCTTTGTCCGCAGGAATATCTAAATCTACTATCGAAGCCATATCAATAGTAAACAATCCACCAGAGATTTTTCCATCGGTGGTATTTAAAGTACCGCTTTCTAAACTTATAGTACCGTTATGTGAACCAGTTGGCTTAAATCCTTGCCACTCAATAGTACTTGCCCCCGCATCTGCAGTATATACAGTTTCGGGTGTTACTTCAGTAACTGCTTCGGCTTCAACTGTAGTAGCTTCTTTAGCTTTGTCTTTGCACGAAACTATAAACAATGTTAAAGCAGAAATAATGGTAATACTTAAAAAATTCTTTTTCATTTTAATATTAGTTTTTGGGTTTAATTTTAGCTATAAATATAGTATTTATTGAGGAAAAAATTCTTAAATATTTTATAAAGAAAATATTTTAATGACATTATGGCATTTTAATAATAATGGCAGTACTTTTGCCAACTAATTTTAGTATTGCAAAAATTAAAATTTAGCGATGAGTAAAAAGGACAAAAAAGATAAGAAAGAGATAGAAGACGTTGTAAATTCTCAAACTCAAACTGCCGAGGTTGAAGAACAAGCAGTAGAAGAACTAACAGTAGAAGATAAATTGAAAGAAGAATTACAACAAGAAAAAGAAAAGTTTTTAAGGCTATTTGCAGAATTTGAAAACTATAAAAAACGTACCTCTAGAGAGCGAGTTGAGTTATTTTCTACGGCAAGTGAAGATGTTATGAAAACATTGTTGCCCGTTCTTGATGATTTTGAGCGTGCTTTAAACCATATTGAAGAAGATAAGGAAGCCGAGGAATTAAGGAAGGGCGTTTTATTAATTTATCAAAAATTAATAAATACTTTAGAGTTAAAAGGCTTAAAATCTATTAAAGTAGAGAAAGGCGATGTTTTTAATGCAGATGATCATGAAGCTATTACACAAATACCAGCACCTTCTGATGACTTAAAAGGAAAGATTATAGATGTTATTGAAAAAGGTTATAAACTGGGCGATAAAGTAATTCGTTTTCCTAAAGTTGTTATCGGACAATAAACCAAAAACATGGCAAAAAGAGATTATTACGAAATATTAGGGGTTAGTAAAGGGGCATCTGCAGCCGAAATAAAAAAGGCATATCGTAAAAAAGCGATAGAGTTTCATCCTGATAAAAACCCAGATGATAAAACGGCAGAAGCAAAATTTAAAGAGGCCGCTGAGGCTTACGAAGTTTTAAGCGACCCTGATAAAAAATCGCGTTACGACCAATTTGGGCATCAAGCCTTTGAAGGCGGTGGTGGCTTTGGCGGTGGTGGCATGAATATGGATGATATATTCAGTCAGTTTGGTGATATTTTTGGAGGTGCTTTTGGTGGCGGAGGTTTTTCTGGTTTTGGCGGCGGCGGAGGTCAGCGTCGTGTAAAAGGAAGCAATTTGCGTATTCGCGTAAAACTTACTTTGGAAGAAATAGCTAATGGTGTTGAAAAGAAAATAAAAGTAAAACGTAAAGTTCAAGCTCCTGGAACTAGTTATAAAACATGTTCTACTTGTAATGGCTCAGGGCAAGTAACTCGTATTGCTAACACAATTTTAGGTAGAATGCAAACGTCGTCGCCATGTAATGTGTGTGGTGGCGCAGGAGAAACCATTGATAAAAAACCAAGTGATGCTGATGCTCAAGGTTTAAAAGTAGCTGAAGAAACGGTTTCTATTAAAATACCAGCAGGAGTCGTGGATGGTATGCAACTTAAAGTATCTGGAAAAGGAAATGAAGCACCAGGTAATGGTTTTTCTGGAGATTTAATTGTCGTTATTGAAGAAGAGCAACACGATAAATTACAACGCGAAGGTGATAACTTACATTATGATTTATATATAAGTTATCCAGATGCTGTTTTAGGAACTTCAAAAGAAATTGATACCGTAACAGGTAAAGTGCGTATTAAAGTAGAAGCAGGTGTGCAATCTGGTAAAATTCTACGCTTACGCGGAAAAGGTATACCAAGTATTAATGGTTATGGCAAAGGAGATTTATTGGTACATGTTAATGTTTGGACACCAAAAACACTAAACAAGCAACAAAAAGAATTCTTTGAAGCGATGCAAGATGATGAACATTTTGTGCCTAAACCAGAGAGTTCTGATAAATCTTTTTTCGAAAAAGTTAAGGATATGTTCTCTTAATTATGAATATTTTATTTGATATTAAAAATTCCGTTAGATAACGGAATTTTTTTATTTAATCGATAACTTATCAAATAGTTTTGCAATTAGTTGTAAAAAAAAAGTTATATTTGACTATCACTAATTAACTTTAGTGATAATTTTTCTTTTTCATAGCAATTTTTTTCCCATCCTTAATTTGTTTTAAGGATGGGTTTTGTTTTTTTATGAATGATATTAAAAAGCATTAAAATTTATCACGTATTTATTATTATTTATATTAAAAACATTGAGGTCTCACTCAACATTTAATATATTTACAAACTACTAGACATTTAAAAAATACGAATGAGTAACTTACTTGAAGTTAATAAGGTTTCTAAAAATTTTGGAGATTTTAAAGCCCTAAATAATGTATCAATTGCAGTTCCTAAAGGCAGTATATTTGGATTATTAGGACCTAACGGAGCTGGAAAAACTACGCTAATACGAGTTATAAATCAAATAACTATGCCAGATAATGGCACGGTTCATTTAGATGGTGAAGCTCTAAATGAAAATCACATAAAAGACATTGGTTATTTACCAGAAGAACGTGGGTTATACAAATCTATGAAGGTAGGCGAGCAGGCTTTATATTTAGCGCAATTAAAAGGTTTGAGTAAAGCGGAAGCTAAAACGCGTTTAAAATATTGGTTTGAGCGTTTAGAAATTGGCGATTGGTGGAATAAAAAAATACAAGAGCTTTCAAAAGGGATGGCTCAAAAAATACAGTTTGTAGTAACGGTGCTTCATCAACCTAAATTATTAATTTTTGATGAACCTTTTTCGGGCTTCGACCCTATAAATGCCAACTTAATAAAAGATGAAATACTACGATTACGGGAAGATGGTGCTACGGTTATTTTTTCAACACATAGAATGGAATCCGTTGAAGAGCTCTGTGATGATATTGCATTGATACATCAATCTAATAAAATACTAGATGGTAGACTTATTGATATAAAACGTCAATATAAAATTAACACTTTCGAAGTTGGTATTAGAACAAACAATAAAGCAGTTTTGCAAAAAGAATTATCTGAAAAATTCGAAGTATCAAAAGCAAATTTCAAAAGTTTAGAAGATGAGTTAAAGCTAAATATTAAGCTTAATGGTGACGCACCAAATGACTTGCTTAATTTTCTCACTTCAAAAGGAGATGTGTCTCATTTTGTAGAATTGATACCAAGTGTTAACGATATTTTTATTCAAACTGTAAAGAATAACTAAAATGAATCATTTACCATTAATTATAAAACGTGAGTACTTAACTAAGGTTAAGAATAAATCTTTTATTGTGATGACTATTTTAAGTCCGATAATAATGATTGCACTTATATCAGTTGTTGCCTATTTATCACAATTAAATAACGATAAAGTTCGAACTATTTCAATTTTAGATGAATCAGGATTGGTAGAAAGCGCTTTTCAAAGCACTGAAAAAACGAAGTACAATATATTGCATAACATGTCTTTATCGGATGCGAAAGCTATTGTAAAAGAAACATCGTCATACGGACTTTTACATATTGATAAGTTTAGTAATGTTGATGACATCTCAAATCATATAGAATTTTATTCGGAAGAATCTCCGTCTATTAGTATAATTTCAAATCTTGAAAATCAATTAGAGAAAAAATTAACTAATATAAAATTAGAACAGCAAGGAGTTGATGTAAGCATGATTAATGCTTCTAAAGTTTATGTTGATATAGCCCAAGAAAGTTTTGAGGGCGAAAAAACCTCAAAAATTGATAGCGTAGTGAAGTTAATTTTTGGTGGAGCAGCAGGGTATTTGCTATTTATGTTTATCATCATTTATGGGAACATGATTATGCGTAGCGTTATTGAGGAAAAAACGAGTAGAATTATTGAAGTAATTATTTCATCGGTAAAACCAGTACAATTGATGCTGGGTAAAATTATTGGCACTTCATTAGCTGGGATAACGCAGTTTGTAATTTGGATAATTTTAGGAGGTGTTTTAATGACTATCATATCGTTAGTTTTTGGTATTGATATGATGCAAAGCCCACAGCAAGATATGTTGCAACAAGCAATGGAATCGCCAGAAGCCAATTCTCAAATTCAAAATTTAATAAATGCATTCTATAATTTGCCTATTACTAATTTAATTATAGCATTTATTTTATTTTTTATCAGTGGTTATTTGCTATACAGCTCGTTGTATGCTGCTATTGGTGCAGCCGTTGATAACGAGACCGATACACAACAGTTTTTATTACCTATTATAATGCCGTTAATTTTAGCGGTGTATATTGGTATTTTTACGGTAATTGAAGACCCACATGGTACGGTTTCAACCGTATTTTCGTTTATCCCGCTTACATCGCCTGTGGTTATGCTTATGCGTATACCGTTTGGGGTACCAATATGGCAACAATTAGTTTCGTTATTATTATTAATTGGTACCTTTATGTTTACCGTTTGGTTTGCATCAAAAATATATAGAGTTGGTATTTTAATGTATGGAAAAAAACCAAGCTATAAAGAACTCATTAAATGGATTAAATATTAAAAATGACACAAGATTTTGAAAAAATAGAAGAAGCGATAACTGAAAGTTCTATATGGGATAATATTAAAACATTCCTTAATTTGCATATAGACTTTACAGAAAAAATAAGTATCTCAATTCTTGATTTGCTAGTTATAGTAACGGTTATTTTTATTACTTCTATAATTTTAAGAATTGTTTTAAGAGTTATAACTAGAAATCTTCCTCAAGACGATAAATCAAAATTTAATGTTGTTTATAGCTATTTTAGGTGGCTCATTTACCTTATTATTCTGCTCATAACGCTTCATTCGGTAGGTGTTAACGTCACGGCAGTTTTTGCGGCATCAGCGGCATTATTAATAGGTATTGGTTTAGCATTGCAAACCTTATTTCAGGATATTATTTCCGGGGTTTTTATTCTTATCGATCAGTCTGTTCATGTAGGTGATATTATTGAAATTGATGGTAAAGTAGGAAGGGTTGAAGAAATTAAGCTTCGTACAACCAGAGCAGTAACCCTGGATAACAAAGTTTTGGTAATACCTAACCATTTATATTTAGAGAATAGTTTATATAACTGGACACAAAATGGTACTACTACCAGAGAATCAGTAGAGGTTGGTGTTGCTTATGGTAGCGATGTTCAATTAGTTAAAAAGCTCTTATTGCAAGCGGCAAGCACACATCCAGAAGTTATTAGTGAACCTGAGCCAACCGTTGTATTTTCAGATTTTGGCGATAGTTCGTTAAACTTCAAAATCGTTTTTACTTTAGGGGATAGTTTTAAAGCTCAGTTTCCTAAGAGTGATATACGTTTTGAAATTGATAAATTGTTTAGAGAAAATAACATCAGCATTCCTTTCCCACAAAGAGATATACACATTATTCAAAAACCCGATCAAAACATACAATTCAAGAATAATTCTGATAGTAAATAAACCTAACCATCTTAAAAATTATGGCATTTAGAAAAAGCGGATTGATTTTAATGGTTGGTTTGTTTTTTATTACACATTTTTCATTTGCTCAACTTACGGATTTAGCTAGGTTAGAATATTCGTTTATTCCAAAAAGCAATTCTGAAGACCAATATACACGGTTAAAAGCTCTTTTTAATTACCCTATTGAACTTAAAAACGACTCTTATTTTATAGTAGGCGCTGAGTATAATCGTATTTTATTAAATCTAGAAGATGATTATCCATTCGATGTATCAGGCTTAAATAAAGTTCATATCATAGATTTAAATCTTGGATATACTTTTAAGCTTAATGAAACTTGGCGATTTGGTGTTAATTTTAATCCAAGAATAGCTTCAACGTTAACTAAGCAATTGAATTCTGATGATTATTTCATGAATGGTGGTATCTTTTTTATTGCAGATAGGAGTAAAGAAGAAAGCTTAAAACGTCCATACCGATTAATATTAGGGTTAACCTACAATGCTACAACAGGTTTGCCGTTTCCGTTGCCTTTTGTAAGCTATCATAGAGAGATTAATGAAACATGGAGTTTTAATTTGGGTGTGCCAAAAACTAACTTAAAATATTCAATTAATAGCAAAAATAACATTCAATCCTTTCTAGCTTTAGATGGATATTTAGCACATTTGCAAGAACCTTCAATTGTAAATGGAGAAAGTGTTGATCATATTTCACTATCTGTTGCTGTCATTGGTTTAGGTTATGAATATCTATTTACAAAACATTTGGTAGGGTATTTGTATACAGGTTATACATTCAGATTAAATAATGTATTACGAAATAAAAACCGAGATGAAATTTATAAATTAGACGATGTAAATGCGTTTTATTTAAGAACAGGAATAAAATTTAAAATATAGAGATGTCAAAAATATTAGTAATAGAAGACGAAGCAGCGATAAGACGTGTACTTATAAAAATTCTTTCAGAAGAAAATGATACTTATCAAGTTGAAGAATCAGAAGATGGTTTATCTGGAGTTGAAAAAATTAAGAATGAAGATTTTGATCTAGTATTGTGTGACATTAAAATGCCTAAAATGGATGGTGTTGAAGTGTTAGAAGCGATTAAAAAATTAAAACCGGAAATTCCTATTGTTATGATTTCAGGTCATGGTGATTTGGATACGGCTGTTAACACGATGCGTTTAGGAGCCTTTGATTATATTTCGAAACCACCAGATTTAAATAGACTCCTAAATACGGTTAGAAATGCTTTGGATCGAAAAGAACTAGTTGTTGAAAACAAAATTCTTAAGAAAAAAGTAAGTAAAAAATATGAGATGATAGGCGAGAGTAGTGCCATCACTCAAATTAAAGATATTATTGATAAAGTAGCTCCAACCGATGCCCGAGTGCTTATTACTGGACCAAATGGAACCGGAAAGGAACTTGTTGCACATTGGTTACATCAAAAAAGTGACAGAGCTAATGGAAACATGATAGAGGTAAATTGTGCAGCTATCCCTTCTGAACTTATTGAAAGTGAATTGTTTGGTCATGTAAAAGGTGCTTTTACGAGTGCAGCAAAGGATAGGGCTGGAAAATTTGAAGCAGCAAATGGAGGTACTATTTTTTTAGATGAAATAGGAGACATGAGTTTGTCTGCTCAAGCTAAAGTGCTTCGGGCTTTACAAGAAAGCAGAATTCAGCGTGTTGGTAGCGATAAGGATATTAAAGTGGATGTACGCGTTATAGCGGCTACAAACAAGGACTTAAAAAAAGAAATTGAAGATGGTAAATTTCGAGAAGATTTATATCATAGACTTGCCGTTATTTTAATAAAAGTACCATCATTAAATGAAAGACGTGATGATATTCCCTTATTGATAAATCATTTCTCAGAGAAAATTTCGGAAGAACAAGGAACCGCTAAAAAAACGTTTTCAGATAAGGCTATTAAATTGCTACAGGAGTATGATTGGACAGGAAATATCAGGGAACTTCGTAATGTTATTGAACGCTTAATTATTTTAGGGGGCAGCGAAGTAAGTGAGCAAGACGTTAAAGCATTTGCTAGTAAATAATAATTAAAATGAAGTTCAGAAAAGCAACTAAAAATGATTTACCTCAAATTATTCAAATGATTGCTGATGATGAACTAGGTATGAAACGGGAAAATTATAAAATCCCGCTTCCAAATGAATACCTTAAAGCCTTTGAAAAAATAAATTCAGACAGCAATCAAGAAATAATAGTTGTTGAGAATAATAATTCTGAAATAATAGGAACCTTACAACTTACTTTTATTCAATACTTAACATATCAAGGAGGTGTTAGAGCTCAAATTGAGGCTGTAAGAATTAGAAAGGACCAAAGAGGAATCGGACTAGGAAAAAAAATGTTTGAATGGGCCATTGAAAGAGCAAAGAAAAGAAATGCTCACGTTTTGCAACTAACAACAGACAAACAAAGACCTAAAGCTATTAAATTTTATGAAGATTTAGGATTTAAATCAACACATGAAGGCATGAAAATGCATTTTTAAAATAGTAACTTCAAGTTATTCACACGAGTTAAGTTGTGCCAAATAATTTGAAGCTAATGTTTTAAGATTGTTGGTGTAATAAGTCCTAATAGATGCAAGGCTTTCTGAATTTATGTCTTCAAGATTATCAACCTCTTTTATTTGTTCATGATTACAATCACAAATTTTTAAAACATCGTTATAAGTTTTAATATTTGAAGAAATGGCGCTTTTGTATGAAAGTACTAATTGCTTTTTTTTAAGCATTAACGTTTCTTCGTTTTGTTGAGCCAATTTTGTTTTTATTTCTTCCTCTTTTAGCTTTAAAGCCTCTTGTTGTTTCTTCAATTTTAATTGCTCACTTTGTAAATCTAAAAGTTCTGTATTTTCACTAATAGTGGTTGATTTTTTATTGGAGTTTACCGAGCATTTGTCAATTTCAATAATACACTCCTTACTTATATCTCTAGCACGTTTTACAAAAAACCGACCATCTTCATAAGTTTCTACATCTTCAACTTTTGCTAAAAGATCCATGCTTTTATTGGTTAGGTTTGTAGCTGTTTCACAATTACAATCAGCAAGTGTTTTTTTAGATAATTTAAAGGATTCTAACGAGCGATTGGCGTAATATTTTAAATGACTAATATTATTGGCCTCATACGCATCTTTAACGTGTGAATATGCACTTAAAATATAAGAATTGGCTTCATCACAATTTGATTGTGCGTTTATGATTAAAGAAGGAAACAAAAAAAATAATAGGTAAAAATGTTTCATGATTTTGGGGTTGGTTACATAAATAGGTAGAGCGAATGTATTAAAAAGATAATAGACTAGTGTGCATTTCATCGAAATTATGAATTCACTATATTTATGGATTAATCATTGTTAAATAAGAAATGAAGGAAATAGAAACTAATAACTACAAAGTAACTTCAAACATATCACTAAAAAAATCGCAAACAAAAGTTGTTATTGAAGATGCAAAATCAGCGCTTAAAGATGTAAGGAGAAAATTAGGAAAACTTCAAGATACCTTATACGCTCATGACAAATATGCTGTTTTGGTTTGTTTACAGGGTATGGATACATCTGGGAAAGATAGCTTAATACGAGAAGTGTTTAAAGATTTTAATGCAAGAGGTGTAGTTGTGCACAGTTTTAAAGTGCCAACCGAATTAGAATTAGGTCATGATTATTTATGGAGGCACTATATTGCACTTCCCGAACGCGGTAAATTTAGTGTTTTTAATAGAACACACTACGAAAATGTATTGGTTACCAGAGTACATCCAGGGTATATTTTAGGCGAAAAAATACCTTCTGTAAAATCCATAGAAGACATCAATGACGAATTTTGGGATAAACGCTTCGAACAAATCAATAACTTTGAAAAGCACATAACTGAAAACGGCACAATTATTTTTAAGTTTTTTCTTAACCTTTCAAAACAAGAACAAAAAAATAGATTATTACGTCGTTTAGATAAAAAAGAAAAAAACTGGAAGTTTTCGTCAGGCGACTTAAAAGAGCGTAAACTTTGGGATAAGTACCAAGAATGTTATGAAGAGGCGATAAATAGAAGTTCTAAACCTCACGCGCCTTGGTATATTATTCCTGCGGACGATAAACCAACTGCCAGATATTTGGTAGCAAAAACTATGTATGACACCTTAAAAACTTACACCGATATACAAGAGCCAGAATTAGACGATGAAACTAAGGCTAATATTGACTTATACAAGCAACAACTCAATAATGAATAGGTTTTGGGCGTTTTAACACGCATTCGCAAGTCGCTTCCCAAAATTATTGGGAGAGCTCCAACAATTGCTCAATCGTTAACGCATGGGGTAAAATTCTTAACACAAATTTATGTTTCGCAAGTACATGCTATTTTTAAAGAAGTAGTATTTTTAAACTCAAAAAAAATAATTTATGAAGCAACTTACTTATATAATATTCATCCTATTTACTTTAAATATTTATTCACAAACGGACGAGGAAGTCATAAAAACCATTTATACACAATCCTTAACCAATGGCAAAAGTTACGATTGGTTAAATCATTTGTCAAATCAAATAGGGAGTAGATTGTCGGGTTCATTAGGTGCAGAAAAGGCGGTAGCTTATACCAAAGAAGAATTAGAAAAGTTAGGTTTAGATAAGGTGTGGTTACAACCTGTCATGGTACCAAGATGGGTAAGAGGTGCTAAAGAGTTTGCTTTTATAGAAACCAAACCAGGTAAAACAACCAATGTAAATATTTGTGCTTTAGGTGGTTCTATAGCAACACCAGCATTGGGCTTGAAAGCAAATGTAGTTGAGGTAAAAAGTTTTGAAGAATTAGAGCAATTAGGTAAAGAAAAAGTTGAAGGTAAAATCGTCTTTTATAATAGACCAATGCAAGCAGATTTAATTCACACCTTTGAAGCTTATGGTGGTTGTGTAAATCAGCGTTATCAAGGCGCAGTTGAAGCAGCAAAATATGGTGCTGTAGGTGTAATTGTACGCTCGATGAATTTAAGACTTGATGATTTACCACACACAGGAAGCATGACATATGACGACTTACCTGTTGAAAGGCGTATTCCTTCAGCTGCTATTAGTACTAATGACGCGGAGTTATTAAGTACGATGTTAGCCTTAGATGACTCAGTTAAATTTTACTTTAAGCAAAATTGTAAACAACTAGCAGATGTACAATCGTATAATGTTATTGGTCAGATTACTGGTAGTGAATATCCTAACGAATATATGGTTGTAGGTGGTCATTTAGATTCTTGGGATTTAGGTGACGGTTCACATGATGATGGCGCTGGAGTAGTCCAATCAATGGACGTGTTAAGACTGTTAAAAGAGTCAGGAATAAAACCTAAACGAAGCATAAGAGTTGTATTATTTATGAATGAAGAAAACGGGTTACGTGGCGGAAATAAATATGCCGAAGTAGCAAAACAAAAAGGTGAAAATCATGTGTTTGCGTTGGAAAGTGATTCGGGCGGATTTACACCTCGCGGTTTTAGTTTTGATTGTTCTGATGCTGCTTTTAGTCAAGTATTAAGCTGGCAAGCACTTTTTAAGCCTTATTTAATTCACTATTTTGAAAAAGGAGGAAGTGGTGCCGACGTTGGACCCTTAAAAACAGATACCAATGTGTTAGCTGGGTTAAGACCTGATTCACAACGTTATTTCGATTATCATCACGCAAGTAATGACACGTTTGATGCTGTGAATAAACGTGAGTTGGAATTAGGTGCAGCAACTATGACAGCATTGGTTTATTTGTTTGATAAATATGGCATTAATCCTATTTCTAACCCAGAAAAAATTAAAAACTAAGAACTCGTTTTAAAAGTTTATTAAAATGAAAAAACTAATTTTAGTATCAGCTTTAACCTTATCAATGATTGTTATGGCACAAGAAGAAAAATTACCATATTACGAAATACCAGATTATCCAGAAACCTATACTGCTGGTACAGTTGCAGCAAGAATGGTTGATGGTTTGGGTTTTCGTTATTATTGGGCAACGGAAGGATTAAGGCCTGAGGACTTAAATTATAAGGCTAGCGAATCGGGTAGAACTTCGGCGGAAACGATAGACCATCTGTTAGGTTTAACTAATTTTATACTTACAAACATATCAAATGAGAAACAAAGTAATGAAGACGTTGAGCTTACTTTTGAAGCAAAACGAAAACAGACTTTATTAAATATTAAACAGACTTCGGATATTTTAAGAGCTACAGATAATATTTCACAATTTGATAATGATAGATTTCCTTTTTGGAATTTAATTAATGGACCAATAGCTGATGCTTTATGGCATTGTGGTCAAGTTGTTATGTCGCGTCGGGCTTCTGGTAATCCGTTTAACTCTAAGGTAAGTGTGTTTTCAGGAAGGTTAAGAGAATAATTTACTTAACTTCTGATAATCTTACAATTTCTTTTAAATGCTTTTCTAAACCGTTTTCACCGGAAATGGCTCTAACAATATTTCTCTGAAAAAACTGCTTTCTAACAAGCATGTTTATAAAAACAGTATCTAATAAAAGTCTTTTGTTTTTGTCACTAGCCAAATTTAGAAAATCACCATTTTTTATGACGTAAGGTTCAATCATATTGGTCCATAGATTACGGTCAAAAACAACTTCTTCAGAATAATCGTTTAATACATCCTTCCAAGATACCAAAAGTCTTCTAAGAGTGTCATTCCTAATTAAATTCACTTCTCCCGAACTTATAAGAGATTCTATAACCCCGTTTGATGGGTGATAAGGGTAACCCCCAAACATATTCGTAACATGCTTAAATACCGAGTCTCTTGATGTAACAATATGTAATTTAGAAATGTTTCTGAAAACTATATTACCACTATTAAAGGTATTTATTTGATTTTGTTTTACAGGATAAAATTCTTCAAGATTGTTTTTAAAGTCGCTGTGAATTTCGTTTAAAATCTCTTTTTCTTTAACTCTATCTTTTCTAATTTCATTCCAATTATTTACCTGAAGTGCAATTAAAATGCCAACAACTACCAAAATAATTTCCCCAATAGCGTATTTAAAATATTTTGATGTTTTGCCTTCACTGAGAAAGTCTTTACGGATATTTCTAAAGAATTTAATCATCATTTGTATTTATTAAGTTCTCCATTAATCAACTGAATAAGTGCTTCTGCTTCGGTTTTTACCTGTTTTGCAATTATAATTCCGATTTTTTTTCTGTCTATATTGTGTCTTAGAAAGTTTCTGCCAAGGTTAGATTCGATTGTTGTTATGAGTGCTTTTTTTCTTGCCTCCTCGCTCTCTGAGAAAGGGAGATCCATAGTTTTAGTAGCATGATGTGCTAGATTTATTTCGTAATTATTAGTTAGAAACCATAAATCGTCATCTCTTGTAGAGCGTTCTTTATCATATTGTAAAAAGGTGTTAAAAGAATTTATACCGTTAAAGTAATAGTTGTTAATAGCATCATTTAATTCTTTTGAACCTAGGTTATCTGAAAGTCCTGAATTTTTTATTTTTTGATAGGTTTGATCTACTATTTGGTGCATGGCATAATAGCTAGTAATTTTTGAGACAATTGAATCCAATGGTAATTCTTGATAGTTTTTGTCTTTAAAAATTAAGGTGTTATTTTCTACTTGAAGCTCATAACTGTCTATAATTCTTTCATATGCCTTTGTATCACTATTTAAGTCTATTACCATACTTTTTAAGTAGTTATTGACTTTTGCTTTCTGTTTCCTGTTTTCATTCCAATTATTGATTTGCAAAGCAATAAGAATACCAATTACTACGAGTACTATCTCTCCTATGGCGTACAATAAATATTTTGAAAACTTATTTTCGGTAAGCAGTTGTTGGCGTATTTTTCTAAAGAATTTTATCATTAACTTTTTTGTTTCAAAAATCTTATCACTAAAAATATCAAACTCAAAACGGAGATTGTTATAGCGGTTACAATCATTTCATTTGTTGAAAGATTTGATAAAAAATAAATAATTATTGCAATTGCTAAAATAGGTACTGTCCAGCCTCCAGGGATTTTAAATCCATCATAAGCTTCTTTTTCAGATTTGCGTAGCTTAATTACAGACAAGGCAACTCCTAAATAGAGGATTAACATTGAGCTACTTGCTATAACGGCGAGTTGTTCAAAACTACCCGAGATAGCTAGAATAAAACCAATGGTTGCATAAACAATAATGGCGATATATGGTGTTGCAAACGATTTATGAATTTTAGATAATGCTTTAATAGGAATCACTTTGTCTCTTGAAAGAGCATAAACTACTCTTGGGCTGTTAAGGATAGTACCGCTCATATAACCAAACATGGAAATAACGGCACCTATAATTAAAAACATATAACCAAACGACCCCATAACTTCTTTGGCAGTTTCTGCCAGTGGAGCTGCTTTAAAATTTGGTAAGTCGCTACCTAAAACACCCTGAGATACCGTTTGAATTAACACATATATAACAACTACTGTGGTGATACTTATTAAAATTGCTTTTGGAATAGTGCGTTTCGGATTGATAACCTCTCCGCCAACTATAATACCCGTTTCACAGCCTTGAAATGCAAAAAATAAGATAAGCGATGTTTCACCCAACGTTTTAATACTGGGCATATTTTCAAAATACAAATTACTTATTGTAACATCTTTAAAACCAATAACTATGAGCAATAGTAACGGTATCAGTTTCATAAGCGTGTTAAATTTTACTAAGCCAATACCTTGTTTTAATCCAATAACATTAATATAAACCATGCCATAAAAAAGGATAAATAGGAATAAAAATCGAGGTAACCCTTCTGCGAAAATGGGGTAAGCAGAACCAATAACATTTACTAGGGCATTAGATACTGCTGCGTCTGCAAACAAATTACTGCCTATAGCAAAAAAACCACCTATAAAACCAGCATAATCTCCAAACGCTGTTTCAATATAGGTATAGGGGCCACCTGTATTAGTTACTTTACTGCCTGCTTCTGCAAAACAGAGCATAATCATAGCCATTAGTAAACCGCAAAATAAATATGCTATTATACTGGAGGCTCCCATATAGCTGGCAACAATAGCTGGAAGCACAAAAATCCCAGACCCAATTATAATATTAACGATGTTTGCCGATAGCCCTAATACGCCAACCCGTCTTTTTAATCCCTCTTCTTTTTGAATCATATTTTAATTCTTAGTTTTTATTGGATAGGTTGGTCGCTTCATAACTTTTGGCGGATTTTCTTTTAATTCTTTTAATGCTATCTCTATCGCTTTTTCCAATTGAGGGTCTTGCCCTTTGATTACTTGCTCTGGTAATTGTTCTATATCGATATCAGGAGCAACTCCTTCGTTCTCAACTCTAAAACCATCTTCAGTATAAAAGGCCACATTCGGTGCGGTTACAATACCACCATCTATAAACTCAGGGTATCCTAAAACCCCTACTAAACCACCCCAAGTACGCTTTCCTACTATGGTTCCAATCTTAAATTTTCTAAACATCCATGGCAAGTAGTCCCCTCCTGAACCTGCAGTTTCATCAACTATCATCACTTTTGGTCCTTGTATAGATGCACTAGGAGATTTTAAATCTTTACCATATCTAAAATTCCAATAAGCTTGTTCAGGTTTTTTCAGCATGTCAATATAGTAATCAGCTAACTGACCACCACCATTGTAGCGCTCATCAATTATAATAGCTTTTTTAGTTGCTTGAGGAAAGAAGTAGCGTTTAAAATATTCATGTCCAGCCCCAGCGGTGTTAGGCACATAAACATAAGCCACTTGACCATTGGTTGCTTCTTCTACCTTTTTTATATTACCTTCAACCCAATCTCTATTGCGTAATGCTTGTTCGTTTCCTACTGGAGTTACTTTTACAGTTCGTGCGTCATTACCATTGGCGTTTGAACTAACGGTTAGAGTTATAATTTTATCAGCTGTGTTTTCAAAAAAACTATAAAGATTATCGTTTGCAGATACATTTTTTCCATTAACTGCAATTATATAATCTCCTACATTTACATTAACCCCAGGCTCTGTTAAGGGAGAACGTAAGTTAGGATTCCAATTTAAACCGCCATATATTTTACTGATTTTATAGCGGTTGTTACTCACTTCGTAATCGGCACCTAAAAGGCCTCCGCTTATTCTTTGTGGATTATTCATACGATCACCTCTGCTAGAAAAACGATGATGGCCAACCGCTAATTCGCTGAACATCCAACTCATCATTCTATATAAATCGCTACGGCAAGTTACATGCGGTAAGAACACTTCATATTTAGTTTTCATAGCATCCCAGTCAACTCCATGCATTCCAGGGTCGTAAAAATAGTCTCGGTTTACTCTCCAAGCTTCGTTAAAGATATTTTTCCATTCTGCAATTGGGTCAATTTTCACCTGAATTGCACTTGTATTTACTAAGCCATCATCTGGTTTTTTACCTGTATCAGCAATCCCCATTTTTCCTTTAGCAAAATAAAGAGTCTTATCACCTTTAGCCGCAATTCTATAAAACCCAGCTTGCATTATAGTTTCATCCTTTCGGTCTTTTAAACTATATTTATGTAGCATGGATTGATTTTCATGAGGGGTACGCGATAGATAATACAGTTCGCCTTCTTTTGGGGCGCTTAGATTTCTGTAAATTCCTGAAGGGACAGGAATATCAACTATTCTATTATGTATACCATCCCAATCAATTTTTAGTATTTCAACTTTTTCTTCTTTTTTAGTTTCGCCTTTCTTTGGTTCGTCTTTCGATTCCTTAGTTAATTCTTCGTTGTCATTTTCTTTGGAGAAAGGAGACAAGGTTTCTTTTTGAAGTGTAACTAAATAAATAGAGTTACTAAATTCCATATCTTGATTTGATTGGTCGAACCAGTTTACAACTGGACCAGCATCTGTAGAAGCGAGCATATAGAGGTATTTTCCGCTAGGGTCAAAAACAGGACTTGAAATGTTTGATAACCCATCCGAAATCGAATAGGATTTGCTTTCAGAAATAGAGTAGAGGTGAGCTTGCTCAAAATTAGTATCAGTAATGGTAGTATAAGATATCCAGTTAGAATCTGATGACCAGTCTCCAAATAATTCTCTAAAAACACCAGGTGTATAAAGTTGGTCCGAAGCAATTTTAGTTATTTTACTTGTAGTAATATTAAGTACATATAAACTTCTACCGTTATCAACAAAACTTAATTTTTTGCTATCTGGAGACCAATGAATATTAGCATAAAATCCCGCGCCGTTAAGCTTAATTTTCTTTGTGTTATCTGTAGAAAGATCTTGAACATGCATCGCATACTCACCAGATTCATCCGAAAAATAAGCTATAGATGTTCCATCAGGTGACCACTCTGGACCTTTTTCATGAACACCCGTTGTATTCGTTATGTTTTTTGGGTCTCCCTTTTTTGCAGGAACCGTTATAATATCGCCTCTATAATCCAATACTACACGTGCTCCTGAAGGAGAAATACTAGCACTTCTGATATAGTCATCGTCCGAGACGTAACGCGGTCTAAGCTCTAACAGGTCTGTTTTAATATTGATGCTTAATTTTTTAGTAGAATTAGCTGCTATGTTATATATGTGTAAATAGCCTGCTTGCTCAAAAATAATTTCATTTTTATTGGCCGATAAACTAATTACTGGAAAGTCTTTAAAATTTGTAAGTTGTGATATTTCTTTATTGTTTACATTATAACTATAAAGATTAAATTCTCCGTTTCTATCACTCTTAAAATAAACGTAATCTCCAGACCATTGCGGGTTACTATCATTGCATCCACCAGTGGGTTTTGAAATTTCTTCAACTTTATGAGAGGTGTTATTATAAATCCAGATACGAGAGATACGACCACCGCGATAATGTTTCCATTGGTCAAAGGCATCAGAAATTGGAGTATAAGCCATATGACTGTCATCATCGGAAGATGATGCCCAAAATGCATTTGGAATTTTTAATTGAGTAACGGCACCACCATTTATAGATATTGTAAAGAGTTGCGCATGCCTATTAGTGTATGTGTTGCGCTGAGAAAGGAACATAACTTTTGAGCCATCTGCAGAAAAATCTCGAACTATATCGTTATAAGGATGCCATGTAAGACGCTTAGGAATACCACCAGATACAGGAACAATAAACACATCAGTATTACCGTCATACTGGGCATTGAATGCAATCTTGGTGCCATCAGGAGAGAAAATAGGATTTGATTCAATACCTTCATCTATGGTAAGTCGTTTAGGGTTAGAACCATCTTTATTTGCCACCCATAAATCTTCGGCATAAATAAAAGCGATATGAGAATCACTTATTGCAGGTTGGGAAAGAAGTCGTGTTTCTTGGGCGACTGCAATTGTACATGACAACAAAAACATCCAAAACATGTAATTTAAGACTGCTGAAGGATTAATTAGTTTTTTCATTATTGATAGTTTTAATTACATTTATTATATTTTGATTCAATGTATCTTGAATATTTGGTAAGTTATTCTATTTTTTACAAATAACTTAACCACCACTTGTCTTTATTATTTGCTTTGTAAATCATGTATTTTCTACTTGGGAAGTATATAAGCGTAATAATTCCAATCCAAACTAAATATACCACAAAAAGGGAATAACCATAGTCTAAAAGTTTTGCATTGTTAAAAACATCGACAGTAATAATCATGTTTTTCCAATTACCACCAAAAATAAGCATCCCTATAATAGCCAAAATGTGAATAACAAATACATGTATGAAATAATAAAAGAAGGGTACACGACCAAAAACTAAAAAGAAGTCGGTTATTTTATTTTTTACACGTTCTATACCATATAAAAATAATAGTGCCGGACCTATTGTAATTAATAAAAACGAAAGCGATGGTGGGTATTTAGTGACGTTAAAAAACGATAAAATGGTTTTAGTTGTCGTGTCTTGACCAGACCAAGGCACTAAATCGCCATAAACATTTAATCCTCGTATTACAAAAAACAAAAATATAGCACCTAATCCTAAGCGCAGTAACCATTTTTTTCTTAAACCAGCATCAAAATCTTTGGTATAAAACGTTCCGAAACAATAACCTAAACTGATCAAGCCTACCCAAGGAATTATTGGATAAACAAAGGCTACCATTCTACCATTATCAAACATAACAAATTGTAATTGGTGTAATATATACCATAAAATGGACGTAAAACTTTTGCCTTGCAATAGTATACCGTCTAACAAATTATGACCCGCTATTAAAATAATACCAACAGTTAAAAGTAGTTTTTTTGGCAGATAAATAAGAAAAGACAAAAGCATCATACATAGACCAATAGCCCAAATAACTTGAAGTGCAATAAAGCTATAACTAATATCAAACCACCAAAATAAATTGTTTAAAACAATCTCTAAAAATACCAACCACAAACCTCGTGTAAAAAGGAACTTAAAAAGTTGGTATTTTGTTCTTTTACTTCCATATAAATAGGCTGAAGTACCTGCTAAGAAAATAAAAACAGGCGCACAATAATGTGTTATAAACCTTGTGAAAAATAAAAAAGGAGTTGTTGTTTCTAAATTGGTGGGATCGCTAAAAAAGGAGCCATAATGAAAATAGTCTCTTACATGATCTAGCGCCATAATAACCATTACTACTCCCCTTAAAATGTCGATGGATTCTATTCTGGAGGATTTAACTTCTACCATACAATTGATTTCTTTTGCTTAAAATTGGAAATAAATAAACTGTTCTCCAGTACCTTGTGAAATTACAATCAGGAAAAACATTATAGCCCATACTATACCTAATAACCAAGCAGGCGTTTTTAAAGAGACCTCTTTCATTGAAGTATTTCTCATAACCCAATGGCATATAAATAATAGTGTTATTAATAGAAACACTTTGATAATATCAAAAGACTGTAATATTTTTTCTCCATCAGAATTAATAAATAGCATAGAATTAATCATATTCTTAGCAGTCGAAAACTCTCGAGCTCTGAAAAATACCCAAGTAAAATTGACAAGCATATAGGTGAGAAGCGCGAGCAAAACACCATTAAACGCATTTATTTTTATATGGATTCTATTTTTTAACAAGCGTTCAATAACTAAATAAATACCATGTAATGCTCCCCAAACTACAAATGTCCAAGCAGCTCCATGCCATAAACCTCCTAATAGCATGGTTAGCATTAATGCTACGTACATTCTTGTAATACCATGTCTATTACCTCCTAAGGGGATATATAAATAGTCTCTTAACCAGCTGGATAAAGAAATGTGCCATCGTTTCCATAAATCTGAAAACCCAATAGAAGCGTAAGGATATTTAAAGTTGTCTGGTAAAACAATACCAAGCATTAGTGCTATACCAATAGCACAAGTAGAATATCCTGCAAAGTCAAAGAAAATTTGCCCTGAAAATGCCAAAGTACCTGTCCAAGCATCTAGACCATTTAAGATACTTTTTGCTCCAAAGACTTCATCAGATGTATCGGCTAATAAAGTATCAGCTAAAACGACTTTTTGAAATAACCCTATAGTTAATAAAAAAGTTCCCCAAATAAACTGGTTTGCAGTAGCCTTTTTTTCTTCATAAAATTGAGTAATTAAATCCTTAGCTCTAACAATGGGTCCAGCTACTAATTGCGGAAAAAAGGTAACATATAGCGCAAAATCTAAAAACGTTTTAGCAGGTTCTATTTTACGTTTATACATATCAATGGTATAAGACATGGTTTGAAACGTGTAGAACGAAATACCCATGGGTAGAATAATATCCATTGGGCGTGCCTGAAATTCAATGCCTACCATATTTACTAAGGACACAAAATTTTCAAGTAAAAAATCTCCATATTTAAAAAAGGCTAAAAAACCAAGATTTACAAACATACTTAGCAGTAACCACATTTTTCTTTTCTTCTGATTCTCTTCAACAGCTAATTTTTTTCCAGCTGTCCAGTCAACGATGGTGGATATCCATAACAAAATGACTAGTGGAGGATTCCACATGCCATAGAAGACATAACTGGATAATAAAAGCATGCGCTTTTTTCCTGTCCAATTAAATATTTTAGAATAGTATAATACTATTACTATAACTAAAAATAATACGAAACTTAATGAGTTAAATAGCATGGTTAGTTAGATTTTAAATTAGGAATGGCATTATCTTTTCTTAAAATCTCTATAAATTCACGAGTAAAGAAATTTGCATCATCTAGTGAAAGATGAGATTCCTCTGGACATACTAGATCTTTTAATTGATCATAATCTTCAAAATGATAACTCTTAACATTAGCGACTTTTACTAACGAATCCCAAAACCGTTCTCTTGGAAGTCCCATTTTTTCTCCCATTCTAACACCTCCGCTAGATGGTGGCCGAACTAGAATAAGATTACCTCCTTTGGCTTTAAACTTTTTTACATCTTTCATAAAGAACTCTGTGGTTGCATCTTTGTCTGGAGGAGGAGATCCTTTTCCAAAGAAGTGCCAAACATCAATAATGGATTTAGCAAAGGCGGTATCGGTTACCGTTCTAGGCATCATACTTATATTTCTAGGAATTGATACATCTCCAAAATTGTAAAACGGTGGTGGTGGTGGCATGGTATCTCGGGTTCCCCAATTAACACGCTTTAACAAGGCTTTTAAATCAATATCATCATTCCATTCTTCTTCATCGGCCGACATCAAAACTAAATTTTGTTGTAGCGGAACTGATAATAAATAATTAAGTCTTTGTGCATAAGTTCTATCACGGTAAAAATCTACTTTTGATTGAGGGCGTTCCCAAGGAAACGCCTTTGGATAAGTAGTAGAGAACAGTAATCCAGGAGTAACACCAACTATAACTGTACCATTAAAGTTGGTATTATTAACAATGTCATGAAACGTAGGTAGTGGCGAAGAACCGGTTGATGAAAGTTGTATAGGTACTTTCCCTGTAAGTTTTTCCCATTGCTTAACTTGAATGTCAAAATATGCTCTAGATGACCCCAAAATAACAACGTCATCTTTACCGGCTTTTTCTACATTTGCTCTAGCCATAGCCCAAAGCGCTTTTTCATCATTTAATGTTGGATGCAGACCTTGAGAACGCCAGTAAAGTTCCCAAGCAGCTACTGAAATTATTCCGAGTATAATCGCGATGATGAGAGATTGTTTTAATTGCATATCAATTTATTTTTTTTCGGAGTCGGCAAGTTTTTTGGTATCTACATACTGCTGAAAAGCAATTACTTTCCCATCTTTTAGTGTCCAAAGATGAGCGGCTTGTGCATTATAAGTTTTGCCACTTTCTTTAAATTTAGCATCATATCGTAATGTTGCCAAAACTTGATTATTGCTCATTTCATGTAATGTAATATCAGCGAGTTTAAAATATTCATGGTCTGCACCAAGACGTGCAAAAACACCATTTAAAACAGCATCGGGTCCAATATAAGGGTTGCCATCGGCCAGTTTATTACTTTCGGCTTCGTTCCAAACAATATTTTCATCCATAGCTCCAAGTACTGCAGGGATATCTCCAACTGAAAATGCTTTGTACATACCATCAACAATAGCTGCATTATTTGGAGTTACTGAATAACGATAGCTTTTCAAGATTTTCCAATGACCATTTACATTTTTAAGCGTATTTACAAATTGACCACTTTGTACAACTTTTGGCTCGTCGATTTTACTAAATACAAAAGAGCCACTTACAAACATATAATCTTTGTTTAAAACAGTTTCGTCTATCGTTTTTAGAGCTATATTATATTTTCCAGCATTAAATGTGGCACTATATAGAGCTTTAATTGCTTCTAAACCAGATACCATACTTCCGTCTGAATTTTTTATTGAGGCATCTTTTGTGTACAGTGCATCTATATGGTCAAGATTTTCTGTATCAATCATATCTATATATAATTGATGCATTTTTTCGACACCTGCATTTTGAGCATATACTTGAAATATAAAGGGTGCGCTGAGTAAAAAAATGAATAAAAGATTTGTAACTTTTGAATTTCTCATGATTATAATTTTTAAATGGTTATTAGTTATAGTGATTTATTTTTATTCAGATTTATGAACTTCCAATTCAATTTCAATCATAAATTCTGGTATTGCCAATTCTTTAACACCCAACCAAGAGCCTGTTGGAAATTTGCCTTTGTAAATGTCATTTCTGTAAGCAGCAACTTCCAAAAATTTAGGCATGTTGGTAGTAAAAATATTTTCTACAATCACATCATCAAATGTGCATCCGTAGTGCCTTAAAACTTTTTCTAAATCTGCATAGCAATTTTTCATTTGCTGTTCTAAATCGCCAATAGCAGTGGGATTCCCTGTATCATCCATACTTACTGCTCCAGAGATTTTAATATCTTTTCCAATTTTTACTGCGTGTGAATAGCCATAGGCTTTTTCAACTTCTGGTCGAAGTAGAAAAAATTCTGGAGCTTCTTTGTCTTGTGAAGACTGGTGGAATTCTAAAACGTGTTCTTCTAGTGCTTTACATTTTTTTTCATTACAACTTGTTAAAAAAAGGGCAGGTATTATGATTACTAGGGTATAAAGGCTTGTAGCTTTCATTTAAAAAAAGATTTAATTGGTTAATTAGAATGTTTAGTATCTAGGTATAAAAAATAACTGAAGGAGGTGGTTTCGAGTAAAACGAGTAAAATAAGAAGTGTTTAATCCAGAATCTTGAATTAGAATTTGTTTCGAGGGTATTAAACATAAATGTCTTTAATATTTATTAAAAAAATCAATTAAAGACTTAGGGAAAAGTGTTATAATATTAAATAAAATTATGAACTCTAACAAATTAATTATCAATTATTCATATTTAACTTTAAAAGGATTAAAAAAATGCTTAACATATGTTAAGCATTTTGACTAATTGATTCAAATAATAATCACTGCTATACCAATGCCTTTTTATAATTTATTATCCTTCCTTGATAAATTTATTTTGGCGCTGGCATTGAATAGCCCAATTGGTTAAACAAAGTCAGATTGTCATAGTATGCATCTTCTCGGGATAGCTTATTATTAGTAACTGTCCATATACTATGTCCGTGCGTTGTTATTGCTTTATTCGTAGCTGCATTACCTTGAAATGGTTTTGTGTTAGTGCCTTTACATGTCCAATCTATATGAATGGTATTTCCAATTATTTTATAATTATCTAGTATAACCTTAAAATCTGGGAATGCTCCATGAAACACATCCATTAAATTAGTACCATATTCAGCAGCACTTTTTGCAATTACATTTCCGTTTTCAGTTCTTACAAAATCATTTGTCATGATTGAAGCCATCAAGGATTTATCATTATTATTCCATGCTTTTACACAGTTATCTATTAACGATTTCATGGCTTTTTCATCAGCAGACATATTCTTTTCTGCTTCAATTTGTTGAAAATTTAAAACAACTTCTGTTGGATCCCAATACCCAACTTGTCTCACTATTTTTCCATCAACAAACTTGTATGTAAGATGTACTGGAATTGTTATCTCTTTGCCATTTCCGGCCAATGTTGCTTTCCACTCTAACCAACAATTAACCCAAGTATTACCATCGTCCGTTAAGACCATTTCATACTCTGGTTCATTGTCTGTAAACCCTCGACGTGAGTAGTTGTTATCATTTGCTTTGTGATAAGCAACAGTTTGATCGGGAGTCATAAATTTATCTTTGGAATTAGAATTAAAATATGTTTTTGCGCTATCAGCATACATACTGGTATCATAATTCTTTTCATTATAATTTTTGATAGTTTTTTTTACTATTTCAATTTCTGGAGATTGTTGTGTATAACGCTTGTCTTGTTTTTCACAAGAAGTGAATAGAACAATTGCAAGCCCTAATAAAATTAAATTTTTCATAATGCTTAGTTTTGATTAAAGGCCTACTTAAGAGACTCAGTAGGCCTTATTTTGGTTGGTTAGTTATAGTTTATTGCATGCTTAGTTCTTTTTCAAGAGTGAAAGTATAGCTCCAAATGTCATCAACTACAGCTCTGAATTTTTTACGAATATCATCCGTTTTAGATTTTCCGTGTACACTCTCATAAACTTTCCACACACCGTCAGTATCCTTATCTAAGGCTGCAAAATCTTTAAAAGGTGTAGACACAAAATAGTCACTTCCTTCGCCTCCCATAAGTCTATACCAGTATCCTCTACTGTCTCCTTCTTTTGAGCTAATAGCCGAAGAAACTTGTTTTATAATATCATTGAAGGCAACATCATCATTAATAATAAAGTTTGTAACCCATACAATTGACATGTCACCTAGTGGTGTTTTACGACTAATTTCAGGCATATTTCTGGTTGTATTAAACTCAGTACTTTCTATGTGTGGGGTTATAAAGTCTAGAGCGATTGAGCGACACGCTTTTGCTGCCGTATCTGCTTGATCCATTTCTGCCCAATTTTTTAATCGCGAAGAGAGGACGTAAACATTGCCTTTACCTTGTAAACGATGCCATACATTCCAAGTACTAGTACCATTATTTTCTTTATAACACTTGTTCCACTTCTTTACACCATCTGTAAAGTTGGCATCATGCCCAAATTTTATAGTAAACTCAGTTAAGTTCATTATAAAACTTTCTTGATTTTGTGATTGTGCTGAAATAGGCAGCATCAATACGATTGTAACTAATGTTAGGGCTGTTTTTAAAATTTTCATGTTAATAGCGTTTTATGGTTAATTAATAAGAATCACAATAGATTCTTGTACCTAAGTAATTGAGAATAAACAATTATTAAAACCAACTTAGGACGAAACATTATATATAATGTCCGAACGGATAAATTTATTTATCGAAAGTTTTTATATGATGGGAAGATTTGACTTATATGGTCTGTAAACGCTTTAAAAGTTCTTCTTTAAAAGATTTACTTAAGGGTATGGCTTTTCTACCAATCACAATATGGCTTGTAGCTACTTCGTTAATTTGCGAAAGATTTACAACATATGAGCGATGTACTCTAATAAAGTGTTTTTGTGGTAGTTTTACTGATATATCTTTAAGGGTCATTACCAACAGATATTCCTTTTCTTTTGAATAAATACGACAATAATTACGTTCAGCTTCAATGTAAAGAATGTCATTGATATTTACCTTCACCATTTTTTCATGATGACGCACAAATATACAGTCACTTAATATGAAGGTATCAGACTTTCCTTGTTCTAAATTATTAAGTTCAGCATTTTCAGTAGATTTTAATTGATTTGTAACAAGTTCAATAGCGCGTTGTAAATCTAATTTTTTGAAAGGTTTTGAAATAAAAGCTGCTGGGTTTGTAGCCTTAGCTCTATTAAAATGGTCGTCATCAGCATTTGCAGTTAAATAAATAACCGAAATCGAAAAACTTTTCTGGATTTCTTTTACAGTTTCAATACCATTTAATTTCCCCTTTAAGTTTATATCCATTAAAAGGATATCTGGTTTGTTTTCCTTGATGTGTACGATGGCTTCTTCGCCTCTGGGAATAATCCCTGTAACTTCATAACCAAGTGTTGTGAGTTGTAATGAAATGTTTGCTGCAATTAGCATTTCATCTTCAACAATTAATATTTTTACAGGTTTACCCATTTATGCTGCTTTGTTTAATTTAAATTCAAATAAAACTGTGGTACCTTTTTTGTTATCTTCCAACATTTTACCATCAAGCTGTTGCGTCAATAATTTTATAAGTTGTGAACCAAACCCAGTACCTTTTGGTGCTTGCCCTACAACTTTACCAATGCCATTATCAGTTACTTTTAGTGTTAAAATATCGTTAGTACTTTTTTGTAGACTAATACTTATTTCACCTTTTTTATCTTTAGGAAAGGCATATTTTAAAGCATTTGTCAATAACTCATTTACAATTAAGCCAATAGGCACTGCTGTATCTACATCTAATTCCAAATTATCCATAGCGCATTTAATTTTTACTTTATCTTCTGCATTAAAAGTATCTAAAATGCCATCGCTTAAATTAACAAAATAGTCTTTCATTTCTATACTGCCTAAATTATTTCCTTGATACAGCTTTTGATGAATAATGCCCATCGATTGTACCCGATTCTGACTAGCAATCATAGCATCTTTACTAGCAGAATCCTCTAATTGTGCAGATTGTAGTGCAATTAAACTTTTAACCATTTCCAGATTGTTTTTTACTCGGTGGTGTATTTCTTTTAAAAGCAATTCATTCTCAGCATTTTTTGCTTTAATTATTTTGGTAGCTTTTTTGTTTTTGTTGAAGAAGTAGAATAAGGATAACAACAATATCGCAAGTAAAGCTGCAATAGCTATAATTAAATTTTGCGCTTTGCTTTTTTGTTCTAACAATAGGGTTTGGGATGCAAGTGCTTCATCTTTTTTACCTGTTTCATATTTTACAACAGCCTCTGTTTGAAGATTGATAACTTTATCTTCAAGCATTTTTTTTGTATTAGCATGTGCTTTGTCTTTGTAAAGCATAGCGTTTTTGTAATCATCAAGGTTTTCGTAACAAGCTGCTAAATCTAGGTATGGCTGAACAATGTTGTCTTGACCCTTTTCTTCATAGGCATTAACGCCAATAGATAGGTGCTCTAGTGCTTTTCTAAATTCATTTTGTTTGAGATAAACTTGACCTATTTCTGTGCGATAGGTAGCGCAACGTTCTTCACCAATATTTTCTTTACATAGCTCCCAAGCACTCATATAATCCTTTAAAGCGTTTCCATAATCGTTAGCTTTCATGTAAACTTCTCCCCTGTAAGAGTGTGCTCTTACGGGTACGAAAATTTCTTCAGGAGCTTTAGTTCGAACAATTTCTAGACAATAATCGGCTGCTTGATAAGCTTTTTCAAATTCGCCAAGTTCACCATATCCAATAATCAAATTAAACTGAGCTATGGCAACTGAAGCGTAGTTACCTGTTTTTTCTAAGATAGGAATCGCTTTATTTGTGTATTCGATAGACTTTTCAAATTCTTCCATCACTTGATACAAAACTCCTAGAGAACGATAGGCATTACCCAATCCACTTTCGTTATTTAATTCTTCGTATAAAGAAATGGCTTTAAATAACACCTCTTGTGCTTTATCTAATTGACGAGTGTTCATGTAATCTATAGATAAAGTTCTATAAGTATTAGCAATTTTATTTTTATCATCCGTTTTTTGATAGAACTCTAGGGCTTTTTCTGAATGGTAAACCACGGAATCTGGTGAAAACGTACCATTGTAACCATGCCAATTGGCAAGTTCCTCATGGATTTCTGCAATGGTTTTTGAACCGCTCGTATGTAAACTTCGCTTTAATGTTTGTAATCCAATTTTATGAAATAGATCTAAATTCTTGCCTGTATAGGCGTTTTTCCGCATCCATGATAAGGAAGAGTCTATGGATACTGTTTTAAAATTTTCAACATTTAATTCATTTTCTTGACCATAAATGTTGATTATAAAGCATAAAATAGTGAGAGAGATGATTAGTTTTTTTGTCATAAGCCTTAGTAAATACGAGAAAATAAAGACTTAGGGAGACTTAAAGATAACAAAAAAGCTCAACTTTTGTTGAGCTTTTAAAAATTTAAGACGTAAATATTTATTTTGCTAATTGACTTTCCTTTTTCTTAGAAAAATCAACTTCAATTTGGTTATTTAAAATGTCATCAAAATTCTCTCTTTTTCTAATGAGGTAAGCTTTATTTTGATACCATAAAACTTCTGCTGGTCTAAATCTGGAGTTATAGTTGCTAGCCATAGAAAAACAGTAGGCTCCAGCATTTTTGAAGCATAAAATATCCCCTTCATTTATTTCGTTGATGCGTCGGTTGTTTCCAAATGTATCCGTTTCACATATGTAACCAACAACGGTATAAAAACGTTCGCGTCCTTTTGGGTTGGAAATATTTGTAATTTCATGATGTGAACCATAAAACATAGGGCGTATTAAATGATTGAATCCAGAATCTACTTGTGCAAACACCGTTGAGGTAGTTTGTTTTACGGCATTAACCTTAGTTAAAAAGTAACCAGATTCACTTACCAAGAACTTTCCAGGTTCAAAAGCAAGGGTTAAATCTTTACCATATTCTTTACAGAATTCATTAAATTTAGAGGTTAATTTTTTACCTAACTCTTCAATGTTCGTTTCAATATCTCCTTGTTTGTAGGGTACCTTAAAGCCAGAACCAAAGTCAATAAAATCTAAATTTTTAAATTGTTTAGCGGTTTCAAATAATATTTCACTAGCATAAAGGAATACTTCAATATCTAAAATATCGCTACCTGTATGCATGTGAATACCGTTAATAGTCATTTTGGTGTTCTCAACAATACGTAAGATATGTGGTATTTGATGGATTGAAATTCCGAATTTAGAATCAATGTGACCAACTGAGATATTTGCATTTCCACCAGCCATAACATGTGGATTTATACGAATACATACAGGGATATTTGGATGTTTTGTTCCAAATTGTTCTAAAATAGATAGATTGTCAATATTTATTTCTACACCTAATTTGGCAGCTTCTTCAATTTCGGCTAGGGATACCCCGTTAGGAGTATATATAATTTGCTTAGGTGAAAAACCAGCAGCTAATCCCAATTGTACTTCTTGTATTGAAACGGTATCAATACCAGAACCTAGTGATTTAAATAATTTTAAGATGGATATATTTGATAATGCTTTAACAGCATAATTGATTTTTAGGCTTTTTACATTTTTAAACGCATTTGTAAGTCTTTTGTATTGCGCTTCTATTTTTTCGGCGTCATAAACATACACAGGGCTACCAAATTCTTCTGCAGTTTTTAATAATTGACTCTCTGTCATAATTTCAAATTTTCATCAAAGATATTTTATTAAGTTTTATAAAAAATAAATAAATCAAAATTTATTATAATTAAACAAAATGTTAAATATATAACATTTTAAATTTGTTAGAAATTGTTAAAAGTTTTCATTATTAATTTTAGGGTAAGTTAACATGATTATATACTTTTGTGACTGTTAAACTATTAAGTAAGTTATGAATTTACACGAATATCAAGGTAAAGAAATTTTAAGCAGTTTTGGAGTTCGCATCCAACGAGGTATTGTAGCTCAAAATGCTCATGAAGCTGTTGCAGCTGCAAAACAATTAACTAATGAAACTGGAACAAGTTGGTACGTTATTAAAGCTCAAGTTCATGCTGGAGGACGAGGTAAAGGCGGAGGCGTTAAGCTTGCAAAAAATTTAAAAGAGGTTGAGGAAATTGCAGGAAAAATTATAGGGATGGACTTAGTTACCCCTCAAACTTCTGCCCAAGGAAAACGTGTACATCAGGTTCTTATTGCAGAGGATGTTTACTATCCAGGTGAGAGCGAAACGGATGAGTTTTATATGTCTGTTTTACTTAATAGAGGTACAGGCAGAAATATGGTTATGTATTCAACTGAAGGTGGTATGGATATCGAAACGGTTGCTGAAGAAACACCTCATTTAATATTTACCGAGGAGATAGATCCTACAGTTGGCTTACTGCCATTTCAAGCAAGACGTATAGCTTTTAATTTAGGGTTATCAGGAAATGCGTTTAAAGAAATGACAAAATTTGTTACGAATCTTTATACAGCTTATGTAAAATCAGACTCTTCTTTATTTGAGATTAATCCTGTTTTAAAAACGAGCGATAATAAAATAATGGCGGTTGATGCTAAAGTAACCATTGATGACAATGCGCTTTTTAGACATAAAAATTATGTTGATTTACGTGATGTACGTGAAGAAAGTGCCATTGAAGTTGAAGCAGGAGAACTTGGTTTAAACTATGTTGACCTTGATGGAAATGTTGGTTGCATGGTTAATGGAGCCGGTTTAGCAATGGCAACTATGGATTTAATTAAACAAGCGGGAGGAGAGCCAGCTAACTTTTTAGATGTTGGTGGAACTGCTGATGCGGCGCGTGTTGAAGCAGCCTTTAAAATTATATTGAAAGATCCAGCGGTAAAAGCTATCTTAATTAATATTTTTGGTGGTATTGTACGTTGTGATCGAGTTGCGCAAGGTGTTATTGATGCTTATAAAAACATGGGAACCATTAACGTACCAATTATAGTACGATTACAAGGGACCAATGCTGATATTGCAAAAAATTTGATTGATAACTCTGGTTTAGCAGTATTAAGTGCTACTGAGTTTCAAGAGGCTGCCGACAAAGTGCAACAAGTATTGGCATAATATTTTCAATTATATAAAAAAAGAGCAACTAAATTAGTTGCTTTTTTTTTGTTCTTTATTTTTTGCTTTTTCTTTTGGAGGCATGGGGCCTCTTAAGTGTATAACGAGGCCATTTAAAAAATTACGCAAAATTTGGTCGCCACATTCCATATATTTGGGGTGGTCTTCTCTTCTAAAAAAAGCACCAAGTTCACTTTTAGAAATTCTAAAATCTACCAGCTCCAAAATTTTTACAATATCGTCATCACGAAGCTTCAACGCAACACGTAATTTTTTTAAAATATCATTATTTGTCATGTTTATAATTTTGCACTTTATCTAAAGGTGTATTTCATCGATTTCGGAAAAACGCATCACCTTTTTTAGCGTTTTTTTAAGTTCAGTAAATATACCGCAAATATTCATTTTTTTGATATTCTATTTAATCTGTAATTATTGAATTTAATTAATTGAAAATCAATAATATATATATGTAATCGGATGAGTAAATTTAAAATTCGATAAAGATGAAATGCAATTTTATTAGTTGAATAAAAAATACCTTTTGATAAAGTAATTAAAAATAACGACCAAATACCATACATTTTTCGATAAGTTACATTATATCTACGATTAATAAAAGTGTGTTCTGCGTAACTTTATATTGTAATTAATTAATCCCTTTAGAAATGATTAATAGAGTAGAAAAATTAAGTCTTTTATCTGAAATGATAGCTTTTGCTAAATATGATAAAGACATAAAACGAATAGAGTATAACTTTTTGCTGGGAGTAGCAAAACAGCTCGAGATTTCGCGTGAAGATTTTGAATATTTATTGGAAAACCCTGTTACTTATACACATTTAAAATCGCATAGCGAACGTATTGTTCAGTTTCACAGACTTGTATTGTTGATGAATATTGAACAAGAATATGGTGAAGAAAATAATTCTGCCGGAGTTATTAAGTTATACAATTTTGGTTTAAGAATGGGTTTAAGCCATGAGTCCATAACCAAAGTACTCTATTTAATGGAAAGTTTTCCAAATAAAATAGTACCACCAGACGTATTAATAGATATTTTTAAGACACAATATAACTAAACAAAAGGTATTGTCTCTCACGCATTTCTAAAAGGAAAATTTAAAGTGTTGATTTTTTAATTTAAGTAATGCTAATATGAAAAGCTAAAGGTTTAAACCTTTAGCTTTTCTAGTTTATTTTGGTAAGCTTGTATCTCATCACGGAGTTTTGCCGCAACAATAAAGTCTAATGCCTTAGCAGCTTCTTCCATAAGTTTTCGTCTTTCACGAATTTTCTTTTCTAATTCACCCTTACTTAAATATTCACTTTCAGGTTCGGCGGCTTTTAAAGCTTCTAATTCGTAGCTATATGTGCTAATAGAGTTTTTAGCCAACGCATTATCTAAACTTTTATTTAATGCTTTTGGTATTAAGTTGTGTTTCGTATTGTAGGCAATTTGTTTTTCACGTCTGTAATTGGTTTCATCAATAGTTTTTTGCATACTGTTTGTTATTTTATCTGCATACATAATGGCTTTACCATTTAGGTTTCTAGCGGCTCTACCAACGGTTTGAGTTAATGAACGCGCAGAACGTAAAAACCCCTCTTTATCAGCATCTAAAATAGCTACCAAAGATACTTCAGGTAAATCTAATCCTTCACGAAGTAAATTTACACCAACTAATACATCAAACAATCCTTTTCGCAAATCTTGCATAATTTCAACACGCTCTAAAGTGTCAACATCACTATGAATATATCGACAACGAATTTGAATTCTATCTAAATATTTTGTCAATTCCTCAGCCATTCGTTTGGTTAAGGTAGTAACCAAGGTACGTTCATCTTTTTCAACACGAAGTTGTATTTCTTCTATTAAATCATCAATTTGGTTTAAACTTGGTCGTACTTCTATCACAGGATCTAATAAGCCCGTTGGACGAATTACCTGTTCTACATAAACGCCATCTGTTTTTTGCAATTCGTAATCAGCAGGCGTTGCACTTACATAGATTACCTGATTCTGTAAAGCTTCAAATTCTTCAAATTTTAGAGGTCTATTGTCCATGGCTGCGGGCAATCGGAATCCATATTCTACTAAGTTTTCTTTACGACTTCTATCACCACCATACATAGCATGTACTTGCGAAATAGTTACATGACTTTCATCAACCACCATTAAATAATCGTCTGGAAAATAATCTAATAAGCAGAATGGACGAGTTCCTGGTTGTCTACCATCAAGATATCGTGAGTAGTTTTCAATACCAGAACAATAGCCTAATTCTCGAATCATTTCTAAATCAAATTCTGTACGTTCTTTTAATCGTTTAGCTTCTAGATGTTTCCCGATTTCTTTAAAATAATCATGTTGTTTTACCAAATCATCTTGAATATCCTTAATTGCACCTTGAAGAACTTCAGGTGAAGTAACAAACATGTTGGCTGGATATATGTTTAGTCTGTCATATTTTTCAATGACTTGATTCGTTTGGATATTGAAGGCCTCAATATCTTCAATTTCATCACCAAAGAAATGAATGCGAAAAGCATCATCGGCATAACTCGGAAAAATATCGACGGTATCACCTTTAATTCTGAAATTTCCGTGATTGAATTCACCTTCTGTTCGTGAATACAAACTCTGCACTAATTGATGCAATAACTTTGTTCTAGAAATAACTTGATCGCGTTTAAGCGTAATCACATTTTTTTGAAACTCTATAGGATTACCAATGCCGTATAAACATGAAACAGATGCAACCACCAAAACATCGCGACGCCCTGATAGGAGTGAAGAAGTAGTGCTTAACCGCATTTTTTCAATTTCCTCGTTTATTGATAAATCTTTTTCTATATAAACTCCAGAAACAGGGATATAAGCTTCTGGTTGATAATAATCATAATAAGACACAAAATACTCAACGGCGTTGTTTGGAAAAAACTGTTTGAATTCAGAATATAGTTGAGCTGCCAATGTTTTATTATGCGCTAAAACCAAGGTAGGTTTTTGGACTTCCTCTATAACATTTGCAACTGTAAAGGTTTTACCCGAACCTGTTACACCAAGAAGCGTTTGGTATTTTTCATTAGAAATAATACCATTAACAAGTTGTTTTATAGCTTCTGGCTGATCTCCAGTGGGACTAAATTCTGATTCAATATTAAAGTGCATTTTGCAAAATTACGTAAAATAAGTGTCTTATCTTTTTAAAGTAAAATGACCTTTATAAGATATGCCATCTGGAAAAGTGGCAGTATACCAATAATCATCATTTGTAAGTAGATTACCGCTATAAGTACCATCCCATCCCGTTTCAATTGGGTTTATTGATTTCAATAATTTACCAAATCGATCAAAAATATTTATGGTAATATTTGAATTGAATTGCTCATTAACTCCATAAGGTTTCCAAATATCATGAAGTCCATCGTTATTTGGAGTAAAGAATTTAGGAAACCCTAGAACTCCAATTTCTTTTTCAGTAATACCGCAACCATTTTTATCAAGCACCATTATGGTATGAAAACCAGCAGTGACGTTAGTGAAAACATTACTGTCATTAAATATTGGAGTGTCTAAAGCAAATTGATAATCACCTTCTCCAGAAACAGTGATAGTAACAGTATTATTGCTGGATGCTTGTTGAATATCTACACTTTCTATCGTTGCTCGGTTTGATGGAATAACAGTTATATTTCTTGACGAAGCACATCCGTTAAAATGTGTAACCACTGCGGTATAACTTCCTGTTTCGTTTACACCTATACTTGAAGTATTATTAGTTAAAAGTTGATTGTTTAAAAACCACTCATATGTATAATTTGATATGCTATCATTTAAAATACCTGCATCTAATACAATGGTTTGAGGATATGTATTTAAACAATAATAAACGGTATTATCAGATAATAACTCAGGTGTAGTAATTATATTTAAACCCAGCGTTCCAATAGCATAACACGTTCCGTTCGATTCGGTTTTTACATAAATAGTTTCAGAATTTGGAGTTGTATTCGTGTATGAACCACTTAATATGTTTGAATCGCTAAAGGCATCAGCTTCAGTTAAATAACATGTTATGGTTAAACCATTTGGAATATATTGCTCAACATGAGTTGTTAAATCGGAAATACTAAAACTAGTAAAACCATCAACTATGTCGTCATCACAAGTTTCATAGGGAGCGATATTAATGTTTTCGTTTGAAATATCTAAGGTTATTTCAACAACCGAAGCACAACCATATTGATTTTCAACTCTTGCATGAATAATTTGTTGAGGCAATGTATTTTGATAAGACTCTGGAGTATTAATCGGATTTGTTTTTTGCTGAGCATCTATTAGAGTTGTATAAAACCCTTCAATGAACAAAGAGGTGTTAGTACCTGTAATATTTTGTTCAGCATCAAATAAATTATAGGTTGTTAAGCCATCTTGATTTGGGTCACATTCAACAATATTTGTATTTGTAACCGTAGGGTTTTGGGTGTATTCAATCACAATTTCTCCATAAGAAATACAAGAATTTTCTAATGAGACTTCAACATTATAAGTTCCAGCATCAACTACGGTATAGGTTGCATTCGTTTCGCCTAAAATCTCAACATTATCTTTAAACCATCTATAAGTATTATTGCCTGTTTGGAATGCATCAAGTGTTAGAGTTTCGTTTCCACATAATGGATTATTAGTAGATGTCAAACGATGAGGCCCTAAACTGGTACTTAATTGAAAACTTCCAGCTTCTAAAAATACAGCAGAGTCATATCGATAATTTTGCTCGTCTGCAATTACCAATTTTACATGATAGGTTTCGCTAGGTATTGTGTTTGCTGTGGCTGTTAAAACCGTGGTTTGACCATTAAAATTAATAGGTGCAGATGTGTTATTCCAACTACCAAAATAAGTTTCATTTTGGGCAGCACATCCATTTGGAATGGTTGGATGCACCGTTGTAACTTTTACAGGCGTTTGCGTATTTGGTATTAAGGCTATGTTTGTGTATTGTGAGTTGTTTACATTTCTAATTAAAAACCCAAATAAATCTGAATATTGGCAAGTATTAGGATTGTTTTCTTGATACTCTTCTGAAGCAAAAATGTATTTAAAGCTTATTTGGTTTGCCAACGAAGTAAACTCAAACTCTATGATGGTTGCATTAAGTGTGTTGGTTTCATTTAGAATATTTTCTAAATCACTATCTCCATTCCAATTTGCGGCATCATCGTCGCTTAGTGAATTGTTTGGACCTTCAACATTACTTAAACGCCCAGTACTTAAAACAATACCTCTTTGAAAAGGGAACGTAGTACCAGAAGCATCAAAATAACCATAACTTTGGTCTGTACCTCCAAAATTTCCACCTACAACATTTGTTACAACAACATTTTCGATACAAACACTATTGATTAAAATATCTTCTATAAGCTGTTGTGGTGTGTACGTTTGACTATCTACCAGTACATTTTGGGCAAAACTCTGGAAGCAAAAACAAAATAAAAGACAAAAATAAATGAAGTGCTTCATAGATCTAAAAACTCTAACAAAAATAAGCTTTAAGTTTTATTTTAGTGAATTTATCGCTTTAATGCAAAATGACCTTTCACATCAAAAGGAGTTCCATTTTGAATAACTTTTGCAAGAAACCAATAATCATCTGAAGGCATATTTTGACCATTAAAAGTTCCATCCCATCCTATGGACGTGTGTGGTAAAGTTTTTAAAAGTTTGCCGTATCTATCATAAATATAAACTATTGTTCCAGGGATTTCGCTAATCCCTACAATATGCCACGTATCAAAAACACTATCATTATTTGGTGTAAAAAACTTGGGAACATCAATAACAACAACTTCTGTGGTTACATCTTGGCATCCATTTAAATCTCTAATAGTTATGATATGAATTCCAAAAGTTACATTTTCAAAAACATTAGAGGTTTGTGGCTCGCCATTATCTAAAATGAATACATAGTCTCCAATACCATCAATATCTACCGTAATACTATTTGGATCTGCAAAATCTACTTTTGTTGTAAAGTTTATACTTGCTTCTTCCGATTCAATAACCGTAAATTCTTTTGTATAAGAACAATCATTAGAACCAATATTTGGAGTAGTTGCTGTTACCCAATAATCACCAATTTCACTAGGGTCATTTAATTGTATTTGTGAGGTTGTTGCACCAGTTGACCATTGGTATGTATCATTTGGATTTCCAGTATAAGCATCAATAATTAAAGGCAAATCATTGATACATAAAGGAACAACATCATCAATAGGGATTACAGGTAATGGATTCACATAGGTTGTAAACTGTGTAACTCCGTAACATCCGGTGGCATTATTTTCTAATCTAGCATAAATTATTTCGCTGTTAAAAGCTGAATGTGATGTGGGTAAGACATTTGAGCCATTTTCAGCGTCATCCATGGTATTATAATAAGTAACGTTGAAATTTGAAGCACTTAATGACCCCATTATGGTGCTATCCTGCGATGATAAATCAAAGCTTAAAAAGCCGTCAAAATCATCATCACAATCTATTAAATCAGATGGTGTATTAGGAATGGGATTTTCATTTATTTGTAAAATAAATGATGATGTAATATGGCAACCTGTTGAAGTATCAGAAACCCTTACAAAAATAGTATGGTTACTTAATGTATAATTATAGGTCCTATTTAACGGTGCAACATTAGCCTCAGCGTCTGAAAATGTATCATGATAGGATATGTTTACCGAAGAAGTATCATTAACAATCATTGTATCTACCAATGATAATTCATAGCTGTCCGTATCATTATCACAAATAGGAATTGTACCAATAGTATTTGTTGTAGGAGGCAAATTAACAATAAGGTCTAATGTGATAACACTATAGCAACTAGTTAACGTATTTGCTATTTTTATATAAACTGTTCTAGTTGTTGAATCGTAGCTTGAAGGATTTTGAATTTCATTGGTATTATCTAAACCATCATCTGGATTAATATCGCTTAAATTTTCAAAATAATTTACAATAAGATTACTTTGAACTCTATCTAAAATTTCAAAATCTGCAGTGGTTAAGTCGAAGGTTGTAATGCCGTCGTAATCTGCATCACAGGATATTAACGGAGCTGAAACTTCGGTAACATCAGGTGTTGCAATGATGTTAATTCCTAATTCTTCAACAATATGACACAACGAATCCTCACTTTCAATTCTGATGTATAAACTTTGAGGGTTTGTAACGTTAGTATAAGTTAAAGGTAATGGATTGGTATTAGTAGCTGCTTGAGTAGGAGTAAGGTGAAACGAGATATTCAAGTTATCAGGTGACCCTTGAGATATTTCAGCAATTTTTTCACTTAAATCAAAAACATTTCTACCATCATTACTGTCATCGTCACAAACCAAATAATCAATTACAGGATTGTAAACAGGATCTGGTGATACCTGTAATATGAACGAATCAGTTCCAAAACATGAAGGATCGGTAATATTTTCAACGCGGACATAAATGGTTTGCGGACTTGTTGTATTGCGATAAATATTATTTTTATCAATAGGAATTGTGAAAGCAGCATCTTCAAAATAAAATACTTCTTTACCCGTTTGTCCGTTTAAAATTTCAGCGTCTTTATCAACTAATAAAAAATCAGCAAAAGCATCACCATCATCTTCACAAATTTGGAAATTGCTTATTACAGGGAAAATGGGCAAAGTGTTTACTATGGCTTCAAACGAAACAATGGTATAGCATCCAGTCCCACTTAAAGCATCTTCAATCCGAATATATATAGTTTGAGTATCGGTATTATAAGCATTTCTATCACCAACAGGAATAGCGTTAGTGTTAGTATCGGCATCTTCAAAAGAAGTAAAAACGTTAATATCTAAACCTGTTCTGTTATTTGAAACTGCCTCATCAATTTTAGCCTCAAGGTTAATAATTGAAAACCCATCTTGATCATTATCACAAATAATAACATCTATTGGTTCAGTTGCTGAAGGAGCCACCAATACCTCAATTTGAAAAGGATTTACAGTTGAGCAACCTGAATCTATATTTTCAATTCGAGCATAAATAGTCTCAATAGAATTAGTATTGGTATAAAATGGGGGTAATTGATTGGCAGTATTATTACTTTGTGCATCGGCATCTGTTGGAAAATAAGTTACCGTAAAGTCTGTATTACCTGAAGTTATAATACTATCAAGTGAATGTAAATCAATACTTGCAATACCATCATCATTATCATCGCAGTAAGGTATTACCACATTATCGAATAATAGTATAGGGTTTACCAATAATGTAATCTGAGTATTTTCAATACACTCGCCATTATCAATTCGTATGTACAATACTTTTGGACTTACAGCCGCATATAATTGTGATTTATCAATGGCGTTTACATTGTTATCCCTATCATCTTCAGTTTCGAAGAAAGACACCGTAATGGTAGTTGGTAAATCATTAGCAATGTAGCTTTCTACAGTAAACAAATCAAAATTTAAAGCATCTGTGCTATCATCGTTATTATCACATAGCGCAAAATCACCAGTATCTGTGCCTGTAAGCAATAAATTGGTGTGAATTTCAAAAGGAACAATAGTAAAACAGCCTGTAGCATCATCAACAATTCTCAAATATATTGTTGCTGAACCAGGTTCTATTACCGCATTTGTATACTGATAATTCGTTTCATCTGCTATAACGTTAATACCATCTTGAGCATCAGAGTAAGAAACATGAAAGGTAGTTGTAACACCTGTTAGGCCTGCTAGTATATCATCTATCACTTCTGTTAAATCAAAAGTAGCGCTACCATCTAAATCTCTGTCACAAGCATCAATATATTGTGTATCCCTGTTTGCAATAGGACTTATGGTTACATTAACGTTTAAAGTTGTGGTGTTTACACAACCAGTAGATGTATTTACTACCCTAACAAATACAGAGTCTGTTGGAGTATTGGTGTTTATATACGGAATTGGGATTGGGTTATTACCAGTGCTTGCATCTAAACTGTTGTAGTGATATGTTACTAGCATATTAGTTTGACCGCCTGTAATTTCATCATTTTTTTGTGATAAATCTATTACCGCATACCCATCAGGACTATCATCACCATCACAAACCTCTAAATCGGTAGGGTCTACTATATTTGGAACAGAATTTACAACTAAGTTAAAGGATGTATAGGAAAAACAATCGCTATCTAAGTCATCAATTCTAACATAAATCGCTTGAGGGTTTGATGTGTTTGCTATGGGTGTAGTTATAGGGTTTAAATTGTTTCTTGCATCCGAATCCGAAAAATGATATGAAAAGGCGTAGTTTGTAAAGGGTATATTACTTATTAATTCTGAATTTTTTGTACTAAGGTCAAAAATTTCTATGCCATCTTCACTGGCATCATCACATATTTCATAATCAGATATTTGATTTATCGGTTCTTCTGTATTAAGAACGACTACAATTTCATCTTCCTCAACACAATTTGAACCATTTACTGGTACAGAAACTTCAACCCTATATGTTCCATCTTGAATAGCATTATAAGTGGGTGTAATAGCACCAGTTATTAAGCTCCCATTTAAATACCAAGCATAAGATGCTAATGGATTTTGCAAATCTGCATCCAAGAGAACAGAACCAGCACAGGTTTCAACATCTGAACCTAGGTCTAAAATTCTAAAGCTATCACCTTCGATAAAGACGGCGGAATCAAAAGTTCCATCAGTTTGATCTGCTATAATCAGTTTAATATGGTAAGTTACATTTGGTAATATACTACCAGAAGCTGTTAAAACAGTAGTTCTACCATTGTAATTCGTATCTCCGATATTATATCCATCAAAGTATTGGTCATTTTGAGCAGCACAAACACCAAAAATTTCATCATGAATGGTGTTGGTATTAACAGGCGTAGTAGTACCAGGAACTAACGCAATGTTTTGATAAGGGTCAGCAGTTCCAGCTTCTTTGATAAGAAAAACAAAACCATCTGAAAATTGACAAGGGTTTATTCCAAAATACTCTTCAGATGCTAATAAATAATTAAAATGAAATTGATTTGAAATTGAAACAAAATCGAATTCAATAGACGTGGCATTGACGGTGTTTGTGACACCTAAAGCCGCTTCTAAATCGGGATCTGTACCCCAAGCTGAAGAACCTTCACTTAATGTAGGAGTTCTAACAGCATTACCACCCGATGCTGCACCGCCAGTAGATAGAACAATACCATTTTCAAATGGAAAATTCGAACCGGCTCTTTCAAAGTAAGCATAACTTGTAAAACCGTGCGAATTACCATTAACTGATGAACTGATATTGGTAATATCAACACAACCGTCAACTAAATTGTCTAATATGAGCGATTGTAAACCAACAGAATCATCAACTGATATTTGTTGAGAAAAAATGGAATTACTACTAAAAATAAGTATAAATAAGATGTAGTAAATAAATCTCATACCTTGTAGGTTTTCTGTTTGGGTCTTTGTGCAAAAATAATTCTAGTTTTCCAGAATAAATTTAGAACGAAAAGTAGATTTTTTTTAGGTGAAACACAAAAAAAATAGGAGAAAGTGCACTTAAATTGGTTTTAATGTTTAATATTTCAATGTAAAATGATTTTTAAAAATTCTACCATCTTGTAATTTCACAGAAAACCAATAATCATCACTTGGTAATTTACCACCATTAAAAGTACCATCCCATCCTTCTCCAGTGGGGCTTAGTTCCTTAATTAATTTACCAAATCTATTAAAAATAAGCACTTTAGTATTAGGTTGGAACATTTCTGAAACTCCTGATACTTGCCATGTATCATGAATGCCATCATTATTAGGTGTAAAGAATTTAGGAAAACCAATAACGGATACTTTGTCATTAACAACGCCACAATTATTTTTTATATCCTTTACATAAACCGTATAAATACCGGGAGAAACATTTTCGAACACGTTACTTTCCTGATAAGGTGCCACCACTACGTTATTGCTATCAAGTAATCTGTATTCATAAACGCCTTCGCCAGAGACTATAACGGTAATGGTATTATTTGCAGTGGCATCAATAACTTTAATGGATTCAAAAGTAGCTATGTTTGATGGTTCTATGGTAACAGTTCTTTCTTTTGTACAACCATTGGCATTAGTAACAGTAACATTATAAGTCCCAATTTGATTAACATTTATCTCATAAGTACTTTCACCTGTAGACCAGATGTAGCTGTAATTATTAGGAGAATCGTTTAAAACCGCTGCATTAATAGGAATGGTTGCTGGAGAGAAATTCAAGCAGTAATTTGCAACACCCTGCATATCAATATCAGGAAGCTGGTTAACAGTTAGTTCAACTTCGCTAATACCATAGCAATTATTTTGATTTTCAACTCGAGCATAAATGGTTTGCGAATAAGGCATCGTGTTTGTGTAAGAAGTTCCTAAATTGTTTTGTTCTAACAAGGCATCATCATAGGTTTGGTAATAGGCTATATCTAAATTCGTAGTTGGTAATCCGTTAAGAATTAAGCTATCGGCATCGCTTAAATCAAATAGATGAAGACCATCTTCAACGCCATCATCATCGCACACAGCAGGTAAAGCGGCATTATTTGCATCAGTTACGCTTACACTAAGGGTTAGTTCGGAATAACTAAAACACCCGGTTCGGTCATCAATAACTTCAACATAAATAGTTTGTGGATTCGCTGTATTATTAAAAGCAGCACCATTTATCTCATTAATTCTAGATACATCAGTATAGAATTTGGTAGATCTATCCGTAGTTGTACCAGCTAAATCTTCATTAGCCTCTGTAAGGTTAAACGTAGTAAAACCATCAACCAAACCATCTTCGTCACATTGTAAAAGGGTATGGTTAAAAGCATCGGGGTTGGGGTTGAATTCTACAAAAGCTTGACCTTCAATGGCACAATCTCCATTGTTAGGTTCAATATAAACCTCATATTGTCCTGCTTGAAATACCTCTAAATCATAGGTTGTTTCTGGTAAAACAACTTTGTCTCTAGTCCATATATAAGAAGCACCAGGTAATATTTCTGAGGTTAAAGTATAACTATCACCATCACAAAGCGCTAAGTTACTGGAGCTTTCTCCGTTTTTTATGATATCTATTTCCGTGTTAAAAAAGGATGCTATAAAAGGAGGAAGTCCTTGAGAAGATCTAAATGGTGATAAACTAAAAGCATTATGGACATAGTTACAACCTAATCCAAGCGTATTAGGATTTTGAATAATACCCAAATATGGGAGACCTTGAGAATAGGATGCACTTAAAGCTCTATAAATTTTTCCATCGGGACCCAGTTGTAAACCACCTCTATAAAGCTGTTGTTCATCAATCATAATTTGACTTGCTTCAATATCGGCCGCATTTAGATTAAACTGAACTAACGCAGAGGTATGGTTTGAAGGGTCGTTAGAGTTGTTTGGATTTTGTTGATCGAAAAAGTCGTTTGAAGAATGAATATAAAGCAGTTGACTATCTGGAGAAAATTCAACGCCATAAGGGAATGGGCTACCATTGCTTGAGTATATTTGTATAGATTGCTCATTAGAAAGTATACCAGTAGCTACATCAAAATCATAAATATATAACCCGTCTTTAGCATTAGCACTTGCTACCTTCGTGCCATCTGGCGATAACTTTAGGTAACCCCTTGCATCCGAAATAAACAAATTAAAAGTTGATTTTACCGATGTTGTACTTATACCAGTATCACTTACCTCAAAGGCATGATAGGTGTTGTAAGGGCCCTGATTTCCATCAACTGAAGCAAAAGTAACTACCCAAATAGATTTAGAAATACAGTCTTTCAAAACCGCAGTTATTTTTTCCGAACAACGGGGAAGTAAATTGATATTTTTTGTTATAACAGCACCTAAACCACCATCAAGAGTCATATCAATTTCAGAATAGTTTAAACCATTGTTCATACCATTTAAACCATTGTCCACTGTAAAAACATAGAATATATCAGTGTCATTAGGTTTGGGTACGATAATGGCCGATTGAGTACTAGAAGAATCTCCATTTAATCCAAAACCATTTTGCATTTGCAGATGATTTTGATTCCAGACAGTAACCCCATCAGTATAAAACAATAAATTACCGGAATCGTCAGAAATTGAAGAACATCCCTCGCGGGTATTTAATTGCCCATTAGAAGTTCTAGTTATAGTATTATTACCAAGGTTGAATTTGATGCCAGCATTTTCACCAAAATACCAATTTGAAGCTTCATATTGAGGGAAAACACTTAAACAAACAAAATTAAAAATCGCGAATAATATTATTTTTTTCATCTTTTCATAGCGATAGCTATCAAAGATATTATAAATCTCGCTTTTTTAATAATCTATACGATAAAAAGATAAATAAGGCAGTCCAACAAATAACAATAACAAATTCGTGCCAATGAACAGCATAATCATAAGCTAATTCTGCCTTGTCTGGAAACTTAGTCATAGCAATTCTCTGAAAAGGCTGGTCAATTAATTTATACATTGATTTTAGTGGAAAGAAATTCTGTATTTTTTCTGCTATAGAAGCATCAAATTTCCAAACTATTAATCCAAAAGTAATCCACTCTAGAATGAAAAGTATAAATAAAAAGGCTAGGGCAAAAGCAGAACGCTTTATTAACATTCCAAAGAATAAACACAAACTAAAAAAGCCAACTAATTTCACAAAATAAGCCACTAAAAAATTGGTTTCTCTGATTATTATTGAAAACTCATTATAGCTTGAATAATACAAACCAATACACAAGGAAATGAGGCCTATTAAAATAGTTGATACTAGAGAAAAGAATACCAAAGTATAGAATTTTGATAGTATAAATTCCTTTTTACTCAACCCATCAATTAAGTTTTGTTTTATGGTTTTGTTGCTATACTCATTCCCAATCATGCTAACTACTACAATGGCAAAAAAGAACTTGAATTGTGATGCAAAAAAAGTTGTTAAATGCCAAATTATAGGAAAATTAAAGACACCTAATTCACCTAATTCTAGGGTAAAAAAACCAAAAACATTTATTTTTAAGGATGATAAAAGAATTACAAAAAAAGGTAATATAAAGGATACAAAAATCAGGATTTTACTGGTTCTGTTTAGTAGTAATTTTTGTAATTCTAAATTTAAAAGTCGTAACATGTGGTTGGATTTAGTTTTTTTGGTTGTCAGTTAATTGTAAAAATTGCTCTTCTAAACTTTCTTTGCGTTGCACTAAATGCGTTAGAATAATTCCTTTTTCAAACAAAAATTTATTAAAATCTTCAGAGTTCATAGGTTCATTCAAAAACGCTGTAACTAAATTATCTTTGACTTTAATTTTACCAAAAATTTTATTGTTTTCTAATAATTCTACTAATTCACTTTGCTTATTACATTTTAACTCAAAAAAGCCATGACTGGAAATCATTTCATCAACTCGACCTGAATATAATTTGACCCCTTTACGAAGCACTACAACATGTGAACATACTTTTTCAACTTCGTCTAATAAATGTGAAGCCAACAAAATAGTTGTGCCTTGTGTGGCTATTTCTTTAATAATTTCACGAATTTGATGAATCCCTTGTGGATCTAAGCCATTGGTGGGTTCGTCTAGAATTAAAATTTCAGGATCGTTAAGTAGGGCCGAAGCAATAGCTAAACGCTGTTTCATACCCAAAGAGTAGGTTTTAAACTTACTGTTTTTTCTATCTAAAAGACCAACAATTTCAAGTTTTTCATCTATTTTACTATAATCAACACCCTTAATTTTACAAACCAATTTCAGATTTTGTGAAGCAGTCATGTAAGGGTAAAAATTTGGACGTTCAATGATAGCGCCTACTTTTTTTAAGGCATCATGCGTTGACGTTTTACCATCAAACCAATGAAAACTACCTTCTGTTTTATTTACAACATTTAAAACAACTCCAAGTGTTGTAGATTTCCCACTTCCGTTAGGTCCTAAAATACCGTAAACATTACCTTTGTTTATGGAGAATGATAGGTCTTTAACAGCGGTTAAATAGCCAAATTTTTTTGTAAGATTGTTAATAGTAAGAATAGATTCCAAACTGTAATGGTTTTTATGCCAACTTAGGTAATTAGCATGGGTTAGTTACAAAAGTATGACGACAGTCCTTAATTTTTGTTACAAGCCTATTATAAAAAGCATTAAATTTGAATAAGTTATAAGCCTATGCAAGATTTAAAAATATCAAAGAAAAAGCCGTCATTCCCTATAAATGATAAATTACACAATTATTTATCAGAATATAATAGAAATATAAAAATTCCTATTTTTTATGATGATTTGTTGCGATTTCAAGGTTCTATTGTCGTTTATGATAAGGAGGATAATGACACACTTTGGATTCGGGTTTATTATAACGATTATGAAAGAGAAGAGATAGATTTATCCCTTAAAAAAGTATATACAATTTTACATTCTGATGGAAACGAAGACACCATCCCATTTTTAAATGTAGATGCTATTGATTATTGCACTTTTGGGAATTCTAAGCCATTCAGAATAAAAATCAGGAATATATTAAATGATAACTTTACCTATTTTTATGTAAAAACTGCGGATGCTTCTCGCGTTTATGGTTTAGAATTAGAGCATATGTTATCACCGTATAATCTCAATTTTCTAGTTTACAAAAACACGCTAATTGAAGAACATATTGCAGGAATTCCGGGTGATGAGTTTATAAAGAATTTTTTGCCAAAATGTGATAAATCTGAAAAATCTCAGATTGCAAAAGAGTTTGTGAAATTTAATGAGCGTTGCATGATTCGCCTTTTAGGAGATATGAGGTCGTATAACTACGTTATTGTTCCTACACATGATTTTGATCATGTGGTGTATAAAATTAGACCTATAGATTTTGATCAGCAATCTTATGAAGGAAAGTTTAATATATACCGACCACAGTTTTTTAAAGAGAATTTAAAAATGGTTGAATTGGTTTCCGAAAGTATGGAGAAGTTATCTATTCATCAGTATAAAACAGAGGAACGCTCCATTTTAGTGAAACGTTTAAAGAGTTTTCATGATAGAATAAACCAACTACTTACTTGTATGCTAGGAGATTCTATTTCAAAAGAAGAAAATATTGATTCACTTAAAATGACAATATTTGAATACACGCAAGACGTGAATTTTAAACGATCTAAAAACATGGGGGAAATTTTAAAATTCTCCTTAGAGTTTTTAACTCGTAACTACGAAAATGTTAATTTGGAAAATTTAAAATAAACCTTAATTCCAGTGCTCATCAAAGTCTAATGAGTCGTAATCATCAACATCAATACCATCTTCAAACTCATCAAAATCATCATCTTCATCAGCTTCAAATAATTTTTCTGGCGCTGTATCAGGAACTTGACCCTGTACAAACATTAAATTTGGGTAATCAAACCCTTCAAGCTCATCAACTATTTCAGCAAGTTCTACATAGAATGTCCACATACTCAAAAAGTCGTAAACATATATAAGTTTAGGCTGAATTTCATGAACCACATCATTAATAGTCGTTTCATTCATTAACCTCGCAGAATTATCTTCACTTAAATCAAATAAAGATATTTCTTCTCCCTGTTCCCAAGAATCGTTACTTATATAAAATGACGCCATTTCGGTACCATCAAAACCGAAAGATTGGGTAATTATGTTATGTAAATCTTCAAGCGTATCTGTTTCACGAATTTCTAAATCGCGAAAAACATCTTCTTCGGTATCATTATCTAGTATAACTCTAAATCGGTAAATCATTGCTAATAATTATGCTACAAAGGTAGACTTTTTTAAATTATTTTGTAAAACGATGTAATGTAAATGTCATAGCAGTTAATAAGAAAAAAGCACCAACTTGATGTGCTACACCCAACCAAACAGGTACTTGTAATAGAATAGTTAGAACACCTAAAAGAAATTGTATAAAAACCATTATTAACAAGGTGTTTATACCTTTTGATTGGTAATTTGTTAAAGCTATTTTTTTAGACTTTATGTATATAATAATAATAAAACCAACAACAAAATATGCTAAAATTCTATGAACAAACTGTACACCACTTTTACCTTCAAAAAAGTTTTTATAAATAGGATTTTGTTCAATATAAACCGTTTCATGCATAAATTTTCCTTCGCTCATCATTGGCCAATGATTATGTATAAATCCAGCATCTAATCCAGCAACAAAAGCACCATAAATAATTTGAATTATTAGCAAAGCAAGTCCGAATCGTATTAAATTTCTAATGGAAGTATCAACTTGTTTTTTATTTGGAAATATCAAATCTAATGCTACCCAAAACGTATAGGCAAAGGTTAAGAACGCGGTAGTTAAATGTGCTGCTAATCTATAATGGCTGACATCTGGATTATCTACTAATCCGCTTTTAACCATGTACCATCCTAGAAACCCTTGGAATGCACCTAAACTTAAAAGAACAAGCGCTTTTTTGATGGTAGGCTTTGATAACTGTTTGGTAATTAAAAAGTATAAAAAAGGAATTAAAAAGACTAAGCCAATAAAACGTCCAATAACACGATGTAGCCATTCCCAAAAATAGATGTCCTTAAAATCTTCTAAATTGAAGTGGTTGTTAAGCTTTTGGTATTCTGGATATTGCTTATACAAATCAAAAGCTTCTTGCCATTCGACCTCATTCATAGGTGGAATTGTTCCTGAAATTAATTTGTAATTAGAAATTGATAGACCAGAGTGTGTTAATCTGGTAATGCCACCAACGATTACCATTATAAAAATGAGTAAACAACCAGTTAATAGCCAATAAATGACTTTTTTGTTATCTTTTTTCATTTATAAGATTTCTTTTTTAAAGCACAAACTATTTTCTATATTCTTGTATTGACCAAAATTTGGTATGATTTGATAATTATTTTTTTTATAAAAATTAACAGCCTCAACTTGTCTTTTACCTGTTTCTAGAATACACGACGTATAACCTAATTCCTTAGCCCATATCTCTAATCCGTTCAAAATATTTGTCGCAATCCCTTGACTTCTTGTCTCTGTTGAGGTGTACATACGTTTTATTTCAACGCTATTTTCATCAAACTTTTTAAATGCGCCACAGCCAACTGGCTTTTCATCCGAATAGGCTACAATGGTGTGTTTTAAAACATCAATATTATTGTATTGCATATAAAAATCATGCTCATCACCATCCACTATTTTTAAATAAGCATTGAGTTGCTTTACTAAATTTATAAAGTCTATGTGTTTTGAATCGGTTCTTAAAAGTTTAATCATTTTGTTCTGTTACTTTTAAACCTAAACGTTTGCCTTCCTTTAACATGAGTTGATATGCAGCCTCATATTCGTTGGGAATATCTCCTTCTAAAATAGCTTCCTTAATAGATTCTTTTATCATACCTATTTCTCTTGAAGGCTTGATATTGAATGTTTGCATAATTTCTTCACCAGAAATTGGTGGCTGAAAATTTCTAACATGGTCGCGCTCTTCAACTTCAACAATTTTATCTCGAACAATTTTAAAATTGTTATGGTATTTCTTAAATTTTTTCGGATTTTTTGTGGTTATATCTGCTTCACAAAGCGTCATTAAATCGTCTACATAATCTCCCGCATCGAACACTAACCGACGTACTGCAGAATCGGTAACTTCTTCATTAGCTAGAACTATAGGTCTAGAGCTCATCAACACCATTTTTTGAACAAACTTCATTTTATCATTCAATGGCATTTTAAGTCTTTTGAATAATTGAAATACCATTTTTGAGCCTTCAAATTCATGTCCATGAAAGGTCCAACCTACTTTTTTGCTAAACTTTTTTGTGGGTGCTTTTCCTATATCATGAAGCAATGCTGCCCAACGTAGCCAAAGATTATCGGTGTTTTTTGAAATATTATCAACCACCTCTAAGGTGTGATAGAAATTATCCTTATGACGTTGACCTTCAACTTCATCAATACCTTTTAGAGCAATTAATTCAGGCAATATATATTTGAGTAACCCCGTTTTTTCTAAGAGTAAAAAACCAATAGAAGGCTTTTCGCTTTCAAGAATTTTATTAAGTTCAGTAACAATACGCTCTTCGGTTATAATTTTAATACGTTCACAATTTTTTGATATAGCCTTTAAAGAAGCTTCTTCAATTTTAAAATTTAATTGTGTTGCAAATCTTATTGCTCGCATCATCCGTAAAGGGTCGTCACTGTATGTAATATCTGGGTTTAATGGCGTTCTTATTAAAGAGTTTTCTAAATCTTTTATACCATGAAAAGGGTCAAGCAAGTCTCCAAAATTTGCTTCACTTAAGTTTAATGCTAGTGCATTTATTGTAAAGTCCCGTCGGTTTTGGTCATCTTCAAGTGTTCCATTTTCAACGGATGGATTTCTGCTATCCTCAGTATAAGATTCTTTGCGAGCACCAACAAACTCAATCTCAATATCATCATAACGCAACATGGCAGTACCGTATGTTTTAAAAACCTGAACTTTGGGTTTGTTAGGAAGATTTTTAGCAACTTGTTGCGCTATTTGGATGCCATCACCAATTGCAACCACATCAATATCTTTTGCATTACCTCGATTTAAAATAAAATCACGCACAAAACCACCAATAACATAGCTTTCTATATCTAATTGAGCAGCAGATTTAGAAATTATTTTGAAGATATTATGCTGAAGGGCTTCTTTGTAATTCATGAATGACATTTGAGATTTTACTCTCTAATAATCGTAACAATACCATCGTTTGTTAGCTTAATAATTGAAGATGGTTTGTCACAGATTTTTTCCTTTTGCAAATTTACAACATAGTCTACACCTTTTAAAACCTCTGAAGCTATTTCTTTAAAGGATTTTGGTGTGGGTTGCCCACTGATATTTGCTGATGTAGAAACAATGGCGCCATTAAATTTTCTTGAAAGCCAATAGCAGAAATCATCGTCCGGAATTCTTATGGCAATAGAACCATCATCTGCAATTAAATTATTTGCTAAATTTTGGGCTTCGTCATAAATAATGGTTGTAGGTTTATTGGTAACTTCAATAATATTTAATGCCGTTTCAGGTACTTGTTTTACATATTTTTTTAGCATTCTATCATCTGCTACCAAGCAAATTAAAGCCTTACTATCAACTCGTTGTTTTAATTGATATACTCTTTTCACGGCATCAGGGTTAGAGGCATCGCAACCAATACCCCAAACGGTATCGGTAGGGTAGAGTATAAGTCCACCTTCTTTTAGCACTTTTAAGGCGTTGTTAATTTCTGTTTGCATTGTTATAAACGATGAATTTGTTGTTTATGTTTTAATGAAATAGATAAAGGTACTTGTTTAATTAAAGCGATAAATACAGGCCAGTTTTTTGGTTTGAATAAACTACTTAAAAAATATTTTAATTGTAAATATAGTAACAATATGAAAAATGAAATTAGCCCGTAATGCTTTCGTATCACATAAAGTAGAGAGATTTTTAATTCGATTTTTAAAGCGACGGATTTGGGAGTACTAGCACCATGAAAATGAATAAACTGTGCTTCAGGTACTAAAAAAGCTTCTTTGTTTAGTTTTGTTAGACGCTTACAAACGTCTGTCTCTTCATGATATAAAAATATATTAGTGTCAAAACCACCAATGCTATTAAAATTGTTTGCATTAAAAAACATAAAACTTCCGGCTACAAATTGTCCTTTTTGAGGTTGGTTATATGTTTTTTTACGTTTAGGATATTTTTGTGAATTTACTATTTCTAAAACTTTTCTGCCCAATAACTCTCTTCCAAGTGACGCAAAATGATCTATAGTAGGTAAAATATCTCCATTTTCTTTAAAGGCCTGCGGACCACAAACACCAACATTTTTGTTTGTGTCCATAAAGTTTTTAAGGATCCTTAAACAATCATTCTTAAACAAAACATCGTTATTTATAAAAGCTAAATACTTGCCAGTAGCTTCATTAACACCAATCATATTTCCACCACCAAAACCAGTGTTAATGTGACTTCTAATTAGTTTTATAGCATTTTGTTGGGAAACTGTATTGATATACTTTTTTAAACTATGAAAGCTTTCAGCTTCAGAGCCATTATCAATAATTAAATACTCACAATTTATTTCGTTTGTTGTGTGCTTAAAAATAGATTCTATACAGTTAATAGTATAGTCCGTCGTATTATAGTTGATTATGATTATTGATACATCAAATGCCATTCTTAGAGGTATTGATTAATTCCTTTTTCAATAAAAGTAATTTTCTTTTCGGTGGTTTCTTTTTCTATAATTTCATTAATATTTATATGGCTTTTATCCTGTTCATTATGATAAATATGATAAACAATTCCTCCAAATTTTAATCGCTTCCCTTTTACACCAATATTCAATAAGCGCTGAATCATTTCGCTATCATCAATTCCCCAACCTACTAAATTTTCGTTAAAACCATTAACTTTTATAAAGTCTGCTCTCCAAAATGACATATTACAACCTCTTAATTTTGATGACCTAGAATCTTCTTCTTTATACAGATTAGAAAGTAAAGGAATTCTAAGCGTTCTACCTCGTTTTTTAATGCCTTTAGAGAAAAAATTAAAGGACGTTTGTTTTTTATCAAACAAATCTTCCAAATGATTTTCTTGAATATTTACTCTGCTACCATATAAGAACATATTTTTTTTTGCCATTCTTAAATGGTCTTTCACAAAATCTTTATGCATTATAATATCGCCATCAATTTCAATAATATACTCATGTTTAGCCTTAGCAATAGCTTTGTTCATTATGGCAGGTTTTCTGTTTTTTATGTCCTCGTGCCAAACGTGATGTAAAGGAACTGGAAAATTTTCTTGAAAATTTTTTATTAACCTTTCTGTTTCTTTTTTTGAGCCATCATCAGCTATAATAACTTCATTAGGTAAATGAGACTGATTTTTTATACTTAATAATAAAAGCTCTAAAGCTTCTGGCCAATTATAGGTTGGAGTTACTAAGGTGCTTTTAGGATAGGAAGGCATATATATGTATTTGAATGCAAATTAATGTAATTTTTATTAAATGGTTAATAGTTTAAAAGAGTGACTTTAAATTTCCTATTTTTGAAGAATGGATTACGAAAATAAACCTAAGGGATATTATGATAATGTTCGCTTAGAAATGCTTCAGTTTTTACCAAATGATGCTAAGCGTGTTTTAGATGTAGGCTGTGGTAATGGTGCTTTTGCGGAAATTATAAAAGAAAAAAATAAAGCCGAGGTTTGGGGTATTGAATATATGAAAACTCATGGTGTGGAGGCGCATAAAAAGTTGGACAATGTTTATATAGGGAAGTGTGAAGATTTTGTTGAAAGTCTTCCTGATAATTATTTTGACGTTATTTATTGCAATGATGTGCTTGAGCATTTAGTTGATCCGTATTGGGTTTTAGAAATTTTGAAGAAAAAATTATCAAATGGCGGTATTGTTATTAGCTCCTTACCAAATGTGCGATTTTATAAAACTTTTATGCGCTTATTAATTAACAAAGATTGGAGATATGAAGATTATGGTGTTATGGATAGAACTCATCTAAGATTTTTTACCAAGAAAAGTATTAAAAGAATGTATGAAGAATTAGGTTTTGAAGTAGTAAAACATATCGGGATAAATAAAAGTAAGTCAATAAAACCTTATTTATTTCATCTACTAACATTTTTTACTCAATTAGATATGCAGTATGTTCAATTTGCTACTGTGGCTAAAATTGCTGATGAAAAGTAACAAAGTAATTCATAAGGATTTTAAATCTAAATCTAACTTTTTAGATGATATTATACTAAATTTTGATACTAAAGGTGAAAACTTTGGTAACCAAGATAGAAACTCATTAAAACTATTTAAGTTAGATGATAAAAAGGTTAACGTTAAGTCTTTTAGAGTGCCTAACATTGTTAACCAAATAGCTTATAAATTTTTTAGAAAAAGCAAAGCACAACGCTCTTTTGAGTATGCCAATAAACTCGTAGACTTAAACATAGGCACACCAAAACCAATAGCTTATTACGAATTTAAAACACCATTTTTATTCAAAAAGAGTTACTATATAAGTGAACAGCAAGCTTGCGATTTAACTTATAGAGAACTTACTACAGATTTAAGTTATACTAACCACGAAGCTATACTTAGGGCATTTACGAGGTTTACTTTTCAACTTCACGAAAGGGAGATTCATTTTTTAGATCATTCTCCTGGAAATACACTTATTCAGCTAAATAATGGCGATTATAGGTTTTATTTGGTGGATTTGAACCGAATGGAGTTTAAACCATTAGATTTTGAAACGCGCATCAAAAACTTTTCAAAACTCACCATTCATAAATCTATGATTGAAGTAATGAGCGATGAATATGCAAAATGTATTGGAGAAAATTATAATAAAGTTTTCAATTTAATGTGGCAAGAAACAGAGGCTTTTCAAGAAAAATACCATCGAAAACGAAGGTTAAAAAAGAAACTAAAGTTTTAGAAACCGAACTAACTGTTTTGTTTTATTAATTCACGTAGTTTGGTATATTTTAAAAACGTAATATTGGCAGTTTGTGCGCAAATTACGAAACCATTTAAACCATCAAGAAAACCTAATCTTAAAAAATAGGCTTTAAAAAATGCCCATGTAGGGTTAAATGCAATTTTCCAAATAGGAGCAGTTTTTCCCAAGTCATAGTACGCTTTAGCTGAAATAGTAGAAAAATGTTCGGTTTTTAAATTAAATTCAGAGTAGGTTTGATAAGTCCAATGTAAAATATCACCTTTTAAATGCCCAATTGTTGCTGTACTATTTTGAATCTCTATACGGTCGTGTGGATTAATCCCTTTCCATTCAGCCTTTCTTCTATCAAATACACGTAGTTTTTTATTAGGATACCAATCAGAATATTTTATCCATTGACCACAAAAGTTATTAAATCTGTTAGCGAAATACCCATCTAACTTCCAACTGGTTTTTAAATTTATAATAGACTGCTGAAGTGCTTCGGAAAGGGCTTCATCGCCATCAAGAGACACAATATAATTATGAGAAGCTAGTGTTAAAGCAAAGTTTTTTTGCTCAACATAACCTAAAAACGTTTGTTCAAAGAACTTTACTTTGTATTTAGAACAAATAGCTTTAGTATTATCAGTCGAAAAGGAATCTAAAACAACAATTTCGTCAACAACATTAACTAAAGATTGTAAACATTTTTCAATATTTCGTTCTTCGTTATAGGTAATTATAACACCGGACAGTTTAATCATTTAAAATCTCAAAATTTTGGTAAAAATAGTTAATTTTATACCAATGAATAAAACAGAAGTTTCAGTTATTATTAGTACTTATAATAACCCAGAATGGCTAGAAAAAGTGCTTTGGAGTTACGAGTTTCAAACATTTAAAAATTTTGAAGTTGTAATTGCTGATGATGGCTCTGATGAAACAACTAAAGAGCTAATACAAAATATACAAAAGGAAGTTTCTTATCCTGTTCAACATATATGGCACGAGGATAATGGGTTTCAAAAAACAATAATCCTTAACAAAGCTACCGTAGCAGGAAAATCGGACTACTTGCTTTATACTGATGGAGATTGTGTGGCGCGAGCTGATTTTATTCAAACTCACATCGATAACCGAGAGCAAGGTTATTTTCTATCAGGAGGCTATTTTAAGTTGCCCATGGTGATTAGCAAAATAATTTCTAAAGACGATATAAAAAATCAAGATTGTTTTGATATTGATTGGTTAAAAAAGCACGGATTAAAAAACTCATTTAAAAGTAACAAGATTACTGCAAAAGGCATTAAACAAAAACTTTTAAATAGGTTTACGCCAACAAGGGCAACTTGGAATGGGCATAATGCATCAGGTTGGAAGAAAGATATTTTGGAGATAAATGGATATGACGAACGTATGCAATATGGTGGTGAAGACAGGGAATTAGGAGAACGTCTTTTTAATATGGGCATAAAAGCAAAACAAATACGCTATAGTGCCATTTGTTTGCATTTAGATCATGAAAGGGGTTATGTAAAACCAGAAATGATTGAAAAAAACAAGAAAATCCGAGAAACTACAAAAAACGAAAAGGTTATAAGAACGCCTTTTGGAATTGAAAGAAGTAACTAAAGTCCTTTTAAAAAAGATTTAAGTTTTGGAATAACTAAATTGGGTTTAAAGGAATGGTATAATTCTTTGGAATCTGTTTTCATGTCTTTAACAGATTTAGTGCTGTAAAGTTCAGGATTTGTATCTTTTAAATGAATCGAAACATGAGTTTTTCCATCCTCAAACATATTCCAAGCTTCTTTTAAAATCCATGGTGAAAAAACAGTAAATGTTGGAATGTCCAAAGCTTTAGCCATATTTACGGCACCACCTTCATTACCAATAAGTGCAATACAGTGTTTTGTTATAGCAAGAAACTCTCTTAAACCGTTTCCAAAAACATCGTAAAATATGTGTTTTTGAGTTTCTATTTTACATAAATCGTATACCTCTTTAGCTTTGTTTTTTTGGTTTGGTATATAATTGAATAAAATTTGTGCTTTAGTTTCTTCAACTATTGCGTCAATAATTTCAGCCATATAAGGAAGTGGATATGTTTTGTTTTCGCTACTTCCTAAAACACTTATCATAATTAATTTCGAATTCAAATCAATATTATGGTTTAATAATAACTGTTTTGAATTTTCAATTTCGTCACTGGTTAAATAAATTTTAGGTTGAAAGATTTGAGAATTTTCATTTAAAATTGGTTCTAACAATCGCAATCTGTTTTCAATAGCTAAACCCGCAGTGGTTTTAGGTCTTTTTAATTCCTTAAAGGTTTGAGAGTATATAAACGATGTGTACCACTTATATTTCGAAATTTTAGTTTTCGCAACAGAAAGTAGTGTTATTAAGTTGCTTGAAAACTTAGAATAAATATCAATAACTACATCGTACTTTTTATTTCTAACCGTTTTTCCGAGTTTAAAAAGAGCTGTTTTGCTAGATGCTTCTTTCTCAGTAAAAAAAATGAAATTATCTATAAATGGATTGTTTTGTACAACAGGGTAAGTGTGATTATTAATTAAATAATCTAATTGGGCTTTAGGGTATTTTTGGCGAAGTGCTTCAAACAAAATACTGCTTGTAAGCACATCACCAATCATTTTTTGTTGTATAATTAAAATTTTCAAACTCTAAGAGTTATTATTTTATACAGTGAATTTGTAATAACCTATACAGCTACACTATGCTCACGAAGCGCATCGTTAAGCGATGTTTTTTTATTGGTACTTTCTTTACGCTTACCAATAATTAATGCACATGGTACATTGTAGTTTCCTGAAGGAAATTCTTTAGCATAACTTCCAGGAATAACCACTGAACGTGCAGGTACACGACCTTTATATTCAATAGGTTCTTTACCAGTTACATCGATAATTTTAGTACTCATCGTTAAAGTAACGCCAGCACCTAAAACTGCTTCTTTTTCCACACGAACACCTTCAACCACAATACAACGAGATCCTATAAAAGCATCATCTTCTATAATTACAGGAGCTGCTTGCAACGGCTCTAAAACACCACCAATACCAACACCACCAGAAAGATGTACGTTTTTACCAATTTGAGCACAACTACCTACAGTAGCCCAAGTATCTACCATAGTACCTTCATCTACATAAGCTCCAATATTTACATAACTAGGCATTAAAATTGTTCCAGCAGAAATATAAGCGCCATGTCTAGCAACTGCATGAGGTACCACACGAATACCTTTTTCAGCATATCCAGTTTTTAAAGGGATTTTATCATGGAACTCTAACGGTCCGCATTCAATAGTTTCCATTTTTTGTATTGGAAAATATAGAACAACTCCTTTTTTTACCCATTCATTTACTTGCCATCCCCCTTCAATAGGCTCAGCAACACGTAATTCACCCTTATCTAGTAAATCTACTACCTTTCTTATAGCAGAAGTTGTTTTTTCTTCTTTTAATAAATCTCTGTTATCCCACGCTTTTTCTATGATTTCTTGTAATTCTGTCATCGGTATTTAAATTTTGAGCAAATATAATATGTATCAATTAAAAAAGAAGAGTGAAAAGCTATTATATCTTAATTTAATATTTCGATTAAGAACCAAATATTTGAGTTTTATTCCTCAATTTTTTTCTTTTTTATCCTTAAGCGAATTAATTGAATCGATGAAATGCATTTTTTGTGTATTTCGTCTTTAAAATGATGTATTTCAACTATTCATCGATGCAAATATGTCACTTCCCTTATAATCGAAAATACTCGGTTTACAACTAATTTTTTGTGCATGAGTCTTCATCTAGATATATATTTGAACCATCAAACAGTAACAAACAAATGAAAACAAATTTTTACATACTATTAGTTTTATTACTTTCTTTTTCTTTCGGGAATGCTCAAAGCACTTCTAAAGTTGTTGAGATTGAAATTAACAATACTATTTCTGTTTCTGTTGAAGATGATAAAACTATCATTACACCAAGTGTTGAAGTTAATACAGTTAAGGAAGTTAATACAGTTAAGGAAAACGATTCTTTATTAATTGATGCTGATGTTTTAAAAGAAACTATTGCACGTGGTACTAGTGATATTAGAAACTATATTAATCGTTTCAAAAACTCTGATAATATTGAGTTTATATTTCCTAAAATAAATAAAGCTGTAAAAGCTTAATACGATAATGTTCAAATATTAATAATTAAGGTTTAATTTTTAAGTAAAGGCTGTCTGAAAAGACAGCCTTTGTTGTTTTATTAGCTATTTTTGCAAAATATGGGACGCATTTTAGCAATAGATTATGGTACTAAAAGAACAGGTATAGCAGTTACGGACGAATTGCAAATTATTGCATCTGGACTTACTACAGTTAATACAAAAGACTTATTACTATTTTTAAATGATTATATTAAAAATGAGTCTGTTGAGTTGTTTTTAATTGGCGAGCCTAAACAAATGAATAACACGGCTTCGGAGAGTGAATCATATATTGCTGAATTTATTCAAAAATTAGAAAAACAAATTCCTAATATTCCTATAACTAGGGTTGATGAACGTTTTACATCTAAAATAGCATTTCAAACCATGATAGATAGTGGTTTGAAAAAGAGCCAACGAAAAAATAAAGCTTTAGTTGATGAAATAAGTGCAACACTTATTTTGCAAAGCTACTTGTATTCTAAATAAAATCTTCAAAAGAATATGTATCATAAATACGAGCAATAAATTATAAGTTAGTATTTTTGCAGGGATTAATAAGCACAGAATGATATTACCGATTGTAGCCTATGGCGATCCTGTTTTAAAGAAAAAGGCAACCGATATAGCAAAAGATTATGCTGGTTTTGATGAACTTTTGAAGAACATGTTTGAAACTATGTACAATGCTTACGGTGTTGGTTTAGCCGCTCCTCAAATTGGATTACCTATTCGTTTATTTATAGTAGATACAACACCCTTTTCGGAAGATGAAGATTTGACCGAAGAAGAAAAGAAATCTTTAAACGGATTTAAACGTGTTTTTATTAACGCACAAATAGCGAATGAAGAAGGAGATGAATGGGCTTTTAATGAAGGTTGTTTAAGTATTCCAGATGTTAGAGAGGATGTATTTAGAAAACCTAGAATTACTATTGAGTTCCTCGATGAGAATTTTAAACCACAAACCGAAGTTTATGATGGTTTAATTGCCAGAGTTATTCAACATGAATACGATCATATTGAGGGTATTTTATTTACAGATAAACTTTCAAGTTTTAAAAAGAGATTGATAAAAGGAAGATTATCAAACATATCGAAAGGGAAAATAAATGTAGATTACAGAATGCGTTTTCCTAACCAAAAAAAGAAGCGTTAATATTTGTAAAATATTTATAAACAGTTGATATTTGCGCCTTTCAAGAAAAAATAATTTATGAGTTTAGAAAAAGTTTTAGCAATATCTGGTAAACCAGGGTTATATAAATTAATTGCGCAAACCCGTGGTGGTTTTGTGGCCGAATCATTAATTGATAATAAGCGTATATCTGTTAGTGTTCAAAACAATGTAAGCGTATTAAGTGAAATTGCAATATATACATTAACTGAAGAAATACCTTTAAAGCAAGTCTTTAAGAATATAAAAAAGAAGGAAAATGGTGGACAAACTTCGGTTTTGCCTAAGGATAATAAAGATAAATTAGAAGAATATTTTTTCGAAATATTGCCAGATTATGATGAAGATAGAGTGTACGTAAGTGATATTAAAAAAGTAATACAGTGGTATAACTTATTACAAAAACATGACATGCTTGATTTAATAGATTCGAAAGAGGAGAAAGGTAAATCTACAGACGAAGAAGAGTAGTTAAAACTAATTTTTAAATGATATAACCTCCTTTTGGAGGTTTTTTTATGCCTTTTTTTGAAAGTTTTGTTGGGTAATACCGACTTAATTGAGCAACTAACAAAAAAACGATAGAACCATGAATTCACTTTGGTTTTTTGAAGATGTAAATCTTTTTAAAATTCTATGCCCACACAAATTCAAAGAATACAAGAAAGGTCATGACTTTGATGCATATAAAAAGCAAGATTATATATATTTTGAAGAAGACGCCTCAAATAAAGTATTCCTTATAGAAAAAGGTAAGGTAAAAATTGGTTATTATAACGAAGATGGAACCGAAGTAGTGAAGGCTATTTTATCTAGAGGACAATTATTTGGCGAAAAGGCAATTCTTGGTGAGCATAAAAGAGAAGAATTTGCTCAGTCAATTGATAATTCTACAAGTATTTGCCCAATAAGTGTAGATACAATGCACGATTTAATGCGTAAAAACGAATCTTTTAGTTTTAGGGTTTATAAATTTATTGGTTTTAAGCTTCAAAAATTAGAGAGACGCCTTCAGCTTTTAATGTTTAAGGATACAAAAACAAGGCTTATGGAATTTCTCGATGAGTTATGTGCTGAATATGGCTATGATTGTAAGAAAACGGGCGATAAAGTAATCCATCATCCTTATACCCAAAAGGATATAGCCTCATTAATAGGTACTTCAAGACCTACATTAAATGTGCTTTTAAACGAGTTAAAGCAAGATAAGGTTATTGAATTCAATAGAAAAGAAATCAGAATTTATAAAAATATTGCTTAATGTTAGATGGCTAACATTTTATAAAAACCTCATGGTATAATTTTGAATTATAAATAACTCAAAAACAAAATACTATGATTAAAAAAATGTGTCTAGCAGTTCTAGCAATAGGGATTTTTGCTACTGCCTGTAGTAATGATGATGGAAATGCACCAACAACTGCAACTTTAACTTTAAACTTAGATGGACTAGAAGCTTTGGGTAGCGACTATGTTTATGAAGGCTGGATTATTGTAGATGGTGCTCCCGTTTCAACAGGAACTTTTTCGTCAGTGTCATTTCCGCAATCTTTTATAGTTGATGCATCTCAATTGCAAGATGCCACAACTTTTGTGCTTTCGATTGAACCTGCAATCGATCCTGATCCTGCTCCAGCAGCCACAAAACTATTGGCTGGTGATTTTTCGGGTAATTCGGCTAGTGTAAATTCTAATGGAATAGTTGCAGATTTTTCCAGTGCTTCTGGAACTTATATTTTAGCAACTCCAACAGATATGGATGATACCAATGAGGCAAGCGGAGTTTGGTTTTTAGATAATTCAAGCGGTAGCCCTGTGGCTGGACTTAATTTACCAACATTACAAGCAGGTTGGAAATATGAAGGTTGGACCGTTTTAAATGGTACACCAATAAGTACCGGGACATTTACAGATGCTGGTATGGCAGATGATAACGCTACTTCATCACCTTTTAAAGGTAGTACAGGTAATGGTCCGGGATATCCAGGTGAAGATTATTTACAAAATGCACCGTCTGGATTTACTTTTCCAACAGATTTAAGAGGGGCTACCATTGTAATTTCAGTAGAGCCATCACCAGATAACAATGAGTCGCCTTTTACTTTAAAACCATTGGCTCATATGGTGCCAAATGATGCAATGACTCATACTGCTATTGCTATGGGTTCTGGACCTGTAAGCATAATATCAGGAACTGTTAATAGGTAAGATTATTTAAATCGCGTTTTGAACATTTAAAGCATAGTTTCAATGTCTGAAGCTATGCTTTTTTTGATTTAGACAGGCTCATGATAAACAAATTCAAAAGAATTAAAGTGAATGCATAAGCAGTGTCTTCAATAGGTATAGTAAACAGACGAATACCCATATTTTCTTCATTATTATACCAAACAACTTGGTTTTCAATAAAGCCTCCAGTTAATACGCCATTCACAATAAAAAAAGGAATTAGCATAACTAAAAATGTGAGGTAATAATGTCTCAATAAATGCACATTTTTAGTTGTCACTACCCTAATTAATAAAATGGTTAATAAAAAATTTATTAAAGTATACCACTTATCATAATTATAAATGGAAAGAACAATTAATACTAAAATTAGTAAGTAACTAATGGTTTTCGTTATTGCTTCAGATAGTTTTAAACTAGGAAAATAATAAAGTAAAGCATAATGTGTAAAGACGCATGCATACGGAATACAAATGAAGAATAACCATTCCTCGATTGGAAGAGAGAACAATTTTATGCCTAAAAAATAATCATCATTAAAGCCCCAAACACCTTGCTTTGTGAAAATAATATCCCAAGGAATGAAAATGAGCATACTAAAAAGAATACCAATAAATAAAGGTTTCCAAAGCTTATAGAACTTTAGTTTAGGGTGAAAACTAAAAATAAAAGGTATAGCTAATGATCCTAAATTAAGTAATAGATACAAATAGTTCATTTACTATTTTTTGAAATATTTAAAGGGCACGAATAGCATTCCAAAGCATTCACCATCTTCTTTTCCTAAATGTTTGTGGTGCATTTTGTGAGCACGTCTTACACCTTTTGCATACCAGTTATTTGCATTTCTAAATAGCTTGAAACGTTGATGTATAAATATATCGTGTACTATAAAATATGAAACGCCGTAAGCAAAAATACCTAGACCAATAGGTAAGCCAGCCCAAAAGCTTGTATATTTCCAAAGTAAGAAAAAGCCAATGCTAACTACGGCATAAAAAATAAAAAAAGCATCATTACGCTCAAACCAACTATTATGGTCTTTTTTATGATGATCTTTATGTAAACTCCATAAAAAGCCATGCATAATATATTTATGAGTAAACCACGCCATAAATTCCATGAAGCCATATGTAGCAAGAAAAATTAATATCCAAAATAAAGTTTTCATCATTCTAAATTTACATTAATTTTAATTGATATTTTACATAACTCCTCATTAAAAGTTCGATTTTTTTTGGATTAGAAACTCGAATTCTTGAGTCTTTTATTTTCAATGCTGGTGTTTTTTTTAGTTTTTTTAATAACTGTCTGTAATACCTATATGCCATAAAAACACCAAACTTTGCTTCGATGGGTAATTTTTTAATACCACTTAATCCTTTTTCAAAATCACTTTCAATTTCATTAATTATATCCTGTTTTGAGATTTCATCAAGATTATTTAAATCGGTATTTGGAAAATATGTTCGATTTAAATCGTCGTAATCTGCTTTTAAATCTCGCAAAAAATTAACCTTTTGGAACGCAGAACCTAACGCCATAGCCGTATCTTTAAGGTCATCATATTTTTGTCTATCACCTTTAACAAATACTTTTAAGCACATAAGTCCAACCACATCTGCAGACCCATAAATGTAGGCTTTATATTCTTCATCGGTTAAGTAAATCGTTTTATGTAAATCGGTACGCATACTGTTCATGAATGCATCCACTAAATCTTTATCTATACCATACTTATGATAAGTATGTTGAAAAGAATTTAATATTGGATTTAAACTAATTTTATCTTTCAGAGCAAGTTCTAAATCGTCTTGAAATCTATTAAAAAGAAACTCTTTATCAAAATCATGAAAAGAATCTACGATTTCGTCGGCTAATCGCACAAAGCCATAAATATTATAAATATCAGCACGAATAGATTTATACAACATTTTAGTAGCTAATGAAAACGAGGTGCTATAAGTTTTGGTCACTAGCTTACTGGAATGGTAGGATACGGTGTCGAATAATATTTTCATGCTAATACACTATGATGTTTAGTTACTAAATCGGCTACTAACTTTCCAGAAATTAGCGAGGGAGGAACACCTGGACCAGGTACAGTTAATTGCCCTGTAAAAAATAAATTTCCTACGTTTTTACTCTTTAATTTTGGTCTTAAAAAAGCTGTTTGCATTAAGGTATTAGCCATTCCGTAGGCATTTCCTTTGTATGAATTGTAATCTTTTATAAAGTCGTTAATGCAAAAACTTTCTTTAAATATAATGTCTTTTCTAACATTTTGAGATGTTAAAGTTTCAAAACGAGTGATAATTTTATCAAAATAAGTATTTCTTAATGCATCGGTATCTTCTAACCCAGGAGCTAATGGAATTAAAAATATTCCAGCTTCTTTTTCTTCAGGAGCTGAATTTTTATCAGTTATGCTAGGGAAACTAGCATAAAACAAGGGGTTTTCTGGCCATTTAGGGTTGTCATAAATCGCTTCAGCATGCACATCAAAATCAACATCAAAAAATAAGGTATGATGGTTAACGTTTTTTAGTTTTTTATCGAAACCAACGTAAAATAGTAGAGACGAGGGAGCAAAAGTTTTCTTTTCCCAATATGTTTCAGAATATTGTCTTAATGGTTTTTCTAAAAGTGTTTCGGTATGATGGTAATCTGCACCACTAACTGTAATATCTGATAAATATTCTTTTCCGTTTGACAAAATACCAATTGCTTTACCTTTATCTACGATTATTTTATCAACTGGGTTTTCAGTTTTAATTTTAACTCCTAGTTCTTTGGCTAAGTTTTCCATAGCTAGAATAACTTGATACATTCCTTTTTTTGGGTGAAATGTACCTAAGCCAAAATCGGCATAATTCATAAAGCTATAAAAAGAAGGTGTGTCGCTAGGTTTTGCTCCTAGAAAGAGCACAGGGAACTCTAGAATTTTTACTAAGCGCTCGTTTTTAAATTCTTTTCTGACATCTTTCTTTATGGTGCTAAAAAACTGATTTATTTTTTTTATCGTGGCAGGAGTAACCAATTCTAAAGGAGAAACTCCGGGGTTGTAAACCAAATCTTTTATTGCGATGTCGTAATTATTTTTGGCTTTAACAATAAACTTATTAAGTTTTTTAGAACTTCCTTTTTCCTCTTTTTCAAAAGCTAAAGCAATTTTTTCTAGAGTATCCTCAATAGTTATAAAATCATTTTTACCAAAATAAACACTATATGCTGGGTTTAGTTTTTCTAAAGCGTAATAATCGGAAGGTTTCTTTCCAAAATCTGAAAAAAAGCGTTCAAATACATCTGGCATCCAATACCAAGTTGGTCCGATATCAAATGTAAAACCCTCTTTGTGTAGTTGGCGAGCTCTACCACCAATGGTTTTATTTTTTTCAAAAACGGTTACCTCATATCCAGCTTGCGCTAAATAGCATGAAGCTGCAAGCGAAGAAAATCCAGAGCCAATTATGTTTATAGTTGATTTCATATTGTTTAACAAATATATAAAAAAGTTAAACAATAATAAAAATATTTTACAGTTGTTTAACTAAATTTTCTATTGAATTGAAAATAGTTACTTTTTGAGGAACTTCGCTTTTATTAAAACTAGATAGTTTCTTGCCTAGTAATAGTAGTTTTGTATTTTCCTGGTTTAGTAGGAGATTATTGAATTTGTTAATGTATTCTTTAATGTTATTATCTTCAGGATATACAGTAAAGTATGAAACGAAGGTAATATCTTCAAAAAAGTCAAGTAAATCAGTTAAACTCTCCATAGGAACACTTTCTCCAAGAAATATAGTATGATAACCTTTGCTTCGTAACTGATAATTTATAAATAATAATCCTATATCATGAATTTCGTTTTCTGGCAAAAAAAGCACATAGGTTTTAGAAATAGGTTTTGGTTCTAAAAGCTGTAGTCGCTCAATATTTAGAAGTATTTTTTGCTTTATATGTATTGATAAAAAATGCTCATGAGCTGGTGTTATTGTGTTGGTTTGCCATAATAAACCAATTTCATTGAGTAATGGTAAAAATACAGAATAAAATATTTCACTAAATGTTTTACTCTCCAAAAGGCTATTATAAGTACTGTAAAATAATACTTGATCAAAATTAATCATAGCCATTTTTAAAGCATTTATAGCATGATCTTCAATTTTGGCTCTGGATGCTATTTCCCTAACTTTTATTGGTATTTCTTCTTCTTTAAGGTTTGCAATTTTAGAAATCTTTAGGCCATTATTATTTAAGTAGGATATATTTAGAAGCTTCTGAAAGCTACTTAAGCTATAATTTCTAATGTTGGTATCTGTCCTATCTGGACTTAATAAATTATATCTTTTTTCCCATATGCGAATGGTGTGCGCTTTAATGCCAGTAAGATTTTCTAAATCTTTAATACTAAAATTTACTTTAATATTGTTCATCAATAACTTATTTATGTTAAACAAAAATACATATAAATATTAATAGTTGATTATAATTTCTTAAAAAACATTGATTAGTAAAAGAAAAAATCTGCTAAATTGAAAAAGGAAGTGCGCACGAGAAGATTCGAACTTCCACATTCTAAGCGAATACTGGCCCCTCAAGCCAGCGCGTCTACCAATTCCGCCACGTGCGCATTATATTAAGTTAAAAATAGAAAAAGAAAACTAATTTAACTTAAATTTTTTCCAGCTGAAAAATAATTTTATTTAAAACTAAAAACCTTGATAATAAATCTATTATCAAGGTTTTATTGTTTTTAGTGACCGGGCTGGGGCTCGAACCCAGGACCCTCTCCTTAAAAGGGAGATGCTCTACCAACTGAGCTACCAGGTCGTTTCAAAATCTTTCGCTTTCGAGGGTGCAAATATAAAATGTTTAATTAATAAAACCATACTTTTTTAAAAGAAATTTTCGTTTTTTTGTACTCCTTAAACGTATGTTTTTAATAATCAATTTATAGCGAATAGATGATAATAGTTTTAATAGGGTATATGGCGTCTGGAAAGTCTACAATTGGAAAGAAATTAGCCGATAAATTGAACTATGGGTTTATTGACTTAGATCATTTTATTGAAAGTAAAGAAAATTTATCGGTTAGAGAGATATTTAAAACTAAAGGAGAAATCTATTTCAGAAAACAAGAAGCTTTAAATTTAACGAGCATATTACAATCTAATGATAAAATAGTATTGTCCCTAGGTGGAGGAACACCTTGTTTTGGTAATAATATGGAACATATTTTGAATACCCAAAATGTAAAAAGTATCTATCTAAAAAATTCAATTTCCTCGCTGGTCAAAAAACTTTATAAGAAAAAAACTAAGCGTCCGCTAATATCTCATATTGAAACAAAGGAGGCAATGACAGAGTTTGTTGCTAAGCATTTATTTGAACGGGTTCAGTTTTATAACCAGTCCGAAATTCATATAGATACTGATGGTAAATCAAAAAAGAAGATAGTTGAAGAAGTTATTTTAAAACTATTCTAAAACAGCTTCAAAATTTTTACCTTCTAAAACTACATTAACGTGTTCATGCAATGATGTAGACAGTGAAATGCCTTTAAAATCAGCTTTTACAGGATATTTTTTGTGGTTTCTATTAACCAAAACAGCAGTCTTAAATTGTTTTAAAGGTACATTTAAAAAATGCTTTACACCGTAAATTAATGTGGTTCCAGAGTTTAAAACATCGTCAACTAGGACCAACGATTTATTTTTATACTCTTCTTCAAGTAGTGATGTTTTAATATCTGACCAAGGATTTTTTTTATCAATACTTACTTTGCAAAGTATTGGATTAATATCAGATATTTTTTGAAGTACACTTTTAATTTTTTTTGCAAACACATAACCGTTTTTATCAATACCAGCAAGAATAACGTCTTTTTCATTCACATTGGTTTCGTAAATCTGAAAAGCAATACGTCTTATTTTATTGTTAATTTCGTTATGATTAAGTATTACATTGTTCTTTACTGTCATTGTAATTGATTAAAAATTAAAGCCTAAAATTACTCATTTTCCTCTGTAAAATCATCAATATCTCTTCTATCTTTTTTTGTAGGTCTTCCAACACCTTTTTTTCGATAATAATCTTTGGAGTATTTTAAAAGTTCTCTGGCTTCAAATTGTTCTTTCGGAGTTGTATCAGTTCTGTAAATATCAACCAATTTAGCACCAATTCTACTTTCAGGGATATCGTTAACGGTTATTCTATAATTTATTTGATCTTTTCTGAACTCAATAACATCCTGCGCATATACTTCTCTACTAGGTTTTGCTACATCGTTATTTACACGTACTTGACCCTTTCTACAGGCAGTAGTAGCAAGTGTTCTTGTTTTGTAATACCTAACACACCATAAATACTTATCTAAACGCATACAATTATTCTAAAAACTACGTTAATGTTATTGCACAAGATTGTATTAAAATTGTATCTTGCGGGCTTAAAAATAAGCAATATTGAAACATTCAAGAATAAAAAATTTTTCGAGAAGGAAAATGATAAAATGGATGTGTCCAAATGCGCTAAAAGTAAAATAAAAATATTCACATGAAATTAAGAAAAGTCACCTTATTCATTTTAATTTTAATAGTTGGTTTCGTGTCTTGTAAAAACGACGATGATTCTGGTGGGGTTATAATAGAAGAGAGAGATAGGACAGAGCAACAAATCGTTGATAACGATTCTATAGTTGGTTATTTACAAACACATTATTATAATAAAAGTCAGTTTGATGGAAATACAAACCCAAAAATTAAAGACTTGGTAATAACTGAGATTACTGACGAAATTATTTCAAGCGATGCAGATTCATTACTAATTAATGCTGTTGAAACAAAAACAGTTAATTACGCCGATACTGATTATGAATACTATATTTTAAGACTTAATCAAGGAGGTAGCACAGATTCCCCAACTTTTGCTGATAATGTTATTGTAACCTACGAAGGTTTTACTCTAGATAATGAGATTTTTGATAGTGCGGTTACACCTTTAACCTTTGATTTAACATCTGTAATTCCAGCTTGGAGAAAAGTATTACCACAGTTTAATACGGCGGAAAGTTTTGTGGAAAATGGAGACGGCACAGTTGATTATTTAAATCATGGTACAGGGGTTATGTTTGTGCCTTCAGGGTTAGGGTATTATTCTGGAGCAACAGGAAGTATTTCCTCATATTCGCCTTTGGTTTTTAAGTTTGAATTGTATAAAATGGCTCAAAATGATCACGATGGCGATGGAGTTCCTTCTTATTTAGAAGATTTAAATGGTGATGGAGAATTTATAGTTAATTTTGAAGATTTAACCGTAGATACAGATGATGATACTGATGGTGATGGAGTACCAAACTATGTTGATTCGGATGATGATGGTGATGGAATACTTACTATTAATGAAGATTTAAATGAAGATGGTGACCCAACAAATGATATAGGTGCAAATAACATACCTAATTATTTAGACCCAGAAGAGACCGCATCGAAGAATGATAATTAAACAAAAAAACCTCGCATTTGCGAGGTTTTTTTTAAACGGTTTTATTAGTTAAAGAATAAGAGATAGACTCAAAATTAATTGATCTGGACGTGTATCTAATCTACTATTGCTAATACCGTTGTTACCTAAAAAGGTTGCTTCGTTGTTATTAAATCCACGCTCATACCTTACATCAATACCTAATTTATTTAAGTTAAGACCAATACCAAAATTTAGTCCAACCGTAAATTCATTTTCTACATCATTTATCGTAATACCATCAAACTCAGTATCTAAAATATACTGAAATGAGGGACCTCCGAAAACACTTATGGGGCCTAAAACTTTTAATCCAATTAGCATAGGCGCATCTAATTTTTGCATCTTAAAGCTATCATCGTTATAATCACTTTTGGTGCTCGTGTATACTAATTCAGGTTTAAAAAAAAGATGAGTTCCAATTTTCCCGAATATCCCAAAATGATATCCAACATTTCTGTCTGGGTTTTGTGCATTAGAGCTAATAGATTCAAAATAGTCTCCGTTTGCATTGTAATTTAATCCACCTTTTAAACCCAAACCAGTTGCGGTTTGTGCCATCGTTAAGGCAGGTAAACATAATGCAATCATTAAAATAAAAAATAAATTCTTACTCGCGTCACTTTTAGTTTTAAATTGTTTTTGAATGCTTTTTAAAATTTTCATAATGTTCGTTTTAAGATTTTGTTTGTAATATCAAAAACGTTGCCAAAAGCATATTATTTTTTTGTAAAAAGGTTTATTTAAACGAAAAAAGCTGATTTAATTTATTGAAAAGATTCTTTTTAACAGGTGTTTACTATGGTTCCAAAAACAAAAAGAAAAACAATTTATAGGAGAAGAAGCGCTGAAAAAAAACAACTTATAGTTGTAAAAGATTAAATTTAAACTAAATTTTTAAGAAGCATCTAAATAGGAATATATTAGATAAATAATTCATTCAATCTACTACTATTTTAATGTAATTAAAACGACACCATTAGCACCTCTAACACCATATATTGCTCCGCCAGACCCTTTCAATATATCAATGCTTTTAACATCCAAGGGTTGAATAGCCGATAATTGTGACATATTTACTTCACTTCCGTTTACAAGTATTAAAGCAGCACTTGACCCATTAAGTGATGATTCACCACGAATTATTATTTCTCCATTTTTAATTGCAATTGAAGGAGAGCTGTTAAGAATAATATCAATTATATTCGAAAATTGTGCAAATTGAGAATTGGTTTCACTTCTAATACTCGTTAAAGAAAAAGTTTTATCTTTTTCTTTAATATGTCCATATCCTATTGCTACGTCAATATTCTTTTCACTTGGTTTAAACTTTAGGTTTATAGATAAATCATTCGTTTTTTCATCTAATTTTATTTTTTGTGAAATAAAACCATTGGCACTAATTTTAATTTTGTCTTTAGGTGAGCAGCTTACTTTAAAATACCCAGTTGTATCAGTTAAAACAGTAACTTTACTGCTCTGCACTTTAATTTCAGCATTAACTACTGCAATTTTTTTAAACGTAGTAACCTGACCAGTAACTATTCTTTCTTGTGAATATGAAATACTTACAAATAATAATAAGAAAACTAGTAAAGACGCTTTTTTAAATAAATTTATCATTTTCTTTTTAGTTAAAGATATAATCTTTAGCTAAAATAGGTAATTATAAGTTTTAATCTTAACTACTAATATTAATTTAAATTAAAAAAATATGTAGGTTTGCCAACCAATAGTATAGAGTAAATGAAATTTGAATTAAAAGAAAAAGATTCACAAAGTAAAGCCAGAGCAGGAGTAATAATGACAGATCATGGAGTTATTGAAACACCGATTTTTATGCCTGTTGGTACGGTAGGAACAGTAAAAGGAGTACACCAACGTGAGTTGAAAAATGATATAAACCCTGATATTATATTAGGAAATACCTACCATTTATATTTGCGACCTCAAACTGATATTATAGAAAAGGCAGGCGGACTTCATAAGTTTATGAATTGGGATAGAAATATTTTAACTGATTCTGGTGGCTATCAAGTTTACTCACTTTCTGCTAATAGAAAAATTAAAGAAGAAGGTGTTAAGTTTAAATCTCATATTGATGGAAGTTACCATACATTCACCCCAGAAAATGTAATGGAAATTCAACGAACCATAGGAGCCGATATTATTATGGCGTTTGATGAATGTACACCATATCCTTGCGATTATAATTATGCAAAACGCTCAATGCATATGACGCATCGCTGGTTAGATAGGTGTATTAATCATTTAGAAAAAACACCTTTAAAATATAATTATAACCAAGCCTTTTTTCCAATTGTGCAAGGTAGTACTTATAAAGATTTACGTAAGCAATCCGCTGAATATATTGCAAACGCAGGAGCTTTTGGTAATGCTATTGGAGGTTTATCGGTTGGAGAACCCGCCGAAGAAATGTATGCTATGACTGAAGTGGTGACCGAAATTTTACCAGAAGATAAACCACGTTATTTAATGGGCGTTGGCACTCCAATCAATATTTTAGAAAATATAGCGTTAGGTATTGATATGTTTGACTGTGTAATGCCAACAAGAAATGCGAGAAACGGCATGTTATTTACGGTTAATGGTACCATAAACATTAAGAATAAGAAGTGGGCAGACGATTTTTCACCTGTTGATGATATGGGTATAACCTTTGTCGATACAGAATATACGAAAGCTTATTTAAGACATTTATTTACGGTTAATGAATTACTGGGCAAGCAAATTGCAACTATACATAATTTAGGTTTTTATCTATGGTTGGTTCGCGAAGCTAGAAAACATATATTAGCAGGAGATTTTGCTACTTGGAAAGATAAAATGGTTAAGCAAATGAATAATCGTTTGTAGTTATACATGAAGATTTTAGATTGGTACATATTAAAGCGTTATATATTTACATTTTTTATGATGCTATTGCTGTTTATTCCTATTGGAATAACAGTTCATCTAGCTGAAAAAATCGGAAAAATTCTGGAAAATGAGGTTCCTATAAATGAGGTGCTTTGGTATTTTTTAGATTTTACAATTTACTTTGCCCATTTATTATTCCCGTTGTTTTTATTCTTATCTGTTATTTGGTTTACCTCAAAACTGGCAAATAATACCGAGGTAATTGCTTTTTTAAGCTCTGGAGTCTCCTTTTCTCGGTTTTTAAGACCTTATTTGATTGGCGCTTTTATAGTAGGTATACTCGCTATAATTCTAGGATTGTTTTTAGCTCCTAAAGCCAGTGAAGGGTTTAATAATTTTAGTTACAAATATTTTAAAAAAGGTCGCAGTGCAGTTGAAAGCACAAATGTTTTTAAACAAATAAATGATAATGAAATTATTTACGTTAGTAACTTTGATGTAAAAAATAATTTAGGAAGTAATTTTACTTTAGAACATTTTGAAGATAGCGAACTTAAGTATAAAATCACAGCAAATAGTATTCGTTATTCAGAAGAAGATACCTTATATACCTTAACAAATTATGTTAAAAGAGATATAGGTGAAAACGAGGACAAGCTTGAAATCCTAAGAACAAAAGACACCCTATTTGATTTTGATGTTGATGATTTAATTCCAGTTATTTATGCTGCAGAAACAAAAATGTATGGTGATTTAAAACGTTTTATAGCAAAAGAAGAAGCACAAGGTTCTTCAAATGTAGGGCGTTTTAAATTGGTTTTATATAGAAAATGGAGTTTACCAGTTTCAGTGTTTATTTTAACAATCATAGCAGTGGCAGTATCATCTATAAAAAGACGAGGTGGAATGGGGGTTAATTTGGCAGTGGGTATATGTATTGCGATGGTGTTTGTGTTTTTCGATAAAATTTTTGGGGTTATGGCTGAACAATCTGATTTTTCACCCATAATAGCGGTGTGGTTTCCTAATTTCATTTTTGGTATTTTAGCTATATATCTTTTATATAATGCTAAGCGCTAAACTTAAAAATTATTTACATCTTCATTTTTTAGTTTTTATTGCTGGATTTACTGCCATTTTAGGCGAGTTAATTACTATAAGAGCAGTGTCATTAGTTTGGTATAGAATGGTTATCGCATCCATTTTAATGTTACTTTATATAAAACTTGCCAAGGTTAAATTAAAAGCAAATCCCAAGGCCATATTTAGATTTTCTGTTGCAGGTATTATAATCGCTTTACATTGGATTACTTTTTTTGGAGCTATTGACGAAGCTAATATTTCAATTGCATTGGCGATGTTCTCAACAGGTGCTTTTTTTGCATCTTTTATTGAACCAATAATTTATAAACGACCCATAATATGGTACGAAATTGTTTTTGGAATCATTGTCATTATAGGGGTTTTTATCATAACTCAAAGTGAATTCAAATATCTAACAGGCATTTTGTTGGGAATTTCATCAGCATTTTTTTCATCATTGTTTGCAGTTTTAAACGGAAGCTTTTTAAAACGACATTCTGCAACAGTCATTTCTTTTTATGAATTTCTAAGTGGTGTTTTCTTTATTTCAGTGTATATTTTAATTTTTGGAGAAGGCTTTTCTTTAGCTTTTTTTGATATCAGTCAATCTGACTTTATTTACCTATTTATATTGGCATCAATTTGCACAGCCTATGCTTTTATAGCGTCAGTATATGTAATGAAAATCATAAGCCCTTTTACGGTTGTTTTAACCTATAATTTAGAGCCTGTTTATGGTATTATTTTAGCCATTATATTGTTTCCAGAAAAAGAAAAAATGAGTCCATCGTTTTATTATGGTGCCATAATTATTATTTCTGTAGTGCTATTAAATGCAGCCTTAAAATATAGTAGAAGGATAAAAAGAAACTCTAGTTAACGTTTTTTGCAAATTAAAGTTTTTATATTTGTACACTAACCAGAATTAAAAAAGTAAAATAAATTCTTATGGAATATTTAGAATTTGAACTTCCTATAAAAGAGCTTGAAGACCAATTACAAAAATGTAAAGTAATTGGGGAAGAAAGCGATGTTGATGTTACGGAGACTTGCGCTCAAATAGAGAAAAAACTTAAAGTTACCCAAAAAGAAATATACAAAAATCTTACACCTTGGCAGCGTGTTCAACTATCTAGACACCCTGATAGACCTTATACATTAGACCATATTAGAGCTATTTGTGGGACATCGTTTTTAGAGTTACATGGCGATAGAAGCTTTAAGGATGATAAGGCTATGATTGGTGGTTTAGGTAAAGTTGGCGATCAGAGTTTCATGTTTATCGGACAGCAAAAGGGATATAATACAAAAACCAGGCAGTACAGAAATTTCGGGATGGCGAACCCTGAAGGTTATAGAAAGGCATTACGTTTAATGAAATCAGCCGAAAAATTTGGAATTCCTGTAGTTACTCTTTTAGATACACCAGGAGCTTATCCAGGGTTAGAAGCGGAAGAGCGCGGACAAGGAGAAGCCATTGCAAGAAATATTTTGGAAATGACTCGCTTAAAAGTTCCAATAATTACCATAGTAGTTGGAGAGGGAGCATCAGGAGGTGCCTTAGGAATTGGAGTAGGTGATAGGGTGTTAATGTTGGAAAACACGTGGTATTCTGTTATTTCACCAGAGTCTTGTTCTTCTATTTTATGGCGCAGTTGGGAATATAAAGAACAAGCCGCTGAAGCTTTAAAATTAACAGCAGCCGATATGAAAAAGCTTAAATTAGTTGATGAGATAATTAAAGAACCTCTTGGTGGTGCACATAGGGATCGTGAAAAAACTTTTACCGCAGTTAGTAACGCTATTGTAAAATCGTATGAGGAACTTAAAAACTTATCACCAAAAGATTTAGTTTCTCAACGTATGGAAAAATATGCTCAAATGGGTGTAGTAAAAGGCTAATGCTTTAAAAACCATAAGCTAGTAAAACTTGAAGTTAATAACTTCAGGTTTTTTTATGCTTATTGACAATATTTTTAAGTTATTAACAGTTAAATTGTTAACCAATGGTTAACAACGACAAAGGTTCAAATACCCAAAAATCCTTTCTTTTTAATTACTTTCGTAGCGATGAAACAACCTAATCAACTTCAAGGATATAAAATTGACAAAAGCACTATTATAAGTCTTGAGAAAGGAAAAATACCACCTCAAGCACTTGATTTAGAAGAGGTTGTGCTTGGAGCAATGATGATTGATAAAAAAGGAGTTGATGAGGTTATTGATATTTTAAGTCCTGAAGCATTTTATAAAGAAGCACACCAGAATATTTTTGAAGCTATTTATCAGTTATTTGAAAATAGTGAACCAATTGACTTATTAACGGTTTCTTCGCAGTTAAAGAAAAATTCAAAGTTAGAATTGTCTGGAGGTGATTTTTACCTGATTGCTTTAACTCAAAAAGTGTCTTCTTCAGCCCATATTGAGTTCCATGCTCGTATTATTTTGCAAAAATTTATTCAACGAAGTTTAATAAAAATTTCAAGCGAAATTATTGAGGATTCCTATGATGAAACTAAGGATGTTTTCGATTTATTAGATAAGGCTGAATCGAAGTTATATGAAGTAACACAGGGTAATATTAAAAAATCCAGTGAAACAGCTCAAGATTTAGTAATTCAGGCTAAAAAGAAAATTGAAGAAATTTCTAACAAAGAAGGGCTTAGTGGTATACCTACAGGATTTAATAAACTCGATAAATTAACTTCGGGTTGGCAACCATCCGATTTAATTATTGTAGCTGCACGTCCTGGTATGGGTAAAACCGCATTAACACTATCTATGGCTAGAAATATAGCGGTAGATCAAAATATACCAGTAGCGTTTTTCTCTTTAGAGATGGCATCAGTACAATTAATTACGCGTTTAATTTCTAGTGAAACAGGACTGTCTTCCGAAAAATTAAGAACAGGGAAACTTGAAAAACATGAATGGGAACAACTGAATGTAAAAGTTAAAGGATTAGAAAAAGCCCCATTATTTATTGATGATACACCATCGCTTTCAATATTCGATTTAAGAGCAAAAGCACGCCGTTTGTCTTCGCAGCATGGTATAAAGCTTATCATGATTGATTATTTACAGTTAATGACTGGAGGTAGCTCACATGGAGGAAATCGTGAACAAGAAATTTCAATGATTTCCAGAAACCTAAAAGCCTTAGCAAAAGAGCTAAATGTTCCAGTAATAGCCCTATCCCAATTATCTCGTGCGGTTGAAACACGTGGCGGAAGCAAGCGTCCATTATTATCCGATTTACGTGAATCAGGTGCTATTGAGCAGGATGCAGATATTGTAAGTTTTATTTACCGGCCAGAATATTATAAAATTGATGAATGGGATGATGAAGAACGCTCGCCAACTGAGGGACAGGCAGAATTTATTGTTGCAAAACATCGTAACGGAGGTTTAGATAATATTAGGTTGAAGTTTATTGGTCATTTAGGTAAGTTTGATAATTTAGATGATTTTGACTCACCTTTTGAATTTCACTCGAAAATGAACGCCGCTGCAAACGATGATACATTTAAATCAGATAATTTTAAAGCGAGTCCGGACCAAGCTTTTGGTAGCTCGTTTAATGAGGATGAAGATAATGATGTGCCGTTTTAATAATTAAACTCCTGTTAAACATTATCCAATAAAAATAATTTTTGATTATCTTTCGGTCTATGAAAAAGGCCTCATTAATCATCATACTGTTATTCTTTTCGGTCAATGCATTCGCATCTTACATTCTGATTCCTATGGATGCAGAAGGACAAAAAAACCATCTAAAAGCATACGGTATCACTTATTGGACGCTTAAAAAAGAACTTAAAGTAAAGTGGTTACTTAATTACAGAGGCGGTTCGTTTTTATTACCAGATTCGGATGATATACAACGTGAATGTCAAATACGAGGTGTTTCTTTTGAAGTAATTTCTAATGCAAAAGCTGAGAGTATTTTAGAAGAAATAGCAAGTCCTAGTCAAAATATGGAAGCTGTTATTTTAGAAAAGGCACCAAAAATAGCGGTCTATACACCCTATGGGAATCAGCCTTGGGACGATGCTGTAACCATGGTTCTACAATATGCCGAAATTCCTTATGAAACTGTCTATGACGAAGAAGTACTAAATGATGGTTTACTACTTTTTGATTGGTTACACTTGCATCATGAAGATTTTACTGGTCAATTTGGGAAATTTTATGCCCAATATAGAGCATCGTCATGGTATATTCAAGAAAAAAAGGATGCTGAAAAATTAGCTGAAAAATTAGGTTATAATAAGGTGTCTGAAGAAAAATTAGCAGTGGCTCTAAAAATTCGAGATTATGTAATAGGTGGTGGCTTTATGTTTGCTATGTGTAGTGCAACAGATAGTTTTGATATTGCTTTATCTGCTGAAGGTATTGATATTTGCGAACCGATGTTTGATGGTGATGGAAGTGACCCAGGTTACCAAAATAAAATTGATTACAATAAAACCTTTGCATTTACAAATTATACTCTGGAGAGAAGTCCATTGGTTTATGAGTTTTCATCTATTGATACTACAAGAAAACGTATGATTCCTAAAACAAGCGACTATTTTTCACTTATGGAATTTTCTGCAAAATGGGATCCTATTCCAACCATGTTATGCCAAAATCACACTGCTTTGGTAAAAGGGTTTATGGGGCAAACAACATCATTTGCTAGAGATGAAATTAAATCGAATGTTTTAGTAATGGGTGAAACCAAATTAAACGGAGAAGCAAAATATATTCATGGTATTAAAGGAAAAGGTTTTTTTACATTTTACGGTGGACATGATCCAGAAGACTATCAACATAGGGTAGGTGATGCGAAAACCGAACTCGATTTGCATCCAACATCACCAGGATATAGACTTATCTTAAATAACGTTTTGTTTCCAGCTGCTAGAAAGAAAAAGCAGAAAACATAATGGTTTACTCTGTGACTGTGGTTTTTCTAAAAGTATAAATAAAACCATCAGCACCACTACCTTGAGAAGTTTCATTTTCGTTTAAAATAAATTCATTGGCTGTAATAGTTAAATGGCCCATTTCATCTGAATCAACAACTAAAAATAAATCGCCATTATCATCTAAAATAGAATACGTATAGTCGCCAGAGTCTAAACCATCCTGTTTAGTGTCATCGGTATTATTATTTTCAACACTTAAAACACCAGAAGCTTCATTAAATCTCCAAATAATTTCACCTAAAGCGTAATCTTCATCAACACCAGCAATACCACCAGTTACGTTTATTAAGTTCCAATAGACTTCAACAACTTGTGGTTGCGTATTGTCATCATTACCAATAGAACAGTTGGTTAATGATAGAAAACTTATAAGAAATATAAATAAATAGGGTTTCATAATTAATAGAATTGGTTTATATTAATAGATGAATGTAATTTAAAAAGGTTGCGTTAATTTAATAAAAATTATTCTCATTTAATTTTTTTAATAATAAGGAATCAGTATATAATCTATATTTGAAATATATAAATATGAAATTTTTTCAGAAAGAAATACAATTAAAACCTTTTAAAAGAGGATTTCACCTAATAACTGATTCTATATTAGTAGCGATTCCAGAAATGACTCAAATTAATATTGGTCAATTACAAGTGTTTATAAAACATACTTCGGCTAGTTTAACAATTAATGAAAACGCAGATTTTACTGTACGACAAGATTTTGAAAGCCATTTTAATATAATGGTACCTGAAAATCAACCGTATTATAAACATAACTTTGAAGGGTCAGATGATATGCCTGCACATATAAAATCGTCTCTTTTAGGTGCTTCGATACAAATTCCAATAACAAATGGCAAGCTCAACTTAGGAATATGGCAGGGTATTTATCTATGCGAACATAGAGATTATGCAAGTTCAAGAAGCATAGTTATTACAGTTTTCGGTAATTAACTTTCGACTCAATAAGTTTTTTCAAAATAAATTCCACACCAAAATCATCGTTGCTTTTCGTTGTGTAGTTTGCAACTTCTTTTACATTTTTATGGGCATTTTCCATTGCAAAACTATATGATGCGCGTTTGAGCATTTCAATATCATTGTTGTAATCACCAAAAACTAAAGTTTCCTCGGGTGAAATATTATATTTTTCTTGAATTAACTCAATGGCATGCCCTTTGTGGGCCAAATCGTCCGATACATCTACCCAATGTTTTCCAGATATTTTAACCTTATAGTTTGGTTCTAAATGTTTAAAATGTGGATAAATTTGCTTTTCAGAATCCTCTGAATTATACAAGGCTATTTTAATAATATCTTCTTTAATCTCTTTTGTGCTTTTTATTATAGCGTAGTTAGGATAATATTCTAATAAAGAATTGAAATAACCATTTGAACTAGACCTGTGACTAAAATAAGCTTTGGCTTTTGTGCAAAAAATGGGGTGGATATCAGTTTTGGACTCTATTAATGCTTCAATTTCAAGCAAATTGTCTCTTTTTATCGGTGTTGAAAGCAGTAGTTCATCCTTTCTGATCACTAAACCACCATTTTCTGCAACAATAATGATATCATCTTTAATGGAGTTTAACTTATCAACAATACTATAATATGGTCTACCACTTGCTGCAACGAAAAAAACATTATGCTTTTTTAACTCATTAAATAGCTCAAAAAATAAGCTACTAACTTCATGGTTTGAGTTAAGTAGTGTGCCATCCATATCTGTAACGACCAATTTTATTTGAGATAGATTCATGTTGTATTTTAAACTATAAATTTAATATTCTATTATTTCGGGTAATTTTCTACAATATTAGCATAAAAAAATCCGACTCTTTCGAATCGGATTTTTTATTAAGCGAATAATATGTTTTACAATAGGCGAAACGCCTTATTTTACTTTATCAATTACAGCTTTAAAAGCTTCTGGGTTATTCATAGCTAAATCTGCTAAAACCTTACGGTTTAACTCAATATCATTAGCTTTTAATTTACCCATAAATTGAGAATAAGATAAACCATGTTCTCTGGCTCCAGCGTTAATACGCGTAATCCATAAAGCACGGAATGTTCTCTTTTTGTTTCTACGGTCTCTATACGAGTATTGCATCGCTTTATCAACCGCATTTTTTGCTACTGTCCAAACGTTTTTACGACGTCCGAAGTAACCTTTTGCTTGTTTTAGAACCTTTTTTCTTCGGGCTCTTTTTGCTACAGAATTTACTGATCTTGGCATAATTTTAATTGTTTTTTGTAGTAGGCGGTCAATTTTAATTGACACTTTTTTATTAGCCTAACTCCAGGGTTTATAAATTGTTTTAACCGGTTAAAACCTTATTACTTTAAACGTAACATGGTTTTAACATTATCTTCGTCAGCCTTATGTACTAATGTATCATGTGTTAACGCTAGCTTACGCTTTTTCGACTTCTTTGTTAAGATGTGACTTTTAAAAGCGTGCTTTCTTTTAATCTTACCAGTACCTGTTAACTTAAAACGTTTTTTGGCACTAGATTTTGTTTTCATTTTAGGCATTTTCTTCTCCTAGTTTTTAATTATTTCGCTTAATTATCTGTAATCCTGATTTCTCAGTATTTTTTATTTCTTCGGAGCTAGAAACATGGTCATTCGTTTACCTTCTAATCGAGGCATTTGTTCCACTTTTCCAAACTCTTCAAGGTCTTGAGCTAATCTTAATAATAAAATTTGCCCCTGTTCCTTAAATATAATCGAGCGCCCTTTAAAGAATACGAAAGCTTTTAATTTTGCTCCTTCTTTTAAGAACTTCTCAGCATGTTTCTTTTTAAATTCATAATCATGGTCATCTGTTTGAGGGCCAAATCGAATTTCTTTTATAATTACTTTTGTAGCTTTAGATTTTAAAGCCTTATCACGTTTCTTTTGCTCATAAAGAAACTTTTTATAATCCATAACCTTACAAACAGGTGGGTCAGCATTCGGAGAAATTTCCACAAGATCTAATTCTTGCTCATTAGCTATCCTCATGGCGTCACCTTTGGTATAAATACCAATCTCTACATTATCTCCAACAAGGCGTACTTTTTGTGCAGTAATTTTAGAGTTTATTTTGTGTTTATCCTCTTGTGAAACCCTTCTAGGTTCGTGTCTTCTTCTAATTGCTATGGCGTTATGGTTTTAAATTAAACTTATTATTTTCTAAAACGATTTTAACGTTTTTTTAATGTCTTCTTTTATTATTTCTGAGAAAGCTTCTACAGAAATCATGCCTAAATCTGCCCCACCATGCTGACGCACAGTGATTTTGCCTTCTTGCTCTTCTTGCTCTCCGATGATAATCATATAAGGGTGTTTCTGCATTTCTGCTTCCCTAATTTTCTTACCAATGGTCTCGTTTCTATGATCTACGAGGGCGCGAATTTCGTCATTTTCTAGCAAATTTAAAACTTTTTGCGAGTATTTTTCATATTTCTCGCTAATTGATAATATTATAGCTTGGGTTGGCATAAGCCAAAGTGGAAAATTACCACCTGTATGTTCTAATAATAATGCCACAAAACGTTCCATACTTCCAAACGGTGCACGGTGTATCATTACGGGTCTGTGAAGCTCGTTATCGCTACCTTTATAGGTTAGCTCAAAACGCTCGGGTAAATTATAATCAACCTGTATGGTTCCAAGCTGCCAGCGTCTGCCCAAAGCATCTTTCACCATAAAATCTAACTTAGGACCATAAAAAGCAGCTTCACCAGTTTCAATAACAAAATTTAAACCTTTATCAGTAGCAGCATTAATAATGGCCTGTTCAGCTTTTTCCCAATTGGCTACATCTCCTATATACTTGTCGGGATTTTCAGGATCCCTTACAGAAACTTGCGCAGTAAAGTTTTCGAACCCTAACGATCCAAATACATAAAGTACTAAATCGATAACATCCTTAAACTCTTTATCCAATTGTTTTGGCGTACAAAACAAATGCGCATCATCTTGTGTAAACCCTCTAACACGAGTTAAACCGTGTAACTCACCACTTTGCTCATATCTATAAACTGTACCAAATTCTGCAAAACGCTTAGGTAAATCCTTGTAACTCCAATGGCTACTTTTATAAATCTCACAGTGATGCGGACAATTCATGGGTTTTAGCAAAAACTCTTCATCTTCTTTTGGTGTTTTAATAGGCTGAAAACTATCTGCTCCGTATTTAGCATAATGACCAGAAGTAACATAAAGTTCTTTCTGCCCAATATGTGGCGTAACCACCATTTCGTAACCAGCTTTTTTCTGCGCAGCTTTTAAAAAATTTTCTAAACGTTCACGTAATGCAGCACCTTTTGGTAACCATAAAGGCAAACCTTGTCCAACTTTTTGCGAGAAAGTAAAAAGCTCAAGTTCCTTACCAAGTTTTCTATGGTCACGCTTTTTGGCTTCTTCAAGCATTTCTAAATACTCGGTGAGTTCTTTTTGTTTTGGGAACGAAATTCCATAAACACGCGTTAACTGTGGTTTGTTTTCATCACCGCGCCAATAAGCACCAGCAACACTTAACACTTTCACCGCTTTAATAATTCCCGTGTTTGGTATGTGCCCACCACGGCATAAATCTGTAAATGTAGAATGGTCACAAAATGTAATGGTGCCATCTTCTAAATTTTCAATAAGTTCCGTTTTAAACGGATTATCTTTATATATAGCCAAAGCCTGAGCTTTACTAGCAGAACGCATCTTAAAATCATGCTTTTCGCGGGCAATCTCCAACATTTTGTTTTCAATCGCTTTAAAATCGTTCTCCGAAACAGCTTGCTCTCCAAAATCTACATCATAATAAAACCCATTTTCAATAGCAGGACCAATAGTAAGCTTAGCACTAGGGTACAGTTCTTCAATAGCCTGTGCTAAAACGTGCGCACTACTATGCCAAAAGGCTTTTTTTCCATCATCGTCATTCCATGTATACAATACCAAAGAGCCATCAGTAGTTAATGGTGTAACAGTTTCAACAGTTGTACCATTAAAATTTGCCGAAATCACGTTTCGCGCAAATCCCTCACTTATGCTTTTTGCAACATCCATTGGTGTAACGCCTTCATCAAACGTCTTCACACTGCCGTCCGGTAATGTAATATGTATCATTAAAATAAATTAAAATCCGGCTGCAAAGATAATAGTATAAACAAACCCACACAATATATATATAGGTATAATTTATTTAAATATTTGGGCGTTCCCTTTTTTATTAAAAAGGTCGGGCTTTCCACTATATCTTTTTCTCGTGTCTCAAAAAAGGATGCCGCTACAATCCCTAACGCTATATTTTCAATCAAAATCCAATAAAAATTTAAAGGCTTTAAAATATTTTTAAAGTTTAAAATTTATAAAAAAACTAAAAAAGTGTGAGCGTAAGACACCTATAATTAGCGCATTAAAAACTTGTTCAAAAAAAGTCCAAAAAAGGCATTGTAAATTTAAAAATAGGTATTATGTTTGCACCCGCAAAAACGGTTAAGTACTGTTTGTGCAAAAGTTCATTTCCACGGTGGGATATTTTTCAGAAAGGGTAAAAAAAGTTTTTCTAAAAAAGATTGAAAAAGTATTGTGGGGTTAAAAAAAGGGTTTTATATTTGCACCCGCTTAGCAAGGAAACGAGCTAGTAAAAGATAAAAAAAGTTCATAAACAT
>NZ_JAKKDV010000007.1 GCF_021728415.1 Flaviramulus multivorans | reverse complement strand
GTTGGGGATTTTTTTTGTGATAAACTAAACTGAAATAAGTAAAAAGCTATTATTAATTAAATAAGACGGACTTTATAGGAAGTTAAGCCTATTAGTTCCGATGGTACTAAATTTGTGAGAGCGCAGAGTCGTTACCTTTTTTAAACCCACTTCATGGAAACATGAAGGGAGTTTGTTTTATATAAATATTTATTCTGTTATTGAAAATATTTTTAGCATACCTTTTTCCTTGTTATTTGGTACTTCAGAAATAAAGGCATACTTACCAGAAGTTAGAGTAGCTTTAAAATAGCCTACGGAGCCAGCGGGAGATTCATTTACACCTCCTAAAAAGGTTACACCAGCTGGTACAGGCGTTTTTAAACCAAAAGGTGTTGACCAATTCATCCAAGCTTCCAGTTTTTCAATATCTGCATTAGCATCTAGTTTTACTAAATTTACATCGTGACCAACAAAATGTTCATGCGGACCTTGATCTACAAAGTTGACGGAAAAAATGTGTTCTCCTTTACTTAAATTCCCTGTATATGTAATTCCCTCATTTTTAGAAATACTAATATTGACATCTGCAGTAGGAGGGATATTTCCGCTATCTTTATCTGTTACAATAATGGGTTTAGCCATTCCCATAGATGTATGGAATTTACCGTTGGGCATTTTTACATAGCATTCCATAATATAATATCCCGGATCTAATTTGATTGTTGTGGTTGATGTTTTTTTTGGTCCTATGAGACCAGAACCACCACAAAATTGAACACTAAAAAACCATTCTGGAAGGTTGTTAAATTCGGCAAAACCTTCTTGTGACTTTCCTTCATTTATTAAATCCATTCCTTTTTCAAATGTAGGAGCTATGTCTGTTAAAGTATTTTCTATAGTTTTTCCTTCTGGGTATTTATCCATTAAGAAAAAGTGTGTTTCGTTGGATAAATTATAATATTTAAAAGTGTTCCAACCTGAAGAAATGGTGTCTGGACAAATAAACTCCATACTGCGAGTTATGATTTCAATATAATTTTGTTGTTTTTCTATGTCCTTTTTTATTTTATTTTGTTCTTTTTTATCTGTTTTACAACTAAAAACGAATAATATCAATATTGACAATGATAAAATTTTTGTTTGTTTAACTAGATTCATGATTTAAAATTTTTAGGTGTTTTATTGATTATTTTAGAGTTGGCAGTATGTTATTTTAAAACTATTTTTTTTGTTACATGTCCGTTTTCCGTATGAATATTAATCATATATATACCTGAATTTAAATTGGTTAAATCAATATAATTAGTAGTATATGTAGTAAATATATTTTCTCCTAGTAAATTAAAAACTTCAATTTTAGTAATTGAAACCTCTGAAGATATATTTATGAATCTTGAGGTTGGATTAGGGTAAACAATAATTTTATTCTGACTCCAATGAAGATTGTTTATACCCAAAGTACCTGAATTGCTTGAGTTAATAAACCCTTCAGAAACTATTGTGTTTCCGGTACTTAGTTCTTGCACATTAACTTCTCCAATGGTATATAATAATTGAATACTCCCATTACTAAAGTTGTCCCCACCACTGTCAATACTGAATTTTTCAATAATTTGCGCCTGTAAAGAACAGGTTAGTAGTATCATTAAAGCTGTAAGTTCAATTTTCATAAGTTTAGATTATTGCTGACCGTTAGTTAATGCTTCTAATTGTTTAACACGTTGGTCAAGTGTTTTTAATTGCTCTAGTTCTGCAGTTAAGCCATTGATTTTTGCATCTTGCTTGTTTATAATGTCTTGTTGTTCTTGTATGGCTTTTATTAGTATGGGTATTAGCTCATTATAGCTAACACTTAATGTCTGGTCTTTATCTATACCAATACTTACAATTTCATTTATGATGGGTTGGACATCTTGCGCTATAAGCCCGAAGGATTTTTTGACTTGTTCTGGATATTTTTTCCAATTGTAAGAAACTGGTTTTAATTTTAAAATAGTTTTTAATCCGTACGGTATTGCCGCAATATTGGTTTTTAATCGTTTATCCGAATTTTGAGTAAGTGTACCTGATAATGTTGCGTTTCCATTTCTTAATACTGTTAAAGCGTTAGAGCGGTTATCATTAGTTCCATCTACATAATTTCCATTTCCAATTTCGAACAAGGGATCTGTAGAGGATGCCAACAATGGGTCACCTCCACCAATATTATAAAGACCTATAGCCGTTGAGTTGGGAGCCTCTGCTCTGGTGCCTATTCCCATTGCGGTGGAAGAATGCCCAGAAGCAACGGTTCCTGCACCCATAGCAGTAGCTTGTGCTTGTGATGCTATAGTGCCAACCCCTGATGCAAAGGAGCTTTGACCCGATGCAGTTGTATTTAATCCCACAGCAGTTGCATAATTTCCCGTAGCACCGTTAGTAGGCGAAGGCCCCCAACTATAGCTTAAATCTACTGCACCTACAGCAATTGGACCATAGAAATCTTCCGGTCTTCCTATTAGTCGCCATCCATTTCCGCTACCCTCGTTTATTAATTCAAGTCCTGTATTGTTCGATTGTTCTGCAAATAATGCAAAAGGTACCGACTTAAACTCGGTAGTACCCATATCTGTGAGTCCAGAGCCAGAATCTATTTGTACTTTTAAAAAGCGTGAACCAAAAAAGCTCATACTTCTCCAATCTAATTGGTTATAAACATCTTCAAACCCAGATAAAGGGATTCCTTCACCAATATTTACTATAACAATTCCATTATCGTCTGTACTTACAGTATGACTTTCAGCGTAGATTACATCTGAAAAAGCTATTTCTGGTCCTTCTAGAATTGAAAATTCAATAATTATATTTTGATTGGATAAAACATTATTGCTGTCATCCTTTATTAATGCCTTGTAGTTAATGCTTTTATTTTGGGCATACGCGAAGCCAGAAATTAAAAGCATTAATAAGATGTATTGTATATTTTTCATAATGGTTGGTATTTAGATTAATAGCCGATACTTTTTAATTACAGTTAGATTAAAAACCCATTCCGAAACTCATAAATTGATAATCTTCCTTTTTTATTTCGGTGTTTTTTTCTTCAAGACTAATAGCCGTCATTGTAAAATTATTTTTGCTTTTCTTTTTGTGTGTACCCGTCATTTCCATAAGGAGAGCATCTTCTTCTAATACTTGTAATAAGGCAGGATCGAATCCTTTTGGAGCATTTTTATTATTGGCGAATGCAAAAAAAGCACTAAAATTAACTGGTGCATCGAGAGTAAAATAGATATCGTTAATATAATCGCCATTTTCAATTTGCATGCCGTAACAAGTAAAGCCTAAAATGGTTTTCGTACCTATTTCTTTATAACTGTATTTAGGATTATTTTTATTTGCCTTTTGTTCGGGCATTTTATTCATTTGCGCCATCTTTTGGCCATTCATATCCATGTACATAACCGTTACTTTTTCCTTGGAATCCATAACCATTTGCATGGTGCCTTTACCTTTTAGTTCCTCTGAAGACATTTGCAAACCAAAGTAGTCTTTACTATCTGAATTGATGAGATAATTCATTTGCATGGTTTCGTCTTTACCAGTTTTAATTTCGGTTTTAAATTCCCAATCAAATTCATAAACGTCAGGTAATTTTTTTGTGTCTAGTTTGTTTTTACCCATTAAACCTTGCATGATTTTTTTGGTAGGATCTTGTGCCATTACGGACATGCTAAAGCATAAGCTTAGCACAATAAGCGTTATATTCTTTGTATTCATAATTATAAAGTTTTATTTTTTTTGTTTGTCTTTTTTATTGTGTTTCCAAGGTTCAAGACCTTTTTCAAGCGGAATTAATTTACCTAAAGGCCCAGGCATCAAAGATTTTTCAACGGCATCTGGAAGGTTTACATCAACATTTTTATAGGTGTAAATAAATTTTCCTGTAGGATGGTCTTCTTCTTTTACTTGTGGATTGATGGTGTTTATATACAATTCCATTAAGCGACTTTTGTCGTCAAAAAGGATATAACTTCCAGGGTATTCGGCGTCGTTATAACTAAATTTTGTGCAATTATTAGAACCTTTATATGTAATTTTTGAAGGGCTGTAATAATCATCATCTTCAAAATGGTGGGGTTTGTATATAAATGCCAACTCAATTAACATAAAACTGGTGGCGATTTCCATGTTTTCAAGTGCTTGAAATGCTTCCAAATAGGGTTCAGGAGGAAGTTTGTAGGCTTGTGGTATCATACCAGCCATCATAAACCCCATCATGCCAGATGAGGCTAGCGTTCTTTTTTCATATTGACCTTCAATATCATCATAACCATAGATAAAACCTTTACGGTCTTGGAAGAGTGGTTTTTCTGAATCGCCCGGAAATTCTGTACGCATGGCGATGGTTTCAGAATCAAAATATTGTGTATGCACTACAGCATCACTATCATGGTATAGTTGCATGATAACATCTGATGTAAAAAAGTCTTTAGCAGAATTGATGGTTAGTTCTTCCTTTTCGTATGATGTAGTTCTATGTTTAGCATTGTTTGAGGTGTCAATGGAAATTTCTCTGGTTTCTAAACCTTTTTCTTTAGCGCGTTCTTTTAATTTTTCTAAAAGTTGTGCTTGGGTTTGAAACCCTGTAAATAGTAGAAGAACAGTAAAAATTAATTTTGGTTTCATATTTTGTTGCTTATTTAACTTTAAAAAGGGAACAAATCCAATTTGTATCTTCATCGTTCCCTTCTTCACACTTGATTAATAGCATCTTTATTTCTTAAGTTTAATAGACTTTATAACTTTATCTTTTAACATGAAATTGAATTGATACGTCCCATCCTTTAAGTGGTCTATACTTAAATAAATAGGTTCGGACTCTTCATTTTTATCATGCTCATCTTTTTTATGTAACATGGCTATTTATTAGTTTTTAGCTAGATAGGAGACTTGCTATAAATATTGCTTTTGGTAAAATTAGGTTGAAGACATTGTTTACCATAATACATATGTAACAAAGTGTTACAATTATGTAACATTGGTATTATAATAACACTTTAAGTATTGTTTCTATATGCATTTGGTGTGCAAGCATAGTTTTCTTTAAAGCATTTAATAAAATAGGAAGGAGAGCTAAAACCTACCTGATAAGCAATTTCTGAAATGGTGTGGTCAGATTTTTTAAGCAAAGAAACTGCCAATTTTAAACGTTGTGAACGTAAAAATTCAGTTGTAGATAAACCCGTTAACGCTTTTAGTTTTCTATGTAATTGCATTCTGCTCATCAACATATTTTTACTAAAAGATTTGGCATCAAACGTTTCATTTACTAGGTTTTTAATAAGTATGTTTTCTATCTTATTTAAAAAAACTTCATCTAAGGATGTTATGGCAATATCTTTAGGTTTGTGAATAATTTCTTGACTATAACGGCTTTGAAGTGCTTTTCTTAATGTTATTAAATTAGCAATTCGTGTCTCTAAAATTCTAGATTTAAATGGTTTCGTTATGTAATCATCGGCTTTAGCTCTAAGGCCTTCTAGCTCACTTTCGTCATCACTTTTAGCCGTTAATAGTATAATTGGTATATGACTAGTTAGCTCATTTTGTTTTAAAATATTACAGAGCTCAATACCATTTTTTAATGGCATCATAACATCACTTACAATGAGGTCTGGGATATTTTTAAGGGCTTTATTAATACCTGTTTTTCCGTTTTTAGCTGTTATAACTTTGTAAGTGGAGTTAAGTAAGGATGTTATATAAGTTCTAACATCGTTGTCATCTTCAACAATTAAAATCATTGGTTTTTCATCGGGGATATTGTTTTCAAAATGTTGGTCTTCTGTAACAGACTCCTTCATTTCCAATGTTTCATTTATATCCTCAGCCTTAAAGGCTTCTTTATAAACAGGTAAGGTAACAGTAAATTGAATTTCGTTTGTATTAATTGTATTGGCTACAATATTTCCTTTTGATAAAGAGACCAATTCTTTTACTAAAGCTAACCCAATGCCAGTGCCTTCTATATTAGAATTCGCTCTATAATATCTGGTAAATAAATTATTTATGTTTTTTGAGTCAAGAGCATGATAATTGTTTATAATAGTAATTATTATATGGTTTTTTTGTGTGGTAATATTTAAATTGATGTGCCCATTTTTTGGTGTAAATTTTACAGCATTTGACAGTAAGTTGGTTAAAATCTTTTCAATAGCATCTTTGTCAAACCAAACATTTTTGATATCTGGGATGCTACTTTTTAATGAAATGTTCTTCTTTTTTATACCGTATTTAAAAGAGGATACAAGTTGTTTTATAAAGGGACTTAAATCATCTTGATTTACTTGTAACTTTAAACTCCCAGCTTCTAATTTTGATAAATCCATAAGCTGATTTACCAAATCTAAAAGGCGTTTTGCATTCCGATGTACAAGTGATAATTCGGTTTTATCTTTTTTTGAAATATCTTTTTTTGATAATTGACTTTCAATTGGGTTTAAAATAAGTGATAATGGAGTTTTGAATTCGTGAGATACGTTTGAATAGAGTTTGGTTTTAATTTCATCCAAATGTTTTAAGCGTTCAGTTTCATTATGTTCAAGCTGAAGTTGTAATTTTATTTGCCATCGCCATTTAAAATATAAGTAAACACTATAAACTAATATTATAAATAGTAATACGTAAAGTGTTATTGCGGTATTTGTTAAGTACCAAGGTTGTTTTATTATGAAGCTATAAGTGGCTGGAATTTCATTCCAAACACCATCATAATTGCTTGATATTACCTGAAACTCATAGGTGTTTGGAGTTAAATTTGTGTAATGAGCTCTATTGCTCTTTCCAGAATTAATCCAATCTGGGTCGTTATTAATTAATCGGTATTTAAATTGATTTCGTTCTGGCTGTGAAAAATGTAAGCTCGAAAACGTAAATGTTATTGTGTTTTCATTATGATTAAATTGATGGTTTTCAATCTTTTCTATAGGCTTATTAAATAATTCAAGTCCTGTAATAATAGTTTTAGGCTCAACGGTATTATATGTAAATTGACTAGGATGAAACCAGTTAATACCTTCTAAACCACCAAAATAAAGAGTTCCGTCATCGGATTTATAATAGGCACCAGTATTAAATTCTAAAGCTTGAAGACCATCATAGTTGTTATAGTTTTCTATAATTGGTGTTTCTTTTTCATTAATTATTTTAAATTTTGTTAAGCCAATATTACTACTTAACCAAAGGTTACCATCATCATCTGGCAATATGCCATAAATCACATTGTTTGGTAACCCTTGTTCTTTAGTATAGTTTTTAACATTTTTAGCTTTCAAGTCGTATCGCTCAAGACCATGACCATTGGTACCAACCCATAAAACTTCATCTTTAATAATGAGCGATTTAATGCCATGCGACAATAAATTAATTTTTGAGATTTCTTTTGTTTTTCCCTCTAATAGAAAAACACCATTATCTTGTGTACCTATATATATGTTATTTAAACTATCAAAGGCAATTGTCATTATATTGTTTGTAACGAGCGCTGAGTTTGAACTATTATATTCTTCAACAATACCTTGATATTTATCAAACAAAATAAGACCTTTATTTTCTGTACATAGCCAACTTTTTTCAGGTGATATTGGTACAATTTTCCAAATCACATGATTTGATATTTCGGGAAATGTTATACACTTTTCATCTGGTTCCATAATATTTAATCCAAAACCTTGATGTCCAATCCAAAGTGATTTATCAGAGTAACTTAAACTAATAATACGATTACTATTTAAGCACGAATTATCAGATTTAAATGTTTTGTAAATATTTTTTTCAATATCAACATAAGTAAGTCCTTTACCTGATGTACCAATCCAGATTTCACCAACCTCATTGGTTGTTACACTTCTTACAACATCAATATTTACAGACTTTGGCATTTGTTTATTCGTAAGTACATTAAATTTTATTAAATGTCTATCATAATAACTAACGCCAGCACCATCACTTCCAAGCCAAACTATGCCTGTATTATCTTCATATAAAGACAAAATATCATTATAATGAATTGCAAAAGGATCTGACTTGTTTTCAAGAAAGTTTATGGTTTTGTTTTTTTCAAAGTCCAATATGAACGCTCCTTTTCCATAGGTGGCAATCCATAAATTATCATTACTATCAATCAGAAGGTCTTCTATATTTAAATTTTCCGGTAACTTAATATTTCCGAATTCTTTAAATGGTTTTATGTTTTTATCTGTTTGTTTTTTAAAATAGAGACCACTTCCAAAAGTTCCAAACCAAAGTGTACCGTCGCTTGTTCTTTCAATACTGCTATATGTTAGGTTTGGATCGCTATTACTAATTAGATGATAATCATTCTCCTTTAAAACAAAAAGTCCTCCAGAAGCAGCTATATAGATATGATTGTTGTGGTGAAAAAAATCGTAGATTGATTTATTTATATCTTGATTTTTAAACAGTTGTATTGTATCTTTTGTTTTTGCATCTATTTTATAGAAACCCTTTCCATAAGTGCCAATGTATGTGTTAAGTTTATTATCTTGAATAATCGTGCTTACAGAGTTGAAGGTTTTTAATTTATAAAAGGCATCATCTTTAGGATTATAAAACTCCAAATTTCCAGAGTTTGTAATTGCCCAAAATTTATTTTGTTTGTCAATATATATTTTTCCTAATCTACTAAAATTGGGTCTAGTAATATCTTCAAATTGTTTGTTATAAATCTTAAAAGAATTTCCATCATATCTGTTAAGACCATCTTGAGTGGCAAACCACATATAGCCAATACTATCTTGTGCCATACTAATTATACTATTTTGCGACAACCCGTCTTCAATAGATAAATGGCTAAAAGCTATTTGTGATTGGCACCATACTAATTGAGAAGAAATTAATATAAAAAAACCAATAAAGGTTTTTGAATAAGCTGATATGTAATCAATTATTTTCAAAAGTTATAAGAATTACATTCAGGGAGAATTAAATTTAATGATAATTTTTATAACTAAAAAACCTGTTTAGTACTAAGTATTTTCTAATAATTTATTTAGGATACATTACAGGATTTTGTTTTTCCATTATATGTGTAAGGAAATAGATATTGTAAGACTAATTGAAAATAATTTTAATTAAATTTAATTAGCTATTTTAGTGATTATGAATATCATCATTAAGTCTACCATTGAAACCCTCCAAAAATCTAGAAATTTATTAAGTAGTTTAAGCGATGAAGAATTTTGTAATCATTCAATCCCTCCTTATCATTCAAGTATAGGCTCTCATCTAAGGCATATTTTAGACTTTTATGATTGTATTTTTAATAGAGATTTAAATAATCAAATTGATTTAACTGCAAGAAGTAGAAGTAAAGAGGTAGAGTCAAGTTGTAGTTGTGCTAAAGCATATTTGAATAGTATAATTGATAGGTTAAATACTTTAGAAGTTGAAATGCAAGATAAAATTGTTGTAATTGATGATCTGGGTTTGGGTAAAGTTGAGATTCCTTATACTTTTGGAGGATTATTTGCTCAAGCTACCAGCCATACTATTCATCATTATGCAATTATAAATTATATTTTAGACAGACAAGGATTTTCAATCAATGACGAAAATTTCGGATATAATCCTACTACTCCAAAAGAAGTACCCTTAAACTAAGAGTTTTTATTTTTAAATATACTATTCATTATGGTGTTTATCCCTTTAAACATTAATATAATAGCCGCTATGCAAATCAAACAGCCTACTATTAATAATGGAAAATAAAGGGGTTTTTCTTTGTTACTTAAAGCTAAGTGCAGAAATATTGGGCCTAAAAAAAGACTCAATAAAGCTAATATCATAATTTTGATACCTTTCATGAGTACAGATTTATCAGTTCTATTTTCCTGCATTCGTATAGTTTTGAATAGCTAGTCGAACGTTTTTATATTTGTTAAGAAGCGCTTGAGCCTCAATTTCATTTATATTAAGTGCATCCATTATCATTTTTGTACCTCTGTTAACTAGTTTATTATTACTCAATTGCATATCAATCATTTTACTACCTTTAATATGACCTAGTTGAATCATAGTGGTTGTAGTTATCATGTTAAGCACTAGTTTTTGAGCCGTACCTGCTTTCATTCTGGAACTTCCTGTTACGAATTCAGGGCCAACAATAACCTCGATTGGATAGTTTGCTGTTTGGGATAATGGACTATTGTGATTACATGTAATACACCCTGTAATAATATTGTTTTTGTTGCAATTTTCTAGAGCAGCGATAACATACGGTGTAGTTCCAGATGCCGCAATACCAATAACAACGTCCTTATTTGAAATATTATATTCTTTAAGATCTCCCCAACCTTGGGTTGTTGAGTCTTCAGCAAATTCAACTGCCTTCCTAATAGCAGAATCTCCACCTGCAATAAGACCGATAACCAAATCATGGGGAACACCAAAAGTTGGAGGACATTCAGATGCATCTAAAATTCCTAATCTACCACTCGTGCCAGCACCAATATAAAACAACCTACCACCTTCTTTTAGTTTGTTTACAACGATTTCTACAAGAATTCCTATTTGAGGTAGAGCTTTTTTAACAGCATTGGGAACCGTTTGATCTTCTTTATTAATGTTTTTTAGCAACTCTGAAACACTCATCTTTTCTAGATGATTGTAATTAGAATCCTGCTCAGTAGTCTTGATAAAACTCATAATTCAAAAATAAGTAAAAATATAAGATGGTATTTATATTTATTGAATGGTATAGATAAAAACATCCGTTTCAGAAGCGCGAAAATATCCGAAAGGATAATTACTAAAATTTGTTTGATTTATACAATTACCTCTTACTGTTGCTGGTTGTGTTTGAAAAGGATCACCAGATTGATCATCTGTTTGTTGTAATAAGATATTTAAATATTCGTAATAACGCTGCGATATGCCTGAGTTTCGGATTATCAATTCATCCCCAGCTTCAAGGGTTTCGTCAGAATGAAAGGCAAAAATCTGATTTCCATCTGTAAATTCATCGTCATAGACTTCTAGGTTTTGGGCGCTTGTAGAAGTTTTAATAAACTCAAAGAAATAAAAGTTTTCAATTCCTCCTGGGTCAGTATAAAATGCTTTTATTTCTACTTCATCACCAGCAAATCCGCCATCATTTTTCTGTTCTACGAATTCAATTGGAACAACAGGTATTAATGTTTCGCTAGCTAAATATATTTCATTGTTATAATTGATTGTAAGATTATAGGTCGCTCCAATTTCTGGAATAAACGAATCATTTATATAAACGCCAGAACTTCCTTCTTCAATAAAATTGAAAGTATTATTATTTGAATCTGTAACAATAACCGATGCTCCAGTGGCTGCAGGTATAGTCTCGTCAAAGTAGGGTGCTGTAAGTGAAAGTTTTATAAGTTGAATTTCGCCTTGTGTTCCTTTAATCCAATTGATTGAAGCATCTATAACCAGTCTTGGTTCGGAAGTTTTTAAGTCCACATCAATAACATCTTCACAAGAAACAAAAATTAAACTTAACAGTATGATTACAATTTTTTTCATAAAACTAAAGTTTAAAATTATAGGATATTGATGGAACAATTCCGAAAATAGCCAAACGGGTTGCTTCATTTCTTCCAATATCTGTATTTCTATTAAACGAAATGGAACTGGCGTTTCTTCGATTATAAATATTATAAATGCTAAATACCCAATTACTTTGCAGCTCTTTGCTTTTTTTAGGATTTGGCGTATAATTTAATGAAATATCTAATCTATTATACGTTGGTAACCTATCAGAGTTTCTTCCACTATAACTCGGTATATTCATGCCATTGTAAACATATTGAGCGTTAGGAAAAGTTGTTGGCTGCCCTGTTTGAAATAAAAAATTAGAATTTATTTGCCATTTTTCGTTCCATTGGTAGCTACCCGTAAAGGAAATATCATGTGTTTTATCATAGGGTGTGTTGTACCAATTCCCATTATTTATTCCTAATTCTGTTTCGTTTCTGCCTTTAGTTTGTTGTTCGGATTTTGATAATGTATAAGCTATCCACCCTTTAAACTTGCCTTCATTTTTTCTTAAAAGAACTTCCAATCCATAGGCCCTTGCGCGCCCATTAAGTATTACCTGCTCAATGGCGTTGTTAGCTATTAAATCGGCGCCATCAATATAGTCGATTCTGTTTTTTACAGTTTTATAAAAACTTTCTAATTCTAAAGAATAGTTGCTGTTGAAATTTTTAAAATACCCAACAGCATATTGGTCGAGTAATTGCGGTTTAATATATTTTCCGCTTGGAGTCCATATGTCTAGTGGAGTAGGTGAGTTTGTATTTGAGAGTAAATGTAAATATTGACTCATTCTATTATAACTAATTTTAAAAGAGCTGTTATCTGTTATTTCATATGCTAAAGAAGCTCTTGGTTCTAAATTAAAAAACTTAGCAATAACATCACTTCTTTTAAATGTTTCAGTACCAATGGGTGATGCTTTTTCATAAATTTGAAAATCTTCATTAAATAGTACTGCTTCATCATTTTCATAAACATTGAGTCCATCTTGTCCTAAACGGTGAAATGAACTAAGGCGTAATCCATAAGAAAGCGATATTTTATCAGAAATATTATGTTCTGCGTCTAAATAAATAGCATTTTCAAAAGCATATTTATCAATAAGTTTGAATGGGTTTATACCCGAAGATTCCACAGTTGGTTTTATGTCACCAGGATTAAATCTATGATAAATGCTGTTTAATCCGTATTGTAATTTTATTTTATTGCTTATGTAATGTTTGAAATCGTATTTTAAATTAAAGTTTTGAATGCCTGAAACCCAATCAAATTCAACAAAACTAAGTTCTAAATTATAATAGTAGTCTGAATAAATTAATGAGAGATTTGAAAATAGTTTGTCTGAAAAAAGATGATTCCATCTAAAGTTTAAAACGGAGTTTCCATAAATGTTTTCAAAAGTGTCTTCAATTCTAAAAACATCACGACCAAAATAACCCGACATATAGATATTGTTTCGGTCGTTCAATTTATAACTTAGTTTGGTGTTTAAATCATAGAAGTAAGCAATGTTATTAATATCAAAAAGTGGTAAGAATAAATGTGCGTAACTTGAACGACCAGCCAATAGAAATGAACCTTTTTCTTTAATAATTGGACCTTCGGCAAGTAATCTACTAGAAACTAATCCAATTCCGCCGTTCATATGAAATTCTTTATTATTCCCTTCTTTTTGATAAATGTCTAATACTGATGATACTCTGCCTCCATAACGTGCTGGAATTCCGCCTTTGTAAAGCCTTAAATCTTTTATGGCATCAGGGTTGAAAACCGAAAAGAATCCAAATAGATGTGAAGAGTTATAAATGGTAGCTTCATCTAAAAGTATTAAATTTTGATCTGCACTACCACCACGAACGTTAAATCCTGAAGACCCTTCACCAGCATTTGTAACACCAGGAAGTAAAGTTATAGCTTTGATAATATCGGATTCTCCCAATACAACTGGTATGTTTTTTATGGTGCTAGAAGTGAGTTTGTTAACACTCATTTGAGGTGTTTTTATATTGAGTTTTTCAATATTATCAGTTATAATTACTTCATCTAAATTTTCGAGAGCATCAACAAGACTAAAACTTTTTGTGATGTTTTCTGTGAGAAAAATGGTTTCATAAATAGTTTCGTATCCTAAATAACTAATTATGATTTTATATGTTCCTTCTGGCAAGGTTATAGAATAAAAACCATACTCATTTGTAGTTGCACCTGATTGAATTTCAGGAAAAATTATATTAACCCCGATTAGAGTTTCATTACTTTTTTCTTCGGAAACCGTACCACTTAAAGTGAACTTTTGTTGGGCATTTAAAGAAAAACACAATGTAAAAACAAACCAAAATAGGTTTTTCATGAAAAAAGCAATTTTTTATAAAAGTATAAAAAAAGCTCCTAAATAAGGAGCTTTAAAATATTGTTAAAGTTAAATTAACCTAATATAGCATTAAAAGTTTTGCTAGGTCTCATCACCTGGTTAATGAGAGCTTCATTTGGCTCATAATAACCACCTATACTCACCGCTTTACCTTGAACAGCGTTCAGTTCGTTGACTATGATAGATTCATTGTCTAACAGCTGCTTTGCAATAGGTGTAAATTCAGCTTTTAAAGCTTCATCTTTATTTTGATTTGCCAATTCTTGAGCCCAATACATAGCTAAATAGAAATGGCTACCTCTATTGTCTAATTCACCAGCATTTCTAGAAGGACCTTTTTTATTCTCCAATAATGTTTCAGTAGCATCGTCTAAGGTTTCACTTAAAACTTTTGCTTTATTATTGTTGTTTACTTCGCTATAATGCTCTAAAGAAACTGCTAAAGCTAAAAATTCTCCTAAAGAATCCCAACGTAAGTGGTTTTCTTCAAGTAATTGTTCAACATGTTTTGGAGCAGATCCACCAGCACCCGTTTCAAATAAACCACCACCGTTCATTAAAGGTACAATAGATAACATTTTTGCACTTGTTCCAACTTCTAAAATCGGGAATAAATCAGTTAAATAATCACGTAATACGTTTCCAGAAACTGATATAGTATCTTTTCCTTCTTTAAGTCTTTCACAAGTAAAAATAGTTGCATCTATTGGAGATAAAATTCTTAAGTCTAGATTAGAAGTATCGTATTCCTTTAAATAAGTATTAACTTTTTTAATCAATTCTGCATCATGCGCTCTATTTTTATCTAACCAAAAAACTGCAGGAGTTTCTGATGCTTTGGCACGGGTAATAGCTAGTTTTACCCAGTCTTGAATTGGAGCGTCTTTTGTTTGACACATTCTCCAAATGTCGCCGGTTTCAACATTGTGTTGTAATAAAACATTCCCTGAAGCATCAACAACACGAGCTACACCATTTGATGAAATTTCGAAAGTTTTATCATGCGAACCGTACTCTTCAGCTTTTTGAGCCATAAGCCCTACATTAGGAACTGTACCCATGGTTGTTGGATCAAAAGCGCCATTCTTCTTACAAAAATCAATAGTTGCTGCATAAACACCAGCATAACTACTGTCTGGAATTACTGCTTTTGTATCTTGTAATTTACCTTCAGAATTCCACATTTGCCCCGAAGTACGAATCATAGCTGGCATGGAAGCATCAATTATAACATCGCTTGGAACATGTAAATTGGTAATCCCTTTATCGGAATTTACCATGGCTATAGAAGGCCCATTTTTATAAGTTGCCTCAATATCTGATTCAATTTCTTGTCTTTTTGAATCAGGCAGTTCTTTGATGCGCTCTAAAAGGTTTCCAAGACCAGAGTTTACATTAACTCCAAGTTCTTCGATAACTTTTCCATGCTTTTCAAAAACATCTTTAAAGTATATTTTTACGGCGTGACCAAAAATAATAGGATCACTAACTTTCATCATAGTGCCTTTCATATGTAATGAAAACAACACACCTTGTTCTCTTGCATCGGCTACTTGCTCTTCAAAAAATCTTAACAAGGCTTTTTTATTCATTACGGTAGCATCTATAATCTCTCCTTTTAGTAAGGGGAAGCTATCTTTTAAAACAGTTACATTTCCGTTACTATCTGTATGTTCAATTTTAACATTTGTAGCATCAGCAAGGGTTACAGATTTCTCGTTATGAGCAAAATCACCACTGCTCATTGTAGCAACATGTGTTTTTGAATCGCTAGACCATGCACCCATTGAATGTGGATTTTTCTTAGCGTAGTTTTTCACCGCCTTTGGCGCACGTCTATCACTATTTCCTTCTCTTAGCACCGGGTTTACCGCACTTCCTTTGATTTTGTCGTAGCGTGATTTTATGTCTTTTTCTGAATCATTTCTAGCTTCATCAGGGTAGTTAGGAATATTAAACCCTTGAGATTGTAATTCCTTTATGGCTGCCTTTAACTGAGGAATTGAAGCACTTATATTTGGTAGTTTTATAATATTAGCTTCTGGCTTTTTTGCCAATTCACCAAGCATCATTAAATCATCTGAAACACGTTGATTTTCATTTAAAAAATCAGGAAATACAGCAAGAATTCTGGCTGCTAAAGAAATATCTTTAGTTTCAATATTAATGCCTGAAGATTTTATAAATGCCTGTACAATAGGTAATAAAGATCGGGTTGCTAGCGCTGGTGCTTCGTCAGTTTTTGTGTAAATGATTTTAGACATTGGTGTTATTTTTTTGGAATTATGTTTTGCTATAAAGCCGCATTTTATACACGCCTTGAATTTAGCGTTGCGAATATACAAAAAAATGAACTTTAAAAATAGTCTATAAACTTATGAAAACACTCAGATAAGTTAGTTTTATTATAAAAATAAAAAAGAGGAACAAGGGTAAGAATTCATTAAAAAACAACGCAAAAAGTCGTAAAAAAACAAAAGCCATATCATTGCAGAATTTAATCTACTGTTGACATGGCTTTCTCGAAATAACATAATATAACCTATTTAGTATTTACTACTAAAGTGATTTTAAATTTTCATCTAAATTCATTCAGTTAAATGCTGTTATTTCAACGAAACATTTCAGTAATTTTCAAAATGTATTGACCTATTACCTACATGTTTCAGTAACTGTTTTTCTTGATGCCTTTAGCTCCCTCTTCGCTTGCGCGTTAAATTTGCTATTAGCATTGCTCTTGTTTCAACCCTCGCTTTCGCTAATGTTGCTTTCAAAGCTTTCCACCACCATAGTTTTTGCCTGTTTACACATGCTAGACTACTTTGTGGTTTCATGGTTTGCTATGTACCACGCATACACATGTTATAACAAAACCTCAAAAAACAATTTTTATAAAGAACGTTACCTTATTTAGAAAATAATACAAATTCGTTGTTGAGACGAAACCAAACATAAGTTTGTTATTATTTCTTTTGCTAATTTAGAATTACAAATCAAAAAAACAAACTTTTTAAGATATTAGATATCAACTATTTATGAACCATACTTATTAACAAAAGTTAATAAAAAAAGCCTTGATACGTATCAAGGCTTTTTTGGGCTGTATATGCAGCAATATATTCTTAGTGTCTACTTTCTTTAATTCTAGCTTTTTTACCAGTAAGACCTCTAAAGTAGTAAATTCTTGCTCTACGCACTTTACCACGCTTATTAACTTCAATCTTTTGTAACGCTGGTAAGTTAACAGGAAAAATACGCTCTACCCCAATAGTACCAGACATTTTTCTAATGGTAAAAGTTTCAGATGTTCCTGTTCCTTTTCTTTGAATTACAACACCTCTAAAAAACTGAGTACGCACTTTATCGCCCTCTCTAATTTCATAATAAACAGTAATGGTGTCACCAGCACTAAATTCTGGGAATTCTTTCTTTGTTACAAATTCGTCTTGTATATACTTTACTAAAGATTCCATATCTTTAAAATTATTTAATTAATTCAGAACAACATTCACGATTTTCGCCAGAGGTTAACCCGAAATTGGGTGCAAAAATAAGTATTAATTAATAATTTGCAACGTTTTTATTTATATTTTTTATGGTGTTCCCTTTTGCTTAACAAAAGGTCAGACTAACCGCTGTATCTTTTGCTTGCGCAAAAGGATGTCGCTATTATCCTTAACACTTTTTACTACAATTAATTCATTTTAATAAGTAATTATTTAATTTTACAATATGAAAATGCTCTTATTTAATTACGACCCAACTTTTGAAGAATGGATTACTGTAGGTGGTGGTGTTTTTATTTTATTGTTAGTAGCATTTCTAGTAACAAAGTATACAAAATATGGAGGAGGTAGTAATTATGGAATGACAGGAAAATTTGATGATGACTTCGACGATTATAATTAATCCTTCAACAAATCTGGTCGTCGTTCTTTAGTTCTAAGATAAGCTTGTTCTTCTCGCCATTTTTCAATTTTTACAAAGTTACCACCAAACAGTAGTTCGGGCACTTTCAAGCCTTTATACTCACGTGGTTTAGTATAAATTGGTGGCGCTAGTAAATTATCTTGAAACGAATCGGTAAGGGCAGAGGTTTCATTACCTAAAACTCCTGGTATTAATCTTATAACAGCATCACAAAGTACGGCAGCACCCAATTCACCTCCAGATAAGACATAGTCGCCTATTGATATTTCTCGGGTTATAAAATGGTCACGTACACGTTGGTCAACCCCTTTATAGTGGCCACATAAAATAATGATATTCTCTTTTAATGATAGTTGGTTGGCAATACCTTGTTTTAAAGTTTCGCCATCTGGCGTCATATAAATTACTTCATCATAGTCGCGTTCTGTCTTTAATTTAGAAATACATTTATCAATGGGCTCAATCATCATTACCATGCCTGCACCACCTCCAAATTGTGTGTCGTCAACAGATTTGTAATTATCTGTGGTATAATCTCTTAAATTATGAAAATGAACTTCTACCAAACCAGCTTCAATAGCACGTTTTAAAATAGAAGCCTCAAAAGGACTTTTTAATAGTTCAGGCAAAACTGTAATTATATCAATACGCATAAAGCATTAATTTAAGTGACACAAAGATAAATTAATTAAAAAGATATTTAATAAATGGCGTTTATATAAACAAAAAGGTCGAATCCATTTTATTATGAATTCAACCTTTTTTACCAAATTTTAAGGTTTAAGAAACTTGTGTTTTAAGTTGTTCTTCTTTCAAGTTACAAAACTCATATTCGTTGCTATGAAGCATTTTGGTGTATAAGTTGTCGTTAACTTTTACTGGGATTTTTAAATCTGGGAATTTAATAAAGTAGTACTGTTTTTCTTTCCCAACTAATTGCACTTTTGTTACAGGTTTCTTATCCATAATTTAAATATTTTAAAATTAAACTATAAAAATCAACATGTATATAATTGCAATATTTATTCCAAAACTTCCTTCTTATTTGATTATGAAATTTTGACAGTTTATGCCTTTTTCTGTTTATTAATCTCGTCTTGTAATTGACGTCTAACTTTTTGTTCGCGCTCTAAAGCCGTTTTACGATGCTCATCAAACTCTTCTTCTATTTCTTCAAGAGCTTTTTTTGCATTTCTAGTAATGGCGTTACTGTTTTTAAATTTGTATATAAAAAATAGAAGTAAAGCTAATAAGCCAGCTATAATAGTCCACATTAATACATTATAACCTGTTTTACTCATTTGAGCGCCAAAAAAAGACATACTATTTTTTTCAGCATTTGTTTTGTCTAAAGTTTCCTTAGTAGCACCAAGATTAGATTTTAAATCTGTAATTTCTTTTGCCTGTGCATCAACAATTGCTTGCGTGTCTGCCAAATCTTTGCGAAGAGTTTTTAAAGAATCTATGGCATGGGCGCGTAAAGTAAGTAACATGCTCAGTTTTACAGCCTCATACATTTGTCCGTTAGTACCTCTAAAGTTACCAGATTTTCTAAGAACATATTCAAATTGATTGTCAATAGTACCACTATTCAAAGATAATTTATCTTCGTCATCACTTGTAGTTTGAGCAAAAGAAGTAAAAGTAAATAGGCTAAAAAAGATTAAGAAAACTGCAGATTTAATAGGATTCATTTTTTTGATAGGGTTTAATAGTTTTATTTGGTTTACTAATTTATAAAATATTGTTTACTATACGTCTATAATTAAATAAAAAGCCTCATAAAATGAGGCTAATGTATATACGACTAAATTTATAATTTAGATCTTAGCAATTAATAATACGTATAACGTCTAACTTTAGCAATATATTTTGCAAGCCTAATTACCTGGTGGCTATAACCATATTCGTTGTCATACCATATATATAGGATAATGTTTTTACCATCTTTTCTAACAATGGTAGCTTTACTATCATAAATTGAAGGCGCTGAACTTCCTACGATATCGCTAGAAACAAGTTCATCACTTAATTCATATTTTATTTGTTCAACTAAATCCCCTTCTAAAGCATACTTCTTTAAAATAGTATTTACACCATCAAGAGATGTTTTGTTTTTTAGTTCTAAGTTAAGAATTGCTAACGACCCGTTTGGTACTGGTACACGAATGGCATTTGACGTTAACTTGCCTTCAAGACTTGGTAACGCCTTGGCTACTGCGCTTCCTGCTCCAGTTTCAGTAATAACCATATTTAGTGCTGCAGCTCTACCGCGACGATACTTTTTATGGAAGTTATCGACTAAATTTTGGTCGTTAGTATAAGCATGAATCGTTTCTAAATGACCACTTTTTACACCAAATGAATCTTCAATAGCCTTTAATACCGGTGTAATAGCATTGGTAGTACATGATGCTGCAGAAAAAATGTCGATTAAATCTGGGTCATTTTCTTGATGGTTAACACCATAAACAATATTTGGTACACCTTTCCCGGGTGCGGTAAGTAATACTTTATCAATTCCTTTAGATTTTAAATGTCTGCTTAAAGCATCATGGTCTCTAAAAGCACCTGTATTATCAATAACTAAGGCGTCTTTAATATCAAATTTTGTATAATCTATATCTTCTGGAGCATCTGCTGAAATTATATTTACGGTCGTGCCATTAATAATTAGTGCGCTATTTTTTTCATCTATAATTACGGTACCTGGAAAGTCTCCATGAACAGAATCATTTCTAAGTAATGACGCCCTTTTTTCAAGTGTTTGGTTATCAATATTTCCGCGAGTAACAATAGCTCTTAAACGTAATTGACTTCCTTTTCCTGTACGAGCCATTAACTCACGAGCCACTAAACGACCAATTCTACCAAAACCGTAAAGAACGACATCTTTAGGTTTTATACTATTATTTTTACTAGCATCTTTTAGTTTAGAAGCAACAAAGGCTGTAGTATTATTATGTTTATTATCTTCTAAATGATATTCGTAAGTTAATTTACCGATATCTAATTTTGCTGGCGGAATATTAAGCGTTTTAATTGCTTGAGCAATTTCAACAGAATCAAAAATTGAAATGGGCTTTTGAACAAACTGACCAGCATATTCATGTAAGTTTAAAATTTGACTTACGTTTCTATCGATTAATTGATTTCTGAAAAGCACTAATTCAATTGATTTGTCGTACCACAAATCACTAATTATTTTAATAAATTCTACTGTTGCTTTTCTACGATCAGCCTGAAAAGCTAATTCGTTTTCATAAGTTTTATTAAAACTCATAATTAAATAGTTTAGGTTGTGTTGATAAATTTTTTGCAAAAATAGCACAACTCAAACGTTTTCGTAGCATATTTTTAATAAAAAAATAACCCTTCAAAAATTATTTTTTGAAGGGTTTGAAATTTATTTGGTAATGTTTTATTATCTAAAGTTATAACGTTCTTTTTCGCCATTTTTATTAATAAGCTCAATTCTTAAAGGTTCGTAAGGTGATTTACTTTTTAATGCGTTTTGAGCATCATCAACCGAGTTAATTTTTTTGTCATTTATTGACGTAATTATAGATCCTGTTTCAACACCATTCTTTTTCCAATAGGATTCATATTCATTATTTAACTCAATTATTTTTACACCATTAGTCGCGTTAAGCTTCTTTAAGTCTTCTTTTTTAGCATTCTTAATTCGTCCTACCAATGGTAAAGTGTACGTTTCATTTCTTGTTAAAGTTACTGGAATCGTTTTTAATTTACCATTTTTTGATAGCGTAACGGTTACAACATCACCAACACGTTTTGCATTAATTTGCCCCGTTAAATCAGCAAATTTTGAAACTTTAATATGGTTAATTTCTTTAATAATATCACCTTTTTCAATACCAGCTTTTTCCGCACCTGAATCTTCAACTACTTCAGCCACATATATTCCTTCGGTGTCATTTATACCCAATTCGTCTGCATATCTGCTATTTAAGGCGCCACCACTAATACCAAGAATACCGTTTTGTACATTACCGTATTCCATAATATCTTCAATAACTCTACGAGCAATATTACTTGGTACTGCAAAAGAATACCCAATATAAGATCCTGTTTGAGAGGAAATAGCAGTATTAATACCAATAAGTTCACCATTAGTATTTACCAAGGCACCACCAGAATTTCCTGGGTTTACTGCAGCATCTGTTTGAATGAACGATTGTGCATAAGTTCCTGTAGGATCTAAATTTCTAGCCTTTGCACTTATAATGCCTGCTGTTACTGTGGACGTTAAATTAAAAGGATTACCAACTGCCAATACCCATTCACCGATTTTTGCGTTATCTGAATCAGCAAACGTTACATAGGGTAAATCTTCATCTGCTTCAATTTTTAAAAGAGCAATATCAGTTTTTGCGTCTGAACCTACTATTTCAGCTTTGTAGGTTTTGTTATTATTTAATGTTACCGATAATTCATCCGAGTTATTTATAACATGATTATTTGTAATAATGTATCCGTCAGCATTAATTATAACACCCGAACCTGTTCCCATTTGAGCACGTTGAGGGCTTCTACCAGAAAATAAATCTTGCAGTGTTAATTGTCCTTTACTAATTGATACGTTTTTTACGTGTACCACAGCATTCACAGTATTTTCAGCAGCCACTGTAAAATCTGGATTTTCTGCAGTATTAAATAAATTGCTCACATTATTAGTTGGTAAAAACGCAGGATTTGTTTCCGTTGAAGTTACTACAATAGGTTTATTTTCTTCTAAAAATAGTTTGTAAGCTCCCAGGGTAATAATACCTCCTAATGCCGAAACCAATACTAGGGTTAAAATCTTCTTCATAATTATTAAAATTTAAATATAATATCAACGATTAAAATTAAATATTTATTGAGTTGTTAATCTTCTTTTAACGATTTTTAACTTGGATTTTAACGACTATTTAACAATCAAAAAAACGGTTTATATTCCTATATTTGTGCTTTATTATGCTACAGACTTTTTATAAATATCAAGGAACAGGTAACGATTTTGTGATGATAGATAATCGTCAACAAAAATTCGACAAAAATAATACCAAACATATCGCATTTTTATGTGACAGACGTTTTGGCATAGGGGCTGACGGACTTATTTTATTAGAAAACCATGATGATTTAGATTTCAAAATGGTTTATTATAATGCCGATGGGAATGAAAGTTCTATGTGCGGAAATGGTGGAAGGTGTATTGTAGCTTTTGCTAAACATTTGGGTGTTATTAAAAACAATGCGGTTTTCGAGGCGATTGATGGTTTGCATCAAGCAACTATAGATGAAAATATGGTTAAGCTACAAATGCTGGATGTAAGCACTATTGAAAAGCATGAAAATCATGTCTTTTTAAACACAGGTTCGCCTCATCATGTACAGTTTGAAGATGCTATTGATGATTTTGACATTAGAGCCAAAGGGTCAAAAATTAGATTTGGAGAGCCTTATAATAAAGCAGGGAGCAACGTTAATTTTGTAAAAAGAGTATCTGATTCTACCTTCAGGGTTCGAACCTACGAACGAGGCGTTGAAGATGAAACTTTGTCATGTGGTACAGGTGTTACTGCCGTAGCCATTGCAATGCATTATTTAGGGGAAACTAAAAATAATATTGTAAACCTTAATGTAGAAGGTGGACAATTACAAGTCTCATTTGAAGTTGAAAATAATGAATATAAGAATGTATTACTCATTGGGCATGCAACATTTGTTTTTAAAGGAGAAATATGATTACCTTAAAAGGAGAACATATATACTTACGTGCTTTAGAACCAGAGGATTTAGAGTTTATTCATAGTATTGAAAACGATGAAAATGTTTGGGAAATAAGTAATACCCAGACACCATATTCAAAATTTTTGCTAAAACAATATTTAGAAAATGCCCATAAAGATGTTTTTGAAGTCAAACAATTAAGACTAGTTATTTCAAGTTATGATAATAATGCTTTGGGAATGATTGATTTGTTCGATTTCGATTTTAAAAATAGTAAAGCTGGAGTAGGTATTTTGGTTAAGGAAACTGGAGATAGACTAAAAGGATACGGGAAGGAAGCGCTTAAGCTATTAACTGGTTATTGTTTCACCCATTTAGGATTACATCAATTATATTGTAATATATCTGAAGATAATAAGGCAAGTATTAAACTTTTCACTAATCAAGGGTTCGAAAAAATAGGACTCAAGAAGGATTGGAATAAGGTAAATGGTTCCTTTAAAAATGAATATATGTTTCAATTAATAAATCAATAAATAAATGTATATAAAAAAAATACTTATCGCCATAGTTTTAATTGGGTTAGTGGTTGCTGCTTTTTTTGCAAACTTTGTTTATAAGGCTATGTTAAAACCCAATACGTCATTTAATAATGAAGTGGCCTATGTTTTTATTCCTTCAAATGCAACATATCAGGAAGTAAGGAGTCAATTAATACCTTTGTTAGACGATATAGACTCTTTTGACAATTTAGCTGAAAGAAAAAAGTATACTACTAATATTAAAGCAGGTCGTTTTGAAATTAGAAAAGGGATGAGCAATAATGATATCATCAATTCTATAAGAAGCAAGAATTTACCAATAAAATTGTCTTTTAATAATCAAGAAACGCTAGAAAAGTTGGCAGGTCGTGTGGCAAGTCAGATTGAAGCAGACAGCTTATCGCTTTTAAAAGCTATGAAAGACACCACTTTTTTAAATGAAAACGATTTTAAAGAAGAAACCGTATTGGGAATGTATTTACCTAATAGCTATGAATTTTTTTGGAATACTTCAGCTGAAAGATTTAGAGACAGAATGTTAACAGAGTACAAGCGTTTTTGGACGGAGTCGAGAATGCAAAAAGCACATGATATCGGCTTATCTCCAGATCAAGTAATTGCATTAGCATCAATTGTTTATGAAGAGTCGAAACAGACTAGTGAGCAACCTCGAATTGCTGGTGTCTACATGAATAGATTAAGAATAGGCATGCCACTACAGGCAGACCCAACATTAAAATTTGCTGCATATCAACTTCCGCAATACAAAAATACCGTTATAAAACGTGTTTTAAATATTCATAAAGATATTGAATCGCCATACAACACATATAAAAACTTGGGATTACCACCAGGACTTATCGCTATGCCAGATATTTCAGCCATTGATGCAGTTTTAAACCACGAAAAGCACAATTATTTATATTTTGCTGCCGATGCACAACGTTTAGGTTATCATAAGTTCGCAAAAACACTGGCACAGCATAATGTAAATGCTAGAGAATATCATAGGTATTTATCATCACAAGGTATTAATAGATAGTGAATAATGCCTTGATAAAACATATCATTTTTTTTGTTTTATTACCCATATTAACTTTTTCACAATCTAAATTAGATTCTTTTCTAACAAAAAGCGATAGCTTAAACAAACCTAGACGGAATTTAGTAGTAATTTCTGAAGCTTCTTTCGCTGGAATAACGCTTATTGGACTTAACCAACTTTGGTATTCAGATTTTGATAGGTCTAAATTCCACACCATTAATGATAATGATGAGTGGTTGCAAATGGATAAGTTTGGACATGTGTTTACTTCGTATCAACTAGGTAAACATGGTGCTCAATTATTAGATTGGAGCGGGGTAAGTGAAAAAAATCAACTGCTTTACGGTGCTACTTTGGGTTTTACATTTTTAACAGCTGTAGAGGTGCTTGATGGTTTCTCAAAGGAATGGGGGTTTTCTTGGGGTGATATTGCAGCTAATGGAGCAGGTACAGGACTGTATATTGGGCAAGAATTACTATGGAAAGAACAAAGAATAGCCTTAAAATATTCTTTTCATCAAACAAAATATGCTTCACAACGTCCAGATAAGCTAGGTTATACGTATCTAGAGCAAGCTTTGAAAGATTATAATGGGCAAACTTATTGGTTGAGTTTTAATTTACATTCGTTTTTTAAAAATAGTAAGATTCCAAAATGGTTAAATATTGCAATAGGGTATGGCGCTGAAGGTATGCTTACGGGTGTTGAAGATATTGACAACCAAGTGTTAACAAGTAATTCGCGTTACAGGCAATACTATTTGAGTTTTGATGTAAATTTGAATGGCATTAGAACAAATTCAAAATTGTTGAAGTCTATTTTTGATGTTTTTAATATGATAAAAATACCATTTCCGACATTAGAAATTAATAAAAATGGAGGTGTTTTTCATCTATTCTACAATTAAAAATAGCACATAAACGATTAGTTTTGATAGTATTAAAAAAAAATGTAATTTTGCACGCTCAAATTTCAAGGTGTATTTTGTTTTAAAATATGCTAAAAAAATTTAAAACTATGGTAAGAAATATTGCAAGTTATATTACAATAGCACTTACAATATGTATACTAGTACATATTTCGTTTCGCTCAAATGAAACAATTGATTTAAGCAAGTACTCTACTAAGGGTTTAAACTTAGATTATAATGTAAATGATGGTATAGATGAAAATAAAAATCTTATAGCTTCAAATACAGCTCCTGATTTTGAATTTTCTCCATACTTAGGTAAATCATTTGTAGGCTTTAAAGAAGCTTTAGCTTTTAAAGAGTCAGGTGGTAATTATTTTTCGGTTAATACTTATGGGTATTTAGGAAAATATCAATTTGGTACTGAAACATTAAAAATGATTGGAATTAAAAACCCAGATCAATTTTTAAAGAACCCAAGTTTACAAGAAAAAGCATTTATTGCTAATACAGCTCGTAACAAATGGATTCTAAGACGTGATATTAAGAATTTTGTTGGTAAGCGTATTAATGGAATCATTGTTACAGAATCTGGAATTTTAGCAGCTGCACATTTAGCTGGCCCAGGTAGTGTAAAAAATTATTTAAGAAGTTATGGATTAGATAATTTTGCTGATGGATATGGTACGACGGTTCATTATTATATGAAACGTTTTTCTGGATATGACACATCATTTATAAAACCAGATAGACTAGCAAAAGCTATGTAAAATTTAGTTTTTATGAATAATAAATATGGTAGGTCTTTTATGAAGGTCTACCATATTTTTTTTCCAAGAGTTTGCTGATTGTGTTTTTATAAATTCTGATGAAAGTGTTATGTCACAAGCAACGCAAATATTAGTATTGTTTTCTAAATAAGATGCTAAGTCTTCCAGCATATTATTATTTCTATAAGGTGTTTCAATAAATACCTGTGATTGATTGTTTTCAAATGACAACCTTTCCAATCGCTTAATTTCATTTTTTCTTTCACCTTTGTCAATAGGTAAATATCCATTAAAAGCAAAACTTTGTCCGTTCATTCCAGAACTCATAATAGCCAGTAAAATGGATGACGGTCCTACCAAAGGAACTACTTTAATATTTTTTTCATGTGCTATTTTTACAACATCTGCTCCAGGATCAGCAATACCAGGACAACCAGCTTCTGATAATAAGCCAACATCAACGCCATTAGTGCATGGTTCTAAAAAAGTGGGTAACTCAACTTCATTAGTGTGTTTATTCAATAAAAATAATTTAAGAGAAGGTTGCGATTTTTCTGGACATATGCTTTTTATGAAACGTCTAGCTGTTTTTTCGTTTTCTACTATAAAAGTATTTGTTTTTTCAATCGTCTGTTTAACTGAAATAGGCAATACCTCTAACGGATTAGTATCGCCTAAAGTGGTTGGAATAAGGTATAATTTACCTAATAGGTTTTTCATTTAATTAATAATGAGTTTTTTAGTAGTTTTTGGTTTGTTCTTTAAACTGATTTCTAAAAAATATATACCACTTTTAAAGTTATGGGTTGAAATATTAAGTACTTTTTTAAATGGCTTTGAAATATCTGTCACTTTTTGCCCTTGAATGTTATAAATAGAAACGAATTCAACATCATTAAATCGATTATCAAAATCAATAAAAATGCTTTCTTTTGAGGGGTTTGGGTATAATTTAAACTTAAAAGAATCAGTTTCTGATGTACTTAAATTAGCATCTGTAATTTTATACACATTTCCACCACCAGCAATATAAAGTTCACCATTAACATCTTCTCCAAAAGTTGTCCATCCATGAGTGATATTAGGAGTCTGCATAGTCATTGACCATTGGTATGACCCTATATCGGTTAAAATTCCAACCTCTCTAGTACAATAATCAGCAAAGAAATATTTACCTACAAAGCTAGAATAAGTTGAACCTCTGTAAACATAGCCACCAGTAACTGATCCAGAGCACCCGCTGCCAACATGAGGGTATTCTGCAACAGGCCTAATAGTCGCGCTAAAACCTCCAGCTGGACAATTACCAGTACTGTTATATACATGGTTGTCACCTTCATAACATCTCCAACCATAGTTATCTCCCGGACTGCCATAACCTGTAACTTTATTTATTTCTTCATAAGCATTCTGACCCACATCGGCAATCCACAAATCGCCATTAGATTTATCAAAAGAGAATTTCCATGGATTCCTCAACCCAATGGCAAAAATTTCTGGTCGTGGGTCATTGGAACCATTTGCTGAACTTGAAAAGGGGTTGCTGACTGGAATACTATATGTTGCTCCACTAACATCAATTCGTAAAAGCTTTCCTAAAAGTGTCGTAGTGTTTTGTGCTCTATCTCCAGGGTCGCCTCCGCTGCCGCCATCACCCGTAGATATAAATAAAAAACCATCAGTTCCAAAAGCCATTTTTCCGCCATTATGATTGCTAAAAGGTTGACTAATAGTTAGCAAGATTGTTTCTGAGGTATTTGCAATATCTGGGTTTGCACTTACAGTATATCGCGCAATTATACTATTTGGTTGCGAAGTACTTGAATTATCAGTATAGCAAACATAAAATCTACCTGAAGTTGTATAGTCCGGTGCAAAAGCTAAACCAAGTAAACCACGCTCGCCACCAGAGCCCACTTTCGAGCTTATATCTAGAAAAGGGGTTGCGTTCACCATTCCATTTGAATTAAGTATTTTAGTGACGCCAGCTTGTTCTACAATAAAAAGTCTATCATCACCAGCATGAGTAATCTCGACAGGGCTAGAAAAGCCAGTTCCAAATGATTGCAATTCAATTGTTTGAGAAAAACACAATAAATTAAAACTGCAAAAAAATAAAATAAGTTGTAGAAGTTTCATAAAGCAGCTTTTTATGTAAAGTTAATAAATATGCTGCTATTTTAAATGTATATTAATGATTTAGCTTTTGGACTATTATATCACATGCTTCGTCTAACATCTTGTAAACATTCTCAAAACCTTCATCACCGCCGTAGTATGGATCTGGCACGTCATAATTTTGATTCGGATAGACTTCATTTAAAATGAATTTTACTTTAGCAATATCCTCATCATTTCTAGCTATTTTTATGACATTTTTGAAATTTGATTCATCCATGACATATATTAAATCGAACGCATCAAAATCTGAAGCATTAAATTGACGACCTTTTAAATTTGAAATATCAATGCCATATTTTTTGGCTACCGCAATAGAACGTTTATCAGGAGGATTTCCAATATGGTAATTGGCTGTTCCAGCAGAATCAACGGTAAAAGAATCTTTAGAAAGTTTTGATTTTAAAATACCTTCGGCTAGTGGAGAACGACAAATGTTTCCCAAGCAAACCATTAGAATTTTAGTCATTATGAAAAGTTTTTAAACGGAAAGTTTTTTGGTAATATCCTCAACGTATTTTCTAAACTGCTTATCGGTTGAAGATAAATTATCTACAGTTTTACAAGCATGTAAAACAGTTGCATGATCACGTTTCCCTATTTGAGAACCAATACTTGCTAAAGATGCTTTAGTGAATTTTTTAGCAAAAAACATAGCCAATTGTCTCGCTTGTACGATATGGCGTTTTCTAGTTTTTGATTGTAAAGTGTCAATATCCATTTGGAAGTAATCGGACACCACTTTTTGTATATAATCTATAGAAACTTCGCGTTTCGTATTTTTAACAAATTTCTCAACAATAATTCTTGCTAAATCTATAGTGATTTCCTTTTTGTTGAATGAGGATTGAGCGATTAAAGAAATGATCGCTCCTTCAAGTTCTCTTACATTAGTTTTAATGTTTTTTGCAACATATTCAATAATCTCATCAGGCATTTCAACACCATCACGATATAATTTATTTTTTAAGATTGAAACTCTTGTTTCAAAATCAGGGTTTTGTAATTCAGCAGATAACCCCCATTTAAAGCGAGATAGTAAACGTTGTTCAATATCTTGCATATCCACAGGTGCTTTGTCACTTGTTAAAATAACTTGCTTGCCGTTTTGATGTAAATGATTGAATATGTGGAAGAAAACGTCTTGAGTTCCTGTTTTTCCAGAAAGAAATTGCACATCGTCAATAATCAACACATCAATAATCTGATAAAAATGAATGAAATCATTTCTATTATTTTTCTTTACTGCCTCAATATACTGTTGAGTAAACTTTTCAGCAGAAATATATAAAACCGTTTTTTCTGGATATTTATCTTTAATATCAACACCAATAGCATGTGCTAAATGTGTTTTCCCTAAACCTACACCACCAAAAATTAATAGAGGATTAAATGAGGTGCCACCTGGTTTTGCTGCAACCGCTAAACCGGCACTTCTTGCTAATCTATTAGAATCACCTTCTAGGAAATTTTCAAAACTGTAATTAGGATTTAATTGAGATTCAATCTTTACATTTCTAATACCTGGAATAACAAAAGGATTTCGTAATTCTGGGTTTTTATTATTTAAAGGAACATCAACATCCTGGGATTTTAAAGCACTTCTATTTGAACTAGGGATTTTTTCGGTAAAAGGTTGTTTGTTACCATAGGTGTTTTCCATTTTAATTATGTAAACAAGTTTGGCACTTTCACCTAATTCTTTAGTAAGAGAAACTTTAAGGATTTTAACGTAGTGTTCTTCAAGCCATTCATAAAAGAATTTACTGGGAACTTGAATACTTAGAGCTTTATCAGTGAGTTTAACTGCAACTATGGGTTCAAACCAAGTTTTATAAGCTTGCGGTTGAATATTATCCTTTATAAATTCCAGACAATTATTCCATACCGATTGCGCAGTTACACTCATTTGTTAATTTATTTGGTTTTCTTAGTTAGTTAGAATTGTTATGAAAATGACATTTTCATATCCCCCTTTTATAGTGAGGCAAATATGTGAACAAAATTCTAAAAAAAAAAATGAATTGCTATTGAATTTCTAGATTTTTTTTCTCATGTTTAGCCCTTTGCCGAAACTACAAAAAAATATTTAGATTTGCCCATGAAATTCGATGAAATACAAATAAGAGTGAGATATGGCGAAACAGACCAGATGGGAGTGGTACATCATGGCAATTACGCATTATATCTTGAAATGGGGCGAATTGAGTGGTTGAGGAAATTAGGGATTTCTTACAAATCAATGGAAGAAAGTGGTGTCATGTTACCTGTTGTTTCTTTAAGCATAAACTATAAAAAATCAGCGGGTTATGACGATGTAATTAATGTAAAAACTCAACTTAAAAATACACCTACTGCAAAGATTGAATTTGACTATAAAATTACGAATGAATTAGGTGAAATTTTAACAACTGCTAGTACCACTTTGGTATTTATCGATATGAAAACTAATCGACCAATAAAAGCACCCGATTATATACTAAAAGCTATTGAAAGTTAGTTTATAGCGTTTTAATGTTTATTTCAAATAGGTTATTGAAAATATCATAAATTGATTCTGCTTCTTTTTTTCTGACTGAAATCATTATTTGACAACCGATTTCAAATTTTTGATTTATTATATTTAGTTGCTTTTCTTTTAAAATGCGCATAACTGTATTCATGTTTTTGTAATCAAAACTTATAAGAAAATCAACGTTTATAGTCTTTTCAATAATTTTAGCTTCTTCCAAAACCAATTGCGCGGCAGTCCTGTAAGCATTTATTAAACCACCAACCCCTAATTTTACACCTCCAAAATATCGAACAACCACAACTAAAATATTGGTAACTTCAAATGATTGTATTTGTCCGTAAATTGGCATTCCAGCACTATTATAAGGTTCACCGTCGTCACTGGCGCGATACTCAATGTTCTCAGTTCCTAGTTGGTAAGCATAGCACCAATGTCTTGCAGCAGAATGTTCCTTCTTTAAAACATCAAGATGCTCTCTTACATCTACTTCATTGCTAACAGGAAATGCGTAACCATAAAATTTACTTTTCTTATCCTTAAACAAAATTGGTTCTGGGGCAACGGTTATCGTATTATATGTATCCTTTTCAGTCAATTTAGAGCAAGTCGCTTTTAGTTTTGAGTAAATTGGTTACATCTTCGGAGTTGGGGTTGATGTGCCATGTCTTAAAACCTAACTGTTTAGCCGTATTAATGTTATCTAAATTGTCATCAATAAAAAGGCATTCGTTGGCTTTTAAATTATTTTTATTCAAAACAAACTCAAAAATATCTTGATTAGGTTTTCGTAGTTTAATCTCTTGGGATAAATAAAACGAATCAAAACATTGTTTGAAGTCATCATAAAAGGAAATATCTTCTTTAATCCAATTTATGTGAAGCTCATTAGTGTTACTTAAAAGGATTAGTTTATATTTTGAAGTATTTTTTAACGCCTTTAAAAAGGTTAACCTGTGTTCAGGAAAATCTTTGAGAATATAATTCCAAACTTCAATTAATTCTTCTTCTGAAAGTTCAGGGAAATTGTTTCTATAAAACTCGACAAACTCGTCGGTAGAAATAAGACCTTGCTCATAAAAGCTATTAAATGCGATCATTTCTTCTGAGAAAGAATCAACCCCAAATTTTTCTAGAGCATATTTTTTTGCGCCTTCAATATCAAGATTAATAAAAACGTTCCCAAAATCGAAAATAATGGTTTTAATCATTCATATAAGTTTTAAGAATATCAGAATCAATCTGTTCTTCAGAAATCAATTTACCCGAAAAATTAGGGGATTTTATACCTTTTTGAAATGATGAAGCTCCTGTAAAAACCCTCGCTTCATCCCAAATATTTTCATCAATAAACATTTGCAGTGTTTTGGAGCCTCCTTCAATTATTATTGAATTGATATCTTTTTCGTGCAGTTTTTTACAAATCCCTTTAGCTGAATTTTCCTTTAATAACATAGTTACAGCTTCGGCATTAAAGACATTAAAATCTTTTGATAATATTTCTTTTTTATCTAAAACCACACGAACAGGATTTTTACCAATCCAATGTCTAGCCGTTAAGCTCGGGTTATCTTCTAAAACGGTATTGGTACCAACTAAAATAGCTTGTTCTTCCGCACGCCATTTATGCACTAACTGTTGAGAATATTCATTTGTGATCCAAACAGGTTTTTTTTTGCTTTTGGTTTCTGGAGCAATAAATCCATCTTTGGTTTGTGCCCACTTTAAAATGATATAGGGTCGTTTTTTATTGTGAAATGTAAAAAAGCGTTTGTGATGAGTTTTACATTCTTGTTCCAAAACTCCTATAGTGACGTTTACACCACCATTTTTGAGTTTTTCAATCCCTTTTCCAGCTACTTTTTCATTATCATCAACACAACCAATAACCACATTTGGTATATTATATTTTATAATTAAATCGCTACAAGGTGGTGTTTTTCCATAATGCGAACAGGGTTCTAAAGTAACATAAAGAATTGCCTCTTTTAATAAGTCTTTATTTTTAGTAGAATTTATGGCATTTACTTCAGCATGATTACCACCGTAAGCACTTGTAAAACCTTCTCCGATAATTTTATTATTATATACAATAACACAACCAACCATGGGATTCGGTCGAGTAGTTCCCAAACCATTTTTTGCAATTTCTAGGCAGCGTTTTATGTATTTTTCATGTATATTCACAGCTATAAAAATACCATTTTAAAGTGAGCAAAGATACTATAGTTATTCGAGAAATTGAACCTCAGGATAATACCCAAATAGAGCAAGTGATTAGGGGTTGTTTTCATGAATTTAAAATTCCTTTAAAAGGAACTGCTTATTCTGATGCTGAAACTCCTAGAATGTATCAATCTTATCAAAACGATAATGATGTTTATTATGTAATTGATGCAAACGGAGAAGTTTTGGGTGGCGGCGGCATTAAACCTTTAAAAGATTTTGAAAGTGATGTGTGTGAAATTCAAAAAATGTATTTTTCCCCTAAAGTAAGAGGAAAAGGTTTTGGACGAAAGTTGTTTGAAAAATGTATGGAAACTGCAAAAGAATTGGGTTATAAGCAGTGTTATTTAGAATCGGCATCTCAACTTAAGGCTGCCATTCATATTTATGAAAGTTACGGATTTAAGCATTTAGATGGACCTTTAGGTAATACTGGTCATTATTCTTGTGGTGTTTGGATGATAAAGGATTTATGAAATTAAAGGCTATTCAATATAAATTTCATCAGGAATTAGATACTATTTATTTAACGGAAGAGGTAGACAACTTCTTTTATATGTTAGCTGACTCTTTCTATAAAGTAAAAAGAATAGAATTGGCACTAAATTCAACCTTAGAAGTTGAGAATGCTGATGGCATTTTAAACGCTTTAGAGTTATTAAAACAACAGAAACCAATACAGTATATATTAGGTGAAACCGAATTTTATGGTTTGCCTTTTAAAGTGAGTAAGAACGTTTTAATTCCACGTCCAGAAACAGAAGAATTAGTTGAGTGGATTTTAAAACATGTTGATAAAAATAGCTCAAATAATATTTTGGATATGGGTACTGGTAGTGGATGTATAGCAATTACTTTGGCTAAGCATTTACCAAACGCAAAAGTATATGCTTTAGATGTTAGTAAAGAAGCACTAGAAGTAGCCAAAGAAAATGCGAGACTAAATACCGTAAATGTTGAATTTATTGAAGCTGATATTCTAAATTCTGAAGCTATAAATTTGGAATTTCAAGACTTAAAATTCGATATTATTGTATCAAATCCACCATATGTGCGAGAAAAAGAAAAAAATCTTATGAAACCTAATGTATTAGATAACGAGCCACATTTAGCACTATTTGTTAAAGATGATAACCCACTAAGGTTTTATGAAGCTATTTCAGAATTTGCTGTTATTAATTTATCAAACAAGGGTTTGTTATTTTTTGAAATCAATGAGTATCTTGGTAACGATATGATAACTGTATTACGTAATCACAATTTTTTTAATATAGAATTAAAGCAAGACATCTATAAAAAAGATAGAATGATAAAAGGAAATAAAAGTTAATGAATCCGATAGAAGAACGCATAGAAAACCTACGCAATGAATTACGCGAGCACAATTACAATTATTATGTACTTGATAACGCTACAATTTCAGATTATGAGTTTGATGTAAAACTTAAAGAACTTCAAGAGCTTGAAGCAAAACACCCTGAGTTTTTTGATGCTAATTCGCCTACACAGCGTGTTGGAGGTGAGGTGACTAAAAATTTTGAAACCATTCCACATGAGCATCGTATGTATTCTTTAGATAATTCTTATTCAAAAGAAGATTTGCTAGATTGGGAAAAGCGTATTAAGAAATTGGTTGATGGAGAAGTTCAGTATACCTGCGAATTAAAATATGATGGTGCTTCTATTAGTTTAACTTACGAAAATGGCAAATTGGTAAAGGCGGTTACCCGTGGAGATGGTTTTCAGGGTGATAATGTTACTGCAAACGTAAAAACTATTAAGTCTGTTCCGCTTCAATTAAAAGGTGATTACCCAGAAAAATTTGATATTCGTGGTGAAATAGTATTGCCTTTTGAGGGCTTTAATAAAATGAATGAGGAGCGTATTGAAATAGGAGAGGAGCCTTATAGAAACCCGCGAAACACTGCTTCAGGAAGCTTGAAATTACAAGACAGTGCTGAGGTTGCCAAACGACCATTGGAATGCTTACTTTATAACCTTACAGGGTCTAATTTGGGTATAAAAACGCAATTTGAAAGTTTAAAAAAAGCTAGAGAATGGGGTTTTAAAGTACCAGATGCAGCCACGTTAGCCCATTCAATTGATGAGGTTTTGGAGTTTGTTGATTATTGGAATACACATCGCCACAACTTACCGTATGAAACGGATGGTGTTGTTATTAAAGTTAATAGTTTGCAACAACAAGAAGAGCTTGGATATACAGCCAAAGCACCTCGTTGGGCAATGGCCTATAAATTTAAAGCAGAACAAGTATCAACAAAATTGAATAGTATCACGTATCAAGTTGGTAGAACAGGTGCTATTACACCAGTAGCAAATTTAGAACCTGTTGAACTAGCGGGTACCACTGTTAAACGTGCATCGCTTCATAACGCAGATCAGATAGCAAAATTAGATATTAGGGTAGGAGACGAAGTTTATGTTGAAAAAGGCGGAGAAATTATTCCAAAAATACTTGGAGTAGATTTAACTAAGCGCCCTTCTGGTTCAGTTCCAACAACATATATTAATCATTGTCCTGAATGTCATACAGAACTCGTTAGGGAAGAAGGAGAAGCTCAACACTATTGCCCAAATTATAATGGTTGCAATCCGCAAATTATTGGTCGTATTCAACATTTTATTTCTAGAAAGGCCATGGATATTGAAGGCTTAGGAGGCGAAACAGTCGCGCTTTTGGTAAATGAGGGTTTGATAACTAATTATTCTGATTTATATGAATTAAAAAAAGAGCAGGTTATTCCTTTGGAAAGGATGGCTGAAAAAAGTGCAGATAATTTAATTCAAGGCATTGAAAAATCTAAAACTATTCCGTTTGAGCGCGTATTGTATGCTTTAGGAATTCGATATGTGGGTGAAACGGTTGCCAAAAAACTGGCAAGACATTATAAAAGTATTGATGCTATTGCTCATGCATCCGAAGAAGCCTTGGTAAATGTAGATGAGATTGGGGTAAAGATTGCTGAAAGTGTCAGTGCTTTTTTTGCATCAACAGAGAATGTCTTTATTGTAAATAGATTAAAAGAATTTGGAGTTCAGTTGGAAATGTCTGAAGAAGAGTTAGTTGGAAAAACTAATAAATTGGAGGGCTTATCTATAGTTATTTCTGGTGTTTTTGAATCTTTATCCAGAGATGAACTTAAAAAGTTGATTGAAGATAATGGTGGTAAAGTAAGTAGTTCTATTTCATCCAAAACAAGTTTTATAGTTGCAGGAGCTAATATGGGGCCTAGTAAAAAAGAAAAGGCTGAAAAGCTGAATATTGAACTTATAAACGAGTATCAATTCTTACAAAAATTAAATATTTAACAAAAAAATATCGATAAAATGTAAATATTATCGTTTATTTGTAAAATATTTTTATATTTGCCTAGTAACCCCAAATTGCTGTTATGTACAAGTCTAAAGTCTTGATAGGTTGTGTTCTGCTCGTATATATACTATTTGCCTTTTTTGAAGCGATAGAACAATACACAGTAGCATTTTATTTAGACTCTCTCATTATACCGTTAATTACTCTCATCTATTTACTATTTGTAAGAAGAAAAAGTAGGCTTTTTTCATTATTTCTAATATTTTTTTCAATATCAGATTTAATAGGAATTGTTACGGATAATTGGTTGTATTATAATGTGTCAAGTGATGAAGACGCCATTTTTTATGAATATGACTATTATCTAGGAACTGCTCTATACATTATAGCTTATATATTTTTGTTTGTTAAAATATCTCAGTCTTTATGTGTGAAGCACGTCTTAAGAAATTTTAAAATTCATTTATTTGTTCTAAGTGTATTAAACATTTACTTAGTATATGTTTTGCAGATTGTAGTTGAACCACATCTTATCTATAAATATGAATATGGTTTTGAGTTAGTTTATAATATTGTAATGCTATTAGTACTTTCAGTATCATTGCTTAACTTTTTTCACAAAGAAAATAAGAAGTCTTTATTTTTATTTATAGGCTCTTTATGTATTGTTTTTTCTGAAGTTTTAGACATCGCTTATATATATATTGCTCAAAGAAGTTTTATAAATTTCTTAGGAACTACATTAGCACTTGTTGCGTTTTATTTTTACTACCAGCAGTCCAAATTGTTGTATACAGCTAATGAAGAAAGTAAGTATATGGTAGCTGAATAAACTTCTTATTTTAAATTTAGAAACGGAATATCTTTTCTATATAAGTAAAGAATTACAGCAGAAAGTATAAATGTTATTAGGGCCGTTATAAAAAGTGTGCCTCCATCATTTTTTACTTCTATACCTAATTGTGCTAAGTGCATCATTATTGCCCCACCAATAACACCTAAAGTTAAAGAAGCTCCCACCCAAACCGTTTTTGGTATGAGTAGTAAAATGCCAGCAATTAGCTCTAAAACGCCAATGCCAATTCTACCGTAAGGCTCTAATCCTACTTTCTCAAAAATATAGATGCTATCAGCATGCGCTGTAAATTTAAAGCGAAGGGTTTGAATTAAAATAAACGCAACAATAATTCTTAAAATTAAAGGAATATGTTTTTTCATTATTTTGATTATTTAGTTAAAATGTTAGACGTTTGTTTTAAGTCAACATTTCAGGATTGAAAAAAAATAATCACAGATGAAGAAATGTTTTTGTCTAGATATCGATATTTTCTAAACAATTATTGAAGTTCCATTGGCCGATTTATTTTTGTCAGAATCAAAATAAAAATCAATTTTTCCAAGATTAATGCCATAACACCCAACTTGGTTGACCAACATATTTTTACCCTCAATATTTTTTACAATTGTAGGTTTTGGTAAAAAAGTATGTGTATGTCCGCCAATAATTAAATCTATATTTTTAGTTGTTGATGCGAGTTTTAAATCACTTATTTTCGATTGATTGTTTCTGTAATGATATCCCAAATGTGATAAGCAAATTATTAAATCGCACTGTTCGTCTTCTTTTAGAATACGCGACATATCTTGAGTTATTTCAATAGGATCCAAATATTTGGTTTCTTTATAAAGACTTGGGTCTACTAAACCAGCTAGTTCTATACCTAAACCAAAAACACCTATTGTAATACCATCTTTTTTAAATATTTTGTAAGGTTTTGTGTGTGTATCCATGATGGTATTTGAAAAATCATAATTTGCTGAAACAAATTGAAATTCAGCGTGTGGTAATTGAGCAAATAAACCATCAATACCATTATCAAAATCATGATTTCCTATGGTAGCAGCATCGTATTTTAATTTACTCATGAGTTTAAATTCCAATTCACCCCCATAATAATTAAAGTAAGGTGTACCTTGAAAAATATCACCAGCATCTAGCAGTAAGGTATTCGGGTTTTCTTTTCTAATAGATTCAACTAAACTTGCACGTCTAGCCACACCTCCTTTATTAGCATTTCTACCATCCTCAGGACCAAAAGCATCAATGTGACTGTGAACATCGTTGGTATGAAGTATAGTTATTTTTGAAGTTTTTTCGACCGAAGTAAAAGATTGCAGTCCTAAACTTCCAAGAGTTACTAAAGCGGTACCTGCTGATGCTTGCTGAATAAAATATCTACGTTTCATCTGCTCTTTTTATTATTTAATTTGAATAAACCTATCGTCTCTCACAGGTTTAATAGTGTCTTTTTTCATAAAATTATCAATTAAAGCATTTCTAATTTTATAATTTAAAACATACAAACTATCATTATTTTTAAAGAAAGTCATATTATCACCACCATTGTATAAATAGTCATTTGTAGCAACATAATATGTTTTATCTGGCTTAATAGGTTCGCCTTTTATTTTGGCTTCAATAACATTAAAATCTTTATCTAATGTTAATTTTAGATTTGAAATAGGGTGAGCTCTTTTAGCCCTGACGAGATAATTTATTAGGCTATCTATTTGTTGGCTTTTTAAGGCAACTACAACAACGCTATTCTCAAATGGCATCAACTCAAAAGCTGTTCTTTTGCTAACGCTACCTTTTGATAAAATGGAACGAATACCGCCATGATTTAGCAGTACCATATCAATCTCATGTCCGGTTCTGCTTTTGAAAACTGGATTTGCTTCATCATAAACTGCATCAGCCATAAAATTACCAATAGCCGTATTTAGTTCACCATCAGTTTTTGAATAAGTATCGGCTGAATAAGCTAAAACACTATCTAAATCTTTTTGAATATTATCTCTAAAGGGTTTTATGTAAGCTTCAATTTCGGAGTCTGGAATTAAGGAATCTGTTATTTGAATTTGGCTTCCTTCAATTTTTGAAAGTGTTAATTTTTTATGCTTGCATCCAGAAAAAATAAAAAAAATTAACAAAATAAATAAATGTGTAAACCTCATATGTAAAACATAAAATTTGAATGTACTTTTGCTACCTTTGCGCAAAGTATAAAGATAAATGATTTTAAAGGGTTTTAAAGAAAAATCAAATAAAAAGTACTTAAACAAATTGTTATCAGAAAGACAAGTAAATGTTGCAGATAGCAAAGTTGAAAGTTTAGGTGTTGTCCTCAATATTGATGAGGTTGATGATTTTGAAATGTTTAGAAAACTCGCTGAATATATTAAGGTACGCCCAAATAAACTTAAAATCATTGCATTTTCTGAAAACAAAAAAGAGGATTTAAATTCATGGGATTCTTGTTTTAACTCTAAAGATTTTGGTTGGAACGGAGCTATAAAAAATTTAGAACTTCAAGAGTTTTTAGACAGTAGCTTTGATGCTTTAATAAGTTATTACGAAAAAGAAGTTTTAGAATTAAAACTGATAACAACGCTTTCAAAAGCTAAATTAAAAATAGGTATTTTACAAACCGATGAGCGTTTAAACGATTTGATTATAAAAACTGATAAAAAGCAATTTGATCAATTTAAAACAGAGGTTTTTAAATATTTAACGATACTAAATAAAATTAATTAATAATGAATACTAAGTTTCTAGGAACAGGAGTGGCTTTGGTTACACCTTTTAAATCAGATTTAACTATAGATCACGAAGCCTTATCAAATATTGTAAATTTCAATATTGAAAATGGTGTGGAATATCTTGTAATTTGTGGTACAACAGGTGAAAGTGTAACTATTACAAAAGAAGAAAAGAAGGCTGTAATTAAAACTATATCTGAAGCTAATAAGGGTCGTGTACCCATGGTTTTAGGCATTGGTGGCAATAATACCATGCAAGTAATAGAGGAAATTAAATCAACAGATTTAAGTGGTATTGATGCCATACTATCGGTATCTCCATATTACAGTAAACCAACCCAAGAAGGGTTATATCAGCATTTTAGAGCTATTGCTGAAGCTTCGCCAATTGATATTATTTTATATAATGTACCTGGAAGAACTTCAAAAAATATGGAGCCTTCAACCACTTTAAGATTAGCTAACGATTTTAGTAACATTATTGCAGTAAAAGAAGCTGGAAACAATATGGCGCAATATCTTGAGTTAATAAAAAACAAGCCTGAAGATTTTATGATTATTTCTGGCGATGATGATTTAGCTTTAGGGGTAGTTTTAGCAGGTGGTTCTGGGGTAATTTCTGTAATTGGACAAGGATTCCCAAAGGAATTCTCAGAAATGATTCGTTTAGGTTTAAACGGAAAAGCTAAGGCTGCATACCAACTGCATTTTAAATTGATGGATGTAATTGGTTATATTTTTGAAGAAAATAATCCGGCAGGAATTAAAGCTGTTTTTGAAGCCTTGAAATTATGTCGAGATACGGTTAGGCTACCGCTTGTTCCAGCATCACACGGTTTAAAAAACAAAATTCAACAGTTTGTAAGTTCGTTTTAGTATTGTTAAATATTACTTAAACCTTATTAATACTGGCTTTTAGCTGTTATTTTAGCCCCAAAATAATATTTTTTAAATCCATATTAATAACGTAATTTTGCATCCTGTTTAAAAATCTATGAAGCATTTTTTTTATATTTTACTAACAATCACTGTTTTAACTAGTTGTAGCGAATACCAAAAGGCTTTAAAAGCTGATGGAGAAGACGCCATAGCTGTAAAATTTAAGATGGGTGAAGATTTATATAATGAGGGCAAATTTGCCAAAGCGAATAGACTTTTTGCTCAAATTGTACCAAATTATAGAGGAAAACCTCAAGCTGAAAAATTAATGTATTTGTATTCTAATTCATTCTACCAAATGAAAGATTACTATGTTGCAGGTTATCAGTTTGAACGTTTTGTGTCAAGTTATCCTAATAGTGAGAAGTTAGAAGAAGCGGCCTTTTTAAGTGCAAGAAGTTATTACATGCTTTCGCCTGCTTATACAAAAGACCAAAAAGAAACGAAAGAAGCTATTGAGAAACTACAAGAGTTTATCAATTTATTTCCAGATTCTCAATATGTAGCTGAAGCGAATACTTTAATAAAAGAACTAGATTTTAAGTTAGAGAAAAAGGCTTTTGAGATAGCAAAGCAGTATAATAGAATATCGGATTTCCCTGCTTCAGTAAAATCTTTTGATAATTTTCTTTTCGATTTTCCAGGATCTACTTTAAGAGAAGATGCACTTTATTATAGATTAGATTCTGCTTATAAATTAGCCATAAATAGTTTAGAATATAAAAATACCATTCAATTTGGTATCGTTAATTTAAAGAAAGATCGTCTAGAAAATGCTAAGGAATACGCCAATGCGTTTAAGAAAGCGTTTCCAAACTCTAATTATATAGAGCAAGTTAACGATATGACAATTAATATTGAAGAAGAATTAAAAAAATATAGTTCAGAAAGTTAAATAATTAAAGACATGGATTTAAAGAAAACTAACGCCCCTGTTAATACCGTAACTTACGATAGAAATCAAATAGATGAACCAACTGAGAACATCTACGAGTCAATTTCTATTATAGCAAGACGTGCAGAACAAATTAACACAGAGATTAAAAAAGAGTTAATTGATAAGTTAGAAGAGTTTGCTACTTACAATGATAGTCTTGAAGAAATCTTTGAAAACAAAGAGCAAATTGAGGTTTCTAAATTTTACGAAAAATTACCAAAACCTCATGCGTTAGCTGTTCAAGAATGGTTAACAGACAAAATTTATTTTAGAAATACTGAGCAAGATAATCAGGAATAGTTTTTAAAATGTCAATATTAAGCGGCAAGAACATACTATTAGGAATTAGTGGTGGTATTGCCGCTTATAAAACAGCCTCATTAGTTAGGCTTTTTATAAAATCTGGTGCGAACGTAAAAGTAGTTATGACGCCTTCTTCAAAAGATTTTATTACACCTTTAACCTTATCAACTCTTTCGAAAAATCCTGTATATTCATCTTTTACTAATGAAGATGATGATAATGCTATTTGGAACAATCATGTAGATTTAGGACTTTGGGCAGACTTATTTATTATAGCTCCTGCAACAGCAAATACCTTGTCTAAAATGGCAAATGGTGTTTGCGACAACTTGTTATTAGCCACCTATTTATCTGCTAAATGCCCTGTGTATTTTGCCCCAGCAATGGATTTGGATATGTACAAACATGAAAGTACATTGCGGTCTTTTAAAGTTTTAAAAAGCTTCGGAAATATTCTGATTCCTGCTACAAGTGGCGAATTAGCTAGTGGTTTAGTAGGAGAGGGCCGAATGGCAGAACCTGAAGATATTGTTGCTTTTATTGAGGATGATATTTTAGGGAAACTTCCACTTCGTAATAAAAAAGTATTAATTACGGCTGGTCCAACTTATGAAGCTATCGACCCTGTTCGTTTTATAGGAAATCATTCTAGTGGAAAAATGGGGTTTGAAATTGCTAAGGCTGCTGCCAATAATGGTGCTGAAGTAATTTTAATTACCGGACCGACTCATCAAACAGCATCTCATAGTTTAATTAAAATTGTTCCAGTTACAAGCGCACAGGAAATGTATTCTGAAACACATAACTATTTTAAAGACGTTGATGTAGCTATACTTTCTGCTGCGGTAGCCGATTTTAAACCAAAACAAGTGGCCTCTCAAAAAATAAAAAAGAAAGATTCTACGTTAACTTTAGAGTTAGAGAAAACAAAAGATATTTTAGCATCTTTAGGAGCAAATAAAAAACATCAATATTTGGTAGGGTTTGCCTTAGAAACTAATAATGAAATTGAAAATGCTAAAGGAAAATTAAAAAGGAAGAATTTAAATTTAATTGTTTTAAATTCGTTAAATGATAAAGGAGCAGGTTTTAAAGGAGACACCAATAAAGTAACATTTATTGATGATAAAGAAAATATCACCGAGTTTCAATTAAAATCAAAAACTGAAGTTGCTACTGACTTGTTAAATAAAATCATAAAAGAGATTGATGCGTAACATTCTATTTTTATTCATATTTTGCCTTATTTCTAAAGGGTTTTCACAAGAATTAAACTGTAATTTAGTTGTTAATGCTCAACAAACAGGGAACGAGAACTTTCCTATTTTTAAAACTTTAGAAAAGCAACTTACAGAATTTATTAACAATACTAAATGGACTAATAAAACCTTTAAGTTTCAAGAACGTATTGATTGTAGTATGGTCATTAATGTGACGAGTTATAGCGGTGAAAACTTCCAAGCATCATTGCAAGTACAATCGTCACGACCAATTTTTGGATCTTCATTTAGCACTCCAATTTATAATTTCAATGACAATGATTTTAGTTTTAGGTATTTAGAATTCCAAAACTTAATTTTTAACTCCAATCAGTTCGAATCTAATTTGGTATCGGTTTTGGCATTTCATGTCTATATGATTTTAGCTTTGGATGCTGATTCTTTTTCTGAAAAGGGTGGCGATCCATATTATAAACAAGCACAGACTATAGTGAATTACTCGCAACAAGGTAATTTTAAAGGTTGGAAGCTTGAAGATGGTTTACAAAGTAGATTTGCACTTATTGATAACGTTTTGTCTCCTACTTTTAAAGAATACAGAACGGTTATGTATGATTATCATCGAAATGGTTTAGATGTTATGAGCGATAATGCAAAACAAGGAAAAGATGTTATAGCTAATACGTTACAGCAATTTCAAACCATGAATAGCCGTAGACCAAACTCCTTTATATTGCGTACGTTTTTTGATGCCAAGGCAGATGAAATCGAGCAAATTTTTACTGACGGACCAAATGTTAATATAGCAAAAGTGAAAGAAACACTTCAAAAAGTTGCACCCATGCACAACAGTAAATGGCAAAATATTACGTTTTAATTTGGTCTTTATTTAAAACGCTTTCATTATATTTAATTTTCAAATTGTAAATCCATTTATAAGTTTTGCTAACCTCACTTTCAATAAAAAATTATGCGTTAATTGATAATCTTCAAGTAGAATTTAATGATGGATTTTCTATAATTACTGGAGAAACTGGAGCGGGAAAATCTATTTTGTTAGGAGGCTTGTCGTTAATTTTAGGTAAACGCGCCGATTTAAGTAGCCTAAAAAATACTGAAGAAAAGTGTGTTATTGAAGCCGTTTTTAATATTTCAAACTATAACCTAAAATCCCTTTTTAAAGCGGAAGATTTTGATTACGAAACGCAAACTATTATTCGTAGAGAGATTTTACCATCAGGCAAATCAAGGGCTTTTGTAAACGACTCTCCTGTAAACTTAAATAGTTTGCAACTCTTAGGCGAGCGTTTAGTGGATATACATTCGCAACACCAAACTTTAGAGCTTACGAGCAACGATTTTCAGTTTCAAGTTATTGATGCATTAGCAAATAATGAATCAAGTTTACAAACTTATAAACAAGAATTAAAAACATATAAAAGTCTCCAAAAAGAACTTGATGAACTTTTAAGGTTTCAGACAGAAGCTATAAAGGAACATGATTATAATTCTTTTTTATTAAATGAATTGGCTGAGGCTAATTTAATAGAAGGAGAATTAGAAACCCTTGAAGAAGAATACGAAACTTTAAATAATGTTGAAAGTATTCAAGAAAAATTGGCTGAAGCGTATCAACTATTAAGCGAAGAACAAATAGGTGTTTTAACGTCGCTCACTTCGTTGAAGAATGCGCTTCAAAAGTTAGCTGCATATGCTTCAAAATATGAAGATATTTTAAAAAGAACGCAGAGTAGTTTGATTGAAATGGATGATGTGTTTAGTGAAATAAATACATTACAAGATAGCTTAGATGCAGACCCCAAAAGGCTTGAAGAGGTTGATTCTAAACTAAAAGTGCTTCATAATTTAATGCAAAAACATGTGGCAACTGATATTTCAGAATTAATTGCTATTAAAAATCAGCTCGAAGAAAAGGTGTCTTTTACTGAAAACTTAGATGAAACCATTATAAAAAAGGAAACTGAAATTACAACTAAAAAAAGTGAGTTGAATACACTTGCTAAATCAATTCATGCTAAGCGAGGAGATGTTATTCCACAATTAAAAGCACAATTAGAAAATATTTTGAATGATTTAGGCATGCCGAATGCACAGTTTAAAATTGAATTAAATTTTAGCGATACTTTTTTTGCTAATGGAAAAGATGAATTATCATTTTTATTTTCAGCTAACAAAGGTGGTAGCTTTAACGAGCTTAAAAAAGCAGCTTCTGGTGGTGAGTTATCTCGAATTATGTTGGCAATTAAATCGGTTTTAGCAAAATATATTCAGTTACCAACTATCATGTTTGATGAAATTGATTCGGGTGTTTCTGGAGAAATTTCAAATAAAATGGGTGATATTATGTTGCAAATGAGTAAAACTATGCAAGTGTTTTCCATTACGCATTTACCACAAATTGCAGCCAAAGGGCATTCGCATTTTAAAGTATATAAGGAAGATGTTGATGAGGTTACACAAACAAATTTAGTAAAACTTAATCACGACGAACGCATTGTAGAAATAGCACAAATGTTAGGCGGCGTGCAAATGTCATCATCAGCCATAGCTCATGCAAAAGAATTGCTGAATTAATTACTATCTTTGAATTATAAAATTAAACACATAAACTAACCAGTATGTCATATAACTTATTAAAAGGAAAAAGAGGAATCATTTTTGGAGCGTTAGATTCTAACTCTATTGCTTGGAAAACTGCAGAACGTGTTCATGAAGAAGGTGGGCAATTTGTTTTAACCAATGCACCAGTGGCAATGCGTATGGGACAGATTAATGAACTTGCTGAAAAAACAGGCTCACAAATTATTCCTGCAGATGCTACGTCTTTAGAGGACTTACAGAATTTAATCGACCAGTCTATGGAAATTTTAGGTGGAAAGATTGATTTTGTATTACATTCTATTGGAATGTCTATAAACGTTAGAAAAGGCAAACATTATACCGATCAAAATTATGATTGGACACAAAAAGGTACCGATGTATCTGCGATGTCTTTTCATAAACTAATGCAAACACTTTACAAGAGTGATGCGATGAATGAGTGGGGTAGTATCGTGGCTTTAACCTATATGGCGGCGCAACGTGTATTCCCTGATTATAATGATATGGCTGATAATAAAGCTTATTTAGAGAGTATTGCTCGTAGTTTTGGGTATTTCTTCGGTCGTGATAAAAAAGTGCGTGTAAATACCATTTCTCAATCACCAACACCAACTACAGCCGGTAGTGGTGTAAAAGGTTTTGATGGGTTTATTGCTTACGCAGAAAAAATGTCACCGCTAGGGAATGCAACTGCTTTAGATTGTGCAAACTACACTGTTGCTATGTTTAGTGATTTAACTAAAAGAGTAACACTACAAAACTTATATAACGATGGTGGTTTTAGTAATATGGGAGTAAGTGATGCCGTAATGAGTACCTTTGTAGGAGACGAATAATTTATTTTTAAATATAAAAATGAGCCATCTTTATTAAGGTGGCTTTTTTGTTTGGTTTCGTTACATTTGTTGTGTAAAGCATGTAATTTATAAAATTGAAATTCTTCTTCCATTTTTTGATAATCATAATTCTAACGGCACTAACGCAAATAGGAGGAATTATTTATTTAATATCAATTTTAACAATTAATAAAAAGACAAGAAGAAGTAAACTAAAAAGATTTTTGACATTTTTGGTTTTATATATTTTTATGACATTTATAGTTGTTCCATATTTTGCTGAATTTTTCGGACGAGAAAAAATTAAAGAAACCGAATTTATAAAGGCAAATACATTTTTCACCAAGTTTTTGAATAGAAACTATGTAAACCCTGAATTAAACAAAGTACTTGATAAAGTTTCTATTGATTTTGAACAAAAACATAAAGGAATTCAATTGATTTATCTAGATGCTAACTTTCCTTTTATTGATGACTTTCCTCTATTACCACATTTAAGTCATAATGATGGAAAGAAAATTGATTTATCTTTAGTCTATCAATTGGAAAATGGTGCAGTAACAAATAAAAAGCCATCAATTAGCGGGTATGGAGTTTTTGAAAGTGCTAAAAAAAATGAATTTAATCAAAATGAAATTTGCAAGGGAAGAGGTCATTGGCAATATGACTTTACTAAATATTTAACTTTTGGAAAGATAAATAAAGGGATAAAACTCTCTGAAACAGCAACCAGAGATATGATTAACTCCATTTTAAATCAAAATGAATTATCTAAAATATTTATTGAACCACATTTAAAAAGAAGGATGGGTTTACAGGGTGATAAAATACGATTTCATGGATGTAAAGCTGTGAGACATGATGACCACATTCATATTCAAATAAAATAGACTTTTCATGCAATTACAATTTTCATTTATCATTCCTGTTTTTAATCGTCCTGACGAGATACAAGAATTATTGCAAAGTTTTGAGGCTTTAAAAACGGAAACGATTTATGAAATTGTCATCGTTGAAGACGGTTCTACAAAAACTTCAAAACAGGTTGTTGATATTTATAAAAACAAACTGAACATTTCTTATTTTTTTAAGGAAAATTCAGGTCCTGGTGATTCTAGAAACTACGGTATGCAGCATGCAAAAGGCAATTATTTTATTATTCTAGATTCCGATTGTATTTTACCCAATAACTATTTGAACGAAGTTGAGAAGAGTTTAAAGGCTGATTATGTGGATTGTTTTGGCGGTCCTGATGCAGCTCACCAATCGTTTACCAATCTTCAGAAGGCTATTAATTTTTCAATGACATCATTTATTACCACAGGTGGTATTCGTGGTAATAAAAAAAGTGTAGATAAATTTCAACCACGTAGTTTTAATATGGGGCTTTCAAAAAAAGCATTTGAAGCTTCTAATGGATTCGGTAGAATCCATCCTGGTGAAGACCCTGATTTGTCTATACGACTTTGGAGCTTAGGCTTTAAAACTAAATTAATTCCTGAAGCGTTTGTGTATCATAAACGCCGCATTTCTTGGAGCAAATTTTACAAACAGGTGTATAAATTTGGTTTAGTACGCCCCATTTTAAATAAGTGGCATCCAGAAACTAAAAAAATCACTTATTGGTTTCCAACCATTTTTTGCGTCGGTTTAATTGTATCTATTTTGTTGTTTTTCATTAACATAAAATGGGTGTTATTAGTTTATATTTTGTACTTTATTATGGCTTTTTTAATAGCATTAGTTTCAACAAAAAGCGCGTTAGTTTCAATATATGCTTTGGTAGCAATATTAGTGCAGTTTTTTGGATACGGTTATGGATTTTTAAAAGCTACTTTGGCGGTTTCAGTTTTAAATAAAACACCTGAAAAGCAATTTCCTCAATTATTTTTTAAAGCAAAATGATAAAACACGTTAGATATAAAATACTAAGTTCAATTAAGAATAAAAGAATCAATGTTTTCATTGTATTCTTGCTTTCTGCATTTATCATTTTAATATTTACAAAACTCTCAAAACAATACACAAATACGTTGACTTTTGAAATTGAGAAGTTAAACGTACCACAAGAAAATATTATTTTAAAGGATTCTGTTAATTTAAACATCACCTTAAAAACACATGGTTTTAAATGGCTTAAATTCTATTTTTCACAACCTAAAATTAAGGTGGACTTTAGTAAAGATGTTTATAAAAAGGATGGGATTTTTGTATGGAATAAGTCCAAAGCTTATTTAAACAATACACAATTTGATAAACAAGTAGAATTACTTAATATGTCGCCAGATACATTAAGTTTTCGCTTCGGTATAAATTCGGTTAAAAAAGTACCTGTTAAACTTAAGGCCAATTTAAACTTTAGCCCGGGCTATAATATGTCTAACGAGTTAGTTTCGCAGCCAGATTCTATTGTCGTGGTTGGTCCCAATGTTTTAGTATCAGAAATAGACTTTTTAGAAACTGAAGCTGTTACCTTCGACAATATAAAATCAGATTTATCAGAAAAAGTAAAGCTAAAATTACCCAAAAACAAGTCCGACTTAAAATTTTCACTTCAAGATGTGATTATTAAAGCTAAAGTAGAAAAGTTTACAGAAGGAACGTTAAATGTGCCCATTACTGTAATAAATCAGCCTAAAAACATAACTTTAAAGTACTTTCCTAAGATGGTTAACGTTTCCTATTATGTGAGCTTATCCGATTATAGCAGTATCACAAATAAGGATTTTAAAGTGATTTGCGACTACAGTAAAGTAAGCGAAAACCGATCGTTTTTAGTTCCAGAGTTTGCAAAAACGCCCGATAAAGTTAAAAACGCAAAAATTAATCAACAGCGTATTGAATTTATTATAACCAAATGATTATTGTAGGACTTACAGGAGGCATAGGAAGCGGTAAAACAACTGTTGCAAAAGAATTTAATCTTTTAGGAATTCCTGTTTATATTGCCGATGAGGAAGCTAAAAAACTCATGAATAGGTCTAAAATAATTAAACGTAAACTTATCCAGTTGTTTGGTGAAAAAGCTTATATTAATGAGGAATTAAACAGACCCTATTTAGCAAACATCATTTTTAATGATAAGAGTTACTTGGAAAAAATGAATGCCATTGTGCATCCTAAAGTGGCAAAACATTTTCAAAAGTGGGTACAAAAACAAGACGCTCCTTACGTTATTAAAGAAGTAGCTATTTTATTTGAGAATGGTGGCGATAAGGCTTGCGATTTTATTATTACGGTTGTTGCAGACAAAGCATTACGAATTAAACGCTTACTAAAGCGTGATGATACTACCAAAGAAAAGATTGAAGCCATTATGAAAAACCAATGGTCTGATGAGCAGAAAATTAATAAATCAGACTTTGTTATTAATAATAACACTTTCGAAACCACCAAACTACAGGTGTTAAGAGTGCATAATGATATTCTACAAAAGGCTGGTATAACCTAATTTTAACATTTTTGTTAATGTAAGGTTAAAACATAGGACTACTAAATGTTAAAATGTTAATTTTGAATGATGAGCAAACGAATATTTATCCTACTTATAATATTAATGAGTTTATCATTGGTAGGCATTATAGCTATTCAGGCTTATTACATAAACGATTCAGTTAAAAACGAAAAAGAACGTTTTAAATATAATGTGGTTACGGTACTAAATAACGTATCAAACACCATTGAAGAGAATGAATTTGAAAACTATTACGCTAAATATTTTAATTTAGATAGTGATCAAAAAGTAGATGAAGAAGCCGTTTCTCAGTTATTAATTTATCAAAAAAACAATAGCACCAAAGAAACGCTCATTTACAAAAGCAATGTTTTAGAAGAGAACTATAAATTATCTTCTTCGCTCTTTGACATAGGTTTAGATAGTCTAGATATATCAAATATCATAGGAAATTCGAGTACTGAAATTTATAGAAATACAGATGCGTCTGAAATAGATTTAAAAAGCCCTATAACTAACATCATTAGAAGTGGGACTATAGACGAGGCTCAGCGTATAAATTTTGAAAGAAGTTTTAAAGAAATTTCAAAGCGAACACCTATACATAAAAGGGTTTCGGCAGATAAAATAAAAGAACTATTATCAGAAAAACTCAATAAATTTGGAATAAACATAGATTTTGAGTTTGCCGTTTTTGGTAACGATTTAGCCACTAAAGTTAGGAGTGATAATTTTGAAAATATAAAAAACTCAACCTTTAGCGTTCCTATATTTTATGATGAAAATAACCAAAGCCTTTACAAGCTTCTGGTAAATTTTCCAGATGATAGGAAGTTTATTTTATCATCTATAATGGGTATGATTTTATTATCAATAATTTTCACATCCATTATTATAATTGCGTATTCAAGTGCTCTATATCAATTGATGAAACAGCGTAAAATTTCAGAAATTAAGAGTGATTTTATCAATAATATGACGCATGAGTTTAAAACACCCATAGCAACCATAAATTTGGCGTTGGATGCGATAAAGAACCCGAAGGTAATTGATGACAAGGATAAAGTAAAGCGTTACTTAACCATGATTAAAGAAGAGAATAAACGTATGCATGCGCAGGTTGAGAATGTATTAAGAATATCTAAATTAGAAAAGAACGAACTAAACATTAGTAAGGATAGAGTTAAGCTACACGACTTAATTGAGGAAGCTATAACGCATGTAGAGCTAATTGTAGAAGATAGAAAAGGCTATATAAAAACGTTTTTAGACGCTGAAAAGTCATCTATTTTAGCTAACGAAACGCACTTTACCAATGTAATAGTTAATATACTGGATAATGCCATTAAGTATTCTCCAGATGCACCAAAAATTGAAGTATATACTGAAAATGTTGGTACTAACATTTTCTTAAAAATAAAAGATCACGGTAGCGGTATGAGTAAAGCGGCTGCCAAAAAAGTGTTTGAAAAATTTTATAGAGAACACACCGGAAATATTCATAACGTAAAAGGCCACGGTTTAGGTTTAGCTTACGTTAAAAGAATAGTTGAAGACCATCAAGGTCATGTGTCAGTAGAAACAGAAAAAGACAAAGGAAGCACCTTTACAATAAAGCTTCCCTTAATATCATAACTATGGAAGAGAACAAAAAGAGAATTTTATTAGTGGAAGACGATCCAAATTTTGGAACCGTACTTAAAGATTATTTAATGATGAATGATTACGAAGTTACCCATGCTAAAAATGGTATGGAAGGCTTTGAGAAGTTTAAAAAAGACGATTTCGATTTGTGTATTCTAGACGTTATGATGCCTTATAAAGATGGCTTTACACTAGCCAAAGAAATAAGAGAAAAAAATACCGATGTGCCTATTATATTTTTAACTGCTAAAACGATGAAAGAAGACGTTTTAAAAGGTTATAAAGTAGGAGCAGACGATTATTTAAACAAACCGTTTGATAGTGAAGTTTTACTTATGAAAATTAAAGCTATTATTCAACGTAAAGCTACAGAAACCATTTCGGATAGTAAACAATTTGAGTTTAAAATTGGACGTTTCGATTTAAACTCTAAACTACGTTTTTTAAAGTTTGATGGTGGCGAACCTGTAAAACTATCTCCAAAAGAAAATGAGTTATTGCGTTTATTAGCATTACATGAAAACGATTTAATGCCTCGCGAATTAGCACTAACTAAAATTTGGAGAGACGACAATTACTTTACTTCACGTAGTATGGATGTGTATATTGCTAAACTGCGTAAATACTTAAAACTTGACCCAAAAGTAGAAATTCTAAACATACATGGTGAAGGGTTTAGATTGGTTATTAATAGCTAATAATAATAATACTTATATATAAAATAAAATCCAGCAATTTGCTGGATTTTTTGTTTATTTAGGATGAGATTTATGGGAATTCGTTAGGTGTTTTTAAAATGCTTTATTTTTCTCTTTTAAAAATTATTGAGTTTTCCGAATTGAATTCCGTTGGTCGATTTTCCTCAAAATCTATAGCAAATTCCATGATGTCATTATCAATAAAATTGGCAATGCAAAGTAATCTTTTTTGTTCTCCACTTTCCAATAAAGTAACTATAAAGTCTATTTGAATTGGATTGGATTCACTATTTATTTCATAAGTCATTTTTCCTTTTTTTCCGTTCATAACAAATTCCTTTCCTCCTAGAATTTGTCCTTGAATTTCGAAATATGCGTAACCGTCTGAATCAAAATTCATGTATCCAATTTCTTTTTCATCTTCTCCAACCCATTTTCCTATAAACTTGGTATTGACTTTGTTAACTGTTAAAGATAAAAGAGGGACTACTAATAATAGAATTAAGAATTTTTTCATATTAATTATTTTCAAACTTATAATAGTCTACGAAAAAAAAACGCATCAATGTTTTTCATTCTAGAGTTAAACGAAGTTATCATTTTTTCTCTCAAATTCAAACTTTAATATTTATCAAAATCATCTATAGCAAAAGCCTCATTATAGGAGGTTTCGTTAATAGTGTTGCTTTCTGATGAATCATAATCTACCAATAATTTCCACGTACCGTTTTCCTTTCTTAAAATCACATGAAATTTTCCATAATACGATTGTTCATTCGCTGTATTAGGGTTTACGGTTAGCTTATAAATACCTCGTTCAGAAGCACTAATATCATTTGCAATACGCTCTAAAAACCGAAACGAAATAGTTTGATTTGAGTTTTTATTAACCCAACGCTTTTTATAACCTTCTATATAAGTGGTTTTTCCTTTTACATTTTTAGAGTCCCCGCTAACCCGAACTAAATCCTCGCTATGTATGCTTGCAAATAAAATGTAATCAAAAGTTTCAAAAGCTTTTGTAAAAGGGCTCCAAACGTCGGTATTAATAGCCTTTAAATGATTCGTTTCTTGCGAGGTTACAATGTTTCCAAAACAAAGAAACAGACTAATGTAAATTGTTAATATTTTCATCTATTTAAAAATTTTCAAGAACCTGTGAATAAATAATTTGATTATACTGGCTCGTAATGCCCATTATGGGCTTCCATATTTAAACTTTTAGAGATTTAAGATATGAAAATATTAGATGCGTTTACTCAACCAATCCTTAAATTCGTAAAAATTTTGTGGGGCAACACCGTGTCCTACTGGAAATTCGGAATATTGGTGTTTTATATTTAGGGCTTTTAAAAATGGAACCGTTTGTCTCGCCCAATCCACCGGAATAACTTGGTCTACACTACCATGTGAGCAATAAAAATCTAAATTTTTATAATCTTTTTGCTCAAGATTTTCAGGTAAAATACCTGTATTTACGTAACCGCTTAAGGCAACAATGTTTTTTACCTTTTCAGGATAGGTTAAAGCTACGGCATAACTTAAAATAGTACCTTGACTAAAGCCTAAAAGCGTCACATTGTTTTTATCAATGGGATACGAAGCCACTGCTTCATCAATAAATGTTGCAATTAAATCTCGTGATTTTTTTGCTTGTTCATTGTCACTCCATTTACCTTTTTCAGCATCAAAATTAATAGCATACCAAGCATTACCAAAGGGCTGCATGGTGTAAGGTGCTCTTGCTGCAATGATGAAAAGTTCTTCAGGCAATTCATTAGCAAACGAAAACAAATCGTTCTCATCACTACCATAACCATGGAGCATAATTAATAACGGTGCATTATCCGTTAAAGTAGATTTTCTAATAATATGATTTAAAGAAAGTGATGTGTTAACCATTTATTTACCAATGTTTGTAAACCAATCTTGAAATAATTTCCCGAAGAAAGGCACTAATTTTGTTTCTCCTTTTAAAGCATTTACTAAACCAAATATCCAAAAACCAAAGGTTCCAAACCAAAGAAAAGTTCCTAGCCAACTATTTACATATTTTTCAGTAACATTAGAGAAAATAAGCAATAGTATAAGTCCTAGCATTTGCCTGCAGTGAAACGCAGTAAAGGGATTCTTTTTATTAAGATTTTGTATAATGGCTACAATAAGTCCAACAAAAGTAAAATAGGCTACAATAGCAAGTGTTTTTCCTTCTTGAATATCGTGTTGAGTCATTAATTATGAATTTAAATGCACTTTATTATTAGATATAATACCATAAACTTTTCCTTTAAGAGTTTCATTCTCGAAAATGGTATTATTAGATTTTGAAACAATATCTTGCTTCGAAAAGGTATACTTGGTATCAGGATTAAACAGGGTAATATTCGATTTTTCGCCAACATTAATTGAAGTAGCTGTAACCCCAAATCTAGATTTTCCTTTTGTTAATATTTCGATGGTTTTCTTTAAAGTAAATATGTTTTGAAGCGCTCCAAAAGCACTTTCTAAACCAATAGAACCATATTCTGCATAATCGAACTCTACTTTCTTTTGTTCTACATCAATAGGGTTATGGTCGGTAGTAACCATATCAATGGTTCCATCTTTTACGCCTTCAATTAAGGCATCAACGTCCGTTTGAGTTCGCAACGGAGGTAATACTTTAAAGTGTGTGTTAAAGTCGTTTAACGCTTCATCTGTAAAGTATAAATTATGAATAGCTACACTACAAGTAACATCCAATTTTTTCTTTTTTGCTTCTCTAATAAGGGCTACCGAAGTAGCTGTTGAGATAGTTGGGATATGTAGTTTTCCACCTGTATATTCCAGTAAAAACAAATCGCGGGCTACTTGTAATTCTTCTGCTAAAGCAGGAATTCCTTTTAAACCTAAAGTTGTACTTGTTATGTTTTCGTTCATAACACCATTTCCAGAAATTTTATGCTCTTGGGGAAATGAACATACCAACCCGTCAAAATTACTCGCATACTGCAAAGCAATTTTCATCAAGTTAGGGTTAGAAATAGGCTTTTTATAATCGTAAAACGCAACTGCTCCCGCGGTATTCATATCGTACAGTTCTGCTAAATCGATACCTTTACTGGATGCCGTTAAGGCCCCAATAGGTAATAACGTAACCACATTTCTATGCGCTTTGGAGTTTATAAACGTAATATCAGCATTAGAATCTATTACTGGATTTGTGTTTGGGTTTAAAGCAACTGCTGTAAAACCTGATGCTGCTGCAGTTTTAAGACCGTTTAAAATGGTATCGCGTTCTTCAAAACCAGGCTCACCAAAACTTACGCTACTATCAAACCAACCTTGAGAAATATGCAAATTTTCTAGCTTAATTTCCTGATAATTTTTAGGATTAGTAACACGCTTAGCAATTTTTGTAATCACACCATTTTCAATTAATACATCTTGAGTGGTATTATGAAACTCGCTCTTTGAGTCTATAATGGTAGCAGATTTTATAAGTATGTTCATTTAAAGAATTTTAATATGAGCATTTCAACAAGCATTAACGCTAGCGCAAAAATAACAAACCATTTCCATAAGGCGTTAACTTTAGTATCACTTTTTATTGTGTCGAAAATTTCGTTAATAGAATTACTCACGGTAACATTATTAGAACTTGAAACTTCAGAATAAACCAAATCACTTTCACTTCTATTATAGTTGTAACTTACATTTTTAATAGTTTCATTTTTATTTTTTATGGAATAAGTGCCAGCAATTGTTGGGTTTTCCGAGGTTTCAATAACCACCTTGTTATTAAAGTATTGTTGTTTTGGTATAATGTTTATATCATCTTTTACAAGCGACAATACGGCATCTTGTTGTAATTGTGTGTCTACATCAAAAGTGTTTTCTTTACCAATACTATAATATAATTCAGGAATTTTAAAACTCTGTTTTGCGATATTATAGAGCGTTGGTACAATTAAAGGTGAGTTTTTAAAACTTGAATTGTCTTCATTTAATGCTGATGTAAACACATAGAGGTTTTGTTGGGCTCCTAGGAAGAATTTACCATCTTCAAACTGCAATACATCCGACATATTATTTGAAGTCACATTATAAAAGCTATTTACTTTTGGGTATTGAAAATTACTTACCTGTTTTTCAAAAACACCATTACTGTATAGAGGATGTGAATAGCTAATTTTTGTTATTCTTTTTTCAGAGGTCACTAAATTGCTCAAACTCGTTCTATAATTGACTAAAAATTGGTTGTAAGAACTTGAATCTATATCATTTGAAGGAATAATAACCACATGCCCACCTTGATTGGTAAACTGTTTTAAAATTGTGCTTAATGCCACAGGAATATCATTTAATTCATTTAAAACAATCAGGTTTTGTTTATCAATATCATTATAATTCAACTGATTTTCGGATGATGATGTATAATTAAATTCATCATTAGTGTAAATCCGTTTTAAAAAAGTATCATCATTAGCATTTATAACTAAAACATTAATTTTTGAGGCATTGTTTATGTTAAAGTATAATGTATTATCAAATTGTAAATTGGAATCGTCAATAGTAATCACACCGTTTATAACTTGGTTTGCAGGAAGCGAAAAAGTAGTTTCGGCATCTTTTTCAATGGCAACGGAAGTTTTAGCTATAAGCTTATCATCATTAAATAAAGATATAGGTAGGTTATCAATTGTAACACCACTATTTTTTAATAATACTTTTAACTCTATAGTAGTGGCAGTAACTTCAGAGATAAAAACACTATCAATAGCAATATTGTTTTTATTTACGGGTTGTAATTTTACTATGTTTAAATTTAAAAGAGAATCTGGTGTAGGTTGAAAATTAGATTGACCATTTTGAAAATCACTGATAAAAACTAGATTTTTTAGTACGCCCTTTTTATCACTAAAAGCGGCTTTGCTTTTTAAAAGCGCAGCTTCAAGATTTAATGGATTTGATGAATAATCCAGTTGCAATAAATCATTCTTAATCGCTTTTATATTAGTGTTTTTATAAACATTATCATTTGTAAGTAATGTGAGATTTTCGTTTTCAGAAACATTGCTAATTATATCTTGGATAGCACGTTTTAAAAGTTGACCTTTATCACCTTTAGCTTGCATACTAAAAGAATTATCTAAATAAATAACCGTTTCCTTTTCGGTTTTAAAAGCATCCGTTTTTGAAGTAAAAGGTTGAGCAAAAGCTAGTACGAGTGCAGCTAAAAGTAAAAGTCTAGTACACAGAATAAGCCATTTTTTAATTTGCGAACTTTTGCGTGTTTGCAAGGTTGCTTCTTTTAAAAAAGCCACATTGGTAAAGGCTACTTTTTGAAATTTACGTAATTGAAATAAATGAACAATAATAGGAATAAGCAGTAAAAATAAAGCGTAAAGAATTTCGGGGTGTTTAAACTGCATGCTTGTTTAGATTTGTCAAAGCTACATATTTTTTTCAATTAACAAAAGAAGATATAATCTTCAAATGATTTCATATTTAGTTTTTCCATGTAGGTTAATATTTCCTTTTGTGAATTTTCATTAGCAACGGTAATAATACTTTGGGTATTGCTTATTCGTTCCAAAAAATTAAATGGTTTTAAAACAACGCCATAAATTTCTTTACCAATTTTTTTTGGGTTGTCACAAATCCATTCAAAAGGTATGTTTTTTTCTATAAATGTACTAGCCACTTTTTTGCCTTTTTTACCTGCTCCCCAAACTACTAATGTTTTTTCTGGGATATAATCTAACTCTAAAAAATAGTGTAACTTAATATCTAAAAAATGGTTTAAAGCATAATGCTCATCTGTACGTGAAGTACGATAGCTATAATCACGCCAATCGTGTAAAATGTCGCTACACGGGATACATTTAAGTTGATGCTTATAAAACCTAAAAGTTAAGTCATAATCTTCAGGATAGCGATGTGGGTTAAAACCATCACAAGCAATAAGATCATCTCGATGTACCATCCAACATGGCGATGGAATTACACATTCTTTATAGATTTCAGCGTAGTTGTTTCCTGATTTTGTTAGCTTGTTTAACCAAGCTTCATATTTTTTATACCCGTCATTAACACCATCTTTAGAAAAATATTTAACAAGGCCTGTAGCAAGATGTTCTTTGCCATGGCTTAATAATTTATTCACTAAAACTTCCAATTTGTTTGGGCGCATTATATCGTCGCTATCCATTCGGGTTATAAACTCACCTTTACTGTGTTTAAAAGCCAACTGAAGGGCATCAATAATACCGTTTCCTGAATTTTTTAAAAGCCTTATTCTAGCATCTTTTTCCGCAAAACCATTAACTATATTATAACTATTATCAATTGAATTATCGTCTACAATAATCACCTCCCAATTTTTATAGGTCTGTTGTAATATAGAGGTCATACAGTCGCTTATAAAGGCTTCAGTATTCTTAAAAGGTATAAGTATGCTAACTAGTTTTTTTTGCATAAAGCGAATATACATATTTACTCTTTTAACATAATATTAAGAAGTTAGGACGTAACATAATAGTAATTTGCACGTCACTTAAAAAACTTAAAATATATACATGAAAACAAGATTTTTTTCTTCATTATTAATGGTTAGTATTTTGTTGGTAAGTTGTACTTCAACTAAAAACACGAGTAACGATTTAGCCATAAATGTACCGATTGAGACTTCAATAAACTTAGCAAATGTCGCAAATGATAAGGCGCCAGTTACTATAAACCCTGGACGTTTTACTGTTGAAACAGTAACTTACCGATTACCTAAAGTAGTTCAAGGAACCTATGCTGTAAGTGATTTTGGTAAATATGTAGACGATTTCAAAGCTTTTGATTATCAAGGCAATGAAATGGCTTTAAACAAAGTTGATACTAATACATGGACAATTTCCAATGCAAAACAATTGGATAAAATTACTTATTTAGTAAACGATACTTTTGATATTGAAAAAAATGGAGGTATAGGTGAAGACACACCTTTCTCGCCATCAGGAACAAATATTGAACCCGAAAATTATGTTTTAAACCTACATGGTTTTATTGGTTATTTTGATTCTCTAAAGAACAATCAATACAAGCTTGATGTTACCGCTGATGCTAGTTTTGTTCGTACGTCTGCACTAAAAAGTGTGAGTTCTAAAATGAGTGATGATGGTAAAAATATCACCACCACCTATTTTGCGCCAAGATATTTTGACATTACCGATAACCCAATGATGTACGGAAACTTAGAAGTTGAAGAGTTTCAAGTGGGTGATATAAAAGTAGTTTTAAGTGTATATTCTCAAAACAAAACACATTCTGCTGCTTCAATAAAGGAGGCCATGTATAAGATGATGCAAGCTCAGAAAACATATTTGGGAGACATTAATAGTACACCTAGCTATCATATTTTTCTTTATCTATCTGATGGAGGGGAACAATCTGCGAAAGGCTACGGAGCTCTTGAGCACCACACATCTACAGTAGCTGTTTTTCCAGAAGCTATGGAAGAAGATGCATTAAACGAAGCTTTAATAGAGACGATAGCACATGAATTTTTTCATATTGTAACACCTTTAAGTGTGCATTCGGAAGATGTACATTATTTTGATTATAACAATCCAACATTCTCCAAGCATTTATGGATGTACGAAGGCGTTACTGAGTATTTTGCAAATTTATTTCAAGTCGATCAAGGTTTAGTTGATGAAACGGAGTTTCTTAATAAAATCATGGGTAAAATTCAGAGTTCAAGACGTTTGAATGATGCTATGAGTTTTACTGTAATGAGTGAGAATGTTCTTAAAGCTCCTTATAAAGATCAATACTATAATGTATACTTAAAGGGCGCTTTAATTGGAATGTGTATTGATATTATTATGCGCGAAGAAAGTAACGGCAATAGAGGTATTTTATCTTTAATGAAAGAGTTATCAAACAAATACGGTAAAAATAAACCGTTTGAGGACGATAAGCTTATTGATGAAATAACCGCGATGACTTATCCTTCAGTTGGTGAGTTTTTAAATACGCATGTTGTTGGAGATTTACCTATAAATTATAATGAGTTTTTTGCTAAAGTTGGTTTAGAAATTGGAGAAGGAAGAACTGAAACCAACTATATTATGATGAATGGTGCGCCCATAGTGAGTGGCGACCCACAAAAAGGAACTATTTTCTTTACAGATGTAATATTGGAAAATAGTTTTTGGGCAGAAAATGGGGCACAGCCAAATGATGTTATTAAAACGATTAACGGTGAAGATTTAACGTTGCAAAATGCTAACCAATTATTGCAAAAAGTGTTTAGCTGGAAACCAGGGCAAGAAATTGAAGTTAAATTAGATAGAAATGGTGAAGAAGTAGTTATAAAAACAACTGTTACACCAACTTATACAACTGGTGAAGCTATTATGGAAAAAGCAGATGCTACCGATGCACAAAAAGCATTGCGTAAAGCCTGGTTGAAGGGTTAATCGAGTTAAATTTTTAAATATAAAAACGACTGACGAATTATTATTTGTCAGTCGTTTTTCTTTTTATCATTCCTGCGAAGGCAGAAATTTCATTTAAATCCAGACTATTTTTATTCTTTAATATATTTCGCAGGTTTCCCTTTTGATAATGAGTTATTTATAAACTCACGTAAATCATCATTAGCTGAGATTAAATCGTCTTTTCTTAAATACATCATATGTCCACTTCTATAGCCTTTAAAAGTAAATCTATCCTTCATTTTACCGCTCGGATCTACTTGCCACATCGTATATTTTGCAGCAAAATAGGTTGTAGCACCATCATAATATCCAGATTGTATTAATACTTTTAAATACGGATTTTGTGCCATAGCTTGTCGTAAACCTTCACGCGTATTGTCATTTCTTCTATCCCAAGGATGCACATCACCAAAAACATTATATTTTGTATCTGTTTTAAAGTTTAAATGTTCTCTAATATAATAGTTTATTGCAGGTGTAAAGGCATGATTCCACATGGTTAATTCTGGGCTATAATCGGGTGAGTTACCAGCTTCAGTCTTATCGATGCCCAAATATCTAGAGTCTAAACGCCCAATAGTATGTCCAGTTTCATCACGTAATAATTCTTTCCAAAAAAAGGAGGTAGGAATATCTAAGTTATGTTGTAAAATAGACTTTTTTGACAATCCTGAATAATAAGCCATTTTTTCAGCTACATTTTGTCTTTCACTGTCAGATATAAATCCGCCTTTAGCAATGGCTGGCATGACATTATTTATAGTATAATCTTCAACTTCTGGTAATATATCTAATAAATCTTTTTGCTGTAACTCAGCCGGTAAAACTTGTTGATACCAAGCGGCTGCGGTATAATAAGGTAAGTTTAATGCAGAATATATGGGTTGAGACGTACTATACAATTTATAATCGGCTGGAGATACTAAAATGACACCATTTAAATACATCCATTGACTATTTTGTAACTCTTCAGCTAAACCCATAACACGAGTGCCACCGTAACTTTCACCAATAATATATTTAGGGGATTCCCATCTATTTTTTCTTGAAACAAAAGTGTTAATCCATTCTGCTAAGTATTTGATATCGGCATTAATACCAAAAAAGGTTTCGCGCTTTGGCAGGTTACCATCTTTGTCTTCAACCATTCTTGAATACGCAGTATTTACAGGATTTACATAAACAATATCGGCAACATCCAAAATGGAGTTTGGGTTATTTTTAACACCATATGGTTGCACTGGGTAACCTTCATCATCAATGTTTAAAATTTTAGGGCCGGTATATGCAACGTGCATCCAAACAGAAGCTGACCCTGGACCACCATTAAAGGAAATAATAAGTGGTCTGTTAGCTCTATCTTTAACATTGTCTCGCTCATAATACGTGTAATATAAAGTGGCTATTGGCTCATCTTTAGTATTCCAAACGGGTTGTGTACCAGTGGTTGCTGTATATGAAAAACTGACCCCTTTAATAGTGGTATTATGTTTAGTGACAACAGTTGTGTCTAAAGGAATTTTTCTTTTTTGTGAAAACACAATTACAGTAGATAACGATACAAGAAAAACTAAATAATATTTCATTTTAATAATGTTAGTTTATAATTTATAAATATATGAAAAGAAACTGTTAAAAGCCTTCAAAAACACCTAAACCAAACAAAGCGAAATCATATTTTACGGGATCGTTTTTATCGAATTTTCTTAAGCTTTGATCAAGCTCTAATAGAGCTTTAGCGTCATTTTGTTTTCGTTTTAACAAACCTAATTTTCTGGCTACATTTCCTGAATGCACATCTAAAGGACAAGAGAGTTGAGTGGGAGAGAGGCTTTTCCATATTCCGAAATCAACGCCTGTTTTATCATTTCTAACCATCCAGCGTAAAAACATGTTTATACGTTTAGCGGCTGAATTTTTAAAGGGATCACTTACATGTTTTTGTGTGCGTCGTAAATGCTCAATTTCGAAAAAAGTGGCTTTAAATTTTGATATGGATTTTTGAAGGGAATATTCTTCCGCGTTTTTGGCGAATAGTTTTTCAAGTCCGCCATGATTCGTATAGATATGTTTTAGACACTTGACAAACTGAATGCAATCATCGCCATTAAAAGTTCTGTGAACAAAAGGGAGTAGTTTTTCCAAATCGCTTTCTTGATGATTCACCACAAAATCATAAGGAGTATTGTCAAGCAAACACATCAGTTTGCTAGCATTATTAATAATACTTTTGCGATTACCCCAAGCGATAGTTGCAGTTAAAAAACCAGCAATTTCTATGTCTTCTTTTATCGAAAACTGATGAGGTATTTGAATGGGGTCACTTTCAATAAACTTTGGATTGTTGTATTGTTCGACCTTACTATCGAGGAAATCCTTTAATTCAGAAGCGTTAATATTTGTCAATTATTGAGCTTTACTCAACAAAAGTAACAACAGTTTTTAAATAACAACCTTTATTTTGGGGTAAACTATTCTATTCTAATATAATTTTCGGCTAATACACGATCGCCATTTTCATCAATGGAAATTTGGCTAAATGTATCTCCATTTAGAATAAGCTCAAAACTGAAAACATTATTAGTTTCAATAGCAGGTTTCATGGTATTTGAACCATAAACAAGTGATTCTACTAGCGTGCTATCTGTAATTTTATAATCGCCATACCCAAACCAATCTGTAGAGTCAATTCTGTTTAAACGGCTCCACATAACTTTTGAAGGGGAATAAATCTTTATCTGTTGGTATCTTTCATTACTCATAAAAGAATCCGATACTTTATTATCTTGGTAGTTATAATAACCTACCATTTTCCATACGCCTACTAGACTATGCTTTTCTTTTTCTGGAGAAACATCTTTTTTTTCTAATGCTTTATCATTTTTACATGAAACTAATAAAAGGGCTATTAATACGGTGGTGAAGAAAAATCTCATAGTTAAAAAATTAAGGAGTTCGAAAATATACCTTCTAATTTACGAAAAATTTTAACACTTTAATTATTAATACATTAATAATTTTTTGAAAGGAATCAAATCAAGAAACTATATTTCCATCAACCATGGTTAATTTTCTATCGGCCATATTTGCAAATTCTTCATTGTGTGTTACAATTACGAAAGTTTGACCAAACTCATCACGCAGTTTAAAAAAGAGATTATGTAAATTCTCTGCCGACTCGCTATCTAAATTGCCTGAAGGCTCATCAGCAAAAATTAAATCAGGATTATTAATCAGGGCTCTAGCAACTGCTACACGTTGTTGTTCTCCTCCAGAAAGTTCACTTGGTTTGTGATGATGACGATGCGATAACCCTAAAAAATCGAGTAACTCCTTGGCACGATTTTCTGCATCACTTTTTTTAGTGCCTTTTATAAATGCTGGTAAACAAACGTTTTCCAAGGCCGTAAATTCTGGTAATAATTGATGAAATTGAAATATAAAACCAATGTGTTCATTTCTAAATTTAGCTAAGGCTTTATCACCAAGCGTGTTTATGTTGGTATTATTGATAATTAATTCAAATTCTTCTTTTTTTGAGGCTCGGTCTAAAGTGCCTAAAATTTGAAGCAACGTTGTTTTACCAGCACCAGATGCTCCAACAATAGATACGATTTCCCCCTTTTTGATGTGAATATCAACACCTTTTAAAACTTGTAAATCGCCGTAATATTTATGAATATTTTTTGCTTGAATCATTTATAAAAAATAACAGCTGTGAATTTACTACATTATGATGTGATGCACAATTATGAAGTAGGTTTCTTTTTAAACGCACCTTTAATATTGTTGTAATCTATAAAATACTGCAATCTCAAAGAGAAGATATGCTGCAAAGGTTTATCAAATAGGGTATTTAAGCTATCAAAATAAGAATCTTTGGATGCATTATTAGAATTAAACAGCGAGTTTCTATATAGTGCCGTTAACTGACTTCCAGGGGCAAATTGCCATGAGTATCTTAAATCAAAGTTCCAGGTATTAAAGTTAATATTTGGATTATCAACATCATCTGTTGTGTAACCATCTTCTCTACTTAAGGTACCATCTAGTTCTAAACTAAATAATCCCGTATCGTACGTAACGGTACTCCAAAAATTTCTTAGTGTTAGCGAAAGCGCATGAAAAGGATTAAAATTATAGGCTCCAGAAAAACTGTTTTCAACCGATATTATGTCGCGTTCCCCAAATATAATATCATTACCTATATTATTTACAAACCCCCGACTTCCTTTATTATTTCTATAGGAATACTCATAAGATATTCTAAACTTATCATTAAATCGAACCGTTGGTTCTAGATTAAAATTATACCCAAATAAATCCCTTTCGCCATCAAATATGGCAAAGCTTCCAGTATTAAAATCTAATGATAACATTTTATTAGAATTGGTTTGAAACCACCCTCCAATAAATCCAAAATTTTCATAAATAAAAAAACGTTTGTTTTCAAAATCTCTGGGTTCAAAATAGTCATATTGCTTACCAGGTTCAAAATTAATATTGAATCCATACCACAACAACTTTTTTGTTTGCGCATTTAAATTAATTCCAAAATTGGCACCCGTAAACGTGTCAGGTTTGTATAATCTCCTGTAATTTACATAAGTATTTATTGAGAAATTGTTTAATTTTTTAGTAGGTTCGAAAATTTGATAGCTGGCATCAACCCCAAAATTGCTGTAATTATTTCTAAAATTTAGCCCTAAATCATTTATATCGTAACCTTCGTTTGCAAAGCTATGATCAAAACTATATCTAAATTTCCCGTGAGATTTTCCAATATAGAAAAGGGAACTTAAACCCGTTTGAATACCTTCTGTTAAGTTTAGATTACTCATTTTTATTTGCCCAATAATGTTATAGGTATTTCTTTTATTAGAAATATCAGCTAAAAGCCCCGTTACATTGGCATCTCTAAAATGTCCATCTCTAGTTACATTAGTATTTATAAGACTTACAGATGAATTTCCATTAAACTGTTGGTCTACTACTAAAATATTGTAGTTAGCCAATGGTTCTACAACTTCCTTTCGTGATATGCCAGTTAGGGTATCGGTAATAGTAGCTTCTGTAACATCGGTTATAGCATTAAAAAAACCAATTCCTAAGCCTTTTTTTGTTCTACCCGATACTTTTAGAGCGTTTAATGTTTTTACTTCTGATGGATAATCGGAAACTTCTTCATTATCATTAACTGTCGGAGACCCAGTTGGGCTACTACCAATACGTCTGGAGAAAAATAAATTACCCTTATTAAAAAGATCAACACCTTCAGTAAAAAACTGGCGTTGTTCATTAAATGTTTGCTCAAAAGGTCCTAAGTTGAGCCTAACATTATCAAAAGCTGCCTGACTAAAATCGGGAATAAGAGTCGCATCCAATGTGAAATTTTCCGTAATACCATATTTTACGTCCATCCCAATATTATAATTAGGCGTATCCATGTTGTCATAAATTACCGAGGTAAAAGGATAAAAACTTAATCGTGTTGGTGGTTCAATATTTCTTATTCCAGTAAGCTCTCCATGATACAAACCAACATTACCTTTAGTACGATCAATTGGGTTCCATGAATATTGTGAATTATCAATTCTAAAACGCCTATGAAATTGTAAGCCCCAAGTCTGTACTTCGTCATTTGAAAAACGTAAAGCCCGATAAGGTATTTTCATTTCAACTATCCAACCATCATCAACAATTTTAACCGCACTATCCCAAACAGCATTCCATCCAAAATCCTCTCCGTTACTTGGTGAAGCTGTAGCATCAGCTTGGGTTCCAGAGCTAAAAACAAAAAACATAGTGTCGTTTTGTGCATCATTATTGGGGTTTAAAGCTACTGCAAAAAAATCTGATTGCCCGAAATTATCTCTACTAGTAAATTGCTTTTGTATATCTTCTGGTTTGTCTTTTAGATAGGCTGCAATATATATGGCTTGGTCATCATAAGTCATTTTTACAATGGTTTTTTGATGCTGTTTTTCAACAACACCCATTTCAGGCCTAAATTGTGTAAAGTCTTTAGCTTCGTCAGCGATTTCCCAAACACCATCATCTAAAATACCATCTATTTTAGGCGGTGTATTTGTTTTTTCAATTTTAAGCGATTTTTTTTCTACTTGTGCCAGTATTGATGAAATACTAAAAAGAGTGACAATAAATACGTAGTGGCGTATTTTCATTTGATGATTTTTGATTGATGACAGTACTATAATCTTTAAAAAAAAGACCATAGAAAAAACAAAACGTTACAGTTTTGTATTACAAATCTAAGATTGCTTTTAAAATGATATTCATAACTAAACGTTAAAAAAACTTAGATTTTGTTAATGTTTTGGTTATTTTGATGGGAACGGTAATTATGCTTATTTTTAAGCTTTAAAAGAAACACGATGCCTTATAAAAAATTAGAAGAATACAACATACAGATTACAGATGATGTAAAAAACAGGTATAAAAATATTATTGAAGACCTTGGGGAAAACACCAAGCGTGATGGACTTCTAAAAACGCCCGAACGTGCTGCTAAAGCAATGCAATTTTTAACTCAAGGCTATCATCAAGACCCCGTTGAAATCTTAAAAGGCGCTATGTTCAAGGAGTCGTATAACGAGATGGTTATTGTTAAGGATATAGAACTATACTCGCTTTGCGAACATCATATTTTACCATTTTTTGGTAAAGCACATATAGCCTATATACCGAATGGTTATATAGTAGGGCTAAGTAAGTTACCACGGATTGTTGATGTTTTTGCTCGACGATTACAAGTACAAGAACGTCTTACAGAACAGATTTTAGATTGTATAAATGATACGCTTAAACCACAGGGTGTTGCTGTGGTTATTGAAGCATCGCATATGTGTATGATGATGCGGGGTGTGCAAAAACAAAATTCTGTAACCACAACGTCTGGGTTTAGAGGACAATTTGAAAAAAGTGAAACCAGAAACGAATTTTTAAAGCTTATTGGAAAATAACTTTTGTTTAAAATATGGTATGTTTCTTGCTTATATACAGGTGATTAAAATTACTTAATGAATAAATACAAAAAATTAATAATTGGGATTGTTTTAGATGCTCTTGGTTATGTGTCTTTTATAATTCCTGGTATTGGAGAATTCTCAGATATTATATGGGCACCAATTTCGGGGTGGTTAATGACCAAACTTTATAAGGGTAAGGCTGGTAAAATTGCTGGTGTTGTAACTTTTGTTGAAGAAGCACTACCTGGGTTTGATGTTATTCCAACCTTTACACTAATGTGGCTTTATACCTATGTTTTTAAAAAAGAAAAGTAATTTCGTTTAACGTTTATTTACATGGAAAGATGCGTGATTGTGTGCGGGGATTTTCCAAAGGGAAATCAGATGTAGCATACGTGCAACGATCTTTGTTTTAGCACAACACCAGCAATGTTTTATATACTGTGTTGTAACATGTTTTTTTATTTATCATCGTTTTACAAACGCTATTAATCGTCTCCTACAATTTTTTTAGTTAGAGCAGCCTTCTGATGTTTTTATTTGCTCAAAAGTAGGATTATAGGCGTTATCAGAGATATCATACCTTAAATAAAAATAATTAGTATAATTAGCAGATTTTTTAAATCCGCAAAAATTAGTTAAACTAATATTATTCTTTATTTCTAATTTACCAAAATTGGAATCAGGAAAAGTATAATAAATTAAAGATTCTAACTTTGAAAAACCATCTAGATTGGTTAGATTGTCATTATTGACAATAGAAACTGTAGAAGCTCCATCTATGGGATGATTAATATTTTCTAAATTAGATAAACCATTTAGGTTCGTTAACGAATCATTATTATCTATAATTAGCGATTTAAGAAATAACGTTTTAATTTTTAGTAATCCATCCATATTCATTAACAAGCTATTATCTTTAATAATAATATTTTTCTCACATTGAGAACCCCAACAATCTTGCATATTTTCTAAATCGTCTGGAAACTCACTAATTGATATTAAGGAGTTATTATTTTCAATTGTAATACTACCTATTCTAATATTAGAAATTCCATTTGTATTAATTAATGATTGATTATCAATAATTGTTAATAATCCAGTATATTCAATATTTGATAATCCAGTAATATCTTTTAATAAAGGGTTAGAAATGATTTTTAAATACCTCCCGCCTGTACTTTTTAAGCAATCCAAACCATTAAGATTCTCTAAATTTGTATTTTTTATAACAAAACCTTTTGTTTCTCTTAAATGTGAAATAGGGGATAAATCATTAACTCCGGAAATATTGAGATTGCCATTAATAGTAGTATATTTTTCATTACCAAAAGCTATTAACTCTTCCTGATTCGTAATGTTTATATCTCCTGTAAATATTAGATCTTCCAATTTTTCACAGTTATTTGAATTAACAATTTCAATGTTACCAATTATTTCAGTTTGATTGTTTAGAGTTAAGTAAATATCACCAGATTCAGTGTTTTCTAGAATTTCCACTTTTAAAAAGGAGCTATTAGTTTCTATTATATTTCCAATAATATTATTTGTAAAAGTTACTATATAAATTTCATTTACTGAAAAACCATTACCATTTATTGTCAAAACATCTCCAATTTCTGCTGATAGAGTAGATAGAGTAATGTCTGTTGGAAATTCATCGGTTTGTTGCTTATTTTTCGAATCATCATCTGAACAAGCAATTACTGAAATTAAAATTATTAAAATTTTTATTACTTTCTTCATTGATAAGATGTCTTTAAATGTGTTACAATGTTTTATATGAACTTTTTTAATTGTTTATATCAGCAGTTAAACGAAGGTAGTAGAAATTTTTTACAAAGTCAAATAGGCAAATATTCAAATTATGAAGTATAAACTTGACCTCTATGCGGTTTTAAGGCGTCTCTTATGGGTTTCATTTTGTCTTCATCAACTACTAAAAAAGCAATAGAATGTATATCATTTATCGCTTCGTGTCCTGTTATAGAAATATTTAGTTTTTCTAATTTTATATATTCCTTTAAATGAATTTCATGGTGTTCAGCAATTTTACTCGCATCAGGACCATAAAAATCCCATATCAGTTTTAATTTACGCATCTAACTTTTTCGAATTTTTTGTTTTAAAATTAAGATAAAATATTTCTTAAAAGTAATCATTAATAGTATAATATTTGTTTTCTTTAACCGTTTTAAAACAACTTGTAAAATAGGTATATATTAGTATTTTTGTAATCGTTTAATAATTATTTTCTTCTTTAAATCAATCAAATTGTTTAATGACGAATTGCATCAAACTAATTAAAAACAATAAAATCTAAACAGATGAAATTGAATTTTTATTTCACTTTAATTTTTTCATTATTAATATTAAATGTTAATGCACAATCCGCATCAGATGATGTGCTTTTTACGGTTGGCGACGAACCTGTTTATGCTTCAGAGTTTTTAAGAGTTTATAATAAAAATTTGGATTTGGTTCAAGATGAATCTCAAAAGGATGTTGACACTTATTTAGAGCTTTTCACTAATTACAAATTAAAGTTAAAAGAAGCGAATACCTTAGGCTTAAATACAAAACCATCTTATTTACGAGAGTTGTCTAATTACAAAAAGCAACTAGCAAAAAATTATATGACGGATACTAAAGTAACGGATGCTTTGGTTGAAGAAGCCTACGAACGGATATCTTATGATATTAATGCAAGTCATATTTTAGTTAAAGTTGATGAAAATGCGAGTCCTCAAGATACATTGAATGCCTATAACGGCATTATTAAGTTACGTGAAAGAGCTCTAAAAGAAGGGTTTGAAAAAGTAAGAGAAGAAGTCCATAATGGTCAAACCATTTACGGAGAAAAACTAGGGTATTTTTCAGGTTTTAAAATGGTTTATAAGTTTGAAAACATAGCATTTAACACAAATGTTGGAGATATTTCTCAACCCTTTAGAACCCAATTTGGTTACCATATAGTAAACGTGATAGACAAAAGAAAATCCAGAGGCGAACGCACCGTGGCACATATAATGGTTGTTGAAAAACCAAACGATTCATTAGCCGAAAAATCTGAAGTTAGAATTCAGGAAATTTATAAAAAGCTAAATCAAGGAGAAGACTTTGAGTCTTTAGCAAAACAATTTTCCGATGATAAAAATTCTGCACCTAAAGGAGGTAAATTAGCACCATTTTCTGGTGGACAAATTAGTGTTCAAGAATTTGAAGATGTTGCATTTGGTTTGGAGAATATAGGAGATGTATCAAAACCTTTTAAAACAAACTTTGGTTGGCATATTGTGAAATTATATGGTAAAAAGCCAATATCAGAATTTGAAGCGATAAAGCCAGAATTAATAGAAAAGGTTAAACGCGATGGTAGATCGAAACTAATAGATGAAGCACTTACTAAGAAATTGAAAAAGCGTTACAATATTACTGATACACAACCTGCGCTCTCATATTTTGAATCTATTTTTACTGACGACTATTTTAAAAAAACTTGGAAATTGCCATCGGATTTTACAGCGGAAAAACCTTTAATTAAAATTGGTAAAAAGCAATTATCGTTTGGCGATTTTGGAAATTACCTGTTAAAGACTCAGCGTACTCAAACTCAAAAAGGGTCGTATAAATCAGTTATATCAGACAAATATGAATCTTTTTTAAGCGAGAATGTTATTGCATATCACGAAGATAATTTGGAAGATGAAAACGAAGATTTTGCTCATATAGTCAACGAATATCGTGATGGTTTGCTCTTATTTGAACTTATGGAAACTACTATATGGAATGTGGCTAAAACAGATTCAATAAATATTCAAGAGTACTTTAATAAAAATAAAGACAAATATGTTTTACCCAAGCGTATAGATGCTGTTATAGCTTCTTCGCCAAAGCAGAAAACACTTAAAAAAGTTTCCGAATTATTAGAGAAAAAAATGAATTTGGAGCAAATAAAAGCATTGGTTAATAGTAATGATAAAATTGAAGTTATCTTTACATCTGGTATTTTCGATTCAAACCATCAAGCCCTTCCTAAAGACTTTAATTTTGTTAAAGGAATTTCAAAAATTTATAACCATAATGACACATTTGTTTTGGTTCAAGTAAAAGACGTATTACCCGTAAGTCCAAAATCTTTTGAAGAAGCTAAAGGTTTAGTGATAAGTGATTATCAAACTTTTAAAGAAGAGAATTGGGTAAAGGAATTAAGTGAGAAGTACAAAGTTGAAATTAATCAAGAGGCTTTAAAGAAAGTAAAAGCTCAAATAAACAATCCATAGTGCGAATTAAAGCCAGTATAATTTTATTAGTAATTCTAGTAACGTCATGCGATTTTTTTAAAAAATCAGACGACAGAGTTCCTGTTGCCCGAGTTAATGAAACTTATTTATATTTTGATGACATAAAGAATTTAGTACCTGAAGGCGCATCAACTGAAGATAGCACCATTGTAGTGCAAAACTTTATAAACCGATGGGCTACTCAACAACTTTTTGTAGATGGCGCAATGCTTAATTTAAGTGATGAAAAGCAAGAGGCCTTTAATAAATTGGTTGTGCAATATAAAAATGATTTATACACGAAGGCTTATCTTGAGGCATTGGTAAAAAGAAGTATCGATACCGTTGTGAAAATAGAGGAAGCTGAAGCCTATTATAACGAAAACCAAGAAATTTTTAAGTTAAATGAAGAATTGATAAAGTTTCGTTATGTGCATGTTGATGAAAACATTATTGACTATAACAAAATTAAGGAAAGGTTTCTGCGCTTCAATGCAAATGATAAAAAGGTGTTAGATTCTATATCAATTCAATTTAAATCATATTCATTAAATGACTCTATTTGGATAAAATTAAATCAAGTTATTAATAAAATTCCTGCGGTTACAGCCGAAAATAAAAATCAACTGTTAAAAAAATCTAATTTTGTACAACTCAAAGATTCATTAGGAGTATATTTGATGCAAATTAATGATGTGCTGCTTCGAAACGATACGGCGCCATTAGAATATGTAAAGCCAACTATTGACCAAATAGTGGTGAACAAACGCAAGCTTGAACTTATTAGAGAATTAGAAAAAGATATCACAAAAGATGCTATTAAAAATAAACAATTTGAAATTTACAATTAATTTGAAACCCATATCACTATTAGTCATAACGCTTTTTACTATAAATGTTATGAACTCCCAAGAAATCATACCTGACGAAGTTAAAGAAGAAGCTGTTAAAAAGGTTGATTCGGTAGATTTATCAAAAGCAAAAAAGGTAGATGGTGTTGCTGCTGTTGTAGGGGATTATATTGTTTTAGATTCTGATGTTTCAAAGGAGCGTCTACAACTAGAAGCTGGAGGATATGACACTAAGGATATTACAGATTGTGAATTATTTGGCAAACTGTTAGAAAACAAACTATATGCGCACCACGCTATTCAAGATAGTATTCAAGTGTCTGATGCCGAAATAAGAAGACAAGTAGATTATCAGATTGAGCAATTTTTACAACAAACAAATGGTTCTATGGACCGACTGTTAGCTTTTTATAAAAAGGAAGACGAGAAAAGTTTTAGAGATGAAATGTTTGAGATTAATAAAGCAAACACGTTGGCTCAAAAAATGCAAGCGAAAATTATTGAAGAGGTTGAAATAACCCCTGAAGAAGTAAGAACCTTTTTTAATAAAATACCTAAAGACGAATTACCAACCTTTGGAACGGAGTTAAAAGTGGCTCAAATAGTGGCAGAACCTAAAGTATCTGAAGAGGAGAAACAAAGAGTTATTGATCGTTTGAAACAATTTAAGGCAGATATTATTGAAAATGGAGCTAGTTTCCGTTCAAAAGCTATTTTATATTCTGACGACCCAGGATCAGCAAGTAAAGGAGGAAAATATACTTTGAATAGAAAGCAACCTAGAATGGTTAAAGAGTTTAGGCAAGTGGCATTTGGTTTGCAAGAGGGTGAAATTTCAGAGCCTTTTGAAACCGAATTTGGATATCATATTATAACCCTTGAAAAAATTAGAGGACAAGAATACGATGTTGCTCATATATTATTAATTCCAAGAGTTTCGGATGAAGCAGTAGCTGAAGCAAAAGAACGATTAGAGAAGGTTAGACAACGTATAGTAAATGGCGACATATCCTTTGCTGATGCAGCAAGAGAAGTTAGTGATGAAAAAGAGACCAAAAATGATGGTGGGCAATTAATCAATCCTACAACTCAAGATTATAATTTTGAGTTAACAAGAATGGATCCTGAACTTTATGCTCAAATTCAAGATTTAAAAGACGGTGAAGTGAGTTTGGTTTTAAGTGAAGAAGATAGATCAAGCAAAAAGAAATTTAAGATTTTAACGGTTACCGATAGAATTGATGAGCACACTGCTGATTATGCACGCGATTATTTAAAGATTAAGCAGCTAGCCGAAGAGGAAAAGAAAATTCAAGCAATTGAGAAATGGCAAGAAGAAAAAATATTAGATACTTACATAAAAATTAGTGGAGAATATAGAAATTGTGAGTTTTCTAGTAACTGGTTAAAAAAGTAAGCCTATGTCTGATGTAGCAGCCATTGAGAAGTTTGTACAGCAATTTAAAGATTTAAAAACCGAAATAGCCAAGGTTATTGTTGGTCAAGATGAAGTAGTAACTCAAATTCTAATCTCTATATTTTCAGGAGGTCATTCCTTGCTTATTGGTGTTCCTGGTTTAGCAAAAACCTTGATGGTTAATACGATTGCTCAGGCTTTAGGCTTAGATTTTAAGCGTATTCAGTTTACACCTGATTTAATGCCTAGTGATATTTTAGGAAGTGAAATTCTAGATGAAGACCGCCATTTCAAATTTATAAAGGGACCTATTTTTGCCAACATTATTTTAGCGGATGAAATAAATAGAACTCCTCCAAAAACTCAAGCTGCTTTACTAGAAGCCATGCAAGAACGTGCTGTAACCGTTGCAGGTCACCATTATAAACTAAGTTTACCGTATTTTGTATTAGCAACTCAAAACCCTATTGAACAGGAAGGAACGTATCCATTACCAGAGGCACAGTTAGATCGTTTTATGTTTGCTATTAACTTGGATTATCCTTCATTTAAGGAAGAAGTTGAGGTTGTTAAATCAACAACAAATGATGTGCAAACTAAAGTAAACCCTTTATATACGGCTCAACAAATTATAGATTTTCAACATTTAATACGTCGTATTCCTGTAGCAGATAATGTGATTGAATATGCAGTTTCTTTAGTTGGAAAAACAAGACCGAACTCTAATGAAGCACCTGATTTAGTTAAAACATATATCGATTGGGGCGCAGGTCCTAGAGCTTCTCAAAATTTAATATTGGCAGCAAAAACGCATGCTGCAATTAATGGCAAATTCTCACCTGACATTGAAAATGTTCAAGCAGTTGCTAATAGTATTTTGAGACATCGGATTATTAAAAACTATAAGGCAGAAGCCGAAGGCATTTCAGAAGAACAAATAATTAAAAGTTTGTTTTAATTTTAGATTTATTGTTACGGTTAACAAATCTTCATTTTTAGCTAAAATATTCTAATAAAATATAAATCATATTAAATATTAATATCACTATAATAATTTAGTATTGTAAGGATGTTGTATTACTTGGTTTATTTTTAAAACTTTGTTTTTATTTAGTAACTTGCATTACTTTTTATAAAACCAAACAAAAAATATATTTTATGGCATTTGACATTGAAATGATAAAAGGTGTATACACCAAAATGGGAGACCGCGTGAATAAGGCGCGCAATATAGTGGGTAAACCATTGACTTTATCTGAAAAAATACTATATTCTCACCTTTGGGATGGTACTCCTGAGAAGGCATTTGTAAGAGGAAAAGATTATGTGGATTTTGCACCTGATAGAATTGCATGTCAAGACGCCACAGCGCAAATGGCATTATTGCAGTTTATGCAAGCTGGTAAAACTAAAGTTGCAGTTCCAACTACTGTGCATTGCGATCACCTTATTCAAGCTAAAGAAGGTGCTGCAGCCGATTTAAAACACGCTAATAGCGTAAGTAGTGAGGTTTTTAACTTCTTAGAATCGGTTTCAAATAAATATGGAATTGGCTTTTGGAAACCAGGAGCGGGAATTATTCACCAAGTAGTTTTAGAAAATTATGCTTTCCCTGGTGGAATGATGATTGGTACAGATTCGCATACAGTTAATGCTGGTGGATTAGGTATGGTAGCTATTGGTGTTGGTGGAGCTGACGCCGTTGATGTTATGGCTGGTATGGCTTGGGAGTTAAAATTTCCAAAACTAATAGGGGTTAGGTTAACTGGTAAATTATCGGGTTGGACAGCACCCAAAGATGTTATTTTAAAAGTAGCTGAAATTCTTACCGTAAAAGGAGGTACTGGAGCTATTGTTGAATATTTTGGACCAGGAGCCACTTCAATGTCATGTACTGGTAAAGGAACCATTTGTAACATGGGAGCTGAAATAGGTGCTACCACATCTACTTTTGGTTATGATGAATCTATGGAGCGTTATTTACGTTCTACAGATAGAGCCGATGTGGCCGACGCTGCAAATAAAGTAAAAGAGCATTTAACTGCTGATGCGGAAGTTTATGCGAATCCTGAGCTATATTTTGATCAAGTTATTGATATTAATTTATCTGAGTTAGGACCACTTTTAAACGGACCATTCACTCCAGACTTGTCAACAACTGTTGGTGGTGAAATGTCTGAAAAAGCAAAAGCTAACGATTGGCCAATTGCTGTTGAATGGGGATTGATAGGCTCTTGTACGAACTCATCTTATGAAGATTTATCTCGTGCATCTTCTATTGCACAACAAGCTTTAGATAAAGGTATTAAAATGAAGGCGGAATTAGGTATTAACCCTGGTTCAGAACAAGTACGATATACTGCCGAAAGAGACGGTATTTTAAATGTTTTTGAAAAATTAGATGCTAAAATATTCACAAATGCTTGTGGACCTTGTATAGGTCAATGGGCTAGATATAGTGACCCTAAAAACGCTCCTAAAAACAGTATTGTGCATTCTTTCAACAGAAATTTTGCAAAACGTGCTGATGGAAATCCAAATACGCATGCTTTTGTGGCATCACCTGAAATTACTGCCGCTATTGCTATTGCGGGTAGATTAGATTTCAATCCAATGACAGATAAGCTAATTAATGAAAATGGTGAAGAAGTGATGTTTGACGAACCAACAGGATGGGAATTGCCACCAAAAGGATTTGAAGTACAAGATAATGGATATCTTGCTCCAGAGGAAGATGGTAGTCATGTTCAAGTTAAAGTCGCGGGTGATTCAGAAAGACTTCAACTTTTAGATCCTTTTTTACCTATCGGAGACTCAATTACTGGAGCTAAATTGCTAATTAAAGCTTTTGGTAAATGTACAACCGACCATATTTCTATGGCAGGTCCTTGGTTACGTTTTAGAGGCCATTTAGATAATATCGCTAATAACACTCTTATTGGTGCGGTAAACGCATTCAACCAAAAAACCAATTTTGTGAAAAATCAATTAAATGGTGAATACGGTGGAGTACCAGATGTTCAACGTCAGTATAAGGCTAAAGGGATTAAAACTATTGTTGTTGGAGATCATAACTATGGTGAAGGATCTTCCCGAGAGCATGCCGCTATGCAACCAAGACATTTGGGTGTAGCTGCTGTAATTGTAAAATCATTTGCGCGTATACACGAAACAAACCTGAAAAAGCAAGGAATGTTAGGTTTAACGTTTGCAAATGAAGCTGATTATGATTTAATTCAAGAAGACGACACGTTTAACTTTTTAGATTTAAACGAATTTGCTCCTAACAAACAATTAACGTTAGAGGCAGTACATTCAGATGGGTCAAAAGATATCATTAAATTAAATCATACATATAATGATGCGCAGATTGCATGGTATAAAGAAGGTTCGGCACTTAATTTAATTAAGAAGCAAAACGCCTAAGATTTTTATCAATATATATTCAAAAGAATCCAGCAATTTTGCTGGATTTTTTTGTTTTAATAAAGTTTCTAGATAATTATAAATTGTATTTTTACTGAAATATGTTTTATGAATTCTAGAGCAAATCAATTAAAGGCTTTTGATAGATTGTTAACCATAATGGATGAGTTGCGAGAAGGCTGTCCGTGGGATAAAAAACAAACCATGGAGACCTTACGCCATTTAACTATTGAAGAAACTTATGAATTAGGTGATGCTATTTTAGATAATGATTTAGATGAAGTTAAAAAGGAGCTAGGAGATGTTTTATTGCATATTGTGTTTTATGCTAAAATAGGAAGTGAAACCAACAACTTTGATATCGCAGATGTATGCAATAGTATTTGCGAAAAATTAATTAGCAGACACCCACATATTTATGGTGATGTAAAAGTAGATAATGAAGATGACGTGAAACGTAATTGGGAAAACTTAAAACTAAAAGAAGGAAAAAAAAGTGTTTTAGAGGGTGTTCCAAAAAGTTTACCAGCCCTAGTAAAAGCTAATAGAATACAAGAAAAAGTAGCAGGAGTAGGGTTTGATTGGGAAGCTCCTCATCAAGTCTGGGAAAAAGTTGAAGAAGAATTGAATGAATTTAAAACCGAGGTAGAATCGGGCAATAAAAGTGCTATAGAAAGTGAGTTTGGAGATGTTTTATTTTCAATGGTTAATTATGCACGATTTTTGAATATCAATCCAGAGAATGCTCTTGAACGCACTAATAAAAAATTCTCAAAAAGGTTTCAATATCTTGAAAGTAAAGCTAAGAACTTGAACAAACCTCTAAAAGAAATGACTTTGGCTGAAATGGATGTATTTTGGGAAGAGGCGAAGCGTTTACCAAAAGAGTAATTAGAAAATCTATGATTTTCAAATTCATAAACGGGAAGAGGCGAAGCGCTTACCAAAAGAGTAATTAGAAAATCTGCTAAAGGGAAGAAGCTAAAAATTTGTTGCTAATTAAACACTTCACAGCGATTTTTATCTTAACATCGGATAGATTTATTAAATCTGAAAATTTTCATTTTATTTATGGAAAGTTTTTTTATGTATAAAAAAGTTATTTATACTTATTTTATTTCTTTAATACTGATGCTTTCTGGTTGGTCTCAAAATATAGCGCCAACATTAACCGCAACAGGAAATCAGGCCTATTGTCCGCAAAGTCAAATCAATATTGTGACTGATTTTGATATTGTTGATCCAGATGATACTGAAATACAAGCACTATTCATTCAAATTTCTGCTGGCTATTCACAAGGTGAAGATTTATTGATTCTTCAAGGAACTTACCCAAATATAGTAACGTCATGGAATGCAAATGAAGGGAAACTTACTTTATCTGGTATATCATCGTTACCAGTAAGTTATACGGATTTAATTGCGGCAGTAAAGGATATTGTTTTTCAAAGTAGTAGTAATAATCCTAGTAATAAAGCTTTTTCAATAACCATAGGCGATGCTAATTATTTACCGTCGACTGATCATTATTATGAATATGTCTCATCCATCGGAATAACCTGGACATCCGCTAGGGCTGCCGCTGATAGCAGGACTTATTTTGGTTTAAAAGGATATTTAGCAACTATTACCTCTGCTGAGGAGGCACAATTATCAGGTGAACAAGCCTCAGGAGCTGGTTGGATAGGTGGTAGTGATTCTGAAACTGAAGGTGTATGGAAATGGATGACTGGTCCAGAAGCTGGAACTATTTTTTGGAATGGTTTAGCAAATGGATCAACGCCTAATTATGCCTTTTGGAATACTAATGAACCCAATCAAGCTGGTGATGAGGATTATGCTCATGTTACTGCTCCTGGTGTGGGAATTCCTGGGTCATGGAATGATTTAAGTAATGTAGGCAGTCCTAGCGGACCATATCAGCCAAAGGGTTATATTGTTGAATACGGAGGAACTCCTGGAGATCCAATTCTTAATATTTCTGCAAGTTCTAATATTTTTACAACCTCTATCATAGATACCAAACCAGCTATAAGATGTGGAAGTGGTATAGTTACTCTGGAGGCTACCGCATCACAGGGAGACGTTTTGTGGTTTGATGCTTTTGTTGGAGGAACCCTTTTAAGTACGGGAACAACCTTTATTACACCAGTTATAAATTCAACAACTACTTATTACGCCTTGGCATCCATCAATGGCTGTTTAGAAGGTGTGAGAGTGCCCGTTACTGCATCAGTTACACCATTTCCCACAATAGATTCAGTTAGTGACGATTTGGTATGCGATTCAGGTTCAGGGGTTTTGTCTGCAACGGCTTCGGCTGGAGTAATTAATTGGTATAATGCTCCAACAGGAGGAACATCTTTAGCCACAGGTTCAGTATTTAATACGCCCGTGGTTAATAATACAACCACTTATTATGTTGATGCAACAGTAAATGGCTGTACAACTACAACTCGAACTGCAGTTACTGTAACGGTTCAAAAAACACCAATGCCAAATACAACCAACTCTAATCAAAGTTTTTGTGATATTGACCAAGCTAGCATTTCAGACATCCAAGTTACAGGTCAAAACATTTTATGGTATGACGCCGTTACTGGTGGTAATCAGTTAAATTCTGCTGATGCTTTAACCACAAGTACATATTACGCTACTCAAACCGTAAATAATTGTGAAAGCATCAATAGACTACCTATAAATGTTACAATTAATGAAACAGTGGTTTTACCATCTAATATACCTGATTTAATGGAATGCGATTCCATGCAAGACGGTGATGACACTAATGGGTTAACTACTTTTGATTTAACTACAAATGAGAGTGTTTTACTAAATGGAAAATCAGCATCAGATTATACATTTTTATATTTCACGGATGCTGCTTATTCGAACACCATTTTAACTCCAGCGAATGCTTTTGAAAATATGGTCGCGAATGGTCAAACTATTTACCTAAGGATAGTTAATAATGTTAATAATACTTGTTTTACTGACACATCCTTTGGTGTTATAGTAAATCCATTGCCAACTATTGAAAACTCTATAGTATTTAAAAACTGTGATGAGGATGGCACTGCGGATGGTTTTACAGATTTTAATTTAATAGAAGCTAATAGCTTTATAACTAATAATACTTCCGGTATAACTTTTACGTATCATTTGTCATATAATGATGCGGATGCTAGTATAAATCAAATAAATGAGATATTTAATAATCAATTGGCAAATACCGTATTTGCGCGTGTAGAAAATGCAGATGGTTGTTATAGAATTTCAACAATTAATTTACAGGTTTCAACAACGTCGTTTCCAATGGGGTATTTTGAAACTATTGATTTATGTGATGATGATGATACTAACGATGGTTATCATAGTTTTGATTTAACCCAAGTCACTCCTCAGTTTATAGCTCAATTTCCTTCTGGACAAAATTTAAGTGTACACTATTTTGAAAGTTTAATGGATGCACAATTAGAGCAAAATGAAATTTTGCAGCAGAATGATTATGTGAATGTGAACCCTTTTTCGCAAACTTTATATGTGCGTGTTGAGAGTGATGATAATGGTGAATGTTTTGGTATCGGTCCCCATTTAGTATTAACAGCTAATCCAAGACCTGAGTTTGAAGTGGATAATTCGGAAATTTATTGCTTAGATAATAATCCAATAACTCTAACAACCTTTAATCCTTCTGGAAGTTTCACCTATGAATGGAGAAATTCAAATGGTGATATAGTTAGTAATTTAGCCTTTGCTGAGGTTATTTCTGGAGGCTCTTACACGGTTATAGCTACTTCGAGTTTTGGTTGCGACTCTTTTCCGGTAACATTTTCTGTTGTTGAGTCTGCAATCGCTGAGATTGATATAGATGATATTACAATAGTTGAACTGTCCGATAATAATAGTATATCAATTAACAATGAGAATAATAATTTAGGTATTGGAGATTACGAATTTTCATTAGATAATATTAATGGCCCTTATCAAGATTCATCAGTCTTTAACAATGTTGGTGCTGGTTCTCATATCGTATATGTTAGAGATAAAAATGGCTGCGGTATTGCGTCTATAGAAGTATTTATTCTTGGGTTTCCTAAATATTTCACACCTAATGGGGATGGTACTAATGATATTTGGCAAATTAAAGGCTTAGGTGCTGATTTTACAAATGAATCAAAAGTGAGCGTTTTTAACAGATACGGTAAATTAATCAAACAGTTAAATGCTAAAACAGGTATTTGGGATGGCACCTTTAATGGACAAGAGCTACCAGATTCTGATTATTGGTTTATAGCCGAACTAATAGAAGCAGATGGAAACATCATAACCTATAAAGGGCATTTTAGTTTAATTAGATAGCAAAGACTAATAAAGGTCTTTTATTTTACTAAGCTTATCCTTCCAAAGTTTTAGTGACTCTTTATGTGCTTTTATGTTGTTTTTTACTTCCTTAACAACGGGGTTATCATCGTCTACATTAGTAAAAAACTGTAGGTTGTTTTCTAACTGATTGATTTGACCTTTTACTTCACTTATTTTTTTACTAATAAAAGACCGTTCATTATCCAAATCTCGATTGTTGTCTGAATTATTTAAGGTATCCAGTTTATTTTCAAACTTAATCATTTCAACCTCACTTTTATCCATATCCAAACCTGTTAATAGGCTATCAATGGTTTTTTGAAATTTACCTTCAATATAGCGTTTGTCGTTAGGTACTTTTCCAATTTCCTGCCATTGGGAAATGTACCCCTTTATAGTTTCTATATTTTTCTCTTTAGACCCTTTTAAATCCAAATCTTTTAGAGTGCTTAACAGCTCATTCTTTTTATTATAAGCCTCGATAAACTCTTTATTTGCCGCATTTCGAGTAGCATGTAGTTTATCAAAATAGTGATTACAGGCTGTTTTAAAACGCTTCCATATTTTATCACTGTCTTTACGAGGAACATGACCAATTTTTTTCCAATCGTTCTGAATTTTTTTCATTAAAGGTGTGGTTACCTCAAAATCTTCACTATCCTTATTGTCCTCGGCAATTTTAATTAGCTCAAGTTTTTGTTGCAGGTTAGTGTATTGTTCCTTTTTTAAGCCTTTATAGAATGCATTTTTTTTCCTATTAAATAGTCTTACTGAATTTTTAAATTTAGACCAAGTATTTTCATTTTCCTTAAGTGGAACTTTACCTGCATTAAAAAACGATTCGCGAAGCGCTTCAATTTCTTTAATTTTCTTTTGCCACCCACCGTGAGAGATTATGTTTTCGTTTGTTATCGCTTCAATATTAGAAATAATCTCTAGCTTTTTTTCTAGATTTTTTTCATAAATCTTATCTATTTCCTGATAATAAACTTGCCTTTTGTCATTAATAATTTTAGTGGCTGCTTTAAATCGTTCCCAAATTTCTTCCCTATGCTCTTTAGCCACAGGTCCCAATTCTTCCTTCCACATTTTATGTAATTCTTGCAATTCTCTAAATGCATGCATTACATTATCGTTTTTTGCAAGCTCTTCAGCGTGCTCTATAATTAATAGCTTTTTCTCTAAATTATGTTTAAAGTCTAAATCACGTAAATCCCTATTTAAATGTAAAAAGTCGTAAAACATTTCTACATGATGATGATAGCTATTCCAAGCGTTATTGTATTTATCTCTTGGAATCGGGCCTGTATTTCGCCAGCGTTCTTGTAATTCTTTAAAGTGTTTGTAGGTAGTATTTATGTTTTCTTCAACATTAATAAGACCCTTAAGTTCTTCAATAATTTCAAGTTTATCAGCCAGGTTTTGCTTTAAATTCTTTTCTAAGCTTTTGTAGTGATCGTTTAGCTTTTTTCTATACTCCTTGTAAGCTTCCTTAAACCTTTTTTGAATAGGCGAGGAGTAATAAAAATCAATTTCATTACCACCATCGTTTAAAAAATCTTCTTTTTTTTCGTCTAATAATGCTTGAAACTTAGTTTTGAATTCGGAATTTATGCTATTTACATGGGTTTTTATTGCTTGAACCTTTTCGTTCTTTATAAGTCTTTCCAGCTCTATTGTCAAAGCCTCTAAAGACATAGAGTCGTACTCTTTAATTTCTATTTTGTGTCTGTCTTTGTTTCCTTCGTCTTCGGCATCTTCGGCATTTGATTCCTCAATTTCATTTAAAACTTCGTCCTTGTTTTCAGGTACGTCAACACCATCAACAGTTTCATTAACTTCTTGATTTTCATTTAATTCTAATGAATTTTCATTTGAATTAATTTCATTAATTTCTTCTGTTTCAGACAGTTTATTTGTATCAGACATTTTAAAAAATGTTAAGGTTCACATAGCACTTTAGACATTAAAGATACTAACAAGTAAAGTAATTACAAAGAGGTGATTAATGTTTTAACGATTATGGGAAGCGTTTTGTTATAAATTCCAGATGGACCAAGCCTTTTCTGCTTGTAATTTAAGCATATTTAACCCATTAATAACTGTTGCTTTTTTTTCCTTTCCATAACTTAGAAACTTTGTTTCTTCGGGGTTGTAAATTAAGTCGAATAAAATATGATGGCTACCTATGGCATTATATGGAATATCAGGGCAATCATCTATATTTGGGAATGTTCCTAAAGGCGTACAGTTTACTATAATTTGATGATTTTTTATATCCATTTCGCTTAACGTTTCGTAAGTGAAGGATACACCTTTTGATAGGTTTCTTGATACATATTTAAAATTAATTCCAAGCTCATTAAACGTGTAGGCAATGGCTTTACTAGCACCACCAGTACCTAAAATTAAAGCATTTTTGTGATGAGCTTTTAAAAAAGGTTTTATCGTGTTTTTAAAGCCATAACAATCGGTATTGTAGCCTGTTAACTTTCCTTTTTTGGTTATTTTTATGGTGTTTACAGCACCTATAGCTTTGGCTTTTTTGTTTACTTTGTCTAAGTAAGGGATTATGGCTTCTTTGTATGGGATAGTAACATTTAAGCCTTTTAAATTTTCAGTGTTTTTTATTATTAAAGGAAATAAATCAATGCTTTCAATATCAAAGTTTTCGTAAGTCGTGTTATTGATATGTTCAACTTCAAATTTCTTTTTAAAATAAGATCTTGAAAATGAATAAGAAATATTTTTACCTAAAAGCCCTAATTTGTTCATTTAGTTTTTTTTGTTTTTTGTCCGTACCACTCTAATGCTAAAACTATAGCTATACCTAGAAAAATAAAACCTACAGCGTAATAAGTTTGGGTATTAAATTCGGGTATAAAGCGTTGGTAGTTTTTTATAATTTTTTCACCCGTAGAATCTAAGAGAAACTCACCCCCGTTATTTAACTTGTAAATTGTTTTTTTCCAAGGCCATACAACTCCTAAAGATCCAACGATAAAACCTATTATAGCTGATAATGTAATACTTTTGTAATGTTTTAAAATATAACTTAGTATGTGTGAAAAAGTTACTAAACCCGTAACAGATCCTAAAGTAAAAATCGCTAAAACTTTTAACATTCTTATACGTTCAGCATTATTTACAAAACTAAAATCGGCACTAAATATATCCGAAATAGTATCATATAAGGCATTTACCGAATCTACTAGCAACAACACATAATTTCCTAAAAGTATGAGGATAAAAGATCCAGAAAACCCTGGAAGTGTCATTCCAGAAACACTAATAATTCCACAGAAAAATACGAATAAAAGATTGTCATTCTCCTTAGCAGGATTTAAAAAACTTATACTAACACCTACTAAAATTCCAATAACTAAAGATGTATAGGTTTTGTAGTTCCAATCTCTAAAGTCTTTATTAATGTAGTATATGGAGCCAATAATCATTCCAAAGAAAACGCTCCAAACATATAATTCATAATGCTTAATTAGATAATCTAAAATCTTCGAAATACTAAAATAGCTAACTACCATTCCAAAAAATAATAGCCCTAAAAACTTGCCATTGACATATCTATAAAAACTTTTAAAACGACCATTAATGAGTAATTTGAAAGCTTTACCGTTTACCTTTTTTAGCGAATAAATAAATTCTTCATAAAACCCTGCAACAAAAGCTACAACACCACCCGAAATACCTGGAACTTTATTGGCAGCACCCATGCCTAATCCTTTAAGGACTAGAAAAATTTTGTCAGTAAGTGTTCTGGTGCTTTGCATTTCTATTTTTTGGAGCCTATTTTTTCGAGTATGAAAATAGTTAAAAACCCTAGAATCATTAAAATTATAGCGTAAATTATTTGATTATCTCCTTCAAAAGAAAAAGGAGAAACACTTTCTTGTAATAAGGGTGTATTGATGCCTTTTGAATTGGTGTGCCATGACAAGGTTTTTTTCCAAGGCCATACTTTGTTTAACGACCCAAAAATAAAACCTGTTAATAAAGCTAGAGTTATATTGTGATAGTTTTTAAAAAGCCATTTTAAGACATGACTAAAACTCAGTAAACCGATTAGAGCTCCACCAGCAAAAATCACTAATTTTTTTATATCAATATCATGTATGGCATCACTTAAAGTTTTGTAAGCCCCTAGAATGATAAGTATGAAAGAACCAGAAATACCTGGTAAAATCATTGCACATATAGCTATGGCACCAGCTAAAAATAAAAACCAAGGACTTTCGTTAGTGGCCAATGATGGTAATTTGCTTATATAGAAAGCAATAGCTGCCCCTAAAATTAATGCTATTATAGTAGCGAACCGCCACTTGGTAATTTGTTTTCCTACAAAATATATACTTGCCACAATAAGGCCAAAAAAGAACGACCAAATTAAAACGGGATGATACTCAAGCAAATATTTTGCAAGTTTCATAAACGAGACAAAACTTATAATAATTCCAGATAATAGAGCTACTAGGAAGTTTCCATTTAAAGCATTCCAAAACTCTTTGAAACCTTTTTTTGAAAGCGTTTTAAAGAGTGACACATTTATATTGCTAATAGTATTTATTAACTCCTCATAAATACCAGAAATAAAGGCTATTGTTCCTCCAGAGACACCTGGAACTGCATCGGCAGCACCCATGGCTAACCCTTTAAATGAAATAACTAAATAATCAATAAAACGTCTTTGCATACCTTAATTTTAACAGTAAACCAAAGGTATACATTTGAACACTAAAAAAAAACAAATATGCAATTATGTAAGATTTGCTTACAGGTTAGGGTTTTAATATTTTTTGTACTAATATTTTATTTGAAACTTCCGGGAAAAGTTCTTCTAAAATAAATGAATAATCTTCATTCTGTTTTATAGCATTTTTTAAATGAAATGCACCTTTATCAGTTTCATTTAAACGAAAGTACAATCCCGCTAAACGATACTCTATTTCAGGATTTTCAGGATAAAACTCTATAGCTTGTTCAAAATTATAAATAGCAGCTTCAGGTTCTCCTAACTTTATCAATAAATCGCCACGTGATAACCACGTATTTAATTCGTAATTACCAAGTTCTAGTGTTTTTTTAAATCCGCGTTCCGCCTCTTCATAAAAATTTAATCGTTGATTTATTTGTGAATAAAGCTTCCAATAGGTAACATTTTCTGAGTCAATATTGATGGCTTTATTGATGTAATAAAGGGCTTTTTGATAGTCTCTTTTTTTGTTGTAGAACTTTGTAATAGCAATCCAGCCTTTATCTAATAGAGGGTCTTCATGAACAGTTCTTTCATAAAACTGAAGCGCTAAGTCATTATTTTTTAGCTTTTCGTAACAATTACCAATACGCAACAATGCAAATGACGTTGGCTCGTCTAATTGTAAAGTAATCGTATAATTTTCTATAGCATCTTCAAAGCGTTTTAATTTTTCCAAAACCTTACCACGTTCTAAATAAGCGCCTACAAAGGTGTCGTCGGAGATTATAGCAAAATCGAACGCCGTTAAGGCTTTATTGTAGTCTTTTATAGCGTAGTACTGTTTTCCTAATTGATGCCATGCTACTTCGCAATACGGATTATTATCTAAAAATACGTTCAGGTATGAAATAGCTTCGTCATACTGATTTAAAAATTCAAAGCAATAAATTATATTATATAAAGCCGAATAATCATTTAAATCTTCTTCAAGGCATTTCATAAAATAAATTAGAGCATTTTCATATTGATCAATGAATAAATATTCCATTCCGATTAAAGAATAAATATCTACAACATCATCCGTAAGGTCTAAAGCTTTTATTAAAACCTCAATAGCCTGTAAGTGATCATCTTTTTTTGAGAAAATATTAGCCTTTTGAATATAAATTTCTTCGTTTGTAGGGTCTAATAAATATAACTCATTAAGTAACGTATCGGCTTCAACTAATTTATCTTCAAAAATATAAACCTCAATTTTAAAAAGTTTTAAGTTTAATGAAGTTGGATGCTGATCCAGTCCTAACTTAATAGCTTTTTTTGCTAAGGCTATTTTTCCTTGATTTAAATAGTGATGAATGATGTTTTCAAATTCTTCAGAATCGAAGAACAAAACATGATTGGTTTTCAACATCGATTCAAACTTGGTAAGCGGTAAGTTGTTGTTGTCGTCATGACTAAACTCCATAAGCAAATTTGTAAGATTGTAGCGAAATAAATTTAAGCTTCTATTTGCATTATTGTTGATTACTACTCAAATGTTTTTAACAAAGTAATGAACATTTACAAGGGTTATTAAATATTTTTATTCTTTAGAATTGATTATCAGAAAGTTGAAGACTGTCTATTGAAGATGAATTTCATCTAAAATTTCAATTATTATTTTACATCCTTTAATAATTTCATCATTAGAGATGGTTAAAGGGGGTGTAATTCTAACGGCTTTTGGCTCAAAAAGCAACCAAAAAAGTATTAAACCCGCATTTTGACACTTTAAAATTAACGCATTTGTTATTTCTGAAGAAGGTGTAATTATGGCTAGCATGAGTCCTTTTCCTCTAATTTCAGTTATTAAAGGATGCACTAAAAGTTCTCGAAAAAGTTGTTCTTTTTCTAAAGATTGTTCCATTAAATTACTTTCGGTAATTTCTTTTAAAGTGGCTAAAGCTGATGCTGCAATTACCGGATGACCACCAAAGGTTGTAATGTGCCCAAGTTTAGGATTGTCTTGTAATAAATCCATTAGTTCACTGGATGCTGTGAAAGCACCAATTGGCATACCGCCACCAAGACCTTTGCCTGAAACTAAAATATCTGGAACACAATTATAGTGCTGAAAACCAAAAAGCTTTCCAGTACGCCCAATACCTGGTTGAATTTCATCAAGTATTAAAAGTGCATTAACTTCGTTACAACGTTTTCTAACTTTAGCTAAATAATCATTCTTAGGTTCAATAAAACCAGCACCACCTTGTATAGTTTCTAAAATCACACAAGCCGTTTTATGGGTAATTTGCTCTAAATCATCATCATTATTAAAATCAATAAACTTTACATTTGGTAAGAGTGGTCTGAAAGCTCGTTTACGTTCTTCGAACCCCATCACGCTCATAGAACCCATAGTATTACCATGATATGCATTATTTGCAGCAATAATTTCACTGCGCCCTGTGGCACGTTTTGCTAACTTCAATGCACCTTCTATGGCCTCGGTTCCTGAATTTGTTAAATATGTTTTTTCTAATGGTTGCGGTAAATTTTCAGCTAAAAGTTTAGTCAGTTCAACTGCTGGTTTTTGAATGTATTCTCCATAAACCATAACATGCAAATACTTATCTAATTGTTCTTTAATAGCATAGACAACTTTTGGGTGATTATGCCCCAAAGGTGTTGCCGAAACTCCGGCTACAAAGTCTAAATAAGCTTTGTTATTAGTGTCATAAATATATGAGCCATTGGCATGAGAAATTTCCATAGCCAAAGGATGTGGTGTTGTTTGGGCCTGATATTTAAAGAAATCTGAAGACATTTTTATTCTTTTTTGACTTCTTTTGAATTAGGAAGTTTTGTTTTTTTATCTGGTTTAGGTATAGAATCAGTGTTTATTTTTACATTCGTTGGCAAATTTCGAGATGCTTTGGATGTTTGAACATTATTTAATTTAGCATTTTCATCTGCCAGTTCAATGCGCTTTTGCATAGCTTCGTCAACAAAATCTTCTTGCGGAATGTAGTCTTCAAGCCCTTTTATTATAGGTAATTCTAAAAGTGGGTCGTCTTTAAATAAATCGTCAACACTTAAAGGTCGTTCTTCTTCGCGCCAATCAAAACCCTTTAATAATCGCTCGTTTTCTGGATATTTAGATTCAGGGTATAAATTGCCATCAATTTGATTATATCTAGTATATTCTTCAATATCACCATCTGCAAATAGCATTGAGATACTCCCAGATTTTGCTTTGTCAATACCTGTCAATTCTTGTTTATCATTACGTGCATAAAAAATAGACTCTGCATTTTTTGTAATATCTACTTGTCGTAATTGATTTTCGTCATTAAATAATCCTACCAATCGCATACCATAAATTTGGTTATATCCAGTTTGACTAATAGTATCCTTACTTATAATAAAGGCATTATTGAAAACCAGTAGCGAATCTATTTTTTCGGTTTCATTGTTCGATATTAAATGTATAGTATCACCTGTCATTTGATTTTCAAAATTCCAAATAATGGGTTTTCGTTTAGTCGAAAATTTATCTCCAGGTGAAAAGCGAGGTATATTAATAAGTTTCGTTATACCCGTTTTCTGATCAGAATGAATGGAGTCAGCTTTTCCACTGAGATCAGATTTGAAAATTTTAGCGTTATAATAAGCTTTAATAATACGATTATCAGGTTTACCAGTAACCATAATTTTATCTGCGTGCATGTAAATAGAATCGTTTTCTTGAATCGTAATGGCCAACGCACGTTTAGTAATAAAAACAGAATCCTTTTCTTTAAAAACTTCAGCATAATGCCCTTTTATAATACTATTGTTTATGGTATCGGTTACCTTTATATTATTGGTGGCAGAAGCAAAACTTATATTATTATCAAAGTATAAACTATCACCTTCAATAATACGATTGTCATAGTTTATTTTTGCTTTTTTTACAGCATAACCAATCTTGTTTTCGGTATCATAAAACCCTTTTTCACAATAAGTTTTACTTTCTTCGGTGGTTATAGTTGATGGACCAAATAAATAGGCGTGACCAGTATCAGAATAAAAATCAAAATAGTCTGAATTAATAGTAGATTCTTTGTTAACCAGAACAACATCTTGTACAAATTGATATTTTTTAAGGTTCATATAATAGCGTCCTATTTTACTGGTAATAGTACCAGAAGAATCCTTTACAACCGTACCACCGCTTTTATAAAATGCTTGTTGTTTTGACCTATCAAAATGTAAGGTGTCTGATGAAATAGTAGAGTTAGGGTCTTTTAAAACCACATCGCCACTAGCAAAAGCTAATTCGGTAATACCGCTATACTCAATGTATTTAGATGTCATATTAATAGTATCACCTTGTATTAATTTAACGTTCCCGTAAGCCTCAATAAAATTTTCTTTACTGTAATGAATGGCTTTGTCACACCACATATTAGTGCCTTGGTGGATTATTTGAACTTGCTGTGAATCGTCGCGTGTTAAAATTTTTGCTCCTGGATAATTTTCTTCATCAATAGTAAGCTTTCCTGCATATTCAATTTCAATTTTCTTTTTTGTTTGAGCTTGACTATGAAAAGTTGATAAAAACCCAATTAAGAGTAAAAAAAATAAAACCTGTAGTTTGTTCAAAATATAAAAGTTTGTGGCAAAAATAACGATTAATATGATGTTTAAGTATAATGAAACAAAAAACGCTCCAAATTATTTTGGAGCGTTTAAAATTATATTATAAAGTATTTTAAACCAATTGTTTTCTGAAAATAGTTTGTTTTCTATCAGGTCCAACCGAGACAATTGTAATTGGAATTTCAAGCTCTTTTTCTAAAAATGCTATATAATCTTTTAAAGCACCTGGTAATTGAGAAGCATCAGACATTGCTGTTAAATCTTCATTCCAACCTTTAAGTTCCGAATAGATAGGTTCAACATTTTCTGGTTCTATGTTATATGGTAAATGTGAAATTACTTCACCTTTATATTTGTATGATGTACAAACTTTCAAAGTTTTGAATCCCGAAAGCACATCACCTTTCATCATCATTAATTGGGTAACACCATTAACCTGACAAGCGTATTTTAAAGCCACTAAATCTAACCAACCACATCTGCGCGGTCTTCCGGTTGTTGCGCCGAATTCGTTGCCAACACGTCCCATAGTTTCTCCATCTTCATCAAATAATTCTGTCGGAAATGGTCCTGAGCCAACACGTGTTGTATAGGCTTTAAAAATACCAAAAACTTCACCAATTTGGTTTGGAGCTACTCCTAATCCGGTACAAGCACCAGCGGCCGTAGTATTGCTTGAAGTCACAAATGGATACGTTCCAAAATCAATATCTAACAAAGACCCTTGCGCACCTTCTGCCAAAATCGTTTTTCCGGATTTTTGAGCTTGATAAATATATTCTTCAGAATCTATAAATTTTAAAGATTTTAAAACCTTAACGGCCTTAAAAAATTCTTCTTCTAATTCTTTTAAATTATATTGAATATCAACATTGTAATAAGCAATCATAGATTCATGCTTATTTGCCAAGGCTCTATATTTTTCTTTCCAATCGCTTAACTCCAAGTCACCTACACGAATACCATTTCTACCTGTTTTGTCCATGTAAGTAGGTCCAATTCCTTTAAGTGTGGAACCAATTTTTGCTTTTCCTTTGGAAGCTTCACTTGCGGCATCAAGTAAACGGTGGGTTGGTAAAATAATATGTGCTTTACGAGAAATAAGCAACGATTTTCTATAATCTACCTGTTGCTCTTCAAGTTTATCAAGTTCGCCTTTAAAAATTACAGGATCTATAACAACGCCATTTCCAACTAAGTTTATAGCTTCATCATGAAAAATACCTGAAGGAATAGTGTGTAAAACATGTTTTCTGCCATTAAAAACTAAGGTGTGTCCTGCATTAGGACCTCCTTGAAAACGTGCAATTATATTGTAGTTATTTGTAAGTACGTCAACAATTTTTCCTTTGCCTTCGTCTCCCCATTGTAGTCCTAGTAGTAAATCTACTGCCATTGTAAAAATTAGTTATTTGTGGTTGATTTTCTATTTCCGTAAAAATAGAGTGAGTGGTTATTAATTTCAATATCGAAAACTTCTTCGATTGTTTTTTTAATGGATTGAATCCTTGGATCGCAAAACTCAATAACCTCACCGGTATCGGTAAGTATTACATGATCATGTTGTCTGTCGAAATATGATTTTTCGTAATGTGCTTGATTTTGGCCAAATTGGTGCTTTCTAACTAAACCGCACTCCAACAGTAATTCTATAGTATTATAAAGCGTTGCACGTGATACTCGATACTTTTTATTTTTCATATTAAGATAAAGAGACTCTATATCAAAATGTTCTTTATTGTTATAGATTTCTTGAAGTATAGCGTATCGCTCAGGAGTTTTTCGGTGCCCGTTATTTTCTAAAAAGCTAGTAAATACGCTCTTTACTATTTCTTGGTTTTTTGTATCAGCCTTTGGATCCATAATTTCGTCGCAAATTTACACTTTTTATACTCTAGTAACCTTATCTATACCATTAATTTTCTTAAGTTTTTCTAAAAGTTTTTTAATAATGGTATTATTTTTTACGACTACGTTTATTTTTCCTGAAAATAACCCATCATCACTTTCAAAACTTATACTTTTCATATTAACATGCATATTCTCAGAAACTATCGTCGTTATTTCATTAACTAGCCCAATGTGATCGATACCTGTGAGCATAATTTTTACTAAAAATTCTTGTTGAGTAGAATCTATCCATTTGGCTGGCATAATTCTGTAGGCATAATTAGATTGCAAACTAACAGCATTCGGACAGTTGTATTTATGCACTTTAATACCTTCATTTACCGTTAAAAAACCAAATACATCATCACCGGGAATTGGATTGCAACAATTTGATAATTTATACTCTAGTTTTTCTTCTTCTTTTCCAAAAACAAGTGAGTCGTACTTTAAGGTAACCTCTTCTTTTTCTAATTCTTCTTTGTTAATATTAGCTTTTCGTGTTATCTTATTTTTAAGATACTTCATAAAAGCGTTACTTCTAGATGCGGCATAGCTTTTAAGCATGTTATTATCTATCGTACCTACGCCAATTCTGTAAAATAAATCTAAACTTGTTTTTAACTTGAAATATCGAACCATTTCGTTGATGGTTTCTTCATCTAGATTAATTTTAAGTTGTTTTAATTTACGACGTAAAATTTCTTTACCGTCTTCACCTATAATTTTTTTGTCTTCTTTTAGAGCCGATTTAATTTTGCTTCTTGCACGAGCAGTAGTAGCATAATCTAACCAGTTTGGGTTGGGTTTTGCACTTTCTGACGTTATAATATCTACTTGGTCACCACTTTTTAATTCATGACTTAGCGTAACTAATTTACCGTTTACCTTTGCCCCACGAGTTTTCATACCAACTTCGGTATGAATATTAAAAGCAAAATCTAACGCAGTAGCTCCTTTGGGTAGTGATTTTAGCTCTCCAGTAGGTGTAAAAACAAATATTTCTTTTGAGTAGAGATTAAGCTTAAACTGTTCAACAAAATCTACAGCATTCATTTCTGGGTTTTCCAGAGCTTCTTGTAGGCGATTAATCCAGGTTTCTAAATTATCTTCTTTTTCGTTGCCTTGTTTGTACTTGTAGTGCGCCGCATAGCCTTTTTCGGCTATTTCATTCATTCGTTCGCTACGTATTTGAACCTCTACCCAACGTCCTTTTGGACCCATAACTGTAATATGAAGAGCTTCATACCCCGTACCTTTTGGAGAAGAAATCCAATCACGAAGTCTTACAGGGTTTGGTCTGAAATGATCTGTAACCACCGAATAGATTTTCCAAGCTATAAATTTCTCGTTATCAAGGTCACTTTCATAAATTATTCTAATAGCAAACTTGTCATAAACTTCATCAAAAGGAACCCCTTGATTCAGCATTTTTCTTCTAATAGAAAAAATAGATTTTGGCCTTCCTTTTATGGTGTACTTAAGTTGCTCCTTATCTAAAGATCTTTTTATTACATCACTAAATTGTTCAATATAAAGGTCTTGTTCTTCCTTGCTTTCTTTTATTTTGCTTAAAATATCGTTATAAACATCAGGCTCGGTATATTTTAAACCCAAATCTTCAAGCTCGGTTTTAATATTGTAAAGTCCAATTCGGTGAGCTAATGGTGCATAAATGTAAAGTGTTTCAGATGCTATTTTTAATTGCTTGTCTGATCGCATAGAATCCATAGTCTGCATATTATGAAGCCTATCAGCAATTTTAATAATGATAACTCTAACGTCATCATTAAGAGTAAGTAGCATTTTACGAAAATTCTCTGCTTGTAAAGACACATCCATGTCCTTTTCCTTGCTTAAAGAAGAAATTTTTGTAAGTCCATCAACAATTTTAGCAACGGTTTCCCCAAATTGTTTTTCAATGTCTTCGATAGTATAATCAGGACTGTCTTCAACCACATCATGAAGTAGTGCAGAAGCAATAGAAGTGGCATCCAAACCAATTTGTTGAGCTACAATTCTAGCTACAGCAAGCGGATGAAAAATATAAGCTTCACCCGATTTTCTGCGTTGATTTTTATGTCCGTCTAAGGCAACTTCAAAAGCACTTCTGATTAATTTTTTATCATCATCAGTAAGCGTGGTGTAACTAACTTTTAATAAATTTTTGTAGGCTTTGGCAATGGCTGCATTTTCCTTTTCTATAACTTCCTCTGTCATAAACTAAAAGTAAGACAATCTGAATTAATGACCAACGTGAAAATTAGTTTTTTATAACTAACTTTTTAATTTTTATGAATTTAAAAAATCAACAAGTTTTGTAATGGCTTTTCCTCGATGTCCAATGCTGTTTTTTAAACTTAAATCCATTTCAGCAAACGTCAAGTTGTATCCTTTAGGTTTGAAAACGGGATCGTATCCAAAGCCTTTTTTTCCTTGTTCAGTTTTGGTAATTTCTCCATTACAAATACCCGTAAAAGTTTGTAGTTTATTATTTATTATTAAGGCTATAACAGTTTTAAATTGGGCGTCTCTATCTTCTTTATTACTTAACTCATTCAACAGCTTATTCATGTTGTCTTCAGCGTTACGCTGTTCTCCAGCATAACGGGCAGAAAAAACACCAGGGTCACCATTTAAGGCTTTAACTTCTAAACCGGTATCATCTGCAAAACAATCATAGCCATAATTGGTTTTAATGTATTCTGCTTTTTGTATAGCGTTGCCTTCAATTGTACTCTTGGTTTCAGGAATATCTTCCAAACAACCAATGTCTTTTAAACTTAAAAGCTTAATGTGGCTAGGTATTAAAGTTTGTACTTCCTTTAATTTATTCTGGTTGTTTGTTGCGAAAACGAGTTGCATTTATGTAAAAAATCTAAGTTTCAAAAATACTATTATATTGATTTTAAATGAAATTATAAACTTTTAATATTATACAGAAAATTTATTACTATTTTATGATTTTAATCACAGTTGAATCGTTAAAAAATCTTTATATTTAAAAATATATTAATACTTAAAAAGAGAATGATTATGACAGTAAATATTCAGTATGTAGATGTAGATGTAAGTGAAACACTTTCAGCTTTCACAAAAGAAAAATTAGAAAAATTATTTAATAGATATGAGTTTTTAATTGGTGCCACGGTACATTTTAAACAAGACGAGAACAACCATGATGCTGGTAAAATTTGCAATATAGAGTTGAGTTTACCTGGACCAAGAATATTTGCAACTTCAAACGAGCATAACTTTGAAGTAGCTGTTAGAGAAACGATTAGCGATTTAGAGCGTCAAATAAAAAAACGCAAACAAGTTTATAAAACACATTAGCGATGATGATAAGGTTCATTTTTTAAAATGGTGAATCCTCTGTAAAGTTGCTCTATAAAAAATAAGCGAATCATTTGATGGGAAAATGTCATTTTTGATAATGATAATTTCCCATTTGCTTTTTTATAAACCTCGTCTGAGAATCCGTAAGGACCACCAATTACAAAAACTAATTGTTTAATGCCAGAGTTCATATGTTTTTGTAAATATGCCGAAAAGCCAATGGAGTCTAATTGTTTTCCATTTTCATCCAATAAAACTAAAACATCAGTGTTGTTAAGTTTATTTAAGATGAGTTCGCCTTCTTTTTGTTTTTGTTGAGCCTCACTTAAATGTTTGGTGTTTTTTAAGTCTGGAATTATTTCTAAAGAAAAATTAATATAAAAATTTAATCGTTTTATATAATCATCAATTAAAGATGTAAGGCGTTTATCATCAGTTTTGCCAATGGCAAGAAGTTTTATAGTCATAAAAACAAAATTAGCATTTAGAATTTATGAAAAACTCATTTAAAAGACAAAAAAAATTAAAATTCGTAATTGTAATATTTATTTAAGCCAATCAATTTCTTATTTTTGTTCAAATCTAACTAACTAAATATTATGATTACACAGGAGCAGTTTGACTCGGAAGTTAAAATGATAATAGCAAATGCCATTAGGGAAGATGTGGGAGATGGCGACCATAGTTCATTGGCTTGCATTCCTGAAAACGCAAGAGGTAGAGCAAAACTTTTGGTTAAAGACAAAGGTATTATTGGTGGTGTAAATTTTGCCAAAAAAGTATTTGCATATGTGGATAAGAATTTAAAACTTGATGTAAGGATAGAAGATGGTACTGAAGTATCGTTTGGAGATATTGTAATGTATGTTGAAGGACCTTCTCAATCCATATTAAAAGCAGAGCGTACCGTTTTAAACGCTATGCAACGTATGAGTGCTATAGCTACCAAAACAAGAATGTTTGTTGATTTGCTTGAAGGAACTAAAACCCAAATATTAGACACGCGTAAAACCACACCTGGAATACGTGTTTTAGAAAAATGGGCGGTAAAAATTGGAGGCGGTGAAAACCATAGATTTGCGCTGTATGATATGATTATGCTTAAAGATAACCATATTGATTTTGCGGGCGGTATTACCAAAGCCATTGAAATGACTAAACAATATTTGAAGGATACAGGTAGAAACTTGCAAATTATGGTAGAGGCTAGAAATTTAGTCGAAGTAGAAGAAATTTTGAGAAATGAAGGTGTTTACAGAATTTTACTAGATAATTTTGATTACGAAGATACCAGAAAAGCAGTTAAGTTAATTGGTGATAAATGCTTAACAGAATCATCAGGAAATATAAATGAAACTACAATTAGGTTTTATGCGGAATGTGGAGTAAACTATATTTCATGTGGTGCTTTAACTCACTCGGTTCATAATATGGATTTAAGTTTAAAAGCCATAAAATAATACTTTGATTTATAAGTTTTGTGTTTAGCTAAATTTAAAGTAACTAGTAATTTTAAATTTAATAACTTTACTATAAATCTCAACGTAAATAATTAATGACCAAACCTCTTGAAGACAAGCTTGACAAAATTCCTATAATTAATGTCTTGGTTCGGTTTTTAAAGCAAATAAAATTACCAGGCTTAGAAGGGTTATCTTTCTACGATTTATTAGAATTATATCTTACAGGTATTGTAAAAGGTGCTTTAACAACTCGGGCAAGTGCTATTGCGTTTAGCTTTTTTACTGCTATTTTTCCTTTTTTGTTATTTGTTTTAATTGTAATTCCTTATGTGCCTATTGATGATTTTAAAATTGAATTTTTAAGGTTTTTAGAATCATTTCTGCCACCTACAACTTCAGAATTTTTCTTCACCAATATTTTTGAAAATATAGATAATACGCAACGTGGTGGTTTATTGTCATCCGTATTTATTTTGTCGTTGGCATTAATGGCGAATGGTATTAATGCTATATTTTCTGGTTTTGAAAATTCCTATCATGAACAACTAACACGTAATGTTTTTAAACAATATTTTTATGCCTTAGGGATTGCCTTAATTTTAGCATTTTTACTCATTTTTACTATTGCAATTTTAGGATATTTTCAAATTTATATAGTTCAAGGTTTACTTGATGCTTTAAAAAATAGGGGTTATCAAGTTGATGTACAAAACATATTTTGGGCAAACTTGGTTAAATATGCTTTCTTTGTTGTAATGGTATATATAGCTACAGCTATATTATATTATTTTGGTACAAAAGAAGGAAAACATTCAAAGTTTTTTTCAATAGGTGCATTATTCACAACTCTATTAATTTTATTGTCATCTTATTTGTTTGGTGTTTATATTGAAAATTTTAGCCAGTATAATAAGTTATATGGCTCTATAGGTGCCCTTTTAATATTGTTATTCTATTTGTGGCTCAATGCTAATATTTTATTATTAGGATACGAGCTAAATGCTTCTTTAAATAATCTTCGAAAAAGGTATTAACCTATGGGAAACTTCATAGATGTTATCATACCTATTCCTCTTCAAAAACTATTCACATATAGTATAACAGAAGCCGAATTTGATTTTTTAAAAGTTGGAATGCGCGTAGCTGTCCCTTTTGGTAAATCAAAAATATATACTGGAATTGTTTATGCAATTCATAATACAGCGCCTACTGCTTACGAAGCTAAAGATATTCATCAGATTTTAGATGATTCACCAATTGTGAACAATATACAGTTAGAGTTATGGCAATGGATGGCTAAATATTACATGTGTACTTTAGGAGAGGTTATGCGAGCTGCATTGCCTACCGCCTTTATTTTAGAAAGTGAAACTATCATTACAAAAAACAAATTAAGACTTATTGATGAATCTACTTTAAGAGATGATGAGTTTTTAATTTATGAAGCATTACATCACCAATCTTCTTTAAAAATCCATGATATTTCTAATATTCTAGATAAGAAAAATGTGCTCCCAATAATTAAAAGACTGATAGATAAGGAGGCTATTTCTGTTGAGGAAGAAGTTTACGAAAAATACAAGCCTAAGTTGGTGCGCTATGTAAAGCTAAATTCTAAATACGCCTCAGAGTCATCTCTTCAAAATTTATTAGAAGACCTTAATAGAGCAAATAAACAAAAAGAAGTGGTTTTAACTTTATTTTCTATATCTGCTAAAACTAAAAAACCTGTAAAAGTTTCTGATTTATCTAATGAAAGTGGAGCGTCTTCATCTATTATTAAAACTTTAATAGATAAAGGGATTCTTGAGGAATATTTTATTCAAACGGATAGAGTACAATATTCAGGAGATGAGAATGAAGATTCAAAAAATCTCAACGAGTATCAAGTAAAAGCTTTGAGCGAAATAAATGCTTGCTTTAATGAACATCAGGTTACATTACTTCATGGTGTGACTTCTTCTGGGAAGACCGAAATATATGTTAAGCTTATAGAAGATGTTTTAGACTCAGGTAAACAGGTATTGTATTTACTTCCAGAAATTGCATTAACTACCCAATTGGTTACACGTCTACAGAACTATTTTGGTGAGCAAGTAGCCATTTTTCATTCTAAATATTCATCTTTTGAACGCGTTGAGGTATGGAATAATGTTTTGGAAAATTCAGCTAAAGCACAAATAGTTTTGGGGGCTCGTTCTTCAATTTTTTTACCTTTTAATAATTTAGGATTAATTATTGTTGATGAGGAGCACGAACAATCATTTAAACAATTTGATCCAGCGCCTCGGTATCATGCGCGAGATACCGCTGTTGTTCTTGCTAATTTACATAAAGCAAAAACACTTTTAGGTTCTGCTACACCTAGTTTGGAAAGTTACTTTAATGCAAAACAAAACAAATACGGTTTTGTTGAATTAATGCAACGATTTAACGATGTGTTAATGCCCGATGTTGAATTGATAGATATTAAAGATAAGCTGAAACGAAAACGGATGCAAGGACATTTTAGCGATAGGCTTATTGAAGAAATGACTGAAACACTGCGTGAGGGGCATCAAATTATTTTATTTCAAAACCGACGTGGTTTTTCGCCTATTGTTGAATGTAATACCTGCGGACATTCTCCACAATGTCCCAATTGCGATGTAAGTTTAACCTATCATCAATATAGAAATCAATTGCGCTGTCATTATTGTGGGTATAATATGGCTATGTTACAAGATTGTATGGCATGTGGGAGTCAAGATTTAGATAATAAGGGGTTTGGAACGGAACAAATTGAAGAAGAAGTAAAAATCCTATTTCCAGATTATAATGTAGGACGAATGGATTTAGATACTACTCGTGGAAAGTATGGTTATGAAAAAATTATAACGGCTCTTGAGCAACAAGAAATTGATATTTTGGTTGGTACTCAAATGCTTACTAAAGGCTTGGATTTTAGAAATGTGAAGCTAGTTGGGATAATGAATGCCGATAATATGCTAAACTTTCCAGATTTTAGAGCGCATGAGCGCAGTTTTCAGCTTATGGTTCAAGTATCGGGTAGGGCAGGACGCACTGAAGAGCGGGGTAAGGTATTAATTCAGACTTATAATCCGCATCATAATATATTACAGCAAGTATCTACCAATAATTATATTGATATGTTTAAAGAACAAATGAACGATCGTTATAATTATAAATATCCACCAGTATTTAAACAAATTAAGATAACGTTAAAACATAAAGATTATAATAGAGTGGAAACGGCTTCTATTTGGTACGCAAAATCGTTAAAGCAAGTGTTTGAAACCAACGTTTTAGGGCCAGAATCACCTCCAATTGCTAGAATACGAAATCAATTTCATAAAAATATTTTAGTTAAAATACCTAAAGAGCAATCATTATCAAAAACAAAAGAAGCTATCATTAAAATTAATAATAGCTTCCAAAGTATAAAAGATTTTCGGTCGGTTAAAGTAATTTTAAATGTCGATAACTTTTAATTGTTTATGGGTTTTTAAATATTATTCAAAGCATCAACAAGTTGAGTCTTTTTATTTCTACTTAGAGGAATTTCATAAGCACCAACTTCAACATTTTTACTGTTAAACCTGTCAATCTTATCAAGATTTACAATATAGGATTTATGAATTCTTAAAAATTTACCCTCAGGTAATTCAGCTTCAAAAGATTTCATCGTAGATAAAACCACTAAGCTGTTTTCTTCTGTAACTAATTTCACATAATCTCCAAGAGCCTCAATCCATTTAATGTCTTTTATATAAACTTTTCGTTTCTTAAGGTTGCTCTTTACAAAAATATGCTCACCTTCTTCTTCGCTAAAGTCTAAAGTCAATCTATGTTGCTCTAAAGCTTTTTCAACAGAAACATTAAAACGTTCTCTTGTTATGGGTTTATGTAAGTAATCGGTAGCATCGTAATTGAATGCTTTAAAAGCATATTCGGTTTTACCAGTTACAAAAATAATTTGGGGTTTTTTGTTTAATACGTCTAAAAGTTCAAATCCATTTAGCACTGGCATTTCAATGTCTAAAAAAATTAAATCAACTTGATGCGTATTTAAACCATTTTTAGTTTCTAAAGCACTACTGTACTCTGCTATTAAGTTAAGTGAAGGGTGATTCTCGACTAACTTAACAATAGAGAGACGTTGTATTGCTGAATCGTCTACTACTACACAGTTTAAAGTCATAACATTTTATATTATTTCGGTTAAGATATCGACAATAGTACAAAAAATTCGGGTAAAAACCAAAAAACATCGATGAAACGAGCATTTTAACATAATTTTAACATTTTTTAGATGCTAAACTTTATGTGTGATATTAGGGAAGTAATTAGTTGTCTAATATAGATAAATTATTTATTTTTGCAGCCAATTTTTAACAATTAAATAGATTTTTATGAATCATTATGAAACTGTTTTCATCTTAAATCCCGTTTTATCTGAAGATCAGATAAAGGAAACAGTAAAGAAATACGAAGATTTTCTTGTTTCTAACGGAGCTAAGATGGTAGCGAAAGAAGATTGGGGGCTAAAAAAATTAGCATACCCAATACAAAACAAGAAAAGTGGTTTCTATCACTTATTTGAGTACACTGTATCTGGTGAAGTAATTAATGCTTTAGAACTAGAATTTAGACGTGACGAGCGTTTTATGCGTTATTTAACTGTAGCGTTAGACAAGCACGCTATTTCTTGGGCAGAAAGAAGAAGAGAAAAACTTAAAGTAAAAGCGTAATTATGGCAACATCTATAGAACAACAATCAAAAGGAAAAAAAGATGGTGAAGTTAGATACTTAACACCATTGAATATTGATACTAATAAAGCAAAAAAGTATTGCCGTTTTAAAAAGTCTGGAATTAAATATATTGATTATAAAGATCCAGATTTCTTATTAAAGTTTGTAAACGAGCAAGGTAAAATTTTACCAAGACGTTTAACAGGAACTTCTTTAAAATACCAAAGAAAAGTTTCTGTAGCTGTAAAACGCGCAAGACATTTAGCCTTAATGCCATATGTGGCTGATTTATTAAAATAAAATACCGATAACAATGGAACTTATATTAAAACAAGACGTTGAAAATTTAGGATTTAAAGACGATGTTGTAACAGTTAAGAACGGTTATGGTAGAAATTTTTTAATTCCTCAAGGACAAGCTATTTTAGCAACAGTATCTGCTAAAAAAGTATTAGCAGAAAATTTAAAGCAACGCGCATTTAAAGACAAAAAATTAATTGAAGACGCCAATAAAACGGCTGAAGCAATTAAAGCCTTAGATATTAAAATTACTGCAAAAGCAACAGAAGGTGCATCTGCTGGTGATAAATTATTTGGTTCTGTAACCAAAGCAGATTTAGTTGAAGCTTTCGAAAAGGAAGGTCATACAATTGATAAAAAGTTTGTTACTATTACTGGAGGAAACATTAAACGTTTAGGACAGTATAACGCTGTAGTACGTTTACACCGTGAGGTAACTTTCGATTTTCCTTTTGAGGTAATTGCACAAGCATAATTAACAAATAGTTAATAAAAGCTTTAAATAAAGTTAAGCCACTCTTTTGAGTGGCTTTTTTTTATACTATTTTTGTTAGAATGTTTATTATGTATGCATAACAAATGTTGAACTAACTCAAAACAAATTTATTTCAAAATGAAAAAAACAAACTTTGTAATTTTCTTTTTATTTTTTGGTTTAATAGCCTTTTCGCAGGTTACTACATCAAACATTAAAGGGTTAATTTTAGATGAAACATCTGAACCACTTCCGGGTGCAAACATTGTTGCAATCCATACACCAACAGGTACAAAATATGGAGCCGCTTCAAATATTGACGGACGTTTTAATTTACTCAACCTAAGAGTAGGAGGACCTTACTCCATAACCATCAGCTTTGTTGGTTATAAAGAACAATCATTTAATGATGTGTTTCTTACTTTGGGTAAAACACAAAATTTAGACGTTACTCTTGTTGAAGATAGTCAGCAATTAGAAGCTGTTGTTATTCAAGGCAGACAAGGAACGGGTACTTTTGGTAGCGACCGTACGGGAGCTGAAACTAGTGTAGGTAGAAGAGAACTTACACGATTACCAACGATTTCGAGATCTGCATCTGATTTTACCAGATTAGAACCAACGGCTAGTGGTGGCTCTTTTGGTGGTAGAAATGATCAGTTTAATAACTTTTCTTTAGATGGTGCTATTTTTAACAACCCATTCGGATTAGATGCTGCAACACCAGGAGGTCAAACTGATGCGCAACCTATATCATTAGATGCGATAGACCAAATTCAAGTTACTACAGCGCCTTATGATGTTACACAATCTGGATTTACCGGAGCTTCTGTAAACGCTGTAACGAAAAGTGGAACAAATGAATTTCACGGGACAGTTTATGGGTTTACCAGAAATGAGTCTATGACCGGTAAGAAAATTAAAGGCGAAGAAGTAACTAGACCAGATTTAAATCAAACACAATATGGTGTTAGTATTGGTGGTCCTATCATAAAGAATAAATTGTTCTTTTTTGCGAATTTTGAAAGCGATGAAAGAGACGATTTAGGGACAAATGGGTGGATTCCTAATAATGAAGATGCAGTACAGTCAATCAACGAATCGAGAGTAAGAGAATCAGATTTAATTGCTGTACAAAGTGCCTTAGCAACTTTAGGTTACAATACAGGTGCGTACAAAGGATTTACTTATGCATCAGAATCTAAAAAAGGAATTGTTAAGCTAGACTGGAATATTGATGATAATAACCGTTTGGCAGTAATTTATAACTGGTTAAAAGCTTCAAAAGAAAAGCCTGCGCATCCAACTGCTTTAGGGTTTAGAGGACCAAATGCGGCTACACTTCAGTTTGAAAACTCTGGTTATGAAATTAACAACAACTTACAGTCAGTTCAATTAGAATTAAACTCTACACTATCTGAATCTTCATCAAATAAATTACAAATTGGCTATACTCATTTTGATGATTTTAGAAATCCATTATCAGTTCCAGCGCCAACAATCACGATTCAAGAAGGAGGTTCAAACTATATCATTGCAGGTCATGAGCCATTTTCAATTCATAATAGATTAGACCAAAAAGTGATTCAATTTACGAACAACCTTAACTTTTATGAAGGAGACCATACTTTTACAATAGGTACTAGTTTTGAGAAATTTGAATTTGATAACTCTTTTAATTTAGGAGTTTATGGTGCTAGAGGTGTATTCTTCCCATCTTATTCAAGTGTTGCTGATTTATTAGCTGATGCAGGTCCTGGCGGAGGATTAGAAATGATGTTAAACGATGCTACGGCTGCTCACAATGCTATTGAAGCCAATGGCGAAGGTGTTGCAGGTGGATGGGCTTTAGCTGAAACAAATGTTGGGCAGCTATCATTTTATGTACAAGATGAATGGAATTTGAGCGATAAGTTCAAATTAACATATGGTGTGCGTTTTGACAAACCATTATTTTTCGATTCTGCTCAAAAAGCACAAGAGGTTATTGATAGAGCATGTTGTTATGTGCCAGATATCCCTTATAGAAATCCAAACACGGGAGAAACTGTATTTTTAGATAATACGCAAATGCCTAACAGCGATTGGTTAATTTCTCCAAGAGTTGGTTTTAATTTCGATGTTAATGGCGACGATACCTTCCAATTACGTGGAGGTTCAGGATTGTTTACAGGACGCTTCCCGTTTGTATGGTTAGGAAACCAAATAGCTAACCCAGAAGTATTTTTCTATCAAGCTGTAGATCCAGATTATAAGTTTCCTCAAGTTTGGAGAACCAATATAGGAACAGATTATAGATTTGAAAGTGGTTTAATTTTAACAGCTGATGTTTCTTACACTAAGGATATTAATGGTGCTCATGTTCAAAACTGGGGATTATTGCCTCCATCAGGAACCTTGCAAGGTGTTGATAACAGACCAATTTATCAATCGTCTGATATTATAAATAATGCTTACGTATTTACAAACTCGGATAAAGGACGTATTTGGAACGCTTCATTAAAAGCTCAAAAAACTTTTGACAATGGTTTGTATACTATGTTAGCCTACAATTATTTAAACTCTCAAGATGTTAACTCAATTGAAGCAGAAATTACTGGAGATGCTTTTGCTTTCAACCCAGCTTTAGGCGATGTTAATAATGATGTGTTGGCGTATTCTAGATATGGTGATACACACCGTTTTATTGGTGTAATAAGCAAAAAATGGAATTACGGTAATGATAAGTGGGGAACTACCTTATCTACATTTTTTGAGTACGCTCAAGGAGGACGTTTTAACTACACATACGGTGGTGACATAAATGGTGATGGCTCTAACTTAAATGATTTAATTTATATCCCTACTTCTGGAGAAATCGGGCAAATGCAGTTTGCTAACGCAGGCGATGCTCAAGCGCTTGAAAACTACATTGCACAAGATGATTATTTAAGCGGGAGAAGAGGTCAGTACGCAGAGCGTTATGGTGCTTTAGCACCTTGGAGAGGACGTTGGGATATTAAGTTTTTACAAGATTATAATATTAAAATATCGGAAGATAAAACAAATACTATCCAGTTTAGTGTAGATATTTTAAACTTTGGAAACTTATTAAGTTCAGATTGGGGTGTTATTCAGCAACCAAACAATGTACAACCAATTGGTGTATCGGTTGATGGCTCTGGAACCCCTACCTATTCGTTTAATGGTAACCAAACAAGTACTTTTGGTTTCGACTCTAGTTTAGCGTCTAGATGGCAAGCACAATTTGGTTTACGTTATATTTTCTAAGAAAATAACAGATATATTCTTAAATTTGCGCTCCTTGTAAAGGGGCGCATTTTTTTTATTATGAAGTATAGAAGACTTACAAAAGAACAGTTTGAAGAACTACACCAAGAGTTTATTAATTTTTTAGCAACACAGTCCATAACTGCTGATGAGTGGACTAATTTAAAAGCTAACAAACCCGAATTGGCAGAAACGGAGTTGGATATGTTTAGCGATTTAATATGGGAAGGGGCTTTAAACCAAGCAGAATATTTAGAGCATTTTGCACCACAGCACATGTATTTGTTTCATTTAGGTGACGATAAAATGCACGCCATTGTTGTAAATGTTAAAAATGAAGCAATTGATATAACAACGACCGAAGGCTATAATTGGCTACGAGAGAACTTGATGGATGAAAACGTTGAGTTTTTGCAAGCTGATAAAGATTATACCCATGATAAAAACCTTGATAAATTTAAAATGATTGAACAAGGTGCTGTAATAACAAAAGGCGACTTATATAAGTATTTTAATAAGCTTATAAATTAAATTCTTTTATTTTTGTCATTTCGCACGTGATGCGGAATTTATTAATCACAAAAACACCATATTACCTTAAATGGCCCAAAAACCAAGCATCCCAAAAGGAACGAGAGATTTTAACCCGGAACAAGTAGCGAAACGTAACTATATATTTAATACGATTCGTAGTGCTTTTGAAACCTTTGGTTTTCAGCCTATTGAAACCCCAAGTTTTGAAAACTCTGATACCTTAATGGGGAAATATGGTGATGAAGGCGATAGACTGATTTTTAAGATTTTAAATTCTGGAGATTATTTAGCAAAGGCAGACAGCGATGCATATGATGAAAAAGATTCAAATAAATTGACTTCTTCAATTTCAGAAAAAGCACTCCGTTACGACCTTACCGTTCCCTTTGCACGTTTCGTAGTACAACACCAAAATGATATAGAATTCCCGTTTAAACGTTATCAAATACAACCCGTTTGGAGAGCAGACAGACCACAAAAAGGGCGTTTTAGAGAGTTTTACCAATGTGATGCTGATGTTGTTGGAAGTGATTCGTTATGGCAAGAAGTAGAGTTTATTCAATTATACGATACCGTTTTTAAGGCTTTAAAGCTTGAAGGCGTAACCGTTAAAATAAATAACCGTAAAATATTGTCTGGTATTGCTGAGGTTATTGGAGCCAGTGATAAACTCATCGATTTTACAGTAGCTTTAGATAAACTAGATAAAATAGGCGAGGAGAAGGTAAAAGAAGAAATGTTAAGTAAAGGTATTTCCGAAGAAGGAATTTTAACATTACAACCCTTATTTACGCTTTCAGGTTCGTTTGAATCTCAAATTGAAAGTTTAAAAAGTATATTAAACAATTCAGAGGAAGGAAAAAAAGGGATTGAAGAACTAGCCATTATAAACAATGCCATTGCAGAATTAGGTTTGTCAACTGCCACATTGCAATTAGATGTAACCTTGGCTCGTGGTTTAAACTACTACACAGGTGCTATTTTTGAAGTAGCTGGACCAAAAACAGTACAAATGGGTTCCATAGGTGGTGGTGGACGTTACGACGATTTAACGGGTATTTTTGGAATGCCAAATATGAGTGGTGTTGGTATAAGCTTTGGACTAGATCGTATTTATTTAGTCTTAGAAGAATTAGGTTTATTTCCTGAAACAGTCAATAAAAATGTTGAGGTTTTATTTATAAACTTTGGTAAAAAAGAAGCGCTTTACAGTTTAAAAGCTATTAAACAATTGCGTTTACAGGGTGTTAATGCAGAATTATATCCTGATGCTGCAAAAATGAAAAAACAAATGAATCATGCTAATAAGCGTAATATCCCATTTGTGGTTTTAGTAGGTGAGGAGGAAATCAACTCTAATACATATACTTTAAAAAACATGGTTTCGGGTGAGCAATCTAAAGTTTCACTAGCGGAATTAATAAACTTCGTAAAATAAAGAAGTCCTGAACGTCAATTCAGGACCTGTTTAGCATTGTAGATTTGGGTGTTTTAAAAAGCGACTAACTCAAACAAATAATCAATCTATCAATACCTATTTTGTAATTACAGATACTTTAATCTGTAATGGTGCTTTATTTAACTTTTTAATTATGAGGCTAATATACGATAAAATTTTAATAAAACACGATGAAATGCAAAAAAATACGATAAAATGTAATATTGATCATAAATTGTATAACTAAAACGGACAGTTATGCTATAAAAAAAGTCCCGAGAATATTATTCTCAGGACTTAAATTGATTAAAAGTATATTACTTTCTACTCTTTTATAAACTTCTTGGTCATCACTTCTTCACCATCATTTACTTCTATAAAGTACATGCCAGCTTCTAAATTGCTTACACCTACTTCACCATCTGAATTACCTTTAGTAATTGTTTGACCAATCATATTCATGATTCTATATGAGAATTTTTCAACTCCAAGAATGGTTACATTAAGAATATCGCCTTTCACAGGGTTTGGATACACTCTAAAGTCATCTTCAAATAAATCACTTGTTCCAGGTCTTTCATAAGTTCCTAAGGCAATCAATTTATCATTGTTACCTCTCGCAGCTCCTGAATTTCCAGTAATAGTCACTTGATCGATAAAAATTTGATCATTATTTCCTGAGGCATCACACTGGAATCTGAAACCTGCATTTGCTGCAAAGTTATACTGAGCTGGAGTTAAGGAAACTGACGCATTATAAAACGTATTATTATTTATACCAGAACCACTTACATAAGTAGCAACAGTACTCCAAGTTGATCCATTAAAGAAACGTACCCAGAAGTCTTCGCCATTTTCCATACTGAAAACATAAAAGTAGAAATCTATAACGACTTCAGAGTATGGTGTTACATCAATATTAGATAATGTCATTGATGAAGCAACACCCGAATTATCTCTAATTCTTATTGAGTAACTACCCTCGTATGAGTTAGAGGAAGAAACTCTTGCACAATCGCTACCTCCATCAGTCCAACTATCCCATCCAGTTTCAAAATATCCTTCGTTCAAAACCACAGGACCAGAAGTTGGATCGGTAACAGTAACAGTTCTAGTTTGTTGAGTAGCAGCATTTCCGGCAGCGTCGGTTACATTGTAAGTAACCACGTAAGTGCCTTCAACATTTGTGTTAACCGTATCACCACCTATAACAATATTTACAGAAATATCTCCATCAAAGTTGTCTGTGGCAGTAGCTCCTTGTTCGTTATAAGTATCACCTAAGTCCAAGCTAATACTAGATGCTCCAATCAAACTAATTACTGGAGCTGTAGAGTCTAATGCTACATTAACAGTTCGAGTTACCTGAGTAGCAGCATTTCCTGCGGCGTCACTTACATTATAAGTAATAACGTATGTTCCAACAGTGCTTGTGTTAACCGTATCACCACCAATAACAATATTAGCAGAAATATCGCCGTCAACATTATCTGTTGCTGTAGCACCTTGCTCAGTATAACTATCACCTTGTTCTAGGTTTATAGTTGAGGCGCCATTTAATGTAATAACTGGAGCTGTAGTATCAGGACCACCAAACCCAGTTAAATTCACATTATCAATGGCAATATCTGCTTGCCAAGTACTTCCAACAAACCTATTAAAACGTAATTGTACGCCACCTCCAACATAAGCACTAAGATTGATATTAACGTTTAACCAAGCATTTCCTTGATTACCAGATTGATTCCAAATGCTTACCCAAGAAGCACCATCATCGTCACTTATTTCAAGGTCAATAGTACCCATATCTGCGGCACCAAACATATGATAATCAAAAGTGAAATTTGCAGTGGTTAATCCGCTTAAATCAAAACATGGCGAGTTAATAATTGCTCTTTTGTTAGGATAACCAGTACCATTTCCTGAAGCTTCAACATATATATAATAAGAACCTACCGATCCTGAAGATGGTCCTGTATTGCTAGAAGGGGTTCCAGCAGAATCAACAGTCCAATCTATATCATCAGCGGTTGATTGCGTCCACGCACCTAATGTGTTTTCAAAACTCTCGGTATATGGGAATGACGAAATACCACCTGTACATCCAATTGATGGTTCGGTAACGTTAATTGTTCTTGTAACTTCTGCAGCAGGATTACCAGCAGCATCACTTACATTATATGTTACAATATAGGTTCCTGCAATATTGGTATCAACCGTATCACCACCAATAACAATATTAGCAGAAATATCTCCGTCGAAATCATCTGTAGCAGTTGCTCCAAGTTCTGTATAGGTATCACCAGTTGTAAGGTCAATTACTGATGCTCCAGTAAGCGTAATAACAGGTGCAGTGGTATCTGGAATAACATTGACAGTTCGTACAACTTCTGTAGCAGGATTACCAGCAGCATCACTTACATTATAGGTTACGAAGTAGGTGCCCGCTGTATTGGTATTAACTGCATCTCCACCAATTATAATATTTGCCGAAATATCTCCATCTAAATCATCTGTGGCTGTTGCGCCTAATTCGGTGTAAGCATCTCCTAAATTAACATTTATCGTTGAAGCCCCATTTAACGTAATAACTGGCGCGGTTGTATCTGGAGTTACATTAACAGTTCTAACAACTTCCGTAGCAGGATTGCCTGCTGCGTCGCTCACATTATAAGTAACCAAATACGTTCCAGGAGTATTCGTGTCAACCGTATCACCACCAATAACAATATTAGCCGAAATATCTCCGTCAATATTATCAGTTGCTGTAGCTCCTTCCTCCGTATAAACACCACCAATACTAATATTAATTGTTGATGCTCCATTTAATGAAATTACTGGAGCAGTTGTATCTGGTATTACATTTACAGTTCTTATAACTTCGGTTGCAGGATTACCAGCAGCATCACTTACATTATAAGTTACTACATAAGTTCCGGCGGTATTAGTATCAACGGTATCACCTCCAACAACAATATTTGCAGAGATATCCCCATCGACATCATCAGTGGCAGTTGCTCCTAATTCGTTATAAGTATCTCCAACATTCAAGTCAATACTTGCAGCTCCATTTAAAGTTATAACAGGAGCCGTAATATCTGGACCTGAACCTTGAATAGTAATAGAATAATCTTCTACTTCACCATAAGTAAAGGTTTCACAAGCGGTTGGAATTCCATTATATTTCATAGAAACTCTCATCGTAGTTGTGTTTTCAACTGCCGAAGATGGTACCGTGAAATTACCACTAACGGGTGATGCTGTTGTTGCAGCTTGCGTCCAAACTTGTTCACCTGCATCATCAAAATCACCATCTCTGTTGTAATCAATCCATACTGAATAGGCTTCTTGATATGTACTTCCAGTCCAAGTTGGGGTCACTGTTATTGTATACTGAGTATCTTTATCTAAGGTAGTAGAGATGCCAGTGAAATCGGAATAAAATTGTGCTCCCGAGGCATTATCAATAGTATTTAATTGAACTCTACTTATATATTCATCATTAACATTTGTACTTGCCGAACTACAATAGTTAAGTTGCACATCGGTTGTTGTAAAATTAATGATGCTACTGTAGGCAGAAGTTGAAGTATCAGGACATTTGCTTCTTACTTGAGCTTCATATTGTGTTAATGGACTTAAACCAGATAATGCTTGGGAAACACCACTTACTGAAACTGTTGTCCAAGAACCAGCACCCACTTGTCTGTATTCTAAATCGTAAGATGCACCGGGAACAACATCCCAACTTAAAGTGGCTGAATCTGAGTTAATACTTGAAGCATTTAATCCTGTAGGCGTTGTAGCATTACAAACTACTTGTCCTGCAATTGTAAAATTAGCATTAGAGATGTCGAAGAAAATATGATTAGAACCTTTTACCATGATTCTATTTTGAGTTCCTTGATTATTAGGCACTACAATATCATGAGATCCATCATTTGGTACTCCAGCAGCTAAAGCAATAGGGTATGTATCGCCACCATCTGTAGATAAAAATATGTCCACATTGGCTGCATTTACACCATTTCCTGTAGTGCCTGCTACATCCCAAGTAACCGTTTGAGTAGTACCAGCATTCCAAGTAACATTAGTATTTGGAGCACTTACAACAAAAGGACCAGCGGAACTATTCACAGTAACAATCATATCATCACTATTATTATTACCACCACCTGCAACGTTATCTCTTACTGTTAACCTAAAATTCATGGTTCTAGCAACATTAGGAACAGCTTCCCACTGCCATGACGTAGCTCCTGTTTTCACAGTTTCCAAACGGGGAAAATATCTTTGATTGTTTGTAGTTGGATTGTACGACCTAAAAGCAGGACCTGAAGTGGCATTTGGATTAGGGTTGGTTGTTGAAGAAGAACCATTATTGATTTGCTCCCAGCAGTAGGTTAAAACATCTCCTGAATTAGCATCTGTACCAGTTCCTGTTAAAACAAATGGCGTTCCTCTAGGAATTGTATAATTACTTCCGGCATCGGCCGTTGGTACTGCATTACCTGTAGCTGTATTTGTCTGACAACTAGTGGTTTTTATATAATCAGTAATTTGCTCGATAGAAACCGCATGAAAATAAGGATCACTATTGGATTGTACATCCGTAGCGCCAGTAATACCAGCGTAACCCATAATTGTAGAACCACTTCCTGGCTCCACTTGAACACCAGAACCTTCATTTCCTCCAAAAGTCCATGTGTGATTACCACCAAATTGATGCCCCATTTCATGAGCTACATAATCTACATCAAATGGGTCTCCTTCTGGTACTGTATGTGAGGTCCAACCACTACCTTTTTGATTGTTAACACAAACACATCCAATGCATCCAGCGTTTCCGTTGTTTTGAAGATTTGCAAATAAATGTCCAATATCATAATTAGCTTCACCAATAACACTCGTTAAAGTAGACTGAAGCGCACTATTATAGCCTGATGTAGTATTACCATAAGGATCTGAACTCGTACTTGTATAAATGACATCGTCAGTATTAGCGATAAGGACTAAGTTTACATTAAAATCGCTTTCATATATACCATTTACTCTAGTCATGGTTGTATTTATGGCTGCTAAAGCTAGAGCTTTAGTGCCTCCATGATATTGCGTGTATTCTCCAGTTGCCGAAACCGCTAATCTATAAGTTCTAAGAATGGCATCGTCAGCATTTTTCATCGTTGATGCAGATGACTTATCGGCATTGAGTTTTTTATTTACTTGGTAAGTAACTTCACACTCAAAATCATCATCGGTATTAATTCTTTGAGATCTATCATAAACACGGTAATACCCTAAATCTTCAGTATATGGTTCAATAAAAGTTGCTCGCTTGTTTGGAGAAATTGTCATACTGTGTAACCCTAAAGGAGACACACTAAACCTAATTACCTCTGAAGGATCACTAACACCTTGCCCTACATAGGATCTTATGTTGGGAAATCTAGCTTGTAAATCGGGGTGCATAACAGAAGCTTCTTTAACTCTAAAACTTTCAATTTTGCCCAGAGAATTAGGAAAAGAAATTATAATACCACTTTCGGATTTGTTAGAAAGATTTCGCTTAGGTGCTTTCTGTAGTTCTTGCTTAAGCCCTTCAATATTTAAAGTATAAATATTAGGGTTTTTAATATCTGTTTTACTTGCCTTAATTTTGGCATTTTTAGCAGTAGTTTCCTTTTTCCAAAATGAATTACTTTGGGAAAAAACGAAGGTTACATTTAATAAAATGAGTAAAACGGGTAATAGTTTTTTCATGCGGGTTAGTTTAAGTTAGAATAAATATTTGGACTTCAATTTAAAATATTAATATTGAACAAGAAACATATTTTCTTACAAATTATGAACAAAAATTAATTTTACGGTTTTACCGTAATTTACTTGAAGCGATTACTTACAATTAACTATGGTATGTGGTTTAATTGTATAAACAAAAAAGTCCTGAATGTAAATTCAGGACTTAAGTATTATTAAATACAAAAAGTAGATTTAGATTTTATCAAAGATGAATAATTCAGCTAATTATTGACTAATACTTTTTTAGATATGGTGCCAAATTCGGTTTCAATTTTCAAAATATAATTGCCCGCTTTTATTTGTTCAGCATTATATTTTAAATAACTGTTATTAGTATTTGTTTGAAACTTAAATAGCGATTGCCCAAGGATATTAAACATTTCTACCGATTCTATTAATTTTGAAGTTGGATTATTAATGACGATTCTATTTTTTTCATTTGAAAAATAGGCTTCAATCTGTTTGCTTTGTATTTCTTCACTTTCTAAAGTTTGTCCTTTAGCGAAGGTAATTTCAAAACGATTTAAATATTCGCCGGCTTCAAGATAGGTTTCATATTTATCTTGTTTTAAATCATGATAAACTTCTAATTCTTTATCGTGTAAATAAACCTCAATATTGCTAGGTGTATTTTCCAGTTTATCAATATTAATACTATTATATCCATCATTTTTTGTGTGTATACCTAACGGAATAATGGTTTGTTCATTAATTTCATTAACTCCTTGAATCGTATACTTTTGGTTATCAATTATCCAATATATGTCATCAATTTGAGTATCTATATATTTAGAGTCATAACCCCAATCATATCCCAATGTTGCATTTTCATCTATAGTTACTAACAATTGTCTTCTTAGGGCATTTACGGAACTAAAACCGATTCTTAATTTAGTTCTTGTATCAACACTATTTGCAGTTATATTTTTGTTGCTATTATTTTTTCCTTGTGTAGAATATTCAATATCGCTAATATTAAATACACGTTGACCATTATTGAAGTTGATTATGCCATCGGTTTCAGCAGTTGTATAAAACCCTTGACCAATTGGTATGTATCTCCCAGGGATATCGGCAGGAGCACCGCCAGTTGAGGTTAAATAACTATCAGTGTTTTTTGATGCGGCTGGCACACCTCCAGAAAGTGAAAATGTAGCATAACCGCCCTGGTAATCGCTAGCAACATGAGAACCGCCACCCCAATGTTTCCAGAAGTATAATGTTCCATTACTAGCACCAATTCCAGAAATAGTTGATTTGTTATCTTCAATAAACTTAACAGCATCAAGAGCAGATGGATATGGGTTACCTATTAAATAATCATTTCCTTGGTATACGGTTAAATTAATATCGCCATTGTTTGGTTTTCCTTGAATAGTATAATTCTGTTCATCATTAATGGTTCCTGTTCCAGGACCTTTCATAGTAAAGCCTTCACCAGCCATAATATCACCGGTACTTCTTACTTGTTGCCATGACGAATAATTATCACTTAATCGGTTGTTATATTTCCAAATCCAATAATCAGCAATTGAAACTGGATTAATTGCTCCGTCGTGACCTGTGTTTAAAAAAACGACATCGGTAAAAATGTCTTTTACAGAATAGTTGTTATTATTACTACCGTCACTTGGTCTGCCAACTGGTGATGACCAATAATTATAGGTGTATTTGTCGGCAGTACCTAGTAAATCTTTTTCTAGTATACCAGTACTTGTTACATCTAGCGTACTATTTTCTGTTTGAATTAACTGAGATTTTCCTGCTAAATCTAAGGTTCCATCTAATTTTAAATACCATGAGTTAAACAATCCAGAGTCATTTCTTACTTTTAAAGTACTGCCTGAATCAATAATGAGTCCGATGGTATTTACATCTGTATAGAACTCCAGATTTCCTTTAATTTGAATAATTGAATGTGTTGGAATGTCTTCAGATATATCCCATACATTTCCATGTTCCCAGTTGCTCGGTTCGCTATATACGCCGGTTGATAATGGGGTTGTTACATATGGTAGTGGTGCTGTGTAATCTTGATAGGTCTTCATATTATGAAGCTTCCCATCAGTTTTATTAGCAGAATAATCAGGTGTGAAACCAGTATTTAGAATATCCATTTTATAATAGAGTAATAAGTCGCTCCATTGTAAACCCTCAATATCTTTTGGTATTATAGTACCTCTTACATTTTCGTTATTATTTTCGATTTCTTGATTAATCTGCTGATGTAATTGTTTTATGTTTAAAGCTTTGTTATATACTCTACACTCGTAAATTGAACCTTCAAAATAATCGTTTTCAAACTGTGCATTTCTTCCTATTTCAAAATCCGTGTTTAAACCTAATTCCATTGAATTCATGAGGGTGCTACCTATTAATGCGCTATTGGCATAATTCCAAATGGATTTCCCGTTTATATAAAGCTCAATAGTACCACTATTGCCATCAAATTTCAGAGCCACATGGTACCAAAGTTCTTCTTGTAAAAGGGCTTCTGATAAATCTGGCGAATTAATATCTGCTCCTAAACTGTTCTTGATAGATGCTTTTAATTTTTTTTGTGAGTCAACAAAGAGTCTAAAGTTTGGTTGTCCCATAATTTCCCCGCCATTAAAGCCGTTATCCAACTTAACCCATGACATCATTGTGATTTCTGAGTTGCCATCTAAAAAGGGACTTCGACTTACATAATCATCTACACCATCAAAATCTAAAGTCTGAGGTGTACAAAAACTTAAATTACCTATGCCTGTGGCATGAGGTTGATAATGCTCGCAAGTATCACAATCTTCCCAAACAAAGGATATGCTTTGAATATAATTAGGGCTTGAGAAATTAACCCCAATAATTGAATTGTCTCCAGCAGTTAAGTTTGAAGTTGCATTTACGATTCCTGTAGAGTTATCCGATACATAAGTAGGCAAAGGAGAGTTTGTAAATTCAGGATAAATGGTATTTCCATCTATATCTTTTCCTGTAAATGTATATTTATCGCCATTTGTTTGCCATTTATTAACGTGATGTATATCGAATGATAGCGCATATACTGGTTTACTAAATGTAATTGTACAGGTAATTCCTGTGCCTGAAAATCCGTTGCTTAGTAAATCTATGCCGTTATATAAGTAGCTTGATTGTGTACCAATTTTTGGGGTGTTTCCAGACCAAAAACCTAATGTGCTTGTCTCTCCCGTAAATGTAATTGTAATATCAGTTTCAGAGCCATCTACATTGGTATATGTACTTGATAGTTGTCCTGGAGGCCAATAGTGATCATCACCATTGCTTGTGCTCCAGTTTAAGTTAAAATTTTGTCCACAAGTTGGAGTAGGGTGCAGTTGAGCGTATAATTTTATATTGCAAAAACAAAGAGAGAGCATTAAAATTATGTTAATAGCAATTTTTGTCATAAGTAGGTATTTAGCTTAGGTCTAAATATTAGTTTGTCTTTCTTAATCTTGGTTTTACTAATATAATATATTTTTTATAATAATCGATAAAACGTTTAATAAATGCGATAAAATGTATATTTTAATAATAAAGCCCTAATCTTAATCTAGGGCTTTATTATTTATTTCAATTAATTATTGTTATTAATCAACTAACACTTTCTTGGAAATAGTAATATCATCAGTTGTTACATTAATAATATATACACCAGTATTTATTTGTTTTGTTTTAATCTCTAGATAATTTTCTTTTTTAATGTTACCCGTTTTAAAAACAGATTGCCCTAATACATTCACCATTTCTACGGTTTTAATATTTATTAGTTTAGGATTATTAATAATAATGCTTTCCTTTTCATTTGCATAGTAAACTTGTATATCTACATTGTTAAAATCTTCAGTGCTTAGTGCATTATTTGAAAAAGTGACCTCAAAACGGTTGCTATATTCACCAGGGCTTAATAGCACACTATAATCACTTTCTCTTAGATTGTGATAAGTATTTAGTTCTTTATCGTGCACATAGATGTTTTTATTGTCATCAATGTTCTCTAAATTATCAATTCTTACGGTAGCTAACCCTTCTTTTGATATTTTCATGCTGAAGGGAAGTTTTTGTTCCAAGTTGAAATTATCAATGGCTTGAATGATTAATTTTGAAGCATCTAAATTCCAATACATATCTTCACGATTATCCTCAATTAATAAGGCATCATACCCTAAATCGAAATCATTAGAAGCGTTTTCATCTACACCAGCTAAAAGTTGACGGTGATATCCATCAGGTGAATCAAACATTAATCTTATTTTTTCTCTAGTGTCTTGTTCTTCAGTAATTTTTCCTGTATTCTTTGATTTTCCTTTATTTTTCATAAATACAGAGCCCGTATTTGATCCAGAAACAACTTCTCTTTGAAAAATCCTTTGGCTATTTCTAAATAAAATATTTCCTCCTACTATAGGTTGAGTTAGTCCAGTTAATCCACTATCAGCAATTGCCGAAACGAAGAATCCTTGTCCTACAGCTATATATCGTTCAGGTAGTTTTGTACCAGACGCATAAGTTGCATTAATTCTAGAATCTGTAGAAATTGCCACCGTACCTCCAAGTAAGGTATAAACGGCATAACCACCTTGGTAATCTGCTAAATAATGACTATTGATAGCAAAATGATCCCAGAAATACAATGCACCATTAATAACATTATCGGTATTATTTCCACCGTCAAGTGTACTAATATTATCACGTATAAATTGATCAGCATCTAATGCTGAAGGGTATGGGTTTCCAACTAAATAATCGTTATTTACTGCGAGCGGTAAACTAAAATCACCATTATTTGGCTGACCTTCAAACATATAGTTTTGATCAGATGTAGCAGTTCCAGGACCTTTCATGGTAAACCCTTCACCAGTTAATAAGGATCCAGTACTTCTTACATGCTGCCATAATGAGTAATTATCACCAGGTCTGTTTGCATACTTCCATATCCAATAATCTGCATTAGCAACTGGGGATGATGTTCCATTATAAGCACTTGTTAAGAAGCCTACATTAGTTACAACACTTGGTAAAGTATAGCTTGTATTACTAGTTGTTGACACTGGTGAACACCAATAATTATATAAATATGTATTTGAATAACCTTGTTGGTCTCTCTCTAAAGTACCAGTACTTGTAATATCAAAATCACTTAGGTCTGTTTGTACTAATTGAGATTCACCTTCTAAATCTAAGGTGCCATCAATTTTTAAATAATGTGTAACAGTCAAGCCAATACCAGTACTAGTTGCGGTATCACCATTAACTTGTAAATCACCGCTATTGATAATTAAAGCTTCCACCGAGCAGTCTCTTGTTCTAGCATCAGTAGGGTTATTACCAAGATATACATCATGATCAATTTCAACTATATTCCAATCAATAGGAGTAGTACCGTCAATAATAGACAAAGAGTTTGGTAGATATTGTACTGTATTGTTTAACCAGGTGGCATCTGCATCCCATGAACCCGCTGCTTGCGTCTGATATGGTAGGGGAGCCGTCTGAAAATCAACAGTATCTAAGTTTCTTAATGCACCTTGGTTATTGTTACCTGATAAATCATTTGTATTAGTATATGTGTATACGGACATTGGATAATATCCTGCTAAGTCAGACCAAGGAACAGCACTAATCTCATTATTAGTAATTGTTGTTGGAATAACATCACCGTATTCTAGAGCAAGTGTAATGTCATTTGTAATTTCTTGATTCATTATATATCGCAATTGACCTACCGTCAGGGCTCTATCCCAAACTCGTACTTCATCAATATTTCCTGCAAAATATGCTGTAGTATTAGGATCATAACCATCTGCGGCTGCAATTAAGAATTTTTGTGATGTCGCTATTGGCGCAGGTAAAGAAGAAGCGGATGTATCGGCTACACCATCAATATATAACGTGGCAGTACCGTTGTCATAAATGACGGCTACTTGATGCCATTCATCTGCAGGTATGGCTACAGAAGATGTAATCGTTGCAGCACCACCATTTAAAGTAAACTCCAATCTACCAAGAACATTAATTCTTAAATCATAACCTTCTGTATTTGCAAAGTCTCTTTTTGAAAGAATAGATGCATTTACAGTAGTTAAGTCTCTTTTAATCCAAGCCGACAGTGTAAATTCAGTTGTATTTAAATCTAAATTGTCTTCAACATCTATATAATCAACGACACCATCAAAATAAACAGAACGTTCTGCTATTACTTGTGGGGCATATCCAAATGTTATGTATTTAGTAGCATTAAAATTATAGTCAGTTTCTAAATTTCCACTACCGTCAGGAGTTAGTACTCTATAATCGGCAGTAGGGTCAAATACACCTGTATCAGAAATAAACATTAAGTAACTACCCGGAGGCGTAATGTTTCTAATAGCACTTTGTGGTATCCTAACTTTACATGAAGGTACATCTCCACCAGTTTCAACTACTTTCCAAACACGTTGCATACCAATAAAGCTTACTGGGGTACTAAGACCACCAATACCAGCACTCATATCTACGTTAATAGTTGCAGCTGCCAAGTTTAAATCTGCTCCATTGTTCCCCCATACAAGGAATTCTTTATCGTTAAACGCTGTAGGGTTGCTTGAAACATTATCACTATTGGTGTCATAGATATCGCTAAGACCTATAGTTAAAATACCTTCAATAGGTCCCGAACCATCCGTAGCATCATTAACACTACTTGATTGTTTTTGATTTAGCTCTGAAATGTCATCACGACCAATACCTGCAATATCGTGGTTATAGCCAACATTTGCTGATTGATCCCAAATTACGGTACCATCAGAGTTTACATAATCTTTTGTAGTACCATTAGAGTCTGGTGCTAGGGTGATACCATATTTTATTCCTAAATAAGATTGAATCCTATTTCTTGCAGCTGTATCATTAGCATCATTGTTTGTTGCTGAATATGTAATGATTTCTGCTATTCGACCATTAAAACTACCTCCCCAATATTGACTTCTACCTATAAAATATCTTTTATCATTCACTGATGAAAAGTCAGGAGCATCATTTTCAAGATCATCTATTCTTATAGAATTCAGATGTATTTCTTCTCCTGTATCAGTGGCATTGTGTCTAAGGTTTAAAATGCCTATTTGGTTAAAGTTTGTGCCAGCACTAGTATCGGCTGAACCATACCCTGGGTAAGGTCCTGATCCAGTTGTTCCACCAATACAATAGGCTAGATACTCACCAGATAAACGAGCCGTATATCCACCGTATCCGAATCCTGTTACATCCTCTGTAAATGAAGTTGTAGTTGGGTCGGTATCGTCTCCCGTAAATGTATCCATTGGTATCATTCCAGTTGTGACGGTAATATCAGGTATAATTACTACGAACATGTCGTTACTATTAAACCCGCTGGTTCCTTTAAGCACATCTCTATCTGTTAACAAATAGGTCATATCGCCTGGAGCCGTATTATTATCGTTGTCAAATTCAATTACAGGATTAAAATTGAAGTTATCAGTTGTATTATTTCTATAAGCAGGTGCTTGAGCGGTAATCGTAGCCTCGGCATGATTACCCTTACCAGTATCGAACCACTGAGAAATGGCGGTACCATCTGCAACTACATTTGAGCCATCAACTTTATCAGCTTTTAGCCATAAATCTAAATTAGTTGTTATACCACCAGGACCAGTAACAGGTGTACAATATTGCGTTCCAGTGATAGTTACTAGGTCAATATAAATTAGGTCTGAAGTGCTATCAGCATTGCTTCTTATTCTAAATTGCGATGTTGCTCCAGCAGGGAATGAAAAATCAGCATCTAATAATGTTGAGGTTTTAGCATAGAAAATACTTGAAGTATCACTAAATAAAAAGTCTCCAGATTTACTGCCTGATGACGTGTTACCACAATGATAGGTGCTTACTGTAGTCCATGTACTTCCACTATTACTACTGTATTCAATATAAAACTCTTCATTATCATCATAATGATAAGCTGAAAAGAAAAATTTAATATCAACTTTGTCATAAGTTCCTAAATCAAATAACGGAGATAAAACGGAGGAGTTATTACCAGCACCATCTTGATTTCTAATTTCTAAACTATAGCTATTAGAATATGATCTAGTAGCATTATTTATTCTTTGTGCATCGGCACCACCGTCTGTCCAACCATCTAAACCTGTTTCAAAGTCGGCGGTATTTAAAACAGTAACGCCACATGGTGGAGGCGTGTAACCTGTACCTTGAATACTGAACGTATAACTACTTTCATCAGCATCATTGTTAGCAATTGTTAAAGTAGCGGTTCTTAAACCATCAGCACTTGGGTCAAAAGTGATAACAAATGTTGTACTACTACTGGCGCCAATCGTATTACTAGGAATAGTTGTTACAGTAAAATCAGCAGCATTAGTTCCTGAAATAGCAACATAAGGAGAGCTACCTGTTAAGGATAAATTTAATAAAGTACCTAAGTTTTCAATAACAAAAGTATTTGCAGCAGTACCAGAGGCCGTAATTACATTCCCAAAATCGGTATTATCTGTACTAGTTGGGGTAACATCACCACTAACAATAGTGTTTCCTAATCCCGTTACATTTATTTCTTGTGCAGAACTTGTACCGTTGCCCTGAATACTAAATGTATAGGGGTTTTCGTTAGAATCATCGTTAGCGATAGATACGGTTGCTGTTCTTAATCCAATAGCGCTAGGGTCAAATGTAATTGTAAATGTTGTGCTCCCTGATGCAGCAACTGATGCTGCGGGAGTTGCAGTAACAGTAAAATCACCAGGATGTGCACCACCAATAACAACTCTGGGTGCCCCTGTTAAATTTAATGTTCCAGTACCGGTATTTTGTATTGTAAAAGTATTTGGATTTGTACCAATTGCTACGTCAACATCTCCAAAATCAGTATCATCGCTCACACTAGGGGTTGTATCACCACTTACAATATCTGTTGCATTACCTCTAATATTTATTTCTGGACCAGAAGTTGCTGTCATTGATACATTATCTATAGCAATGTCACTACTCCAACCACTACCACTTGATCCTGAAGTACCACTAAATCTTAATTTGATTGTTTGACCAACATAAGGAGTTAGATTTAGGTTTACCGTGATGTACGGACTAGCTTGCGTTGCTTGTTGTGATCCACTTAATGTCCATAAATTTGTAGGATATGTAGAACCATTGTCTGTACTTAAATCTACATTTAATGTACCAACATCTGCACCAAACATATGATAGTTAAATGTAAATTGTGCAGTAGACACACTAGTTAAGTTAAAACATGGACTTTCTAGGTTAGCAGTTAATGTGGGAAAGTTAGGATTAGAAGCTTCGATATACATATACCATGTATCGCCATTACCACTTGTAGGACCAGTTCCCGTTGAAGGGGTTCCCCCAGAATCTCTAGTCCAATTAAAATTGTCGCCTGTATCTTGAGTCCATCCACCTACACCAGTTTCAAAATTTTGGCTATATGGAAATGTACTTATGGTTGTTCCACATGTTTGTGAATTGCCATTGAATGAGAGTAATACACCTACTATAAGTATACTAGCCCTTATTAAAAAAGTAATTTTTTTCATAAGAGGTTAAATTTTAGCTTGGGACTAATTATTTAATGCCAAATGTATGTTAAAACTCTACGAAATGCAAATATAATCGATGAAATACATAATTAAAAACATAAAATGTTGATAATCAGTATTTTGTAATTATTACATTTTTTATTTTATTGAGAAATCGCCTACATATAAATTGTTGAATTCTAAGGACATAATTTTAATCAGCAATAAACAAAGGGTAAAGCTTTTAAGCTTTACCCTTTGTTGGTTTGAATTGGTCAGACTAGATTAAAATTTTATTAACCTCTTTATTACACTAGCACCTGTTTCTTTGTTGGTGATTTTGAATAGGTAAGGCGCTTGTTCTAGTTTATCTAAACCAGTTACATGTATTGAATTATTAATACTTGAATACTGTTTATCTAATACAAGTCTTCCATTTAAATCGAATATTCTAATGTCAAAGTCACTATTATTAAGACTTGAAGGTAACTTTATATTGATAATATTATTAAATGGATTAGGACTAACTAACACATTATTAATATTGAACTCATCAACTTCTAAAGACCCATCCGGTGTTCCTGCGTTACAATCATCGTCAATTCCATTTCCTGGAATTTCTGCAACACCGGGGTTTACGGCATTATTAGTGTCGTCACAATCTGTATTATCTAAAACATAGCCCAAAGGTTGAGTACATTGTGTTAGGCTGGAAGCGTTATCTCCGTAGCCATCACTATCTGTATCAGCATACCACACGGTATTCGGGTTGATGTTAGCATCGGTATCATCACAGTCGTCAATAGTAGGCGCTGTGGTTGAGTATCCACCAGGGTTGGTACACTGTGTAGCGGTTAACTGGCTTCCGAAGAATCCATCGCCATCACTATCTACGCCTAAGTACCACACGGTATTTGGGTTGATGTTAGCATCGGTATCATCACAGTCGTCAATAGTAGGCGCTGTGGTTGAGTATCCACCAGGGTTGGTACACTGAGTAGCGGT
>NZ_JAKKDV010000006.1 GCF_021728415.1 Flaviramulus multivorans | reverse complement strand
GTTGGGGATTTTTTTTGTGATAAACTAAACTGAAATAAGTAAAAAGCTATTATTAATTAAATAAGACGGACTTTATAGGAAGTTAAGCCTATTAGTTCCGATGGTACTAAATTTGTGAGAGCGTAGAGTCGTTACCTTTTTTAAACCCACTTCATGGAAACATGAAGGGAGTTGTTTTTTATATATCAATATACTTCTAATATTGTAATTTTTTAAGTATTTTATGATATATTGAAAACATAAATATTTCGGAAGTTATTTTTGTTATATTTATTAGAACGAATAATAAATATAAAGGGCATTGAATTCAAAGCGGTTTATTCTTTTAATTACTATTTTTTGTGCCATACTTATATTTCAAGCACAGGAAAGACCGCCTATTCAAGTATATTCTCCAAATGACTATGGTGCAGATAACCAGAATTGGTCTATTTCACAGTCCGATGAAAATACCATTTATGTAGCAAATAATAAAGGCCTTTTAGAGTTTAATGGAGCAAAATGGACTGTTTACCCATCTCCTAATAAGACTATAATAAGATCAGTTAAAGTCATTGATGGTTTTATTTATACTGGTTGTTATAGAGAGTTTGGATATTGGTCAAGGAATGAATCAGGGGCTCTTATTTATTATTCCTTATCTGACAAATTGAATATTTCTTTTCTAGAGGATGAAGAATTATGGAATATTGTTGCCATTGATGATTGGATATTATTTCAATCTTTAAATAGAATTTATATATATAACAAAAGATCAGAAAATTATTCAATTATAGATTCTGAATCGACTATTTATAAAATGTTTAAAGTAAACGAAGGCGTTTATTTCCAAAAGGTAAATGACGGGGTATATGAGATAATAAATGGAAAGGCTAAACTTGTTTCAGATGACATCTTACTCAAAGAAAATTTGTTAGCTAATATTTTTAATTATTATGGAAAACTACTTTTTTTAACCGAAGACAATGGTTTTTTTATTCTTGATAATAATGATCTAAAAAAATGGAATATTTCGGCTGATGATGAGCTTGAAAAGCTCCGGATTTATAGTAGTTTAAGGTTAAAGGATAATAGTTTTTTGCTTGGTACTATTTCAGATGGGATTTTACTTCTTTCTTCAGACGGCGATATTAAACATAAGCTAAATCAAAGTACAGGGCTCAGTAATAACACTACACTTTCAGTTTTTGAGGATATAGAAAACAATTTATGGTTGGGTTTAGAAAACGGAATAAATTGCATTAATATAAAATCCCCTTTAAGTATTTATAATGATGAAGAAGGTAGGATAGGAGCGGTAAATGCATCCGCATTATACAAAGGGAACCTGTATATAGGTACAAATCAAGGATTGTTTTACAAAGAATATAATACTAATAAACCTTTTAATTTTATTAAAGGGACACAAGGTGCTGTTTGGTTTTTGAGTGTAATTAACGGTACTTTATTTTGTGGTCACAATTCTGGAACATATGTGGTAACTGATGATAGAGCAGATTTAATTTCAAATATTCAAGGAACATGGAATATTAAATCAATTGGTAATACTGAATTATTGCTTCAGGGAAATTATACAGGCTTGTATGTTTTAGAGATAGTAGATGGCACTTGGAAAGTAAGAAATAAAATCAAGGGCTTTGATATTTCGAGCCGACATTTTGATTTATATTCAAAAAATTTTGTATTTGTAAGTCATGAATATAAAGGAGTTTTTAAAATAACTTTAAATGATGAATTAACTGAAGCTATAAACATTGAGAAAGTTACTTCTGTTGAAAAAGGAATACATACAAGTTTAGTAAAGTATGAAGGAGATATTTTGTATTCTCATAGAAATGGAATTTTTAAGTATAATGCAACGGATGATGATTTCATTAGAGATTCCATTTACAGTAGACTTTTTGACAAACACGAATATACCTCTGGAAAACTTATTGTTGATAATTCTACTAATAAACTTTGGGCATTATCGCATCATGGATTGAGTTATTTAACACCAAGAAAGCTTACAAATATTCCTAAAATTGATAGAATTCCAATACCGTTTAGTTCGCGAAATGATGTTTTAGGATATGAAAATATAACGCATCTTGAAGATAATAAATTTCTTTATGGAAACTCAAAGGGTTATATAATATTCGATATAAATAAGATTAAGCCGAAACCTTTTTTAGTTTCTATAAATTTAATAACTAAAAGTAAGTTCAAAAATAAAGATTCAATCATTCTTTTAAATAAGTCAATTAAAAGTGAATTAAAATATACTGAAAATAATGTTGAGTTTAATTTTAGTGTGCCTAATTATAACAAATTTTTAGAGCCAGAGTACCAATATAAATTAGAAGGCATTTATAATCATTGGAGCAAATGGTCAACTAAATCTAATGAATTATTTGAAAATTTGCCACACGGGGATTATACATTTAAAGTAAGAGCCCGACTTGGGGATACTATATCTGATAATATTGAAAGCTATAATTTTAGAATTGAAAGACCCTGGTTTATATCTAATAAAATGTTGGTTGTTTATGTTGCACTCGTACTATTGTTTTCATTGTTTATGCATAATATATATAAGCGCTACTATAGAAAGCAGCAAGAAAAGTTGTTACAAAAAAAGCAAAGCCAATTGGAGTTAAAGGAGCTTGAGAATAAGGAGCAGTTAGCAAGGTTTAATAATGAAAAATTAAGGGAAGATATTGAAAACAAAAACCGAGAACTGGCAACGTCAACTATGAGCTTAATTAAGAAGAATGAATTTTTAAATAGTATAAAAAGCGAGCTCAAAAATGTTAAAGATAATAGGGATATATCTAAAGTTATTAAGATCATTGACAAAAACATTAATAACAATGATGACTGGCATCTTTTTGAGGAAGCATTTAACAATGCAGATAAAGATTTTTTAAAAAAGATAAAATCATTACATCCAGAATTGACTTCAAATGATTTAAGATTGTGTGCTTATTTAAGGCTTAACCTCTCGTCAAAAGAAATTGCCCCTTTGCTAAATATTTCACCAAGAAGTGTAGAAGTAAAACGGTACAGACTAAGAAAAAAGATGAATTTAGAGCATGAATCGAGCTTAACAGATTATATTTTAGAAATATAAACTACTACATAAGCAATTATTACCTATACAAGACCACAACATTCTGGTAAAATGCTAAATGGTTACAGCTTAACAAAACCAGGTTTTTTCTAAAAAATCAATATAATAAATAACAATTTCATAAAAAACAGGCATGTTTTTTAAATATGTATATTTTTTGTAGTGGTAAAATTTATCAATTCATCATTTATAGAATGTAATTTTAAGCATACTTAAACTAAACATTTTATGAGACACACGTTATTAAAAATTTTGGCGCTACTCGTAGTTACTTATTCCAGCTCGCAAAACATTACTGTTAGCGGAGTAGTACAAGACGAATCAGGTTTTCCTATTCCTGGTGCTAATGTTATTGTAAAAGGGACAAGTAATGGTGCTAGTACAGATTTTGATGGTAACTTTACTTTAAATGAAGTGAAATCAGGCTCAACTATTTCGATTAGTTATCTTGGGTATATAACAAAGGAAGTAGTGATTGCAGACAACTCCAAACTTACAATACAACTTCAGGAAGACATAGCTCAACTTGATGCTGTAGTAGTGGTTGGTTATGGAACGCAAAAGAAAAAGGATGTTACAGGTGCTGTATCAATTGTAAGTGCCGAAACATTAGAAGATTTAAGGCCCATAGATGCGGCACAAGCTTTACAAGGTACTTCAGCCGGAGTATCTGTAACAGCACCTTCCGGATCACCTGGTGGCGGATTCAATATTTTAATTAGAGGTGTTAGTTCTAACGGCGACAATGGTCCGTTAGTTATTATTGATGGTTACAAAGGAGATTTAAACACCATTAACCCGAGTGATATTGAAACATTTTCGATATTAAAAGATGCTCAAGCTGCTATATATGGTATTGAGGGTGCAAACGGTGTTATTTTAGTAACAACAAAAAGTGGTAAAAAAGGCAGTGTTGCAAAAATTAGTTATAATGGATATACGGGTATACAGCAAACAACTCGCGAATTACCATATTTAAATGCTACCGAATATGCACTTTTATTAAATGAAAGTTATGCTGCTAATGGGCAAACATTACCTTTTCCTAACGTTAGCGATTTAGGAGTTGGAACCGATTGGCAAAGTGAACTGTTTGAAGAAGCACCAATGACAAGTCATAATATTACTGTTACAGGTGGTGGAGAAAAAAGCACTTATTATTTTGGAGGTTCAATTTTAGAGCAAGACGGTATTGTTGCGAGTGATAAATCTAATTTTCAAAGAGCAAATGCTAAAGTAAAACTAGGGTTAGATATAAGCGAAAAATTAAAATTTACAACTTCGGCAAACTATTTTAATAACAAAAGAAAATCTATTGGTGAAAATGCTTTGGGTACACCATTATTTAATGCTTTAAATTATGCGCCAACGTATAGCTTAAATCAAGAAGATGTTTCTGGATTTTTAGGAAATGAAGTAATTAATCCTTTATCTCAAATTGCAAACACTTTTAATGAATATAGTGGTAGTTCTATAGAAGGTACTTTCCAATTAGATTATACGCCAATTGAAGGATTAACTATTACTTCTCGTATTGGTTTAAAAGCATACAATGATAAAGGTAAATCTTTTTCTCCTATAGTTAATTATGGTTCTGGAAAGGTGTTTAACAATGATAGAAGTAGTGTGAATCAATACAGAAATACTTATAATACTTACACATGGGAAACTTTTGCTAATTACAGTAAAACGTTCTTTGAAAACCATAACGCCACCTTTACGGTTGGTACAAGTGCACAACGTGATTGGGGAGATGGATTAAATGCTACAGGTTTTGACGTTCCTAATAATTCATGGGAATTTGCAGATATTTCTTTAGCTAACGGATTAAGTGAAGCTAAAAGTACAGGGTCATTTATTTACGATAATAGATTGTCCTCTTACTTTGGGAGATTTCAATATGATTATAATGGAAAATATTTGTTATCTGCTTTGATTCGTAGAGATGGAGCGTCAGATTTCGCACCAGAAAATAGAACTGATTATTTTTCATCGGTTACTGCGGGTTGGAAAATTTCTGATGAAGCTTTTTTAAAAGATTCTAAAACGATAAACTTTTTAAAGTTAAGAGGAAGTTACGGAAACTTAGGTAATAATGCTGGTGGAGATTTGTACAGAGCACTATTAACTGGAGAAGCAACTTATGTTTTTGATGATGCACTAATTTCTGGTGTAGCTACGGGAAGAATCCCAACTCCTAGTTCGGTTTGGGAATCGGCGGAAAAGCTTGATATAGGTTTGGATGTAAATTTATTTAATAATAGATTAGAAATTGTTGCTGACTATTTTATAGAGGATAGAAATAGATTATTAATTAGCAACTTACCTGTGTCTGGTATTTTAGGGGCATCTGCTCCAGGTGCTGGTTTGCCAACAACAAATGCAGGTTCTACAAGAAATAAAGGAATTGAATTATTTTTAAATTATAAGCAATCATTTTCTGAGGACGTATCATTTGGAATTAGCTACAATGTAACAAAAATTGATGGAGAAGTGACTGAAGTTAAAGATGGTATAATTTCAGAAGGAGGTTCTTTTAGTGTCGGTCAACCAGCTATTGCAAGATTAGAAGTTGGGCAACCTATAGGATACTTTTACGGATTAAAAACAGATGGTATTTTCCAAAACCAAGCCGAAGTGGATGCACATCCATCGCAAGCAGGTTTAGGTTCTGCGGCTTCGCCTGGAGATATTCGTTATGTTGATGTAAACGGCGATGGACAGATTAATATTAATGATAGAACCTATTTAGGAAAGCCACAAGCAGATTATATTATGGGTTTAAACTTAAGTTTTAATTATAAAAACTTTGACTTTGGAACTTATATGTATGCTGAGTTAGGTAAAGAAACCGTAAGAAACTATGAACGTGATCAACCAAATGTAAACCGTTTAAATCTTTATTTAAACAGATGGACAGGTGAGGGTACGAGCAATTCAGTTCCAAGAACAACTATTGGAGCAACTACTAACAAACTGTTTTCGGATTTTTATGTTGAAGATTCTTCGTTCTTAAGAATTCAGAATATTCAATTAGGATATTCTTTACCTCGAGATGTAAATGATAAATTAGGCATAAGCAAGTTTCGTTTATATGCTTCGGTAAATAACGCGTTTACATTTACAAAATACAACGGTTACGATCCTGCAGCTACAAGTGGTTCAGCTATTGGTGGCGGTATAGATTATGGGTTTTACCCAATTTCAAGACAATTTATTTTAGGTTTAAACCTGTCAATATAAAAAATTAGCAATATGAAAAATTATAAAAGTAAAATATCAAAAGGACTCTTTGTAATATTATTAGTGTTCGGAGCTAATTCTTGTGGAGATTCTTATTTAGAAGAAGTAGATAGATATAGTATAGATTCAGAAAGTTATTTTAACTCTGAAACAGATTACTATAATGCACTAGTAGGTGTTTACGATTTATTACAAGCAACCTATGTAAATGTGATGTTAGGTGAAATAGCCTCTGATAACACTTTGTGTGGAGGCGAAAGTCCAACAGATGTTATTGGATTTCAGCAAATCGATGATATGATTCATACACCTGTTAATAGTAACTTAAGAGATATATGGAACTGGATGTATGCAGGTGTAAATCGTGCTAATTTTCTTTTAGAATTTCAAGATAAAACCGATTTTGAAGGAAGAGAAATGATTATAGCAGAAGCTCGTTTTTTAAGAGCATACTATTACTTCGAATTAGTAAAGTGGTTTGGGCCAATACCTGTGAAAGAATCACGATTTGAGTTAGGTGATGAAACTACGATACCGAGATCTCCAGTATCTGATGTATATGCTTTAATTGAAGCCGATTTAAAATATGCTGTAGACAATTTAAATTATACTGCACCAGAAGTTGGACGTGTTACTAAAGGTGCAGCACAGGCGCTTTTAGGAAAAGCATACTTGTACCAAGATAAATTTTCAGAGGCTGCTTCAGTACTCGATAATTTAATTACCAACGGACCTTATGATTTAGTAAGTGATTACGATTCTATTTTTGAACATTCTGGAGAAAATGGTATTGAATCGGTTTTTGAGGTTCAATATACAGATGCCGAAGGTGCTGGATTTGGATGTTTACAATGTAGTGAAGGAAACGTAGCAGTTGGATTTAATGGTATTAGAAATTATTCAGGACCTCTTTTCGATTCTGGGTTTAGTTTTAATGTTCCAACGCAAGAAGTTGTTGATGCTTTTGAAGCTGGAGATTTACGTAAGGATGTAGCAATTCTTGATATTGATAATTGGGCTGCACAAACAGGCGCAACCTTTGGTACAGGAAATGAGCATACAGGATACTTCAATAGAAAATATATTGCAAGAAAAGGTGATTTAAATACAGGTGATCAAAATTTAACTAATCCTAATAATTACAGATCTATTCGTTTTGCTGACGTCTTGTTAATGGCGGCCGAAGCTTATAATCGTGGTAATATTGATGATACTAAAGCTCAAGGGTTCTTAAATCGTGTTAGAGCACGTGCTTTTGGTGATTCTAATCATAATGTAACTTCAACTGGTGCTGCGTTAACAGATGCTATTGCTCATGAAAGACGTGTTGAATTAGTGGGAGAAGGACATCGTTTCTTCGATTTGGTTAGAACTGGTAAAGCTGCTCAAGAAATTGATGGTTTTACAGCAGGTAAAAACGAGGTGTTTCCTATTCCAATTGAAGAAATTCAATTTTCAAATGGTAACTGGCAACAAAATCCAAACTATTAAAAAATAAGACTATGAAAATTTTAAAGTATTCATTCAGATTATTTCTTGTAGCACTTATGGCAATTAGTTGCTCTCAAGAAGATGATAATACAGATTATGTAAAAGCTATCGCTGCTCCAACTAATGTGTCGGCTTCAGTAAGTGTTACTCAAGATAATACAGGACTAGTAACAATTACGCCACTTGGAGAAGGTGTAGTAAGCTTTACAGTAAATTTTGGAGATGGTTCTCCAATCTCTGGTGAAATAAAACCAGGTGGAAGTGTAGAACACACTTATACTGAAGGAAGTTATGAAGCAATAATTACGGCAACTGGCTTAAATGGTTTAACAACGTCAACTACGCAGGCAATAATGGTTTCATTCAAATCACCTGAAAACTTAGTAGTAACAATTGAGAATGATGCTGCTATATCTAAACAAGTGAATGTAACTGCTACGGCAGATTATGCTATGTTTTTTGAAGTGGATTTTGGTGATGGTTCAGATGTAGTTGAAGCTAATATTGGTGAAGCCGCTTCTTATATATATCAAGATGCAGGAACGTATACCATTACGGTTACTGCAAAAGGTGCAGCTATAGAAACCACTTCTTATACTGAAGAGTTTGAAGTTACTGCTATTTTACAGCCATTAGCTTCTGCACCTACACAACCAAATAGAAATTCAGAAGATGTTATTTCTATTTATAGTTCTGTATATACAGATGTTGCCGATACAAATTATTTCCCAGATTGGGGACAAGGAGGTCAAGGAAGCAGTTGGAATGAATTTAATTTGAATGGAGATACTATGCTTCAATATATCAATTTAAGTTACCAAGGTATTGCATTGGCAGATGGTACATCTATAGATGTATCAGGTATGGAATATTTGCATCTAGATGTTTGGACAGCAGAAGGCATAAATCGTATTGAAACATCCTTAATAAATAATGCTTCAGGAACAGTAACAGAAGCACCAGTTTGGTCTGATTTAACTGCGGGTGAATGGACAAGTATTGAAATTCCTATTTCAGATTATACAGACCAAGGATTAACAGTTACTGAGATTTTTCAATTAAAATTTGTTGGAGATCCTTGGGCATCTGGAACAGTATTTATTGATAATATTTATTTCTATAAAGCACCTTCGAGTGTGCCAACAGGATTAGTTGGTACTTGGAAAATGGCTGAGGAAGCTGGAGCCCTAGGTGTAGGACCTGCTGTAGGAGATACAAGCTGGTGGAATTGTGATGCTGGTTGCGTTACTACGAGAGCTTGCTATTATGACGATACATATGTATTTGGAGCAGACGGTTCATTTTCAAATAATTTAGGAAGTGAATCATGGATTGAAGGTTGGCAAGGTGGTGGAGACGCCTGTGGAACACCAGTGGCGCCTTATGATGGTAGTGCATCTGCTACGTATACCTATAACGAAAGTGCTGGTACAGTTACGGTTAATGGTACAGGAGCATATATAGGAATTCCAAAAGCTAATAATCAAGGGGAGCTTCCTAACGTAGCAGTTCCTTCTTCAATAACTTATAATGTATCATTTATAGATGCAAATACGATTTCAGTTTATATTGAAGCAGGTTCAGGAGTATTTTGGCAATTTAAACTGGTTAGAGATGGCGCTGTTGCATCGCCAGTTGCAGGTACATGGCAAGTAGCTTCAGAAGCTGGAGCCTTGGGTGTTGGACCTGCTGTAGGAGATACAAGCTGGTGGAATTGTGATGCAGGCTGTGTTACTACGAGAGCTTGCTATTATGATGATACTTTTGTTTTCGAAACGGATGGGTCGTTTGTAAATAGTCTAGGAAGTGAGTCATGGATTGAAGGTTGGCAAGGAGGTGGTGACGCTTGCGGAACACCAGTTGCTCCGTATGATGGAACAGCATCAGCAACATATGCTTACGATTCAGGATCTGGAACTATAACTATAAATGGAACAGGAGCTTATATAGGAATTCCAAAGGCTAATAACCAAGGTGAGCTTCCTAACGTAGCAGTTCCTTCTTCAATTACTTATAATGTGTCGTTTATCGATGCTAATACTATGTCGGTATATGTCGAAGCGGGTTCAGGAGTATTTTGGCAATTTAAACTAGTAAGAATTTAAAAAACTAAGAAAATGAAAAATATAAAATTTAATATAATATTCGTTCTTTCAGCGGTACTACTAGTATTTGGTTGTCAAGAGGACGATGCATCAATTGGCAGTATTATAGCTCCAACAAATATTACAGTTTCAGCAGAAATTGTAGGAGTTGATGCTTCAAATCCAAATGGAGATGGAAGCGGACTCGTAAATATTACCGCTACAGCGGATAGTGCTATAAGCTTTAAATTCGATTTTGGAGATGGCTTAAGTGAAGTGGCTCCTTCTGGGAAAACAACCCACAGATTTAGTAAAGTAGGTGTAAATACATACACAGTAGTTGTAAATGCTATTGGTACCGGAGGTTTATCATCTAGTACTTCAGTAGATGTTGAAGTGTTCAGTTCTTTTGATGATCCCGAACTTAAGCAATTATTAACAGGAGGTTCTACTAGAACGTGGTATTTAGCGGCGACAGAAATAGGTCATTTAGGAGTTGGTCCTGGTAATTCAGGTGTTGATCCTGAGGGATATTGGTATCCAAAATGGTATGCTGCTCAACCTTTTGAAAAGTGTGGTATAGAAATAAGTGATTGTCTATGTGATGATGAGTTAACTTTTACTTTAGAAGGAAATGGACAATTAACATATCAATTAAATAATAACGGATCTACATTTTTTAATGCTGGCCATCAAGGAGTTGTTGGGCAAAATGCAGGAGAAGATGCCTGTTTTGAGTTTGATACATCGGGTACAAGTTTAGTATCGTTATCGCCTTCATTAACAGACTGGACATTGGTTCCTGATCCTGCTTTTGTAGCTAGAGGAACAACCTTAAATTTTTCTAACGATGCTTTTATGGGTTATTACGTAAGTTCATCAACTTATGATGTTATTTCAGTTTCTGATACGGAATTATATGTTAGAACATTAGATGGAAACGACCCAGTTTTAGCTTGGTACCATAAATTTCAAACAAGTCCTGCAGAGGAAACTTTCGAGACAGTATTTAACAATTTGGTTTGGTCTGACGAGTTCGATACTCCTGGTGCACCTGACGCAAGTAAATGGACTTACGACCTTGGTGCAGGTGGTTGGGGTAACCAAGAATTACAAACCTATACTAATAATGCAGAAAATGTGATTGTTGAAGATGGTTTTCTAAAGATTACAGCAAAGGCTAATGGTTCTGGTTATACATCAGCAAGATTAAAATCTGAAAACTTACAAGAGTTTACATATGGACGTGTTGAGGTAAGAGCAAAATTACCAGCTGCACAAGGTACTTGGCCTGCTATTTGGATGTTGGGAGCGAACTTTGATACCGTTGGGTGGCCTACATGTGGAGAAATAGATATCATGGAGCAAACAGGACAGGATAAAACCAAAACTTCAGGAGCGTTACATTTTCCTGGAAACTCTGCCGGAAATGCTGTAACGTCTGACACTTCAAATACAACTTCTACCACTGAATTCCGTAACTATTCGGTTGAGTGGACAGCTACGGCTATAAAAGTATTAGTAGACGATTCTGTATTTTTAACATTTGCAAATACACCAGACACACCATTTAATGCAGATTTTTTCATGATATTAAATGTCGCTATGGGTGGTACCTTAGGAGGAACTGTAGATCCTGCGTTTACGGAAGATACCATGGAAATTGATTATGTAAGAGTATATCAATAAAATATAAGTAATTATAAAAAGGTCGGTGAAACGCTTTTAACCGACCTTTTTCAACTTTAATAATTTGAAATAAAAAGCTGATTAAAGAGTCTTTTTAATTATTATTCAATGACTAACACCACTTACATGAAAAGCGATGAATTTGTTTCGTTTGAAGAAAAAAAGGTAGCATCTGAAATTGTAAACCTTCACCGAGAAGCATTTTTCAAGATTTCAAACAGTGATAAAATGCGCCCATTTTTTATGAGCATTGTTAGTGATTCAAATCACTGGATGTTCATATCAAGTAATGGCGGATTAACCGCAGGAAGAAAAAATGCAGAATATGCGTTGTTTCCTTATTATACTGATGATAAACTTACAGAGCTTGCAGATATTACTGGAAGCAAATCTATTTTTCAGATAAAGAAAGATGGTAAGTCCTTAATCTGGGAACCTTTTTCTATTCGTCAAACAGGACTTTATAAAATCAAAACCAACTTATACAAGAATGTTTATGGGAACAAAGTTGTTTTTGAAGAACGTAATTTAGACCTAGGTTTAACCTTTAGATACGAGTGGAATTCAAGTAACAAATTTGGTTTTGTAAAAAAATCGACACTAATAAATAATTCAGATAACACACTGCAAATAAAAGCTTTAGATGGGTTACAAAACATTGTTCCAAATAATGTTAATTCAGACTTACAAAATAGCAGAAGTAATCTTGTAGATGCTTACAAAAGAAGTGAGCTTCAAAAGGAAGTTGGTTTAGGAATTTATGCGTTAAGTGCTGTAATTGTTGATAAAGCTGAACCTAGCGAAGCATTAAAATCTAATATCGTTTGGTCGCATGGGTTAAACAATCCAACATATTTAGTGTCTTCATTACAACTTAATAATTTTAGAAGAGGCGGAGCTATTCAAGAAGAAGTTGATATTAAAGCGGAAAAAGGCGCTTACTTTATAAGTGCAGACGTAATCATAGAGGCAAAATCTGAGAAAAATTGGATGTTTGTTGCCAATGTAAATCAGTCTATTTCTGATGTTGTTCAAATTTCAGAATTAATTAAAACTGAAAAAAATATAAGGGAGGTTGTTGAGAGTGATGTTGAAGATGGAACCAAAAATTTAGTAGAATTAACAGCTTCTGCGGATGGTTTACAACTTACCGAAGATCAATTAGTAAACACAAGACATTTTGCCAATACACTTTTCAATATTATGAGAGGTGGTATTTTTGATAACGATTATCAAATTGAGAAAGGCGATTTTACAACGTATTTTTCAAAAGCAAACAAAACGGTTTTTTCCAATAAGAAAGATGTACTTAATAAGTTGCCAGAAGTATTTACTTTAAACGACTTAAAAGACATTGCAGAAAATGATAGTGATAAAGATTTTAAGCGTTTATGTTTTGAATATTTACCCCTTAAATTTAGTAGAAGACATGGTGATCCAAGTAGACCTTGGAACAAGTTTTCTATAAACACCAGAAACGAGATTGATGGCTCTAAAATTCTAGACTACGAAGGGAATTGGCGTGATATTTTCCAAAACTGGGAAGCACTTGCACATTCATATCCAGAGTTTATTGAAGGGATGATTCATAAGTTTTTAAACGCAACTACTTTTGAAGGTTACAACCCATACCGTGTTACAAAAGGTGGTTTTGATTGGGAAGTTATTGAGGAGCACGACCCATGGTCTTATATTGGGTACTGGGGCGATCATCAAATTATCTATCTGTTAAAATTCTTAGAGTTTATTGAAGACCACTACCCTGGCGATTTAGGTAAACGTTTTACTGAAAACATTTTTGTTTATGCTAATGTGCCTTATAAAATTAAAAGTTATCAGGATACTTTAAAAAATCCAAAAGACACTATCGATTTTGATTACGAATTGAATCGTGAAATTGATGAAAAAAGAGCCCTTTTAGGTGCAGATGGCGCATTGTTAACCGATGCAAACCAAAATATTTACAGAGTTAATTTAATTGAAAAACTGTTAGCAACCGTATTGGCAAAAGTGTCCAACTTTATTCCAGAAGGCGGTATTTGGTTAAATACACAACGTCCGGAATGGAACGATGCTAATAACGCTTTAGTTGGTAATGGTGTTTCAATGGTAACGCTGTACTATTTATATAGGTTTTTAAACTTCTTTGAAAATATTGTTGAAAACGCAGAAACGAATCAAGTTGAAATCTCTCAAGAATTATCGGTTTTCTTTAATGGAGTTGTTGAAACACTTCAAGAAAACTCAAATATTTTATCAGGAAAAATTTCAGATAGAGACAGAAAAACAGTGCTTGATGGTTTAGGTAAAGCAGGAAGTGAGTATCGAGAAACTATTTATGCTCATGGATTTTCAAGTGTAAAATCAGCATTAAAAATCGAAGAAGTTTCCAACTTTATAAAAGTTACTAAAGCCTATTTAGAGCACAGTATTACTGCTAATATGCGCGATGATAATATGTATCACGCCTACAATTTAATGACTGTTGAAAATGATAATGAGGTATCTATTTCATACTTATCAGAAATGTTAGAAGGTCAAGTGGCAGTGTTAAGTTCAGGTTACCTTTCGCCATCACAAGCTTTAAGTTTACTTGACGGACTTAAAGGTAGCGCATTGTTTAGAGACGATCAATACAGCTACATTCTATACCCAAATAAAGAATTACCAAGGTTTGATAAGAAGAATAATATTCCTTCAAACAAAGTGGAGCAATCTGCTTTATTAAAGCGATTAGTTGCAGATGGTAACAGACAAATTATAGAACAGGATGTTAAAGGTAATTTCCATTTTAATGGCAATTTTAATAATGCGAACAGCTTAAAATCGGCATTAAAAAATCTGGATAGTAATTATGATTCGCTTGTAGAAAAGGAAGAAGGATTATTGCTTCAAACTTTTGAAGACATATTCGATCACAAATCATTTACAGGACGTTCAGGAACGTTTTTTGGTTACGAAGGCTTAGGTTCTATTTATTGGCATATGGTATCTAAATTACTGCTTGCTGTACAAGAAAATTGTTTGTTAGCGATTAAGAATAATGATAGTGATGCCGTAATAGGTAGATTATTAGATCATTATTACGAAATCAACGCAGGTATTGGAGTTCATAAATCACCAGAATTATACGGAGCATTTCCTACCGATCCTTATTCACATACTCCAGCAACCAAAGGAGCACAACAACCAGGAATGACGGGACAAGTTAAAGAAGATGTTTTAAGCAGGTTTGGAGAATTAGGTGTATTTGTTGAAGATGGAAAAATTGTTTTCAACGCCAGATTATTGCAAACGAGTGAATTTTTAAAGAAACCATCGGTGTTTTGTTTTACAAATGTGAATAAAGAAGAACAAGAAATTAATGTTGAAGTAGGCTCTTTATGCTTTACTTATTGTAAAGTGCCAGTGATTTATAAACTTTCAAATGAAAACAGATTACAAGTTGTTTTTAATAATGGCAAGCAAATAGAATCAAATAAATTGCAGTTAGATTTAGAAACTTCAAAATCCATTTTCCAAAGAAAAGGAGAGGTAAAACAAATAATTGTTTCTATAAAAAAGGACTAATTAATGAGTAGTCTTAAGAAGTATATAATATTTTCAATAGTAATTATGATGTTTGGATGTAATGAAATACCAAAAACCGAGAAGCAATTATCCGCTGCCGATATTTTAGGAAATCCAAATTACCTAGCAATATCTTATGGTGGTTATAGGCAGAACACGCGAGAGATTCAGCCCACTGTAGAGCAGATTAAAGAGGATATGAAAATATTATCTGCTATGGGTATTAAAATCCTCAGAACTTATAATGTGCATTTCGCTCACGCATCAAATGTGTTAAAAGCTATATCTCAGTTGAAAAAAGAAGATTCTAGCTTTGAAATGTATGTCATGTTGGGTGCTTGGATAGATTGTAAAAACGCATTTTATCGCGGACATGGTGAACCAGACCATAATCAAGAAAGCGAAAGAAATACTGTTGAAATAGCGACAGCAGTCTCCTTAGCAAAACAATATCCAGATATTGTAAAAATAATTGCTGTTGGTAATGAAGCCATGGTGCATTGGGCAACAAGTTATTTTGTTCAACCAAGTGTTATTCTCAAATGGGTAAACCATTTACAAGAGCTAAAAAGTCAAGGTGAATTGCCAAAAGATTTATGGATAACAAGTTCAGACGATTTTGCATCTTGGGGTGGTGGTGACCCTAGTTATCATAAAAAGGATTTGGTAAATCTTATTAATGCGGTCGATTTTATATCTATGCACACTTACCCGATGCATAATACGCACTATAATCCAGAATTTTGGATGGTTCCAGTGAACGAAAAGGAATTGTCAGATCTCGAAAAAACAGAAGCGGCAATGCAACGTTCATTATTGTTTGCACAAAAGCAATACGACAGTGTTGTAAATTACATGAAAAGCTTGGGCGTAAATAAACCGGTTCATATAGGTGAAACGGGTTGGGCAACATTTTCGAATGAACACTACGGGAAAAATGGATCGAGAGCGACTGATGAGTATAAATCAGGTCGTTATTATGAGTTAATTCGCCAGTGGACTAATAAAAATAGTATATCTTGCTTTTATTTCGAAGCCTTTGATGAAAACTGGAAAGACGCCAAAAACCCTTCAGGCTCGGAAAATCACTTTGGACTATTCACGATTGATGGAAAAGCGAAATATGCACTTTGGAATTTAGTTGATTCCGGAGTTTTTAAAGGATTAACACGAAATGGTAGCACTATTTCCAAAACCTACAACGGAAATAAAGAAGCACTAATGCTTGATGTTTTAGCCCCAAAAGAAGAAGATTTAATAATGCACAAATAAACAATTACCACATATGGCAAAATTTGTCTTTACATGTATAGTTATTTGTTTCTGTTTGTCTTGTAAGATGAGTAAAAACACAAATTCTGTTACGTATACAGAACGTATAATTTATGTAAACAACCAGCCATACTTCATTAAAGGTATTTGTTATCACCCAGTACCAAAAGGGAGTAATCAAAGAAATTTCGATTCACTTTCTCAAGATTTGCAATTAATGCAAGAGGCGGGCATTAACACAATAAGAGTTTATGAACCTATTGATGATAAATCAGTTTTAGATGAAATTGATGCTGCAGGTATTAAATTAATTATAGGGTTTGGTTACAATCAAGGTGGTGTTTTTGATATAAAATCAGGTTCTTTTATTGATTATGTCAACACTTATAAAAATCATCCATCTATTTTAATGTGGGAGTTAGGTAACGAGTATAACTACCATCCAGAATGGTTTGAAGGCGATTTAAATATTTGGTATAAAGCATTAAACAGTGCTGCAGAACTTATTCATCAAAACGATAAAAATCATTTAGTAACTACGGCTCATGGTGAGTTGCCCGAAGAGTCAGTACTTGCTGCATGTCCTAATATTGATGTTTGGGGTATGAACGTGTATCGTTGGGACAAACCCGGAACCATTTTTCCGCAATGGAAAGCTATAAGTTCTAAACCTATGTACCTTTCAGAAGCTGGAGGAGATAGTTATATGACTATTTCAGATTATGGTTTTGAGGAAGGTATTAATGAAAAAGCACAAGCTACAGCCAATGCCAATATTTTAGATGAAATTTTTCAGAACGAGGATGTTTGCTCAGGTGTGGCCATGTTTTCGTTTACCGATGGCTGGTGGAAAGCAGGGAATCCAGACCAACAAGATATTGGTGGTTGGGCGCCAAATAGTAGTGGAGTGCCATATGATGGTTCGCCCAACGAAGAATTTTGGGGTATTGTAGATATAGATAGAAACAAAAAGGAAACTTTTAGTGTGATAAAAGCTAAATACACACTATTAAAAGAATAAAGAAATGAAAGCATTTAATTACGCATGGGTATGCATCGTTGCATTGTTAATTTCAAGTTGTAACAAGAAAGAAGAAAAGATGAACTTTGAAGTATTTGAAACATCGGCAAGTGGAAATAGTTTAACCAAAATTACAGAGTTTAAAACAGGTGACAGTCTGGTTACTATCACACTTAAACCTGAAGAAACTTTACAAACTATTACTGGGTTTGGTGGAGCCTTTACCGAGTCATCGGCGTATTTATTAAATAAATTAAGTAAAAAGAACAGAGACTCTATTCTTAAAGCTTATTTCGCAAAAGATGGTGCGCGTTACTCATTAACAAGAACACATATGAATTCTTGTGATTTTTCATTAACGAACTATTCTTATACACCTGTTGAAGGTGATAAAAATTTGGAACACTTCACAATTCAGGAAGATAAAGATGATTTAATTCCAATGATTAAAGATGCTTTGGCTGTCTCAGAAGATGGTTTTAAAATATTCGCTTCACCTTGGACAGCTGCACCTTGGATGAAAGATAATAATAAATGGGTAGGTGGTAAATTACTTCCTGAATATTATGATACATGGGCGCTATTCTTCTCAAAATATATTGATGCTTATAAATCTGAAGGTATTGATATTTGGGGTTTCACTGTTGAAAACGAACCACATGGTAATGGAAATAATTGGGAAAGCATGCATTTTTCGCCTAAAGAAATGACAGATTTTGTTGAATTTCATTTAGGTCCAAAACTAGAAGCCGATGGTTATGGCGATAAAATTATTTTGGGCTACGATCAAAATAGAGAAGGTTTAAAAGAATGGGTTGATGAGATGTATAGAGATGAATCGTCTTCAAAATATTTCGATGGAACTGCCATACATTGGTATGAGAGTACCTATGATTATTTTCCTGAAGCCTTACAGTACGCACATAATAAAGCGCCAGATAAATACTTAATAGAAACTGAAGGATGTATCGATTCACAAGTACCAGTTTGGAAAGATGATTCATGGTATTGGAAAAAGGAAGCAACAGATTGGGGTTATGATTGGAGAGAGCCCGAAAAGAAATATTTACACCCTAAATATGCACCAGTAAATCGTTATGCAAGAGATATTATAGGTTGTCTTAATAATTGGGTTGATGGTTGGGTTGATTGGAATATGGTTTTAGACAGACAAGGAGGTCCAAACTGGTTTGAAAACTGGTGTGTTGCTCCTGTAATTGTAGACCCAGATAACGATGAGGTTTACTTCACTCCGTTATATTATACTATGGCACATTTTAGTAAATATATAAGACCGGGTGCTAAAGTAATTTTGCACGAAAACACAGATGAATCATTAATGGCTACCGCCGTAAAAAATCCTGATGGATCAATTGTCGTTGTGCTATTTAATGAAACTAAAACTCCAAAGTCAATAAAGATATCTTTACAAGAAAACACCTTAGATTTCGCAATAGATGCACAGGCAATTCAGACTATTGTAATTCCTAATTAACATAAGATATTACTAAACTAAATAAACCAAAATAATATGAATCACACTGTAACCCCGTTAAAAGATAAAGTGCCAATTGGTCAAAAAATGGCGTTCGGTTCCGGACACTTAGTGCTTAATTTATTACCCGGAGCCTTAGCAGTATTTATGTTCTTTTTGGTAACCGCTTTTGGAATGGATCCATTTTTGGCAGGTTTATTAGGAGGGTTACCTAGAATATTTGATGCACTTACAGACCCAATCATGGGCTTTATCTCTGATAATACCAAGTCTAAATGGGGTCGACGACGACCATACATCTTCATTGGTGCTATTTTAAGCGGAATATTGTTTGCACTTTTATTTCAGATGAGTGAAGATAATTCAGTCATGTTCAATTTCTGGTATTTCTTATTAATGTCTTTATTATTTCTTGTTGGAAATACCATGTATGCCACACCATTGGTTGGTTTAGGATACGAAATGACTTCAGACTACAATGAACGTACACGATTAATGGCCTTTGCCAATACAGTAGGTCAAATCGCTTGGATGCTTGTGCCGTGGTTTTGGGTGGTAATTGCAGATCCAACAGTTTTTCCTATAAGTGAAGAAACATTAAGAACTATTGGCGAAATGGGTCTTTCTGGCGATGATTTATTAAAAATTACGAATGAAAAATTACAAGCTACAGGTGTTCGTAAATTGTCTATTTTAGTTGGTATAGGATGTGCTGTTCTTGGAATTTTACCAGCCTTATTTTGTAAAGGTATAGATGCAGGTAAAATGGAGAACAGAAAAAAAATAAGTTTAAAAACCCTATCATCAAGTTTTAAAGATTTATTTCAAGGAATTAAAGACGTGTTTCAAAACAAACCATTTATGAAATTGTGCGGTGCTACGTTTTTAGTCTTTAACGGCTTTCAAATGGTGGCTTCATTTAGCTTTTTTATTATAGTATTCTATATTTATAACGGTGACTATGGAAATGCTGGCACTTGGCCCGCTTGGTTTGCTTCGTTTACAGCAGTTGTAACTGCCTTTGCTGTTATTCCAATCATATCTCGTATATCAAATAAGTGGGGAAAGCGACAAGCTTTTATTATTTCTACAGTCATTTCTATTATTGGGTATTGCCTTAAATGGTGGGGCTTTGATAATGCACTCAATGCAACGTTTAACCAATCAGCAGTTGGACAGGGCTTAAATAATATTGTTGGTTCAATATTTGAGTCTATTAATCCATTTTTAGATAGTATTGGTATGTCTTGGTTTAGTATGGATGTGAGCCAGGGAGGACCATGGTTAATGTTTTTACCAATTCCTTTTATGGCCTTTGGTTTAGGCGGCTTATTTACTTTAATGATGAGTATGACGGCAGATGTCTGTGACCTTGATGAACTAGAGAATGGAATGCCACGAAAAGAAGGAACCTTTGGTGCTATTTATTGGTGGATGGTAAAATTAGGGCAAGCAATTTCACTTGTATTAGGCGGTGCCATTTTATCCTTAGTAGGTTTCGATGAAGGTGCCGTGTCTCAAACTGCTGAGTCAATGTTTCGATTACGAATAGCTGATATAGTTATACCTGCATCTACAGCGGCAATTGCTATTTGGATTATGTGGAAATATAGTTTAAACGAAGAAAGAGCAAGAGAAATTAAAGAAGAATTAATAAATCGAAGAGGAGAATTATAATTTATTAAAACGAGGAAAGATGTCATATAGAGCGGATAAAATATTGTCTCTAACAGGAGGCGAACTCGAGAACAAAACAGAAAAAGGATTAAGAAATACATTTCAAAGAGTCTTAAAAGGCGGTATGCATGGGTTGTGTTTTAGTGCTTATGAAGAAGGGCAAAAAACAGGCGATCAACTAACCGAGAAACAGATTAGACGTCGCATGAAAATTATTAAGCCTTATACAAAATGGATTCGCACATTCTCCTGTACCGAAGGTAATGAGCTTATTCCAATTATTGCCAAAGAATTCGGAATTAAAACAATGGTTGGTGCTTGGTTAGGTAGCGATGCCGAAATAAATAAAAAGGAAATAGAAGGATTAATACATCTGGCAAATAAAGGTTTTGTAGATATAGCGGCTGTTGGAAACGAGGTGATGTATCGCGGTGATTTAACTGAAGAAGAGCTTTTAAGTTTTATGTATCAAGTAAAAAAAGCAATTCCTAAGATTCCAATGGGTTATGTGGATGCCTACTACGAGTTTGCAAAGCGCCCAAAAATTACTAAAGCTTGCGATGTTGTTTTAGCCAATTGCTACCCGTATTGGGAAGGCTGTAGTATAGAGTATTCTTTAATTTATATGAAGGATATGTTTGCTAGAGCTGTTAAGGCGGGTAATGGTAAAAAGGTGATTATTACAGAAACGGGATGGCCTAGTCAAGGCTTAGGTTTATTAGGAGCCAAACCATCACATGAAAATGCCATGAAGTATTTTATCAATGCGCAAGAATGGTCGAAGGAAGATAATATCGATATGTTTTATTTTTCCTCGTTCGATGAATCTTGGAAAGTGGATTCTGAAGGCGATGTTGGTGCTTATTGGGGCTTATGGGATAAGGATGAAAACCCAAAGTTTTTACAAAAAAAGCTTGCAACAAAAGTTAAAAAGTTGCTATTCTGATTGTTAAGATTGAAATAAAATCATTAAGCATACATACAAATATATTTTTAACCACAACATTACCACAACATTTGCTTTTTTGGCATTTTAATAAAATTTAATTGAATGCTTGAAAACATTAATTTCACTAGTGTTTTGAGAAATTAATAAAAAAGTAACATTATTTTTAATGATGTATGATTTTTGTAAAGGTGTTTTTTGGTTAATCGTAAAATATTATATGTAAATTTATGAATACTTAAACTAAATATTAATTAAAACTAAATTATGATGAAAAAAATTACTTTATTCTTTATTTTATTAACGGCCTCTTATGGTTTTTCACAAAACACGGTAACTGTTGATGTGAATGCTACTTGGAATGGGTTTATGAACGTGTTCGATAATCCCGCAGACGGTACACCTAATTGTGGCGGCGGATACTGCTTTGGAAGCGGATGGGCTGTTGCTGATTTAAAAACTGTTATCGGTGGTAGTGATATTACACTGCAACCTAATTATAACGGTTATGCAAATGCTGTTGGTGGCACAGATGGAGATAGAGATTATTGGACAAACTCTAGTGATGGTGGAGTTACTGCTGGACCATTAGGTAATAAAATAATGGAAGCTTCAACGTTTGTTGAGCCTGGTGCTGGGTTTAATGGACAAGACCTAACATTTACGGGAAATGTGGTTTCTAATACTATTGGAGGAAATTGGACTGCTGAATATTTTATTAAAGCACTTGACCCTAATGCTTCATTTGCAGATGCATTAAATGGTGCTTATGTAATAACACTACCAGCATCGGGTACGTTTTCGGTAACAGTTACAGGTGCAGAATTGGCACCAGGATTAATAGTTCAGTATGGGTTTAGAATTTATGGTATTAACGCTAACCCTGCTAACGAAGGAGCTAATGGAAGTGTGGTTGTTGAAGGTGTTACATTAGGAACTGAAGATTTAACTAAAGTGTCATTTAAATCCTACCCTAACCCAACAAGCGATAGTTGGACTGTGAAATCTAAAGATGTGAATATTACGTCGATTAACGTATTTGATGTATTAGGAAAAAATGTACTTACCTTATCACCTAATTCTGATGAAGCTACTATAGATGCATCTTATTTAAAATCGGGTATATATTTCGCAAGAGTTAGTTCAATTTCTGGAACACAAAGCATTAAGCTTATAAAAAACTAGCTTGTCTTAAGTTATTACTAAAACTATAATAAAGCCACATTAGCGTTTGTTAATGTGGCTTTTTTTATGATATCCAAATCATATTAGCCTATATAATTCTAATTATTAAAATACACGTATTATGAAAAAATTTACTTTATTATCAATCGCGCTAATGTTTCTCACCTTTGGGTATTCACAGAATCTTGCCTTAACTGGAGTTGCAACGGGGTCAAACGAAAATCAACCTGCCAGTAACGCCATTGATGGAAATGTTGGAACACGCTGGGAAACTAGTTTTTCAGACCCACAATGGATAACTATCGATTTGGGAGCTAGCTACGATATTGGTCAGGTTGTTTTAAATTGGGAAGGTGCCTTTGCAAGTACTTATGAAATACAAATTACCGATGATGCTACTTTCACAACCTACGCAACGGCTTATACAACTACAACTGGAAATGGTGGGATGGATGTTATTCCAGTGAGTGAAACTGGGAGATATGTTCGTATGTATGGAACCGTTAGAGGTACACCTTATGGTTACAGTTTATGGGAATTTGAGATTTATGAAGCTGTCGACCCATTAACAGATACAACCTTAAGCGACCTTACTGTTAATGGTTCAACTGTAGCTGGGTTTTCATCAAACACCTTGAATTACAACGTAGAATTACCACAAGGCACAACAGTTGTTCCTACGGTTATTGCTACTACATCTCAAGCGTCTCCAGCATCGGCTGTAGTAACTGATGCTAGTTCACTTCCAGGAACTACCTCTATTTTAGTTACAGCACAAAACGGAACCGATACTATGACTTATAACATAAATTTTACAGTTCAAATTACGCCTATGAGTCAAACATTCGATTTGACTTTTGAATCTGGAACTACTGGTAGTGTTGCGTCCAGCTGGAATGTATTTGAAAATGATTCCAACCCACCATTTGAAGTTGTGGCAAACCCTAATGCATCTGGTGTCAATACTAGTGCAACTGTTGCTAAAATGACGACACTAACTACAGGAGCACCTTGGGCAGGTTGTGAAACACAACATGGTACAATCTGGGAATGGAAGTTAGATGGGACTACTACAACAATAACAATTGATGTTTATAAGCCGGTTATTAGCGATGTTACGGTTAAGATGGTAAATACTACTTCCGGAACTGTTTTTCAGATTGCACAGCCAAATACGATGATAAACACATGGGAAACATTAACTTACGATATATCGAGTTTTGTGGCTAGTGGTGATAATAATAATGTAGACCAAATAGTTGTTTTTCCAGATTGGCAAGACCCTAGAACTACGGAAAATATTTCATATTTCGACAATATTTCATGGGAAGGGTTGATAACAGGAGCAGCACCGTCCCTTGGAACGACCAATTTTACACCTATTGCATTTAAAGCATATCCAAACCCAACTAAAGATAGTTGGACTCTTAAATCTAAAGATTTAAATATTACTTCAATTAACGTATTTGATGTTTTAGGTAAAAATGTATTATCGTTGAAACCAGATGCTACTGAAGTAAAAATGGATGCATCTTATTTAAAATCAGGAATTTATTTTGCTAAGATAGATACTGCGAATGGATCTAGTACTTTAAAACTGGTAAAGCAGTAGTATTTTAAAAATTATATTACCAACAAAAAATCCCGAAAACATTTATGTTTCGGGATTTTTTTGTGGTACCTCCAGTACTTTTTTTAAGTGGAAACTATTTTACTTTATTTTAATCAATGTTATGTTAGCCTCTTTATTTTCAGGGTTTAAATGAGTTTTCAAATAATTTAATTACATTTGGAGTAATCATAATTAAACAGAATGTTGTCCCTTTTGTTGTCCCTTTATAAAATTATAAAACTTATTACAATATGAATAAATCTATTAGTTCAACTACTGGAACAATTAAATATAGATTAAAAGATATACATGCCAAAGGGCAAACATCGATAATTTTAGATTATAGCTTTGGACGTAATAAAAGGATAAAGTTCGCTACAGGGTACAAAGTTAGTCCTAAGAATTGGGACAAAACGCATCAAAGGATTAGGGCTATTGCTACTATAAATAATCGAGAAAAGGTGAATAGTGATTTGTTGAAATTTTCTGCTGAATTTTTAGATGCTGTAACAGGTTTAAATGAAGAAGAAAAACAAAGTAGACAAATTTTAAAATCAATCCTTATTAATATTATTCGAGGAGGCGATGATACTAAAAAAGCTTTTACTTCATTTTTTGAGTTCGCTGATGATTATATTGAACGACGCGAAAAACAATCTAAGACTATAAGTTCTGTAAAACTAAGTATAATTACTGTAAGGTCTTATAAACAAACAATTAACCGATTAAAAGAATTCAATAAAAAGGTTAACTACAATTTAGATTTTGACAGTATAGACCTTAAATTTTACTACGCTTTTGTGAAATTTTTAGAGGATACTAATTATTCAATAAATACTATAGGGAAGCATATCAAAAATCTTACAACGATATTGAATAAGGCAACTGAAGAAGGAGTTAATACCAATCTTAAATATAAAAATTCTGAGTTTAAGGTGTTATCGGAGGAATCTATTTCAATATATTTAACAGAAGCAGAAATTGATAGTTTGTATAAAGTTGATTTATCTAAAACTAAGGACTGGGAATTGGCAAGAGATATTTTTTTAATAGGATATTATACAGGGCAAAGAGTTTCAGATTACAATGGAATTAAGATGGAGCAAATAAAATCTTTTAATGGAAGAGGAGTAATTGAATTTAAACAACAAAAAACGAATAAGCTAATATATGTTCCATTACATTCTCGAATTAAAGAAATTATGAATAAGCGGTACAATGGATTTCCACCTCCAAAACTGAACGCACCAGATATTAATGAATTTATAAAAGAGGCTGGTAGGAAAGCTGAGATAGAAGAACCAATTATAATTAAGAAAAAAGTAAAAGGTGAAATAATCACAGAAACTGTTCCAAAATTTAGTTTAATCCAATCTCATACAGCTAGAAGATCCTTTTGCACTAACGCATACTTGTCTAAAATGCCAACGATAGATATAATGTCTATAAGCGGTCACTCTACAGAAAGAGAATTTTATAAATATATTAAGGTTACACCTCAGGAAAGAGCTGTGAAAATTGCTGACAGTGCTTTTTTTAGTAACTAAATTCGCTAATAATACTATGAATTACAAAGAAGCCTTTGCAGTAAATGAAGTTGCATTTAATAAATTATCGGAAGACAATCAATCTGAAAACTCGAAATACCAGTTAAATAATTTTGATTTTTACGAACCAAAACTTATTGAAGATTTTTATTTAAAATACTTCATGCATGATTTACTCATCAAAACTGATATTTTAGAGTTAAGAGAATTTCTTGAATATCACTATGATTACTGCGATGCCCCCGAAAAGTATTATTCAATACTTGATGTTAAAATAATTCCAAAGATTGAAGAACTTGTCGATAATGCTCAACCAAATTTAAATGGAAGAGGATATTATGATGAAAAGCCTTTAGAATATGGTTTTATTGAAAGTGAAGGGGTCATTAAAAACTGGGATTATGATTATCCTCACATGATGCATCTAGCAGGATGGAATCGGTTACAAAATGATTTTAAAAAGAGAATCCAAATTATTCATGGATTTATTGACGAATATAAAAACAATGCTCAGCCTAAACTATTAAATTGGAAAGCAGGTCCTTCTCAATTAGCTATAATTATAAGAGAGTTAATAGATAAGGGGTATATGGAAGCTGATATGCATAGAGGAGAGATTAATAACTCAAAGTTATCTAGAGAATTGTTTAAAGCTTTTTCAATTAATGACTGCGATACATCAAAATCGATAGAAATATATTTGAGCCCTAATAACAAAAAATATAAACAAGCAAAAGAAACTTTTGACAATAGAGGATTTAACATTCCTGATGCTAAATTTACCTAGTATATATACTGGCATATACCCATAAACTCTATAATAGCTTATGTTGTAGAGTATTTTTGTACTGTAAAATATTAAATACAGTTCAAATGAAGTCAACACAACTGCATGTTATTGAAACTACTCCCGAGGAGCTTACTGACAACATCTTAATTGGGGTTGATAGTAAATTAAAGGAGTTTTTTGATAAATACCAACCATCTAAAAAAGATGAAGTAGAGCTTCTAACGGTTGATGAAACCTTAAAACGCTTAAAATGCTCCAAACAGGCCTTATGGAATTGGAGAAAAAATGGTGTCCTTCCAAGCTATCGTTTGGGTAACCGTGTTTACTATAAAATGAGTGATATACTAGCCAAACTTGTAAAGCAGGAATAGAATGGTCGGGTTTATTTTTCTACACAGGGATATATTGGCATGGGAGTGGTATCAAAAACCAGAAGTTTTTCGATTATTTATCCATTTACTATTAAAGGTCAACTATACTGATAAAAAATGGCAAGGAGTAGATGTAAAAAGAGGACAATTGATAACTTCAACTGCTCATCTAACTTCCGAATTAAAGTTGTCTCAACAACAAATAAGAACCGCACTAAAAAAGCTTGATTCCAGTGGTTATATAACACGCCAACCAACAAACAGATTTACCCTGATTACTGTTGTGAACTATGACAAAATGCAGTCTATAGATGATGCAAGCAACAAGCCAAACATACCTCAAACAACTAACAAGCAACTTTCAAATAACAAACAACTAACAACAACTAAAGAAAGTAATAATAAAAAGAACAGAAATAATATAAAAATAGAGGAGCGCAAGAAAAATTTCAAAAAACGAGTTTTTGAACACTCTCATTATTCAGATAAAATTTTAAATGATTTTTTCAATTATTGGAGCGAGGTTAACCTAAATAAAAAACAAATGCGATCCGAGGTTGATGAGTTTTTTGAGGTGGGAAAACGTTTAAAAAAATGGGCGCAAAATGAAAGACGACCCAATTTTCAATCAGAATTAGGAAAAAAATTATTAACCAATAGGTAATTTACTATGTTTAGAGATGGTAAAACAGAAAAAATAAGCCAAGTTATTAATGCGGTGGTTAATGACCACAATAACTGCCAACGAATTGTGGCAAAGCCTTGCTTGCCAATTTCAAAACAAGATTTGTGGTTACGGTTCTTGGAAACGTTTAAGTCATTAACTGGTAAGCGATTGATTAATGACAAGCAAACTAAAAGTAATTTAAAAGTACTGTTTTATTATTTCCTACGCGATGATGATTTTTTTACTTGCAAAAATTTGCACGCTGACATTTCAAAACCGTCTTTCGATAAAGGGTTATTGATAATTGGAGCTACAGGAGTAGGTAAAACAGATTATCTAAAAGTTTTTGAAAAAATTTTCATCGAGTTTCATCAATATAGATTTAAAGGAGAAAATAGTAACGATTTAGTTACCCAATACGAAACTTGTGCAACACCTTCTGATAAGGAATTATTTTTTAGAAGGCACCAACGAAAACGACTTTTTATAGATGATATTAACTCGGAATCAATTGCCAGCAACTATGGGAAATATGACGTTGTTGGAAATATTTTAATGTCCCGTCACGAAAAAAAATTAATCACTTATGTAACAACTAATTACTTGACTGATGAAAAATCTTTGACACACACGCTTGAAGCTTTAGGACATAGATATGGTTTTCGACTTTACGATAGACTGTTTGAAATGTTCAATTTCATAGAGTTTCACGGGAAAAGTTACAGATGACAAAAGGTTAAATTAAACTTTATTTAACGGATAAAAACCAAAAACACCATGGAAAATCAAAAAAATTGTAAACATTGCAACGAATTGTTCACCCCAAGAAGACGCAACCACCTATACTGTGTTAGTAGCTGTAGGACCATGGCTAGCTATAAAAGGAACAACTATAAATATATAGCTGGACATTATCAAAAGGAAAAGAATACAAACCAAGGAAGCTTGCCTGTACCTATTACGCAAAAAGTTGAAGAGTCTATTGCTGCCCTCGAAGCTCGTGTAAAAAAATTGGATGGTGTTAACGTCTCCTCAGTTACTAATTCTGCACTGGGTTCATTAGCAGCAAACGCAACAATTAATGGTGCGAAACGATTGTTTGCCCCGAATAGCCTTCCAGCAACGAAAGGAGATGTTGCTGCTTTAAAAAATGAGCTGAACGAGTTAAAATTGATGTTTAGAAACTATAATAGTAACAAACTTCCTTTTTAAAATAATTTCTTGCCTTAAAATTACCACAAGATTTGTTACTTTTATGCAACCGCATTATTGGTAATTTAATTTATGGCATTATTCCAAACTTCTGTATTAAAAGCCTATTTAGCCCAACAAGGTAATTTAGTATTAGAACGTGCTTATAAAAAATACATCAAGTATTTTCATAATCCGGAAATTCAAGAAAATATAAAAAACTCTAAAGAAGAGCAATATCAAATGATTTAGTATATTTTTATGAAACAAGTTATAATTATTGGTAATGGGTTTGATATTGCGCATGGTCTTCCAACTAGTTTTAAGAATTTTTCAAAGTTTCTTTTGGAGGAAATTCTAATCTCAGATTTAGAGCAGTTCGTTTTGAAAACTGGAACAAGTGATTATTATACAGATGGTATAAAGGGAATATTCAAACAGCATTTATTTCCTGTAGGCTATAACAATAATTATTCATTAGAAGGAGTACTTCTCAACTTATCAAAAGAAAATTTTAAACTATCATTAATCAATAATAAGATGATATTTTTGGAACATCTTAAAAATAAATTTTTATCAAAGTTATATAGAGAAGAAGAAGAGTTTTGGTTTGATGTAGAGTCAACATATTTTGATATGTTAAGTAATATACGCAAATCAAAAGATAAGAACTCTCATAAGGACCAAGTATTAAGATTAAATGAAGAACTAATTCAAATAAAAAACTTGTTGCAAGAGTATTTGGCAACATTGAATGTCAATTTTGATAGTCCGGTTTCTAATTTTATAAAGAGTTTATTTAAATCTTTCCAAAACGAAGGAAACACAAATGATATAGTGGTTATTGATTTTAACTATACCCAAACAATAAGAAGTTTTGATGTTATAGGTTACGAACATTATCCAATACATGGTACATTAGATTCAGAAATTATATTTGGTTGGGGTAATGATAAAGATGGGGATTACGTCGAAATTAAAAATTTAAGAGATGATAATTTTTTAACAAACTTCAAAACTCATCACTATTTGAAAAACAATTATTATCAATTAATTTATAATAGTTTAATAAGAGTCAAAGAGAAATTTAATATTCATGTATTAGGTCATTCTCTCGGGCTTACAGATAAATCTTTATTGAAGGAAATATTTGAATCGCATAATTGTGAAAGAATATATTTATATTTAAGATCAGACAAATATAAATCAGAATTAGAGGATAATAAACAAATTGAAGTTGAAAATGAGTTTACTAAATTAACCATGGCAATTTCAAGGATTATAGATGATGAGATGGCTCGAGTGAAGGTTGTTAATATGAAATATTCAAATTATTTCCCAAAAAGAGTAAAATAAAACTTTACATCAAACTAGGAAACTTTTTCCTTAGCTTATTCAAATGTGTTCTTCGGCTTGTTTGAAATCAACAAGAAAAAAGCCCAAGACCTACAAACCCAAATAACCCAAACAGAAAAGCACATTGACCAAATGGTGTACGATTTATATGGCTTAACAGAGGAGGAGATTGCTATTGTTGAGCAATCATAATTTTAACGGTGTATAATTGACTTGTTATAAAATTTTTGCACAACCATTGCATTAAATAATTTATATCTTTGCTATAATGAAACTTTTAGCCTTCATATTATCACTTTATATTTTCGCACTTAATTTAGCACCTTGCGAAGATAATGCTGCGCTTGATAATGAAGTTAAGACCGAAATTTCTCAGGCTATTGGAGACGACCACCAGCATCAAGATTCAGATTTGTGTTCGCCCTTTTGTATTTGTCAATGTTGCCATATAAATGCAACACACTTCAAATTTGTAAACATAAAATTTAATACAATTTATATTTCTACTCAAGATTTTTTCTATCTAAGCGGTACAGAAAAAGATTTTACTACTTCAATTTTACAGCCACCAAGGGCATAATTCAGTTTATTAAAGGAAACTATATCCAATTTCGAGCCTTTATGGTTCTTTTCATTTCGTGTAATTCAAATTCTTATATCAGAATTATATCGAAAAGTTTAACTGAATTAAAACATTTTCTATGATTAATAAAATCATTGATTTTTCAATCAATAACAAATTCATTATTGGTTTGCTAACGCTTACCATTATTGGAGCAGGTATTTGGAGTATGACCCAAGTACCCATCGATGCTGTTCCAGATATTACCAACAACCAAGTGCAAGTTATAACACAAGCACCTAATTTAGGTACTGAAGATATTGAGCAAATTGTAACCTATCCAGTTGAGGTCGCAATGAGCAACCTTCCCAATGTACAGGAAATTAGGTCGATTTCCCGTTTTGGATTATCTGTGGTTACTATAGTGTTCAATGATGATATGGGAACATATTTGCCGCGACAATTAGTGGCAGAAAAACTAAACGAAGTAAAAGACCAAATTCCAGCGGGTTTTGGAGAACCCACAATGGGTCCTATTTCCACAGGTTTAGGAGAAATTTATCAATACACACTTAAAGTAAAACCAGAATATAAAGACAAATATTCGGTTACTGATTTACGAACGATGCAAGATTGGATTGTACAACGTCAAATGGCAATGGTAGAAGGTGTAGTTGAGGTAAACGCCATAGGTGGAAAAATTAAACAATACGAAGTCGCTGTTGATCCAAACGATTTAAACGCTATTGGTTTGACTATTACAGATGTATTTAATGCACTTGAAGCTAATAATCAAAATACAGGTGGTGCATATATAGAAAAAAACCATCAAGCTAATTTTATTCGAGGAGAAGGATTAGTGCGTAGTTTAGAGGATATTAAAAAAATAACGGTCAAGAACGTTAATAATATTCCTATAACCATTGGTGATCTTGCCACAGTTCAATTTGGTTCTGCAATTCGCTATGGTGCATTAACACAAGATGGTGAGGGTGAAGTAGTTGGTGGATTAGTGATGATGCTCAAAGGGGCTAATTCCAATGATGTTATTGCCAATGTAAAGGAGCGAATGGCTCAAATAGAAAAGTCGTTACCTGAAGGAATCATTATTGAATCGTTGTTAGACCGAAGTAAACTAATTGGTGAAACAACCTCTACAGTGGCGACCAACCTAATTGAAGGCGCGTTAATTGTTATTTTCGTTCTTATTTTCTTATTAGGAAACTGGCGAGGTGGTTTAATAGTTGCTTCAACTATTCCATTATCTCTATTGTTTGCCTTTATATTGATGAATGTATTCGACGTGTGGGCAAATCTAATGAGCTTGGGTGCGATAGATTTTGGTATTATTGTAGATGGCGCGGTAATCATAGTCGAAAGCACTGTTTTTCTTATTGCTTCCCAAGTTTTAAAAAAGAAGAATCTCACATCAAAGGAAAGAGATAAAGTAGCATCAAATGCTTCAAAAAAAATGATGAATGCTGCGTTTTTCGGTCAGCTTATTATTCTTATTGTGTTTCTTCCAATTTTGGCATTAGAAGGCATCGAAGGCAAAATGTTTAAGCCAATGGCATTGACCTTTATTTTTGCTATGATTGGTGCAATGGTACTCTGTTTAACCTACGTTCCAATGATGTCTGCATTGGTGTTAAGAGCACCAAAAAGCGATAAAAAATCATATGGAGATAGATTTGTGCATTGGGTTGAGGATAAGTACCAACCCTTATTGGTGAAGGCATTGCAAAAAGGAAAATGGATTATAGGTATTGCAGTCGTGCTATTCGGAATTACAGTCTTTATGTTTACGAGAATGGGTGGCGAATTTATTCCACAATTAGATGAAGGAGACATTGCATTTCACGCCATTTTAAAACCCGGAAGTTCTCTAACTGAAACGATTGAAACCACTACAAAAATTGAACAAATTGTAAAAGCAAAGTTTCCAGAAGTTGAAAAAATAGTCAGTCGAATTGGTGTTGCCGAAATTCCAACAGACCCAATGCCAATGGATTTAGCCGATGTTTTTGTAATTCTAAAGCCAAAAAGCGATTGGACAACCGTTGAAACAAAAGACGAACTCATTGAAAAAATGAAAGAAGCTGTGGAAATAATTCCTGGTGTTAACTATGAATTTACCCAACCTATTGAAATGCGATTTAATGAACTGCTTGAAGGTGTTCGTGAAGACATTGCTATTAAACTTTATGGAGAAGATATAGAAGTGTTATCTCAAAAAGCAGAAGAAATATCTAAAATTATTGCTGGTACAGAAGGTATTGGCGATATGAAAGCGGAAGCTACAACAGGCTTACCACAAATGACCATTTCGTATAACAGAAATAAATTAGCACAATACGGACTTCAAATAAATACCTTAAACCAAATTGTACAATCAGCATTTGCAGGAGGAATAGCAGGAACTATTTTTGAAGGCGAAAAGCGATTTGATTTGGTGGTCAGGTTAAGTTCTCATAACCGTAAAGACATAACAGATGTTCAAAATTTGTTTATCAACTTACCTTCTGGTGCGCAAATTCCGCTTCGCGAAGTAGCTGATATAAGTTACAAAGGAGGTCCAATGCAAATCAGTAGAGACAATACAAACAGAAGAACTTATGTAGGTATCAATGTAAGAGGTCGTGATGTAAAATCATTAGTTGGCGAAATCAAAACTAAATTAGATGCACAATTAGAACTGCCATCTGGATATTTCATTCGCTATGGTGGAGCTTTTGAAAATTTAGAACGTGCCAGCAACCGTTTACAAACCGTTGTTCCTATTGCCTTGTTGCTAATTTTCATCCTCATATTTTTTGCTCTAAAATCGTTACCACAAACCTTAATGATTTACATAGCTATCCCAATGGCAACCATTGGTGGTGTTGTGGCATTGTGGTTACGTGATATGCCTTTTAGTATTTCGGCAGGAGTCGGTTTTATCGTTTTATTTGGTGTTGCGGTTTTAAACGGATTGGTAATGATTAGTGGTTTGAATGAATTAAAAGAAGAAGGAGTTACTAATCTAAAAGATAGAATTATAGAAGGCACAAAACGAAGAATTAGACCTATAATGTTAACTGCTTTTACAGATGTTTTAGGCTTTCTACCTATGGCAATTTCAGCATCAGCTGGTGCAGAAGTGCAGCGACCTTTAGCAACCGTTGTAATTGGTGGTTTGTTAACCTCTACACTATTAACATTATTCGTTTTACCTATATTGTATCATTGGGTAGAAAACAAATCATTCAATTTTAGAGCTAACAAAAAGGTAATTACAGTTACTGCTATGGTGGCTTTTATGTTTTTGTTGCCAATAACAGGAAACGCACAACAAATAAATGATTCGTTACCTATTATTTCGATGCAAGAAGCTGTGAAATTGGCTAAAGAAAACTATCCAAGTTTAAAACAACAGCAGCTTGAAATTGATAAGAAACAACAATTAAAAGGAACTGCATTCGATTTTGGTACTACCCAAATTTTTACGGGAGGTGAAGAAATTAATAACGGAAATGGTATTTACACCACTATTGGAGTTGGTCAATCAAATATTGATGTATTTGGTATAGCACCAAAGAGAAAATTACTTGAGCAACGCATTCAATTAGCCCAAAAAGCGTTTCAACTTTCAGAATTAGATTTAGAATTGGAAGTAAAGAAAGCGTGGGCAAATGCTTTACAGAGTAAAAGGAATTATAATTTATACAAAGAGTTAGATTCTATTTATACCAACTTTGAAAAAGCAGTTGCTTTAAATTATGAAGTAGAAGCCATTTCTAAACTGGAATATGCAGCAGCTAAAAATCAAGCTTTACAGATTCAGAATAAATTTATGCAATCAAAAAGTGAATATGCTATTGCATTACAACAGTTAAACCTTTGGTTGGTTTCAGATGATTTTTTCACAGTTTCAGATGAAATTGATATAGAGAGCGAATTAAATGTAGAATCCTTTAGTTTAGAAGCACACCCTTTATATACAATTTCTCAACTTCAAGTCGCAGAAGCCGAAGCAAACTATAAAACTGCTAAAGCCGAAAATTTACCAAAGTTCAACCTTCAAGGTGGTTTGCAAAAAGTAAATGGAAATTCAGGGTTTTATACCTATCAAGCTGGTATTTCAATACCTTTTTTATCAGGTACAACAAAAGCGCAAGTTAGAACAGCAAAAATTGATAGACAAATTGCCGAATCAAATATGCAGTTCAAGCAAAAGGAAGTGCAATCTAAATTTAATCAATCCAAAGAAAATTACCAAAAATGGAAAACATCTTGGCTGTTCTATAAGAATGAAGTATTACCACTTATTAAAGAACAAAAAACTGGTGCTTTGTTTGCCTATAGAGAAGGAGAGATTGATTACACAACGTTTACACAACTTATAAAAGAAGCTATTCAATCAGAACTGGAAGCACAAACAGCTTTAGTAAATTATTTAGAAAGCACATTTCAACTACAATATTTTAATCAATAAGACAATGAAAAACACACGATATATAATTTTAGCACTACTAACAGTTTCATTTTTAGTGGTTGCTTGTGGAAATAAAGAAAGCCACAAAGAAAATGATGGTCATGCCCATAACGAAGAACAAAAGACTGAAGGAAATGATGACCATAGCGAAGGCGAAGAAGTGATGCTTTCACAACAACAGTTTGAAGCCTTAAAAATGAAGATAGACACTATTGCATTGCGTAATATGAGTGGTTATGTAGAAGCCAATGGCACATTGGAAGTGCCACCACAAAGTGAAGCAGCAATAACTTCTGTAGTTGGCGCAAATGTATTATCCATAAAAGTGATTGAAGGAGACAAAGTTAATAAAGGTCAAGTTGTGGCATATCTTTCACATCCAAATATTATTCAAATGCAAACCGATTATTTGAATGCTTTTAGCAATGGTAATTTTTTAAAGAAGAACTTTGAGCGTCAGCAAAAATTATATGATGCAGGAGTTGGCTCTGGTGCAAATTTTCAAAAGGCCGAAGCAGAATATGATGCCTCTAAAGCTATGGTAAATGGATTGGAAGCCCAATTGAAACTATTAAACATAAATACGTCATCAGTACGAAATGGAACAATTGCTCAAAGTATTTCCTTACGAAGTCCTATTGAAGGCTATGTGCAAAAGGTAGAAGTAAAAACAGGACAGTATGTTGAACCACAAACCGAACTCTTTGAAATAGTAAATACACATCACGTTCACGCTGATTTAATGGTGTTTGAAAAAGATGTGTATAAAGTAAAAAAAGGTCAAAAAGTAAACTTTAATGTGCAATCAATGCAAGATGAAGAATTAACAGCAGAAATTTATTCAGTAAGTAAAACATTTGAAGATAATCCTAAAGCAGTACACGTACACGCTGAAATTGAAAACAAAAAAGGGAATCTAATTCCTGGTATGTATATTCAAGGTAAAATTGAAACTGAAAATGTGGAAACTATGGCAATGCCTGAAAGTGCCATAGTAAAAGAAGGTGATAGGTTTTTCGTGTTTTCGGCGGAAAAAGAAAATGATGAATGGAGCTTTAAACCCATTGAAGTTATTTTGGGTGCAAAAGATGGCAATTGGATAGCAGTTCAATTTTCTGTATATATAGAACCAAACACAAAATTCGCCTTTAATAATGCATATTATCTTATAGCAGAAATGAAAAAAGGCGAATCAGAACACGAACATTAATTATGCAAACAATAGAAGAATTATTAGAGTCAAAAAATATACGTGTTACTGCAATGCGTTTATTGATTTATAAGTTTCTTGCAAATAAACAAATAGCAGTAACATTAAGTGATATAGAAAATGCTTTTGATAAAGCAGATAGAACGACATTGTACAGAACTATTAAAACATTTGAGGAAAAGGATATTGTGCATCAAATAGATGATGGTACAGGAATCACTAAATATGCTTTGTGTGAAAACGGCTGTAATTGTGAGATTGAAACCGATTTGCATTTGCATTTTCATTGCAATAACTGTAATGAAACCATTTGCTTAACAGATCATAAGATTCCCCAAATTAAAGTGCCAGAAGGCTTCGTTTCAGAAAACGTAAACTTGGTAGTAAAAGGGATTTGCGACAAGTGTAGTGGCCATTAATGCACTTCCATTGCACGCATTGGTATTATACTTTTACAATCAAAAACATATAATAATGAAACTAAATTATAAAATGCCTAAACATTTAAAAGATGCATATAATAAAGAACTTCGTTCATATAAAGTTGATTTTGCCAATAAGGATTTTATAAATGCGTGGCATCATTTAGAAAGAAGTCATATTATAGGTCAATCTTACCCAATTGAACATACTTATTCACATTGGTTAATGCTAAAGTTTGGTTTAATGCAAAAAAATACTAAAGAAGTATTTGGACAAATTATTAGATTACTTGTTGGAGGTTGGAAATCGTTTATTAATCACGTGCCACTTGGCAATACTGGAGGTGCAAATGTACCACCACTAAAACGTATGCCTATTCCAAATGATATTAAAAAATTATTAGAAATTAGATGAAAAAAAAGAAAATCAATTTAAGAGATTTAAAACCAGATTCGGAAGCGGAACATAGTAACGATGATGGTCACGACCATAGTGGTCAATCAAATAATTTCAAAGCGTATATTCCTGCCATAATTAGTTTTTCAATGCTAATTATTGGTATTGGGTTAGACTATTTTGATGTTAATTTTTTCAAGGATTGGGTTCGTATTATTTGGTATGGAATTGCTTATATACCTGTAGGATTACCTGTTGTAAAGGAAGGCTGGGAAAGTATTAAAAAAGGCGATGTGTTTACAGAGTTCTTTTTAATGTCTATTGCTACTATAGGTGCATTTATCATTGGCGAATATCCAGAAGGTGTTGCTGTAATGTTGTTTTACGCAGTTGGGGAATTATTCCAAAATGCAGCAGTTAACAGAGCAAAAGGAAATATAAAAGCGTTGTTGGATGTAAGACCAAATGAAGCTTTGGTATATAGAAGCAATGATTATCTATCAGTAAGTCCAGAAACCGTTGAAATTGGCGAAAAAGTGCAAGTACGTTTGGGAGAAAAAATTCCTTTGGACGGCATTCTACTTTCCGAAAAAGGTTCATTTAATACAGCAGCATTGACAGGCGAAAGCAAACCTGACACGATTGTAAAAGGTGAAAAAGTATTTGCTGGGAGTATAAATTTGGAAGGTGTAATTGAAATAGAAACTACCAAAGAATTTAGAGATAGTTCCATTGCAAGGATTTTGGATATGGTGCAGAATGCCACAGCTCGAAAATCTAAAACCGAATTGTTCATCAGGCAGTTCGCACGAATTTATACACCAATTGTAGTGTTTTTAGCAATTGGTGTTACGTTCATTCCTTACTTTTTTGTAGACGATTATGTCTTTATAAATTGGTTATATAGAGCCTTAATTTTTCTTGTGATTTCTTGTCCCTGTGCTTTAGTTATTTCTATTCCTTTGGGTTATTTCGGTGGATTGGGAGCAGCTTCAAAAAATGGAATTTTATTTAAAGGAGCTTCATTTTTAGATGCAATGACCAAGATAAATACATTAGTAATGGACAAAACAGGAACCGTTACTAAAGGTGTTTTTAAAATCAAAGAAGTAAAAGCAATTGGTTGGAATGAAACCGAATTTATGCACTACTTAATGGCGATGGAAGAACAATCCACACATCCCATTGCTAAAGCAATATTAGAGTATAAAGTAGAAGGCGAAGATTATGAAGCTTCCGAAGTATCTGAAATAGCAGGAAAAGGGTTAAAAGGTATTGTAAATGGTAAGACTGTTTTAGTTGGTAACAAAGCGTTGATGACAGCCAATAACATTAATGTTTTAAATGAAACTGAAACTATTGTGGAGTCGATTGTATTAGTAGCTATCGATAATAAGTTCGCAGGTTATGTGGTGATTGCAGACGAATTAAAGGAGGATGCAAAAGAAACGATTAAAGCCTTACATAAAGTTGGTATTAATAGTATAATGATGCTCTCTGGAGATAAAGATTCCATTACGCAACAAGTAGCAAGAGAATTAAATATTGAAAAGGCTAAAGGCGGATTATTACCAGAGGATAAATTAAATGAAGTTGAAATTTTAAAACAAAATCCTCAAAATAAAATTGCTTTTATAGGTGATGGAATTAATGACGCACCAGTTTTAGCAGCAAGTGATGTAGGAATAGCAATGGGTGGTTTAGGAAGTGATGTCGCTATTGAAACAGCAGATGTCATCATCCAAACAGATCAACCTTCAAAAGTAGTGAGAGCCATTAAAATTAGTCGTTCCACTCGTAAGATTGTATGGCAAAATATTATTTTGGCTTTTGGCGTTAAATTAGTAGTACTTATTTTAGGAGCAGGTGGTTTAGCGACCATGTGGGAAGCAGTTTTTGCAGATGTTGGTGTTGCATTATTAGCCATTTTAAATGCGGTTAGATTACAGCGAATGAAATGGAATTAAATTAAGTAAAAATGTCACATTATAGAGGGAATAAGAAAAAATATAGAAAATCAAAAAAGTCAAATAAGCGTAATGTAACTCTGAAAGATAAAGTTGTTGCAGTGTTAGCTTTTGTAGGTCTATTTATAGCTTTATTATTGTTAATGAAATTTATGCTTTAATTTTATAAAATGTTTTGTTTGATGATTTAATATTTTGTTAAAAAGCAACCTATTATTTGATTTTTCGTAACTTCGCAATTGGTATGAAACAAATATTCCATAAAATAATGTCCTTAACAATGGCTTTTGTAGTGTTATTTTCTACGATGTCATTTACTTTGAATATGCATTATTGTGGAGATAATTTAGTGGAAACTGCTATTTTCAAAAAAGCTAAAGGGTGTGGTATGGAAATGGAAAAACCTTCTACTCAGGGCTGTTCAGTTACCAAGAAAAACTGTTGTGATGATAAGCAGTTAGTTATTGAAGGCCAAGACGAATTACAAGTACAGGTTGACAAAATTTCCTTTGACCAGCAAGTTTTCATTGCTTCATTTTTTTACACGTATATTAACCTTTTTGAAGGTTTAGATAGTAATGTTTCTTCATATGAAGAATATAAACCGCCACTCGTTATAAGGCGTATCTACAAGATTGACGAGACCTATTTAATTTGATTTTTAAACATTAGACTGTTTTATCCTATGGCTTTATGTTATAAGGATATTCTGCTGTATTCGGTGTTGTTGTAACACCAATGTCTAACTGTTTAATAATCAAACCCAATGCTAAACAAAAGCATCAAATTTTTAATCGAAAACAAACTCGTAGCAGTTTTATTACTTGTCCTATTTATTGGTTGGGGAACTGTTAACGCACCATTTAATTGGGATACTGGATTTTTACCAAGTAATCCTGTGGCTGTAGATGCAATTCCAGATATAGGTGAAAACCAGCAAATTGTATTTACCAAATGGGACGGTCGTTCACCACAAGATATTGAAGACCAGATTACTTATCCACTAACTACATCATTGTTAGGTATTCCTGGAGTAAAAACCATTCGTAGTTCGTCTATGTTCGGTTTTTCAAGTATCTATATTATTTTTGAAGAAGACATAGAATTTTACTGGAGTAGGAGTCGCATTCTTGAAAAGCTCAATTCCTTGCCAAGTGGTTTATTACCAGAAGGTGTTAATCCAGCTTTGGGACCAGATGCTACAGGTTTAGGGCAAATATTTTGGTATACACTCGAAGGTCGTGACCAAAACGGAAACGTTACAGGTGGATGGGACTTACAGGAACTACGTAGTATTCAAGATTACTATGTTAAGTATGCCTTGTCATCTGCTAGTGGTGTGTCTGAAGTGGCTTCCATTGGCGGTTATGTGAAAGAGTATCAAATTGATGTGAACCCAGAAATCATGCGACAATACAATATTGGCTTGGGTCAAGTTGTAAAAGCAGTTAAAGAAAGTAATCGAGATATTGGTGCACAAACTTTAGAAATAAATCAAGCAGAATATTTAGTGCGTGGTCTAGGTTATGTGAAATCTATTGCAGACATTGAAAATGCAGTAGTTACTTCCGAAGATTATACATCCATACGTATTAAAGATATTGGAAAAGTCTCATTGGGTCCAGCAACCCGAAGAGGTATTTTGGATAAAGAAGGGGCAGAGGTTGTTGGTGCTGTTGTAGTAGCACGTTATGGTGCTAATCCAATGGAAGTCATTAACAATGTTAAAGATAAAATTAACGAATTAAGTGCAGGTTTACCTTCAAAAGTTTTATCAGATGGTAGAACATCGCAAGTCACTATTGTTCCATTTTATGATAGAACAGAGTTGATTCAAGAAACCTTAGGTACTCTTAACGAAGCTTTAACCTTAGAAATACTTATTACCATTTTGGTTATCATAGTTATGGTGTTTAATCTGCGAGCCTCAGTACTTATTTCTGGATTATTGCCAGTAGCTGTTCTGATGGTATTTATAGCGATGAAACTCTTTGGTGTTGATGCTAATATTGTTGCCTTATCAGGTATTGCCATTGCCATTGGAACCATGGTTGACGTTGGTGTGATTCTGTCTGAGAATATCATAAGGCATTTAGATGAAGACAAAGGGAAGTTCCCTATCAATACTGTGGTGTATAATGCGACAGCTGAAGTGTCAGGAGCCATTGTAACTGCTGTAGCGACAACTATAATCAGTTTTATTCCTGTGTTTACTATGATTGGTGCTGAAGGAAAACTTTTCAGGCCATTAGCTTTTACAAAAACCTTTGCCCTAGCAGCGGCACTTATTATAGCACTGTTTTTAATACCACCATTTGCTGCCTCCATATTTAAAAAAGTTAACATCAGAAAAACTAGCCATTATGTTCTGAATGGACTCATGGTTATTCTTGGTTTAACGGTTATGATTTTTGGATATTGGATTGGGGTTTTGCTAATTGGCTACGGTATTGTTGCATTTTTAAAACGAAACCAAAGGCTAACAGACAAAAGAGCTAATCTTGTTAATATTATTATTTCAGCATTAGCAATAGTGTTTCTATTAGCTGAATACTGGAGACCACTAGGTGTCGATAAAAGTATCCTACTCAACTTGATTTTTGTTAGTATCATCTGCTTTGGGTTGCTGGGTGTTTTTGTCTTGTTTCAGCACTATTATCGTAATATCTTAAAATGGGCTATAGAAAATAGGCTGCTTTTCCTATCAATACCAGCCACTTTACTGGTTTTAGGATTTCTTATCATGAAAAATTCTGGCAAGGAGTTTATGCCATCTTTAAATGAGGGTTCTTTTCTATTAATGCCAACCTCAATGCCACATTCTGGTGTGGAAGAAAACAAAAGAGTGTTACAACAGTTGGATATGGCAGTAGCCAGTATCCCTGAAATTGAAACTGTAGTTGGTAAGGCTGGTAGAACAGAATCCGCTCTAGATCCAGCGCCATTGTCCATGTATGAAAACGTGATACAGTATAAGCCAGAATATATGTTGAATGCTCATGGAGAGAGACAACGTTACAAAGTGAATGGTGATGGTTTGTTTGAATTGAAAGATGGACGATTAATAGCCAATCCAAATAATACCGAAAATGTAGCTCTAAATAAAGTTAGTAATTCTCAATTGATTGAAGATAATGATGGTGAGTTTTACAGAAATTGGCGACCAGAGATACAATCGCCTAATGATATTTGGAATGAGATTGTCCGTGTTACTAAGTTACCTGGTGTGACTTCTGCGCCTAAATTGCAACCCATCGAAACACGATTGGTGATGCTACAAACAGGTATGCGTGCGCCTATGGGAATCAAAGTAAAAGGTCAAGATTTAAAACAAATAGAGGCCTTTGGTGTACAATTAGAAAACATCATTAAGCAAGCTGAAGGGGTAAAACAAGAAGCTGTTTTTGCCGATCGTATTGTTGGTAAACCTTATTTGTTAATTGATATTGATAGAGAAAAAATAGCACGATATGGCGTAACCATTGAGGAAGTTCAAAATGTATTAAAAGTAGCTGTTGGTGGTATGGTGCTAACTCAAACTGTTGAAGGCAGAGAGCGATATGGAGTTCGCGTGCGTTACCCAAGAGAGCTAAGAGCGAATCCAACTGATTTAGAACAAATATATGTGCCTGTCGAGAGAGGCAGCCCTGTTCCATTAAGCGAACTAGCAACCATTAGATATGAACAAGGACCACAAGTTATTAAGAGTGAAGACACCTTTTTGGTAGGCTATGTATTGTTTGATAAATTGGATGGCTTTGCAGAAGTGAATGTGGTAGAAAATGCGCAAGCCCTTATTCAGAGTAAAATCATTTCTGGTGAACTTATAGTTCCTAAAGGGATTAGTTATAAGTTTACTGGTACTTACGAGAATCAACTTCGAGCTGAGAAAACCTTGTCTGTTGTTGTTCCACTAGCACTTCTCATCATCTTCTTAATTTTGTATTTCCAATTCCGTTCGGTGTCAACCTCATTAATGATTTTTACAGGTATTACCGTTGCTTTTGCAGGTGGTTTTATCATGATGTGGCTCTATGGTCAAGACTGGTTTTTAAATTTCAGCTTGTTTGGTGAGAACCTACGAGAGCTTTTCAATATGAAAACCGTTAACCTAAGTGTTGCCGTTTGGGTTGGGTTTATAGCCTTGTTTGGCATTGCGACCGATGATGGAGTGGTTATGGCCACCTATTTAACTCAAACCTTTGATAAAGAATCGCCAACAGATAAAAAAGGTATTCGTTTAGCAACACTAGAGGCAGCAGGAAAACGTATTAGACCATGTTTAATGACTACAGTAACTACAGTCCTTGCCTTGCTACCTGTCCTAACATCTACAGGAAGAGGAAGTGATATAATGATTCCAATGGCTATTCCCATTTTTGGAGGTATGATTATAGATATTACCTCTTATTTTATAGTTCCTGTTTTGTTTAGCTTGAAAAAAGAGTTTCAACTTAAAAGAATAACAAATGAAAAATAAAGCTCATAACCTTAAATTGGTCGTTGTTCTAGTTTTTGGTTGCTTGAGTGTTGTAGCCCAAGCACAATCCTTAGACCTTCTTATTGAGGAAGCCTTACAGAACAATCCAGAAATTCAAAAGTTTGAATTGCAATATCGTATAGCTTCGGAAAAAGTAAATGAAGTGAATGCTATTCCCAATACTGAATTTGCAGTTGGGTATTTTATAAGTGAACCCGAAACAAGAACAGGTGCACAACGTGCACGTTTTTCGGTAAAACAAATGTTGCCATGGTTTGGTAATATTGGTGCAAGAGAGAACTATGTTAGTTCGCTAGCTGATGCTAAATATGAAGACATTGTTATTGCTAAACGCAAACTCATCTCTTCTGTGTCGCAATCTTATTACAACCTATACTCTAATAAGGCTAAACAGCAGGTATTGAAAGAAAATATAAAACTATTGGAAACCTACGAAACTTTAGCACTAACCTCAGTTGAGGCCGGAAAGGCTTCAGCGGTTGACGTCTTACGTTTACAAATGCGTCAAAACGAGATGCAACAATTAAGAGAAGTATTGCAACAACAATTTTTATCGGAACAAACCAATCTTAATAATCTTTTAAACAGAGATAATACGGTTTCTGTTCAGTTAGTTGCTGAACTGCTGATTCCTACAGAAGATGTTGAAATTAATTCACCACAATTAGCCTTACACCCAGAATTGCTGAAATATGATAAACTCTATAAATCAGTAGAACAATCTGAATTATTGAACCAAAAAGAAAGTAGCCCAATGATAGGATTTGGGTTGGATTATATTCCAGTATCAGAGCGTACTGACATGAACTTAATGGACAACGGTAAAGATATAGTAATGCCAATGGTTTCGGTGTCCATCCCAATCTTTAATAAAAAATACAAATCGGTTTCTAAACAAAATGAACTGCAACAACAAGAAATCAATTACCAAAAACAAGAGCGATTAAATTCTTTGGAAACCCTTTTGAATAAAGCAATTAGCGAACGCATTTCAGCTAGAATTAGTAATGCCACTGCAACCAAAAATTTAAAGCAAGCCAAAGATGCAGAAAATATTCTAATCAAAAGTTACGAAACTGGCACCATCGACTTTAAAGACGTTTTGGATATTCAAGAATTGCAATTGAAGTTTCAAATGAACCAAATAGAAACAGTTAAGACCTATTATATGCAGACCACGATTATTAATTATTTAATACAGTAAAAAATGAAAAATAATAATAGACTAATTGGTACAGGCATAATAACTGCTATTACAGCTTCCTTGTGCTGTATCACACCAGTTATAGCTTTAATTGCAGGAACAAGTGGGATTGCTTCAACTTTCTCTTGGATAGAACCATTTAGACCCTATTTAATTGGTCTGACAATTTTAGTTCTTGGTTTTGTGTGGTATCAAAAACTAAAACCTCAAAAGGAAATTGACTGCGATTGTGACGAAGACGAAAAAACAAAATTTATTCAGTCAAAAACCTTTTTGGGAATTATAACTGCATTTGCAGTAATAATGTTGACTTTTCCATACTATTCTGAAATTTTTTACCCAAAATCAGAAAGGCAAATTATCGTAGTAGATAAATCGAACATTAATACATCTGAATTTAAAATTATTGGAATGACTTGTGCAAGTTGCGAGGAACACGTAAATCACGAAGTAAATAAACTCGACGGAATTTTAAACTCAAAAGCATCCTACAAAAATGGAAACGCAATTATTGAATTTGATAAAACTAAAACCAATGAAAAGGAAATTGAGAAAGCAATTAATGCAACAGGTTATAAAGTAACAGACAAACAAGAAAACTAATGGAGATTCAATTAAAATCAGAAATTACTTGTACAAGTTGTGGATATAAAAAAGTAGAAGAAATGCCAACAAATGCTTGCCAATTCTTTTATGAGTGTAATAATTGTAAAACAGTTCTAAAACCAAAGGAAGGAGATTGTTGTGTTTATTGTTCATACGGCACAGTCCCTTGTCCACCAATCCAAAATAATAAAAGTTGTTGTTAAAATGAAACACACATATCACATACACGGAATGACTTGCAACGGTTGTCGTACTCACGTAGAAGAAACACTTTTAAAAGTGGAAGGTGTTTCAAAAGCGACAGTCAATTTAGAAAAGGCAGAAGCTACAATCGAAATGGAATCGCATATTCCTATAGAAACATTTCAAGAAGCCTTAAAAAATGATGGTGATAGATACAGTATTCACAAACAAGGTGAACATCATCATGCCAAAGTAGAAAAGGTAAGCCAACCAAAGGCAAAAGGCACAGGCACATTTTATTGTCCTATGCATTGCGAAGGAGATAAAACTTATGATAAAGCTGGAGATTGTCCTGTTTGCGGTATGGATTTGGTTGAAGAACAAAATCTATCATCAGCTACAACAGAACAATGGACGTGTCCAATGCATCCAGAAATTGTAAGAGATGAAGCAGGTTCATGTCCTATTTGCGGTATGGATTTAGTGCCAATGCAACCAGATGTTTCATCAGAAGAAAAAACTTATAAAAAATTATTGAAGAAGTTTTGGATTGCAACCGCATTCACATTACCAATATTCTTAATGGCTATGAGCGAAATGCTTCATAATAATCCATTGTACAATTTAATGGAGCAGAAATATTGGAATTGGGTACAATTCGTGTTATCAATTCCAGTAGTATTTTATGCTACTTGGATGTTCTTTGAACGTGCTTATAAAAGTATAAAAACGTGGAATCTCAATATGTTCACACTCATTGGGATTGGTGCAGGTGTAGCTTGGTTATTTAGTGTAGTTGGAATGCTATTTCCAGATGTATTTCCAAGTCAATTTAAAACAGAATCAGGTGCAGTACACGTCTATTTTGAAGCAGCAACGGTTATTCTAACCTTGGTGCTTTTAGGACAGTTGTTAGAAGCGCGTGCCCATAGTAAAACCAATTCAGCAGTAAAAGAATTATTAAAGTTAGCACCTAATAAAGCTATAAAAATAATAGATGGTGAAGAAGTTGAAGTTAGTATAGATAAGATAGAATTAAATGATATTCTAAAAGTAAAACCAGGCGATAAAATTCCTGTAGATGGTGTGATAACTGAAGGCCAAACAACCGTTGACGAATCTATGATTACAGGAGAACCAATTCCTGTAAACAAATCTCAAGATGATAAAGTAAGTAGCGGAACAATTAATGGCAATCGATCCTTTTTAATGAAAGCAGAAAAGGTAGGAAGCGATACATTACTCTCACAAATCATCCATATGGTGAATGATGCGAGTAGAAGTCGTGCACCTATTCAAAATTTAGCAGATAAAGTTTCAGGTTATTTTGTGCCAGTTGTAGTTCTTATTTCTATTATCACATTTATTGTTTGGGCAATTTGGGGACCAGAACCCGTTTATGTGTTTGCGTTTGTGAATGCAATTGCAGTTCTAATTATTGCGTGTCCTTGTGCTTTAGGTTTAGCAACACCAATGTCTGTAATGGTAGGTGTGGGTAAAGGTGCTCAAAATGGTGTGTTGATTAAAAATGCCGAAGCTCTTGAAAAAATGGATAAGGTAAATACACTTATAGTTGACAAGACAGGAACGATTACGGAAGGGAAACCAACAGTTGAAACCTTAGTTGCTTTTAATGATACTTTAAACGAAAAAGAAGTACTAAAGTACATTGTTTCATTAAATACAAACAGTGAACACCCTTTGGCAGAAGCAACAGTAAAATACGGTAAAGAACATAACGCTGAAACAATAAAATCTGAAAACTTTAGTGCTGTCACAGGAAAAGGAGTAGAAGCTAAAATAGATGGTAAAAAAGTAGCATTAGGGAATCCTAAAATGATGGAATATGCGAAAGCAGACATTACATCTAAAATGAAAGAAGAGGCCAAATCTTTCCAAAAACAGGGTAAAACAGTGTCTTATCTATCAATAGATGAGACCGTTGTTGGTTATGTGGTTATAGGAGATAAAATAAAAGAAACAAGTGCCGAAGCTATCAAAGAGCTTCAAGATAAAGGCGTTGATGTCATTATGCTTACAGGCGATAATCACGATACAGCACAAGCAGTAGCATCAGCACTTAATCTCGTAGATTTTAGAGCCAGTATGCTGCCAGAAGACAAACTCAAAGAAGTAGAAAAACTACAAGAAAACGGAAAAGTGGTTGCGATGGCAGGAGATGGAATTAATGATGCACCGGCATTGGCAAAAAGTGATGTTGGGATTGCTATGGGAACGGGTACCGACGTGGCGATAGAAAGTGCAATGATAACCTTGGTAAAAGGTGATTTACACGGCATTGTAAAAGCCAAAAATTTAAGCGATGCTGTGATGAAGAATATTAAGCAGAATTTATTTTTTGCACTTATTTATAACACATTAGGAGTGCCAATTGCTGCTGGTGTTTTATTCCCATTCTTTGGTATTTTATTGTCACCAATGATAGCAGCTTTAGCAATGAGTTTTAGTTCAGTATCAGTTATTATAAACGCATTAAGATTAAGAAATATTAAAATATAATTATGAAGAATTTAATAGCAGTATTTGTGTTAACAGTTTCAGTTTTAAGCTGTAATAATCAACAGCAGAAAAAAGAAGAACACAACCATCAAGAGACTCAAACTCAACAGGAAGATGTTCCTAAAAAGAAACCTTTAAGCCCACATACATCTGCAATGGCAATGATTGGAGATGCACATATTCATATAGACTATTCGTCACCAGGAGTTAGAGGACGAATCATTTTTGGTGGATTAGTTGGTTATGATAATGTCTGGCAAGCAGGAGCACATATGGCCACATGGATTGAAACCAATAAGGATTTAATTATAAATGATGAAGTGCTTCCAAAAGGAAAATATGGATTTTTCACGATACCTTCAAAAGATGATTGGACTATAATGATTAATAAAAACTGGAATCAGCACGGTAAAGATGATTATAATGAAAATGATGATGTGATAAGATTTAAAGTGACACCAAGTATTTCAGATAAAAATACAGAGCATTTAGAGTATAAAGTAAATAAGATTAGTGAAACAGAGGGAAGTATTTCTCTTGCTTGGGAGAAGGTAACAATTAGATTTCCATTCAAAATAAATCAATAAAATGGTAAATAGGCATACAGCATTAAAAATCAGAAAAACACATCGTTATTTAGGTTTGTTTTTGGGTATTCAATTTTTGTTTTGGACTATTAGTGGTTTATACTTTAGTTGGACAGATATTGATGACATACACGGCGACCATTTTAAAAATATGGAATACCAGCCTAAAACATTTAACGGCCTCATTAGTCCATCTCAACTTAATGTTTCTCAAGGTATCAATACTATTGAGTTGAGAGACATTAATAATTTGCCTTACTATTGGGTAAATAATAATCAGTTATACAATGCTATCGATGGTAATTTAAAAACTAATATAACGAAAGAAGAGGCTTTGTATATCGCAAAACTCAATATGAAAAATGGTTTAGAGGTAGCATCTATACAACAGATTAATGAAACAGGAAAACATCACGAGTATAGAGAAAAGTTACTGCCTGCTTATGTTATCTCGTATGAATCAGACGAAGCCTTAAAAGCTTATGTTTCTATAAAAGATGGAAAATTTCAGACAGTTAGACATCGAAGTTGGCGTTGGTTTGATTTTTTATGGATGACACATACTATGGATTACGAAGGGAGAGACAATTTTAATACAATAGTATTAAGGGCATTTTCACTTTTAGGCTTAATTACTGTATTAAGTGGCTTTTTACTATGGTTTTCATCGTCACCTTCAGTTAGAAAATTATTAAAACGAAATAAAAAATAAGAGATGAAAAAGATATTAATTTATGCAGGAATATTAGTAGTTGGTTTACTCTTGGGTTGGTTACTATTTGGCGGCTCATCAAACAACGAGTCAGAACATGGTCATGATAGGGTGGCAGAAGCCAATCAATTATGGACCTGTTCGATGCATCCACAGATTATGCAACCAGAACCAGGGGATTGCCCGATTTGTGGGATGGATTTAATTCCTGCCGAAAGTAGTGCAGATGGCTTGTTGGTAGACCAATTCAAGTTAACAGAAAATGCTATGGCCTTGGCTAATATTCAAACAACCATAGTAGGCAAAGGAAATGTTGATGGCAACATGATTAAATTATCTGGTAAAATTGCTGAGAACGAAGAAGCAAACGCGGTACAAGTCAGTTATTTTACAGGTAGAATAGAACGATTGAATATCAGTTTTACAGGCGAAGAAGTACGTAAAGGTCAGCTATTAGCAACTATTTATTCGCCAGAATTGTATGCAGCACAACAAGAATTGATTACAGCTTCATCATTAAAGGAATCACAACCTGCATTATACAAGGCTGTTCGGAATAAATTGAAATTATGGAAGCTTTCTGAAAGTCAAATAAATCAGATTGAAGAAACAGGAAAAGTAAAAGAGAACTTTTCAGTTTATGCAACCGTTTCAGGTATTGTTACCGAAAAATTAGTGGAACAAGGTGATTACATCAAACAAGGGCAACCGTTACTTAAAATAGCAAACCTCAATACGGTTTGGGCAAACTTTGATATGTACGAAAATCAGATTGACCATTTTAGAAAAGGACAGGAAGTTATGATTTCAACTAATGCCTATCCTAATAAAGAATTTAAAGGGCAAGTAGATTTTATTGATCCAGTTTTAAATACGAAAACAAGAACAGTAACCTTACGTGTCGTACTCAATAACAGGGAAGATATATTTAAACCAGGAATGTTTGTAACTGCAAATATTGAACGAGTTTCAAATAGTAATGATGAAGTATTAACAATTCCAGCATCTGCTGTACTTTGGACAGGTGAACGTTCTGTTGTCTATTTAAAAGCCAATCCAGACCAAGCTATTTTTGAAATGCGTGAAGTTGTTTTAGGTAATCAAGTTGGTAATGAATATGAAGTTTTAGAAGGATTATTTGTTGGCAATGAAATAGTCACCAATGGAACATTTACTGTTGATGCAGCAGCTCAATTACAAGGTAAAAAATCTATGATGAATAAGGATGGTGGTAAAATAATGACAGGTCACGAAGGACATTTAGGAATGGACAATAATTTATCAACAAAAGAAAGTGTCCATTCCAATATGAATGAAAGATTGACAGTATCAGAGAAATTTCAAGAACAATTAAAAGTTGTTTTCAATGATTATATTAATTTAAAAGATGCTTTAGTGAAAGAAGATTCAAAAAGAACTTCAGTTTATGCAACAAGTTTATTAAACAATTTGAGTAAAGTAGATATGAAGTTATTATCAGACAATAATGCTCACACACATTGGATGTCATTAGTAGGCGACATAAAATCTTCTGCAACATCTATATCTAAAACTTCTGATATAAAAGGACAAAGAGACCATTTCAAACATCTATCATCACACTTAATAAATGCTGTACAACTGTTTGGCGTTAAGGAAAAAGTATATGTAGAATTTTGCCCAATGGCTGATAATAACAAAGGCGCATACTGGCTAAGTAAAGAAGAAAAAGTAATCAACCCATATTTTGGTGAAGCAATGCTAACCTGTGGAGAGGTAAAACAAATAATAGAATAATAATAAATCAAGTAATAACAATAAAATTTAAAACAATGAAGAAAGTATTTTTAGGTCTAACCGTAATATTAGCATTTGGTCTAACAAGTTGTAAAAACGAAACAAAAAAAGTTGAAGAAGCTACAACTACAGAAGTATCAAAAGAAATCGCAATGACTGATTTGTCGTTTGGAGTAAGAGGTAATTGTGGAATGTGCAAAAAAACCATTGAAAATGCAGCCAAAAGTGTAGCTGGCGTTTCAAATGCAAATTGGGATAAAGATAAAAAGAAAATAGATGTCTCTTTTGACGATTCTAAAACAAATGTAATGGCAATCCATGAGGCAATAGCCGCTTCTGGTTATGATACAGAAAGGGTTTCAGGTAATGAAGAAGCTTATAAAAGCTTACCAGGGTGCTGTCAATATGATCACGAAATGACGATGAATCAAAAATAAAGGAGGTGAATCATATCAAGATTAAATGAATAAAATGGCGTATGTTGTCCCTTGCGTCGTCCCTATAAAAACAAAAATCCCCGTAAACATTGATGTTTCGGGGATTTTTTGTGGTACCTCCAGGAATCGAACCAGGGACACAAGGATTTTCAGTCCTTTGCTCTACCAACTGAGCTAAGGTACCTCGCCAAAGCGGTTGCAAATATAAATTCATTTTTATTATTCGCCAAACTAAAGTTACAAAATTTATTGTAAATAATTTTTAATTCATAAAGCGTGTTTAAAACTAATATTATAAAATAATTAAGAATAATATTGTAGCCTGTTTTGTAAATTTATCGCTTTCAAATACTATGAATTTAATAATTGATGTAGGAAACTCTTTTGTAAAACTAGCCGTTTTTAAGTCTAGCAAGCTTTTGCACAAGGAAGTAGTAGAACATCACCTTATTTTAAATCAATTTAATTTATTGATTAAGAAATATAACTTAATCAATAAAGGCATTATTTCATCCGTTGGAAAACTAAAAAAAACTCAAATCAAATCAATAGGTAAACATTTAGATTTACTTGTTCTAGATTCTAATACTAAATTACCCTTTAAAAATTTATATAAAACACCTAAAACACTTGGAGTAGACAGAATTGCTTTGGTTTGTGCTTCTGTAGAACAATTTCCCGATAAAAATGTGCTTATTATTGATGCTGGCACGTGTATTACCTATGATTTTGTTAACGTAAAAAATGAATACCTAGGAGGAGCCATATCCCCAGGGTTAAATATGAGATATAAGTCTTTAAATAATTTAACCGCCAATTTACCGTTATTAAGTTCTAAAAAACCAAAAGATATAATAGGAAACTCAACTAAGGATTCTATTCATTCAGGTGTTGTTAACGGCATTGTAAATGAAATTGATGGGGTTATTGTTAATTATAAGCTAAAATATCCTGATTTAACAGTTATTTTAACAGGAGGTGATGCTAATTTCTTGTCTAAACAATTAAAAAGTAGCATATTTGCGCTTCCTAATTTTCTTATAGAGGGACTTAATTATATTTTACAATTTAACACAAACGAATGATTAAAAAACTTGTATTAGTTTTTATTGCATTTATTGCAATTCACAGTTATGGGCAGGAAGGTACTGCCTCACCTTATTCATTTTATGGAATAGGAAGCCTGAAATTCAAAGGAACTGTTGAAAATAGGAGTATGGGCGGTTTAAGTATTTATACTGACAGTATTCATATGAATTTACGTAATCCTGCATCTTACACTGGCGATAATGTTGCAACTTATCCCTTTAATGGAGAAAGTAGACCTGTGAAGTTTACACTAGGAGGAACTTATTCAAGTACAAATTTAGAAAGTGATTCTAGTAGTGATAACGCATCTGCAACTACTTTTGATTATTTAGCTATATCGGTACCTGTTGGAAAGTTTGGTTTTGGTTTGGGGTTACTTCCATACACATCGGTGGGATATAAATTAGAATCGATAAATTCAGACGATGAAATTGAAAATAGATTTAGAGGAGAAGGTGGGCTAAATAAAGTGTTTTTTGGTTTAGGGTATCAAATTGCAAAAGGATTATCTATTGGAGCTGATTTGCACTACAACTTTGGAAATATTCAAAATAGTACCATTGAGTATCAGTACGATGATGGTTTTCCAGTTCAATACCAAGCTCGTGAAAATAATAGATCTGATTTAAGTGGAATAAACTTAAATTTCGGAATTTCATATAAAACTTTAATAAATGATAAACTAGAGCTTGTGTCGGGTGTTACATTCACGCCAGAAAGTAGTTTAACATCAAAAAATCAAAGGTCTTTTTCAACCGTTAGTATAGGCTCCAATACGGGTGAAGAGTTTGAAATTAATACCATTGATGTGGATTTAGAATCTATGGGTTTATCAGAAACCGATTTAATTTTGCCTTCTAAATTGTCATTTGGCGCTGGAATTGGCAAACCAATGAGTTGGTTTATTGGCGCAGAATATGCAACCATAAAGACTAGTAATTTTTCAAATGTTTTGTATAATAGTAGCACAACAACCTATGAAGACGGTTCTACGTTTTCTTTAGGAGGTTTTTATATTCCGCAGTACAACTCCTTTTCAAGTTACTTTAAAAGAACCGTTTATAGAGCAGGTTTACACTTTGAAAATACAGGTTTAAACATAAATAATGAATCTATAAAAGAGTTTGGCATATCTTTTGGTTTAGGATTACCAGTTGGGAACCCCTCATTGCTTTCAAATGCTAATTTGGGCTTCGAAATTGGAAAAAGAGGAACAAAAAACAGTAATTTAATACAAGAGAATTTTATTAATTTCCAATTAAGCTTATCTTTGAACGATAGATGGTTTCAAAAAAGGAAATATGACTAACAGCATAAAATTAATATCATGAAGAAAAAAATAACATTATTACTTGCAATTTTATTTATTGGGTTAAACTTTGGTTTTGCTCAACAAGATGAAGAGTGTATGACTAAACTCTCAATATTTCATGAGTACGTTAAAGCGAAAAACTTTGACGCAGCTTATGAACCATGGATGGATGTAAGAAACAAATGTCCAAAATTCAATAATGCTATATATGTGGATGGTGAGAAAATTTTAGAACATAAAATTGATAATTCAACTGGTGCAGAAAAAGTGGCTTTTATAAACGACCTAGTTAAACTTTGGGATGAAAGAGGAGTTCATTTTGCTAGTAAAACACCTAAAGGTGAGTACGCTGCACAGGCTTGTCAATTAATGTATGATAATAGAAAAGAATTAGGGAAATCAGATCAAGAATTATACGATTGTTTTGATGCAGCTTATAAATTAGATAAGGAAACTTTTACAAATCCTAAAAGTTTATATACTTATTTTTCTTTAATGGTGGATTTGTATGATGCTGGGAAAAAGCCCGCTGAAGATTTGTTTAACAAATATGATGATGTTGTAGAGAAGGTTGAAGATGAAGTAAAAAATTACTCTGAGAAGTTAAATAAGCTTATAGCTAAAGATTCAACAGGAGCTACGTATACTAAAAAAGAAAAGCAATATCAGAGATATTACGAAAGTTATTTAAAAGCTTATGACCAAATATCTTCTGGTATTGATGAAAAATTAGGTACTAGAGCGAATTGCGAAAATTTAATTCCGCTTTATAAGAAAGGTTTTCAAGAAAACAAAACGAATGCTGTTTGGTTGCAAAGAGCAGCAGGTAAAATGTCTGAAAAGGAATGTACAGACGACCCATTATTCTTTGATTTAGTTAATGCATATCACAATTTAAGTCCGTCGGCTAATTCTGCTTATTATTTAGGTATTTTAAAGGATAAAGAAGGTAATTCAAGTGAAGCAATAAACTTTTATAAACAAGCTATATCTTTAGAAACGGATAGTTTTAAAAAATCAAAGCTTAATAATAGAATTGGGTTAAAATTAAAAGCTAGAGGAAGTTATGGACAAGCAAGAGGCTTCTTTAGAGAGGCTGTAAAACTAAACCCATCGAATGGTCGTCCTTACCTATCAATAGCAGCTATGTATGCTTCAAGCGCAAACAGCTGTGGAGATACAAACTTTAATAAAAGAGCTGTTTATTGGTTAGCTGCCGATGAAGCTAGAAAAGCGGCGCGAGTGGACCCAACATTGTCAAGTGCCTCCTCACAATCTGTTGCTAATTACTTAGCAAAGGCGCCACAAAAATCTGAGATTTTTAGCTCGGGTAGGTCAGGAGAAACGATTAGAATAGGTTGTTGGATTGGAGCTTCAGTTACAGTGCCAAATATTTAATGAAAGAAAAGAATTCATATTATATATTAAACATAGTCACAATTTTTATTGTGACTATGTTTTTTTCATGTAACGACAGTTTTAAACAAGTTCAAAAAATTGGAATTTCTGAAAACGAACCTATAGGTATTGAGTATAATACGAATTTAAAATATACCGATTCGGGTAGAGTTGTAGCTAACTTGATAAGTAGCAAGTATCTAGATTATTCAAATCGGAATTTTCCGTTTTATGAGTTTACAGATGGTGCTACGCTTTATATTTATGATAAAGAAAACAGGAAGAGTACTGTGGTTGCAGAATATGCTATTGTTTATACAGTAACCGATTTAATTGATATGCAGAACAATGTGGTGATAACGACACATGACAACCAAATTTTAAAAACAGACCAGCTATTTTACGACCAAAAAAGAGAATGGTTATATACCAATAAACCAGTTTCGTTTCAAACAGAACAAGATGTGATATACGGTAATGGATTTGATTCTAACTCTAAATTTACAAATGCTGAAGTGCTTGAGGTAACTGGAATAATAACACTAGAAGATTAATTTCTCTTTTCTCAATTTTAAGTATCTTTATACTTTCAAAAAACAATAAAATATACATGAAGTATTATAAGATTTTTCAATATGCGTATTTAGTATTTGCAGTATTATTTCTTTATGATGGTATATCAAAATGGGGAGATGGTACGAATGGTGCTTATATTTCTTTAGGATTAGCAGCATTAGCTGTTTTTATGTTTTTTTTTAGGAGAAAATTTAGCAAAAAAATTGAAAATAGAGATAACTCAAAATAGATGAGCATTTATGTACTTATCATAATTGTATCGTTAATTCTTTCGGCCTTTTTTTCAGGTATGGAGATTGCCTATGTGTCTTCAAACAAAATCCATATTGAAATTGAAAAAAAACAGGACGGTGTACTAGCAAAAGTTTTAAGCAAACTAACAGAAAAGCCATCAAAGTTTATAGCTACTATGCTTATTGGTAATAACATAGCACTCGTTATATATGGTTTTTTTATGGGCGATTTGTTGGTTAATTGGTTTCAGTCAAAATTACCAACATCAAACGAGGTTTTAAATTATTTGTTAACAGATTTAAGTTTGTTATCCCAAACTATTATCTCTACTATATTGATATTAATTACCGCTGAGTTTTTACCAAAAGTATTTTTTCAAATTTATTCAAATACATTATTAAAGTTATTAGCAATTCCTGCATATATTTTTTATGTGTTGTTTACGTTTATTTCAGATTTTGTAATCTGGATTTCAGATTTTGTACTAAAGCACTTGTTTAAAACAGAAGGCGACCAAATTCAATTAGCTTTTACAAAAGTAGAACTCGGTCATTATATCAGCGAGCAAATGGAATCTGTTGAAGAACATGAAGATGTAGATAGCGAAATACAAATTTTTCAAAATGCCTTAGAGTTTTCCGATGTAAAAGCACGTGAGGTGATGGTGCCACGTACTGAAATAATAGCAGTTGAAATTAACGATTCTATTAAATCGCTGAACAACCTTTTCACACAAACGGGTTGTACCAAAATTTTAGTATATAAAGATACTATTGATGATATTTTAGGTTATGTTCACTCCTTTGAGTTGTTTAAAAAACCTAAAAGTATTAAATCTATGATGCTGCCGGTTGAGTTTGTTCCAGAAACGGTTTTTATCAAAGATGTTTTAAGTGTACTCACAAAAAAACGAAAAAGTATAGCAGTTATACTTGATGAATATGGAGGAACTTCGGGTATTATGACAGTTGAAGATATTGTAGAAGAATTATTTGGAGAGATTGAAGATGAGCATGATTCTGTGGATTTAATTGAAGAAAAATTTGATAACGATACATATAAGTTTTCAGCACGATTGGAAGTAGATTATATCAACGAAACCTATAAAGTCAATCTGCCTGAAAGTGAAAATTATGAGACTATTGGAGGTTTAATTGTTCATCATACTGAGGAAATACCAAATCAAAATGAGATCGTTAAAATTGACGCTTTTCAATTCACAATCTTAGAAGTATCAAATACGAAGATTGATATGATAGAACTTAAAGTTTTACAGGAAGATTAAATTACAAATTCTACTTTTATTATTGAATAGAAAATGGTATTTTCGCGCACGATATTTTTATCGGTTAATTAAAAATTAGCACCAACTTAACAAGCAATCCCAACGGGTTTATTAAAAACAAAATTTACAAATGGCAGTTTTAAATAAAATAAGACAACGATCACTCTTTTTAATACTAATAATAGCATTAGCGCTATTCTCTTTTGTATTAGCAGATTTGTTTAAAAATAGTGATGCATTAACAGCAAAATCTCAAAATATTGTTGCTACAATAAATGGAAAAGACATTACTCGTGAAGACTTTTTGCAAAAGGTAGAAAACTTGCAAAGACAAATGGGGCCTAATGCTACCAATACGCAAGTAATGAATAGAGTTTGGGAAGATGAAGTAAGACAAGCGGTTATGGAAACTCAATATGAGAAACTAGGAATATCTGTTGAGAAAGACCAAATGAGAGACTTGTTAAAAACTAGTTTAGCATCAAGTCCAGAGTTTTTAAATGAAGCAGGTTTGTTTGATGAAAATAAACTGAATGAATATATTGCGAATTTAAAAGAAACTTCGCAAGCAGCTTACCAAAGTTGGGTTAGCTACGAAAAACAAGTTGCAGCCAATGCATTGCAACAAAACTATTTTAATTTAGTAAAAGCAGGCTTAACCGGAACCCTGGCTGAAGGAGAATTAGAGCATAAATTAGAAGGAAATAAAGTTGATATTAAATATGTTCAGGTTGCATATTCATCTATTCCTGATAGTATTGTTGAGGTAACAAAATCTGATATTTCAAAATATATTAACGATAACAAAAAGCAGTTTAAAGTTGATGCTTCAAGAGATATAAGATTTGTTGAGTTTAAAGAAGTTGCATCAGTTGAAGATGAAAATGCAATTAAAGCTGAACTTGAAACTTACGTAAACGGACGATTTGTTGATGAAACTGGAAGAAAGGATACTTTAGTAGCTTTTTCAAAAGTGAAAAATAATGAAGATTATATCAATTTAAGAGCTTCTTCGGATTTAAAATTTAACGGCAGTTTTCTTTTTAAATCTAGTTTGCCACCAACCGTTGCCGACAGTATTTTTAATTTAAATGAAGAAGAAGTTTATGGGCCATTTAAAGATAATGGTTACTATAAAGTGTCTAAGTTAATTGCTGTAAAACAAATTCCTGATTCAGCTAAAGTAAGACACATTTTAATACCTTTTTTAGGTGCGCAAAGTGCTTCACCTGAAGTTACTCAAACGGAAGCTCAGGCTAAAAAGACAGCAGATAGTTTATTAAATGTACTAAAGTCAAATCGTTCTAAATTCTCTGAGTTTGTAACGGAGTTTTCTTCAGATCAAGGAAGTATTGCAAACGAAGGGCGTTATGACTGGCACCCTTATAATACCATGGTACCTGAGTTTAATGATTTTGAATTTAATGGAAAAGTTGGTGATTTAGGAGTAGTTAAAACAATTTTCGGGTTTCATATCATTGAAATAGAAGGTCAAAAAGACAAAAAGAAAGCCGTACAAATAGGTACAATAGCAAGAAAAATAGAACCATCAGAAGCTTCAAGTAATAAAGTGTTCAGGGATGCTTCTAACTTTGAGATTAACGCGGGTAATGGTGATTTTGAAGCTGTTGCCAAAGAAAACAACTATGTAGTACGTCCGGTAAATGGGATTAAAGCTCTAGACGAATCGATACCAGGAGTTGGTAATCAAAGACCAATTGTACGTTGGGCATTTGAAGATGAAGCCGAAGTTGGAGATATAAAGCGTTTTAATATCCCTGGTGGATATTTGATAGCTCAATTAGTAGCTAAACATAAAGAAGGTTTAATGTCAGTTGAAGATGCTACTGCAACAGTTTTACCAATTATAAGAAAAGAGAAAAAAGCAAAATTAATTAGAGATAGAGTAACGGCTACAACATTAGAAGATTTGGCTGCTGCTGAAAATACAACAGTTAAAACGGCAACTGCTATTAATATGAAAACTCCAACCATCTCTGGTGCTGGAAGAGAACCATTAGTAGTTGGTGCAGCATTTGGTTTAAATGAAGGAGAGACCTCAAAATTAATTGATGGTGCAAATGGGGTTTATATGATTCAAGTTACTAAGGTTACACCCGCTGTGGCTTTAGATAATTATCAAGCTGCTGCCAATAGAGTGGAGCAACAAAAGATTAGTGTAGTAAACTCTAAGCTATATAATGCCTTAAAAGAAGCTTCCGAAATTGAGGATAATAGAGCTAAAACTCAAATTCAATAGAAATAGCGTATGATATTTAAAAAAGCCTCGTTTATCGAGGCTTTTTTTATAAAGTTTGGTTATTATTTCATAAGAACTGTTGATAACTTAACTGTAAGTTTTCTAACAAAAATCCTACTTTTGTTAGGATAAAACGATATAAAATTATGTCTGATACAATAGAAAAATTAAAATGTTTAATAATAGGTTCTGGACCTGCTGGTTATACAGCAGCGATATATGCAGCAAGAGCAAATATGAAGCCAGTTTTATATCAAGGGACACAACCAGGTGGGCAATTAACAACAACTAATGAGGTTGAAAATTTCCCTGGTTATCCAGATGGAATAACAGGGCCAGAAATGATGATGGAACTACAAAAGCAAGCAGAACGTTTTGAAACAGATGTGCGACATGGCTGGATAACGAAAGTTGATTTTTCGGGAGATGTTCATAAGGTTTGGGTAAATGATACCAAAGAAATCCATTGTGATACTGTGATAATTTCAACAGGAGCTTCTGCAAAATATTTAGGGTTAGAGTCTGAGCAAAAATACCTAAAACTAGGAGGGGGCGTTTCAGCTTGTGCTGTTTGTGATGGATTCTTTTATAGAAATCAAGAAGTAGTTATAGTAGGCGCGGGAGATTCAGCTTGTGAAGAAGCTCACTATTTATCAAAACTTTGTAAAAAGGTGACCATGCTAGTAAGACGAGATGAATTTAGAGCGTCTAAAATCATGGCAGCAAGAGTACAAAATACCGAGAATATTGAAATACTTTATAATACTGAAACCGACGAGGTTTTAGGAGACGGACAGGTGGTAACAGGTGTGCGAGTTTTTAATAATAAAACCAATGAAAAGCATGAAATTCCTGCTACAGGATTTTTTGTGGCCATAGGACATAAACCTAATACAGATATATTTAAAGACTATCTAGATTTAGATGAAACCGGTTATATTATAAATGTACCTGGAACAGCCAAAACTAATGTTGAAGGTGTTTTTGTTTCTGGAGATGCCGCTGATCATGTTTATAGACAAGCAGTAACAGCTGCAGGAACTGGCTGTATGGCAGCTTTAGATGCTGAACGTTATCTAGCAGCAAAAGATTCCACTTTTGAGGTTTCTACATCTACCTATAATTAAAAAATAGTTTTAAATAGCAAAAACCAAGGCAAGAAATGTCTTGGTTTTTGCTATTAAGTATTATAAAAAATTGTTTTCTTTGAATACAATTTTTTTAAATCGGGATGTGGCGCAGTCCGGTTAGCGTACACGGCTGGGGGCCGTGTGGTCGCAGGTTCAAATCCTGTCATCCCGACCTAGTAGTATATCAATGTATTTAGAAACACTGTTAATAGTATTTTATCAGTGTTTTTTGTTTTAAATGGTGTTTTTGATATTACAAAGTATTTCATTAATCTTCTTAATATAAAATATTTATCCATTTATTTTCGTAAAATTATGTACAGGAGAGTACAGGACAGTTTTTGTTAAAATTTGTGTTTATTTAGAAAACTTGATTTTTTTTAACACCTATTCTGTCTTTTAAATCATTCAAGTCTGTTCATTTTTTTAACAATTACTTCTGTTTAAAATCTTTTATAAAATATGGTCGGGGACTTAATTAATTTAAAAAACATCGGTAGTAACGATATACCTAAATACAAAAAAATATTCAATGCGTTTAAAGAATCTATAGAAACAAATGTCTTTAAGTCAGGCGATAGTATTCCTTCCATAAACGAGTTTAGTAAAGATTATAAAATCTCTAGGGATACTGTGTTTAAGGCTTATAAACTTCTAAAAAATGAAGGTTTTATAAAATCAACACCTAATAAGGGTTACTACATAACGGATAACAAAATAAAAGTACTTTTATTAATAAGTACATTCAAAGCATATAAGGAAGTATTGTACCACTCATTTATGCAAAATTTACCTAATAATGTAATTGTTGATTTACAATTTCATCATTATAGCGTTAAGAATTTTAAATCGATGCTCGATATACAAAGCGATAAATATTTTAAATACATTGTGATGGGTTTTGATCATCCAGAAGTTAAAAAGGCTATAAATAAAATTGATGAAAGTAAGTTATTATTAATTGATTGGGATTTGCATTCTAAAAAAACAAATAATTTTATTTTACAAGATTTTGGACAAGGATTTTATAACTGTTTAGAAGAAGCTTTACCCTTGTTTAAAAAATATAATGCGGTTAAATTTATTTATCCAGAATTCACATATCATCCATGGGAAAGCGTCGTGTATTTTAAAAAATTCTGCCAAAAACATAACTTTGATTTTAATGTCATTAAAAGTTCAAAGTCGTTTATAGTTAACAAAAATACTGCCTACATAAGTGTAAATGATAGAATGCTCTACAAATTACTAGACCAATGTTTAGATTCTAACTACGAGTTAGGAAAGGATGTCGGAGTATTATCATATAACGAAACTCCTATAAAAAGATTTACATACAAAGGTATTTCGGTGGTATCTGTAGATTTTCATGAATTTGGTGCCAAGGCCGCAGAGTTTATTACAAGTGATGCTCCAATGCAATCCTATTTGCCTACAAAACTTATACTAAGAGAGTCATTATAATTTATTTTCTAGGTTTTTATTATTTAAATTTTTAGGAAAACCTAGAATGATTAGGATCTTACATTGATAAAATATTTTTTAGAGTTTTATTTTAATGTTTAGTATTTTGGTGTAAAATTACAGGACAGAGCAGGACAGAGCAGGACAGACGGGCCTTTGTTCTTTTTTATATTTGTAAGGATGCGTAATTCAATTAATTACAATTTATTGTTTTACTATCATCAATTATTATAGACTAACCAAACAACAATTATTTCATGAATAAAACAATCGTTTTAACAGGAGCTGGAGGAGTGCTTTGTGGAACATTAGCCAAAGCATTGGCCAAAGAAGGAAATAAAATAGCGGTATTAGACTTAAGAAAAGAAGCGGCAGATGCAATTGCGGATGAAATAAACAGAGAAGGAGGAAAAGCAATTGGAGTTGCCGCTAATGTGCTTGAAAAAGATTCTTTACAACATGCTAAAAAGGAGGTGAATAATGCTTTTGGGTTATGCGATATTTTAATAAACGGAGCTGGAGGAAATCATCCATTAGGCACAACAAGTAATCCATTTTTACAGGCAGAAGATTTAGTTAATAAAACGGAAGGTTTTAAAACGTTTTTTGATTTAGATCCATCAGGGATACAATTCGTATTTAATTTAAATTTCATTGGAACCCTTTTGCCAACGCAAATTTTTGCGGAAGATATGGTAGGTAGAAAAGGTTGTAGCATTTTAAACATTTCGTCAATGAATGCTTTTACGCCATTAACAAAAATACCTGCATATAGTGGTGCAAAAGCAGCAGTTTCAAATTTCACACAGTGGCTTGCAGTTCATTTTTCAAAAGTAGGCATTCGCGTAAATGCGTTAGCTCCAGGGTTTTTCTTAACCGATCAAAATAGAGCATTATTAACAAATAGCGATGGGAGTTTAACGCCAAGAGGTATTCAAATTATAGAGCAAACACCAATGGGAAAATTTGGTGAGCCCGAGCATCTTGTTGGTACAACCTTGTGGTTGTGTAGTGAAGGCGCTTCATTTGTTACTGGTGTTGTGATACCTATTGATGGAGGTTTTAGTGCTTATAGTGGTGTTTAATTAAATAGAGTTAAAAACGTGGGAAGTAATTCTGTAGTTTGGGGAATAATTGGTTGCGGAGATGTAGCTGAGGTTAAAAGTGGCCCTGCATTTCAGAAATGCGAGCAATCAGAATTATTTGCAGTAATGCGCAGAAACGGAGATTTAGCAAAAGACTTTGCGAATAGGCATAATGTGCCACATTGGTTTGATGATGCAGATAAATTATTAGAACAACCAGATGTTAATGCTGTATATATTGCCACACCACCATCCACACATTTAAATTATGCATTAAAAGCGTTAAAAGCGGGTAAAGATGTGTATTTAGAAAAACCAATGGTTTTATCTAAAAAAGAAGCGTTACAACTAAAAACAGCTGTAAATAATAGTAATCAAAAACTAGTAGTAGCACATTACCGTAGGTTTTTACCAATGTATATTAAGGTTAAAGAATTACTCGATGCTAACACCATTGGCGAGGTTAAATTTGTAGATTTAAGATTTCTACAACCTTTCGATTTTAATTCAAAAGCAACTTGGAGGTTAGATGAGGATGTCTCAGGAGGTGGTTATTTTCATGATATAGCACCTCACCAATTAGATTTAATGTATCATTTTTTTGGAAACTACACGCAAGCCAAAGGCATTGCGGTAAATCAATCGGGTATTAATAAGGTTGATGATACAGTAAATGGATTAATAAATTTTAAAAGTGGTGTGCAGTTTAGAGGTATGTGGTCGTTCGCAATCCCAAAATATTTAGAAGAAGATTGTTGCACAATTTATGGTGAAGAAGGTACCATAGAGTTGTCGTTTTATAAGGAGCAACTCAAGCTTAAATCAAAGAATACAAATAGAGAATTTAATTTTAAAAACCCTGTAAATATTCAACAACCAATGATCCAAGAAACGGTTAATTATTTCTTAGGAAAACGAAGTAATCCATGTCCTGTTGAAGATGGTGTATTGGTAATAGATATAATGGAAGCATTTACAAAAGATAATTTATAAAATGGAACAAACATGGAGATGGTACGGGCCAAATGATCCTGTAACTTTATCAGATATTAAACAAGCTGGAGCAACAGGAGTTGTTTCTGCTTTACACCATATTCCTAACGGAGAAGTGTGGTCTATAGATGAAATTCAAAAGCGAAAATCAATAATTGAAAAAGCTGGATTAACTTGGAGCGTCGTAGAGAGTATTCCTGTTCATGAGAATATTAAAACGCGTTCAGGACAATTTGAAACCTATATCGAAAGGTATAAACAAAGTATAGAAAATTTAGCAAAATGCGGTGTTAACATAGTTTGCTATAATTTTATGCCAGTTTTAGATTGGACTAGAACCGACTTGGGTTTTGAGGTTGAAGATGGCTCAAAAGCATTGCGTTTTGATGTCATTGCTTTCGCTGCTTTCGAATTATTTTTATTAAAAAGACCAGGGGCAGAAAATAGTTATACCGAAGCACAACAAAAAGCAGCAAAAATTTATTTAGAACAACTTTCTGAGGAAGCTAAAACGCAATTAGTGAACAATATAATTGCTGGTTTACCAGGAGCAGAAGAAGGGTATACATTAGAACAATTTCAGACTATTTTAGATACTTATAAAGATATTGACGCTCAAACACTAAGAGATAATTTAGTGGCATTTTTAAAAGAAATTATACCCATAGCTTCTAAAAACAATGTATTGATGTGTATTCATCCAGACGATCCACCGTATCCTATTCTCGGGTTGCCAAGGGTTGTTAGTACAGAAGCCGATTACGCGTATTTATTTGACAATGTTCCAGACAGAGCTAATGGTATTACTTTTTGTACAGGTTCGTTAGGTGTTAGAGCAGATAATGATTTAGTCAACATATTTAACCGTTTTGCAGATCGCGTACATTTCTTGCATTTAAGAAGTACAAAAAGAGATGCCGATGGTAATTTTTACGAGGCAAACCACTTAGAAGGTGATGTAGATATGTATAGTGTTGTAAAAGCAGTGTTAGTTGAAGAGAAAAGACGTAAAGCAGAAGCTTATTCAGATTTTGCAATTCCAGTAAGACCAGATCATGGACACCAAATGCTAGACGATTTGCATAAAAAAACAAACCCTGGATATTCGGGTATTGGAAGACTACGTGGTTTAGCAGAATTAAGAGGCTTAGAATTTGGATTAAAACAAACGATATAATAATAAAAGCATAAAAACAATGAAAACCTATTACGAAACAAGATATGCATCAAGTCCACAAGGCGTAAAAAGCTATGATACTGAGCAATTAAGAGAGGAGTTTTTAATTGATAATTTAATGCAGGAAGACAAAATTGTATTAGTGTATTCGCATTATGATAGATTTATCTCTGGCAGTGCAGTACCAACTAAGACTGCATTAAAATTAGAAGCTATAGACCCTTTAAAAGCTGAGTATTTTTTAGAAAGAAGGGAATTAGGAATTATTAATATAGGAGCCGCTGGTGCCGTTAATGTTGATGGTGTTGAATATGTTTTAGAACATAGAGAGGCTTTATATGTGGGACAAGGAAATAAAGATGTCACTTTTTCTAGCAAATCTGCCTCAAATCCTGCATTATTTTATATTAATTCTACACCTGCAAACAAAGTATATCCGAATAAAAAAATTGGAATAAACGATGTTGAGGTTATTGAATTAGGCGCTGCTGAAACGGCAAATGCCCGTACTTTAAGAAAGTATATCGTAAACAGTGTTGTTGATGTTTGCCAGCTACAAATGGGAATGACAACTTTAAAATCAGGAAGTTCTTGGAATACCATGCCAGCTCATGTTCACGACAGACGCATGGAAGTTTATTTTTATTTTGAAGTTCCGGAGGATCAAGCTGTATGTCATTTTATGGGACAGCCACAGGAAACACGTCATATCTGGATGGGAAATAATCAAGCTGTAATTTCACCACCTTGGTCAATTCATTCGGGTTCAGGAACAAGTAGTTATTCGTTTATATGGGGAATGGCAGGTGAAAATTTAGACTATGGCGATATGGATGTTGCTAAAATAACCGAATTAAGATAAGTTATGAGTATGTCATTATTTGATGTAAAAGGCAAGAATGCCTTAGTCACAGGAAGTACACACGGTTTAGGAATGGCAATGGCCAGAGGGTTAGGATTAGCTGGAGCTAAAATTATTGTAAACGGCAATTCTTCACAAGAAAAAATCGATATAGCTGTAGCCGAATATAAAAGTGAAGGCATTAATGCCGTTGGCTACAAATTTAATGTTGCTGATGAAGAACAAGTTATTTCTGCTATCTCAAAAATAGAAGCTGAAATAGGACAAATAGATATTTTAATTAACAACGCTGGTATAATTAAAAGAACACCGCTTATTGAAATGGAAGTAGCCGATTTTAAACAGGTAATCGATATTGATTTAGTAAGTCCTTTTATAGTGTCAAAACATGTTGTAAAAGGTATGATTGCTAGAAAAGCTGGTAAAGTTATTAATATCTGTTCTATGATGAGTGAATTAGGTAGAAATAGCGTAGGTGCTTATGCTGCAGCCAAAGGCGGATTAAAAATGCTAACCCAGAATATGGCCACAGAATGGGCAAAACACAATATTCAAGTTAATGGTATTGGCCCAGGATATTTTGCCACATCTCAAACGGTACCAATTCGTGTTGACGGACACCCTTTTAATGATTTTATTATTAATAGAACACCAGCAGCAAAGTGGGGAGACCCAAACGATTTAGCTGGTGCAGCCATATTTTTATCATCAAAAGCTAGCGATTTTGTAAACGGACATATCCTTTATGTTGATGGCGGAATATTAGCAACCATAGGAAAACCATCAAATGAAGATTAATATGAAAAGTCCATTAGTTGCTATATTATTCTTGTATTGTCTTATTGTAAGTTGTAGCCCAAAAACGGGTCAAATTATAACTATAAAAAACAATTTAGATATAGGTCGTAATTTTGAAACTGTAGAAATTAAAAGAGCAGATGTTAAACTCAAAGCTGGGGAAGATTTTGAAAAATTAAGTGTTAAAGATTTAAAGACAAATACGATTTTAGTATCTCAATTTGTAGATGAAGATCAAGATGGAAAAGTTGATATTTTATTATTTCAACCAGAGATTGCAGCTAATTCTGAAAAACAGTTTGAGCTTTTAGAGGTTGAAGCATCATCCAAACCAGAGGTAATAGAATATTGCTATTCTAGGTTTGTGCCAGAACGTACAGATGATTATGCTTGGGAAAATAATAAAGTTGGTTTCAGAACTTTTGGACCTACTGCCCAAAAAATGATTGAGGAAAATGTAAAAGGTGGCACACTGTCTAGCGGAATAGATGCCTGGTTAAAACGAGTAGAATATCCTATAATTAATAAATGGTACAAAAATGCAGAACATGATAAAGGGGCTTATCATAAAGATAATGGGGAAGGACTTGATAATTTTCATGTAGGTGTGAGTCGAGGCATAGGAGGAATTGCCGTAAAAATTGATACAACGTATTACATTTCTAAAAACTTCACAGAATGGAAAACAATTACGACTGGGCCTATAAGAACAAGCTTTGTATTAGAGTATTCCGATTGGGATGCGAATGGAAAAACCATCACGGAAACAAAGCATATCTCATTAGATTATGGAAGTAATTTATCAAGATTCGAAATTGAAATTACTGGTACTGATGCAATTTATACGGGTTTAACACTACACGAGAAAGATGGAATGCCAACACAGAATGAAGCATCAGGATGGATCTCGTATTGGCAACCTCATGATGATTCCGAGCTTGGAACAGCAATAGTAGTTCCAAAAAACAACATGCTTTCAAGTGAATTATTTGATACTCCAGTGAAAGATTGGAGCAATTTATATGCACAAGTAAAAGTAAATAATGGAAGAGCTGTGTATTATGCAGGTTTTGGTTGGAAGAAAGCAAATGAATTTACTACCAAAGAAGCATGGGAAAATTACTTAGAAACTTTTGCACTAAAAATCAATAACCCATTAGTTGTTACAATCAACTAGATTTATTATGAAAACATCAAACTTCATAACTGATAATTTTATTTTACAATCCGAAATTGCTAAAACTTTGTATCATGACTATGCCAAAGATTTACCAATTATAGATTACCATAATCATTTATCACCACAATTAATTGCTGAGGATAAACCTATTAGAAATATTACTGATGCTTGGTTAAATGGCGACCATTACAAGTGGAGGGCTATGCGCGCTAATGGTATTGACGAAATTTACATTACAGGTTCTGCAACTTCAAAGAAAGAAAAGTTTTTAAAATGGGCAGAAACGGTTCCTTATACATTAAGAAACCCCTTGTTTCATTGGACGCACTTAGAGTTAAAACGCTATTTCAACATAGATGATATATTACAACCTAGTTCTGCAGAATCTATATATGAAAGTGCGAATGTTATTTTAGAAAATAAAACACCAGCACAATTACTAGAAGACTTGAAAGTAAAAGTAGTGTGCACTACCGACGACCCAGTGGACGATTTGTTATATCATCAACAGATTGCTAATGGCGATTTTTATACCAAAGTATTACCAACGTTTAGAGCAGATGCGTTGTTTTTTATAAACAAAGAAACATTTTCAAATTATCTGATTAAACTTTCTAAGGCAAGTGCTATAAAAATAAATAGCTTCGATGCATTTTTGGATGCTACTGATAAACGTATAGCATTTTTTAATGAACAAGGTTGTAGATTGTCTGATTTTGGAGTAGGAGAAGAATTAAAAATTGTTGAGGTTTCAAAAGAAGAAGTTGATGCGTTATTTTCTAAGAAGTTATCTGGTGAAGTCCTGGTTAAACATGAAGTAGATCAATTCAGATCTTTTCTTTTTGTTTATTTAGGAAAGAAATATCATGAATTTGATTGGGTACAACAATATCATTTAGGACCAATTCGTAATAACAATAGTAGGTTGTTAAACCAAATTGGACTTGATGCTGGGGTTGATTCTATTGGAGATTTTCCAATGGCTGAGTTTATGTCAAATCTTTTTAATAAACTAGAGTCTACGAATCAACTCGCTAAAACCATTACCTATAATTTAAACCCTTCTCAGAATGAAGTTTTTGCTACTATGATGGGGAATTTTCAAAATTCTGATTATCCAGGAAAAATGCAATGGGGTTCAGGATGGTGGTTTTTAGACCAAAAAGATGGTATGGAAAAGCAATTAAATTGCTTATCTAACATGGGGCTGTTAAGTCGTTTTGTTGGTATGCTTACAGATAGCCGCAGTTTTTTGTCGTTTCCAAGACATGAATATTTCAGACGAATTCTATGCAATCTATTAGCGGAAGATGTAAAACAAGGCCTTATACCAAACGATATAGATTTCTTAGGTAAAATGGTTCAAGATATTTGTTACTACAATGCCAATAATTATTTTGGATTTAAATTGAATTGAAAAAAATATAAGATGAAAAAAATACTTCTAGTGTGTATCATTCTTACAGCCTTTATGTCCTGCAAAAAAGATGGAAAAACCCAAACACTTTATTTGGCACATACCTTACCTCAAACCCATCCAGTTCATAAAGGGATTGTAGAATTTAAAAAAGCGCTTTACGAAAAATCCGGCGGTACTATGGATGTTAAGATTTTTCCTGACGGCCAGTTGGGTTCAGAACGAGAAGTCCTTGAACTTTTGCAAATAGGCAGCGTTGCTATTACTAAAGTTAGTGCAGCAACATTGTCAAACTTCGTGCCCGAATATCATGTGTTAGGGATACCATACTTATTTAGAGATAAAGACCATCAATTTGAAGTGTTAGAAGGCGAAGTAGGGAAATCTATTTTAGAAAAAGGAAGTAAATTTTGGTTAAGAGGATTAGGGTATTACGATGCAGGTAGCCGTAGTTTTTATACGTCAACAAAACCAATTAGAACACCAGACGATCTTAAAGGTTTAAAGATTCGAGTAATGAATAACCAAATGGCAATTAATATGGTGAATGCGTTAGGAGGCTCGGCTACCCCAATGGCATATGGCGAGTTATATACAGCTATACAACAAGGTGTAGTTGATGGTGCTGAAAACAATCCGCCATCATTTGTGTCTTCAAATCACTACGAAGTTAGCAAGTATTATACTTTAGATCAACATTCGTCTGTTCCAGATGTTTTATTAATCGGAACAAAATATTGGGATAAATTAACGGATGAGCAAAAGCAATGGGTTCAAGAAGCTGCAGATGAGTCGTCTCAAGCTCAGAAACAATTTTGGAATGAGTCCGTAGAGGAATCTATGGCTATTGCTAAAAAAGCGGGTGTTGAGATTATTATTCCAGAGAAATCACTGTTTCAAGAAAAATCTAAATCGGTTTTAGAGGCATTTTTGAAAGAACATCCTGAAATGACTGATTTAATAAATAAAATTAAAAACCAATAATTATGAAACTAGCCGATGTTATTTTCAATAAAGCCTGCAGAATCATGGAAATTTTCCTGATATCTATATTTGGTCTATTAGTGGTAGATGTATTAGGGCAAGTATTTTCTCGGTATATATTAAACACATCTTTTGCTTTTACCGAAGAATTAGCAAGATTTTCTTTAATATGGTTATCAATTCTTGGTGCTGCGTATTTAAATGCCAAAAGGGAGCATTTGTCAATGGACTTTCTGTATCAAAAGTTTTCTGTGAAAACCAGAAAAAAGGTTTTGATACTTATTGAAATCTGTATTTTTTTCTTCGCCTTAATAGTTATGGTTATAGGAGGTTTTAACTTAGTCTATACCACACTGCATCTAGAACAATTATCAGGCACTTTACGAATACCTTTAGGCTATATTTATGCTATTATGCCTTTAAGTGGCTTGTTAATTATGTTGTTTTCAATATACCATTTCTCAAAAATTAATACTAATAAAATAATCGACTAAAAATGAGTATTGAAGTAATAAGTATCATCGTTTTATTTGCAAGTTTTTTTATTTTATTAATGTTAAAGGTTCCTGTAGCTTATAGTATTGGTATTTCTACAACTTTAAGTTTATTACTAAATATTGATAAATTACCCGGAATTACAACCATTGCTCAACGAATGACCACGGGTATTGATAGTTTTGCTTTATTGGCTATTCCATTTTTTGTGCTAGCAGGCGAGATTATGAAACGGGGCGGAATTGCAAATCGGTTAATAAACTTTGCAAAATCTTTAGTGGCGAGTCTTCCTGGAGGATTAGCCTATGTTAATGTTTTGGCTTCAATGTTATTTGGGGCCATTTCAGGTTCGGCTATTGCAGCCACTTCTGCCATTGGAAGTATTATGACGGATAGGATGGAAGAAGAAGGGTATCCCCGAGAGTTTAGCGCATCAGTTAATATAACTTCGTCCACTACAGGTTTACTAATACCACCAAGCAATATTCTAATTGTTTATGCTTTGGCTAGTGGCGGTACAGCTTCAGTTGCAGCACTTTTTATTGCTGGATATTTACCGGGAATTTTATTAGGTTTTGCTATCATGGGTTACATTGCTTTTGTAGCTATAACACGTAAATTTGTAAAGGGTAGTCGCACACCAATTTCAATAATATGGACTTATTTTAGAAAAGCATTCTTCAGCCTTTTGTTGTTAGTTATTGTGGTTGGTGGTATTGTGGCTGGGATTTTTACAGCTACAGAAGCTTCTGCTATTGCAGTATTATATGCTGCTGTTTTGGCATTAATTTATGGCGATGTAAGAATTAAAGATTTTCCAGAAATTTTATTAACGAGTGCCAAAACTACTGCGGTGGTAATGTTTTTAATTTGTACTTCTATGGCTATGTCTTGGTTGTTTTCTTTTGAAGGCATACCAGAACTCATAAGTGGGTTTTTACTAGAACAATTCAGTAATAAAATCGTGATATTTTTAGTTATTAATTTGGTGTTATTAATTATTGGAACATTTATGGATATGACTCCGGCAGTTTTAATTTTTACACCTATATTTTTGCCAGTAGTTGTAGCTTTGGGCATGGATCCTGTACATTTTGGAATTGTATTAGTACTTAATTTATGTATTGGTTTGTGCACACCACCAGTAGGTACTATACTTTTTGTTGGTAGTGGTATAGCTAATGTATCGGTGTCTAAAGTTATAAAACCTTTGTTGCCATTTTTACTTATAATGGTGCTTGTCTTACTGTTGATAACCTATATTCCTGAAATTTCAATGTACCTACCAACATTGTTTGATTTGTAAACTTGGGATGTACATCAAAAAAATTTAGGCTATTTTAATAAGTAGCAGAGGGAATCTTTTTTTTACTTTATCAATTTTGAGAGATTTCCTTTTAAATTACGATACTCTACATTCTGTTGTTATTAAAAGCCTAGAGATATTCAGTCAAAAAATAAACTATGCAGTATAGTGCAGGATAGTTATACAATCATTATGTCGTAAAATTGCTAACGTAGCTTTAAGACTATTTTTTATTATAGTTTAGAGTATATAAAAACTATATAAATTCAAAATATATGTTAAAACTAAAACTCAAAATGAAACAACAAATTAAAAACCGATGTTTTGTTTCTGTAATGACATTAGTAGTGATGTTGGTATTTTCCAGTTTTACTGCCACAAATTTACATGCTCAAGAGAGGGTTTCAGGTACTGTTACAGATGCTAACGGTGTGCCTCTGCCTGGGGTTAGTGTAATACAAAAAGGAACTACAAGAGGTGCCTCGACTGATTTTGATGGAAACTATTCACTTGAATTAACTTTAGGAGAAAAAACTTTAGTGTTTTCTTATCTGGGTTTTAAAACAGTAGAAATTGCTATTGCTGATAAAACTACTATCAATGTAAGTCTACAAGATGATGTAGAAAGTCTAGATGAAATAGTTATTGTAGGTTATGGAACTCAGAAGAAAGAGAGTGTTGTGGGGGCCATTACGCAGGTAAAGGGAGAAGAATTAATGGAAAGAGCAGCTGGTATAACCAATGTTGAAGAAGCATTACAAGGAAATTTGCCAGGTGTTACTGCCATACAAGGTAGCGGTGCTCCTGGGGAGGATAATATTAAAATTTTTATTCGTGGTCGAAGTTCATGGAACGGTGATGGCGATCCTCTTGTTCTCGTAGATGGTGTTAAGAGGTCGATGACCGATATAGATATGAACGATATTGAAAATTTATCTGTGCTTAAGGATGCTTCTGCTACGGCTGTTTTTGGTGTTGAAGGAGCTAATGGTGTAATATTGATTACTACCAAGAGAGGGCAAAGAGGGAAAGCAGAGTTGTCTCTAAATGTGAATACAACCATTAAAATGGTTTCACAATTGCCGCAAAAATTGAACTCTTATGATGCTATATTACAGGCAAATAGTGCTATTCTTAGAGAAATAGCAGTTTCTCCTTCGTCATGGGGAGATTATACGCCATTAGCTATTCTTGATAGATACCGTAACCCTGCATCTCTGGAAGAAAGTTATATTTATCCTAATGTTAATTGGGAAGATGAATTGTTGAAAGATTTTGCGCAAGATTATAGAATTAATTTGTCTGTGCGTGGTGGTAATAACACGGCCAAATATTTTGGGAGTTTAGCTTACCAAACAGTAAATGATATTTTTGATGGTGGGAAGTATGATAACGGAAGAGGGTATCTAGGTGAATTCAACTACGAAAGATTTAATTTTAGAACTAATATTGATTTTAATATCACAAGCACCACTGAGTTGTCTGTTAATCTATCTGGTTTCTTAGGTATTAGAGAAAATCCTTCTAGTGTAAGTAATGTTATAAATGGTATTTACCAAATAGCTCCAAGTCTTTACACGCCTGTATATCCAGATGGTTTCTATGGACAATCTATAAATACTGCTTTTATTTTCAATAACCCTATTGTTAATTTGTCGGCCTCAGGATATGAAACTTTTACGAACTTCCAAGTGAATACAGATTTTATACTAAAGCAAAAATTAGACTTTATAACTGAAGGCTTGTCTTTTCAAGGACGATTTTCGTTAGATAATAATATGAGGAGTAGGCAATCTCTAAATGATGGGGGTGTATCATATAGATTTTACGATGGTGATCTAGAGCAGTTCGACATTCCAAATAGTGATACTCGATTTGATTATGTTCAACCACCTTGGACTTTGGGAACTTCTGAGGTTGAGAATGGTCAACGATCGCGACAAATGGTTTATGACTTTTCATTTAATTACAACAAAACTATTGCAGAAAAACATAACCTGACAGCTCTGTTTTTAGTGAGAAGACAGCAGTCTGCTACGGGTAGTCAGTTTCCAAGATATCGTGAAGATTGGGTAGGAAGGGTAACTTATAACTATGATTCAAGATACTTTTTAGATGTAAACGGAGCTTACAATGGGTCTGAACAATTTGGTCCAGGATTTCGTTTCGACTTATTCCCTTCTTTAGCACTAGGATGGACAGTGTCAAACGAAGCCTTTATGGAAAGTGTAGATTGGGTAAATTTGCTCAAATTTAGAGGGTCTTATGGACTTGTTGGAGATGATAATTTTGGAGGTCTAGGCAGATTTCAATATCAAACACAATGGGAAAGTGGAGGATCCGCATATTTAGTGCCAAGCGCATATCAAGGCAATGGAGCATTATCGCCTTATACTTTCTATAGAGAATTGTTAGTAGGAAATCCAAACCTGCAATGGGAGACATCTACAAAGTATAACATAGGTGCTGAGATCTCTTTATTTAATGGTTTATTAACTGGTGAATTTGATTATTTTGCAGAAGATCGTGGTAATATTGTCGTTCTTGGTAACGACCTTAGTGTGCCAAATTTCTATGGAGCAACGCCTCCAGCTCTTAATATAGGTGAAGTTGAGGTAAGAGGTTTTGAGATTGTTCTTGGTGCCAATTATACCTTCGATAACGATATAAATATATTTGGCGATTTTAATTATACGGAAGCTATAGATAAAACCATAGCAAGAGATGATCCATTATTTAGACCTGCTTATCAACAGTTTGCTGGTTATCCAATTGGGCAAGGAAGAACAGCCATTCCCGCAGGGATATTGACAAATTGGGACGATGTTTATATGTCAACACCAACAAATGCAAATCAAAGTTCTACACGTGTAGGTTATTATGATGTTGTTGATTTTGATGGAGATGGTATTTACAATCCTAATTTTGACAACGCACCTTTTGGTTATCCAGAACAACCTCAAAGAAACTGGAGTGCTACTTTGGGGGCCCGCTACAAGGGTTTTAGTATTTCAGCTCAGTTGTATGGAACTCAAAATGCTTCTAGACGCTTTAGCAACAATACGTTTACTCAAACAACACCATTGATTTTTACACAGGATTTAGATTATTGGACCGTAGATACGCCTAACAATATAGATACACAACCAAGTTGGCAAGCTAATGGAGCTACCAATCCTAGAGATAGCTGGTTGGATGGATCATTAACAAGGCTTAAAGCAGTTTCTTTATCTTATGATATACCAAAAAAGACATGTGAAAAGCTTGGGCTGAAGAAACTTCAAGTTTTTGCGAATGGTAATAACCTGTTCTTATGGTCTGATCTACCTGATGATAGAGAGTTTAACACGTCATCTGATGCACAGTCAAGAGGGGATTATCCGACCTTAAAACGATTTAACTTTGGTTTTAACATGAATTTTTAAAAAAAATAAATAATGAAAAACTATAAAATAAATTTATTAATAATCTTAGGACTCGTATTGTCGTTTTCATGCGAGGATTATTTAGATCAGGCACCAGAGTCATCCTTAGACGAAGAAGTGGTTTTTTCAACCTTTAAAAATGCTCAAGGTTTCGTTGAAGAAATGTATGCCTTAGTGGTAGCTTATGAAGTGCAAACGCATACCTTTCAAGATTTTCTTTTGGGCGATGATGGGCATGTTAATAGAGAAGTAAAAATAAGTGGTGATATTGATGCAGGAAACTTCAATGCTGTTATATCAGATAATTTTTCTTACTTTAATAATCACTATAATTCTTTATATGGATCGACAGGGACCAATTCAGCCAATGTCGAAAACCCTAATAATTTTAATAGACAAAGACCGGGGTTATGGGATGGCAGCTTACGTGGTATTCGTAAAGCTAATATTGTAATTAGAAATGTAGAAAGTGCCGAAAATGGAGGATTAGATTTAATGGTAAATGCTACTCAAGAGGAAAAAGATGTTATTCTTGGACAAGCTTATTTTTTTAGAGCATTTTTCCATAATGAGATTATGAAATTCTGGGGGCGTTTTCCATATATTGATAGAGTTTTAATAGATGATTTTAAAATACCACGTCCAGAAACCTATAAAGAAGTTGCTTTACTAGCTAATGAAGACTACAAAAAAGCCATTGAATTATTACCTAATGATTGGGATGAGAAGGCATACGGCCAACTAACATTTGGTGAAAATAAAGGTAGGCTTACTAAAGGAACAGCATATGCTTTTCAAGGTAAAAACTTACTTTTAGCAGCAAGCCCTTTAATGTTTGGAAATAACGGAAGTATAAATACGTATCAATATGATACACAGTTATGTGATATGGCTGTTGATGCTTTTGCAGGGATACTTAAATTAGCAGACCAAGGTTATTATGCATTAGCTTCTTGGGATAATTATGATGAGGTATTTTGGAAATCGCCAACACCTAATGCGTGGCCAGGAGGTACAGAATATATTTTTTCTGCTGGAGGAGGTAATCAAAGTCAAGTCGAAAGATTTATGACATCAGGAGTAAATAGAGAATTACATGGTAGCATATCAGAAAATATCTCTCCTACCCATAATTATATTCATAACAATTTTGGAATGGCTAATGGCCTTTCAATAGAGGATGATCAAAGTGGTCAATACGGAGCTTCAGATTATGACGATACTAAACCTTTTGAAAATCGTGATCCACGCTTTTACAGATGGCATATTATAGATGGTCAAGAGGTAGCTCCAAAAGCAACAGGAGGAAACGCAAACCAAAGATTTGCTCAACTTTGGTATGAAAATGCAGGTAATGCAGGTATACACCGTAGAACTATTTTTGATAATAAAAAATCTACAACAGGGTATATGTGGACAAAATTTTATCCCATAATTGATGGTGAGTATCATAGTATTTGGAATAATATTATAGGACAATATTCTGGTATGCGTATGCATATGAGACTTACAGATGTTTATTTAATGTATGCAGAAGCATTACATGCATCTAAGGGAGCAACTACAGCACCAGCGTCTTATAGCTTAACGGCTGAAGCAGCTATTAATTTATTCCGTAATCGAGCGGGTATTCCTAATGTACATCCTAATATAGTTGCAAATAACAACAAGTTTATGGACGAACTAAGAAGAGAAAGAGCTGTGGAGTTAAGTTATGAAGCACATAGATGGGTTGATATTCGCCGTTGGGGAGTAGCACACGAAGAAAAGTATAGAAGAAAATTAGCCTTAGATTTTCCGCAAGACAGAAGTAGTTTCACTGAAAGACTTCTTGCAGATAGAGTTTGCGAGTTCCCAAAGCACTATTGGTTACCATTTAAAGCTGATCAAACACAAATTTACGAGGGTTTTCCTCAAAATCCTGGATGGTAGTTTTATAAAATTTCGTTTTAATTAATATAAATAAAAAAATGAAGATAAATAAATTATATAGGTTGTTAACTTTAGTGTGCTTTACCTTGTTTTGCTTTTGTAGTATTGCAACAGCGCAAACAAAAGGTGCAGAAGTAAAAGCAACTGTGGTTGATGAGCAGGGCAACCCTTTAAATGGGGTTAATGTTTTTGGCCTTAATGGAAATAAAGCATTTTCGGATGTTAATGGACAGTTTCAAATTAAGTTACTTGGTGATGAGTCTGTTGTAATTGAAAAAAAGGGTTATGAATCGAAGCTCATTATTATGTCTGATTTGATAGGTAATATTATCTTGGAGAAATCACCATTTCTGGCCACTGAAGATGACGAAATTAAGATGGGAGTAGCCACTAAAGATCGTCGTGATATTGTTGGAGCAGTTTCATCAATAAGCACAAGAGACCGTTTAACCTATGACAATACTCAATGGGTAAGAGATTACATTAATGGCCTAACCCCAGGAGTAAGAGGTTCTGATAATATAAGAGGCATAGGCAATGCCATTTTTGTTATTGATGGTGTAATTGGTCGTGACCCTAATATTCTTAATATGGAAGAGGTTGAGCAGATAACGGTGCTTAAAGACGCTAATTCTGTGGCATTATACGGTAGTCAAGCTAGAAATGGTGTTATTGTGATTAACACGAAACGCGGAAAAATAAATAGAAAAGAGATTAATGTTAATGTACGCTCTGGTATTAGTGTGCCTAGGGCTTTGCCTAATTATTTGAGTTCATCGGCATATATGATACTGTTTAATGAAGCTCTGGATAACGATGGTGCAGCAGCAACTGATGGACGAAGGTTTTCAAACCAGAGTATTCAAAATACTATAAGTGGCGTAAATAAGTACTTATACCCAGATGTGGACTTATATTCAAGTGAATATGTACAACCCTTTATTAATACTACAAATGTTATTTCTGAGTTTTCAGGTGGAAATGATAAAAATCAGTATTATGTTAATGTTGGTTGGAATACTAGCGAGGAATGGGTTAATATTAATGATGATATAAATGCAGGAACTAACCGTTTTAATGTAAGAGGTAATATAGATTTTAAAATAAATGATTGGATTACTAGTAGTCTAGATGGTATTGCGGTTATAAGTACAAATAATGCGTCTAGAGCTGATTTGTTGAGCGCGGGTACTACTTTTAAGCCTAATGCTTATTCGCCATTATTACCTATAGATTTAGTAGATACCAGCGACCCTACGGTTGCGGCACAATTGCAAACGGCACGGACGTTTAATGGGTTTCTTTTGGGTTCAACACAAGAGTTCGGTTCAAATGCACCTATAGCCTTGGCTATTGCTGGTGGTTATAAGACTACAGTTTTTCGTTCTACACAGTTTAACAACTCAATCAATTTTGATTTGGATCGGGTAACAAAAGGGTTATCAGCTAGAACCTATATAAGTTTTGATTTTTATGATTCTTATAATTTATCAATAGAGAATCAATTTAAAACTTATGCACCAGGTTGGGAAGGCAATAGAATAACAAATTTTGGCATTAATGATGATGATCCACTTAACCCTATCGCAGATGATTCTGGTATTTTTGGGGAAGACCTAAAAGATCAAACTGAAAATGTTAGTACCAATGGTTTTGTATCTCGATTTGGTCTTTATGGACTGGTAAATTACGATACGACTTTTGCTAAGGATCATTCTTTAAATACAACGTTATTAGGTTTTTATAATTCACAAAAGACGAACGATGTTATTCAAACAGATGTTGATGCTCACTTAGGGTTTCAAATAGCTTATGACTACAAAAAGAAACTATTTTTTGAATTAACCGGAACCTATGTTAATTCGCTAAAACTACCAGAAGGAAATAGAGGTGCTTTATCACCAACTTCGGGTGTGGCGTACATTTTAAGTGAAGAACCTTTTTTGAAGAATAGTAATTTTATTAATTACCTTAAGTTAAAGGCTTCAGGTGGTATTTTAAAGTCTGATCAAGGGATTGATGGTTACTATTTATATGATGTAAACTATTCTGATGGCAGCAATTTTAATTGGGCTGATGGAAATCGTAATCGCAGACAAAATATTTCACAAGGAGAGAATCTTGATTTAACATTTGAAGAGCGTATTGATTTAAACATAGGTTTAGAAAGTTATTTAATGAATTCTCTTTGGTTCGAGTTTAATTATTTTAAATCAGAGCTCGATAAGCAAGTAGTATTTTTGAATGCCCTATACCCGTCTTTTTATGATGACTTCAGACCATATAACAATTTCGATAAAAACTCATATACTGGTTTTGAAATTGGTATGAATTTTAACAAAACCTTTAATGATGTTTCATTAGCTATAGGTGCTAATATTTTGTATAGTCAAACAGAAGCATTAAAACGATCTGAAATAAATGAGTTTGATTACCAAAACAGAGTTGGAAAAGAGCTTTCTACAATTTTTGGTTTAGTTGATCAAGGCTTTTATTCTGAGGCCGATTTTGATGGAGACGGTAATTTAAATGCCGGTTTGCCAGTTCCTCGATTTGGTGCGGTGAAACCAGGTGATATAAAATATACCAATCAAAATGGAGATGATTGGATTGATGACGATGATAGAATTGCTATTGGGCAGACTAGTAGTCCTTGGACTTATGGAGTTAACCTAAATATAAAATATAAAGCGTTTAACCTATTTGTCCTTGGAACGGGACAAACAGGAGGATATGGTAATAAATTAAATGATAATTTTAACGAATATTATTCAGTTGACGGAAATGATAAATATTCTGAGGTTGTTTTAAATCGTTGGACTCCGGAAACTGCCAATACAGCAACGTTTCCTAGGTTGTCAGCTGGTACAAATCAAAACAACTTTAGAGCATCTACATTTTGGTTGTACGATAATAGCTTCTTTTCTATTAATCGTGCTCAGTTAACATATGAATTCGATGATAACATATCTAATAAAATTGGTATGGAAGATTTAAGTTTAAATCTCCAAGGAACTAATCTTTTGGAAATAGCTAAAAATAGAGATGTTCGTCAATTAAGGATTGGTACAACACCACTAACTAGAGCTTTTACTCTAGGGATAAGAGCGTCATTTTAATATAATTAGAAAATTAAGATAAATAAAATGAAAAATTTAATAAAATATATATTAATTGTATTGGTGTTTTCTGGCATGATTGCCTGTGATACCCTTGAACCTATTGATGAAAACAGGTTAGGTTTTGATGATGTTAGCGCGAATCCAAATTTAGCAGAAGGCATATTATTAAATGGATATTCGGGCTTGGTTAATCAATATTCTTTTTCTGAAGCGGCTACTGATGATGCTGTTAATAATATTTTGGATAATAATTACAAGCGAATGGCTCTTGGCGAGTTAAGCGCACAATTTAATCCTGCATCCCGGTGGAATAGTTTTGAACGTGTATTCTGGGTAAACCGATTTCTAGAAATTATTGATGCAAGAGAAATAGAATGGAGCAGAGATACATTAACCAATAAAATGTTTTACATGCGTTTGGAGGGTGAAGCATTAGCGTTAAGAGGATTGCATCATTTTTATGCACTTCAAGCACATGCAGGAATAGGTACTTCTGGTGAATTATTAGGTATTCCTTATTTTACTGAATTTATTGAACCTGATGGTAACTTTAATGTACCCCGTTTATCATTTGAAGCTTCTGTTCAGGCTATTATGGCAGATTTTGATGAGGCACTTACTTTATTGCCAACTGATTATGGATTAAGTCAGGGACAGGTAGATGAGTGGTATTCAGATTTAGAAGATTTTGATTATGTTAAATACCAAGTGGTAAATGATAATTTTTTTGATTTACGTATTTCAGGAAGAATTGTAAAAGCACTTAAAGCACGCTTGGCGCTTTTTGCGGCGAGTCCTTCTTTTTTAAATAGTCAAGGCTATTATAATTTGGCAGCAAATAATGCAGCTGAAATTTTAAATACTATTGGAGGCGTTGCTGGTTTAGATCCAAATGGTCTTGAGTTTTATGCATCAGATGATAATTTAGTGAGTAGCGAAATGCTTTGGCGTAGTTCTTTAGGAGGTAATACTTCTAACTATGAAAAAAGAATGTTTCCGCCTTCAGTGAATGGAAATGGGGAGATTAATCCAACACATAACTTTGTAATGGCATTCCCAATGCAAGACGGAAATCCTGCAACTGAGGCTAATGGTTTTGATCCCCAGAACCCGTATGCCAATAGAGACCCTAGGTTAGAAAAATATGTTGTTCTTAACGGGGCTTCTTTTGGAGGTGGAACAATTAATACTGGTGTTGGTGGAGGAAATGATAGGTTAGATTCTATTCCTCAGCAATCAACAACCACTGGCTATTACCTTAAAAAATTATTACGTCCAGATGTTAGAATTAATAATGATAATACTGCTACAGGTAAGATACATGTTGATGTGTATTTTAGGTATACTGAATTGTTTTTAATATTTGCTGAGGCAGCCAATGAAATTGGTGGTCCAGACCATCAGGTTGGTGGTATTACCGCTCGTGACGTGATTGCAGCAATACGTGATAGAGCAGGAATTGCACAACCAGATAACTACTTAGCATCTATTACAACTATGGAGGAGATGAGAGAGCTTATTAGAAATGAACGTCGTATAGAACTAAGTTTTGAAGGACACAGGTTCTGGGATCTTAGAAGATGGGGACTATCTTTAAATGAAACGGCTAAAGGTTACTTTTTTGACGGAAGTAATTATGTTGAGTTACCGTCTGTTGAAATTAGAAATTATCAACCATTTGCTACATATATGCCAATTCCAAATGCTGAGACTGTGAAGTTTTCTGAACTTGAGCAAAATAATGGCTGGTAAGATTATTATGTACTTTAAAACAATTAAAAAAGGATTAGATATGAAAATAAAATTTTTAATAATATTAGCACTTGCCTTTAGTTTTATGGCATGTGAGAATCAGGAAAATGAATTTGATGATTTTGGCTCAACTTCAGTATATTTTCCATTTCAAACACCCGTAAGAACATTAATTTTGGGTGAATACGATTTGGGTTTTAATGAAAACGATAATAACGGTAGATTTGAAATTGGTGTTGTCATGTCGGGAGTATATGAAAATAAAATAGACCGCAGAGTGCATTTTGAGCTAGCTCCAGAACTGATAGATCCTGTACAACTTGCAGGAATTGGAGTTGATTCTGTAAATGTTAAGGTATTACCAGCAGCTTACTATACTATCGAGCAGCAAAGTCCAGTAACAATCCCATCGGGTTCTACAAAGGGACGCATTCCTGTACAACTAGAAGATGCATTTTTTGATGATCCATTATCATTTGCGGAGTTTGGTGAGGTACATTATGTAATTCCTTTAAGAATTACAGATTATGAAGAGCTAGATTCGCTTTTAACCGGTGTCCCAGCTGAAGGTGTTACAAACCCTATTAAAGTTAAAGCAGATGATTGGGATCAGGCACCTAAGGACTATACACTTTACGGTATTAAGTTTATGAATAAATATCAAGGGATATATCTAAGACGTGGAGAGGATAAGATTGTGGGAACTTCAGAAAAGTTCACACTTGCAACAGGAATTACAGAAACAACTGTTATTGATACCTCTACAGTTTATAGAGCAGAATTTGTTGTACAAGATGAACTTACTCCAGTATCAACTGCAGGAAGGAATAAAGCCATTAGCACTAATTTGATCAGAAGAGCAGGTATTCCCAGCAATAGTACTGTATCTTTAGAATTGACATTCAATGATAACGAAGAAATTACAATAACCAATGCTGATGATGAAAGCGATATTGTCATAACTGGATCAGGAAGGTTTTTAGAAGATGGAGATGAATGGGGTGGAGAAAAACGTGATGTAATTTATTTAGAATACGAATACCGAGACCTTGAAATTGTTGAGACGTTAGTTTTCGGTCAAGTACGTTCTAGATCAACACTTGATTTGATGCATACGGTGAAGGATACTTTAGTAATACGAGACAGAGATGTTAAATTCGAAGAGTTTATATTAGAGTTAAGAATACCTTAGTTTATTTTTTATAATAAACTTGAAACTAAAAAAATTGCGAGGATTTAATCCTCGCAATTTTTTTTTAATTTAACAAAGATATTTTGCCATTTTAATCTGCCATAAGGATTTAATAGGTAGAACAACGGGATTTAATATGAAAAATATTGATTTCAGGATAGAGCAGGATAGATCCCAGTTAAAAATTCTGTAATTATGTTGAAGGATAAAATAAAATTTAAATTGTTTGAGTTAGTCAATACTCTCTGTCATAGGTGTAAATTATTTTATGGTGGAGAGTTTTTTTTATAATTTTTAATAAAAAATAAAATGAGAGTATTTAAATTAAGCTTACTATTTTTAGTTGCCGTTCTAATTACATGTAATATGTATTCTTGTAAAGAAGAAAAGCAAGAAATCCCTTGGGTAGATTTAATAAAAAATGATTCTTTGGAAGGATGGAATATTAAAGGTGGTGAAGCTACTTATAAAAATGAAAATGGAGTTATAATTGGTACAACAGCTGCTAATACACCCAATACATTTTTATCGACGAGTGAAATGTATAGTGATTTTATTTTAGAAATAGAATTTAAAGTAGATTCAACCATGAATTCAGGTATTCAAATTAGAAGTAATAGCTATCTATATTATCAAAATGGCAGGGTGCATGGTTATCAAGTAGAGATTGATCCATCAAAACGCTCATGGAGTGGCGGAATCTATGATGAAGGGAGACGCAAATGGTTAAACACTTTAGAAAACAATCCGGAGGCCCAAAAGGCATTTAAACAAAATAATTGGAATCATTACCGAGTTGAAGCGATAGGTGATACCATTAAAACATGGATAAATGGTGTTCCAGCGTCGCATTTAATTGATGATAAAACTGCAAGCGGATTTATAGCTTTGCAAGTACACTCTATTGGAAAAACTAAAGAAAAACTGGGTAAACAAGTGATGTGGAAGAATGCTAAGATTTTAACTGAGAATTTATCCAAATATACTACAAACTCACCTCTAGAACCGGTTGTTACTAAAAATAATCTGACAGTTAATGAACAAAATTCCGGATGGCAAATGCTCTGGGATGGTAAAACGACCAACGGATGGCGAGGTGCTAAGTTAGACGCATTTCCAAAAGAAGGTTGGGTAATAGAAGATGGAGAATTAATCGTATTATCCTCAGGAGGATCAGAGTCTGCCGCTGGAGGAGATATTGTAACCACAAATGAGTATAGTAATTTTGAATTACAAGTAGATTTTAAGTTAACCCCAGGAGCTAATAGCGGAATTAAATATTATGTTGATACTGAATTGAATAAAGGTCCAGGGTCATCAATAGGTTTGGAATATCAAATTTTAGATGATGCCCTTCATCCCGATGCTAAGTTAGGCTCTCATGAAGGAAGTAGAACGGTTTGTTCGTTGTACGATTTAATTCAAGCTGACCCGAGTAAACCAATTAAGCCAATTGGAGAATGGAATACCGCTTATATAAAATCTATAAATAACCATGTCGAGCATTGGATAAACGATGTAAAAGTACTAGAATACGTACGGGGTAGTGAAGAATTTTTAAAATTGGTTTCGGAAAGTAAATATGCCAAATGGCCCAATTTTGGAGTACTAGAAAAAGGCCAAATTTTATTGCAAGATCATGGAGACAAGGTGTTTTTCAGAAATATTAAAATTAAAGTTCCAACAGAAAACGAAAAGTAAGATGGACAATAAAAGAAGAGAATTTTTAAAGAAAACTACGGTGGCGACTATTGGAGTTAGTTTAACTGGTGGTGTTAATGCAATGTCTGCAAAAAGTTACAAGAATATTATTGGGGCTAATGATCGCTTAAATGTTGCTATTGCTGGTTTGGGACGAAGAATGGGAGCTTTTACACAACCTATAGCTTTAAAAGAAAGTAACGCCAAATTACTTTATCTGTGCGATGTTATGGAAAGTCAACGTTTAAAAGGATTGAAAGCTTTTAGAGAACACATTGATTATAATCCAACTTTAGAGAATGATATTAGAAAAGTATTGGACGATAAAAATCTAGATGTGTTGATTAATGCTACACCAGACCATTGGCATACACCAGGTTCTATTATGGCCATGAAAGCGGGAAAACATGTGTATGTTGAAAAACCATGCAGCCATAACATGTATGAAAATGAGCAATTGGTAAAAGCGTCAAAATATTACAACAAAGTAGTTCAAATGGGAAACCAGCAACGTTCGTCTGGTCACACCATTGAAATTATAAATGAAATTCATAATGGTATTATAGGAAAACCATACAAGGCGGTTGCTTTTTACAACAATGGAAGAGGTCAGGTACCATTGCAAAAAAGTGCATCTATCCCAGAAGGACTAGATTGGGATTTATGGCAAGGTCCAGCTCCAAGGCGTGCTTATACTTCTGAAACTTGGGATTATAATTGGCATTGGTATGGTTGGGAATATGGAACAGCCGAAGCCGGTAATAACGGAACTCACGAATTAGATGTGGCGCGTTGGGCATTACAGGTAGATTTTCCACAGCATGTTTATGTTGAAGCAGAAAAACGTCACTTTTTAGATGACGGTTGGGAGATGTATGATGATATGGAGGCTACATTTAAATTTGCCGATAATAAAGTCATTAAATGGGATGGTAAATCTAGAAATAGTTATAGTACTTATGGTACTGGACGAGGCACCGTTATTTATGGTACAGAAGGAACTGTATTTGTAGATAGAGGTAAGTATATGTTATACGATCGTAAAGGGAAGTTAGTTAAAGAATATAATTCAGCATCTAAAGAAGCCGGAACTGCTTTAGGCGGTGGCGGAGATACTTCAACAAAACATGTTCAGAACCTTTTTGATACAATTAGAGGCAAAACTAAATTAACTGCACCTATAGATGATGCCAGTAAAAGTATGGCTATGGTACATTATGCGAATATTGCTTATCGAATTAATGATGGTTTTGATATCAACGATAAAACGGGTATGATGTACAATCGAGAGGCCATGAAATTATGGTCAAGGACGTATGAACCAGGTTGGGAACCTAAAATATAAATTTTGAAAAGACGCTCATTTATTAAAAAAACAACTGCAGCTACGGTAGGTATTGCTAGTTCTGCATATTTATATGGCAATGTAATGTCTAATATAAATGCTAATAATACTATAAATATTGGCGTTATTGGTACAGGAGATCGAGGTGGCGGACTAACAACAATTTTAAATTCTATTGAAAATGTGAATGTTGTAGCATCCTGCGATGTTTTGTCATTTAGGTTAAAAGAAGGTTTGGCTAAAGCCAATTCAAATCCTATTGGCTACTCAGATTATCGACGACTTTTAGATAACAAAAATATTGATGCTGTTATAGTAGCAACACCATTTAATACACATTCAAAAATTGCCATTGATGCACTAGATGCAGGGAAACATGTGTATTGTGAAAAAACCTTGGCTAAAGGATATACTGGTATTCAGGATTTAATGCATAGAACTAATGATTCTAAATTAATATTTCAAACAGGGCATCAATATCATAGTTCGAGGCTTTATACAGCTGTAGTTGATTTAATAAAAGAAGGTAAAGTAGGTAAAATTGCTGCCTTTGAGTGCCAGTGGAATCGTCATGGCAATTGGAGAAGACGAGTTCCAGATCCGAAATTTGAAAAGGCCGTAAATTGGAGAATGTATAGAGAGTTCTCAGGAGGACTTACTGCAGAGTTGTGTTCACATCAAATCGATTTTGTAAACTGGGTACTTAATGAAACCCCTAATCAAGTCATGGGTGTTGGAGGTATTGATTATTGGAAAGATGGTAGAGAAACATATGATAATGTTCATTTAATTTATACTTATCCAAATGGGGTTAAAGCAAAATTCACATGTTTAACAAGCAACGCTAAAGATGGTTATCAGATAAAAGTATTAGGAGATAAAGGTACTATCATGATCGATACAAAAAATGCTTGGTTTTATCCTGAAGGACAAAGGAATAAGATTATTGCCGATGTAGATGGTGTTAGTGGCGCCACATCAGGTTGGGATGCAGAAAAAGGATATCCCATAGATGTTGAACATTTAGACCCTAGTAAGCAAGCCCTTTTAGATTTTAAGGAATCTATTTTAAATAACAAAAATCCAGAATCGAATATAGTTACAGGAGCCAAAGCAGCTATTTGCGTTCAAATGGGGTTGGACGCTATGTATAATAACAAAATAATTGATTGGAACTCTAATTGGAATTTCGGATAATTATTTAATTGATAATTTTATATAAAGCATAAATCTTCAACCTTAAATCATAATTGTTGAAGATTTTTTAATTTAAGGAGCTTTTTAATCGGCTTTCAGGACAGAGCAGGATAGAACTCCTAGAGTTAAACGGTAGCTTTATACTTTAAAAATAAATTTTTATAATTCTCTTTAAATAAAAAGAAATCAAATGCAAAAAGTCAGTTTTTTATTCATGTTAATTTCAACCATATGTGGTTTTAATGTATCAAATGCTCAACAAAAGAGTACTGAAGATAAACCAAATATCATATTTATTCTTACTGATGATCAACGTTTTGATGCCATTGGTTATGCAGGCAATAAATATGTAGAAACACCTCAAATGGATGATTTGGCAAAATCTGGAACCTATTTTAATACAGCTATTGTTACAACACCCATATGCGCTGCTAGTAGAGCGAGTATATTGACAGGTTTGCATGAAAGAGCACATAACTTTAATTTTCAAACAGGAAATGTGAGAGAAGAATATATGGCAAATTCATATCCAACCGTGTTAAAAAATAACGGTTATTACACAGGTTTTTATGGCAAATATGGCGTGCGTTATAATGATTTGGACAAACAATTTGATGAGTATGAAGATTATGACAGAAATCACAGTTTTAAAGACAGAAGAGGATATTATTATAAAACCATTGATAATGATACGGTACATTTAACCCGTTATACAGGACAACAAGCAATCGATTTTATTGATAAAAATGCAACAAATAAAAAACCATTTTGTCTTTCATTAAGCTTTAGTGCGCCACATGCACATGATAGTGCACCAGATCAATATTTTTGGCAAGCTGAAACAGATAAATTACTTGCAGACACTACCATTCCAGGACCTGAGTTAGGTGATGACAAATATTTTGATGCACAACCTAAAATAGTAAGGGACGGATTTAACTGGTTACGCTGGACATGGCGTTATGATACTCCAGAAAAGTATCAACATAGCTTAAAAGGGTATTACCGTATGATTTCTGGAATAGATCTAGAAATTGCAAAAATTCGAGAAAAATTAGAGGAAAAGGGTATAGAAAAAAATACTGTTATCATAGTTATGGGCGATAATGGATATTTTTTAGGCGAACGTAAATTAGCGGGAAAATGGCTGATGTACGACAACTCAATTCGTGTGCCTTTGATTGTATATGATCCACGAGTGAACTCACATCAGGATGTTGATGAAATGGTATTAAATATTGATGTACCATCAACAATTACAGATTTAGCTGGTGTAAAAGCACCAGATGCATGGCAGGGAAAGAGCTTACTACCTATTGTTAAAAAAGAAACCAATACCATTGCAAGAGATACCATTTTAATAGAGCACTTATGGGATTTTAGCGAAATTCCTCCAAGTGAAGGTGTTCGAACTGAAGAATGGAAATATTTTAGATATGTAAATGATAAATCTCTTGAAGAGCTTTACAACCTTAAAAAAGACCCGAAAGAGATTAACAATTTAATAGGAAAGAAGAAATATAAAGCAGTTGCCGATAAGCTTCGAGCAAAGCTTGATGAGTTAATTAAGAAGAACAGTAATGAGTTTAGAGCGGCGCCAACAGATTTAACGGTTGAGTTAATTAGAGAACCTAGTACGGATGTTAAAATATTCGATTTAAAACCAGAATTTGGCTGGACAGTGCCTTTAGGCGCTAAATATCAAGGAGCTTACCAAATATTAGTCGCTTCCAACCAGAAAAACATCAACAATAATAACGGCGATGTTTGGGATAGCGGTCAAGTACGATCTTTAGAATCAACAAATGTAGAGTATAATGGCAGTCTACTTGAAATAGGGAAAACTTACTACTGGAAAGTAAGAATTTGGGATGAAGAAAATCGTTTAGTAGATTATTCAGAGCCTCAAAAGTTTACCACAGGTAAAAGTGATAGTTATATTATTTCAACTGAAAACAAATTTGTAGTTACGAAAGTAGCACCGGTAAAACTTGAAAAACGAGACGACTTCATTTTTATAGATTTCGGAAAAGCAGCTTTTGCTACTATGGATTTTACCTATAATGCTAAATCGCCACATACCTTAACCGTTAGGGTTGGGGAAATGTTAGACGAAAAAGGTAATGTTAACAGAACTCCGCCTGCAAAAAGCAACATTCGTTATCAGGAAATAAAAGTTGATGTTAAACCTGGGCAAACAAAGTATCAAATAAAAGTTCAGGAAGATGAGAGAAATACAAGAGCTAATAAAGCCATTCCTTTACCAGATGGATTTCCGCCTTTGGTGCCATTTCGATATGCCGAAATAGAAGGCGCTCAAGAAACAATTTCAATAGAGAACGTTGAACAATTAGCATTTCATACCTATTGGGATGATAATGCCAGTAGTTTTAAAAGTAATAACGATATTTTAAATCAGGTTTGGGATTTATGTAAATATTCCATAAAAGCAACAACGTTTAATGGGTTATATGTTGATGGAGATAGAGAACGTATTCCTTACGAAGCAGATGCATACTTGAATCAATTAAGTCATTATACTACGGATAGAGAATTTGCCATTGCAAGAAGAACTATCGAGTATTTTATGAAAAATCCAACATGGCCAACCGAATGGCAACAACATGTGGCTTTATTGATATATGCCGATTATATGTATACTGGAAATACAGAACTTATTGAAAGGTATTATGAGCCATTAAAACATAAAACACTTTTTGAACTCTCTAATGACGAAGGATTAATAACTTCTACAAAAGTAGATGACGAATTCATGAAAAAGTTAGGCTTCCCTGAAGGCTATAAAAAGCCATTAACAGATATTGTGGATTGGCCATCTGCCAATTTTAACGGCAGCAAAACAAAAGGAGAGCGCGATGGATTTGTGTTCCAACCTTACAGCACTGTAATTAATTCGTTTTTCTACGAAAACATGAAAATTATGGCTGAGTTTGCTCAAATTTTAGGCAAAACACAAGAGGTATTAGACTTTGAATTGAGAGCGGCAAAAGTTAAAAAGGCGGTTAACGAACAAATGTTCGATAAAGAACGAGGTATTTACATAGACGGTATTGGAACAGATCATGCGTCTTTACATGCTAATATGATGCCGTTGGCATTTGGGTTAGTTCCAGAAGAGCATTATCAAACGGTTGTAGATTTTGTAAAATCACGAGGAATGGCTTGCAGTGTTTATGGAGCTCAATTTTTAATGGATGGGTTGTACAATGCAGGTGAAGCAGATTATGCTTTAGAGCTACTTGCTAGCAAAGCTGAAAGAAGTTGGTATAATATGATACGTTCAGGTTCAACCATAACTTTAGAAGCTTGGGATTTAAAATACAAGAACAATTTAGATTGGAATCACGCTTGGGGTGCTGTACCTGCTAATGTAATACCAAGAGGATTATGGGGTATAAAACCTAAAACACCTGGTTTTGGCGTGGCAACTATTCAACCTCAAATGGGTAAATTGAAATCTAGTGAAATAAAAGTTCCAACTGTAAGAGGAGCAATTATTGGTAAATATACCTACAACGGCGCTAGACTTCAAACTTATGAGATAGAAATTCCAGGAAATATGGTAGCAGAGTTTTCATTAAAAGATATAGACGGAAAAGACTTAATCCATAATGGAAATAAAATTCCACCTGCTTTCGATTCAGTTCGATTATCTCCAGGTAAACATGTTATTCAGTTAAAAATAAATTCGTTTTAAAAATTAGTAACTAAAAAAAAGCTAGCAGAATCGCTATTTGTACTGGCTTTTTTATAAGTAATGAAAGCTATCAAAATATAAAAAAATATGAAAAAGAATCAGTTGGTATTATTTGTTTTGATAGTTTTTGTGTCAATCACGATAACAGCGCAAAAAGAGCTCGACGTTGTATTAGATAGCTCAACAAAAGTGACACCTGATGGAGAAGGAGGGTTGTACTTTGCAGGAACAAAAGATGTAAATTATAGATTTAGTCAAAGGATTTCTCCGCATGGAGATTGTGTGGATGTAGTAAATGGATACGCATTTGTAACTTGGTACAAAGGTGGTATGGACACTCGAAATCTAATGCTTTCAAGAAAGAATTTAAACCTACCAAACTCAAGTTGGGTAACTATAGAGTTTCCACATAAACATGTCGGTCAAGGCGGTGAACTTCTTAATGGTACAGGTATACGTGGCGATTCTCATAATACAGCGGCTATTGGCGTTAGTACGATAGATAATACCATTCATATTTTATATGATATGCATGCCTATAGATCCTCTTCTTTACCTAACGATTTCTTTAATTATTCAGTCTCAAAAACGAATATGGCTTTTGTGCCTGATAATGAATTTACTTTGGATATTTTTAATCCTAAGCGAAACTATTTAAAATCTGGTGAGGACTATGAGCGTATGACTTACCCCATGATTCATAGAGCTGACGATGGAAGTTTGATTGCCAGATATAGACAAGGCGGTTCTGGTAATGGTGATATACTTTTAGCACATTATGATGGTAGCGTTTGGAGTAATAACTGGTTATTTCATGAAGGTACGCTTGCATTACCAAATAGAAACAATATGTATGGTGGTGAGCGCTTTTTAAACGGTAAGTTTTATTCTGGTTTTTCAATAAGATACTCTACTAACAATGATGCCAATACCAGTAATGGTTATATGTTAAATAGTGGATTATATTATGCGTATACTAACGGAATTCCCGCAAATGCATCTACACCATGGTTCGATGTTAATGATACTTCTATTTCTCTCCCGATAAGAAATAATATTGATTCAAACTTAGATCCAGTTCAGATTGCACAACCAGGAGATGATTATGGAACAGATACATTTCCTAAATCGTCTTCCGATCCAGCATGGACAGTTACTGAAAATGGTGCGATTCATTTTGTACAACGTGTTGATAATAGAAATGTACATTATTATAAGTTGGCTACCGATACTAATTTTTCTAGTAATGTAGGTGGGCTTATCCCTAACCCCCAAACTCGTGGTGAACTTTATAGCTATAAAAACCATGTGTTTATGGTGGAGCTTTTAGGGGGGAAAGTAAATATAAAAACAACAATAGAAGGACAAAGTGATTGGGAGATAGTTTATACTGGAACAGAATCTATAGACTTTGATCATTTTGATGCTTTTGTTGAAAGTAACAAACTATATGTTTATCTCATGGAAGATACTGGAAACAATACACCAGAAGTTGGTGATAAACGCCCATTGTATTTTCAAGAATTCACTCTGTCTGAGGTTGATGCTCCTGAGGAAACTAATAACTTATCATTAGAGGCAGAAGATTATACAATAGCGTCCAATGATATTAATGTTGGTACTAGTATTTCAGCTTCTGGAGGTGAATATATAGATTCGTTTGCATCAAATCAGTTTATTGAACATAAATTTCAGGTAACTACTCCAGGTACTTATGATTTTATTCTTTTTGCGGCAAACAGAAATAGAGACGATTCCATTATGGATATTGAAATTAATGGAACGCTGTATGACGATGTTTTAATCACAAGAACCTTTGATTGGAATATATATTTAGAAACAAGAATACCAGATGTTACATTAAATCAAGGTGAAAATACAGTAAGATTAACACAACAAAGATCATTGTCAAGTGAACCCGATAAAATTGAATTTGAATTGACATCGGCTCTGAGTATTAATGACTTCAATGCTCAATATTTATCAGTTTACCCTAATCCTAGTGATGGTGTTTTCAATATAAAATCAAATAACCAAAACCTACAGTATAATTTAGTGAATATACAAGGCCAAGTTTTAGAAAAAGGAAGTGTTTCTCAAAATAAAGTAGATTTTACTAACCACGCTCGAGGGATTTATTTTGTAGAATTATCTAATAAGACAGATAGGTTTGTTAAAAAAATAGTTATCAAATAAAGAAAGATCTAATGCTCAAATACATTTCATGCTCTTTATTGTTTTTTTTACTCCTAAGTTCTTGTCAACAACAAAATCAGGTAAAGGTTGAAGGTGAGTTAAAAAAATGGCATAGAATTACTTTAAATTTTGAAGGTCCAGATACAAATGAAATGGATGAAAATAATCCGTTTTTAAACTATAGGTTGGATGTTACTTTCAAAAATGGAGAAAAAGAATTTATAATTCCAGGTTTTTATGCAGCCGATGGCAATGCAGCCGAATCAAGTGGTGATTCAGGAAATGTTTGGCAAGTGCGTTTTACCCCAAATGAAGTTGGGAAATGGACATATTCAGTTTCATTTAAAAAAGGAGATAATATCGCTGTAGCTGATAATGCAAGAAACGCTTCAAGTGCAGGATTTATGGACGGACAAGCAGGAACATTTATTATTTCAGAATCTGATAAAAAAGGAATAGATAATCGTGCTAAAGGGAGACTGCAATACGTTGGCGAATTCTATTTAAAATATGCCGAAAGTCAAGATTATTTCATAAAACTAGGTGTTGACGCGCCAGAAAATTTATTAGCATATACAGATTTTGATGTGTCTACAAATGCTCTAGGTTTTCAAAAAACTTGGATACCTCACGCCAAAGATTTTGATAATAGTGCATTACCCTATGTGTGGCAAGAGTATAAAGGCAAAAATCTTTTGGGAGCTATTAATTATTTAGCTAGCGAAGAACTCAATGTTTTCTCATTTTTAACTTTTAATGTAGATGGAGATGACAGAAATATATTTCCTCACTTATTAAAGGTTCCAATTGAAGAATATGAAGCTTATGCCAGTGTTAAAAAGAATAAAGAAGCTTGGGAAACCATGTTTCATAAAACACGATTTGATGTTTCAAAATTAGACCAATGGGAACGCATTTTTGAATTTGCCGAAACAAAAGGTATGTTTCTCCATTTTAAAACCCATGAAACCGAGACAGATCATTTAATGGATAATGGTGTTTTTGGAACCGAGGGTAAATTATATTATCGAGAACTCATTGCAAGATTTGGGCATCATCTTTCCATGAATTGGAATTTAGGTGAAGAAAACAACCAACCTATTGAAGAAGTTTTAAAAGCAGCCAACTATGTCTCGAAATTAGATGCTTACCATAGTCATTTAGTGATTCATACCTTCCCAAACAAAGATGATAGATATGCCGAATTGATAGGTGATCAATCACCATTAACAGGAGCCTCATTACAGTTAAGTCATCCTGAGTTTAATGATGTGCACCCCAGAGTTTTAAAATGGCGAGATAAATCCAATGCTACTGGAAGAAAATGGGCATTAGCAGTTGATGAACCTGGTAAAGCAAATATTGCTTTATTACCTGATGATGAAGATCCTGAACATAATTTTGCTAGAAGCAGAGCCATGTGGGGAACACTTATGGCAGGAGGTTACGGTGTAGAATGGTATTTCGGATATGCTAGCCCTAATTCAGATTTAACTTGTCAAGATTTTAGAAGTCGTGATCTATTTTGGGACCAAAACAGGTACGCATTGCATTTTTTTAATAGTTATATCCCTTTTAGGGAGATGGAACCAAATGATGGATTGACTCAAGATAATACATCATATTGTTTAGCTAAACTAGGTGAAATCTATGCTGTTTACACTGAAGCAAATGCCAGTAAAATAAAACTGAATTTGAATGAATGGGTTGGTGCTTTTCAAGTCAAGTGGTTCGATCCTCGAAACGGAGGTCAAATACAAAATGGGTCAGTACTTTCAGTTAGAGGAGGGGAAATAGTTGATTTAGGTATACCACCTTCAGATATCGATAAAGATTGGGTGATTTTAATTATCAAAGAGAAATAAATAATGACTAGACTATTTAAGTATACATTAAAAGTATGGCTGGTTATAAATGGCTTTTTATTATTTGCTCAGAACCCAATAGTTCCAAACCAAGGATTAAACGACCCACATATTCATATTTTTAACGATACGGTATACGTGTATGCATCTCATGATAAATCTATAGAAAACAAAGAATTCATCATGGAAGATTGGTGGGTATGGTCGTCTCCTGATTTAGTGAATTGGACAAAACGCAGTGTGCTAAATCCAAAGGATACATACATAGGTAAAGATTTTTCACGTTGTTGGGCTACCGATGCTGCATATAGAGATGGTAAATACTATTTTTATTTTTCAGAGGGTAACGAACAAACAGGTGTAGTTGTTGGAGATTCGCCAGTTGGACCTTGGGAAGATGTTTTGGGTGGACCACTGTTGTCTTCAGAATTAACCCCAACTCATGAATATGATATGGCCATTTTTGAAGATAATGGAGAACATTATATAATTTTTGGTGTTTGGGATTACTACATAGCCAGATTGAATAATGACATGGTAAGTTTAGCTGAAAAACCTAAAAAAATTGTTATTAATAATCCGCGTGGACCTTATAATCCTGATGGTAATAATAAAAAGATGCCAACAGATGATAAACCATTTATGCATAAATACAATGGGAAATATTACTTGTCTTGGGGCTGTTTTTATGCTATGTCAGATAATCTATATGGACCTTATGATTATAAAGATTCTGTTATAAAAGAGGGAAGTTTTGATGAAGGCTATGATGCACCAACATGGCCAAATGGATTTTTACAAGGGCGTCACGGTTCGTTTTTTGAGTGGCATAACCAATGGTATTATATCTATTGTGATATCAGTCAAACAGGAAATAGATATTTTAGAGATAGCTTCATAAGTTATATTCACTACAAAGAAAATGGTGAAATGGCCACAATTAGAGTTGATGGTATTGGCGTAGGGAACTATGATGCCAACGCGATTATTGAAGCTGAAGATTATTTTAAATCAGTTAACATCGTAAAAGTTGAAAATACTAAAGGCGGATTTTCTATAGAACCAACCGAAGACATAAGTTCTGTTGTATATCCTAAAATCAAGAATTTAAAGCATTCATCTACTTTAGAATTAGAAGTTATTGCTAATCAAGCTATACAAATAGAAGTTAGAGAAAATGATGCTCAAGGTATGTTGTTATTTACTTGTGATGTGCCTAAAAATGAAATCTACACATTTCAAAAAAGAAGTTTTGAAACCAAAAACCTTAAAGAGAATCAGTCACTATGTTTTGTTTTTAAAGACGTAAAGCCTGAGTCTTTCAAATTAAATCGATTTAAATTTAAAAACTAATGAAGAAAATATTTTTTTTAGCAGTATTAATAATTATCGCGTCATGTAAAAACAATGATTCAAGTTCAATGGATTATAAGGATGCATCTTTATCAATTGATGAACGTGTAGAGGCCTTATTGCCTAAATTATCTCTTGAAGAAAAAGTGGCACAAATGCGTATTTTTCATGCCAACATCGGTACAAAGCCTGATGAAAATGGTAACTTAACATTGTCAGATAGAGTTATAGAAAAATTAAAGTTAGGAATTGCAGGAATAAAAAATCCAGGAGAACATATTGATGCCGTAGCAGCAGCAAAAATGAATAACGAGCTTCAAAAGTATATTATTGAAAATAACCGTTGGGGTATTCCAGCGTTATTTGTAACAGAATCATATAATGGTGTAGATGCAGTAGGTTGTACGCGATTTGGACGCCCAATGACATCAGCAGCATCGTTTAACCCAGAATTGGTACAGCGTCAATGGGATGTTGTAGGTAGAGAAGCCCGTTTGCGAGGGATGCACATGTGCCATTCACCTGAAGCAGATGTGGTGCGCGACCCACGTTTTGGACGAATGAGTGAAGCTTTTGGAGAAGACACGTATTTAACAACGCAGATGGTAAAAAATGCCATAATTGGGGTCCAAGGTGATTATGACGGCTTAGGGAATGGAACGCATATTGGCGCCGTAGCGAAACACTTTGCGGGTTACGGACAAGTATTAGGAGGTTCTAACTTCGCTGCCATTGAGATTTCTGAAAGAACCTTGATTGATGAAATTTATCCACCATTCGAAGCGGCCGTTAAAGAAGCTAAAACATTAGGTATAATGGCATCTCATGGCGATTTAAACGGTGTGGCAAGTCATGGTAATCCAGAACTATTAACTGGTGTACTTCGCGATCAATGGGGATTTGAAGGTTATGTGGTTTCAGATTCGAATGATATTGCGCGATTATTCTATTTCATGAAAGTTGCTGAGTCTCCCGAGGCTGCAGCTCAAATGGGCTTAGAAGCAGGAATAGATATCGATTTATATGCTGAAGACTCGTATGCTTACCTGCCAGAAATGGTGAAGAAAAACCCAGAGTTGGAAAAGCTAATCGACCGTTCTGTAAGACGTGTGTTGAGAACAAAATTTATTTTAGGATTGTTTGATAACCCGTATATCGATATTGAAGAAGTCAAAAAAGGTGTGCGTGCTCAGTCTTCGTTAGATTTGGCCAAAGAATCAGATTTAGAGTCTATCATTTTACTAAAAAATGAAAAAAACACGTTGCCTTTGTCAAGAGATAAATCTTTAAAAATAGCCTTGTTAGGTCCTCTATTAAAAGAAAACACAAAAGAGATGTTTGAATCTGTTGCGGGTTCAAATGTAAAATTCATTGCAGAAAAAGGATTTCAATTAACGAATCAGAAAGGCGGTGCACCAGAACTTTTAGACAGAGATCCAAAAGCCATAGCTAGTTTAGTAAGTAAAGCAAGGTCTGCAGATGTTTCAATACTATTTTTGGGAGGTGATGAGTACACTGCAAAAGAAGCTTATTTTAGTAATAGTACGTTAGGTGATAGAGCAACTATTGACCCTGTTGGCCCTCAAGACGAACTCGTTGAAAAAATTAAAGCTTTAGGTAAACCAGTAATTGTGGTTTTAAAGCACAGAAGAACCTTATCTATTAATGTTATAGCAGAACAAGCCGATGCTATTTTAGATACTTGGGATTTAAGTGAATTTGGTGATGAATCTACGGCCAGAATCGTTTTTGGTGAAGTATCGCCATCAGGTAAATCGCCAGTTACAATTCCAAGATCTATTGGGCAAATTCCGTTTCACTATAGTATGAAAGAAATCAACTATAAAAAGGAATATTTGTTCTTAGGTCAAGGCCCATTATACCCATTTGGTCATGGTTTAAGTTATGCTAATTTTGAATACTCAGATATTGCAATTTCAAATGCTGAAATAACACCAGACACAGAGTTAGAGGTTAGCGTAAAAGTCACTAACAATGGTAATGTTAAGGCTAAAGAAGTAGTGCAAATGTACATTAAAGACGAAATAGGTTCAGTTACAAGACCAGATAAAGAACTGAAAGGTTTTGAGAAAATAGAATTAGATGCGGGAGAAAGTAAAACTGTTTCATTTAAGATTACACCTAAAATGTTAGAGTTTACCGGTATTTCAATGGAAAAAGTTTTAGAAGCTGGAGACTATTCCGTTAAAATAGGAACCTCATCACAAGAATATTTAGAAACAACATTCAAACTAAAAAAATAAGACATCATGAATAAGACTATTTTAACACTTGTAGCGGTTGTATTATTATTCAATTGTTCAACAGCTCAAAAAGTAGCTGAATCTCAAAGCATAGATAAATCCAAAGTGAAATCCTCAATGATAAAAGCTTTAGAGTGGCAAGAAGCACACCCTATTATAGCATTAGCACCAACCGATTGGACTAACGGTGCATACTATACTGGTGTTGCTAGGGCACATAAAACTACTAAGGATATGATGTATATGGCAGCCTTAAAAAATCAAGCGTATTGGAATGATTGGCAGACTTTTGATAGAATACATCACGCTGATGATGTAGCCATTTCATATAGTTACTTATATATTGATATGAATGAAGGGAGAAAGAATTTTGTGGACTTGGAGCCTACAAAAAAGTTTTTAGATGCACACTTGTATGAAGATGATAACTGGAAAGCCGGAACCGATAAATCGGAATACGGTAGAACCATTTTATGGTGGTGGTGTGATGCCTTATTTATGGCGCCTCCTGTACTTAACTTATATGCAAAACACACCAATCAGCCTAAGTATTTAGACGACATGCATAAGTTTTATATGGAAACCTATAACCAATTATATGATGAAGAAGAACGATTGTTTGCAAGAGATATGCGTTTTGTTTGGACTGGATCTGATAATGATAATAAAGAGCCAAATGGAAAAAAAGTGTTTTGGTCTAGAGGAAATGGTTGGGTTATAGCTGGTTTAGCTTTAATATTGGATGATATGCCTGAAGATTATAAGCACCGTCCGTTTTATGAAAAACTATACAAAGAAATGGCAGCGAAAATGTTAGAGATTCAGCCAGAAGATGGACTTTGGAGAACAAGTTTACTATCTCCAGAATCTTATGACCATGGAGAGGTAAGTGGTAGTGGGTTCCATACTTTTGCATTGGCATGGGGTATCAATAATGGTCTGGTAGATAAAAAACATACTTCAGCAGTCATTAAAGCGTGGAATGCTATAGCAGCGTGTCAACATGACGATGGTCGTGTAGGTTGGGTTCAAAACATTGGGGCTTTCCCAGAACCTGCATCATATGATAGTTGGCAGAATTTTGGGGCAGGCGCCTTTTTAATGGCAGGTAGTGAAATTTTAAAATTAAAATAGATCTAAAAACAACGCAGAAAGAAAGGATATTAATTTAATTATTATCCTTTTTTAATTTAAAAAATAATAACATGAAGTTTCTCCAATTTTTACTCATTGTATGCATCGGTTTTATAGGATGTCAATCAAAAGATAAATCCAAAGTAAAAACCTCAAAAGAGGCTATCTTAGAGTTACTCGACCGTCCAAATATATTGTGGTTGGTAACCGAAGATATGGGGCCATATATTCCACCTTTTGGAGATACTACCGTTGCCACTCCTAATTTAAGTAGATTAGCAAATGAAGGCATAGTTTATCCAAACCTATACTCAACTTCAGGGGTTTGTGCTCCAAGTAGGGCAGCAATTGCCACGGGCATGTACCCTTCAAGTATTGGCGCCAATCATATGCGTGTTAATTCATATACAAAAGAAAGAGGACTTCCACCCTATGAAGCTGTTCCGCCTTCCGAAGTTAAGATGATAAGCGAATGGATGCGTCGCGCAGGTTATTATTGTACTAATAATTACAAAACCGATTACCAATTTAAAGAGCCTGTTACCGCTTGGGACGAGAATAGTCCGTATGCACATTGGAGAAATAGAGATAAGAATCAACCTTTCTTTTCAGTAATTAATTTTACCGAAACCCACGAATCTGGATTGTTTGAGCCTTATGGGTTCAGAGAAATTGAAACCAGACTTTATCATGCAGGAGATAAAAAATACAAATGGAAAAACTTTGGCGAGCATCATGCTAATAATCGCATGACTGAAGAGGATACACCAATTCACCTTCCAAAAGATACAAAATTTAACATTCCACCATATTTGCCAGACACAGAAAAAACACGTCGCGATATGTGGAAATTATACAACAATATCGCCGAAATGGATAAGCAAGTGGGTGCCGTGTTAAAGCAACTTGAAGATGATGGCTTGTTGGAAAATACAATAATCTTTTTCTACGGAGACCATGGCGGGCCACTACCAAGAGAAAAAAGACTAATTTATGATTCGGGCCTAAATACACCAATGATTATTCGATTTCCTAATAAAATCCAAGCAGGCACAAAGGATAATCAACTAATAAGTTTTGTGGATTTTGCACCAACCTTATTGTCATTTATAAACGAAGAGCCAAAACCATACATGCAAGGGCAAGCTTTTTTAGGGCCATTTAAAACCAAGGAACGTGATTATATTCATGCAGCGGCTGATCGATTTGATGCAGAAACAGACGTGATAAGAGCGGTAAGAGATAAACAATATAAATACATTAGAAATTACAGACCGGATCAAGGGTATTATCTACCTATTGAATATAGAGAGCGCATTCCAACCATGCAGGAATTGTTGAGATTGAAAAACGAAGGGCAACTTAACGAACATCAAATGCAATGGTTCAGGGAAAGGAAGCCTAAAGAAGAATTGTTTGATTGCTCGGTTGATCCTTTTGAATTGAATAATCTTGCAAATAATCCTGAATATCAAGATAAGCTCAAAGAGATGAGTGCCGAAATGGATAAATGGCTTGAAGCCATAGGGGATAATCCTGACTTGCCAGAAGGTGATCTTATTAAAAGATTGTGGAACGGTAGTGATACTCAGCCAAAAACATCTGCTCCAACCATTACTACTAAAAATCGAAAAGTTACTATAAATTGTGATACTGAAGGCGCCTCCATTGGCTATAAAATTATTAAAAAAGGTAAAACACCAAAGTCTTGGATGGTTTATCAAAATCCAATAGAACTTTCAGAAGGTGAAAAAATACAAGTTCAAGCACATCGTATAGGGTTTATACCAAGTAAAACAGTCGAGTTTGATTGATAAACTATGAGTTATATGCATTTAAAAAACTATAAACACTAACTAATTACTTATAATTTTTATTCAAATCTTATTTCATTAAAAATAAAACTATTCATTCAAGATTTTAACTCACCGCTTAAATGGGTTAGATTATATAAGTTCTACTTCAGATGAAGATTTCTGCTTAAATAAAGGCAAAATTTAATCAAAAAAAAATCCCCGATGCTTATGCACCAGGGATTTCATTAATATTGTTATTCTACCAAATGTGTGAATCTAAATAAAGAATTTTAATTTTTTCCAAAATGAAGTCACAAAATAGCATTAAAATTCTACCTTGAGGATAGTTGTTCTAAAAGTATTTTGATTAATTTTCCACTTTTTCATAAATAGTATTCGCCCATCTAGTTTGTGCTCTACCTCCTTTTACTCGGTATGCACCATATCTAATACCAGATTCTGTTCCTCTATCCGGCTCAGGGATATTCCAATTAAAGGCTTCACCACCAATTACGGCATTACAATAATGTATTTTTTTTGTTGCATCATTTGGATCTTCAGCAAAACCTACCTCTAGAACAAAGTCAACTTTCTCATTTTTATCAACTTGCTTTAGGAAAACTATTTCTCTACCATCACTTCCTTCTCCACCACGAGTTAAAATACGCTCAGCATAAATATCGAATGCTATTTGTTTGTCTGCATTAACACCTGTGCCATAAACAGGCTTAGCTAAATATAGGCAAATAGCAGGATCTGGAGAACCACCACCTCCTGTGTGTTTTCCTTTGGCTTGAGCTATGTATGTTCCATCTTGATTTGTTCCGTCTGTGTCACCTACTTCTAAAATTCTAAATGTTGCTGAAAATTTTGCATAACTTCCTACTACTGTGCTTCCAGATCTGCTTAACGATCTTTCTATTCTGGGTTGTAAGGTGTTTGGTGCATCCCAGTGGTTGGACCCATCAGTAATATTATATATTCCCCAAGTAGTACCATCAATAATACTTTCTGAGTAATCGGAGTAGCAACTTCTATCATCAACTTCACCTACATTAGCAGGGTTTGGCACATCTACATTTCTAGTACTGTTGTTTTGGAATTCAGAAGAACAGCTTAGGTCTGAACCCGTATCTTCATCCTCTGCTATAGCTACAGGGTCTGGGTCTGGTTCTGGATCAGGATCTGGGACGTATTCATATACGATAATGTCTTCAGAGAACCCGAGCCCATCTTTTGTACAAGAAAATAAGGCTACAAAGGCAATTAATGAAGTAATTGATACTAGTTTGTAAATGAATTTTGATTTTTTCATAATATTTAACAATTTAATTCAAAGATAATAAGATAGCAGAATCTGGTTATCCTGTGGTATCCTGATTGAAAATAATTTTTAACTTAAAGGAGCCTTATTTTTTAGTTTTCTCAAACAAATTTAAATCTTGCAGAATTGATGTTAGGATTCCTATATGCTTTATTTTACATGATTGTGCAGGATACTCTTAAACTTAAAAAACTGTTATTTTATTGTTTAAAAGGTTCATTAAATGAAGAGTAAATTTTTAAGTATTTTTTACATTTTTAGTAGCAATTTTTAAATTGCCAACAAAAAAAAGTTGGAAACTTTAGATGTCATAACTGTAGTAAGTTTGAGTAAAAAAATGATTTTGTATATATGATGAAAGACGAAAAGTTTACCTAGCCAAAATTATTTTAATTAATCTTTTATAATCTAGTATGCTATGTCAAAAACGAAACTGTTGTAGTTTGAAACCCGAGAATTTTCAATCCATCATAGATGGTAAAACAGTTGGCATTTATTTTCTAAAAAATGCTAATATCACAATGGCTGTGACCAATTATGGCGGACGTATTGTTAGTTTATGTACACCCGATAAAAATGGGAAAATAGCAGACATTGTACTAGGCTTTAAAAGTATTAAGGAATATATTGAAGCCAATGAACCTTATCATGGGGCAATAATCGGACGTGTTGCGAATCGGATTGCAAAGGGACAGTTTAGTTTAGAAAGGAATACATATGAATTACCTATAAATAATGGTATAAACCATCTCCATGGAGGTCCTAAAGGATTTCATAACCAAGTTTGGAACGTGAAATCAATAAGTGATTTTTCAATTGTTCTAACTTATATGTCGAAAGATGGAGAAATGGGGTATCCCGGGAATTTAAACGTATTGGTACAATATGAATTAACCGATAGAAATGAAGTGATAATAACTTATAAAGCTAGCACGGATAAAAAAACGCCTGTAAATCTTACAAATCACGCTTATTTTAACCTTGGTGGTGAGGGAAGTGGTACAATAAACAATCATATTTTAACAATTAATGCCGACAAGTTTACAGCGATAGATGAGACATTAATCCCTTTAGGTGATAACCTGAATGTTGAAAACACTCCTTTTGATTTTAGAAAACCGAAAAAAATTGGTCATGACTTAAACCAACAACAAAATAATCAACAGCTTAAAAATGGTTTAGGTTATGATCATAATTTTGTTCTGAATAAAAAAAATAATAAAATTACTCCAGCAGCAACAGTTATAGACCCTCAGAGTGGACGTCAAATGGAAGTATTTACCGAAGAACCAGGAATTCAGTTTTACGGAGGTAATTTTTTTGATGGATCCGATATCGGAAAATCGGAAAAAACACTTAAATATCGCGAAGCATTTGCTATGGAAACTCAACATTTTCCTGATGCACCAAATCAGAAATTATTCTCTTCAATTATTTTGAGTCCAGGCGAAACTTATAGAACAAAAACCATTTTCAGGTTTTCGATTTTTTGAGCAAGTAGTTGCTATGGGTAATTAATTCTATATAAAAATCTAGCACGATTATTGGCTGTTTTTTCGTGCATGATACTACAGGTTACATTAATGAAATATTATCTCTTTATTTATAAAATAAAAAGTTGTTTTTATGAAATATATTTATTTTCTATTGTTGTCATTTTTATGTTTGGTTTGTAAATCGCAAGTAGAAACCACAAATATTTCACCTTTAATGACTTTTGAAGAATTAAGGCAAAATTTTAAAAACCCTGCTTGTAACTTTCGCCCAGAAACATGGTTTCATCTTAATGGAAATAATATTTCCAAGGAGGGTTTAACTTTAGATCTTGAAGCTATAAAAGAAGCAGGTCTGCAAGGTATCCACTTATTTAATAAAGACGGAAGACCATTCCCTAATGTAAAACCAATAAAAATTTTATCTCCTGAATGGGAAGACATGATTCGTCATGCAGCAGATGAATGCAAACGTTTAGGCTTAAAATTCACCATGCAAAATTGTCCTGGTTGGTCAATGACTGGAGGGCCTTGGGTGCCGGTTGAAGAAGCACAACGCGAAGTTGTAGAAACTGTTTATCGAGTACAGGGTGGAAATACCTTTGAAGATATCCTACAGATAGATTCTTTATACCATACACCAGATTATAATTATAAAGATATTCAGCTTTTGGCTTTTCCAACACCTGAAGGAGATGATTTACATCCTTTGAATCCATCTAAAATTGAAACAAATAATCCTTTAGTTCCATGGAAAGATATCTTCAATCCGAATTCTAAAATTATTGTTACTCGTACAACGACACGTTTAGATAAATCGTTGGAACAATACAGAAATCAAGGCATTTCAAAAGTAAATGACAAAGATACATGGGTTAAAGCAACCTTTGATGCCCCTGTGACTTTACGTACCATCAAATTTCCACAATTGAGACATATCATTATGGGGACGGAATATCCAGTAATTGATGTAAAAATTAAGGTGGAAGCACGTATTGACAATAAATTAACGGAAATAATAACCGTAAACTTACCAGACGCTAATTGGAATGATAGACGAAAGCACCTCACTTTAGCCATTCCAGAAACAACATCAAATTCGTTTGTATTTACTTTTATTGGTGAACATACTATTGCTCCGGAATTTATTCGCTTAAGCCCCAATCCTAAATTTCATAATCATGAAGCTAAAGCGGCAAAAGTATTGAGACGTCTTGAAAAAGAGGTGGAATACAACTATTCTGAAAATACGATTATCAAGTCAGAATCGATTATTAATCTCACTGATAAAATGTCCAGTGATGGTAGGTTGACCTGGGAAATTCCAGAAGGAAAATGGACAATAGTACGTTTTGGCCATATTAATATGCGCTTAACAAATAAACCTGCAGTTCCAGAAGCTACAGGTTGGGAATCAAGTAAGTTAGATAAAGTTACTATCGAGAACCATTTGCGTAATGGGATGATTGGCAATTTAATAAAAGACGGAGGCCCGATAGGTGATGGTAAACTGCATGGATTATTAATAGATAGCTGGGAGAGTCATGTGCCTACATGGACTATGAATTCTGAAGATATGTTCGAGGAATTTGAGCAACGGCGGGGGTATAGCATGAAAACTTATTTGCCGGCTACTATGGGCTATATTGTGGAAAGTCCTAAAATAACTACAAAATTCTTGAGGGATTTAAGACATACAATGGATGAGGTGTTTATCGATAACTTTTTTAAACATTTTGCTACCGTTGCCCATGATATGGGAGCAGATGTTTATACCGAAGGTGCTGGAGGCGAAGTATTACCCATAGACCCTCTGAGGTATTACGGCGTTAGCGATATTCCAATGACTGAGTTTTGGTATCCCAAAGCACCATCTGTTCAAAATGAATATGCTAAACCTGTTTTCAATGCGGCATCTGCTGTACATTTATATAATAAACCAGTTTTGGCAGCTGAAGCTTGTACTCAAGTAGGTTTGAAATGGAACGAACATCCATTTTCTGTAAAATATTTAATCGATTATAATTTTACCAAAGGCATAAATCATTTAGTATTCCATACCTTTTCGCATACACCGCAAACCAATGTGTCTCCTGGGTCTAGTTTTGGAGGAAATATTGGGTTCCCGCTAGTTCGACAACAAACATGGTGGCCTTACATGAAAGATTGGACGAATTATTTAGCAAGAAACCAATATGTTTTACAACAAGGTGAATACGTAGCTGATGTGTTGCGATATTATGGCGATCACTTTGACCGCCCACCATTCGATTTAGATTATTTCCCAGAAGGCTACCGTTTTGATTATTTAAATGCTGAAATACTACATGATAGATTAAGTGTTGAAAACGGTAAAATTCATGTTAAAAATGCAGGAGATTATCGCATCATTACATTAAGAGATTCAAAAGAAATGTTGCTGTCTACAGCTAAAAAGCTTAAGGAATTAGTATTGGCAGGTGCTGTAATTCTTGGTGAAAAACCTCAAGATTCACCCAGTTTAATGGATAATGAAAAGGATTTAAAAGAATTATTACAAATTGGAGATGAGTTATGGGGAAACACAAACGAAGGCGTAAAGCAAGTTGGTAAAGGCAAGGTATATTGGGGTAGAACATTAGACGAAGTTTTACAGGAAGAGAAAATTGAACAAGATGTAATAGTTCCAGATGACTTAAATATAAAATGGATTCACCGCGAAACAGCGGATGCACATATTTATTTTGTGGCTTCAAATATGGATAAACTAGTGGATGCTACTTTAAGTTTTAGATTGAAAGATGTGTGTCCTCAAATATGGAATGCTTTTAATGGCGAACAACAAGAAGCAAAAGTTTGGAACGCATCAAATAATAGAATAAATGTTGCACTTTCTTTCGCACCAAGTGGAAGCCAAATTGTAGTATTTTCAAAAGAAAACAAAACGCCATTAGCTTCAAAAATCACCTATAATGATGAGGTGATTTTAAGTGCAGAAACAGGATGGTTTAGAATTCATGAAACAGATAATTTGCCGGAATTATCATGGAAAGGTGACGATTTTATTGCTTCAAAGTCTGGAGAATTTATTTTTCATCAAAATAAAAATGAAATTAAAAAAGCAATAGCCATCGAAGAAAAGTCACTACAAAGTGATTGGAAGTTGCAGTTTGATGAAGGTTGGGATACACCTAATTCCATAATAATTGATGAGCTAAAGTCATTAACTGATTTAGATAATGAAGCTGTTAGGCATTATTCTGGAACAATTACCTATTCCAAAGTAATCAATATTGAAGAAACAGGTAAGCATAGTATTTTAGATTTAGGACAAGTAGCTAATATAGCAGAGCTTTGGTGCAACGGAAAAAAAATAGGGGTAAAATGGGCGCCTCCTTTTGAATTTGATATTTCTGACACGATTAAAAAAGGAGAGAATATCATTGAAGTTAAGGTTACCAATACATGGCGAAATCAATTAATTTTCGATAATACCAGATCTAAAGATGAAAAGAAAACTTGGACTACCAATCCACCTAAAAAGCATGAAACTGACTTGGAAGATTCTGGCTTAATAGGACCAGTTGTTTTAAAACTCATTAGATAATCTTTTCACCTACTAGAAGCATAATTTTTTGTTAAAGTTTAGTGTTTTAACGAATTATTAGTCCGTTTGTCTTAAAGTCAGGATAGCTCAGGACACTTTTTCAGGAGTTTTTAAGAACTTTATCTTATTGATGTTATTTTCAACTCAAAAATATCTCAAATAGCTATGAAAAAAATTACTTTTAAATCCATGTTGTTTTACTGTTTAATGCTTTTAACATGCTTTGTAACAGCACAAACTGCTCCTGATGAAGATGGAGTACCATATACGACTTGTAACCCAGATGGTGCAAATGCTACTAGGACGTCAGATGATTTACCAAACCCTGTTAATGTAGGAACTATTGATGACCGTACGTGTTACGCAAATTACAAAGAAAGCAATGTTTATGGAAAAACTTGGGGTGTGTACAACATAACAGATGGTTCAAATCAATTTGATACAACTTTGCAACCTAGAATGGAACGCTCATTAAGTAGGTCTCAGGAGACAGGTGTAGGAAGTTATGCAAGATTCACAGGAGTTGTAAGAGTTCTTGAAGTGGGTGATACCGCAGGAACCAACCAAGATGGGAGCTATTTAATACAAGCTAAAGGAAAACACACTGGTGGTGGAGGTTCCCCAGATCCAGCAATTTGTCTGTATTTAGCTAAGCCCGTATATGGTACTGGTGTCGATGCAGATAAGCAGATGTCATTCGATATTTATGCTGAACGTATCTTATATCGTGGAGGCGAAGGAAGCGGTAGGGAAATCGTTTTTTTAAAGAACGTAAATAAAGATGCGGAAATCAGTTTTGAACTAGAGGTAGGTTTTAGAGAAGACCCAAACGATGCCACTAAAAAAATTCATTATTGTGACGCGGTAATTGGAGGAGAGGTTTTTAATTGGAATATTCCTGAACCAGAAAGAGGAACGGAATCTGGTATTAGATATGGTGCATATAGAGTTAAAGGAGGAAGAGCTCAAATTAGGTGGGCAAATACTACGTACCAGAAGGTAGAAATTGTAGATAATGGCGGACCAAATCCAGCTGATAATATTTACAGGCTGAGAAATGTAGCTACAGGTAAATTTTTAACAGATGCAGGATCAAGTGCCACACCAGTTATTATGACAGATTCGGGTGAAGCTCAAAACACACATTGGACTTTTGTAGAAAGCGGAAGTTATTTTAATATTGATAGTGAAACTTTTGGAATACTGCGTGCACCAGGTTCTGGTGGTCCAGGAGGTCCTTATGTAGTTGTAAGTACTGGAAATGCTGCGCCTTCAAGTGATGGTGACAAAGTTTGGACAATACATTATAATGAAACAGAGGATACTTATAGGTTTGAATCTGGTAACAGTGGCAGGTACTTGTATCATGAAGCAAATGGAACCGTAACTCATATTTCAGTTCTAGAGTCAGATAATAGAAGTAATTGGGAAGCTATTCCAACAAGTACAGTGCTAAGTACTGATGATAATGAACTTTTGTTATCAACAATAAAAGTATACCCTAATCCTTCAGTGGATAGATTCACCATATCTTTTAAAAATATGAATGGCGCAAAAGTTAGTATTTATGATGTTTTAGGAAAGGTGGTTTATCAAAAGTTTACTAACAACGATAGTCTTGTAGTTGATAATGATTTTCAATCGGGCGTTTATCTGATTAAAGTTATTGATAATACTAATAAAGTATATCATAAGAGACTTGTGATGAAGTAAGAGATGTTTAAACAAATCATAAAAAACCAGAAAAATTTCTTTTCTGGTTTTTTTTATTTCAGATTACAGGACAAAACAGGATGGTTTTTACGAAATGCATTTTTAAATTCGGCTTCATAAGCATGCTTTAGACCTTCAATTAATAAATATGAAAAGACGCAACTTTATACAAATATCAACGCTGGCAGGAGTAGGACTTTCGCTTCCAATAGCTGGCATTTTAAATTCATGCGCTAATAACCCAGAGCACTCACTGGAATTCAAAAATTTAATTTCTGAACTTTTAAAAGATTGGTGTGATGGCATGATAAATGTTCAGATTAATAACCCTTCTAATTTAGAAAAGCATGGAGCCTTAGGTTGTCCGTCTTGTTCACATATTCATGGACGTTGTATGGATGCGGTGTATCCATTTCTGTATATGGCCGATGTTTCAAGAGAAGAAAAATATATCGAAGCAGCTAAGTTGGTGATGACTTGGGCAGAAAATAACGTCTCCCAAGAAAATGGAGCATGGACAGTTGTTCCTAATCCGAAATCATGGAAGGGAATTACCGTTTTTGGGGCCATTGCTTTAGCAGAAGCTTTAAAATATCACGGTCATGTTTTAGATAAAAAAACTCGTGAATCTTGGACCAACCGTTTAGCTCGTGCTGGTCAGTATGTTCACGATACATTTACCATCGATTTTACAAATATCAATTATGGAGCAACGGCTATTTATGGACTTAATTTAATTGGAGACTTTTTACAAAGAGAAGATTTTAAAGAAAAAAGTAAAGAGCTAGCACAAGAAGTAAAAGCATATTTTACAGAAAACGAAGGTTTTCTATATGGTGAATGTAAAAAAAGCTCTAAAAAATTAAGTCAAAAAGGATTACATGGAGTTGATTTAGGTTACAATGTCGAGGAATCGTTAAACAGTATCGTCATGTATGCACTTAAAGAAAATGATGAAGAACTATTACAATTAGTGACCAAATCATTAAATAGTCATTTAGAATTTATGCTGCCAGATGGTGCTTGGGATAATAGTTGGGGTAACAGAATGTATAAATGGAGTTATTGGGGAAGTAGAACCTGCGATGGAAGTCAACCAGCCTTTGCGATGATGGCACATATCAATCCTGTTTTTGGAACAGCCGCAGTAAAAAACACAGAATTATTAAAACGTTGCACATCAGATGGTTTAATTCACGGTGGGCCACATTATGTATCGGCAGGAATTCCACCTTGCGTGCATCATACGTTTACCCATGCAAAACCGTTAGCAGCTTTACTAGATCATTGGGAGCATCTGCCAGAAATTAATGCAGATATAGCATTGCCAAGAGTAATGGCTGACGGGATTACATATTTTAAAGATTTAGATATTACACTTTTTGCAAGAGGTGATTGGAGAGGAACAGTGAGTGCTTACGATGCAGAGTATCATTATAAAGAAGATTTTCGTCAAGCAACAGGCGCTAGTTTTGGGGTACTATACCATAATAAAGTTGGGTTGTTATGTGCAGCAAGTATGGCCGAATATCATATGGTAGAGCCATACAACCAACAACCACAACCTACTAAAGATATTGCATTAACACCAAGAATAGAAACTTTTAAAGATAATATTTGGTACACAAATCTTTATGATTTATCAGCAACAACAAAATCTAAAGACAAAAATGGAGAAATCACTATTTTTTCTAAAGTGTCTTTAAAAAATCAAAAAAGAGAAGTTATTACTGATACTGCATCAGCATTTGATTTGTCTTATAAATCTACCAATGAGAGTCTTCAAATTAAGGTAAAATCAGACAAAAATATCTCTAATCCAACCGCATTTGTTCTACCAATAATTTCACCAAATAGAGAAGCGGTTACCAAAATTAGTGATAAAGAAATAACCATTCAAAAGTCAGAAGGTTTGGTAATAATTAAGGCAAGTGCACCTATAGCTATGAAAGATATAGAAGGTCAAAGAACTTTTAATATGGTACCAGGAGTCGAAGCATTGCCCTTAGAAGTGTTTTTTGAAGAAGGTAAAAAAGAATTGCTTGTAACAATTACAGTAAGTTAAAAAATAGTAGAAGTGCAGGATTGTACAGGATATGACTTAGTCATAAGATGAATATTATTGACTTATGGAAAACATAGATTGGATATTACAATTTTTAGGGCGTTTACATCCATTATTAGTTCATTTTCCAATTGGACTTTTGGTTGTTGGCTTTATTTTAGAATTACTGACTATAAATGGAAGGCGTAAAGGACTAAGAGAAGGTATAAATCTTATGGTTTATATTGGAGCAGGTTTTGCTTTATTTTCGGCACTTTTTGGTTGGTTTTTAAAAACTCAAGATGAGTACAGTAGTGATTTAGTAAACAACCATCAATACACAGGAATCGCTACGGCTGTTTTAGCCATTATTACTGCCATTATTTTAAAAAATAGTTTTAAAAAATCAAAAGTTAATTTAAAAACTTATCGATTTATGCTTTTTGCCACCGTTGTTTTTTTAACTATTGCAGGACATTTAGGTGCTAGTTTAACACATGGGGAAGATTATCTAACAGCTGTTTTACCGGGAAATAAAAACAATTATGATAATGAAAAGTCTAAAGCTTTACTGTCTGAACTTAATGCATCAGATTCCTTATCAGAATTGCAAAAAGATAAATTAAACTTAGAAGTAAGAGGGCTTTTTGCTCATAAATGCTACCAATGTCATAGCGAAAATAAACAAAAAGGAGGGTTAGTTCTAGAGCATAAAAAAGGTGTTTTTAAAGGAGGAGAATCAGGATTAGTAGTGGTTCTAGGAAAACCTAAAGAAAGTGAATTGTACAGGCGTATTACGCTCCCAGCATATCATAAGGAGGTTATGCCAACCAAAGGTAAATTGCTAACCTCAGATGAAATAGAACTTGTAAAGCTTTGGATTGAAACAGGCGCTCATTGGTCAGATCAAGCGGTTAAAGTTTTCCCTGAAGCAGAATTAGCTCTGGTTAAACCACAAATTCCAAATGCAGAAAACTTAGAACATCCGCTAGATAAATTAATTAATAATTATTTTGATAAAAATAATCTTGACTGGCCAGAATTGGTAGATGATAGAACTTTTATTAGACGGGCATATATGGACGTTGTTGGATTGCTTCCTGAACCAGAAGCGATTCAAAAGTTTAAAGAAGACTTAAGTCCTAATAAACGTGAAATATTAATTGACTCTTTATTAAATGATAATAAAAACTATACTCAACATTGGCTGAGCTTCTGGAATGATTTATTACGAAACGACTATTATAGTGTAGGTGATAAAAAACCAATTACAAATTGGTTGTTTGCTTCTTTAATGAATAATAAGTCGTACGATCAAGTGGTAACTGAATTGGTAAACCCTGTTAGGGGTTCAGAAGGCTTTATTCAAGGGATTCAATGGCGCGGTGTGGTTAATGCTAGCCAGAGAACAGAGATGCAAGCTGCGCAAAATATTGGTCAGTCCCTTATGGGGGTTAATGTAAAATGTGCTTCTTGCCATAATAGTTTTGTGAGTAACTTAACCTTAGAACAGGCTTACGGTTTTGCAACTGTTTTTTCTGATACTATTCTAGAATTGAATCGATGTGATAAACCAATTGGCAAAATGGCGAAGGCTAATTTTTTATATCCTGAACTTGGTAGCGTAGAAGGTGAAACGGTTAAGGATAGGTTGTTAAAGCTTGCTGAGGTTATGGTACAACGAGATAACGGAAGGTTGTACCGTACCATTACCAATAGGTTTTGGGACCGATTGATGGGTCGTGGCATTGTTGAACCTTTAGATGAAATGGATAATGCACCATGGGATGCCCATGTGCTTGATTGGTTGTCGGCAGATTTTGTGGATTCGGGCTCAGACTTGAAACATTTAATTAAGCGCATCATGACTTCTAAAGTCTATCAATTACCTATGGTCAATTATAGAAAAGAAGAGGACTTAAAAACCAAGTATGTTTTTAAAGGTCCTGTAACGCGCCGACTTAGTGCTGAGCAATTTTCGGATGCCGTTAGTCAAATTATTGCGCCTTTGTATCCACAGGTAGCATTCAATCCTAATGGCGATGATATTAACGCTATACGTATTTGGCATTTAGAAGAAGAGTTGGGAAGGGTGGTATTACCTGAACCTGGTAAAAGATATTTTAGAAAATCATTTAATGTCTCAAAAGAAGCGATAAAGAAAGGAGAGATTTTAATTTCTGTAGATAATTCATATGTGCTTTATCTTAACGGAAAAAAATTAATGGCGAACGAAAACTGGAAGGTTGTAGACAAAATTGATATCACCAAACAATTAAAGCCAGGAAAAAATACCATCGCCATTGAAGGTGGAAACACAGGAGCTATTGCGAATCCTGCAGGTATTTTGTTCGCTTTAAAATTGGATTATGCGTCGGGCAAATCCATACTATTAAAATCTGATACCTCATGGGTGAGTTCTCGAGAACTACCGGAAGGTGATTGGGTTGCGGTTGCATATGATGATAGTTCATGGGAAAAAGTTAGAAATTATAGTACTGGAAATTTTAAAAATTGGGGACAACTGCTCGATTTCACCTTTAAACCCCACAACGAAAAATTTGCACGTGCTAGTTTGGTAAAGCAACACCCCTTTATGAAAGCTTTAGGTAGGCCTAGTAGAGAAATTGTTACCACTTCGAGAGAAGATCAAGCGACTTTATTACAAGCTTTAGAACTAACAAATGGAGAGTTTTTTTACGGAATTTTAGAAGAAGGAGCACAATCATGGTTAAAAAATTATGGAGATGATAGCAGAGCAATTGTAAAAAACTTATATCAAAAGGCATTAAATAGAGAACCATCAAATGAAGAAAAAACAATTATGCTGAATGTTTTAGGAAAGAATCCAAAGCAAGAACAATTGCAAGATGTATTTTGGGCTGTTTTAATGTCTCCAGAATTTCAGTTTATCAACTAAAAAGGAAAAATGGATACAAATAAGTCACGTAGAGATTTTTTGAAGAAAATGAGTGCTGCTAGTTTATCAGCGGCTGCAACTACAATTCCGGGTTTTAGTTTTTTAAGTTCATGTTCGCCTGAAGTTCAAAAAATGGCTTCAACTGCAGATACTGTCATTTTACTTTGGATGGCAGGAGGAATGGCGCATACCGAAACCTTTGACCCTAAAGCTTATGTGCCGTTTGAAAAAGGCGTGGAAAGTAAGCGAGTGTTAAGTACATTTCCTAAAAAACCAACTGTAGTTGATGATTTATATTTTTCAAAAGGATTAGAATCTATAGGCAGCATAATGGATAAAGGAGCTATAATTCGTTCATATAAATCAGCCGATTTAGGACATATTTTACATACCCGTCATCAATACCATTGGCATACTTGTTATGAGCCACCACAATCTGTACAGGCACCACATATTGGGGCTTGGATAGCTAAGGAATTGGGGCCAGCAAACCCTGTAATTCCACCTTTTATAGCCATGGGGCAACGTTTTACAATGGGGGAATCAGAAGAGTTAAAAGCATTTCACTCTTCAGGGTTTTTAGGTACTGAATTTGGTCCGTTCTTAATTCCAGACCCATCAAGTGGTTTGGAAAGTGTGCGTCCTCCAAAGGGAATGTCTCTTAAACGTTTTGAAGCGCGTTATAAACTGTTTAAAGAACTCGCAAATAAAAGCGAAGTGATGGAGCAGGCCAGTGATTATCAGCGTGAGTCTTTAATGCGTTCAATGGAACAGTCATATCGTTTATTGAATTCGCCAGAAGCCAAGGTTTTCGATTTATCACAAGAACCTAAAGAGGTATATGACACATATAACACAGGGCGTTTTGGACTAGGTTGTTTGTTAGCAAAGCGTTTAGCTCAAAATGGAGGGCGTTTTATTAGTGTGTCTACCGAATATGAACCTTTTTTAGGCTGGGACACTCATGAAAATGGGCATACAAGACTTGTAAAAATGAAACAGTTAATAGACAAACCTATAGCTCAACTTGTTAAAGATTTAGATGAAAGTGGGCACCTCGATAGAACATTGATAATTCTAGCCAGTGAGTTTAGTCGTGATGCCATTATGGAAGGTAGGCCAGGTAAAAAGGTAAAAGACCAAGTAAATCAACCTGATATTATTGAGCACGAAAAGCATTATGGCATGCATCGCCATTTTACAGATGGAAGCTCTATTCTCATGTGGGGTGGTGGTATAAAAAAAGGGTTGGTTTATGGTAAAACTGCCGACGAGAGACCTTGTTCTTCTGTAGAAAATCCTGTCGTGATAGACCAAGTGCATCAATCTATTTATCATGCTTTAGGAATTCATCCAGAAACCCATTATGAAATAGAAGGTAGACCTTTTTATACTACCCCAGATGGTAAAGGCCAACCAATACTAGATTTATTTGGTAATCCTATGAAATCTTCAAAAGAAAACGTCGCTTAAAATCAAAACAACCATGACAAAGTCTATAATAAATCGTCGAACATTTATAAATACTACTGCAAAAGTAAGTTTAGGCTTGGTGGTTGTTCCGCATTTCAACATATTAAAATCAAAACCTGAAATGTATGATGAAGTAATTGGTCATGGTGATTTTAAATACAAGGTACACAAGTCATGGGGCGATTTAGATAGAACTATTACACCTGTAAAGAATTGTCATGAAATGGTAATGGACTCTAAAGGACGCCTGATTATGGTGGGGGATGATACGCATAACAACATTTTGATTTATGATAAATCAGGAAAATTATTAGACTCTTGGGGTATTCGATATAGAGGTGGACATGGTTTATCGCTATGGAATGATGGTTCTGAAGATTTTTTATTTATCTGTGATACTAAAGGAGAAAGCCTAATAAAAACAACAACGAATGGTAGAGAGCTGATGATAATAGGCCACCCTTCTGAATATGGGGCTTATGATAAAGACGCTCCTTTTAAACCCACAGAATCTGCCATAGGACCCAATGGAGATATTTATCTTGCCGACGGTTATGGATCTAATTACATTTTACAATTTACAAAAGACGGTGAATTTATTAGAAAAATTGGAGAAGGAAGAGGCACAGAACAAAATCAATTTCAAACCGCTCATGGGGTGTGTATTGATTATAGGGGTAAAGGTGAGCCTACTTTGTTAATTACATCAAGAGCGGCAAATTGTTTTAAACGTTTCACCTTAGAGGGCAAATATATAGAACAAATTGATTTGCCTGGGGCATTTGTATGTCGGCCAGTAATTCATAATAAAAACTTGTATTCTGGAGTCTGTTGGTCATCAGAGATAGATTATGTAGAAGGCAATAAGAATACGCATCCTTTTAATATAAACCCTAAATCTGGTTTTGTTACTATTTTAGATGAAAAAAGCAAGGTGGTTTCTAACCCAGGAGGGACAAAACCAAAATACAAAAAAGGGAAATTACAACGAATGGTGCAAGAACAGCCCATTTTTCATCATTGCCATGACGTGTGTGTCGATAAAGATGAAAATTTATATGTCTGCCAATGGAATGCTAATAAAGCGTACCCCGTTAAATTAGAGCGGGTTTGATTTAAATACTTTTACTTTTTGTACTTGATGCTTATTAGTGTTTTTGCTAATAGTAAATATAACATAACTTTTTATTTTAACCATGATAGAACAGGATGGGACTAGATATGAATAACTTTATTTTTAGAAAAAATTAAAAATAAGATGTTAGAAAAGTTATTGGTTTTTTGTTTTACAATGCTAATCTCAGCAATGGCATTTGCTCAAGATTATCCTTTTAGCCTACCATCAGATATGGAAGCCACCATTAATATAACGTCTTCTTCAAAAGAATTGTATAATAATTTATTGCTTGGAACAAATACACATCATTTTTCAACCACAACAGAGAAGGATTTAATAAACAAATTAAAACCTATAACCATAAGGTTTCCACATGGTTTATGGTCTAACTGGTATGATTGGAGGCGCGATGTTACACGACTTTTCGGAACAGAAAGTTTTGAGTACGAACAAGGTGTCAATAAAACTATCAGAACTAAAACAGTGGATCATTTAGCCAGCATAAACACATTTGATAATCTTGATATTAAAGTTGGAATAGAAGGCCTCACAGGTTTAAATGCAACTAGAAAATCTGCAACAGGCAAGGGGTTTGATATGATGTGGACGTTTAACATGAGTGCAGATGGTAACGATTTTAATAACGGATGTCCAGAAACCATAGCACGATACGATGATTTAATTGCAAGAGGTTTTGATGTAAAAGCTGTTGAAATGGGAAATGAAAATTTTTATCCAGGGCAAAGAAGCTCTATCATTCCAAATACCGAAGATTATATTGCCAGAGCAAAAGCCATGTCGGCAGCACTAAAATCCAAAGACCCCAATATTAAAGTCTCTATTCCTTTATTAAGAAGAGATAATTGGGCAAACCCTAATTGGAATGCCGATTTAACACAAGATCTTACTTATTTTGATGCCGTTACTGTACATACCTACGTGGGTTCAGACCCTGATGATTCCACAAATAGCGACGAAGCTTACGGCACTGCACTTACAGCCCGTAAAGACCTAGGAAATTCAATTTATGATTATGCGCATCAAGTAGCACCTAATAAACCCATTTGGTTAACCGAGTGGGGTGTGAAATCGGGCGGCCCGAATGCGGTGTCTGCTTTAGGTATGGCGGACTGTTATATTTTTATGAGTGAAAACCAAGATGTTTTTGAGCGTGCAAATTGGTTTAGCGTAAATGGGAAATTAAATTCGCATTACGTTTGGGAAACGTATATTTCACCAAGTGGGGTTGAACGTCCAAGAATTAAATATCCATTAGAAAAAACCTTGTTTGGTTCAGCTTATGAAATTATTCGTTTGGCTTTTGAAAACACTACGTTAATTGAAAGTGATATGCAAGTGCCAAGTTTGGTCAATGGGGTAAAAGCTGTTAATGCTAGAGTAGTAGTTAAAGAGGGGAAAACCTCAGTTTTTGTGGTTAACCTTAGCAATCAGGATGTACCATTTAATATAAATATTGATGGAGTGGCTTATACAGATGCTGCAGTACATAAAACCATGTCGTTTACCTCTATGGTCGAAGAAAGAGCCATTGGGATTGATGTGGACCCGTTAACTTTAGTTAGCCAAGGAAGTGGCAGTATTACTTTGCCAAAATTTTCAATAAACATTATTGAGTTAACGAACGCCTCATTATCAAACTCAGAAATCGCTAAACAAGCCGAGGTAAGTATATATCCGAATCCTAGTTATGGTACCTTTAACATAAAATTGAATCACGGAGAGGCCGCACAGTACAGGATTTATTCCATGAATGGTGTAGAAATTCAAAACGGAAAATTTGTTTCATCAAAAGAGATTCATTTTGACAATAATCAAGCCGGTATTTACATATTGCAAGTAGTAGGTAGTCAAGGCATCTCAACCCATAAAATTGTGGTTCAATAAGTTTTTAAAACCACTTAATAAGTATGGGAGTTTAATTAGTTCCGAAAATTAATATCTAAATCAAATAATACAATAACATCAGAAATATCAAACTACAATAATGAAAAAAAACCAACTTCTATTTTCCATTTTACTATTGGCTGTTTTTTGTTTCTCTTGTAACGAGAAAATATCGCTAAATACATCATTGTCTGTTGACAAGTTATTACTTAATTCAAAAATAAACCCTACCGCCATTGAAAGCGAAGCGCCACTTTTTTCATGGGTAGCAAATGCCGAAGGATATAATAAATCGCAATCGGCGTATCACATTTTAGTGGCTTCTTCAGTAGATAAACTAAATGAAACCGATGCCGATTTATGGAATTCAAGCAAGGTGGAAAGTGATAAGTCTACTTTTGTAACCTATCAAGGAAAGCTGTTAAAACCGCTACAAACCTATTATTGGCAGGTGAAAATGTGGGACGAAAGTGGAAATGCATCTAGTTGGTCTGATATTCAAAAATTTGAAATGGGACTGATGTATGAAGCTAATTGGGGCGAAGCGAAATGGATTTCTTTAAACAAAGATACTAGAACTTCTCCGTATCGTTTTAGGGATTACATAACCGGTAATATGAAAAAAGGGAAGCCAGTTGAGGGTTTTGCCGCTGGTTATTTTAGAAAAGAGATAAACCTTAGTAAAGATATCGAAAATGCCCAAGTTTATATTTGCGGATTAGGCTATTACGAATTGTATCTAAACGGTGAAAAAGTAGGCGACCATGTGCTGGACCCTGCGCCATCTAACTACGATAAGCAAGCGTATTATGTAAATTATGATATTACAGAACAGTTGAATTCTGGTAAAAATGCCTTCGGAATTATATTAGGAAATGGATTTTATGGACAAAATATTTCTTGGAATGGCGATCCAGAATCAAATAAAAAAGGGGTTTCTTATGGTCCACCAACTGTTCGTTGTTTGGTAAAATTAAACTATACAGATGGTGCGTCATCAGATTTTTATACCGATGAAACATGGAAGGAATCTACGGGTCCAATAGTATTCAACAACATTTATGGCGGCGATACGTATGATGCGCATTACGAATTAGGTGATTGGACAAGTGTTGATTATGATGATAGTGCTTGGGGAAATGCCAAAGAAGCTGCTCCCAAAGTAAATAAAATAAGTGCCCAACAAATCCCCGCAATCAAAAAGTTAAAAGAATTTGAACCGCAAAACGTATTTAAGGGTGCCGATGGTGAGTGGATTGTCGATTTCGGACAAAATATTGCCGGTTGGGTAAAATTGAATGTTAAAGAGCAAGAAGGTCAACTTATTGAAATCATTACTACCGAAGCATTATTAACCAACGGAAAAGATATTTTTCAAGGGTCTACAGGAGGTGGTGCCAACGGCATGCCTCAAATTTATCAGTACATCTGTAAAGGAGATGGTCTTGAATCTTGGGAGCCTAAATTTAGTTACCACGGTTTCAGATATGCTAAGGTTAAAGGCGTTTCCAGAAAACCAGATGCCGATATGATTAAAGCCGTTTTGGTGGCTACAGATATCCAGGAAACGGGTAGTTTTGAATGTTCCGATGATTTATTCAATAATATGCACAGCATAAGTAAATGGACTATTGTTGATAATATTCACGGTATACCAGAAGATTGCCCGCATCGCGAAAAATGTGGTTGGTTGGGTGATGCCCACGCTTTTTGTGAGTATGCCTTGTATAATTACGACATGTACGATTTTTATAAAAAGTATATGGAAGATATCCGCACGCAAATGCGTCCTACCAAAGGGCATAATAATCCAGATATCAAATTTCAAGTGCCTACCATGATCGCCCCTGGAAAGCGTACCTCTACGTATGCAAAAATCGATTGGGGTGTGGCAACCATGTATTTACCTTGGTACAACTATTTATATTATGGCGATGATACCATTGTCAAGGAGTATTATCCTGAAATGAAAGAATTAACCAACTTTTATCTCAATTTTAAAGGTGAAAATGGTATTATGCAAGATGGTATGGGCGATTGGTGCCCACCACGATGGGATAGAAGAAAAAACCCAAGCGCTATGGAATGCGACCCGATTATTTCAGCTAACGCTTACTTTTATGATGTTTTAGGCATTATGGAAACCTTCGGGAAAATGAATAATGATGCGGCGTTTCAATCAAAAATGAAATCAGAAAAAGAAGCTTTAAAAGGAGCATTCAACAAAGAATTTTTAGTTAATATTCCAGGTACAGAACACAAGTGGTACCAAAGTCAAACTGCAACGGTTCAGGCTTTACAATTTGATATGGTTCCTGAGCAAGAGATAGAAAATGTAGTTAATGGTTTGGTGTACGATATTGTTGAAGTTAAAGGTGGACACCATTCCACAGGAATTCACGGTAACCGTTACATTTATACCGTGTTGTCTAAATACGGAAAAGCAGATTTGGCGTATAACATTTTAACAACACCAAATTTCCCAAGTCAAACCTATGTGATGAATTCAGGTTTTACTACTTGGCCAGAGCGCCAATTTGAATGGGAAACCATGGAAGGGCCAACGAATTCTTTAAACCACCCCATGCATAGTGCGTTTTCGGCTTACTTTTTCGAATGTTTGGGAGGCATTAAATCAAGCCAAAAACAGGCTGGATATAAACAATTTACTGTCAATCCAGAATTTCCAAGCCAAATTACCCAAACAAAAGTTATTGTGCCCACCCCTTATGGGAACATTAAAAACGATTGGACGTTTGAAACAGGGATCTTATCTATGACGTTTGAAGTGCCTTTCAACACAGAAGCTAAATTGGTTTTAAATGAGAGTGAAAAGGAATCCCTTAAAATAAACGGTTTGTCATTTTATGATTTTCAGAAGGAATATAAATCCGAAGTAATTGAAAATACAAATGTAGTTTTAGGTTCGGGCAGTTATAAAATTGAATACAAGAAAAATAAAAAACCGTAGAATTCATTTGCTTTCAATACGGGTAATATAAAATCTTTAAAAATGAAAAATAAAATCATCCCCATATTTATTACTCTGTTTACAATTTCAGTATGTTCATTTTCACAAACGGCATGTGATGGTACTCTGCCTTTCGAGGAACAAAATGGTCTGTTAACAATAGAGATGGAATCGGGTATCTTACCTTCTGGGTCAAATTGGCAAACTGGTAGTGAATCAGACCCTAATTTATCTGGATCAACTATCAATTATATATTTTGGAATGGCATAGAGTCTTTCAATGCACTTTCTGGTGCACCAATAACATATAACATAAAAATTAATAATCCAGGCACCTATAGATTTACGTGGCGTGGTCGTATAGGAGCAGGTTCGTCAGGAGGCGAGCATAATGATGCTTGGCTTCGTATAGTGGCTGATGACTTTTATGCTACAAAAGTGAGTAGTTCAACTTCTACTCAAGCGTTAGAACCAAAACCTAATTGCAATAGTAATCCAAATAGAGATTGTCCTGTAGGCTCTAGTGTTGATGGTTATTTCAAGGCTTTTATGAATAGGCATCCCATAAATTCTACTCCTGAGCAACGCTGGGGTTTTGTAACAAACACCAACGATGGGGATTCTTTTAGATTTATATGGGCAACTTTTAATACTGCGGGAAATTACTCAGTAATTGTTGATGCAAGGTCAAATTTCTTTTTTATGGATAAAATGGTGTTAAGAAGAAGTGATGTTTCAGATGGTGTTGCTTTTAATTTAAATAATCCAGAATCTTCCTGTTATGAGGCTCTATCTATAAATGATGTAAACAGAAGAGAAATAAAAATCTATCCAAACCCAACAAATGGTATAATAAATATTGATAATCTGCTTATAAAGTCAGAGCTTATAATTTCTAATATGCAAGGCGCAATTATAAAAACACTGCAAAGTACTTCAATCGAGCAATCCGTAGATATAAGTAATTTACAATCCGGAATATATTTTTTAACTATTAAGAATGATACAAATCGTTTGACAAAAAAAATTACTAAAATTTAAATAATCGTCTCATGAAAACATCTTATTTAAGTACTTTTAAAGCATTCGTTTTGATATCTGTCATCATTCTTTCAAACTGCAAATCAAATTCAGAAAATAAAGTTAGTGAATCAAAAGAATCTGAAAACCTAGAACAAGCTAAAACAGGAAGCTTTGGAGATCAAGGTGACGGCACATACATCAACCCTATTTTAAATGCCGATTATCCAGATTCCGATATTGAGCAAGTAGGTGATACGTATTATATGATTACATCCAAACAACACATGTCGCCAGGGATGCCTATTTTGGAATCTAAGGATATGGTAAACTGGACCAATGTAGGTCACGTATTTGTTAGCCTGTCTTGGGCACCAGAATACAATTGGGATAGAATGAATGGTTATTCTTTTGGTACTTGGGCAGGAGATTTAGCCTATCACGATGGCACTTGGTATTGCTATCAAATTGACTATCAACATGGTTTAATGGTGGCAACAGCAAAAGATATCAAAGGTCCATGGAGCAAGCCTATTATGATGCTTCCAAAGGCAAAAGTATTAGATGATCCAGCAGTATTTTGGGATGAAGAAGCGCATAAAGCTTACGTGATTATTAACACTGCAGGCAAGCAAAAAGCAGCAAGTAATAAAATTGAAGGCAATGAAAATAGAATTTACGAAATGAGTTGGGATGGTACCAAAATTCTTGATGAAGGTAAATTGGTTTATACAGGTATGGGTGCCGAAGCTGCTAAAATCTATAAAATAGATGGCACTTGGTATATCTTTTTAGCGCAATGGACCATGGGTGATACATCCACCAAACCAGGAGTTAAAAATCCAAAAAACGACCGTAAGCAAATTGTGCTGCGTTCAAAAGAAAGCATTTATGGTCCATACGAAGTAAAAACTGTTCTAGAAAAGGGTACAGCCTTTAACAACCGTAGTGCAAGCCAAGGCGCATTAATGCAGGCACCAGATAAATCGTGGTGGTACATGCATCAACTCATTCAAAACGATACTATACCGTTTCAAGGTCGTCCACAATGTTTAGAACCTGTAAATTGGGTTGACGGATGGCCAATTATAGGCATAGACGAAGATAATGACGGTATTGGCGAACCAGTAAAACAATATAAAAAACCAATAGATGGTTACCCAATTGCTGCACCGAGTTCAGACGACGATTTTTCATCGCCAAAATTAGGTTTCCAATGGGAATGGAACCACAATCCAAGAAATACACATTGGTCTTTAACCGAGCGTCCGGGTTGGTTACGCCTTAAAGCAAGCAAAATATTACCAAACGAAAAAGGCTACGGACCAAACATAAATGAGTGGACCAACAACGATGGGTCTGACTCCGATTTCTGGAGAGCTTCAAATACGCTAAGTCAGCGTATTATGGGTATAACCGCAGGAACTGCCGAGGCAAAATTTGATATTTCAGGAATGAAACCACATCAATTAGCAGGCTTTGTACGCTTTGGTGGCGTTTTCAATTTGCTAGGTATAGAAATGGACGAAAACGGAAAAAAACATCTGTTTTACATGGACCCAATGGCGCAAAAAACTAAAGGCCCAGAAATAACTGGAAACGATTTATACGTTAAAACATCAAATAACAGCAACCAAGCTACCTACGAGTATAGTCTCGATGGCGAGAACTATAAACCTTTCGGTCCTACATTTACCATTGCGTTTGGAAAATGGACGGGCGATCGTTTAGGCTTCTTTTCATGGAACGAAAAAGAAGATGCAGGATATATCGATGTCGATTGGTTCACTTATGATTATGATGGGCCCAAAGCGGCAAAACTTTAATTAAATATTTGCGCGTTACCCGCAAGGGGTCGGGCTTTCCGCTATATCTTTTTAATATGTCATTGCGAGGAGCGAGCGACGTGGCAATCTGTTACTGTATAGTTTAAAAACTATCTTTAGTCAAGTCGAGTATTAAAAAGGATGCCGCAGCAATCCCTAACGCGCTAATAGTTATGTTTATGCTTAACCACAAAAAAGTAAAACCTCAGTAGATTAAAAAAATAGTAAATATGCATCTGTCTAAAATATTCAGTTTCTGTTTAGTCTTACTAGTTTTTTTAAGTTGTAATAGCAAAGGGCAAGTACAAAAAGAACAAACAAAACCCAATGTTTTATTCATTTTAGTAGACGATTTAGGCTATCACGATTTAGGAGTTACGGGTAGCACGTTTTACGAAACCCCAAACGTAGATAAATTAGCAAACCAAGGGATGATATTTACGAATGGTTACGCTGCAAGTCGCGTATGCAGTCCGTCGCGCGCCAGTATCATGACAGGGAAGTTCACTGCACGTCATGGCATTACCGATTGGATAGGAGCAAAAACAGGAGAGGCGTGGCGCTCAAGAGATCGCCATGATAAATTATTACCGGCAGATTACGTTCAAGCCTTACCAATAGAAGAAATTACCATCGCCGAAGCATTCAAAAGCAATGGCTATAAAACCTATTTTGCTGGAAAATGGCATTTAGGAGGCGAAGGCTCTTATCCTGAAAATCATGGTTTCGATATTAATATCGCTGGTATAGAAGCAGGTTCACCAAAAGGTGGATACTTTGCGCCTTGGCAAAATCCTAAATTAAAAAATAATCAAGATGGTGAAAATTTAACCATCCGTTTAGCCAATGAAACGGCCGATTTTATTTCAAAACATAAAGACACAACATTTTTTGCATTTTTATCTTTTTATGCTGTACATGCACCCATTCAAACTACAGAAGCAAAATGGCGAAAATACCGCGATAAAGCCGATAGCCTAGGCATTGCAGATTCAGGTTATAAGATGGAGCGTGTATTACCTGTCCGTCAAGTACAAGACAATCCTATATATGCAGGATTAGTTGAAACTATGGATGACGCGGTGGGTATCGTTTTGAAAGCATTAAAAGATAACGGATTAGATAGGAACACTATAGTTGTATTCACCTCAGATAACGGAGGAGTAGCATCAGGAGATCATTATGCAACTAGTAATTTACCACTAAGAGGCGGAAAAGGCTACCAATGGGAAGGTGGTATACGCGAACCCTATTTTATAAAAGTACCATGGTTAAAAAATGCAGGTGTAAAAACAGAGTTTTCTGTAATTAATACCGATTTTTATCCAACGCTTTTAGATTTGGCTAATGTGCCATTAAATCCAGAGCAGCATAAAGATGGTATCAGTCTTAAGCCATTATTAGAAGGACAGCCTTTGGAGGTAAACAGACCATTGTATTGGCACTATCCCCATTATGGAAATCAAGGAGGAGAGCCCACATCCATAATTCAAGAAAATGGATGGAAGCTAATTCACTATTGGGAAGATGGCTGTGAAGAGTTATATAAATTACCATCACAAGAAAATGATGATTTAAATGTCATTGCTCGGTATCCTGAAGTTGCAAAATCACTTAGTGATAATTTATTGTCGTGGTTAAAAGAGGTAAACGCTAAATATCCAGTTGACGATACGAAATACAATGAAAATAAAGCTGAAACACGTTATTTAAATACCATAAATAACAAATGGCCATCTTTGGAAAAGCAACGTTTAGAGGTCCTCTCAAAAGATTTTCAACCCAATGAAAACTGGTGGAAAAGTAAAGTAATCATTGATTAAAAAAGATATAAAAATCCTAAAACTAAAGCAATTATAAAAGAAACCTAAGCTTTTTGTTCAATTAATATGTGTTTTCACAACACGACAGTACAGGATAGATTTCATGTCTATTTTCAATTGTTTTGTAGTAAAAGATTAGATTATGAAATCAATTTATTCGACAAGAAAGTATACTGTTATTTTATTTCTATCAGTATTTACCCTTTTCTTTACATGTTCAAAATCTGACGATATTGGTGAAGTAATTATAGAATACCCAGAGCCTGAAGAACCTGAAGAGCCAGTAATAGTTGTAGATCCAAATAATTTAGTAGCTATAAATACAGGAGCAGTAGTAGGGCAATTTTATAACTTTTGGTCCACTAGGCCCATGGTTAATCAAACCAGATTTGCAAGTTCTAGTTTTCGATCTTCGCTTGATCCTATAAAGTCTTATGTAAAAAGTTACAATATGGTGAGAGTTCTTGGAGGAAGAACTGATAATTTAAACGATTTTTATAAAGGTGTAGATGGCTCAGGAAACATTATAACAGATTTTAGCGGTTTATTAAGCAGTATGCGTGGTTTCATGCAAACAGGCTTCAAACCAAGAATTGTTTTAGATAATGTGCCCTGGGAAATGAATGCTGTAAAAGAGGTGAATACCTACGGAAATACAAATCCACCAGATGATTATAACATTTGGAGACAATACATAAATGCATTCTTGCAAACGCTTATCACTGAGTTTGGTATGAATGAAGTTAAAACTTGGCGTTTTAGAGTAGCTACAGAGCCAAATTACTCACCTCAACACTGGAATGGTACAAAAGAAGAATTTTTTAAGCATTATGATATTACCGTAGATGAAGTTTTAAAAGTAATTCCTGATGCCATTATTGGTCCGGGAAATAATTTAACAGAGGGCGTAGCGACATATACCACAGAAATTATTGACCATTGTGCAAACGGTACAAATTATGCAACTGGAGAAACAGGTACAAAAATGGATTTTTTCTGTTTTTCATATTACGAGAAAATGGATGAAAATAAAGTAAGACTCCCAGAAGCGGTTCAAGCATTTAGAGCAAAACTTAATAGTTACCCTCAGTTTAGCAATATACCTTTTGATATACAGGAATTTGGAATATTGCGTGACGAAAATAGAGTTCGAGGAGTGAGTCTAACAGATGCCACAGAATTTGGGGCAAGCTGGTATGCAAGAATAGCCGATTTGGCTTACGAGAACGGAATCACTGAAATTTATGATTGGGGACAAGAAATAGAATCTAGCGATCTGCCCCAAGGTAGAAGAAATGTGACTGAAATGTTTTTGAAGATGGAAGGAGGAAATAGACTAGAAGCTATAGAAAGTTTAAGTGGTCATGCGGGAGTAATTCCTGTGGTTAAAGGCGATATAATCTACCTATTGGTTTATAACCACAACACAACTAGAACGAGCACGTCAAAAAGAACCTTGTATCCGCAATTAGAAGGCGGCATTATTGCTGGTGGAACAACTTGGAGAATGAATGAATGGACGGTTGATAAAACACATGGTATCATGATGCACGAGCTTTATAAAGATGTTAGAGCTGCTGGTGTAGGTGAAAAAACGAATGGACGTATTTATGGGAACAGACCTTCAGATCGTTTTGAAGATGGATGGAAAAACGTGCTTAATGCCAACTTATCAAAATATATCCAGTTGGCTGAATTACCTCAAACCATTTCAGGTTCTTTAATTAAAAAAGTAGAAGGTAAACTTACGTTAGAAGTTGATTTAGAACCGCATAGTGTTAAACTTATCGAGCTTATTCCTCAATAACAGAAGAATGTTTAGTTAAAATTAATTAACGATTTGTTTTATTAATAGATCAGGATAAATGTTAACCTTTCATATAGCCTTTTACGTATTTTTTATACTTATTAGGGATTTTATCAATCGATTTAATCTTAATGGCTTTATAGAACGCTTCTGCTGCTTCTGATTGAATTTGAATGCGTCCTTTTTGCAACGGTACAATATTATCATCTAAATCTTTATGACGTGAATTAAATAAGGCATTTACAACTTTTCCGTTCACAATGTGTAAACTTGTGCCTTCAAAACAAATTAATTCTAAGGTATTCCATTCGCCATACGGATTTTCATTGTTTAAACCTTTGTTGCAATGCGCCGGAAATTTTTTTTCTGCACTTGAAAATGTATGGAGTTGACCTTCAACTGCATAATCAAATTCTTTTTGGCCTTCTTTTTTTACTGAAGGAATATCAATGATGGTTCCAGCTAAAGCATAATAATCTCCCATATCACCTTCCTGAACTTGAAATTCTTGAGATTGCATCCAAACATTCCAAAAGGCCCCATTTGATCCCGTACAATGATATAAAATACCACTATCTCTTTTACGGAGCAACCTAGGTTCCCAAATGTTTTTACCCCATTTAAATTGTAGTTTTAAATGATAGTTTTGATATTCTTTTTTAGAAGTTAAAGCGCCATAAATTTCACCCGAAATATGAAGCACTTGCTCACCTTCAATTGTTTTAAAGTCAAATACTTTTTTAGGGTCGTTATTTAATCCTAAGGGTTTAGCATTTTTACCATCGCTTTTTGGGTCTACACCTTCTAAATCCTTCACTGTAGCATGTGGAGCACCAATAAATACATCCCAATTTTTGTGAGGATTGCCATCAATTAAATTGGTCCATTTTTTTGAAATCGATGGTTCTTTTTTCATGCCCGAAGCCCATAAAATACCACCTTCAATATGACTGTAATATCTTGAATCGTTATAAATTTCATCCGTATGTCCTAAGCCGGTATAAAAAACACGACCACCATCATATATATGATACCAACTTATAGGGTGATTATCGGTATCCATTTTTTTGCCTTCATAAGAAGATTCGTCTAAGGAAGCTAAAACAGATACGTGTTTCCCTACGGGTTTTAAAAAATTATACCACTCGTCCTTAAATACTTCTTTGCTTTTTAGTCCGTTAATGGCTGGATGATTACATTCTGTATTTATATTAAGAGTTGCTTCTTGTACTTTAGGATGATTTTTAAAAGTAGCTCCAATCATTTCAGTAAACCAGTCCCAGTCTTTTTCTGTGTCAGAAGCCGCATGTATCCCAACAAAACCTTTACCTCGTGCAAAATAATTTTGTAGCGCAGCTTTTTGTGCTTCAGAAAAAATATCGCCCGAAGTATTTAGGAAAACTAAAACTTGATATTGTGAAAGATTGCTAATGCTAAAATCATTTGAATCCTCAGAAAACTGTATGTTCCAATTATTTTTTTTAGCCATATCTGCCAAAAACTCTAGGCCTGTGGGGATAGATTTATGCCTAAAAGCTTGTGTTTTTGAGAATACTAAAACTTCTAAGTTTTTTTCTTGAGTAAAAGAAATACTTGTATTTAAAAAAGCTATTAATAAAACAAAAGAAAGTTTATAGTTCATGTTGAAGATTATTTTCTGCGTTTAATTTCTGGATTTTTATTAATATATTTTAAAAGCATGTTTTTTACATCTTCAATATCTCCTTGTTTTAATCCATCATTTACATTCGCACCCGTAATCCAATATAAAATCATACCGGCATCAGAGCAATCCCATTTACCTTTTTGGAAGTTTACTATGTTATCAATTTCTGCTATGTTTCCTATTGTCCAAATGAGTCTTATTCGTGGGTCTTCATGTTTTTTTGCCCAATCCCATTGTTCAATATCTACTTTTAGCTTAATATTTTGGTCTGGAATACGAACTTCCTCAATACCAAAATCTAATATTTGTTGCCAAGTATAATAATCGCCTGCGTTATCATTAGCAGGGTGATGCGTTACAACTTTTACAAATTGGTGTTTCTCTGTAGGTGTTATTTTTAAGGCCATACCAATAATATCAGGCTCTCCTGCTTCAATAATCCATAAAGGATCGTCGGCAGTTGATGCATTTATAGCCCAAGCTAAATCGTTAATGGTTTCTTCTTTTTGCCATAGGGCATCGTAAAACTTAAGCTGTTCAAATCCGCCCCAACGACGTGCCGTCATGTCGCAAGCTACTTGCATTAAATGGTGTCTTTCTTTTTCGGCTTTTTCAGAAATTCTGTCGTCTCTTACTAAATCGCAACTATGTGAATAATGTACAAGTCTATCCTCAAGACCTGCAGATCTAAGTAATGCAATAGAAATGGCTGTACCACCAAGATCATCAGGGTCGGGTGAATTTCCATCGGCAACTATAGCAATACGACCCTTGGGTGGTTTAACTATTTGAGCAACTACAGTTATCGAAATCAATGAAAAAATGAACAGGAAGAGTAAAGTTTTTTGATGCATTTTAAAATTATGTTTTTGGCTTTTATTTAAAGATTATAAAGTGTGTATAAATGTTTTTAGTTTTGATAATATGTAGATGAAGCATTTTGTATAGATTCTCCTTTTCCAACAGGCGTAAAAACAATTCCTGCCCATCGACCTCGAGTCCATTCTACACCATCGCTACCTATTTTACTTGTTACTGTAATTGTATCTCCTTTTTGTATTGATATATCTTTCCATAGGGCGTTAAATTTTTTGCCTTCTTCAAAAAGGCGTTGAGTTATTTCAGGTGAATAACTTCCAATTTTTTCATTATTTATTGAAATAGTGAAGGTAGATTTGCCATCATTTTCTCCAACACCAACAAAAACAACATCATAAGTTCCAGATTCAAAATTAAAGACGGTGGTTGTTTTGGCTTCTTCATATTTTTTTGGGTTAATAGCTAGCCAATTATTTCCATTTTTATAAAAGTTTGTTCCGTCAATGGGGAATTCTTGAGCAGCAATACATCTGGTTTCTACTGAAGATCCACATATTGTTTGAAAATATGACGGTACTTTAACTTCAGGAAACGATTCTGGCAGAACTCCATGAGTGACAGTGACTTTCGGGCCTTTTTCAATAGGAACGTAGTTGATATCTTTAGTTAAAATAAATTTATCAAACTCAAAACCATCTTCCCTCATACTAAATTGAATATCATGAATTCCCGCGTTAGGTATATCTAAATAAATTTCATGAGGTACACCACAATGTATTTCTTTGGTTCTTTGTTTACTTTCCCAAGTCCATTGGTTTTTTCCTTGACACCATTGCATACGTTGGCCATGTTCCGGCCATGTGTCATTTAAGCCAACATGAATGCCATTGTCCTCTCCACCAGTGCTAAATGCGCGTACCCAGACATAATAACGACCTGGAGTGTTAAACTTTACCTTGTAATTTAAAACACCCATTTTACCGGGTTCATTAGTGAAATTTTCTCCATGTATTAATTGGTCATCGTGCGTCACACGCTCATCGGGTAATATTTCAAGGTATGCATTATTACTAGCATCATAACAATGTTGTGCATCATCATCACGCCCTATTTTTGGTGCTTCATTTTTGGATGTTATGTACCATTGTCTTAATTCTGCTAAGGTGTGCTTGTAGAAAAATTCGGCTTCTACTGCAACAATGCCATCTAGTTCTTCAAAAATTACACTCTCATCAATTATAGGTAAATGGAGATTGTTTTTTTGCGCGTTTAAATCAATATTAGTTATTAATAGAATAATAAGAATCTTAAAAAACAGGCTCTTCTTTATCATAGATTTTAAAAATTAATCACAGTTTAAATTGTCTTGAGGTAACAATTATTATCTTTTAAAAATAATACTTATAGTTTGATCAAGTAACCTGCTCCATCCTGTGCAAGTCATAAATAGTAAAAAATAAAAATTTATTTTTTTTGATGTATAAATTGAAATTATTCTTTTAAATAAAATGAATAAAATAAGTCTATTTAACGGTTTTTAAGTGTTAAAGTTTTAGAAGGAATATGGTGCTAAACTATGATTATATCAGGATTGTGCAGGATGGTTGGTTAATAATGGGTGAATATATTTGATTAACAACGAACAATTAATTAACTAAATATTTATGAATTTAAAAATTAGATGTAAAACTCTCTCAAGTTTTAGTAAAACTTGGATGTGTGCAGTTTTGGTCTTGTCTGGTATGGCAATAGCCAACTCACAAACGGTTTCGGGTACCGTAAAAGCTGATGGAGAACCTCTACCTGGTGCAACAATCATTGTTAAAGGAACCACTAGAGGAACGACTTCAGATTTTGATGGAAATTTTACAATTGAAGCAGACTCTCAAAGTACATTATCAATTTCGTATGTTGGTTATGCTACAAAAGAGGTTTTGGTAGGAAATCAAACTCAAATTAACATTAGTTTAGAAGCAGATAATAAACTAGATGAAGTTGTTATTATTGGTTATGGTACACAACGTAAATCAGATTTAACAGGCTCGGTTTCCTCAGTAAGTGGTGAAGATGTTGCAACCTTACCTGTATCAAGGGTTGACCAAGCGCTGCAAGGTAGAGCTGCGGGTGTGCAAGTCACACAAACCAGTGGTGCACCAGGCGCAGGTACTGCTATTAGAGTTCGGGGTGGTAACTCTATTACTGGTAGTAACGAACCACTTTGGGTTATTGACGGTATTATTGTAGGTACAAACTTTAACTTAAACAATCTTAATGCGAATGATGTTAAGTCTATTGAGATATTAAAGGATGCTTCTTCCATAGCTATTTATGGATCTAGAGGTGCAAATGGTGTTGTATTGGTAACTACAAAAAGTGGCGCAAATATTGGTGGAGGAAAACCGCAAGTTAATGTGGGTGTTTACACAAGTTCGCAGTTAGTGCCTGAAAGACCGAAATATTTAACTCAAGCGCAACAAATTGAATATACCAATCAGGATGCTATTTTAAGAGGAGTAGCGGCTTTACCATTTCCCGGAAATCCGTCTGACTATCCAGATAACGATTTTTTCGATCTGTTAGTAAATCCGGCTCCTATATATAATGCTGATGTTTCTATTGCAGGTACATCAGAAAATGGTAGTGTCAATTATTATAATTCTCTTAATTTTTTCGATCAAGATGGTATTATTGAGAATTCAGGAATACAAAAGTATATATTCAGGTCTAATCTGGATTTTAAACTAAGTGACAAATTAAAAGCGGGTGCACGGATTAATTATTCACGTATTAAACAAGATAATGGTGTAATAGGTTATTCAGGCCTTCTAGGAATTTTACGAACCCAACCCATATATAATGATGATGGTTCGTTCAATGGTGCTAATGAAGTAACTGGAAACCCTTTTAATAACCCAGTTGCCACGTCACAATTAGATATTGATGAAACTACTTCTAGCAATTTATTAGGAACACTATATTTAGAGTATAACCCTATTGAAAATTTAATTATTAGGTCTACTTTTAATCCCGATATTACTAACTCTAAAAGAAATGAATTTACGTCTAGCCAAAGACCAGATTTGCAACCAGGGGACAGTAATGCTAGAATTAGAACTGTATCCAGCATCAATTGGAATAATGAAAATACGGTTCAATACTCTGGGATAATAGGAGACAATCATAACTATACTATTTTAGGAGGTGCATCCTTCCAGAAAGATGTAACAGAAACCGCCACTGCCCAAGCCTTTGGCTTTACTACTGATGCCACAACATACAATTCCCTAGGAACAGGTACAGATCCTTCAAGAAATTTGGTGGAATCTGGATATACCCAAAGAACACTTGTCTCCTTTTTTGGTAGATTAAATTATACCTATAAAGACAAGTACTTATTAACATTAGTAGGAAGAAGTGACGGTAGTTCTGTGTTTGCTCCAGGTAATAAGTATGAATTTTATCCTTCTATAGCAGGTGCATGGAAAATTACGGAAGAATCTTTTATGCAAGATCAAAACATCTTTCAAGACTTGAAGTTAAGAGCCAGTTATGGTAAGTCAGGAAACCAAGCTATTGGGCCTTATAATACTTTAGGTGTTTATTCGGAGGGTAATACTACTTATAACGGTACTGAGTTACCGGGTGTTGTTTTAGGAAGACCAGAAAATCCGAGCTTAATATGGGAAACGACCACTTCATTTGATCTTGCTTTGGAAGCCTCACTTTTTGGAGGAAGAGTATTTACAGAATTTAATTATTATTCGAAAAAAACTGAAGATTTACTATTAGAAGTAACGATTCCAAGACAAACAGGATATACATCTCAATTACAAAATGTAGGCTCCTTACAGAATAGAGGATGGGAATTTTTGGTTAATTCTACTAATATTTCTAATTCTAATTTTAATTGGAACTCTACCTTAACATTGTCATCTAATAAAAATAAGGTATTGGATCTTGGTGGTCAAGAGTTTATAGATGTAATTACAGATCCAGTTTTAGGGGCAGGAAACTTAAGAATAATTGTAGGGGAAACAGTTCCAGTGTTTACAGGAGCTCAGTATTTAGGGACATGGAAAAGTCAAGCAGAAATTGATGGTTCAGGACAAAATCCTGCAACTAATGCTGTTGGTGGCCCTAGATATGACGATAGAGATGGTAGTGGTGATATTACCCCAGAAGATTATGTCGTACTAGGTAATCCATTCCCAGATTTAATTTACGGGTTTGAAAACAATTTTTCCTATAAAAATTTCGACTTAAGTATTTACATTCAAGGAACCGTAGGGAATGAGGTTTTTAATACCAGAACACGTACTAATTTTTTCATTCGTGGTGAGGTTCCGAAGTATGCGGAGGTTGTTAACTATTGGTCACCTGAGAATCCAAATTCTGATATTCCTAGACCCGGATTTGTAGAAGGGGCTTATGTTCCCAATTCTGTCGATGTTGAGGACGGTACACATTTACGTCTAAAGAATGTAAGACTTACCTATAATTTACCAGTTGATAAAATGGGGTGGAATGGTGTTAAAAATATGTCAATTTATGCGACAGGAACGAACTTATTGTTGCTCTCCGATTTTAGATTAATCGATCCAGAAACAAGTAGATATGGTAGAGATAATATCCAACAAGGATTTGCTGGAGGCGAATATCCTAATGCCAGTGTTTTAAGTTTGGGACTTAACGTAACTTTTTAAAAATATTATTACTATGAAAACAAATAAATTAATTTTTTGTATTTCCTTGATTATAATCACTTGTTTTAGTTGTGATTCATTTTTAGAGGAAGAACCGCGAGATATTATTTCTCCGGATAATTTCTTTGCATCTGACGCGGATGCAAGACAAGGCATGACCGGTATATACTCCATACTTAAAAATAACTCTATTTACGGTCAAGCGGGGTTAGATAATTGGTACGACAACGGGGTGGATATTATTGAACCCAATCGTACGCATCCAATTTTTGAGGTAATGGGTAATTATACATTGAGTGCAGTAACTGCTGACCTATCGAATCAGTTAATGAGTGTATCAGATACATGGCAGAATCTTTATAGAGTTATTTTAAATACCAATACTATTATTGAGCGAGTTTCAGGAAATGGAGCGATTTCTGAGGATGTTCAGACCGATGTTATTGCAGACGCCAGATTCATCCGTGGGATGGCTTATTGGCATATTACCAACCTTTGGGGTGATGCACCTTTTTATACTGAAGTTCTTCCATTGGAAGAGATTGCTAAATTAGGAAGAACCGATAAAGATGTAATACTAGCCAGTGTATTGGATGATTTAGAGTTTGCGCAAAATAATTTGCCATCTGTATTTCCAACAGAGGATAGAGGTAGAGCATCTAAATGGGCGGCAGCCATTATAGAGGCTAAAATACACATGAAAGCTGGAGATTGGCAAGCCGGATTGGATAAATGCTTGGAGATTATAAACCAATCTCCTCATAGTTTGTTGCCTAATTACGCAGATGTATTTAATCCAAACAACGAATACAATGAAGAAATTATTTGGTCTTTAGACTTTGCCAAGGATATTACAGGTATGTTTGAACCAGCTTTCCCAGGAGCGGCATTTGCCGGAAATAATTATTGGAGACCAAGTCTCTTCAATCCACGTATTAGGGATGAGCCGGCCAATGCTGCAGATAGGGATCCGTTAAGGGCTGCTTTGTCAGCTAATGGAGAAGAGTTTAATGGTACTGGACTTCAGATAGCATCGTTAGACTTTACCAATAAATTTCCAATGAATGATTTGCGACGACCATTAAATATTATGGATACTTACGAGGGCTTTCAATTGAATCATACATATATGCCTAAGTTTATGAATTTAAATTTTGAGACTTCCCCTCGTTTTAATCATGGCGATAATAGATTAGTATTTAGATTGGCGGATGTTTATTTAATGGCCGCAGAATGTGAGAACGAATTAAATGGTCCAACGAATGCCTATCAATATATTCATCCTATTAGACAACGTGCTTATGCCACTCAAGCAGAATGGGAATTAGTAGGGCTTTCTCAACAACAGTTTAGAGAAGCTATTTATGATGAGCGTAAATGGGAATTGGCGGCAGAGGCAACAAGAAGATACGATTTAATTAGATGGGGCATTTATTTAGATGTTGTGCGTAATGCAGAATTTAAAACGTATACCCCAGGGGCAAACATACAGGATTATCATGTTTTGTTACCAATTCCTTTAAATGAATTATTATTAAATCCAAATTTGACTCAAAACCCAGGTTATTAACAGTTGATTCTAAATGTTGTTCGAAATATATAATTCAAAACCCATGATCCTAATGCAATATAAAAGATTATCGTTTTTGAATTACCTTTAAATTAAATACAATTATGCCCAGATTTATTGGAGTCAGACCCAACAAATAATGGATATAGATAAAATTTAGTTTAGTTTTAGTATTAAAAGACCGAAAGATTTATGCTTTCGGTCTTTTATTTTTTGTAAAATGATGAACAAGGATATCAAGTCATTATTTTTATTTAAATATTCCATTTTGCAGAACGGTACAGGATACAAACCTGATATCAACACGCTATTTTTGATTTAAGAAATAGCTCATTTTAATTAAATACAAAATCTTTAATCATGTTAGTAAAAGTTCGATTAATTCTACTTGTTTTTGTTTTTAGTACCATGCATACGTTTTCACAAATTAAACATGGTCTCAGAGATGAGTTAGGAAGGCATATTATACCTAGAGGGTTTGTAGTAAATACGAACGATCATAAAGGAGAAGTTTTTTTTAATAGTGATGACTATGTTCGTCAGGTAAGAATGGGTGCCAACACTCAAGTGGTTCGTTTAGAACTGGGTAAACTTAGTGATTTCCCTGGTGGTAAACTTGAGCCTAACTATCTTAAAAAATTAGACTCTCTTGTGGCATTGGGTAGACATTCAGATATCAAAACGGTTTTCAAAATGACGGTGTACGGCGCAGATAAGTTTGTTTGGGAAGAGTTTTGGCAAAACAAAAAGAATGAATACCAAACTTACATAGATGCTTGGAAAGTCATCTGGAATAGATATGCCAATGAACCATACGTTTTAGGCTATGACGTAGTTAACGAACCCAGAAAGTTAACTATGGATATTTCGTATGAAGATCTTACAAATAAATACCTCATTCCATTATATCAAAAAATCATTGATGAAAGCCAAAAAATAAATCCTGACAAAATGATATTGTTTCAGTCCATCTTTATGAATAAAGGTGAGAAAGTCGATAATAATCAATATTCAGAAATAACGGCTCCTATCAATCGAAAGAACATCATTTTTGCGCCACATATATATCAAAATGATATTAGTTTTATAAAACGTAATATGGATAGATTCGATAAAGAATCTGATATGCTAAAGGCCCCAATTCTTATTGGTGAATGGGGGTTCCCAACGTTTGCAACTACAGATACCATTATAGAAGGTAATCTTGGGCAATTAAAATATAGAGAACTCTATATACGAACTGCAGAGGTTTTTGATCGTATGGGCGTTGGCTCCATAAAAGCTTGGTTTTTGGGCAATAGAACCATGCAAAATTTCCTTCCTGGTGGGCCTTCAACTTGGTCAATCTTTAGTGATAAAACAGATGCAGGAACTGTAGAACGCAAATATATTACAGATGTAATTTCACGTCCTTTTCCGCAAACAATTGCCGGAGATATTCAATCGTTTTTATTCAATCATGCCACAAGAACTTTAAATTTAAATATAAAAACAGATAACAGTAAAGGTGCTTCCAAAATTTTTATTGGAGCCAACAGGCATTATCCTGACGGTTTTTCGATTATTATAAATGATGATTTTGTAATGTATTACAACCCTTTAAAAAATGTAGGATTAGAAATATATAAAGCACGAGAAGGATCAAATCCTTCAGATTTTATTTGGGATGAGAACAGCCAAAAACTAATTATATTAAAATGGCCTTTTAACCAAGAAGAAGTTAATTTGAAAATTCTTCCTGGTATCCGAAACTTTTAAAAAACTAACAATAAAATAACTCATGAAAAAAGTATTATTTATTACCCTTATTACAATAACTTGTTTGAGTTGTAATTCAAAACAAGTTAGTAAAGAAGTCAATCAAAAGGATTCTGAAATAGCTATAAAAGTAGAGCAACTTATCAGTGAAATGACACTTGACGAAAAAATAGCAGAAATGACACAAGATGCGCCTGCTAATGACAGACTAGGTATTCCTTATATGAAATATGGAGAAGCATTACATGGATTATGGCTAGTGCTTGACTATTATGGTAATACCACTGTTTATCCGCAAGCGGTGGCTTGTGCTTCAACTTGGGAACCTGAACTCATTAAAAAAATGGCGTCCCAAACAGCACTAGAAGCACGTGCTTTGGGTGTTACACATTGTTACTCACCTAATTTGGATGTGTATGCAGGAGATGCGCGCTACGGTCGTGTTGAAGAATCGTATGGTGAAGACCCTTATTTAGTTTCGCGAATGGGCGTTGCATTTATCAATGGTTTACAAGGTACGGGTGATGAGCAATTTGATGAAAATCATGTTATAGCAACGGCTAAACATTTTGTTGGATACCCAGAAAACCGTCGTGGTATAAATGGAGGATTTAGTGACATGTCTGAACGTCGTTTACGTGAGGTTTACCTGCCACCGTTTGAGGCGGCAGTAAAGGAAGCACAAGTAGGTTCTGTTATGCCAGGGCATCAAGATTTTAACGGCGTGCCATGTCATATGAATACCTGGTTGTTAAAGGATATCTTAAGAGATGAGCTAGGTTTTGATGGTTTTATTGTTTCAGATAATAACGATGTAGGAAGATTAGAAACCATGCATTTCATTCCTGAAACCAGAACTAAAGCGGCTATTTTAGGATTAAAAGCGGGGGTTGATATGGACTTGGTAATTGGGAAGAATGTTGAATTAGCAACGTATCACAGCAATATTTTGAAGGATACAGTAACTCAGAATCCTTCATTGATGCCTTATATAGACAAAGCTACATCACGCATTTTAACCGCAAAATATAAATTAGGTTTATTTGATGAAGAGCCAAAAGAAATTGACGAAGAAACAGTAAATGCTGGTCGTGATGAACATCGTGAGTTTGCATTAGAGATTGCCGAAAAATCTATTATCATGCTAAAAAATGATAATAACCTATTACCCATAGATTTATCAAAAATAAAATCCTTAGCGGTTATTGGGCCTAATGCTCACGAAGAAAGACCTAAAAAGGGAACATATAAACTATTGGGTGGCTATTCAGGGTTACCACCATATTATGTTTCAGTTCTAGATGGTTTAAAGAAAAAAGTAGGTGATAAAGTAAAAATAAACTATGCTAAAGGTTGTGATATTGATAGTTTTTCAAAAGAAGGGTTTCCTGAGGCTGTTTCTGCTGCAAAAAAATCAGATGCTGTTGTTTTAGTGGTGGGTAGTTCTCATAGAACCTGTGGTGAAGGCGGAGACCGTTCTGATCTTGATTTATATGGCGTTCAAAATGAATTAGTAGAGGCTATTCATAAAACTGGAAAGCCAGTAATTGTTGTTCTAGTTAATGGACGTCCATTGAGTATAAACTACATTGCCGAAAATATACCATCTATACTTGAAACGTGGTATGGAGGCATGAGGGCAGGTGATGCGGTTGCCAATGTTATTTTTGGAGACGTAAACCCAGGAGGTAAACTAACCATGTCTTTTCCACGCTCCGTTGGGCAAGTGCCTGTAACTTATCTTGAACGTCCTGATTTTATTGGATCTGGAAAAGGAAAGTATAGATTTAGTGATAAGTCACCCTTATTTCCGTTTGGCTATGGTTTAAGTTATACTACATTTAAATATGGTACACCAAAATTGGAAAACGAAAGGATCAATCCAGATGGAACAACTTCGGTTTCAGTTGAAGTCACTAATACTGGTCATAGAGTTGGAGATGAAGTCGTGCAAATGTATGTGCGAGACGATTTTGCATCCGTAGGAAGATATCTAAAATTGCTTAAAGGATTTAAACGAGTCACTTTAAATCCTGGCGAAACAAAAACGGTAAGGTTTACATTAGGTTTTGATGAACTTAATGTATTAAATCAAGATATGAAAAAGGTTGTGGAACCTGGAACCTTTACCATATCGGTAGGAAGCTCTTCTATGGAGAAAGATTTGCATAAGGTGACACTTATTGTAAAGTAGAAAACACCCTAAAATAGATTAAAAAAGAGAACAATTAGTTGCCATTTTTTATTCAACTGATATTGATACAGGAAAGTACAGGATACTTTATAAAATAAGTAAATGTAATTTTAGTCATTATTAATCCAGTTATATATTAACTAAAACTAAAATCTAATTAATTATGAAAAAAATTACTTTAAAAATTTCTGCATTTTTACTACTAGCCTTGTTTGCGCTTCAAGTTCATGCGCAACCATGTCCTGAACTATGGAATGAGCCTGGTATTTATAAGATTTCAACATGTGGTGTTGGTGGTGATGTGTCATCCGAGCTTTACATGACCATTAATGGCACTACTGGTGATTTAGAATGGGCAGCATTGTTACCGGGCGATGATCCAACTCAACTTTGGACTGTAACAGACCATAGAATGCCGGCTTCTGCTGGGTATGTGGAAATTTGGGCAACTATTCCTGGTATTGGCGACTTTACCATGGCTGTAGATCAATCAACTTATGATGGGTCTGGAGTAGATCCTGAAATTAGGCTTACTGTTATGCCAGGTCAGCCGATAGGTGATACCATGGATCCAAACTACGAATATGATCAGTTTCAAAGGAGAAAAGCGACTGGTTGGACTGGGGCTGGAAACAATGCATTGTTCGCTAAACCTCCGGGACAAGGAAACTTAAGATATAGTGTAACTCCATCTTCAGCAGGTGATCAAGTACTGTTTCAAAATGGGGGTACAATTAGCCCAATTCGTTTCATTCTTGTTTCTACATTAAGCACAGAAGCATTTGATGCCAGCTCAATTTTTATTGCTAACCCAGTTAAAAATGAATTGTTTGTTAAAGGTTTAACTTCAAACATAAGTCAAGTAGCAATTTATTCGTTGTTAGGTCAAGAGGTTCTTTCAAGAAAATTAAATGGAGAATCTTCACTTAATTTAGATATTAGCGGTTTAACAAGTGGTATGTATATAGTAGATTTTAAAGGAGAAAATGGAAGCCTTACTAAAAAAATAGTAAAGCAATAGTATTCTATACTTTATAACACTTAATTAAAAAACATTCTATCCTTAATTTAGGGTAGAATGTTTTTTTTTCGAACGAAATACTCTAAAATTCAATTAAATAGAATACAAAAATAAAACTATGAAAAGACTAGCATTTAGAATGAAATTGAATGAAGGTGAAAAGGCGGCGTATAAAAAACGTCATGACCAATTATGGCCTGAATTAAGACAGCTGCTTAAAGATAATGGAGTGAGTGAATACTCTATTTTTTTAGATGAAGAAACAAGCACGTTATTTGCGTTTCAAAAGGTATCAGGTGAAGGTGGTTCACAAGATTTAGCCAATAATGATATTGTGAAAAAATGGTGGGATTTTATGGCTGATATTATGGAGGTTAATCCTGATAATTCGCCTGTTTCCGTTCCTTTAGAAGAAGTATTTTATATGCCATAATTATTAAATTTAATTTATTCACAAAACATGTCTAAATCAAAAAAACAGAAATCTGATAATAGTGCCGTAGCCTCAAGAAGAAGTTTTATTAAAAACACAACACTTGTTATGGGTGGAATTAGTATAATTCCACGACATGTTTTAGGACAAGGATTTACGGCACCAAGTGATAGGATTAATTTAGGGTTTATCGGTTTAGGTAAGCAAGGTGGTATTTTAGCCAATTATTTTATTTCAAAAACCGATGTTCAAATAGTAGCCGGGGCTGAAGTTTGGCAAACTAAACAAAAATGGTTTAAAAATGTTGTTAAAGATTACTATGCGCAGAAAAGAGGAATTAGTAACTATACTGGTGTAAAAACATACACCGAATATCAAGAGCTCATATCTAGAAACGACATTGATGCAGTAGTAATTGCTACACCTGATCATTGGCATGCCATCCAATCCATAGATGCTATGAATGCTGGTAAAGATGTGTTTTGCGAAAAACCTTTAACAAATACGATTAAAGAAGGTAGAGCAATGGTAAATGCTACGAAAAAAAATCGTAGAGTTTTGCAAGTGGGTAGTATGCAACGTTCCTGGGAACGTTTTAGAAAGGCTAAAGATATTATAGATAGTGGAGCATTAGGTGAAATTAAACAAATACTTGTTAGTGTTGGAGATCCTGCAAAACCTTATGATTTACTAGGAGAACCAATTCCCAAAGGTCTCGATTGGAACTTATGGTGTGGTCCAGCTCCTTTATTGCCATATAACAATCAAATAGCTCCAGAGATTGTAAAAACATATCCTAAATGGCGAGATTATAAAGAAACAGCAGGTGGTTTACTTTCAGATTGGGGAGCGCATATGTTCGATATTGTGCAGTGGTGTATAGGTACTGATAGAACGGGACCTATTAAGTATGTACCACCTCAAAATCCCAAGGCTTTAAGAGGTCTGAAAATGTATTATGAAAACGGAATTGAAATGATTCATGAGGACTTTGGTCGTGGTTGGGGAGTTCGTTTTATAGGTGCGCTTGGTTCTATGGATGTTAGCCGAGAATATTTAGAAACAACACCATCAGATATCCTGTCGGCTATGAATGTCGATTTCGAAACCCTTATTAAAAATAATGGCAATCATTATGAGGATTGGTTGGCCGCTATAAAATCAAGGAATCAACCAATTTGTGATGTAGAAACTGGTCATCGATCCGCCACCATTTGCAATATTGCAAATATTGCTTATGAATTGAATGAAACCTTAATATGGAATCCGGTTAAAGAAAAGTTTAAAGGAAACGCAGTTGCTAATAAAATGCGAAAACGCCAACCAAGAAAATATAATTAAAATGTGTAAAAATATATTTAAACTGATAGTATTTGGCTTTTTAATTAGCGTTTCAAATCTTTTTAGTCAAGATTAATTTACAAACTATTAAGCTTTAGGAAGAGGAACCTATACCTTATAATAAAAGCGAGATTACACTAAATGAAAAACTAGATGAAGCGCGCATGAGATATATACAAATATCAGAGTCCATGCTTTATGTTTATAGAAACAAAAAACCTTAAAAAATAATGGTGCTGATAAAGCTAAATATTTTTTAGAAATGGGATTTAACGTAGTTACAGTTTTAAAATATCGACTACCTGATACTTTAATTGTTAATTCTCAAGAACAAGTACCTCTATGCGCTCCACAAAAACCGTTATCATTGGTTCATAATAACGCTTCAAATTGGTCGGTTTTAAAAAGGTCAGATTTCTGATTTATAGTCAGGATACAGCAGGATGCTGCGTAATGATTTATTTGATAATTTTATTTTCAAATTCAAATTTGAATAAAAAAGGAAAATGCATGAAAAAAAAGAGACTTATCTCACGGATTTTAGTAAAAAAGATCCATGTAATAATCGCACTATGTTTTGTACAGGCTAGTTTTACGCAAGTCGTTTTAGAAAATGAAATTAAAATCACCGATTTTGGTTTACATTTTGATGGTAGTAAGGTGACGAGTGGAGCTGCTAATACTGGTGAATCAGCGCCTTATGATTATTTTTTTGGTAGAAATATTTCAGCCCATGGCGATTGTATAAAAACTTACAATGAGTATGTTTTTATGACTTGGTATAAAGGTGGCAAAGGCGTACGTAATGTGATGCTTACACGCTATAATACTAATACAGGAACCATGGTAACTATCGAGTTCCCTCATAGACATACAGGTTATCAAAATAAATGGTGGATAGGCGAATCGCACAATACGATTGCAGTTGGTATAAGTCCTTTAAACGGGACAATTCATTTGTTATATGATATGCATTCCTACAGCAATACAAGACCTTCTGATGGTAGTTTGAGTGACGATTATTTTAGGTATTCCTTTTCTGTAGCAAATGCTGCAGCACTCCCTGATGTTGACTTCACGCTGGATAAATTTGTGCAAAATTCTACTGGAGGATATAAGCACTTAAGTCTTAACGGTGGTGAGGACTATAATAATTTTTCGGCGTTAACCTATCCTAAATTTTTCTTGAATGATATTGGAGATTTATTTATGTACATGCGAGAAGGTGGTAATAATAATGGGGCATATAAGTTTTCTAAATACGATGCTAGTACATCTACATGGTCTAGTTTTACACATTTTAACGTGTTAAACGCTAGGAACCAACCAGGGATAACTTATAATTGGGGACTTTATGGTGACATTAAGTATGTTAATGGAAAGATGCGAATTGGTTTCCAAAAAAGATCACAAAATAATACCGATAAGTACGAATATCAAAACGGTGTGTATTATGCTTACTCCGATGATCAAAATGGATTTACAGGTTGGAAAAACCACCAGGGGCAAAGTTTTAATTTGCCCTTATATGATGCCGAATTTATAAAAGTTATGGAGCCTGGTGATTATGTACAAGGGACCAATGTAAATTCAATAAATATTGTTCAAGATTTTGATTGGACGGTTACGGAAAATGAGGATGTTCATATTATAAGTAGGGTAAAAGACAATCAATTTAACGTTACCAAGTATTTACATACTTACAAACCTGCAGGAGCTACAGATTTTATCACCTCAGAAGATTTTTCAGGAGCAGAAGCTATTTATACTGCTGGGGATGATATATTTATTATTGGCTTAACTGGTGGGCGTGTGTTTGTTGAAAAAGCTCAAGGGGGCACAAACAATTTCACAAGAGTGTATCAAGCTACTTCTGGAAGAACTTTTGATCATGGTCAGGTGTATATTGATAATGGTAAATTATATTTTTATTTGATGGAAAATGGTTCAGGTAATGCACAACCGCTATATCTTCAAATTATAGATTTAGGTATAATTCTAGATCCATTTAGGGTGTCATTAACATCGCCAACTAATGGCAGTATTTTTGATATTGGAGAAACGGTTCAGATTTCTGCAGATGCTGTTGATGAAAATGGAAGTATCTCTAAAGTAGAGTTTTTGGTTAATGGTACATATTTTGGAGAAGATAGTACAGCGCCTTATTCTATTGACTGGACACCGACTACCGAAGGAGATTATACGCTTCAAGCTGTAGCATATAACGCAAGTAGTGAAACTGTTTCTTCTACACAAATTACTGTCAATTTTCGATTATTTGATCCCACCGATTTAACAGGTGATATTTACAGGTTGAAGAATTACGTTACTGGAAAATATATGCATTCTGTAGGTGCTGATGTTGTTGAGAGTGACAATGGTACGAATGTAGCTCCTGGTGATAAAGAATGGGAGTTTGTTAAAGTTGGGAATTATTATAATATAGAAAGTAAAAGATCGGACAGAGGTATCCTAAGAGCTGCTGGCAACCCGCCAAATGACATTATCAATACTGGATTTGGAGCACCAAGAGAAGATACAGATAAACAGTTTACAGTCATTTATAATAGCGGTGATGGTACCTATCAATTCCAGACACGAAACGGTTCAAATTATATCTATCATAATTTGAATGGGATTATTGAGCACATTGGAAACACAGACGATCGATCAAAATGGATTGTAGAATCTACAACTTTAAGTGTAAATGAGGTGGATGCTAATTCAATATCAGTTAAGGTTTATCCCAATCCAGCTACTAACAATTTCACCATCGAGTTGGACGGTGTGAATAATGCAAAAGTATCAATTTATGATATTTTAGGTAAGCTAACTTATACAGCTACAACTAATACAAGCAATTTTCAAATATCTAATGATGGCAGATTTAAATCAGGACTATATCTCATAAAAATTGCGGATGAAAATCAAAACGTATATTATAAGAAGCTTATTATAAAGTAAGTTTTAGTTCAAATTAAATCTAAAAAGTCAGAAAGTTAAGTGTTTCTGGCTTTTTATTTGTTAGATTTTTTTTGGCAATAAAAACTTAAATTAATAAAAATAAAAGTATACGAGATAGAGCAGGATAGTTTTATCTAAAAAAAGCAACATATTGTTCTTGAAATTTTATAATCTAATTATGATACTGAAATTAGCTTTACCATGGGATTTAAAACCAAATTTTATTCGTTAATAATGGTTTTTGCAAGCATTTTATGCATTTCTTGTAAAAATGAGCTAATTGAGCAACCTAAGTCATTAAAAATTTCCGAAGGATTTGTAAATCCTTTAGGTTTTTACGATAGCACGCCAACTTTTTCTTGGCAATTGCCAACATCTAGGGAAGTGTCAAGTCAGTCGGCATATCAAATAATGGTAGCTAGTAGTTCTGATTTATTACCTGATAATGCGGATATATGGGATACTCAAAAACAAATTTCAGGGCAATCTACATGGGTCAAATATAACGGGAAACCACTCGAGTCACGTCAAAAAGTATTCTGGCAAGTGCGCTTTTGGAATCAAGATGAAAACGCTTCAGATTGGAGCGAAATCAATTCTTTTGAGTTGGGACTATTAAACAATAACGATTGGCAAGCCAAATGGACAGGATTAGATACTGCAAAAGATAGCATTAAGGGCGTTAGAAAGTTTTTAATGCACAGACCACAATATTTAAGAAAAGGTTTTGAACTATCTTCGGATGTAGCTTCAGCCAGAATGTACATTACAGCAAAAGGTATTTTTGATGTGCATTTAAATGGAAAAGATGTAAGTGATGATGTTATGCCTCCAGGTTGGACGCCATACAATCATCGTATTGAAACAATTTCCTATGATGTTACTGAGCTTTTACAAACTGGTAAAAATGTCATAGCGGTAGAATTAGCTTCAGGGTGGCACTCGGGAAGAATAAGTAGAGGAAGAGCGCTTTACGAAAATTTTGCTTCTCCCAAAATATTATGCCAGTTAGAAATAACCATGAAAGATGGAACAAAGCAAACCGTTTTATCCGATGAAAGCTGGAAAGGTACAACTCATGGCCCAATAAGATTAGCAGGAATTTACGATGGTGAAATTTATGATGCTAATCTAGAAATAGCACAATGGACAACTACAAATTTTGATGATGCGTCATGGGAACAAGTTGAAACAGAATCGATAGTAGAATCTGTTAAACTATCACCAAAACGCCATAACACCGTAAAAATTAAAACAGTTATTAACGATGTGGAGATTGTTTCAGTAAAAGGTAATTCAGCTATTTTTAATTTGAAACAGAATATGGTAGGCGTCCCAAAAATTAAAGTTCCAATGAAAAAAGGAGACACTTTAAAAATCCGTTTTTCTGAAATGTTACTTGCAGATAAAACATTTTACACCAAAAATTATCGTTCTGCACATTCTACAGACTACTATGTAGCCTCAAAAGATGGCGTTATAGAATATATGCCTAAATTCACGTTTCATGGGTTTCAATATGTTGAATTAAGTGGTTATAATGAACAAGAAAAACCTGAATCAAATTGGGTGCAAGGATTAGTACAACATTCAGATTTTGGAGCTAAAGGAACTTTTACCTCGTCACATGAAAAACTCAATCAACTTCAAGAGAATATCACTTGGGGTTTGCGAGGTAACTTTTTCGATATTCCAACGGATTGCCCACAACGCGATGAACGTTTAGGGTGGACCGGAGATGCTCAGGTTATAGCTCCAACAGCATTATTTAACTATGATACACATGCCTTTTGGACAGCTTGGTTGCAAAGTTTAAGAGAAAATCAGTCTGAACACAAAAACGGTTTAGTTCCTTTTATAGTGCCAGATGTGCTTCAAAATAAAAATGGAGGTTCTGGATGGGGCGATGCTTGTGTTATTATTCCTTGGGATATTTATAATATAACAGGAGATATTACAGTACTTGAAGAGAGTTATGAATCTGCAAAAAAATGGGTTGGGTATTATCAATCTAAAGTTAATGACAAAGCTTATATTCCAATAATGCATTCGTTTGGAGATTGGTTACAACCTTATCCTTCAAAAACTCTGAAAAAAGGAAATAGAGGAGATACACCAAAAGAATTAATTAGCACTGCCTATTTCGCCCATTCTGCACATTTAATATCCAAAATTGCTGGTGTTCTGGGTAAAATAAATGATGAAAAAAAATATAAAGATTTATATAAAGCTGCCGCCAATGCTTTTGAAAATGAGTTTTTTGATGAAAACGCTAGGTTTAAACAAGACAGACAAACACAAACAAGTTATTTACTGGGTATATATTTTGATTTATTTAAACCAGAAACCAAACTAAAAGCACAAAAATATTTACTTGAAGAAATTAAAAATGCCGATTATCATTTAGGAACAGGATTTCTAGGAACACCTATTTTACCAAAGGTTTTAGATGATATGGGAGAAATAGATTTGATGTATAAAATTTTGTTTAAAGAAACCTATCCATCTTGGTTTTATTCTATTAATCAAGGAGCAACAACCATGTGGGAACGTTGGAATAGCTACAGTAAATCAGAAGGCTATAATCCGCAAAGTATGAATAGCCTTAACCATTATGCATATGGTGCTATTGGACAATGGATGTACGAGCGCATTGCGGGAATTGCACCTTTGGAATCTGGATACAAGAAAATAAGAATTGCACCAATACCAAACGAAAAATTAACATCGGCTTCGGCAAGTGTAAATACACCTTATGGAAAAGCGTCCTCATCATGGGAAATTGAGGATGATTCTTTTAATCTTGATGTTGTAATTCCTCCGAATACAACTGCTGAAATTCATATTCCAAATGCAACTCAAAATAACTTACTTGTAAATGGTAATGCTTTAAAAGAAGCTTCAAATTTAAAATTAATCGGTTCTGATGAACAGTCAATTAAAATTTTAGCAGAACCAGGAACATATAACATTCAAACTAAACTTTAATCATGTTAAAAAAATTGAACTTAAAACATTTCTTATTTGCTTTTTGTGCTTGTGTTTTTTTGAGCTTTACATCATGTAAAGAACAAGAAACTCTTGTAGAAGCTCAAAAATTAACAATTTCCGAGGGGTTTGAAAACCCTTTAGGTTTTTATGATAGCTCACCTACTTTTTCATGGCAATTACCAGTTTCTGAAGGTGTGCTAAGTCAGTCAGCTTATCAAATAGTAGTAGCTAGTAGTCCAGAATTATTACCAGATCATGCTGATTTGTGGAACTCAGAAAAACAGCAAACCACACAATCTACATGGGTAAAATATGAAGGAGAAGCTTTGAAATCTCGACAAAAAGTTTTTTGGCAAGTAAAATATTGGAATCAAGATAATGAAGCTTCAAAGTGGAGTGCTGTTCAAAACTTCGAATTAGGTTTATTAAATAATAGCGATTGGAAAGCCAAATGGGTTGGTTTGGATACTGCCAAAGATAGTATTAGAGGACGTGGAAAAGTACTCATACATAAACCACAATATTTAAGAAAAGGATTTGAGTTAACCAACGATGTAACTTCAGCACGATTATACATTACCTCTAAAGGCGTGTTTGATGTTTCTATAAATGGAGAAAATGTTTCAGATGATGCGATGTCACCTGGTTTTACCACTTATGATAAACGCATTGAAACCTTAACTTATGATGTTACCAAATTGATAGAATCTGGACAAAATACGATTGGTGTTGAACTGGCTTCGGGCTGGTATTCGGGTCGTTTACTTTGGGGAACAACACCATGGGATAATACAATTTCGCCAAAAGTTTTAGCACAGTTAGAAATAACGATGAGTGATGGCGCTAAAGAAATTATAGTTTCTGATGAAAGTTGGAAAGGGACAACTAATGGTCCGCTTCAGTTTGCTGAAATCTATGATGGTGAAATTTATAATGCAAATTTAGAAATGCCTAATTGGACGACTAACAATTTTGATGATAAAGATTGGACGACTGTTGAAGTTGCAGCTCTTGATGATAATGTTAAGTTAGAACCAAAGCGCCACACTACCGTAAAAGGTAAAATAGAGTTAGTACCGCAAGACATGACGAGTAATGACGGAGTGGCTGTATTTGATTTAAAACAAAATATGGTAGGTGTACCTGTTGTAAATGTTCCTATGAAAAAGGGAGACACCCTAAAAGTAAGGTTTGCAGAAATGCTATCGCCAGATGGTTCGTTTTATACCAAAAATTACCGTTCGGCACATTCAACAGATTATTATATAGCTGCTAAAGATGGAGACATCACTTATATGCCCAAATTTACATTTCATGGTTTTAGGTATGTAGAACTTAGCGGATTTGATGCCTCGAATGAGCCCTCAAAAGATTGGGTAAAGGGTCTAGTTTTATATTCCGATTTTGATGATAATGGTACGTTTGCTTCATCACATGATAAGTTAAATCAACTACAAAGTAACATCGTTTGGGGTCTACGTGGTAATTTTTTAGATATTCCTACCGATTGTCCGCAACGTGATGAACGTTTAGGATGGACTGGTGATGCGCAAGTATTTGGGCCAACATCTATGTTTAATGCCGATGTTTATAAGTTTTGGGCCAGTTGGTTACAAAGTGTTAGGGAAGCACAACTTGAGGATGGTGCTATTCCTTGGACAGTTCCTGATGCCCGTGGAAATAAAATTGGAAGTTCTGGTTGGGGCGATGTAGGAACCATTATTCCTTGGAAAATATATTTACGTACAGGTGATGTTGGCTTTTTGGAGGATAATTTTGAAATGATGAAACAATGGGTGTCCTATCATGAATTAAAATCAAAAAACTATATATCCAATATGATGTCTTTTTCAGATTGGTTACAGCCTTTTCCAGAAAATGGAAACACTAGAGGCGATACCTCGAGTAGCCTAATAGGTACAGCATTTTTTGCACATTCGGCAAAGTTAACAGCATTAACAGCTCAGGTTTTAGGAGAGGTTAAAGAACAAGAAAAATATGAAGCATTATATAAAAAGGTAGCTAAAGCTTTTGATGAAAAGTTTTTTGATGAAACAGGAAAGGTAAAAGATGTTACAGAAACACAAACAACATATCTATTAGCCTTAGCATTTGATTTACTTCCAGAATCAAAAATAGAAAACGCTCAAAATAATTTATTACGAAAATTAAAAGAGGCAGATTATCATTTACGAACAGGTTTTTTAGGAACACCATTATTATCAAAAGTTTTAGATGACATGGGAGAAATAGATTTAGTGTATAAATTAATTTTCAACGAAACGTATCCATCTTGGTTTTATTCAATCAATCAAGGCGCTACAACTATTTGGGAACGCTGGAACAGTTACAGCAAAACAGAAGGTTATAATCCAATGAGCATGAACAGTTTAAACCATTATGCTTATGGTGCAATTGGTGAATGGATGTATGAGCGTATTGCGGGTATTGCGCCTTTAGAGGCAGGATATAAAGTTATTAAAATAGCACCTCAAGCTAGACAGCCGCTTAATTCTGCTTCCGCATCATTAAACACACCGTATGGAAAAGTGTCTTCGTCTTGGGAAATTAAAGACAACTCATTTTTCTTAGACGTTACTGTTCCTCCAAATACTTCAGCCATAATTGAAATTCCAGCAAATACTTCAGAACAATTCTTTGTTAATGGTAAGGCATTTAAAGAAAATAAGAACCTAATGCTAAAGGAAAAGGCAAAAGCTTTTTATAAGCTAACTGCTCAACCTGGGTCATATAAATTTCAAACCATAATTAAATAAAGCAATAACAGTAGATGAGAAATAACATAATTATCATACTAGTCATATTTAGTTTTTTATATGGTAGCGCTCAACAATTAAAGGCAAACAGCCCTATAGGACAGCCGAATGTTTTGGTGTTTTATGTTGATGACTTAAGAGTAGAATTAGGTTGTTACGGAAGCGAAACAGCCATAACCCCAAATATTGATAAGTTAGCAGATGAAGGTGTTTTGTTTAATAAGGCTTATGCGCAACAAGCCATTTGTGCACCCTCAAGAATGAGTGTAATGACAGGGTTACGTCCAGAATCTTTAGGGATTTATAGCATTTTCACACCGCTACGTAAAGTGCATAAAAATGTAGTTACAATGCCACAATTATTTAAGGCTAATGGATACCAAACCGTAAGTATAGGTAAAGTGTATCATCAAAGTAGTGATGATAAAGAAAATTGGACAATTCATTTTGAAAAAGAACCAAATACTTATAATAAACCAGAAAACATTGCACTATTAGATCGACTTAGAAATGAAGGTAAAAACCAAATAAAAGGACCCGCTTTTGAAGATGCTGATGTTGATGATGAGGCCTATAAAGACGGACGAGCAGCTAAATATGCTATTGAAACATTACAAAAAATTAAAGATGGTAAATTCTTGATGTTTGTAGGGTTAAGCAAGCCACACCTTCCTTTTAACGCTCCAAAAAAATACTGGGATTTATATGATAAAAACAATTTTAAAATCCCCTCTAGAGAAAAGCCAAAAGATGTATATAGGTTGGCATTAACCAATTGGGGTGAATTAAGAGGCTATCATGCTATTCCTCAAGAAGGCGATTTAGATGATGATTTAACACGCGATTTAATTCATGGTTATCACGCATCTATAAGTTACATAGATGCTCAAGTAGGTAAGGTTATGAAAACCTTGGAGGAATTGGATTTACGAAAAAACACTGTAGTTGTTTTTATGAGCGATCATGGTTATAAAATTGGAGAATATGGAGCATGGTGTAAACACTCGAATGTAGAAATTGATGTAAGAGTGCCATTAATAATTAGTAGAGAAACAGGATATATCGATAGAATTGCAGGTGAAGCCTCTGATGCACTAGTTGAAAATGTTGATATTTTCCCAACCCTAGTTGAACTGTGTGGTTTAGAAGGCCCAAAATCTGATGGTAAAAGTATACTTCCAGTACTTAACAACCCAAACGAGAAATGGGATGAGGTTGCTACAAGTATCTATGCAAGAGGAAAAAACATTATGGGATGTACGGCTACAGATGGTGAGTGGCGATATACAGAGTGGAGAAATTCGGTAACCAATGAAATCTTACAGGCAGAGTTGTATGAACATAAGAACAGTTTATTGTCTTTTGTGAATTTATCTGGAAATTCTAAATACAACGAAGTAGAAGAACGCATGAAAAAGCTTTTAGAATTACAATTTCCTAGAGATAAACCATTTTTACAAAACGATATTCCAAGGAAAAGGTAAAATTTTGATAACCAACTATAAAAAGGCGAAACAATAATTTTTTAACTATAAAATGGGTAAGAATTTCTCAATAATATTAGCGTTTTTACTATTGTCGTTAGAACTCTTTTCACAACGCATAGAAACCAATTTCAACAATCAATGGCATTTTATACTAGAGGATGTTGCTTCGTTTTCTAGTGAATATTTTGATGATTCCTCTTGGGAAATGTTAAACATACCCCACGATTGGTCCTTCGAAAAAGGCGTTCGCGATGGTGGCGACCAAGGGCAAGGAGGTGGTTACCACGATGGCGGAATTGGCTGGTATCGTAAGTATTTCGATGTAAAAAAAGAAAGCCTTTTAAAAACAACCTATATCAATTTTGATGGTGTGTACATGAATAGCGAAGTATGGGTAAACGGCAATTATTTAGGTAAGCGACCCTACGGTTATATTAGTTTCCGATACGACATTTCTAAACACTTAAAAGCGGGTAAAAACACTATTGCCATAAGAGTTGATAACAGCTTAGAGCCTTCAGCGCGCTGGTATCATCCATGTGGTATTTATGCACCCGTAAAATTGGTGGAAGTGTCTAATACCCACATTGCGCCAAATGGCGTTTTTATAACTACGCCCGATATTACAAATACAGAAGCCACTGTAAATGCAAAAGTAAATTTAGTTAACAGTATTAAAGAAGCGGTTTTAAAACTAGAAGTGTTTTCGCCTCAAGGTGAAGTTTTAAGTACCGTTTCCCAAAAACTCTTGGCGAATGCTGACCAAGAAATAAGTCTAAATGTTTTAAATCCAGAATTATGGAGTCCAGAAACCCCAAGATTATATAAAGCGGTTATTCGAATTCTTAATGGCAAAAAAGTCATAGATGAAGTAAAAACAACTTTCGGATTTAGAACTGTTGAGTGGAAAACCGATACAGGGTTTTGGTTGAATGGCGAAAATATAAAACTTAAAGGTGTTTGCGAACATTGGGAAGGCGGTCCTGTGGGAGGCGCTTGGACAAAACCCATGTTACGCTGGAAATTGGAGCTTTTAAAAGGTATGGGCATCAATGCAATTCGTCCGTCACACAATCCAACACCGCCTATGTTTTATGATATTTGTGATGAAATTGGGCTATTGGTTATGGATGAAATTTTTGATGGCTGGCACAAAAAAGCACCTCAAGATTACGGTAAACAGGCCTTTGATGAATGGTGGCAAGCCGATGTGAAAGAATGGATAACTAGAGACCGCAACCATCCCAGTATTTTTGTGTGGAGCTTGGGTAACGAAACGCATAGCGATATTGCCACAGAATTAGTAAAATTCGGTAAAAGTTTAGACCCAACCCGATTGTTTACATCAGGGGCTGGTAACCCAGAGGATATGGATATTGAAGGAGTAAACGGCGGTTCAGAAACACAATCATTTATTGAAAGTAAGACTTTAGAGAAACCGTTTATTTCTACCGAAGCACCTCATACTTGGCAAACACGGGGGTATTACAGAACGCAGACTTGGTGGCGCGATAATGAATTACCAGGCACTTATCCGTTACCAAACCTAACTGATAAAGAAATTTTCTTCTATGAAGGTATTAATCCAAAAGATTGGAAAAATAGAAAACAACGCTTCAATTCTTCTTACGATAATGCTACGGTACGAGTTTCGGCAAGAAAATATTGGGAAGTCATGCGCGATAATCCGTGGCACAGTGGTCATTTTAGATGGACAGGGTTCGATTATTATGGAGAAGCTGGTCTAGTACATGGAGGTTTGCCTTTTAATTTGTTTATGGGTGGAGCCTTGGATGTTGCGGGCTTCAAAAAAGACTTGTATTATTTCTATCAAAGTCAATGGACAGAAAAACTATTGATACATATGTTACCACATTGGACGCATCCAAGAATGAAAAAAGGGACGGTAATTCCTGTATGGGTATATTCCAATGCAGATGAGGTAGAATTGTTTCTTAACGGAAAATCTTTAGGAAAGGATAAGCCAGAAACTGTTTGGAACGAAATGCAATGCGAATGGATGGTACCTTATGAAGAAGGAAAACTGGAAGCGGTAGGTTATATTGACGGAAAGGAAGTGAACAGAACCTCATTTTCAACAGCGCAGCAACCATCAAAGTTAAAAACAACCATTCAAAAATTAAATGCGGAAGATGGTTTTACTTCCAGTTATATCATTACTTCCGAAAGTTTAGATGACTCCAATAATTTGTACCCTTATGGAGAAAATAAAGTCTATTATAATATTCTTGGTGATGTAAAGAAAATTTCCATGGAAAATGGAAATCCAATAGATCCCACAAGTAGAACAAAATCTGATTTTAGGGCTTTATTTTTCGGAAAAACAAGACTGTTTTTAAGAGCATTGCCCAAGGCTAAAAAGGCATCGGTAATAATAGCATCAATTTTGGGGGACAAAGCATTATATACCTCAAATAAAATAACAATTGATGCCCAACAAATTGATGTTTTCGGGAATTCTAACGTGTCGAGTTTAGAAATCCGTTACACAACGAATGGTGAAAACCCTGAAACACATGGAAAGCTTTATGAAGGACCGTTCCAGATTGCAGATGGTACCACAGTTAAAGCCATTGTTCTAGAAAATGGAAAGAAGGTTTTAACCATGGAAGAGCGATTTGGCAAAAACGAAGGCTTGTTTTGGGGGGATGAGCATTCAGCTGATATGTGGATTGGTCGTGGTGTAAATATTTCAGCAGAGGAAGGTATTCTTCAGGGTAAAGCAAAACCAAGTAGCGAAGCACAGCGATTTAAAGGAAGTGGGTTCGTAGATTTCAAAAATGGCGAAGGCTCCGTAACCTGGTATCAAGAAAATGATGGCGAACAGGGAGATTATAGCATTCGTTTTCGCTACATGCACAACAACGAAGGGAAACTACATCCTATGAAATTATTTGTAAACGATGAATACATAAGAACCTTAGAATTTCCTGCAACTGGTGGTTGGGAAAAGGAATGGAAGTTTGTTCCAACTATAATTACGCTTAAATCTGGTGCCAACAGCATTAGGCTGGAAACCACAGGTGATAGCGGACCTTATATTGATGAGTTATTTATCGATTAAATAGAAATACATGATTGTAATCCTTGTTATACTTGGCGTATTATTAGTTGTGAATATATTACTCATGGTGTTCAGCTGTAACAAAGATTAACAGATGTTATTTAGAAGTGTTAAGGAACTGTATAAAAACCAGAATAGACTTTGAATAAACCACCGAATAAAAAAATGAGTAAATTATTAAAATATATAGTAGGTTTATGCCTTATCACTATTTCAACTTTTGCCCAAAATCAATTAGTGGTTAAAAATTCGTTGGAATCTGGTTTCAATACACCACCCAACGAAGCGAAAGCCCGTACATGGTGGCATTGGATAAGCGGTAACGTTTCAAAATCTGGAATAACCAAAGATTTGGAAGCTATGAAAGCAGTAGGGATTCAAGAAGCGCAATTGTTTAATGTGGATTTAGGTTTTCCTGCCGGCCCTGTCGATTATTTAAGTGAAGACTGGTTGGATTTATTCCATTTTTCGGCACTTGAAGCAAAACGATTAGGTTTAGAACTCACTTTTCATAACACTGCCGGCTGGTCCTCTTCTGGAGGGCCTTGGATAAGCCCAGAATATGCGATGCAAACCGTTGTGTTTAGCGAAACCATAGTTGAAGGCGGCAAAGCAATTAAAAAGCAATTACCACAACCCGAATCCAAATTAAACTATTACAGAGATATCGCAGTTGTGGCGTTCCCCAAACCACAGCGCACCGTAAAAATCGACGATTTAGATTTTAAATGTTTATCTGGTCGTATTCGCAATCATTTATTGCCAGATACAAAAAACATTCCTTCCGAAGCCGTTCTTCAAAAACATGACATTATTGACATCACATCCAATTTAAATGAAGAAGGAATACTTGAATGGAAAGCACCCAAAGGCGAATGGGTGATTCTTAGATTAGGCCATACCCCAACAGGCAAAAAAAATCATCCTTCACCCGAAGGTGGCCATGGATTGGAAGTGGATAAAATGAGTACAAAGGCAGTGGATGTGTATTGGGAAGGTGGTATTCAACCCATTCTTAACAAGTTGGGTGATTTAGTTGGTACTACGGTTAATAATTGTTTAATAGATAGTTATGAAGTTGGAACAGCCAATTGGACGGCAGGATTTGATGCTGAATTCGAAAAATTAAGAGGCTACAATCTATTTTCATATTTGCCAACTTTAGCAGGTTATTATGTGGAAAGTGGTGAGGTATCCGAACGATTTCTTTGGGATTTCCGTAGAACCATTGGTGATTTAATGGCAAAAAACTATTATGCTCATTTTAGGGATTTATGCCATAAAAACGGCTTAAAATTTTCAGTTGAACCCTATTGGGGCCCATTCGATAATATGCAAGTAGGGGCTACAGGCGATATTGTTATGTGTGAGTTTTGGAGCGGTGGTTATCCGTTTTTCGATTCGCCTAAATTTGTGTCTTCTATCGCGCATTTAAATGGAAGTTCCATCGTAGGGGCCGAATCCTTTACGGGTATTGGGGGTTGGGATGAGCATCCTGCGCAACTTAAATCTATTGGCGATAGAGCATGGGCCGAAGGCATTACCCGATTTATTTTTCACACCTATGTACACCAACCTTGGGATGTGGCTCCCGGTTTGGGGTTGAGCTACCACGGTACCGATTTTAATCGCCTCAATACGTGGTGGAGTCAAGGAAAAGCTTTTATGGATTACATCGCACGTTCGCAGTTTATGCTTCAGCAAGGTAAGAACGTTGCCGATGTGTTGGTGTTTACCGGCGAGTCTTCACCCAATACCGCTTTTTTGTTGCCCGAAATAAAACATTTAGGATATGATTACGATTTAATTGGGTCGAATAAATTGTCAGATTTATTTGTTAAAAACGGAAAAATATGTACCCCTGTGGGCGGACAATACGAAGTGTTAATGTTACCGAAATCGGATTGGATAAAACCAGAAACACTTATTAAAATTGAAGAATTAGTAAAAGGAGGGGCTAAGGTAATTGGCGTCAAACACAAAAAATCACCAAGTTTAGAACATTACCCATCTTGTGATGAGGACGTAAAAAGACTGAGTGATTCCCTTTGGGATAAAGGCTTGGTAAACGACGTTTCGATAGTTGATTATCTAAAGGATAACGGTATGACTGCTGATTTTAAAATTGAAAGTGAAGATGCTTCCGATATCAGCTTTATCCACAGAAAAACCGACGAAGCCGATATTTATTTCATCGCCAATGCCAGAAAAGAAAGCCGGGAAATTAAAGTTCGTTTTAGAGTATCTGGAAAGCAACCTGAAATTTGGCAAGCAGAAACGGGTACTATTAAAATGCCTGCCGTTTGGGGAAATCATGCAGATGGCACCACAAGTTTATCGCTGCAATTGGGCATGGAAGAAGCCGTTTTTATAGTTTTTAAAAAGGCTTCAAAAGAGCAAGCGCAGTTGGTTTCTGCTCAAATGTCGGTGGAAAACCCAAAACCAGAGTCACTTTCAAATTTAAAAATTATTAAAGCGGAGTATGGAACTTTCCTTCAAGAAGGCTTGGTAGATATTACAGATAAAGTTGCTGCTGAGGTAAAGGATAATCAATTGCATATGCAAGCCAGTCGACATTTTTGCGATTGCGACCCAGCCATGGGATATGTAAAGGAATTTAGAATGGAATACCAAATTGGAGAAGATATAAAGACACTTTCTGTACAGGAAAAAGAGTTTGTAAATATTCATGCTGGCGATAAAAAGTTAAAGGTGTTAAAAGCCGTTTTTGGAAAATTTAAACCTGAAACTAGGGGTGTTCCAAAACATTATATAGTTCATGATGTTACTGAAAAAATCAAACAAAAAATAGCATCGGGCGAATACCATATTCCCGTAAACAATCAATTAATTGACGGGCATATACCTGAAGGTGAAAACACTGAGATAAAAATAACATTTAAAACCGATGGTGAAGAACGAACACTTTTTGTTCCTGAAGGAAGACTATTGAATCTTTCAAAAGATATCACTAAACCAGAGGTTGTTTTAAACGATGGTGAAGCACAATGGATAACTCCTTACCCTGGTGAAATTACTTATAAAAATGCTTCAGGAAAAACGATAACAAGCGCAGTCAAATCTATACCTGAACCCATCTTGCTCTTAGGAGGTTGGGAAGTGGTGTTTCCGTCAGAGACTGAAGTACTAAGTAAAGTGAAGCTTGATGAATTAATATCGTGGACAAAGGTTGAAAATGAGGATATCAAGCATTTTTCGGGTACCACAAGCTATCACAAAACTTTTCAATTATCAAAAAAACGACTTAACTCTGAAAATAAATTGGAACTTGATTTAGGTAGTGTAGCTGTTATCGCAGAAGTGATTATAAATGGAAAACATGTGGGTACGCTCTGGAAAGCGCCTTTTAGATTGGATATCACAAATGATGTGAAATCTGGTAAAAATACCCTTGAAATAAAAGTAACCAACCTATGGACAAACCGATTAATTGGCGATGAAAAATTGGAATTAGATTTTGAACGTAGAGGCAATAAAATAAAACGTTTACCCGATTGGTTGCTCAATAATACTGAAAGACCTAGTAAAAGAACCACGTTTCCGTCATGGAAACATTGGAGCGAAAATGATGAACTCAAAACTTCCGGCCTTTTGGGACCTGTTAAGATTCAATTTTATAAAAACATGAAACTTTAAAATGGTAATGAATAAACACTTTTTTAAAACACTTTTGATTTGCTTTTGCTTTTTAGGTTGTGCATCAAAAACCAGAGATGCCAAAGCAACCTCAGAAGAGAATGAAATGGTTGACTATTTTGCCAATAATGGTTTTGGAAATGCGGTAGCCATTGTGCAACATCCATCTGGGGTGTACCACAAAGGCATTACTTATGTGGCTTACCAAGGTGCTTTAGAAGACCCCTATGTAGCTTCATATAATCATAAAACTAAAGAATGGAAAGGCCCGTTTAAAGCGGGTGTTAGTACAATGGGTAAAGACCCAAACCGTAAAAAACGGATAGACAATCATGGTAAACCGGCCATTGTTATTGATGATGCTGGCTATATTCATATTGCTTTTGGAGGTCACGGTGGGACACCTGCAGATGGCAATAATCCTTTGGGCAATCACCATAATGGTAAAAACTTACATGCAGTTTCTAAAAAACCTTTAGATATTTCTGAATGGGAAACACTCGATAATATTTCGGTGTTTGGTACCTACAGTCAGTTTGTAAAAATGGATAATGGCGATATATATTTATTTTATCGTCACGGAGCGCATAGAAGTAATTGGGTGTATCAAAAATCAACCGACAATGGTGTTACTTTTGGTGGGCCTATTTCATTTTTAAAACACAAACGCAGAACAGATATATTGGCCGAAGACTCTTGGTATCCTTGGGTGAGCAAGGGTAATGAAGATGATATTATTGTGGCATTTGATTATCATATTTGTAGGGATAGTAATAACACACAGGACGAAAGAGGGCATATTCCAGAGCGGCATAACCTTTATTATATGGTTTTTGATACCAAAACCAATCAATGGAAAAACGTAAAAAACGAACCTTTAGAAATGCCTTTAACCAAGGAAATAGCAGACGAAAAAACCTTGGTAAGAAAAACACCTAACGATTGGACATTTCAAGCCATAGTTGATGTCGACCCAAATGGGTATCCGCATGTAGGCGTTATGGTTGGTCCAGACGTAGGAGCGAATAGAAGTGGCCCAAAACGTATTCAACATTTTAGATGGGATGGACAGGTCTGGTTAAAAAGTGACAATTCTAATCTTCCGAAAGGTGATGGTATTTTCGACGTAAAATCAGGCACAGAAGTAAGCCTGTATTTAGAAAGTCAGACCAACGATGATGTAGGTGAAATATGTCGATGGGACAGTTTTGATGCTGGAAAAACCTTTAAGAAAGAAATTATTCTTTTAAGAAGAAGAAACTCTGGATTTGTAATATCTTCTCTAATTGATAATCCGCATCCTGATGCTAGAATGATTGTTGGAGAAAAAGTAAAAGGGTCAGATTTCAGAAAGATGTATCTCTTAGGAGATAATGGTGCTGTGGTGCGTGATAAAAATGAAGCACAGGTGCTAAAACAGGAGTAACATTATCGAATAATAAACAATAACAAACTATAAAATAAATAAGTAAAATGAAGAAATTAAATAAAATAAGTTATTTAATATTGCTTGTAAGCATTTGTTTTTCTTGCGGAAATGATACGAAAAACAAGATAGCTAAAGACGAAAAAGAAGCTAAAGAGCCGCAATTACCTAACATCGTATTCATCCTTTCAGATGATCAAGCTTGGACAGACTATGGGTTTATGGGGCATAAACAAATTGAGACTCCTCGATTAGATAAATTTGCTTCAGAGAGTTTAACCTTTACTAGAGGTTATGTGCCAACATCCTTATGTTCACCTTCTTTAGCAACCATCATCACAGGAGTATATCCAAAAAACCATGGTGTTTTAGGCAATGACAGAGTGCTTCCTGGTAACACAAGAGACAACAAAAAAGAATGGCGAGCTAAAAATTATGAGCCAGTAATTGAGAATTTTAAAAGCTTAAATACACTTCCAGATTTACTAAAAGATAAAGGGTATTTGTCATTTCAAACCGGTAAATGGTGGATAGGAAACCATAAAATTGGTGGTTTTGATTATGGGATGACGCATGGTAACCCAAGCCGAGGCGGTCGTCATGGTGATTACGGATTAGAAATTGGACGAAAAGGCATGGATACGTTAAACAGTTATATAGATGTTGCTGTAAAACAGAAGAAACCATTCTTTTTGTGGTATGCACCATTTTTACCACATGCACCGCATAATCCGCCACAACGTTTACTAGATAAGTATCTTCCAAAAGCTCCAACAGAACATGTGGCTAAATATTGGGCCATGTGTGAATGGTTTGATGAAACCTGCGGTGAACTTTTTGATGCCATTGAAGAAAGAGGGTTAACTGATAACACAGTATTTGTTTATGTGTGCGATAATGGTTGGGTACAAAACTTAAACGACTCTAGTTACGATAAAATATCAAAACGCTCCCCTTACGATTTGGGTATGCGCACACCAATTATGTATAAATGGGCAGGACAAATAAAACCTAAAATGGATATTACAACCGTGGTAAGTAGTATTGATATGGTACCTACCGTTTTAGATATATTAGATATTAATAAACCTAAAAACTTACCTGGTATAAGTGTTTTAAATGAAACAGAATTAAACAATCGCGAAGTTATTTTCGGAGAAATATACGCGCATGATTTTAATACTATAGAGTCAAGCATGTTTTACAATATCGCTATTGCACCGCCGTATAAATTAATAGTTCCAGATGCTGTAAGAAAGGCTGAAGAAAATATTCAATTGTTTAATATTGATATAGACCCTTTTGAAAAAAATAATATAGCAAAAGACAATCCTGAAATAGTTGAAAAATTAAAACAACAAATTGCCAGTTTTAGAGCTGAATAAAAAGTACGTATTATGAATAAAACATTTGTGTTATTAGTACTAGTTTTAACATTCATCTTTTCATGTAACAACGAAAAAAAGAAGGTCGTTAAAGATGAAGTGTCGAAGCCAAATGTTTTATTTATTGCGGTTGACGATTTAAACAATTGGATATCGCCTATTGATGGATTTTCCAATGCGAAAACTCCTAATTTTGATAGGTTAGCAGCCATGGGAGTTACGTTTACAAACGCACATGTTCAGGCTCCTTTATGTGGACCATCTAGAGCATCTATCATGTCGGGGTTACGTCCTTCTACAACTGGGATTTATGGCATGACACCAGATAACCAAATTCGAAGACCAGGCAATCCAGAAACCAAAGGCATTACATTTTTACCAGAATATTTTGAGAATAACGGCTACCATACCATGGGTATTGGTAAACTGTTTCATATTCACGCACCAGATAGTGTTTTTAACGAATCTGGTGGTCGTGTAAAAGGTTTTGGGCCTTATCCGGAAAAACGTTTTGTTTGGGATGGTTTTGGAAAAGGTATAAGAGGAACTCATGGAAGAACGAGTACTGATTGGGGCGCTTTTCCTGAAAATGATACCTTAATGCCAGACCATCAATCTGTGAATTGGGTTTTAGAGCGATTAAATAGAACATATGACAAGCCCTTTTTTATGGGACTTGGTTTTTTACGAGTTCACGTGCCGCTATATGTACCGCAAAAATGGTTTGATATGCATCCGTTGGAAAGCATACAAACACCGCCATATTTAGCTGATGATTTAAATGATATTCCACCTGTGGGTAAGCAAATTAATGATTTGCCCATGATGCCTTCTACAGAATGGGCCATAGAAACTGGCGAGTGGAAAAAAATAGTTCAAGCGTATTTAGCTTGCATGAGTTTTGTAGATTATGAATTAGGGCGTGTATTGGATGCCTTGGAAAATAGCAAATATGTCAATAATACCATCATGGTTTTATGGTCCGACCACGGGTACCGTTTGGGAGAAAAAGGCACGTTCGCTAAACATGCCCTTTGGGAAACGGCTACAAAAGCACCTTTAATGTTTGCTGGCCCAAAATTACCAAAAGGAAAGAAAATTGATGCGCCCGTTGAAATGTTGTCCATTTACCCAACACTACTAGAATTAAGTGGATTACCAGCTTATGCTAGAAATGAAGGGAATAGTTTAGTGGCTATGATGCAAAATAATGAAGGATTGGAAGAGGCCAGAGCTATAACAACATTTGGTATGAATAATCATGCCGTAAAAGTAAAGGGTTATAGATATATACAATATGAAGATGGTACGGAAGAATTCTACGACCATGCTACCGACCCGAATGAATGGTATAATGAAGCCAATAACTCTAAATTCAAAAGTAAAATTGAAGAATTAAAAACGTTGTTGCCGAAAACGAATGCGAAGTGGGATTCAGTATCAAACTATACGTTTCAACCTTATTTTGTGGAGCAAAAAAAACGTGTAAATGGTGAAAACGAAACACAAATAAAGGTAATTGGAGCAGGTAGGTAAACTTTTCTATTCTTTTAAAAATTAAATTTTGTAACAGGACAGTTCAGGATACTTTTGATTGTAAATACAATTAAATTAGCTTATTATATCAAATGGGGTATAATTCAAAAATAATATAGAAGATGTCTAGAAAAGAAAATAAAAAGAATTTAGCTTTAATCGTACTGCTTTGTAGCTTCTTAAGTGTACAAACACAAGTAAATTTATCAGCTGATTTTACGGACGATACTCAAAAAAATGAAGCTTTGCATAACATTTGGTCTATTGCAAATCGCATCAGTCCAACAAATGGATCCAATGTTCGCCCTGGACTTAAAATAAATACGGTTAGGATGATTGGCGGAATTAAAAAAACTGTAAACGGACAAAACGTAAAAGACTTAGATTTTGATACTTGTTTGTATGATTCAATAAACAATATCTATGTGTATAAATTTGAACGTCTTATTGATAGATTAGATAAGATAATCAATTCTCAAACAGAAATTCATCAAATTGTATTAGATCAACCACCTTGGGCTTTTCAACATGGTTATACTTTTATACCAGAAGGCACAAGAGACAATGTCAATTTTCGTGAAGATGAGCAAATATCCATTTATGGAAACTCTTTACCTCCAGCAGATCAAGTTGCATACCATGATTATATCGTAGCTTTAATGACCGAATTAGTTGCAAACTATGGAGAAGAAATGGTGTTGTCTTGGCGTTTTAGAGTCGGTTCGGAAATCGAAACACCAGATCATTGGTTTGGAACTAAACAAGATTTTATAGAGCATTTTGAAAATACCGAAAAAGCAGTAAGAACTGTTTTGCCTAATGCTGTTATTGGCTTGCATACAAGGGCTCCAGATTTTTTATATCAAAACGGTACTGTTTTAAATTACAAAGGAGAACCTTTTGCCTCGTTTGCAGAAGGTCTAATAGAATATTGTGCAGATAACAATGTGAGATATGATTTTTGGGGAGTGTCAGATTACGTGGTTTTAGGTAGTGGAACTTTGCGAAATATGAGCATAAAATATGATAAACTTTTTGCAGATTTAATAAACCACCCAAAATGGAATGCAAATGCAACCATAGACTTAATGGAATATGCCACTGTTACAACTATGAATGGTGCTGATGGCCAAGGATTTATTAATGCAGAAACAACACATTCTGAAATTGTTGAATTGTATTTTTCTAACATTTATTATAAAAATAAAGACAAAGGTTTAGATTTGATTTATAGATGGGGTAATAGAACAGGAACTCAAGATCCTCCTGGAATCACGACATTGAATTCAATGAATGGAAAAATTCATTACAACACTTCAATTTCAGGAATACCTAACACTTCAAGCAACGATATTCAAGCCATTTTTTCAAAAAGTGCAAATGCCGTAGAATATGATGCCTTGGTTTATAATTACAACAATAGTTCACTGTCTTATATACAGAACGAGACTGCAAACATTTCCTTAACATCGGAATTACCAGAGGGAACAACCTTATATTACAGAAGTATTGCATATAGTAAGTCAAATAATAAATTGCAGAATTTCTTAATAAATAACTCGGGTTATGTAAAAAGCGGATTTGATGATAGAGGTTCTCCTGATAGAATTTTGACAGCGGAAGGTTTCACTGCTTATGAAGCTTATGAAAATCCCAATCCGCATGAATATAACAATTGGAAAAGTGTGGTAACTACAGCACGAACTGATGGGAAACCTGGATCAATAATATCTGTAACCACGGAATTGCCCTCCTTTTCTTTTGAAAAATTTGAGTTTAGAACCGAAGATTATTTTGTACAAGATATAACTCCTGCTACTGTGGTTTGGACAACATCAGAAGATTTTGCCCCTTGGACAGCAGTTAGTTCTGGGATGACTGTAAATACTGATGATGATAAATTAACCTTGAATTATTCAAGCGGATTTGCATTTCCTATGGCAGCAATTACAGGTTTAAATATCAATTCTGATTTATATGACACTTTACAGTTAGTTGTTAAAAATAGTACAGAAGATTCTAGTCTTCAAATGGCGGCAAATATTCCAGGAACACAATTTGCTACAGGCAGAAAAAAAATCACCATACCTAATGATAATGAATGGCATACAATTGATGTAGATTTAACAAATTGGTCTCATTGGACCGGAACTATTACTGAATTTAAGGTATATGAAAGTGTTAACACGGGCAGTATTGTTTTTGACAGAATTGAGTTTATTCCTAAAACTGATACTCAAATTTTTAACGTTAACATTTCCAAAGAAGGTAAAGGTTTGTTGAATTACAGAAGTGGAACATCATTTGGAGGGCAAACATTTAATTTAAGTGCAATTGCAGATCAAGGATGGGAGTTTCAAGGTTGGACAGGTGATGTTGTAAGCACCGAAAACCCATTAGAGATTACCATAAATTCAAATGTAAATATTACCGCAGTTTTTGTTCAAGAAGGTTTATCTGTTGATGATTTCCAACATAACAAAACATTTATTATATATCCAAATCCAAGTGTAAGTGGTGTATTTAATCTAAAAAATCATGGCTCAGAAAACTGGGAAGTTTATAATTTTACTGGAGCCAAAGTGTTATCTGGAAAAGGGAAAACAATAGATATTTCTAACTTTTCACATGGATTGTACATTGTAAAAATGAACAATACTTACAAAAAAGTGTTGTTTAATTAAAAACGATTGGTATATAAGGAGTAGTTAAAATGAAGATGTTTTTAAAAATTTCAATATCCTTTTTATTAGCAATTCTTTTTTTAAGTTGCATTGCATCATCTTCACAAAAAAAAAAGAATGGCGATAAAAAACCCAATCTAATTTTTTATTTAGCCGATGACCAAGATGTATATGATTATGGCTGCTACGGCAATGAAAAGGTAAAAACACCAGCAGTTGACCGTTTAGCAAAAGAAGGTATGTTGTTTCAAAATGCATTCACAGGTCAAGCCATTTGTGCTCCAAGCAGGTCGCAATTACTTACAGGGAAATACCCATTGAAAAATGGCTGTTTTGCAAATCATACAAGTGTAAAACCTGATATCCAAAGCATGGTACGGCATATGCAAAAGTTAGGTTATGAAGTCGTACTTGCTGGCAAAAGCCATGTGAATCCGTCAAAAGTATTTCCATGGGATAAAGAATGGCATGCAATAGAAAAAGAAGATGGTCCTCGACCTTATATTCCATTAGACAGTATTGAAAATTATTTTAATACCGCCAAAAAACCATTTGTGATGCTAATAGCGTCGTATTATCCACATGCTGAATATTTTAAAGTTGATAACCCTAAAGCAGAGGACATAAAGACCTATCCATTCAATTCAGTTAAAAAAGATGATAAGGGTTTCATTAAAAGTAAAGCAGGTTACTACAGAAGTATTGAGGAAGATAACAAACAATTAGAAGACGTATTAAATTTAGTTGATTTGCATTTAGATACGGATAACACCCTGTTTATTTACAGTGCCGATCATGGAGTTTCTGGAAAGTTTGATGTTAAAGATGTTAGTTTAAAAGTACCATTTGTGGTACGCTGGCCAAAAATAATAAGACCGGATACTAAATCGAGTCAATTAATTCATTACACCGATGTGCTTCCCACTTTTATTGATATTGCCGGTGGACATGCCACAGATGAAATGGACGGTAAAAGCTTTTTGCCTTTGCTTAAAGGTGAAGATGTTGCAATTAATGAGTACGTCTATGGTGTAAGGACCAATCAGAACATCTTAAATTCTGAGATTTTCCCATCAAGAATGATTCGTAATAAACGCTATAAATACATTCGTAATTTCAATTCGATAGAAGTTGTAGAGCAAAATTTAACAGGCAAACCCAATGTCGATTATTTTATAAAACGGGGTGCAAATGCTTTTAAGGATGAACCTTTCGAGGAATTATACGATTTGCAAAACGACCCTTTTGAACAACATAATTTAGCTAAAAACCCAGAGTATAAAACTATAAAAGAAAAATTAGCTGAAGACATGTTTATCTGGATGAAAGATCAGGGCGATATTTTAAATGAAGATCAGGGTAACATGCCCATTATCACACCAAAAGGGAATAAAGGATTTAAGTTAGATCAAGATACACCAAGACGAAAAATCCCAGATTCGATAAAAAATACATTAAAAAAGGGCGATTATATTGTAATTGAACATTGGTAAAAACTTATTAAAATGAATAAATTTTTCAAATATGTAATTGGTTTGTCCTTGCTTTTTATGTCATGTAAAAATGAAAAAGATAAATCTACAGACTCACTAGAACAAAAACCAATGAACATATTGTTTATTGCAGTTGACGATTTGCGTCCTGAACTCAACTTTTATGGTGCTAATCATATTAAATCACCCAATCTTGATAAATTGGCTGAAGAGAGTTTAGTTTTTAATCGAGCGTATTGCAACATTCCGGTATGTGGTGCTTCAAGAGCAAGTCTATTAACGGGGCTACGTCCCACAAGACATCGTTTTATAGATTATAGTACCAGAGCCGATGTGGATGTTCCTGATGCGATTTCTTTACCAAGACTTTTAAAACAAAACGGTTATACCACAATTGCTGATGGTAAAATTTATCATAATGTGGAGGATGATGTTTCTTCCTGGAATTCTATTTGGTTTCCGGAAGGGAATATTCGAAATTATCAATTAGAAAAAAATATAAAAGAGAATGGTAATGCTAATTTGGCTGTTGCTGGTGCTACTGCTTTTGAAATGGCAGAGGTTAATGATACTGCATACTTTGATGGTAAAATAGCGCAAAAGGGAATAGCAGATTTAAAAAAGCTAAAAAACAAAAACGCGCCTTTCTTTTTAGCTATTGGATTTATGAAACCGCATTTACCATTCAATGCTCCAAAAAAATATTGGGATTTGTATGACAGATCGAAAATTGAACTTCCCGATAGTTATCTTCAGCCAGAAAGCTCTCCGAAACAAGCATTTCATAATTTTGGTGAGTTACGAAATTATGGTAATATTCCTAAGAAAGGCAATATTCCTGATGATTTAGCTAAAGAATTGATACACGGTTATTACGCCTGCGTGAGTTATGTGGATGCACAAATTGGTTTGGTTTTAGATGAATTAAAACGATTAAAGCTAGAAGACGATACCATAGTTGTTTTATGGGGCGACCACGGTTGGAATTTGGGCGACCATCAATTATGGTGTAAACACTCCACTTTTGAAACGGCTTTAAGAACACCATTAGTAATAAAAGTACCTGGTAAAACGAATGGTCAGAAAACAGATGCTATAACAGAGTATATCGATATTTACCCAAGTTTAGCAGAACTTATAGGTGTAGAAGCACCAAAAACACTTGAAGGCCAAAGTTTTGTTCCACTATTAAATGGAGTAACACCGGAAAAAGATTGGGCGGTTAGTAAATTTAAAGATGCTGTGACTTTAATAAAAGGTGATTTATTTTATACCGAGTGGACTAAAGATGATGGAGTGGCTTATGCACGTATGTTGTTCGACCACAAAACAGACCCATTAGAACTTGATAATTTAGCCGCAAAACCTGAGTATCGAGAAACCGTTAATCAACTGGCTAAAGAACTAAGAGCAAAATGGGGTAAAGATTTTTTAAAATAATAGTTAAAGTCATGAAAATTTTCACGAATCGAAATTACAAATTACTTTCTGTGTTTTTTTTCCTTTGTATAGGAATAACTAGTTGTCAGAATAAAGCAAAAAAAGTAGATCAAAAAGAAACCCAACCTAACATTATATATGTTTATGTTGACCAAATGAGCGCTAATATGATGAGTTGCACTGGTAACACCTATTTAAAAACACCCGCACTAGATTATATTGCTAAGAATGGTATCCGTTTTACAAGAGCTTATACTACCAATCCAGTTTGCTCGCCGGCAAGAGTTAGTTTAATGACTGGAAGGTTTCCAAGTTATTTTAAAGATGATAAGGGGAATGAAATTCGGGAAAACAGAGCGTCTATAAAAATTCCTCAGGTTTCTCAAGAAGTCGCAAACACCACCATTGCTTCTTATCTGAAAAAAGCGAATTATGAGTTGTACTTTGGTGGAAAAGAACATTTGCCAGAGTCACTCACACCTAAAGCACTTGGCTTTAATAAATTTAGCGATGATGAAAGAGGTGAGTTGGTAAATAAGGCGGCAGATATTATTAATGAAAAACATAAAAACCCATACTTTATGGTAGTTTCATTGATAAATCCGCATGATATTTGTTACCTAGCATTACGCGAAAAAGCCACTAGTGAAAATGACGCTATACTATTAAAACGAGCTAAGGTTGAATTAGCGACCTTAGATGAAGCTATGAAAATTCCTGAAGGTATTACTGAAGAAGATTTTTATACGAATTATTGTCCACCGCTTCCGAAAAATTTCGAACCTCAAATTGATGAACCTGCAGCAGTCAAGAGCCTAATAAATGCCAGACCGTTTCGTAAAAACGCGAGAGAACATTTTACAGATAACGATTGGAGGCATCATAGGTATGCCTACCATCGCTTAACAGAGGTTATGGATAAAGAAGTGCAAGTGATTTTGGATGCTATAAAAAACAGCGAACAAGAAGAGAATACACTTGTTATTTTCTCAAGCGATCATGGCGATATGAGTGCAAGTCATCGTATGGAACATAAGTCAACATTATACGAAGAATCTGCAAATATTCCTTTTATGGCGATGTGGAAAGGCCATATTCCAGCAGGTAAAGTTAACGATGAAGATTTGATTTCAAATGGAATAGACTTACTTCCTACTGTTTGTGATTTTGCTAATATAGAAGGGGTTTCAGATGTGCGAGGGAAAAGCTTAAAACCGCTTTTTGAAGGCGAAGATGTAGAATGGCGAGAAACGCTTGGAGTAGAAAGTGAAATAGGTAAAATGGTAGTAGATAAAAATGGTTTAAAATACATTCGTTATGATTTAGAAGGCGTTGAAGAACAGCTGTTAAACTTGAAGCTAGACCCTTTTGAGATGACACATTTTACTACTGACCCTAAATTTAAAGATGATTTAGAACGACTGCGAAATATATACAAAACAGAATGGTTTAAATGATTAAAACAGGACCAGATTATAATATGAAATTTAAATTTTTAAAGCTTGTTTTATTGTTTTTTGTGATTACTAATAGTGTGAGTAGTCAAACATTAGTTTTTAGGGATAAAATTATAAATACAAATGAAGACAAAGCCTTTTATCAATCTTTTATCCATTAATAAAAAAAACATGCTTTTTTGGTTAGATCCATCCAGAAATACTTGTTTTGGTTTTTAACACTTATTTTTTCTTTAGGGTTCTTTTTAAGTTGTACCAAACAAGGTAGTAAAACACTTTTGTTTGTGGGGAGTTTTACCGACAAAAAACTAGGTGAAGGCATTCGAGTTTATGATTTTAATAGTCAAACTGGTGAGGCACAATTAAAATTTACTTTTGACAGCATTATCAATACCTCATTTCTTAAATTATCACCAAAAAGTAAGTATCTATATTCGGTGGTTGATAGTCAAATGGAATACCATGGAAAGATTGCAGCTTTCGAGGTAGACTCTGTGAATTATAAATTGAAATTTCTAAATGTACAGGATTCTGGGGGAAGAAACCCAGCACATTTAGAAATAGATAAAACAGGTGAATTTCTTGTGAATTCGAATTATTCAGACCCAAGCTTAAGTGTTTTCAAAATTAATAAAAATGGCAGTTTAAATTCTTACAATCAAGTTATTCGTTTTAAGGATAGTAGCATTATTGAAAGCAGACAAGAAAGTGCACATATTCATTCCTCAAACTTCTCACCTGATGGTAGGTTTCTATTTGCCCAAGACTTAGGCTCGGATAAAATTAGAAGTTTCAGATTCAATAGAAACCAAAAGGATTCAATACTTAAAAATAAAAATAAAATTAAGGTTAAATCAGGTAGTGGTCCAAGGCATTTCACTTTTCATCCTAATGGAAAATTAGGTTATGGAATTGCAGAGTTAAATGGTAAAATTACTGCATATGCATACAGTAATGGTAGTTTAACCTTTATCGAAGATTACCAGTCGTATGAACTAAAACAAGATATTTACAGAGCAGCAGATATACATATTTCACCTGATGGTAAATTTTTATATACGTCTAATCGTGGACCAGAAGAAGATAGTATTGCTATTTTTTCAATAAATGAAGTTAATGGTAAGTTAAGTTTAGTAGGTTATGAACCTACTTATGGCAAACACCCAAGAAATTTTGCTATATCGGGGGATGGTAATTTTATATTCGTTGCTAACCAATTTTCTAATAACATTACCATTTTTAAAAGAGAGATAAAAACTGGTAAATTAATAAAACTCCCAAAGGAAATATTAGTAAATCAGCCCGCTAGTATTCAAATAGCAACATATAAAGATGAATAATGTATTGTAAATGGGTAGCTTAAAGTGATTCTCTTTCAATAAAATTAAAAGGGACTTTAAATTTACCCTTTGATTTATTTAGAATCATTTGTGCTGCTGTTTCTCCCATCACTTTAAAATCCGTCGATATAACGGTTATACCCAATAACTCTTTTAGAGGTGTGTCATTATAAGAAATAATGCCAATATCACTTCCTAATTTATGTTCATCTTCTCTTACTTGTTTTACTAAATTAACCAAGTCGGCTTCTTCAATTGTAATAAATAAATCTCCCTTTTTTAGTATCATGTCGTCATAAACTTTATCAAGAATTTCAAAATCCAGTTTATGTTCAACACAAAATTTTCTAAAGCCATGCAAAATCCTTCTGGGATATGGATATACCGCTTTTTCAGGATAAATTAACATGATTTTTTTATATTCTTTTATTTTTGGTAATCCTTCTTTCAAGGCAAAATAGATGTCATTTTCAAAATCTTGGTAAACTTCTATCAAATCCCCTTCAACTTCTGGTTTAATATTATCTAAAATAACCAATTTATCTTTTGGTATCTTTTTTATCGCTTTAATTACATTATCTGTAAAGCTCACATGTTTGAGTTCTTCTGTTTTAAAATGGGGCATAATAATAAAATAATCGTAGGCTGATTTGTTTTTATCTAATATATTTAAAAACAAACTTTCATCACAATGATAAATATGTAAATCGGTATGTGAATTTGCCCCAATAGCGTCTATAAAATGATTATAAGTTCTCATTTTATAAGAACTTAATTTATTAATTAAGAATAAAATATTGACTTTAGAAATTAACTTAGTTCTAGAAATATAGTAGCCTTTACCTCGAATAGAAGTAATAATATTTCGCTCCTTTAAAATACTATACGCCTTTTCAACAGTATCTCTTGATAAATAAAACTCTTCACTAAACATATTTATTGAAGGAATTTTTTGATCCATGGTTAAATTCCCTAAAGAAATATTGTTAATTATGGAATCAATGATTTGCTGGTATTTTGGAACCCTAGAGTTTTCATCAATCTTTATGAATTTAATTAGATTCATGTTGCTTGTTTAATTTAATCAATGAATATAAACTTTTTATTTAAAATCAGAAAAGCCAAAATATCATTTATTATTTAAATTTAATATATAGGCATTAGTGTTAATTCTTGGTTATGTTGATTTTCTTTCAATAAAATTAAATGGTACTTTATACTTGCCTTTTTCATTATTTAAAATCATGCCAGATGCTGTTTCTCCCATTATTCTAAAATCTGTTGAAATAACTGTAATACCAAGAAGGGCTTTTAAAGGCGTGTCATTATATGAAACAATACCTATATCACCCCCTAAAACAAACTCTTTGTCTCGTATTTGCTCTATCAAATTGACTAAATCGTCCTCTAAGATGGTGATAAACAAATCACCTTTTAAAAGAACCATGTCATTGTACACTTGATTTAAAATATCAAAGTCTAAATGATGCTCAGCGCAAAATTTTATAAACCCTTGTTTAATGCGTTTGGGGTAAGGATAAACAGTTTTTTCTGGATAGATAAGAATTATTTTTTTGTACTTAATAATCTTTTTTATACCGTTTTTCAGAGCACTATAAATATCATTTTCAAAATCTTGATAAACAGTAAGAACATTATCTCCGATTGGAATTTGGTCATGGTCTAATAAAACAAGCTTTGTTTTTGGAATTTTATTTAGGGCTTGGGTTACAGCTTCTGTAGTATATGTATGCTGAAGGTCTTCAGTTTTAAAATGCGGCATAATAACATAATAGTCGTAAGCTTTTTCATGCTTACTCAATAAATTTAAAAATAAGGTTTCATCACAATGATATATATGTAGGTCTATATATGCGTTAGAACCAATGCTGTTTAAAAACGAATGATAAATTTCCATTTTGTACCAGCTCAATTTATTAATAAGGAACAAAATGTTTAATTTCTTTATTAACTTAGTTCGGGAAATATAATAACCCTTACCTCGAATGGATGCTATGATATTTCGATTTTTAAGTATACTATAAGCCTTTTCAACAGTATCTCTTGAAAGGTACAAATCCTCACTAAGGCTATTTATAGAAGGTATTTTATGATCAATTTTAAAATTACCAGAAGAAATATTTTGAATTACAGAGTCAACAATTTGCTGATACTTAGGGATTCTTGAATCTTCATCAATTTTAATAAATTTATGTAATTCCATAATTTTAATAAATTCGTCAATTGCTTTACTATTACCTTGTGCAGTTAAAAAGACTACTAAGTGCGATTCTTAAAATAAGGCAATTTACCTTTTATTACCTTAGAACTCGGAGGGTAAATGTAAATACCTTATATGTATTAATATCTTACTTTTTTGTGTTCCTCCTTATATGTTTGTTTCCCAAGAATCCCAAAAAACATCTACTTATCCAAACTTATTAACCTTATGACAATTTATTTTGGTTTCTAATCGTATAGAGTTTGTTTATTGAGAGAACTCCGAGGAATATTCAAATCTTGTTGTTATTCAAAATAAATTACTTGTCATAATCCTTATAATTTATAAGACTATTTAATACTATAAAAATAGTAATAATAAGGATAATAAGTATCTGATTAATAATAATATATTCAATAGGATTTAATAAAATTCATATTTTTAAAACCAATATCTGATTTTGCAGTATAGTACAGGATAGAGATTATTTATCCCTTACTTAATTTTGGGATTAATAATTATTATAATCAGTAATATGGAAAACATAACCAAAAACTTTAAATACGTAGATTATCTTTGGGATGATGAAAAAGCAGATAGCTTAGGTGACAATCAAGTTGAATTATTTCTATATCGTTCAAATATTTTAGGAGCAGATTTAAGAATTACAAATTATGGTGGGGGTAACACAAGTTGTAAAACGATTGAAACGGACCCTTTAACCAACGAAGAGGTTGAAGTAATGTGGGTGAAAGGTTCTGGTGGAGATATTGGTACTTTAACACGTTCTGGAATAGCGGGGTTATATACAAAAAGGTTGAGAGACCTAAAAAACGTGTATCAAGGGCTACATGATGAGGATAGAATGGTTGGGCTTTTTAATCATTGTATTTATGATTTAAATAGTAAAGCACCTTCTATTGATACACCCTTACACGGACTGTTACCGTTTGCACATATAGATCATTTGCACCCAGATGCATTAATTGCAGTAGCTGCGGCCAAAGATAGTGAACAAGTTACAAAAGAGATTTGGGGAGATACTATGGGATGGGTGCCTTGGCAAAAGCCAGGTTTCGATTTGGGGTTGCAATTAGAAAAATGTTTAGCTGATAACCCAGGTATTCGCGGTATTGTATTAGGAAGTCACGGTTTATTTACGTGGGGCGACACTTCTTATGAGTGTTATATGAACAGTCTCGAGGTTATAGAAATGGCATCGGAATATATTGCCAAAAAAATTAAAGAAAAAGGCTCTGTTTTTGGCGGTCAAAAAGTTGAAAGTTTACCAAAAGAAGAACGTTTAGAAAAAGCAACGCAATTAATGCCTCTATTAAGAGGATTATGTTCTTCTGAAAAACGTATGATTGGTCATTTTTCTGATACAGATGTAGTTATGGAATACATCAATAGTAATGATTTAGAAAGATTGGCACCTATGGGTACATCTTGTCCAGATCATTTCTTAAGAACCAAAATTCAACCTCTAGTATTAAAATTAGATAAAAATGAAGATTTATCAGACGCTGATGCTATTTTAAAGAAATTAGAGCCAGCATTTGAAGCCTATCGTCAAGAATATGTGGATTATTATAATACATGTAAAAAAGATAATAGTCCAGCCATTCGTGATGCAAACCCTGTTATTATTATTTATCCAGGGGTTGGTATGTTTAGTTTTTCAAAAGACAAACAAACTACACGTGTAGCAAGTGAATTTTACATAAATGCTATTAACGTTATGCGTGGTGCAGAAGCTATCACAGAATATACCTCTTTACCAAGACAAGAAGCTTTTGATATTGAGTATTGGTTATTGGAAGAGGCAAAGTTACAACGTATGCCAAAAGAAAAACCATTATCTCGTAAAGTAGCTTTTGTTACTGGAGCAGGTGGAGGAATTGGTAAAGCAATTGCTGATAAACTGGCGGCAGAAGGAGCCAATGTAGTTTTAACAGATATTAATGAAGAAGCTTTAATAGAAGCTAATGCAACATACAAAAGAGATGTGTCTACTTATGCCGTTTGTGATGTAACAAGTACTGCATCCATTGAGAGCGCCTACAAGAAAGCAATTCTTGAATTTGGAGGAGTTGATATTATTGTGCACAGTGCAGGATTGGCCATTTCAAAACCATTAGAAGACACAACAGATAAAGACTGGAATATATTACAGAATATATTAGTTAAAGGGCAGTTCGATTTAGCAAAACAATTTGCAGCAATTATTCGCAAACAAGGATTAGGAGGTGATTATATAGCCATTGCAAGTAAAAATGGTTTAGTAGCAGGACCTAATAATGTAGCTTACGGAACAGCGAAAGCTGCGCAACAACATATGGTACGTTTGTTAGCTGCCGAATTAGCTAAAGACAAAGTAAGAGTAAATACCGTTAACCCAGATGGTGTTATTGTAGGTAGTAAAATATGGGAAGGTGCTTGGGCTGAAGGAAGAGCAAAAGCCAATGGTATTACAGTTGAAGAATTACCAGCATTTTATGCAAAAAGGAATTTATTGCATGAAATTATCACTCCAGAAGATATTGCTAACGGTGTATTTTCATTCGTAGGTATACTTGATAAATCAACAGGAAATATTATAAATGTTGATGGCGGTATGGCGAATGCTTTTGTTAGATAATAGAATAGTTTGGTATAATTAGTTTAGTTTAGTAAAAGAAAACTTCCATAGATATTATGGTTTATGGAAGTTTCTTTGCATTTAGAGAAATTTATCATGAAAATACAAAAAGATCAAATCTTAAGTTGCAATAAATCAGAAATAGAGAGTCATAAGGAAAATTTTGACTTTTTATCTCAAAAATTAAATAAGCAAGGTCATGATGTTAATAATATATTGACTAGGTTGGCTGATTTTCAGGTTGCTATTCCAAGTTGGGCATTAGGTGCTGGCGGAACTCGATTCGGGCGATTTTCTTTTTTTGGAGAACCTTCAAGTCTTGAACAAAAAATAGAAGATATTGGTATTCTTCATAGTTTAACGCAAACAGCAGGAGCAGTATCTTTGCATATTCCTTGGGATATTCCTTCAGATTATAATGCTATTAAAGAAAAAGCAAATGCTTTAGATATTAAATTTGATGCGGTAAACTCTAATACATTTCAAGATCAAAAAGGCGCAAAAGAATCCTATAAATATGGATCTTTAAGTAATACAAGTAAAGCGGTTAGAGAGCAAGCTATACAGCACAACTTAGATGTTATTAAAATTGGTGATAAATTAGGATCTAAAGCTCTAACGGTTTGGTTAGCTGATGGATCTTGTTTTCCAGGACAAAATAACTTTCAAACCGCATTTCAAAACACGCAAGATAGCTTGATAGATATCTATAAAGGTCTTCCAGATGATTGGAAAATGTTGGTTGAATACAAACCGTATGAACCTAATTTTTATAGCACAGTAATACAAGATTGGGGCGCCTCATTAATGCTAGCTAATGGTTGTGGAGACAAAGCATATACCTTAGTAGATTTAGGACACCACTTACCAAATAGTAATATTGAGCAAATTGTTTCAATTTTACAATTAAAAGGTAAATTAGGTGGATTTCATTTTAACGATAGCAAATATGGTGATGATGATTTGACCGTAGGAAGTATTAAACCATACGCTCTATTTTTAATCTTTAATGAATTGGTTTATGGTATGGCAAATAATCCACAAAATCCAGATTTAGCGTGGATGATTGATGCTAGCCATAATGTTAAAGACCCCTTAGAAGATCTAATACAATCACTTGAAGCTATTCAAGAGGCATATGCTAAAGCATTACTTGTTAATCAAGATGAATTAAAAGCGGCTCAGCTAAATAATGATGTCGTAAAGTGTCAAGAAATTATACAAGGTGCTTACAGAACAGATGTTAGACCATTATTAGAAAAGGCCCGATTAACCAGAGGAGGTGCTATAAGCCCTATAAACACTTACAGAGCATTAGATATAAGAGGACAGTTAATTAAAGAAAGAGGTAAAAATACTGTGGCTACAGGATTGTAAATTATGTAGTATGAAACAAAAAGTAACTGCTGTTTTTGATATTGGTAAGACTAACAAAAAGTTTTTTTTATTTGATAAGGATTTTAAAGAAGTTCATAAAGAATATATTGCCTTTGATGAAGTAGTTGATGAGGATGGACACCCAACCGAAAACCTTCAAGCTTTGCATAAATGGTTGAAAGATGTTTTTAACCGAATTCTTGAAGCCAAAGAGTTCGCGGTAAAAGCCATTAACTTTTCAACTTATGGGGCAAGTTTAGTTCATATAGATGAAAATGGAAATCCAGTTACGCCACTTTATAACTACACAAAGACTTTAGATAAAAAAATCATTGACTCCTTTTTTAAAGAGTATGGTCCAAAAGAAAAATTTTTAAAAACAACAGGATGTGCAGATTTAAGTATGTTAAATTCTGGACTTCAGCTTTATTGGATAAAAAAATCTAAGCCAGAGGTTTATAGTAAAATAAAATATTCATTACACTTACCACAATATTTAAGTTACATATTTACCGGAATCCCTATAAGTGAATATACAAGTATAGGCTGTCATACTGCCTTATGGGATTATAGAAAGAAGGATTATCATACTTGGGTTTATAACGAAGGTATTGATAAAATTTTGCCTCCTATTGTTTCAACCGAAACAAGTATAAATATGAATTATAATGGAAATCGCATAAAAATTGGGGTTGGTATTCATGATAGTTCAGCAGCATTACTACCATATGTAAGAAGTATTAAGAAAAAATTTGTGCTTATTTCAACTGGCACTTGGAGTATAGCTTTTAATCCCTTTACAAAAAAACCTATTTCTAAGGATATGAATGATAAGGATGCAATAAACTATATGAGGATTAATGGAAAGCCAGTAAAAGCATCACGAATTTTTCTAGGAAATGAGTATAAAATACAAGTTGATAAACTAAATAAATTATTTAATGTAGATAAGGATTATCATCGTACAGTTAATTTTGATTATGATACTTATTTTGAAATTATTCAAGATTTTAATTATTGTTTTAAATGGGATAGCATAGAAGATAAAGATATGCCAGAGCAAACCCATATATCTTATCACAAATTTGAACACGCTTATCATCAATTAATGATAGAGCTGGTCTTATTGCAAATAAAATGTATAAAAAAAGCCATAGGAGAGGATGAGATTATGAGACTTTATGTCGATGGCGGGTTTAGCGATAATGATGTTTATATTAAATTATTATCACACTACTTTAGAGATAAAAAACTAAGAACAACAAGTGCATCCTTAGGTTCAGCTTTGGGCGCTGCAATTTCAATATCTGACACAAAACTTAATTCAAAATTTTTGAAAAGAAATTATGCGCTTAAAAAACATGTTCCATTTATTATTAGCGGATAAAATATTCAATTGATAAATTGAGAATGATTAAAAAGTAGTTTTTATTAATTATTATATTTCTTAAAAAAAGAAAATTACTATCTTAAAATACTATTGTTATGAAATTTGACACCCGGTATCCTTCAATTGATGATTTAAGAACAAGAGCTCAAAAAAAGATTCCAAAGTTTGCCTTTGAATATTTAGATGGCGGATGTAATGAAGATGTAAATTTGTTTAGAAACACTTCAGAGTTAAGAGAAGTACAATTAAAACCAAATTATTTAAGAAAGCATCATGGCTCTGCACTAAAAACAAGGCTATTTGGAGTTGAGTATGACGCACCATTTGGAATAGCTCCGGTTGGCTTACAAGGATTGATGTGGCCTAATTCTCCAGAAATTTTAGCTAAAGCGGCTTTTGAGCATAATATTCCTTTTATATTAAGTACGGTAACTACAACAAGTATAGAGCGTGCCAGTGAATTAACCGAAGGAAAAGCATGGTTTCAGTTATACCATCCTACTGAGGATAAACTACGTGATGATATCATTAATAGAGCAGCAGCAGCAGAATGCCCAGTATTAGTTATTCTTTGTGACGTACCTACATTTGGATTTAGACCCAGAGATATTAGAAATGGTTTAGCAATGCCTCCCAAAATGACATTGAGTAATATTTTACAAGTATTTGGTAGACCACATTGGGCGCTGGAAACATTAAAATATGGACAGCCAAATTTTGCAACTTTAAAACCTTACATGCCTAAAGGTTTGGATTTAAAGCAATTAGGCAAGTTTATGGATCAAACGTTTAGTGGGAGATTGAATGAAGAAAAAATAAAGCCTATTCGAGACATGTGGAAAGGGAAATTAGTTTTAAAAGGTGTGGCTTCAGAATATGATACAGAAGAAGCCATAAGACTTGGAATAGATGGCGTGATAGTATCTAACCATGGTGGGCGTCAATTAGATGCAGGACAATCAACTGTAAAGCCTCTTTCAATAATTGCAGCAAAATATGGTGATAAAATTGAAGTAATGATGGACAGTGGTATTCGTTCAGGACCCGATGTTGCAAGAGCTATGGCAAGCGGAGCTAAGTTTACTTTTATGGGGAGATCGTTCATGTATGGTGTATCCGCACTTGGGAAAAAAGGAGGAAATCATACAATATCATTGCTAAAGACAGAATTACAACAAGTTATGGAGCAGTTATGCTGTGAAAAAACAACCGATTTTCCTAATCATCTAATTAAGTAGTTCTACCAGACAGTACAGTACAGGATACATTTGTGATAATGAGAATCTATTTTTGAAATTGGCTTTGTAAAGTATAAAGCTCTTTTATTGTAACTATAAATACTTTTAACGACTAAACAACCAATTTATATGAGTCAATTTAATATCGAAGAAGACATTGAAGAAATTGCAGGAGGAGAATTTGAAAGAACTCCAGTGCCAACATCAAAATTAAAAGGTTGGAAAAGTTTTATTGGGATGTATGCTGGAGAACACGCAGCAGGAACAGAGTTTATGATAGGTCCTTTATTTTTAACTGCAGGAGTAAGTGCATTTGATTTGATTATTGGTTTATTACTAGGAAACCTTTTAGCTGTTTTAAGCTGGCGTTTTTTAACAGCAGAAATAGCTGTAAAAAACAGACTTACCCTTTATTATCAATTAGAAAAAATTTGTGGTAAGAAATTAGTAACTGGATATAATTTAGCAAATGGTGTGTTATTTTGCTTTCTAGCAGGAGCCATGATAACAGTTTCCGCAACTGCGGTAGGGATTCCATTTGATATGCCTATGCCAAAATTAACTGATACCATGCCTAATGGAATGACTTGGGTCATTATAGTAATATTGATTGGAGCTGTAATCTCAATCATAGCAGCACGAGGTTATGATACTGTTACAAAAGCTGCCAACTGGATGTCTCCAGTAATTGTTTTGGCCTTTATTGCTGCAGGTATAGTTGCATTAGGTCAATTAAATGTTAATAGTTTTTCTGATTTCTGGAATATTTGGGGTGAAGGCGGAGAGCCTTTTCCTGGACAAATAAAATTTACGTTTTGGCATGTAGTTATTTGGTCATGGTTTGCTAATGCAGCGATGCACGTTGGGATGTCTGATTTATCAGTATTTAGATTTGCTAAAAAATCCAATGCAGGATGGACAACTGCTGCAGGAATGTATGTAGGGCATTATATGGCGTGGATAGCTGCTGCATTATTATATGCAGTTTATTTAAAGTCTCCTGAGGCACAAGCATTTTTGAGTAATGGCGATGCACCACCAGTTGCCCCTGGTCCTTTAGCAAATAATGCTATTGGTATATTCGGTATTATTGCTGTTGTTTTAGCGGGTTGGACAACTGCTAATCCTACTATATATAGAGCAGGTTTAGCATTTCAAGCTATTTTACCAAAATTATCAACTGTAAAAGTGACTATTTTAGCGGGTACTGTTGCTACTATTGCAGGACTATTCCCAGCTTTTGCCATGAAACTTTTAGGTTTCGTAGCACTTTACGGATTTATACTAGCACCATTTGGAGCTATCATTGTATTTGAGCACTTTTTTCATAAAAAGGCAGGCATCGTAAAAAACTATGCAGAAGTAGCTAATTTATCTTTTAATAAGTCTGTATTTTGGTCATGGGCAATTAGTTTCGGATTGTTTTATTTTATATCAGTTCAGTTCGATGTGTTCTTATCTTTTGTAACACTTCCTGCTTGGGTATTATGTGGAATCCTATTCTTAGTATTCAGTAAAAAGTTTCAAAAGTAATAGATGATTTTTATTGAAATTATGGCTTTTGAAATAAATTCATAAGTTATTTTTTTACTACTAGCACAGTTTATTTTGTAACTATAAGTGTTAAAACGAAGATATACTATTTTTAATATATGCACTAAAATGAATTATTATTTAGGACTAGACATAGGAAGTTCATCTATTAAAGCAGCGTTAGTAGAAGTTGAATCTGGGAAAAGTTTAGGTGTTGTACAGGAACCAAAAGATGAAATGGGTATGCATGCCGAAAAAAATGGTTGGGCTGAACAAAATCCTAACGATTGGTGGAAACACATCTGTAATGCTATACAGTCCTTAAAAAAGAAATATAAAGTAAGCAGACCTCAAATTAAGGGTATTGGTATTTCTTACCAAATGCATGGATTGGTTTTAGTTGATAAACGCGGCACACCTTTAAGGAAAAGTATCATTTGGTGCGATAGTAGAGCGGTACAAATTGGGCATAGAGCTTTTGATGAACTTGGTGCAGAAAAATGTACATCAAACTTATTAAACTCCCCAGCAAACTTTACAGCTTCAAAATTAAAATGGGTTAAAGAAAATGAGCCTGACATTTATAAACAAATCTACAAATTTATGCTCCCTGGCGATTATATCGCTTATAAATTTTCAGATAAAATAAACACTACCATACCGGGATTGTCAGAAGGCATCTTTTGGGATTTTAAAAACGATAAAACAGCAGATTTCCTTTTAGAATATTATGGCATTGATAAAGCATTTGTTCCAGATATTGTCGATACGTTCGGAGTGCAATCTTTGGTATGCGAAAAAGGTGAAGCAGAAAGCGGTATTGCCGCAGGAACCCCCATTTTTTATAGAGCTGGCGATCAGCCAAATAATGCCCTATCATTAAACGTATTCAACCCGGGAGAAGTCGCTGCAACAGGTGGAACTTCAGGTGTGGTATATGCGGTTACCGATAATCTATCGGGCAAAGAAAGTACGCGTGTCAATAATTTTGCACATGTAAATTACACAAAATCTAACCCAAGAATTGGCAAACTACTTAATATAAATGGAGCAGGCATTCAATATCGCTGGTTACTTAATAATTTGGCGGTAAACTCTTACGAAGAGATGAATAATTTGGCTTCAGAAATCCCAATAGGGTCAGATGGTGTGTGCTTAATTCCGTTTGGTAATGGTGCAGAACGTATGCTCAACAATCAAGAAATTGGCACGCGTATCGTCAATATGAACTTAAACAATCACCACAAAGGGCACATGTGTCGTGCGGCGCTTGAAGGTATCGCTTTTTCATTTGTGTATGGCATGGAAATCCTAAAATCCGATGGGATTAAGCCAAGCGTAATTCGTGCCGGAAACGATAATTTATTCCGTTCAGAGATATTTGCAAATACGGTAGCTACCTTAATCGAGCAAGAAATAGAAATTTACAACACAACAGGCGCCATAGGAGCTGCACGAGCAGCGAATTTACACAAAGGCGATTTTGAAGCCTTCGAAAAGGTAATTATGGATAACGACCATGTCATGACATTCATGCCTTTTAAAGACAAACAACCTTATATAAAAGCATATAACACCTGGAAAAAAGAATTAGAACTCATTTTAAATAAATAACGTTCTGGCATTACCACAAGGGTCCGACTTAAAGTTTATCCCGAGCGGAATCGAAGGCTACAATTTTTTTGATTGTGCCTCGCAAAAAGGATCTCTTCTGCATTCTCTAACGCGTGTGTAGAACTAAAAATAAATAAACGAACAAACGAATAAACATTTTTCATCATGGCAACTAAAGAATACTTTAAAGGAATAAACAAAATCAAATTTGAAGGAAAAGAATCAGACAACCCATTAGCATTTAAATATTACAACCCAGACCAGGTAGTCGCTGGAAAAACCATGAGAGATTGGTTTAAGTTTTCAATAGCTTACTGGCATACCTTCTGTGGACAAGGTTCCGATCCATTTGGTCCAGGAACTCAAAAATTTGTTTGGGATCAATCTTCTGACCCTATTCAAGCTGCAAAAGATAAAGCAGATGCAGCTTTCGAATTTATTGGTAAAATAGGTTTTGATTACTTCTGTTTTCACGATTTCGATTTAATTCAAGAAGGTGCAACCTTTTCAGAATCAGAACAAAGATTAGCAACCATAACAGATTATATCAAAGACAAACAAGCAGATAGTGGTGTTAAATTATTATGGGGAACAGCAAACTGCTTTTCAAATCCGCGATACATGAATGGTGCTTCTACCAACCCAGATTTTAATGTGGTTGCCAGAGCAGGAGGTCAAATAAAATTAGCCTTAGACGCGACTATAAAACTAGGCGGAGAAAACTATGTGTTTTGGGGTGGTCGTGAAGGATATATGTCTTTGTTAAATACAGATATGGGGCGTGAGCTTGATCATATGGGGCAGTTTTTGGCAATGTGTAGAGACTATGCGCGTAGCCAAGGGTTTAAAGGGAATTTCTTTATCGAGCCAAAACCAATGGAACCATCAAAACACCAATACGATTTTGATACAGCAACAGCCATTGGGTTCTTAAGAGAATATGGATTAGACAAAGATTTCAAAATAAATATCGAAGTCAACCACGCCACTTTAGCGCAACATACGTTTCAACATGAAATTGAAACCGCTGCAAAAGCAGGTATGTTAGGAAGTTTAGACGCTAACAGGGGTGATTATCAAAATGGATGGGATACCGATCAATTCCCGAACAATATTCAAGAAACTACTGAAGCCATGTTGGTTTTCCTAAAAGCTGGAGGCTTGCAAGGTGGTGGTGTTAATTTCGATGCTAAAATCAGAAGGAACTCAACAGACCTAGACGATGTATTCCACGCTCATATTGGTGGTGCAGATACCTTTGCGAGAGCTTTATTAATTGCAGATAAAATTATAACATCTTCACCTTATGAGAAATTAAGAAAAGAACGTTATAGTTCTTTCGATTCAGGAAAAGGAAAAGATTTTGAGAATGGAAAACTAAGTTTACAAGATTTATATAAAATCGCTCAAGAAAATGGCGAACTACAATTAAAAAGTGGTAAACAAGAGTTGTTTGAAAACATTATTAATCAATATATATAAATTATGAAGCAAAATACAGCATATATTTATGTGGTAACCATCGTTGCAACATTAGGAGGATTACTTTTTGGTTATGATACCGCAGTAATTTCGGGAGCAGAAAAATCAATTCAAGCCTTTTTAATAGAGAGTCAAGGTTTAAGCTCCTTTTTACACGGAATTACAGTTTCATCGGCATTAATAGGCTGTATTATTGGAGGGGCTATATCTGGTTTTGTTTCTTCTTATGGAAGAAAAAGAGCGCTAATAATTGCAGGTATTTTATTCTTACTATCAGCCTTAGGTTCTGCAAACCCCGAGTTTTTATTCTTCAAAAAAGGAGAAGCTACAATGGGTTTACTTTGGATGTTTAATTTTTACAGAATTATAGGTGGTATTGGAGTTGGTTTAGCATCTGCAGTTTGCCCTATGTATATCGGAGAAATTGCACCTGCCAAAATTAGAGGAAGATTGGTTTCTTTAAATCAATTTGCTATCATTTTTGGAATGCTTGTAGTGTATTTTGTAAACTGGGGTATTGCTGATGGTCAAACTATAGAATGGATTAATGAAATTGGTTGGAGAAGAATGTTCTTATCAGAGGCAATTCCTGCTTCTGTATTTGTTGTTTTATTGTTTTTTGTTCCAGAATCTCCAAGGTATTTAGCTTTAAAACAAGAAGATGATAAAGCGTTGTCTATCTTATCTAAATTCAACGGTTTAGAGAAAGCTAATAAAATATTAAGTGATATTAAACTAACCGTAGATGTGAATAAAGCCAAACTGTTTTCTTATGGAAAAGCGGTTATAATTATTGGCGTTTTATTATCAGTTTTTCAGCAATTTGTAGGTATTAATGTAGCATTGTATTATGCCCCTCGTATTTTTGAAAGTATGGGAGCAGCCAAAGACGCGTCAATGTTACAGACCATTATTATGGGCTTGGTTAATGTTGTATTTACTGTAGTAGCTATTATGACGGTAGATAAATGGGGAAGAAAACCCTTGCTTATTGTTGGCTCTATCGGAATGGCGATAGGCATGATTGCCATTTCTACTCTAGCTTTTATGGATATTATAGGAATAACAACGTTAGTATTTATAATTGTTTATACCGCATCTTTCATGATGAGTTGGGGACCCATCTGTTGGGTATTGATTTCAGAGATATTTCCAAATAAAATTAGAAGTCAGGCGGTAGCAATTGCTGTGGCGGCTCAATGGGCTGCAAATTTCTTTATCTCATCTACTTACCCGCCAATGATGGAAATTAGTAACGGAGGAACTTATCTTTTCTATGGAGTAATGAGCATAATCTCTGCGATATTCGTTTGGAAATTTGTTCCTGAAACGAAAGGGAAAACTTTAGAAGAAATGGAAAGCATTTGGAAAAAGAAATAGTTTAATTACACACTTTAAAAAATAAAATATCCCAATCAAATCTAATTTTTGCAATTGGGTTAATTTATAAATGTGAAAAAAATGAACAAAAAAATTGATCAACAATCGGCAGATAATATTAGAGCATTGGCTGTTGCTATGGTAGAAAAGGCAAATTCAGGACACCCGGGTGGTCCCATGGGAGGTGCAGATTTTATGCAC
>NZ_JAKKDV010000005.1 GCF_021728415.1 Flaviramulus multivorans | reverse complement strand
ACAACGTATATAATTTATTGCTAGTGCTAGCCTACTTACGAAAGTCCTCGCGGACTTTCTATCTGTGATTTATTTGCTAACTTTAGTGCTTAAACACGCAACGAAATCATACACAATCACGTTAAACGAGCGTTAAAAATCACCCCAACAAATCCTCTAAGGCTGGTTGTAAATGGTGATATTTAAAATGAAAGCCTTTATTTTCTATCTTTTTACAACTTACACGCTGACTTTCAAACAGTAGTGTATGCATTTCGCCTAAAACAAGTTTCATAAAAAACTTCGGTATATTAGGTAAAAACAACGGCTTATTTAAAACACTTGCTATGGTTTTTGTTAACTCTTGGTTGGTTACTGGGTTTGGTGCAACGCCATTATAAACATCGCCCAAATTATGCTTTAAAACGTATATAAATAGGCGTGCTAAATCTTTAATATGAATCCACGACTGCCATTGCTTTCCGCTACCAAAAGCAGCACCTAACCCCATTTTTATAGGTTTAACCATTTCTTGTAAAGCGCCACCCTTGTTAGACAATACCAAGCCTATTCTAATTTTTGAAACACTTATTCCTAATTTAGAAAATTGATCGACTTCACGTTCCCAAGTTTTTACAACATTACCCAAAAACGAATTACTGTAGGTATTGAATGATTGGTCGTAATAATTGGTTAAAGAATCTGGATAAATACCAATGGCACTTGCCGAAATAATTTGTTTGATAGTATGTTGTTCGCCTTTTAAAGAATTTACCAATAACCGTGTAGTTTCTATCCTGCTGTTTAAAATTTCTTTCTTATAAGAATTTGTCCATCGTTTAGAAACCGTTGCTCCAGCCAAATGGATAATCGCTTCGACACCTTTAAAACAATTTTTATCAATTTCTTGAGATTTAGGATTCCAATAAAATCCCATGTAATTTTCCTTTTGAAGAATTTTAGACTTACTAGTTGTTAAGTAATTAACCTTGATGTCCTTTTTATGACATTGCTTTACAATTTCATCACCAATCAACCCGGTTGCACCTGTAATTAAAACACGCATTTTCTTTTTTGATAAAGTTACAAAACACGCGTTGTGTTTACTAATCATTTATAGAAGGTTTAACAAAACAATTGATAATTAAATGTTACGCCGGTTTCCAACCGCGTAACATTTCTCGTTTCCCAGGCGGACCTGGTAATTTATCAACTTTATAACCAACCGATTGCATAGCGCGTCGTACATTTCCTTTAGCAGAATAGGTTACTAAAATTCCGTTAGGTTTTAAAGCATTAAACATCTTTTTTAATATAGTTTCTGTCCATAATTCTGGTTGAACACGAGCTCCAAACGCATCAAAATAAATAAGGTTGTAAACATTGGTTTCATTTACCTTATCGAACATTTTTTGCTGTTTGACAAGCTGAAAATTTGTAGTTATTTTATGTTTTTCTTCCCATGAAACCTCATGTAGTTTTTTAAATAAGGCTTCTCTGTTTGGAGATTTTAATGCTTTAGAATAGTTTAGTTGATTAATTTCATCTGCTGAAACTGGGTAACCCTCTACTCCAATATAATTAATAGTTATATTCAGTTTTTCAGCTTCTAAAAGTGTTATAAATGCATTAAGACCCGTTCCAAATCCTATTTCTAAAATCGTTATTTCTTTAATTTTTTTAGACAAGATTTCTTTGTGAGATCCTGAAACAAGTTCAGGATGACAAAACTGGTCACAAAAATGATGCAGCCCATGTTTTATAAAAACATGATATGCTTCTTGTATCGCTCCGTGTTTAGAATGGTATTGTTCGTTCCAGTCAGGTAAATGAATGGTCGTAGAACCGTCGGCAGTAATAATTATTTCCCGTTTCAAATTACTGTTTAACTAAAACCCCATCGGCTTCAAACGAGTATGTTTTTTTAGGTTCTGTAATTTGAGCTATTTCCTCTTTTGTTTTACCAGCATCTTCTGCATAATGACGCTGTTCGTCCACCGAGACTTCGTTTACAAATGCTTTTCCATTTACAATTACTTCTTTCCCAGCAATATCTTTAGGTACAAAAAAACCGTAATCTTTAAATTTAACCATCACTTCATTACCGTCTTCAAGATTCAAAGTCATCCAGCACCCTTTGGCTTGACAAACTTCATTTACTTTGGCAACCATTTTAGAATTTATACTATCACTAACAGCCATTGTTTTATAATGTGAGGCCATTGAACTTGAGGCTATCGCATCATCCGCTATTATTTCATTTCCGAAAGTAGCATATGCTATTTCCTCAACTTCTTCCAATGTTTTAGTAGGTTCTTCATTTTTATTTTTACAAGAATTTAACATTAAAACAGCAATAATTATTAAGCTTAAGTACTTCATGTTACTAAAATTTCAATTTTATACGATTTATGTAAATATACGCTTTTTTAAAAACGTTTTTAGTTAAATTTGTGTCGTTAAATGTTTAAACTTATGAATACTATAATCAACGATATAGAGGTTTTAAAAGCCAAAACTACAAAAATAAATGAGGTAGATTTTGATAATTTGAAATTTGGCAGTGTGTTTTCGGATCATATGCTAGAATGTAATTTTAAGAACGGCAAATGGCAAGCTCCTAAAGTTGTGCCTTATGGTCCAATTACATTAGATCCTTCAGCAAAGATTTTTCATTACGGACAATCGATTTTTGAGGGTATGAAAGCCTATAAGGACGCCGAAGAAAATGTTTGGTTATTTCGTCCATTAGATAATTTTAAGCGTTTAAATATTTCAGCAAAACGTTTGGCTATTCCTGAGTTACCAGAAAGCTATTTTATGGATGGTTTAAAAGCTTTGTTAGAGGTTGATAAAGATTGGATTCCTAAAAAAGATGGTAGTTCATTATACATTCGTCCTTTTGTTTTTGCTTCAGGAAATGGATTTCATGCTTCTCCAGCAACCGAATATAAATTTATTATTGCAACAGCACCATCGGGTTCATATTTCTCAGGTGAAGTAAAAGTTTTAATTGAAGAAAAATACTCGCGTTCAGCGAATGGCGGTGTTGGTTATGCAAAAGCCGGTGGAAACTATGCGGGACAATTTTACCCAACACAATTAGCTATTGAAAAAGGTTATCAGCAAGTGATTTGGACCGATGACAATACCCACGAATATATAGAAGAAGCTGGCGCAATGAACATTTTTGTTCGTATTAATGATACTTTAATTACAGGTCCTACAAGCGATCGTATTTTAGATGGTATTACACGTAAAAGCATTATTGAATTAGCGAAGTCTGAAGGGATTGCTGTAGATGTTAGAAAAATAACCGTTACTGAAGTGGTTGAAGCTGCCAAAAATGGTACGCTTAAAGAAATGTTTGGTGCTGGTACTGCTGCGGTTATATCACCTATCTCAGGATTTGGATATAAAGACCAAGATTATACGTTGCCAAAGTTAGATGATACTTTTGCTAGTTATTTAAAGAAACGCATCACTGATATTCAAACCAATAAAGCGGAAGACCCATTTGGGTGGCGTTTTAAGGTCGAGTAAAGAATAAAAAAAGAGAAGCAAAATGCTTCTCTTTTTTTATTTATTTAAAATCGATTCTATTTTGGGTTTAAAGTAATTGGGTCCTTTTAACACCTTACCATCTTCACGATAAATAGGTTGTCCGTCTTCACCTAATTTACTCATATTACTGCGTTGTATTTCGTCAAACACCTCTTCAATCTTATATTGCAATCCATGTTCTATAATGGTTCCGCACAAAATATAAAGCATATCGCCTAAGGCATCAGCTACCTCAACTAAATCGTTGTTACTAGCCGCTTCCAGATACTCTTCATTCTCTTCGCGCATTAACTTATAGCGTAGCATATTCTTCTCTAATCCTAAATCTGCTTTCGGGTTTTCTCTGTACCCAATTTTAAAAGCAGTATGAAATGCTTTTACGGCTTCAATTTTATTTTTCATTTAATCTGTTTTCTTTAAATTCGCATAAAAATAACTATATGTTTAGTAAAGGTCAAATCATTTTTGGTGTTTTATTTTTTATAGCCTTCGCTATTATAATTGCATTTACTTACCGAAAAGATTTGAAAGTACATAAACGCTTTTATGCTGGTAGCGTTTGGGTACTGATTGCCTTTATTTCTTTTATTTTACTTATTGCTGCTATTAAGTTTTTCTTCAGATAACAGTACAAATCATTAACAAACATAAAATAAGAGGTAGGAAAAAAGCAATTTTATTTGTTTTATAAATAAATGTTATTTTTTGACGCAACCTTTTTTGAATACCGTCATCTACAAAGTAGCTAAATCAACTAAAACATGAAAATTCTAATAATTATCAGCGTATTAATTGTTGTTAATTTAATTCTTCTAGCTTTCAGTGTAAACAAAAAAACAGAACCATAATTTTTAAGTTCTAATTTTTAAAGTTGCACTCACCAATTCTTAATTTTTTTTGAGAGCATAATTTCTTTTCTCCATTTTTAATATCTCAAACATCTAAATTTTATTTTCTGTCATTCCGAATTTTTCTCTTTTATAGATTAAAGCTTTCAAACTGCCTTTATTTATTAAATTCAAATTTTAAAATGATTATATTTGAGTTATAATTCTTCAAACCAAAAAAAATGAAAGCGCTTAAGTACATACTATTCTTATTACTTATAGTAATTATAGGGTTAGCCATTTTTATTGCAGTACAACCCAACGAATTTGAATTTTCTAGAAGTAAAGTGATTAAAGCACCCACGTCTATGGTATTTAATAAAGTAAACGATTTTAAAAATTGGCCTGATTTTTCTCCATGGATTGAACAAGAGCCAAACGCTACATTAACTTATGGTGAAAAAACTTCTGGTGTAGACGGAACTTATAGCTGGTCTGGTGAGGTATTAGGTGAAGGCAGTATGAAAACCACTGCATTAGAGCAAGATAAGTCCATATCACAACATATTAGCTTTATAAAACCATTTGAATCAGAATCAGACATTAATTGGACTTTTGAAAACACTGATGAAGGGACAAAAGTAACATGGGGCATGAAGGGAAAGCAAGATTTTATGACTAAAATGTATACCACTTTTGCAGGTTCTATCGAAGAAAACACAGGTCCGGATTTTGACAGGGGTTTGTTTAAATTAGATAGTATTGTTAATGCAGATATGAAAAAATATAGCATAAATATTGAAGGAATTACACAACACGGTGGCGGCTATTATTTATACAGTACAACGTCTTGTAAAATAAGTGAACTAGAAAGCAAAATGCCCGAAATGATGAGCAAAGTAGGATCGTATGCTATGAACAATAATATTAACATGGCTGGAGCACCTTATACTTATTATCACAAATGGGATGTAGAAAACAATGCGACTATGTTTTCAGCTTGTGTACCAACTACCGAAAGAGTTATTACTGCACCAGATAGCGATATTTTAACAGGCCAGTTAAAACCTTTTAAAGCGGTTAAAACAACCCTTAAAGGCAACTATGAAAACTTAAAAGAAACTTGGGAGGCAACCATGACGTACATACCAGCAAATGGACTTGAGTTTACTCAAGATGGCCCTATGCTTGAAGTATATCCTACCGACCCTATGAACACACCAAATCCTGCAGATTGGATTACCGAAATTTATATTGCTGTAAAATAGATGAAGCACGTTTTATTGGTTTTTTTAGGCGGCGGTTTCGGAAGTGTTTTACGATATATTTTAGGTAAATATTTAAACAGTTCCGAAAATGGCATTCCTTACGGAACCTTTGTGGCTAATATTTTAGGTAGTTTACTTATTGGTATTATATTGGGTTTAGCCGCCAAAAACAACACCTTATCACAAAACCAAACGGTACTTTTGGCTACTGGTTTTTGTGGTGGTTTTACAACGTTTTCAACCTTTGCATACGAGAATCATGTGTTTTTAAAAGCTGGTGATTTTACTAGTTTTGCACTTTATACCATTGCGAGTTTTATTATTGGGTTTTTAGCGGTGTTTTTAGGAATGTTTTTGGTTAAATAAATCGTTATTAAATGAATGCAAAAGTGGATACTTTTTTAAGTAATGTAGATAAGTGGCAAAAAGAATTGACATTGCTAAGACATATTATTTTAGATTGTGGACTCACCGAAGATTACAAATGGATGCACCCCTGTTATACCTATAATAATAAAAACGTTGTTTTAATACATGGATTTAAAGAGTATTGCGCCATACTATTTCCAAAAGGCGTACTACTAAAAGATACGGAAGACATTTTAGTTCAACAGACTGAAAATGTACAAGCTGCAAGACAAATACGATTTACAAATAGCAATCAAATTGAAAGTCTTAAATCGACGCTTAAAGCCTATATTTTTGAGGCTATTGAAGTTGAAAAATCAGGTGTAAAAGTTAAAATGAAAAAAACTTCTGATTTTAATATGCCAGAAGAGTTACAAGAACAATTTAAAGAAAACCCAGAACTAAAAAAAGCCTTTGATAGTTTAACACCAGGGCGACAAAAAGGATATCTTTTGTTTTTTTCGAAACCAAAGCAATCTGCAACACGTACCTCTCGCATTATAAAAAATACAGACAAAATACTAAACGGTAAAGGGCTTAATGATTGTGTTTGTGGACTTTCAAAACGGTTTCCAATCTGTGATGGTTCGCATAAATCGCTGGAATAATTTTTCTTTTGAATTTGTCAGAAAAAAATTACTCAACCCAGTATGAAATTTAAAATCAACATAAAGGAATTTCCCTCAGAGGAAGAATTAAGAAATCTATTTTCTCAAACAACTTGGGCTTCTAAAAGAAAAAACCAGGATATTAAGAAAATGCTTGAAAGCTTGACTGTCTTTGTTACTGTAAGAGAAAATTCTAAATTAATTGGTTTTGGAAGAGCATTGTCAGATGGAATTTATCGCGCTTTAATTGATGACATAATTGTTGACAACACTTATCAAAAACGAGGAATTGGAAGAATAATCATCGAAAATATTTTAAAACAACTAGATGGAATTGATGAAATATTTTTAAATACAAAACCTAATTTAGAAGAATTTTATAAAAAATTTGGATTTGATAAAGTGAGTACTATTACAATGAAAAAATAAAATTCACTTTTATAACAATGATTAGTTAGAATTAAGACGGATTAGCGACATAAGCTTCTAAAAACTCACTTAACCTATTTACTACTTCTTAAAAGCCTTAACTCCAGCTTCAACTCTGGTTTTTAAATAATTTATACGTGGTACAATTGGGCACGAATATTTATCATTATAAGCGCAATAGGGGTTGTACGATTTATTAAAATCAATAATCATTTGCTCTCCATCGGGGATTTTAGCATCAATATAACGACCACCTCCATAACTTTCTAAACCATTGGTTTCATCTAAAAAGGGTAAAAACAAATAATCTTCAAAGCCTTCTTCCGTAATTAAATCTTGGTTTTGGTAAATATTGAGTTTATAATTTTCATCTTTTAAATCAAATGTGAGCTCGCCATATTTTATATAAACAGGAAGTCTGTCTGTAGTGGTTTTCATTTTAAAAGGTTTTTCATTAGGTGTTCTTTTAAATGCTGCAGTAACTACATACGTTGAATCGAACTTAAAAAAATCTAAACCTTCAAACGCTTTTCTATCCTTATCTTTTAAAGGCGAAGTTGAAGCATCTTTAAATTTAGCATTCTGCTCTTTTTGAAACGCTGTTTCACCTTTTAAAGGCCTTTTTTCTTGGGCGCAAGCTACGGTTGTAACTAGTAAAATTACTATGATTAAGTGCTTCATTTTAAAAAAATTTCAATCCAAAAATACAACTTACAATTATTTTATATAGATTTGAAGTATCAAAAAAGAAATAAACATGCGTATTATCGTCACCATTTGTAAAAAGCAATCAACCACTTCTTTAATTAGAAGATGTTGGACTTGTTGTATTTTGTGGTGATTATTTATTGCATATTACAATATTAAAAAGTCCGACTTCTCAGTCGGATTTTTTTTGTTTAAAAATTAATAATTTAAATATCCTTCCTTTGGTCGGATTTGGGAGATAATGAAAACACTATTTAGCAATTACTTAAATACCTTTAAAGGCTTATCGAAAGAAATTTGGTGGCTCGCTTTAATTACTTTAATAAATAGAGCTGGCACCATGGTTATTCCTTTTCTGTCACTATATCTTAAAGAAGATTTAAACTTTTCTGTTAGCGATGTGGGTTGGGTTATGAGTGCCTTTGGTTTGGGTTCGGTAGCGGGTTCTTGGTTGGGTGGTAAACTTACCGATACTTTGGGATATTATAAAGTTATGGTTAGAAGTTTGCTATCTACTGGTATTCTATTTATCTGCTTACAGTATTTAAATACATTCGCTTCTATTTGTATAGGGATATTTATAGTTATGTTGGTTGCAGATACTTTTAGACCTGCCATGTTTGTAGCACTAAATGCCTACAGCAAACCTGAGAATAAAATACGCTCGCTAACTTTAATTCGTCTTGCTATTAACTTAGGGTTTTCGGCAGGACCTGCTATTGGTGGCCTTATTATAACGGGGCTAAGTTACAGCGGTTTGTTTTGGGTAGATGGTATTACGTGTATTTTAGCAACGTTGGTGATGATTCAGGTTTTACATCCTAAAAAGGCTAAGGTGTTGGATGATATTAAAAATGAAAATCCTGATTCGGCGTACAGTGATCGTGCTTTTTTAACCTTTTTAATAGCTATGATGCTGTTCGGTATTGTCTTCTTGCAGTACTTCTCCACCATAACTATTTATTATAAAGATGTTCATACGTTGAGTGAGTTACAAATTGGTCTAATTCTAGGGCTTAACGGGTTTCTTATTTTTGTGTTTGAAATGCCTTTGATAAAGTGGTTAGAAAACACTAAATACACTAAACTTGGACTCATGTTTTTTGGTGCAGTTCTAACAGGTTTAAGTCTGCTTATTCTAAACCTAACCAGTTGGTCTGGGGTTTTAATAATAGGAATGTTATTAATGACACTAGGTGAAATGATAGCATTTCCATTTTCTAACGCCTTTGCAGTTGATAGAGCTAAAAAAGGAAATCAAGGTGAGTATATGGCGTTATATTCTATGTCGTTCTCTATAGCCCATATTTTTGGGCATAATGCAGGATTACAAATGACAGCCTTTTTAGGATTCGACAATACTTGGTATATAATTACGGGTATTGCGGCAATTTGCGCTATAATATTATTTATTTTGAAAGAGAAATTAAAAGCTACAAAAGTTAGATCCTAAAAATGAATGATTTGTTTTTAGGACTGATTTTATTAAATTGGAATGACTTCTTTTTGTTTAACAACACGAGATAACACAATTTGGGTTTTGGTTTCGCCATAACTTATCAGCTGGTCAATAAAAGTCTCCAGATGTTTTTGATTCTTTAAAACCACTTCCATGACTATATTTTCATCACCCGTAATTCTATAACAATTGATTACTTCATCGTAGGTTTTAACTTTATCCAAAAAAGGCTTTAGTTTTCCCATAAATGCCCTTAAAGTAATTATGGCTTTGAGTTGATAGCCAATTTCAAAAGGAGAGACAATGGTTTTATAACCTTCAATAATACCCCAGTCTTCCATCTTTTTAATGCGCTCTGAAACTGCTGGCGAACTTATGCCAACCTGTCTTCCTATTTCAGCGTTAGATAACCTTGCATTTTGTTGTAAACACTTCAAAATCTTGCTGTTAATCGAATCTATCTTCATTTTAAACAAAAATGATATTAAATAATTAAAAATTAAATCAAATATACAATTTTACTTTAAAATCGAAAGTCTAATGTCGTTCGTTGTGATTAATTTTGGTAAAATTGCTGAAAAATAATCATGATGTCATCAAATACCCCATTAAATCTATCGGAATTACCGATTTATCAAAAAGCTCTAGAGATATTTGCTCTATCGCAAAACATTTCGATGTACTTAAATCATGACTTATCAAACTTGCGACCAGATGGAACTGAAGATAACGACATTTACTTCTCAGGTGATATTGTTCAACAATCTGTTTCATTAGCTCCTGAAATTGTGAATGCCGAATTAGAGCGCTATTCCGAAAACAAGTATAAACATATTGCTTCTCTAAAACGGCTTACTAATAAGTTATACAAAAACTCCTATAGATTAGAGCGATCAAACAGCAACGGTAAAGATTTTCTACCAATTCTTAGAAGTGAACTTAAGAAGTTTAAAAAACTTCAAAGTTCTTGGATGTTGACCTTGTAATCTTATTTCTTTTTATTCTTTTATCATCATCTTTTTATAACCAAAAATGCTATTATTGTATATAATTTTATTTAATACAAATTAGTTTATGGATTTAATAAGGGATAATTCACAAAGAAGTAAATATGTTTTGGTATTACTTGGTATTTTGGCGTTTTTTGATCTTTTATCAGTAGGATTTAACTATTACCAAAACATGGTTTTAGAAGGATACGAATTTGGCGAATATACCGACGAATATATAGAAAACCTTGATTATTTATCTATAGTGATTAGTTTAACATATTTTTCAAGCTTTATAATAACTATTGTATTATTTATACAATGGTTTAGAAGAGCTTACGGTAATTTAATTAGATTAGATGTAAATATGGAGTATACCGAAAATGGTTCCGTATGGGGTTATTTTATTCCTTTTATAAATTGGGTTCGACCAATTAAAACAATGAAAGAAATTTATTTAAAAACTCAAAAAGTAATCAAAGAATATAATTCGACTCTAGTTTTTAACAAAAATACCGAATTTATTGTAGTATGGTGGGTTATATATCTAATTAATGGATTCATCGCCAATTTTGCTTCTAAGCAAATGAATCGAGCAACCACAATCGATGAATTTATCAGTGCAAATAATGTTTATATTTTTTCAGACCTAGTAGATGTCGTTTCCATCGGGTTTGCAATTTTGGTCATTCAAAAAGTCTCAAAATTAGAACTAATTTTAAGAGAGACTGATACATCCTTGTCGCTTATAAATCAAATAGGTGTGAAGGCTGAAGTTTAAGAAATTACATATTTCTGCGATACTGTCCTCCTACTTCAAATAAAGCATTGGTAATTTGTCCTAGTGAGCAGACTTTACACACTTCCATTAACGTCTCAAAAATATTCTCGTTGTTAATAGCTTTTTGCTGAAGTTGTTTTAATAAAGTATTTGTATCATTTGCCTTGTGAAGGTTTTGTAATGTTTTTATTTGAAGTTGCTTCTCTTCCTCAGTCGCACGAATAACTTCAGCAGGTAAAATAGTTGGAGACCCTTTACTGCTTAAAAAAGTGTTTACACCTATAATTGGGAATTCTCCATTATGCTTTAAAGTTTCGTAATACAAACTTTCTTCTTGTATTTTGCTACGCTGATACATGGTTTCCATGGCTCCTAAAACACCACCACGTTCGGTAATTCTGTCAAATTCTAAAAGTACAGCTTCCTCAACCAAATCTGTTAATTCTTCTATGATGAAAGACCCTTGAATGGGGTTTTCATTTTTTGCTAAGCCTAATTCTTTATTAATAATTAACTGAATTGCCATAGCTCGACGAACCGACTCTTCAGTGGGCGTTGTTATGGCCTCGTCATAGGCGTTGGTATGTAGCGAGTTGCAATTATCATAAATAGCATACAACGCTTGAAGTGTGGTTCTTATATCATTAAAGTCAATTTCTTGAGCATGCAAACTACGCCCTGAGGTTTGAATATGATATTTAAGCATTTGAGCTCTTTCGTTGGCACCATATTTAAGCTTCAACGCTTTTGCCCAAATTTTACGTGCTACTCTACCAATAACGGCATATTCTGGGTCGATTCCATTGGAAAAGAAAAATGAAAGGTTTGGACCAAATTTATTAATATCCATACCTCTGGATAAATAATATTCCACGTATGTAAATCCGTTAGATAAAGTAAATGCCAATTGCGAAATTGGGTTTGCTCCAGCTTCGGCTATATGATAACCCGATATGGATACCGAATAGAAATTGCGCACATTATTTTCTATAAAATACTCTTGTACATCGCCCATTAATCTCAGAGCGAATTCTGTTGAAAATATACAGGTATTTTGTGCCTGATCTTCCTTCAGAATATCGGCCTGAACCGTTCCTCTTACTTGGGCTATCGTTTTAGTTTTAATAGTTTCATAAATATCTTTGGGTAATACTTGGTCACCCGTAACACCTAAAAGCATTAAACCCAAACCGTTATTACCTTCTGGTAATTTACCATAATATTTTGGGCGTTCTTTACCCTTGTAAAGCTTTGATATTTTATTTTCTACCTCTTTTTCTAACCCATTTTCTTTGATGTAAATCTCACACTGTTGGTCAATGGCAGCATTCATAAAAAAGCCCAACAACATGGGCGCAGGCCCATTAATGGTCATACTCACAGAGGTCATGGCATCGGCAAGATTAAAGCCAGAATACAGTTTTTTAGCATCATCCAAACAGCAAATAGAAACCCCTGCATTACCAATTTTTCCGTAGATATCGGGTCGGTGGTCTGGGTCGTTACCATAAAGTGTTACACTATCAAATGCTGTTGATAATCGTTTCGCAGGCAATCCAAGACTTACATAGTGAAAACGTCTGTTAGTGCGCTCTGGTCCACCTTCTCCAGCAAACATTCGCGCGGGATCTTCTCCTGTTCTTTTAAAAGGATATAATCCTGAAGCAAAAGGAAACGCTCCAGGAACATTTTCTTGCAAACACCATTTTAAAATATCTCCCCAAGCTTGGTACTTTGGCAATGCCACTTTAGGTATTTGAGTATGTGAAAGGGACTCCGTATGAGTTTCTATTTTTATCTCTTTACCACGAACTTTAAAGGCGTATATTGGGTTTTTGTACTTATTTACTTTGTCTTGCCAACCTATAATAACTTCCCAGTTGTAAGGATCTAGATTTAGTTTTACTCTATCAAATTCTCCTACAAGCATCTTCACAAAATCTTTGTTCTCAACTGTATTTGAACTAATAGACTCCGTATCAATTCCTGATTTGTCTAATCCCGGAGTTTTGTAAACCACCGACTCTATAGTTTTATATATTCCGTAAAGTCTTTGAGCTACTTCTACTTGCTCATTGGCAGTTTTATCGTAAGCTCTATTATTCTCAGCAATTTCAGATAAATAACGGGTTCTACTCGGTGGAATTACAAAAATCTTTTCACTCATTTCATCCGAAATATGAAACGTAGATTTTAAATCTGTATTTGCCTTTTCAACCAGTTTATCCATCACTGCTTTATAAAGCGTGTTCATTCCTGGGTCATTAAATTGTGATGCAATAGTTCCAAAAACTGGCAACTCTTCTTGTGGTATATCCCAAAGATTATTATTACGCATGTATTGCTTTTTCACATCGCGTAAAGCATCTAAAGACCCTCTTTTATCAAATTTATTTATGGCAACCAAATCGGCAAAATCGAGCATATCGATTTTTTCTAACTGCGTAGCAGCGCCAAATTCAGGAGTCATTACATATAAAGAAACATCAGAGTGTTCTATAATTTCAGTATCTGACTGACCAATTCCGGAAGTTTCCAAAATAATCAAGTCATATTCAGCAGCTTTCAATACTTCAACTGCTTCATTTACATATTTTGACAAGGCTAAATTAGATTGACGTGTTGCCAAACTTCGCATATAAACCCTTGGATTATTAATGGCATTCATACGAATTCTATCACCCAACAAAGCTCCACCCGTTTTTCGTTTGGAAGGATCAACCGAAACAATACCCACTGTTTTTTTCGGAAAATCGATTAAAAATCGTCTGACCAACTCATCAACTAAACTCGATTTTCCTGCACCACCAGTTCCTGTAATACCTAATACTGGAGTTTTAGAATTTTTGTTTTTTGTATGAATTCTGTTTAAGGTTTCTTTTGCTACTTCTGGGAAGTTTTCCGCTGATGAAATAACGCGTGCAATATCTTTGGGGTTTTTACTTCTAAGACTTTCAACTTCAATATTTAGTTCATCTCCAATAGCAAAATCTGATTTTTCAACCAAATCATTAATCATACCTTGCAACCCCATTTCACGACCATCGTCTGGCGAATAAATTCGTGAAATACCATAATCCATTAAATCTTTAATTTCAGAAGGCAAAATAACACCGCCACCGCCACCAAAAATTTTAATATGTTCTGCTCCTCGTTCTTTTAAAAGGTCGTACATGTATTTAAAATACTCATTATGTCCACCCTGATATGAGGTTAAACAGATAGCATTAACATCTTCTTGAATAGCTGTATTAACAACCTCTTCAACACTCCTATCATGACCTAAATGAATCACCTCAACACCTGTGGCTTGAATAATTCTACGCATTATATTAATGGAAGCATCATGTCCATCAAAAAGAGATGCTGCCGTAACTATACGAACTTTATGTTTAGGCTTATAAGGAGCTTGTTGTTTCATTCTTAAAGAATATTGAATTTTAGTGCTGCAATTTACGAAATATTCAAAAAAATAAACGTTTTACATGAAAATATCTAAAATTATAATTCATTTTTAGGGTTGTTTAATTTTTAAACTAATTTTAGCCCGTTTATATATCTATAGAATGAATAAAATTACGCTTTTAATCTATTGTAAAGACCAATCTGGCATTATTGCATCTGTAACTAATTTTATTGCTGAACGCAAAGGCAACATTGTTTACATCGATCAGCATGTAGATAGGGAGCAAAATATCTTTTTTATGCGTTTAGAAAGTGAATTTTTTACTGAATCGTTTTCAACTGATGATTTTAAAATAAAATTTAAGGAAGTATTAGCCGATAGGTTTAATATGAAATGGCGTATTTATTCATCGGAGGCTAAACCGAAAATGGCATTATTTGTTTCGAAATACGACCATTGTTTATACGATTTATTAGGGCGTTACAATTCTGGTGAACTTAATTTAGAAATACCTTTTATAGTAAGTAACCACAACGATTTAAAACCAATAGCTGAAAGTTTTCAAATTCCGTTTTATCATATTTCTGTGACTAAAGACACTAAAGAAGAAGCTGAAGATAAACAACTAGCCCTTTTAGAAAAACATCAAATAAATTTTATAGTTTTAGCACGTTATATGCAAATTGTTTCTGAGAAAATTATTAATAAGTATCCTAACAAAATTATTAACATTCACCACTCTTTTTTACCAGCGTTTGTAGGTGCCAAACCTTACCATTCTGCTTTTAAACGTGGTGTGAAAATCATTGGAGCCACCAGTCATTACGTAACCGAAGAGCTTGATGCGGGCCCAATTATTGAGCAAGACGTAGCACGTGTAACACACACCCATTCCATTCAAGATTTAATTGCAAAAGGACGTGATTTAGAAAAAATTGTTTTAGCGAATGCGGTAAAACTTCATACGAACCGAAAAGTAATGGTTTATAACAATAAAACCGTTATTTTCTCATAAAGGAAACCGACTTCCTTCTTTAGCAAAATTAAAGCCCAAGTTTTGAATACTATCTTTTAAATGATGAGAATCCTTTATCGTTGGGTTTGAATGATTGAAATGTATAAAGTGAATTTTACTTTTTGTTGTCATGGATTCATTTTCAAACAAACTCGTAGTTTCTGTTGTAAATGGATGCGGAATTTCACTCATGTCCCTATCAATTTCACCATCTCTAAAAAACGAAGCATCTAAAACAGCATAATCAACTTTTTTTACTTCTTCAATAATATTTCGTTCCCATTTTTGCCATTTATCAATATCAGGGATGAACAAAGCCGATTTATTTTTACCTTCAATACGGTATCCAACCGTTTCAGAAAACTCATCTCTATGCGGAACCAAAAGTGGCGTTATTTTTAAGCTATTGTTAAGCACTATTGTAGAGTCGTTTTGCAAAGGTTTAATATCAATATTTTTATATTTTACCAATTGACTCCACGGGCCATTATTTTCAAGATAACTTTTCATTCTTGGCATTACATAAACCGGAATGTTATTCCCTCCTAAAGCTTCAAAACCCAGATACATTAAACCCGTGTAATGCCCCATGTGCGCATGTGTTAAAAAAATACCATCTATAACTTTTTGGTTATCTAGGTGGTTTGTTTTAAGGATTTGAACTTGCTCGGTTAAATCCGGAGTTGCATCAAAAAGAAACTTTTTATGATTTTCTAAATCAATTAAACCAAGGCAAGACACAAGTTTTTTACTTTCACTATTATCGTGAGCAGATTTGCAACAATCATTTTCACAATTAATTTGTGGATATCCAGCATCTTGCGCTATTCCAAGCACTGTGATATATTGCTTAGGGTTTAGTTCAGAATTATAAGCTCTTTCAGTTTTATCGCTTTTGCAATTAAATAATCCTAAAGTAATTATGAGGCATACTGTTTGAAACGATTTCATAAGTTATATCTATATTTGCTAAAGATATAAAACCCAATTTATTATGATACGCAAAGCCTTAGCCTTTTTACTTATTTTTAATTTCACTGCCTGTGCAGAGTTACAACAGGTTGTAAACCAATTGCCCCAAGGTACTTTAGGGAATGAAGAAATTGCTTCTGGATTACGACAAGCTTTAGATTTTGGTATAGACAAACAAGTAACCAAACTTACCCAAACTGACGGTTTTTTTAAAAATGAACTGGTAAAAATATTGTTACCTGAAGAGCTACAAAAAGTAGACAAAGCATTGCGTGATATTGGTTTAAGTAGTTTAGCCGATGAGGGCTTAAAGGTACTTAATAGAGCCGCAGAAGATGCTGTGAAAGAAGCGACACCTATTTTTGTGGATGCTGTAAAAGGTATAACTTTTGCCGATGCTAAAAACATTTTATTAGGGAATGATAACGCTGCAACACAATATTTAACTTCTAAAACGGAAACTGCTCTTTACGCCAAATTTAATCCTGTTATAAAAAGTTCATTTAGTAAAGTTGGCGCCGATGAAATTTGGAATAATTTAATAAACCGATACAATGCCATACCATTTACTAATAATGTAAACCCTGATTTAACCGACTATGTTACGGGTGAAGCTTTAAAGGGTGTTTATACTATGATAGCCGTTGAGGAAAAAGAAATCAGAAACAAAGTATCATCAAGAACTACGGATTTACTAAAGCGGGTTTTCGCTTTGCAAGATTAATGCTAAAAAGCTACTCCGTCTTTTTATACAAACCATCAAAAGCCACAGTAATATCTTTATCATTGGTAATGGTTTCCCAGTATTGACGCACAGATCCGTCATCATTTAAAGTCCACGTAACACGATGGTAATAAGGTTCTCCTTCCTTGTTTTTAGCAACATCAGTTTTTAATATCATTTGGTGTCCAGCTCTATGTCCTTTTAAATGTAAGCTACTCCCTTGGTTATCCACCCAAATTTGTTCCCATTGCTTTTTAGCGTAATTATAAAAATTATTACTGGTTCCAGTAAAATTACCTTTCGCACTGGTCCAATTTTCACGTAAAATGCAGTTGCCTTGAATTTTATCAATAACATTATTTCCGGCTAACGTACCATCAGGGTTTGTAACAGTCCATGTTCCAATCCAAAAATCAAACTCAGCATGCTTTTCGGTACAACAATTACAACTGGTAGTTTGCGCATGCATAGTAATTGAAAACATAAAGACACACACTATTTTTACAATTAATTTCATAATATTTAGAATTAGTTAGTCGTTTAAAACTATCAAATATTTGCATCATTTATAGTACAATTAACATAACCTTATTAAAAAAATCGAGCTTGTTCAAAAATAAACTACCGGTATTGGTACTTTATAGATTAAAAAAATGTATATTTAAGTACTTGTTAATCAGCGAATCTATGAGCAGAATTGATTCCATAAAGCAAAAACAAATTAAGCTTAACACTAGGTATAAAGAACTTGTTGAGCAAGCCTATAATTTTCGCCAAACAGATTCAGCTCTCAGTGATTTATCAGAATTTAGAGCTATTAAACTACTCAACAAACTAAATAGGCTTAAGTATCTTTCAAGAGAAATGAAATCACAAATTGCGTCATAATTATTTAGCATTTCTTTAACCTTTACATTACATCTGATTTACACATTTTCACGTACTTTAAATATAAAAAAGAACGTTATGAATAATCATTTTTGTAAAGTAGGGAAAATTAAACCTAACCTTAATAAGCTAATAAGTCTAAAAGAATTAGAAAAAATTATAGCAAACTTTGTTGATGATATTAGTAAAGTAGAATTTGAAGAAGGACTAAAAACAGTTTCTATTTAATTAGATAAAAGTGTTTTCATCTCTTCTTGGATTTCTTTTGCTTTTAATGCCGCTGCTGTAGCAAAATATTCATCACTTGATGCATAAATAATGCCTCGTGATGAGTTAATTAGCAGCCCTATGTTTTTTGTCATTCCATATTTACAAACGTCTTGTAAATTACCTCCTTGTGCACCTACTCCTGGAACCAAAAGAAAACTGTCTGGGATAATTTTTCTAATATCTGATAAATACTCTGCTTTAGTCGCCCCTACAACGTACATTAAATTCTTAGAATTTTTCCATGTTTTAGAGGTTTCCAAAACCTTTTTGTAAAGTTCCTTTCCTTCAACAGTTTTAGTTTGAAAATCGAATGCACCTTCATTAGATGTTAAAGCCAGCAGTATGGTATGTTTATTTTCAAATGCTAAAAAGGGTTCTACCGAATCATTTCCCATATAGGGTGCAACAGTAACTGAATCAAAACCTAAGTCTTCAAAAAAGGCTTTCGCATACATTGAACTTGTGTTTCCAATATCACCCCGTTTTGCATCGGCTATTGTGAAAATTTCTGGATGCTTTTCATTGAGGTAATTAATCGTTTTCTCAAGTGCTTTCCATCCTTTTAAACCATAAGCTTCATAAAATGCTGTATTTGGTTTGTAGGCAACACACAAATGATGTGTAGCATCAATAATAGCTTTGTTGAATGCAAAAATAGGATCTTCCTCTTTTAATAAATGCTTTGGGATTTTATTTAAATCGACATCCAATCCTATGCATAGAAAGGTTTTCTTTTTGTGGATTTGATTTACAAGTTGTTCTGTTGTCATTGAAAAAGGTACATTATACTATATCGAGATGAATCTAGTTCTTTGTAAAAAATAGCTGTAAACTCATTAAAATTAGTAGTGAAATTCGAATCTGGGTCATCAAAATTTAACTCAGGGTATAAAAAAATAAAGGTATCATCATTTCGATAGCTATTAGAATTTACTACTTTTTTTAAAGCTTGTTCTACCACTTTAAATTCATCTTCATTACAAAGCTTCTTAGATATCCATATCAAATCATGCAATACCTCTTCCTTATTTTCTTCAAAAGAGAAATCTCTTGGCTGAACAAAAGTAACAGTTTTACGGATAGAATTACATTCAACACCTTGAGGCGCGATAGTAATATAACCTCTTTTATTATTAGTGATTTCAAAACTTGCTGTGTATCTCTCTTTGTCCCAAGAATACCCTTTCAAGTTTTTTATATCGGATAAATAAACGTCTTCAAAATGAGATGCTTTTTCTAAACATTCGTCAGAAATTGAAGTCTCAATAAACTTCTTTTTCAATTCTTGATGAAAACCATAGTTTTCAACGTGATAAGATTTACAACCTACCAAAATTAGAGCGACAAAAATTATAAAATATGTTCTCATTTAACTAAAAAAATGGATTCCGCATCAAATGCGGAATGACAATAGTACTAAATCACATCACTATTAGCTTTGAGCTTTTCAGTGTTTTCGGCTAATTGTAATTCGTCAATAATTCTCTGAATATCACCATTTACAATATTACTTAAATCGTAAAGCGTTAAACCAATTCTGTGATCTGTTACACGACCTTGCGGATAATTATAAGTTCTAATTTTAGCACTTCTATCACCTGATGACACCATGCTTCCACGCTTTGCAGCATCCTCTTCCATTTTTTTAGCAAGTTCCATATCATACAAACGTGAACGTAATACTCTAAATGCCTTTTCTTTGTTTTTGTGCTGTGACTTCTGATCTTGACACTGTGCAACCAAACCTGTTGGAATATGTGTTAAACGCACTGCTGAATAGGTTGTGTTTACCGACTGACCTCCTGGTCCTGAAGAACAGAAAAAATCGATTCTTACATCTTTAGGATTAATCTCTACATCAAATTCTTCTGCCTCTGGAAACACCATTACGGTAGCAGCACTGGTATGCACACGACCTTGTGTTTCGGTTTGTGGTACACGCTGCACACGATGCACACCCGCTTCAAACTTCAAAGTTCCATACACGTCTTCACCGGAAACTTCAAACTGAATTTCCTTAAAACCGCCATTAGTACCTTCACTAAAATCCACCGTTTCTACACGCCAACCTTTGCTTTCACAGTATTTTGTGTACATTCTAAACAAATCCCCAGCAAAGATACTTGCCTCATCTCCTCCCGTTCCTGCTCGTAACTCAACCACGGCATTCTTGGAATCTTCTGGGTCTTTCGGTATTAATAATACCTTAATTTCTTCTTCCAACTTAGGGATTCCTTCTTTTGCCTCATCGTATTGCATTTTAGCCATTTCAACCATTTCAGGGTCTCCACCTTCACTAATTATGCTTTCAGCTTCATTTAAATTATTGGTAAGCTCTAAATATTTCTCGCGTTTGTCCATAAGGATTCGCAAGTCTTTATACTCTCTATTTAACTCCACATAACGTTTTTGATCTGTAATAATATCTGGTTGAATTATTAAATCGCTAACCTCATCAAAGCGTTGTTTTATTATTTGTAATTTCTCTAACATCTACCTTTTTAATTGGGTCTCAAAAATACGATAATTTATGAATTTTAGGTGTTTGTATCCTATGCTATTAGCTGTATTATAAAAATATTATGCTCTAATCAGCGTTAATATTGATACTATGCATCCGTTTTTTTCCATATTCGTCTTTTATAGACCGTTTATTATTTGGTCTTTAGGAATAAATATGGTTCTGTCGTTTTTTAAATATGAGATAGTACCAATACTACTATTTAAACTGTTATTAGTTGTTTTTCTATGGTATTTATTGAATGAGACAAGAGCTAAACGTAAACTAACACTTTACAAAAACTTAGGTGTTTCAACTCTGAAATTATTCTCCTGTCTGTTTATGATGGATTTATTTCTGAGTCTTCCTTTTCTAGTTATTTTAAGAGAATTTATTTAAAAATCCACGGCGAAACCTACTCCAAGAAATTGTTTCCATTGAATTTTGGCTCCAGCTTCGTCAAACTCACCTTCAATTTCCGAAGGTTTTAAGGTTTTTACATCATCATCATATCGTAAATGAGACCCTAAGGTGGCTCGCACAAAGCTATTTACCTTAAAGTCAAAATCAACCCGCCAATCTAAATCTACATTTCCAAAATTGTTTATATAATCAGAATATAAACTTACTTGGTGTTTTACATTTACATTTTCAACTATCTTAGTTTCGTAACTATTAGTGACTAAAACTCCTACTTCTCGTCGTATTTTTTCTCCTGGTATAATCACATTTCCACTATCATCTAAAACTGCCGGAGTAACTCCAAAAGCCCCTGCATTAGCCAAATTTTCGTCTAAAACAAAAGTGGCTTTTAAGGTTATTGGTGAAAAATAAAATGATAGTGTTTCAATATTTTTTCCATATTCCATACCACCACCAAAAAACAAATAGCCAGGTGACAAGAGCCTAGAAATTGGTTCGTCAGTGTTAGGATAATTATAACCATTTGTTAACTGTGTTCTAAAATTTAATCTAGCAGAATAAAACCAATTTGATAAACTATCTGGTCTAAACCCTAAGTTAGAGTTGACCTCAAACAAATCATCTGTTTTTCGAGTTTCTCTTTTTTGTTGTTTGTTAATACCATAATCAACCAACATATTATTTTTCCAATTGAAAAATTTGTCTTTATAATTTAATGACGATCTCAATCCAATCAAAGCTGAAATAGAGTTGGTACCACCCGAGTTCCAGTTAAAGAATGCCACTTCGTTTAAATCAATAGAGGCTTTATTTTTTTGAACCCACTGCGGACCTTGGTAAGGCTTTTTCTCTTTTTTAAGAAATAATGAATCAGGTTGAGCGATAACACATTGAATGCATAAACAAAGGAGAGGGAATAAAACTTTTTTCATCTGTTGAAGGTTGTTTTTTTTGCCAGATGTAATTCGCCAATTAGCGTTTTGATGACATCAAAATTTGATTGGCTCATTTCATGGTTAGCTGAAATTATTTTAAAAACTACATTTTCATCAAAAATTATTCCATTTTTACAAAAAATATAAATAATTAATAACTAAACTCACCAAACTCTGATTTTATTGTAAGCTTTTTGGTTTTTGATGCTTCAACACGTCCAATTATTTTTGCATCCACATGAAAAGACTTGGAAATATTGATAATACTTTCTGCAATTTCAGGAGACACATACAACTCCATTCGGTGTCCGCAGTTAAATACTTGGTACATTTCTTTCCAATCGGTTTTTGATTGCTCTTGAATTAATTTGAATAGCGGTGGAACAGGAAACATATTGTCCTTAATAATATGAAATTCGTCAACAAAATGAAGAATTTTAGTTTGTGCTCCACCAGAGCAATGTACCATACCATGTACCGTATCGCTCTTATATTTGGATAAAATGGCTTTAATAATTGGCGCATAAGTTCGTGTTGGAGATAGTACTAATTTACCTGCGTCAATAGGCACATTTTCAATTGTATCGGTAAGCTTTATATTGCCAGAGTACACTAATTCTTTAGGTACTGAGTCATCAAAACTTTCAGGGTATTTGGTTGCTAAATATTTACTAAACACATCATGACGTGCAGATGTTAAACCATTACTACCCATACCACCATTGTATTCTTTTTCATAAGTAGCTTGACCAAAACTTTCCAATCCTACTATTACATCACCAGCCTTAATATTTGCATTATCAATAACATCACTTCTTTTCATACGTGCTGTTACCGTAGAATCTACAATAATGGTTCTTACCAAATCGCCAACATCGGCGGTTTCACCACCTGTAGAATGGATAGTTACTCCAAATGTTTTTAGGTCAGATATTAATTCTTCTGTTCCGTTTATTATTGCTGAAATAACTTCCCCTGGAATCAGATTTTTATTTCTTCCAATAGTTGAAGATAACATGATATTATCTGTTGCACCAACACATAATAAATCATCAATATTCATGATTAAAGCGTCTTGCGCAATACCTTTCCAAACTGAAACGTCACCAGTTTCTTTCCAATACATATAAGCCAAAGAAGATTTAGTTCCAGCTCCGTCAGCATGCATTATTAAGCAATAATTCTCATCATTAGTTAAGTAATCTGGAACTATTTTACAGAATGCTCTCGGGTATAATCCCTTATCGATATTTTTAATGGCGTTGTGTACATCTTCTTTAGATGCGGAAACACCGCGTTGCGCATAACGTTTTGAAACTTCTTGACTCATAATGATGTATTGTGGTGCAAATTTACTTTTTTGAATTAAAAAATCCCGCTTTTTTAAAGCAGGATTTAATAAGTTTTAAACACTAACGTGTGAACAATAATTCTCGGTACTTTGTTAATGGCCAAATCTCATCATCAACCAATAGCTCCAGTTTGTCACAATGATATCTAATTTCTTCGAAAAAAGGTTTTACTTTATTACAATAAACATCCGCTTTCTTCTCTATATCCTCTATACTATTAGCTTTTCTTCGTTCATCAATCATATTAGTAACTTTTACATTAATCGCTTCAATATGACCCGATATTTCTTCAATTAAATTAATTTGTTCGTTCGAAACGGTTGTAAATTTTTTATCGAATATCTCTTTTAAACCTTTCACATTTTCAATTAAAATATTTTGATATTTTACAGCGGTAGGCACAATGTGATTACGGGCAATATCGCCCAACACTCTACTTTCTATTTGAATGTGCATAATGTATGCTTCAATCTCTATTTCATAACGTGCTTCGGTTTCAATTTTGCTCATCACATTCATTTCTTCAAACAATGCAATAGTTTCTTTTGAAACTCTTGCCTTTAAAGCTTCTGGCGTGGTTCTGTTATTACTTAAACCTCGCTTTTTCGCCTCCTTTTCCCACTCTATTCCGTAACCATTCCCTTCAAACAAAATATTTCTGCAAGACTTTATGTATTCTCTTAAAACATTAAAAATAGCTTCGTCTTTTTTTAACCCTTTGCTTGCAATAAGTTTATCAACTTCAATTTTAAAATCTTTTAATTGTTTAGCAACTATAGTATTTAAAACAGTCATTGGGTTACCACAATTTGCTGTTGAACCAACTGCCCTAAACTCGAATTTATTACCAGTAAATGCAAAAGGCGAAGTTCTGTTTCTATCTGTATTATCAAGTAAAACATCAGGTATTTTACCAACAACATTTAACTTTAATTCTGTTTTTTCTTCTGGTGACAATTTTCCTTTTGTAACGCCTTCTAGCTCTTCTAAAACCTTTGTTAACTGCTCGCCAATAAACACCGACATAATTGCTGGTGGTGCTTCGTTTGCGCCTAATCTGTGGTCATTACTCGCTGAAGCAATGGCAGCTCTTAAAAGTGCTTCATGCTCATGTACTCCTTTTATTGTATTGATGAAAAAAGTTAAAAATTGGAGGTTACTCATTGGGGTTTTTCCTGGCGATAATAAATTAACCCCCGTATCTGTTGACAGGGACCAGTTATTATGCTTACCAGAACCATTAATACCTGCAAATGGTTTTTCGTGCAGCAACACTTTAAAGTTGTGACGCGATGCTACTCTACCCATTATATCCATTAATAAGGAATTATGGTCCACTGCTAAATTAGCTTCTTCGAATATAGGTGCCAACTCAAATTGGTTTGGAGCTACTTCGTTATGTCTTGTTTTAACGGGTATTCCTAAAAGCATACATTCGGTTTCCAATTCACGCATAAAATTTAAAGCTCTGTTTGGTATGGATCCAAAATAATGGTCATCCAACTGCTGTCCTTTTGCCGACGAATGTCCTAACAGTGTTCTTCCTGTTAATGTAATGTCTGGTCTACTGGCTGCTAGCATTTTATCAATTAAAAAATACTCTTGTTCCCAACCTAATGAAGAAGTTACTTTTTTTACATTCTTATCAAAATACTTACAAACATCGGTAGCTGCATTATCAACCTCGTTTAAGGCTCTCAATAATGGTGTTTTATAATCTAAAGCTTCACCTGTATATGCCACAAAAATTGTTGGAATACATAAGGTAGTACCATAAATAAAGGCCGGTGATGTTGGATCCCAAGCTGTATATCCTCTTGCTTCAAAAGTGTTTCTAATGCCCCCACTTGGAAAACTCGACGCATCTGGTTCTTGTTGTACTAACTGACTCCCTCCAAACTTTTCAATAGCCATACCACCACCAATAGTTTCAAAAAAAGCATCATGCTTTTCTGCCGTTGCCCCCGTTAAAGGTTGAAACCAATGTGTATAATGTGTAACACCTTTTGACAATGCCCAATCTTTCATTGAAGAAGCTACCTGATCAGCAATACTTCTATCAATTTTTTTACCATATTGAATAGCATTCATAACACCTACAAAAGCATCTTTTGTTAGATATTGCCGCATGGTATTTTCGTTGAAAACATTTCTTCCAAAAATTTCTGATCTCCGTTCAGTCTCATTTATACTTACAGGTTTAAAAGCAAGAGATTCTTTAACTGCATGAAATCTTAGTGTTGACATTTTGAATATTTTTTTAAAAGTTTAGTGGTTGTAATTTAGCTACAAAAATAAGTACCTAAAATTACATTTTGACAAAAAGTAGAAAATATTATCATTAACAATTTTTCAATATTTAAATAAAAAACAATGCTTTTTTTAAAATATACCCATAAAAAATAGGGTATAAATAAAAATAACCACCCTGTTTATAAAATTACCCCCTAGAATATAAAGTGTCTAAAGAAAAAATTATATTTGTTGGCATATTATTAATTTCATATTTATAAATCATTCATTATGGCAAAAATTAAATTAGAATACATTTGGTTAGACGGGTACTTCCCAACTCAAAACATGAGAAGTAAAACCAAAGTGGAAGAGCATAAAAACTTTAAAGGCACTTTAGAAGAAATAGGAAATTGGTCTTTCGATGGATCTTCAACGCGTCAAGCAGAAGGAGGATCTTCAGACTGTATTTTAAAACCTGTTGCTATTTTCCCAGACCCAGAACGCGATAATGGATATTTAGTAATGACTGAAGTTTTAAATCCTGATGGAACACCTCACGTATCTAATGGTAGAGCTACTATTGATGATGATGATAATGATTTCTGGTTTGGTTTTGAACAAGAATATTTTATAATGGATACGCAAACTCAATTACCTTTAGGTTTCCCAGTAGGTGGTTATCCAGCACCTCAAGGTTTATATTATTGTTCTGTTGGTGGAAAAAACACACATGGTAGAGGTTTAGTTGAAGAGCATGCTGATTTATGTATTGCTGCTGGGTTGAACTTTGAAGGTATAAATCAAGAAGTTGCATGCGGACAATGGGAATTTCAATTATTTGCTAAAGGTGCAAAATTAGCTGGTGATGAATTATGGGTTGCTAGATATTTATTAGATAGATTAACTGAAAAATATGGTTACTATATTGAATACCACCCTAAACCACTAGGAAAAGATATGGACTGGAATGGTTCGGGTATGCACGCAAACTTCTCAAATACTACTTTAAGAACTGCTGGAAATAAAGAAACTTACGAAAAAATATGTGAAGCTTTCCGCCCTGTGGTAAAAGAGCATATTGCTGTTTATGGAGAGTTTAACGATCAACGTTTAACTGGTTTACACGAAACAGCTTCTATTAACGATTTCTCTTATGGTATATCTGATAGAGGAGCTTCAATCCGTATTCCTATTGCAACTGTTGAAAAAGGTTGGAAAGGTTGGTTAGAAGATAGAAGACCAGCTTCAAACGGTGACCCTTATAAAATTGCTGGACGTATTATTAAAACTGTTAAATCCGCTAAATTATAATTATTTAGAAACGGTTTTGCTCATAAAAGAGGCGCTTACATTATTTGTAAGCGCTTTTTTTTATGTGATTTGTTATTAACTTTAATTGACTTTGAATTGTAAATCGTCTAACTTCGTTATTTACAAAATGAATTAAACTAACTAATAGCAGAGATAATGAAACTATTTACAACCTTAATTTTAGCATTCCTACTTCTAGGATGTGACTCTAAAAAATCAACGAAAGAAGTTCAACCCGAAAACATAAAAAGTTGGGCGTTTCCTTATTTTGAAAAAATAGATAGTTTAAACCCCATTTTAAGCCCGACTTCAGATTTAAAATTTCTAGACCCTATAACAAGTAATATGGTTAAATGGGAAGAACGCAACGTACTCAACCCAACGGCTATTGTAAAAAATGACAAAGTTTATTTGTTATATAGAGCGCAAGATTCTATGGGAACATCAAGAATTGGAATGGCTATCAGCGATGATGGACTTAATTTTAAAAAAATGCCTGAACCTATTTTCTTTCCAGATAATGACTCGATGAAAGTTTATGAATGGAACTACAAAAAAGGAATGACCGATCGAACAAATTCCGAAGATTGTTATTTCTGCTATTTCGATGGTGTTGAAGACCCCAGAATTGTGGAAAGCGACTCTGGAGACTATATTATGACCTATACATCCTATGATGGTAAAACGGCGCGCTTAAGTATAGCATCATCAAAAGATTTAATTTCTTGGGTAAAACATGGCTTAGTATTAAAAGATGAAAAATATAAAGATACATGGTCTAAAGCTGGAGCTATAGTTAGTGAGTTGCAAGGGAATAAAATGATTGCAAAAAAAATTGACGGGAAATACTGGATGTATTTTGGCGATACGAATATTTTTATGGCATACTCTGATGACTTAATAAACTGGGACATTGCTGAAAACTCGGAATCTAAAAAAATGATTTCTGTTTTACATCCTAGAATGGGTTATTTTGATAGTAGACTCGTAGAACCAGGACCCTATGCTATGATAAAAGATGAGGGAATTTTATTAATTTATAATGGTAGTAATGCTGAAAATTTTAATGATAAAAGCTTACCAAAATTCACCTACGCTGCTGGACAAGCTTTATTTGATAAAAAATCACCTTATAAGTTAATTGATAGAACAGAGGGTTACTTTATTTACCCAGACAAAGATTATGAAAAAGTTGGTGAGGTAAACGAAGTATGTTTTGTCGAAGGCCTAGTATATTTTAAAAACCAATGGTTTTTATATTACGGAACTGCCGATTCTAAAATTGCCGTGGCGGTTTATGACGGTATAAAAAACTAAGTAAACCTTTAAATAGCGTTTTATGTTTTTAAAACTTTCCTTTGGTAAAAACTAAAAACATAAACACACCATAGGCTATTACCAAAACAAATCCTTTAATCCTGCTAATTTGCATTTGCTTTCGAAGGAATATTAGTGGAATTAAAACTGCTGAAAAACCTAGCATCCAAAAGATGTCATTTGAAAGTATTTGAGGTTCGGTAACTGGAATAGGCTTTATAATAGCGGTTAAACCTAAAACTGAAGCTATATTAAATATATTAGAACCAATTAAATTACCTAATGAAATAGCCTTTTCTTGTTTAGCTGCCGCAATAACCGATGCCGCTAATTCTGGCACACTAGTGCCTATGGCAATTAAGGAAACTCCAATAACAGCTTCGCTTACACCAATGGAAAGTGCAATGGCTTTTGAGCCTTCAACTAACCATTCACTCCCAAAATAAAGTGCTGTAGCACCAATTAGCAACCACACAAAAATTTTAAAGTTAGACACAACCGCTAAGGTTTCATCTACTCCCTCAATTATTTTATCTTTTCGAACGCTTCTAATTAAAAAAATCAAAAAAAGAATAAGCCCTATAAAGAGTAAAGCACCTTCAATGGCTGAAAGTTTGTTGTCGTTTTTAAGAAAGTAATATAATACGATTGAAAACACCATCATTACGGGCCAATTGAGTTTATAGAAAGATTTATCGACCGTTATAGTACCTACCATAGCTGTAATACCTAATACTAAACCAATGTTTGCAATATTGGAGCCAACAACATTATTTATTGCTATTGCTGGTGAACCTGATAAGGCTGCTTGTAAACTTACTAATAACTCTGGTGCCGAGGTTGCAAAGGAAACCACCGTCATCCCAATTACCATTTTTGAGATATTGAATTTAAAGGATAATGCTACGGATGAACGTACTAAAAACTCTCCTCCTATAACTAATAGTACAAAACCTAGTATAACCCAAAGTAAACTCATGTGTAAAAATTTTTTGCGAAGATAATTAAAAGTTATAAGTTAAAAGTTGGTGATTTTATGGAATAGATTGGGACACTCTATTTACTGAATTAGACATTAAAACTTAAAATTTAGTTAAATAACTATTGTTTTAGTTGTATAACTATAAAAATAGTTATAAGTTTGTTTTGCGTTAGGGATTGAAGCATTGTTGGAGCTACTTGAAAAGAGCGACTGCCAAAAGCCCGACCCAACGGGCAACGCCCAAATAATTATAAGTTTATGGAGAAGTTAACAAACAAAGAAGAAGAAATTATGCATATTTTATGGAAGCTAGAGAAAGCTTTTGTAAAAGATGTACTTGCTGAAATAAAGGATGAGAAGCCGCATTACAACACTTTATCGACCATAATTAGGAATTTAGAGGAGAAAGGCTATGTTGCTTATAACGCTTATGGCAAAACGCACCAGTACTACCCTATTGTAAGTAAGGAAGATTACCGAAAGGGTTTCATGAATGTTGCTATTGATAATTATTTTAATAATTCTTATAAAAACATGGTATCGTTTTTTGCCAAAGAAGAGAAAATAAGTGTTGAAGATTTAAAAGAAATTATTGCTTTAATAGAAAACCAAAAATAAGATGGAATATTTACTTAAAGTTAGTGCAGTTATTGCTATTTTTTATTTTAGCTATAAGTTGTTTTTACAACGCGATACCTTTTTTGAGCAAAACCGATGGTTTTTACTAGTTGGTTTAATCGCATCGTTTTTAGTGCCTTTTTTTGTTATTAACGAATACATTGAATACAAACCTATTACAATCAATCACTACAATTTTGAAGATGCTACACATGTTGAAACAGCCAAAAATTCCTTTAATGTTTTTGACTACTTACCAATTATATACATACTGGGTGTTACATTTTTTACGGCTAGATTTTTAATACAAATTAGCTCATTATTTTTATTGATTTTTAATAATAAAGGTTATAAAAATGGTGCATACACTTTTATTGAAACCAAAGCCAATGTATCTCCTTTTTCGTTTTTCAACTGGATAGTTTATAACCCAAATCAGTTTAGCGAAAGCGAATTGCAACAAATAATTACCCACGAAAAAATACATGTACAGCAATACCACTCAATTGATATTTTACTTACCCAATTGGCTTGTATTTTACTGTGGTTTAATCCGTTTATATGGTTTTACAACAAAGACTTAAAACAAAATTTAGAATTTTTAGCAGACCACGCTGCTATAAACTTTTCAAACTGTAAAAAAGCTTATCAATACACATTACTTAAAACGAGTTTACCAAATCATCAATTGGCTTTAAGTAATAATTTTTATAATTCATTAATCAAAAAACGAATCGTTATGTTACACAAAACAAAATCAAAGAAAATCAATCAAATTAAATTTGCTCTCGTTATTCCTTTATTGGTAATATTTCTTATGAGCTTTAATACTAAAAAAGTTTATGTTGAAAAGGAAATACCAATTAAAGAACAACTAAATACGTCAAACACTTTTTTAAATAATGATGTTCTTTTTACTGAAAAAAACGTTGTTGAAAACAATCATCCTAAAACAAATCCAAAGAGTAAAACTAAAACCGTTGCACCCGCTCTAGAGCAAACTAAAAGTATTGCTAAAGGGGATAAAGAAATGGTTTTAATTACTAAAGATTTTAAGGATGCAGATTTTGAAAAATTAAAAAGTAAGCTTAAAAAAGAAGGTTTTGAGGCTAAATTTAAAGGTATAAAGCGCAATAATGATGGTGAAATTACTGCTATTAAAATAGAGGTTAGTTCGAAACAATCTAATGTTAATTATAATATTGATTCGGATGACGCTATAAAGCCAATTAAAATTACATATGATAAAGATGGTGGAAACATTTCTATTGGGAACTCCTCTTCAAAACACATTGTTCACGCTTCAGGAAAAGGAAAAGCTTTCTTTATTTCTGACGATGATGAAGTGCATGAAGTCCACACAGAAGACATTCATTTTACTACTAAAGGAGATAAAACAAAACACATAAAAATAAGAAAAAATAAAGATGTTGAAATAATTACTGGCGACGAAGAAGAAGACAACATTTTTATTATAAAAAAGAGCGGTAAAGGTGATAATATATTTATCTCTGATGATGAAGATAATGAGGTAGAAATTAATGTAGAAAGTGATGGTGTTAGTGAAACCGAAGATATTATTGTTACAAAAGGAAAAGGTGGTAAAGCCTATAAAATAAAGACTATTGCTAAGGACAAAGGCGATAGTAAGTTTATAATTTCGACTGATGGTGACAAAGAACCCTTGTACATTATAGACGGCAAAGAAGTTAAAAAAGATAAACTTGATGACTTAAACCCCGATGACATTGAAAGTATTAATGTTTTAAAAGGTGATGCTGCAATTAAAAAGCATGGAGATAAGGCTAAAGATGGTGTTGTAGAAATTATTACAAAAAATAAAAACTAAACTAATTAACTAGCTTAAAAAAAACCTCAAACTTAAATGTTTGAGGTTTTTTTATGATATTATAACACTTTTAAATAATCACAATTTTTTTAATAGTTGATTTATTTTCAGATTCTATTTTTAAAAAATACATCCCTGTAGTAAGATTTAATTTTATAGAATTGTTTTCAAAATTATTAATAGATTTTATCTTTTTCCCATCCATCGAAAATACTTCTATTAGAGCCTCATTTTTAAGTCCTTTAATAAAAACATCGCTATGACTTGGGTTTGGATAAATTTGAACTTTTAAATCATTGTCTTCTTTAACACTTAGGGATTGATTCCAAACTTCTCCAACCATATTTCCCCAAATATATTCAACTAAATCTGGTTGGTCAATAAAAGGGTTTCTATTAAACTGCCAAGTATAAACCACATTGTTTCTATTCATTTCAAAATCATCAGGCGGATCATTTCTATGCCAATTAAGAAGTGTTGTTAAGTCTCCCATTTGCCCCATTATACTCGGAAACCCATTCACAATTTGCAATCCGTTATATCTAATTTCCATATATAAAACACTTCTAGCAACATCTCCATAAAAACTTCCCGCATTTCCAGAAGGACCCGTATATTGCCCATAGTGTTGATTACTCCTTATGCTATTTTCTGGTCCATCGGCGGCTCTAAGTGCATGACCATCAGAATTACCATGACGTAGCGAATCTGCTTTCGTAGTCCAAAAAATGTCTTTCCCATCTGCAATATTGTCATTATCTATATCATTATATCCTGCTAAAGACCTGGGAAACGTGTGTTCTCTATTCCATTTACCTGTATTATCTGAGGTTGTTTGAAAATCTAATTTTGCACGTCCTTCTTCTAAATACACTAACCAAACCTGATTGCTGTTTGCAGGGTTCTGATCCGCTTCCTTTAATATATCTATAATATCTGCATAGGTTTGCGCTCTAACCACAGCTGGATTTGCTATAATATCCTGTAAAGCTTGTTTTAAAGTTGAACCAGATAAACCATCCAGACTATTATAATAACCACTGGGCTGTGAACTGGTAACAGTTCCAAAAGTTGGGTTTAAAGGCGTTCCAAAACTCGCCATTGTAAAATCGTTATCAACTACTCTAATTTGTAAATTACTATTTAATATCAAGTATTCTGATGGCAAACTAACGTAGCTAATTTTTAAAACCTCATCTCCTTCGTCAAAGACATCGTCAACAAGCGTAATAGTAGTTGACGTTGTATTTTGTCCACTTGGAATGGTTAACGAAGTATTTCCTGTAAAATCAGACGTATTAAACGTTCCAAAATCTAAAACTATATCAAAATTTAAGGTTGATGATACATTTTGCTCAGTCGTAAAAGTAATATCGAAAATTTCTCCCTCATTATATTGATTTTGGTTAATTGTTATTGCTATACCGTTAAGCACTACACCACTACCATCATTTAATTGTCTTGGTGTTGGAGTTCCAGTAAAATAAGTTCCATCATTATTTCTTTGAATCGAGTTTGTATTTTGTGCTGCTCCTTCGTTTATAATTTGAATACCACTGTCAAAATCAGAAAAAATAGTTACCAGTTCGCTTCCATCACTATCATTTGTTTGATATAACAACACATTAATAAGCGTTTCATCTACATAAGCTAAGGTAGGCGTCTCAAAATCTAAATCGTCTGCCTGATAAATAGCAACAGCATCTGCCCCATTTTGAATGGTGTTTTCAGGAATTAAATATTGAGGTAACGGGCTTACAGAATTGCTCCCAATTAACAATAATCCGTTAATATCGGTTACATAACCATCTAAATCGAGTGCTAAATAACTTCTACCTTGTCCGGTTGTAGTATTGGTAGAACCATTAAAAAAAACGAGAACATAACCATCAAGAGGAAAATTTGAAGTATCTGATTTTAATTCTACAAACTCCATAGAATCTACTCCAGGCGTATCACAATCAATTTCATTTATTACAATTTGTGAAACCACTATTTGGGACATCAAAATCATAACGATGAAAACTATTATTCTTTTCATAAAGCGCATTTTTACAAATATACGGTTGAAAACTGAACCCTAATTACATTTTATTATTAAAAGTATTAACAACTGGTATTTGATTTTTAAAGAGACTTATTACGCTGAAAAATGATGAAACACTGAAAAAACACTACTTTTTAAATGAAACTTCCCTAGGTTTTATAAATCAAGTAAAATAAACCCCCTCAAATATTATGATTTATAATAATTATTTATTTTATAGTTACAAATAGAAACTTAATTGAAGACAATATCCAAAACATTAAAACTTATTTGATTTTTTTATTTACAAATTAGTATTCAAAATCATAGATTTTAATAAAAAGGTTTGCTGGATATATTCGGTTATACATATCTTCAAAAAACATTGATATAAAAACTGTTTTTTCTAACCTTTTAAACACCAAAATTATGATAATACTTGCAAAACTTGTTATTGATGTAATCCTCTTCATTATATCAATATTCTAAAAAACCAAATGGTAAAACTTAGTCTAGAATAAGTTTTACTACTTTTGCCCTATTAGAAACAATACATAGTGAAAAAGCAAATTTTCAAATTATTATCTAAGGTTAATAAAATAGTTTTACCAAGCTATTCAAAGCAACAACTAGATTTGGCTAAAGCATCCAAATTCCAATTGCTAATCATTGGTTGGAAATATTATGTAACAAAAAACGCTTTAGATTAGTAAAAAACATTACTCAAGTCGTAGCTTATTAAATCAATATTCTTATTATACAGTAGCAATCCTCTCAAAAACTATATGCTAAAAGATTGAAAAATAGTGGTAAATTTATTTTTCCAATATAAAAACTATAGTAATGAAGTGTTTGCCTATAATTTTGAATTTGATTCTTATGATTTCTTGTTCTTCTCAAGAATCAAATAACCCTACAGATTCAAACCCGCCTGATAACGCTAATAATATCGATTTTTATTACGGTGCAGACCTATCGTATGTTAATGAAATGATTGATTGTGGTGCTATTTACAAAGATTTTGATTCAAGCATAAAGGACCCTTACAAGATATTTGCCGATGCTGGTACCAACTTAGTCCGTATTCGGTTATGGCATAATCCAACATGGACAAATTACTCAAATTACAAAGATGTTAAAAAATCTATTCAGCGTGCAAAGGCAGAAGGTATGCAAGTATTATTAGATTTTCATTATTCTGATACTTGGACTGACCCTTCTAAACAAGAAATTCCTGCCGCTTGGTTAAGTGAAATTGATAATACTGAAGCCTTAGGTGATTTATTATACAACTACACATATAATACCTTAAACGACTTATTTGCTTCAAATCTTTTACCAGATATAGTTCAGGTTGGAAATGAAATTAATCAAATGATTTTGCAAGAAGGAGAATCAATATCACCCATCAACTGGGAAAGGAATGCGTCGTTAATAAATAAAGGCATAAAAGCGGTGCGAGATATAGCTTCCGAAAAAAACAAAGAAATTGGAGTTATGTTACACATAGCACAACCGGAAAATGGGCTTTGGTGGTTTGAGCAAGCAACATCTGCTGGTATTACCGACTATGATTGGATTGGTTTATCCTATTACCCACTATGGTCTGATTACACGTTGAGTAATGTAGCGAACCCTTTAAAAACTTTGATCAGCACTTATAAGAAACGTTTAATGATTGTAGAAACAGCTTATCCTTTTACGCTTGACAATGCTGATTCTGCCAATAATATTTTAGATTCTAATGCTTTAATTTCTGGCTATCCGGCTACTCAACAAGGACAATTGGATTATTTAAATGCACTAAAAGCAAAAATATTAGAAGCTGGAGGCGAAGGTTTAATTTATTGGGAGCCAGCTTGGGTTTCAACAAATTGCTCCACACTTTGGGGACAAGGTTCTCATTGGGATAATGCGACCTTGTTCGATCATAATAATCAAGCCAACTTAGGGATGAAATTTTATAACGCCTCCAAAAATTAGCATATTTAAAGCAATAAGCCTTTCTATTTGACTAGAAAGGCTTATTATATAAATCAAAAGCTGTTAATTATAATTTTAAAAGCTTATCCGTGGTCTCATTCCCTAAATTATCTGTGATTTTTATTAAGTAAATGCTTTTTGGTAAGCTTGAAACATTAAACTCATGCGCCGAATCAAAGCTCCCTTTAAATGATTTTACAATTTTCCCAGTTATATCATAAATGTATAATTCATCTACCTTCTTACTTATAGAAAAAGAATCCTTTGCTGGATTCGGATAAATTGAATATGCTGTTTCAAAATCTAATGTTTCTGTATGCAAAGTTGACGCATATGTATACTCAGAAGTTGGCTTCCAATATATATTGGCATTAGCTGCTCCATTCCAATCATCAGCAAAATAAACAGAATACCCCGTAATATCTTGATTGTTTAATGTAATATTAAAGGTTTCAGTACCATCATTTATAGATACTGTCATTGTGGTTGCTGTATTTAATGTAAACTCAAATTTAAAATCAGCATAATTTGTTGAACCACCAATGCTTGAAGCATCTACAGTTCCACCGTTTGAAACTACTTCCCAAGGATCATTAGCACCGCCATTTCCATTTAAATTCACCTGAACTGCATAATTATTAATTCTATCTGCCCATGTTGTTGTTGCTGATGGGCTAGATAGTAGTGCTAACCCGATTACACCAAAAGATGCTTGAGTTGCAGAAACTGTAATAGTAAATTTATCTCCAACCGCCATGGTAGATAGCGTTCCAGATGTAGTTCCATCTTCTGTGAAATTTCTCCAAGCCACAGATTGTTTTGCGCCTCCACCATTTGCCCACATTCCAAATTCAGTAGCCCCATTATCAAATGAGCCACCACTATCAGCAAAAAAAGCACTATAATTTGCTGCTTGCTGAACATAATTAACAGTTGTTTGGGCATTTAAACAACATGCTGAAATTAAAAATAAAAACATGTAAAAATTCTTCATAGTTTTAAAGTTTAGTTAATTAATAAACGTTTTGAAACAGAAGTAGAATCAGTTTTGAAATTTACGATGTATAGACCTTGGGTTATATTTGAAATATTAAATTCATAATTCTTTTTAAATCCACCTTTAAAAGTTGAAATTAGTTTTCCTGTAGTATCATAAATTGATACGGTTTCAACTGGTTTATTAATTTTAAACGTATTTGCAGCAGGATTTGGATATAATGTGAAATCATTCACGTCTAATATATCACTAGTGTTTAAAGTTGAAGCTGCATTTCCATATATCTTAAAGGTACCTGCACTTAAGTTTATAGGATTAGATGTATCTGTAACATTAATGGAAGTGCCACCTGTTTCATCCATTAAATCGTACCAAGTGCCTGTATTTGGAAAATTTGGTATTACATTTTGCGCTGTTACATCAAAATTTGCTAAAATAACAACATTCTTTAAACTCGATGTTGGGAGTGCGTTATCAAAAACATAAATTTTGGGAGTTAATGTTCCAGATTCAATAGTGTAATCGCCTTCAAAAACAGCTTCCTGTGTTTTTAACTGAATTAATCTGGACCAGTCATCATACACTTGCTTTCTATTAGAATTACCAAGCCAATTTTCAGCCCATTGAGGCTGTGGTTTTGTACTTAATTTACAGTCCCCGTCATTATTCCCATCATAATCAGAGTTAACAGTAACCCCATCTGAACATAGCCAAATAGAATCATCCATCCCTAAATCTGCAAAATGCCATACCATTTTGGGTCCAGGAATAGTTAATGTTACAGCACCTAATGTAGACATTCTTGCCAATGCTGTATTAAGGTCTTTAATGTCATACCCTGTGCCAGAGTTACCGAAAGTAGTCATTTCATACATAATTCTGTCCTTATCATGGCTTTCAGGATATCCTAGTGTACGCTTTTCAGTAAATCCGTGAGCGGTATGCCCCATTCTATCAAAAGAACTTGCATAACCGTTTGCGAGTGACTTATAATCATTCCACATTTCACTCCACATCATTATACCTTTCGAAATGCCATCTGCTTCACCAGAAATTCTATAATCTGCCCACATTTGCTCTTCTGCATCAGAACCTAGATGCTCAAAAATCACATAATGAGTTGGGTCTAAATTCCATGAGTAATCTGCATATTCCTTTAAAACAGCAACTCTATCAGCTTGTAAATTATTAGTACATGTTTGGTCGTTCTCAGTACAATTTTGCGTAAACCCTTTGGTTAAATCCCATCTAAATCCATCAATTTTAAATTCTTCAATCCAATGTTTAACAACACTTTTTACATATTCTTTAGTTCTACCACTTTGATGATTAAAGTCACTCCCAACATTATAACTATGTCTAGGAACAGTATTTAAGTATGGATTGTCGGTATTTGGAGCACCATAACCGTCTCCATCAGGATCATTACACCACATTCTTACCATTGGGTTTCTACCGAATGCATGGTTTAATGCAATATCTAAAATTACTGCAATTCCGTTTTGGTGGCATACGTCAACAAGTTCTTTCAACTTCTCTGCTGTTCCGTAGTATTTGTCAAGCGCTCTATGGAAAGCGGTGTTATATCCCCAACTTTCATTACCTTCAAATTCCATAACGGGCATTAATTCAATAGCGTTAATGTTCAAGTTTTTGAAATATGAAATTCTGTCGATAATGTCTTGAAAATTTCGATCAGCATCAAAATCTCGGAGTAAAACTTCGTAAACGATCAAATCCTCTTTTTTCGGCTTATTAAAGTTAGTAACCTGCCAATTATATTCTGGTTGATTGGTTTGTAATACGCTAACTTCAAATTGATTACCAGTATTAGGATAAGCAGGTAAGTTAGGATATGTTGATGTTGGAATCCAAGGGTCGTCATAATAACTTAATACTAAAGTTGAATACGGGTCTGCCGTTTCAACTAAAGCTTGCGAGTTTGTTGTAGGTGTTTTATCTACTACCCAATATTGATAGGTTTCAATTTGTCCAGGTGTTAAACCTGTTAAAGTAAGCCAATATCTTCCATTTCTAGAATAATCACGCTTCATAGCGTAATTTGAATCTGGTTGCCAATTATTGAAACTTCCAGCTACATAAACAAAATCTTTACCATTAGCATATAATAATAATGTTGCTTTTGTTGGATCACTTGGGTCATAATTTATACCATCTACGTAATCACCCGTAAGAGTTTCAACAGTTGTACCTGGATCTATTAATACAGAAAAGCTCTTTGTGATAGTAGTTCCTCCTAAAGTAACTTCTAAATCATATTTCTGATTACTAGTAATATTGGTGTGATTATAATTGTATGAAGAAACATTTGACTGCGTATTTATTGTGCTTCCGTTAGCTTTTAAGACGTAATTAGCATTTCCACCAATATTAGATGCAGATATACTTAAACTGCCTCCGGATGCCAGAATAGTTGTAGAATTTACAGTTGGTGAACTCAAGCTTACTTGAAACGTTCCTACATCAAATATAAAATTTGTACAATCAGTATCTTTAAATTCTTGACTACCGTTTTCGTTTCTAAAAACCATCCCCATTTTAGTAACATTAGCTTCTTCTGCAGGTGTTAAACCAAAGTAAGTGTTTGTAGTGAATGTAATGCTCCATGTACCGTTACCATTATTAGTCATTTCGCCAACACCATCGTCTTGCCCCCAATTTCCAACAACTTTTATTCCATATTCATCATTATCATCACCCACACCTAAATGTGCATAAACTTTATTCGGATTACTGAATCCATTACAATTTGTAGATGAACTATTAGCATCGATAGTGATAGTTATAGACTCATCTATTTCAAAAGGATTTGGGGTCACTGTGACCTGACCAACCAAGAAATTAAAAGAGAATAAGGTTATTAATATTAGGTAAAGTTTGTTCATACTATTTAAAGTTGAAAAAGGGCTGAGTATTTAATTCAGCCCTTTAAGTTAAGTTTAAAAAATTTACTGCAGAGGATTTAATTTATAAGTTCCTTCTGTTGTATTTAATATTACTCTATACATACCCGCTGTAGCCACAATATCATCACCTCCTTCATCAATTGTACCATCGGCGCCTGTATCACCATAGTTTACTGCCCAATCATTATTCATTCTGAATTTAAAAGCTCCGTCTACTAAAGTAATAATATCTCCAACATATAAGCCAGCGCTAATTTCAGTTAAACTAAAATCTGGACCATCTGCACCCCAATTATTGTAGGCACTACCTACAACACCAGGCACATCTGTTGTAACAGCCGTATATGTATTAGCATTTAAATCAATTGTAATTAGATAATGACCTGCTGTAACGACAATATCGTCTCCACCTTCGTCTAAAGTTCCATCTGCTCCAGTATCTCCAAAATTTGTAGCCCAATCATTATTAAATCTAACTTTCATAGCACCATCTAATAATCTTACACCAACTTTAAAAGTATCAGTTGTATAATCATAGTAAAATTTCGCATCGGGACCATCAGCTCCCCAGTTATTGTAAGCACTACCTACAACACCCCAAGAATATGGTTCCATAGTATAAGTGTTTGCTCCTAAATCTAAAGTGATTTTATATGTTCCAGCCGTTACTACAATATCTGCACCACCTGACTCTAAAGTACCATCAGCACCATCATCACCTAGATTATTGTCCCAAGCATTATTTTCTCTGAACTTGATAGCACCATCTACCAGTGTTACGTAAGCTACATATACATCTGCGGTTCCTGTTGAATAGAAGTTTCCATCTTCAAATGCTCCCCAGTTATTATATCCAGAACCAACAACTCCCCAAGATGAAATTGTAATTCCACTACCACCGCCATTATCAACTATTTCAGGTAGAACAACAGTTAAAGCTTGAACAGCGGATAAGGTTTCTATCGCGCTATTTCCAGAGTAAGCTCTGAGTCTAAAATACAAACTACCAGTGTTTGGCTCTTCAGTATTAGGATCATTATCTAAACCTGCAGCTGATGCCATTGATAATAGTTTGCCCACTGTTACTGCTATATCATTACTTGATGTACTACCAATAACCTCCGTATCTGTAAAGTCTCCTAAGACTGAACCTTGTAACTCATAAGTAACTGCAGTTTCAACATCAAAACTTTGAGATTCCCAAGTAAAACGTTCTCCTATGTTAGCAGAAGTTGTTGATGTTAATATATATTCAGACAAAAAGTTGTTAGTAAAAGTAAACTCGCCTGGAGCTTGTGCAGTAAATACTAATTCATCTTTTTCACAAGAATTGAAGCTAGCCATAGCTACAATCATTACTAATAAAATTTTAATTTTTTTCATTTTATATTTTTTTTAATTAATAACCAGGGTTTTGTATAAGGTTTGGATTTGCACTCAAATCTGACGTTGGTAATGGAAATAAATCTCTAAATGACTCCGTTGTTGTACCTCCAGGGACATTGCCTTTCCAAGGCCAAACAGAACTAGAAGTAAACTTTCCAAAACGAACTAAATCAGTTCGTCTATGACATTCCCAATATAATTCACGAGCTCTTTCATCAAGAATAAAATCTTCTGTTAAATCGGATGCTTGAATATTCCCAGACGAGTCTCCGTAAGCACGAGCTCTTAGTAAATTAATGTATCCAACAGCTGTACCAGCATCTCCTCCTCCACCTTTCACATTAGCTTCAGCATAAATTAAGTAAGCTTCAGCTAACCTGAACATTGGAAAATCGGTATCTGGAAACTCTCCCGATGGGTCTGAACCTGGGGTACCAGATCTGTCTAGGTTTTTATACTTAGCAATGGCAAAACCATCTGTAAATCTAGAAACATTCTCAATTTCTAAAGTTTGACCTGCTGTATAAAATAACTCTCTTCCATCAGCTGAGTTTTCCATACCTGGAAATTTTTCAACAAATGCACTGGTTGTTCTTACTCCGGCCCATCCTCCGCTAACTCCAAAATCGGCAGGAGACATACTTCCTCCAACAGGAGCATGAACTAAAAATGTCATTCCTCCGTAGGCTTGCGTATTTAAGCCATCAAAAGCTATCGGGAAAATGATTTCATTTGATAAGTGATTATCCGCCAAAAACAAATATTCATAATTTGGCTCTAAACTATACACGCCCGAACTTATCACTTTCTCTGCTTGAATTCTAGCATCACTATATCTTGCAGTTCCTGTATAAACCTCAGCATTTAAATACAATTTTGATAACAACATCCAAGCAGCTGCCTTATCAGCACGAGCATATTCGTTTTGTCCTGGAGCCATTAAATCTGCATCAATATCGATTAATTCTGATTCAATATAGCTGAACAAATCTTGACCATTTGTTTGATTTGGCAAAAACGCTCCTATGGGATCTTCTTCTGTTGTAAACGGAACATTACGATAAAAATCTAATGCATGATAATAGCTTAAAGCTCTCATAAACCTTGCTTCAGCTCTGTAAGTTTGAATCTCTGCCTTTAAGTTAGCATCAACACCTCTTGAGTCTAAAACGCCATCAGATGTTTGTCGCAAAAATTCGTTGGCCAATGCAATTTGATATAAAATTCTATCATACATGGTTCGAATAAATTCATTTCCTGGAGTCCAGTTTTGGTAATGAAGATCTTTAATAGTGCCGTCATTCCATCCTATTAGAGCCTCATCAGTTGTTAATTCTTGAAGTTTCCAATACAATCGAAGGTAGTTAGAAAACCCTTCGTCCAATCCTGCGAGGTCAGGATTTCCTGCAGGCCCTTGTTGACCACTAATTGCTATACCTGCATAAATTTTAGCTAAAAAAGATTTATAAGCTTCTGGGTTATCAAAAACCGAAGCAGATGTTTCTTGATTTATTGGTTTTAAATCGTCTATTTCACCTGTACATGAAACCATGATTGTAACACCAAAAAACAAAAACAATACTTTCTTTAAATTGTTTAACATATTATTTTCTTTTATAGTTGATTTTATTTTTTTAAAAAGCAAAATTTAATCCTAAAGAATAGGTTCTTGGTTTAGGATAAATATTATTGTCTATACCTCCCGAAATTTCTGGGTCTAAACCAGAATAATTCGTAACAGTGAATACATTCTGAGCTATTAGAGTAGCGCGGAATGTTACCTTCTCAAATGGAACTGTGTAGCCTAAAGATACGTTATCTAATTTCATAAAAGAAGCATTTTCAACGTATAGGTCTGAAAATTGTTGATTATTTTCAAAACCAGTATTTAATACGTCTACGCTACCATTTCCGTAATAATCACCAATTTGGTTTAAAATTGCTTGTCCGTAACCGTTAGCAGATCTAAAGTTATTATACATATAATTACCTAAACTACCTCTGAGTGTAAAGTTAAAATCGAAATTCTTATAGTTCATACTAGACGTAAAACCAAAGAAAGCATCTGGTGTTCCAGATTGGAACCTGTACTTGTCGCTATCGTTAATGACATTATCACCGTTTAAATCTACATATACTCCCTCAAGCGGATTTCCATTGGTGTCGACAACTTGTTTATAAACATAAAAACTACCTGGTTCTGCATTTAAAGCATTAATTTGTATGGTGTTTCCAACTCCTCCAGAAATTCCTCCTAAAGGTTGTCCAGGGAAATTAGGATCATCTGTTAATGTAAGTTTCGTAATTTCTACATCACTCAAAGTAAAGTTAGCACTTACATCCCATGTAAAATCTTTTGATTTAAATGGTGTAGCATTTAAACCAATTTCAATACCTCTACTCACCGTTTCACCAACATTTTGGTCTAAAAAGTTTTCTAAGTTACTACCACCTGGAACTTGAGAGTATTGTAACAAGTCTTTATTCTTTCTATAATAAAAGTCTAAAGTACCCGATATTTTATTATCAAAAAGCCCATAATCAATACCTGCATTGTACATGGTAGCTTCTTCCCATTTGATGTCTTCATTATAACCTTCTGGTCTGATAGTTGGTATAAAGTTTTGTCCAAACTGGTATTGAGATCTAATATCGCCTCTAGAATAAACACCTAAATATGGGAAAGATCCACCAATATCTTGCTGACCAGTAACACCCCAACTTAATCGTAATTTTAAGTTTGAAATTACTTTAGAATCCTTTAAGAAATCCTCATCAGAAGCTAACCAAGAAAAAGCTGCGGATGGGAAATCAGCATTTCTGTTTTCTTTTGAAAAACGAGATGAAATATCACGTCTGTAAGTTGCTGTGAAAATGTATTTCTTATCTAAAGTGAAATTTGCTCTAGCAAAGTAGGACTCTAAAATTAATTGAAAAGGTATAGGAGCTAAAGGCACCTCAAAAGCTCCTGTTGCAGTGTTTCTGTTTCTACTATCTCCAATATTATAAAATCTCTGGTAAGTATGACCTGCAGTCATATCAATCCCCGATAAAAGTGACCCTTCAAAATCTTCTTTATAATTAAGGTAGAAATCTAATAGTCTGTTTTTATTTATTCCATTATAAGTTCCTAAGCTTGGGAATTGTCCAGAATTTAGATTATTAAACCCAGCCCTACCATCCGAAAAATATCTACCATCATATTCTTCATAATCAAAACCAGCATTCACATTTAATCTTAATTCAGGTAAAAAATGGAATTTATAATCTAACTGAATGTTGGAAATATTTCTTTTAGCTCTTTGTCTATTATCATTTAATTCTAATAATGACACTGGATTTCTTGGAGCAAGATTTGCTACCCCATCGGCATCTTCAAATTCAAAATAGCCCCCATAATTTCCTTCTACGGGTTGTGTTGGGTCGAAGAATAAAGCACTACCAATAGCACCTTCATTTGCAAAACGGTTATCTACCAAACTTCCCTTTGACGTAACATTTACCTTTAAATGATCTTCTAAAAATCTATGCTCAAAATTAATGTTAATAGCATTTCTTCTATACTGCGAGGTCATTAAAAGACCATTCTGATTCGATAAGTTGTAATTAGTTCTTAACGATCCGTTTTTAAAACCTTTGGTTAAAGTTAAATTATGAATAGCTCCTTCAGCGGTTTCATAAATTTCATCTTGCCAATCTGTATTAGCATTTCCTAAAAAACTAGGATCCTCACCGTTATCAATAACATATTGTCTTAATTGTGACGCACTTAAAACATCAATTTTATCGATAATTTTCCCAAACGATGCTTGTATATCGTACTCTACTTTTAAAGGTGCCTTTGTTTTACCTTTTTTAGTAGTTATAATTACAACACCAGCTGTTGCTCTTGAACCATAAATAGCTGTAGCGGAAGCATCTTTTAATACTGTATAGCTTTCAATTTCGTTAGGGTTGATAGCATTTAAGCTACCGCCACTTAATGGAATACCATCAACAACGATTAATGGGCTATTGTTGGCACTTAATGAGCCCCCATTTCTAATTCTGATTTCTGCACCAGCACCTGGAGAACCTGACGAAGTGGTAATTCTAACCCCTGCAGATTTACCAGCTAAAAGGTTTTCTGGAGACACTATGGCTCCTCTATTAAATTCTTCAGAATCAATCCGGTCTAACGAGCCAGTGGCATCTTTAATTGTAGTTGCACCATACCCGATAATCACAACTTCATCAAGTTGTGATGTATCTTCAATTAACTGAACATTCAAAGTTGCTTGACCCACATAAGTAATTTCTTGAGCTTGGTAGCCAATATATGTGAATACAATAACATCTCCATTTTGAACATCTATTTGATAGTTTCCATCAAAATCAGTTGAAGTTCCTGTTGTTGTTCCTTTTATAACAACATTAACACCAGGAAGCGGAATAGAGGTCGACTGTTCTATTACCTTACCTTTCAGCGTATTTTGCCCAAATATAAAAACAGGAAAAATAAGCATGAAAAACAGTAAACTTTTAGTGTTTCTTTTCATACAAATTAGTTTAATTTAAGTGTTTAATTAGTTTGTTATATTTTCACTTCTCAATCCAAATCTATATAAAGCATTTGTAAAAAAATCATTTAGGATTACGAAATTATTTGCGAAAACGTTTTCGTGTTGAAAACTTTTCTGCAATTCGTATGAAATACTGACAAAAACATATGTTTGTTTTAAATAATTGTTAATTTTAACCCTTATTATAGTGCCCTTTTTTAATTAGTTAGGTTTTATGAAGAAGAAAATAACATTGAAGCAGATTGCCAGAGAATTAGATGTGTCTATTTCAACAGTTTCAAAAGCTTTAAGCGGAAGTAAGGAAATAAGTGAAGATACTACGCAGAAAATTCAGGCTTTTGCTAAGTTATATAACTATAAACCAAATAATATTGCCCTTAGTTTAAAAAATAGAAAAACGAAAACTATAGGAATTTTAATTCCAGAAATCGTTCACCATTTTTTCTCAACGGTTATACGAGGCATAGAAAAAGTTGCCAATAGAAGAGGTTACAATGTTATTGTTGGACTCTCCAATGAATCGTTTACAAAAGAAATTATTAATATGGAATTACTCGCAAATGGTAGTATTGATGGTTTTATATTATCTATTTCAAAAGAAACTTTACTAAAACAAGATTACCATCATTTCAATGCTACTATTAGTCAAGGAATACCTATAGTAATGTTTGATAGAGTTGTGAATGAAGTTGCTTGTGACAAAGTAATAGTTGATGATTTTAATGGAGCGTTAAAAGCTGTAAATAAACTTATTGAAAATGGTTGTAAAAATATAGCACTTTTAACAACAATGGATTATGTAAGCGTTGGTAGATTAAGAACTCAGGGGTATTTAAAAGCATTAGAAAACCATAAAATATTTGCCAATTCTGATTTGATTTTAAAGATTGATGATAGTCTTAATGTTGAGAATCACATAGAAATTTTAGAAACAGAAATTCATAATTTCCTTAAAATCAATCCTACTATAGATGGAATTTTTGCAGTAAACGAACTTTATGCAGTAACCGCGATGAAAGTTGCACGAAAACTAGGATATAAAATTCCCGATGATATTCAAGTTATAGGTTTTACGGATGGTGTTTTATCTAAACATGCTACACCTAGTCTAACGACTGTGAGTCAACATGGTGAAAAAATAGGCGAACAATCAGCTAATTTGCTGATAGACAGACTTGAAGCTAATGACATTGAAAACGACAAATATTTTATTGAAGATGACTCAAAAGCTGATTATATTAAAATGGTAATTGAAACTGAAATTATAGAAAGAGAATCCACTAAATAAAATATTTTTTAGGAAACGTTAAAATCTTTTATATATTTGCCAACACATCAAAACTTATATTTTCACTTCTCACATAAGTTTTGATAAGTATATCGCTTATCAAATAGTATTAATAAAAACATACTATTAAATGGAAAAGCGCTTTTTATTTATAGGAATTTTGAAGATTTTTTCAACCTTTCCGATAACACCTTTCCTTTTTAATACCATCATACAATTTAAGCATGGTCGTTTTTATTGTTATAATGTATTTTGCTTAAACAGTAACATTAATGAATAAAATAGGAGTTATTTTCGATTTAGACGGAGTCATTGTAGACACCGCAAAATACCACTTTTTAGCTTGGAAAAATCTTGCAGACGAGTTAGGGTTTGAGTTTACCGAAGCTCATAATGAACTATTAAAAGGGGTAAGCAGAGTTAGATCTTTAGAAATTTTATTAGATATTGGAAACATAAACTTGCCAGAAAGTAAAAAGCAAGAATATCTAGTAAGTAAAAATGAAGACTATCTTAACTATATAACTAAAATGGGACCTGAAGAAATACTACCTGGAGCTGAAAAGTTATTGGATAATTTGGATAAATTAGGTATTAAATATGTTTTAGGATCAGCCAGTAAAAACTCACCATTAATATTAAAGCAAGTTAATTTACTGGACAGATTTGAAGGCATTGTTGATGGTAATAGTGTCAATAAGGCAAAGCCTGACCCTGAAGTTTTTTTAATTGGAGCAAAAAAACTTAATCTTAAACCTGAAAAATGTATTGTTTTTGAAGATGCCATTGCAGGTATTGAAGCTGCTAACAGAGCAAATATGACATCGATTGGGATTGGAAATAAAGAAACGCTTAATGCAGCTAATTATAATTTTAATAACTTAACAGAAATACCAGAAAATTTCTTCGAAAAATTTCTTTCTAAAAATAACATAAAGTAACATGAATCAAGATTACATAAAACCAGATAATTGGTCGATTATTGAAGAGGGCTTTGATGCAAAACGCGTAAAATCCTCAGAAAGTTTGTTTAGTATTGGCAACGGTGCTATGGGACAACGTGCTAATTTTGAAGAACAATACTCTGGTGCTACATTCCAAGGGAGCTATATTGCAGGTGTTTATTATCCTGATAAAACCCGTGTAGGTTGGTGGAAAAATGGATATCCTGAATATTTCGCAAAAGTATTGAATGCTCCAAATTGGATAGGTATTAATGTTATTGTTAACGGAGAATCATTAGATTTATTTACTTGTAAAAAAGTAGAGAATTTCAAAAGAGAGTTAAACATGAAAGAAGGGTGGCTTTCCAGACAATTTGTAGCAACGCTTCAAAACGGTATAACCATCAATGTAAACACTAAGCGATTTTTAAGTTTAGATTTAGATGAAGTTGGGGCTATTCAATATCAAATCACACCCATAAATAGTGACGCCGAAATTGTATTTAAGCCTTATTTAGATTCAGGAATTACTAACGAAGATACTAATTGGGATGATAAATTTTGGGACACACTAAATGTTAGTCATGAAAATAATCAAGCATTTATAGAAGCTAAAACCATGAAAACAGATTTCTACACCTGTACTTTCATGGAATCACAGGTTTTTATAAATGATAAATCTATATTAATCGAACCAAATATAAAAGCTGATTCTAATTTAGCCACTTTCAGCTATTCCTATCAAGTTAAAAAAGGCGACATATATACTATCCATAAATTTGGAGGATATACAGTAGATAGAAACCACAACAAATCACAGTTAATTTCTGCAGCCAAAAACGTTTTAAAAATGGCAACTAAGAAGGGGTTTGTAGAATTGTTAAACAATCAGAAAAAGGCTTGGTCAGATATTTGGAATATGTCCGATATCACAATTGAAGGTGATGTAAAAGCTCAGCAAGGTATCAGGTTTAACATTTTTCAATTAAACCAAACCTATTTAGGAAAAGACTCAAGGTTAAATATTGGCCCTAAAGGATTTACTGGAGAAAAATATGGAGGAAGTACGTATTGGGATACAGAGGCTTATTGTATTCCTTTTTATATGGCTACAAAAGATCAACAGGTAGCAAGAAATCTTTTAGAATATCGATATAATCATCTTCAAAAAGCAATTGAAAATGCTGAAAAGTTAGGGTTTAAAAATGGTGCCGCATTGTATCCAATGGTAACTATGAATGGTGAAGAGTGCCATAACGAATGGGAAATTACCTTTGAAGAAATACACAGAAATGGTGCTATTGCGTTCGCTATTTATAACTATTACAGGTTTACAGGAGATTACGGCTATATCCCAGAAAAGGGATTAGAAGTACTTATAGGAATTGCTCGTTTTTGGCAACAACGTGCTACATTTTCAACTAACAAAAACCAATATGTTATTTTAGGTGTTACTGGACCAAATGAGTATGAAAACAATGTAAATAATAACTGGTATACAAACTATATAGCTAAATGGTGTATTAATTATGCCATAGAAAATATTAAAAAGGTTGAAGCGGAATATACTTCAAATTATACGCGCATCATGAATAAAGCTAAACTTTCTAATTCTGAAATAAAAGAATGGAAAGCGGTAGCAGATAATATGTATTTCCCATACTCAGAAAAACATAAAGTTTTCCTTCAACAAGATGGATTTTTAGACAAAGAATTAATAACGGTTTCTGATTTAGACAAATCGCAACGTCCTATAAATCAAAAATGGAGCTGGGATAGAATTTTACGTTCACCATATATAAAACAGGCTGATACTTTACAAGGGTTTTACTTTTTTGAAGATCAGTTTTCAAATGAAGAATTAGAGCGTCATTTTGATTTTTACGAACCTTTTACAGTGCACGAAAGTTCATTGTCTCCCTGTGTGCATAGTATTCAAGCTGCTAAATTAGGCAGAATGGAACAAGCATACACCTTTTATTTACGCACCTCTCGATTGGACTTAGATGACTATAATAAGGAGGTTGAAGAAGGACTTCATATTACATCTATGGCGGGAACCTGGATGAGCATTGTTGAAGGTTTTGGTGGTATGCGCATAAGAAACAACACTTTAGAATTTGAACCTAAAATACCTAAACAATGGGATGCTTATTCATTTAAAGTAAATTTTAGAAATCAAATTATAAAAGTAAATATTACAAAAGATAAAACTCATTTCGAGCTAGAAGGCACAAAATCGTTGGAAATTTCTGTGAATAGTAAATTAGTAACGATTACACCTAATAATTTAGTAACTATTTAGAAGCACTAATTTTTAAAATTTTATCATGAAAAACATCTTTTTGCTCATTTTAAGTACAATGATTCTTAATTTATCGTGTAAAAAACAAGTTATTTTAGCTAACGGTGAAACTAATTCTGTTGCGGTTGAAACATTTGATATTGAAAGGATTGAGCCAAAAAATTGGTGGATTGGTTTTAAAAATTCTCATTTACAACTTTTAGTAAAACATCCTAATATTTCGGAAGCAACTCCTAGTATATCATATAAAGGAGTTTCCATTGAAAAAGTTCACAAAGCTGATAGTCCAAATTATTTGTTTTTAGATTTAAATATTGATAAAAATGTACTTCCGGGAAAATTCAATATCACTTTCAAACAAGAAAATAAAAACGACTTAGTTCATACTTTTGAGCTTAAATCTAGAGAGAAATCGGGTGAAGATTTTGTAGGATTTAATAGTAGTGATGCTATCTACTTAATAACACCAGACCGTTTTGCTAATGGTGACACATTAAACGATATAAATACCAATCTATTAGAAAAAACAATTGACAGAGAAAATGATTATGGCAGACATGGTGGTGATATTAAAGGTATTACAAATCGCTTAGATTACATCAGCGATATGGGTTTTACTGCTATATGGCCTTGTCCTTTATTAACTAACGATATGCAAGAATCATCTTATCATGGTTATGCCATGACAGATTTTTATCAAGTAGACCCTCGGTTTGGTACTTTAGATGAGTATATAGAACTATCGAAAAAGGGACAAGAGAAAGGTATTAAACTTATTATGGACCAGGTGGCCAATCATTGTGGTATCAAGCATTGGTGGATGAAGGATCTTCCATTTAAAGATTGGATAAATTATCAGAAGAATTATGAAGATAATATTGACAATTGGAATTGGGAGAAAACTAAATTTTCAAATCACAAAAGAACAGTAAATCAAGATACTTACGCATCTGAAATCGATAAAAAAGGGATGACAGATGGTTGGTTTGTAGAATCAATGCCCGATCTCAACCAGCGCAATCGATTTATGGCCAAATACCTCATCCAAAATAGCATTTGGTGGATTGAAACGTTGAATCTTGGAGGTATCAGGCAAGATACCTACCCGTATCCTGATAAAAATTTTATGGCAAATTGGGCGGGAGCTATAATGACAGAATACCCAAATTTTAATATTGTTGGTGAAGAATGGAGTACAAATCCCCTACTTATTGCCTACTGGCAAGACGAGCATAAAAACAAAGATGGGTATGACTCAAATTTAAGATCAACTATGGATTTTGCAATGCAGACTAATATAGTTCAAGCATTAAATGAAGATGAATCTTGGGATAAAGGCCTTGTAAAAATGTATGAAGGTTTAGCAAACGATTTTGCATACACAAAACCAGAGGACATTTTGATATTTCCAGACAACCACGATATGAGTCGAGTTTTCACCCAATTAAAGGGGGATATTGCAAACACAAAAATGGCTTTGAGTACTATTTTGACGCTGCCTCGTACACCGCAAATATATTATGGTACAGAAATTTTAATGAATGATTTTGAAAAACCAGGAGATCACGGACTAATTCGTACAGATTTTCCTGGTGGTTGGAAAGGTGATATTGTAAATGCGTTTACCGGTGACGGTCTGACTGGCGAACAAAAAGACATGCAATCGTTCTTAAAAAAAGTATTGAACTATAGAAAAGATAGCAAAGCAATTCATGAGGGTAAAACAATTCATTTCGCGCCATTTATAGGCACTTACTTTCTGTTTAGAGTGTTGGATAATGAAATCGTGGTTTTAATCCTTAATAAAAACGAAAACCCAATTACCATTGATTTGAAACGTTATTCTGAAATCGGATTAGACGACAAAACCTTAAAAAACATCATTACTGATGAGGATTTTATTTGGGGAGACAATATTGAGTTAAAAGAAAAAGGCGTAATATTTTTATCGACCAAAAAATGAAACAATTTTGTTACTTATTAATTGTTTTACTCGTCCAAATAGGATTTGCTCAAACAACTATTATAGTTGAAGAAATTCCTAAAGAAACCGCAAAAAATTCAGCTATTTTCATTTCTGGAGATTTTGAAGGTTGGTCTGGAGGCCAAAAAAAATACGAGCTTGAACATAAAGATGGTTTTTATTCAATAACGATTCCTAAGCTTTCAGATCAAATTCAATTTAAATTTACTCAAGGCTCTTGGGAATCGGTAGAATGTGATAAAAATGGTTTGAGCATCGAAAATCGCACATACACTTTTAACAGACCAAATGATACCATCAAAATAAAAATTGCAGGTTGGAACAACTTATTTAGTATAGAAAAACTTTCAACAGCCGCTAAAAATGTATCTATTTTATCCAAGGATTTTGAAATACCTCAACTCAATAGAGAGCGTCGTATTTGGTTATATCTACCTCCTAATTATGAAACTGAAAATCAATCTTTTCCAGTGATATATATGCATGATGGTCAAAATATTTTTGATAACAGTACATCTTATTCTGGTGAGTGGTCTGTTGATGAAACATTAAATAAACTGTATCAAGAAAAGGGCTTAAGCTACATCGTTGTTGGTATTGACAACGGAAAAGATAAAAGACTAGACGAGTATTCACCTTGGAAAAATGAAAAATATGGCGGTGGAGAAGGTGATGCGTATTTGGAGTTTATTATAAAAACATTAAAACCTTATATAGATTCAAACTATAAAACTTTAACCGATAAAAATAATACAGCAATAATGGGTAGCTCCATGGGAGGTTTAATTTCATTTTATGCAGGTTTGAAATATTCTGATGTTTTTGGTAAAGTTGGTGTGTTTTCACCTGCATTTTGGTTTGCGCCTGATATTAATGCGTTTACCAATACCCATGGCGCTGTTAAAAACACAAAAATGTACTTTTTAGCGGGAGGAAAAGAAGGCGAAAACGTATCTTTTCAAGAAATAAACAAAACGGTCAAAGATATGAATAGTATAATTACCGCTTTAAAAAATCAAAATTTTCCTGTGAACAATATCTATTCAAAAATTGTACCCGATGGCAAGCACAATGAAGCACTTTGGAAAAATAATTTTGAAGAAGCCATTATTTGGTTATTTTCTGAAAATTAAATAACATCCTATGAAAAATAAGTTAAACATTTTAATAGTAGTTATAATCTTATTCAGCTGTAATAAAAATAAAGAATTAGTACAAAAAAAATTAATTGTGGAAAAACCTAAAAAAGAAGTCATTTATCAAGTGTTTACCCGATTGTTTGGAAACACAAATACAACCAATAAACCATGGGGAACTATTGAAGAAAATGGTGTTGGGAAATTTTCAGATTTCACAGATAAAGCTTTAAAAGAAATAAAAGATTTAGGAGTTACCTACATTTGGTACACAGGTGTTCCTCATCATTGCGTTATTAGAGATTATACTCAATACGGAATTTCTAATGATGATCCTGACGTGGTTAAAGGTCGTGCTGGGTCGCCTTATGCAGTAAAAGATTATTACAATGTAAATCCTGACCTAGCTGACAACCCAGAAAAAAGACTAGAAGAGTTTAAAGCACTTATACAACGTTCACACCAAGCGGGTTTAAAAGTAATTATTGATATTGTTCCAAATCATGTGGCACGAAATTATAAAAGTATTTCAAATCCAGAAGGCATTGAAAGTTTTGGTGATTCAGATAACAACACTTTGGTTTATGATGTAAATAACAACTTTTATTATATTCCTGGTGAGCATTTTAAAGTTCCTGAGCCTTTAAATGATTATAAGCCGTTAGGTGGCGAAAAACATAGATTGTCAGACAATAAATTTGAAGAATTTCCCGCTAAATGGACTGGAAATGGTTCAAGCTCATCACAACCACATTTTTATGATTGGTACGAAACGGTAAAAGTAAATTATGGTGTAGATCCTTATGGAAATAAGTCTTTTGCTGAATTGCCTCAAGAATTTGAAAATGAGGACTACACAAAGCACTATCAATTTTGGCAAGGCAAAACAGTTCCTGATTCTTGGATAAAGTTTAAGGATATTGCACTATACTGGTTGAATTTTGGAGTGGATGGTTTTAGATATGATATGGCAGAAATGGTTCCAGTTGAGTTTTGGAGTTATATGAATTCTCATATTAAAATGAAAACTCCGAACGCCTTTTTATTAGCCGAAGTATACAATCCAGACCTTTACCGAGATTATATTAAAAAAGGAAAAATGGATTACCTTTATGATAAGGTACAACTTTATGATACCATAAAACACGTGATGCAAGGGCATGGTAAAACGGACCATATTCCTCCTATTCAAGAATATTTAAAAGATATTGAACATCATATGTTGCACTTTTTAGAAAACCACGATGAGCAACGCATAGCAAGTCCTGAATTTGCTGGAAGTGCTGAAAAAGGTAAACCCGCCATGGTGGTTTCTGCAACTATTAGTACATCACCAACCATGATTTATTTTGGTCAAGAAGTTGGGGAACTAGGTAAAGAAGATGCTGGATTTGGAAAACCTTCCAGAACATCTATTTTTGATTATATAGGAGTACCCGCTCATCAACGTTGGATGAATATTAAAGCGTTTGATGGTGGGCAATCTACAAACGAAGAAAAGGAACTTCGTGATTTTTATAAACGATTACTAAATTTTACAATCAAAAGTTCTGCGCTTACTGAAAATTATCAAGACATACATTTATATAACAGACAGCATACCAAAAATTATAATGATAAATTACTATCTTTCGTGAGATGGAGTGATGATGAAAAACTAGTTATTATTTCTAATTTTGACGCTGAAAACGGTTATAACTTCCATTTAAAATTACCAAATGAAATCGTTTCAAAATGGGAATTACATGACGGTAGTTATAATACTTTAGATGCTTTATACCATCAATTTTCATCAAATTTAATTGTGGAAAATGGTGTTGGAAGTGTTCATATAAAGATAAATCCTTTAGAGTCATTCATTTTAAAACTAAACTAATAATGAAAAAAATTGTAGCCTTTTTAATCGTGATTATTTCTTTATCAAATTGTAAAGAAAAGTCTGCTCAAATCAAAGAAACAATTCAGGAAACACCATTTGTTTGGGAAGGTGCAAATGTTTATTTTCTTTTAACAGATAGGTTTAATAACGGAAATACAAGTAACGATGTGAATTTTAATCGTACTGAAGAAACTGGAAAACTTCGTGGTTTTGAAGGAGGCGACATTAAGGGTATTACCCAAAAAATTGAAGAAGGTTACTTTACAAATTTGGGAATTAGTGCTATTTGGATGACTCCGATTGTAGAGCAAATTCATGGAGGAACCGATGAAGGCACAGGTTTTAGCTATGGCTTTCATGGATATTGGACCAGTGATTGGACTGCTATAGACCCTAATTTCGGAACGACTGAAGATCTAAAAGAATTAGTTGAAGTAGCACACAGAAATGGAATTCGCATTTTATTAGATGCCGTTATTAATCATACAGGACCTGTAACTGAGAAAGACCCCGTATGGCCTGATGAATGGGTTCGAACCGAACCACCGTGTGATTTCAAGTCTTATAAGGGTACTACCATGTGTACTTTGGTTGAAAATTTACCAGACATCAAAACTGAAAGTAATGATGCTGTTGAGCTTCCTCCTCAACTTATTGAAAAATGGAAAGCAGAAGGGCGCTACAACCAAGAAGTAGCTGAATTAGATGATTTTTTTGAGCGCACAGGACACCCGCGAGCACCACGATTTTATATCATGAAATGGTTAACAGATTACATTACCGAATTTGGTATTGATGGATATCGAGTGGATACGGTAAAACATACCGAAGAATTTGTATGGCAAGAATTTAAAAAAGAATGTGAATATGCCTTTACAGAATTCAAGAAAAACAATCCAGAAAAAGTTTTAGATGATAACCCTTTTTATTTAGTAGGTGAAGTATATAATTACAATATCAGTTCTGGTAAATTATTTGACATAGGCGATAAAAAAGTAAATTACTTTGATGATGCTTTTCATAGCCTTATTAATTTTGAATTAAAATGGAATATTAAGCAAAAATCAACAGAAGATGTTTTTAAAGAATATTCGAACATATTAAGTTCAGATTTAAAAGGGCATGGAACTTTGAATTATTTAAGTTCTCATGATGATGGTCAACCATTTGACGCCGCAAGAGAAAAACCTTTTGAAACTGCAACAAAGTTATTATTATGCCCAGGTACATCACAGGTTTATTATGGTGATGAATCTGCACGTTCATTAATAATTGAGGGTACTGTTGGTGATGCTACATTGCGCTCTAAAATGAATTGGGATGATATTCAAAATGATTCTAAAACAAAAGAGATTTTAGCACATTGGCAAAAACTAGGCAAATTTAGAGCAAATCATCCAGCAATTGGAGCAGGGATTCATCAAATGATTTCGCAAAATCCATACGTGTTTTCAAGAAGCTATACTAAAGCTAATTTTAGTGATTTAGTAGTAGTTGGGTTAGATTTACCTAAGGGCGAAAAAACTATTGATGTTTCAAAACTTTTAAAGGACGGTGACCAAGTACATGACTTCTACTCTGGCTATCGCACGGAAGTTAAAAATGGAAAAGCAACAATTAATTCTGATTATAATATAGTTTTATTAGAAAAAGCTTAAACTTATTTCAAGTAAAATTTACATATGAATTTCGAGTAATTCGGCATTTTTTGCTTTAATTTTTAGTTTATTTATTGTAGCGGGTATAAGCAATGTTTCACCCGCACTAAGTGAGTAAGTTTCATTTAAACTTTCAATCTCTAAAGATTCGCTAACGCACATATAAATTACGAAGGAGTCAAGTTTAGAATAGTCTTTTTCTAATTCACCGGAAACTCTTATAAAATTTGTTTTAAAATATGGCGAATGTACTAGTCTATTACTTTTGTTAATCTCTTTACTATATGATGTTTTAAAATTGTCATGATATTTAAAATCAATAGCATCAATGGCTAAGTCATTATGTAACTCTCGTTGTTTCCCGGTTGCAGCATCTATTCTGTTGTAATCATAAATGCGATAAGTAACATCAGAGGTCTGCTGGATTTCGGCTAATAAAATACCGCCTCCAATAGCATGTACACGCCCCGTAGGGATATAAAAGGTATCGCCTTTTGAAACCTTTTCGTGATGTAAAACATCAAGGATTGTATCATGTTCCAAATGCTCCTGATAACTTTGTTTATCAATTTCACTATCAAAACCAACAATTAGTTCTGAACCCTCATCAGCTTGCATAATATACCACATTTCATTTTTTCCAAATGAATTATGTCTGGTTTTTGCTAGCTCGTTACTTGGATGAACCTGAATAGATAATGGTGTTTTAGCATCAATAAACTTTATTAATAATGGGAAATCTTCTCCAAAGCTTTTATATACCTTTTCTCCAACAAATTCGCCCTTGTAAGTTTGAATTAGTTGCTTAAGCGTTAGTCCTTTTAAAATGCCACTCAAAACTTTAGTTTCATCGCCCTTAACGTCTGATACCTCCCATGATTCACCAATGCTTGCTGCGTCATAGTTTTTATGAAGCTTTGTTTTTAATTTATTCCCACCCCAAAGACGGTATTTAAATAATGGTTGGAACTTTAATGGGTATAATTTTAATGCCATTTTTTGATGATCCAGTTCAAATAAATTTCACCTAATATAAAAAATACTTTCAGGAGTTAAAATTTAAACTCTTTTTACTTAAAGTTTATATCATTATTCAAATAAAAAAGGTTTCAATTAACTGAAACCTTTTTTATTGTAGTGACCACGGCAGGATTCAAACCTGCAACCTCTTGAGCCGTAATCAAGTGCGCTATTCAGTTGCGCCACGTGGCCTTTTAAAGTGGGTGCAAATATACTATTTTTATTAAAACTCCACCAAAAATTTATTTCAAATTTGTAATTCGTTACTTTTGGATTTAAACTAATTTTATTTTGAAAAAATATTAATACTTTTTTTAAAATTTATCTTTTTATATTGAAATTGAACAAGTTATTTTTTTATAAATATAATATGCTCCAATAAATGGACTCTACACATATATTAGGATATATTGGAGCACTTATTGTTGGCTTAGTTTTAGGACTTATTGGTGGTGGTGGCTCGATACTTACAGTGCCTCTATTAGTATATCTTTTGGGGTATAATCCCGTAGTTGCTACGGCATATTCACTTTTTGTTGTAGGGACATCTTCAATGGTTGGCACATTCCAAAAATATAAAGAGGGGTTAGTTGAGATTAAAACGGGGTTAGCATTTTCATTCCCTTCTTTTATTGCTGTTTACTTATCAAGAAGATATTTAGTACCAGCTATTCCTAATACTATTTTGAATTTAGGTAACTATCAACTTACCAAAGAGATGTTCATCATGATAATTTTTGCAATTATTATGTTATTGGCTTCGGTTTCAATGATTAAAAAGAAGAAGGAAGAAGGTTTAATTTTGAAAAGTCAACCTTATTTTAAAACTTTTTTTCAAGGTATTATAATTGGTGTAATTACTGGTATTATTGGTGCGGGCGGCGGTTTTCTTTACGTGCCAGCCTTAGTTATTTGGGCAAATATCCCTATGAAAAAAGCAGTAGGCACGTCATTAATTATAATTACTATTAACTCGCTTATAGGCTTTCTGGGTGATGTTCAAAATTTTGAAATTGATTGGGCTTTCTTGCTTGTGTTTACCCTAATTTCTGTAGTAGGAATTATTATTGGTGTATATCTGTCAAAATTTATTAGTGGTAATAAACTCAAAAAAAGCTTTGGTTTTTTTATACTAATAATGGCTGTTTATATTATCTATAAAGAACTAAAAGCGAATAAAACTTAAACAATTTCAGCACTTAAACCTGCTTCCAAAAGCATGGAGCAACGAGGTTTTAAATCGTCATATAAACCAGTTTTAACTGTACATTTTCCTTTGTAATGTACAAGAAGTGCACATTGTTCTGCTTGTTCAGAAGTGTGATCACAAGCATAAATGAGCGTTTCAATAACATGATCGAAGGTATTAACATCGTCATTGTGTAAAACAATTTCGTTCTGGGTTACAACACCTTCTTCAAGTAATAATTCTTCTGATACTTTTTCTTTTGTGCTCATAATTGAAGTAATCTTTTGGGGATTAACGTTGTACTAATTTAAAAATTTTAATGAAACCCAATTGTTTCTTTCTAATTTTTCTTCAAATTTTAACAAATGTTTTTCACATTCTTCTTGAATTAATGTAATGTCATCATCATAAAATCCACTTAAAAATAACATACCGTTTTTATTAAGACATGATACATAGGTTTTCATATCTTGTAACAAGATATTACGGTTAATATTAGCTATTATAATGTCATACTTTTTATTCTTTAATACAGATGAATCACCTTCAATAACTGTAATATGCTGACAATTATTTCGCTCAACATTTTCTAAACTATTTAAGTAGCACCAATTGTCATAATCTACAGCATCTATTGGTTTTGCGCCTTTCATTTCTGCAAGAATTGCTAAAACTCCCGTTCCGCAACCCATATCGAGAACAGATTTATTATTAAAATCATTTTTTAGAATATGCTGAATCATCATGTGTGTAGTTTCGTGATGCCCCGTACCAAAACTCATTTTTGGTTCGATTATAATATCATATTTAGTATTAAGCTTTTCATGAAAGGGCGCACGAACAGAACAAACATTATCAACAACAATAGGGTTGAAATTTTTTTCCCATTCTTCATTCCAGTTAGTCTGTGCTATCTCTTCAAAAGTAAAACCAATTTCAAATTCATCGGAATTTAATATCTGAATATCATCCAGAATATTCTCATACCAGTCTTCTTTTTGAATGTATGCTGTAACACCTTCTTCAGTTTCAACAAAACTTTCAAAACCTGCATAACCAAGTTCTGCAATTAGAATTTCTACTGCGGGTTGTATAGGTTTTACTTTAAAATAATACCCAATATAAATCGTATCTGACATAATGAATTTTAAAAATGCAAAGATATATCTAATTACTAAAGCAATTGCTTTTCTATGGCTATTTTAATGATGCCTACACTGTTTTTTGCCCCTAACTTGCTCATAATATTCATCCGATGTGTTTCAACGGTTTTAGGACTGATAAAGAGTTTTTCTGAAATTTCCTGTGTTGTTAACTCTTCCGAAATGGCAACTAAAACATCGTGTTCTCTCCGTGTTAAATTTGGTTTTAAGCCATTGTCGGTTATTTTCCCTGTAGATTGAATTAACAATTTATTTTTTATGTTCTTTTGTAAAAACAGTTCTCCAGAAAGTACTGTTTTCATAGCTTTTATGAGTTCTAACTTATCAGTATTCTTCAACAAATAACCATGAACACCATTTTTAAGCATACGCTTTACGAACGATATATCCTCAAAATTTGTAAGCGCTATTATTTTTAACTCCTTAAATTTTTTCAATAATTGGTTACTTAAATCAATGCCATTTATATCGGGTAAATTAATGTCTAAAAAGAGGATATCAGGTTTGTCATTTTCAATGTTTTCGAGCGTTTCTTGGGCATTTTTATACATACCTACAACTTCCAATTCAGGCGTATTTAAAAGCATAGAGGCTATACCCTTTAATACCATTTCATGATCGTCTGTTATTGAAACTTTAATTTTCATTTAATCGCTCTTTATCAATATCTATAGTATACGATGTGCCGTTATTATTTGACATTAAATCCATGGTTGCGTTTAAGTATTCAACTCTCGATTTTACATTATTTAATCCAATACCTTGTGATTTCAAGTTATCTTTATTAAACCCGATACCATTATCTTCCACAGTAATTTGAATATGGTTGTTACGATTACTTATCTGTACATTTACTATGGTTGCTTTGGCATGTTTTAAACTGTTTGTAACGAGCTCTTGTATAATCCTAAAGATATTAATTTCTACTTTTTTAGGTAAGTCAACGGCATCACCCATATGCTGAAATACAATATCCGTTTCTGGGTTTGTTTCACTAAGATTACTACAATAAACTTCGGCAGCTTCAACTAAATCAAAATTTTCTAACGAAGGTGGCACTAAGTCATGAGAAATGGCACGTACTTGTTTACAAGAATCATCAATCATGGTAATGGCTTCCTTTATTACTTTATTATTCATTTCTAACAAAGAAGATAGTTTATATTTTATAGCTGCTAAATCGCCATTTACACCATCATGTAGTTCTTTTGCAATTCGAAATCGTTCATTTTCTTCTCCTTCAATCAAAGCTTCTAAAGTTTTTATTTGATGTTCGCGTTTTAAAGTTAAAATTTCTTGTGTTTTTCTTTTTTGGCGTTGCTTAAAAATAAAAAATGTTAAAAGAGATGTTATTAATAAAATTGCAGCTATCCCAGTCATGATACCATATTGCATTTTCTTTTTTTGGTACGCATCTTCCTGTTTACTCAATTTCAACTCCTGCTCTACTATTTCTTTTTCCTTTTTTTCTGTTTCAAATTGTATTTGAAGCGTATTTACATTTTTTAAATTTTCTTCATTAAAAATACTGTCTTTGTATGCCGTATACTTTTCATGATGGTACAATGCCAATTTAGGTTTTCCAATTTTATCATATAGTTTATAGGATTGCAAATGTAAATTTTGATAAACCTTTTTTGAAGGAATATTATGTTGCAACACATCATTCAATAAGGCTTCACTTTTTTTATAGTTCCCAAGTTCCATATAGACAGAACTTAATTGGGTTAAAGTTTCAGCAATATCTGATGTGTAATCATAAGCTACTTGAATTTTATGAGCTTTATTAAGATACTCTAATGCTTTTGAATAGCTCTGTTTTTCCAAATGTATCAAACCAATGTTTTTTGATACTTGGGCCATTCCCCAATTATTGTTTATCTTTTCATCAATAACTAAAGTCTCATGAAAATATTCAAGGGCTTTGTCATAATTCTGTAGTTCTGAATACACACTTCCCAATCCATTATATACATTTGCTAAATTATTGAGGTCGTTGTTCTTTGTATGTATGGCCACAGCTTGTTCATAGCTTTGGATGGCTTTGTCATACATTTTTAAATTTTTATAAACAATACCAATACTATTAAGCGTAAAGCCCATTCCTGTTGAATCTTTTAAACTTTCATAAAGGCTCAACGTTTTATGATATTGTTTTAAGCTAGATTGATAATCAGTTTGAAGGCTGAAAATCACGCCTTTTTGAAAAAGACCGTTTGCAGTTTTAAATGTATCTTTTAAAGTTTCGGCAAAATCCAAATACTTGTCAATATACCTATGAGCAACTTTATATTCACCTAAGAACCTGTTCAATACAGCGTACTTATAATTAGAAATGGCAATACCATTTTTATCTTTCAGCTGAGAATATAACACCATAGACGAGTCTAAGTGCGCCTCGGCTATGGTAATATCATTATTTATGTACAACCATGCTAACCTCGAGTGAACAGAAGCTTTTACTGAGTTATCGGTAGTTGTTTTTGCTAATAAAAGTAAACTATCCAGTTGTACACTACGATTCTGAGCCAAACAACTAAATGTTATAACTAGAAAAAAATATGTAAGTTGCTTTTTCAAAATTATATCAAATGGATGCTTTAAAATACGGAATTTTAAATTATTCTTTCCTTTTAAAATGCCATTAGAGTTATCATTCTTTTACAAACTTTTTCGAAATATGTCCCGTATCGGTTTTAAGTTGAAAAAGATAAGTTCCAGAGTTTAATCGATTTAAATTGATTGTGAAATTATCTGGAATTTCATTTAAAATCACCCTTCCATTCAAGTCAATTACTTTAAAATCTAAAATAGTTTGGTTGTTAGTATTTAAATACAAAATATCCTTTACTGGGTTTGGGTAATATTTAAAATACTTTAAATCCAAATCGTTTGTACCAAGGGTTATGTTTTCTCCTAAGGCATATAGACTCCAGTTACCGTCAGTATTTTGAATACGCACATATAAAAAGTGATCGCCGGCAGGTAAATTTGCTGGTACTTGAAATACTAAATCTTCATCAATAATTTCTGCATCATCTAAATCTATACTCGTAGCATTACCAATTCCGGGGTCAATATCAAAAAAATACTCTGCCGCAGTAATTAAAGCGGTATTTAAGTTATTAGGACTGACGTAAAAAACGTATTTGTCATACAAACTCCAAGTGTTTTCATCATTAAACAAGCGTACATATAGTTTGTGAATACCTTCTGACAATCCAGTTGTAGCTATATTAAAATCAGCATCAACAATATTTCCGGAAACCACTAATGGTGTTCCATTGCCAACACCTGGGTCGGTATCGATGAAATATTCCGCGGAAGCGATACTGGCGTTATTGGTGTTATTCGGATTTATGAAAAACACATTTTTGTCATATATACTCCAAGAATTATCATCATTAATTACCCTAACATATAATTTATGAATACCATTGGATATTCCAGTGGTTGGAATGTTTAAATCCTGATCGATAATATTCCCAGAAACTGTTAATGGGTTTGCGTTTCCAACGCCAGGGTCGGTATCAATAAAATACTCTGCGGAAGCGATATTTGCTGAATTTGAGTTACTTGGACTAACATAAAACACATTTTTGTCATAAATACTCCAAGAATCATCATCATTAATCACCCTAACATATAATTTATGAATACCGTTGGATATTCCAGTAGTTGGGATGCTTAAATTCTGGTCGATAATATTCCCTGAAACAGTTAAAGGGCTGGCATTTCCAACACCAGGATCGGTATCCATAAAATATTCCGCAGAAGCGATATTTGCCAAATTGGATTTATCTGGGTTTACAAAAAAGACCTGCTTATCATACAAACTCCATGAGTTATCAGTATTAATCAATCTAACGTACAGCTTGTGAACACCATCAGCCAATCCTGATGTTGGAATATTAAAATTTTGATCAATACTATTGCCCGAAAGATTTAAGGGTGTACCATTTCCAACACCTGGGTCAGTATCAATAAAATATTCCGCTGAGGTAATTTGTGCTTTTACCACAAAACATGTAAATAAAGCAACCAAAATAAAATTGAGCTTTTTCATTATTACAGTTTTTAATTAGTTATTAATATTCGCGTTCGCTTTTATATTAATATTTAATGGCGTTCCAGCACTTATAATATTGTTATAAATTACAAAATCGGTTAAATATGGTAACTCTGTGGGGTACCCTCTTAAATTGAAAGGAAAATTACCATTATAAACACCTAAATCATTGCCATCAGTCCCCGCATTTTCTGCTGGTGAACCAGCTTGAATTTGGTAATCATTAGATGTTGAGTTTAAAGACGCATTGGGGTTGAAAGATACAAATTGAGGATCTGAATTGTCAATATTGGTACCAGATAATGCATCAAGGGTTGAATTATAGCTATAGGTTAAATTATTTTGAAAGGTTAATGCATTATTACTGCCAAGGTTCATATTTTCAACATTGGTTCCCCTAAATAAAAAGATATTATTGCTTATTTGGGTACCACTACAATTATTAAATAATTGAATAGAATTATTAGCATCTCCGTTTTGGCGAGTCCAAATGATATTATTATTAAAAATTGTTGAAGCATTGAACCTACTAAATGTAGACCAAGTTGAACTTGTATTGGGTTGCTCAATTATATTATTTGAGATTATCCAATTTTGGGAACTATAAATATCTATTGCATTAAAATTAGCGTTTCTTATATAATTACCAGAAATAATAGCATTGTTTGCTCTTGAAGTTGAGCTGTTACCACCTATATAAGCAATCCGATTGTTTGTTATTATTACATCATGGTTATTATCTGTGGTCAAGTCCAAATAAATATTGTTAATATATAAGCCCGATATCTTTGACCCAGAAGCATTACCGCTTCTAAAGTAAATATCACTTATTGAAGCAACTTGACCAGCGTTTAATTCTGGAATATGACCTATACCATAAATACTTAGTGGTTTAGTCATAAGAATATTACCGTAGCTATTTGGCGAAGGTTGTACATAAATAATATCGTTTGCTGTTGCAGCATCAACAGCTGCCTGTATAGTCGTGAATTGAGCTCCTGAACCTTGATTATTATCCACAACATGTACAGTTTGTGATTGTGTTGAGATTGCTATGATAAAAGCAATAGAAAAGAGTAATGTTTTCATGATATTTTTGAGTTTTAATGATTTATACTATTTGTTTATTGCAATGTATTATCACTTACCGAAAAAAAAGTAAGGGCATTCCTTGATTTATAAAAAATCAGGGAATACCCTTAAAATTGATTCCTGTCCGAGCAGGAATAGCAAAATTGTTTATTTAAAACGCATTTACAATAGCAAAAAAATCTTTTGCATTTAATGATGCGCCTCCTATTAAACCGCCGTCTACATCAGGTTTAGAGAAAATTTCTTCTGCGTTATTTGGTTTTACACTTCCGCCATAAAGTATAGATACTTCATCTGCTATGTCGTTACCATACTTGTTAGCAATTGTTTTTCTGATGAATGCATGCATATCTTGAGCTTGTTCTGGAGTCGCTGTTTCTCCCGTTCCTATGGCCCAAACAGGCTCATACGCTAATACAATATTTTGAAATGCTGATGCTTCCAAGTGAAATAAAGCATTCTCAATCTGATTTCCAACTACGGTCTCTTCCCAGCCCTTTTTTCTGTCTTTTAATTCCTCTCCAAAACAAAAAATAATACGCATATCTTTAGCTAAAGCTGCATCTACTTTTTTCGCTAGTAATTCATCCGTTTCATTAAAATATTCGCGACGCTCACTATGACCTAAAATAACGGTTTGTACTCCAATACTTTTTAACATACTTGCGCTTACTTCACCAGTATATGCTCCATTAGATGCAAAATGCATGTTTTGCGCTACTACTTCTATATCATCTTGTCTAAGCGATTCAAACGCATGCCAAAGATTGGTAAAAGGTGGTGCAATCATAACCTCAGCGTTAGAAGTTTTTGTTTGCTTTTTCAAGTCCGTTATTAACGATTGTGTTTGTGCCAAATCGTTATTCATTTTCCAGTTTCCTGCTACGATATTTTTTCTCATTTTATAAAATTTAATTGGGCTATAGTTTGCTGAAAATTAGCAACTAATAGCAGTTACAAAATTAAGGGTTACGTCTGGATAAATTGATGAGAATTTGATTGAATTTTGTTGAATTATCAACATTTTTCGTAAAAATAAAAGGTATTAAAGAGATTTTTTAATAGACTCTACTATGTTCGAATCCTCGGCATTTTTGGCTTTAAATAGTTCAATGCTCCCCGCTTTATCAATCACCATATAACGTGGTATCCAATTGGAGTTTAAAAAATCTGAAAACGGACCTTTTTGCCCAGAGTTTATAAAGTAATGATTGCCTTGAATATTATATTTCTGAACACTGCGTTTCCACGAAGCAACGTTTCTATCAACCGATAAAAAAACAAACTCAACGCCATCATTTTTAAACTCATTTTGTAAAGCTTTTACTTTTGGTAAACCAACAAGACAATCACGACACCAAGAAGCCCATACGTCAATCAATACCACTTTACCTTTATATTCTTCCAGTACATTTTTTAAGGTTATAGTTTCGCCTGATGGCGTTGTTATTACTTCAGATAATGCTTCTTCAGTAAATGCAGTAGGCGTTTTTGTGTTACAACTAAAAAAACTTATTAGCAATAGAATAATACAATATACTTTCTTCATATTTATTCTAGTTTCACTTTAGGATCTAACCAGACATAGATTATGTCGACTAAAATATTAATAATTACAAATAATACGGCAATAATTAAAACAGAACCCATTATTACTGGCAAATCTAGGGTGTTTAAGGCATTAACAATTTCCTTTCCTAAACCATTCCATCCAAAAATATATTCAACAAAAACAGCTCCAGCCAACATAGAGGCAAACCAGCCTGAAATAGCTGTAACCACAGGATTTAAAGCATTTTTTACTGCGTGTCTTTTAATAATTTGAAACTCACTCAAACCTTTCGCCATAGCAGTTCTAATATAATCTTGATTAAAAACTTCTAACAGAGAATTTCGCATGAGTTGAATAACGACTGCCAACGGACGAATACCCAAAACCACCGCTGGTAATATTAAATTTTTCCATTTAATATGCATCGCTTCTCCAAAATCGTCAAGTTCATATAGGCTTCCTGTCATTTCTAAATTGGTATACTTATGAAGCACATACCCAAAAAACCATGCGAATAAGATGGCGCTAAAAAATGATGGCACACTCATACCTAGTGTACTAAATATTTGAATAGTTTTATCGAGCCAATGGTCTTTAAAAAGTGCTGAAACTATCCCTAAAAGAATACCAATAATAATGGCTATTGTTATTGCTGCAACAGCTAGAACAAAGGTATTTGGTAATGTTTCAGCTAAAACCTGACTTACTTTTTTTCCTTGTTTAGTAAACGATTCTCTTAGGTAAGGGTATTTTATAACCGCGCTGGTATTTCCTATAGTGAACAATTTCGTAGCACTGTATTTATCCTCGCTTAAAAAAGTGTAGTCTTCTATATTTTTTGAATGAAATGAAAGTGGTGACAAATCATTTAAATAATACAAAAATTGAGTACTTATGGGTTTGTCGAATCCGTATTTCTGCTTAATTAGTGCCAGTTGCTCACTATCTTCGTTTTGACCTAACATCATTCTAGCAGGATCCCCCGGAAGCACATTAAATAAAAAGAAGATAACAGTAACTACTCCAAATAATGTGAGTAAAGCGTAAGCGATTTTATTTAGTAAGTAGCTAATCAGTTTTCTGGTTTTAAAATAACTTCAACAATACCAGTGTAAACTGTATTATTTTCTAAGTTAATTTCTTTAAGTCGTATTGAATCCTTTATAACATTAACACTTTCTATTTTCGATGAATCAAGTGTCTCAACCTCCTCTTTTGTAGAAGCTTCACCATTAATAAAATATCCAACTTCCGAAAGTTCCTTTTTAGTTTCAATTCGTCTTTCAACTTTAGGAAGCTTTAACTCCTCAATATCATTCCAATGCACTTTTTGCATCACGGTACCTTTATCCAACTCTAAAATCCCAGGATTTGAACGCACAACAGTTTTTAGTGCTTTTTCATCACATAAGTACCAGTTAAAACTCAGATTATAGGTTTTGTTTATACTTTCTTTAGCTTGTTCTCCTGATGCAGTTAAACCTATAATGTCGTACCCTTTGCTTATTGCTTTATCTTGTAGCGCCTTTAATTTTAAAGCTCCATGTTTTTCAATTTTTTCAAGACTATAAGAAACCACAACTATTAAGTTTTCTTTACTTAAAAAATAATCAGTTAAATCTTCATCTGCTGCTTCTATTGAGAAATCGTAGATTGGAGGTTGGTAACCTTCTTCAATAACCTTAGTGTCTACACTCACAAAATCACCTTCTACTGAAGGATAAGACCCATTTGTAGTAATTACTTTTTCCTCACCATTCACATTAAATTTCCAATAATATTCAATTACTGGCTTAGGCGCATCGTCAGGAACGGTCATACCTTCTTGTATATTCGCACCAATTTTATAAGCCCTAAAATCTTTTACAGGTAAATGCTCAAGCACATGGTACCCAAACCACAAACAAAAAATAAAACTTAAAAGTGCTAATATTGTTGTTGGAAGCTTAGTAAATACTGGTTTAATATGCTTTATTCCAATGAATAAAATCAGAATAAAAAATAACAAAATGATGTCTTTTGTAAAACTCTCCCAAGGCGTTAGCTTTAAAGCGTCTCCAAAACATCCGCAATCTTTTACTTTATCAAAATAGGCAGAATAAAAGGTTAAAAACGTAAAAAACACAATCATGAGCAACAGACTCCAAACTGTAAACTTTGGTTTGTAACCAATGATTAAAAACACCCCTAAAACAACTTCAAAAACAACCACCAATACCGAAATTCCGAGTGCGTAAGGCTCTAAAAATGGTAAGTTTAATACATCGTAACTAAAATACTCTTGTAGTTTATAAGAAAATCCAAGTGGGTCGTTTAATTTTATTAATCCTGAGATGATAAATAAAATACCGACTAATATTCTTGATATAGCGACCAATATTTTCATACTAATTATTTATATGGATTATTGCAAAAACCGCATAATTAATCATGTCTTGATAATTAGCATCAATACCTTCACTAACTAATGTTTTACCTTGGTTATCTTCAATTTGCTTCACACGTAACAACTTTTGCAAAATTAAATCGGTTAAACTACTTACCCGCATATCGCGCCACGCTTCACCATAATCATGGTTTTTATCTTCCATAAGTTTTTTAGTAATTGCCACATGCTTTTCGTACAGAGCGGTAGCTTCTTCAGTCGATAAATCGGGTTGTTCAACCACACCCTTTTCTAACTGTATTAAAGCCATAATGCAGTAATTGATAATACCTATAAACTCACTTACCTCACCTTCATCTACTTTTCTAACATCGTTTTGTTGAAGACTTCTAATACGCTGCGCTTTTATAAAAATTTGGTCGGTAAGCGATGGTAATCGTAATATTCTCCACGCACTACCATAATCGCTCATTTTTTTAACAAACAAACTTTTACAAGTATCTATTACTGCATCGTATTGTTTTGAAGTATCTTGCATAAATAAATTGAATTTTGCGTAAATTTCGCATAAATAATTAAAACCTTCAAGGTTTATGGTTTAAAGTTTTAAACTATGTACAAACACCTTGCAAAACAGTATGAATGACAATTAATTGTAAAGGCCGACTTATTGATTTATCATCACCTAAAGTGATGGGAATTTTAAACATTACTCCCGATTCGTTTTACGATGGCGGTCAGCATAAAAACGAAAAAGACATTCTTGTTCACGTTGAAAACTTGTTAAACGCAGGTGCAACTTTTATTGATGTTGGTGCCTATAGTTCTCGCCCTAATGCAGACCCAGTTAGTGAAGATGAAGAGTTAAAGCGAATTACACCCATTGTAAACCTTATTCTAAAGCAGTTTCCAGAGATATTACTTTCCATTGACACCTTTAGAAGCGAGGTAGCAAAACAATGTATTGAAGCTGGAGCGGCTATGGTTAATGATATATCCGCTGGAAAATTAGATGATAATATGTTGCCAACCATTGCAAGTTTACACGTACCATATATTATGATGCACATGCGTGGAAACCCTCAAACGATGCAACAAAAAACGGACTACGAAAATGTAGTAAAAGATGTGTTGTTTTATTTTTCCGAACGCATCACTGCTGCAAAAGCTTTAGGAATTGTTGATATGATTATTGATCCAGGGTTTGGTTTTGCAAAAACTACCGAGCAAAACTTTGAGCTTTTAAATAAATTAGAACTTTTTAAAATGATTGAAAAACCTTTGTTAGTTGGGGTTTCAAGAAAATCAATGATTTATAAAACATTGGAGACCACAGCAAAAGAAGCACTAAATGGTACTTCAGTTTTAAATACTGTGGCGTTACAAAAAGGCGCTTCCATTTTACGAGTTCATGATGTAAAAGAAGCTATGGAGTGTATAAAATTAGTTGAGTCGTTAAGTTGTTAGTTATCAAGTTTATGAAACGAATAATTTTGTTATTGATAGTAAGTTTTGTTTTTTCCTGCGGAAATAAAAAAGTGATTGAATTACCTGAAATCAATCATTCTCAAATTACTGAAGTACATGATGTATCTGCCGCTTATTTGTTTTATGATGAAACTCAAAAAGATAGTGTAGAGCTCAACAGAAAAAACCTCATCAGCACTACTAATTGGTTAGTAAATGTTGATAAACGATTGACTTTAAAACAAGTGATTCCTCATATTAAATTTTTACAAGAAAAAAAGCAAAACGCAGGTCATAAAAATGAAAATGCTAAAAACTATTTTACTTGTCATGATACCAATAGAAACGATTTAGGATTTGTTGAGTTTACAAATACTAAATATAATATTGAAGCAAATTATCCAAAAATAATTGCATCGGTTATACCAAAAGAACCAATGTTACTTTTGGAGTTTAAATCAAATGGAACACTTTTAATACAAGATTTATACGCCAATAGGATTAATCCTTTAGAGGTTTTAAATTTATCTGAAATAAGCGTTTCAGAGCTTGAAAACCACTTAAAAAAAGAATACTATGGTAAAATAATACTGTCCTTTCAGAACAACTTATTATTTCAAGATTACATTTCTGTAAAATCGACATTATCAAAAATAGATTTAGAAAATATAATTATATGGAAGGAAGAATTCGTTTTATTTTAACCATATTTTACTAAATTTACCAAAACCACTAGCCTTTGGAAATCTTTAAAGACCTTTTAAAATTCTCGGTTGTAGATATTATCGATGTTATTTTAGTAGCACTACTACTCTACTACATTTACAAACTGGTTAAAGGCACTGTTGCTATCAATATTTTTATAGGCATCATCATTATCTATTTAGTGTGGAAACTCACCAGTTTTCTAGAAATGGAACTTCTTACTGGTATTTTTGGTGGCTTTATGAAAGTGGGAATTATAGCCTTAATAGTGGTGTTCCAACCAGAAATACGGAAGTTTTTACTCATGGTAGGATCGACCAATTTTAATAGGCGACGAAAATTTTTAAAACAATTTAGTTTCTTAAAAACGGAAGGTGAAAGTGAAACCGATGTAGATGCTATCATGTCGGCATGTAATAAAATGAGTATGTCTAAAACGGGAGCGCTTATTGTTTTTGAACGCAACAATAACCTTGATTTCTTAGCCTCATCGGGTGATGAAATGAATATAAAAGTTACCCAACCCATTATAGAGAGTATCTTTTTTAAAAATAGTCCGTTACACGATGGCGCCATTATAGTAAGCAACAATATTGTAAAAGCAACAAGGGTTATTCTTCCAGTTAATAACGAAAAAACCATTCCGCAACGGTTTGGTTTACGACACCGTGCAGCCATTGGTATCACTGAAAAAACGGATGCTCTAGCTTTAGTTGTAAGTGAGGAAACGGGGCATATTTCTTATTTTAAAGATGGTGAATTTGTAGTTTTTGAAGACACCAATCAACTTAATTTAATGATAAAAAAGGATTTGGTTTAATGACATGTAAAAACTGTGATACTAAATTACTTGATACTCAAAAATATTGTTTTGAGTGTGGTGCAAAAGTGATTAAAAACAGGCTTACGCTTAAAAGTATTTTTCAAGATATTAATAGCCAGTTTTTCAATTATGATAATAAGCTTTTTCAAACATTCAAACTTCTGTTTACTAAGCCTGAAGAAGTTATAATTAGTTTTATAAACGGTACTCGGAAAAAATACATCAACGTCATTCAATATTTTGCCATTTCATTAACCTTAGTGGGGTTTCAAATATTTTTAATGAACACCTTTTTTAAGGATGCTTATAATATTGATATGCCTTTTGGTAACACTCTTGAAAATTTTCCAAATCAAGATAAAAATCCGTTTTCGCCCCAAAACTTCAGTTATGAAGAGGTTAATAACTATCAAAGTTTAATTTATATTTTATCGGTTCCTTTTTCAGCAATAGCTACGTGGTTAACGTATTTTATTATTGGTAACAGACGTTTTAACTTCACTGAGCATATAATAATTAATCTATATTATTCTGCTCAAATTGTTATTGTTACAGCTATAATTACAATACTTTTTTTATGTTTTGGCATTAACTTTATGCTTATTACAGGCCTTATAACCATAGTAAACTTTATATATTTTTACTATGTATTAAAGCGTGTTTTTAATACTAGTTATTTGGAAACCCTTGGTAGCTTTTTTATAATTTTGGTATTTATTTCTGCCGTTTTTTTAACGATATCATTATTATTAGGGCTGATAATAGGAATTTTAATTGCGTAGAATGAATTGTAGAAATTGTAATACCGACTTATCTCCAGAAAGTGAGTTTTGTTATTCGTGTGGTGGCAAAGTAATTAGAAATAGATTAACCTTAAAAAATCTGTTTGAACATATTAGTGAAACCTTTTTTAATTACGACAATAAGCTACTAAGAACATTTATAAAATTATTCACTAAGCCAGAAGACGTTATAGGGACCTATATAGATGGCGTTAGAAAAAAATATGTGAACCCAATTAGTTACTTTGGTTTAGCACTTACCGTTTCAGGTTTATATTTATTGGTATTAAATAAATTCTTTCCAGAGTCTATCGATTTTTCAACATTTACGACACCCGGTGCTGAAGATTTACAAAAGAAAAACGTAAGCTTTGTTCAAGAATATCAATCGATTGTTATGATGCTCTATGTTCCATTATATGCTATTATGGCTAGAGTGTCCTTTGTTGGTTTAAATAAGTTCAACTATACGGAATTAGTTGTGGTATTCCTTTATATCCAAGCACAGCTATCTATTTTTACAGGAATTACTGGTGTTATCGTTGCTGTTTTTGGGGTTTCACAAGGTGTTTTTAGCATGGTTTCTATACCCTTAATGATAATGTATTCTGCATTCTGTTTAAAACGCTTATACCAACTAAACTTTCTAAATATCATTTTAAGAACACTTCTATTTTTAGTTGTTTTAGCAATAGTTTTTATAATTGTTACAATTGCTTTTGTGGTAATTATGTATTTAAATGGGGATATGGAACAAATGATTGAAGCCCAAAGAGCTGCGAGAGGCGGTTAAGCAACCTCTTCGTTTTGTAAAAACTGAACTTCGTATAAATTCTTGTAGTACCCGTTTTCCTTTTTCAGAAGTTGATCATGCGTTCCTTGTTCCACAATTTTTCCAGCATCCATTACTAAAATTTTATCCGCTTTTTTAATAGTTGCCAATCGGTGTGCAATAACAATCGAGGTTCGTCCTTGGGTTATTTTTTCTGTAGCATTTTGAATAAGTTGCTCAGAATACGAATCAACCGACGAGGTAGCTTCATCCAACACCAAAATACTTGGGTTGGTAACATAAGCCCTTAAAAACGAAATAAGTTGTCGCTGACCCGAAGACAGCATCACACCGCGTTCTTTTACGTTGTATTGATATCCATTAGGTAAACTCATTATAAAATCATGAATGCCAATATCTTTAGCCGCTTGGGTTACCTGCGCTTCAGTAATGTCGGGTTGATTTAGTGTAATATTATTCATAATGGTATCTGCAAACAAAAATACATCCTGTAATACCACCGCAATTTGCGTACGTAATGACGCCAAGGTTACGTCTTTAATGTTTATCCCGTCCACCAAAATAGCACCGTCTTTAATTTCGTAAAAACGATTTAATAAGTTTATAATAGTCGATTTCCCAGCACCTGTAGCTCCAACAATAGCAATGGTTTCACCCACATTTACATCAAATGATACGCCTTTTAAAACTTCTTCGTCTTCAACATAACTAAAATGCACATTATCAAACCTAATATGACCTTTAAACGACTCTGCAACGTGTGTTCCTTTGTCATCAATGTGCGAGGTAGTATCTAAAACTCTAAAAACTCTATTGGCAGCTACCATACCCATTTGTAAGGTATTAAACTTATCAGCAATTTGCCTTAATGGTCTAAATAACATAGGAATGTACATGATAAAGGCTACTAAAACTCCTTTGGTAACGGTGCCTTCCATAACGTTTAAACCACCATACCATGCTACTAAACCAATACAAAGAGATGACACTAAATCGGCAATTGGGAAGAAAATAGAGTTATACCATACCGTTTTAAGCCATCCTTTTTTATGCCGCTCGTTTATAACGGTAAACTTTTTGTATTCTACATCTTCACGCGTAAACAACTGTAATATCTTCATGCCCGTTAATCGTTCCTGTACAAACGAGTTTAGGTTAGAAACCTCATTACGCACTTCTTCAAAAGCCTTTTTCATGTATTTTTGAAACAAGCGTGTTGCGTACAATAGCAACGGCAACATCACAAAAACAATTAAACTCAGCTTAACGTTGGTATAAAGCATCACGCCAAAAACCACAGCCATAGTAAGCAAATCTCTAAAAATCATAAATAATCCTTCGCCAAAAATATCGGCAATACGTTCCATATCCGTTACAGCACGGGTTATAAGAACACCAACCGAAGAATTATCATAATACTTCATTTTAAAACGCAGTAAATGGTCAAATAACTTTACACGAACATCCATCACTAAATTTTGCCCTAACCAAGCCGCGTAATAGATAAAAAGTAACTGAAAAACCGTTTGCAAGATTAAAACGGCAAGCATCAACATAATGTAAAACAAAAAGCCCTGTTCCTTTTGGTTTGTAATACTATCGTCAATAGCAATTTCGGTTATTTTAGGTGTTGCAACACTAAAAATAGCAAGTAATATTACCAGGATTAACAATCCACCAAAAATAAACTTGTAAGGCTTTATATATTGAAAAAGACGCTTAAAAAGCTTAAAATCAAAGATATTTTCTTTTACTTCACTCATGTATTTTTATATCCTCAGGATATTCAATATTCGTTAAATACAAGGCGTGCGCCGGAACCGAAAATCCTGCTTCACTCCTATTTTTAGATTTAATTATGGTGTGTAAATCATCAATGCTCAGTTTACCCAACCCAATATTAATCATGGTACCAACAACCGCTCTTACCATGTTTCGCAAAAATCGGTTGGCTTTAATAACAAAATGTAGCTCGTTATCTTTAAAAAACCATTCCGCTTGCATTATATCACAATAATACGTTTTTACATCCGTATTACTTTTTGAAAAGCATTGAAAATCTTTATAGTCAAATAATATTTTCGAAGCCTTATTCATTACATCCACATCCAGCGACTGTTTTACATAATAGGTATTATTAAACGTAAACACATCTTTTTCTAGCGTTACTCTGTACAAATACGTTCTACTTATTGCATCAAAACGAGCGTGTGCATCAGCCTTCACTTTAAAAATATCTCTTATGCCAATATCGTTAGGCAAAAAGGCATTCAGTTTAAAAATAAAGTTTTTAGTCTTAAACTTTACATCCGTATCAAAATGGGCAAACATTTGTGTGGCATGTACGCCAGCATCGGTACGTCCTGCGCCAACAATAGCAATAGGTTCTCCTAACAAGGTAGATAATGCTTTTTCTAATACTTCTTGGACTGATACCGCATTAGGTTGATTTTGCCAACCATGATACGCTGCACCGTTATAAGAAAGTTCTAAAAAATATCGCAAGGTGTTTTACACTTTTATTGAAACAACAAAGATAGACAGTTTTGTTATTTCAGCGCATTCCAGAATCTTAATTAAATATTAAAAGTGTTGCCACTTCGAGTTAGTCCTATTTTTTCGGAATAGTATCGAGACCTTGGGCATTACCTTTATCCTAGAACAAGTTCAGGAACCAGGTCGGGCTTTCACTACTCACTCCTTCCTTCGTCAGGGAGTTCAAACATGCCGTTCAATCCCTAACGCGAGGATTTTCGTAAGTAGACTAGAACTAGCAATAAATTATATACGGTGTTGGCAATTGGCTTTATTCTTTACAATGTTTTTCTAATGCTTCTAAAACCATCCAATTATCATCTCCAAGTGACACAGCTTTTTTCAAATCCGCACAAATTTTAGTCAGATCCGATTCTGGTATTTCAGTTTCTTTTGAAGCGATTATTTGGATGTCTTTGGATTTGGATAAAGTCCGACCATTTCCAAGTTCGTGTTTTCTTAAAATAGCAAAAGCTCGATTCGAATAGGCATTTGTAAAATACGGTTCAATCTCAAGAGTTTTATTGAAATCTTCTATTGCTTCATCAAACTGAAAATCATTTAATTTCATTGTGGCTCTTGCAAAATATCCGTCAGCCCAATTTGGTTTCAATTCCAATGCTTTGTCTAATTTCCTTATTGCTCCTTTATAGTTTACTTGTTTGTACAATTCTTGAGACTCGTTGTATAACTTGAAAAGTTTGTCATTTATTTTATCCTTTTGATAAACACCATTTTTATAAACGTTTTTTCCTTTAATTTCTCCTGTTGAGTAATACGAAATTGATTCTCCATCCATTTTTCCATTCACAAAGTTTGTCCGTTGTTTTAATTGTCCGTTTGGATGATACATTTTCCAAATTCCAGTTTCCTTTCCGTTCTCAAAACTGCCTTCTTGCATTAAAGTTCCATCTTCATAAAATCTTTGTTCAAGTCCATTTGAAATTCCGTTCTCGTATTCAATTTCGTCAGATATATTTCCACTTAAATGGTAAAGCAGACGTTTACCTTTTAGTTTTCCGTTATACAAAATTCCCTCGCCTTGTTTTTTTCCAGTTAGATAATAGTCAATAAATTTTCCTGAATATGGTGTTGAACTATTTTTTAAATACCAAGTTCCATTTTTTTTGGTCATTAATTTAGTTGTCGGAATTGCTTTTATGCTATCAGGTCTTTTCACATATTCTTTTGTGAAAACATAAATAATTCCATCCAAATCTTTATAGCCAGAAGATTCTATTACTTTTGTGTCTTTTACTACAACAACATTATCAATTTCGTTTTCCGTTAATGTTCCAAATCCTTCTTTAGGTTCTTCTATTAAAGGAATAGAATCAACAACATATAGAACATTTTCATTTGAGTTCTGACCAAAGCAAATTATTGATGATAAAGTCAGTAATAAAATCAGTATTTTGTTTTTCATTCGTTTTTTCAGCTTGCAGGTAAAGTTATCGAAGTTATCATTTTTTTCTGACAAAATCAATAAAAATTCATCAGCAGAATAAAACAATAATCAATAACTTTACAAACAGATTTGTACACTACATAAATGACAAAAATATTACTGCTTTCAGACACACACGGTTATATAGATAACGATATTTTAAAGTATGTAAAACAAGCCGATGAAGTTTGGCATGCTGGCGATATTGGCGATTTACAGGTTACCGATGCTATAAAAGAACTAAAACCTTTACGCGCTGTTTATGGTAATATTGACGACTCACAAATACGTTTAGAGTTTCCTGAAAACAACCGTTTTATGTGCGAAGGTGTTGATGTTTGGATAACCCATATTGGTGGCTACCCCAATGCTTATAATATGCGCGTGAGAGACGCCATTAAAGCTAACCCACCAAAACTGTTTATTTGTGGGCATTCGCATATTTTAAAAGTGATGCCTGATAAAAAATTAAACCTGTTACATATGAACCCTGGTGCTGTTGGTAAACACGGTTTTCATAAAACCCGTACCATGCTTCGTTTTACGATTGATGGTAACAAAATTGACAATTTAGAAGTTATTGAGTTTGATAAACGTTACTAAAACGTTTTGCGTTAGGGATTGCAGCGGCATCCTTTTTTATGTTCTCGATACAAATTTGCTTAAAAGCAAATTCACTCGAACTGACAGTATAAAAAAACCCAAAGCTTTCACCTTGGGTTTTAACGCACTAATACTACTAAGATGTTAGGTTTATCGCAATCTATCAACAGATTTTACAAGATCTTCATCCTTCTTGATGGCCTTATTGGCTAATGCCAAAAACACGATAGAAACAATAGGGAGAAGCATCCCAATACCTTTCTCAGAAACCGCCGTTTCTCCAGATACATTTAGAGATTGATACACGAAAAATCCTAGTAAAAAAAAGTTTAATATGATGTTAAGGCGTCCCAACATAAATTGAGACTTCCTGTTTTTGTAACGAAATATAGAAACTATTGAAAAAAACGCCGATGTTAAAAAAGCTGCAAATACATAATCGGTATGGTTTGCAAATACTTTTACACCATCTTCGGTTTGCCACAACTCAAACACATAGATTAGCCCGCCAGAAACTCCAGCAGCTAATAATAAATATATAGTTTGAATACGTTGTAACATACTTTTTTTAAAAACTAGACCGCAAAAATAATAGATTTACTGCAAAAAAATAAAATAAAGTTGTATAATTGCAGTAATAATTCACAACAATCGCAATAACAAGCGGTTAATCTTCAGAATAAAAATCATTTTTTTTTCAGAATAACACCAAGATTGTATTCAAAATAAAATATTCAATTAAACATCAATGTTTGAAATTTCACAACTAAAAGAGAAGAAGCTCTCTGATTTACAAGAGATTGCAAAAAAATTGAACGTATCTAAATATCGTTCATTAAAGAAAGAGGACTTAGTTTACCAAATATTAGACCAACAAGCTGCAGACCCAAGTACTGTGAAAGCTGTTGTAGCTCCCGCTGAATCTACTGAAACTAAACCAAAACCGAAACAAAGAGTACCAAGGCAACGTGTACAAAAACCGGCTCCTAAAGCTCCTGAACAAAAAGAAACAGCTCCTGCAAACGATGCTAACGAAGTAGCAGCAAAAAAACAAGAGCATACACCCAAAGCGGATAAAGCTCCGAAGCCACAAAACGATAACCAACAAAAGCCTCACCAGAGAAGTCATAATAACCCACAAAAAAATCAGCATAAAAACCAAAAAAATGGTAATGTAGATACAGGAAATAAAGATAGCAGAAATCGTTATCGCGAACCTGATTATGAGTTTGATGCCATTATACAAAGTGAAGGTGTTTTAGATATTATGCAAGATGGTTATGGGTTTTTACGCTCATCGGACTATAACTATTTATCATCACCTGATGATATTTATGTATCGCAATCGCAAATTAGATTGTTTGGTTTAAAAACGGGTGATACTGTTTTAGGTCATGTAAGACCTCCAAAAGAAGGTGAAAAATATTTTCCTTTAATAAAAGTGAGTAAAATTAATGGTCAGAAACCCGAGGTTGTTAGAGACCGCGTGTCTTTTGAGCATTTAACACCTTTATTCCCAAAAGAAAAATTTACCCTTGCTGAAAAGCAAAGTACTATTTCTACTCGAATTATGGATTTGTTCTCTCCCATTGGAAAAGGGCAACGTGGTATGATTGTATCGCAACCTAAAACGGGTAAAACTATGTTACTTAAAGATGTTGCTAATGCCATAGCGGCGAACCATCCTGAGGTTTATCAAATGATTTTATTAATTGATGAACGTCCTGAAGAGGTTACCGATATGCAACGTAACGTACGTGGTGAAGTAATTGCTTCTACCTTTGATAAAGAAGCACACGAACACGTAAAAATTGCAAACATTGTTTTAGAAAAAGCAAAACGTTTGGTAGAATGCGGACATGATGTTGTTATATTATTAGACTCTATTACGCGTTTAGCGAGAGCTTATAATACCGTACAACCAGCATCTGGTAAAATATTAAGTGGTGGTGTAGATGCGAATGCACTACACAAACCAAAGCGTTTCTTTGGTGCTGCTCGTAACATTGAAAATGGAGGTTCTTTAACCATTATTGCTACGGCACTTACTGAAACTGGTTCTAAAATGGACGAAGTGATTTTTGAAGAATTTAAAGGAACTGGTAATATGGAACTACAATTAGATAGAAAAATATCGAACCGTAGAATTTTCCCTGCTATCGATTTAACATCTTCAAGTACGCGTCGTGATGATTTATTATTGGACGACAATACGATTCAACGTATGTGGGTAATGCGTAAATACCTTGCAGATATGAATCCTGTTGAAGCTATGGAGTTTATTAACGACCGCTTTAAACAAACAAGAAACAACGAAGAATTTTTAATATCCATGAATGGATAATGCGACTAACTAAACATTAAACTGAAAAGCCTTAACTTTTATGTTAAGGCTTTTTTTATTTATAATTAGAACTTCATAATCTTAATACTCTTTTACAACCAATTGAAAATTAACATCAATCATATCTTTTACTACTATAAGGCCTAAGGCTTTTGTTGGAGGTTCTAAATTAAAGTCACAAATATTCAAGCTTAAAACGCCTTCTATCAATAATGTTTCCTCGCCTTTCAATTGAACAGGAATGCTACAAGATTTTGTAACTCCCGCAATTGTAATATCTAGGAAGGCTAGTACTTTATTTTTGTTGTTTGCATCCTTGCAAATTTCTTTTAATTTAATTTGTGTGTTTGGATACACATCCGATTTTAAAAGTTCTTGAAAATCACTATTTATTGCTTTACCTCCACAATCAAAGCAATTGTTTTCTAAAACCAATACCGTATTATCAAAAACCATTTTATCATCTATCTTTTGAAAAAAAACAGGGATAGGTTTCTTTAATTTTAAAATATCAAATTCACACTTAAAACTATTAATATTGGTTTTTCCTTTGATAAGCAATTTACTTTCAGGAGTAATTAGTACCGTAGTATTGCCTGTTAACACAACTGAAAAAGCTAGTGTTAACATTATAGAGATTAAAAGCAATATTTTTTTTACGTTGTTCATTTTTTTGATTTGTATTTTCTACATCGCAAAATTAAAGTAAGTCTTAAAGTACATTTGTTGTTGTTTTTGAAGTACACCTTTAAGACTTACTTTATCATTTTTTCATTCGTTAGAAACTTATTACAGCTTCAGCCATTAAGCCATTAAATTTGCCTTCATCAAAAATACTTGCGGCATTATAGCCGTCATGCTTTTGGGTTACATATTCTAATTTCAGCAATATATTATTGGTCATAAACCATCCAGCTCCTAACTGAAATCTTGATATTTCAATATCATCACCATTTGCTTCTTCGGCATCTACTTTATTATAACGGGTTCCTAAGTAAAAGTTTTCGGTGTTACCAAATCTGTAAATTAGTTCACCAGCAAACTGTTTTGCAGTTCTTCTTTCTGTTTCGGTATTTCTTCTACCTTTTGATGTTTCAATAGTTCCGAAAAATTCTAATCCACCATATTTTAAGAATGGATTTATCATAATAGCAGTAACTTTATTTCCAAAGTTAGGATTGTAACGACCAGATCTAAAGTTTCCAGAGGTACTAGCATCTTCAGCTTCTAACACCAAATAGTAACGAGAACCGGTTCTGTCTGCGCTATATAAATAAGAGGTTCTAACTGCTCCCGTATTGTAAAGAGATCCTGTTAATCTGAAACGGAAGTCATCATTAAATTGTTTGTCATAACCCAATTTAGCTAAGAATGAAGCGCCTCCAGTATCAGGATTGTCAACCGCTTGATTTAATTTACCATTAGTAAAGCCAACCATTCCTAAAAATCCGCTGTCACATTGATAATACAATTCTGCTCCTACTTCAGTTGTAAACCCATCCATGATTAAGTTTCCAACAAATGGATTATAAATAGTTTGAGCATTATCACTTCTTCTAAAGTGAGCATCACCATAGTTGTTTTCCATATGACCTATTTTAATAGTGGCATTCTTCATGAAATTACTCAAGAATCCTTCACTAATAAAGTCTAATTTATCAATTTGGAAATACCCTCCTTTTACATAAGGCTCTGGGTGATGACGTGAAGAAAGATAGGTACGTAAATGCATTCTAATACCATCATACAATGCAACATCTAAGTCTAAATTGGCTGTTGCCAAATTAAAGTTAGTTCCAATTTCTTTTAATGCTACTGCTCCAGAATTTTCATGGTCTAAAGACTGAAATTGTAAAGTTGAAGAACCACCTACTCTTACTTTAATATCGGTAAAAGTTGAGACCGTATCTTTTGGTGCTTCAAACACGTTAATTCCATTTTTATCTGGCTGTCTATAATTATCTAATGTTCTATTTTGAGCATAAAAACTAGTTCCTACTAATAAGGTTATAAACAGTATACTACTTTTGATTAAATTTTTCATGAGTTCTTACTTTTAGTGTATTTATTAAGTTATTTATAAATTGTTTTAAATTTTATTGTGATGTCGTCTCCTGTGGTTATGGTACCCAGTAAAGCTTTTGGTGGTTCTATGTTAAAGTCTGTCATTTTAATAGCTTTTTCACCAGTTAATATGACTTTGCCATTTACAATTTCAAGACTAAATTGCATAGGAACTAACTTTTTTACATTAGCAATGGTTAAATTACCCGTGCACTTTAACAAAAACTTACCTGTTTCTTTTTTTACAATATCTTTTACTTCAGCAAGTTGAAAAGTTATTGTTTTATGCGAATCGGTTTTTAAAGCTTTATAAGTGTTTTTATCCATAGACTTTTTACCACTTTTAAGGCTTTCTGCTATTACTTCAAAATCACATTTTCGCAAGTCGCCAGTTTCTGTGCTTACAAATACGATTTTACCGCTCATTGTTTCCGCTACAACGTGCCAATCGTGTAAACTTGAAGTTCCAAAAACTGTTAATGAAGATTCTTTATTATTTAAAGTGAATTCTTGCGCTTGAAGCACATTTGAGATTGTAAAGAGCAATACAATCAAGCTGATAAATTTTATACTTTTTATTGTTTTAATCGTTCGCATAGTATTTAAGATTAATATTACTATGCAAAGTTCTACCGAAACAAAATAGTATTATATGATTTTTGTCATATATGAATTTATTGAAGAAAAAAATTCAACAATTATATTTAAACTGGTAAGAAAAATTGAAGAAATAATTGAATAAAAAAAGCCTCTCATTTCTGAGAGGCTTTTGAATATTTTAAACTTTAATTTGCATTAGAGTGCAGCAACGTGTTTTGCTAAACCAGATTTAAGGTTTGCAGCTTTATTAGCATGAATGATATTTTTCTTTGCTAATTTATCAATCATTGAAGTAACTTCAGGATACATAGCTTCAGCCTCTTTCTTGCTTGTTAACTCACGTAATTTTTTAATAGCGTTACGAGTCGTTTTATGCTTGTATTTATTAACCAAACGTTTTGCTTCGCTACTTCTAATTCTTTTTAATGCTGACTTATGATTTGCCATTTGTTTTTTTATTTTTTTAAAAATTGTAGCCCGTAGGGGAATCGAACCCCTCTTACCAGGATGAAAACCTGGCGTCCTAGCCGATAGACGAACGGGCCATTTGTTTTAAGCATGCAAATTTATAATACAATATTTAAACTTACAATACTTTTCAAATAACTTACAATGTTTCCATTGCGGATGCAAAAATACAACTATTTTTAAATGTTGCAAGTGCTATATAATCTTTTTTTAAAAAAAATTATTTAGTACGCTTTTGCAAACAATACTCTACGTTTTGAAGGCTTACCAGAGTACACACAAACACCATCTTCTGCATCTCCGTCTAACGGAATACATCTTATGGTAGCTTTTGTTAGCTCTTTAATTTTATCTTCCGTTTCGGCAGTTCCATCCCAATGCGCAGATAAAAAGCCTGTTTTGGTATTTAAAACTGTTTTGAATTCTTCAAAAGTATCAACTTTGGTAATATGACTATTTCTAAAGTCCAGAGCTTTATTAAACAAAGAGTTTTGAATCTCCTTCATTAAGGATTCAACTTTATCTACTAAACCATCTAATGGTACAACCTCTTTAGTTAATGTATCTCGTCGAGCTAATTCTACGGTTCCATTTTCTAAATCTCGTGCACCTATAGCAATTCTTAAAGGAACACCTTGCAATTCATGCTGTGCAAATTTGGCTCCTGGTCTTAAAGTATCTCTGTTATCAAACTTTACTGAAATATGTTTACTACGTAAATTTTTCATAATACCATTAACCACTTCAGTGATGGCATCAAGTTGTTCTTCACTTTTATAAATAGGCACTACAACAACTTGATTTGGTGCTAAATTAGGAGGTAAAACCAGTCCGTTATCATCACTATGTGTCATTATTAATGCACCCATTAATCGCGTAGACACACCCCAAGATGTTGCCCAAACATAATCTTGTTTACCTTCTTTATTGGCATACTTTACATCAAACGCCTTTGCGAAATTCTGACCTAAAAAGTGAGATGTTCCGGCTTGTAACGCCTTTCCATCTTGCATTAAAGCCTCAATACAAAATGTTTCTTCGGCACCAGCAAAACGTTCGCTCTCGCTTTTTAATCCTTGCACCACTGGAATAGCCATGAAATTTTCAACAAACGTAGCGTATACATTGTTCATTAATCTCGCTTCTTCCAATGCTTCTTCTTTTGTTTCGTGCGCGGTATGACCTTCTTGCCATAAAAATTCGGCAGTTCGTAAAAAAAGTCGGGTACGCATTTCCCAACGCACCACATTAGCCCATTGATTTATTAGTATAGGTAAATCTCTATACGATTGAATCCAGTTACGGTAAGTATTCCAAATAATAGCCTCACTCGTTGGTCTTACAATAAGTTCCTCTTCTAACTTAGCTTCTGGATCTACTCGTAGCTTACCTGGTTTATCAGGATCGTTTTGCAACCTGTAATGAGTAACAATTGCACATTCCTTAGCAAATCCTTCAGCGTTTTTCTCTTCAGCTTCAAACAAACTCTTAGGCACAAATAATGGAAAATAAGCATTTTGATGCCCTGTTTCCTTAAACATTCGGTCTAATTCTGCTTGCATTTTCTCCCATATAGCATATCCATAAGGCTTTATTACCATACAACCCCTTACCGCAGAGTTTTCCGCTAGGTCTGCTCTAACAACTAATTCGTTATACCATTTTGAATAATCTTCCGCTCTACTAGTAAGTTTTTTACTCATATCTCTATTTTGGCACAAATATTGTGATTATCTTAACAAAAAAATAGTTCAGCAAAACTAACTATTTTTGTTATGTTCAACAATAAAATTATATAGATATGCAATTTAACAACTACTTAAGAACAAAAATGCCATTTGTGGCCTTGGTAGGATTTATTCTTACCTTAGCTTCTTGTGGTTCTTATCAATATGTTGGTGTTGATAATGATGGTATTTATGGTGCAGAACCTATTACCGTGGAACAAAGAGGTAATACGACTGTTGTTGAAGTGCCAAACGAATCAAATAGTTCTTATTATAAAAACTATTTTAAAACCAAATCTATTGAGTCTGATAATTTATATGCAGATGGTGCTATTTTCACTGATATTGATGCTTACGAAAGCGACAATTATATTGAAAACGATAGCATAAACAATAATTATAATGGTTATGCTGGTTGGGGTCAAAACAGCAATAGCGTAACCATCAATTACATTGACAACGGTTGGAACAACTGGGGCTGGAACGCAGGATTTAGCTGGGGTTGGGGCTGGAACCGATGGAACCGTTGGGGATGGAACAACTGGGGCTGGAACAATTGGGGATGGAACAATTGGGGATGGTACGATCCTTATTGGGGTCCATACTACGGTGGCTTTTATGGAGGTTGGGCTTATAATCCATGGGGTTTTAGAAACTATGGCTACTATGGATATAATAGATTCAATAATAGATACTATGGAAACAGGTATTATAGTAGAAATGCTTCTTTCAATGCAAGCAGAAGAGGTAGCTATTATGCAAGAAATTCTATAAACTCGAATACTAACAGACGTAGTTCTGTAAATTCTAGAAATACAAATACAAATACTATTTCAAAATATAATACTTCACGAAGAAGAAGTAGTATAAGCTCTAATAACACAACTGGTGTTAGAAGAGGTTATAATTCTAATGGAACGCGTGCCAACACTTCAACTATAAGAAGATCAACAGGCGTTACAAGAACACCTTCTACAAACTCAACTACCAGATCATCGTCTTCAAATATAAGACGTAGTTCTAGTACAGTAAACAGACCTACTACGAGTAGAAGTTCAGGGAATAATAATTTCAGCAGAAGATCGTCTTCAAGAAACTCATCATACACTCCAAGCAGGAGTTCAAGATCATCATCTTCAGGTTCAACTACGCGATCATCTAGCAGTGGTAGAAGTAGTTCAGGATCTTCGGGTGGAGGAAGAAGACGCGGTTAATTTTTTAATTAAAGAAACAAAAGTTTAAATATGAAAAAGTTACATTTACTATTCATAGGTATGCTATCTATGTCTACAGTTTACGCACAAGACATTAGTGATGCACTAAGGTTTTCGCAAAACGAAATTCAAGGAACGGCTCGTTTTAGAGCTTTAAGTGGTGCTTTTGGAGCCTTAGGTGGCGATATGAGTGCTGTTAGTTTAAACCCCGCAGGTTCTGCAGTTTTTGCTCAAAGTCATGCCTCTTTTACCGCGTCTAATACAGACATTCAAAATAATACCAATTATTTTAATGGCTTAGGAGCAACAAACGAATCGCATTTTGATATCAGTCAAGGTGGTGCCGCTTTTGTTTTTGCCAATAATAGTGGTTCTCCATGGAAAAAACTTGCGCTTTCGGTTGCCTATGATCAAACCAATAATTTTAATGATAACTGGTATGCAAGAGGAACCAATACTAATAATCAATCCATTGATTTATATTTCTTAAACTATGCCGATGGTATACGATTAGGTGATATTTCGTTGTTAGATGGTGAATTTATAGAAGACGCCTACAGAGACATAGGAGAAGTATTTGGTTTTGCACATCAGCAAGCCTTTTTAGGGTATCAATCTTTCATTCTAGAACCAGATGCTGATGATGATGATAATACTACCTATTTTTCTAATCTTGATAATGGGACTTTTGATCATGATTATACCTACGCAGCTACAGGTTACAATGGTAAAGTCACGTTCAACTTAGCCGCTCAGTACGAAGACAATCTGTATGTAGGCTTAAACTTAAATTCACATTTTATTGACTACCAAAGATCTACTTTATTATTAGAAGATAATGCTAACACAAACTCGCTTATTACTCAAATAGATTTTGGAAATACATTATCAACTAGAGGTAACGGATTTTCGTTTCAGTTAGGTGGTATTATGAAATTAAGTCCGGAGTTTAGAGTTGGTCTTACTTACGACTCTCCTACTTGGTTTACTATTGAAGAAGAAACTACACAGTTTATAGATACCAATTTAGCTGACCCTGATATAACTTTCATAGCCGATATTGTAAATATTTATCCTAGATACAGACTGCAAACACCTGCTAAGGTAACGGGAAGTTTAGCTTATGTATTTGCAAATCAAGGTTTAATTAGTTTCGATTATTCTAAAAAAGATTACGGCAAAACAAAATTTAAACCTACTAGTGATGCTTATTTTGCTGATCAGAATGAGATTATGAGCAACGTATTTACCGATGCCTCTACCTATAGAATTGGTGGTGAGTACAAACACAAACAATTTAGTTTTAGAGGTGGTTATCGTTTTGAAGAAAGCCCGTATGCTGATGGTGTAACTGTAGGTGATTTAAATGGATTTTCCCTTGGTATTGGTTACAACTTTGGCAACACCAAACTAGATATTACGTACGATGAAGCAGAACGCTCGTTTGAAAGACCATTATACAATGTAGGTTTAACGGATGCAGTTTCTATTGATAGAAAAAATTCAAATATTACTTTATCCTTAAGTTTTAATATTTAATACTATTAATCCACAATAAAAAAGCTTGAACCCTAAAACGTTCAGGCTTTTGTGTTTATACGTAATTATTCGTACTAAACTTAGACTAATGCTTAAAATTACCGCGTTAGGGATTGAAGCAAGCTACCATGTAGCGCAAAAAGCCCGACCTGTTTATTCTGAACTTGTTTCAGAAACAGGGAACGCCCAAATTATGAATTACTAATTAATTGTTTGTTAAGATAAATCATAACAAAACTGATTTGTTTATCTTTGCAAACTTAATTCGTTACTTTTTAACAGATGAAAATTAACAACGACATTGAAGAATATGACTCTTTAGGAGATGACCACGTTGGAACGTCATCAAATACACCACTTCGTTTGGATGCTTTTAAGTTATCGAATGAAGAAAAAATAGATATCATAAAGGATGATGTGCGTCATATTATGGAAACCTTAGGGCTTGATTTATCAGACGATAGTTTAAATGGTACACCAAATCGTGTGGCTAAAATGTTTGTAAAGGAAATTTTTGGTGGTTTAGACCCTAAGAAAAAACCAAGTGCATCCACTTTTGAAAATAAATATAAGTACGGTGAAATGCTAGTTGAAAAAAACATTACTGTTTATTCTACTTGCGAGCATCACTTATTACCTATTGTTGGTAAAGCACACGTAGCTTATATTTCGAATGGTACTGTAGTTGGCTTATCTAAAATGAACCGAATTGTTGATTATTTTGCAAAACGACCACAGGTACAAGAACGATTAACTATACAGATAGTAAAAGAACTTCAAGAGGTATTAAATACGCAAGATGTTGCTTGTGTTATTGATGCAAAACATTTATGCGTAAACTCAAGAGGTATTAGAGATATTGAGAGTAGTACTGTAACATCAGAATTTGGAGGAAAGTTTAAAGACAAAACTGTAAGAAGAGAGTTTTTAGATTACATAAAGCTAGAGACTAAATTCTAAATATGGGTGAGTTGTTTAGTCGTTTGTTGTTAAGTTGCAACTAAAAAATAAACTTTTCATATGAAAGATAAACGACTCAACAACAAACAACTAAAATAAAAAATGCATACATATTCTTTTGAAAATTTAGATGTTTGGAAAGAGTCCATAAAACTTGCAAAAAACATTTACAATCAAACAAAATTTCTTCCTGATGATGAAAAATTTGGTTTAATTTCTCAAATGCGAAGAAGTTCTGTTTCTATATCTTCTAATATTGCTGAAGGCACCTCAAGGTTAACAAAAAAAGACAAAGCCCATTTTATGACAATGGCTTACAGTTCTACACTAGAATTATTAAATCAAGTAATAATTTCAAAAGAATTAGAATTTATTTCTGAGGAAAACTATAAAAATATTAGATTTGAAGTTGAATCGGTGACAAACAAGATTAATGCTTTACGAAATCATTTTTTGAAATCCTGACGACTTAACAGCTATGCAACTTTACGAAAAACAATCAATTAAAATATACAATTCACTTACTGGTACAAAAGAAACCTTCAAACCAATTAATGAGGGACATGTTGGTATGTACGTTTGTGGACCTACCGTTTACAGCAATGTGCACTTAGGTAATGTGAGAACTTTTATGTCTTTTGACGTTATTTTCAGATATCTTAAACATTTAGGATATAAAGTGCGCTATGTTCGTAATATTACGGATGCTGGACACTTAGAAAATGATGCCGATGTTGGTGAAGATCGCATTGCTAAAAAAGCCCGTTTGGAGCAAATTGAGCCTATGGAAGTCGTGCAACGTTACACCGTTGATTTCCATAATATTTTAAACACCTTTAACTTTTTACCGCCTAGTATTGAGCCCACTGCTACCGGACATATTATTGAGCAAATAGAACTTATAAAAACTATTATTGATAATGGTTTTGCATACGAAGTAAATGGCTCGGTATATTTTGATGTACATAAGTTTAATGAAACACATGACTACGGAAAATTAAGCAAACGTAAGCTAGAAGATTTAATTCATAACACGCGTGAGTTAGACGGACAAAGTGATAAAAAAAATCCGCAGGATTTTGCACTTTGGAAACGTGCCGAACCTCAACACATTATGCGTTGGCCTTCGCCTTGGAGCGATGGTTTCCCAGGTTGGCACTTAGAGTGTACTGCTATGAGTACTAAATATTTGGGTGAACATTTTGATATTCATGGTGGTGGTATGGATTTAAAATTTCCGCATCACGAATGCGAAATTGCACAAAATGAAGCCGCAAAAGGACAAACACCTGTAAACTATTGGATGCATGCCAATATGCTAATTATGAATGGTAAAAAAATGGCTAAATCTACAGGCAATTATATTTTACCAAATGAGATTTTTACAGGCGATAATAAAAATATAACTAAAGCATTTGCGCCTAGTGTTGCACGCTTTTTTATGCTTCAGGCACATTACAGAAGCATTTTAGATTTTACAAATGATGGCCTATTAGCCAGCGAAAAAGGCTTTTACCGTTTGATGGATGCTATAAATCTTTTGAAGGATTTAAAGGCTTCTGAAAAATCATCGTTAGATATAAATACATGGAAACAGAAATGTTATGATGCTATGAATGATGATTTTAATTCACCCATTCTTATAGCTCATTTATTTGAAGCTGTTAAATATATCAATCAGATAAAAGAAGGTTCTGAGAGTTTAAATGCAGAAGATTTAGCAACTTTAAAAAGTACGATTAACGCTTTTGTTTTTGATATTTTAGGATTAGAAAACGAAACATCAGCTAATGAAACTGGAACCGATAAACTTTCTGGTGCTGTTGACTTATTAATTAAATTACGACAAGAAGCCCGCGCCAATAAAGATTTTGCCTTATCTGATAAAATTCGTGATGAACTAGCAGAAGTAGGTATCCAACTTAAAGATGGTAAAGACGGTACAACATTTTCTGTAAACTAAACTAGTTAGTAGTTGAGTCGTTTGTTGTTAAGTTGTTAGTTATTTTCAACTTAACAACAAACAACTCACAAATAACAATATTTTGAAAAAATTCCTCATTGCACCGTTTTTGTTTTTGATAAAAGTGTATCAATTACTGATATCGCCTATAACGCCTGCAACGTGTAGATATCAACCTACTTGTTCCCATTACTCTAAAGAAGCACTACAAAAACATGGTTTAATAAAAGGTGGTTGGCTGGCATTAAAGCGTATTTTTAGTTGTCATCCTTGGGGTGGTTCGGGATATGACCCTGTGCCTTAAAAACACTTGATTTTGTAAAAATTTTCAGCTACCTTCGTTTAACTACTGATATAAACCACATGTGCTGAACTTCTTTCAGTATTAAAAAAGTTTATATCATTGCATTGCCTACCATATGAGAACACCTTCGTTGCGAAATCAATCCATACTCAATTACAATCTGCGGAAAAATAACATCTATTGGAATTTCAAATGACCCTGAAGCTGCATTTGTTAAACGGGTTAGAATTAAATAGTCTCATTAATAAAAATCAGTAGCCAATAGGTTTTGTCCTGTAACATAGTTATACCCATCAACAATAAGTTGAAATGTTACATCAAGTTCATCAAAGGATTGTGGGGTATAGAGCATGACGAAGCCATCCCATCCTAACAAATTTTGTACTGTAAAAGGATGAAAAATTGCCCAACAGGTTTCAACCGCTTCATGACTCCGGGAAGGCTCTAAAAAGATGTGTAAACTACCATCATCATGTATATGGCCAAATTCTCGACCGTCTATTATTGCGTCAGGTACAATCACGGTCACTTCTTCGGTTAACCACAAACTCCGCCATCCTGCAATAACTGATTGACGATTCTCAATTCCAGGTATGGAATAAACTCTTCGAAACAACTCATCATTGACTTCAGGTACTAGTTCTACTCCAATTTGAATGTGCGGTATATCAGTAGTTGTTTCAGGACGAGAACCAGGTCGCTGAGGTAATTCCACGGAGTCAACTACATCAACTACAATATCAATATTTACAATATCATTATCTATTTTGGAAGCATCGTTGCTACAAGAAATCGTTATTATGAAGGTTAGTATTATTTTTAATATGTTGATTCCTCCATTTCTTAATATGTTGAGTGATGTGACCAACCAATTTTCAGTTAATAGTGTACTTAAAGATATGCAAAAAGTTATGGGATCACAAATAAAACTTGATTATTAATTTATGAAGAATTCAATTTTAAATATTCTTCGCATAGTGATTTTCATAGAGGAGCGCTCATGCCACTGCACAAGCAAAAAGATGTAAAGAGGATGACTTACCAATGCTAAAAACAGAATAGAAAAATAGTAGCCGGTAACAATGTATATAATTAATTGATATATAAGCAGTAAAATCAATATTAGCGGTTATAAACAAAGTAAATTATAGACCGAAAGTAACGTTCTTTTAAAGACCCAACGCTTCATATACTTAATGCTAAACGAACTTACCAAATAAAGTTATTTTTTAGGTATCTCCTTTAAAATTTCTAAAACAAATTTCCAATATTTTTGCACTGACGAAATTTGTGCACGTTCATCTGGCGAGTGAGCGCCTTTAATATTGGGTCCAAAACTAATCATATCCATATCTGGATAATTTTGCCCTAAAATACCACACTCTAAACCGGCATGACATGCTGCTACATGCGGCTTTTCTCCGTTTAAATCTTCATACAGCTTTCGCATTACTTTTAAAATAGACGAATCCATATTGGGTGTCCAACCTGGGTAATCTCCAGAAAACTCCACTTCACAACCCGTTAGCTCAAACGTAGCACGAAGCGTATTGGCTAAATCCATTTTAGAACTTTCAACTGACGACCGTGTTAAACAGCAAATTTTAATTTGCCCATCCTTTACAATTACACGTGCTATATTATTGGATGTCTCAACCAAATCAGGAATATCAGCACTCATTCTATAAACACCATTTAGTGCAGCATATAATGCTCTTGTTAAACCTTCTTGAACTCCCAAATCCATGATGGTTTTTGGAGTTTCACATTTAGAAATTATAACTTCTAAATTAGGTTCCATGGTTTTTAATTCTTTCTTAATAACCTCAGCATGCTGTTTCATTTCAGATACAAATCCCTTATCATGCATAGCATCAATAGCCACTAAAGCTTTACTTTCGCGAGGAATGGCATTTCGTAAACTACCACCATCAATTTCGGAAATTCGCAATCCGTATTTCTCAAAACCGTCAAACAATAAACGGTTCATTATTTTATTGGCATTTCCTAAACCTTCATGTATTTGCATCCCAGAATGACCACCTTGCAAACCTTTAACCGTGATAGAATAACCAATTTTAAATTCTGGTGTTTCCTCCTCATTATAAGTTCTGGTAGCTGTTACGTCAATACCACCTGCACACCCTACGCCTATTTCATCATCTTCTTCGGTATCTAAATTCAATAATATCTCTCCTTTCAACAAGCCACCTTTCAACCCTTTTGCACCAGTCATTCCCGTTTCTTCATCAATAGTAAATAAGGCTTCAATTGCTGGATGTTGAATATTGGTGCTTTCTAAAATTGCCATGATAGTAGCAACACCTAAACCGTTATCTGCACCTAAGGTTGTGCCTTTTGCTCGAACCCAATCGCCATCCACATACATATCAATACCCTGTGTATCGAAATCGAAAACAGTATCGTTATTTTTTTGATGCACCATATCTAAATGCGATTGCATAACAATGGTCACTCTATCCTCCATTCCTTTGGTGGCAGGCTTTTTTATTATAACATTACCAACTTCATCTTCAATAGTTTCTAAACTTAAATTTTTTCCGAAATCTTTCATAAAAGCGATGACACGTTCTTCTTTTTTTGAAGCACGTGGTACAGCATTTAAATCGGCAAATTTATTCCAAAGTGTTTGTGGTTGAAGTTGTCTTATTTCTGAATTCATAACATTATTTATATAGTTCAACAAAGGTAGTTAATCTGAACAGGAATTATAAACATTTCCTTATTTTTGAAACATGTTGAAGAACAAAAAAACCATTATAGCCTTATCGCTAATTCCACAGTATTTATTAATAAAGTTACTATCTCATTTTCCAGAATTTGTTGAAAGGTTTTACAGCAATGGTTTTTATCAATTTACATCGAAACTATTCAGATATGCATTAGGCTGGTTGCCATTTTCATTTGGCGATTTCGTGTATGCTTTTGCTATCATCTATATAATCAGATGGATTTATGTAAACCGTAAGCGCCTTAGAAAAGATACTAAAAACTGGATTAGAGACGTAGCCGCAGCAGCATCTATAATATATTTTGCGTTTCACTTGTTTTGGGGGCTTAACTATTACCGTTTACCCTTACATGAAAACCTTAATTTAAACGCAGACTATACCACCGAGCAACTTATAGCTGTGACTGAAAAATTGATTGAAAAGTCTAATCAAATTCATGCCGAAATTCAGGAGAACGATACTTTAAGAGTTGAAATCCCATACGGTAAAGGAGAAATTATAGAACTTGCTCCAATAGGCTACGAAAACTTAAAAACTACTTTTCCGCATTTGGAGTATCACCCAAAGAGCATTAAAAAATCATTATTTAGTTACCCTTTAACCTATATGGGCTTTAGTGGGTATTTAAACCCTTTAACTAATGAAGCACAAGTTGATGGATTAATACCTTCGTTTAAATTTCCAACAACGTCTTCCCATGAAATTGCACATCAATTAGGATATGCTGCTGAAAATGAAGCTAATTTTATTGGATGTTTAGCCGCTATAAACCATGACGACATATATTTTAAATATTCCGGATACACTTTTGCTTTACGTTTTTGCTTAAATGAAATATACAACCGTGACGAATGTTTATTTGAAGATATGGTAGCCGATGTAAATACCGGTATTTTAAAAAACTACGAAGAAGTTAGATTGTTTTGGGAAGCACACCAAAATCCTATTGAACCTTTTTTTAAAATATTTTATGGTAATTTTTTAAAAGCCAATAAACAGAGTAAAGGCATGGAAAGTTATAGCTACGTGGTAGCACTTTTAGCTAACTATTTTGATGAAAAATCTTTATAAAAAGTTAAATTTTCTTAAGAATTCGTTAATCAAATCCTAATTTCTCTATTTTTAGCCAAAACTAATTCAAAACTATGGTTAAAAAACTCCTCCTTTTTACTGCGTTTATATTTTCAATCGCAGTAAATGCCCAAGATTATTTCCCCAAAAATGATGGTGTATCAACTACAAACAATAATTACACCGCTATTACAAATGCTAAAATTTATGTAACCCCAACTCAAATTATAGAGAAAGGAACTTTACTGATTAAAGATGGTAAAGTTGTTTCTTCTGGAACTTCGGTTGAAATTCCGAAGAATTCAGTTATCGTCGATGTAGACGGTAAAAGCGTTTACCCGTCTTTTATTGATTTGTATTCAAGTTTTGGTGTAGAGCAACCTAAACGCTCAACAACAAGAGGTAGATCGGCTCAATATGATGCGACTAGGACTGGTTATTATTGGAATGACCATGTAATGCCTGAAAACAAAGCCATAGAAAAATTCAATTACGATTCTAAAGCCGCCAATGAATTGCTGAAAGCTGGCTTTGGAGTTGTTAATACGCATATTCAAGACGGAATCGTAAGAGGTAGCGGCTCCTTAGTTGCTTTAAATAATGAAGGCGGTAATGAGCATAGAATTTTAGATCAAAATTCTGGTCAATACTTATCATTCAGTAAAAGTGTTACATCAAGTCAGTCATATCCAGCTTCAATTATGGGAAGTATGGCTTTGTTGCGCCAAATGTATATTGATGCAGATTGGTATGCTAAAGGGCATGTAAAAACAAAAGATTTATCATTAGAAGCTTTAAACAGCAATAAGTCGCTAGTTCAAATTTTTGATGCTGGTAGTAGAGCAAATATTATGAGAGCCGATAAGGTTGGTGATGTTTACAATATTCAATATGTGATGCTTGGTGGCGGTAATGAATATGAACGCATAAGTGATATTAAAAATACAAATGCTAAACTTATTCTACCTATTAATTTTCCAGACGCTTATGATGTTGAAAATGCGTATTTAGCTTCAGAATTGTCTTTAAGCGATATGCGGGCATGGAATCAAAAACCATCAAACCCTAAAATATTAGCAGAAAACAATATTGCCTTTGCTTTAACGACACATGATTTGAAATCTCCCAAAGAATTTAAATCAAATCTTTTAAAAGCGATTGACGCGGGTTTATCAAAACAAAAAGCATTAGAAGCTTTAACAACAATACCTGCTCAAATAATTGGAAAGTCTGATATTATTGGTTCTCTAAAAAACGGAAGTTTAGCTAATTTTTTAATTACTTCTGGAGATATTTTTGATGAAAAAACAACCCTTTATGAAAATTGGGTTCAAGGTACAAAAACGGTTATTGAAGATATGACCAAAAAAGATATAAGAGGTAACTATGAGTTTGCATTATTGGGTGATACTTATAAAATGTCTATCAGCGGTGAACTTAGTAAGCTTAAATCTGAAATAACAACTCAAGAAAAAAAATTAGGCTCGAAAATAACCTATTCAGATGATTGGGTTAATATCTCCATGACCACTGTTGATTCCACAAAACAAGAATTTATTAGAATTGTTGCTAACGTCGATAAAAACATGGTGTTAAATGGAAAAACAATACTTCCAAATGGTAATGAAGTTTCATTTTCAGCAATACCATCTATACTTAAAAACAAAACTGAATCTGATAAAAAAGAAGACGATAAAGCATCCCATACTTTTATACCGGTATCGTATCCAAATATGGCATATGGCTTTAATGAGCTTCCAAAAGCTGAAACTATTTTATTTAAAAATGCTACGGTTTGGACTAATGAAAACGAAGGTGTTTTAGAAAATACCGACGTTTTAATTAAGAATGGAAAAATAGCTAAAGTAGGTAAAAACCTATCGGATGCTACTGCAACAGTCGTTGATGCCACCGGAAAACATTTAACTGCGGGTATTATTGATGAACATTCTCATATTGGTACGGACTCTGTGAATGAAGGTGGTCAAAACTCCTCTGCAGAAGTAACTATTGAAGATGTTCTTGATGATTCGGATATAAACATTTACAGAAATCTTGCAGGTGGTGTTACATCTATTCAAATTCTTCATGGTTCAGCAAACCCTATTGGTGGTCGTTCCGCTATTATAAAACTAAAATGGGGAGAATCTGCAGACAACCTTGTTTATAACAACTCACCACAATTTATAAAATTTGCATTAGGCGAAAACGTAAAACAGTCACGGGCACAAGTTAATATGCGATTTCCTCAATCTAGAATGGGCGTAGAACAAGTTTTTGTTGACTATTTTAATAGAGCTAAAGAATATGATGCTTTAAAGAAAAGCGGTAAGCCCTACAGAAAGGATATAGAACTAGATGTATTAGCAGAAATTTTAAACAAAGAACGTTACATAAGTTGTCACTCTTACGTTCAAAGTGAAATTAACATGCTCATGAAAGTGGCTGACAAATTCAGCTTTAATATAAACACGTTTACACATATTTTAGAAGGCTATAAGGTTGCTGATAAAATGGCAGAACACGGTGTTGGAGGTTCTACCTTTAGCGATTGGTGGGCTTATAAATACGAAGTTAATGATGCCATACCTTACAACGCTTCTATTATGCATAACGCAGGTGTAACCGTTGCTATTAATAGTGATGATGCAGAAATGTCGAGAAGATTAAATCAAGAAGCTGCAAAATCTATTAAATATGGCGGTGTGGGCGAAGAAGATGCTTTAAAATTTGTAACCTTAAACCCTGCAAAACTGCTTCATATTGATAATCGAGTAGGTAGTATTAAGGTTGGTAAAGATGCTGATGTGGTGTTGTGGACCGATCATCCCTTATCTATTTATGCAAAAGCGGAAAAAACCATCATTGAAGGCGTCACCTATTTTGATTTAAAACGTGACGAAATGCTACGTGCTAAAATTCAAGAGGAGAAAAGCGAACTTATTAATATGATGTTGCAAGCTAAAAATAAAGGCTTAAAAACGCAACCGGTTAAAAAGAAGGAAAAAGAGCTATTGCATTGTGATTCAATAGATAATGAATTTTAAAAACTAGATAATATGAAAATTTTACTTACATATATTTCAATGTTGTGCTCTTTAATCGTAATAGCTCAACAAACACCAGCTCCTAAACAAACTGAAACAATTGCCATTGTTGGAGCAACCGCCCATATTGGAAACGGCACCACAATAGAAAATAGTTTAATTATTTTAAAAGATGGAAAAATATCTACTATTGTAGACGGTAAAGTTGCAAAAATGGACTTAACCGGAATGAACATTATAAAAGCGACTGGAAAACATGTATATCCTGGTTTTATAGTACCCAATTCAACACTAGGACTTGTTGAAGTTGATGCAGTAAAAGCATCGGATGACGAAACTGAATTAGGTTCATGGAATCCTCATATAAGAAGTTTAATCGCCTATAATGCCGAGTCTAAAATAGTGGAATCGATGCGCCCTAACGGTGTATTATTAGGTCAAATTGCGCCAACAGGTGGTCGCATTTCTGGAACTTCATCGATAGTGCAATTTGATGCATGGAATTGGGAAGATGCTGCTATAAAAACCGACGACGGTATACACATGAATTGGCCTAATAGCTTTTCTAATGGTCGTTGGTGGTTAGGCGAAGAGCCAGGTTTAAAGCCTAATGACAAGTACGGTGAGCAAGTGACAGAGATTGAAAAATATTTTAATGACTCAAAAGCCTACAATAAAGGCACTAAGACTAAAACCCATTTGCCTTTTGAAGCATTGGCTGGTATCTTTAGTGGTTCTAAAAAACTTTATATCCATGTTGATGACGAAAAAGGCATCATTGATGCGGTTAATTTTTCTAAAGAGAACGGTGTTAAGCATATGGTGATTGTAGGCGGTAGAGAAACTTATAAAGTCGCCGATTTATTAAGTCAAAATAGCATTGCTGTTTTATTAAGACGTACGCTTTCATTACCTAGTCATACGGATGATGATTATGACTTGCCTTATAAATCTGCAAAACCATTGGTAGATAAAGGCGTTTTGGTTGCTTTACAGGTTACAGGAGGCGGTATGGAACGCATGAACTCCAGAAACTTACCTTTTTATGCCGGAGCTACAGTTGCACATGGACTAACAAAAGAACAGGCACTGCAACTTATCACATTAAATACAGCCAAAATTTTAGGAATTGATGATTCCTATGGGTCCTTAGAATCAGGTAAAAGCGCAACCCTTTTTATAAGTGAAGGCGATGCGTTGGATATGCGAACTAATATAATAACCCACGCTTTTATTGATGGTAGGTTATTGAGTTTAGAAACGCACCAAACCGAGCTTTGGAAACGCTATTCTGAAAAATTTAAAAATCAGTAACAAAAAAAAGCGAGCTAAGTAGCTCGCTTTTTTTTAATTATTCAACTAATTCAGCGCCTTCAGGAACTTCGAACATTTGTTGATTTGGTTTCTCTTCTGAAAGTTTTACGTCTGTAAACTGTAAGTCGTTACGCTTGGTTGTTGGCAAACCGTTCTCATAATTATACCAACTAAGTGTTTCAGGAAGTAACAACCCTTCAACATTATGCCAATTACTATAATTTATAAAATGAAATTCTTTACTTTTTTCTTTTGAAAAGTAAGTCACGGTGTATCCCAACCAGGTCATTTTATTGGTTTCTGAATCATAGTATAAAATATATTCATCTTCTGGTGACTCACCTACTCCACTTTCATATGAAATTTTGATACCAGGGTAGCTCTTACCTTCAAATATTAATGGTTCTGCTTCATCATACATAATACCATCATCAGCTAAAACAAAAGGCATTGCATAAAAATAGAACATTAAATTATAGTAAAATCGAGGGTTTCCTTTATAAGCTGTTGTATCTTTTGATTGTAACCAAACATCTTTTCCGTTAAAACCAATGCTATGTTTTGGCATCATTATTAATGAATTTCTGTTTTTTAAATCGGTCGTGGTTACCTCATTGCCATCAGGTTTAGTCATAGTAAATTCAAGGGATTTCATGGCATTCCAAGTATCTAAACCACCATGTGCTTCAAAAATTTTAGTTATGTTTTCAGGGTAAATACTGGTTGTTACGTCTAATTTTTCCTCCGAATAATTTGTAGTATTTTCAGTTTTGTTCTTGCAAGACATTATTAACAGTAATAATGATAAAATCAATAATTTAATTTTCATGATATATGTTTTTGGTTTATCCCTTTGACGAAGTTAATAGATAATAATTACATCAAAAGAATTACTTTTGTTTGGGAATATGAAAAACATAACAAGCACACAAAACGCATACATTAAACAACTGGTTCAGTTGAAAGACAAATCGCGTGAACGCAAAAAAAGTGGGTTGTTTTTAATAGAAGGTGAACGTGAAATTAGTTTAGCCTTAAAAGGAGGCTATGAGCTGGAAACCGTGCTTTTTAATCCTGATATAATTTCTGAAGAGAAAATTAACCAGCTAATAAATGACAATATTCAAGTAATTGAAACTTCGGCAGATGTTTACCAAAAATTGGCTTACCGAAGCACAACAGAAGGTATTATTGCAGTTGCTAAAAGTAAAAATCACAATCTACATGCATTGCAATTTAAAACGGAAACACCGTTGGTTTTAGTAGCCGAAGCTCCAGAAAAGCCAGGTAATATTGGCGCTATATTAAGAACCGCCGATGCCGCAAATGTGGATGCTGTTATTATTGCAAACCCGAAAACTGATTTGTATAACCCTAATATTATTCGCTCTAGCGTGGGTTGTGTTTTCACCAATCAAATTGCAGTGGGTAGCACTTCAGAAATAATTTCGTTTTTAAATTCTAAGCATATTAATATTTATTGTGCTGCCTTACAAGCTTCGGTTGCATACCATACGCAAGATTTTACCAATCCAACCGCAATAGTTGTGGGTACCGAAGCTACAGGATTAAGTAATGAATGGCTAGAAAACTCATCCCAAAATATTATTATTCCTATGCAAGGTAAAATCGATTCCATGAATGTTTCGGTTGCTGCCGGAATACTTATTTTTGAAGCTAAAAGACAAAGAAATTTTAAATAACTATATGACCTCAAATACACTATTTTACATCATAATTGCAATAATCATCATCAATTTTATAGTTGATAAAGTTATAGATTCATTAAATGCCCAACATTTTAATGATAAACTTCCAAAGGATTTGCAAGACGTTTATGATGAAGCTGAATATAAAAAGTCGCAAAAATACAAAGCCACAAACTATAAATTTGGAATCTTAACCTCATCATTTTCTGTGGTATTAACACTCGCTTTTTTATTTTTTGATGGTTTTGAATTTGTGGATAACATAGCAAGAGGTTTTAGTGAAAACCCAATAATTATCGCTTTAATTTTCTTTGGTATAATTATGATAGGAAGTGATATTTTAACCATCCCTTTTTCATATTACAGCACCTTCGTAATTGAAGAAAAGTTCGGGTTTAATAAAACAAGTGTACAAACATTTTTCTTAGACAAAATAAAAGGTTGGTTAATGATGGCTATCATTGGTGGTGGTATTTTAGCTTTAGTCATTTGGTTTTATCAGGCTACAGGAAAGCACTTCTGGTTATACGCTTGGGGCTTAATGGCCATATTTACATTATTTATGAATATGTTTTACTCTAAACTTATTGTGCCTTTATTTAACAATCAATCGCCGTTAGAAACAGGAAGTTTACGAGATAAAATATCAAAATATACTGAGACTGTTGGTTTTAAACTAGACAAAATTTTTGTGATTGACGGCTCGAAACGCAGTACAAAAGCGAATGCCTATTTTTCAGGATTTGGTAGTGAAAAACGGGTTACTCTTTATGATACATTAATCAATGATTTGGATGAAGACGAAATAGTGGCTGTTTTGGCCCACGAAGTGGGGCACTACAAAAAGAAGCATATTATTTTTAACTTGTTTGCCTCTATTTTATTAACTGGGTTAACACTTTATATCTTGTCTTTGTTTATTTCCAATCCGTTATTATCGCAAGCCTTAGGAGTTGAAACACCAAGTTTTCATATTGGGTTGATTGCTTTTGGATTATTATACGCTCCTATTTCTGAAATTACAAGTTTAATAATGAATATATTCTCAAGAAAATTTGAATATCAAGCTGATGACTATGCTAAAAGCACATATAAAGCTGAACCTTTAATTACATCGCTTAAAAAACTATCAAAAAATAGCTTAAGTAATTTAACACCACACCCTGCCTATGTGTTTATGCATTATTCCCATCCAACACTTTTGGAACGGATTGAGAATTTGAGGAAGTAGAAAAGTAGTTTTATGGTTTGTTAGGAGCTTGATTTTACACGGAAAATTAACTAACTTCGTTTACTTGTTCTGAACTTATTTCACTATTAGAAAAGTTCATATCATTGCATTGTAGCCAATTAAAAACCCGAAACCAATGAATATATTACTTAAGCTACGTTTCCACAACCTTTTGTTGTCATTCTTATTAATACTAAATTCAGCATTCGCTTTTACCCAAAACAGGGAACCTAATACCACACCACCCTTGCTGATTGGTCAAGGCGACCAACTCCTGCGAGTAAAAGCAGGACTTGCAGTAGGCAATCCTAATTTAGTCGCAGCCTTGAAAGAAGTCGTTGAATACGCCGATACCGCGCTTGAGCAAGCTATTGTCAACGTAGTTGACGAGGGAGACTTACCGCCTAGTGGCAACCCACACGACTACTACAGCTATAGTCCTTATTGGTGGCCAGATACTGAGAATCCAGAGGGTCCTTATATATGGCGTGACGGAGAAGTAAATCCCGATCGTATTACTTCAGACGTCTCACGGATGGAAGCTATGGTTGACAGAGTTACGTCTCTGGTACCCGCTTGGTATTTCACTGGCAACAAGCGCTATGCAGAAAGCGCTGTTGAGCAATTACGCGCATGGTTCCTAGATCCTAAAACGAAGATGAACCCTAATGTGCAGTTCGGTCAGAAACGCCGTGGTCACAACTATAATAGTCCATCGGGAGTCCTAGAGGCATGGCGTATGCACTGGGTGATTGATTGCGCGATTCTACTGGAATCCTTTCCAGGATGGACAGAAGAGGATGCAAACGCATTGCGGAGTTGGTTTAACCAATTTGCAACCTGGATGGTGGAAAGTCCCGAAGGTATCGAAGAATCCATGCAACCGAATAACCATGGTTCCTGGTACAATGCTCAACTCATTCTTTACGCACTGTATGGAAAAAACTTTGATTTGGCACGAAAACAACTTGATGACATGCCAACACGAATATTTTCCCAGGTCTTCATCGATGGCCGCCAACCACAGGAGCTCATCCGCACCCGGTCGCTAAACTACAGTATTTTCAATGCTCGAGCTCTGATTACTGTGGCTCGCCTTGGTCGCCATCTCGACTACGACCTATTTGCCTATCGCAGTTTAGAAGGCCGTTGCATAGCACTCGCAGTCGACTATATGACGCCATTTATCCTCGGTGAGAAAGAATGGCCTATAAAGCAAATTCGATCCCATAGCAATGACAGCGCAGCACGTTTATATTGGGATGCGGCAAATGGTTTTCAGGATCGCAAATACGCGAATGTGTTGCATAACCTGCCAGAATCTCCTCTTCCATCGGCCATCGTGCAATTACTCGATCCATTGCCTGAAGGCTGGTAAATCCTGCTTGTTCTAAGTATTCAAGACGAGTCCATTTTCTGATCAGAACAGTTGACTTAATACAGTGACAATAAAAGTGTATTGAGGAAATGAGGTTGACGAGCTTGTGGATAAATTGAAAACAAATCTAGCAGAAAAATTTCTATGGCTAACAACGCGTATAGTTCATTATTGCGTTAATTGGTTAAGTGGAAGTGATTATTCTTTTCGAATAATCATACTAGGTAAAGCATAACCTATTTTTCACAACTAACTATAAACGAACAGATTAAACGAAACCTTACAAAAAAATATCTAATCGAATCTACTAATTAGCAGAAAAATGTGTTGAAACGCTCTAAATAAATTAACCTATTTTCTTTCCTGAAATATAAACGCTTTCAATTTGAGGATTCCCAAAAGAATATGGTATAAAACCGTAAGAATTAATTGGTTTTGTTAAGATTATATTGGCACGCTTCCCAACGGTAATAGAACCAACTTCTTTTTCTAGACCCATAGCATAAGCGCCATTAATGGTTACAGCATTAATAGCCTCTTCAGGCGTCATTTTCATTTTTACACTAGCAGCTGAAACCACAAAATTCATATTTCCCGAAGGTGAAGACCCAGGGTTATAATCGGTCGCCAAAGCTAAAGGTAAACCTGCATCAATCATTTTTCTTGCTGGTGTGTATGGAATGCTTAAAAAATATGAACAACCAGGTAAAGCTACGGGCATTGTTTTGGTGTTTTTAAGGGCTTCAATATCTTCATTAGTCATTTCTTCTAAATGATCCACTGAAAGCGCTTTATACTTAACGCCTGCTTGTACACCGCCTATAGAATTGAATTGATTAACGTGAATTTTAGGTGTTAAGCCATACTTTTTTCCTGCTTGTAAAATACGTTCGGTATCTTCCACCGAGAAATATCCCTTTTCACAAAAGACATCCATATATTCCGCTAGTTTTTGTTGAGCTACCTGAGGAAGTACCTCTTCAATAAGCAATTTTATATACCCTTCTTTATTGTTTTTAAACTCAGAAGGAACTGCATGAGCACCAAGAAAAGTCGCTTTTATAGGAACCGTGTAATTTTCTTTTAAGCGTTTAATAACACGGAGCATTTTTAGTTCGGATTCTAAGGTTAAGCCATACCCCGATTTTATTTCGATAGCACCGGTTCCTAGCCGAATAACCTCTTCTAGTCGTACCTTACTTTGTTCGTATAAATTATCCTCTGATGTTTCTTGTAGTTTTTTCGCTGAATTTAAAATTCCACCACCTTTATTGGCAATTTCTTGATAAGATAATCCTTTAATCCTATCAACAAATTCACTTTCTCTATTTCCTGAATAAACTAAATGTGTATGAGAATCGCACCAAGTAGGTAATATCATTTTTCCCGTGGCATCTATAACTTCATCAGCATCCATAGATTTTAAATTACTCATAGAACCAAAATCTGCTATAATGCCATTTTCAACCAATAAATACGCATTTTTTATGGTAGGCAAAACATTCATATTCTTGCCAGAAACAAACGAAATAGTCTCGTTTCTAACTTGAATGAGCTCTTTGATATTTTTAAAAAGGGTTATCATTAAAATAAATCGTTTAATAAATTATCATCAACTAAGTTAGGTAAAGTTACTTTTAAATTTGGTGTGCGTTCCATTTCTCTTTTAATAGCAAACATAGCTTCATCATTTCTTGCCCAACTTCTTCTAGCAATACCATTATTAACATCATAAAAAAGCATACTTTTTAATCGGGCTTCTGCTTCTTTAGTACCGTCTAATAACATTCCAAAACCACCATTTATCACTTCGCCCCAACCAACACCACCACCATTATGAATAGACACCCAAGTAGCACCTCTAAAACCATCTCCAATAACGTTATGAATAGCCATATCCGCAGTGAATTTACTACCGTCATAAATATTGGAGGTTTCTCGGTAAGGGGAATCTGTACCGCTCACATCATGGTGATCGCGACCTAAAACAACAGGTCCGATATCACCTTTTGCAATAGCGTTATTAAATGCTTCCGCAATTTTAGCTCGTCCTTCAGCATCTGCATATAAAATTCGTGCTTGTGAGCCTACCACCATATTATTTTTTTTGGCATCTTGAATCCAAGTAATATTATCTTGCATTTGCAGTTGAATCTCCTCTGGTGAGTTTTCCATGATTTCTTGTAAAACTTCAGCAGTTATCTCATCGGTTTTGTCTAAGTCTTCTGGTTTGCCTGAAGTACAAACCCATCGAAAAGGACCAAATCCATAATCAAAACACATAGGCCCTAAAATATCTTGGACATAGGATGGATATTTAAAATCGATATTGTTATCAGCCATCACATCTGCTCCAGCACGTGAAGCTTCTAATAAAAAAGCATTGCCATAGTCGAAAAAATAAGTGCCCCTAGAAGCGTGTTTGTTGATTATGTCAGCGTGTCTTCGTAACGAATCTTGTACTTTTTCTTTAAATAGCTTTGGTTGTTCTCGAATTAATCTATTGGATTCATCATAAGAAATTCCAACGGGGTAATAACCACCAGTCCAAGGAATATGTAATGAGGTTTGATCCGAACCTACATGTATAAATATATTGTCATAATAAAAACGCTCCCAAACATCTACTACGTTTCCAATAAAAGCTATGGAAACTACTTCATTTTTTTCCTGCGCCTGTTTTACTCTTATTACTAAAGCGTCCAAATTATCAATTAAAACATCTACCCAACCTTGTTCGTAACGCTTTTTTGCTGCTTTTTCGTTTACTTCAGCAGCCACAGTGATGCAACCTGCTATGTTTCCCGCTTTTGGCTGCGCACCACTCATACCTCCTAAACCAGCAGTTAAAAATATTTTACCATTAGAGTTTTCTCCTTTCTTTAAAATTTTACGAAAGGCATTCATTACTGTAATAGTAGTTCCATGTACAATCCCTTGCGGACCAATATACATGAACGAACCTGCTGTCATTTGCCCATATTGAGTAACACCAAGCGCATTATACTTTTCCCAATCGTCTGGTTTGGAATAATTTGGAATCATCATACCATTACTAACAACAACTCTTGGTGCATTTTTAGACGATGGAAATAATCCCATTGGGTGACCAGAATACATGTGTAGCGTTTGTTCATCCGTCATTGTTGCTAAATACTTCATCGTTAACAAGTATTGCGCCCAATTTTGAAACACAGCGCCATTTCCTCCATAAGTTATAAGTTCTTCAGGATGTTGAGCTACTGCTGAATCTAAATTATTTTGAATCATGAGCATGATAGCCGCAGCCTGTTGAGATTTAGCTGGATAATCTGATATAGCCCTGGCAAATATTTTATACGCTGGTTTGAAGCGATACATGTAGATTCTACCAAAATCTTGTAATTCTGCAGCAAATTCAGGTGCTAGTACTTCATGCCAAGATTTCGAAAAATAGCGTAACGCATTTCGTATGGCTAATTGTTTTTCTTCTTTTGATAAAATATCTTTTCGTTTTGGTGCTCTGTTAACACCATCTGGATATTCGTATTTAGGAGGTAACTCATTTGGAATGCCCTGTAATATTTGTTCTTTAAACGTCATAACTCTCTATTTTACAACAAATGCTTGATTTTTCACCAAAGTAATTAAAGCATTTATATCGTCTTTAAGAATTCTATCTTCTTCTAATTTAGCTACTTTGCTTCTTATAATTTTAAAGTTCCTCTCCAATATTTTGGAAAAGGTATTCGGACGCCTAAACTCCATAGCTTGTACAGCGTACATCAATTCAATAGCTAATATTTTTTCAATATTTCCTAAAATTTGGTTGAACTGACGACCCGAAATACTTCCCATTGACACATGGTCTTCCTGCCCTAAAGATGTTGGAATACTATCTGCCGATGGCGGAAAGCATAAGGATTTATTCTCAGTTACTAAAGCAGCCGTTGTATACTGTGGAATCATGAAACCAGAATTCAAACCTCCACTTGCTGTTAGTAACCGAGGTAAACCAAATTTACCTTCAAGAAGCAAATAACAACGTCTGTCGGAAATGTTACCCAATTCTGATGCGGCAATGGAACAATAATCTAGCGCCATAGCTAAGGGTTGCCCGTGAAAATTTCCTCCAGAGATAGCTTCAGTATCACTTAACACAATCGGGTTATCGGTAACCGAATTCATTTCTATTTCAGCGAGTTCATTTAAATGATAATAGGCATTTCTTGATGCACCATGCACTTGCGGTATGCAACGCATAGAATATGGATCTTGTACTCGGGCACAATTTTCGTGAGATTTAATATTCTTTGAATCCTTAAACAACATACGCATGCGCTCTGCAACTTTCATATTACCCCTAAATGGGCGAATACTATGTAATAACTCTTTGAAAGGCGACTCACTACCTTGATATCCTTCTAAACTCATTGCTCCAGCAACATCGGCTAAATCGAGCAAATACTTCATTTTATTTAAGCCTGTAATGGTATGCGCCAGAATAAACTGTGTACCATTTATTAAAGCTAAACCTTCTTTTGCTTCCAATTGAATGGGCTCTAACTTATGGTTCTCTAAAACTTGTTTAGCAGGTACTATTTCATCATTTATCCAAAATTCGCCTTCACCAATTAAAGGTAAAAACAAATGTGATAAGGGTGCTAAATCTCCTGATGCGCCAACTGACCCTTGCTCTGGAACAACTGGAAGCAAATCGTGTTCTATAAAATAAATTATGCGTTCTACGACCTCCATTCTAATTCCAGAAAACCCTTTGCTTAAGGCATGAACCTTACAAATCATCATGATTTTAGATAATTCTTTAGAAATAGGATTTCCAACACCTACTGCGTGAGTTATTAATAAGTTTTTCTGAAGCAAGCTAGTTTCTTCTGGTGAAATTTTAACATCGCATAAAGGCCCAAATCCGGTATTAATGCCATAAATTGCCTTGGTAGAGCTTGCCATTTTTTCAACCTTTTTTCTTGATTCTTGAATCTTTGAAATGGCATAATCTGTTAAAATCGCCTTTAAGTTTCCATTGGAAATAGCAATGACATTTTTTACTGTAAGTCTATCAATTCCGTAAATAAACATTTTCAATTTAATAGTTGTTTTTACAAAATTATTGATAATTTTGATACTTAATAATACTATTATTATCACAAATTAATAACTATGGGTTATCAAATAGAGCTAAGACACTTAAAATATTTTTTGGCTGTTGCTGAAAATTTGCACTTTAGAAAAGCTGCAGAAAAACTTTTTATTTCTCAACCAGGATTGAGTCGCCAAATAAAAGAAATGGAAAAGGAGTTACATGTTAAACTATTTGATAGGCATAACAGACAAGTAAAATTAACACCTACTGGCTTATATTTAAAAGAGGCTTTAGGCAAAAACCTTAATGATTTAGATACTATTTTAAATCATGCGAAATTATTAGAAGACGGTAAAGATGGTAAGTTAAACTTTGGGTATGTGGGTTCTGCAATGCATAAAATCATTCCTGAATTGCTATTAAAATTTACAGAAGACCATCCTAATGTAATTTTTAGTTTAAAAGAAATGGACAACCAGAAACAGATTGAGGGTTTATTGTCTCAAGATATTGATATTGGGTTTGTGAGATTAGAGCGCATCCCTAGAGGGTTAGAAATAAAACCTATTTTGAATGAACCTTTTTGTTTAGTGCTACCTAAAGAACATCCTATTGACAACGTAAATTTTAAAAGGCTTTCACAACTTAAAGACGAACATTTTATACTGTTTGATCCTGAATACAGTGCATCGTACTATGAAAAAGTGATGACTATTTTTGACGATAACGGGTTTAGTCCTCAGATTTCGCATAATACTATTCATGCGAGTTCTATTTATAAGTTGGTAGAAAATAATTTCGGAATATCTATCGTTCCAAAATCCTTACAGGTTGAAAATAATCCCAACATAAAATTTATTGAACTTAATAAAATCAAACAGCGAACCGTCCTCTCTGCCATCTGGAGTAAAGATAATCGCAACCCTATTTTAAACCATGTTTTAGAGTTAATTAATAAATAATCGCAGTTAATGTTTGCGTTAACGATTGAACAATTGTTGGAGCTCTTTTTTGTTTTTAAAGTCCGTTTGACTGCGCTCATGGTGAAAAAACAAAAAAAGCGACTTGTGAAAGCGTGTTAAAACGCCCTAAAACCCATGAATACATTCTAATAAGCTGAAATACAGGAACGCGAAAATGAAAAATAGTAAATCCGAAATATTAGTGTATCTTTGCCGCTTGAAATTCCTCAGGGTGAGGATGTGTTACAAGAAGTTAAGGTTTAAGTATGTCGATTCACTTCTTATGTAGCACTACATAACATAATCGAATACTTATACAAAAATGAACACATTCCAAGATTTAGGTCTTAATGACGACCTATTGCACGCCATTACTGATTTAGGTTTTACAGAACCTAGCGAAGTACAACAAAAAGCCATTCCAATTTTATTAAATTCAGAAACCGATTTAGTTGCATTAGCGCAAACTGGTACAGGAAAAACTGCTGCTTTTGGGTTTCCTATGCTTCATAAAATTAATATTGATAGCAGAACTACCCAAGGATTGATTTTATCACCTACACGTGAACTTTGTTTACAAATTACCAACGAAATGAAACTTTATGGCAAATACTGTAAAGGACTAAACGTTGTGGCGGTTTACGGTGGATCGAGCATAACCGACCAAGCTAGAGAGATTAAAAGAGGTGCACAAATAATTGTAGCAACACCTGGAAGAATGAAGGATATGATTAACCGAAAATTGGTTGATATTTCTAAAATTGAATATGCCGTTTTAGACGAAGCTGATGAAATGCTTAACATGGGGTTTTATGAAGATATAAACGATATTTTATCATATACACCAGTTGACAAATGTACTTGGTTATTTAGTGCTACCATGCCAAAAGAGGTATCGGTAATTGCTAAAAAATTCATGGAAAATCCGCAGGAAATTACTGTTGGAAATAAAAATGAAAGTACGAGCCAAGTATCTCACGAATATTATTTAGTAAACTCAAGAGACCGTTATTCTGCTTTAAAGCGATTAGCAGATGCGAATCCAGATATTTTTTCAGTAGTATTTTGTAGAACCAAACGCGATACCCAAAAAGTAGCTGAAAATTTGATTGAAGATGGGTACAATGCTGGTGCTTTACATGGGGATTTAAGTCAGAATCAACGTGATTTAGTTATGAAATCGTTTAGAAACAACCAAATACAAATGCTTGTGGCGACCGACGTTGCTGCACGAGGTATTGATGTTGATGATATAACACACGTAATAAACTACCAACTTCCCGATGAAATAGAAACATACACGCACCGTTCAGGAAGAACAGGACGTGCTGGTAAAACCGGCGTTTCAATGGTTATTGTTTCAAAAAGTGAAGTACGTAAAATAAAAAGCATTGAGCGTATCATCAATAAAGCTTTTGTGAAAAAAGACATCCCTGATGGGATGGAAATTTGTGAGGTACAACTTATGTCACTTGCTAATAAAATTCACAATACAGAAATTAATCATGAAATTGATAAATATTTATTAAGCATAAATGAGTTGTTTGAAGACACTAGCAAAGATGAATTAATTAAAAAATTCTTCTCTGTAGAGTTTACAAGATTCTATAATTATTATCAAAAATCGAAAAACCTAAATGTTTCAGAAAGCACTAGTGATAGAGATAGAGAAGGTGGACGTGATTTTAAAGGTGGTAAAAACGACTCAACTCGTTATTTTATTAATGTTGGTGGAAAAGATGGTTTTGACTGGATGAAGTTAAAAGACTTCTTAAAAGAGCAATTAAATCTTGAAAGAGATGATGTTTTTAAAGTTGAAACAAAAGATAGTTTTTCCTTTTTCAATACAGAAAATGAACTTAAAGAGAAAGTTTTAGCTCACTTTACAGACTTTAAACACGAAGGTCGTTTTGTAAATGTTGAAGTGTCTGAAAACCGTGGAGGTGGAAGACGCGATAGAAAAAGTGGCGGAAGACGCAATGATAAACGCGGTGGTGAAAGACGGGGTGAAAAACGTTCAAGCTCGAGCAATAGTTCGGGCAACAGAGGTGATAGAAGACGTAGTGAAGGAACCTCAAAACCAAGACACTCAAATTCAGGCGAGTTTGCAGCTTCGAGACCTAGACGTTCTAGACGATAAAAATAAACCTATTTGTTAATTTTAAGTCAAAATAAAGATACTAAAGGGTTACTTATTATTTCTTTAGTACTTTTATAACGAAATTAGCGTTAACAAAATATTAGATGAAGCATTACATACTCTTTTTAACACTTCTGTTTACTTGTACTATTATGGCACAAGAAACGGATAAGGTATTGGGTGTAGTTATAAATTCAACTGATGAAACGCCTCTAGAGAACGTTAATATTGTAAACCTTAATCAAGTAATAGGAACTTCAACAAATAATAAAGGAGAATTTTCAATTTCAGCTAAAGTTAACGATACTCTACATTTTTCTTATTTAGGGTTTAAATCTATTAAGGTTCGAGTTACTAACGACTGGTTAAAGTTTGGAAGCGCTAATATTGAACTAACTGAATTGGCATTAGCTCTTGAAGAAGTGGTTGTAAATCAGTTAAAACTAACGGGGTATTTAGAAGTTGATATAAAACAAGTACCTGCGATTAATGATAATTATCGTTATAGTATTTCTGGATTACCAAGTACCGGCTATGAGGCGAGTAGAAAGTCTGGAGTCACTAAAGTAATCGGTTCAATATTTAATCCTGCGGATTTTTTATATCGTATGTTTGGGAAAAAGCCTAACGAATTGCGTAAGCTAAAAAAGATGAAGGAAGATGACGAAATTAGAAATATTTTAGCATCACGATTTGATAGAGAAATGCTTACTGTTTTACTTCAAGTAGATCGTGTAGATTTAGATGAAATTGTTAGTCAGTGTAACTATTCGAAAGGATTTATACAAACTGCAAACGATTTACAAATTTTAGATGCTATTAGCGAATGCTATGAAGAATATAAACTTTTAAGTAGAGGAAGAAGCAAAAGACTTTAATATTTAAAAGAAAGATTTAAAGAGGAGACTTTATAAAAGTTTCCTCTTTTTTTATACTCTAGAATGTAGGGCTATCCGATTGCCTTCGCAATCAATAAATACTCCCATATATCCATGCTCTGGTGATATTTGAGTTTTTGGTTGGTAAATTATTCCTCCAGCGGCTTTTACCCTATCTAATTCGTTTTGAACGTCGTCACATATAAAATAAACCAATGTTCCTTCTTGACTAGGGATATAAGTTTCCTGTTTAATTAAAGTGCCTGCTGCTCCTTCTTTTCCTTCTTCAAATGGAAACCATCCCATTAACATCCCACCAAAATCATGAATCGCAATTTCAACTTTAAAAATAGCTTCATAAAAAGCTTTGGCTCTATCCATATCATTTACAGGAATTTCAAACCAACCTACCATATTATTTTTCATCTGACTCGTATTTAGTGTTCTAATTGTATTTTTAAGCTAGCTAACCCTTCTTCGAAATCTTTACCTACGGCTTTTTCAAAATTAAAAAACAGCATAAAGATGTTAAATGGTATCGGATTTTTTCCTGAAAATTCCCAGATAACTTTAGTTCTATTATTACCTAAATCTTCAACTTTTAAATAAGCATTTGATTGTGACTTCCATGGTTTAAAAAAGCGTAATTGTGATTCGATAACCTCATTTTCAACAATACGTAAAATCTCTTGTTCACCTACTCCAACATCTTTATTGCCTTCCCATTTTGAAATGAAACCAACCTCACCATCTGTTCCAATAAATTCTTGTTTCATGTGTGGGTCTTTCTTTTTCCAAGGTGACCAATCATTTTGTTTTTTAATCAATTTTAAATAATTAAAAACTTCCGATATTGGTTTTTCTATAATTATACTTCTACTAACATCGTACTTCTTCGGTGCTATTAATGCTAAAAAACCTAAAATAACTATAAGCGCAACTATAATATAAACAACGATATACATAATAAATCCTATTAATTAAACCTTTAAATTTACTAAATTTTCACTTTGCATTGTAAAACTGTTCGATTATTTTATCGCTACTTCTAATGGTTTTTATGCACCAATCAAAGCGTTTTTCCAGTAATTCCTCATTGGTTAATTGCCAGTTAATGTTAGTTTGTTTCAATTTTGTTGTAACATACTGAAGTATAATAGCAGCTGAAACCGAAATATTTAAACTCTCGGTAAAACCTACCATAGGAATTTTTAAATAACAATCGGCGGCATCCAAAACCTCTTGAGATAATCCCTCTGTTTCTCTTCCAAAGAAAAAACAAGACTTTTTGGTAACATCAAAATCTTGTAATAAACAATCAGTGCTATACGGTGTAGTTGCAACTATTTGATATCCTTTTTGTTTTAAACTCACTATGCAGTCTTTTACATTTTTGTATCTATTCAAGTCTACCCATTTTTGAGAGCCCATAGCAATCTCTCTATCAATTCGTTTGGTATTTCGTTCTTCAACAATATTAACTTCTTGTATTCCAAATACATCACAACTTCGTATGACGGCACTCGTATTATGCAGTTGATACACATCTTCCGTAGCTACAGTAAAATGTTTGGTACGCTGCACTAAAACAGTCTCAAAGCGTTGTTTTCTGTTATCGGTTAAATACGATTCTAAATATTCTAAAAGTTTTAAATCAATCATACCTAAAGTAAACATCGAATTTAATAAAATTGAATGAGAATCTTTACTTTGTTCAGAATGACAGATTAATTACTTTTATGAAATGAAAAAACACATTGTTGTACTTACTGGTGCCGGTATGAGTGCCGAAAGTGGCATTAAAACTTTTAGAGATGCTGATGGTTTATGGGAAGGACACGACGTTATGGAAGTAGCATCACCACAAGGCTTTGCCAACAACCCCGAATTAGTTTTAGATTTTTACAACCAACGTAGAAGACAGCTTTTAACTGTGGAACCCAATTTGGCTCATTATGATTTGGCTGGGCTTGAAAAAGATTACCAAGTAACCATCGTAACACAAAACATAGATGATTTACACGAGCGAGCAGGGAGTACAAATATTGTTCATTTACATGGTGAACTTTTTAAAGTGAGAAGCACTTATGATGAAACTGATATACAAGAATGGAAAACGGATTTATTTTTAGGCGACTTATGTAAAAATGGTTATCAACTAAGACCTCATATTGTGTGGTTTGGAGAAGATGTTCCTATGATGTTGAAAGCTATAAACATATGTGAAACAGCCGATATTTTAATCATAATAGGTACTTCATTGCAAGTATATCCTGCGGCAAGTTTAATGCATTATGTACCACAAAATACACCTGCTTACTTTATTGACCCCAAACCTAATATAACTAGTAGTAAAAATTTAACGGTTGTTGCTGAAATGGCTACAATAGGTATTAAAAAAGTTTTAGAACAATTAAAACATATGTAGCAATAACGATTGCAATGTTATATGCTAACTCAATCATCTTCGGTTAATTTAAAAAAATCATTTACCGGTTTATTAAATAGTTCGGATAATTTTAATGCCAAAACTGTTGATGGCACATATCTATTAGCCTCAATGGAATTTATGGTTTGTCGTGAAACTCCTATTTTTTGTGCCAGTTCTTCCTGAGTAATATCTAAAATAGCACGTTCTATTTTGATGCGGTTTTCCATTATCGGTTGCGTTTTAAAACTTCAAAAAACATAACTTGAATTAAAAGCATAAATAATAGAACCTCAAAGTAATAAATGTTCCCTATCTCTTCTTGTGAGTCTATAATTAAATCCGCAACATAATTTACAGCCGGCTGTAACATGGTATAAATAACCCCAATAATAAATGCCAACGCATATGATTTAGAGCGTAAACTCTCTATCAACTCATCTTCAATTTTTTCTCGGGAAATAGATATAACTAACAATCCAACAATCATTAAATGTTTTAATGAAAGTCGCATCCAAGAAGGTTCGTTGTCTGTAAACTTAATTACAGTTAGCAAAATAAAACTCAATACTACCGTACCAATTCCAATTTTTTTATAAATATGTGGCAATTGAAATTTACTTAAAAACTTCTCTAACTTGGTACGCTCGCACTCTTGAATACTTTTTAAATTCATGACAAATATTTTTTATATAATGGAAAATTTATTTTCTATTATGACAAATATACTTTACATTATTAAATAATACAAATTTTTGGACTTTTAATTACAACTCTTTAAAAATAAGGCTATCTCAATAAACTAAAATGTCCGGTTAATTTTCTAGTAGACCCTGATTTGTTAATTAGGTTTGCTACAAACCAATAATCAGAAGGTTTTAAAGCTTCACCATTAAAAAGACCATCCCATCCATTGTCCCAAGGACTAATTTGTTTTAGTAATTTACCATAACGATCATAAATATAAATCTTTGAATCAAGATTATAGTCTGCAGTTAATCCCTTAATATTCCAAGTATCATTATATCCATCATTATTTGGTGTAAAATATTTAGGATATCCAATAATTGAAAACTCTAAATAACTTGGTTCACAAATATTTTTTTCTCTAACATAAAGTATATGGTTTCCAGAAGTTACGTTTTGGAAAAAAGGTTCTTCTTGATAGAAACCAAATTTGTCATCCAAAGCATATTCATAATCACCTGTACCAAGTTGTGTTTCATCTATAATTATGGTATTATTTTTCAAACCATCGTTTATAGTAATCATCTCCAAAGTAATTACAACCTTTTTTAACACGGAAACAAGCACTTGTTTTGGTAAAGATTTACATCCATTATTTGATGTTGCCGTTAATGCATACAAATCTGGTTCATTAATGATTGCTTCAATACTTGTACTTATAATATCCCCATTAGAATTTGTCCATTCATAAAAATATACATCGTTGGCATTAAATGCTTGCAAAACAATATCAGAATTTTCATTAAGACAAATTTCAGCTTCAGAAACTAATTCAAATTCTGGCAGCTCGCTAACCGTTAAAAGAATGCAATTGCTTATTCCTAAACAATCGTTATTTATTTTATCTTCAACCCTCACGTATATATCTTGGGAAAACGGGGAATTTATGTTTTCATAAGAATTGATATTTATAATGTTGTTTGTTTCAGCTAAAGCGTCTTCCAGATTTATATAATAGGTGATTTCAAGCTCTAAACCTGGAAACAGAGCTTCAATACTACTTTGAGCACTACTAAAATCAAACATAGTAATACCATCATTTTTATTATCATCACAGAGATTAATTTCTATGGGTTGAAATGTTTCAAACAAAGTATTATTTGACACTATTAAATCAAGTTCAATAACTTCAAAACATCCAATACTATTTTCAACTCGTACCCAAATACTGTCAGAATATGCATTAATATTTTCGTAAGTGTCAGTATTCAGTATAGAATTAACTTCTTTTAATGCATCGTCTTCTGTGTTATAATAAGTAAATATTTCATCGGTATAATTTGGAGATAATTTGCTATTTGCCTCATTCAAATTAAAATTACTAAATCCATCTGAATCATCATCACATTGTATAAGTTGAGCTGAAGTTAAAACTTCCTCAACACTAAAAATTTCAATTTGTTCTGTTAAAAATGGAGTACTACCACAACCTGATGGAATACTTGTTGTTATGTTATATACTCCCGGAGCACTAAAAATATGTGTGGGCTCAGACTCAGTAGATATATTATTTATTCCAGAAGCTGGGTCGCCAAAATCCCAAACAATGTTATCTAAATTTTCATCAAGACTGAAAAAAGTAGCACTTCCATAACAAGCGGAGTCAACAACAATTCTATTGTGAAAAAAAGGAGAAAGAAATAATGGTAATCCGCGTTTTGCAGTTGCCTCTCCTAAATCAATACTATCTTCAATAAAATTACACGATAACCCTAACTTATCTGGATTATTTATGACACTTAAAAAGTTTCTGTTGTTAATAGATACATACAATTTATGATCAGGACCTAATTGCAATGATCCTATAGAACCCTTATCTGCTAAATCTAAAAGCAATATTTCCGAATCTTCTATTTTTGAAGCCCTTAAATCGTATTGTAAAAGTTTATTATCGATGTCTTGATATGATGTTGTAACATATAAAATATTATTAGATTTTGAAAATTCAACACCATAACTATATAATCTAGGTGTTACATTTATAGAGTTACTAAAAAGTCCGTTACTATCATTGAAATCGAATAAGTCAACACCGTTTTCATAATTACATATAGCCAATTTTTTACCATTAGGTGAAAATTTCATAGCACCAATCGTTGCTAATTCATCTCCAGAAATTATTGGCCCAACACTACTAACAACTGGAGTTGAGTTTACACCTGCAGAAGTTACTAAAAAAGAATAGAAATTATTATTTCCAAAACCGTGAACACTTACCCAAACATCAACCCCATTAGCATGTCGAGTTGCGTGAATTTTTTCTGCTATAGGAGTTACTAAAGGTATATTTTTTAATACAACTGCTCCTAAACCTCCATCACTATTCATATCAACTTTCGAGTACATTAATCCGTTAGAATAATCTTGGGTATCTACAGTAAACACATAATACTCGTTAAAATTACCTGGACGCTTAACAATCATTGAGGCTTGCGTTGCAGATCGAAACCCAAGAAGATTAGTACCGTTGGTCATTACTTCATGATTTCTATTCCAAATTGTAGATCCTTCTGTGTAGAACTGTAATTCTCCGAAACTATCTGAAATGGAAGTACAACCTTCAGACGAGCTCATTTCACTAAATATTACTTCTGGTTCACATGAATTAAAATCTAAACCAACACCATCTCCAAAATGCCATATATTAGCTTCACGTTGAGTATAGCCTAATTGCACAAGACAAATTGTAATTATGATCAGTAACTTTTTCATTCATAACACATATATACAAATATAGGCAAAAATAATTGGTAAACCAATTTGGTAAACCAAAAGCATTTGATTGCACTTACTTACTTTTTTAATTTAGTTATTCTAATTTTTATTCTTTTCCTCAATCCACTTGCTCATATATTTCGTGCTTTGTAATGTATGGTGTAGTAGCATTTGGCCCGTAAAGTTGTTGAGTCGTTTTTTGTGGAGTTCTTTAGTCGTTTCATCTATTTTTGCAACAAATTTTTGTTGAAATGGGATTTTATTAAACCACGTATTTATTATTTTACATCCGTTTTGCTGTTTTTCGCCCCAAAGTATCTTATTATTATATAATTCAATCGCTCTAGAAACAAATGTTTCTGGAATGTCCTCTATAAATCCATTAGGTTCATAATCACCAAACATACCTTCAGCACCTATCGTTGTTGTAATACAAGGTGTTCCATTTATCATAGCGTCAATCAACTTGCCTTTTAAACCAGCACCAAAGCGAATGGGCGCTAAACATATTTTAGCTTTTTTCATAACCTCATTAACATCCTCAGCAAACCCTTTTATTAAAAAGCCTTCCTTTTCATTATGCAATTGATTGGCTTTTTGTGATACATAGGCTCCATAAACATGCAATTCTGTCTTTGGTAATTTCTTTCTAATTAAGGGCCAAATGGTTTCTTTTAAATACAAAACAGCATCATAATTGGGTTCGTGTAAAAAATTACCAATAGTTATAAAATGGTTTCTTTCTTCAAATTTTGGAAGCCTTCTAACCTCGTCATCACTTACTTCATCAAGCATAAACGGTAAATAGAATAACAACGAAGCATCAACTTTAAAATCATTGACCAAAATGTCTATTTCAGCTTCAGAAATGATTAAACTTAAATCGCATCTGTAAATACTAGCTATTTCACGTTTTGAAGTATCATTAAATAAATAAGTTTTATCAAAAGTCTTATTAGCCTTAAAAGCTAATTGCCTTCCTTTTCTCAAACCATGTAAGTCTTCAGTATCAAGTATTCGTATGGCATCAGGACAATGTTCTACAATTCGCCAACCAAACTGTTCTTCCATCATAAAGCGATCAAACAACACTATATTAGGGTTCAAGCTTTTTATAAAATCATCAAAGCTAGAGTTGTTTAATTCAATCGATTTTTCTAAAACCCCAATACTTTCCAAATGAAAAGAATTATCACTTTTAGCACTTGGACTCGCAAAAGTTATCGTATAGTTTTGAGAAAGAAATATCTCAATTAGCTGCAGCATTCTACTACCAGCTGCAGAACTTTTTGGTTCTGGCCATACAAAACCAATTATTAATAGCTTTTTTTGCATTAAAAATTATAAAATTCAATATTCAAATACTAAACACCAAAAAAATAATAAAACTAGGATTTAGAGTCCTACTCAGGTTTTGGCATTAAAGCATACTTCGTGCGCACTTGTTTTGCCCAATCCACAACTGATTTAATTTGCTCATCGGTAAGTTTAGCATCAGAATGAGTCCATGTATACGATTTTAAAGGCATATCTTTATTCTCAACCATTTCGATAAGTTCTTCAAATTTATGGTCTTTACGCTTTACCGAATTGCCTTCCCAATTAGAAACATTAAAGTGTTTTTTTCCGTGTTTTATATGATCAGCTAACCAAAAATTAACTGGTGTAATGTTATTATACCAAGGATATCTGGTAAAATCACTATGACAGTCATAACAGGTTTCTTTTAAAATAAGTTTTACGTCTTCTGGTGGATTAGTTTCTTCTAAAAAAGCATTAATAGAAGCTAAATCTCCTTGATTTTTTTCTGGTCCAAAAAATTGAGCTATCACAAACGCAATTAATAAGAGTAACAATATCTTTTTAATGATTTTCATAATGTGTATTTTAGAACTTTAAAAATAGTTAAAATTACATGACCACAGAAGAATTCTATAAAGATTTAAGCTATGTAAATGCATCAAGGGAAAATAGATTAAAAAATGCTAAATTAGTTTTAAGGGATATGAGTTTGTTTCCAAAACTCTTAGACATTTTATTTATGGTTGACGACAAAGTGTCGTGTAAAGCCGCGTGGGTTTTTGAGTTTGTTTGCTCAGAATATATTTATGCCATTGTACCTCACTTAGATCAATTTACAATTAACTTAAAAAAAATACATTTAGATTCGGCTGTTCGTCCTGTGGCAAAGGTTTGTGAATTAATTGCTAAAGAATACGATTCTAAACTACCAAACCCCTTAAAAAAGACACTAACCTCTGTTCATAAAGAACGTATTATTGAAGCTTGCTTTGACTGGATGATTAGCGGTCAGAAAGTTGCGCCTAAAGCCTACTCTATGGAAACCCTTTTTCTATTTGGAAAAGATAGTAATTGGATTCATCAAGAACTTGTTTTAATACTCGAGCAAGATTTTCAAAAAGAAAGTGCTGGTTTTAAGGCTAGAGCAAAACGAACATTGCAAAAAATTAAGAAAAGTAAAAAACAAGCATAACTTCGCTCTCCTAACTTCGCTCTTCTAACTTTCTTTGCTATCTTTGCAACTTCAAAAAACCACAGTAATATGTCATTGTCTGCATTAAATGCCATTTCTCCTATTGATGGAAGATATAGAAGTAAAGTAAGCGAATTAGCTCCTTATTTTTCTGAAGAAGCTTTAATAAAATATCGAGTTTTAGTTGAAGTAGAATACTTTATTGCGCTTTGCGAAATACCCTTACCTCAACTTAAATCCGTAGACAATGCTATTTTTAATGATTTAAGAAAAATATATAATGACTTTTCTACGGAAGATGCATTAAGTATTAAAAAGATTGAAAGTGTTACTAACCATGATGTAAAAGCGGTTGAATATTTTATAAAAGAAAAATTTGACGCATTAGGATTATCTCAATACAAAGAATTTATTCACTTTGGGTTAACCTCGCAAGACATAAATAATACAGCAATTCCTTTAAGCATTAAGGAAGCCATGAATAATATTTATGTACCTGAATATCAAATTGTATTAAATAAATTAAAAGATTTATCGAAAGATTGGGCAGCTATATCAATGCTAGCTAGAACCCATGGTCAGCCCGCTTCTCCTACTCGTCTTGGTAAAGAGATTGAAGTTTTTGTAGTTCGTTTAGAAGAGCAATTTAACTTATTAAATGACATACCCAGCGCAGCTAAATTTGGTGGTGCTACTGGTAATTTTAATGCGCATCATGTGGCATATCCTAATATAGATTGGAAAGCCTTTGGAAGCAGTTTTGTGCAAGAAAAATTAGGCTTACAGCACTCGTTTCCTACGACTCAAATTGAACATTATGATCACATGGCTGCTTTGTTTGATACTTTAAAACGAATTAATACGATCATCATAGATTTAAACCGAGATATTTGGACTTATGTATCTATGGATTATTTCAAGCAAAAAATTAAAACTGGAGAAGTTGGAAGTTCAGCAATGCCACATAAAGTAAATCCTATTGATTTTGAAAATAGTGAAGGCAATTTAGGTATTGCTAATGCCATTTTTGAACATTTGGCAGCAAAACTTCCTATATCAAGGTTACAACGGGATTTAACAGATAGCACAGTTTTACGTAATGTAGGCGTTCCTTTTGGGCATACATTAATTGGTTTTAAATCTACACTAAAAGGATTGGATAAATTGTTGTTGAATGAAAGTAAGTTTGCTGAAGATTTAGAAAATAATTGGGCTGTGGTTGCTGAAGCTATTCAAACCATACTGCGTCGAGAAGGGTATCCTAATCCTTATGAAGCTTTAAAAGGACTAACAAGAACCAACGAAAAAATAAATCAAAAATCAATTTCAAATTTTATTGATACTTTAGAGGTATGTAACACAATAAAAGAAGAGTTAAAACGTATTACACCTAGTAATTATACAGGAATTTAATTCTAGCTATGTTAAACAACCAACAATCTTTAATACTTTCTGGTTTAATGGGTGGAGGCATTTTCATCTTTGGAATACTTGATATTCTGGATAATTTTGTTGTTTTAACCATTCTTACTCTATTGTTTTTTGCAATCATCATTAACCTATTTTACACAAATTCTAAATCTAAAGAAGATATAAAAGACGGTAATAATACAAACAAAAAAAGCTTCCATTAAGGAAGCTTTTTTTTATTAACATTACTATAAATTACTTAAAGAAATTCATAATATCTTGAACTTGTGATTCTTCAACATTAGCATTTTGTAAAGCACTTATTAAAGTAACCATTTTTTCTGGATTCATATCATTTCCTAAAATTCTAACAATACCAAAACCCATATCTTTTGCGCTACCAAAAATAACTACTTCATCTGCTTCGTCTTCATCACCAACATACTTTACTATAACTTTATTTCCTTTATCGCTAAATTCCATTAAGTCGTTATACTTGCTATCACTTAAAATGGCTTTTACTTTTGAAATTTCAGCATTATAAGTTGCTATGTCTGTTTCATTAGACTTATAACCTAGAAAATTTAACTTATTAACAGACTCGTAAGCTTCATGTTGTTCTTCTGAAAAGTTAGATTTATCAATCTTAATCATTGAAATAGGTAAATCTTGAGTTATAAAGTTTTTAGCTTCTTGGTTATCTACATAATAACGTTGCAGACTTACACCATCACCACAGCTAGTTAAAATAACTGTGGCAAATAGTGTGCATAAAGTATATTTGATTGTTCGTAGCATGATTGATGTTTTCTTATTAGTTTTTCTTCTCTAAATGCTTACCGCCAGGGATGTTCATTTTTTGAGTAAGCTTAGATATTTCGTTTAAATCAATGTTACCAGTCATCGATAATACAACGGTTTCAATACGTCTTTGTTGACCATTAATCTCAACACTTTCTTTCATCACTTTATCAATGCCATTTACAAAAATTAAAAGCTCTTTTACGTGGTCTGCGTCTTTACCTTCTTTCACATAAAATTTAACAGTAGTACCATCATCTTTAACTTCCATTAATTCTTCTAAAGAACTAGAACGAGATTTTACCCACTTTGCAATATCTGTTGATATAGTTTTATTATCTGTTACAATCGTTTTAAAACTGGTAATACTTTTTACCATATCCATGTACGCCTGTGCTTCAGGATCATCAGTACTAACCCCGATTTTTGCAATCATTTGAAACATTTTAGGCTTAATGTTTACATAGGTAACATCGGCGTTGTCGCTATATTTATCAAAAATATCACCTTGAGCCATTCCAGTTAATGGTAATAACATAATGGCCATTACGAATACTATTAATTTATTTTTCATTGTTCTTGTTTTTAAGTTATTTAAATTCTTCATTGTGTTTTTAACTGATTATTTTTTAAAAATTATACTCGTTGAGTTTTCAATTTCGTTAAGATACCCAAGTGTTGAAGTTCCCTTATTTACTTCATCTAAATATCCTACGGTTGAAGCGCCTTTATTGAAGCTTTGTGAAATCATTTCCATAGATTTTGAAAACTCGTTGAAAGCTAATTCTGGGTCATCATAAGTACCTAATTCATTACCGAATGAGTTACTGAAATAAAACCCTAGCATAAGAACCGCTACTGCTGCGACAGAAATCCATTTATAATTAAAAATTGTCTTAGTTTTTAATGGAACGTCTTTAGTAAATTGCTCTTGTTGGCTTACCAAAAAATAGTCAAACATAGGTTTATACATTTCTAAATGTGGCGCAACTGTGTCGCTGGAAAAATAGTTTTTCAACACTTGTTCTTCTTTAAGGGATGTTTCACCGTTTTCGTACTTTTCTAGTAATTTTTCTATGCTATTTAATACCATAACTATGTGTATTAGTTAATTTTTCTCTTATTGTTTTTCTGGCTCTTGATAAATTTACTCTTACTGCTGTATTATTCATATCTAACATTTTAGCAATCTCATCAAGGTCATATTCTTCTATATCTCGTAATTGAATAATCAATTTTTGTTGTTCGGGCAAATCTTCAATAATTTTTGCTACCCAACTTACGCTATCGCTTATTTCAATTTGCTTTTGTAACGATGTGTTATTGTCTTCATAATTGCTATGTACAATTTTTAAATTTTGTGCTTGTTTAGATTTTAACTTATCAAAACAAAAATTCTTTGTCATTGTCATAGAAAAAGCCTCTACATTTTTATACTCTTGTATCTTCTTTTTATTATTCCATAATTTTAAAAGAACTTCCTGCGTAGCATCCTCAGCCTCTTCAGTAGATACCAGTAATCGTTTTGCAAGACGAAATACTTTATCTTTAAAAGGCATTACAATATTTAAAAACTCCGCTTGAGTCATTTTTGGTTTGGTTTAGTCAAAAAAAGCTTTATTTAGGCTATTTGATATTACGACGAATAAGAATCAAATTTGTTACAAATATTTTTTATTCCACAATAATGTAAGTAAATTTAGGGTTTTATAGACTACTTATAATAAAAGAATTGCCATGAAAAATTTAAAAGCCCTATTTCTAATACTGATAGTGTCGTTCTCAACTATTAGCTGTTTTCAAGATAATGACGACAACCTTATTACCGCCAGCGAAATAAATGATTTTATTTGGAAAGGGATGAATGTATTCTATTTATATAAGGCTGAAATTCCTAATCTTGCAGATGATAGATTTTCAAGTAATGCTGAATATGCTGATTATTTAAATAGCTATTCAAACCCGTTTGATTTGTTTGAAAGTTTAATACATGAACGACAAACCGTAGATAGATTTAGTTGGATTGTTGATGATTATATTGCTTTAGAACAACAGTTTCAGGGAACTTCTACTGTAAATGGCATGGAATTTACATTGTTCTATGCACCTAATAGTACCACAGAAGTTATAGGGGTTGTTAGGTTGGTACTTCCTAATTCCAGTGCAGATTCAAATGGTGTTGAGCGCGGAGATATTTTTTATGGTATTGATGGAACTATTCTCAACGAAAACAACTTTTCTCAGCTATTAAACCAAGAATCATACACTATAAACATTGGTGTTTTTGATGACAATGGCACACCTGAAACCAATGATGACTCTATTGTACCAACTGGAGAAACTATTAGCTTAACCAAAACAGTATATACTGAAAACCCTATTTATCAAACGCAAATTTTTAATGTTGGTGGCGAAAATGTTGGTTATTTAATGTACAACGGCTTTACAGCTGGTTCTGAAAATGCCTTAAATACGGTTTTTGGCGATTTCAAATCTAATAATGTACAGCATTTGGTGTTAGACTTAAGATATAACCCAGGTGGTTCAGTAACAACGACTACCTATTTAGCAAGCATGATTACTGGTCAATTTTCAGGAGAAGTTTTTGAAAAACTTATTTTCAACGAAAATTTTCAATCTGAGAATACAGATTATTTGTTTGAAACTCAGTTGCAAAACGGCAATGCCATTAATAGTTTAAATCTGAGCAAATTATATGTACTCACAACAGGCAGAAGTGCTTCAGCCAGCGAAGGTCTAATAAATGGATTAATCCCTTATATTGAAGTTATACAAATAGGAACCAATACAACTGGAAAAACACAAGCATCCAGAACACTCTATGATTCACCAAATTTTGAAAAACAAGGTGCAAATCCAAGTCATACATATGCTATGCAACCTTTGGTTGCTAATGGTGTCAATAAAAATGATGAATCTGTACCTAGTACTGGTTTAGTGCCTTCTTTTGGTTTTGAATACGAAGAAAGACCGGGAAACTATGGTGTTTTAGGTGATTTAAATGAGCCTATGCTCGCATTAGCACTTGCAGATATTGAAAGCTCAACTGGTAAGTTTGAAATTATAAAATTTAAAGCTGAAAGGTCACTTAAAATATTAAAAGATAGTAACGAGTTTAATCCTCATGAAGGAGGATTAATTATCGACTAAAATAAAAAAGCTCCTCGCTTTAAAACGAGGAGCTTTTTTATTCCTATAAACTTATATTAAGCCCTATGTTTACATTCCTTCCTTTAGTAGTGTAGCCCAATATTTCAAAATAATCCTCGTTAAAAACATTAGTTATACTCGTAAATAACTTCACTTTATTTTTTATCAATTTCTGGCTAAAGTATAAATCAAATAATGAAAAAGACTCTAGCTCAACATTTTGAAAAGTGGATAAGTCTAAATCCGTTCTACTTCCAACAAATTGATAGTTAAAAGATGCAAATGTATTCTCAGAAAAACTATATCCAATACTCGTATTTACTTTATGCTTTGGTACTCTCAACCTTACACCATCCTTCAATTCAGTAAATGTATAATTTGAATTTATTGCCAAATCTTTTCCAACGTTAAATTCAGCTTCTAATTCAAAACCTTGAACTGAAGCCTCATCCAATGCGTTTTCATACATGGTGCTATAAATAATAGTATGCTCTTCTTTTCTATTAAAAAATACGCCACTTAATCGAAATCCGTCTTTAGTATTAAACTCTAAACCGCCTTCAATAGTTGTGTTTTCTTCAGGTTTTAAGTCAGGATTTGGACCAAAAAAACCAAACAATTGTGACAAATTTGGTGCTATAAATGATGTGGCATACGAACCGAAAGCCTTTGCATATCCATCTTTCACTTTTATATTATATGACGGATTTAAACTATAAACCAAATGCGAACCATACTCGCTATGGTTGTTCAAACGTGTTCCCGCATTCAAGTTTAAGCCAAAATCTGATACGTACACTACATTTAAATAAGGGTCGGTATTTGTAAATGATTCTTCTTGAGCAAATAAACTTTTGTAATCACCATAATTAACCCCAACAATAGTATAAAATTTGTTGTTAAACGTGTATTTGTTAAACGCATCAATTACGATACTTTCGGCTTCATGTATAGTACTAAAGTCCGAAATGGTTTCTCTGTTTATTTTGGTAAAAGCTGTATTTACTTGAAAAACTCCATTTTGATAATTAAACTTTGGAGCAATTCCAAATCGTGTTTGTTCTGAAGTGTACTTGTCGTTAGTATCTGCAAAAGTGTAAGCAGGCGCAGGAAATCCATCAATATCTGTTTTAAACTTGTCGTAACTAGCAAAAGTGGTAATTTCAACAGTCTTGTTAATTTGATAACCCAACTTTATGTTAGTATTATATCTTGAAAAAGCATCTTTCTCTGGGTTTTCAGATTTTGCTGCCGATAACCCGTCCACAAAACGGTTTCCAAAACTTGCCAAATAATTGAATTTATTTGACGTTCCGCTTACAGACACATTATTTGTAAAACTGGAGCCGTTATAATTTAAATCATCTTGAGTTTGGTTTGTACCCACAACAGTTAAAAAACTTGCTGAAATTTCGTCTTTAGATGATTTTTTAGTAGTAATATTAATTACTGCTGTTGCTGCTGCGTTTCCATACAACGTACTTGCTGCTCCCTTAATAATTTCAATAGATTCAATAGTGTTTAAATCTATTAAGCGTAAATCAAAATCGTTCGCAACTCCTGATGCATCGTTAACTTGAATGCCATCAATTAAAATTAAAACTTGTCTGTTATTTCCACCCCTTACATAATACCCTAAATTGTTGCCTTCAGCACTCCGATTCCCATTAATTTCAATACCGCTTTTGGTATTTATCAATTCTGAAATAGTTCTGCCTTGGCTATTTTCAATTTCTTTATTTGAAATCTTAATAACCGTCTTACCGGAGTTTTCGCGCTTTAATTCAAAACGCGAATCGGTAATAACAACTTCATCCAGTTGCTCTACTTTAGTTGAATCTGCTTGCTTTTGAGCAAAACCAACCGTTGATAATCCTAAACATAGGACACCAAAAACTTTTGTTTTTTTGTTCATTTTAATTAATAATTAATCGAGAATCGCATGGATTATCATACGCAAACTTTTATCCCGAAAGTTTAACTTATTTGTTTTGAAAATGGCAGGTCTCCTGACTCATTTTATGTTATTAAACCTTCCCAGCACAGTGCCAGTGGTATTGCAGTTAATAACATCCTCTCTCATGAGGTACTGAAATAAATTCAGCATAAACTTACAGTTGCGGGAACAGTTCTGGATTTACACCAGATTCCCTTTTAATTCATCCACGTGAAGTAGATAAAACCAAATTTCAGTGCAAAAGTAAAAATCTATTCTTAAATTTTAATCTTATTACAATTAATATTACTTTTGAAGTATAAAAAATTAATGATGAGCTCTTTATTTAATAAAAAACAAATAGTTATAATTTTATTTATTTTGGTTGCGGCTATAATTCGTCTATTTCCTCATATGCCGAATTTTACACCGATAACAGCAATGGCTCTCTTTTCTGGAGTTTACTTTACTGATAAAAGATTTGCTTTTTTAGTACCCTTGTTGGCGATGTTTATTTCTGATTTATTTTTAGGGCTTTACACGATTTCAATTTTTGTGTATTTGGCTTTTATTCTAGTAGGTTTCATTGGCTTAAAATCGAAAAAAGTTAGCATCACTACTATATTATTATCAAGCATAAGCTTTTTTATAATCACTAACTTAGGGGTTTGGTTTTTAGCCTATCCTAAAACCATTGATGGTTTAATAGAATGCTATACTTTGGCTATTCCATTTTTTAGAAATTCTTTAATTGGTGATTTCTTTTATGCAGGTGTCATGTATTTTACATTTGATTTTGTATCAAAAAAATATTTAAAAATCGCATAGATTTTAACTTTAGTAAAATTTAAAAAAAACGCCATAAGGCGTTTTTTTTAATGTCTAAAAACTACAACAATTTATATTTTAACTGCTTAACTTTATTTTTAGTTAATTTTTAATTACATTTACTACAGCTATTAACCACCTCATTTTCAACCATATTCGGTAATCTATATTTGTTTTTAACATTAAACAATTATGAAAACTAAATTCGCCTTTTTGGTTACTTTAATCGTTATTGTAATTTCAATTTCGGTTAAAATAAAAGATGTAGATACTTTTGATTATTCCAACAAAATCGGAGTAAATTCAATAAGCTGCACACCAGCAAACTTTCTATTAACAGATGTTGACACAACAAAACAAATCTCTCCATTATTTGAAAACCTAGGAACACACACTTTTACTGTGAGTACAAATAGCACATTAGCACAAAAGTTCATTAATCAAGGTATAAGACTTACTTATGGGTTTAATCATGCTGAAGCTCATCGGTCCTTTATGGAAGCCGCACGGTTAGATCCAAACTGCGCTATGGCCTTTTGGGGTCAAGCTTATACTTTAGGTCCAAATATTAATGATCCTCTACCCGATGAGGATCGTAAAAATAAATATAATGAAGCTATAGCAAAAGCAAATCGGTTAGCTTTAAAAGTAACAGCTAAAGAACAAGCATTAATCAAAGCATTAACACATCGTTATTCCACTGATTTATCCAAAGACGTGGCAGAACTCAATATGTCCTACATGGAAGCTATGGAAGACGTTGTAACCAAATATGCAGAAGACTCAGACATTCTAACTTTATATGCTGCTTCTGTTATGAATACGGTGCCCTGGAATTATTGGGACAAGCAGGGTAATCCTTCTCCAAACATCCTCGAAGCAAAGACTGCTCTTGAAAAAGCTATCGAATTAAACCCAAACAACCCAGGAGCACATCATTATTATATTCATATGATAGAATTACCGCAACCAGATTTAGGTGTTCCTAGTGCAGAAAAACTTGGCTCATTAATGCCTGCTGCTGGACATATTGTGCATATGCCATCGCACATTTACATTAGAGTTGGCCGATATAAAGATGCTGTAATCGCTAATCAAAAAGCCATATTAGCTGATGAAGATTATATTTCGCAATGTTATGCACAAGGCATGTATCCGCTAGGGTATTACCCTCATAACATTCATTTTTTATGGTCTGCTGCCAGTTTATTAGGAGATAGCGAAACAGCTATAGATGCAGCCAAAAAAACTGCTGAGAAAGTACCCGTTGGCGAAATGGAAGAACTTCATTTTTTACAAAATTTTGCTGCTACACCACTTTTGGCGTATACTCGCTTTGGAAAGTGGAATGACATTTTAACTTTTCCTAAACCTAATGATGATATAAAACACCTGAAACTTATTTGGCATTATGCTAGAGGAGTTGCGTTTACCAGAAAAAACAATATCAAAGAAGCAAAAGAAGAACTTGATGCTATTGGCGAAATGATTAAAGACCCCGATTTAGAAACAATTGTAGCTACAGGATTTGATAATGGTACAACAATAGCTAAATTGGCCTTCGAGGTGGTTTCAGGGGAAATTGCTATAGCTATAAATGATTATGACTCTGCTATTGTGCATTTAAAAAAAGCTGTTGAAATGGAAGATAATCTCATTTATAATGAGCCCTCTGCATGGTATATTCCTCCTAGGCAAAATTTAGGCTATGTATTAATGAAAGCTAAAAAACATGCCGAAGCTGAAAAAATTTATCGTGAAGATTTAGCATTGCTCAGACAAAACGGATGGTCCCTATTTGGCTTATATAAAAGTCTTGAAGCTCAAGGTAAATTAGATGAGGCAAACAAAATAAAGAACGAATTTGATAGTGCTTGGAAATACGCTGACATTGAAATAAACACTTCTATTTTATAAAATATTTTTACAAATTACTACCATAATAACACTAAATCCTTCATCTAAAAAATTTATCTTTGACTAAATTCTTTTTTTAATGAATGATAACCTAATTCTTATACTTGCCATAATTATTTCAGCTGTAATTGGAGCCTATTTAGGGATACTTATTACAAAGCTTAAAGGTAAAAGTGAACAAAGCACCCTTGAAGAACGCCAAAATCAAATGCGTTTAACTATTGATGAATTAAAACAAAATTTAAATAAAATAGAAAGTGAACGCGAACATATACGTAGCGAAAAAGAATTATTAAATTCCGAATTGGCAAGAAAAAATACCGAATACGATAATCTTCAAGAACAATATTTAAAACGCGATAAGGAACTAGAAGAAAGACAGGAACAATTACGTAAAGACTTTGAATTATTAGCCAACAAGATACTTGAGGAAAAATCTAATAAATTCACAGAACAAAATAAAGAAAACATAAAAAACATATTAAATCCGCTTCAAGAAAAAATAAAAACATTTGAAGAAAAAGTAGATTTAACCCAAAAGGAAAGCATTAGTATGCATTCCGCTTTAAAAGAGCAACTGTTGGGTTTAAAAGACCTTAACCAACAAATGACCAAAGAAGCCACAAACCTAACCAGGGCTTTAAAGGGTGATAGCAAAATGCAAGGGAACTGGGGTGAATTAGTTTTGGAGCGTGTTCTGGAAAAATCTGGGTTAGAAAAAGACAGAGAGTATTTTGTGCAACAAAGTTTTACACTAGAAAATGGTTCGCGCGTATTACCAGATGTTGTTCTTCACCTTCCCGATGGAAAGAAAATGATTATCGACAGCAAAGTATCCTTAACCGATTATGAACGTCTGGTTAATGCTGATGATGAAGATAAAGACCGCTTTTTAAAAGCACATGTAAATTCAATTAGAAAGCATGTAGACCAACTTTCAGACAAAAACTATCAAGATTTATACGATATAGAGTCGCCAGACTTTGTATTGATGTTTATTCCTATCGAACCAGCATTTGCTGTGGTTGTAAACGAAGACAATTCTATTTATAACAAAGCGTTCGAAAAAAATATTGTTATTGTAACACCTTCTACCCTTTTAGCTACACTACGTACCATTGACAGCATGTGGAATAACGAAAAGCAACAACAAAATGCTATTGAAATTGCAAGACAAGCGGGTGCTTTATATGACAAATTTGAAGGTTTAGTAAGTGATTTAACTGGTGTTGGCAAAAAAATTGATGCGGCTAAAACAGATTATTCAGCTGCTATGAATAAATTGGTTGAAGGAAGAGGCAACCTCATTACAAGTGTTGAAAAACTAAAAAAAATGGGTGCAAAAGCGAAAAAAGCACTTCCTGAGTCCATAATAAAACGCGCTGAAGAAGACGATTAAAATTAATTATTTATGTTTAAACATATTAAAGATTCTCAAATTACTATTACAGAGCTAATGTTACCATCTCACTCGAATTTTAGCGGTAAAATTCATGGTGGCTATATTTTAAATTTAATGGACCAAGTAGCATTTGCTTGTGCTTCAAAACACTCCAGACATTATTGCGTAACTGCATCAGTTAATAAAGTAGATTTTTTAAACCCTATTGACGTTGGCGAATTGGTAACCCTAAAGGCATCTGTTAATTACACAGGTCGAACCTCTATGGTTGTTGGTGTTCGTGTGGAAGCAGAAAATATTCAAACAGGCAAGAAAAAACATTGTAATTCTTCGTATTTTACAATGGTAGCAAAGGACGAAAACGGAAAAAATGTACCTGTTCCAGGTATTATATTAAATTCTGAACAAACTGTAAGACGGTTTGCCAGAAGTATAGCTAGACAAGAGCAAGCAAAAAATAGGTCCTCAAAATTTAAATCTTCTGAATTTAAAATGGAAGACCATTTAGATGCTCTTAAAAATCAGAATTTAAAATTAGAACTTTAAAAGTATACTCTAAAAACGGCATTAGGAGTAATACCTAAAGAGTATTGTTTGGTTTCTAAAACCTCTTGCTCGTTTATTCGGAAAAAATTATTAACCTCATTTTGTTTGTCTAAAACATTCCAAATTGAAGCCCCTAAATGCGCTCTAACCTTATTGGTAAGTTTAAAATTATAAATAGCTGAAACGTCCAAGCGCATGTAATCCTTTAAATTTGAAGCATTAGTGGGTCCATAATTTATCGTGTTGTTTACAATTTCGTTATTAAAAACTGGTACCGTTGTTGGTTTTCCAGTATGCCAATTTAGTCCTGCCGAAAGCTTCAAATTATTAGTTTTAAAGGTTGTTCCTATATTTATTGAATGTGCAATATTGTAATTGCTTGGAAAGTAATTTGTTTCTAAATCTTCAAAACTATAGCGGTTATCCATCAAAGAATAGCTTAACCAAGTATTGAAACGATTCATTTTTTTTCTTAATAATAAATCTAATCCCTTTACATCGTAGCTCCCTTGGGTTTTAATAAATTCATATTGATTTTGAAATCCTTGGCTTTGACTTGTAATACCATTTACCTCTTTAAAATAAAAATCGATATCGAATAACCAACCTCGATGATTATAGTTAACACCTGTAGATATTTGTTTGCTAGTAATAATCGGTATGCTCTCGTTATTTGCTAATTGCCATCTACGTTTTTCAATGCCCAAAAAGTCATTCTGAAAATTAATTACTTGCGAAGTGTTTTGATGTTTATATTCACCAAGGATTTCGAACGAAAAATACTTTAAGAATTGATGATTAAATGTAACCCTTGGTTCGAAAATCGATTTTTTAAACTTGCCAATATAGTTATATCTCAACCCAATATTTAAGGCTGTTTTTTTACTTTCAGACTTATATCCAAGTTGAGAAAAAACACCATGAGTTCTTAAAACTTCAGAAACAAGTATCCTAAATAATGGAACATCAACATCATCAAGGTTCGTTACTTTGGTTTCAACAAAATGATAACCATTTAAAAGTTCAAAATAGTTATTTATTTTATAATGTGCTTTTAGTTTTACACTTGTTTCAGACACTTTGTTTTCTTGCAAAAAACGTTGCGAATCTAGTATGTTGGCGTTTAATGCTTTTAACTCGTAGTCTGTTTCATAAACCTCAAATTCAGTTTTAAAATCATCATTCCAAAGCCTATTATAATGCAAAGCACCAGCAATACTGTTTTGAGTAAGTTTGCTTTCTCGGGATTCATCAACGTTATCTACCGTAGCATTTTCGGTAAACATAAGTTGGTTATGAACATTAATAAAGTTAAGTTGTATATCATCTTTATCACTAATTTTATAAATCCATCGCAACGACGTGTCATAAAAATCAAAAGTCTCATTTGTATTTGTAATAGCAGACACATTCGAAGCAACCTCTGTGTTTTGAGAAATTCTATCAAAAAAAGCTGTGTAAGTTGGTGTTTCAACAAAATCGCTAATCGATTTACGAGCTGCAATTTGAAGCGAGGAAAATTCATTTACTGGAATATCTGCAAATCCACTAGCATCTGTTAAATTAAGTGCCAAGGCACCTTTAAAATGATTATTAATTTCTTTTTCAGTTTCCATCAAAATAGTTCCGGAAACACCATCAGATAAGCTGACATCACTTCCATTTTTCCTTAAAGACACATGTTGTGTTATTTGTGGATTATACATTGATATTAATCCAAAAAAATGACCAGATTGATACATTTTTATCCCATCCCAAAGAATTAGATTTTGATCATGCGTGCCACCACGAATATTAATATTTGAAACCGTTTCATTAACACTTAAAATACCTGGAAATGCCTGAACAGATTGTAAAACGTCGTTGTCAATCAAACCTGGAAGAATTTCAAAATCTGAAAAATTTATTTCATAAGATCCATTACTTATTTTGTTTATTCCGCTTGCTATATAATTAGTAATTACAACCTCAGATAGTGGTTGAAAGTTTGGCGTTAAAAAAACATCCTCACAGGTTAATTTTGAAAATTCCTTAAACGACTTTGTAATTGTTTTGTATCCTAAAAACCGAATTGTAACTAATTCATTTAGGTTTTTTATTTCTATTTGAAAAAAACCATTATGATCTGTAATTGTAGAAGTGTTGTTCGTTTGAATTGTTGCTGCTTCAAGCAACTTTAAATTATCTCTATCTTTTAAATAACCACAAAAAAAGAGGTTTTCCTTTGGTTTTACTAAAACAATACTTTCACTCATCTTTAAGAATGATAATCCAGTTTCTAAATCGAGGTAAACCAAGACTTCCTCTAATGATAAATCCTTATTAGGTGGAAATAAAAAAATGTTTTCTATGGTATCTTCAGCGTAATTGAACTGAACGTTGTAATGCGCTTGTATAGTACTTAAAATATGAGAAAGTGACTCTTTTTTAATGGTGCTTTGTGAATAACCATTAAAAAAAATAAAAAGTAATAGACAGTATAAAGTATTTGTTCTATTAATTGTTTTTTCCATGAATAATTACCAAGTTTGAAGAACTCAATTCATAGGTCATATTCATTGGCTGTGTAATTGCAATAAGGGCATTTTCAAGACTTTCATGAGTAAACACTCCTGTAAATAACCTATTGACATCTATATTTTTAAAAGTAACCTCAACATTATATTGTCTTTCTATCTCCGATAAAACCTCCTTAAAAGGAATAGCATAAAAGTCACTCATATTATGTATCCATTTAGGTGATTCTGATAAAGTTTTGCCTGTTGTAAACTTTCCTTCCAATATTTGAAATGTATCACCCGCCAATAATTGACTTATAATTGTGTCTGAAAAAACTTTAACAACACCTTCAAAACATTTAACCTCAAAATAATCACTGCGTTGTTTTACGTTAAATTGAGTACCAACCACAGTTACAACACCATCACTAGTTATAACATTGAAGGTTTGTCCCTTTGCTACTTTAAAATAAGCTTCGCCTTTCAATTCTACCGCTCTTTTATTATCCCAATCTCTGGTACTATATTTAATCGAAGATAAGGCATTTAATTCAACTTTTGAATTATCAGGAAGCTCTACGGTTGTTTTTTGGCTCGCTAAAGTTTCTACAAAATTATTGTTATTGAAAAAAAATGAGAAATAAACCCCTAAAGCAATGATAATTACACTTGCTATTTTTAATAAAGGTTTATACCAATTTACAGTTTTTATTGATTTTTTTGAAGCTATATATGCTGTTTTAAACGCATTAAAATCATTGGTCTTATACAAATGAGTCGGTTTAAAGTGCTGAGCTTTATCAATTATATATCGGTTTAATTGAGCATCATCCAACTTATCAAATGCTGTCTTTTCATCATTTGTAAGCTCGCCATTAAGCCATTTTCTTATTAAGTTTTCCTTATCCATGTATCCTTAACTTTAATATATAACAATCTAAACTTTAAAACTCCTGATTATTTTATTTTAAATCCTTCCAGTTCTTTCTTTAAAATATTAAACGCACTATATATTCTATATTCAACTACTTTTTGGGTGATTCCTAAGAGTTCAGCAATTTCACTATGCTTTTTTCCTTCAACTTTATTTAATAAAAAAGCCACTCGTTGTTCCTCGCTGAGGGATTCCAATATTTTTTGGTAACGCTTTAAAAATTGCTCTTCTTCTAAGATAAACTCTGGAGATTCAATAGTGTAATCTTTTGGTTTTTGTTGATGATATTTTAAAACCACTTTTTGATGCTTAATTTCATTTAACATCATGTTATTTGCAACAGTAAACACGTAAGATTTGGCTTTGCTTAAAGTAACACTTTTACAATTATCCCAAAGCTTAATAAAAGCGTCTTGGGCTATATCGTTTGGATTAATTTGCGAACCAAATTTGTAATACAAAAAATTTATTAAGTCTTGTAAATACTTATTATAGATACTTTCAAAGACTTTGTCTTCGCAAATATGGTCATTAAGGTCTTTACTCAAGATGTAATATTTTATGCATTAAAGTTATATAAAAAAATTATTAAAAATTTTCAGGAGTTTTAAAGTTTAAGTTGTTTAATTATTAAACGCTCCGAATGGAGTATTTTTAATTATGAAATCATCCATCAATAAAATAGCGATTTTAACTTTATTGGTTCTGCTGACTTTATTTTCGTGCAGAACTGAAGAAACCGAAATTATAGAAACACCTCCTGAAGAGCTTTTAGCATCAAACTCCGCCGTAGCAAGTTTAATGAAAAAAACATCGACAAATGATGGCTCCGTAGATAATATTATTGATAAAGCGAATTGTTTCTACATAAAACTACCAGTATTTGTAAATGTTAATGGCGAAGAAATTACAATTAATTCAAAAGAAGATTACAAGGTAATTGAACACATTTTTGATGACTCCGATGATGATGTTGATATCATCAAAATCATATACCCTATACAAATAGTCTTAGCTGATTATACGGAAGTTAACATTAACGATTTTAGCGAACTAATTACACATTCAAATAATTGCAACGGTGAAAACGAGCATGATGAAGACATTGAATGTTTAGATTTTAATTACCCCATTACTACTTTTATATATAACTCTAACAATGAAGTTGTTGATACTGTAATTTTAGATTCTGATAAAGCATTATACAGTTTCTTGAAGAGTTTGCAAAATAACGATGTTGTTACAATTGATTTCCCTTTAACAGTAACCCTCTTTGATGACTCAGAAATAGTAATTAATACGTTAATTGAATTAGAAAATGCAATTAATTATTATGGAGACTCTTGTGATGAAGACGACGACTATGATTATAACGACGATGATTGTAACGATTGTACTTCAGACGAACTTATTAATATACTAACGAATTGCTCTGGCTGGACAGTTGATAAATTAGAGCGCTATGGAAATGATTATGATGATGTATATGATGGCTACACATTCAACTTTCAAAATGACGGAACGGTAAGCGCTTATTATTCTGGTGGCACTGATTATGGCACTTGGGCAGCCAATGGAACGGGTAATAATATAACAGTAACTATTGACATTCCTAATTTACCTTATTGCAATAACGGATGGGTATTACATGAAATATCACAATACTCTGATTCTAAAATAGATTTAAGAGTAGGTGGTAATGATAGGCTGAGATATAAAAATAATTGTAACTAAGACTAATCTCTTATAATACAATGAAAACTAAGCTAGTAGAAATACTTTTATGAAAAAGAAAAGTTACATGATCGGATTATTTTATCCTACAAAGTAGGAGATGTTTGGTTAGCTAGCAACTGCTTCGGTATTAAATACCGAAGCAGTTTTAAAAATTTTTTAAACAACGCTATGAAAAGGCTAATAGTTTTAATCATAATCATTATTACAGCTATTTGTTTGTATAAATACGTGTACCAAAACCATAGAAACATAGCAAATGAAACATCTAGTTTTCAACTTACATCAAACACATTAATTAATGAATTTTCTATAAATCCAATTGATTCAGAAACTAAATATCTTAACAAAACTATTGAAGTAACTGGCTCAATAACAAATTTAAATCCCACAAATCTTACCTTAAACAATATTATTTTTTGTCAGTTTCAAGAGAATTTACAAAAATCCCTCTCGCACAATTCCCAAATCAAAATTAAAGGACGTTTTATAGGCTATGACGATTTATTAGAACAAATCAAACTAGACCAATGTACAGTAATTGATTAATCAAAAAACTAAAACAATGAAAACAAAACTACTTACATTATTTTTTTTGGGAATAATGAGCATAAGCGCTCAAACAACTCATAACCTTAATTGGCAGATTGGTATGGGAACGAATGTAGATTTAACAATAGATGTTGGAGATACCGTAATCTGGACATGGACTGATAATTTTGCACATACCGTTACAAGTTTGGCTGGAAGTGCAGAAAATTTTAATAGCGGGTCAATTACTGGTAATGGTATGACGTACTCAAAAGTTTTTACCGTTGAAGGGAGTAATCCATATGAGTGTAGTTTTCATCCATTATCAATGGCTGGAACTATTACTGTTCAAAACTCGCTTAGCATTAACGATTTCCAAACTAAAGGGTTTTCAATATCTCCAAATCCTGCAAAATCATTTATCAATATAAATCTACCTATAAATGTTCTGATAGACGAGGTTAAGATTTTCAATTTATTAGGCAAACAAGTATATTTTAGTAGTATATTGGAAGAAGAAATGGATGTAACTAGCTTACCAAATGGGCTATATTTTATTAGTATTTCCTCAGAAGGCATTTTAAAAACCAAAAAAATAATTAAACAATAAACCAAATAAGCTTATGAAAATTTTAATGTTTATTTTATTACTTTTCCCGTTATCTATTCTTGCTCAAGATGATTTGTTGAATGAAATAGATACCGATTCAACAGGAAATGAATATGCCTTTGCTGCATTTAAAGGATTAAAAATTGTAAATTTTGAATCTACTAAGCTAGCTAACAAAAATGAATTCATATTCATTGTTTCTCACAGATTCGGGACTATTAAGGATGGAATTGATACCTTTTTTGGTTTAGATAATGCAGTAACACGTTTAAACTTTGTTTATGGAATTTCTGATGCTTTTAATGTTGGAGTGTCTCGTAGTTCGTTCTTAAAAATATATGAAATATCAGCTAAATACAGATTGTTGAGACAGAAAGAAAATGGCTCTCCTTTTACTATTGTAGGTTTTAACTCCATTCAAATTAATACAGCACTAGATGAAGATAATATTCCAGGTTTAGAGTTCAACGACCGTTTAGGTTATGCGTTTCAACTTTTAGTAGCAAGAAAAATAAACACCAATTTTTCCGTTGAAATAGCACCAACTTTTTTTCATGATAACTATGTAACCGTATCTCAACAAGATAAATCACAATTTGCTTTAGGTATTGGAGGAAGACATAAATTAGGAAAGCGCTGGTCTATCAATGCCGACTATGGCTGGCACCTCAATAGAGCTAATAATTCTCCTTTTAAAAATCCATTATCCATTGGATTTGATTTAGAAACTGGCGGACACGTATTCCAAATGCATTTTTCCAATGCTCAAGCTATGAATATTAATGGTTTTATGGGACAAGCTTCTGGTGATTGGAGTGAAGGTGATATATATTTTGGATTTAACTTAAGTAGAAGATTTTAACCAATCTATCAAATAAAAAATAATTTAAAAACCAATGCTATGAATATTAAAAATTTAATTTACGTTTTATCAATTTCATTATTGATATTTAGTTGTTCAAGTAGTGATGATTCTGCTGAACCAAATCCAAATCCGAACCCTAATCCATCAGGTAATGTAACTTACAATGGGCACATACAAAGCATTATGAGTAATTTTTGTACATCATGTCATGGAAACCCAACTACAAATGGCGCCCCTATGTCGTTAACAACCTATGCAGAGGTAAAAAGTGCCGTTGAAAATCGAGGTTTAATACAAAGAATTAACGATGCTAATAATCCAATGCCACAAGGCGGATTAATGTCGCAAGCTAATAGAGCTTTGGTGCAACAATGGGTTAATGATGGCTTTTTAGAAAACTAATGTGTTTTTCACCCAATTTATAATTTTAACTCGTTACGCAACATTATAGATGAAATCATTTGTTTATTTAATTGCCCTTTTAAGCTTAAATATATTTTCGCAAGCTAAGTACATTACCAAAACTGGTAGCGTTAATTTTGAAGCATCTGTACCCTCCTTCGAAGAAGTTAGAGCTAAAAATAATTCAGTAACAGCCATTTTTAATGCTGAGAATAGTGAATTTGCTGCTTTAGTATTAGTTAAGGGTTTTCGATTTAAAAACGCTTTAATGGAAGAGCATTTTAATGAAAATTATGCGGAGTCAACTAAATTTCCAAAAGCAACTTTTAAAGGAAAAATAATTCATGATTCAAATGAAAATTGGATAGAAGGCACTTTAACTTTCCATGGAAAATCGAAGCGAATACAAATAGTACCTATAACCTACTCTTTAGATAATAATGTTGTTGAAATATCCGGGAACTTTGATGTTAATGCTTCGGATTTTGACATTAAGATTCCGAAAATAGTAAAAAACAAAATTTCAGAAAGTGTTAATGTTTCCTTTGTTTTCAGCCTCAAACTAAATTAAAAAAGCCGCTATTAAGCGGCTTTTTCTTTATTTATTTACTTAAGTACATTTTTCTACGGGAATATAACTCATAAAATTCATCGTCCTTTAAACTATCGATGAATAAGATACTCTCTCCAGTACTCTTCATTTCAGGTCCTAATCTCTTATCTACATTAGGGAACTTATTGAAAGAGAACACAGGTTGTTTTATCGCATAACCTTCCAATTGAGGGTTAAAAACAAAATCGGTTACTTTCTTTTCACCTAGCATTACTTTTGTAGCATAGTTAACATAAGGTTCCTTGTATGCTTTTGCAATGAAAGGTACCGTTCTAGAAGCTCTAGGGTTCGCTTCAATTATAAAAACGATATCATCTTTAATTGCGAATTGGATATTGATTAATCCAACCGTGTTTAATGCTCTTGCTATAGTATGTGTGTGATCAATAATTTGTTGCATTACCAAATCTCCTAAATTAAAAGCAGGCAAAGTAGCATTAGAATCTCCTGAATGTACACCACATGGTTCTATGTGTTCCATAATTCCAATGATATACACATTCCCATCGGCATCACATATAGCGTCAGCTTCTGCCTCAATAGCACCATCTAAATAATGATCTAATAATAACTTGTTGTTTGGTATTTTTCGAAGTAAATCAACAACATGCTCAACCAATTCTTCTTTATTTATAACGATTTTCATACCCTGACCACCAAGTACATAAGATGGCCTTACCAAAATAGGAAAGTCTAACTCATCTGCTAAAGCTAGAGCTTCATCAGCGTTTTCGGCTACTCCAAATTCTGGATAAGGTATATTATTGGCTTTTAATAATTTTGAAAAACTTCCTCTATCCTCAGCTAAATCTAAAGACTCGAAACTAGTCCCTATAATTTTAATACCATATTTGGTTAGTTTTTCTGCTAATTTTAATGCCGTTTGTCCACCTAACTGTACAATAACACCTTCAGGTTTTTCATGTCTAATTATATCGTAAATGTGCTCCCAGAAAATAGGTTCGAAGTATAATTTATCAGCGATATCAAAATCAGTTGAAACAGTTTCAGGGTTACAGTTAATCATAATCGTTTCATAACCACATTCAGAAGCGGCTAAAACACCGTGTACACAACAATAATCAAATTCAATTCCTTGTCCAATTCTGTTAGGCCCAGAACCTAAAACAACTATCTTCTTTTTATCAGTTACAACACTTTCATTATGAGCAAAACGATTTCCATCAGCGGTTTCCATTTCGCTTTCAAAAGTAGAATAGTAATATGGTGTTTTTGCTTCAAATTCCGCAGCACAAGTATCAACTAGTTTAAAAACGCGTTGAATATTGAATTCGTCTCTTTTGTTATACACCTGACTTTCAAGGCAATTTAGCATATGCGCAATTTGACGGTCGCCATATCCTTTTTGTTTTGCTTCAAGAAGTAAATCTCTTTCTATAGTATCAATTGTAAATTTTGATATCTCCTTTTGAAGTTGAAACAACTCCTCATATTGTTTTAAATACCACATATCAATTTTAGTGATATCATAAATCTGGCTTAAAGGAATACCTATTTCGATAGCATCAAAAATAGCAAACACACGATCCCAACTTGCGTTAGTTAACTTATCAATTATTTGGTTGTAATCCTTATAACCTTTACCATCAGCACCTAAACCGTTTCTTTTTATTTCTAAGGATTGTGTAGCCTTATGAAGCGCCTCTTGAAATGAGCGCCCAATACCCATAACCTCTCCTACGGCTTTCATTTGTAAGCCTAAAGTTCTGTCTGAACCTTCAAACTTATCAAAATTCCAACGAGGTATTTTTACAATTACGTAATCTAAAGTAGGCTCAAATAAAGCCGAAGTAGATTTTGTAATTTGATTACTTAATTCATCTAAAGTATAACCAATAGCCAATTTTGTTGCTATTTTCGCGATAGGATAACCAGTTGCTTTACTAGCTAATGCTGAAGAACGCGATACACGAGGGTTAATTTCGATGGCTATGATGTCTTCTTTTTCATCTGGACTTACAGCAAATTGCACATTACAACCACCTTCAAAATCACCAATGCTTCGCATCATTTTGATAGCCATATCTCGCATTTTTTGATAAGTCCTATCGCTAAGTGTCATAGCTGGTGCAACCGTAATAGAATCCCCTGTATGAATTCCCATAGGATCCATATTCTCAATAGAGCAGATAATAACTACGTTGTCGTTTTTATCTCTAAGTAACTCTAACTCATACTCTTTCCAGCCCATCATAGCTTTATCAATCATCACCTCATGGATTGGGGAAATTTCTAAACCTCTACGTAATAATTGATCGTAATCTTTTTCATCATGAACAATTGAAGCTCCAGCTCCACCAAGGGTGTATGATGCTCTAATACAAAGGGGAAATCCGAACTCTTGAGCTATCTCTTTTCCTTTTAAAAAGGATGTTGCCGTAGCTTGGGGTGCCATTTCAACACCTATTTTACCCATTAATTCTCTAAATTGCTCTCTATCTTCAGTAATATTAATGGCATTGATATCTACACCAATTAACTCCACGCCATAATCTTCCCAAATACCCTTTTCATCTGCTTCTATACATAAATTTAACGCTGTTTGACCGCCCATTGTTGGTAAAACGGCATCAATTTGTGGATGTTCCTTTAGAATTTTAATTAACGACTTAGTAGTAAGTGGTAATAAATAAATATGGTCTGCCATAGTAGGATCGGTCATGATAGTGGCAGGATTAGAATTAATCAAAATAGTTTCTATCCCATCTTCTCTCAACGACCTTAATGCTTGAGATCCTGAGTAATCAAATTCGCATGCTTGTCCAATAACAATAGGACCTGACCCGATAATTAAAATAGATTTAAGTTTTTCGTTTTTCGGCATTTTTAATGGTTATGTGTTGAATTATAATTTGTTGCAAAAATAGTAATCAGTAGATATAAAAAAAGGCATTACACTTAAGTAACACCTTTTTATTATCAACAATTGTTAATCATTATTTCTTATGTCTTGCTTCAGATGACACAGATAATTTTTTTCTTCCCTTAGCTCTTCTACGCGCTAAAACTTTTCTACCGTTGGCAGAAGCCATTCTTTCTCTAAAACCATGTTTGTTTCTTCTCTTTCTTTTAGAAGGCTGAAATGTTCTTTTACTCATTATCTTATATCTTTAAATCTGAAATGTAATTTTTAAACTTTGGGCTTCTCCAAAACTGAGGGCAAATATACAAAGCCTTTATTACTTTGCAAATCATTTTTTAAAAAAATATTTTTATTTATATTTTACATTTAAAATATGCTGTAAACACCTATGTTTATTTAACTTAATAGCAAATGTTTTGTTTGTTTAGTATGCCTTTTTTTTAATAAAAATTTAGTTTCTTTGCAGTCTAAATAAAAACTGATGTCAGTTTTAAGCTGAAAAGCATCCGAATTACATAAAATACTTTATTAAAATGTACAATAAAATTATAAAACTAATCATAGCTTTCGGTCTTATAGCTTACGCCGTTTATCAATTTACAGAAGGTTATATTGGTAATGGTATCATGCTCATCCTATTATCTTTAATTTTTGTATTTCTTTACTTTAAAAATGAGTTTATTTTACTTGCTTTTTTAAGATTACGAAAGCAAGATTTTGAAGGGGCTAAAAAATGGTTAGATAAAATTAAAAACCCAGAATCTGCATTAGTAAAAAAGCAACAAGGTTACTATAATTATTTACATGGTATTATGGTGTCTCAAAGCAATATGAATGAAGCAGAAAAATACTTTAAAAAAGCTATTTCTTTAGGTTTATCAATGAAACATGATATTGCCATGGCTAAACTAAATTTAGCTGGTATTGCATTTTCTAAACGTAGAAAACAAGAAGCACAAAAACTACTTACGGAAGCTCAAAAATTAGACAAACAAGGTATGCTTACCGAGCAAATTAAAATGATGAAGGAAAACATGAAGCGTGCTCAAATGCCTAACCAACATTTTGGTAGTGGTGGCTCTATAAGAGCGCAAAAAAGAAGAGGTTAAATTAAAGGCGACCAAAGCCTACAATAAGACTCTTTCACCTTATCCAACTTTGATCGTTTTAAGTAGGTGTCATAATTTACTTGGGTGCTGTTTTTCATATCTTCTAAAAAGTGTTCCTTTAAAAGTTTGCTATTCTTTTTGTCATAAATTAATGTGTTTATTTCAAAATTTATATTAAAGCTTCGATAATCCATATTGGACGTACCGACTGAAGAAAAAACATCATCCACAACAATAGTTTTAGCGTGCACAAAGCCCTTATTATACTTGTACACTTTTATGTCTGTTTTTAATAAAGCATCCAAATATGAATTTGACGCATGCTTAACAATCCAAGAATCTGATTTTTCTGGTATAATTAACCTAACGTCTACACCAGTTTTTGCAGCTATTTGTAATGCAGAAATAATTTCATCGTTCGGAACAAAATAAGGTGTTGTTATATACACATAGTCATTTGCAGTAGAAATAGCCGTTAATATAATTTCCATGATATTAGCCCAATCAGTATCCGGACCGCTAGCTACAATTTGCAAAGGGACTTTCGTTTTTCTAGGCTTTATTTCAGGAAAATACGTTTTTTTGATACTAGGTTTTTCGGTTGATACAAAATCCCATGAAGATAAAAAATGTATTTGAAGTGATTTAACAGCATCTCCTTCAATTCTTAAATGTGTATCTCTCCAATAGCCTTTGGAATTATTATCATTAAGGTAATTATCTGCAACATTGATTCCTCCTACATAACCAATTTTACCATCAACTATAGCTATTTTTCGATGATTTCTATAGTTCATTTTACCAGTTAATCCAGAAAATAAAACTGGCATAAAAGGATGATGTAAAACTCCTGAATTTGTTAATTTCGATTTCATTTTATTTGAAATACTGGTACCAACATCATCATAAATAAGTCTAACTTCTAAACCTTCTTTGGCTTTTTCGCACAACAGGTCTAGAACTTGTGTTCCTATAGTATCATCTTTTATAATATAATATTCAAAATGAATATGATGTTCAGCAGATTTTATATCCTCTATTAGATATTCGAATTTAATATCTCCATTTTTAAGTAAATCAATCTTATTATTTAAAGTTAATGGTTCGTTTTCATTACAGTGAATTAACTTAACTAACTTTACTTTATCTTCTAGATATCGATCTACTTTTTCTAATTCCTTTCTATTAAACTCTAATTCCTCTTTAATTGATTTAACAACATTTTTGTTAAGTATATATTTTCGGTTGAAGATTTTTGTTTTTCGATACTCTTGCCCAAATAAATAATAAACCACTATCCCTAAAAAAGGAAAAAACACTAAAACTATAATATAGGATAGTGTTTTTGTAGGGTTAATATTTTTTAGAAGGATTGTAATTACTGCAGAAGCCGCAATTACATAGTTTAAAACAATAAGTATATTCCAAATATTTTCCTTTATAAAATCTAGCATATCAATAAATTATTATTGATAGTAGCCATTTTTAGGGATTTCTATTTGATATAATTTTCTAGATCTATTATTCAAATGTGGCTCACGCAACCAAGGGTTATGAAGTTTTAATATTTTATAATTTATATTAAAATTTTGGGCAAATTTGGTGAAATCTGTTACTGCCGTATCAACATCTACTTTATAAGTAGGAACATTTGTGTATAAATCTTTTTCTCTAAAATTAAAACCGTATTTAGCTGGGTTTGATAAAATTTCTTTTAAAGCAACAATTCTAAATAAATAACGCCCTGTTTCTTCACCTAGCAATAAATCATAATAACCTGAAACATTTTGTTCTTCTAATCTTCTAGAGATTCCTGCATTCCCAGCGTTGTAAGCTGCAGCAGCTAGTGTCCAAGATCCTAAGTCCTCCTTAGATTTTATAAGGTATTTACAAGCTACTTCTGTTGCTTTTTCTAAATGATATCTTTCATCAACATTATCATTAACTTCTAAGCCATTTTCTCTTCCTGTTGCTGGCATAATTTGCCAAACGCCACGTGCTCCAGCCGGAGAAACCGCATTTGTAAGCCCGCTTTCAATAACTGCTAAATATTTAAAATCGTCAGGAATACCATGTTTTGCTAAAATAGGTTCAATTACTGGAAAATATTTCTTTGCGCGTTTAAACATTAACAATCCATTAGATTGCCAATAAGTATTCACTAGCAATTCTCTATCCATTCGTTCCAAAATATCTGGATTTTTAAGAGGAACAGGCTCGCCTGCAAAGTCTAAATTTTCTGGCACTTGTAACGCATAAACGTTGTAATCGTTTATAAGTTTTGTTTCAAAATTTTCATCGGTTGGGGCATCTTGTAGGGCAAATATAAATATGGTGCATAAACTTAATAATCCTACAAACGCCAATACTTTTTGTACTGTCTTCATCTTTTAAAAAGTTTTTATAAAGATAATTATTATTTGGTTACTTGTCTAAAATAATTTTTGGTAAATTTTCATTAAACCACTTATACTTATTTATAATCATAATATGGGTTCCTCCTTTCACCGTTATACAATTCTGAATGTATTTTATTGGGAAAACAGGATCATTATCCCCATGAATATGAACAATATCAGGGTTGCAGACCTTTTGATTCCAGCAAACCATATTTTTAATAGCCCAATTTAAATACTTAGGATTGTTAACTGATAAATAGGTTTTATACAACTCTAAACGCTTTGTTACATTCTCACCGAAAGCATATTTTGCAAAAATATCAATATTACTTGCCAGTTTGGTTGGTATAAGTCTATATGCTTTGGTTGCTTTTGCCAGCGTCATTCGTCTCGGGAGTTCATTTACAGATTTTACGCTAGAAATAATGATTAATTTTTTAACCGATATGTGTTTACTAATCTCTTGTACCAACACTCCTCCGAAGGATACACCAATTAAAACAATGTCTTCATGCTCAATATGCTTAGATATACGCAATGCATAGTCACTAACTGATTCATGATCAAGAGGAATAATCCATTCCAATAAATGAATTTTAAATTGATCTTCAGGTAGCTTAATATGCTCAAATATTTTCGAACTTGCCGCCATTCCTGGCATTAAATAAACATGTATTATATCATTGTGCATTATCTATAAAATGACTTTTAGTTTAATCAATCGAAAAAATAATTTATAAAAGGTTATTTTTGAAGAGATTAACTTAATATTTGACAATTGGTAACGTTTTTTTTCGTACTTTTGCACCGCAAACTTATAAAATAGTCTTCACTATTTTTTGTCATTCCGAATAATTTAAACAATTTATACTATGGTTGATGCAGCTGAACTTATTGACAACGATTTTTTACGACAATTTGAACTAAAAATCGATAACCATTTAGCCAAAATTGAATATTCACTGCAAGAGAGGAAGATTTTTTTAACTAAGCTTATAATTCCAGAAGAAATTAAAGGAGAGGATTTTAAAAAAGAGTTTTTGAGTGCTGTTTTTGAACAAATAAATGAAAGAAACTTAAGCATTGTTCCTACTAGTCCTGAAATAGCTAAATTTGTTAGATGTAACCGAAAATACAAACGTATGCTTCCTGTTGGAGTAAGAATATAACAAACTCAATTAGAGAGTAATAAAAAAAACCGAAACTTGAAGTTTCGGTTTTTTTATTAAACTAATATTTTAAGGAATTCAAACCGCACCAAACCATCATCATCAATTTTAGTAAGCTCAACTTCATGCAATGTATTTATTAACTCCGGATCCCAAGGTGCTTTTACTTTCACATAGTTTTCTGTAAAACCATGTATATAACCTTCTTTATTTTCGCTTTCAAATAGCACAGTTCTATTTGTTCCTATTTGACTTTCATAAAATGCCCGACGTTTTTTAACTGATAATCCTCGTAACATCTTACTGCGTTTGTTTCGAACATTCCGTGGCACAACCCCATCCATTTCTGCAGCCTCTGTATTATCTCGCTCAGAATATGTAAACACATGTAAGTATGAAATGTCAAGTTCATTTAAAAAATTATAAGTCTCTAAAAAATGGTCATCAGTTTCACCTGGAAAACCAACTATAACATCAACACCTATACAAGCATGAGGCATTACTTCCTTAATTCTTGAAACTCTGTCTACATATAATTCACGCATGTAACGTCGCTTCATTTTTTTAAGAATATCGTTACTCCCAGATTGTAATGGGATATGAAAGTGAGGTACGAAGGCTCTAGATTTCGATACTAAATCAATAGTTTCGTTTTTTAACAAATTTGGTTCGATAGAGGAAATACGAAGGCGTTCAATACCCTCAACTTTATCCAACTCTGTTACTAAATCTAAAAACGTATGTTCATGTTTTTTGTTACCAAACTCACCTTTTCCATAATCCCCAATATTAACTCCTGTTAATACAATTTCTTTAATGTTTTGAGCAGAAATTTCTCGAGCATTCTTCAAAACATTGTCCATAGTATCACTACGCGAAATACCTCGTGCCAAAGGAATGGTACAGTAAGTACATTTGTAACCGCACCCATCTTGTACTTTTAAAAAAGCACGGGTTCTGTCACCAATGGAATAAGACCCTACATAAAAATCGGCTTCTTCAATTTCACAAGAATGTACTTCACCAAAATCATTTTTTGAAAGGTTGTTTAGATAATCGGTAATTTTAAATTTCTCTGTAGCTCCCAAAACTAAGTCTACACCATTTACATCCGCCAATTCTTGCGGTTTTAATTGGGCATAACATCCTATTGCAGCTATAAATGCTTCTGAATTTGCTTTCTGAGCTTGCCTAACAATGGTTTTAAATCGTTTGTCTGCATTTTCGGTAACCGAACAGGTATTAATTACATAGATATCCGCCTTTTCCGAAAAATCTACTCTGTTAAAGCCTTCATCCTTAAAACTTCTGGCAATGGTAGAGGTTTCTGAAAAATTTAGCTTACAACCCAACGTATAAAATGCGACGTTCTTCTTCATTATAATTTATCACCCTGAACTTGTTTCAAGATTTTTTAAAATTTATCTTTACCGTTAAAAGACTGCAAATTTACAACTATTAAATTATATGATAAAACCTAATTTAAAGCAATTAATAATCTATTTATCAATAAGTTGTGTTGCATTTTTCTTTTTATCCTGCAATGATAGTTCTACTTCAAGCAAAGATCATTTAGTTTTTAGGTATAACGAACATGCTAATATTAACACTTTAGACCCCGCTTTTTCTAGAACTTTACAAGATACCTGGGTTGCTAATCAGTTGTTTAATGGGCTGGTACAAATGGATAGCGATTTGAATATTACACCTTGTATTGCTAAAGATTGGACGATTTCTGAGGATGCAACAGTTTATACATTTTCACTGCGGAACGACGTCTATTTTCATAAACATAAACTTTTTGGAAAAGATTCTACCAGAATTGTTAATGCTTCAGATTTTGAATATAGTTTAAACCGATTAAGAGACAAAAAGGTTGCTGCTCCAGGAAGCTGGGTTTTAAATAAAGTACAAGATTTCAGAGCCATTAATGATACGCTTTTTCAAATTAAATTAAAACAGCCATTTCCGGCGTTTATTGGTTTATTAAGCATGAAATATTGCTCAGTTGTACCAAAAGAGATTGTTGAGCACTATGGTTCGGAATTCAGGTCGAATCCAATTGGTACTGGACCCTTTAAATTTAAAAGATGGGAAGAAAACATTAAACTCGTTTTTAGAAAAAATCATGATTATTTTGAAACTGATGAAACTGGAAACCATCTACCCTATTTAGAAGCTGTTGCCATAACTTTCTTACCAGATAAACAGAGTGAATTTTTACAGTTTGTTCAGGGCAATATTGACTTTTTAAATAGTTTAGATGCTTCTTATAAAGACGAACTATTAACAAGTGATGGACGCCTTCGAGAAAATTACAATTCTAGTATTGATATGATACGCGGTCCATATTTAAATTCTGAATATCTTGGTTTTTATTTAGACTCTAAAATACCCGAAATTCAATCAAAACTTATAAGAAAAGCGATTAATTATGGTTTTGATAGAAAAAAAATGATGCTTTATTTACGGAATGGTATTGGCAATCCTGCTAATGGTGGTTTTATACCTATGGGGTTAAAAGGATTTGATGAACTTATTGGGTTTACATACCAACCGGAAAAAGCAAAAAAACTTATTGAGCAATTTAAAAATGAAACTGGAATTAGAAACCCTGAAATTACATTAACTACTACAAGTAATTACCTAAGTTTTTGCGAATTTATTCAACGAGAACTTGAAAAAATCGGCCTTAAAATTAATGTAGATGTTATGCCTGAAGCTACTTTAAGAACAGCGCGTTCAAATGGCAAAGTAGATATGTTTAGAAGTTCTTGGGTTGCGGATTACTTAGATGCCGAAAATTATTTATCCATATTTTATAGTGAAAATTTTGCTCCAAACGGTTCCAATTATTTTCATTTTAAAAATGCCACTGTTGATAGTTTGTACAATAAGGCTTTTACGATTATAGATATTGAAGAACGAAAGCACATATATACGACTATAGATTCTATAGCTATGGAACACGCTATAATGGTGCCGTTGTATTATGACGAAGTAATAAGATTTACTAGAAAAAATATAAAGGGTTTGGGTATTAACCCTATTAATATGTTAGATTTAAGATATGTTCAAAAAGATTAATTATCGTCTATATTTCTGCCAATATCATTAATTTCATCTTTAATCAACACAACTGATTTTTTCCATTTATTTTGCAACAGTATATATAATCCCCAAACAGTTAATAACCCAACCGGCAATCCTAATAAATTAACACCAAAACTATTTTCCCAATCAATTCCCCAATCAAAAACATACACATCTAAAATCGCAACAATAATCCCAAATATGAATCCAGCGGCATAGTAAACTATAACACCTAAAATAGCAAATAGCCATTTGTTTTGATTGAATTCAACCGAAAGGTCGTAAAAACGCTTCCCAATAAAATAAATAAGTAGTAGTCCTAGCATTGATAAAGTATAAAATTAATTGCGCCTATATTTCTTTGTTTCCTCAAAAACGTGTTCAAGAATCGCTTTATCTTGCTCAGAAAACTCAACATGGCGTCTACTCATTACAACCTCAGCCACTTCAAAAGCTTTTTTAGTTAAATAGGTCGTAAATCCACCACTACCTCCCCAACTAAAACTAGGGACAAAATTCCTTGGAAAACCGCTGCCAAAAATATTAGCACTGACACCAACAACAGTTCCAGTATTAAACATGGTGTTTATACCACATTTACTGTGGTCACCCATCATAAGCCCACAAAACTGTAATCCTGTTTTTGCAAAAGCTTCGGTTTGATAATCCCAAAGTCTTACTTCAGCGTAATTATTTTTTAAATTAGAGGTATTAGTATCGGCCCCTAAATTGCACCACTCTCCAAGCACTGAATTTCCTAAAAAGCCATCGTGCCCCTTATTTGAATATCCAAAAAGAACCGAATTATTCACTTCACCTCCAACTTTACTGTGCGGTCCCACAGTTGTGGGCCCGTAAATTTTGCCTCCCAATTTCACAATGCTACCTTCACATAAAGCTAAAGGTCCACGAATTATAGAACCTTCCATAATTTCGGCATCTTTACCTATATAAATAGGTCCATTTGTTGCATTTAGTGTTGTAAACTCTAATTTAGCTCCTGGCTCAATAAAGATGTTTTCAGCTGCAATAATGTTATTGCTAGATGGTATGGGTTGCGATTTTCGGTTGTTTGTAATTAAATTGAAATCTTCTTGAATTGCCTCTCCATTTTTGGAGAAAATATCCCAAGTGTTTTCAATTTTTATAATAGCTTCACTAAACTCAATAGCTTCAAACGTATTAAAATCAATGTCTTCTTGAGCCTCTTTTGTAAAAAATGCAATGACATCTTCATCTTTAAAAATGGCTTGATTTTCTTTTAAATCTTTAATCATTTCAACCAACTCCAAATTTGGGAGGTATGAAGCATTTATCAACACATTCTCGTCCATTTCAACCATCGGATATTTTTCGGATAAATAATCTTCAGTAATAGTGGTAGTCGTGGTGTCTAAAAAAGTTTCCCACTTTTCTCTAATGGTTAATATCCCAACACGTATTTCGGCAACAGGTCTGGTAAACGTAAATGGTAACAAATTGTTTCGAGAAGGACCGTCAAAAAGAATGTAGTTCATTTGTAAGCTGAAAGTTATAAGCTAAATAGGGTTTTATACATAAATTTAGCCTTGATTAACATTATCAAAAGTAGTTTAATTGTATAAAATAAAAAAGCCTTTCGGTTGAAAGGCTTAATAAGTATAACGTAACACAGAAATTATTTTTTAAATTTCGCGTATTTGTTTTTGAATTTATCAATACGACCAGCAGTATCTACTAATTTAGATTTACCAGTATAGTAAGGATGAGATGTTCTAGAAATCTCCATTTTCACTAATGGATACTCAACACCATCAACTTCAATTGTTTCATTAGTATCGGCAGTAGATTTTGTTAAAAACACATCGTCGTTAGACATATCTTTAAACGCTACTACTCTATAATTTTCTGGATGTATACCTTTTCTCATCGCTAAATGCTTTTTATTCTTTTCAATTTTGGAAGTGCAAATTTACGTAATTTTTGTAAACTCACAATACTTTTTAATATTTTTTATTTTTATGTATTCTGTAACGTTTTAGTATCTTTGGTTACTAACTATTCAACTAACAAATTAAACGGAATATTATGGAAAAATCTATTAAATCTTTAGCTACAAATTGGGGTTTATACTTAGGTGTGGCTCTAGCTTTATTAACTGTATTAGGTTATGTTAACCTTGATTTATTTACTAAATGGTGGTTTGGTATTGGCATGCTAATTCTTGTAATTGTAATGGGCATCATTTCTGCAATGAAGTCTAAAGGACTTTTAGGTGGATTTATAAGTTTTAAAAATGCCTTCACCTCTTATTTTATAACAGTAGCGCTAGGTTTAGTGATAAGCACTGTTGTAAGTATCATCATTTTTAACTTTGTTGATCCTGAAGCAGCAAATACTTTAAAAGAAAAAATTATGGATTCTCAAGTGCAAATGATGCAAAATTTTGGTGCACCAGAAGAAGCTATTGCTGAAGCTGTAGAGAAATTAGAAGCCCAAGAAAACATGTTTTCAATCGGTAAAGTTTTGCAATCTTTAGCTTTTCAGCTTATAGGATATAGTATCGTAGGATTAATAGTGGCTTTAGTTGTTAAAAAAAATAATCCAGACGAAGCATAAATTCAGTATTTTTGAAAATAATATTTGAAAATACTTAAATGAATATATCAGTAGTCATACCACTACTCAACGAACAAGACTCTTTAACAGAATTACATGATTGGATTGCAAAAGTTATGCAATCCAATCATTTTTCATATGAAATCATTTTCATTGATGATGGCAGTACCGATGATTCTTGGAAAACAATTGCTCAACTTTCAGAAAAAAACAAATCGGTTAAAGGCATTCGGTTTTTAAAAAACTTTGGTAAATCACAAGCCTTACATGCTGGCTTTGAAAAAGCTCAAGGCGATGTGGTTATTACCATGGATGCCGATTTACAAGATAACCCAGACGAAATTCCTGAACTTTACAGTATGATAGTAAACGATGGCTTCGATTTAGTATCGGGTTGGAAAAAGAAACGCTACGACTCTGTTATTTCTAAAAATTTACCTTCAAAACTTTTTAATTGGGCAGCAAGAAAAACATCAGGAGTTAAACTTCATGATTTTAATTGTGGCTTAAAAGCTTACCATATAGATGTTGTAAAAAACATAGATGTTAATGGTGAAATGCATCGCTACATTCCAGTGCTTTCAAAAAATGCTGGTTTTACAAAAATTAGTGAAAAAATAGTTCAACATCAAGCCAGAAAATATGGCGAAACAAAATTTGGAATGAATCGCTTTATTCATGGTTTCCTTGATTTAATTACTATCTGGTTTTTATCGCGTTTTGGCAAACGTCCTATGCATTTATTTGGCGCCTTAGGTGTTATTATGTTTGCAATTGGATTTGGTTTTGCATTATATTTAGGTGTTGACAAGTTATTTTTAAACCCAAGCGGTAGATTAATAACTCAACGCCCACAATTCTACATTGCACTTTCTACTATGATTATTGGCACACAATTTTTTGTTGCTGGATTTTTAGGCGAAATTGTTTTACGAAATAGACCTGACAAAAAACGATATTTAATTAAGGATGAATTAAATTTAAATTAGTAAATTTAATGTAGTTTCGTTTCAATCGAAACGAGAAACTTTAAGTATTACTCCAATTCTATCCTTTACTTTTGAAAAATTATATTAATTAACGCATTATGATACACATTGAGCCAAAAATTTTAGACCGAATTAATACTTGGTTAACACCAGTTTTTGATAGTGAAACACAAAATACTATTAAAGAAAGCATAGCCAATAACCCAAAAGATATACAAGAAAGTTTTTACAAAGATTTAGAATTTGGTACTGGTGGAATGCGTGGTATTATGGGAGTTGGAACTAATCGTATTAATAAATATACATTGGGAAAAAGCACCCAAGGCTTAAGCAATTATTTAAATAAAGCGTTTCCAAACCAAACACCAAAAGCTGTAATTGCGTATGACTGTAGACATAATAGTAAAACACTTGCTAAAGTGGTTGCCGATGTATTTTCAGCAAACGGCATTGAAGTTTATTTGTTTGAAGATTTACGCCCTACACCAGAACTATCATTTGCAGTAAAGCATTTAAATTGTCATTGTGGAATTGTATTAACTGCATCTCACAATCCACCTGAATACAACGGTTATAAGGTTTATTGGCAAGATGGTGGTCAATTAGTACCACCGCAAGACGGCGAAATTATAGAAGTTATAGACAATTTAAAATATGGAGATATTAAGTTTCAACCTAACGATAAACTCATTCATTATATAGGAAAAGATGTTGATAATGTTTTTATAGATGCATCTGTTAAAAATGGTAGTGTTGGAGCAACTCAAGCCGCTAAAGACGATTTAACCATCGTATTCACATCCCTTCACGGAACCTCAATTACCGCTGTTCCTGAAACATTAAAACGAGCAGGCTTTAAAAATGTACATATTGTAAAAGAACAAGAAGTTCCAAATGGAGATTTTCCAACAGTTGCATCACCAAACCCAGAGGAGCCAGCTGCACTTAAAATGGCTCTAGAACTAGCTAAAAAAGTAAACGCTGATATTGTAATTGGTACCGATCCTGATTGTGACCGCTTAGGTGTAGCAGTACGAAACTCTGAAAATGAGTTACAATTACTTAATGGCAACCAAACCATGTTGATGATGACCGATTTTCTATTAAAACAATGGAAAGCCGATGGTAAAATAAAAGGAAAAGAATTTATTGCTTCTACAATAGTTTCTACACCCATGTTAACTAAACTTGCCAATGCTTATGGTGTAGATAGTAAAATTGTACTAACAGGTTTTAAATGGATAGCTAAGTTAATTAAGGACTTTCCTGAGCTAAGCTTTATTGGTGGCGGTGAAGAAAGTTTTGGCTATATGGTTGGTGATTTTGTTCGCGATAAGGATGCTGTAACCTCTACCCTTTTAGCTTGTGAAATAGCTGCCATTTCAAAGTCAAACGGTAGTTCTTTTTACAAAGAACTTTTAAAGCTTTATGTTGAGCATGGTTGCTATAAAGAAAAATTAGTATCACTTACTAAAAAAGGTATTGAGGGCGCACAGGAAATACAACAGATGATGACCGATGCTCGTGAAAACCCAGTTAAAATAGTAAACGGAACTAAAGTGACTAAAATTGAAGATTATGATTTATCTGTGTCTAAAAATATGCTAACAGGTGAAAAATCTAAAATTGATATACCAAAATCAAACGTTATTATCTATTATCTTGAAGATGGCAGTCAAGTAGCTTTAAGACCAAGTGGTACCGAGCCAAAGATAAAATTTTATGTAAGCGTAAATACTACATTAAAATCGGTTGATAATTTTAAAGAAACAGAAAAACAGTTGGATGCTAAAGCAGAAGCCATTTTAAAAGACATGAACCTTATTTAATGAACCATTTTTATAATATTTTAAAATACGCAAAACCGTATAAAAGTTATGCTATAGGACACATTATTTCTAATGTGTTTTTTGCTTTATTCGGTACACTTTCTTTTATAGCATTAAAGCCAATGCTTGATGTTATTTTTGAAAAAGACAAAGTTGCTCCAACCTCTAAACCAGTTTATGAAGGCCTTATGGAAATAGGACACTACGCTGAAAATTATTTAGCTTATGAAATGAATCAATTTACAGGTGGTGATAAATCAAAAGCGCTCATATTTGTTGTAGGTCTTATTATAATCATGTTTTTGCTAAAAAATGTATTTGCTTATCTCGCTAATTATTTTCTAGTGTTCTTGAGAAATGGTGTGATTAGAGATCTAAGAAATAAGGTTTATAAAAAAACCGTTGATTTACCTTTATCATATTTCTCTGAACAACGCAAAGGTGATATTTTATCAAGAGTAACTAGTGATGTTTTAGAGTTGCAATACTCCTTTTTATCTGTTTTAGAACTTCTGGTTAGAGAACCATTAACTATTATATTTACTATTACAGCGATGCTTATTATAAGCGCAAAACTTACGCTATTTGTTTTTGTGTTTATTCCAGTAATGGGTATTATAATATCAAGAATTGGCAAAAGTTTAAAACGAAAATCAGATAGGGTTCAAAAAGAGCAAGGTACTTTTTTATCTACCTTAGAAGAAACATTAACGGGTTTACGAATTATTAAAGGCTTTAATGCTGAAGATAAATTCAATGAAAAATTTCAAGAATCTACATCCCGTTTTTATCACTTTTCAAATAAGCTATTAAATCGTCAAAACTTAGCATCTCCAGCAAGTGAATTTTTAGGAATCTGTATGATTGCTGTAATTTTATGGTACGGAGGGAATTTAGTATTAGGAGGCGATGCCAATCTAGATGGTAGTACATTTTTAGTGTATATGGGTCTTTCATATAATATTCTAACACCTGCAAAAGCTATTTCACGTGGCCTCTATAACATTAAAAAAGGGAATGCCGCTGCAGAACGAATTCAAGAAATAATTGACACACCAAACCCACTAAAAGATAAAGAAAACGCCATAATCAAAGATGGATTTAATTCTGAAATTGAATTTAAAAACATATCATTTAAATATGAAAACGAGTATGTTTTAAAAGATTTCTCGTTAACCATCCCTAAGGGAAAAAAGATAGCTTTTGTTGGGCAATCTGGAAGTGGAAAATCAACGCTAGCTAACCTAGTTACACGCTTTTATGATGTTAATAAAGGCGCAATTTTAATAGATGGTGTTGATATTCGTGATTTAACCATCGCTTCGCTACGTAAACAGTTAGGTATTGTTACCCAAGATGCTATTTTGTTTAACGACAGTATTAAGAACAATTTAAAATTAGGTAATGAAAAAGCGTCAGACGAAGATATTATTGAAGCCTTAAAAGTTGCTAACGCTTGGGAATTTGTAAAAGATTTACCAAATACAATTGAAACTAATATTGGTGACGCTGGAAACAAGCTTTCTGGCGGACAAAAACAACGTTTAAGTATTGCCCGGGCGGTTCTAAAAAGTCCTCCTATTATGATTCTAGATGAGGCAACCTCAGCTTTAGACACCGAAAGCGAACGTTTAGTACAGGCAGCTTTAGAAAATATGATGAAAAACAGAACCTCAATTGTAATTGCTCATAGGTTATCTACCATCCAAAATGCTGACGAAATTATTGTTCTTAACAAAGGTGAAATTGTAGAACAAGGAAAACATAACGAACTTATTGAAAAAAATGGGGTGTATAAAAAGCTTGTGGATATGCAAAGTTTTGAGTAAACACCTAACTTTATAAAATTAAAAAAGGATAGAGATTTGGGCATCTATCCTTTTTTTTGTTTTTGTTAGACTTGGGGACGACTAACAACATAAGTAGGTTTCTGGTACAAACATAAATCATAAAAACTAATCTTACAAGAAAAAATGCATTTAATCGTATTTTAATTACACTTTATCGATGTTTTAATATTTATATCTCTGTATATCAAAAGGTTACAATATTACCAAAAGAATGAAAATAATTTTGATTAAACTTTTAGTATATTTATTAGTCTAAATACAAAATATATTTTGTGACAGACGAATTAGAACTGTTAGAACAATTAAAGTCAGAAACCCATAAAAATCAAGCCTTTAAAGCCCTTTTAACGCTTTACAAAGAGCGCTTGTATTGGCATATACGAAATATTGTTAAATCGCATGACGATGCCGATGATGTGCTTCAAAATACATTTATAAAAATTTTTAAAAACATTAACGGGTTTAAAGGCGACAGTAAATTGTATTCTTGGATGTATCGCATTGCAACTAATGAGTCTATTACTTTTATAAACAACAAAGCAAAACAATTGCAAATAACTAACGAAGAGGTACAACAATTGGCGATAACTAATTTAGCTTCTGATGTATATTTTGAAGGTGATGAAATTCAGTTAAAGCTACAAAAGGCTATAGCCACATTACCAGAAAAACAACAATTGGTTTTTAATATGAAATACTTTGAGAACATTAAATACTCCGATATGTCTGAAATATTAGAAACAAGTGAAGGTGCATTAAAGGCTTCTTATCATTTAGCGGTAAAAAAAATTGAAAGCTATTTAACTAAAGATTAAACCTTTAATAAAAAAAACAGTCTTAATAATAGGATGGATAAAAATAACTTACATAACATTAAAAAAACTGGTTTTAAAACACCAAAAGATTACTTTGCTAATCTTGACGATGTTATATTGAGCGAAATTAAGCTTAAGGAAACCATTAAAAACCCTGGTTTTAATGTCCCAAAAGGGTATTTTGAAGCTTTAGAAAAACGTATTATTACAAATGTTTCAGAACAAGAATCATCAAAAGTTATTTCACTATTTAACAAACGTACGGTAATCTACGTTTCTAGTATTGCAGCAGCCATTTTACTATTGTTTAATTTATCCATTTTTAATAAAGACGCTGGTTGGAATAAATTGGATACAGAAACCGTAGAAAATTATATAATAGCTGAAGATTATGGCTCGTATGAAATAGCATCTTTATTATCAGAAGAAGATTTAAAAGAAGAAGATTTTATTGACTATAATTTTGACAATGAAAATATCGAAAACTATTTATTAAATAATTTAGATATTGGAGACTTAGTAAATGAATAAAACAGACCTTATGAAAAAAATAATACTCCCTATTATTGCTTTATTAATAGCTTTGAGCGCTTTTTCCCAAAGTAAAAAAGATAGAATTAAAGCACTAAAAGTGTCTTTTATAACCGAAAGATTAGAATTAACACAAGAAGAAGCGCAAAAATTTTGGCCCGTTTATAATGCTTATGACGATATTACTGGTAAGATTAAATATGAAGATTTAAGAAATATTCGTCGTGAAATAAAAAACAACATCGCTACACTTACCGATAAAAGAGCCAGTGAACTTTTAGAAGAGATTGCAAGTGCTGAAAACAAATTACATGAAGAAGAAGTTAAGCTAAATGTGAAACTAAAAAAAATAATTTCACCAAAAAAAATACTCTTACTGAAAATAGCTGAAGAAGATTTTAAAAAGAAACTATTTGATCAGTGGAAAAAAATGAAACACGATGGTAAAAAACCATAAATTAAAAGGAGCTACTTAGCTCCTTTTTTTATTCTCTAAAAGTAAGTTTACTTATTCTTCCGGCACCAGCGGCATAAGCAACACTATCGTTTAAAAAACGAATGGTATAAAAGCCTTCATCACTTAAATGCTTCCAAGTTTCTCCAGCATCATTACTGTAATCTATTCCTTTAAAACCAATGGCGACAAGCTCTTTACCATTTCCTTTAGGAATATATTGCACACAACTTCTGTACCCTGGATTTCGGTTTTGAGCTACTAATTGCCAAGTTTTTCCACCATCCGTAGTTTTTATTTTATTGGCAGCATTATCATCGGGTTTGGTGTAATCGCCACCAATAGCAAAACCATTTAATGCATCATAAAAATCGATTGAATAAATGCCTTCTGTATCTTTTTCTTTTATAATTGGCGTATCAAAAACTTCCCAAGTTTTCCCTTTATCTGGTGAATAATAAACACGACCAGCCGTTGTAGCTACCCAAGTATTGTCACCCACAATAGCAATATTAGTATCGCTAGCAGCAAAAGCTCCTTCGTTTTCAGTGCCTTTTGGTAATTCGTCACAAGTTAATTTCGTCCATGTATTTCCACCATCTCGGGTGATGATAACACTCAAACAACCATCGGTGGAATCGCCAATGGCAATGCCTTCTTCATCATTCCAAAAATCCATAGAATCGTAAAAAGCGTTAGGATGGTTTTCATAATAAACTAGCCATCCATCATAAAATAATTTCGCTGGACTACTAATTGATAAAGTAAATGTTTTATCTCCTTGAAATGCAATAGACCTAAAATTACTTGGGACTAATGAATCTTCTGTTTGTGACCAATAATTGCCTTCTTCAAAACCATTCATATAGCTTAAAATACTTCTATAAATTCTTCCATCAGATGTAACAGCCACCACTCGACCTTCGTTTATTTCTAAAGCCCGAACATTCAACAAAGAATCTTCTAAAAGATGTTTTACATCAACCTTACTAAAATTTCTTGCTCTAAATGTTTCCTTTTTTCCACAAGAAAAAATCAATAATATGACTACAATAATTAGAAGGAACTGTTTCATAAATTTAAATTTCCTTAAAAATAGAAAAGCTAAATCAATAAACTAATAAACGTTTAAACAAATACACATTTAAAAACGTAACTTTGCAGCCTTATTTATACAAGATGCGATTACACAGAAATTTATGCTTTGCGGTTATTGATGGATTAACCTTAATTTTTAATGAGGGGAACTATGCCGATAAAGTTATTCAACAACTATTAAAACGTGATAAGCGTTGGGGAGCAAGAGATAGAGCCTTTGTTGCGGAAACTACGTATGATATAGTGCGATGGAAACGTTTATATGCCGAAATTGGTGACGTTAAAGAACCTTTTGATAGAGACAACTTGTGGCGCATGTTTGCTGTTTGGGCAACTTTAAAAGGCATAAAACTACCCGACTGGAAGTATTTTGAAAACACACCAACACGAAAAATAAAAGGACGATTTGATGAATTGTCAAAAATTAGAAAGTTTAAAGAATCTATTCCAGATTGGATGGACGAGCTTGGTGAAAAGGAACTCGGAAATACGGTTTGGACTAAAGAAATTGCGGCATTAAACGAACAGGCTGATGTTATTTTAAGAGTTAATACTTTAAAAACAACCAAAGAAGCGTTACAAGCAGAGCTTTTTGATTTAGATGTTGAAACTGAATTTTTAAAAGACTATCCCAATGCATTAAAATTAAAGGAACGCTCGAATGTATTTACTACCGATGCATTTAAAAATGGATTTTTTGAGGTGCAAGATGCATCTTCGCAATTAGTCGCAGAATTTTTGAATGTAGAACCCGGAATGCGAGTTGTGGATACTTGTGCTGGCGCTGGTGGAAAAACGCTACATATTGCGTCGTTAATGGAAAACAAAGGGCAAATTATTGCCTTAGATATATATGCTAATAAGTTGCACGAATTAAAACGTCGTGCAAAAAGAAATGGTGCTCATAATATTGAAACCAGAGCTATAGAATCAACTAAGGTTATTAAAAAACTATACGATAAAGCCGATAGAGTTTTAATTGATGCACCTTGTTCTGGTCTAGGGGTTTTACGTAGAAATCCAGATGCAAAATGGAAATTACAACCCGATTTTATTGAAAAAATTAAAGCAACGCAACAAGAAATACTTCAGCAATACTCCAGAATGGTTAAAGTTGACGGACAATTAGTGTATGCAACGTGTTCGGTGTTGCCTTCTGAAAATCAAAATCAAGTAGATGAATTCTTAACATCAGAAACTGGAAAAAATTTTACTTTTGTAAAAGACAATAAAGTTTTAGCCCATAAATCTGGTTACGACGGTTTTTATATGGCACTTCTGGAACGTAAACAATAAATTACATGAAACACTTTTACTCTCTATTTCTTTTACTAATTACATCAGTAGCTTTTGCACAACTTACACCTCCTAGCGAGTTACAAGCTTATTATTCTGGTGTAGACTTTTCAGAAACTGGAAATAATTTATACAATAATTTAGCTACAGAAATAATTGCATCACATTCAACTTTTCTTACTTACTCGGATAGACATGATTACTTATATAATGCTGACGAAGATTTGTCAAATACTTCAAATGTAATTTTAATTTACAGTGGAGATAGTAGAAATGAAAACGAATATTTATCTGGATCAAATTCTTATTCGCCTCAAACATTTAATACAGAACATGTATACCCTCGTTCATTATTGGATAATTCAAATACAGAAGCAGACTTACATTTATTGAGGTCTTGTGATATAAGTATTAATTCCAATAGAGGAAACGACCCTTTCACGGCTGGTTCTGGAACTTATGGTTCAACTGGAAGCGCATGGTATCCTGGAGATGACTGGAGAGGTGATGTTGCTAGAATAATTATGTATGTTAACCTAAGATATAATGAACCTTTTACAGATGTTGGTAATTTAAATTTGTTTTTAGAGTGGAATGCTATCGACCCAGTATCTCCCTTTGAAGACCAACGTAATGAGGTAATAAGTGGAGTACAAGGAGTTAGAAACCCGTTCATAGACAACCCCTACATAGCAACAGTAATTTGGGGTGGAACACCTGCCGAAAATAGATGGAGCACTTTATCTACTGACGACTTTTCTAAACTCGAATTAAAAATCTATCCAAACCCAGTAAAGAACAATATCGTTTACTTTTCAATCAAATCAGATTTAGATATAATAATATATAATGTTTTAGGAAAAGAAGTGATAACAGAAACTGTTTCAATCAATAAGAATTATATAAATATTGAAAACTTAAAAAAAGGCATTTATATAGTGAAACTTATTTCTGAACATGGACAAGTCACCAAAAAACTCATAAAACAATAAGTAATTTAAGCGGCTCCAAACAGTCGCTTTTTTTATGTTCAAAACATAGTGAATAACTCTAAATTTTCAATACCATATTTAGATGTAATTACGTTGAAAAAAAGTAAATTTGCACTTTCTTTAAACTCACAAACATAAGACCTAATGATTCATTTCTTTGGAAACACAAACAGTAAGGTATTTGCTGTTCAAACAACAAAAGAATTATCAACTGAAACCATCAATAAATTAGTATGGTTATTTGGCAACCAACCAAAAATAGAACAAGCATCTCTCGATGCTTTTTTTGTTGGTCCTCGTGCGGCAATGATAACACCTTGGAGTACCAACGCTGTTGAGATTACACAAAATATGGGGATTGAGGGAATCATTCGTATTGAAGAATTTAAGGCAGTAGCTGAAGATTTTAAAGGTTATGACCCAATGATTTCTGAAAAATACAAAAGATTAAATCAGGAATCGTTTACCATAAATATTCAACCTGACGCAATATTAGAAATAGATAATATTTCAGCTTACAACCAAAAAGAAGGCTTAGCACTAAGTGATGAAGAGATTGAATATCTTGAAGGTGTTGCAAAAAAAATAGGTCGTAAACTAACGGACTCGGAAGTCTTCGGATTTTCTCAAGTAAATAGTGAGCACTGTCGTCATAAAATCTTTAATGGAACCTTTGTAATTGATGGAATAGAAAAGCCAACATCACTTTTCAAAATGATTAAAGAAACGTCAAAACAACATCCAAATGATATTGTTTCAGCTTATAAAGACAATGTGGCTTTTATAAAAGGTCCAAGAGTAGAACAATTTGCTCCAAAAACTGCCGATAAACCTGACTTTTATCAAACTGAGGAGTTTGATTCTGTAATTTCTTTAAAAGCAGAAACTCACAACTTCCCTACTACTGTTGAACCTTTTAATGGCGCAGCAACAGGCTCTGGTGGTGAAATTAGAGATAGGCTTGCTGGAGGAAAAGGATCATTACCACTAGCAGGAACTGCTGTATATATGACTTCTTATTCGCGGTTAGAAGAAAATCGCCCTTGGGAACAAAACATGGAAGAACGTCCTTGGTTATATCAAACACCAATGGATATTTTAATAAAAGCAAGTAATGGAGCATCAGACTTTGGAAACAAATTCGGTCAACCTTTAATTTGTGGATCCGTATTAACTTTTGAACATGAAGAAGATGCCCGAAAGCTTGGATTCGACAAGGTGATTATGCAAGCTGGAGGTATAGGTTATGGAAAAGCCGACCAAGCACTTAAAGACAAACCAAAAGTTGGAGATAAAATCGTCATTCTTGGTGGCGAAAATTACCGAATTGGAATGGGAGGCGCTGCGGTTTCATCAGCTGATACAGGAGAATTCTCAACTGGAATAGAATTAAATGCTGTTCAACGTTCAAACCCAGAAATGCAAAAACGTGCTGCGAATGCAGTACGAGGCATGGTAGAAAGTGGTGAGAATTTTATTGTATCTATTCATGATCATGGTGCTGGTGGACATTTAAACTGTTTATCAGAATTAGTTGAAGATACCGGTGGACTTATCAATTTAGATAAATTACCTGTTGGGGATCCAACATTATCAGCTAAAGAAATTATTGGTAACGAATCTCAAGAACGCATGGGATTGGTTATTGCCGAAAAGCATTTAGACACTTTAAACCGAATTGCTGAACGTGAACGCTCTCCAATGTACACTGTTGGTGATGTTACAGGTAACCATCGATTTACTTTTGAATCTAAAACTAAAGGTGATAAACCGATGGACTTAGCTTTGGAAGATATGTTTGGGAGTTCGCCAAAAACTATTATGACTGACAAAACAGTTGATAGGAATTATGGAGATATCACTTATAATAAGGACAAGTTTTACGACTATTTAGACCAATTACTACAATTAGAGGCTGTTGCTTGTAAAGATTGGTTGACGAATAAAGTAGACCGTTGTGTTGGTGGGAAAGTTGCTAAACAGCAATGCGCAGGACCATTGCAATTACCACTAAATAATGTTGGTGTCATGGCTTTAGATTATAAAGGTAAAGAAGGCATCGCAACATCTATTGGTCACGCTCCTATTTCAGGATTAATTAATCCAACAGCTGGAAGTAGAAATGCAATTACTGAAGCATTAACCAATATTATTTGGGCACCTTTAAAAGATGGGTTAAAATCGGTTTCATTATCTGCAAACTGGATGTGGCCATGCAAAAATGAAGGCGAAGATGCTCGTTTATATGAAGCGGTACAAGCCGTCTCTGAATATGCAATAGATTTAGGAATTAATGTTCCAACAGGTAAAGATTCTTTGTCTATGAAACAGAAATATCCTAACGAAGAAGTAATTTCTCCAGGTACTGTTATTATTTCTGCAGCTGGAAACTGTAATGATATTAGTAAAGTTGTAGAGCCCGTTTTTAAGAAAAATGCTGGTGATATTTATTATATCAATTTATCACAAGATGAGTTTAAATTAGGGGGAAGTTCGTTTGCTCAAATAATAAATAAAATTGGAAACGACACGCCTTCAATCTCAGATTCTAAATTTGTAAAATCCACATTTAATATCATTCAACAATTAATAAAAGATGATAAGATTGTTGCAGGACATGATGTAGCTTCAGGTGGCTTGATTACCACCTTATTAGAAATGTGTTTTGCTGATGCTAATCTTGGAGCAGAATTAGATCTCTCAGCTTTAAATCAAAAAGACTTATTTAAAATTCTATTTGCTGAAAACTCTGGAATAGTTTTTCAAGCTAAAGATAGCTCAGTAGAAAAAGTGTTAGCTGATGCTGAAATTACATATTTCAATATAGGAAAAGCAACCGAAAGTGACGTATTAAGCATTATCAATGACACGGATGTGTTTACTATGACCGTTTCTAGATTACGTGATACCTGGTACAAAACCTCTTTCCTACTCGACCAAAAACAAACAGCTAATGGTTTAGCGAAAGCAAGATTTGAAAACTACAAAAATCAACCTTTAAACTATGTGTTTCCAAAACATTTTACTGGAATTTTACCAAAAATAAGCACAACTAAACCTAAACCCAAAGCTGCTATTCTCCGAGAAAAAGGAAGCAACTCTGAACGTGAAATGGCCAACGCTATGTATCTTGCAGGCTTTGATGTGAAAGACGTGCATATGACAGATTTAATCTCTGGTCGTGAAACTCTAGAAGATATTCAATTTTTAGGAGCTGTTGGTGGTTTTAGTAATAGTGATGTTTTAGGTTCTGCAAAAGGTTGGGCAGGTGCTATAAAATATAATGAACGCGCCAATAAAGCAATTCAAAACTTCTTTAACAGAGAAGACACACTCTCTGTTGGTATTTGTAACGGATGCCAGTTATTCATGGAACTTGAAGAAATAAATCCAGATCACGAAGTTCATGGTAAAATGACCTATAACGATTCGCACAAACATGAAAGCGCCTTTACATCTGTAAAAGTTCAAGAAAATAATTCTGTAATGTTATCCACTCTAGCAGGAACTACTTTAGGTGTTTGGATTAGTCATGGTGAAGGAAAATTTAGCTTACCTTATTCAGAAGACAAATATCATATTGTTGCTAAATATGCATATGAAGGTTATCCACACAACCCAAATGGTTCAGACTTTAATACAGCTATGCTGTGTGATAAAACAGGAAGACATTTAGTAACTATGCCTCATATTGAGCGTTCAACCTTTCAATGGAATTGGGCACATTATCCTGATAATAGAAAAGACGAAGTAACGCCTTGGCTGGAAGCATTTGTAAATGCTAGAAAGTGGATTGAAAATAATTAAACAGTATTCTTATATAAAAAAGGAGTTTTGGCAAAGACTCCTTTTTTTATGCCTTATTTGAAAATAACATTTAATTTCATACTTTGCGTTACCAACTATACTAAAGATTGAATGACTGAAATAAAAAGACTTTTTGACTTTGCTTATTATCAATTAGAAAACAAACCTAATGCAGCAGCGCTAGTTACAAAATATAACGGAGAATGGGTTAAAACTTCAACCCAAGAGTATATTGATAAGGCTAATTGTATAAGTAGAGCTTTGTTAAGATTGGGCGTTAAAAAGAATGATAAAATAGCTGTTATTTCATCTAATAACAGAACCGAATGGAATATAATGGATGTTGGAGTTTTACAAATTGGTGCGCAAAACATCCCCATTTACCCTACTATTTGCGCTGAAGATTATGAGTATGTTCTTAATCATAGTGAATCTATTTATTGCTTTGTTTCTGATGAAGAAGTACTTGAAAAAGTTAATAAAGTAAAAGCCAACACCAAGTTAAAAGAGGTTTATTCATTTGATCATATAGAAGGCTGCAAGCACTATTCAGAATTATTTGAATTAGGTAAAGATACATCAAACCAAAATGACGTTGAAGCTAGAAAAAATGCCGTAAAACCTGAAGATTTAGCTACCATTATATACACTTCTGGTACTACAGGAAAACCCAAAGGCGTTATGCTTTCACATTGGAATATAACCAGTAATGTTTTAGATAGTTTTCCAAGAGTTCCACTAAAAGATAATAAAACTAGGGTTTTAAGTTTTTTACCCATTTGTCATATTTTTGAGCGTGTACTTATTTACATATATCAATATGCTGGAACCTCCATTTATTTCGCTGAGAGTATTGATAAAATAGGTGACAATGCCAAAGAAATAAAGCCAAACCTAATGAGTGTTGTTCCAAGGTTGCTTGAAAAAGTTTATGACAAAATCATGGCTAAGGCTGAGGAACTATCTGGCTTAAAGAAAACATTGTTTTATTGGGCTGTTAGCTTAGGAGAGCAATGGGAACCTTACAGACAAAATGGAGCTTGGTATGAATTTAAACTAAGTATTGCTAGCAAGTTGATTTTCAGTAAATGGCGTGCTGCACTAGGTGGTGAGTTATACACCATGGTTTCAGGAAGTGCTCCTTTGCAACCTCGTTTAGCAAGAATATTTTGTGCTTCTGGCATGCATGTTATGGAAGGATATGGTTTAACAGAAACTTCACCGGTTGTTTCTGTTGGAAAATATGAAGGTCATTTATTTAAAGTTGGTACCGTTGGAAAACCCATAGACAATGTGGAAGTAAAAATTGCAGAAGATGGAGAAATCTTAATAAAAGGTCCAAATGTAATGATGGGTTATTATAAAGATGATGAAAAAACCGCTAGTGTCATGACTGGTGATCATTTTCACACAGGCGATAAAGGCGAAATTGATGCAGATGGTTTTTTAAAAATTACTGGTCGCAAAAAAGAAATGTTTAAAACATCTGGCGGTAAATATGTTATTCCAACGCTATTAGAAAACGAATTAAAACAATCTCGTTTTATAGAACAGGTGATGGTTATTGGAGAAGGTGAAAAAATGCCTGCAGCTTTAATACAGCCTAATTTTGAGTTTATTAATGATTGGGCAAAACGGAAAAATATGTCTATTGGAAATTCAATTGCAGATATCTCAAACTCTGAAATCATACAATCACGAATCCAAAAAGAAGTTGATAAATGCAATGCTAAGTTTGGTAAATGGGAGCAAATCAAAAAGTTTGAATTAACTCCTGAAATTTGGTCTATAGATGCTGGACACCTTACGCCAACGCTAAAAATGAAACGAGATATCATAAAAGCGAAGTATCAACAACTTGTTGAAAAAATTTATAGAACTTAAAAAAGTTCAATATCTTATCCTTACCAATTATATTTAATTTCTACTAAATCTGTAAAAAATACAAGTATTTTTTACAGATTTAGTGTTTTTTTTATACTTTTATTTTCAACTAACTAATTAATTTAACAAAATGAAAACAAAAAGTTTCTTAATTGCAGGTGTTGTCGGCGGCATTGCCGATTTCTTATTAGGGTGGTTATTTTATGGAATGATATTTAAAAATACATTTCCTCAGCCAGATGAAAACTCTCAAGCCATGTTATTCATCTTTCTCGGTTGTTTAACTTTTGGGTTATTTGTATCTTATATTTTTACACAGTGGGCCCAAATTTCAACAGCTGTTACCGGTGCTAAAGCGGGAGCCATAATAGGGCTATTTGTTGGTCTATTTCATCACTTTTTTGATTTAGCCTTTAACCCTGATGCTGCATTTGGTTTAGTAGCTATAGATATGGCAATATCAATTGTTATGTCTGCCATTATTGGTGCTGTTATAGCGCTGGTTATTGGCAAAACACAATAACACTTTTAAAAAAATCATATTAATAATACACCTCTTATCTCAGAGGTGTATTTTTTTGCACATTTATTATGCATGCATAATAAATTTTTATTATATTTGAACACACTAATCAAACCTTATGAAAGACAAAACCATTGAATATGTACTAAGAACCACTTGGCTCGCAGTTCAAAAAATGTATAACGAAGAAGCTGCAAAATTTGAAAGTACAATGGCAACAGGTTTTACTTTATTAAGTATAGATCCTGAGAAAGGAACCTCATCAACAGCCTTGGGTCCAAAAATGGGAATGGAAGCAACAAGCCTATCGAGAATATTAAAAACTATGGAAAAAAATGATTTAATAGAAAGGCATCCAAACCCTGAAGATGGTCGTGGAGTAATTATTAGGTTAACACCCTTTGGTAGAGAGAAAAGAGCATATTCAAAAGAAAAAGTTCTCACATTTAATGAAACCATTAAAAAAAATGTTTCAGAAGAAAAGTTAAAACACTTTTTTGAAGTTTCTGAACTTATAAATGAAATGATTTCAAACAAAAAAATATACAATCAAACAGATAGTAGTTTAAAATAAAATGAATAAACGTAGAATTAAAAAAGTAGCCATAGTTGGTTCTGGAATCATGGGAAGCGGTATCGCATGCCATTTCGCCAATATTGGTGTTGATGTCTTGTTATTAGATATCGTTCCAAGAGAATTAAATGATACTGAAAAAGCTAAAGGCTTAACACTCGAAGACAAAATTGTAAGAAATCGTATTGTTAACGATTCACTTACTGCTTCATTAAAATCTAAACCCTCTCCTATTTATCATCAATCCTTTGCTAGCAGAATTACAACCGGTAATCTCGAAGACGATATTGCCAAGGTTGCCAATGTAGATTGGATTATGGAAGTTGTTGTTGAACGTTTAGATATCAAACAACAAGTTTTTGAGAAACTCGAAAAATACAGAACTCCTGGCACCTTAATTACAAGTAATACCTCAGGTATTCCTATTAAGTTTATGAGTGAAGGACGTTCTGACGATTTTCAAAAACATTTCTGTGGAACACACTTTTTCAATCCTGCGCGATACTTAAAATTATTCGAAATTATTCCTGGTCCAAAAACTGATGCTTCTGTTTTAAATTTCTTAAATGAATACGGCGAAAAATTCCTAGGTAAAACCTCGGTAGTTGCTAAAGACACGCCTGCTTTTATTGGCAATAGAATTGGAATTTTTAGTATTCAGAGTTTATTTCACGCTGTTAAAGACTTAGACTTAACTATTGAAGAAGTCGATAAATTATCAGGACCTGTAATCGGTCGTCCAAAATCTGCAACTTTCAGAACTGTTGATGTTGTTGGTTTAGACACCTTAGTTCATGTTGCAAACGGAATAAGAGAAAATTGTCCTGACGACGAACGTTTAGAACTTTTTAAACTACCAGATTTCATCAATACCATGATGGAAAATAAATGGTTAGGAAGCAAAACAGGACAAGGTTTTTATAAATTAGTTAGAAACGCCGATGGCAGTAAAGACATACTTTCTTTAGATCTCAATACTTTAGAATATAGACCAAACAAGCGTGCGAAATTTGCAACCTTAGAACTTACTAAAACTATTGATAAAGTAGTTGATCGTTTTAAAGTTTTAGTGTCCGGAAAAGATAAAGCAGGTGAATTTTATCGTAAAAGTTTTGCTGCACTATTTGCATACGTTTCTAACAGAATTCCAGAAATTACAGATGAGCTTTACAAAATAGATGACGCTATGAAAGCAGGTTTTGGTTGGGAGCACGGTCCTTTCCAGATTTGGGACGCTATTGGAGTAGAAAAAGGTATCGAGTTAATGAAAGCTGAAGGGTTAGAGCCTTCAGCTTGGGTTACTGAAATGTTAGCTTCAGGTACCAACTCTTTTTATACAGTTAAAGAAGGAGCTTCCTATTTCTATGATATTCCATCAAAAATACAAACTAAAATTCCTGGTCAAGATGCGTTTATTATTTTAGATAATATCAGAAAATCAAATGAAGTATTTAAAAACTCAGGAGTTGTTATTGAAGATTTAGGGGATGGCATCCTAAATTGTGAGTTTCAATCTAAAATGAACACTATTGGTGGTGACGTTTTAGCTGGATTAAACAAAGCAATAGATTTAGCGGAGAAAGATTTTGCAGGATTAGTTATCGGAAATCAAGGTGCAAACTTCTCAGTTGGTGCCAATATTGGTATGATTTTTATGATGGCTGCAGAGCAAGAATACGACGAGCTTAATATGGCTATAAAATACTTCCAAGATACTATGATGCGTATGCGCTATTCAGCAATTCCGACAGTTTCTGCTCCTCATGGTATGAGTTTAGGAGGCGCTTGTGAGTTATCTATGCATGCTGATAAAGTTGTAGCGGCGGCTGAAACTTACATGGGGCTTGTTGAGTTTGGTGTTGGTGTTATTCCAGGTGGTGGAGGTTCTAAAGAAATGGCATTAAGAGCTCAGGATTTATTTCGAAAGGGTGATGTTGAACTGAATATTCTTCAAGAGTACTTCTTAACAATAGGTATGGCTAAAGTATCAACTTCAGCATACGAAGCATTTGATTTAGGTGTACTTCAAACAGGAAAAGATTTAGTAGTTGTAAATAAAGATAGGCAAATAGCTGTTGCCAAAGCGCATGCAAAATTAATGGCAGATGCAGGCTACACACAACCAGTTAAACGTAAAGATATAAAAGTACTTGGTAAACAAGCATTAGGTATGTTTTTAGTTGGAACTGATGCTATGGAAGATAGTAATTATATCTCTGAACATGATAAGAAAATCGCAAACAAATTAGCATATGTAATGGCTGGTGGCGATTTATCTGAACCTACACTTGTAACAGAACAATATTTGCTAGACCTAGAGCGTGAAGCCTTTTTATCATTGTGTACAGAAAGAAAAACCTTAGAACGTATCCAACACATGCTAACTAAAGGAAAACCATTAAGAAACTAAGAAAATGAAACAAGCATATATAGTAAAAGCATATAGAACGGCCGTTGGAAAAGCTCCAAAAGGTGTGTTCCGTTTTAAAAGAACTGATGAATTAGCTGCTGAAACTATTCAGTATATGATGAAAGAACTGCCAGAGTTAGACAAAAAACGAATTGACGATGTTATAGTTGGCAACGCCATGCCTGAAGGTTCTCAAGGACTGAATATGGCAAGATTTATTTCTTTAATAGGATTAGATAGTGTTGATGTTCCTGGTGTTACTGTAAATCGTTTTTGTGCTTCAGGCATCGAAACTATTGGAGTAGCAACGGCAAAAATTCAAGCAGGAATGGCAGATTGTATTATTGCAGGTGGGGCAGAAAGCATGAGCGCTGTGCCGATGACAGGGTTTAAACCAGAGTTAAACTATGATACCGTTAAAGCGGGTCATGAAGATTATTATTGGGGTATGGGAAACACAGCCGAAGCTGTAGCGAAACAATTCAAAGTATCTCGTGAGGATCAAGATGAGTTTGCCTTCAATTCACACATGAAAGCTTTAAAAGCGCAAGCCGAAAATCGCTTTAAAGACCAAATTGCTCCTATAGAAGTAGAGCAAACATACCTTGATGAAAACGGAAAAAAAGCAACTAAAAAATATACCGTAACAAAAGATGAAGGTCCACGAGCAGGAACCAGTATTGAAGCCTTGGCTAAATTACGTCCTGTATTTGCGGCAAACGGGAGTGTAACCGCTGGAAATTCATCACAAATGAGTGACGGTGCAGCTTTTGTTATGATTATGAGTGAAGATATGGTAAAAGAACTAAAGCTTGAACCCATCGCACGATTGGTAAATTATGCTGCGGCAGGTGTAGAACCTAGGATTATGGGTATAGGTCCCGTAAAAGCCATTCCGAAAGCGCTAAAACAAGCAGGTTTAAAACAAGCAGATTTAGAGTTAATTGAATTAAACGAAGCTTTCGCTTCTCAATCACTAGCTGTAATCCGAGAATTAAACTTAAACCCTGATATCATTAACGTAAATGGTGGTGCTATTGCATTGGGTCATCCCCTTGGATGTACAGGTGCTAAACTATCCGTTCAGTTATTTGATGAAATGCGCCAACGTAATATGAAAGGTAAGTATGGTGCGGTAACTATGTGCGTTGGTACGGGTCAAGGTGCCTGTGGAATATTCGAATTTTTAAATTAAAAACTTAATACTATTATAAAAATGGAAGCAACTGAAAAAGACATCTTAAGAGGAGGTCAGTTCCTAGTTAAAGAAACAAAATGCGAGGACGTATTTACTCCTGAAGATTTTTCGGAAGAACAAAAGATGATGAAGGAAGCGGTAATGGAATTCAATGAACGTGAAATCATTGCACACAAACCTAGATTTGAAGCTAAAGATTATGCATTAACTGAAGAAGTGATGCGTAAAGCTGGAGAGCTTGGTTTTTTAGGTGTTGCTGTTCCTGAAGCTTATGGTGGATTAGGAATGGGATTTGTTTCTACTTGTTTAACATGTGATTATATTTCAAGTGGTACAGGTTCGTTTAGTACCGCATTTGGTGCTCACACCGGTATTGGAACTATGCCAATCACCTTATATGGAACTGAAGAACAAAAACAAAAATATGTTCCGAAATTAGCCACTGGTGAATGGTTTGGTGCTTATTGTTTAACAGAACCAGGAGCGGGATCTGATGCCAATTCGGGCAAAACAACTGCTGAATTATCTGCCGATGGTAAATCATACAAGATTAACGGACAAAAAATGTGGATTTCAAATGCAGGTTTCTGTAGTTTGATGATAGTTTTTGCCCGTATTGAAGATGATAAAAATATTACTGGGTTTATAGTTGAATACGATGCCGCTAATCCAAACGGAATCACTTTAGGAGAAGAAGAGCATAAATTAGGTATTCGTGCGTCTTCTACACGTCAAGTATTTTTTAACGATACTGTTGTTCCTGTAGAAAATATGTTGGCTGGTCGTGGTGAAGGATTTAAAATAGCGATGAATGCTTTAAATGTTGGCCGTATAAAACTAGCTGCAGCCTGTTTAGATTCTCAAAGAAGAATTTTAACTACTGCTGTTCAGTATGCAAACGAGCGTAAACAATTTAATACGCCTATTGCAGATTTTGGTGCTATTAAAACAAAATTAGCTGAAATGGCTGCAAGTGCATATGCAGGGGAATCTGCCACATATAGAGCTGCAAAAAATATTGAAGACCGTATTGCATTGCGAGAAGCAGCTGGTAATTCACATCAGGAAGCCGAACTTAAAGGTGTTGAAGAATATGCCATTGAATGTTCTATTTTAAAAGTTGCAGTATCTGAAGATGTTCAAAACTGTGCAGATGAAGGTATCCAAATTTTTGGTGGAATGGGATTCTCTGAAGAAACTCCTATGGAAGCTGCTTGGAGAGATGCACGTATTGCTCGTATTTACGAAGGCACAAATGAGATTAATAGAATGCTCTCAGTTGGAATGCTAGTTAAAAAAGCTATGAAAGGTCATGTTGATTTGCTAGGTCCTGCACAAGCGGTACAAGAAGAATTAACTGGAATTCCTTCTTTTGACACGCCTGATTACTCTGAATTATTTTCAGAAGAAAAGGAGATGATTAAAAAGCTTAAAAAAACCTTCTTAATGGTTGCTGGCGGAGCCGTTCAAAAATACGGCCCTAAACTAGAAGACCATCAACAACTATTAATTGCTGCGGCCGATATTTTAATCGAAATATATTTAGCGGAATCTGCAATTTTAAGAACCGAAAAAAATGCAAAACGTTTTGGTGCTGAATCACAATCTGCTCAAATTGCGATGGCAAAATTATACTTATATCATGCTGTAGATATTGTTGAAGAAAAAGGAAAAGAAAGTATAATATCTTTTGCGGAAGGCGACGAACAACGTATGTTACTTATGGGTCTTAAGCGATTTACTAAATATGTAAACTATCCAGATATTGTAGATTTACGTATTGAAATTGCAGAAAAGGTGAAAGCTGAAAATAAATATTGTTTTTGAGTATAACTCAAAAATGTTGTGACTAACTCAAATTTGTAAAAACGCTTCGAAATAAATTTCGAGGCGTTTTTTATTTTCATTATTTTAGTTGAAATTTAAATTATGAAAGCCCATAATGGGTATTTAAAAGATGGCAACCAATACCAACCGATATAACTAAAACGCTGATTATTACCGATTAGTAAAATTTTAAATAGATGAAGAAATTAATTTTTAGTACCCTTTTACTTTTAAGTTATTTAGTTAGTGCCCAAACTAGCGAGAAAATTTATGAAATTATCGATGCCGTTTCAGCTCAAAGAATAGAAAAAGACATACAAACTTTGGTAAACTTTGGAACGAGACACACCTTAAGCGATACCATTTCAAATACGCGTGGAATTGGTGCTGCTAGACGTTGGATAAAGCAAGAATTTGAAACGATTTCAAAGTCCTGCAACAATTGCTTGGATGTGTTCTATCAAAAGAATTTTATAAAAAAAGGTGCAAGTGACCGTATTATTAAAGATGTTTGGGTGGTAAATGTTGTAGCTATACAAAAAGGCACAAAATATCCAAACAATTACATTATTATGAGTGGTGACATCGATTCTCGTGTTTCTGACCCTAATAATTACAAATCGGATTCACCTGGAGCTAACGACAATGCCTCTGGAATGGCAGGCTCCATTGAAGCTGCTCGTGTTCTTTCAAAATACAAATTTGAAAACAGTATTATTTATGTGGGTCTTTCAGGAGAAGAACAGCGTTTATTTGGAGGAAAAGGTCTAGCCAAATATGCACTAGATCATAATTGGAATTTGGTTGGAATTCTCAATAATGATATGATTAGCAATATTACTGGTGTAGATGGCATCATTGATAATAGAACCTTTAGAATTTTCTCTGAACCCATCCCACCTACAGAATCTGAAGAAGAACGTGAAAACCGTCGAAAATATGGTGGTGAAGTTGATGGCATTTCAAGGCAGCTTGCTCGCTACATTCATAAAAATGTAAAAACCTATATGCCAGAAATGAACCCAATGATGGTGTACAGATTAGATAGGTTTGGTCGTGGTGGTCACCATCGTCCGTTTAACGATTTAGGCTTTGCTGGAGTAAGAATTATGGAAGCTCATGAAAATTACACCCAACAACATCAAGATATTCGAGAAGAAAATGGTATTAAATATGGTGATGTGATTGAACATGTTAACTTTGATTATGCAAAAAAATTAACTGCTGTAAATGCCATTAACTTGGCTAGTTTAGCTTGGGCGCCACCCGCTCCTGAAAATGTTGCTATTGGAGGTATTGTTGAAGCTTCAGTAAAATTAAAATGGGATAAAGTAGATGGTGCAAAAGGATATAAAATCTATTGGAGAGATACCACCTCGCCCACTTGGGATAATAGTAGATATGTTGGTGATATTTCAGAATTTACGCTTGAAGGTATCGTGATTGACAACTACTATTTTGGGGTAGCTTCAATAGGTGACGATGGATTTGAAAGCGTTGTTGTATTTCCTAATAAAATAATAAGAAATTAAAATGAAAAGAAACTTAATTACAATAACTCTGTTTATCATTTCTCTTACATTAAATGCTCAGGATTTATATTCTGAAACATCGAAATTTACAAGGCAAGACACTTTAAGAGGCAGTATTACACCTGAACGTGCATGGTGGGATTTAACCTTTTATCATTTAGATATTAAAGTGAACCCTGACGAAAAATATATTTCAGGAAAAAACACGATTCAATATAAAGTATTGGAAGAGCACTCTGTGATGCAAATTGATTTACAGCCACCATTAAAACTAACAAAAGCTATTCAAAACGGTAAAGAATTAAATATTTTACATGAGGGTAATGCGCACTTTATAACATTGGTTGATAGTCAAAATATAAACGAAATAAATAGCATTGATATATATTACGAAGGCAACCCAAAAGAAGCTGTTAAAGCACCTTGGGATGGTGGCATATCTTGGAAAAAAGACGCTAATGGTAACCATTTCGTAGCCTCATCGTGTCAAGGTTTAGGTGCCAGTGTTTGGTGGCCTTGTAAAGATCATATGTATGATGAAGTGGATAGCATGCAAATAAGTGTTAACGTACCTGATAAATTGATGAACGTTTCAAATGGTAGATTACGTAAAGTTGAACAAATTGGTGATACAAAAACCTACACCTGGTATGTAAAAAACCCGATTAACAACTATGGAGTAAACATAAACATTGGTGACTACGTAAATTTTTCTGAAGTATATGATGGAATGGCTGGCAACTTAGATATGGATTATTATGTTCTGCGAGATAACCTTGAAAAAGCAAAAGAACATTTTAAAGATGCACCAAAAATGATGAAAGCTTTTGAGCATTGGTTTGGTCAATACCCGTTTTACGCTGATAGTTTTAAACTGGTAGAAGTCCCTTATTTAGGCATGGAGCATCAAAGTTCGGTAACTTATGGTAATCAGTACAAAAAAGGCTATTTAGGACACGACTTGTCAGGAACAGGATGGGGCTTAAAATTTGATTTCATAATAATCCATGAAGCAGGCCATGAGTGGTTTGCTAATAGTATCACTTACAAAGATGCTGCAGATATGTGGATACATGAAGGGTTTACAGCTTACTCAGAAAACCTGTTTTTAGATTACTACTATGGGAAAGAAGCTTCGGCTGATTATGTTATAGGAACCAGAAGCAATATTCAAAATGACAAACCTATTATTGGCACTTACAATGTAAATGATGAAGGTTCGGCAGATATGTATTTCAAGGGTGCTAACATGCTACACACACTTCGCCAGCTTATTGAAGACGATGAAAAATGGCGACAAATTTTACGTAAAATGAATGTTGAATTTTATCATCAAACAGTTACCACTAAACAAATTGAAGATTTTTTAAGTAGAGAAACTGGCATCGATTTAACCGAGTTTTTTGATCAATATTTAAGAGATTCTCGTATTCCAACTTTAGAATATAAAATTGAAAACAAAGAGCTAAAATACAGGTGGACAAACATTGTTGATAAATTTGATATGCCTGTTCAAGTAACCATAGATGAAAAAGAACAATGGCTGTACCCCAAAGCGGATTGGAAAACGATGCCATTGAACTCTAATAATACTACGTTAATTGTAGATCGTGATTTTTATGTATATACTAAAGAGCTTTAATTAGTTCACTAAAACCTTTTTAGAAATTTCCCCATATTCTGATTCTAGTTTAACAATATAAACACCTGAAATTAAGCCAGTAATTTTATTGCTATATCTATCTCCTTTAAACTCCATTTTATCATCGTAAATTGACTGAGATAAAATATTATACATTTTAATGGATTTAATGGTTTTTAATTGGGGGTTATTAATATTCAAACTTTTGGTATCATTGTCAAAATAAACATCAAGACCTTTCATGCTTTCTGCAATAACATCGTTACTTAATGTTTTTTGATTTGAGAAAACCATGTCAAATCTATTTAAATGTTCACCCTTAGTAAGTGTAACCTGATAATCACTTTCTCTAAGATTATGATAAACATTTAAGTCTTTATCATGAATAAAAATATTTAAACTTTCGTCTACATTTTCAAGTTTATCAATTGTAATTGTATTTATACCATCCGATTTTGAATGCAATCCTAATGGAAAAACACTAGTTTCATTTATTTCATCTACACCTTGTATTACATATTTTTCATTATCTAGCATCCAATACATATCATCAATTTGCGTATCATTGTAAGGTGCATCATAACCCCAATCTTTCCCTTTTGTGGCACTGCTATCAACCGTTACTAAAAGCTGGCGATGAATTTCATTTACTGAATTAAAACCAAGTCTTATCTTGGTTCTTTTATCTAAAGACTCCTCATTTTTAACATTCTTATTTTTACTGTTTGACGATTTTACAAAAAGTGAATTTGTGCCATCTTCCTTTTGAAAAACTCGTTGTCCATTATTAAATTTTATCGTTCCGTTTGTTTCGGCTGTTACAAAAAAACCTTGTCCAACAGGTATATAACGTCCTGGTGTTTTGGTCGGTGTTCCACCAGTAGCCACATCAGGATCATTAGTTCCTTTTGAAGCCGAAGGAACTCCACCCGAGAGTGTGTACGTAGCATATCCTCCTTGATAGTCTCTCAAATTATGGGTGCCACCACCCCAATGTTCCCAAAAATAAAGTGTTCCATTTATTATTGGACCAATATCTGTTCCGGCAATCGTTGGTCCGTTATCTCTTATAAACTGTTCTGCATCAATCGCTGATGGATATGGATTACCTACTAAATAATCGTTCCCAGCATTTATAGTTAAACTAATATCTCCATTGTTTGGTTTACCTTCTAAAAGGTAATTTTGATTTGTATTTATTGAGCCCGTTCCTGGACCTTTCATTGTGAACCCCTCTCCTGCTTTTAATGTTCCTGTACTTCTCACATGTTGCCATTGAGAATAGTTATCACTTTGTTTATTATTAAATTTCCAAATCCAATAATCTGAAACTTGTAGTGGAGAAGAACTACCATTATATCCGGTAGTTTTAAATCCAACATTCGTAAAAATATCTGTTACTTTAAAGCTGTTGTTATTTGTTGAATTATTTGATTTACCCACTGGCGATGACCAATAATTATAGGTGTAAGTATCAGCAGTTCCTTGTTGATCTTTTTCTAAAGTTCCTGAACTTGATGAATCTAATATACTCCCAGTTGATTGAATTAATTGGGATTCACCTTCTAAATCAATTTTACCGTTTAATTTTATATAATATGAATTGTAAAAGCCTACATCGCCGATAACTTTAAGTTGAGCGTCGTTGTCTACAATTAAGCCCAAAGTTTTGTGCGTGGTACTAGTTTCTAAATTTCCTTTGATTTGAACAATGGCGGATTCTGGGTGTACCCCAGTAATATCCCAGACATTACCATATTCCCAATTATTAGGGTTAGACCAATCCCCGTTACAAGATTCAGTAGTTACATAAGGTAAAGGAGCTGTTCGTTCTTGGTAGGTTCTCATGTTATTTAGTTTACCAGCGACACCAGCATTTGATGCATCAGGTGTAAAACCAGTTTCAATAATGCCCATTTTGTAATAAAGCTCTAGGTTACTCCATAATAAACCTTCAATATCTAAGGGTATTACAGACCCTCTTACGTTACCCAAATGGTTTTCAACTTCTTGGTTTATTTGCTGATGAAGTTGATTTAAATTAAGTGCTTTATTATAAACTCTGGTTTCATAAATGGAACCTTCAAAATAATTATTATCATTTTGACTATTTCTACCAATCTCAAATTCATGAACAGAATTCCAAGAAGGCTGGTTGCTCAGACTTGTCCCCGTTAATCCTGTAAATTTCCATACAGAAGTTCCATTTAAAAACAGTTCTAGGCTTCGGTCACTTCCGCTGTAAATGACTGCGACATGATACCATAATTCAGTATTTAAAACAGGTGCATTTGCATTTGGTGTAGTTGCTTCAGAGGTACCACCAGAACTTGTTTTAACAAATGCTTTTAAGCGTCTATTACTATCTAAAAATAACCTGAAATTTCGCTGACCCATAATATCGCCACCATCAAAATTACTATCTAGTTTTATCCATGACATCATTGTAGCTTCAGGTTTACTTCCTAAAAAAGCAGTTCTATTTATATAATCATTAACGCCATCAAAATCTAATGTTTGCGGTAAACAAAAACTGAAATTGCCTAAACCCGACCCATGAATATTATTTGGACTACATATTGAACAATCTTGCCATACAAAAGTAACGCTGGTAATATAATCTGTATCTGAAAAATTTACTCCAACAATGGCATTTGTACCACTAGTTGAACTTGAATTAGCATCTACCACACCAGTAGTATTATTAGAGGTATAAGATGGATTGGATGAATTTGTAAACGTTGGTCTAATAGTTGCCCCTGAGGTAGTTTGAGCATAAATAGTATACTTATCTCCATTTGGTCCAGATTGATTTACATGATGCATATCAAAAGAGAGTGCATAAATAGGAGAACTAAAAGTAAAAGTACAAGTAATTCCAGTTGATGAAAACCCTCTGGTATATAAGTCTAACCCTTCAAATAAGTTACTAGAAGAGTTGCCCACTTTTGGGGTTTGAGTACCATCCCAAACTCCTAATGCATATGTATCACCTGTAAACTGAACATTAATATCAATACCAGAATTATCTACATTATTAAAAGTGTTAGATAAAGATCCTGGAGCCCAATTATACTCGTTTGGAGCCGATGGATTTCTGGACCAATCTAAAGTGAAATTTTCACCACATGCTGGTTCAGAGTGTAATTGTGCATGATTGTTTAACGATGCAAAAAAACACAATATAAAAATTGTATATTTTAAAAGAGTAATGTTTTTCATGATAATAGCTTTATATTATTTTCCTCAATATTCAGATTTAATTATCTGATTTTAAATGTTTTATAAACTTCAATAATTTACGACCGTTACATATAGAATAATTATTCTATAAACAGTTAGTGCTTCTTTGAGGGATAATACTTAACTATTATGAGAAGTATTTTTAAGATTAATTAATGTTTACTTAAATCAAAAGAGATTCATGTCTACACCATACCTACGAAAAAATGCTTGATGAGGTTTTCTAAAAACGATAATAGGGCAATATGTTGGATGAGTACTTTTATTTTATATTTGTTCACCATGAAGAATATCGAGGAACATTATTTTAAATCTGATAAAGAATGGCGCACGTGGTTGCACGAAAACCATAATACATCAAAAGGTGTTTATTTAATTTTTTACAAAGTGGCTCATGAAAATGATAGCATGCGTTGGGAAGAAGCTGTTAAAGTAGCCTTATGCTATGGATGGATAGATTCCACGGTAAAAAGTTTAGGCAATGGGAAACGCAGACAATATTTTACCCCCAGAAACCCAAAAAGTGTTTGGAGTGCACTTAATAAAAACTATATTGAAGTGTTAATAGCTGAAAACTTAATGCATGAAAGTGGTATAAAAACCATTGAAATTGCTAAGCAAAATGGTAGTTGGACTGCTTTAGACGATGTTGAAAATGGTGTTATTCCTGATGACTTACAATTAGAATTTGATAACAATAATGTTGCTTTTCAAAACTATCAAAACTTTGCTCCTTCATACAGAAAAAGTTATTTGTATTGGTTAAATCAAGCCAAACGTGAAACTACCAGACAAAAGCGCATTAATGAAATTATTGAATTGTGTGCAAATAATATAAAGAGCAAAGGTGATTGGTAAAACTTATCTCTACAAAATCAAAGTTATTGAGCAATTTCATATTTAGCGTCGTAATTATTGTAACATAAATTGTTACAATATTCCAAAATTTAATTTTAGTAAGTGTTTTTAAAATAACTATATTTATAATTATTCGAAAACTTTGAAAAGTGAAACCCTCTGTCATATATATACTATTATTATGCATGTTTACATTTTATGGTCAAGAGGAACGAAAAATTGATTCGCTTAAAAACATCATTGCAAATACTGCAATAGATTCAACCAAGGTGTTGGAATATTTAGAATTGGGCAACCTATTTTCAGATAAAGATTCGTCCTATAAATACTATCAAAAGGCGCTCATATTATCCAGAAAAAAACGGTTTCCAAAGGGTATTTCACATAGCTTGGTAAATATAGCTATTTGGAAAAACCGTTATGAAAATAGTGATTCAGCTTTGGTTACGTTCAAAAGAGCAATTAAAGAGCTTCATGAATATGATTTTCTCCCAGGTATTGCAAATCACTATTTAAGGTTAGGCGATAGATATGCTCGAGAAAGAGAACTTGATTCTGCAACTAAATACAAAAATTTAGGCTTTGATTTAGCCTTTAAAAGTAAAGACCCAAGTGTAATGCTTACCGCTATTATTATGGGCGGACAAAACAAAATTACAGGTAAAAATACTCATGAGTCTGCCTTAATTAACTACCTCAAAGGTGATAGTATATGTAAAACAAACAACAACGCCTACTATAGTCGAAAATGTGCAGACATCTATGAAAAAATAGGTAATCTATTTTTTAATTTGACTGAATTTGAAAAAGCTAAAAAATATTATTATGAAGCTAAATCAATACATGAATTCCTAGGGCATCCAGATGGTTTAAACGATATTAACTTTTTGATCAGCGGAATTTATAGAGAGCAAAAAAAATATCATGAAGCTTTAAATTATATTGATCCGGTAATAAAATACTATAGACTAGAGATGCCCAATAATGTAAATCTGATTCAAGCTTTGCCAGAAAGGGGTAATATTTATTACAATTTAGGCCAACTAGATTTAGCAGAAAAAGATTATTTAGAGTTTCTAGAAATGGCTAAACAAAGAGAGAACAATTTCTATATCAGTCGTGCAAATATTAGTCTTGGAAATTTTTATTACAATATAAACTATTATAAAAAAGCCTTACTATATTCACAGCAAGGATTCAATCTTGCCAAAAATAGGAAAGATCTAAGAAGTCAACTTTTAGCAATCAAGGTCATGATTAAGGCGAATAAAGAATTAGCCAATTACAAAGATTTATCCGAAAATTGGGAAAATTATGTCCAATTGAGAGATTCTTTCGACTATGCTAAACTACGAACTCAAGTCAATGAACTGGAAACCAAATACCAAACCAAAAAAAAAGAACAAGAAATAGCACTATTGACCTCTCAAAATGAATTAATTGAACAACAGAAAAAAAATCAACGAAATTTACTTCTTGCCGGTATTGGATTAACGTCACTTGCAGGTATGTTTTTCTTCTTTTTATACCAAAATCGACAAAAAACTAACAAAAAGTTAAAGGAAATAGATAAACTGAAATCCAACTTTTTTGCAAACATTTCGCATGAATTTCGTACACCCTTAACTTTAATTTCAGCACCTATTGAAAAGAAATTAAATTCAAAAAAACTGAATGATACCGATCAAAAGGACTTTGAAATGGTTCAAAGAAATTCAGCTAGATTGCTTAACTTGGTAAATCAATTACTTGATCTTTCGAAATTAGAATCAGGTAGTTTAAAATTACATGTAAAACAAGGGAATTTAACAAAACTACTAAAATCAATCACATCATCGTTTTCTCATTTAGCTGAGCAAAAACAGATTAAATACAATGTGCAAATTGAAGACTTTGAAAGCGCATGGTTTGATAGAGATGTTATAGAAAAAACAACAATTAATTTGCTCTCTAATGCATTTAAATATACTCCTGAAAATGGTAAAGTGAGTTTTAATGCCAAAAAAGAAAATGATAAATTGGTAATGCTCGTTGAAAATAATGGAGCGCTTCTTACAAAGGATAAAGTTGCAAAAATTTTTAACCGCTTTTATCAAGGCGACGATTCTTCTGAAGGTGTTGGAATTGGATTGTCATTAGTAAAAGAATTAGTGAGTTTTTCAAATGGTAGCATTACCGTTGAAAATAAACGAGATGAGAACATTCAATTTAAAGTCGTTTTACCAGTTCAAAAGAAAGACTTTAAGATAGAAGAACTTTCCATTGAAAATCATGACGATGATTTTTCATTAGCAAAAACCAATCAACAGCAAAATGTAATTACAGATGTTGATGAAAATGAGCTTTTAAATGAGGATAATCCGTTACTTTTAATTGTTGAGGATAATGCTGATGTAAGAAGTTTTATTAAAAATTCGTTCTCTGAAAAATATAAGGTTATAGAAGCCGAAAATGGGAAAATTGGTTTAGAAAAAGCACTAGAATTTATACCAGATATCATCATTTCTGATATTATGATGCCAGAAATAGATGGAATGGAGCTTTGTAAACATCTTAAAGAAGATGAACGAACTTGCCATATACCCATTATTTTATTGACGGCAAAAGCAGGTGAAGAAGACCAATACAAAGGACTGGATACGGGTGCAGACGCCTACATAACAAAACCATTTAAACTACGTTTAGTAGAAACTAGAGTACAAAATCTTATTGATTCTAGAAGGAATCTACGAGAGCGGTATAGTCAAGAGGTTATTTTAAAACCAAAAGATTTAGTCATCACTAATTTAGATGAACAGTTTTTAGAAAAAGTACAAAACGTACTGGACGAAAAATTAATCGAATCGTCTTTCACTTCCGAGGAGTTTAGTAAAGCAGTAGGCATGAGCCGTATGCAATTGCATAGAAAATTAAAGGCTCTAACCGATTTATCAGCTTCAGAATTCATCCGTTCTCAACGCTTAAAATTAGCTATTTCTTTACTTGAAAAATCTGATGTTAACATTTCTGAAATAGCATATAAAGTAGGCTTTAACGATCATGCCTACTTTAGTAAGTGCTTTAAAGAGGCTTATGGTTGTTCTCCTTCCGAATATCATAATAACAAAACATAATAATCTGTATATCAGATTATTACACTCCTTGTTACATATTTTATAGTCTTCGATACATCCGTCATAATCCACTATACTTTCATTATTTAAGTTTGTTAAAGCAAATCCGCATCACTTTACTTTGGGTGCCATAAAACCTAAATATTTTTCCCTACATCATGAAAAAAAAAAGATATGAGGGTAGCATAGAAAAAATAGCAACTTATAAAATTTACTTAAATATAAATCATTTAGAAAAAGGTAAATACAAGCTTAAAATTATACATAAAAACAAAATTGTTAAGACAACGAATTTTATAAAAAAATAATCATGAAAACCCATATGTTTATAGCATTCCTAATAATGCCATTTCTTGTTAATTCCCAAACCACCGCCATACCAGATCCAGTTTTTGAAAGTGAACTAATAGCTTCGGGAATAGATACTAACGGTATGACTGGCAATATATTAAACTCGGATACTGAAGGTGTAATTAATTTATTCTTAAGAAATAAAGGCATTTCTGATTTAACTGGCATTGAGGCGTTTGTAGACCTTGTAATGTTAGATTGCGAGGATAACCTATTAACTACCTTAGACCTTACTTATAATACAAATCTTAACATTTTGGACTGTAATGGAAATCAACTTAACAATCTTAATATAAGTGCAAATACTATGCTTGAACAACTCGCATGTATGGATAATGATTTAACGACCTTAAATCTATCAAACAATACAATGCTGAGTACTTTAAGCTGTTATAACAATCAACTTGAAGTACTTGACCTAACCAACAATTCAGAATTATATCAAATAGTTTGTCACGACAACGAACTAACCAACATCACTTTCCCTTCAACACAAAACAACCTACAGATAGTTTGGTGCTATAATAACCAATTAACAAATCTGGATTTAACAACAGCTCCAGCATTGGCTACACTTCGGTTTGAAAATAATCAGCTTACTTTCTTAGATCTGCGCAATGGAAACAATACGAATATCCATACCATGGATGCCAGAGGAAATCCAAATCTAGAACTTATTTGTGTTGATAATATTGGGTATTCAAATTCGGCAATAAACTGGACTAAAGATACCACTGCAAACTATAGTGAAAGTTGCACTTTAAGTCTAGAAAAAAATGAAAGTGAAACAATAAAAATCTACCCTAATCCAACAAAATATATACTTACCATTACTTCTACTACCGAACCTTTAAAAGAAGTAAAAATATACAACAACTTGGGTCAATTAAAAGATATAAAAACTGAAACATTAATTAATCTCTCAAATTATTCTGCGGGCATCTATTTTATAAAAATTGAAACAGTATCTGGTAAACAAACCATACATAAAATCATTATTAATTAAAACTTTAATATTATGAAAAATTTAAAAATTTTACTCGTATTACTTACTGTTCTGCTTCTTTCATCAGGGCATTCATTTTCGCAAAATTGTAAAGCAATAGATGCAAACCGATTGGCACTACCAGTGTTAAGAAAACAAATAGCAACTATGGAAATTGTTTTAAACAGAACCGATTCCTACATCAAATTAAACAATCAAACGATCAAGTTCGATATGGGAGAGCATGAAGTACAAGGTCCTGCTCGCAAATGGATTTATTATGTAAATGACGTACAGTCAATTCGAGGAAAAAATAACCTAAGCTATGAAAACGGACAATTTTATCTTACAATAGAGTTTGAAGGTAATGAAAGTGAAATTAAAGGAAAGTGCCCCGGTTGCATGAAAGGACGTCGTGACAAAAGAGCACCTGATTTTAATTGGAAATCACCAAGAATTGCAAAAATAAGGTTAAAACCAATTGCCTACAATGGTTCCATTGCTTTTAATGTTGAAAAAGTAGACCTCATCGGAAAGTTTGAAATGGGTGGTAAACTTGACATTTTAATACCCATGTTAAATGCCATTGAAATAAAATTAAAAAATGAGATAGAAAAACAAACACGAAAAATTTTAAATCTACCTCAAAATAAAGCAGCAATGGCAAAAGCATTTGAAGGGTTTGTAAAAATGAACAGGCTTGAGAGGGTTTCCAGCGTATACACTTCAGGCAATAAGCTGTTTTTTTGTGAATAATTATAATTCAATAAAATTATGAAAACAACAGTGCTTATTATTATAGGATTATTTCTTTTTGGAAGTATAGAAACAACAGAAGCTCAACTTCTTAGAAAACTAAAAAAAAGAGCTGAAGAAGCTGCAAAAGAAACCATATTACAAAAAGTAGAAGAAAAAGCTGCTGAAAAGACTGGAACAATTATGGACACCATTCTTGATGCTGACAAAAAGCTTAAAAAAAAGAAAAAAAGCATACCTTCTGAAAATCATGAAAATGGCTCAGAGGATAATGACCTTTATGAAGATGAAGAAACTTTAGATACTAGTAGTTTAGAAGTCTATTCAAAATTTGACTTTGTTCCAGGAGATACCTTATTGTTATTTGACGATTTTTCGGAAGATTATATAGGCGACTTCCCCTCAAAATGGAATACCAATGGCTCCGGGGAGTTAGTCGAAATTGGCAATAACGGAGATAAATGGTTACAAATGCGACCTGGTTATAACATCTTCTATATTCCAGATTTACCTAATTTACCAGAAGATTACACGATAGAATTTGACCTATTGGCTGATGGTATTGACCAAAAAACAAGTTCTACTGCGGTCCTTAGAGTAGGAGTGTCTGATAACAACAGCTTTACATGGGGAAACCGTGCTACTGTTGATATTCCATTTTGTCAATACGCTCCAGTTGGATTCTTTGTTAGAAATGGTGGTGATATAAATACTTCTATACAGGGTGATATTCGTGAGAACGTATTATATCAACCACATATATCAATTGCAGTAAATAAACAGCGGTTTCGTCTTTGGGTAGATGAAGGTAAGTATGTAGATATTCCAAGAATGATTCCATCGAATACGAAACCCACAACATTAAAATTTGAACTTTTACAGTTTAAAGATGGTAAAGAACGGCTTTTTATAAGAAATCTAAAGGTTGTCGAAGGAGGTGTTGATTTACGTAAACAATTGATTGAAAAAGGGCGTTTTTCAACAAATGGTATTTTATTCGATTCTGGTTCTGCCACAATTCAACCACAATCTTACGGTATCATCCGTCAGATTTCACAAGCTTTACAGCAAGACGAATCCATGCATCTTAATATTATTGGACACACAGATGCCGATGGGTCAGAAGAAACTAATTTGATTTTATCTAAAAATCGGGCAGAATCAGTAAAGGAAGCTTTAATCAAAGTTTATAACATTTCGGGTGAAAGACTAGAAACTGAAGGCAAAGGAGAAAGCCAACCAGTTGCAGACAATTCTACTACCCAAGGGAAAGCGAAAAACAGAAGAGTGGAATTCATCAAAATTTAAATTAGTACTAAATACCACTTATAAAGCTACCATAAGGATCTTTAAATTGAATACCTTCCGAAAAGCGATACTTACTTAATTGTTTAAATTCAACGAGTGCCCATAGTATAAATTCTTTAACAAAATAGCTATCGCTTTTTGATAGGTTTGGTTGATATGCTCCTATCAAATCATCTAATGGAGAAATAGCATCCAATAGGGTTTTATATTCTTTATCCCTCAATTCATCTAAAAGTTCAAAACCTTCTTTTTGATTAAAAAACCATGAAATAACATCATCATAAGGACCTTCATCTTCCTGCTTTTTTAATTTTTCCACCTTTGGAAAAAACTCAACAAATAGACTTTTTACCGCTTCACCTATCAAATTATAAGCTACTACCGCTGCGCCTTCTTGTTCGCCTTCATAAACTAATTCTACTTTACCGGTTATAGATGGAATAATCCCAACAAAATCACTTAACCGTACCGTAGTTATTTTATCACCCGCTAATAAAGCACGTCTTTCAGCAGTACTCAACAAGTTTTCCAAAGCCGTAATACCCAATCGGGCACTAACGCCACTTTTGGCATCAATAAATTCACTCTCCCGTGCTTCAAAAACAATTTGTTCTAGTAAATCTCTGGCCAAATCTGGCACAATAACTGCTGTTTTTTGAGCTTCGACTACCCTAGCTTCCTGCTCCGTAATCAATCTAGCTGTTTCAATGTCAACAGGGTAATGTGTTAAAATCTGGCTACCAATTCTATCTTTTAAAGGCGTTACAATACTGCCTCTATTGGTATAATCTTCAGGGTTTGCAGTAAATAGAAACTGAATATCTAAAGGTAACCGCAACTTAAAGCCACGTATTTGAATATCCCCTTCTTGTAAAATATTAAATAAGGCTACTTGAATTCTCGCCTGCAAATCGGGCAATTCGTTAATAACAAAAATGCAGCGGTTGGCTCTAGGAATCATACCATAGTGAATAACTCTATCATCTGCATAACTTAGCTTTAAGTTTGCTGCTTTAATAGGGTCCACATCTCCAATAATATCAGCAACTGTTACGTCTGGTGTTGCCAGTTTTTCAGCAAAACGTTCGTTTCTATGTAACCAAGTAATGGGGGTATTATCGCCTTTTTCTTTAATCAATTCTACTGCATATCTAGAAATAGGATTTAGTGGGTCATCGTTAATCTCAGACCCTTCCACTACAGGAATATATTCGTCTAAAAGATTAAGCATCAAACGGGCTAATCGCGTTTTGGCTTGCCCACGCAATCCTAATAAATTAATATTATGACGTGATAAAATAGCGCGTTCCAATTCAGGGATTACTGTATTTTCATAACCATGAACACCTTCAAAAGTGGTTTCTTTATTTTTTATTTTATGGATTAAATTATCTCTTAATTCGTCTTTTATGGACTTACTTTGATATCCAGCTTTTTTTAACGCTCCTAAAGTTTTGATGTTTTCTATTTTCATAAATTATCCTCTAATTCTTTTTTTTCTGTTTGTTTCGTAATCTTCAAAAATCATTTCACCCAAACCTTTCAATCCCGTATAAAAGGCTTTTCCTTGGTTTGCATAAGTAAACTCACGCACAAATTGCATTAAATAGCTATCTTGAGCAATCATAAAAGTAGTAATGGGAATGTGTAATCGTCTAGCTTGTTGTGCCATCATATAACACTTATTAACGATTCGTTGATTTAAACCAACACTATCCTTAAAATACTCTCCATTTGATAAACGTAAACAACTGGGTTTACCATCGGTTATCATAAATATTTGCTTATTAGTATTACGTTTCCGTCTGAGCAAATCCAAAGCCAATTCTAACCCCGCAACCGTGTTGGTATGATACGGACCAACTTTTAAGTATGGTAAATCTTTAATTTCAATTTGCCACGCATCGTTACCAAAAACTAAAATATCCAAAGTGTCTTTAGGATATCGGGTTGTAATAAGTTCAGCCAACGCCATGGCTACTTTTTTGGCAGGTGTAATACGATCTTCTCCATACAAAATCATACTATGACTAATATCAATCATTAAAACCGTACTCATTTGCGATTTATGCAGGGTTTCTTCAACCACCAAATCATCTTCCGATAAAGTGAAATCTAAAATGCCATGATTTATCTGAGCATTCTTTAAACTTTCAGTCATCGATACTTTGTCTAAAGCATCACCAAATTGGTAGTTTCTAAAATCGCCTGTATGCTCATCGCCTATTCCTGGGCTTTTACTTTTATGATTTCCTTGACCACTACGCTTAATTTTTCCAAAAATTTGATCTAAAGCTTGTTGCCGAATGGCGCGTTCGGTTTTTGCAGTAATCGCCATACCACCTTGTCCGTCATTATCAATAACTTCTCTTATAAACCCCTTCTTTTTAAGGTCTTCAATAAAATCATCAATAGTGTATTCTGCTGTAGTAAGATTGTATTCTTTATCGAGCTCACGCAACCAATCAATAGCTTCATCAAAATCACCCGAAGTATGGGTAATCAGTTCTTTGAAAATGTCAAAAAGTTTTTCGAAAGGTGACTGATTTGGTGCTTCATATTTTTTAAATACAAAACCTTTTCTGTGAGTCTTATTATTTATCATAGCACTATAAAAATACTATATTTTGGTATATGGTTATTAACATTAACATCTATTTAAATAATTCGACCATAAGTTTTCATTATATTTAATGGCATAAATCCATTAATCAATCAAAAATGAAAAAAATCTTATTATTAGTTCTTTTGATTTTATTTATTGCTTGTAAAGACAATCAAAAAACAGAAAAATCTGTCCATAGTTTAAAAAATTATACCATTGAACAGTTTATGGATAATGAAGCTGTTGGTGGTGGTAGTTTTTCATTTGATAATAGTAATTTACTAGTATCAAGTAATCGTTCGGGAATTTACAATGTATACACGGTTCCTGTAAAGGGTGGAGAAATGACTGCTATAACGAGCTCTGACAGCACATCTATTTTTGCTGAATCTTATTTTCCAAATGACAATAGAATGTTAATGAGCGCCGATGGTAATGGTGATGAAATTGACCATTTGTTTGTCAGAGAATTGGACGGAACTATCAAAGACATAACTCCTGATAAAGGAGCAAAATCGAATTTTTACGGGTGGTCTGATGATGACAAATATTTATACTATGGTTCAAATAAACGAAATCCTCAATTTTTTGATGTTTACAAATTATCTGTTGAAGATTACTCATCTAAAATGATTTATCAAAACAATGATGGATTAAACTTTAATGGTATATCAAACGATGAAAACTATTTCGCATTATCCAAAACTATTAACACAAACGATAATGACTTGTTTCTTTATGATGTAAAAACTAAAGAAATGATTAAAATTAATGATAATCAAAGTGGAAACTCTGCACAAGATTTTTCAGTAGATAGCAGTGCTTTTTACTACACTACGGATGATGGCAGTGAGTTTTCTTATTTAATGTCCTATGATATAAATTCAAAAGAAAAGAAAAAAGTACTTGAAAAATCTTGGGATATTATGGGAAGTGGTTTTACTTCTAAAGGCACTTATATGGTCGTTTATGTTAATGAAGATGGGAAAAATGCCATTGAAGTTTTAGATACAAAAACAATGAAACCTATTCAATTACCTGATTTTGGTAATAAAAGCATCACGAGTGTTGGTTTTAGTGACGATGAAAAGTGGATGCGTATGTATGTTGGTGGCTCTAATACACCTTCAGATTTATACACTTATAATTTTGAAACTAAAGAACAGTATAAATTAACTGATGTTTTAAATGATGAAATTAATCCTGAAGATTTAGTTACAGCTAAAGTAATAAGATACAAATCGTTTGATGGCACTGAAATTCCTGCTATTTATTACTTGCCGCATCAAGCTTCTGAAACCAATAAAGTACCCGCTATGGTTTGGGTACATGGTGGACCTGGAGGACAAACACGTCAAGGTTTTAGCTCGTTAATTCAATATATGGTAAATCATGGTTATGCAGTTTTGGCTGTAAATAATCGCGGTAGTAGTGGCTACGGAAAAACATTTTACAAAATGGATGACAAAAACCATGGTGAAAAGGATTTACAAGATTGTGTAGAAGGTAAAAATTGGTTGGCAGAACAACCAGAAATTGATGGTAGTAAAATAGGAATTATTGGAGGCTCTTACGGTGGATATATGACCATGGCAGCATTGACCTATACACCTGAAGAATTTGCAGTAGGTGTAAACTTATTTGGCGTTACCAATTGGATGCGTACACTTAAAAGTATTCCTCCTTATTGGGAATCGTTCAGAGAAGCTCTGTATTTAGAATTAGGTGATCCGTTTTCAGCAGACTCAGTTCGACTAAAACGTATTTCACCGCTTTTCCATACTGATAAAGTTACTAAGCCATTAATTGTTCTTCAGGGCTCTAAAGACCCACGCGTACTTCAAGTAGAATCAGACGAAATTGTTGAAGGTGTTCGTAAAAACGGAGTACCCGTTGAATATGTTTTATTTGAAGACGAAGGCCACGGTTTTGTGAAAAAAGAAAATCAAATTGAAGCTTACACAAAAATTCTAAACTTTCTTGATGTATACCTTAAAAAAGAAAAGGAGCCTATTGATGGTGAAATACCTGTTAAAGAAATAGAAGCAACTCCCTAAAGCAAAAAACCTCTGAAATTTCAGAGGTTTTTTTTTATTTTATTCAACTTGTTTCAAACCCGTTAGGCTTTCAATTTTTATATGCTTTCCTTTTGTTGAAATAAGTTTTTCTTTTTTAAATTGAGAAAGAATACGAATGGCAGACTCAGTAGCAGTACCAACAATATTTGCAAAATCTTCTCTAGATAATAAAACACTTAAGGTGCCATCTGGATTTACTCCAAAACTATCATTTATATAAACTAAAGTTTCGGCTAAACGCTGACGCACTGACTTTTGAGCCATATTAACGATAATGTCATCAGCTTCTTTTAAATCATGAGCCATATCCTTAAGTACATCGAATGAAAATTTTGAATTATTCTGCAAATCATTCATAATTTCACTCTTGGGTATAAAGCAAACTTCCATATCATTAAGAGCAGTAGCTTGTAAATTGGAACTCTCATCGGTTACTAACGAACGCTGACCAAGTAAATCTCCTTTTACTACTATTCTAACAATTTGGTCTTTACCGTTTTCGCTCAGTTTAGATAATTTGCAAATACCATCTTTAACACAATAAACCCCATTTATTGTTTCGCCCTCATCAAAAATCACTGTGCCTTTTTTAATAATCATGGTTGTTTTACAACCAGAAATACGAATAAGTTCATCCTTGGTTAAAGACTTAAGTGAATTAAATTGTTTTATTATACATTGTTCACATTTGCTCATACTAAATATTTGAAGATTTAGTAAAAATATAGAAAACATGACATATATCATATTTTAAAATCACTTGTTTTTTCAATTTTGCACTCAGGTATAAACGAGCAAATATTATGGGACATAAAACATGTTTCCATTGTGGGTTAGATTCATCATCTTCTGAAATTATTTTTGATGAAAAATCATTTTGTTGTAATGGTTGTAAGACTGTTTACGAGATTTTTAGTGTAAATGATTTAACTTGCTATTACGATTTACAACAAGCACCAGGAGCAACTCCAAAGGATATTGAAGTCAAATACAATTTTTTAGAAAACGCAAAAATTATTGAACAACTGTTAGAGTTTGATGATGGTGAAACTCAAGTTATTTCTTTATATATACCTCATATTCATTGTAGTTCTTGCATTTGGATTTTAGAAAACTTAAACCGGTTAAATCCTGCTGTTAGTTCGTCAATCGTTAATTTTGGTAAGAAGAACGTCAGAGTTACATATAACTCAGAAACACTTTCACTAAAAAACCTCGTTACACTATTAAGTAGTATTGGTTACGAACCTTTTATCAGTTTAGATGACTATAGCATTGGTAAAAAACATATTGACCGGTCGTTAATTTACAAATTAGGTGTTGCTGGATTTGCTTTTGGAAATGTGATGTTTTTATCTTTTCCCGAGTATTTTCAAGTGGGTGAATTTTGGTTGGAACAATACAAACATTTGTTTAGATGGTTGATGTTCTTCTTTTCATTACCAGTAGTTTTTTACTCAGCTCAAGATTATTTTGTTTCAGCTTTTAAAGGACTTCAATCTAAAATTTTAAATATCGATGTACCTATAGCTTTAGGAGTTGTTGTATTATTTATAAGAAGTACTACAGAAATCATTTTTGATGTAGGTTCTGGCTTTTTTGATAGCTTAACAGGACTTATTTTCTTTTTATTGCTCGGGAAGTTCTTTCAACAAAAAACATATACTTTTTTATCCTTTGAGCGCGATTATAAATCCTATTTCCCTATAGGAATTACCAAAATTTCTTCTGAAGGGAATGAGGAATCCATTCAAGTTTACGACATAAAAAAAGGCGACCGCCTTTTAATTAGAAATGAAGAATTAATCCCTGTTGATTGCATTCTAATAAAAGGTAAAGCACGAATTGATTACAGTTTTGTCACTGGCGAATCTAAAACAGTTTCAAAACAATCTGGTGATAAATTGTTTGCTGGCGGAAAACAATTAGAGGGTAGTATAGAAGTTGATGTTTTAAAAACCGTTGAGCAAAGTTATTTAACACAACTATGGAGCAACGACGTATTTAAAAAAAATAAAGAATTGTCGTTCACTAACATTACAAACAGTATAAGTAAACGCTTTACTATGGCAATATTACTTATAGCCTTTTTAGCTACAGCTTATTGGTTAATATTCGATTCAAGCAAAGCAATTAATGTGTTTACATCGGTGCTAATTATTGCTTGTCCGTGTGCCATTGCGCTTTCTGCTCCTTTTACTTTTGGAAATATTTTAAGGATTTTAGGTAAGAAGAAATTCTATCTAAAAAACGCCTCAGTTATTGAACAATTAGCTAAAATAAACACCATAATTTTTGATAAAACTGGTACTATTACTGCGAACAAAGAAACTAGTATTAGCTATGAAGGTTCTCAACTTTCTATCGATGAAGAATCTCTGTTAAAAAACACCTTAAGAGGATCAAACCATCCCTTAAGCAGGTCGCTTTATCAATTATTAAATGAGCATGATATTGTTTCGCTTGATTATTTTGAAGAGCATTTAGGGAAAGGTATTGAAGCTGTTTATAATAACCGTAAGATAAAAATTGGTTCAGCACCTTTTATAGGTTTTACTTCTAATACAACTACCTTAAATACTACGGTACACATAAGTAGTAATAATAAGTATAAAGGAACATTTACTTTTTATAATAAGTATAGAAAAGGGCTTTCAAAATTATTCAACAACTTAAAAAACAACTACGATTTAGTGATTTTGTCAGGTGATAATGAAGGTGAAAAAGCTAATTTAAAAAAGTTGCTTCCAACTAAAACCAAATTGATTTTCAATCAAAAACCTGAAGATAAACTAGAATATATTAAATATCATCAAACAGAAGGAGCAAAAGTTTTAATGATTGGTGATGGTTTAAACGATGCTGGCGCCTTAGCACAAAGTGATGTAGGTATTGCCATTTCGGAAAACGTAAATGTGTTTTCTCCAGCATGCGACGCTATTTTAGATGCTTCAAAATTTGATCAATTACATCATTATATAAAAATTTCAAAATCGGCTATTAAAATTATTAAATGGAGTTTTTTACTGTCGTTTTTATACAACATCATTGGGCTTTATTTTGCAATAACAGGACAATTGGCACCAGTAGTTGCAGCTATTTTAATGCCATTAAGCTCGATTAGTATAGTAGCTTTTACAACCATTGCTACGAACATTATTGGGCGAAAACTAGATTAATAACAGAACATGACAAAAGTCATCTTTTAAAAAAAAGTATCCCAGTACTTTTGAACCATAACTTCAAATAGGTATGAGTGTTATATATATTTTATTAGCTATAAGCATTGTTGTGGCTGTTGGTTTTTTTATTGCATTTATAATGGCGGTAAAAAAAGGGCAGTATGATGATAGCTATACACCTTCGGTAAGAATGCTTTTTGAAGATGAAATCGTTAAAGAAAAACCCAATAAGACAATACTAACCAAAAAAGATTGATACTCAAAACAATGGATATGCAACAATTTCAATACGATAACAAAATCGTTAAAAACTTTCTCTACGCCACCATGCTCTGGGGTGTTGTTGGTATGTTGGTAGGTTTACTACTGGCTTTTATGTTTTTATTTCCAAACTTAACAGACGGTGTTTCGTGGTTAAGTTTTGGAAGATTACGTCCGTTACATACAAACGCTGTTATATTCGCCTTTGTAGGTAATGCAATTTTTGCTGGGGTTTACTACTCAACGCAGCGCTTATTAAAAGCACGAATGTTTAATGATACATTAAGCAAAATAAATTTTTGGGGTTGGCAACTTATCATTGTAGGAGCCGCAATAACCTTACCTTTAGGTTACACCACATCAAAAGAATATGCTGAGTTAGAATGGCCTTTTGATATTGCTATTGCAGTTATTTGGGTGGTTTTTGGTTGGAACTTAATTGGTACTATTTTAAAACGTCGTCAACGTCATTTATATGTAGCCATTTGGTTCTACATTGCAACATTTGTTACGGTTGCGGTACTTCATATATTTAATAGTTTAGAGCTACCAGTGAGTGCTTTAAAAAGTTATTCAGTATATGCTGGCGTACAAGACGCTTTAGTACAATGGTGGTACGGGCATAATGCTGTAGCTTTCTTTTTAACTACACCGTTTTTAGGACTCATGTATTATTTCGTTCCTAAAGCAGCGAATAGGCCTGTTTATTCATATAGGTTATCCATTGTTCACTTTTGGTCTTTAATATTCATATACATTTGGGCAGGTCCACATCACTTATTATATACTGCATTACCTGAATGGGCTCAAAACTTAGGTGTAGCATTTTCAGTAATGCTTTTAATGCCTTCTTGGGGTGGTATGATTAATGGGCTTTTAACTCTTCGTGGTGCTTGGGATAAAGTACGAACAGACCCTGTCTTAAAATTTATGGTAGTTGCTATTACAGGTTATGGTATGGCAACTTTTGAAGGCCCTACCCTATCCCTTAAAAATGTAAACGCTATTGCGCACTATACAGACTGGATTATTGCGCACGTTCACGTAGGCGCCTTAGCTTGGAATGGTTTCTTAACCTTTGGTATGATATATTTCTTAGTTCCAAGATTATTTAAGACTAAGTTATACTCTTTAGGATTAGCAAATCTACACTTCTGGATTGGTACTTTAGGTATCATAATATATGCATTGCCAATGTATGTAGCTGGTTTTACACAGGCCAGTATGTGGAAACAGTTTAATCCTGATGGAACATTAACCTATGGAAACTTTTTAGAAACGGTTACTGAAATTATTCCTATGTATTGGATGCGCGCCATTGGCGGAACGTTGTTTATTATAGGGATGCTTATAATGGTTTATAACATTATTGTAACCATTAAACAAGGTAGTAAAGTTGAAGATGAACTGGCCGAAGCTGTAGCTCTTGAACGTGTTACAAAAAAGCGCACTTCAAGCGAAGGTTGGCATACTTGGTTGGAACGTAGGCCTATTCAATTAACCATTGGAGCTACTATTGCCATTTTAATTGGAGGTATTGTACAAATTATACCAACCATTATGGTAAAATCAAATGTTCCTACTATAGCCAGTGTAAAACCTTATACACCCTTAGAACTTGAAGGTAGAGATATCTACATACGTGAAGGTTGTGTAGGATGTCATTCCCAAATGATTCGTCCTTTTAGAAGTGAAGTAGAACGCTACGGAGAATATTCAAAAGCAGGTGAATATGTTTACGATCATCCTTTCCTATGGGGTAGCAAACGCACTGGTCCTGATTTACATAGATTGGGCAATAAATACTCAGACAATTGGCACTTTAACCATATGTATGACCCACAGAGCACATCATCAGGTTCTATCATGCCACGTTATCCTTGGCTAATAAATAATGAATTGGATAAATCGCAAATTGAAGCCAAAATGAAAGCCATGGTAACATTAGGGGTTCCTTATACTGACGATGATATTTTAAATGCTCAAGAAAGTATGCTAATCCAAGGAACAAAAATAGAAGAAAACCTCTATACCGACCCCGATTTTGTTAAAGCATATGAAGCAGATAAAAAATACACGACTGAAAACGGTGAAACATTCGTAGAAATGAGAAATAGAGAAATTGTTGCTATAATCGCCTATTTACAGCGATTAGGTACCGATATAAAAGTGGAAACAGCAACTAATAACCCATAAAAACAGTAATCATGCTAAAGTTTGTAAAAAATCATATGGAGAGCATTATTGGGATAGAAATATACCCTATTATTTCTCTACTCATCTTTTTTATCTTTTTTGTTGTGCTTTTTTGGTGGGTATTCACTGCCAAAAAAGACTACATAGAAAAAGTTAGTAACATACCATTAGACAACCATAACGACGATATATTATGAAATATTTCCCATCATGGATTCGAGTTCCATTCGTATTCTTTATCATTTTTGCAGCCGTAGAGTTCTTTATAGATTCAGGAGAAAAACCAGCATTCATGGAATATCCGGTTGTATTGTTATTCCTGTTTTTAGTACTACTAATACTCATAGCAATTGAAGCTATTATTGGTGCCTTAGAAAACATTATGCTTCATAAATTAGATGAAGAAGCAAAAGCACGCTTTTTAGCCAAAAAAGAACACACTTATAAATTTACTTGGATAACTAACCTTTATAAAAAGTTGGCTGGTGGCAAACCGATTGAAGAAGAAGGTGAAATTATTCTAGACCATAATTATGATGGTATAAAAGAATTAGACAATAACCTGCCCCCTTGGTGGTTATACGGTTTTTATGCTTCTATAATATTTGGTGCCATATACTTACTTAGATTTCATGTTTTTGATGGTGCAAATCAGTATGATGAATTAGCAACAGAATTAGCACAAGCCAAAATAGACATTGAAGCTTACAAAAAAACAGCAAAAAACTTGGTGGATGTTAACACAGTAACTCTACTTACTGATGCTGCCGACTTATCAGCTGGTAAAACCATTTTTGAAACTAACTGTGTTGCCTGTCATATGGCAGATGGAGGTGGTGGCATTGGTCCTAATTTAACCGATAAATATTGGATTTTAGGAGGAGATATTAAAGGTGTTTTTAAAACCGTATCAGAAGGAGGGCGTTCAGGAAAGGGTATGATTGCTTGGAAACAGCAACTAAAACCTCTTGAAATGGCACAAGTATCAAGTTATGTACTAACATTTCAAGGTACAACACCTGCAAACCCGAAAGTTGCAGAAGGCGACATATGGGAAAACGACAATGTTAAGATAGAAACTACAACAATTGAAATAGATACAACTATTACAAATTAATATAATACCCTTTCAAGAGTCGCAATTTTACAGGAACATTTGACAATTTTAACTAACAAAAGTCTGAACAGGATATATTTTAACAAAGAAACATGGAAACCCCAAAAAATGAAATATTCAGAGATTCTATTGGCACTATCGCCGAAGATGGAAAACGTGCCTGGGTGTATCCAAAAAAACCAAGTGGAAGGTTTTATAAGTATAGAAAATGGGTTAGTTCTTTTTTATTAGCATTTTTTCTTTTATCCCCGTTTATAAAAATAAATGGCAACCAATTTTTAATGTTCAATATATTGGAACGTCGTTTTAATATATTCGGGGCTCCTTTTTGGCCACAAGATTTTCACTTGTTTGTTATTTCAATGTTGATTGGTGTTGTTTTTATTACACTTTTTACAGTAGCATTTGGTAGAATATTTTGTGGGTGGATTTGCCCGCAAACTATTTTTATGGAAATGGTTTTTAGACGTATTGAATATTGGATAGAAGGTGACAGAAACAAACAACGCAAACTAGACAGACAAAAATGGGATTCAGAAAAAATAAGAAAACGTCTTATAAAATGGTTTATTTTTTTAATCATTTCTTTTTTAATAGCCAATGTATTTCTAGCCTATTTAATTGGAAGCGATAAGGTTTTACAATATGTGATTGACGGACCATTTAAACATTTAGGAACACTTTTCCCACTTTTAATTTTTACTGCAGTTTTCTATTTTGTATTTGCGTGGTTTAGAGAGCAAGTTTGCATAATAGCTTGCCCTTACGGAAGGTTACAAGGAGTTTTATTAGATAACAAATCGGTGGTTGTTGCTTACGATTATAAGCGTGGTGAAGGCGACAAGGGTAGAAAAAAATTTAGAAAAAATGAAGATAGAAATAAACTTGGTTACGGCGATTGCATAGATTGTTTACAATGTGTACACGTTTGTCCAACAGGTATAGATATTAGAAATGGTACACAACTAGAATGTGTTAATTGTACGGCTTGTATAGATGAGTGCGACCACATTATGGAGAGTATTAATTTACCTAAAGGGCTTATTAGATATGCCAGTGAAGATAATATTGAAAAGAAACTTCCTTTTAAATTAACGGGACGGATAAAAGGGTATATAGCAGTGTTAGTAATACTGACTGGTTTATTATCGGGTATGTTGTTTTTAAGAAATGACGTTGAAGCAAGAATTTTAAGATTACCTGGGCAACTTTATGAGCATAAAGATAATAACATTATCAGTAATGTTTATACCTATAAATTGGTTAATAAAACAACCAGTGATATTGATAATGTGAGTTTAAAATTAATATCGCATAAAGGAGAACTTAAGTTGGTATCTACTAGCAATAGTTTTGTAGTACCTAGTCAAAGCATTGCTGAAGGGACTATTTTTATTGAAATTAATAACGCGGCCTTAACAGGTGACAGAAATAACATTAAAATTGGAGTTTATCAGGGTGATAAACTTATAGAAACGACTACGGCCAATTTTTTAGGACCGAGAAGTTATAGATAAGGCATTAGGGATTGAAGCGGCATCCTTTTTTATGTCAGTTCTAGTGATGCTAAGCATTGTATCGAGAACACATAAAAAGATATAGCGAAAAGCCCGACCCTAAAGGGTAATGCCATAAAAACAAAAATTATGAAAATTAATTGGGGTACTGGAATTGTTCTGGCTTTTATAGGGTTTATAAGCTTTATAATGTATTTTATTATTACAATGAATGTAAATGATAAATATAATCATGATTTAGTTGTGGAGGATTATTATGCTGAAGAATTACAATACCAAAACGATATTGATAAGCTTAAAAATGCTAATACCCTTAGTGAAAATATAACGTACAAACGCATACCTGAAGGCTTGGTTATTTATTTTCCTAGCAACGTTGATTTTAAAAAAATTACCGGACATATGTTTCTATACAGACCATCTAACAAACAGTTAGATTTTGAAACTCCACTTTCATTATCTAAACCATATTTGCTCATACCTGACAATCGTTTGGTAGATGGTCGATGGAACATAAAAATTGATTGGCAATATAACAATCAATCATATTTGTTTAAAGAATCTATAAATTATTGAGCATGCTTATTTCGGCATTTGTTTTAGGTATATTAGGTAGTTTTCACTGTATCGGTATGTGCGGACCCATTGTCTTTATGCTACCTGTTGATAGAACAAATGCTTATAAAAAAGTGTTTCAAATTACTATTTATAATATTGGTAGACTATTAGCATATTCTATTATTGGGTTACTTTTTGGTCTTATAGGAAAGAGTTTAACGCTTTTCGGGTTTCAACAACAATTATCTATTGTTATCGGAGTATTAATGGTTTTAGTTGTTTTAATTCCTCAAAAAACCTTTAATAAATATAATGCTTCAAAGCCCATTTATAAAGGCATTTTTAAAGTTAAGTCTGCTTTAGGAGTAGCTTTAAAGAAAAAAACAACCGATACTTTTTTAACCATAGGCTTTTTAAATGGTTTTTTACCTTGTGGTTTAGTTTATATGGCTGTTTTTGCAGCCATTGCTACAGGAAATACTTTAAGCAGCAGTTTGTACATGGTAGTTTTTGGTTTAGGAACTATTCCTTTAACGACAACAGCTGTTTATTTAAGTGGTATTTTAAAAGGATCTATACGCCAAAAAATACAGAAAGTTATTCCTGTATTTGTGGTTATTATTGGTGCCTTATTTATTCTGCGTGGTTTAGGTCTTGGTATTCCTTACCTATCTCCTGCTCCAATACTTGAAATAGCAACAAGTACGATGGAATGTCATTAGTAATGATACTGACATTTATCATAATAATTGTGAAGCGCAATTACTATTTTAGGATAACAAACATTTAAAAGAAATAGTCATGATACAAAATCTAGAGAAAAAAGAATGCGAATTTATTCTTAAGCATAATTACGTTGGGCATTTAGCCTACATATATGGCAATGCGCCATTTTTAATTCCAATTACCTACTATTATAGTAATAACAAAATTATCTGTTACTCTGGAGAAGGACATAAAATTAATGCCATGAGAATGCATCCGGATGTTGCATTGGAGGTTGCAGAAATAGATACAATTAACCATTGGCAGTCTGTGGTTGTGCATGGTAAATATGAAGAATTAGAAGGAAGTACTGCCAGAGCTATGCTTCATGAATTTTCATTAGGTATAAAAGACATCGTTATGAAAAAAGAACGTAAAGATTTAAACTTTATTAGTGAATTTTCTGCAAAAATTGATAAAGACGATATTCCCATAATTTTTCAAATTAATATTAAAGAAATGACAGGTAAAATGAGACGTAAAAATTAATTTATGTCGACTTATTAATAAAACATCACCTTAATCTCAATTAGAATATTTTCTTATTTTTCAAATTATTCTCAAAACACGTAACATACCGCTAACCCGGTGTTTAAAGCACTTGCAGCTAATATTTTCTTTATAAAATCTTAAAAACTCAATTTTTTCATGAAAATAATAGTTTTATTTTCATTTTTAATAGTAATACTATTATATTTGCGCTTTAATTGATTAAAAATGAAAAATTTACTATCAAACTTAAAGATTGCTGTTCCAGAAAAAATTTACGTCAAAGATCCTGAGTCTTCCACATTAGGAAAACGTATAATAGAACAAAGCATTGTTTTAATTAACGATATAGGTTTTGATGCTTTTACATTTAAAAAGCTTGGGAGTTTAATTGGTTCAAACGAAAGTTCAATTTATCGTTATTTTGAAAGTAAACACAAGTTACTTTTATATTTATCATCATGGTATTGGGCTTGGATTGAGTACCAACTGGTTTTTGAAACCCATAGTATTTCAGACAAAAAAGAAAAGCTTATAAAAGCTATAGAAATTGTTTCTAGAACTACGATTGAAGATTCAAATTTCACCCATATTAATGAGGTTTTATTAAATCAAATTATTATAAATGAAAACTCCAAATCCTTTTTAACTAAAGAAGTAGATCAAGAAAACAAAGATGGATATTTTGTAATTTATAAGCGCGTTGTTCAAAGACTAAGCTCTATAATAAATGAAACAAGGCCTGATTACACATACGCTTTAAGTTTGGCAAGTACTATTATAGAAGGTAGTTTGCATCAGCATTTCTTAAAAGACCACTTTACCTCAATTACAGATTGTAATGAAGACATTTCTCCTTCCGATTTTTATATAAACTTAACACAAAACGCACTTAAATTTTAATATATGATAAATCAACAATTGTCACCTTGGCAACGTTTTATTGGCTTATTACAACTAGAAAAAAGAGATATTTTACAAATATTCTATTATGCAATTTTTGCTGGAATTGTGGCACTATCATTACCTCTAGGAATTCAAGCTATTATAAATTTAATTCAAGGAGCCCAAATATCAACATCTTGGATTGTTTTAGTCGTACTAGTATCACTCGGTGTTGCCTTTTCTGGAACCTTACAACTTATGCAATTACGTATTATAGAAACTATTCAACAACGTATATTTTTTCGATCCTCTTTTGAATTAAGTTACCGCTTTCCAAAAATAAAAATGTCTGAGCTTCGGAACTTTTATCCGCCTGAATTAGCCAATCGTTTTTTTGACACATTAACTATTCAAAAAGGGCTTTCAAAAATTCTTATAGATGTTCCTGCGGCTATTTTACAAATTCTGTTTGCCCTCATACTCCTATCATTTTACCATCCATTTTTTATAATATTCGGCATACTTTTATTAGGGCTCATTTTCATAGTTTTTAAGTTTACAGCAAAAAAAGGGCTCGAAACAAGTTTAAAAGAGTCAAAAAACAAATACCTAGTAGCGCATTGGATTCAAGAAATAGCACGTTCTGTAATAAGTTTTAAACTTTCAGGAAGTACTAAATTAGGAATGACCAAAAATGATGAGCTCGTTAATGATTATCTAAAATCCAGGGAAAGTCATTTTAGGATTTTAATGATTCAATTCATTCAAATGATAAGTTTTAAAGTAATTGTTACTGCCAGCTTATTATTAATTGGTGGGGCTTTAGTATTAAATCAAGAGATGAACATTGGACAGTTTGTTGCCGCTGAAATTATTATTTTATTAGTTATCGCTTCTGTCGAAAAATTGATACTTGGTTTAGAGTCATTCTATGATGTACTTACATCTATAGAAAAAATAGGTCAAATTGTAGACAAACCTCTGGAAGAACAAGAAGGGGAAAAACCGATATTTAAAGGTGATATTACTATCGAGTTAAACGAGGTTTCATATAGAGTCCCAGACAGAGATTCACCAATTTTATATAACATTTCATTTAATATAACTTCAAAAAGTAGAATATTAATTCTTGGCGAAAGTGGTTCAGGAAAATCAACCTTATTACGACTTATTTCTGGTATTACTGAACCTACTGCAGGATATATATACATTAATAACTTTACAATTAATAGTTTAAACCTTAACCATTACCGTTCGCAACTTGGGCTATCCTTAACCGAAGAATCACCATTTGAAGGCACTATAAAAGAAAATCTAACATTTGGAAATCCTAACATTAGTGATAATGACATTTTTGAGATATTGGTTAAAGTTGGACTTATGGAATTTGTAAAAGAACAGCCAAAGGGCTTACAAACTATTTTAAATCCCGACGGTAAACAAATGTCGCATACAGTATCTAAAAAAATTATTTTGGCACGAGCCATTTTAAAAAAACCTAAAGTTTTGATTTTAGAAGATGCTTTAGATCGTTTTAACTTCGATGAAACAAATGCTATAATAGATTATTTAACACATAAAGATAGACCTTGGGCACTTATTGCGGTTAGTGGAAACGACATTTGGAAAAAGAAATGTACTCAAACTATTGAACTAGAAAAAGGTGAAATTAAAAATATGAATCATGCTTAATATATCTCATAACGCAGTTAACAAAAAAGTAGATTTATCCGGTTACAAATCTGGAAAAGATATTTTTAATAAAAACTACTATAAGCTGTTCAACAAATTCTTGTTAGTGGCCGCAATTATCATAGTTTTAATATTGTTTTTACCATGGACCCAAAACATTTCTGGACAAGGTATAGTAACAACTCTAAAACCCAATCAGCGTCCGCAAACCATACAATCTCAAATACCTGGTCGTATTGAAGAATGGTTTGTAAAAGAAGGAGATTCGGTTAAAGTTGGCGATACCATACTAAGAATTTCTGAAATTAAAAGCGAATATTTTGACGATAAGTTAGTTGAAAGAACTAATAATCAAATACAATCTAAAACATTGTCCGTTGGAGCTTATCAAGCAAAAGTTGAGGCTCTAAATAGGCAAGTATCAGCTTTAAGAAACGAGCAAAAGTTAAAGTTAGAACAAACTAAAAACAAGCTGATGCAAGCACGTTTAAAAGTACAGAGTGATAGCATTGATTTTGAAGCTGCCAAAACGAATATTAAAATTGCCGAAACACAGTTTAACCGAATTCAAACTTTACAAAATGAAGGCTTAAAAGCAGTAAAAGATGTGGAAGAAAAGCGTTTAAAACTTCAAGAAACACAGGCTAAACTTCTTTCTCAAGAAAATAAATATTTGGCAAGTAAAAATGAAGTGATTAATGCTCAAATTGAGCTTTCAAGAATCAACCAAGAGTATGCTGATAAAATATCGAAAGCACAGAGTGATATGTTCACAGCGCAATCAAGCCAATATGATACAGAAGCACAGGTTACTAAATTAGAAAATGATTACACAAACTATAAGGTTAGAAATAGTTTGCTTTATGTTACAGCTCCACAGAGTGGATATATTAATAAAGTGCTAAGAGGTGGTGTCGGAATCACATTTAAAGAAGGTGAAGAATTGGTTAATATCATGCCAGAATACGATTTAGCAGTTGAAACTTATATTCGCCCAATAGATTTACCATTAATGCATATTAATGAAAAAGTACGTGTACAATTTGATGGTTGGCCTGCTATAGTATTTAGTGGGTGGCCTAATGTAAGCTATGGTACTTATGGTGCTAAAATAGTAGCAATTGAAAATTTTATTAGTCCAAATGGTAAATATAGAATTCTATTGGCCCCGGATGAAACAGAACAAGAATGGCCAAAAGCCATACGTGTTGGCTCTGGAGCTTACACTATTGCTTTACTTGAAGATGTACCTATCTGGTTTGAGTTGTGGAGACAAATAAATAGTTTTCCGCCTAATTATTATCAACCACAAAAAAGCGACCTAACAAGCCTTAAAGACACGAGATAATGAGACTATTTCTTTTAAAAATAATATTATTTTTTAGCACAGCTGTAATTGCCCAAGATAGTACAACAGTTATTAGCTTATCAGAGTATTTAGGGTATGTAAAAACATTTCATCCTATTGTAAAACAAGCTAATCTATTAATCAATGAAAGCGAAGCCGAACTTTTAAAAGCTAGAGGCGCTTTCGACCCTAAGTTAGAAGTTGATTACGATAGGAAGAAGTTTAAAAATACGGAGTATTATGATAAGCTAAACGCCGCTTTCAAAATACCCACTTGGTATGGTGTAGAATTCAAAGGTAATTTTGAGGAGAATGATGGGGTTTTCTTAAACCCCGAAGCCAACTTACCCAATGAAGGTTTATACAGTATGGGCGTATCCGTTTCTATAGCTCGTGGTTTTTTAACAAATAAGCGAATGGCTATGCTTAGACAATCCAAATTATATGTGAATCAAGCACAGGCAGACAGACAATTGCTAGTAAACAACATTTTATACGAAGCAACAATAACCTATTTTAATTGGTTGAAAACTTATAATGAAAAACGCGTTTATGAGGATTTTTTAATAAATGCCGAAATACGATTTAAGGGTATTAAAAAGAATTATGAAGTTGGCGAAATGTCTGCTATAGATACTATTGAAGCTCGTATTGCATTAAATGATAGAAAGCTTAATTTGGAAAAATCGAGAATAAAATTTATAAAATCGTCATTAGAACTATCAAATTATTTATGGCTTAAGGATGATACACCTATTGAAATTAATGATTATGTGATTCCAGATGTAAATACTGTCCAAATTATAGACGCAACGTTAAATACTTCCGATTTAAACCTTGAAAATATGGATATTGTTAATCATCCAAAACTCCAATCGTTAGATTACAAACTTCAAAGTTTAAATATTGAAAGGCGATTAAAACTCAATAACTTGCTACCAAAAGTAGATTTACAATATAATTTTTTGTCTGAAACACCCGAAATAGCAAGATCATTTAGCACATCTGCTTATAAAAGTGGCTTAAGCATTAGCTTTCCACTCTTTTTAAGAAAAGAACGTGGTGATTTAAAATTGGCTAAAATCAAAATACAGGATACTCAATTTGAAATTCAAACAACCAAAGTTTCTCTAAAAAATAAAATTAATGCAATAAGCCAAGAGCTAGAATCCTTTGCATCTCAGAATAATTTTCTTAGAGTAATTGTTAATGACTATGACACAATGCTAAAAGCAGAGGAACGCAAATTCCTCTTAGGTGAAAGCTCGTTGTTTTTAGTTAATTCTAGAGAGTCTAAACTTATAGAAGCTAAATTAAAAGCAATAGAACTAGAAAACGATTTTTTCAATACCAAAGCCATTTTATTTAATGCTTTAGCACCGCCTATTGAATAACATTCACTAAGGCATTTTCTAAATGTTAAATCTTGAATGTCATAACCGGTAAAGTGGCATGATTAGCAACATCTTCACCAACACTACCGTGAAAAAAGTGAGCTAACCCTTTTTTCCCATGGGTAGGCATTGCAATTAAATCAGCACCCATTTTATTAGAAAAATTCAAAATCCCTTCCTCAACTGTATAATCTGAAACATAATGCACATCACTCATTTTATCTAAATTACCCTCAGCTTTGGTAAAAAAATTCACCACTTTTCTTTCGATTTCTAAAGAACTTTGAAAACGTTCGTTGGGTAAGTTAACATAAACAAAATGTATTTTCGCATTTAAACTATCAAACATTTTTACAGCATTTATATAAGGTTTAATAGACTCTTCTAAAAAATCACAAGCGAACACAACCGTTTCAAAATTCACATCTATATTTTTGTTTTTAACAACCAAAACAGGAATTTCTGAACTCCTAACAACACGTTCTGTATTAGACCCAATAAGAAGCTCTTTGATACCACTTGTTCCATGAGAGCCCATTATTATGAGGTTAGCATCATGTTTTTTAGCAACCTCATCAACTTCGCTGAACACCTTAAAGTGTTTAATAATTGGAGTGATTTTAATATCCTTTAAATACGGTTTATTTAAAAAGGTTTCGAATTTCTTTTCTGATAGTTTAATAAAAAAACTTGCTTTTTCATATTGAAGTCCTTCTGAAGCGGTTAGCACTAATTCGGACATTTCCAACATATGTAAAGCCAAAACCTCGGCATCATATTTTTTGGCAAGTTTAGCAGCCGTCTTTAATGCATATTCAGAGTGTTCACTAAAATCTACTGGTACAATAATTTTTTTCATGATTTCTAGGTTTTAGATTCTCTCTTTTATGAGAATAATTAATATGCCCTTTACTAAAATGACTTTCGGATTTCCTCAGTTAAATAGTCATTGAAAACAATTGGGTATGGGGCTGTTTTCGTTGCAATAACAAATCAAAAGCCATACAAATATTTCTAACAAAGGGCTGACCTTTTTTACTTACTTCAATACTATTAGGGTTTATATTGAGTAAACCATCTTTTTTCATCTCCTCCAATCGAATTAACACCTCGGGTAGTTCTTTAAAATAAAGGCTTCTATCTGTCCATGAGGTTTTAAAGCGACACATCAAATTAAGAATATGCTTGCGTATGATTAAATCCTCATTATTTAATATATACCCTCTAAAAACAGGTAAAATATTCTCATTTAATAAATGATAATAAGCCTCAATACCTTTTTCATTTTGAGCAAAACCATACCAAGAATCACTAATTGCGGAGACACCTAACCCAACCATTAGCTGAGTTTTTGAGGCGGTATAACCCATAAAATTTCTATGTAAATTCCCTTCAGCCATAGATTGATACAAGGTATCTGTAGGAAGTGCAAAATGATCCATCCCAACCTCAACATATCCTACTTCAGATAAAAGTTGTTTCCCTATTTGATATTGCTCTCGTTTTAATTGAGGTGTAGGTAAATCTTCATCTCTAAAACCTCGCTGGCCATTTCCTTTTATCCACGGCACATGGGCATAACTGTAAAATGCCAACCTATCTGGGAGTAATGCTTTGGTTTTTAAAATGGTATCTTTAATGTGGTCTAATGTTTGAAACGGTAAACCAAAAATAATATCATGCCCTACAGAGGTATATCCAATGTCTCGAGCTATATCAGTGGCTCGTTTTACATTTTCATAAGGTTGTACTCTATTTATAGCTTTTTGTACAGTTTCATTATAATCTTGCACACCATAACTTACCCGCCTAAATCCTACATCGTAAAGGGCTTTTAAATGTTCTTTTGTGGTATTATTTGGGTGTCCTTCAAAGCTGAATTCATAATTTTCGGCTAAACTCGAAGTCCTTAAAATTTCAGAAATAAGATATTTTAAATTTTCAGGGCTAAAAAACGTAGGTGTTCCACCTCCAAGATGTAATTCTTTAATAATAGGACGCTCGTTAAATAGTTTAAGGTATAAATTCCATTCCTTTAAAACAGCTTTAATATATGGGTTTTCAACACTATGTTGTTTAGTAATGCGTTTATGGCATCCACAAAAAGTACACATGCTTTCACAAAAAGGTAAATGTATATATATGCTTATTCCTTCCTTACTATTACTTTCCTTAAATGATTCTATTAAAGAAGATTTCCACTTTTTTAATGAAAACATATCTTGATTCCAATAGGGAACCGTTGGATAACTTGTATAGCGAGGACCCGCTACATTGTATTTATTTACTAAAGAATTTAACATACCTTACATTTATAATTCAAAATTATATGATTATAAAATCTAAAAATATGATATATGTCATGTCTAATATTTGCAATTGGTATATTATTCTCTTAACTTTCGGATAAATCAAAAAATAAAAGAAAAATGAAAAAAATAAGTCTTCTTTTACTAGCCTTAGCTTTAAGTGTTGTGGCATGTAAACAAAATAAAAAAGACACTGAAGTTGTTGAAAATGAAATTATAGAAGTTGAAACTAATATTTCCAAAACCCTTACTGTTGGATTGAGCCCTAAAAGTGATAGCAATGTAAGTGGAAGTGTTGTTTTTACTGAAGAAAACGGTACTGTAAACATGGTAGCATCAATAACTGGTGCAGAACCTGGAGTTCATGCTATTCATATTCATGCATCTTCGGATTGCTCATCTCCTGATGGAACATCAACTGGAGGCCATTGGAACCCTACTGCGCAACCACATGGAAAATGGGGCGCAGAAACAGGATACCACAAAGGTGATATAGGTAATTTTACTGCTGATGAAAATGGTAATGCTACGGTCGAGTTTTCTACAGATGCATGGTGCATCGGTTGTGATGATGATACCAAAAACATTATTGGAAAAGGCATCATTGTACATGCTGGAGTGGACGATTTTACAACCCAACCAACTGGCGATGCCGGTGGAAGAGTTAGTTGCGCAGGCATTATTGAGTAATCTCCAAAAAAAACTAAATATAAAAGCTACAAAATTTTGTAGCTTTTATATTTTATATTCGTTATTTTCGACAAATAATTTTATTAAATGCAATTAGAAGCTCTCGTAGAAAAATTTAAACAGAAAGATGAAAAAGCTTTCGAATCACTATACAACATGTATCGTGAAAGTATGCAGGGAGTTATATTCAATATTGTACGAGATAATGATATAGCTGAAGAAGTGATGCAAGATGTTTTTATAAAAGCATGGCATAATGCTAGTAATTACTCAGCTGAAAAAGGACGTTTTTTTACGTGGATTTTAAATATTGCGCGAAATGCAGCTATAGATAAAACGCGCTCAAAGGCCTTCAAAAAAACAAAACAAAACCTTAATTCAGATTTTTTCGTAGATATACTTGAAACTAGTGAAAGTTTGGATAATTCAACCGACGCCATTGGTATAAAAAAGTTTGTTAGTAAACTTGCTGAAAAATGTAAAGCAGTTATTGAACTTTTATACTTTAAAGGATATACTCAGGTAGAAGCATCTGAAGAACTAAATATGCCTATTGGTACAATAAAAACTAGGAACAGAAATTGTATAAGTGAGTTAAGAAAATTGGTGTTAAATTAAAATGGATATTAAAGCCTACATAGAATCTGGAATTTTAGAGCTGTACGTAGCTGGGGCACTTTCTGAAAAAGAAAATAAGGAAGTGTATGATTTGATGCAACAATATCCTGAAATACGCAAAGAAGTTTTAGAAATTGAAGGTTCTATAGTAAAATTAACTGCTTCGGTATCACAAAAAACAAATATCGATACTTTCCAAAATATAAAAAACAAATTAGGCTTTAGTGAAGATGAAACTAAAGTTATCTCCATAGCGAAAACTAAATATAACTGGTTGACTTACACAGGATGGGCAGCATCCATTGTTTTAGGACTTGGATTGTTATGGACAATTAATCAGAATAACACATTAAAATCTGATGTTCAAATTGCCGAAACACAGCAAGAGTTATTAGAAACTCAAATTGAAAATGCTAAAAATAGTTTGGAAGAAGCCAATACTCTAATATCTGTTTTACGTGATGATAATATTATAAAAGTGCCATTGGCGGGTCAAGGTAATTTTGAAAGTACTTATGCGCGAGTATATTGGGATAAGAATTCTAATCGTATTTTCTTAGATGCACAAGGACTGCCAGAACCTCCAGAAGGAAAAGTATACCAAGTTTGGTCTTTGAAATTGAGTCCACTTACACCAACAAGTTTAGGAACTATTGATGATTTTGTTACCGACACTAATAAGATTTTTGAAATTGAAAATGCCAACGAAAGTGAAGCCTTTGGTATTACATTAGAGCCAGCTGGTGGAAGTGAAACACCTACCATGGAGCAACTTTACACACTTGGTGTTGTTAGTGCATCATAAAACAATCTTCTAAAATCATATTTTAGTTATTGAAGATACAACTAATATTCTACCTCTTTTTCAAAGACTTTGGATTAAAATATTGTGCTAAAAAATAACTTTTAAAAAAGGATTACTTTACCTATTTCGTTAGCATTCAATACCTATTAAGTATTTACTCTAACTCTTGATGTTTCGAATAAATTTTCCACTTTTCAATACACTGTAGCATATCCTCTGGAATTGGTGTATCAAACCTTAAAAACTCACCTGTTTTAGGATGTTTAAACCCTAATGTTTTAGCATGTAATGCTTGTCTTGGTAATACCTTAAAACAATTTTCTACAAATTGCTTGTATTTTGTAAACGTGGTTCCTTTTAATATTTTATCACCACCATAGCGCTCATCATTAAACAATGTATGCCCAATATGTTTCATATGTACTCGAATTTGGTGTGTACGCCCAGTTTCTAATTTACATGAAACTAGCGTTACATAACCCAAACGTTCTAAAACTTTATAATGGGTAACAGCTGGTTTGCCTTTTTCTGCATCATCATCTAGAAACACCGTGTTTTGCAATCGGTTTTTTGGATGACGCCCAATATTACCTTCAATAGTGCCTTCGTCCTCTTCTATATTTCCCCAAACTAAAGCTACATACTCGCGTTCACTGGTTTTTTCGGCAAATTGTAATGATAACTCTGCCATAGCATGTTCGGTTTTTGCAATCACTAAAAGTCCGCTTGTATCCTTATCAATTCTGTGTACCAAACCAGGTCGTTCACTGGAGTTGTTCGGTAAATTATCAAACCGATGAATTAATGCATTTATTAAAGTTCCTGAATAGTTTCCATGACCAGGGTGTACCACCATACCGGCAGGTTTATTCACCACTAAAAGCGTGTCATCTTCATACACTACATCTATATCAATATCCTCTCCAATTAATAAGTTTTCATATGGAGGATGCGTAAAAAGTACACGAATATTATCAAGAGGTTTTACTTTGTAATTTGATTTAACGGTAACACCATTAACAAAAATACTTCCGTTTTTCGCAGCTGCCTGAATTTTGTTTCGAGTAGCATTTTCAACAAAATTCATCAAATATTTATCTATTCGAAGTGGTGTTTGGCCTTTCTCTACTGTAAACGCATAATGTTCATAAAGGTCGCTTTCTTCATCTGGAAATTGCTGTGTATTGTCTTCCATTGTTAGGGTCTGTTACCATTTCCTAGAACCAAGTCTATTACAGACGTTTTAGGTAATTTGTCGCCAGATTCTATTGTAGTTCCTTGATGTGATAACTTTAAAACCATGTCTTTTCCAATATTATCAACATAGGTTATTTTCCCTACTTTAAAACCTAAAGCTTCAAGCGTTGGTTTTACTTGACGGTAGGTTTTATCAATCAATCCATCGGGAACCCTTATTTTTCTATAACCTGAGGGATTTAAAGTAATGTATATTTTTCGGTCTTCTTTAACTTTTGCCCCAGCAACAGGGTCTTGCTCGATAACTGAAAACTTGGGATAATCTGGATTGTAATTAGCCGAATCTTGAATTTGCATCACTAAATTATTATCCTCCAATTCTACTTGAGCAACATTAATAGATTTCCCTTTTAAATCAGGAACGGTTTCAAAATCTCCGTGATTAGTGGTCATGTTTAACCACCTTAAAAAGATAAAACATAGCACAACTATTGCCGCAATTGCCAATAAAATTTGTTTTAAAAAGGTTTTACTGGATAGAAATTTAATAATGCTCATGTAAAGAATTTTCAATTAGGCAAATATATAAAAACAGAACTGTTTTTTCTTTTGCAATTTATATGATATTTTAGCTTAACTAATTATAGATACGTTTTATTGTTGGTTTTAGATTGATATTTACTTAATTCATTTTTAATGAAAAAAAATATAGCCATAATTATGGGAGGATATTCCAGCGAATATCAAATTTCTTTAAAGAGCGGAAACGTTGTTTACGAAACGCTTGATGCCTCAAAATATAACGCATATCGTATTCATATTTTCAAAAATAAATGGGTTTATGTAGATGCTAATGATAAAGAATTCCCAATTGATAAAAATGATTTCTCGGCAACAGTAAATAATTCGAAAATTACATTTGATTGTGTATTTAACGCTATACATGGGTCGCCTGGAGAAGATGGTTTTATGCAAGGGTATTTTGAGTTACTTAACATACCGCACACTAGCTGTAACATGTACCAAGCAAGTTTAACCTTTAATAAGAGAGATTGTTTAAGCGTGTTGAAACCCTATGGCATAAAAACTGCTGAATCCTATTACTTAAATTTAGGTGATACGGTTGATAAAGATGCTATTATAAACAAAGTAGGACTGCCCTGTTTTGTTAAGGCCAATAAAGCTGGTAGCAGTTTTGGTGTAACCAAAGTGCATAAAAAAGAAGATTTACAAAATGCCATAGATGTGGCTTTTAAAGAAGATGATGAAATTATAATAGAATCATTTTTAGATGGTACTGAAGTTTCAGTGGGTGTTATTACTTATAAAAGTAAAACCAAAGTATTGCCAATTACAGAAATTGTAAGTGAAAATGATTTTTTTGATTACGAAGCCAAATATTTAGGAAAGTCACAAGAGATAACACCAGCTCGATTAACCAAAGATCAAGAGAATAAAGTTAACATATTGGCAAAACAAGTTTACAACGTTTTAAAAATGACTGGGTTCAGTCGAAGTGAATACATTTTTAAAGATGGTGAACCACATTTACTTGAAGTAAACACTGTACCTGGATTAACCAGAGAAAGTATATTACCCCAACAAGCTGCTGCTGCAGGTTTAACCCTAAGTGAATTATTTGATAGCGCCATTGATGAGGCTTTGAAATAAATATTGTAATTTTAAATTATGAAACGTGCATTATTTCCAGGGTCTTTTGATCCCTTAACACTTGGTCACTACGATATTATAAAACGCGGGGTCACTCTTTTTGATGAAGTTATTGTTGCTATTGGGGTTAATGCCGATAAAAAATACATGTTCTCGCTTGAAGAGCGCAAGAAGTTTATTGAAGAAGCTTTTGCAGATGAGCCCAAAATAAAAGTAGTAACATATAAAGGCTTAACCGTAGATTTTTGCAAAAAAATTGATGTTGGTTTTATTTTAAGAGGCCTAAGGAATCCTGCAGATTTTGAGTTTGAAAAAGCCATTGCACATACCAACAGAGACCTTGCTCCTATTGAAACCGTTTTTCTGCTAACCTCCGCTCGCACGTCCTATATTGCATCCTCTATTGTGCGTGATGTGATTAGAAATAGTGGTGATTATACGAAACTGGTTCCTGATAGTGTTAGAGTTAAATAACTCAATTTAAAAAAACCTATCCAACTTTAACAAAATTAAAATTTATACTCTGAAAGCCCTTTAGTGAATGCCTCAGGGTTTTCGGCTAAATGATAGCGTGGATCGTCAATATCTTCAACAATCACTTCCCTAAATTTAGGGCTTGCTTTATAAAGGAGTATTTTACAATCTTCACTTAAATGCTTTAGTCTAATTTGTTTACCAGCTTCTTCGTATTTATTCACTAAATTAAAAATAGCTTCTAGAGCAGAATGATCGCTTATTCGAGACTCGATAAAATCTATTTCAACCTTATCTGGGTCATTTTTTACATCAAATTTATCGTTAAAAGCAATTATGGACCCAAAAAATAGAGGTCCCCAAATTTCGTAAACTTTAGTGCCATCTTCTCTCATACGTTTACGCGCACGGATCCGCTTTGCATTTTCCCAAGAGAATACCAAGGCACTTATAATAACACCTGCAACAACAGCAATTGCCAAATCGAAAATAACAGTTAGTGCGGACACCGATACTAAAACTATAACATCACTAAGGGGTATTTTATTTAAAATCCTGAAACTACTCCATGCAAAGGTTCCGATAACAACCATAAACATTACACCGACTAAGGCTGCAATAGGAATTTGTTCAATATAAGATGATGCGAAAAGAATAAAAATTAATAATAAAACTGCTGCCACAATACCCGATAAACGTGTGCGACCACCAGATTTTATATTAATTAATGATTGTCCAATCATGGCGCAACCACCCATACCTCCAAAGAGTCCTGTAACAATGTTTGCACCACCTTGAGCCATACATTCTTTGTTGGTGTTTCCACGTGTTTCGGTTAATTCGTCAATTAAATTAAGTGTCATTAACGACTCAATCAAACCAATAGCGGCCAATATTAATGCATATGGACCAATGAACTTTAAAGTTTCAAAATTAAAAGGCACTTTACTAAAAATATCGGTTTGAAATTGTGGCAACCCACCTTTTAAACCTTCTCCACCGCCATCACGAATAAAACTTCCAACGGTTGCAACATCTAAGTTTCCAAAGATAACTATTGCAGAAACCACTAAAATAGCTATTAAAGCTTCGGGTAACTTTTTTGTAAGTTTTGGCAACCCAAACATAATTGCCATGGTTAATACTACCAAGCCAAGCATTATCCATAGTTGTGTTCCTGTAAACCAATCACCATCTGCATTTTTAAACATTCCTAATTGCGATAGAAAAATTACAATGGCCAACCCGTTTACAAACCCCATCATTACCGGATGCGGAATCAGTCTAACAAACTTACCAAGTTTTAAAACACCCGCTAACATTTGTATAATTCCCATTAAAATTACAGTGGCAAATAAATAATACAGCCCTAGTTGCTCTCCTACCGTACCCATGGCATTACCTTCGGCCACCAAGCTAACCATCACTACAGCTAACGCGCCGGTAGCTCCGCTAATCATTCCTGGACGACCACCAAAAATAGAGGTTATCAACCCAATCATGAAAGCTGCATACAAGCCCACTAAAGGATCTACCCCAGCTACAAAAGCAAAAGCTACTGCTTCGGGAACCAAAGCTAAAGCTACGGTAATTCCACTTAAAATATCATCTTTAGCATTGGCTGCACGCTTTCTTATAAATTCGGTCATGATAAGCTTTTTTGAAGGTGCAAATTTACGGTTAATAAACAGATGTACAAGAAGTATAAAATATAAATGCTCTTAATAATACTAAATCGTTTGAGAATGATTGTGTCCTTTTTTATTCATCCAAGACACGGCATCCTCTCTGGTTCTAAAAAATTTTGTATTCCAACCGTTATCTTTATTTAAGTTTAATATGGATTTTGAAGCCATCAATCCGCTACTACTAGCAACAACAACCGCCAAATTTCTAACTTTAGGATTGTTTACAATTAACTTTTGTGCTTCAAATGTATAAGTGTAAGAATGCTTTCTATTTATGATTAAAGAATAAGGAGCTTCAAGATTGTTAGATAAGAAATTAAGGTATTCTTTAGCGTGGGTTGTATTCATTTCTATACCATCATCAACAATAACTTCAGCTAAGTTATTTTTTAAAATTAAAACAGTAGCGAATGACAGTTTATAACTTTTCATATAAAATCTTTTTGAGAGAGATTCAACTAATTATAAACAACTTCAAAGATATTAACCCGAAACAGCAATTTAAGCTTCAACTCTAAAATTAATGATTTTATTTAAGTTGAGCCTAGACAAATGATAATTTCTTGAGAAATTGTAGATTTATCAAATATTTTATACTCATGAAAAGAATTCTTTATCTGTTCGTTTTTGTGGTTGCTTGTAACACCTCGAATAAAAAACCTTTTTACGATTTTGAAACTCATTTTGAAAAAACGAATGGTTTAGAAACAGCTACCTACCAACAAACAATTCAATTCTATAAGAATTTAGCCGAAACGTACTCTCAAATTTCAATAGATTCAATTGGCGAAACTGATTCTGGGAAACCTTTACACCTTGTTATTTTAAATCCAGATAGTGAATTTAATTTTTCAGAAATCAGAAAAAACAAACGTATTCTTTTCATAAATAATGGCATTCACCCTGGAGAATCGGAAGGTATTGATGCCACCATGATGCTGTTTAGAGATATTGCACAAGGCAACATTGAAGTTCCAAAAAACACGGTTTTAGTGACTATTCCTATATATAATGTGGGTGGTAGTTTAAATAGAAATTCAACGACGCGCACCAACCAAAACGGTCCAAAGAATTATGGTTTTAGAGGTAATGCAAGAAATTATGATTTAAACCGCGATTTTATAAAGTGCGACACAAAAAATGCCAAAACATTTACTGAAATTTTTCATTTAATAAAACCCGATGTTTTTATTGATAATCATGTAAGCAACGGTGCTGATTACCAATACACGCTTACGCATTTGTTTACGCAACACAATAAAATGGGTGGCAGTTTGGGATCATTTATGCATTCTAAAATGATGCCTCAATTAGAAAAAAAATTAGCAGATAAAAACTGGGATATCACTCCTTATGTAAATGTTTTTAATCAAGTTCCAGAAAAAGGATTTTCACAATTTATGGATTACCCAAGGTACTCTACGGGTTATACCACATTATTCAATACCCTTGGAATGATGGTTGAAACTCATATGCTAAAACCCTATAAACAACGTGTTGAAGGCACCTATGAGCTTATGAAAAGCATGATTGAAATTACTGAAGAACATGGTGAAGAAATTTCGAGATTGAGAAAAAATGCTATGTCTGAAATTCGAAATAAAGAAACCTATTCTTTAGATTGGACGGTGGATACTAATAGAACTACTGCTTTAAATTTCAAAGGATTTGAAGGTACTATTGTAAAAAGTAGTGTTACAGGATTTGACAGATTGAAATACGATAGAGCAAAACCGTTTGAGAAAGAAGTTGCTTATCAAAATTATTTTACACCTATTATAGAAGTTGAAATCCCTAAAGCTTATATAATACCTCAGGGTTGGTTTAATGTAATTGACTTATTAAAACTGAATCAAGTGGAAATGACACGTTTTAAGAAGGACACAACCATCACTGTTGAGTCTTGTAAAATAGCAGATTACAAAACAAGACAAATGCCTTACGAAGGGCATTATCAACATTATAATACAACCGTTGAAACAACAAAGAAACCGATACAGTTTTTAAAGGGTGACTTCCTAATTAGTACCAACCAAAACGCTTTACGATATTTGCTAGAAACATTAGAACCTCAAGCTCCTGATTCATTTTTTAATTGGAATTTTTTTGACACTATTTTACAACAAAAAGAAGAATTTTCACCCTATGTTTGGGAAGATAAAATAGCCGAATTACTATTTGCTAACCCAAGATTACAAATTGCCTTTAATGTAAAAAAGTCTTATGATAAAACATTTGCGGACAATTGGTACGAACAGTTAGACTGGTTGCATAAACAAACCGAGTTTTATGAAAAATCTCATTTGCAATATCCAATATATAGGGTTTTAGACTAAAAAAAACAAGTCTTTCAACTAATAATCTATTCTAAAAATTGGCTCTTTAAAATTTGGAATAAGTAACAACATTAAACCAACATCTTTATATTAGCATAAGAATTTTCAAGTGCCTCTTTAATCTGGTTTTTATTTAACCATTCCACCTTTGTTATGCCTTCCTCAATTTGTGGGTATAAATTACCATTAAAACTAGTTTTCATTTCAAACCAATAGGTAATTTTAATTTTATAGCGTCCGTTACGCTTAAAAATATGGTAGGTAGTTTCTAAGGGCTTTGTAATTTGTAGTCCTGCAACACCAGTCTCTTCAGCTACTTCTCGTAAAGCTGTATATTCGATGGTTTCTCTTCCGTCAACTTTACCCTTTGGTAAGTCCCATTTATCATTACGGTAAATAAATAACACATCACCTTGTTCATTATAAACTTTACCCCCACCAGCTATTACATTAGGAAGCTTTTTTAAAAACTTTTTTAAAAGTTTGTCTTTATTTTTATGAATTAACCTAGCCTCTTGTAAGGATGTTGTATTAAGTTTTCGTATAACTTTCCTAACATTCGCTGTATTAAGCAAATAATTTTTAAAGTTGGTTTCTTTTTCTACTACCGTAGTTAAAATTATTGGTTTGTCGCCAACAAAAACTTTATACATATCTTGTATATTATCATTTTCAATGTCGTAAAAATATCATTTTTACTTTCAAACTTACCATTGTTGAAAAAAATATTTTAATTCATCTGTGAGTCTTATGTAAAATTAAATTAATGTGTAATTTTGCATTCATGATTTTTAACAAAGAGACCGCAAAAAAAACAGCCGAAGTTTTATTGCAAGTAAATGCCATAAAACTTAGCCCAAAAGAGCCTTTTACTTGGGCGTCAGGATGGAAATCACCTATTTATTGTGACAATCGTATTATTTTATCTTTCCCGCCCATTCGAAATTACATTCGAGAAATTATGGGAAAACACATTGAAAAACACTACGGAAAACCAGATGTTATTGCAGGTGTGGCTACCGGAGCCATTGGTATTGGCATATTGGTTGCTGAATATTTAGGATTACCATTTATTTATGTGAGACCTGATGCTAAAGGTCATGGACGTAAAAACCAAATTGAAGGATTTGTTGAAAGTGGACAAAATGTGGTAGTAGTAGAAGATTTGATTAGCACAGGAAAAAGCAGTTTAAATGCCGTAAAAGCTTTAAAAGAAGCGGGAATAAATGTAAAAGGAATGGTTGCTATTTTTACCTATGGGTTTGATGTTGCTACTGATAATTTTGAAAAGGAAAACGTAACCTTGCATACCTTAAGTGATTACCAAAGTTTGTTAGAAGAGGCTTTAGATACTAAATACATTTCTAAGAAAGAATTACAAACCCTATCCGAATGGAACAGCAATCCAAGTGAATGGAACGCTAATTGATAACAAAAGTATGTAGTTTAGTTATAAAGCTGTTAAGACGCACGACTAAACACCTTAACGAATAACAACTTAACAATATTATGAATTTAGAATCTCCAAAAATAAGTGTTAGTAAATCTCCTCAAGAAGTGTTTGATTTTTTATCAGATGTTAAAAACTTCGAATCTTTAATGCCTGAAAACATTAGTAAATTTGAAGTGTTAGAAGAAGATAAGTTTTTATTTGCACTTAAGGGTATGCCAGAAATAATTTTAAAAAAGAAGGAAGTTATACCACCTAACAAGATTGTTTTAGGAGCTGCTGGTGGAAAAATAGACTTTTCATTAATAGGGAATATTGTAAAAGTTGATGATAATTCAAGTGAAGTACAGTTAGAATTTACAGGTGATTTTAATCCTATGATGGCAATGATGATAAAAGGTCCTATCACCAAATTTATTGAAACTCTGGCTACCAGTATTCCGAAAGCTATTTAATATAATAGATTGACCTCTTTAAGATCAAATTTCTTAACAATTTCATCTTCTAAGAGCACTAAAAGCTTACCATACTTTGTAACGCCTTTTATAAACCCTGAAAATAATTCACCTTCAACGGTCTCAAATGTTGAAGGTTTGTTTTTTCTAAACAAATTGTCCTCATACTCATTTTTGACTGCGTCGTAGTCTCCCTGTTGTAAAATTGTAGAGTATTCTTTTGTATAATTTATAATGCTAGTCAATATCTCATCTAAATCATACTGTATACCCGTAATATTTTTTAGGGATGAGGCCTTAGGTAGGTTGTCAAAATCTGTTTGATTAACGTTTACTCCCACACCAATAATCGTAGAGGTAAGTCTGTTTTTTATGACATTTTCAATTAAAATACCGCAAACCTTTTTATCTGCTGACAAAATGTCGTTAGGCCATTTGATACGTAAATCAGGAATATTTAGTGCTTTTAATGCCTTAAGAATTGCCAAAGAAATCGCCATACTTATATAGAATGGAAATTCAACATCATGTATACTTAAATCTTTAAACAAGCTAAACATAAGGTTTTTACCGCTTTCAGAATCCCAAGTAGTACCCATTTGCCCACGTCCCTTTGTTTGGTAATCTGCAATAACAACGGTATAATCTTCAACCACCTCGTTATAAACCATTTCTTTTAAAAATGAATTTGTAGAGTCAATGGCATTAAGTTTGATTATAGGCATATAGAAGTTATTAAAACACTTAAAAATCTTATGATTATTTTAAAGTATAAAGAACTAAAAAAATAATAACTTTGCACAAATTAAATAAAATTAATGGCGAAAGAAAATACAAGCGCAGATCAATTAATATCAGTTATAATAAATGGCATCGAAGATGTTAAGGGTAAAGAAATAAATATTCTAGATTTAAGAGATATTGAAAACACTGTTTGTGACTACTTTATAATTTGCGAAGGAACTTCAAATACGCAAGTAAATGCCATCGTTAATTCCGTACAAAAAAAAGTAAGTAAAGAACTTAAGGATAACCCTTGGCATACTGAAGGTTTAGATAATGCTGAATGGGTTTTAATTGATTATGTAAATGTTGTGGTGCACGTATTTCAAAAACACATCAGAGAGTATTATGATATTGAAAGTCTTTGGGGAGATGCAAAAACAACAGTTATTGAAACGAGTTACTAAAAAATTATAATGGCAAACGATAATAAAAATATAAAAGAAAAGAAACCAAAATTTAGTCCGTATTGGATTTATGGTATACTAATAGCCATTTTTTTAGGCTTTCAGTTATTTAACAACGGAAGCTATCAAGATGGTAATCTAACAACTCCAGCAGACTTTTTTAAATATTTAGAAGCTGGTGATGTTGAAAGGGTAGATATTATAAAAAACACCCGTGTTGCAAAAGTATACCTAACCAAAGATGCTGAAGCCAAAGAGGTACATAAAAAATCTATCCCACAATCCTTTATTCCGAGTGCGACAAAACTTCCAAATTATAAATTTGAATTTGGTGATCTCCAAAACTTTGAAAATAGGTTAAATGAGACAACGGAAGATTTAACTGTAAAACCCATAGTAAAATTTGATACTGAAACGAACGATTGGGGTAATCTTTTAATGGGTATTTTACCTTTTATTTTACTTATTGGTGTTTGGATATTTATCATGCGTCGTATGTCTGGTGGTGCTGGCGGAGGTGCTGGTGGTCAAATTTTCAATATTGGAAAATCAAAGGCTAAACTTTTCGATCAGAATACTGAAGTAAAAACAACCTTTAAAGATGTAGCCGGTTTAGAAGGTGCTAAAGAAGAAGTACAAGAAATTGTAGACTTTCTAAAATTCCCTGAAAAGTATACCACATTAGGTGGAAAAATCCCTAAAGGAGCATTACTTGTAGGACCTCCAGGAACTGGTAAAACCTTACTGGCAAAAGCTGTTGCAGGTGAAGCAAAGGTTCCTTTCTTTTCGTTGTCTGGGTCAGATTTCGTTGAAATGTTTGTTGGAGTTGGTGCCTCTCGAGTTAGAGACTTATTTAAACAAGCAAAAGAAAAATCACCTTCTATCATTTTTATTGACGAAATTGATGCCATTGGTCGCGCCAGAGGTAAAAATGCAATGTCTGGTAGTAATGATGAGCGCGAAAACACATTAAATCAGTTATTAACTGAAATGGATGGTTTTGGTACCAATACAAACGTCATTGTAATTGCAGCAACCAATAGGGCTGATATTTTAGATAAAGCTTTAATGCGTGCAGGTCGTTTTGATAGACAAATTTTTGTGGATTTACCCGATGTTCGTGAGCGTAAAGAAATTTTTGAGGTTCACCTACGCCCGCTTAAAAAAGCAAAAGATTTAGATTTAGATTTTTTATCAAAACAAACGCCTGGTTTCTCAGGAGCTGATATTGCAAATGTTTGTAATGAAGCCGCTTTAATTGCAGCTCGACAAGGTAAAAAAGCAGTAGATAAACAAGATTTTCTTGATGCCGTAGATAGGATTATTGGAGGTTTAGAAAAGAAGAATAAAATTATTACACCAAGCGAAAAAAGAGCGGTAGCATTCCATGAGGCTGGTCATGCAGTAACAAGTTGGATGCTAGAACACGCAGCGCCTTTAGTAAAAGTTACTATTGTACCACGCGGGCGCTCATTAGGTGCAGCATGGTATTTACCTGAAGAACGTTTAATTGTTCGTCCTGAGCAAATGTTAGACGAAATGTGTGCTGCATTGGGTGGTCGAGCAGCTGAAAAAGTGATTTTTGATAAAATATCTACTGGTGCTTTAAGTGATTTAGAAAAAGTCACTAAACAAGCCAGAGCAATGGTTACTGTTTACGGCTTGAGCGATAAAGTTGGTAACTTAACTTACTATGATTCGTCAGGGCAAAATGAATACGGTTTTACAAAACCATATAGCGAACAAACAGCTGAAATTATTGATAAGGAAATATCAAATATTATTGAAACGCAATATAAAAGAGCTATTAAGTTACTTGAAGAGCATAAAGACAAGCTAATAGAACTTGCCGAAGTTCTTCTAGAAAAAGAAGTAATTTTTAAAGATAATCTTGAAAAAATATTTGGAAAACGAGCTTTCGAAAAGGAAGAACCCGAAACTAAAAAAGAAAAAAGCGAAACAGTAGAAAATAAAACTTTGGAAGAATAATTCGAAAAAGTGAATATTTGTTAAGCTTTTAGTAAAAATCTTAAATTAACCGTACGGTTAATTTAAGATTTTTTATATTTGATAACCCTCAAAAGAATTCTGATAATAGCAATAAATTAAATGAGTCTTTTTAGAAAAATTTTTGGTTCTAAATCTGACCGTTCAGGCGAGGAATTAAAATCTAGCGATAGAGGCAAATATATGCCTGAAATTAAACTGCCAATAGACGAGAGGTTTACAATAAACTTTAAAGCAAATGGTGGAAAGTTCTTGTATTGCGAAAACTTAGACGAAATTTTAAAAAACTTAGAGCTTATTATTACTGAAAATAGCTGGGAAGAAAAGAAGGCCTTAGTGCTTGATGAAAATTTAGAAAATAAGTTTAATAGTTCGGGCTTATTGCCCACAAGAAAGATTAGCGAATCTACTTTTTTCTTAACAACATGCGAAAATTTAATAGCAAATGATGGGTCTTTGCTTATTTCATCTAAACAAATTTTTGAAAAAAAACTTCCCGAACTACCTGTAAACTTTGTGGTTTTCGCGACAACTAGTCAAATTGTTGAAAACATAGGTGAAGGTTTAAGAGGCATAAAATCTAAAAACAGACAAAAAATTCCAACTAATATTACAACTATAAAACATTTTAAATCGGGTGATGAAAAAGATTTCTTAAGTTATGGTAGTAGTGCTAAAAACTTATATCTGCTGCTTCTAGAAGATTTATAGTATGAAAGATATACTCATCAGATCACTCTCAGGATTATTATACGTTTCTCTATTAATTATATGCTTAAATTTTGAACACGCATTAATTGTTCTATTTTTTGTATTTGGATTGATTTGTATGGGTGAGTTTAAAAAACTAATTCAGCTTAAAAGTTATATTCCGTATTTAATCTTTATTTTATTATATGCGGTTTTTGTTTATTGGGAAAAAATATTAAACACTGATCAAGGATTAAGTGAAATTATTCAAATCCTGATGGTATTATCAATATTTGTTAATTTATTCTTGATAAAAGATTTATTTTCAGAAAAGACCATTCCGCTTTTTGCAACCAAACGCTTTATTTTAACAACGTTTTATTTATCCAGCGCTTTTGTGTTTTTAATTTTAATTACAAGCCATCATGAGCCTTATAATGCAAATATATTATTAGGTTCTTTTATTTTAGTTTGGGTAAATGATTCTTTCGCATATTTGGTCGGAAAAAATTTTGGTAAACAAAAATTGTTTGAAAAAATTTCTCCAAAAAAAACAGTTGAAGGTTTTCTTGGAGGATTGTTTTTCTCATGCTTAGGAAGCTATTTTATTGCTACCTTTACAAATACTTTAGATTTCACAAGTTGGCTTATCTTAAGTATTATTATTAGCGTTTTTGGCACCTTAGGAGATTTAATAGAGTCTAAGTTTAAAAGACAAGCAAACGTAAAGGACAGTGGTGTAATTATGCCCGGACACGGTGGTTTATTAGATAGGTTAGACAGCATTATTTTTGCAGCACCTTTTATATATTTGTTTTTAAGAGTTTTAAATTATGTTTCATAAAGAAGGTCATAAAATAATTATCATAACATTCATAATTGTTATTGCAGGTTTTATATTAGCCGACAATTTCATTAACATCTCATGGCTAAAAATCTTAATTATGATTGCCTTGGGAGTTTTTCTATTATTAATCCTGCAATTTTTCAGAAACCCCAAACGCCTTTCGTCTTTAAATGACAGACAGGTTTTATCTCCTGTAGATGGCAAGGTTGTGGTTATCGAGGAGGTTTATGAGAAAGAGTATTTTAAAGAAAAACGACTTCAAATAAGTGTATTTATGTCGCCTATAAACGTACATGTTACACGTTACCCAGTAGGTGGAAATGTTATTTTTAGCAAATATCATCCAGGAAAATATTTAGTTGCATGGCACCCAAAGGCTAGTGAAGAGAACGAACGCACAACAGTGGTAGTTGAAAACGAAATTTACGGTAAAGTTTTACACAGACAAATAGCAGGAGCACTTGCAAAACGTATTGTAAACTATGCTAAACTTAACGATAAAGTAGTGCAAGGCGGCGAATCTGGTTTTATAAAATTTGGTTCTCGAGTAGATTTGTTTTTACCTTTAGACACTCAGGTAAAAGTAAAACTTAATCAAAAAGTCATTGGTGGAGTAAGTATCATTGCAGAGATGAATGAAGGATAACGATTTAAATAAAGCGTTTGAAGAAGCTGTGGCAAGGGTAAATGCGCACACCGAGCCTTTTCCTGCCGACACCCTTTTAAAGCTTTATGCATATTATAAGAAAGCCACTAATAATTACAGCAAACCTAGTAGTAAAAAGCCTATAATAAACGCTTTTAAAACGAACGCTCTCTTTCAAGCAAAAAACGTTAGTGAAGACGAGGCAAAGCGTATGTATATTGATTTAGTGAAAAATTACTTTTTATATAGAATGTAGATATTATTGGTTAATAACTACTAACAATTCCTTTTTAAAAAACATGCTAAAATTTTTATTTTGCAAACCTTTATTTCTATTTATAAGTGAAAGTTTGTATAGCTGAAAAACCAAGTGTTGCAAGAGAAATTGCGTCTGTTTTAGGCGCAAACACTAAACGTGATGGTTATTACGAGGGGAATGGTTATGCTGTAACATATACTTTTGGGCATCTATGCACTTTAAAAGAACCTAACGATTATAAACCATACTGGAAAAGTTGGGATCTAAACAATTTACCCATGCTTCCTGAAAAATTCGAAACTAAAGTGGTTCCAAATTCTGGGATTAAAAAGCAATTCAAAATTATCAAAAATTTGTTTGATAAAGCCGAAGTAGTTATAAACTGTGGGGATGCCGGACAAGAAGGAGAACTCATTCAACGTTGGGTATTGAATGAAGCAAATTACAAAGGCGAAGTAAAACGTTTATGGATTTCATCCTTAACAACTGAAGCCATCAAAGAAGGATTTGATAATCTAAAACCATCCATTGATTATGATAATTTGTATTATGCAGGATTCTCAAGAGCCATTGGTGATTGGTTATTAGGCATTAACGCAACAAGGCTATATACTGTAAAGCATGGTGGCTATAAACAAGTTTTATCCATTGGAAGAGTGCAAACCCCTACTCTAGCAATGGTGGTTAATCGTTTTAAAGAAATAGAGAATTTTAAACCACAACCTTATTGGGAGTTGCAAACCTTATACAGAGATGTACTTTTTAGTTATGAAGACGGTCGTTTTCTTAAAAAAGAAGACGGAGAAACTTTAGCTAAAAAAGTAAAGGAAAGTGATTTTGAAATTGAAGCTATCACTAAAAAGAAAGGGAAAGAATATGCCCCCAAACTATTTGATTTAACTGGGCTTCAGGTGTATTGTAATAACAGATTTGGTTTTTCGGCTGATGATACATTGAAAATTGTTCAAAAGCTATACGAACAAAAAGTAGTGACTTACCCAAGAGTAGATACTACTTTTTTACCTAACGACATATATCCTAAAGTATCGGGTATTCTTCAAAAATTGACTAATTATTCTAATTTAACACAACCCCTTTTAGGCAAAAAGATAAAAAAATCAAATAAGGTTTTTAATGATAAAAAAGTTACTGATCATCATGCTATTATACCTACTGGAATTCAAATTAGTTTACAACATAATCAACAGCAAGTATATGATATTATAGCAAAACGATTTATTGCTGTTTTTTATGACGATTGTTTGGTTGCCAATACAACCGTTGTTGGTCAGGCAGCTGAAGTATCGTTTAAAACCACTGGTAAAGAAATTTTGAATAAAGGTTGGCGAGTAGTTTTCGAAAACCCGAATTCTAAAGAAAAAGAATTAGATGTTTTACCAACTTTTGTAAAAGGCGAAAAAGGACCGCACGAACCCACTTTTTTAGAAAAGGAAACTAAACCCCCTAATCAGTTTACCGAAGCGTCGCTATTACGGGCCATGGAAACTGCTGGAAAACAAGTAGATGATGATGAATTGCGTGACTTAATGAAAGAAAACGGCATTGGTCGTCCATCTACCCGTGCCAATATTATTGAAACACTTTTTAAACGTCAATATATAAAACGTAACAAGAAGCAAATACTACCAACGGTTACAGGGATTCAGTTAATTGATATAATTCAAAACGATTTGTTGAAATCTGCTGAATTAACGGGTTATTGGGAAAAGCAACTAAAAGATATAGAAAAAGGAACGTTTAGTGCTTCCTCTTTTATAAAAAACATGAAGCACATGGTTGACGCTTTGGTTTATGAAGTGCGAAGCGAAACTATACGCGCAAACATCTCTCAGACTGCCGTTTTACAAAACCGCAAGCAAAAAGAAAATCATAAAAAGACAAAAGGAATAACCGCTGAAAATTGCCCAAAATGTAAAAAAGGACACCTTATTAAAGGGAAAAAAGCATATGGCTGTAGTGACTTTAAATCGGGGTGTGACCTTGTTCTACCCTTCTCTTACATGGGTAAAAAAATATCAGAAAAACAATATATTCGTTTGCTTAAAAAAGGCTCTACGGTGAATTTAAAAGGCTTTAAAACCCAATTCGGAACCATCGAAGGTTTACTTAGGTTTGATGAAAATTTTAAACTAAAATTAGAAATTAAAAAAACTCCTCCAAAAGCAAAAAAAGATACATTACTTTGCCCGAAGTGTAAAAAAGGAAACATACTAAGAGGAAAAACTGCTTATGGTTGTAGTGATTATAAATCTGGTTGTGATTTTATCATGACATTTGATGCTATTAAAATTAAAATAAATGGGCAAAACCCTACTAAGGAATTAGTGTATAATATTTTGAACGGAAATGTTTAAAAGTGATCATAAGCATTTTATGATTTACAAACCTTACGGGTATTTAAGTCAGTTTCAAAGTAATTCAACGCAACAGAAAAATAAAAGGTTTTTAGGGGAATTGCATAACTTTCCAAAAGACACAATGTCTATCGGTCGATTAGATGAAAAATCAGAAGGTTTATTATTTCTTACTACTGATGGTAAACTGAGTGATTATATAAACAGTCAAAAAGTCGAAAAAGAATATTACGCACTCGTTGATGGCGATATTTCTCAAGAAGCTATTAAACAACTTTCGGAAGGTGTTGAAATTGGTTTTGAAGGCAAAAAATACCAAACAAAATCCTGTAAAGTTTTTAAATTGAATACTCTGCCGAATTTGCCTCAGCGTTCAAAAAAAATTAGAGATGATAGACATGGGCCTACATCGTGGGTGTCAATCACATTAAACGAGGGTAAATTTCGACAAGTACGAAAAATGACATCTGCCGTTGGGTTTCCTACATTACGATTGGTTCGTGTACGCATTGGCAACATTCAATTAAATAGCATGCAGATAGGCGATGTTATTGAAGTTAAAAACAGTTTCTTTTAGCTATCTAACTTTTTAAGCTCTCTATAATTACTGTTAAGACGTTTGAGTAAGATACCATAAACCAGCCAATAAAATAACAACAAAATGCCTATTGCTACTGCTAATAATAAAACTGTAGTAATTATAATTGTTGCATAAAATTTAAAAACTTCTCCATTGGCAGTAGCTTGTTGTACTTGATTTATTATTTGCTGATCCTTTTCAAACTCTAAATACAAAACCGCTACAGTCGAAATTACTAAGTATATTAAATTAAATGCCACATATTGCTTTACCGTTTTTCTGGTTTTAAGAATATTCTCCATCAGCACTTTAGCATTATCCGTAACTGAAATGGTTTTATAATTCTTGAAAAATAAGTAAAAGAAATACGCCAAAATAATATACCCAAAAATCATCAATGGTATAAATACAGCATCTGCGTCATATTGTTCAAAACGCTTCATACTTTCCGTATCTTTTAATAGAAACGATATAACCGTCCAAAAAGCAAATTCCAATAAGCTAATAATGAAAATCCATTTGACTATGGAAGATGATTTGTTCAAAATCATTTTATAAATTTCATTGTATGTTAGCTTCGGATACTTGTTGTCATCCTTATTCCAATCCTTTTTTAATAAATCTAATTCATCCATCATGTTCTTACGGATTTAAAATGGTTTTAAGTTTGGTTTTTATTCTATTCATCTTCACTCTGGCATTAACCTCGCTTATACCTAAAGTTTCACTAATTTCTCTATAGTCCTTATCTTCTAAATACAAGAAAACAAGTGCCTTTTCAATATCGTTTAGTTGGTGTACTGCTTCGTAGAGTATCTTCAATTGTTGCTCTTCGGTATCATCATAATTTTCAGCTTTAATTTTAAATTCAACACCTTCAAAATCTTGTGTTGAAATCCTTCTCTTCGATTTTCTATAAAGTGTTATGGCTGTATTTAATCCCACACGATACATCCAAGTGCTGAACTTTGAATCGCCTCTAAATTTTGGATATGCTTTCCAAAGTTGGATAGTTATTTCTTGAAATAAATCGTTATGAGCATCATAATTATTGGTGTACAAGCGACAAACTTTGTGCACTATATTTTGATGCTTTTCTAGCAATTCAATAAAACTATGTTCTAGTTCTTTCTTCAAATTGATGGTTTAGTTACCATGTAAGTAGCTTTATTAATGAAAACGTTACAAAGACTGAAAATTAATTTCATTATTATAGTTTTTGCTTAAAAAATCAATAACAAGCAAAAGTTTAAAAAGGATAATTACAGATTTAAATTTATTGTTTAAACAACTTCTATTTACACCTGATTATGAGGTAATTAAATAACCACTATAAATAAAATCTATAAGGTGTTTTTGAGTTAAAACTCTAGTGTTTTTAACCAATGTTTTAGCGAAGATATAAAAAATTATTAATTAAAATTTAGCCTTAAAATTTTTAGCTCCAACACTATTTTATTGAAAAAACTTAGCCTTTATTTTTTTCGTTCTAGTGTTAATTTTCAATTCATCATATAAATTTTACAGTTCGGTTATTTAAAATTTAATCTTCCTTTTCTCTATCGCAAATTTGCTTTATCAAAAAAAACGAACAGTAAAAAATACTAACCATGAAAAAACTAATCAGTTTTATAATTGCACTTATTTATATTCAACTTCATGCACAAACTACAATTAACGGAAAGGTTTATAATACGAGAAATGAACCCATTGCTGGAGCCAACATTTATTTAGAAGGCACTTACGATGGAACCACTTCAGATGATAACGGAAATTTTTCGTTCACCACTTCGGAATCTGGAAGTGTTACTTTAATAATTTCTTATTTATCATATGAAACATTTATCATGTTGGGTGACACTTCGTATATGACAGATTTAGCAATTAAGTTGCGTGAAGATGTTAACACTTTAGATGCTGTTGTGCTTTCAGCTGGCACATTTCAAGCAGGTGACAATAGCAAAGTAAATGTTTTAAAACCACTTGATGTAGTTACCACTGCAAGTGCTTTAGGCGATTTTGTAGGTGCTTTACAAACCCTACCAGGAACCACAACGGTTGCAGAAGATGGACGCTTATTTGTTAGAGGTGGTGATGCTGAAGAAACTCAAATTTTCATAGACGGTATACGTGTATTTACGCCGTATTCGCCAACAACCAATAATGCCCCTACCCGCGGTCGATATTCACCATTTTTGTTTGATGGCATCACATTTTCAACAGGCGGTTATTCTGCTGAATTCGGACAAGCATTATCTAGCGTGCTATTACTAAACACGATTGACGAACCTGACCAAGAGAAAACTGATATTGGTATTATGAGTGTAGGCGCTACCTTGGGAAATACGCAAAAATGGAAAGAAAGTTCTATTAGTGTTAATGCGTCCTACATCAATTTAGCTCCCTACAATGTCATATTTAAAAACAGAAATAATTGGATTAAACCTTTTGAAACCATTTCAGGAGAAACAGTTTTTAGAAAAAAAACGAATTCAGGCTTATTGAAACTCTATGGTGCTTTTGACGCTACAAATTTTGAGCTTACCCAAGAAGATATTAATTATGACGAAGGTGTTTATTTTAAACTAAACAACAAAAACCTATACTTCAACGGGTCGTATCAAGGTGTTTTAAGCGATACTTGGACCATACAAGGTGGATTTAGCTATACACATGCCAACAATAAATTCAATATTATGGAGAGCGCAATCAATGGAACTGAGAACTCCATACACACTAAGTTGAAATTTAAAAACCGTATCAGTAATCGTTTTAAGCTTTATTTTGGTGCAGAATATTTCGCTACAGCTTATGATGAAGTTTATAATGATGAAACTATTACCAATGCCAATTATGGCTTTAATAATAACCTTGCTGCAGCATTTGCCGAAGCCGATATTTTTATCTCAAAAAACTTAGCGTTCAAAACGGGTTTACGAGGTGAGTATAGCGCATTGTTTAGTGAATTCACGTTGGCTCCAAGATTATCCTTAGCTTATAAAACTTCAGGCAAAAGCCAAATGTCGTTAGCTTATGGTAATTTTTACCAAAACCCTACAAGTGATGTTTTAAAATTTAATCAAAGCTTAAAAGCACAAAATACAACACATTATATTTTAAATTATCAGTACAATGCTGATAGAAAAATTTTTAGAGCAGAAGCTTATTACAAAAAATACAACAGTTTAATAAAGTACGATACTGAATTTGCCAGTTTTGATAGTAATTTTAATAGTAATGGATCAGGCTTTGCGAAAGGAATAGATTTCTTTTGGCGCGATAGCAAAACCATTAAAAATGTTGATTATTGGATAAGCTATTCATTGTTAGATGCTGAACGTGATTATAAAAACTATCCAACAAAAGCACAACCAAATTTTGCAAATACCCATAATGTATCTTTAGTTGGTAAATATTGGATTGACGATTGGAGAAGTCAAGTAGGTTTTAGTTATGCTTTCGCATCAGGTAGAACATATACAAATCCCAATAAAACAGGTTTTTTAAATGACAAAACAAAAGCTTACAATAGCTTAAGTATAAATTGGGCATATTTAATAAGTCCACAAAAAATACTTTATGCATCTGTTAATAATGTTTTAGGATTTAAAAATATTAATGGATACCAATACGCCAACACTCCAGACATGAATGGCAGTTTTAACAGACAAGCCTTGTTACCCGCCACCGATCAATTCTTTTTTATAGGTTTCTTTTGGACAATTAGCGAAGACAAAACCAGCAATCAGTTGGATAATTTATAATGGTTAATTTGCTTTGTTATTATAATAATTTTGTAAAACAAAAAAGGCTTTCTTTTTTTGGCCATCTTCAGAGATAAGCCCTTTACGGTTCCACCCATCTTGAATATTTGGTAAAACTCGCCTCGGCGATCTGAAATCGACTAAAATCCAAGGAGAAAAGCCTTTTAACTGCTCTATACCATCAATCATATTCAGTGTTTCTGTATATAAATTTTCTTGAAACTCCTCAGTCCATCTGGTATCCTTATCGCCATAATATCCTTTTTTAGCACCAGCTCCAAACTCGGAAATCAGTACCGGTTTGTTATGCTCAATGTTCCAACTTATACTTCGGCATTTTTCAGGCAGCCCCTCATACCAACCAATATACTGGTTGAAACTTAATACATCTACTACTTCTGCAAATGGGTCATCAATAGTTCTAATATTTGAATTGCCTTCAACACTACTCTGCTCTAATGCGGCACTAATTAATCGTGTATTATCAAGTGCTCTTGTATGTTTTGCAAGCCTGGTTAAAAAACTATTTCGAGCTACTGTTGCGGGCGTTTCATTAGCCATAGACCAAATAATTACTGATGCTCTGTTTTTATCTCTTTGAATTAATTCCGTTAATTGATTTTTTGCATTTAAAAAAGTAGATTCGTTTTCCCATGAAATAGTCCAATAAACAGGGTTTTCTTCCCAAACCATAATACCCATTTTATCAGCGAGTCGAACCATATGTTCGTTATGTGGATAATGGGCTAACCTTACATAATTGCACCCTAATTCTTTAGCCCATAGTAACAATTGCTCTGCATCTTTCAGGGAATACCCTCGTCCTTCACGAATGGGGCTCTCTTCATGTATTGAAATCCCCTTAAGAAACACTTCTTCCTCATTTAAAAGAATTTTAGAACCCTCCGTTTTTATGGTACGGAAACCTATTTGATCTATTGTTTTATCTTCATCTGATTGAATAATTACCTCATACAGTTTCGGATTGTTAATCGACCAATATTGAATAGTCTCAGATTCTATTTCAAAAGAAACCTCACCAATGTCATTGCTTACAAACTCCTTTTTTATTCCTAATTCAGGAATACTAAGCTGTACTTTTTTGCTATTAAGATTTTGTCCATTAAGTTTTATTGTTCCTTTAATTTTCTTGTTGTTTTCTTGATTTAATTGAATAAAGTAATCTTGAATAAAATTAGCACTAGTTTCAACAATCTTCACATCCCTTGTTAAACCACCGTAATTCCACCAATCGGTATTAAGTGTAGGCACACCTTCTTTTTTGCGCTTGTTATCTACCTTAATAATTAAAAAATTATGTTTTTCTTTTAGTAACGACGTAATTTCAAAGTTAAACGGGGTAAATCCCCCTAAATGAGTTCCTAGCTTTTTACCATTTAAGTAAACATCCGTTTGATAATTTGAAGCTTCAAAATAAACAAAAACACGGTTTGATTTCTTTTTAACCAGATAATCAAATGATTTTTTATACCAAACCGTTCCTTCATAATAAAACAGTTTTTCCTTTTGTGTATTCCAATCACTTGGCACTAATATAGAATCACTTTTATCGAAATCATATTCTACCAAATCGGATTTGTTTTCAGGCTTTGCATTTGTAAAAAACGCCAACTTCCAAAGGTTTTCAAAGTTTTCAAGTGGTTCATACCTGTAATTATAATAACCATTTTCATAGGGATCAACAATATACTTCCATGAACCATTTAACGATTTGGTCTCTCTATTGTATATATTAATAAGTAAATTTTCTTGTGCAACTAAACCTCCGGTAACTAAAAAAAGACATACAACCCAAAAACAACTAAACTTCATAACTGATTTGTTTTTAATAAATTAAATTTTAAATAGTTTTTTAAATAACGAAAACCTTCTAACGAAGGTAGAGTAATTTTTATATAAATTCAAATGCAGTCTAACCGAAAAATTGACACTTTTTATGAGCAAAAAAATGAAAAAATGACAGAAATATGTTAAAGAATTATTAAAGAATAGGACACCTTATCACAATACCTGATTTGGCATTTTAATTGCATTTAATAAGTTGAATAACAATAAAATAAATGTCTAATTTAAAATTTTTTAACAATGAGCAATTTAGCAACATTACCGAAAAATGGAAATTTAGCAAAACCAAATAGAGTCTCAAATTTCCCATCATTTTCAACTTGGTTTGATGATTTTTCATTAAACGATTTTCCAGCATTATTCTCTTCAAATTTTAACACTGGCATGTCGCTTCCTAAAGTAAATATTAAGGAAGTTGCTGATGCTTTTGTAGTGGAAATGGCAGTCCCAGGATTAAAGAAATCTGATTTTAATATTAACCTAGAAAACAATGCTTTATCTATTTCAGCAGAATTAAGAGAGAACAATGAAGAAAAAAATGATGATTACACTCGAAAAGAGTTTGGCTATTCTTCATTTAAGCGAACCTTTACATTACCAGAAACGGTAAATGACAGTAAAATAAATGCAACTTATAATGAGGGTATATTAACCGTGCATCTTCCTAAAAAAGAAGAAGCAAAACAAAAACCTCCTAGAGCAATTAAAATTTCATGATAGATTGAATTAATTTAAGTTAAGTTTAATGTAAAGCTGTCTCTTTTATAGACAGCTTTTTTTATTTATTGTTTGATAGTAAATAACCCTTTTGTTGTAACATGACAAATGTCATTCTTATTTATAAATGATTGTAATAAATTTAAGTTATTAAATCATTTGTGATGAAAGCTAAAAAAAACCCAAAAGTTGAAGTAGGCCGTAATAGCAGTATTTATTTTGCTATTGGTTTAAACTTGATGTTATTTTTATCATGGCGTGCCTTAGAATTTAAGACTTATGAAAAAAGTGATTTTGTTATGGAGATTGTTGACGTAGAACAAAACATAGAAGAAGAAATACCTATAATAAATACAAACACGCCACCGCCACCACCACCTCCTGTCGCAATTCAAGAAACGATTCAAATAGTAGAAGATGTTGAAGAAATTCAAGAAACCATTATTGAAAGTACCGAAACTGGTCAAGATGATGCTATTGAAGAACGCGTTGTTGAAGTGAGCGAAGTTACTGTTGAGGAGGTTGAAGAAGAAGTAGAAGTTGCTTTTGCAATTATTGAAAATGTTCCTGTGTTTCCCGGTTGCGAAGGGTTAAATAAAGCTAAGTCTAAAGCGTGTTTTCAACAAAAAATACAAGAGCATATATTAAAAAACTTTAATTATCCTCAAACCGCTTTAGAACTAGGCCTCCAAGGTCGTGTATCTGTAATTTTCGTTATAGATTCTAAAGGAAACACCACAAGTATTCGATCTCGAGGTCCAGATAAAATTTTAGAAAAAGAAGCAGAACGTATTATTAGTTTATTACCAAAAATGGAACCTGGTAAACAACGTGGTAAACCCGTTAAGGTTTCTTATGCTGTACCTATTTTTTTCAAGTTTGAAGGAGGATCATAGTTTAAAATAGGTTTTTTATCAATGTATATAGGCAGTTTAAATAATATTTAAACTGCCTTTTATTTATACGGTCGTTAATTCCAATGCAAAACTGAATCATTATGCAAAATAACTTTTCGGAATTCAGGAGGTTTTTTTGAGTTCAATAGCTTTAATTCTCCACGTTCTTCAATTAGTTCTTGAAAATGTGTTTCACTGTTATCATACTGCCGCTTGTTTTTATAAGTGGTTATTAGAATAAACGTGAAAGGTGTTTCTGCTGTTGGCACAGTTTCTAATAGTTGATGCGAGTCTATATACCCTTTTGCAATAGCTTTTTTTCTTAGTTGCTCCCAATTATTTTGATAATAAAAAAGAGCTTCCTCTTTATTTCCATTTAGCACTTCTACATAATCTATCATTGAAACTTTTTCTGTTTGACCAAAACTTATTAAGGACGTAAAAACTAGCAGAATAAACACACACTTTTTCATTTTATAAAATTTTATTACACCCAAATTAATCATTTTAATTGCTAAATAATACAGGTTTAACATTTCATCTACAAAAAATAACAGTTCGGTAATCCTCTTTTTAAAACCTTAATATTCCTATTGATATTTGCTATGTAATTAAAAACGAACACTTATGAAACATTTAATCATCATCGCAACACTATTAGTTTCGGCATTAACAAATGCACAAACTAACTATGAAAAAGGTATGCAAAAAGCCTTTGAACTTTGGGGACAAAACAATCCTACTGAAGCTTCCAACTTGTTTGAACGTATTGCCACGGCAGAACCAGACAATTGGCTTCCACCCTATTATGCTGCACAAGTAAATATTATGCACAGTTTTGGTGAGAAAGACGAAGAAAAATTGAGTGCCAAACTTAAAAAGGCACAAGATTTAATTAATGATGCTACTGCAATTTCCAAAAACAATCCAGAAATTTTAGTCCTTCAAGCCTTATTACATACTGCTTGGGTAGCTTTTGATGGAGCAACATACGGCATGACTTTATCGGGAAAAGTGGTAGAATTATACACTAAAGCAGAACAGATAGCACCTGAAAACCCAAGAGTTGTTTACTGCAAAGCAGAATGGAATATAGGTGGTGCAAAGTATTTTGGACAAGATACCGCACCATTTTGTAAAGATTTAGAAAGGGCATTAGAACTTTTTGCTAACTTTAAACCTGAAACACCATTTCATCCAAATTGGGGTAAAGATCGTGTAGTACAGGTTTTAGAAACTTGTGGCAAATAAATTAAGTAATAATTATGACAAAGTCGGTTAAAGATATCATCATCACGTTTATAATAGGTTGTATTGTATTTGTTGTTGGAACAATGCTGTCTGGTGGTTTTGGAACCTATGAAAATTTCAATGATGCTTTAGTCGATTTTGCATTCTATCAACTCTATTCTTTTGTCTTGGGGTATTCTAATATGTATTTTTTCGCTTATATGGAACGTCGTAATTGGAAAAAAAATGATACCGTAAAGCGCATTGTTATTGGCATCTTAGGCGCCACTATTGTTACATTAATTGGTCTGTTTATTCTTAGGGCTTTCACAACTTTTATATACACCGATAAAACTTTTTACGAGTTTCTAGCTAACGAAAAGTTTAAATATTACAAATTCGGGTTGTGGATAACCTTAACCATTGTTAGTGTATTTCATATTATTTATTTTTATAATAAATACCAACAAAACAGAGTAAAAGAACAAAAGGTAATTGCTGGTACAGCAAGTGCTAAATTTGATGCCTTAAAAAACCAATTAGACCCCCATTTTCTATTCAATAGCTTAAATGTATTAACGAGTTTAATTGAAGAAAACCCACAAAGCGCTCAAAAATTCACCACATCGTTATCAAAAGTATATCGCTATGTTCTAGAACAAAAAAATAAAGAGTTGGTTACGGTTGATGAAGAGTTAGAGTTTGCAAAAACCTACATGTCTTTGCTAAAAATGCGCTTTGAAGATAGTATTGTTTTTACCATGCCAGAAAAAGCAATAAACCCAGAAAGTAAAGTGGTACCGCTATCCTTACAGTTACTTCTGGAAAATGCTGTTAAGCATAATATGGTAACAACAAATAATCCACTTCATATTAAAATTTATGAAGACCAAGACAATTTGGTGGTAGAAAACAATTTACAACCCAAACAAATAGTAAAAAAGAGTAGTGGTGTTGGGTTAGATAATATAAAACAGCGCTACCAATTATTAACCAACAAAAAAGTAAACATAAATAAAGAAGCAACCCGTTTTGCAGTCGCAATACCAATGCTTACAAAACAAATATCAGTTATGAAACCGATAGAATCAAAATCAAAATTTGACGATAGTTACGTGCGCGCACGCAACTATGTAGAAGAACTTAAAGGCTTTTATTATAGCCTAGCATCATATTTTTTAGTAATCCCTTTTCTAATCTTTATAAACTATAAAACCTCATGGCATTTTCAGTGGTTCTGGTTCCCAATGTTTGGTTGGGGTATTGGGTTGGCAATTCAAGCTTTCCGAGTATTTGTAAACCAAGGAGCTTTTGGTAGAAATTGGGAAAAACGTAAAATAGAGGAATTTATGCGCGAAGAGGAAAAAAACCGTTGGAGATAAAATTAAAGTATCATGGAAAATTACAACATTGAACCTTATAATAACGACACTCCTGAAGAAGACTATTTCAGAGAAAAAGCGTACCTGCGAGCCAAAGAAAAAGTAAAAAAATTAATAGGTTTTTATTGGCATCTAGCTAGTTACGTAGTAGTAAACCTATTTATAATTATTCTTATAGTTTCAAATGGCGGTAAGTTATTCAGTTTTGGCACGTTTGCCACAGCATTATTTTGGGGTATTGGTTTATTCTTTCATTTTTTAGGTGTTTTTGGTCCAGACTTTATGTTTGGTAAAAACTGGGAACAACGTAAAATAAAAGAGTATATGGATAAAGAACAAAACACCCGTAAATTTGAGTAAGATGAGTAAAGAAAAAGACACTCAAGAGCAATTTTTAAAAGCTAAGAAAAAGGTCTATAACATCAAGGTTTTCTATATTCATTTAGTCGGGTATTCAATAGTAGTCGCACTATTGTTATATAATTTGTATATAATGGCAGGTCCACACAAAGAGTTTTTCTTTTGGTTCGATATTATCATACTTGCAGCATGGTCTGTTTTTATTTTTGTCCACGGTTGGCATGTATTTAAAGGCAGAATTGTATTCAAAAAATCATGGGAAGAACGTAAAATGAAAGAGTTTATAAATAAAGAAGACACCAAACGCTGGGAATAAATTATTTGGGCGTTACCCTCGTTCCTGAAACAAGTTCAGGATAAACGGGTCGCGCTTTACGCGCTACATGGTAGCTAGCTCCAATCGCTAACGCAAAAAACATCAACCAATCAACAATGAAAGTAATTATTATAGAAGACGAAAAACCATCAGCACGCCGCTTACAGCGTATGCTAAGTCATTTAAATATTGAAACTGAAACTATGCTTCATTCAGTTGAAGAATCCATCCAATGGTTTCAAAATAATGAACATCCCGATTTAATATTTTTAGATATTCAACTAAGTGATGGGTTGTCTTTCGAAATTTTTGAAACCATAAATATTAAAAGCGCCGTTATTTTTACCACCGCTTTTGATGAGTATGCACTACAAGCTTTTAAGCTAAATAGTATCGACTATCTATTAAAACCAATTGACGAAGACGATTTGGCCAAAGCCGTAAAAAAATATCAAGAGCGTACACCAAAAAAGCAAGCTGTTACTTTAGACTTTAATGATATTAAAAAACTCCTAGTAAATCCTATCGATCGTGAGTACAAAAAACGCTTTTCGGTAAAAGTAGGACAACATTTAAAACTTATAAATATTGACGACATTGAATGTTTTTACAGCGAAAACAAGGGCACCTATTTATACACTAACGAAGGCAGAAACTATTTACTAGACACGACTTTAGAGCAACTTGAAGATGAGCTAGAACCTCACACCTTTTTCCGCATAAACCGCAAATTTTTTGTCAATATTAATGCCATAAAAGATATGGTAAGCTATACCAACTCGCGTTTACAAATAAAACTAAAAACCTATAATGACGACGAGGTTATTGTAGCCCGAGAGCGTGTAAAAGATTTTAAAGCTTGGTTGGAGTAGTTTTTAGAATTTTGTTTCCTGAGTCTATAAATTATAGTTTAAAGAAATATACCTAAAGCTAATTACGATTAGCAGATGCTGTTTTAATAAAATATTTTCCAAAAATAGTTAGCAAACTTAATATAGCAATTATAAGAGCGAAAATAACTATTACGTTAAACAAAACTTTAGTAAATCCTAAGTCTTCAATATTTAAAAACGGATAGGGGTAATATCCAGAAAAATAACCCCTAATAATTATTAATGTAACATATGTAAATGGATAAATTAACCAAGCAATCAATGGCTTTATCAATAGGTCGTTGGCCTTAAAATAAAAGAACCAATACCCAAGCATAAATAATGGAATAACAGAATGTAAAAGTTCATCGGCAACAAATTGTAAACCAGTTGGCGTCCATATCTTTCTTAGTACAAATTGATAAACTAATCCTACAATTAGAATGAAAGCCGTAATAGCTGTAATGGTTCCTTTTGCAGAAAATATTTTAAAAATAGACCCTGATAACTTTAATGCAGTCGCAGTAAAAAATAATACTACTAAAATATTGGTGAGAATGGTAAAAAAGCTAAAAAAACGAAAAACTGTTTCTAAAATATCTGTCTGCCTATTTTCAATCATTAAAATAAATTGAGTGATAATGGCAAACCAACCCATGATTAGCCCCAATACTTCAATTTTTACTTTCATATTATTCTTTATTAATTTAAGCGAATTCTACAAGATTAAATTATAAAACAAGTTTAAAACCTACAAACTAAATATGTTTTTTTAGATAAAGCATTACTTTTTAGCCAACCTGCGCATTGCTACCCATTGTTTTAACATATCTCTGGCATCTTGTGCTGGATACCCCAAAACGGTTTCGCCTGCTTTAACATCATTCATAACACCCGAGCCTGCTCCTACGGTAGCACCAGAATGTATGGTAGTATGATCCTTTATAGAAGCGCTTCCTCCAATAATAACACCATCGCCTAAAGTCACAGAACCTGCAAGTCCGCTATGTCCTGCCATAATGCAAAAACGACCCATAACACTATTATGCGCTATTTGTACCAGGTTATCTATTTTACAACCATCACCCACAATAGTAGAGCTAAATTTGGCTCTATCAACACAAGAGTTAGCACCAATTTCAACATAATGCCCAATAATAACATTACCTATTTGCGGTATTTTTACAAGTCCTCTACCATCATCACTAGGTCGGTATCCAAATCCATCGGCTCCAATACTTACATTAGTATGAAAAATACAGTGACTCCCAATAATACAATGTTCGCGTATTACCGTTCCAGACCATATAGTAGTATGATTTCCAATGGTGGTTTCATCAAACACGCAAACATTAGGATACAGAATAACGCCATCTCCTAATTCTACGTTTTTACCAACATAACAATTGGCACCAATTTTACAACCTTTACCAATAGTAGCCGTTTTATGAATAACCGCTGTTGGATGAATATCCGTTTCAAATTCTGGTGTCGAGGGTTGAAAAAGCTCTAAAATTTTAGCCATGGCTAAATCGGCATTCTTCACTTTGATTAAAGCACGATTTTCTCCAGGCTCAACCGTTAAATTATCATTTACAATGGCTGCACAAGCTTTGGAGTCTGCCCAATACTTAACATATTTTACGCTTCCAATAAAAGTAATATGATTGCTTTTGGCGTTTTGTAATTGTTCCGGACCTTCAATTTGTTGGGTTGTGTTCCCAATTAATTCGCCTTTTAAAATATTGTTTATTTCACCAATTGTGTAAGATGCCATTTTCAGTTTATTTAGTTAGTGTTCGTAAAGCTAACTGAAATAAAATAAAAAACAGTTTTTTTAATCCTCAATCCTATTTTCATCAAAGGCAGAAGGCAATAATTTAGGTATAAATTTAACTACTAATGGTAACAATAATGCGCCACCGGGTAACATAAAAATAGCTAAGCTTGGTATAGATTTAAAAATATCTAATAGTTGTTCTTGTACTTTTTTTTGTTCTTCTTTATTTAAATCTCTAACAGTGGACTGGGTTAACAATACCATAAGCTCCTTGCTATCAAGAAGTTCTCTATAGAGGCGTTTTTTATTTCTAGAAATAAGTTTTGTAACCATTTTACTCGAGTTATTATAAAAACTCTGTACAATGTTTTTGGAGCTTAATAAAGCAATGTTATCCTTATTATCGGTATAAAATTGGTTAACGGCTTTTATAGATTGCTGTATCCTGTTGGTGCTTAATTTTAAATCGTTTCCTAGTTTCTTTAAAAATTTTTGTTCTTCCACATCAATAAACCTATCGCTCCAAGTAGCCATACAAGCTAGGTCTAAAACATAATACTGTTCTAGCTTATTTTCAATAAAACCAATGGCTGTTTTATAATCTACATCTATGTTTTCAAAATAACGCAAGGACGATTCAAATAACTTAATTAAACTTTCGTCATATTGATTTTTTTCAGTTTTAGAATTTAATACATCTAAAGAAATGGATGCTATTGAGGCTTCCATGTTTTTTAAATAATCGATGGATATAGTATGGTCATCTAAAAACTTCTTAAAAGCCAGAACATCAACAAACAAAAGGGCATTAATTATAAAATAGTTAAAGTTTTTCGTAATGATATTAGCGTCAATTTGAATACGCTTGTGTATTATTTTCTCAAACTGATCAGTTGATTTTTTACCACTTAAAAGTCCATCTAAAAACGTTGTTTTATGCTCATTAATATCCGTATAAAACTGTGTTACTGAATCAATAAAAGGAATTTCAGAAGCTGAATTTTTATGTATGTATAAAAAAGCTAGGGTTAAATTAAGTTTACTTAGCTCCTCTTCGGTTAAATCATTTTTGCCGATAATATTCGATGCAACCTCAATATTACTACCATATATAAAACCACAATGCCTCAAGGCATCATAAAACTGTTCTTCTTCAAAATTAAAGAAGGTCTTTTTATCTCCTAACTCCTTAAGAAATTTTTTAATCCAACCTGCGGCTGATGGGTTCATTGTTCGTCATTAGTTATGCGGGTATAAAAGTAATGCATTTAAAAATTTAATCGATATTTTTTTCTTTAACAAAATTTTAACAAAACCGCTATTTCCTTTTTTGCGTAGGTATGGTTGAGAGTAAAAATTTAATAAATAACAAAAATCTCAAAAATCATGAAAAATTTAAAGAAAGTTTTAGGAATTGGAGTTGTTGCAGCAGCAGCATTCTTCATTTTAGCAGCAGATCATATTGATGCTCCTGCAGTACAAGGTGGTAATAGTGATATTACTGATTTTTATGCCTTTCAAGGGCAAAATTCAAGCAACTTAGTATTTGTTGCAAATATTCAAGGACTATTAAGTCCCGCCGCAACAGGTTCAGCTACGTTTGATGAAAACGTATTAATTGAATTTAATATTGATAACACTGGTGACAACGTTGAAGATTTAGTCATTCAAGCTATTCCAAGAGATGGTAGAATGTATTTCTTCGGACCTATAGCGCCTTCACAAACAGGTCTTAATAGTGTCGTAGAAACATCGGCTTTAGTAGGTGGTATCGTTGATATCACAGCTTACGGATCAAGTGCAAATGTATCTAGTAATGGTGGTATGAGCTTTTTTGCTGGACCACGTGATGACCCATTCTTTATGGACTTTGCTCAGTATTCAGAAATTATTGCTGGAAATGCAACAAGTTTTAATATGCCTGGAGCAGACACCTTTGCTGGAAGTAACGTAATGTCTATTGTAGTAGAAGTACCTAAATCTATGATTGGTGGTTCAGGAACCATTAATACGTGGGTAGAATCAAAAAGAAAATAATAATTAACCTTTAAAGATAATAAAGATGAAAACTATAAAAATATTAAGCGTAGCATGCGCACTTTCATTATTCACGTTCAACTGTTCGAATAATGATGACAATCAACCAACATTCCCTGAAGCACCAGATTTTTCTGGAACATATACTCAGGAAGATCAAATGGGTAGACCAGCTGTAAATACAGTATTTGTGTCTTCTGGAAGTAAAGATATGTTTAACACAACTGTACCTTCAGGACAAAACGCAGCATTTCAAAGTATGTTTGAAGCTAATTTAACAGCCTTAAGTCCAGCTTATGCAAATCCTGGAGATACTAATGCTCTTGGTTTAGATGCAGCAACTTTTACAGGACTTTTAGCTACTGATGTTTTAAATGTATCCTTAGACGGAACAACAACATTTTATGATGGCACTAATGTTTTAACAGGTAGAGCCTTAGCCGATGACGTTATTACGGTTGAACTATTATTGATTTTTGGAGGTGAAGATTTCTCTGAAAACCCTGGATTATCTAATGATAATGTAGATGGCAATGATAAACCCTTTTTGACCTCATTTCCTTACCTAGCATCGCCTTGGTAGAATTTACAACCTCTAAAACAGGAGTTTAACTTCTGTTTTAGAGTATTAAAATATAGTACCTACACAAAAAAATAAAACACAAACACAATGAAACCTATAAAACAATTAACATATATGTTACTCTTACTGCTTATAGTAAGTTGTAACAATTCAAATAAAAATATAACAAGCGCTGACGATTACAATACTTATTTAGTGGCTAGCGAGAACGAGATGTTGCATTTAGTTACGGAAGACCTACAATTTTGGGAAAAAAAGCTAGAAAAAGAACCAAATCAATTTCCGTATTATGCTAAAATTGCAGCATCTCAATCTCAAATATTCGGTAAAACTGGAAATATTAAAGCACTAATTGAAGCTGAGAAAAACTTAATTAAAGCTAATGAAAGAACGTCTTATAATAAGCCAGCTTATTTAAGAGGTTTAGCCAGAAATTATATCTCACAACACCGATTTAAAGAAGCCTTAGAACTTCTTGAAAAAGCTGAAGTTAATGGTGAAAACTTAAAAAGCACAGAAAAAATGTTATTTGATGTGCATTTAGAGCTTGGGAACTTTGATTTAGCTAAAGCCTATCTTGAAAAAGTTAGAAAAGAATCAGATTTCGATTACTTAATTCGCTTATCAAAATGGTCTGATCATAGAGGAAACTTGGATGCTGCTATTAAATATATGCAGCAAGCCAGAGATATTGCTGAAGCATCAAATATACCTTCAACAAAACAATGGGTTTATACCAATCTTGCTGATTATTATGGACATGCTGGAAATATAGAAGCCTCCTACAATCACTATTTAAAAGCTTTAGAACTTGACCCCAATGATGCATACGCTAAAAAAGGGATTGCTTGGATAGTATATTCCTATGAAAAAAATCCTGATGAAGCACTTCGTATTTTAAACACTATTACTAAAACGTATAATGCCCCAGACTACCATCTTTTAAAAGCTGAAATAGCAGAATTTAAAGGTGATGAAACCTTAAAAGAAACGGAATTAAATCTGTATAACGGTGCGGTTAACAACCCATTGTATGGTGCTATGTATAACAAATACAACCTACTTTTATTTGTTGATAATCCGAAAGAATCTGCAAAAGCTTTAAGAATTGCAAATACGGAAATTGAAAACAGACCTACTCCACAATCCTATGATTTATTGGCATGGACTTACTACAATCATGGCGATACAAAAGAAGCTTTAGAAGTTGTAGAAAAACACGTGGTTGGAAAAACTTTTGAACCTGAAGTATTGTTTCATTTAGCTCACATATACAAGGCTAACGGGAAACTTAAAGAGGTTAAAAATCTAAAAAAGGAATTGCAAGAAAGTATTTTTGAACTTGGTCCATTAATGGCGAAAAAAGTCAATGATATCTAAAAAAATCATGATGAAAAATTCAAAATTTGCACTATTTCTTTTGGTAATAGCTTTTTTCAATAACAGTTTTTCCTTTTCGCAACAGATTAAAGGTATTGTTAAAAATGAATTAGAGCAACCTCTTGATGCTGCTTATATTTATAATTTAAACTCTAAAAGTCATGCGCATTCCTCTGAAAATGGCGTGTTTATTATAGATAACACTAAAATAGGTGATTCTATAAGAATAGGATTGTTGGGTTATAAAAACAAAACCATCCTTCTTGATGAGCAACATATCAATTCAAAATTGATTGTTATCCTAGAAGAAAAATTATTCCAGTTAGATGAAATGGTAATAAGAGAAGAGCTAAATGCTTTAAGCACTATAACAAGACTCGATTTACAAACAAGTCCTGTTAACTCATCGCAAGAAGTTTTACGAAAAGTTCCTGGATTAATTATCGGACAGCATGCAGGAGGCGGAAAAGCAGAACAGCTTTTTTTAAGAGGGTTCGATATTGATCATGGTACCGATGTTTCTATTTCTGTTGATGGTATGCCAGTAAATATGGTATCCCACGCGCATGGACAAGGTTATAGCGATTTACATTTTTTAATACCAGAAACGGTCAATAAAATTGATTTTGGAAAAGGACCATACTACGCTAAACAAGGTGATTTTAATACAGCAGGGTATGTAGATTTTTCAACTAAGGATTATTTAAAGGAAAGTCAGGTCTTGTTTTCTGTAGGGCAATTTAATTCTTTAAGAACTTTAGGGATGTTTGATTTGCTCGAAAAAACGAAAAACCAGAATGCTTATATGGCAGTTGAGTATTTATCAAATGATGGACCTTTTGAGTCACCTCAAAATTTTAACAGATTAAATCTGTTTGGTAAATATGTTATGTTTTCACCAGAGAACGATAAACTTTCTTTATCCGCATCGCATTTTACAAGTAGATGGGATGCCTCAGGTCAAATACCACAACGCGAAGTAGATAATGGAAATATATCACGCTTTGGAGCAATTGATGATACCGAAGGTGGTACAACACAGCGTACAAATTTTAACGTGGAGTACAGTAAATATGTTTCAAATAATACAACCTTAAAAACCAATGCATTTTATTCACATTATGAGTTTGAGCTGTATTCAAATTTCACGTTTTTTTTAGAAGACCCTATTAATGGCGACCAGATAAAACAAAAAGAAAATAGAGATATTTTTGGGTTAAATAGCAACCTAACATATAACACTTATTTAGGTAATACAGCTGTTACATTAAATTCAGGTTTGGGTTTTAGACATGATATTACGAAGGATACGGAATTATCAAAAACGCTGAATAGAAAAACAACTCTGGAAAATATTCAATTAGGAGATATTAACCAAACTAATGTTAATGCCTACGTTAATGCTGAATTTGAATTTGGAAAACTTACCATATCTCCTAGCTTACGCTTAGATTATTTTAAGTTTTTGTACAACGATAAATTACAAACAAACTACACGCTATTATCGGAAAGTAAAAGTATTGTAAGCCCTAAACTTAATTTCTTTTTTAACGCGAAAGATAACTTGCAACTCTATTTAAAATCTGGTGTTGGGTTTCATTCAAACGATACGAGAGTTGTGTTGAGTAATCAAGGAAAAGATATTTTACCAAAAGCCTACGGTTTAGACTTTGGTAATATTTGGAAACCCAGTTCAAAATTGGTGATTAATTCCGCAGTGTGGTATTTATTTTTAGAACAAGAATTTGTGTATGTAGGAGATGCTGGAATTGTTGAACCAAGTGGAAAAACAGAGCGCTATGGATTAGATTTAGGATTGCGATATCAGTTTAACAATTGGTTGTTTTTTGATAGTGATGCAACATTAACAAAGGCAAGAAGCGTTGACGATTTAGATGGACAAAATTACATTCCTTTGGCTCCAGATTTTACTATTGCTGGTGGTTTATCGGTTAACAATCTGAATAACTTTTCTGGAGGCTTAAGGTATAGATATATTGATGATAGACCTGCAAATGAAGATAATAGTATTGTAGCTGAGGGTTATTTTGTAACAGACATTAACCTTAATTACAGTATAGGTAACGTAACATTAGGGATGGTTGTTGAAAATTTATTTGATGTAGCGTGGAATGAAACGCAATTTGCAACGGAATCTCGTTTACAAAATGAAACACAACCTGTTGAAGAAATTCATTTTACACCAGGCACACCATTTTACATTAAAGGAATGCTGTCATATAAATTTTAAAGGAAGTATTTGATTAGTTAATAATATTTTTTTGAAACCTAAGTGAAGTGTTTGATTTTTAGGTTTTTTGTTAGGTGAAAGCACTTGGTTATAGCAATATAATCAAGTGTTTTCTATTTTATTACTAATTCTTCCATCTTCGAAGTTTGTTCAACTCTTCCAAAGCTTCTATTTCATGTTGTGGAATCACTTTTAGGAAGGAAGGATGTTGCTCTATGGCGTACTCTATTTTTTTAACAATCTCTTCTGTAGTTTCGTTGTCATAATCAATCTCCAATGGTGCTTTAATTTCCATCGATTGAAGGATGTTTTTCTTTTTTATACGAAGTCCTTTTTTATCAAACGAACGACGAAAGCCATCAATAACAATGGGCACTACAATAGGTTTATAGCGTTTAATTATGTGCGCTGTTCCTTTTCTAATAGGTTTAAAAGGCGTTGTGGTTCCTTGCGGAAATGTAATAACCCAACCATCATCTAGTGCTTTTCCTATGTTCGAAATATCACTCATCTTCACTTGTCGGTTTACATCCTTACCTTCTGCCCTCCACGTGCGCTCAATACTTATAGAACCTACATACGCTAATATTTTTGGCAACAAGCCTGCTTTCATAGTTTCTTTAGCCGCTACATAATAAATATTAAGCTTAGGATTCCAAAGATAACCTACATTTTTAATAGAATCTACACGCCCACTTAAACTCGCATTAAACACGTGAAACATCGATACAACATCGGCAAAATAGGTTTGGTGATTTGATATAAAAAGAACATTGGTATCGGGCAAATCTTTTATGATTTCCGAGCCTTCTATTTGCAATTCGTTAAACCCTCTAAAACGTCGGTGTGTCATGACACCTAAAATTCTGATGAGCCACTTTTTTACAAATAATATATGTCCGAATGGATTTCGTTTAAATAATCCCATAAATCACACTTCAAATTGGTTAGTTGCTACAAATGTAATAAATCTTAAAACTAAATAAGTTGTTTTAATAGGTCTTTAATTTCGCTTAACATCATTGCTGTGGCACCCCAAACTACATGTCCGTTTAACTTAAATGCAGGCACCTCGACCTCAACACTATATGAAGTTGACACTCTTTTCGTTATCATAGATGCATCATCTAAAAAATGCTCTAAAGCAATTTCTAAAACCGCTTCAACCTCATCATCTTGCTTAATAAAATTGGGTGTGTTATTAGTAAAACCAATATAAGGTTGCACGTAAAAATTACTTGGTGGAATATAAACTTGTGATAGTTCTCTAACCACGCTAACAGCTTCCATGGGCACACCAACTTCTTCATAAGTTTCTCGCAATGCGGTTATTTTAAGAGACTTATCTTCTTTATCCAATTTACCACCCGGAAATGCTACTTGTGCAGAATGCACGCCATTGTAAGCTTTTCTTAATATTAAAACAAAGTTTGTTTTTTTATTAAAATCGGGATAAAACAATGCTAAAACCCCTGCATATTTAGCTTTTTTAATAGCTAACGATTGCTGCTTTAATAACTCTTGCCGAAACGGAGGCACCATTTTAAAGTGAGATGTTTCGGCTGGTAGTTCTATATTTTTTATTTTTGATAGCGATTGTAGAAAAATATCGAAATCCATTATATGAAATATATATTGCTATTAAGTGTTTTTTTATTGTTTATGAATTGTGAAGATAAACAAACTAAAAAGAAAACAATACAACAAATTGACACAACTAAAACGGTTGAAAAAGAGCTTCCCAAAAAAGTGGTTAAGGCTAAAGAAAGTGACTTTCCTAAACTGAACTCAAAAAATGCGATGGAGTTTTTTTTAGAATACGATAAAAAGCACAAAGAGAACAAAGTACGCATTGTTACCGATTTTGGGAACATAGATATCTTACTTTTTAATGAAACCAAATTTCACCGTTCTAATTTTATTTTTTTAACCAAACAAAAGTATTTTGAAGGCACGCAGTTTTACAGGGTAATTGATAATTTTATTATCCAAGGTGGTAATAGTGATGATAGAAAAACTGCCAGAAAACGAGGAAAAATAGGTAAATACCTGTTGCCACCAGATACAAAACGTGGTTTTAAACACGACAGAGGTGTTATTTCGATGCCTAGTAGTGAAATTGATAACCCTCATAAATTGGCATCACCTTATGAGTTTTTTATTGTTTGCCAAAAAGGTGGTGCGCATTTTTTAGATGGCGACTATACTATTTTTGGACGCGTTATAAATGGTATGGATGTAGTTGATAAAATTGCTGCTGTAGAAACGGAAGATGGCGATTGGCCTTTGCGAAATATTTATATTAGAAAGGTTGAAATTATTAATTAAATAGGATTTACACCAAAACCTAAAAAGATTGTGTTGTTAAACTTAAAACACACTTGGTTTTGTCAGAAAAAAATTATAGCTTCGTTTACTTGTGCTGAACTTGTTTCAGTATTAAAAAAGTCCATATCATTACATTGGCAACAAGTTAAAACCAAGGAAATGAAAATCAGAAATATATTACCATTCTCACTATTGACACTTTTCATCTTCGCAAGTTGTAATGAAAAGAAAAACTCCGAAACTAATAGGGCTGTTGGTGAGCAAATAAATCCTGAATTGGAAAAACAAGCGATTTTGGATAGACTGAATAACGAAACAAAAGATGCCTTCAAAAGAGATTATGAGGCTTGGACTAAAAACTGGGTACACGACCCAAGCATCTCTAAAGTCTATATGAATTTTGTGGACAGCACTTTTTCGGAATCAATCGGATGGAAAGAGATAAGTCAATTCGTGAAAACATTCATAGAGGAACATCCCGAACCCGAACCAGTCCCTAAACTATTGAACAAAATCAATGTACGTCTATACGGAAATGGAGCTTGGGTTACTTATGAGCAGCAGGACTCGATTCGAGGACTAAAACGTGAAACTAGACTTATGGAGAAAATAAATGGAGAATGGAAAATTGCTGGAATGCAAACCACTATTTACGGATTTGAAATGGACTAAAAAAAACCAGTTGCCAACAATGGCTATAAGTAATTGCTTGTTATCGCCTACTTCCAAAAATCCTCGCAACTACTTCTAGCCGAGACCGTTAAACGAATATTCCAAATTATACGATTACATGATTGCATCGCGTTAGGGGTTGAAGCGAGTTACCGTGTAACGCAGAAAGCCCGACCCCGTTTATCTTGAACTTATTTCAGATTGAAAAAAGTTATATTATGTAGTTAACATATTTGAAATCGAGACTACTCAATTAATTCTAATAGTCATCAGAACCCCATTTATCTAAACGTCTTAAAATATCCTCAAGAGATTTTCCTCTATTAGTTAATCTATATTCCACTTTAGGAGGCACTACTGGAAAAACTTTTCTGGAAATAAGTCCATCCTTTTCTAAATCTCTTACTGTTTGTGTAAACATTTTATTTGAAATCCCTGGAATTTTTTTCTGTAATATTCCTGAACGTAAACCGCCTTCTAATAAATGAAATAAAATTAAAGGTTTCCATTTTGTTCCTATTAAATTCATCGTATAATTTAATGGACAGCTATTATCTTTATTCAAAATTAAACTATATATTATTGATTATCTGCATTTTACTCGTTTAGGTAACTATACTACTTTTTAGTAAGTTATTGCCAATTAGACAAATATAGATTATTTTTGCAATCTAAAATATAACTTATGACAATTAATAAAAATTATCCGAAATCATTTTCACATATAGGGATAACAGTTCCTAACATCGAAGAAGCAGTAAAATTCTACTCAGAAGTAATGGGTTGGTATATAATTATGCAACCTTCAAAAGTTAAAAAAGAAAAGGAAACTGCTATTGGTCAAATGTGTATTGACGTTTTTGGCAACGATTGGGATGAATTTGAAATTGCTCATTTAGCAACTTCGGACGGTATTGGAATTGAATTATTTTCCTTCCCGAACGGAATTAAAGAAGCACCTGAATTTAATCCTTTCAATACTGGTCTCTTTCATTTTTGTGTACAAGACCCAAATATTGAAGAACTCATTGATAAAATTTTGTCTTATAGAGGAAAACAAAGGATGCCAATCAGAGAATATTATCCGAATGAAAAGCCTTTTAAAATGTGCTATGTTGAAGACCCCTTTGGAATTGTTTTTGAAATCTACACTCATAGTTACGAACTGACATATTCTTCAGGTGCCTATTCAAAATAAAATCCAAGAGGCAACGCGGTATATATTTAATTACGCTTTATAATAAAACAAAAGTTTCTATGTGTTTGCGTTAGGGATTGAAGCAAGTTACCGCGGAACGCAAAAAGCCCGACCTTTAGGTAACGCCAAAATAATTTTACTCTTTATAAATAGTTGGTAAGGCTATTTTAAATTTTACAGCTAGTATTCTGGTTACGATAACTACAACGCCCGCGATTATAAAAACGATATTGTTTTCTATAGGTGATTTGCTTAATAAAAAATAGGTGATACCACCCAAGATACAGGCGGTTGCGTAGATTTCTTTTCTAAAAATGACAGGAATTTCGTTACATAAAATATCGCGAATAACACCGCCAAAACTAGCTGTCATGGTTCCTAAAGCAATACAAATTATAGGATGCAAACCGGCATTGATACCTTTTTCGATACCTATTAAAGTGTACAGCCCAATACCAATAGTATCGAACAAAAATAATGAGGTGCGTAGGTAATTAATTTTGCTACGGAATAGGATAGCGAATATGGCTGATGCTAAAATAACATAGGTAAACGTTATATCTTGCATCCAACCTACTGGTGTATTGCCTATTAATAAATCTCGAAGTGTTCCACCCCCAACGGCAGTAACAAAGGCAATGATGAGTATTCCAAACAAGTCCATTTTTTTATGAATAGCTACTAAAACACCTGAAATTGCAAAAGCAATGGTTCCTAAAATATCAATAGTATAAAACATAGTTTTTTAATTAATAAGATCCTGAGACAAAGTTCAGGATAAGCGATTCACACAATTTTGCTTAATAAAATTGGATCTCTGCTTACATATCTTGGGTATAAAAATTATAGTCTTTTAAAATTACATCTATAAACTCCATATCCGTTTTATGTTTAATGGTTTTTATACCAACTACTTCCATAATCTTAGACCGGAGTTTTATGAGGGTTTGGTAGTCTTTAGAGGCTTTTGCCACCGTAAACGTTTCTTTAATAATACGTGCATCGTTATCGGATAATTTTATAACATTAGGATAGGTAGGTTTATAGTCCTCTTTCAAGTTTTCAAGAATGGTATGACTAATATTTACGCTATCTTTTAATCCGATAACGGCTGTTCCTGCTGCCATATCGCCCAATCGTTGTGTTTTTTTATTGAAAAGCATCACGAAAAAGCCCAATCCAAATATATATATATCTACAATTCTAAAAAACCACCTTACTACATAATCGGCCAAAGAGGCTTGATAGCCATCAATCTTCACCACTTTAATTTTCATAACGCGCTTGCCAATGGTTTGTCCTTGTAATAAGGATTCCAACGCCAAAGTATAAAACATTACCGGGAAACTTAATATGGTATTAATGCCAATTTGAGACCATTCATCCATATTATCAAAAGCGCCAACCGTCCAGTTTAAAACCAGCATATACCCTATTTTTATAGCGGTATCAATTAGGAATGCCAACAAACGTTCACCTGCTCCTGCGGCATTGAACATTATTTTTACATTTTGGGTCGTGTTAATTTGTAACTCTGACATTTTATATTTTAATTTATCAAAAATACATGAATTTATTCATTTGGAAATTTAAAAAGAATGCATGAATAAATTGCATAGATTAACGAAGTGGTTGCTGAAGTGAAACTAAATTTTGTAGTTTTTTAGATGCAAAATTCAGTTTTTTACAGAAGAAATATATGAGGGAAGTTTCATTCATCAAACAAAATAAGGAAAAATGGTTAAGCTTTGAAAAAGCTGTCTTTAATAATGATTTTAAAGACCCCGATGAATTGGCTTCGCAATACATTCATTTAATAAACGATTTAGCTTACGCACAAACCTACTATCCTAAAAGCAAAGTAATAGTTTACCTTAACCAGTTAGCAGCTAAAGCGTTTCAAAAAATTTATAAAACTAAACGGGAAGACACCAATAGAATTGTTGGTTTCTGGAAAACTGAAGTGCCTTTAATTTGCTACCAATACCGAAAATTTATTTATATAGCGTTTATAATCTTTTTTTCCTTTACGTTTATTGGTGTTATTTCGGCAGCCAACGATGGTGAGTTTGTACGTTCGGTTTTAGGAGACAACTATGTTAATATGTCTTTAGAAAATATTGAAAAAGGCGACCCCGTTGCGGTCTATAAAAGCGGTAGTAATTGGGGCAGCTTTATTGGTATTACCATAAACAATTTACGGGTTGGCATTATAGCCTTTGTTTTTGGTGTTTTTTTAGGAATTGGCACCTTATACATTATGTTTAAAAACTGTATTATGTTAGGCTCTTTTCAATATTTCTTCTATGAAAAAGAAGTGTTTTGGGAAAGTGTTCGTGGAATTTGGATTCATGGTTCCATGGAAATATTTGCTATTGTTATTGAAGCCGCAGCGGGCTTAATTTTGGGCGCAAGTATCTTATTTCCAGCAACACATTCAAGGTATACATCGTTTAAAATGGGTGCAAAAACTGGCATTAAAATTTTAATAAGCACCTTTCCGTTTACCTTTTTCGCTGGCTTTTTAGAAGGCTTTGTTACACGTTATTCTAACATTATGCCACATTGGTTATCGGTTGGAATTATCCTCATTACATTAAGCATTATTAGTTATTACTACCTTATATATCCTTTTAAAGTTCAAAAAGAAATTACTCAAAATCCGCACCTAATCTTGTCTAATTCTTGAAGATAAAAACGTTACATATAGTATGGTTTTGGGTTTTAATGCTTTGTCATTATCAAAGCTTGTTCTGTGCAAACACATCGCAAGAACCTCAGCAAATTAGACAGTTTGAAAACGACTTCAAAGAACGTTATTCAGGTGAAAAATATAATTATGAGGGTGATGCCATTGTAACCAATACACCATCCGGTTCTGGTAAATATGAAGCCTATAAAACTGCTGAAGACCGAAGAAAAGAGCGTAATAATCAAGATGATTTTTCAATAAATCTTGGTCCGTTAAGTTGGTTGTTTTATTTAGCCATAGCATTAGCCGTTATTTATTTGGCATACATATTATTTAATGAAGGTGGTTCTGGCTTATTTTCATCAAAACAACACAAAAAAGTAAATGGTTTTGAGGAAATAACCGCTGAAAATATTGAGAATGCCGATATCGATGCTTTAATAAAAGATGCGGAAACCAATAATAACTTCAGGCTAGCCATTAGATACTATTACTTACTGGTTTTAAAAAATTTAAGTTTAAAAAGCTACATAAAATTTGAAGACGACAAGACCAATAGTGAATATCTAAATGAAGTAAGCACAACGCCTTTTAATGATAAGTTTGTTTATACGTCATACCTCTACAATTATATTTGGTATGGTGAATTTTCGGTTAATTTAGAGCAGTATAATAAAGCGAAAAGCAATTTTATAACCCTTTTAAATCAGGTGAAATAATGAAAAAAGTTTTGCCTATACTTATCATAATAGTTGCTTTAATAGTTACGGCGTCATTAGCCATTAGTATTAAACGGACAAAAACGGTTGATTGGGAAGAATCCTATGATGAAAAAAGTAACAAACCTTATGGTGTGAGCGTTTTTTACAAGGAATTACCGAAACTTTTTAAAGATTATAAAGTAAGAACCGTTTACCACCAACCCGCTAGTTATTTAATCGCCAATTCGGAAGATGGTTATGGTGAGCATGTTGCCGAAGGGAGTTTTATTATTATAGGAAATTCCGATTATTTAGAAGATGACTCGGTTGACGAGTTATTAAATTTTGTTGATGCTGGTAATACTTTGTTCATTTCAGATTATAGCTTCTCTCAAAAATTGCATGACACGCTTTATATAAGTACCGATTTTATAGAAAACGAGAAAGATAGCATCTCTCATTTATCTTTAAAATATGTGAACATAGATGATATTTTGATTGATAGAAATGAAGGTGATATGTATTTCTCTAGTTTTGATTCAATTAATTATAGTATTCTAGGGTATTCCAAAATAGATTATTTACATCCAAATTTTTTACAAGTTCCTTTTGGTAATGGTAATATTTATCTGCATTTAGAACCAAAAGTCTTTACTAATTACAACCTTTTAAAAGAAGATAGATATAAATATGTAGAAGGTGTAATGTCTTATTTACCCGCAAACGATGTGTATTTTGATTCTTATACTAAGATACAAACTGGATATGATGGTGACGTTGAAAAAGAATCAAACCTGAGTTGGTTTTTAGAGCAATTATCTTTCAAATGGGCTTGGTATACAGCCCTTGTTTTCGGAATCCTTTTCATGATTTTTAATGCGAAGCGCCGACAACGTATCATAAAAATCATTAAACCTTTACAAAATACGACGGTGGCTTTTGTTAAAACGGTATCAAATCTTTACTTCGAAACTCAAGATCACAAAAACCTAATAGATAAAAAAATAACGTACTTTTTAGAAAAAATAAGAAACGATTATAATTTAGACACTTCCGTTTTAGACGATGTATTTACAGAAAAACTCACTTTAAAAACAGGAAAGAAACACGAGGATGTTAAAAAGCTTGTGGATTTTATAAATTGGTTGAAATCTAAAAACGAGTTTTTTGAAGAAAACTTAGTAAAATTAAACAGACATATTGAAGCATTTTATTCAAAATAATTATGGACGAAAATAAAGAATCACAGGACCCGAAAGACACAAAACCAGAATCTGAGTTGCTTTCATCTATCGATAGCAGTGCTTTAGATGACAATGCGGATTTACAATTTAAAAACCGATTGGATTTATCCGAACTTCAACAAAGTGTCAACAACATAAAACAAGAGGTAGGAAAAGTTATTGTTGGGCAAAAAGATATGGTGGATATGCTTATCGCATCGCTTTTAGCTAAAGGGCATTCGCTTATTGAAGGTGTTCCAGGAGTTGCAAAAACCATTACCGCGAAATTGTTGGCAAAATCGTTAAGCGTAGGATTTAGTCGTATCCAATTCACACCAGATTTAATGCCTAGCGATATTTTAGGAACTTCGGTTTTCAATTTAAAAGACTCGGAATTTGAGTTTAAAAAAGGTCCTATTTTCTCCAATATGATTTTGATTGATGAAATTAATAGAGCGCCGGCGAAAACGCAAGCAGCCTTATTTGAAGTTATGGAAGAACAACAAATTACTATTGATGGTAACAAGTTTATGTTAGACTCACCTTTTATGGTGTTAGCAACACAAAACCCTATAGAACAAGAGGGAACTTACAGATTACCTGAAGCGCAGTTAGACCGTTTTTTGTTTAAAATAGATGTGGACTACCCTAATTTAGATGATGAAATTGAGATTATTACAAGAGAACATCAATTGAAAGACAAAGTTAAAACGGATGAAATCACCTCGTTTTTAACAGCAAAACAAATTTCGGAATATCAACACTTAGTGGCTCAAATTTTGGTTGAGGAGCATTTGCTTAAATATATTGCACAACTTATTGTTGCCACAAGAAGCAATCCTTTTTTATACTTAGGCGCTTCACCAAGAGCATCTATTGCCATTTTAAAAGCTAGTAAAGCATTTGCAGCCATGTCTGGTCGTGATTTTGTAACTCCAGAAGACATAAAACGAGCGGCTATTCCTGTGTTACATCATAGAGTTATAGTTACACCAGAGCGTGAAATGGAAGGTGTAACTAGCAAACAAATTATAAAACAAATTATTGAAACGGTTGAGATACCACGATAGATACTAACCAAAGAAAACCAAAAACCATGTTTAAAAACCCATTTTCATTTACCGGAAGAATAAGAAGAACAGAATACGGATTAAGTTATTTAATTTACTTGTTAATTTACATAGGAGGAGGATCAATCATTGCTAATTTAGATGATTCCTTTTCCATATTAATCTTTTTTATATGGATACCATTATTATGGTTCCTTTTGGCGCAAGGAGCGAAACGATGTCATGATAGAGGTAACAGTGGATGGTTTCAAATCATACCATTTTATGGACTTTGGATGCTTTTTGGAGATAGTGACTATGGCGCTAATGAATACGGGGCTAATCCAAAAGGTCACGGAAATCATGAAGATATAGACGAGATTGGAAAACCTATTGAAAACTAATAAAACTATTCCGTTTTAAACAAGAAAAAGCAATAACAACTAGAATGAAATTTTTTAAACCCTTTTACATACAACCCCGTTTTTTTTATGCTGGTATTGGCATTGTGGTATTGTTTGCTTTAAGTTATTTCATCCCAGTGTTATTTAATATTGCACAACTTTCAATTTTAGTTTTAGGACTTCTTTTTGTTTTAGATTTCCTTATAATATTTGTTGGTAAGAACAAAATTGAAGCCAGCAGAATATTACCAGATAAATTTTCTAATGGTGATAATAATTTGGTAAAATTACATCTCAATAACAATTACCCAATTACTATTCATTTAGAAATCATTGATGAAATACCTGAGCAATTTCAGGTTCGAGATTTCAAGTTAAAAGACACCATTTCTTCTAGAAAATCAAAGTCAATAAGCTACAGCCTAAAACCAACTGAACGTGGCGAATATTACTTTGGCAATTTAAATGTGTATGCCTCGTCTGTTCTAAATATAGTAGCAAAACGTTTCACTTTTGAAAATGGTGCTATGGTACCAACCTACCCTAGTTTTAAGCAATTGAAAAAGTTTGAACTATTAAATATTAATCAAAATTCTTTGGAATACGGACTTAAAAAGGTGCGCCGTTTGGGACATTCTATGGAGTTTGAACAAATTAAAGATTATGTTTTAGGTGATGATTTACGCACGATAAATTGGAAGGCCACAGCCAAAAAAAACCAACTAATGGTAAATCAGTTTCAGGACGAAAAATCGCAACCTGTCTATTCTATAATTGATAAAGGACGCATCATGAAAATGCCTTTTAATGGATTAAGTCTTTTAGATTATGCCATAAATTCCGCCTTAGTTATCAGTAATGTGGTTTTAAAAAAGCATGATAAAGCTGGTATGTTTTCATTTTCTAAACGTATTGAAAATGTTGTGGTTGCAGAAAGACGGAGCTCGCAAATGCAACTTATTTTGGAATCGCTTTACAATGTTAAAACCGATTTTTTTGAAAGCGATTTCAGTAGATTATATAGCAATATTAAAAGGCATATTACACACCGTAGCCTTATTTTAATGTACACTAATTTTGAGACTTTAGATGGTTTAGAACGACAACTACCCTATTTAAAAGCTATTGCAAAAAGCCATTTATTGGTCGTTATTTTCTTTAAAAATACCGAGCTGAATGATTTAATTAAAAATAAAGCAGAAACCTTACAACAAGTTTACGATAAGGTAATTGCAGAAAAATTCGCTTTTGAAAAACGCCTTATTGTGAATGAGCTAAAAAAATATGGCATCTATTCTATCTTAACAACACCAGAGAATTTAACTATTGATACCATTAATAAATATCTGGAAATTAAGGCTCGAGGGCTTCTTTAGTAGTTATTTGCATTTACTTTCATCTTTAAACAACATTTCATCATACTAAATCTACAGTTCAGTAATAACAATTATTGAACTTAAGTTTAGTGTTAGATATTTGAATTGTTAAACAAAATAAACCATATATCATGAAAGCACTATCATTAATCATCACACTATTATTATCAGTAACTTTTAGTTTTTCGCAAGAAGAAAAAACGGGACAATCCATCACTGTCACTATCGAAAACATTACTAACAACAATGGCAACGTATTGCTATCGTTACACACTGAAGAAACCTTTATGAAAGGTCCGGGAATTCAAAACTTAGAAAGCAAAATTGTTGATGGCAAAATTTCTATCACTTTTGATAATGTAGAACCTAGAACTTATGCGATTATGGCATTACATGACGTTAATGAAAATAGACGTATGGATTTTGAAGAAAACGGTATGCCTAAAGAGTCATATGGCATGTCGAACAATCCAATAAGCTATGGTCCACCGCAATATGCTCAAGCGAAATTTGATTTAAAAAATGAAGATTTGGAAATGAAAATTGTTTTCTAAGCCTTTAAACAGCATTAAAAAAAAAAAAAGCGACTTTGAGAGTCGCTTTTTTTATGCTCGATTACCAACAAAGTGAGTAAGTTTAATTTATTATTAACATCTGTTTCCATAAGTATTATTGATAGTTTTTGTAATTTTATAACCTAAATTGATACATATGACTATTACTCAACTATACTATGTTTTAGCAGTTGCTGAAAATCAAAACTTTACTAAAGCCGCTGAAAAATGTTTTGTTACGCAACCTACATTAAGTATGCAAATTCAGAAACTAGAAGACGAGTTGGATGTGCAAATTTTTGATAGAAGTAAAAAACCCATTGAGCTTACAGATGTTGGAAAAAAAATTGTAAACCAAGCAAGAAATATAGTTAATGAATCGTATAGAATTCAAGATATTGTAGACCAGCAAAAGGGGTTTATTGGTGGTGAATTTAAATTAGGTATTATACCCACAGTAATGCCTACTCTATTGCCTATGTTTTTAAAAACTTTTATTAAAAAACACCCGAAGGTAAAACTAAAAATAGAGGAGTTAACTACCGAAGAAATTATAGCAAGGATAAAAGAAGGTCATTTAGATGCTGCCATTGCAGCAACGCCTTTGGAAGATGAATCAATTAAAGAACGGGTTCTATATTTTGAACCATTTGTTAGTTACATACCTAAAGGGCATAGACTTTATACAAACAAAAAAATAAATGTAGATGATTTAGATGTTGATGATATGCTATTGCTTGAAGACGGGCACTGTTTTCGTGATGGTGTACTAAATATTTGTAAGGTTTTTAAAAACCATTTAGATGACAAGTTTCAACTAGAGAGTGGTAGCATTGAAACCTTAGTAAAGTTATCAAACGAAGGATTAGGTATGACACTTCTTCCCTATTTACATACTTTAGATATTAATGATGAAGAAAAAGAGAACTTGCATTATTTCAACGATCCTGCTCCCGCCAGAGAGGTAAGTATTATATACCATAAAAGCGAGTTAAAAATGCAAATTATAGAATCATTACAAGATGTAATATCTGGTATTATTAGAGGTGCTATTGCGTTTCAGGATGTAAAAATTATTAGTCCATTACCAACAAAATAAAAAAGCGACCAATTGGTCGCTTTTTTTTATGGTTTTAAATAAATTAAACATTGATTTAATTCTGGGTTTTGCTGTACAAGAGAACGAATAAATATTTTAAGCTCTTCAATCTCATAAGGCAATAAACGGGTTAAGGCCTTTTGTACTTCTTTGCAAAACAACGTAGCGTCAAAACTAACTTTATTAAGTACAGTTTTGGTATACTCAAGCATTGCTCTAGCCATGTTATTTTAAGGTTTAGGTTTGTAATGTAAAAGTAGAATTTGGTATAGGCTCCTTTTTTTATTTAACTGTTAAATTTAATAAAAAATTGTTTGCCACCTTTAAATTATGGGATATTTAACATTTAAAATCGATTATCTCCATCTAATAAGTCTCCTAAACCACCTAATATACTACCTTCTCCTTTATCTTTTCCTCCACCTCTAGGAGCCGATGCTAATACACGACCAGCAAGCCTACTAAATGGTAAAGATTGCACATAAACAGTCCCTGGGCCTTGTAGTTTTGCGAAAAATAAGCCTTCGCCACCAAACACCGTGTTCTTAATACCACCGACAAATTCAATATCGTAATCCACTGTTTGATCAAACCCGACGATACATCCAGTATCAACTCGAAGCGTTTCGCCAACTGCTAATTCCTTTCTTGCCATGGTACCACCAGCATGAACAAAGGCCATACCATCACCTTCTAATTTTTGCATAATAAACCCTTCGCCACCAAAAAGTCCACGTCCCAGTTTTTTTGAAAATTCGATGCCAACGCTTACTCCTTTTGCGGCACATAAAAAGGCGTCTTTTTGACAAATGAATTTACCACCAAATTCCGTTAAATCAATGGGTATAATTTTTCCAGGATACGGTGAGGCAAATGACACGTTGCGTTTACCAACTACGGTGTTATAAAAGGCTGTCATAAACAAACTTTCCCCTGTTAAGATTCTTTTTCCAGCCCCCAATATTTTACCAAGAAACCCGGAATCCTTTTGAGAACCATCTCCAAAAATAGTTTCCATTTTAATACCATCGTCCATCATCATAAAACTTCCTGCTTCGGCTACAACGCCTTCGTTAGGGTCTAATTCTATTTCTACGTATTGCATTTCTTCGCCGTAGATTCTATAATCTATTTCGTGTGCTGTCATTTTATATGTTTTTTGTTGATTCTTTTATATGTTGAATTATTTTAAATTTTGTTACAAAAAATAAAGCTAACTTTTCTTCTTTATACTCCATTCAAAATTAAAGGTAGAAACCACAACACCTTCTTCGTTTACTCCTACAGATTGCATCCACAAAGTTTGTCCTTCACCAGTTTCTATGGTTTTTTTTATGGCTTCGTCAATTAAGTGTCCGTCATTACACGTAAAAGTAATTCTGCCTGTTGCCTTTTTTGTAAATGTTGCGTTGTTAGTAGTTACCAACATTGATATACGTTTTCCTGATTCTTTAATTTTGCTCATCATTAAAGCGCCTGTTGAAAACTCCGCAGCCATACCTTGAACTGCCCAAAACATAGATTTAAATGGATTTTGGTTTATCCATTTATGCTTTACTGTAACAATACATTTGCTATCATCAATATGTTTAGTTCTTACACCACAGAAATAAGCTGATGGTAATTTAAAAATAGTAAAAGTGTTAAGTTTTCTGGGAGTTATTTTCATTGTTACTGGTTAATTTTTTGACTAAGTTATGAAATAATCTTTCATCTTAAAATGTTAAATATATGTTAATTTTTAGTACTATGTGTAACAAAGTACCTGTTTTTAGACATATATTTGTATAAGAAACTATTATATGTTTTAAATCAATCGAAAAAAATCATGTTAGACAATCATCAAAAAAACATTGCCACTTTTATTCACCTTTCTACATTTAGTAGGTTTTTTATTCCGTTTGGAAACTTTATAGGTCCTATTATATTATGGGTTGCAAATAAAGACAAATCGGAGTTTATAGATGCTAATGGAAAGCAGGTAATAAATTTTCAAATGAGTATTTTGCTCTACGCCATTATTATTGGAACCTTAACTATTCCGGTTTTCATTTTTAAAATTTTTAACGGTATTGACTTTATAGATTTTCATGGTTTTGAAAATTTTAGCATAAATATTGGCAAGCCATCACCATTACTATATATAGGTGGTATACTTGGTGCTTTTGCCATTTTAGCCTTTATTATTGAATTGGTTTTAATTGTAATAGCCAGTTTAAAAGCGAGGGATGGTGAAGTTTATAAATACCCATTAACCATTAATTTTTTAAAATAATAGTAATGTTTAAAATATGCGTTAGGGATTGAAGCGACATCCTTTTTTAAGGAACAAGAAAAAGATATAGCGTAACATTTATGTTCATGAATTCAAAAATATAAAATAATAAAGCATGAATAAAAGCCCGACCCGATAGTGTAACGCCCATTTCTTGATACAATTCTGATAAAAATCAGAATCACTCGAAATGACAAGACAATAAGAATTTCATCAATAATCATCAATCAAATCAATCAAAAAATGAACAGTTTCACCACATTAAACGAATGACACTATGAAGATAGAAAACACAAAAGCACAAATGCGTAAAGGCGTTTTAGAATTCTGCATACTCTCGGTCTTAAAAGATGAAGATGCGTATGTAGCAGAAATTTTAGACACACTTAAAGACGCTAAGTTGCTAGTAGTAGAAGGAACCATTTATCCGCTACTTACACGACTTAAAAATGCAGGTCTTTTAAATTACCGATGGGAAGAATCGACCTCGGGACCTCCAAGAAAATATTATGGTTTAACAGAAACAGGTAAGCTGTTTTTAAAAGAATTGAATACAACTTGGAGTGAATTACACAATGCAGTAACAATAGTAACAAGCCAAAAAACAACAAAAAAATGAATAAAACAGTCAACATAAATTTAGCAGGTATATTTTTTCATATAGATGAAGATGCATACTTAAAATTGCAGCGCTATCTTGAGGCTATAAAACGTTCATTCACTGACTCTCAAGGTCGATCTGAAATTATAGCAGATATAGAAGCTCGTATTGCAGAACTTTTTAGCGAGCGTGTAGAAAACGACAAACAAGTTATACGTATAAAGGAAGTAGATGAAGTTATCTCTATTATGGGACAACCCGAAGACTACTTAGTTGATGACGAAATATTTGAAGATGAGCCAAATGCATCGTATTCAAAAAAATCATCCTCATCTACATCCAACAGAAAACTTTTTAGGGATACCGACAATTCTTATGTAGGTGGTGTTTCGTCTGGTTTAGCGCATTATTTTGGTATTGACGCCATATGGATTCGTTTAGCTTGGATTCTTTTAATTTTTGGAGCAGGTACAGGTATTTTACTTTACATTTTGCTTTGGATATTAGTACCCGAAGCCAAAACCACTGCCGAAAAAATAATGATGACTGGTGAGCCAGTGAACATTAGTAACATTGAAAAAAAAATAAAAGATAGCTTAGAAAACGTTACTGAAACGGTTAGCGATGTAGCAAAAAATGTTTCAGAATCAGTATCAAGTGCAGCTAAAAGTATCGATGTAAAAAAAGGAGCTAATAGTATAAAATCATCCTCAAGAACTTTTTTTGATACTATAGGTGATATTATTATGTTTTTCTTTAAAGTATTTGCCAAATTTATTGGCATCATACTTATCATCGTTGGCGCATCAGCTTTAATTGGGTTGATTATTGGTCTGTTTTCAGTAGGAGTTGCGGACATTATTCATGTTCCAGGTTTAGACTTAGTTGATATTGCTAATGCAGGCAACACACCTATTTGGTTAATATCTTTATTAGCGTTTTTTGTCGTAGGAATTCCGTTCTTTTTCCTATTCTATTTAGGCTTAAAAATTTTAATAAACAACCTAAAATCCATAGGCAATATTGCAAAGTTTACCTTATTAGGTATATGGTTAATATCAATTATATCATTAATTATAGTAGGAATCAGACAAGCTAGTGAATATGCTTTTGATGAAAGTTATATTGAAAAAACAGAGTTGCCTATTATGGCTAATGATACCTTAAACATTAGAATGGTAGGTAATGACAATTTTAACCCTAACTTTTACAGAAACAATCATAGTTTTAAACTTGCGCATGACGATGATGGTAATAAAACTATATACTCATCAGATGTAGATATCCGAGTTAAATCTACTACAGATTCTGTCGCAACTATCGCTATTGAAAAAAGCGCAGATGGTAGGAGTTATGAAATTGCTAGAGAACGTGCTAAAAATATAAATTACAATTTCGATTTTAGGAATAATACGTTATTATTGGATTCATATCTTACAACAAACCCTGAAAATAAATTTAGTGATCAAGAGGTAGACGTGGTTTTATATTTACCTGAAAACAGTGTGGTTTATTTTAATAGCAGTACAAAACCATTTCTTTATTACAGAAATTATGAAGGCAATATTATTTCGAGAGAAAACACTAATCATTACATGAAAATTCTGTTTGATGAGGCCGAATGTTTAGATTGTCCTGAAGATGACTTTAATGTAAACGTTGATACACCTGGATTAAAAATCAATAAAGAAGGTGTTGAAGTTAAGTCAGAAGATGGTAGCTTAAAAATTGACGGAAAAGGCCTAAAAGCAAAATCCGAAGATGTAAAAGTGAATATCGATTCTAACGGCATTGAAATAAAATCAGATAATTAACAGTTCATCATTAAAAAACAACAATTCAGATATTTAAGTTATTCATCAAACGCAATTTATAAGATATTTGAATTACAAATAAAATCAATCAAAACAAAAATATTATGACAACACTAATTAAATTCATTGTAGCCGCAGTATTAAGCTTAACGCTTTTTTCATGCAATTTTGATATTAACCTTAACTCGGGAGTTACAGGAAACGGCGATGTAATAACAGAAAACAGAACCTTAAATGAGCCTTTTAGTACCATATCTGCTTCTGAAGGTTTAGATGTTTACTTAACGCAAAGTGATAGTGAGAGTTTAACTGTTGAAGCTGATGAAAACCTACATGATTTGATTCTTACTGAAATAGAAAATGGTGTTTTAAAAATTCACACCAAAAAAAACATCGGTAAAGCTTCTTCTAAAAAAGTTAAGGTAAGCTTTAAAGATATTTCAAGTATCATTTCAACCAGTGGAAGCGACGTTTATTCTACAAATACTATAAGTGTAGAAAATTTACAATTAACTTCTACAAGCGGTAGCGATATGAAATTAGATGTAAACACATCTGTTTTAAATTGCAAGTCAACTAGCGGAAGCGATATGCGATTATCGGGCAAAACCACTAAATTAATAGCTTCAGCTACTAGTGGTAGTGATATTAAAGCAGCTGATTTAATTGCAGAATCGAGTGAAGTTACAGCTACGAGTGGTGCTGATATTACGGTAAATACCTCAAAAGAGTTAACTGCCAAAGCTACAAGTGGCGGCGATGTTAGATATTACGGAAACCCTGAAAAGGTTAATAAGAGTGATAGCTCGTCAGGTAGTGTAAGACAACAATAAAAACCAACCATATTAATCAACCAAAAAAAGGTTCAAATTAGTACTAATTTGAACCTTTTATAATTTTACCTGTTAAGACACTCTTTAGAATAATTCAATGAGAGTTATTATAACTAATTAAAACTTTCTGTCTGGATTAAATGTTTGTAAGTTTAGTGTAGTTTTAGTCTCTGAAATGACCTCTGAAACTAATTTACCTGTTGCTGTAGCCATACTCCACCCCATCATTGCGTGACCCGTTGCTATTGTTAGGTTTTTACATTTTGAGGATTTGCCAATATATGGCAATCCATCTGGTGAAACAGGTCGTAACCCACATTGAGCCTGTTCTTTTTCAGAATCAGTTATTTTTATTTCAGGATAGTATTTTGATGCGGCTTTGGCGATGGCATCCACTCTAACTTTATTAATTTCATGGCTAATACCCGCAATTTCCATAGTACCTGCAAAACGTGTAAATCCATTCATAGGTGTAACTGCCACTTTCGATTCGCATAAAATGGCTGGAATAGAAATATTCGTTTCTCTTTCTACATTTATTCGATAACCCTTACCTGCTTGTAATAAAAGATTCAAACCTAGTTTTTTACTCAAAATAGGGCTCCACGAACCTGCTGCCAGTACAAACTCATCCGCTTTTAAAACTTGTTTATTTGTTTTTATTGAAGCAATAGCTTTATTAGTCACTTCTATATCTTCAACTTTTTCATTTGTATAAAAAATAACACCTGCATCTTTTAGATATGCTTTCATCTCTTTCATAAATTCATGTGGCGTACTGTGTGAATCACATTTAAAATAAATAGCTCCTTTTACATCTATATTAACTTTAGGTTCTATTTTTTTAAGTTCAGATAAACTTATTTCTGTAGCCTCAAGGCCTTCCCGTTTTGCCAAATGAGCCGTTTTTATTTCTTCCTCAAGCATTTTATCCGTTTGGCACAACATGAGCAAACCCTTTTTCTCATAATGAAATGAAAAATGTTCATTATGCTTTATATCGTCATATAAATCTTGACTCCATACAGAAATATCTTTTATTACCGGAATAGCTTTATTTACGTGCTTTTGGGAGCAAGATTTATTGAAAGCCCATACCCATTTTAAAAAATCGATATTCAATCGAGGCTTTATATAGAGAGGACTAGAAGGGTTAAACATCCATTTAAATCCTTTCCTCATAACTCCTGGTGCCGATAAAGGAATAATATGACTGGGTGATAAATAGCCCGCATTAACATAAGAAGCTCCTGAATCAAGATTAGATTGGTCAACTATAATAACTTGATGTCCTTCTTTTTGAAGATAGTATGCAGAACATAATCCTATAATTCCGCCACCTATAACAATTACTTTTTTACTCATATTAAATTACCTGAAAACCGTAAGCATAAGGATCATCTTCATCAATTGTAATGGTATTGTGTCCATAAATTTTTGCCCAACCTTTAATACTAGGAATAATAGCTGGTTTTCCATTTAATTCGGTTACCTCCTCTACACAACCAATAAATTTACTACCAATAAAACTTTCGTGAATATAAGGTTCTCCGTTTTTTAATTTACCCTTAAAATATAACTGAGCCAAACGTGCCGAAGTTCCTGTTCCGCAAGGACTTCTGTCAATAGCTTTATCACCATAAAAAACAGCGTTCCTGCCTGATGATGTTGGATCTATAGTATTACCTGTCCACAACAAATGGCTTACATCTCTGATAGAGTCATTCTCTGGGTGTACAAACATATTTAAATACTTCTCATTAATTCGTTCCCTAATAACTTGTGAATACTGAACAATTTTTGAAGCCGAAAACGCATGAATGCCTTCAAAATTTTTCTGTGGATCAATAATTGCATAAAAGTTACCGCCATAGGCAACATCAAAAAATATCTCACCTAATTCGGGGCATTCAACCGTTAATTCTTCAGCAGCCAAATAACTTTTAACGTTAGTTAGTTTTACCCAATCTACTTTATTTCCTGTTTGTTGGTATTCAATATTTACTAAACCAGCAGGAGCTTCCATCTTTATTTTTCCAGGTATTTTCGGAGTTACCAAACCCTCTTCAATCGCTATTGTTATGGTTCCAATAGTTCCATGTCCACACATAGGTAAACATCCAGAAGTTTCAATAAACAGAATAGCAAAGTCGTTTTCAGGATTATGAGGTGGATATAAAATACTACCGCTCATCATATCATGTCCACGAGGTTCAAACATCAAGCCCTTCCGAATCCAATCATATTCTTTTAAAAAATGCTGACGCTTTTCACTCATATTCTTACCGAAAAGCTTTGGACCTCCTTCAGTTATAACCCTTACTGGATTCCCGCAAGTATGCGCATCAATACAAACAAATGTACTCTTATTCATTTTTTACTCTTTCAATATAATTTTGAACTCGATTTTCTAGAATTGACAATGTCACGGTACCTTGTTCAAGAATAACTTCGTGGAATGTTCTAATATCAAATTTTGAACCTAATTTCGCTTCTGCAAGCTTTCGTAATTCCCTAATTTTAAGCTCACCCATTTTATACGATAATGCTTGACCTGGCCATGAAATATAACGATCTGTTTCGGTATTAATTTCATGCAACGACAAAGCCGTATTGGACGCCATATAGTTTACAACTTGCTCTCTAGTCCATCCTTTGGCATGAATCCCCGTATCAACTACTAAACGACAGGCACGCCACATCTCATAAGTTAATTGTCCAAATTTTTCATAAGGAGTTCTATACATACCCATTTCATCGGCTAAAAATTCTGAATATAAACCCCAGCCTTCTCCATAGGCGGATAAGTACAGGTTTTTTCTAAACTTTGGAATACTATCACCCAACTCATTGTTTAAGCTACCTTGTAAATGATGTCCTGGAACGGCTTCATGAACCGTTAAAGCTGGTAACGTGTATAAGGTTCTACTTGGTAAATCGTAAGTGTTTACCCAATAATACCCCGGATCTGTGCTTTCTTTTTTAGTTCCAATATATCGTCCACTAGTATATTTAGGTGCAATGGCATCGGGAACAGGTGCTACTCCATACGGTTTTCTGGGTAACGTTTTAAAAAATCTTGGTAATTGCGCATCTGCACGTTTTGATATATCACGCGCAATCATTAATAATTCTTCAGGTGTTTTTGCAAAGAATTGCGCATCCGTTCTTAAAAACTTAAAGAAATCTTCAAAACTACCTTCGAAATTTAATTCTTTTATAATTTTTTCCATTTCTGATTTTATACGCGCCACTTCTTTTAATCCTATTTGATGGATATCTTCAGCCGTATATTCACTGCTAGTTGTATAAAAATTAATCCTATTTTGGTAAAAAGCTTTGCCATTAGGCGTTTCAAAAACACCAAGAGTTCGTCTTGTTTTTGGGAAATATTCGGTTTCAAAGAATGTTTTAATGCGCTTAAACTGAGGCGTTACTTTTTGTTCAATAAGCTCCTTAGCTACTGCAAGCACCGAATCCTTTTGAAACTCAGACAAATCACTCGGCAAATCCTTAAATGGGGAATAATAAAAGCTTTCCTCATAATTTTCGACGATATTATTATCATAAGTAGACTCATATCCTTTAAAAATAACTACTGGTTGCGAGCCCCCTTTTTCTAAACCTTCTCGCAAATTTGAAAAGTGTTGATCTACAAACTCTGGAATTGCATTAAGTGTATTAATATAATCTTTAACTTGTTGATAATTCGTAAGTGGTCTTACTTGGTATGTTAAATTACTATGAAATCCAGCATCGGATAAAATGGGATTTAAATACCTTTCAAACTCATAAAAATCTATTTTGTCCTGAAGTACAAATTTTAAAAGCTCAACGGAAATTTGGTGTGTTTCACTTAGATAATCAGAGTTTATTTTCGATAGTTTGCTTAAAGTTTCTTGAGCATATTCAGCCTCTGCTTTGTAATATTCTTTTGTAAAAATACCCAAGGGATATAATTCTTCGTCATAGCCTTTATGATCGTGATAATTATCAATAATAGCTTCTAATCTAGATGACTCAGTTTTATGTTTATCTTTTCCGCAGCTAATTACTAAACATAAACAGCATAAAGGAATAAATTTTATAAATTTCATCTGTAAATATTTATTTTTTAAGTCATAATAATTTCTAATCACCATTATTTTAATTGGTCTTAATTAACAGATATTTCATAAACTGCCTTTGGTTTGTTTATTGTTTATCAGTCTTGTAATTTTTAAAGGGTTCTCATTTTTAAGAGCATTTGGTAACATTGAATTTGGCCAATCTTGATAACTAAACGGTCGTACCCAACGCTTTATAGAATGAATCCCGACTGCTGTAAAACGACTATCCGTAGATGCTGGATATGGACCTCCATGAGTCATGGAAGGGCACACCTCCACACCTGTTGGAACACCATTATATATAAGTCGTCCAACTCTATTTTGTAATGCTGAAATAACTTCAGAATATTTAGAGGTTTCACTTTCTTCAGCAATCATAGTACCTGTTAATTGGCCTTCAAGTTTAGAAATTATATCTTTAAGTTGTACTTCGTTATCACATTGAACTACTATAGAATAAGGTCCGAAAACCTCATGATGCAATGTTGGATTTTCTAAAAACACTTGACCATTAACCGTTGCAATCGTTTGTTTAGCATAATTTGCTGGTACATCAGAATCATAATTCGCCGCAACCTGTACCTTGCTTTCAGATAAGGCTTTACTTTTATTTTTTTCGAAGGCATGAGCAATATTTGAATGCAACATGCAAGTAGGTTCAATTTTTAAAATCTCATCGGATAAATTTTTAATAAATTTATCTAAGGATTCTCCTTTTATACCCAATATAAGTCCTGGGTTTGTACAAAACTGACCTGTACCTAATGTAATAGAGCTAGCATAGGTTTTAGCAATAGACTCCAAGCGTACTTTTAAAGCTTCGGGCAAAATAATAACGGGATTTATACTTCCCATTTCAGCAAATACTGGAATAGGTTCATTGCGCTGTGAAGCTAAATCATATAATGCACGACCGCCTTTTATGCTACCAGTAAAGCCAACCGCCTTAACTTGCGGGTGCTTTACTAATTGTGACCCAACTTCAATACCGCTACTGTTCAAGTTTGAAAATACTCCGTTGGGCATTCCAGTTTTTTCTGCTGCTTTAATAATTGCAGATGCTACCAACTCACCAGTTCCAGCATGCATAGGGTGTGATTTTACAATAACAGGGCAACCCGCTGCTAAAGCTGCTGCTGTATCGCCTCCTGCAGTTGAATAAGCTAAAGGGAAATTACTTGCTCCAAAAACAACTACTGGACCAAGAGGAATTAGCATTTTTCGTAAATCGGGTTTTGGTGCTGGTTCTCTATTTTGAACAGCAGTATCTATACATGCTTCAACCCAAGAGCCCTCTTTTACTAAGTCAGCAAACATATGCAACTGAAAAACGGTACGCCCACGTTCGCCCTTCGCACGACCTTCTGGTAATCCTGATTCTTCGCAATAGGCTTTTATAAGCGCATCATCTAAAGTTAAAATTTCGTCGGCAATGGCATTTAGAAACTCCGCTTTATCTTGTCCTGAGACATCTTTAAACTTTTTATATGCTGACGTAGCTAAACTGAGTGCTTCTTGAATTTCTACGGTGGTTGCTTCAGTAAAAACGTGCTTATTTTCACTATTTAATTGCGGATTAAACGTTTTATATGTTTTGCTTCCTTTTGCAGATAGTTGATTTCCTATATAGTTTTTTCCTGTAATCATAGTTTTTTTTGTGTTAGGGATTAAGGCAGTTGTTTGAGCTCTCACAATATTTATTGGGAAGTGAGCGCCGAAAGCCAGACCACGCTACGCGTGGGAACACCCTAATTATTTAAATTTTTATATTCTGGTAACGTTGGTCTTATCGCAATGGCGTCTTCAATTATTTTAGTAATTTTCTTGCGCTCCTTGCCTCTTAAAACCAATCGTGGTGCTCTTACATATTCAGAACCAATTTTGGTGTAAACCGATGCTAACTTTATGTACTGTACTAATTTAGGGTTTATATCTAACTCTAACAAAGGCATAAACCAACGATAAATTTCTATTGCTTCTTTTATTCTGCCGGCTTTTTGCAATTCGTAAATAGCTACGGTTTCTGCGGGAAATGCATCCACTAAACCAGCTACCCAACCATCTGCACCTATAAGTAAACTTTCTAGAGCCAGCGTGTCTACACCTGTTAAAATGGCTAACCTATTTCCAAAACGGTTTTTAATTCTGGTGATATTTGTAGTATCTCTGGTAGATTCTTTTACTGCTTGTATGTTTGGACAGGCATCTATAAGTTCCTCAAACATATCTAAAGTCACCTCTATTTTATAATCTACAGGGTTGTTGTAAATCATAATTGGTAATGATGTACTATTTGCAACAGCTTTAAAATACTCAACAACTTCTTCGTCGCTCGCCTTATAACGCATAGGTGGTAACATCATTAAACCTTTAGCACCATCTTCTTGGGCAACTTTAGCTAAATTAATTGCAGCTTTAGTGGTTTGTTCTGCAATATTCATTAATACAGGCACTTTCCCATTTACAAATTTAACGGCTTCACGTGTTAAAATACGCCTTTCTTCGTCGGTTAATGTACTAGCTTCACCAAGTGTACCCCCTAAAACTATACCATGGACTCCAGCATCTAATTGTGCTTTAATATGGATTTTGAACATTTCTAGGTCCAATTCATCATTAGCTGTAAATTGTGTTGTAACCGCAGGCATTACGCCATTCCATATCATACTCATAGTCTTGCAATTTAATTCTTCAAAATTACAAGTAAATAACTTTCAGAAATAATGAATGATTATCCAATATTTATGAAATATTATCCTTTAATAGTATATTTAACAAATTTTTGAATATTATATGCATAATATAAATGAAAGTATTGCCATTTAAAATACCAAAACCAGATTCAGATTCTTTAATTTTTCAAGTTGACAAAGACATTAAATTTTACGATAAGTTGCATCAACATGAAGAAATTCAAATAAGTTTTGTTGTGGAAGGTGAAGGTACTTTGCTGGTAGGTGATCGCGTTAACTACTATAAAAAAGGTGATGTTTTGGTAATTGGAGGTAATTTACCTCATGTATTTAAAAGTGATTTAAATGCTTCTGAACAATCATATATGCTTTCTCTCTTTTTTACTGAATCGTCATTCGGAGATCATTTTTTTTATTTAGAAGAATTAAAGGAAATTAAACCCCTTTTTAAAAAAGCCATTCACGGGTTTAAAGTTTTATCAAGAAATAAATTACTTGCTGACTATTTTTCAAAACTCCACAAAGTTTCGAAGCTAGAGAGGTTTATTATTCTTCTAGAAATTTTAAAAATATGTACTTACGCAAAGTCCGTAAATTTATCGTCCTTTCAATACAATAAAAAGTATACTGATAATGAAGGAGAAAGAATGCGAAATATATTTGAATATACTATGAACCATTTTGAAAAAGATATCTCATTACAAACCATTGCCGACGTTGCAAACATGACCAAAAATGCATTTTGCAAGTACTTTAAAAAAAGAACTAATAAAACCTATTTTCAATTTTTAAACGAATTACGCATTGAAAATGCTTGCAAACTTTTAATTAAAAACCAAGATTTATCGATAGCTTATATTGCAGAACAATCTGGATTCAATAATATTTCGAATTTTAACAGACAGTTTAAGTTTATAAAAAAGCATTCGCCATCTAAATACAGAAAAGTTGGTGTGTAAAATGGAGCTATCATCTCTTTACGCCGCGTTTATATCAAATTAAAGTAAAAACCTTGCTAAAGAGAGTAAACTTTCTAAACAAGGCTTCCATTTTAGATTGTCGGGATGACAGCCTCAGAACAACAAACACAACTATTTATATTTCAATAAGTTATGTTGTTGTTTTTATGACTAGACACCTATTTAGACACCTTTTTACAGTTCTTTAGCTTTCTAATATAAAAGTAATACAATTGATGTTAAATGGTTATAAAAAACGTTAAATTTATTTACCTAGTACTTTCCTCTAATAGTTTTAATTATATTATTGTTATAATTTGAGTAAAGTAACGGTTTTACAAAAATTAACTATTGATTTCCTTTTTTATAGTCTTCCAAAAATTTAGCCAAACCAATATCTGTTAATGGGTGTTTTAATAACCCTTTTATTGCTGAAAGTGGTCCTGTCATAACATCACTACCTAATTTAGCACAATCTATAATGTGCATTGTATGACGT
>NZ_JAKKDV010000004.1 GCF_021728415.1 Flaviramulus multivorans | reverse complement strand
ACGTCATACAATGCACATTATAGATTGTGCTAAATTAGGTAGTGATGTTATGACAGGACCACTTTCAGCAATAAAAGGGTTATTAAAACACCCATTAACAGATATTGGTTTGGCTAAATTTTTAGAAGATTACAAAAAAGGAAACCAATAGTTTAGATTAAAATAAAAATAATTTAAAGCTTCTCGAAAACCGAGAAGCTTTTTTTTGTTAAAGTTTGTAACAATATTAGTGTTATGAAGTCTATAATTTAACGACTTAATCAATAATTTGTAACTTTGTATTTTAATCACAATCATATAAGTATCATGGATGTTAATGACGATATTGAATCGCCTTTAAAGCTAAAAATCAGCTTTAACAGGTTGTTAGAGCATTATGAGACTATGTCTGATAGTGAGGATGAATTTATTGCTAATAAAGCTAATAAGGTTTTAGAAATAGCCAAGAAACACCCTGAATTAAGGGATGGTTTTAGCGATGTTTCACTTTTAAAAACAAGGGAAAAAGAAATTCAAATATTACTTCAGGACACATTTAGTCCGCTATTAACAAAAAACGAAATTAAAACAGCTTCGGTTCCGCTTCATGATTTAATTTTTAATTCGTCAGAGCGGTTTAAAAACATTATTAAAACGGCCGGTGGTGATTTTGAACTTCAAATAAAAAATATGCCACAAAATGATATGTATATAATGGCATGTACAATCATTTTAAATTTTTGTTATGGGTATAATTTAAACTTTAAAAGGCCTTTTTATTATCAAATTCCAGATGAAAATGGCATACTTCGTTATTATAAGATATTATATAATGCGGATTTTTGTGAAATTATTCCAACTGATAATGCGCCAAAAATAACTAAAGAAGATTACGATGAGTTATTAGACAATTTTGATAATATTGAAATTTGGAAAGAAAAATTTCCACCTCATAGTTATCTTTTTAAAGGTTTTGTTATATCGAACATTTTTGATGTAACAGATGATCAGTCTATATCAAATATAAAATCGAACTTAATAATTGACGAAACTTGCATGGAAGATAGTTTTGCCGATAATTTCCGAGATATTTTTAGTTCGTTATTTGGCATTAAGGATGTAAAGGTTGGGTTTTCAATTTACAATAAAGAAGATGACACTTTTGAGAAGGTACATGGTATAGGTGCTAATAGTTTTTTAATAAACAATGCCGATAGTAAAGAATGTAAAGAATGTTTGTGTTCATGGTCTTATGAAAGGTTATTAAAAGAAAATAAATATTTTTCAGTTTCTGATGTCGATAAGCTTTATAAAATTTCTAAAGGAAAAGCACCACATATTGTAGCATTGCACGAACAAGGTATTAAGAGTGCAATTTTTGCACCAATAGCTAATGAGCAAGGTTTAATGGGGATATTAGAAATTGTATCCTATACTCCACAGGAACTTAACAGTATTAATGCGAACAAGTTGCTTGATGTTATGCCTTTTATTGTATCAGCAGTAGAACGCTCAACCAATGAAGAAGAGAATTTAATTGAGGCTATTATTCAGCAGGAATGTACTTCAATTCACCCAAGTGTTTCTTGGAAATTTAAACAAGCGGCAAAAAAGTTTTTAATCGACAGTCAAAAAAATCAAATAGAAAAACCATCCTTTAGCAAAATAGCTTTTGATAACGTATATCCATTATTTGGACAAATTGATGTGAAAGGTTCGTCAGATGCTAGAAATCTTGCCACACAAAAAGATTTAGCGTTACAATTAACATTGGTAGATAAAATTTTGGACATTATTCCTAAAAATGAAGAATTACCAATTTATGAGCAATTAAAGTTTCAAATTGAGGCATTTAATCAAGCAATAAAAGCGGATTTTAAAGTAGATACAGAGCATGAATTAACGAGGTTTTTTAAAGAAGAAATAGAGCCATTATTCATTTTCTTTTTAGAAAAAAAGGATTTCGCAAAAGAAGAAATTGAAGATTATTTCAGTAAAGTTGATACCAATTTAAACGTTATTTATTATTACAGAAAAAATTACGACGATACCATTGCGCTTATCAATAAAAACATGTCGGCTTTACTTGATCATAAACAAATAGAGGCTCAAAACATGTATCCTCATTTTTTTGAACGTTTTAAAACAGATGGTGTTGAGCATAACATGTACATAGGCGAGTCTATTACCAAAGAAGAAAGTTTTAATACCATTTACTTGTACAATCTAAGACTATGGCAACTGCAAGTCATGTATGAAATGGAAAATGATTTTTACCAAAATCAGGATGAATATCCTATTGGTTTAGATGTAGCTTCCATGATTTTAGTATTCAATCAGCCGCTTTCTATAAGATTTAGGATGGATGAAAAGCAATTTGATGTAGATGGAACCTACAATGCGCGTTATGAGGTTGTAAAAAAACGTGTCGATAAAGCTTTTATTAAAGGTACCGAAGAACGTGTGACTCAAAAGGGTAAAATGAGCATTATTTACTCGCAGAAAGAAGATGAAATTGAGTATTTAAAATATGTTCGTTTTATGCAGTCTAAAAAAATGTTTGACGATGATGTTGAAATACTAGAGTTGCAAGACCTACAAGGGGTTACAGGCTTAAAGGCAATTCGTGTGAGTATGATTTACCATAAAAATAATGGTAATGATAACGTTTTCTACACATATGACGATTTAATGAAAGAAATTAAAGCCTAAACAACTTTATAAGTTTCATTATCAGAACCCGTTATCTCATATATTGAATTAATCAAAGTAGAATCGTTTTCATCGGGCAAAACATCTTCCAATTTAGCACCATTAGTTTTTAAAGCAATTCCAAAAGAAAGTACCGAAACAATCATACCTATCATAAAGATGGTATAAGTAATTCTTAATATTCTATATTTTCGTTCTAGTACTTTTCCTAAAAAATAAAGATCCTTAGTTAAGGAGCTATATACATAGTCTTTATCTTTTAAAAGTTCTTTAACAGCCCAATCGTACTCAGCTAAACTCATTTTATGAAAGTTTCCAAAAAAGGTAAGATTTACATCTTTATTAGCAACATCTTCTTTGGTAAACTCACCACTTGTTACATTAGGTCTGGTTGCTATAATAGATAAAACCATTGAAATAACACAAGACAATGTGAAAATAGCGGTTGGATAGACTAAATAAGGATTGGTGTCCAACTTTGAAATTAAATTAGCTAGAACAAGCGATATGATAATAGCATTTACAGATAGTAAAATATTGGCTTTTGTATCGGCAATATCACTTAATTTAATATGATTTCTTAGGGCAACTCTATAAAACGTTTGTATTCCACGTTCTGGACTTTCATTTTTATATTGTGCTTTATATTTTGCTTTTAGTTCTTCTGTTTTAAGCTTACTTCGTCTTTTCTTTTTAGTTTTTATAAGTTTTGAAAGATTCTTTTCCTTACGTGGTTGCCAATTTTTTAAGGCATAATCCGTATAAAACTCGTGCTTTTCTGCAAGTACTTTTATGTTTTCATCCAACCATTCATTTGGGGTATAACTTGCAATACCTTGTAACTCTAACTCTTTTCTTAAAAACTCGCTGGCCTCTAGAAAATATTTTTTCCCAAAATGAGAGGCATCAGCGTCTCTAATTACTTTTCCAAGATGGGTTTTAGGTGAATCTTTAAATTTAGTATCCATGATGCATGAATTAACGGCTTCAATCGTTTTTTTATCGGCATCATTATCTTTTAAAAAGGCAGTTGCAATTTTTACACTCTCTTCTTCATGACCTTCCCTTGTTTTAATATATCCTGTATCGTGTAATAAGGCTGTAAGCTCAAGTACTTCAGCATCTTTTTTACTAATATCTGTATTTTTTATAATCTCGCGTACACTTCTTAAAACACGTTCGGTATGGGTATAATTATGGTATAAAAAACTTGCATCTAATTCATTTTTAAACAAATCGAACACAAACTTTTCGGCACTTTCTATTAATTTCGACATAAAACAAGTTAATTTATAATCACAAATTACTAAAATTTAAATATATTATGAGTGATTTAAGATAAAGATTTTAATTGTAAGAAAACCAACTTAATTTCGACTAGTTTAATCTTAAACTAATATTAATTTAACAAAGAAAGACTTATAAAGTATGCTTACTTGGAAAGAAGTTATCAACTTTTCCGTAAAGGGAAACCCAACACCAGACAAACGTGTAGAAAAAACAGAAGCTGAGTGGAAGTCTCTATTAACACCTGAACAATTCAGAATTACAAGATTAAAAGGTACAGAGCGACCACATAGTGGAGCACTATGCAGTATTCACGAAGCCGGAAGGTACAATTGTATATGTTGTAATACACCGTTGTTTGATTCTACTATTAAATTTGAATCAGGTACAGGTTGGCCTAGTTTTACACAGCCCATTAAGGAAAATGCTATTAAATATGAGCGAGATACAGCCTTTGGAATGGTTCGTGTAGAAGTTATGTGTAATACTTGCGATGCGCACTTAGGACATGTGTTTCCGGACGGACCAGAACCCAGCGGGCTTCGATATTGTATTAATTCTGAATCCATGCAGTTAGAACAGGAGATTACAAATGAGCAATAAAAATTCAGAAATCGCTACGGTGGGTGGCGGCTGTTTTTGGTGCACCGAAGCAGTATTTCAAGAAGTAAAAGGGGTTGAAAAAGTAGTTTCTGGATATTCGGGCGGTAGTGTTCCTGGGCACCCAACGTATCGTGAAATATGCTCTGGTTTAACTGGGCATGCTGAGGTTGTACAAATTACTTTTGACGCTTCAAAAATCTCTTATGAAGACATATTAGTCATTTTCATGACTACTCATAATCCAACAACATTAAATAGGCAGGGTGCTGATAAAGGCACTCAATATCGTTCGGTCATTTTTTATCATAATGATGCTCAAAAGCAAATAGCAGAAACTGTGGTTAAGGAAATGGCAAGGTACTATGAAGACCCAATCGTTACAGAAATTTCTCCGTTGGATGTTTTTTATGAAGCCGAAAGTCAGCATCAAAATTATTACAAAAATAATAAAGAACAAGGTTATTGCGGCTTTGTAATTACTCCTAAATTGGCAAAATTAAGAAATCTACACGCGGATAAATTGAAGTAATGGTCCTAATCTATTATAAAAAAATAAAATCTTAACTTCGCTTAAACGCATTTTTTATGACTAACTATAAACCTTTTTTATTTGTTCTTGCTTTATTTCTAAGTGCTTGTGCCACTTTAAAACCACAATATGCAAATGAAGAAGATAAACAAAATACATTTCCAGATAAAGAAATAGACAAAACATTCTATCTTATTGGTGATGCAGGGTTATCACCTATTGGTGGAATGTCTTCAGCCTTAACAGCATTTAATAAACATATAGAAGGGAAAAAAACTAAAGACGATTACACTATTTTTTTAGGAGATAATATTTATCCTTCAGGCTTGCCTGTTAAAAACCATAAAGGAAGAGCGAGTGCAGAAAACGCTTTAAATGCTCAGGTAAATTCAGTTAAAACCTTTAAAGGTAAAACTATTTTTATTCCTGGAAATCATGATTGGTATTCTAATGGTTTAAAAGGGTTAAAACGAGAAGAAAAATATATAGAAGATTTACTTGGAAAAAATACGTTTCAACCTGAAGATGGTTGTCCGCTAAAAAGTATTGATGTTGGTGAAACAATTCAATTAATAATCATTGATACACAATGGTATTTAGAAAATTGGAACAATCATCCAACCGTTAATGATGATTGCGAAATAAAAACTAGAGAGCGATTTTTTGAAGAAATTGAAGGGGAATTAAAAAAGGCTCAAAATAAAACGACCATTTTTGCAATGCATCATCCTATGTTAACAAATGGTACGCATGGCGGAAAATACGCCTTATCTAAACACTTATATCCGTTTCAAAAGAAAATACCGCTTCCTGGTATAGCATCATTAGTTACTCAGCTTAGAACTCAGGGAGGGGTGTCTATTCAAGACCGATATAACGAGCGTTATCATGATTTAATGAGCCGTTTAGAAACAATGACTCTGGATGCTGATAATGTAGTATTTGTTTCAGGGCATGAACATACTTTGCAATACCTTGAAAAAGAAACCATAAAACAAATAGTATCGGGTTCTGGTGCGAAAGAATCATCAGTTGAGTTAAGTGACACAGGATTGTTTTCTTACGGGAAACAAGGCTTTGTGGAGCTCACTGTTTTTAAAGATGGAAGTAGTTGGGTAAGATATTATGGTGAAGAAAACAATCAACCAAAATTATTATTTACAAAAGAAGTTTTTCCACCCACAAAAACCTATGATATTTCAAATTTACCAGAAACCTTTCCACAAGAAGTTGAAGTGTCTATATATTCAAAAGATGAAACCGATGTGTCAGGTTTTTTTGAATCGGTATGGGGAAGTCATTATCGCGATGTTTATAGTACAAAAATAAAGGCAAAAGTAGCAACGCTTGACACTTTATATGGTGGATTGGAAGTTGTTCGAAAAGGCGGCGGTCACCAAACAAGATCACTTAGATTAAAAACTAAAGATGGAAGAGAGCTAAATATGCGTGCACTCCGTAAAAGTGCTACCCAATACTTGCAAGCAGTACTTTTTAAAGACACTTATATTCAAGATGAGTTTGAAAAAACTGCTATTGAAGGTTTAATCCTTGATTTTTATACGGCAGCACATCCTTATGCTTTCGCCGTTGTTCCAGATTTATCAAATGCAGCAAAAATATTTCATACAAATCCTAAATTATATTTTATTCCAAAGCATAAGCATTTAGGTGAATTTAATGAGGAATATGGAGGCGAGTTGTATATGATTGAAGAGCGACCAGAAGATAATTATGTGGATGAAAGAAATTTTGGATACGCAGATGATATTGAAAGTACGCACGATATAATTGAGAAAGTTCGTCAAGATGAAAAATACAAAATTGCCGAGGATGCTTTTGTAAGAGCACGTTTGTTTGATATGCTAATTGGAGATTGGGATAGACATCAAGACCAATGGCGTTGGGCACAATTTGATCAGGAAAATGGAGATAAATACTACCATCCCATTCCTCGAGATCGCGACCAGGTGTTTTCAAATTTTGATGGTGCTTTGTTAGATGTTATGAAAATTATTTCGGGGTCTACCAAACAATTGCAAGTATATGATGAAGAGTTAAAAGATATTGAGTGGATGAATAGTGCTGGCATAAAGTTAGACCGGGTACTTATCCAAGATGCAGATAAAAAAGTTTGGTTAGAACAGGCTAAATTTCTTCAAGAAAACATAACTGATGCGATAATTGAAGAAGCCTTCACCAAGGTGCCTGAAGAAGTTCAAGATAAAACGTTACAAGAAATTAAAGAGAAATTGAAAGGTAGACGTTCTAATCTTATAGACATCGCTACCCGTTATTACAATCACTTGAATGAGTTGGTTATTTTAACAGGAACTGATAAAGATGATTTTATAGAAGTTATTAGAACAGGAGATGAAGAAACGCGTGTTATTATTTCTAGAATTATTGATGGTAAAAAAGGGGAAGTAATTGTTGATAAGGTTTTTAATAGAACAATCACCAAGGAAATATGGATTTACGGATTAGATGATAAGGATATTTTTGAAGTATCAGGTAAAGCCAATAATTTAATTTATACGCGCTTAATTGGTGGACAAGAAAACGATACATATAGAATTAAAAACGGACGACGTATTAAAGTTTATGACCATGAGAGTAAACCGAACACTGTAGAAGAAAACAAGGGTGCACAAATTAGACTAACGGATGTTTATAATTTGAATTTATTCGATTTTAATAAAAACATAGTAAAATCAAGTGTCATTACTCCTGCTGTTGGATTTAATCCAGATGATGGGTTTTTGTTAGGGGTTAATTTTTCTAAAACAATTAAAGGTTTTCAACGTAATCCTTATTCGCAACAACATAGGTTTAAAGGAGGTTATTACTTTGCAACTAGTGGGTTTTCATTATTGTATGATGGAGAGTTTGCAAATATTATGAATGACTGGAATTTACATGTTGGTGGACAATTTACAACTGAAAATTTTACAAATAACTTTTTTGGATATGGAAACGAAACAGTTAATAACGATGACCAATTAGATTTGGATTATAACCGCGTTAAAACAAGTATTTATGCGGCTAAAGTTGGCATTATAAAGAAAGGTAATTTTGGTAGCGATTATGGGTTTAGAGCGATTTTAGAAGGTATAGAAATTGAAAATACTCAGGATAGATTTATAGCCAGTTTTATGCCTGTAACAAACGAGGATTTTTACAAACGACGCTTTTTCGGTGCTCTTGAAGCAGAGTTTAATTACAAAAGTTTTGATAACGCTATTAACCCTTCCAAAGGGATGACGTTTTTGTTTAATATTGGTGGTAAAACAGAATTTAAAGAAACTAAAAACACATATGGTTATTTAAATTCGAATCTAGGATTTTATAACTCACTTTCTGAAAATAAAAAATTAGTTTTAAAAACAGACGCAAGATTACAAGTACGTGTTGGAGATGAATTAGTGTTTTACCAAGCTGCAAATATTGGAGGTGAAAACGGATTAAGAGGATACAGAACAGAGCGATTTACTGGTAAAAATGCTTTTGTAGGAAGTGCCGATTTACGCTACAGTTTCAACTCATTTAAGACCAATATTTTACCAATTCAAATTGGGGTTTTTGGAGGCTTCGATGTTGGTAGAGTTTGGTTAAAAGGAGATTTTTCAGATAAGTGGCACAACGACTACGGTGGTGGTTTTTGGGTTACCGCAGCTGAAAGTTTATCAGGAACCTTTAACTTTTTTAATAGTGTTGAAGGTTTAAGGTTTTCATTTGGTTTTGGGCTGAACTTTTAGTTTAACTTAAATTCATAAATGTTACCGCCTTCGGTTTTATGTCTCTCGTCCGAAATATAAACAACGGAGTCGTTTTTAAAACATATTCCTTCTTTTTGAGAGCTGTGATTGAATTTTAACTCTTCTACTTTACCTTTAAAAAAGGCGTCAGGTTTAAAGTTTGTGAGTTTCCACAACTTATCATGATTTAATAGAACAACGATTTCACCATTTGCGCTTACCGCTGCCGAGGTAATTTTGTTATGTTTTCCATCTAAATTAAAATCTGTAACTAATTCTGCTACATGGTTTCCAATAGTATTTGGCACTTTCAATAAAAGGCTGGTTTTGTTTTCTTTACTAAATATATAAAATGCATTATCTAGCAAAAAGAAAGCTTCAAAATCTTCCGATTTCACATCTTTAGGAAGTTTAAAATTAATAATTTCAGCAGTAGTATCATCTTTAACTTGTGTAAGATTACTTACTTTATAAATACTAAAGTTTTCTCTTTTTTTGTTGTTATTCCCAAAATCGCCAATGTATATGTTTCCCAACGCATCTGAGGTTAAGTCTTCCCAATCTTCATTTTTTACATTTGAAATATCAATATCTTTTACAATTTTACCGTTCAAATCTAAACCATATAGATTGTTTTTATTGCCAGCATCTTCAATGGTCCAAAGTAAATTTGAACGCTTAACAATTTCTAAAGCAGAAGCTTCTTCTAAATCGCTGTTAATATCGGCAATAACCTTAAGGTTTCCAGTGCTACATGAATAGGTAAGTAAAATAAAGGATAATAGGAATTTGTTCATTTTGGGTTGTACTGATTTATAATGCTAAATTTACAGAGATTTTAAGACTTATGACAGAAAAAGACGTTTTAGTTGTTGGAGGAGGTGCTGCTGGGTTTTTTGCAGCCATAAATATTGCCGAACAAAATCCCAATTTAAATGTAGCCATTTTAGAACGCGGGAAAGAGGTGTTAACCAAGGTAAAAGTGTCTGGTGGCGGGCGATGTAATGTTACACATGCAGAGTTTATACCTTCCGAATTGGTGCTGAATTATCCTAGAGGAGAAAAGGAGTTACTCGGACCGTTCCATCAATTTATGACAGGTGATACTATGGCATGGTTTGAAAAAAGAGGTGTTGAGCTTAAAATAGAGGAAGATGGGCGAATATTTCCAACCTCAGATTCTTCGCAAACCATTATAGATTGTTTTGTTAATGAAGCCAAAAAATATAAGGTTGAAGTGTTAATTAATCATTCTGTTAAGACTATTTCAAAGAGTGAAAGTATTTGGAATATAGAAACAACTCAAGGTTGTTTTTCAGCGAATAAAATTTTAATAGCTACTGGAAGTAACCCTAAAATCTGGAAACTTTTAGAAGATTTGGGTCACACTATTTCACATCCTGTCCCATCACTTTTTACTTTTAATATTAAAGATAAACGCATACAAGATATACCTGGAGTGGTTGCACAACAGGTTGAGGTAAAAGTTTTAGATACCAATTTATGGAGTGAGGGACCACTACTAATTACACATTGGGGAATGAGTGCTCCATCAATTTTAAAACTTTCTGCCTTTGGAGCTCTAGAATTGGCAAAACGTAATTATAAATTTCAAATAGAAATTAATTTTATTAGAAAAACTTTCGAAGATTGTATAAACGATTTAAAAGTTTTAAAATTAGAATTGGCAAAAAAAGCGGTTTTTAAATCCAGTCAATACAATTTGCCAAAACGATTGTGGCAACAATTGGTTTTAGCTTCTAATATTGAAATGAATGCTACTTGGGCAGACTTAAATAAAAACCAATTGGATAACCTTTCAGAACAATTAACAAAAGCTGTTTTTAATGTAGATGGTAAGAGTACATTTAAAGAAGAGTTTGTGACTTCCGGTGGTATTAATTTAAAGGAAGTTAATTTTAAAACCTTTGAAAGTAAACTTCATAAAAATCTGTATTTTGCTGGGGAAGTACTTGATATTGATGCAGTAACAGGAGGTTTTAATTTTCAAAATGCTTGGACAGGAGCTTATATTGTGGCTCAAAATATTTCGTTATAAATGAAAACATACATTGCACTACTTAAAGGAATTAATGTTGGAGGGCACAAAAAAGTCCCTATGGCAGAACTAAGGGAATTACTTAATAAATCTGGATTTAAAAATGTAGAAACCTATATTCAAAGTGGTAATGTAATCTTACAATCTTCAAAAAACAGTATTTTAGAAATAGAAAGTGACATCGAAAAAAGTATTATAGATTATTTCGGATTTGGATTGTCAGTATTAGTAAAAACAAGACAAGATTTAAAACGCATTTTTGATGACTGTCCATTTTCTGAAAACAAAAAGAGAGCAAGTTATTTTATGATGCTTCACGATTGCCCAAATAATGATTTAGCAAAAGAAGCCTCAGAAAAAGTATATGAAGGAGAGGAGTATCAAATTCTCAATAATTGTATTTATTATTTCTGTGAAAAAGGATTTGGAAAAGCAAAATTTAATGTCAATTTTTTCGAAAGAAAACTTAAAACATTTGCTACTGCAAGAAATTACAATACAATGCTAAAGTTGTTATCTTTGTCCGCAGATTAAACCAGCATGAAAGAAGAACAGTTTATTCCAAAACCATACATTAATTCAATAGACGATGGAAGTTTTACTTGGTCGTCTCCAAGTAATATTGCATTGGTAAAATATTGGGGAAAAAAGCAACATCAAATCCCAGAAAACCCATCCGTTAGCTTTACTTTAAGTGACTGTAAAACAATTACTAAACTTAGTTTTTCGAAAAAAGAAAGTGCTAGCGACTTTTCTTTTGAAGTGTTTTTAGATGATGAAAAGAAAGATGATTTTAAGCCGAAAATTGTAACTTTTTTTAAACGAATAGAAAATTATTTACCATTTTTAAAAGACTATCATTTTAAAATTCAAACGTCTAACTCATTTCCTCATAGTTCCGGTATTGCCTCATCAGCTTCTGGTATGAGTGCATTAGCATTATGCTTAATGAGTATAGAAAGAGCGTTAAACCCTAAAATGACAAATGAATACTTTATTCAAAAAGCGTCGTTTTTAGCTCGTTTGGGTTCAGGAAGTGCTTGCCGAAGTTTAGAAGGTGATTTGGTAGTTTGGGGAAAGCATAAAGATATTGATGGAAGCTCTGATTTATTTGGAGTTAAATATCCATTTCGCGTGCACGAAAACTTTAAAAATTATCAAGACACCATCTTATTGGTAGATAAAGGTGAAAAACAAGTAAGCAGTACAGTTGGTCATAATTTAATGCATAACCACCCTTTTGCGGAGGAGCGATTTAAACAGGCTCACAAAAACCTATCTAACTTAATTTCCGTATTTAAAGAAGGAAATATAGATGCTTTTGTTGAAATTGTTGAAAGTGAAGCCTTGACACTTCACGCAATGATGATGACTAGTTTGCCTTATTTCGTATTAATGAAACCAAACACCTTAGAAATAATTAATAAAATTTGGACTTTTAGGAAACAAACAGGCTCAAAAGTTTGCTTTACTTTGGATGCGGGTGCTAATGTACATATGCTTTATCCAGAAAAGGAAACTGAAACTGTATTGAAATTCGTTAATAATGAATTAGTTGCATATTGTCAAAATGGGCATTATATTTGCGACAAAATTGGTTTTGGTGCAAAACAATTGTAACTTTATAACTCCAAATCAACTTAGGTAAATGAAAGGACCACTATTTTACTCAAAAATATTACTCTTTGGAGAATATGGAATTATAAAAGATTCCAAAGGTTTATCTATTCCGTATAACTTTTACAATGGAGCATTAAAGACTGATGAAAATCCTTCTGAAAGTGCCATAAAATCAAATGAGAGTTTAAAACGATTTGTTGATTATCTTCAAAATATTGATACAGATTTAGTTACGTTTGATTTGGAAGCTTTAAAAGCTGATGTAAGCCATGGTATGTACTTTGACTCTTCTATCCCTCAAGGTTATGGTGTAGGGAGTAGCGGCGCTTTGGTCGCGGCGATTTACGACAAATATGCACAAGACAAAATAACGGTTTTAGAAAATTTAACTCGTGAAAAACTGTTAAAGCTGAAATCTATTTTTTCTGAAATGGAATCGTTTTTTCATGGTAAATCTTCAGGATTAGATCCTTTAAACAGTTACTTAAGTATTCCAATTCTCATCAATTCAAAAGATAATATTGAAGCTACAGGTATTCCTTCACAACAAGAAAATGGAAAGGGCGCTGTATTTTTAATTGATAGTGGTATTGTGGGTGAAACGGCTCCTATGGTAAGTATTTTTATGGAAAACATGAAAAAAGAAGGATTTCGTAAAATGCTTAAAAACCAATTTATAAAACATACCGATGCTTGTGTTGAAGATTTTTTAACTGGAAACATTAAGTCTTTATTTAATAATACTAAGCAATTATCTAAGGTAGTTTTAAATCATTTTAAACCAATGATACCAAAGCAGTTTCATGAACTTTGGAAAAAAGGTATTGAAACCAACGATTACTATTTAAAGCTATGTGGCTCTGGTGGCGGAGGTTATATTCTTGGATTTACTGAAGATATTGAAAAGGCTAAACTATCTCTTGCTGATTATAAATTAGAAGTCGTTTACAATTTCTAAAGCTTCATCACTGTCATCCTGAACTTGTTCAGGACCTTATCAAATTTTTTTAGATGCTTTCAAGAAGACAGAAACATATTCTACTCAAGTTTTTCAGCATGTTTTCTGTAGTAAGAGGGTACAATATTCTGGTTATTGTTATTGCTCAATACCTAACATCCGTTTACATATTAGCTCACGATAAACCATTAAAAAGAGTACTATTTGATGCTAATTTGTTCATGTTAGTATTAGCCTCGGCGGCAACCATAGCGGCAGGATACATCATTAATAATTTTTACGATTCTGAAAAAGATTTGATTAATAAACCCATTAAATCTCGTTTAGATAGGTTAGTAAGCCAAAACACAAAATTATCCTTTTATTTTGTGCTTAATTTTGCAGCTGCTATTATGGCTAGCTATGTGTCGTTTAATGCTGTTGTATTCTTTTCAGCATATATTTTTGCCATTTGGTTTTATTCGCATAAATTAAAGAAGTTGCCATTTATTGGAAATTTAACTTCAGCCGTTTTAACAATCACGCCTTTTTTTGCAATTTTCTTGTACTACAAAAATTTTGAAACGGTCATTTTTGTACACGCTATTTTCTTGTTTTTAATGATTTCTATGCGAGAACTTACCAAGGATTTAGAAAATCTAAAAGGCGATTTACTTCAAAATTATAAAACAATACCTATTGTATATGGGCAAAAATTATCAAAAACGATGCTTACCATTTTAGCTGCTTTAACGCTCATTCCAACTTACCTGTTGTTATTTAAATTTGAGATTGGATATATGTACGTGTTTTTTTATGCTAGTACAGTTTTGCTATTAATATTTTTAATTATCCTTTGGAAATCTAAAACCAAAACGCATTATTTAATTCTTCATAATATTTTAAAGTTCATCATACTTACAGGTGTTTTTAGCATTCTATTAATTGATGTAGGCGTTATCTTAAATCGCATTTAAATCATAAATGTAAAATCGCAATTAGTAAATTTATACAGTATCTTTGCACAAAAAATAAATCTATATGAACAGGCATCAAGGGAGTAGTGGAAAAGGAAAAGCCTCAGGAAGAGGAAGTAATAATACGCGTAAAACAAGTTACGCTAGAGGAAATGCGCCTATAAAAAAGCAAGGAGGTTATACAAAACCATCTGAGGCTTCAAAACCAATCATGCCAAAAAAATCGAATCCAAACGAAATCCGATTAAATAAATATATAGCTAATTCTGGTATTTGCTCACGTCGTGAAGCCGATGTGCATATTGCAACGGGGTTGGTAACTGTAAACGGTAAGGTGATTACCGAAATGGGTTATAAGGTTAAATTAAATGATGAGGTAAGATACGATGGAGCGCGCGTAAACCCTGAAAAAAAGGCGTATGTGTTACTTAACAAACCCAAAGGTTTTGCAACAACTACAAGTGAAGGTAAAGGAAGAACCGTAATGGATTTGGTTGCGAACGCTACAACTTCTCGTATAAGACCTATTGGGCGTTTGGGTAGAAACTCAAAAGGACTTTTGCTTTTTACAAATGATGATCAAATACACGATAAGTTTACAAATTCGAAAAACGGGGTAGCACGTTTATTTCATATAGAACTAGATAAAAATTTAAAGCTTGAAGATTTAAAAAAGATTCGAGAAGGCTTTAAAGTTGAAGGGAAACTTATTGCTGTTGAGGAAATAAGTTATATTGATGGGGCTTCAAAAAGAGAAATTGGTTTAAAAATAAAAAATACAGGTAATACGATTATTCGAACTATTTTTGACTACTTAAAATACGAGGTAGTTAGTATTGACTGTGTAGCCATTGGGCATTTAACCAAAAAGGACATACCACGAGGTAGCTGGAAGCATTTAACCGAGCAGGAGTTGAATACTTTAAAGATGCTTTAATTGTAATTTTTAATACTCTGAATCCATTAAAAAAAATCCCAAAAAAAAGTATTGAAATTAAAATTTTTATATTTCATTTGCACTGTTTTTAGCTGAACAAATTGAAATCTGTTTATATGTTCGGGCTTTTGAAAATTAGGAAGTCATATTCAAAAGCAGCTTATCGTTTAAGCAACCGAATTTTAAAGCTAACTTCCGTTTTATCTTTATATGCTAGCCAGCATATATATGGCTTTGTACCTACTACCCAGAGCCAAATTCAAGTTTGATATTCTTTTTTTTTATTAGTTTAACGCCTAATTAATTTTTGGGCATTATCTTTAACTCTTTAAAAAAAATAAATGAATACAAAATATATTGATTTAATTGATCAAACTTTTGATTTTCCACAAGAAGAATTTACACTTGAAAATAGAACTTTAGAGTTTCATGGCATTAACCTTATGGAGTTGGTTGAAACTTATGGAGCACCTTTAAAATTTACGTACTTACCACAAATATCTAATAATATTATTAAAGCCAAAAAATGGTTTGATGATGCTATTAAAAATCATAAATACAAAGGCAAATATCATTACTGCTATTGTACAAAAAGCTCGCATTTTAACCATGTATTAAATGAAGCTTTAAAAAACGACATTCATATTGAAACCTCTTCGGCTTTTGATATTGATATTGTTGAAAATTTAAAAAAGCAAGGTAAAATAACGGATGATACTTATGTTATTAGCAATGGTTTTAAAAGAGAACAATACATCTCTAATATAGCTCGATTAATTAATAATGGACATAAAAATGCAATTCCCATAATTGATAATTACGAGGAAATAGACTTATTATCTCGAGAGATTGAAGGAAAATTTAATGTAGGTATTAGAATAGCCTCTGAGGAAGAACCCAAATTTGAGTTTTATACATCGCGGTTGGGTATTGGTTATAAAAACATTGTACCTTTTTATAAGAATCAAATTCAGAAGAATAAAAAAGTTAAGTTAAAGATGCTTCACTTTTTCATTAATACCGGTATTAGGGATAATGCATATTACTGGAATGAATTGCATAAATGTTTGAAGGTTTATACCAGTTTAAAAAAGATTTGTCCATCATTGGATAGTTTAAATATAGGAGGCGGGTTCCCAATAAAAAACTCATTAGCTTTTGAGTTTGATTATCAATATATGGTTGATGAAATTATTAACCAGATTAATTTAGCATGCGAAGAAGAAGAAGTAAAAGCTCCTAATATTTTTACAGAGTTTGGAAGTTTTACTGTTGGTGAAAGCGGTGGCGCTATTTATGAAGTACTTTACCAGAAACAACAAAATGACCGTGAAAAGTGGAACATGATAAATTCGTCATTCATTACTACTTTACCCGATACTTGGGCTATAAACAAACGCTTTATTTTGCTACCAATAAATCGATGGCATGAAAGTTACGAGCGTGTGCTTTTGGGCGGTTTAACTTGTGACAGTGATGATTATTACAATAGCGAACAGCACATGAACGCTATTTATTTACCAAAATACAATAAAGAAAAGCCTTTGTATATTGGGTTTTTTAATACAGGTGCTTATCAAGAAACTATTGGAGGTTTTGGCGGTCTGCAACACTGTTTAATTCCATCGCCAAAGCATATTTTAATAGACAAAGATGTGGACGGTAATATAACAACTAAGCTTTTTAGCGAACAACAGACGAGTGAAGATTTGCTGAAAATACTAGGTTATAGTAATGGGAATTAATAAAATAATTGTCTATTACTTTTAAAATTACAACATACAATTATTGTATTGTAGCTAGTTAAGTTATAAATTTATAGACAAAGCCATTGGGCACAATAATAACAAATATAAAACGCTACAAAATATAGCGACTATGATGACAAAAAAAGGACCAATTTCACAATTTATAGAAAAACATTACTTGCATTTTAATGCGGCAGCTTTAGTAGATGCCGCTAAAGGATATGAGGCACAACTTAATTCGGGGGCTAAAATGTTAGTTTCTTTAGCAGGGGCCATGAGTACTGCTGAATTAGGTAAGAGTTTTGCAGAAATGATACGTCAAGATAAAGTACATATTATTTCTTGTACTGGAGCAAATTTAGAAGAAGATATTATGAATTTGGTTGCACATTCGCATTACAAACGTGTACCAAATTATCGGGATTTGACGCCACAGGAAGAATGGGACTTACTTGAGAAAGGATTAAATAGAGTTACCGATACTTGCATTCCAGAGCATGAGGCATTTCGTCGTTTACAAGAACATATTTATAAGATTTGGAAAGATGCTGAAACCAAAGGTGAACGCTACTTACCACACGAGTATATGTACAAAATGCTACTATCTGGAGTTTTAGAACAATACTATGAAATAGACTTAAAAGACTCCTGGATGTATGCAGCAGCAGAAAAAAATCTGCCTATAGTTTGCCCAGGATGGGAGGATAGTACTATGGGGAATATTTTTGCTAGTTATGTTTTAAAAGGCGACCTAAAAGCTAGCACCATGAAATCTGGGATTGAGTACATGACGTTTTTAGCCGATTGGTATACTGATAATTCTAAAAAAGGCATTGGTTTCTTTCAAATTGGCGGAGGTATTGCAGGTGATTTCCCAATATGTGTGGTACCAATGTTATATCAAGATATGGAGCGTACTGATACACCATTCTGGAGTTATTTTTGTCAAATAAGCGATTCAACAACAAGTTATGGGTCATATTCTGGAGCTGTGCCTAACGAGAAAATAACTTGGGGAAAATTAGATATAGACACACCAAAATTTATTATTGAAAGCGATGCTACTATTGTAGCACCATTAATTTTTGCTTATTTATTAGGTCAATAACCATGGAAACTAAACTGATTGAGAATATAGAACTTAAGTATCTTAGTGTAGGCGACTACGAGGAATTAAAAGAGGCTACCCTAGAGTCTTATGGAGGTGTATTAAATTCCTATTGGAAAAGGCATCACATAGAGCAGCTAACAACTATTTTTCCTGAAGGGCAAGTAGTTATAAAGGTAAATGGAGATATAGCTGGTTGCGCATTATCATTAATTGTTGATTATGATAGTATTGATGATGAACATACATATGCCGATATTATAGCTGGAGAATCTTTTAAAAACCACAACCCAAAAGGTGATATTTTATATGGTATTGATGTGTTTATTAAACCGAAGTATAGAGGATTGCGATTAGGAAGACGACTTTATGATTACCGAAAAGAAGTATGCGAAAACCTTAATTTAAAGGGGATTGTATTTGGTGGGAGAATGCCAAATTATCATAAATACAAAGAATTAACACCAAAAGAATACATTGAAAAAGTAAAACATAAAGAAATACACGACCCTGTTTTAAATTTTCAAATTTCAAACGACTTTCATCCAGTACGAATCTTAAAAGGTTATTTGGAAGGAGATACAGCTTCGAACGAATATGCGGTTTTAATGGAATGGGATAATATTTATTATACCAAACCCACCAAGAGGGCTGCTACCGTTAAAACTATTGTTCGCTTAGGGCTTATACAATGGCAAATGAGAAGCTATAAGAGTTTGGAAGATTTAATGCAACAGGTAGAATATTTTATTGATAGTGTATCGGCTTACCGTTCAGATTTTGCTGTGTTTCCTGAGTTTTTTAATGCGCCATTAATGGCAGAATTTAATCATTTAAAAGAACCGGATGCCATTCGAGAATTGGCTAAATTTACTGAAACAATAATAAATAAATTAAAAGAACTTTCTATTTCTTATAACATTAATATTATTTCTGGGAGTATGCCAGAAGTGGTGGATGATAAACTGTATAATGTAGGTTATTTATGCAAAAGAGATGGAAGTATAGAGCGTTATGAAAAAATACACGTAACGCCAGATGAAGCGAAAGTTTGGGGCATGCAAAAAGGCAACAAGCTAAAAACTTTTGAGACTGATTGTGGCAAAATAGGGATATTAATTTGTTACGATTCTGAGTTTCCAGAGCTTTCTCGTTTACTATCAGATGAAGGAATGGATATACTGTTTGTTCCTTTTTTAACCGATACTCAAAATGGCTATTCCCGAGTAAGATTGTGCGCACAAGCTAGGGCCATAGAAAACGAATGTTATGTGGCTATATCTGGTAGTGTTGGTAACTTGCCAAACGTAAATAATATGGATATTCAATATGCACAATCTGCAGTATTTACGCCTTGTGATTTTTCGTTTCCTAGTAATGGAATTAAAGCTGAGGCAACACCAAATACTGAAATGATTTTGGTAGCCGACGTAGATATAAGCCTGTTAAGAGAGCTCCATTCATTTGGTGCTGTAAAAAATTTAAAAGATAGAAGAAAAGATTTTTATGATGTTATTCGTATAAAATCATCATAAATAGTATATTTAACTTATAAGTAAACAACCTTACCCCATAAAATGAAAAACAAAAACGATAATTTAAAACGTGTTATAGTAGACTTTAAAAAGCTAACACCAGAGATTTTGGCTTTATTGGTTGAAAAATACCCCGATGGTTATGACGATGATCAAATCATATCTTTTAGAAATCAACACAATGAAATTATTGAGGCTGTTGAGGTAACTACTGAGGACACTAAATATTTAGTAAAAGTCAGTACTAAACTTGCAGTAACTATGGAGAATTATGATGAGGATGATTATGAAGATTTTGATGGGGATGATCCAGATGCAGTACAGGATCCTGAAATAATTGATGAAGACTCAGACGACGATAACGATTTATAAACTATATTACTATGAGAACCGCTGTTTTTAAGTCCTACAAAAACGGTTATTTTAATTTTTGGTTTGAAAACGGTGAGGAATTAGCTTTTGAAGAAGTCCATCCTCGCGTTTTAAAACAATTTGATTTAAAAAATGATAAAAGTTTAAGAGAAAAAAACTTTAGAATTACATTCGTTGAAGATGAAGATGGCGATGATGTTATTTATAGAGTAGAGAGTTTAAAACCCATTTAATAAACGCACCTATGCAAGCATCGTTTCACATGTCTTTACCTTGCTTAAATATCAAGGAGACAAAAGATTTTTACACCGTAATTGGTGGTTCTGTTGGGAGAAAATCCCAAAATTGGATTGATGTAAATTTATTTGGTCATCAAATAACATTTATTAAGGCAGAAAAATTTAATTTTAATAACCCTAATTATGTATTTGAAGGTAAAATTTTACCCTCATTTCATTTCGGAATTATTTTAGATTTTAAAACTTGGGAAACTATTTATGAAAAGCTTAAAGCACAAGGATTAGACTTAGTGACTGAAGCTACCTTTTTAAAAGACCAAGTGGGTGAGCATACATCGTTTTTTGTTAAAGATCCCAACGATTATATGCTCGAATTTAAAAGTTTTAAAAACTTAAAAGATATCTTTAATTCATAAGGCTACAAGAGCCATTTTTATATAAGATTAAAAAAACTTATTCTTAATCAAGTTCTACCAGTAATTTTAGGTTAAAGTTACTATAAGTAATTCGGGCTTTTGGTAGAGTTGTTCTCCGATTAATTATTTTTAATTATTAGAATTTTAATAAAATGAAAAAGTATTTTTTGTTTACAGGGTTTGTTATATCCTTTTTTGCACTTACAAGTTTTAGTGTTTCAGTAAAGGATAATAATAGTATGCAGTTGTTTATGCAAGAAACGCAAGTGGTTACTGCCGTTTTTGATGGTCATGAAGATTATGGTTACAATTTTATTTCTACTAGAGATGATGAAGAATATACCATTACTTTCCAAAAAGTAGATGAGGCAGTTTTAAGTGCATTTAACTTAAATTTGGATACATTTATAGGAACTAAATTTAAAATCACTTATACCACTGAGATTATCGTTACAAAGGATGGTGATGGATACGAAGATGAGGAAGAAATAAACACCATTACTAAGTTAGAAAAACTTTAATCTAGTAATTCGCTGATTAGCACATATTAAATAGAGGCTTCCATTTTGGGAGCCTTTTTTATAAACACTTCCCAAATAAAAACACCATAAACAATTATATACTCTAAAGCAATTATCCATAAGTTTTCAGACTTATCGGCTTTGTTAATATTCAGGTAAGAAAGGTAACTTAGAATGATTACAAAACTCCACACCAGAGGGAATTTGTATTTGGTGAAAACCGATAATATTACAAGTGTTGCTATATACCAAGGATGAATAGTTGTGGCTGTAAAATAGTAAAAGGTTAATACCAATAACATAGCAGTAATTAGTTGAAGAGTTGTTTTGTTTCTCCTAAAAAAAGTGATAATTAAAACAAAAACAATAATGATATAAGGAATTACTTTGCCAATGACAGCAATTTCGTTGCGGTCTCTAAAAGAGTAGCCAATTTCGCGTGCGATATAATACAAACTAGCATTAAACTCAAAGTTTTTAAACCAAAGAGCAACTGTTTGAGTGTAGTTGTTTAAAAATGCTGAAGAATAAAAAGGTGCAAAAAGGAGTATGGTTGTAATAATAACGATACTATAAAAACTAATCAATTTTATAATTCCTTTTATAGCTTTATTACTAGGAGTAAGTGATGATGAAGCAACCTTTCCAATCGTGTCAGATTGCTTTGTTGTTCTGGTCGTTATAAACCATTGAAAAAACAGAGGTAAAAAAATAAGTGGGATGAGTTTTGTTGAAATCGATACTGCAAAAACCATAGCTGCCCATTGCCATTTGCCACAGTGCAGTAAATACAAACTCCATACTAAAAAGAAAATCATCACACCTTCAAAATGCAGGTTTCCAGTGAGTTCGATAATGATAAACGGGTTTAAAACATACCAAAAAATGTTATATGCAGGAAGCCTTAATTCTTCTAAAAGCTTTTTCCCAAAATGAAGCGTTCCAAAATCGGCAGCTATAATAAGCAGTCGCATAACCACAACGGACCCTAAAATACTTTTGCCTGCAAACAAGCCTGCTATTACAAAACAAAGTTGATTGATGGGTGGATAATTGGTAAAATGACTTGCATTTAAATTGCCCATACCTTCACGTAATTCTTGGGCTTGTGATACAGGAAATTGCGCATTATTAGTAAAAGCATCTACCGTATATAAATACGGATTAAAACCCTCTAATATCAGTCTTCCATCCCATATAAAGCGATAAAAATCTTGTGACAGGTTAGGAATGGCTAGAATAAAAATAGCTCTAAATCCAAAAGCTATATAGGTTAAAGCTTTAAAATTACTTTTGAAAATTTGCACCAGTTTATAAAACAAAAAAAACAAGGCGGCATAAATCGATACCAGTTTTACATAGTCGGTACGCACCAAATCGTAAGCAAATACCGTATAAAATAATGCACTTGCAAGTACCAATAATAAAGGTGTTTTATACAGTTTTAAAAGCGCGGGATTAAAAAGCATACTCAAATATAGTATTATTTGTAATTAGTATTTTATTGAGTAACTATTGCGTTAGCGATTGCAACGGCATCCTTTTTTATGCTGAACAGATTTCAGTACCTTAAGGTTCTGAACTAAATTTAGAATAAAAAAGATATAGTGCAAAGCGCGACCCTTGAGGTAACGCCCAAAAAAGATTTAAACCTTAGAGGTTAACGATTTAAAAAACACATAACCAAAGCCTATAAACAGCATAAGGTGAAAAGGGAAAAGACCAAAATCGCCACCTTGGTTGCCTACAATAAAAGCGCTGTACATACCAAAGCCAAAATAAAGCATTAATAGTCCTTCGAAAACCACATGTACGGATATATTTTTTCGGAGGTATTTATTGTTTTTCCAGTTGTCTTTGTATTTGCTAATGTTAAATTTTGGCGTACGAACAAATTCACTTTTCTTACCAAAATGACCTTCTAAAACGGCAATAGAATTATGTAGCGAAAAACCCATAGCTATAGAGAAAAACACGAAAAACATACCTGTGTAACGAGCAAAGTTTTTAAAACCACTACCATACGTGTTTTTGTACATAAACCAATAGCATATAAAAAATATAATGGTACTTAGCACAAAGAAACTCATAACATAAAAATAGGGCTTTAAATGCGCGTATTCGTTTTTTATATATAACATAGGAATACTTAAAACACCAACTATAAGCACGTTTAAAAACATAGTGCTATTTAATAAATGTAATAACCCGTGTACTTTGGTTTTGGTAGAAATGTTATGGCTTTTTACAACACGCCAAAGCATTTTTTTGAAATTTTCGGCACCACCTTTATTCCATCTAAATTGTTGTGAACGTGCCGCACTTATAACGATAGGAAGTTCGGCAGGTGTTTCAACATCTTCCAAGTATTTGAATTTCCAATTTTTTAATTGCGCACGGTAGCTTAAATCGAGGTCTTCTGTAAGCGTATCACCTTCCCAATTACCAGCATCTATAATGCATGATTTTCTCCAAAGACCTGCGGTACCATTAAAATTAATAAAATGCCCTTTGCTGTTTCTGCCCACTTGCTCTAGTGTAAAATGAGCATCTAAAGCAAAAGCTTGAATTCTGGTAAGGATGGAATAGTTTCGATTTATATGTCCCCAACGTGTTTGTACTACACCAATGTGTTCGTCTTTAAAATAAGGAACTGTACGCTTTAACCAGTCTTTTTTAGGTAAAAAATCGGAATCAAAAATAGCGATAAATTCACCTTTAGCAATTTTTAATCCTTCTTTAAGAGCGCCCGCTTTAAAACCTTTGCGGTCGGTTCGTGTTATGTGTTTTATATCTAAACCTGTAGCCCTAATTTTTTCTACGTGGGCTCTGGTACTTTCAACAGTTTCATCAGTTGAATCGTCTAGAACCTGAATTTCTAGTTTATCTTTCGGATAGTCTATTTCCGCAATGTTATCCAACAATCGCTCCATAACATACATTTCGTTATAAACGGGTAATTGAATGGTTATATAAGGGATTTCGTCAGGGTTCGAAAAATCGAATTTTTCACAGTTATCTTTAGCTTTTTTTGAAGACAGATAATTAAACAGCAAATTTAATTGCGCTAAAGCATACATAAAAATAAGCAATAGGGCAATGCTATATATAATTATAACTGTAGTTTCAAAAATCATTTTTTAATACTGTATTTAAAAATCCAACCTAAAATTTTAATGCCTGCAAATATAGCACCTTTTATCGTACCAGACACTTTTGATACACCAATTCTATTACGGTAATTTACTGGTACTTCAGTGTATGTAAGTTTTTGCTTAAGGGCTTTGAGTTGCATTTCTACGGTCCAGCCATAGGTTTTGTCTTCCATATTTAGTGCCAACAGTTTATGGTATTTAATGGCTCTAAATGGACCCAAGTCGGTAAATTTTGCACCAAAAAATAATGCCATTAAAGTTGTTGCTAACCAATTGCCAAATATTTGAGGCATCGTCATAGAACCAACTTCCCGGAGGTTTTTTACTCTAGCACCAATAACAAAATCGACGTTATGATCTATTATTGGGGCTACTATTTTGGTTAATTCTTCTGGGTAATCACTATAATCGCCATCTAAAAATACAACAATATCTGGTTTTCCCGTTTGGTTTTCAATGTATTGCATACCCTTTAAACAGGCATAACCATAGCCTTTACTGGTTTCTGTTAACACTGTAGCGCCCGCGTTTTTGGCATTAATTTCCGTGTTATCGGTTGAATTATTGCTTACCACAATAATTTCATCAACTATTTTAGGAATATCGTTTATAACAAGTGCAATAGAATCTGCTTCATTATAGGCAGGAATAATGACTTTTATTTTGGTCATTGATGGTAAGATAGTTGGTTTTTAGTTTAGTCGTGCAAAGGTATTAATTGTTTTTTAGTATTAATAAAAAAATTTCAGACGCAAAATTATTTGTAAATTGTAATTATGAAAACGTATTGTATTATTTTTTTACTCATCATTTTTGGTTGTAAATCCGAAACCCAAAAGAAAGCCGAAAAGCCATACACCTTAAAAATTGCCTATAATGTACTTTACGATGGAGATAATGATGATTATGAAGTCTTTTCGATGGATTTGGATGGTAAAAACAAAAAGAATCTAACAAATTTTAAAGGGGTTGAATGGACATACTATGCCCACGATGACGATTTATACTTTATAACAGACAAGGATACAGCACATAGAAATTACCAATTGTATAAAATGAAAGCAGATGGTAGTAGTAAAACTAAAATAAGTGATATACGTTTGAATGACAGTTGGCACAGCACCAGAAATAATGGTTCTGAAATTATTGTTAGACCACATAATAGTATTGATACAGCATTTTACGTGTTAAGTAATACAGGAAAAATTTTAAATAAAATAAAACCGGATTTAAAGTACTTAAGCGACCCAACGTATTCACCAGATGGAACCCAAATTGTTTTTAGAGGCGCGCATAAACCTTTTAAAAAAGACCAAGGATATATAGATGAATTGTACCTCATAAATGCTGATGGGAGCCACTTAAAGCAATTAACACATTACCCAAAAGCTGATACAACGGCTAATTGGTACAGTTATCATGCAGGACCACCAAAATGGCACCCTACCGAGAAATTTATAAGCTATGGAAGTTTTCAAAACGGAAAATATAGTTTGTATGCTATTACCACTGATGGTAAAAAACAATGGAAATTGTTACTAGAAACTAAAACTTCAAGTAGTATTTGGCACGATTGGAGTCCAGATGGGAAATGGTTAGTTTACGGATTTTCTAATGATGATAAACCACCATATCATATTGAATTGATGAATTGGGAAACCAAAGAAACTAAAGTATTAACTGAAGATTCTGAGTATCAATATCATCAAGCACCCGTGTTTGTAAAAGTGTATGAGTAGTTATTTTTGATTTACCAAATCCATTAAGTCTACATCATTTCCTAATAAAATTTCATTTGGATTGATGCGTCCTTCCATACTACCATTTTCTAATTTTAGTACACCTCTGGGGCAAACCGCAGCACAAATACCACAGCCTACGCAACTGGAACGCACAATATTTTCGCCTTTCTGCGCGTATGCTCGCACATCAATTCCCATTTCGCAGTAGGTAGAACAGTTACCGCAAGAAATGCACTGTCCACCATTGGTAGTAATCCTAAACTTTGAAAACATACGCTGTTGAAACCCTAAAATTGCAGCCATAGGGCAACCAAAACGACACCAAACACGATTTCCTAAAATAGGATAGAAACCCGTCCCAATAACACCAGAAAAAATGGAACCGATATATAAACCGTAGGCAGAACGAAGTGCGCTAGATTTTATCAAAAATATTTTATCAGAAGTCCCTGTATAATGCATAATGAATAGGGCTGCAATTACTACAAAATACCCAATGGCGCCGTAGCGTGCATCTTTATCAAGTTCATTGCGCTTAAAAACCATGGTAATTACAAAAACAAGCGTTAATAAAATGCCAACCCCTAAAAGAAATGTGCTTCTGGTTAGCCAAAATTTGTTGGGGTCTTTACCTAAATAGGTGTAAATCATAGCGGTTGTCATAACCACAGAAAAAACTAAAACGGTATGAATTAACCAACGTTCTAATTTCCAGGCCGATAATTTTTTTGAAGATAAGTGCCTGAACGAATCACCTGCAGTTTCTGCTAATCCTCCGCAGCCGCAAACCCATGAGCAATACCAGCGTTTTCCGTATTTGTAAGTTAAAAAAGGTGATATGACAAAAATAGAAGCTATACCAAATAATAACATCATTAAACCTAAATTGCCGGAAGATAAAAGCCCGTTGATAGACCACCCATCAAACAAATAATAGTTGAGTGGCCACATGCTTTTTAAATCGTAATAAGGCAAATTATAATCGGGACTTTCATTTAAGCGCGACATAAATTCGGGTATTAAAAAGGCAAATCCTAGCTGAAAAAACATGACCGAACCTGTACGTAATTGCTGGTAGCGATTATGGCGGTATTTAAGCATAAACTTATAGCCAAAAATTAAAATGGCTACCGTATATAAAGTTCCATAAACAAACCATTGGCTTGCAGGATTCCCACTTAATAAAATACTTAAAGGGTCGAATAATGAAATGAGTCCTGTATTGGCTTCTCCATTTTGCCCTTGCCCTAAAAATTGAGGATAAAAATATAGTACTATGTAAAACCCTGTTAATACAATGCCTGTAACCCAACCCAAGATGCCTCTTGAAGACATAGATTTAAACCAAACACCATCGTTTTTGATGCCTTCTAATTTGGTTAAATAAGCATCATGTGCAAAAATGATAGTTCCTACAGTAATTAAACCTAAGGATATCGATAAAAACAAACCCTTGTTTGGGAACTGAGTATTTAACAATGCGAGGGTTAAAATAAAAAGCCCTATTACACCCAATAAAACAGCTATTTTTTGTTTGATAGATAAATTGTTAGCTTCGGGTTTTGCTAAAGACATACTATGATTTAACTCATTACTCATATTCGAAGTTTAGGCAGTTTGAAATTGGTTTTTATAGGCTGAATATATTTCTGATTCAAATGTTTTGTAAAACTCTGGATCAAAATTAGCTTCCGATAAATGATCCATGACATAATCAACATCGCGTTTTTCGGTAAGCCATGTATCAAATGTTTCATGACGCATTCTAATTCCTAAGGTGTTTATACCTAAAAACGTATTAGTGTCTTTATGGTAGGCAACTGTTATGCACTTTGTATCATCATTGTGTTTCCAATGAAAATGTTGCTCATAATCTGGTTTTCCTTTACTACCATGAACCCAACCATAGGTTTGATATTCTATATCGAAAAACTTAGCTGAATTAAACCAATGTCCTGGTTTGTATGCGATTCGATTACCACAAATAGTTTGGGCAACGGTTTCTCCCATCATTCTCCCTGTATACCAAACGGCTTCAATAGGTCTGCGTTGTCCAATAGGCTCATGTTGTTCAGCACAATCACCAACAGCATAAATATCTGGGATGTTTGTTTCTAAAAACCGATTTACTTTTACACCTTTATCGGTTTCTATGTTTGAGTTTTTTATAAAATCGATGTTTGGAGAAACGCCTGCAGTTAAGCCAACAACATTACAGATAATTTCTTCGCCTGTTTCTTCAATGATAACGGATTTTACGTTTCCGTTTTCATCTGGTTTGATTTCTTTTAAGTTGGAAGATAAACGTAAGTCAATATGATGATTTTTAATATGCCGGTTAATCATTTCGCTTTCACCATCGGGTAAAACACCATTCCAAAAACTAGATTCACGTACTAAAAAGGTAACAGGGATATTGCGGGAATTTAACATTTCAGCGAGTTCAATACCAATTAAACCACCACCAACTATTACCGCTCTTTTACACATTTGGTTATTTGGTGCGAATTTTTCTAGGTTGTCTAAATCCTGTTTATGGTACATGCCCATAACGCCGTTTAAATCTTGTCCTGGCCACCCAAATTTATTGGGTTTGCTGCCAGTAGCTATTATTAACTTATCATAATTGAGCTTGTCGTTATCGGCAAAATGAAGCGTTTTTGTATTAGTATTAATAGTTTCTACAAAACCTTTTTTAAGATTGATTCGATTTTTCTCCCAAAACCAATTTTCATATGGTTGCGTGTGTTCAAAATTCATGTGACCCATATAAATGTACATGAGTGCAGTTCGGGAGAAGAAATATTCGGTTTCGGCTGAAATAATGGTAATTTTTTTATCTGAAAGTTTTCTAATATGTCTTGCGGCAGTTACACCAGATATACCATTTCCTATTATAACAATATGTTCCATTAATTTGGTTTGGTTGAAATTTTTGTCGGAGGTTTTGTTAAAACCTTAACTCAGTATTTTCAATTTGTTTAAATTTAGAGAATAAATTAACACTTATGCGATTTATTTTAAAGTTTTGTTTGCTCCTTTTATTCAGTTCATGTGCCATGGCCCCTGTAAAAAAGGAAAAAATTAATGGTGTTAGTTATGTTGCTTCACGAGATACTATTTCTATTAAGCATGTACAACCTGTAATAAATGTAAATGCGAATTTTGCAGCCATAATGCCATTTGGTTTTATAAGAGATTTAGAGCACCCAGAGATTGTACACAATACGGAACGACAATGGTTTGGTGAAACAAGGGCAGGAGCAAAACAATATATTGATGAGCTTAGAAAATCGAATATAAAAATCATGATAAAACCACAAATTTGGGTTTGGCGAGGTGAGTTTACGGGGTTTATTGAAATGAAGGATGAGGCAACCTGGAAAAGTTTAGAAGACTCTTATTCTAAATTTATTCTAGAGTATGCTGAATTGGCTGAAGAAACTAAGGTTGATATTTTTTGTATTGGTACGGAGTTAGAGCGGTTTATTGATAACAGACCAGAATATTGGTTTTTATTAATTAAAGAAATAAAAAAAGTTTATAAGGGAAAGTTAACATATGCGGCCAATTGGAATGAGTTTAACAGAACGCCTTTTTGGAGTGAGCTAAACTATATTGGGGTAGATGCCTATTTTCCAGTAAGCCAAAGTAAAACGCCCACTGTAGAAGAATGTTTAAAAGGATGGGAAAAATACAAACAAGATATTAAAAGGATTCATGATAAATTTCAGAAACCTATTTTATTTACAGAGTATGGTTACAGAAGTGTTGACTATTCAGGGAAACAACCTTGGGTAAGTGATAGAAGCATGGATCAAGTAAATCTTGAAGCGCAAGTAAATACTACCCAAGCGTTATTTGAAACTTTTTGGAATGAAGATTGGTTTGCAGGAGGCTTTATTTGGAAATGGTTTCATAAGCATGATAAGGTTGGTGGCAATGATAATTTTATGTTTACACCGCAAAATAAGCCAGTTGAAGCTTTAATTAAACAACAATATAGCACTCATTAAACCATTTTATCAATCGTAATAAATCCTTAGTTTTGCTAAAAATTATTTAGGTATGCGAATATTTGCCATTGGAGATATACATGGTGGTTTAAGAGCTCTCATACAGCTTTTAAATAAAATGGAAGTTAAAGACGAAGACACCCTTATTTTTATGGGTGATTATGTAGATGGTTGGAGTGAGTCTGCACAGGTCGTCCAGTTTTTAATGGAGTTATCACAAAAAATAAACTGCATTTTTATAAAAGGAAATCATGATGTTTGGTGTGAAGAATGGCTGCGTACTGGAGAAGTAAACCCTACTTGGTATATGCATGGTGGAAAGGAAACTATGGAGAGCTATGAGCATTTTTCAAATGAAGATAAAAAGAAACATTTAGAGTTTTTCGAAACTATGAAACTATATTACCTTGACGATGAGAATAGATTGTTTCTTCACGCTGGTTTTACTTCAATGCACGGGGTTGAAAAAGAAGTTTTTTCGAATACTTTTTATTATGACAGAACTTTATGGGAAATGGCTTTGAGTATGGATAATGGCATAAAAACAGATTCTGTGATATACCCAAACAGATTAAAGCATTACAATGAAATTTATATAGGCCATACCCCCACCATAAACTATAAATCTTATCTACCAATGAACGCTGTTAATGTATGGAATATTGATACAGGTGCTGCTTTTTTTGGTAAACTTTCAGGAATGAATATTGAGACTAAAGAAGTGTTTCAAAGCGATGATTTACCGTCGCTATATCCTAATGAATCTGGGAGAAATAGGTAAAGCTACTTAGCAAATCTTCTTTTTATAATACCTATATAAGTCGTTGGCGTCAGCACCAAGCCATCTTTTTATATAGATAACTAAATAGAAAAACTGTAGTTTCCAAATACCGTATTTATTATATAATCTGGATGAGGTTTTAAGGTTTTTATTTATCACTACAAATTGCTTTCTAGCGTACAATTCATTGATTAAAATATTATCCTCGTAAACTATATAATTTTCATCAAAACCACCAATATCATTAAATAGGCTTTGGGTAATAAACTGACTTTGGTCACCGCCTCTACATATTCTCCAACTAAATTGAGTAAACCATCCTGATAATTTTAGCCACCAATGGTTACTGTCAAACTGCATCCTAAAACAGCCCGCTTTATTGCCTTTTCTAACTTCTCCAATTATTAGTTCATCAAAATATTTTGGAGGAAAAGAATCAGCATGTAAAAAATACAAAATATCCCCAGTAGCATGTTTTGCTCCAGAGTTCATTTGTTTAGCACGTCCTTTTTCTGAATTTATGACTTTAATAGTGGTGTTTGGTGCGTTCCCATAGTCTGTTTTTAGGCTAGTGTTCTGAGCTTTTACGTAGTGTAATACTTCAATGTTTTTAGAATTATTAACAACTGAAAAAGCATGAACAATGTTTACAGTATCATCATTACTTCCACCATCAACCACAATAATCTCAGAAATATTTTCAGACGATGCATTTGCCAATAAATATTCAAGCAATTTACCAATAACTGCTTCTTCGTTTAATACCGGAATAATTATCGAAATTTTATGATTTACATCCTTATTACTCATTCAACGCCCAATTATAATCTTTGTATCTGATTTTTGCTTGTTCCGAAATCTGTGTGTCTGAATATTGATTTAAAAAGTCAATCAAACTTCCGTTTTGTTTAAAATCTTTAGCAAACCATTGAAATATTTTAGAAATTTCTATATGGTTTTCTGAAATAGTATTTCTTTGAGAATCATGTAAAAAATCTCTAGTAGCTTCAGTAAGTTGTTCTTCTAAATTTTCAGAAGTGTAAGCTTCATTTGATAATTTCGGACAAGAATAAGAAGCACAAACAATAGCAAAATGAATACGAGGCTCGTTCATTTTTCGTAAAATTTGATGTTCAATTTCGTCAAGATTATACCATTTATCACCTAATTTCCAATAGCGTTGTTCCCAAGGGTTTTTAATGTCTTTGATGCTTTTAATGGGGTAATGACGGAGAATTAAATCAATAGTCATGGCATTATAAGCGTTTATCCAGTAAGCGATTTCATCTGTAACAATCCATGAATCATTTGGCATGTTATCTCCTAATGAAGTAATGTATTTTTTTAACGCATTAATATCTGTTTTAAATGCTTTGTAATTAACGTTACCATGTTCCGAAACATGTTTTTTCAATAAATCATTCCATAAAACATGATTAAATGCTTCTTCATAAATAAGAGTAGTTTCGTGCTCTACCTCAGGTTGTTCATTATTATTTATGTTTTTATTCTCAACAATTTCCACAGGGTCTTCAGTTATAGCTTCATTAGTTGCTTTAGTAATAGAATCGTTGGCTTTTTTAGTTACAGGAGTATTTTTTGATGAACTATTTATAACCCCTTTTGTTCCCGAGCAAGCAGAAAAAAAACATATTAAAAAAATAAGAATGAAGTATTTCATAGTAAATGAATAATCAAATGGCGATTATCGCCTAACAACAGCCTCCACCATCGTAATGATAGGTTGATTCGCTAATAAAAATATCACCTCTGTTTAATGAAGCCAACGCACTAGCTGTTTTATCGCAAACGGCTAAGGGCTGATTTTTTAATAAAATGTGCCCGTTATTATCATCAATGTAGGATTCATCACCAAAATAAATTGCTGCTTTCCCTGTAAAAACACATGGGCCATCAGCAGGCATTGGGTCTTTTATAGCTGCAACTTCTATGGATTCTATATAGATTAACTCATCGGTATCATAATGCTTCGGATCTAGAATTCTGTAAGGTTTACGTGCACGAATTTCAATAGTTCCAAAACCAGTATCGGTTAACATTTTAACATATTCCGCAATTGGTAAACTACCGCTTAAACATAAAGCACGTAACCTATCATCATTTCGTAAATTATCATTCATGGGTTGTTCACAAGTTGGGTCGCTCATCACCAAACGTCCGTGAGGTTTTAAAACACGGTACATCTCTGCAATTGCTTTTTTTAAATCATCAGCTTTAAAAATATTGAATAAACAATTTTGTGCCGCAACATCAATACTGTTATCCTCAACAGGTAAGTTTAGAGCATCCCCTTTTTTAAGCTCTACAAACTCAGATTTAAACCATTCGTTTTGTGCTTCAGCTTCAATAAAGTTTTTACGCGAAGCTTCAAGCATTTCATCAACAACATCAACGCCTATTACGCCTCCTTTTTGGCGATTGAAATATGAGAATTGCAGCAATTCCATACCGCCACCAACACCAACATATAACATTTTTGGATTGTTGGTTAAATCGCGTGCATGTACCGTAGAACCACAACCATAATTCATTTCTTGCATGATTTTAGGAATTTTTAACCCTGGCAATTCCCAAATAGGGTTGGTGGTACAACATAAACCAATATCGGGTGTTAATGCTGCTTCTTTGTATACATCGTGAGTGGTTTCTAAATAGCTCATTTTTTAATTTTTTTACTATAACGACGAATAAATGCGTTATAATGTTTTTATCAATTCTTTGAATAAAGTAATCATGTTTGGTTCAGCCTTTACTGCGTTGGCAATTATATCTTGAATGTCAACAGGCTTTAAATTGTCTGGGTCGCACTCATCGGTTAAAACTGACACGGCTGCTGCCTTTAATTTTAAATGGTTCGCTACAATTATTTCTGGAACTGTACTCATTCCCACAGCGTCGGCGCCTATAATTTTTAGCATACGGTACTCTGCTCTGGTTTCTAATTGTGGTCCAACAACACTAGCATAAACTCCTTCATGCAACTTGATATTATGGATTTTAGCTATTTTTTTAAATGTTGTATTGATTTCATTGTCATATGGGGCACTCATATCTGCAAAACGTTCACCTAAATGTTCTACGCCTTTGAAAGCTAATGGCGAGCTTCCTTGAAGATTTATATGGTCTTCAATAAGCATGAGTTCTCCTTTTTTGAAATCTAAATTTATAGCCCCAGCAGCGTTAGAAACTAATAAGGTATGAATTCCAAGCTTTTCCATAATACGAACGGGATAAGTAACATCTTGTAGTGTATAGCCTTCATAAATATGGAAACGTCCTTGCATAACCACTACTTTTTTACCAGCTAAATTACCATATACAAGCTTCCCTTTATGAAACTCTACTGTTGCAGTAGGGAAGTTAGGGATGTGATTATAACTTACTTCCTTTATTATATCTATTTCGTTTATAAGTTGCCCTAATCCGGTACCTAAAATAATTCCTATTTCTGGTTTGTCGAATCCCTTTTGATTGAGGTATTCAACTGTTTCTTCAATAAACTTAATCATTTAATTGTTTTATTTTTTCTTGTAATTTTAAGTTTGATTTGTAAAAGTTTGAAGCTATTAAATCTTCAAACGTGTCAATATCATTTAGTGTTTCTAGCGTAGAAAATTTTATGTTTTTTTGAGTTAACTCTTTTATTGTTTCTTCTAGTAAATTAAACTCGCTCCACGGTTTGTTTTCAAAAATAAAGTTATGCATTTTGGTAAGCCCAACTAAGTAATATCCACCGTCTTCGGCAGGACCAAAAACAACATCGTTTTTTTTTAAACTATTTAAACCATTTTCAATATGATGCTTATTAATATCTGGTAAGTCTGAACCTATTAATACGATGCGAACGTAACCTTTGGCAAACCCTTTTAGAAAAGCATTTTTCATACGCTCACCTAAATCGTTTCCAACTTGCACTGTTTTATAAACATCTTTCCACTTGGTTTCAACCACTGCATCCGAAAAATGTATTTGTACATCAGCCGAAATACTTTTGGTAGCATTCTCTGTAACGGTCACAAGTTCCTTATAAACTTCAAAAGCACCATGGTCACCAATGGTTTTAGCAAGTCTTGTTTTTACCTTTCCAAGTTTTATGTTCTTAACAAAAACTATGAGTAGTTCTTTATTCATATTTATTTTTAAGCAACGGAACCTTGACAACTACTTCCTGCACCAGCAGTACAACCATAACAATGTTGAGAAATGACAATATTCCTGCCTTCTAAAAGTTCTTCGTTATAATCTGAGATGTGTTTCACTTTACTATTTACAGGCAATTCTAACATTTGATTAAAATCACAATCATACAAATAGCCATCCCAACTTACTGAAATGGTATTGGTACACATGACACTTTTAACAGCAGTAGGGTTGTAAGCTTCAACTAAAGCATACATGTAGTCTTCGTAATTTTCTGAAGCAATTAAATAGTCTAAAAATCGAGAAATCGGTAAATTAGTTATGGCAAATAGATTGTGAAATTGAATATCAAAATCATCCTTTAAAGCCCTTTTGAAATCTTTTTCTAAAGAGGCTTGATTTGCTGGCAAGAAAGCTCCAGATGGATTGTATACTAAATCTAATTTTAGGTCACTATCGGGCATTCCATAACCAACACTATTAAGCATTTTTAAGGCTTGAATAGAAGCGTCAAAAACTCCATCACCTCTTTGTTTATCAGTTTTTCCACGTGTCCAATGTGGCATAGAGCTCACCACATGAATGTTATATTTTTTGAAAAACTCTGGTAAATCGTAATACTTTTTATTGGCTCGAATAATGGTTAAATTGGAGCGCACAATAAAATCTTTAATACCAACTTTTGCGGCTTCTTCAACAAACCACCTGAAATTGGGGTTCATTTCTGGAGCACCACCAGTTAAATCTAAGGTGTGAGCGCCCGTATTTTTTATAACGTCCAAACATTGTTGCATGGTTTCACGTGTCATAATTTCCTTTCGGTCTGGACCCGCATCAACATGACAATGAGAACAGACTTGATTACACATGTAACCAACATTAATTTGGAGAATTTCTAATTTTTTTGCTGTGAGCGGAAATTGACCAGATTCGGCAATTTTATTTTTAAAAGTTGGTAATTCGCCGTTTTGAAAAATACCGTTAGAAAGAATTTCAAGTTGTTTTTTACTTTTTGCTAATGCGCTTTCACGTTTATGTAGGGACTTTGTTATCATATTTTGATTTGGATAAATAATCTCTAATTTTTCTATTGAAATAAGAGGCTATTTACATTTCTAATTTATTCACTTTATTCATCATTTGCACACCATGTACTAATGAAGCACCACCTCGAATAGCTGCTGCAACATGTAAGGCTTCCATCATTTCTTCTTTAGTAATACCACGTTGTAAACCATCTCCAGTATATGCATCAATACAATAAGGGCACTGGATGGTATGAGCAACGGCCAACGCTATTAATGATTTTTCACGAGCTGAAAGAGACCCTTCTTCAAACACTTTTCCGTAATATTCAAAAAATTTATCACCTAACTCCTGATTCCATTCACTTATTTTTCCAAATTTTTTTAAATCGGCTGGATCATAATATGTTTTTTGCATAAAATATAATTTTCCTAAAGATAAAAATCTATTTAATTAAAGTCGAAAAGAATGATAATACTTAACAAAAAAAAGGGTCATTAAAAATGAACCCTTCCTTATAAATTTGAATGTTAGTCACTTACAAATTTTATTCTTTAATTAAACTTCTTGAAATCACTATCTTTTGTATTTCTGAAGTCCCTTCGTATATCTGAGTAATTTTGGCATCACGCATTAAACGCTCAACATGGTATTCTTTTACAAATCCGTTACCACCATGAATTTGAACTGCCTCAACCGTATGTTCCATAGCAACTTTTGAAGCATATAACTTAGCCATGGCACTCGATTTATCGTAATTATTACCTTGATCTTTATCCCAAGCAGCTTTCATAACAAGCATTCTAGCCGCTTCTATATCGGTATACATATCGGCTAATTTAAATGCAATGGCTTGGTGGTTGCAAATTTCTGTTCCAAACGCTTTGCGCTCTTTGGAGTATTTAAGAGCTAATTCATAAGCTCCCGAAGCTATTCCTAAAGCTTGAGAGGCAATACCTATTCGACCACCTGATAAGGTTTTCATAGCAAATCTAAAACCAGAACCGTTTGCTCCAATTCTGTTTTCTTTGGGTACTTTAACGTCATTAAACTGTAACGTATGGGTGTCGCTTCCACGAATTCCTAATTTATCTTCCTTAGGACCTATATGGAAGCCTTCCATTCCTTTTTCCAAAATAAAAGCATTTATTCCATGAGAGCCTTTGTCTCTATCGGTTTGCGCAATAACTAAATATACATCCGCACGACCACCATTAGTAATCCAGTTTTTTGTTCCGTTTAAAATGTAATGATCTCCTTTGTCAATAGCAGTAGTCTTTTGAGATGTTGCATCGCTACCTGCTTCAGGTTCACTTAAGCAAAAGGCACCTACATATTCTCCAGTCGCTAATTTGGTTAAGTATTTTTGTTTTTGTTCTTCACTTCCGTATGCTTCTATGCCATAACATACTAAAGAATTATTTACTGAAACTATAACAGATGCCGAAGCGTCAACCTTAGAAAGTTCTTCCATAATAAGAACATATGATATTGCATCCATTCCGCTACCACCATATTTAGGGTCTACCATAATTCCCATAAATCCTAAATCGCCCATTTTTTTCACAAGCTCTTTTGGGAATTGTTGTTTTTCATCGCGTTCAATAACACCTGGGAGTAGTTCAGTTTGGGCAAAATCGCGAGCCGCATCGCGTATCATTATATGTTCTTCAGAAAGGCTAAAATTCATAATTCGTAAATAAATTGATATTTTGATAAAAAATGTGTACAAATATAGCTTTTTAGTGTGAATTTTTCAATATGGATTATTATTTTTACCCCAAATGATAAAAACCGAATACAATGTTATAGGAGTCATGTCTGGTACCTCTTTAGATGGTATTGATTTGGTTTTTGTGAATTTTAAGGTTGATAATTCGTGGCAATTTGAGATTATTCATTCTGAAACGGTTTCATATGGCAGTACTTGGTTTGAAACATTAAGGGGTTTGGTGTCTTCTCCGATTGAAAAATTAGAGCGAATAGATGACGATTACACGAGACATTTAGCTACTATTATTAAAAATTTTATCAAAAAAAATAATATTCAGCAAATTGATGCCATATGTTCTCATGGGCATACTGCTTTACATCAACCAGAAAATAAATTAACCTATCAGATCGGAAACAAACCGCTTTTGGCAGAATTATTAAAGGAAACAGTTGTTTGCGACTTTAGAGTCCAAGATGTAGAATTAGGTGGTCAAGGTGCGCCTTTGGTACCAGTTGGAGATTTATTGCTTTTTTCTGAATATGATTATTGCTTGAATTTGGGTGGTTTTGCAAATATTTCAACAGAAATAAATAAAGAAAGAATTGCCTATGATATTTGCCCCGTAAATATTGTTTTAAACTATTATGTAAAGAAACTGGGATTGGATTATGATGACGAAGGAAATATATCTGCAACTGGAAGCATAAATCAAAACTTGCTTGGTCAATTAAATGCATTGCCTTTTTACAAGGAGAATTATCCAAAATCTTTAGGGTTGGAATGGGTGAGTAAACACATATTTGCTTTAATTAACTCGTATAATTTAGATGTAAAAGATGTTTTACGAACCGTTGTAGAACACATGTCAATCCAAATAGCAACTGAAATAAACAAAAAAAATAAAGGTAATGTTTTAATTACTGGTGGTGGTGTATACAATACTTACCTTATAAATAGAATAAAAGCACATTCAAATCAAACCATTGTAATTCCAAAAAATGAAGTTATAGAATATAAAGAGGCCCTCATTTTCGGGCTTTTAGGTGTGTTAAAACTGAGAAATGAAATTAATTGTTTACGAAGCGTAACGGGAGCTAAAAAGAATCATAGTTCTGGTAAAATATATCTACCTTAAAAATAATGAAAATTTAATCTTTAAGGATTTTTGTTTTTTATATTTGTTACATTAGTAAATTAATACTTTCATTATGAATCAGCTTTAGCTACCCTTGAATACACCCTATAATTATTAGAAAGCTAAAAACGAATCATATAAATAAAAAAATGAAAGAATTATTAAAAAAATACGAGAATAAAGAACCTGAAATTGTTTTTAATTGGAAAGACTCTGAAACCGATGCAGAAGGTTGGGTAGTGATAAACTCATTACGCGGTGGTGCAGCAGGCGGAGGTACTAGAATGCGAAAAGGACTCGATATGAATGAAGTTTTATCTTTAGCAAAAACTATGGAGATTAAGTTTACGGTCTCTGGTCCTGCAATTGGTGGTGCTAAATCTGGAATAAATTTCGACCCAAAAGATCCTCGAAAAAAAGGGGTTTTAGAACGTTGGTACAAGGCGGTTTCACCACTTTTAAAAAGTTACTACGGTACTGGAGGAGATTTAAATGTGGATGAAATTCATGAAGTAATTCCAATTACTGAAGAAAGTGGTGTTTGGCATCCGCAAGAAGGTGTTTTTAATGGGCATTTTAAACCCACTGAGGCGGATAAAATTAATAGAATAGGGCAGTTAAGACAAGGAGTGATTAAGGTTATTGAAAATCCTACGTATTCTCCTAATGTTTCCAGAAAATATACTATTGCCGATATGATTACAGGTTTTGGTGTAGCCGAAGCTGTAAAACAATATTATAATGTGTACGGTGGAAATGTTGAAGGTAAACGTGCCGTTATTCAAGGTTTTGGAAATGTTGGTGCTGCCGCTGCATTTTACTTGTCTCAAATGGGAGCAAAAGTAGTAGGTATTATCGATATTGCTGGCGGATTAATAAATGAAGAAGGCTTTACTTTTGAAGAGATAACAGAACTTTTTTTGGCTAAAAACGGAAATACTTTAAAAGCTGATAACTTAATTCCTTTTGATGTTATTAATGAAAAAATTTGGTCAATTAAAACAGAAATATTTGCACCTTGTGCAGCATCACGTTTAATTACTATAAATCAAATAGACGAAATGATTGATAGTGGTTTAGAAGTGATATCATGCGGTGCCAATGTGCCATTTGCAGATAAAGAAATTTTCTTCGGACCCATTATGGAGCATACGGATTATAGAGTGAGTTTAATTCCCGATTTTATATCAAATTGTGGAATGGCCCGGGTATTTGCATATTTTATGGAGCGTCGAGTACAAATGACCGATGAAGCAATTTTTAATGACACATCGAACACTATTAGAGAAGCAATTGAAAAAATTTACAACAAAAATAAATCAAAAACTGAAATTAGTGCTACCGCTTTTGAGATAGCACTTAACCAACTCATCTAAAAACAAATTTATGGAATCAGCAATTATTTTAGTATTCGTAATGGGTTATTTAGCCATTACCTTAGAGCATAGTATAAAGATTGATAAATTAATTCCGGCATTAGTAATGATGGCTATTTGTTGGGCCTTAATTGCTCTGGGTTTAGAAACCTTCCCTCAATGGTTTGATTCGGGAAAACATGCGTTACTAGAAAACTTTGGATTACTGGGGCACGAGGAAAAAACGCACATCATGGAAGAAACCCTATTGCATCATTTGGGTAAAACATCTGAGATACTCGTGTTTCTTTTAGGAGCCATGACAATTGTTGAAATTATAGATTACTTTGATGGTTTTTCAACTATAAAAGACTTTATTAAAACTAAGAAGAAAACGAAAATCTTATGGATTTTTTGTTTTCTAGCATTTATATTATCGGCTATTATTGACAATTTAACAGCTACAATTGTACTTATTTCAATTCTTCAAAAAATAGTAAAAGACAGGGATATTCGTTTGTGGTATGCAGGTTTAATAATAATTGCGGCTAACGCCGGTGGTGCATGGTCTCCTATAGGAGATGTAACAACTACGATGCTTTGGATAGGTAAAAAAGTTACTACAGGACACTTAATAGGATATTTATTTATTCCATCATTATTATGTATGTTAGTTCCAGCATTAATAGCGTCATTCTTGCCTGTTTTTAAGGGAGAATTAGATGTTGAAGAAGTGATTGAGAAAAAGAAATCTAAGTTTAGTTCTACTATGTTATACTTAGGTTTAGGGGCAATTGTTTTTGTGCCTATTTTTAAAATGATTACCCACTTGCCTCCTTATGTAGGTATGATGCTATCGCTAGGTGTTGTTGCTATATTTGCTGAGATTTACAGTAGTTCAAAGTTTAGTTTAACAGAGTTTCATGCTGAAGAAAGTGACGCTCATGCCCATCATAGCCCCGTGCATTATTCCTTGTCAAAAATTGAATTACCAAGTATATTATTCTTCTTAGGGATTTTAATGGCAGTTGCTGCATTAGAGTCTTTAGGGATTTTATTTGGTTTTGCCACTACATTACAAGATACAATGCCAATGCTAGGTACCGAATTACACCACGAAGGAGTTTCTGATTTAGTTGTTCTTTTGTTAGGAGTAGGTTCTGCGGTCATTGATAATGTGCCGTTGGTGGCAGCAAGTTTGGGAATGTTTTCTGAACCTATCGATAACGAATTATGGCATTTTATAGCGTATTCTGCGGGGACAGGAGGTAGTATGTTAATTATTGGTTCGGCTGCAGGTGTTGTTGCAATGGGCATGGAAAAAATAGATTTTTTCTGGTATTTAAAAAAGATTTCATGGTTAGCCTTAGTTGGCTTTTTAGTAGGAGCGGCAGGGTTTATGGTTACCAGAACTTTTTTTTAGAATTGAAAAGACATACAAATCGTTTTGCTGAATAAATTCAAAATGAAACATGGTATACTTAATCAGTAAAATCAACGTTATAGAGTTGCAATAAATTAATATTATATGCTAAATACATTATTACAAAATGCTCAAGAAGGCTCTGAAGCCTTATCTGACGAGTCTGTTGAAAAATCATTATCAATAATAGAATTAATAAGTAGCGGAGGTCTTGCAGGACAGGTTATCATTGCTCTTTTATTTTTATTACTTGTTACTGCTATTTATATTTACTTTGAACGTATTTTTGCTATAAAAGCGGCTTCAAAAGTAGATTCTAATTTCATGAATCAAATTAAAGATCATGTTAGTAATGGTAAAATTGATTCAGCACAATTACTTTGCGTTCAACAGAACACACCGGTGTCACGATTGATTGGTAAAGGAATTTCAAGAATAGGAAAACCACTTGCCGATATTAATACAGCTATTGAAAATGCAGGTCGTTTAGAAATTTACGGACTAGAAAAGAATGTAAGTATTTTAGCTACTATATCGGGTGCTGCTCCTATGATAGGGTTTCTTGGAACAGTAATTGGTATGATATTAGCAATATTTGAATTGGCTAACGCAGGAGGAAGTATAGAAATGGATGTTTTGGCTGGAGGTTTATATACTGCCATGACAACCACAGTAGCAGGTTTAATAGTAGGTATTGTAGCATATATGGCCTACAATCATTTAGTTGTAAGAACTGACAAAGTGGTGTATCAAATGGAAGCGAATTCGTTAGAATTTCTAGATCACTTAAACGAACCTACTTAATATGAATTTTAGAGGAAGAAATAAAGTAACGCCAGAGTTCAATATGTCGTCTATGACGGATATTGTGTTTTTGCTGCTTATATTTTTTATGATTGCTTCTACACTGGTTACTACAAATGCCATTGATATTTTGTTACCAAAGGCAAGTGGCAAAACCGAGAATAAAAAGTCTGTAGCAGTAAGCATAAAAAAGGATTTAACGTATTATATAGATCAAAAGCGAGTTGGTGAAAGCGTCTTAGAAAACGAATTATTAGCTGCTTTATCTTCAGTTGAAAAACCTACAATTGTTTTAAGAGCCGAAAAGTCTGTGCCTGTTGAAAATGTTGTAAAGGTTATGGATATTGCCAACCGAAATAAGTTTAAAGTAATATTAGCCGTAAAGCCTAATTAATGAAATACTTCGAAACAAAACATGAAAAAAATTCAGCAAAATTAACAGCTTTAATAGCTATTATATTGCTGTTGCTTTTGTTTGTGGTTGGAACAACCTATATGGATCCACCAGAAGAATATGGAGTTGCAGTAAACTTTGGAAATACTGATTTTGGTAAAGGGAATATTCAACCTAAAAACCCAGTTAAGTCTGAACCTCAAGAAATAAACGAACCGCCTCAACCTGAGGCTTCAAAAGCGGAGCCTACAGCATCTTCTGAAGTAAAAGAAGAAGTGTTAACCGCAGATAATGCGGAAGAAATAGCAATTAAAAAACAAAAGGAAGCCGAAGCAAAAGCTAAGGCTATTGCCGATGCCAAAGCTAAAGCAGAAGCTGATAGAATTGCTAAAGAACAACGAGAGCAAGAAGAAAAGAGGAAAAAGCTTGATGCCTTAATAGGTGGTGTAAGTAAATCTGATGGAACTGACTCTGGTAGTGAAGGAAATGATAATAAAGCAGGTGATAAAGGGCAACTTGATGGAGATCCGTACGCACCAAGTTATTTTGGTGGACAAGGTGCAGGAAATGGTGGTGTTGGTTATGGTTTAAATGGTCGTGGTAGAGCTTCATATAAAACAATCAAACAAGATTGTAATGAATCTGGAAGGGTTGTTGTTAGAATAGAAGTAGATAGAAATGGTAATGTTACAAAAGCTGAACCTGGACAACGAGGAACCACTAATACAGCACAATGCCTATTAGAGCCAGCAAAAAAAATTGCATTATCTCATAAATGGCCAGCAGACTCTAAAGCACCTGCAAAACAAATTGGATTTGTTAGTGTTAACTTCAATTTAAGTCAGTAATTAATGACGTATCAGGATACAGTTAATTGGATGTTTTCTCAACTACCAATGTATCAAAAACAGGGTAAATCGGCGTTTAAAAAAGACTTAACGAATACAGTTAAATTAGCCACTCATCTTAACAATCCACATCATAATTTTAAATCGATTCACGTAGCTGGCACAAATGGAAAGGGATCTACAAGTCATATGCTTGCGTCTATTTTACAAGATGCTGGCTATAAAGTAGGACTGTATACATCTCCTCATTTAAAAGATTTTAGAGAACGTATTAAAGTTAATGGGAAAGAAGTAAGCAAACAATTTGTTATTGGGTTTATCAAACGAAATAAATCCTTTTTTAATTCAAATTCACTATCATTTTTTGAAATGACAGTAGGAATGGCGTTTGATTACTTTTCTAAACAAAAGGTTGATATAGCAGTTGTTGAAGTAGGAATGGGAGGAAGATTAGATTCAACTAATATTATCTCACCAGAAGTTTCGGTAATTACGAATATTGGTTTAGATCACACCCAGTTTTTGGGTGATACTTTGCAGGCAATTGCTTTTGAAAAGGGAGGGATTATTAAACCAAATACACCGGTGGTAATAGGTGAAACGCAAAAAGAAACCACAGCTGTTTTTAAAGATTTAGCTAGAAAAAATAATTCTAAAATAGTTTTTGCCGATAAAAATGTTTTTAAAACGTATGAATCCGATTTAATAGGAAGTTATCAAACTAAAAATATTAAAACGGTTTTACAAACAATAGATGAACTTCAGAAAAAAGGATATAAAATTTCGAAACAGCATATAGAAAAAGGCCTTTTGAACGTGGTTAAAACGACTGGCTTATTAGGACGATGGCAAATTTTGAATCATAGCCCTAAGGTGGTATGTGACACAGGTCATAATAAAGAAGGGTTAACCTATGTGATTAACCAGTTTAAATTTGAAGCGTTTGATAAACTTCATATCGTTTTTGGGGTTGTAAATGACAAGGATTTAAATTCAATAATAGATTTACTGCCCAAAAATGCTACCTATTACTTTTGCAAGCCAGATATTCCACGAGGTTTAGATGCTAAGGAATTAAAGGATGTTTTTAATAGACATGAACTAAAAGGAGCGTCTTATAATTCAGTTAATGAGGCGTATAAAAATGCTTTACAAAATGCTACTGCAAATGATTTTATTTTTATTGGTGGTAGTACTTTTGTGGTAGCTGAAATAATTTAAAATTTTCTCAAAAAAGTTTTTGCAGTATTAAAAACTAGATTATATTTGCAATCCAAATTAGAGGGCGCGTAGCTCAGTTGGTTCAGAGCACTTGGTTTACACCCAAGGGGTCAGGGGTTCGAATCCCTTCGCGCCCACAGAGCTTCCAGAAATGGAAGCTTTTTTTATTCCTATATTTATTTAATTTTATACTTAGCTAAAAAAGGGTCATTAACTCAGTTGGTTCAGAGTGTTACCTTGACAGGGTAGAAGTCACTGGTTCGAATCCAGTATGACCCACTTTTATAATAATTCCAAAACTCGTTCTAAAGCCATACCTCGGGATCCTTTAATTAAAAGTGTAGAGTTTTTTATTTGAGACATATTGAAATTAGCTTTAAAGTCATCAAACAGTTTATATTTAGATGCTTTGTTAGAATTTATATTTGTTTCATAAAAATTTTCACCGATAAAAATCACCTTATCGATGTTTAATAATACAGCTATATCAGCGATATGTTGGTGTTCTTTTTTTGCTTCGTTGCCAAGTTCAAACATATCACCTAAAATAGCAATTTTATAACCAGATTGCTTTTCAAAATTACCTAAGGCAGCTTGCATACTCGTTGGGTTTGCATTATAAGCGTCTAGAATAATCTTATTAGAATCTAAATTAATTATCTGTGAGCGATTATTTTTGGGAGTATATGTTTCAATCGCTTTTTTAATTGACTTTGGGTCGACTTTAAAGAGGCTCCCAATTGTAATTGCAGCAGCTATGTTATTAAAATTGTAATCGCCAATAAGCTGACTTTCTATAGTTAGTTTATTATACTTACAAGACACAAATGGGTTTGCACCAACAAAGCTAATCACAACATCTTGATCTGAATTCCCAAAAGTGTAGATTTTTGCTTGCTTAGTTTTATTAACCTGAATAACATCATTAGCATTAACAAAAATAGTTTTGTTATGAGTAATTAAATAATCATACATCTCGCTTTTGCCTTTAATCACACCTTCTAAACCACCAAATCCTTCTAAATGAGCTTTTCCAAAATTTGTAATATAACCGTAGTCAGGTTGAGCTATTTCACATAGAAACGCAATTTCTTTTTGATGATTAGCACCCATTTCTACAATACCAATTTGAGTGTTTTTTGTCATCGATAATAGTGTTAATGGAACACCAATATGATTGTTTAAATTACCTATGGTTGCTGTTGTATTGTATTTTTGAGCAAGCACGGTATTGATAAGTTCTTTAGTCGTGGTTTTGCCATTACTTCCAGTAAGGGCTATTATAGGTGTTTTTAGATGATTTCGGTGATACGTTGCTAGTTTTTGAAGTGTTTCTAAAACATTATCCACTAAAATCGTTTCAGTTGAAATATCAAATTCTGCTTCGTCAACTATAGCATATTTTGCGCCCAGTTCAATAGCTTTTTTAGCATAAGAATTTCCATTAAAATTATCGCCTTTTAATGCGAAAAACATGTCATTTTTTTGAATTTTTCTAGTGTCGGTGCATACCGAATTACATTCTAGGAAATGTTTATGTAGCTGTTCTATTTTCAAAAGATTGAATTAGATTTATTTGTGAAATTAAAAGTATTAAAAAAGTCCTAACAAACGTTAGGACTTTTATATTTTATAACAGAAAACTATATGTTAGTTTTTTGTTTTATTCTTTTTCTTGCTTTTTGATCCTACACGAGACATAGCACATCTAAACCCAATGTAGTCTGTAGCCATATCTTGTGGGAAGTAACGTCTTTGAGCAGGGTCTAACCAGTATTCTCTATCTTTCCAAGAACCACCTTTGTAAACTCTAACTTCATCATTAATCAAAGAAGTTCTATTACTTCTTTTGTCGTATTCTCTAATAATATTTCCAAGAGAATCTCGAGTAATGGTATGCTTAGGCGAATTGTACATTTTACGGGTTTCATTATCTTTTTCACCTTCTTCATCATCACCAAAGTTTTCGAAATATCTAGAAGAACGTCTGTCACCATCTCTAAAGTTTATCTCATTACTTCTGTCAAAATTGGTACGTAAATACGTTTCATTTTCATCAACAGGAACTTTTAAGATTTCACCTGGTAAATTTCTGGCAACAACTTTTCCGTTTGATAAAGTATCATAAACTATATCATCAACTGTAACAACTTTAACAGTACCATCTTCGTTTAAGGCGTTTTTAGTATAAACATTACCACGGTAGTAGTTAAAATCATTAAACTCATCATCAACTATAGGTCTGTAAACATCGGCAACCCATTCAGCAACGTTACCGGCCATATCGTATAAACCATAGTCATTAGGTTCATATGACTTTACAGCATTAGTAATATCAGCACCATCGTCAGACCAACCTGCAATTCCACCATAATCACCTTTCCCTTGCTTAAAGTTAGCCATTTGGTCACCACGTATTTTACGTTTTCCAGAACGTGTATATTGTCCGTCCCATGGGTATTTTTTACGCCCACGGTATAGGTTGTAACTTCTAATTTCACTTAAACCTAAAGCAGCATATTCCCACTCCGTTTCAGTTGGTAGTCTGTATTTTGGCGAAATTATACCAGTTTCACGAGTAGCATAAATGTTAGTTTCGTTACCATCGGCATCCGTTCTAGCAAATCTTTTATTACCTCTTTCTGGGTTTATAATTTCTTCATTTCCACCATATGTTAAAGTTGGTGCGTTTATATAAGTATCTGTACTAAATGTTTGATCTGAATTAACATCAGTAACTTTAGCATCACGTTTTAGGTAGCCAGCTTTTTCTAAGTTGTATTCGTTAACACGATCTGAACGCCAGTTAGCAAACTCAACAGCTTGAATCCAGCTTACACCAACAACAGGATATTCACCATAACCTGGGTGACGCAGGTAGTTTTCTGTCATCACTTCGTTAAATCCTAAACGGTTTCTCCAAACCAATGTATCTGGTAAGGCACCATGATAAATGGCTCTAAAATTTTCATCCGAAGGTGGATAAACTCGTTTAATCCAATCTAAATACTCCATGTACATAGCATTGGTAACCTCAGTCTCATCCATATAAAATGATTGAACATGTTGCTGATTTGGGCTGTTATTCCAATCATGCATCACATCATCTTGAACGCGACCTTTTGTAAAGGTACCTCCTTCTATAAATACTAAACCTGGAGAAGTTTCTTGTTCTTTGAAGTCAGTATTGTACTGAAAACCTCCATCTCTAGAGTTGATTTGCCATCCTGTCGCTCTAGAACTATTCTTTGAACTCGAAGATTTTTTACAACTAGTTGAAACTACAGAAATAGCCAGAACTAATAAAATCTTGATTGCTACTACTTTTTTCATATCCATACTTTTAAGTAAGCTAATAATATTTTTGGTGCTGCAATATAATAATTAAACTGAACAAACCAAGCTATTTTTTGCATTTTAACCAAAAAAAAGTGTATTTCACCCTATTTTTTAAACCATACATCGATGATTTTGCTGTTTTGCGCAGTTATTTTGTCTTGTATTAACGTGTGTTTTACTAATTTATTATTGTATTTTTGGTTTAGTTTTTAAAATTGTTGTTTTTTTAATAATAACAATACGTTAATGACGTTACTTTAGTGATGAAAAAGGAATTTTTAGTTTTATTGTTGATTATTTCAACAACTGTACTGGCGCAACAAAAAAAGTATACTATTGTTTGGGAAGAGGACCAAACACTTTTAGGTAGCAACTTTAAAATTAAAATTCCATCTTTTAATCAAGAACATTTTTCATACAGTTTTGATGAAGGGCTAATGTTCGTTGATCAGTGGAAAAGTAATGGGTTTATTGATGAATCTTCTGTTACAGTCACCAATATAGTATATAAAACAATATCTAAATCAGATTTAAAAGATTTAGATGTTAATTCCATCCCTAATAAACTTCAGTTTAGTTTAGAAAACTCTATAGCAAGAGATAAGAAGTATGCCTATTTTCAAATTGCCCCTATTCTTAAAGATAATAACGGTAGTTATAAAAAGTTAATTTCTTTTCAATTAAACTATAAACTTGGGTTGAGTAATCAAGGGTTTAGTGCCAATAAAAACTTTACGGGTTCTAAGGTAATTTCAAACTCGGTTTTGCGTTCAGGCGAATGGTATCGATTTTATGTAGATACTACAGGCGTTTTTAAATTATCCAAGAGTTTTTTGCAACGTTTAGGGGTTAATGTAAATAGCGTAGACCCAAGAACTATTAAGTTGTATGGTCATGGGGGAAGCATGATTCCATACTCCAATGCTATAGCGTATCCTTTTGATGTTCCAGAAAATGCTATAAAATTTGTAGGAGAAGAAGATGGTGTGTTTAATAATGAGGATTATATTTTGTTTTATGCAAAAGGCCCGAAAGGCTATAATGCCGAAAGTATTACAAATATTAATTGTTATACAGATAAGACCTATTATTACATAAACGTTGGTGCTGGTTTAGGTAAACGTATTCAGTCTCTTACACAGCCAACTGGAAATGTTGATATGGTTATTAACACTTTTGAAGATTACCAGTTTTATGAGGTTGATGAATACAATTTACTTTCTTTAGGAAGACGATGGTTTGGAGACAGATTTGATGTTGAGAGCAATAAACTTTACGAATTTGATTTTCCAGATATTATAACAACAGAGCCTATAAATTTAAGTGTTATTGTTGCCACAGCTTCTTCATCCAACAGTAATATGGAAATAACAGTAAATAGTTCATCAATAGCTACATTGTCAATTCCTGGAGTTACTAGTCCAACATTGGCAAATGGAGCTTCTTATTTTGGAAATGTTAATGTAAATACTTCAAAAATTTCTGTAGGACTAAATTTTGATAATCAAGGAAATCCAAGCACTCTAGGGTATTTAGATTTTATATCGATAAAAGCCAAAAGAGCGTTGAATTTTAATAATAAGCAATTCCAATTTGAAAATAGTGATGTTACAACAGCTTCTGGAATTGGACAATATAGTATAGCAAATGCATCTCAAATATCTGAAGTGTGGGACGTGACAGATATTTATAATGTTTCAGATTTTATTAATGAAGACCAAAATTCAACTTTGAGTTTTACTTCAACTTTAGGAAGTTTAAAAACTTATGTAGCTCTGACCCCTTCAGATTATTTTGAGCCAAAGTTTGATTCTAAAACAACAGTAAGCAATCAAAACATTAAAGGAACTATTTTTCAAAATAGTCAAGGAAATTTTCAAGACATAGACTATATTATAGTTGCGCCTAATAATTTGCTTTCTCAAGCAGAGCGATTAGGACAAATAAATACTGAAAAATACAATTTGAATGTAAAAGTAGTTGGGTTAGACCAAATTTATAATGAGTTTAGCACTGGCAACCAGGATATTGGAGCTATTAGAAACCTAGTTAAATACGTTTATGATAATGCGAGTTCACCTGAAAATAGAATAAAATATTTGTGTTTGTTTGGCGACGGGTCTTTTGATTATAAAGATAGAATTCCGAACAATACAAATATAGTTCCTTCTTGGCACGCCTATAATAGTTTTAATTTAACTACCTCGTTTGTATCAGATGATTTTTATGGTATGATGGATGATAACGAAGGAACTTTGACAACAAGCGATAGACTGGATATTGCAGTAGGTAGAATTTTGGTAGATTCTCCTCAGCAAGCTAAAGAAATGGTTGATAAAATAGAGTCATATTATGTTAAGGAAGCTTTAGGGAGTTGGCGTAATAATTTTGTAGTTATTTCTGATGATGTTGATCAAGACTGGGAAGGATTATTACAAGAAACGACTGATAATGTAGGTAATTTAGTCACTCAGGAAAAGCCATTTATTAATGTGGTAAAAATTCACTCTGATGCCTTTCAACAGGAAACTTCCGCAGGAGGTGAAACATATCCAGCCGTAACAACCGAAATTGTAAATGCTGTCGATAATGGTGCACTAGTTGTAAATTATTTTGGACATGGAGGAGAAGATGGTTTAGCAGAAGAGCGTATTTTATTAAAACCTGATATTGAAGGCTTCAGAAACTTTTGTAAACTCAATTGTTTCGTAACAGTAACTTGCGAGTTTACAAGATTTGATAACCCTTTTAGGCAAACCGCTGGAGAATTTACCTATTGGAGCAAACAAGCCGGAGCCATTGGTTTAATAACCACTACAAGGCAGATTTTTGTAAGTTTCGCAATTTCATTCAATAATACTTTAGGTGAATATTTGTTCTCTTATAGTGATAATGATACGTATGCTGATAATGAATATCCTTCTATGGCAGAGGCTTTAAGACTTGCAAAAAGCGATCCAGCAGTGGCGGGTGCTAGCCAAAAACGCTTAATATTTTTTATTGGAGATCCAGCTATGAAATTGGCTTTTTCTAAGCCAAATATAAGACTGACAGAAATAAATGATGTACCAATTGCACAATCTACAGATACGTTAAAAGCACTAAGTTATGTAAAACTAGCTGGAGAGGTAACCGATATTTCAGGTAATTTATTACCAAACTATAATGGTACTTTATCTACTACAATCTATGATAAATCCATTAATAGAGAAACCTTAGCGAACGATGGTACACGTTTAAATGGACAATTAGTAAAGTTAAATTTCACGACACTAGGAGAAATTATATTCCGAGGACAAGCATCGGTTAGAAATGGTCAATTTGAGTTTGATTTCGTGGTTCCTAAAGATATTGGTATTCCTGTAGGGTTTGGTAAAGTTAGTTTTTATTCAAAAAATGAAGCATTAACTGAGGATCAAGCAGGAGCGAGTATCAATACCATAAGAATTGGTGGAATTAACGAAAATGCTGCCGAAGATAACGTTGGTCCAACAATATCATTATATATGAATGATGAGAATTTTGTTTCAGGTGGAATAACTAATGAGCAACCCACATTATTAGCAAAATTAGAAGATTCTCACGGTATAAATACAGCCAGTGGTATTGGGCATGATATTGTTGCTATCCTTGATGGTGATGAAACAAATCCTGTAATTTTAAATGATTATTATCAAACAGAAGTAGATGACTATACGAAAGGAACGGTGAGTTTTCCATTTAGGGATTTAGAACCAGGTCTTCATACTTTAACACTCAAAGCTTGGGATGTTTACAATAACTCATCAATTTCCGAAATTCAATTCATTGTATTTGACAAGGATCAAGAATTAGTTATAAATAATGTTCTTAACTATCCAAACCCCTTTGTGAATTATACAGAATTTTGGTTTAATCACAATAGTTCGGAGCCTTTAGACGTTTCTATACAGATATTCACTGTTTCAGGGAAACTGGTAAGAACGTTGAACGGGCAAACAACTGGAGGAATAAAAACCACAAGTTCATTATCAAGAGATTTAATTTGGGACGGACGAGACGACTTTGGAGATAAAATAGGTAAAGGGGTTTATATATATAAATTAAAAGTGCGTTCAAACCTGTTAAACAAGACTGTAGAAAAGATAGAGAAACTTGTTATACTATAATAAAAATTTATATTTGTTAAATTAAAACTATTACATGAAGAATCAAATATTGCTATTAATGGTACTCGTTTTTGTACTTAATTTAAATGCGCAAACAACGACAATCCCACAAAACAATCCAAGAGTAATTACAACCGGACTTCCATTTGTTTTAATCGCGCCTGATGCACGTGCTGCTGCTTTAGGAGATATGGGTGTTGCAACTGGTGTTGACGCCTTTTCACAACAGTGGAATTCATCAAAATATGTGTTTTCTGAAACTAAATCTGGATTTGGTGTTAGTTATACACCCTATTTAAGTAAGTTGGTTAATGATATTTTCTTAGGGAACTTGACTTATTTTAATAGATTAGATGAGCGAAGTGCTTTTGCAGTAAGTTTAAAGTATTTTTCGTTGGGAGATATCGAATTTGTTAATGATGAATTTTCAGAAGCTTTAATTCAAAGGCCAAATGAATTTACAATTGATGCTTCTTATGCATTAAGGCTTACAGATCAGTTTGGTATGTCAGTCGCTATGCGATATTTGGTGTCTGATTTAAGATTGGATGATGGAAGTGGTAATACAGACGGCGCCAGTACTTTTGGAGTTGATATCTCTGGTTATTATCAAAGTGAAGAAGAAGCTTATTCAGATTTTAACGGACGTTGGAGGGCTGGATTTGCTATTCAAAATATAGGGCCAAAATTCAAATATACCGAGGATGGTTCTGAAAATTTTCAACCAACCAATTTACGTTTAGGAGCTGGGTTTGATTTTATATTTGATGATTATAATAAGATTGCAGTAACGGCAGAAGTAGCAAAACTTTTAGTGCCAACACCACCTGCTTTAGGTGATGTATATAATTATACTGATGAAAATAATAATGGCGTTTATGATGAAGGTGTTGATACCTTAGGTTCTGTGCAAGAAGAAGATGTTATTATAGGTGGAAAATCTCAAGATGTAAGCTTTTTGTCGGGGATTTTTCAATCATTTGGTGATGCGCCAGATGGTTTTAGTGAAGAGTTAAAAGAATTTACTTGGGCACTTGGTGCGGAATATTTATATCAAGATTCGTTTGCTTTTAGAGCGGGTTATTTTAATGAAAGTGAAGATAAAGGTGCTAGAAAATTTTTAGCACTTGGCGCAGGTTTTAAAGCCAATGTCGTAAATATTGATTTGTCGTATTTGTTTTCTGCATCAAAAATTCAAAGTCCTTTAGAGAATACATTACGTTTTTCATTAACGTTTAATATAGGTGCTGGCGAATATCAAGAATATTAATTAAGTATCTGTGTAAAAAGAATTAAAACTATTGTTCGTTGGGCAATAGTTTTTTTGTTTATTACATTTATTGAATACATTTGAATATGAAGGAAATTAAAATAGAATCTAAACTTTACGTTTTTGACAGTTTATCTGAACTCCCCAATGAAGTACGTTCTTTAATGGAAAAAGCGGTAGAAGCTAGAGATAAGGCGTATGCTCCGTATTCAAAATTTAATGTTGGAGCTGCATTAATTCTTGATAACGATGAGGTTATTACTGGCAATAATCAAGAAAATGCATCCTATCCTTCAGGGTTATGTGCAGAACGAACGGCCATTTATTATGCAGGGTCACAATTTCCAGACGCCAAAGTACTTCGAATGGCTATTTCGGCAACTTCAAAAAACAAACCAACAGTAGATCCGATTCCACCATGTGGTGCTTGTAGACAGGCTATTGCGGAATACGAAATAAAACAAGAAACACCCATTGAAATATATTTTATGGGCGAAATTGGTAAAATTGTTAAGTCAAATTCATTATCAAACTTATTGCCTTTAGTATTTGATAAGAATTTACTTTGAAACTAATCATTTAATATTTAAAAAATTAAATGATTAACTATTGTTAAATATTTAATCATTTTTAAAAATAGTATTATTTCAATATTTTTTTTACATTCATTACCTAGTATTTTTGCAATAACTCACAATGTATTACTTTTGTTGTTAGCTAAATTATAAAACCATATTAATCGTCGATGCAAAAAATCACAAAAGAGGTTTACCTTAAATGGTATGAAGATATGTTGTTTTGGAGAAAGTTTGAAGACAAACTAGCTGCTGTATACATTCAACAAAAAGTAAGAGGATTTCTTCACTTATATAATGGTCAAGAAGCTGTTTTAGCAGGGGCTTTACATGCAATGGATTTGACTAAAGATAAAATGATAACTGCTTATCGTAACCACGTTCAGCCAATTGGTATGGGAGTTGACCCTAAACGAGTTATGGCGGAATTATATGGTAAGGCCACAGGAACATCACAAGGACTAGGAGGTTCTATGCATATATTTTCTAAAGAGTTTCGTTTTTATGGAGGACATGGTATTGTTGGTGGTCAAATTCCATTAGGAGCAGGAATTGCTTTTGGCGATAAATATCATGGTAGCGATGCAGTAACCTTATGTTGTTTTGGTGATGGTGCTGCAAGACAAGGGTCTTTGCATGAATCCTTCAACTTAGCCATGTTATGGAAACTACCTGTTGTTTTTGTTTGCGAAAACAATGGTTACGCTATGGGAACTTCGGTTGGAAGAACTGCAAATCATACTGAGATATGGAAATTAGGTTTAGGTTATGAAATGCCTTGTGGACCAGTAGATGGAATGAATCCTGTAAAAGCTGCTGAAGCTTTTGATGAAGCTATTCAACGAGCTAGAAGAGGTGATGGACCTACATTCTTGGAACTAAAAACATACCGTTATAGGGGACACTCTATGAGTGATGCTCAACATTACAGAACGAAAGACGAAGTTGAGGAATACAAAAAAATAGACCCGATTACACAGGTAAAAGATATTCTCCTTGAAAAGAAATATGCTACAGAAGCAGAGATAAAGGTGATTGATAAGCGTGTGAAAACTAAGGTTTCAGAATGTGAAAAATTTGCTGAAGAATCTCCATTCCCAGATAAGAATGTGATGTACGATGTTGTATATGAACAAGAAGATTATCCATTTATTCAACATAAATTATAAGCTATGGCAATAGTAGTAAACATGCCGCGTTTAAGCGACACAATGGAAGAAGGAACTGTTGCAACTTGGTTGAAAAAAGTTGGCGACAAAATTGAAGAGGGTGATATTTTAGCCGAAATAGAAACGGATAAAGCCACCATGGAGTTCGAATCTTTCAATGAGGGCGTCTTACTTCATATCGGAGTACAGGAAGGAGAAACCACTAAAGTAGATGAACTTTTAGCTATTATTGGTGATGAAGGAGAAGATATTTCGGGTCTGTTAAATGGAGGAGGAAATACCAATTCTGAAACAAAAGAAGAAACTAAAGAAACTTCAACAGAAGCTAAACCTGCTGAAACTGATAAAAGTGAAGCATCAAAGGAGTCTGCAAACTTGCCTGAAGGTGTTATAGTAGTTACTATGCCACGGTTAAGTGATACCATGGAAGAGGGAACAGTTGCAACTTGGTTGAAAAAAGTAGGAGATAAAGTTGAAGAAGGTGATATTTTAGCCGAAATAGAAACGGATAAAGCGACTATGGAGTTTGAATCGTTCCAGTCAGGTACTTTATTAGAGATAGGTTTAAAAGAGGGTGAATCTGCAAAAGTAGATTCATTGTTGGCAATAATTGGTCCTGCAGGAACCGATGTTTCTGGTGTGGCCGCTAATTTTTCAGCAGCATCAGCTCCAGAGAAGAAAGAAGAAGCACCAAAGGCTGAAGCAAAAAAAGAAGCACCTAAAAGTGCTCCAGCAGCATCTGCGCCAAAAACGAGTGCGCCTGCACCAACACCTGTTACTGCAAATGGGCGTGTATATGTGTCTCCTTTAGCAAAAAAGTTAGCTGAGGAAAAAGGAATAAACTTAACAAAAATACAAGGTTCTGGTGAAAATGGACGTATTGTTAAGCGTGATATAGAAAACTATACCCCTGCAGCTTCAGGAGCTTCGGTTGGTAAATTTGTGCCATCGGGACAAGAAGATTTTGATGATGTAGAAAATTCGCAAATGCGTAAAGCCATTGCCAAGGCATTAACAAATTCTAAATTTTCTGCACCTCATTATTATCTAACCGTAGAGTTTGATATGGAAAATGCCATGGCATTCCGTGCTCAATTTAATACCATTCCAGATACTAAAATCTCATATAACGATATGGTTGTTAAAGCTTGTGCGTTGGCATTAAAGCAGCATCCTCAAGTAAATTCTCAGTGGTTTGCGGATAAAATGCGTTTAAATAACCACGTACATATTGGTGTAGCTGTAGCGGTTCCAGATGGTTTGGTTGTACCAGTGGTAAGATTTGCTAACGAGCAATCTTTACCTCAAATAGGTGCAGCAGTAAAAGAGCTTGCAGGAAAAGCTAGAAACAAAAAACTAACTCCAGATGAAATGCAAGGAAGTACATTTACAGTTTCTAACTTAGGTATGTTTGGTATCGATACATTTACATCTATTATTAACCAACCAAATTCAGCAATCCTTTCTGTTGGAAATATTGTTGAAAAACCAGTGGTTAAAAATGGTCAGATAGTCGTTGGGCATACCATGAAATTATCTTTAGCATGTGATCATAGAACGGTTGATGGTGCAACTGGTGCACTATTTTTACAAACTTTAAAAGGATATATTGAAAATCCAGTTACTATGTTAGTGTAAAAATTCCTGCAAAGGCGGGAATCTCAAAATAGTAAAAACCTGTTTCATTAACTTGAAGCAGGTTTTTTTTAGTTTACGCGTTGTCTCTCTTCTTCCGAACCTGTTTGACGGTTACGTGACGACTTAAGTTTACTATTACCAAAATTGCGAGAATAAGATATAGCAAAGGTTCTATTAAAAAAATCAAATGTATTTCTGGTTTTAATATTTTGCTCTGGTAAGTCTGTACCTCCATTAAATTCTATACTGTCTAAAATATCGTTTATTGAAAATTTAAGTGTACCCCATTTTTCACTAAACTTTTTTTGTAAGCCTAAATTAATACCGTAAACTTCATCATATTTTGCAGACCCAAAAAATCCTGGTCCAGCATAAAATCCTGATAATTCAGCTGAAAAAGTATCCGAAATTTTAAAAGAATGTGTGCTGTTTGCAGAGAAATTACCCAGACTCAATTCTATAGGTTCATCATTGTAAAAAGCTCTTACCTTTTGTTTTATAAAAGTAAGGTTGTTTTGGGTGCGCCACCAATTAGTTAATTTTATTGGTACTCCTAAGGTAATTCCAAATGTTTTGGTATAATCTAAGTTGGCTGCTTCAAAAATTAATCTTCCGGTCCCTTCATCTATGCGCTCTTGAAAATTTGCAATCGAGGAATCTTCAATAGTATATTGAAACGATAAAAAATATGATTTGTAATTAACATCAAATTTAAAAGCATTAGATATAGCTGGTTGAAGTGACGCATTACCTGATAAGAAAGTATTAGGATCAAAAAAGATAACAAAAGGTGCCAAATCGTTAAAAGTAGGTCTGGTAATTCGTTTTGAATACGATAGATTTAAACTTAAAGTATCATTTATTTGTCTGTTTAAAAACACGCTTGGAAACCAAATGCCATAATCTCTATCAACAACAGTACCTTGCGTGTCGGTATCTAATTTTGAGTTTGTATGCTCATACCTCATACCAACCTTCATACTCGTTTTTTCGTTTATACTATAATCCAAGGCACCATAAGCAGCATATATTTTTTCGTCTAAATCGCTTTTGTTAGTTAAACTAGGGTCTGTAACCCAATCATTATTTACAAAATCATCAACATTTACATCATTTTCAAAATTCGATTTTGTACCTTTTATACCGGTTTCAATTTTTATTTTATCATTTATTTTATTGCTATAATCTAATTTACCAACCCAGGTTTCTATAGGTGTTTTTTTACCACTTCTTAAAAGTTCTATTCTATCAAAATTATTATTTTCATCGAAAAATGAATTTTCATAATTTGTAGGATTGTCAAACTTATAATTGATGTAATCTGCATCAAAACTTATAAAATCATCTTCAGTAAAATTATGTTTTATGTTAAAATTTATTCCATAATGCTTTAGGTGATTTATTTCATCATTGTCTAAAATCACATAGGAAGTTGGTACACCATTTTCTGAATCGAAACTATTATTAATGGCGTCCATAGACCATCTATTATCAAAAGCACTTACTAGCAAACCTACTATAGTTTTTTCTGAAGCTGTTACATCTAATCCTAATCTTAAGTTATGATTTCTTTGTGTGGGGTCTCTATCTGTAACAGTGCTAGAAGCCAACAAATTCCCGTTGTCTTCATATTGTCTGCTGGTTTTAAAAACTTGCCCTCTTTTGTCAAGCGAGAATCCGTAGCTTCCATAGAGGTTTACTTTATTTTTCCTGTAATTAAAATTAAGATTATTATTGTTTGTTACTCCGTTACCATAACCTCCAGAAATCGTATAGGATCCGTTAAGCCCTAAATCGGTTCTTTTTTTCAATATTATATTAATATAGCCTGCATTACCTTCAGCGTCAAAATTTGCAGGAGGTGTGGTTATTAGTTCAATGGATACAATATTATCGGCACTCATGCCTTCTAGCATTTGCACTAATGAAGATGCTGGCATATAGCTTATTTTATCGTTAACCATTACCACTACACCTTCTTTCCCAGCAATAGAGATACTATTACTTTGTCTGTTAACATTTACTCCAGGAGAACGTTCTAGAACTTCTAAAGCTGTCCCACCTGCCGATACAATGCTATTTTCAACATTTATAACCATTCTATCAACTTTTTGCTGATATAAAGGTTTTTTAGCTTCGACAACAACTTCGTTAAGTTCCTCACCTTCACTTAGTATTAGTGTTTCAACTTTGTAATCTGAATTTAAATTAAAAGGTTTAGAGTAAGTGGTTTTATAACCAACAAAACTGCTCATAATAATGTAATTTCCAGTATTAATATTGTCAATTTTATAAGTTCCATTATCTGAAGAAATAGTTCCTTTAACTAAGGTGGAATCAGTTGCTTTAATTAATAAAACATTTACATAAGCAATACCTTTATTATTTGTGTCTGAGATTAAACCTATTACGGTGTGTTGAGATTGAGTGTAACTATTTATCGTAATAAAAATCAATAATAGTTTAACAATACATTTAAAATCCATTCTATTTAATTTAAAAAAGCAACGATTAATGACATCAGTTTTAAAATGATGAATTTTGCTATTAATTAAAATCAGTGACAGATGAAGGGAGGAGAATTCTAACTTACTCAAATATAGGTAATAATTAATTTATCATGTAATAATTAACATATAATTATACTCATAATCCATTAGTTTTATATCTTTAAAAATTAAATTTAATCTATGAAAAACTTATTATCTATTCTCGTTATAGCATTCATTTTTAGTTGCGGTGGTCAAAAGCAAATTATTGAAACTAACCCAAAATCAGTTAAGAATACTGAAAACGAACAACACACAGACGATGTCGCATCTAATACTAAAAGAGCCCTTGAATCTGATATTTTTGTAAGTAAAACAGATGTGAAATTAAGTCTAGATTATTTAGCATCAGATGAGTTAGAAGGCAGGCAAACAGGTACAAAAGGTATTGAAAAAGCGGCTATTTATATTGAAAACATATTTAAAGAAAACAATGTAAAGCCCTATTTTGAAACGTATAGAGATAGTTTTAATTTAAAGGATATTGTTGGGTATAATGTTGTTGGCTATATAGAGGGAACCGATCCAAAACTTAAAAATGAATTTGTTATTCTAGGAGCTCACTACGATCATATTGGTAAAGGTAAAGAAGTTAATGGAGATACGATCGCCAATGGTGCTAATGATGATGCTTCAGGAACTGTTGCAGTTTTAGAATGGGCTAAATATTTTTCAAAAGTAAAAAATAATAAACGCAGTATTTTGTTCACTTTATATGCTGCTGAAGAGATGGGTTTAAAAGGGTCGGAGCATTTAGCCAAAAGACTTAAGAAAGACAATATGAATTTATATACCATGATTAATTTTGAGATGATCGGAGTGCCAAGAGCAGAAGGTGAATTTTTATCTTACATTACAGGTTATGATGTGTCTAATATGGCTGGAAAACTAAATGAATATGCGCAATCAGAAATTGTTGGTTTTTTGCCGCAAGCAAAGCAATATAATTTGTTTAAGCGCTCAGATAATTATCCATTTTATAACGAGTTTAAAATTCCTGCACAAGCTATTTCTACATTCGATTTTACAAATTTTGATTATTATCATCATGTAGATGACGAGGCAGATAAAATGAATTTTGAACATATGACAAACTTTATTAATAAAATGATACCTGCTTTACAAGGCATGATTAACGCTTCAACCAAAGAAATAATAATGAATAATGAGTAAAAAAATCATTATAACAGGAACAAGTAGAGGGATTGGGTACGAACTAGTAAAATTATTTGCAAAGAAAGGGCATAAAGTTTTAGCGCTTTCCCGTAATGAAAAGCCAATACAAAGTCTGAAACTTGATAATGTAACATCATTTTCATTTGACTTGGGAGATAGTAAAGCTTATAAAAAAGTTGAAGATTTTATAAAGACAGATTGGAAGCAAGTTGATATTTTAATAAATAATGCGGGAGCTTTACTGAACAAGCCATTTACCGAAACTACTATTAAGGATTTTCAGCATGTTTATAAAACCAATGTTTTTGGTGTTGCCGAACTAACACGTGTTGTTTTACCATTTATGAAAAACAATAGTCATGTAGTGTCTATAAGCTCTATGGGTGGTGTTCAAGGCAGTATGAAATTCCCTGGTTTAGCAGCATATAGCTCTAGTAAAGCGGCTGTAATAACCTTAACAGAGCTACTTGCTGAAGAGTATAAAGATTCTGGTATTTCATTTAATGTGTTGGCATTGGGTGCAGTACAAACAGAAATGCTAGAGGAAGCTTTTCCAGGATATCAAGCACCAACCACAGCATTAGAAATGGCTGAATATATTTTTGATTTTTCTTTAAACGGAAATAAATATTACAACGGAAAGTTGTTACAGGTTTCAAATTCTACGCCATAGCATTCTTTTATATGCAAAACAAGCTTCAAGAATATATTCCAAATAAAGCATTACTTAAAGTTTTAAAGCTTTTAGAGCATGATAATTTGGTTGTAAAAATTAAAAATGAACGTAAAACTCGTCATGGAGATTACAAGCGTTTACCAAACGGGAAACATCAAATAACAATTAATTCAAACTTAAACGAATACCGTTTTTTAATTACTCTTTTACATGAAATTGCTCATTTTGAAGCTTATAGTAATTACGGACGATTTATAAAACCGCATGGAGTTGAATGGAAACGAACGTTTCAACATTTAATGTTGCCATTTTTAAATCCTGATATTTTTCCAAATGAATTACTGCCTCTTTTGGCTAAACATTTTAAAAACCCAAAAGCATCTAGCGATACAGATACATCATTGGCCTACGCTTTAAAGCAATTCGACGAGCCAAATAATAAAACCTTTATTTTTGAAGTACCTTTGGGACAATCTTTTAAACTATATAACGGAAAAGTTTATAAAAGAGGAGAAAAAAGAACAAAACGCTTTGAATGCGTTGAGGTTAAAACAGGACGATTATATCTTTTTAATCCGAATGCAGAAGTGGAATTACTAAAAGAATATTAACGTTATGAATAAAAATTATTATGCCATATTAATGGCAGGAGGCGTAGGATCAAGATTTTGGCCAGTAAGTACTCAAGATTTTCCAAAGCAGTTTCATGATATGTTGGGAACAGGAGACACCTTAATTCAAAAAACATTTAAACGATTAGCTCATTTAATTCCAAAAGAGAATATTTATATATTAACCAATGAACGTTACAATGATTTGGTATTAGAGCAACTCCCAGAAGTTACTCAAAAACAGGTGGTTTTAGAACCCGCCATGCGTAATACCGCGCCATGTATTTTATATGCGTCTTTAAAAATTCAAAAAGAGAACCCAGATGCCATTATGATTGTAGCACCGAGTGATCATTGGATTGAAGATGAAACTACGTTTTCTAAAAATGTTGAGCAAGCTTTTAGCTATTGCTCTAAAAACAATGCGTTAATGACATTAGGTATACAACCAACGTTTCCAAACACTGGTTTCGGTTATATTGAATTTGATAAAACGTCAAATGAGGCTATAAAACCTGTCAATCAATTTAGAGAAAAGCCTGATTACAAAACAGCTAAAGGGTTTTTGGAACAGGGTAATTTTTTGTGGAATGCTGGCATTTTTATGTGGAGTGCTAAAAGTGTTATTGAGGCGTTCAAGAACAATCAACCTACGCTCTATAAACATTTTGAAGCTGGAATATCAGTTTATAATACTGAGTTAGAAGACGAATTTATTAAAGAAAACTATCCTTTGGCTGAAAATATTTCGGTAGACTACGCCATTATGGAAAAGTCTAAAAATGTATATGTGATTGCAGCAGAATTTGATTGGAACGATTTAGGAACTTGGGGCAGCTTATATGACAAATTGGATAAAAATGAAAATGGAAACGCCGTTGTTAATGCCAGAACCCTAACAGAAGAAGCATCGGGTAATTTAATTCGAACTAAGAACAATAAAATTGTAGTGGTTGATGGTTTACAAGATTATATTATTGTTGATAAAGACGAAGTTTTGCTTATCTTTCCTAAATCAAAAGAACAGGATATAAAGAAAACACTTCAACAAGTTAAAGACAAGTTTGGAGAACAATATGGTTAATTAATATGAGCGAAGAAAGTAAATTCAATTTTTCGGAGGAAGCCAACGAAAAAAAGGAAAATAACGTCGAGCTTTCAAAAGAAGAAATTAAAAAGGAAGCCAAAGGGTTATTTGTTAGTATTAAAAAGTTTTTAAGTGAACTTTTAGATTTTAGAGAAGACACCGATAGAGATGCTACTATTCAAGCCATAAAAGGCGATATACCCTTTAAAGGAGCAACCGCATGGATTTTGGTATGTTCCATATTTGTGGCTTCCATTGGGTTAAACGCAAACTCTACAGCCGTTGTAATTGGCGCCATGTTAATTTCACCACTTATGGGACCTATTTTAGGAGTAGGTTTATCAATTGCAATAAACGATATTGACACCTTAAAAAAATCGCTCGTAAACTTAGCAACCATGATTGTTTTAAGTTTACTAACAGCGTTTTTGTTTTTTTGGCTATTCCCTTTAAGTGAAGATACTTCAGAGCTTTTAGGACGAGTAAGACCAGATATCCGGGATGTTTTAATTGCATTTTTTGGTGGTTTAGCCTTAATAATTGCCCGTACAAAACGTGGTACTATTGCGTCTGTGATTTTCGGAGTCGCTATCGCTACGGCTTTAATGCCACCTTTATGTACCGCCGGTTATGGTTTAGCAAAAGGTAATTGGGAATACTTTTTAGGAGCCATGTACTTGTTTACTATCAACACCATTTTTATAGCTATGGCAACATTTATTGTTTTAAAAGTGTTGCGTTTCCCTATGCTTAAATATGCCAATTCTAAAAAGCGACAGTTTATATCAAGAATGGCTACGTTACTTGCTGTGGTAGTTATGGTGCCAGCAGTTTGGACGTTTTTGAATGTATTAAAAGAAAGTAATTTTAATAGAGATGCTAAAAATTTTGTGGATAATGAGTTAATAGCATTACCACATTTTGAATATGTAAAAAAGAATGCCACATATATATATTCTGATAACGAAAATCCACGTATTGAGTTAAGTACGTTTGGCTTAGATGAAATTCCTGAATCTACTATTACGCTTTTACAAAATAGAATGAAAGATTACGGGTCGCTGTCTAATGCTCAATTAGTGGTTAACCAAAATAGGTCTCAAAACTTAGATAATTTTAAATACATGGAGGAGCTTCGTACACGAGACTCTTTAGATTTATTGACGCAAACCGAAAAAATCAATTTTTTAGAAAGCAAGGTAAGGCAACTCTCGAAGCTTGAGAAAAATTATATCCCCTTTGAAGAATTAACTAAGGAGGTTAAAATAAACTATGAAACCATTGAAGAATTCTCATATGCTAATGTGATTAATTCTAACTTTAAAAAAATGGATACCTTGTCTATTTTTTCAGTAAAATGGGTAGATTCTTTAGCAAAAGAAGATGCTAGGAAAAAGGACAAAGACAAACTGGAAAAGTGGCTTAAAGTGAAGCTAAACTTAGATACGTTAGTGGTTAAAAGGGTTAATTAGAACCTTGACATTGTAAAAAATTTCAGCTAACTTCGTTTAACTGCTGATATAAACAATTAAAAAAATCCATATCAAAACATTACCATACATTTGAGAAAAATCGTTTTCATATTGATCATTTTGATTTTCCAACAAAATCTTTACTCTCAAAAAGAAATTATTGGAAAGGTGGAATTTTATAAATCAGAGGCTACCAAATTCGCCTTATTTAGAGATACTGACGACAGATACACAAAAAACCTAAATAAAAGAAAAAGCAAAATTCAATTATTTCAAAGAGATAGTTTAACCGAGTTGGAAACTGACTCATTAGGAATTTTTAAAATTAGAATTTCTTTAAAAGATTCAATCAAAATTAAAATAAATGAACATTCCCCCTTTTTTAACGGACAATTTGAATTTGGACCTAAAGATATTGTGGACACATTAAAACTTCGGATTTCTGACAGAAAATTAGCAATTCAAAGAGACTCTGTTCTTGAACCTGAATTTCAAAATATATATAGTGAACAGAAAGCCAAAATAGATTTCAAAGCTGGAAAGCGAAATATTCTATTAGTTGGATATGATTGGCCAACAGATGAGACAACTCAAAGACGAGAAGAAATAGCTAAAATGTATAAAGTAGATTATGTTTATATATTTGAGCCAAGCCAAAGTAAAATGCGAATTATATACAGATACAATCAAGTAATGAGAAAACTAATGGGAATTAAAAAAAACGTGTGGTAACAACGTGTATAATTCATTGCTTGGTTCAAGTCTACTCGAAATTTCCTTCGGAAACTCCTCTGGTCCGTGAATGTTTGCTAAATTACTTGCTGAAACATACAACTATCCATACACAAAGACGTTCAACGAAATTTCTATAATACATTACTGATTTTCATCCAAGTACATTCTTCGTACTTTTTTAAATAAATTTGAAGAGTAAACAAAATCGGTAACGGATTCGTTATCGGTTATAAAAATAGTGTCTTTAGAGCCTTCCCATTCTTTAAAACCATTTTTCAAAAACACAATTTTTTCACCTATTTCCATAACCGAATTCATATCATGAGAGTTAATTACGGTTGTAATTTGATATTCTTCGGTAATTTCTTTAATTAAATTATCTATAACAATCGCTGTTTTTGGGTCTAAGCCCGAATTGGGTTCGTCACAAAACAAATACTTAGGATTATTTACAATGGCGCGAGCAATGGCAACACGTTTTTGCATACCACCAGAGGCTTCACTAGGTTTTTTCTTATGAGCATCTTCAAGGTTTACCCGTTTTAAAACAAAATCAACACGGTCTTGCATTTCGCTTTTACTCTGTTTAGTAAACATACGAAGTGGAAACATCACGTTTTCGGCAATAGTCAAAGAATCAAACAAGGCACTTCCTTGAAAAACCATTCCTATTTTAGCACGCAAATTACGTTTTTCGTCTTCCGTTAATTGCGAAAAAATTTCCCCATCATAAGCAATAGAACCTTCTTCATAATCAAACAAACCCAATAAGCATTTTAAAAAAACCGTTTTCCCCGAACCACTTTGCCCTATAATAAGATTGGTTTTTCCTTTGTCAAAAGTGGTGGTAATACCCTTTAAAATATGAGCTTCACCAAACGACTTATGTAAATCTTTAACTTCAATCATTAGCTTAAAAGCATTTGGGTTAGTAAATAGTTTAAAAGAATAATAACAACACTCGTCCAAACAAACGATGTTGTGCTAGCTTTACCAACTTCGAGGGCGCCACCTTTCATATAATACCCATGAAAGGATGGAATAGTTGCTAAAACAAAAGCAAACACCACCGTTTTTATAAACGCATAAGTAATATGAAATGGAATAAAATCGGTTTGAATACCTATAATATAATCTTCAAGCGAGCTAAAACCACCATAAACACAAGCAGCCATACCTCCAAGAATACCTAAAAACATGGCGATTGAAATTACAAAAGGATACAGCATTAAAGCTATGAACTTAGGAAATACTAAATAATTTAATGAGTTTATCCCCATAACTTCTAAAGCATCAATTTGCTCTGTTACTCGCATTGTGCCAATGCTAGAAGTAATAAACGAACCTACTTTACCTGCCATAATAATGGATATAAAAGTTGGGGCAAACTCTAAAACTATGGATTGTCTTGTAGCAAAGCCAACTAAATATTTCGGAATTAAAGGGTTGCTAATGTTTAATGCCGTTTGAATAGTAACAACACCACCAACAAAAAAGGCAATAAAAGCAACAATACCAAGCGAGCCAATTATTAAGTCGTCTATATCTTTTAAAATAAGCTGTTTCATTACGCTCCACTTGGTTGGTTTGCGAAACATTTCAGCAATCATTAAAAAATAAGCTCCTATATTATGAAGGTATGTCATATTAAAATTTGTAATTGCTAAAGTAAAAAAAACTTATAGGTATTTAACTTTAATTTTAAATTATGATGTTTTTAAAATATGTATTTTTGGTTTAGATTAAACACCGTTATGAAAAAAATCATTTTACTACTATTTATTTGTTCATTTTATTTTACAAGCAAAGCTCAAAACACTGTTTCATTAAATAAAACGTCTGTTGACAAACCGAGGTTGGTTGTTGGTATTGTTGTAGACCAAATGCGGTATGATTATTTAACACGTTTTTATAATAAATATGGTGATGGTGGATTTAAGCGTATGGTAAATGAAGGGTTTAATTGTAAAAACAACCATTATAATTATATACCAACTAAAACAGGACCAGGACATGCATCAATATTTACGGGTACTACGCCTAAATACCATGGTATTATTGGTAATGATTGGTTTGATAAAGATCTAAAAAGGAATGTGTATTGTGCCAATGATAGTAATTTAGAGTCTATAGGTACAAAAAATGAAGCAGGAAAAATGTCTCCACATAGAATGCTGGCATCAACTTTTGCAGATGAAAATAGGTTATTTACTCAAATGCGAGGTAAATCTATAGGAATTTCGCTAAAAGATAGAGGAGCTGTTTTTCCAGCAGGTCATGCTGCCAATGCTGCTTATTGGTTTGATTTTGAAAACAATGGTTCAGGTAATTGGGTAACTAGTTCATTTTATATGAAGGAACTTCCAAAATGGGTAACAGATTTTAATAAATCCGATGCAGCCGAAAAATATTTTAAAGAATGGAAGACTTTGTATGATATAAATACTTATACAGAAAGCGGAAGTGATTTAAATGATTATGAGCGCATTTTTAAAGGAAAAGTAACAGCCACTTTTCCATATGATTTACAAACTTTAAGAAGTCATAACGGTAATTTTCAAATCATAGCTGAAAGCCCTTTTGGAAATAGTTTGACTACAGATTTTGCAATAAAAGCTATTGATTCAGAAGAATTAGGTAAAGATGAAATAACCGATGTTTTAACGGTTAGCTACTCCAGCACTGATAAGGTTGGTCATGATTTTGGCCCAAATTCAGTAGAAATTGAAGATACTTATTTACGTTTGGATTTAGATTTAGAACGACTATTTAATGCTCTCGATGATAAAGTTGGTAAAGGTCAATACACGGTGTTTTTAACTTCTGATCACGGTGCTCCTCACGTTCCTAATTATTTAAAGTCAAATAAAATTCCTGCTGGACTTTTTGATGAAAGTAAAATGTTTGATGAAATGAATGCTTTTGTAGAAAAGCAATTTAAAGTCTCGGGTTTAATTTTAAGTAGAATTAATAGTCAAATATTTCTCAATCACGATAAAATCCATGCTAATAACCTAGTATTGAAAGATGTAAAAGAAATTTTATCGCTTGAATTATTAAAGTATAGTTTAATTGATAAAGTTTATATCACATCAAATATAAATCAGTTTGAAGGTTCAGGTGGTTATATTGAAACACTTTTACAAAATGGTCATAATCAAAAACGCTCAGGCGATATGATGTTTGTTTATAACCCTGAAGTCTTTAAAGGCACCGAATGGAACAGAACAGGAACCGATCATCATTCTGGATTTAGTTACGATACCCATGTACCATTACTATTCTTTGGGAAAGGTATTAAACAAGGTGAAACTTTGCAGAAAACAGAGATTACTGCTATTGCACCAACTATTTCAGCGCTCTTAGGAATTAGTTTTCCTAATGCAGCAATTGGACAACCATTAGAATTTGTTTTAGATTAATGAGTAAACGCACACTTTATTCAATTCTTGCTATAGTCATTGTTTTAGGGGTTTATGCTTATGAACATTTTTTAAGTGAAGAAGAAAAATCTGAGATAATTGAAGCAGGAAACACAGTTAAAATTGATACTAACGAGTATTTTTTACCATCAAGTACAACAGGACAAATAGTGCATCATGAAGGGTATTCTTTATCATATAGCGAACCGCACGAACAAGCCGAATGGGTGGCTTATGAGCTCAAAAAATCACATTTATCAAATACCAACCATAAACGCCCTTATTTTGAAATCGACAAAGCTGTAAAAACAGGTGCTGCTGATTGGAAAAATTATAAAAATTCAGGGTACGATCGCGGTCATCTTTGTCCTGCTGGAGATAGAAAATATAGCCAGAATGCACATGACGAAACGTTTTTAACCAGTAATATAAGCCCACAACTTCATGATTTTAATTCTGGCATTTGGAATACTTTAGAACAAAAAGTACGTTATTGGGCAAGTAAGTACGATGGGGTTTTTGTAGTAACGGGCGGCGTTTTAAAAGGCAACATGAAAACTATAGGCGATGAAGAAGTATCGGTACCCAATCAATTTTTCAAAGTGCTGATTGATAATAATACTGGTAAAACTAAAATGATTGCTTTTTTGATGCCACATGAAAACTCAAATAAACCTTTGTATGAGTTTGTAGTTTCGGTTGATAGCATTGAAGTTTTAACAGGTATTGATTTTTTTCCTGAACTAGATGATGCCATTGAAGATAAATTAGAAGCTTCAAACAGTTATAAAAACTGGAGTTTTAATTGACGCTTTAGCGTCATCCTGTACTTGTTTCAGGATCTCATCCTTTTAGTTTGCCTATTATTCCTTTCCAACGGAGATCTCTAATAAACGTACCCTCTTCTTCAGAAACTAAAAAAGGCATGTTTTCTTTTTTTGCTTTAAAATAACCTGCTATATAGTCATTTAACAAACCTAAACTTCGTTTTTTGTAAGCCAATTTTAACGCTGAAATAAATGTTATAACAAAACCATAACGCATTTTATACATGGCTTCTCCTTGTAAATATTTTGAAGCCTTATTGTAACTCATACCTGTTGGTTTCAGGTGTTTTACATGGAGCGATTCATCGGTTAAAATGTCCCAACCATAATATTTAGCAAGTAATTCATCAATGGTATCCCAACCCATGGATGGTTTTAATTTGCCAATTTCTAAAAAACACCCTTTTTTGTAAGCTTTTAAAGCACCGCGAATATGGTCTTTTCGGGTTAAATTTTCCAATACCCAACTACCATCTTTTTCTATATAGCAAAACCCTGAAACCATTCCTAATTTAATATTCGAACTATAATGATTAGAAAGAGTTTCTAGGTAATTCTTAGGAAAGATTAAATCGGCATCAAACTTGCAAATTACATCGTAATTTTCATCGAGCAGTTCATAACCTTTGTAAAAAGCATTGATAATTTTTGAACCCGGCAAATGAATATTTGATGACTTTGAATTGACTAATGAAATCCACGAATGTTTCTTTGCGTAAGCCTCTACAATATCTTGTGTGTTATCTGTAGAGTTATCATTAACAACCATCAAACGCTTTGGCAATAATGTTTGATTAACCAATGAATCCAAAGTAAGACCAATAGAGCTTTCTTCGTTATGTGCAGGTATGATGATGTAGAAATTCAAACTTCAAGTTTAATTTCAAAGTTAAACTCTTTCGGCGTAAATAATATAATATCTAGGTGTAAACCAACGCAAAAAAGGTCGGATTCCAATTTTTTTAGTTGGGTTAGTCCATTTTTGTCTGTCTAAAACTTTCCAACCTGCTTTTTCCAATAACCAATCAAATTGCCAATCTTCAAATTCGTGGTAATGACGGTCCAGCATATCTGTTTTACTTCGGTATGCAGAAGAAAACCATAATTTAAGAGGAACACTTGCTACTAGCTTATCCGCTTTAATAGATTTTAATACGGTGAAAGGAGATAATAAATGCTCGAAAATTTCAAAGGCTGTAACAACATCGGCATTACTACTCTCGATGGTTGATGTGTCTAAATCTAGATCTTCTCCTTTGGTATTCTCAACAGTATAACCTTGTTTCTGCATGATGGTTGTAAACGGATTTACAACACCCAAATCTAAAATAGTTTCCTTAGTAGATATGTGCTTTTGAAGAAACTTTATGGTGTGTTTAAAACGTTTGTTCGGAAAAGTGTTTTCGTACATTTTGGCATTTCCGCAAACGCGGTCATATTAATATTTGTAAACAATGGCATTGATATGCATTCCTGCACCAACACTTGCAAATATAATAACATCACCTTTTGTAAGACTATGATTTTCTAATTTATTATTCTTAACCAAATCAAACAAAGTAGGCACAGTTGCTACTGAGCTATTTCCTAATTTATGAATGCTCATAGGCATAATGCCTTCAGGAATATCGGTTTTATAAAGCCTATAAAATCGTTTTAAAATTGCTTCATCCATTTTTTCATTAGCTTGATGAATGAATATTTTTTTAACGTCTTTGATATCTAAACCGCTATTATCTAAACAGGTTTTCATAGCATTAGGTACATTACTTAATGCAAATTCATAAATTTTACGACCATCCATCTTAATATAGCGCGTATCTCTACATAACTCTTGGTTATTTGAATTACCAAAGAACAAATAATATGCTTCGTCATAGGTGAAACTAGCCGTTTCGTGAGCTAAAATACCACCTTCATCTTCTGTAGCTTCAATAATAGTTGCTCCCGCACCATCAGAATAAATCATGGAATCTCTATCATGTTTATCAACAACTCTAGATAAGGTTTCAGAACCAATAACCAAACAGCGTTTAGCCATTCCAGCTTTAATAAATGCCTGTGCTTGAATGACACCTTCAATCCAACCAGGGCATCCAAAAAGGATATCGTAAGCAACGCATTTTGGGTTTTTTATTCGTAAACTATGTTTTACTCTAGAAGCTAAACAGGGTAACATATCACTTTGAATAGCATTATGTTTTACGTCACCAAAGTTGTGTGCAACAATAATATAATCGATAGTTTCAGGATTTATTTTAGCATCGGCAATTGCTTTTTCAGCAGCAAAAAAACCTAAATCGGAAGAATTTAAATGGTTTTTTGCATAACGACGTTCATCAATACCTGTTATAGCTTGAAATTTTTCTACAATAATCTCATTAGGATGATTTATGGTAGAGCCATCAGTATTTAAAAATTGATGTTGGTGAAAATTTTCGTTTTTCTCAATATTGGATGGAATATAGCTTCCAGTCCCAGTAATTTTAATATTCATAAATGTAAAAATGCCTTTAATTAAAATTGCACATAGCAATATAAAAGGTTTTAATTAAAGGCCATGTTTTTTGTTTATGATTTTACGATGTTCAAAAAGCCTATTATGCTTCTAAATAGGCTTCAATAGGGGTACAAGAGCATATTAAATTTCTATCTCCATAGGCATCATCAACACGTCTTACACTTGGCCAAAATTTGTTTTCTCTTACATAATCCAATGGAAATGCTGCTTTTTCACGTGAGTAAGGTAAATACCATTCGTTAGCAGTAATCATTTCCAAAGTATGCGGTGCATTTTTTAGAACATTATTTTCATCTTCTTTTGTAACGCTATCTATTTCTTTTTTAATAGAAATCATAGCGTCACAAAAACGATCCATTTCAGCTTTACTTTCACTTTCGGTAGGTTCAATCATTAAAGTACCCGCAACCGGAAATGACACAGTAGGCGCATGGAATCCGTAATCCATTAAACGTTTTGCAATATCAACCACTTCAATGCCATTAGCTTTAAAAGGACGACAATCAACAATCATTTCATGAGCAGCACGTCCGCGTTCTCCTGAATAAAGCGTATCAAAACTTCCTTGAAGGCGTTTTTTAATATAGTTAGCATTGAGGATAGCTATTTTGGTGGACTGTGTTAATCCTTCAGCACCAAGCATTTTTATATAGCCATAAGAAATTAAACACGCTAAAGCGGATCCAAAAGGAGCTGCTGAAATAGCCGTTATAGCATTTTCGCCACCTGTTTTTACTAGAGGGTTTCCTGGTAAAAATGGTACTAATTGTTTTGCTACGCAAATAGGACCAACTCCAGGACCACCACCTCCATGCGGGATAGCGAAAGTTTTATGAAGGTTTAGATGACAAACATCGGCTCCAATATTACCTGGGTTTGTTAAACCAACTTGTGCATTCATATTAGCACCATCCATATACACTTGGCCACCATTATCATGAATAATTTTAGTGATTTCTTTAATGGCTGATTCGTAAACACCATGTGTGGATGGGTAGGTAACCATTAAACATGATAGGTTGTCCTTGTGTAAAATAGCCTTTTCACGTAAATCGTCCACGTCAATATTACCTTCATCTGTAGATTTAGTAACCACCACTTTCATTCCTGCCATAACAGCACTAGCAGGATTTGTTCCATGAGCGGACGAAGGAATTAAACAGATATTTCTATGATGATCACCACGTGATTCATGGTAGGCTTTAATAACCATTAAGCCAGCAAATTCACCCTGCGCTCCAGAGTTTGGTTGCAATGATGTTGCTGCAAACCCAGTGATTTCGGTTAACTGATTTTCTAATTCTTTAAGCACTGTTAAATATCCTTTAGCCTGTTTTAAGGGAGCAAAAGGATGAATATTTCCCCATTTAAACCAACTTAATGGGAGCATCTCAGAAGCTGCATTAAGTTTCATGGTGCAAGAACCTAACGAAATCATAGAATGATTTAAGGCTAAATCTTTGCGCTCTAAAGATTTTATATAACGCATCAACTCGGTTTCAGAATGATAAGAATTAAAAACTGCATCTTTTAAGAATTCTGATTGACGTTGAATAGCCGAATCAATATTGTTGGCTTTATCAATAGAAGAGATAACAGTTGTTTCTTTTTGAGCAGCTTCGGCGAAAACAGATATTAAATAATTTATATCTCTAATTGCAGTGGTTTCATTGATGGATATTGTTACGGTTTCATTGTCTGGATAAAACAAATTCACCTTTTTTTCCTTGGCAACTTTCTTTATTTTTTTTGAATCTGTTTTAATTTGAAGCGTATCAAAATAAGATGTATTAACCTGAGTATAGCCTAGTTTTTCTAAAGCATTTGTAAGTGTTGCCGCTTTGTTATGTATTTTGTTTGCTATAAATTTTAACCCTTCAACGCCATGATAAACAGCATACATGCTAGCCATAACAGCTAAAAGTACTTGTGCTGTACAAATATTTGAAGTTGCTTTATCACGTTTTATATGTTGCTCACGCGTTTGTAAAGCCATACGTAAGGCTCTATTGCCATTGGCATCTTTAGTAACTCCAATAATACGCCCTGGAATATCACGCTTGTAAACTTCCTTAGTTGCAAAATAAGCAGCATGAGGACCACCATAACCCATCGGGATACCGAATCTTTGGGTAGTTCCTACAACCACATCGGCACCAAATTTACCTGGAGCTTCTAGTTTTACTAAGCTTAGAATATCTGCAGCTACGGCTACTTTAATTTGAGCATCATTCGCTTTAGCGATAAAGGTTTTTATATCTGTTATTTGTCCGTCTTTTCCAGGATACTGTAATATAGCTCCAAAAAAATCTGAAGAAAATTTAAACTCATTTTCATTACCAATTACGAGTTCAATACCAATTGGGTTAGCTCTTGTTTGAAGTAACGATAAAGTCTGTGGTAATATATTGTTTGAAACAAAAAATTTGTTTACGTCATTTTTCTTTTGTTCACGTTCACGAACCGCAAAAAGTAAACTCATGGCTTCGGCAGCCGCAGTACTTTCGTCAAGTAATGAGGCATTGGCAATTTCCATGCCTGTTAGGTCTATAACCATTGTTTGGAAATTTAAAAGTGCTTCCAAACGCCCTTGAGCAATTTCTGCTTGATAAGGTGTGTAGGCGGTATACCAACCTGGGTTTTCGAGAATGTTGCGCTGAATAACTGCTGGCATAATGGTTGGATGATATCCTAAACCAATGTATGTTTTATATGCTTTATTTTTTTTAGACAACTCATGAATATGAAGTAAATATTCATGCTCAGTCATAGGTTCATCTAAATTTAACCCATTTTTTAAGCGGATGTCGTCTGGAATGGTTTCATAAATTAACTGATCTAAAGACTCGGCTCCAATGGTTTTTAGCATGAGGTTTTGGTCTTCTTCTCTAGGACCAATATGACGCAGTGCAAAAGCGTTTGTATTCATTAAAGTGAAATTAATTATATAATTCGCAAAAATAAGTAATAAAAATCGTGTTTTATTAATGATAATGGAAAGTTTTTAACCATTTAAAAACGTTATTAACAGTTTGATTATTTTTACAAAATGAAGTGGTTAAAACAACTCTTTAATTTTTATATAGATAGCAGTGTTCATGTAGCTTTATCAGTCTATTCTTTGAATTGGGTAACCCTTTTAGAATTTGAAATACCATATGACGAAAATTTACTTTATTTTATTTTTTTTGCTTCTATAACCGGTTACAACTTCGTAAAGTATTTTGGTGTTGCAAAATTTCATCATCGCCGATTGACTAGTTGGCTTAAAGCGATTCAAATATTTTCATTTTTTTGTTTTTTATTAATGTGCTATTATGGGCTTCAATTAAGCCATAAATCACTCTTCTACATTTTAGGTTTTGGTGTAGTTACGTTTCTATATGCGATGCCGTTTTTGCCTAAACACATGTTTTTAGATAAACAACATAATTTACGTAGCATTGGAGGATTGAAAATATATTTGATAGCTTTGGTTTGGACAGGAGTAACTGTTTTTCTTCCCTTAATTGAGAATACATATCAAATTAATAATGATGTTATACTAACTGCTGTACAAAGGTTTTTGTTTATTATAGTTTTAATGCTGCCTTTTGAAATTAGAGATTTAAATTACGATAGTTTGAAGCTTTCTACAATGCCTCAAATAATTGGGGTAAAACAAACAAAAATAATGGGCGTTCTTTTACTAGTGGTGTTTTATTTTGCAGAGTTTTTTAAAAATGACACAGCATTTTGCAGTATAGCTACGTTGTCAATAATTACAATAATCACCGCTTTATTTTTGGTGTTTTCTAATATTAATCAAGGAAAATATTACAGTGCTTTTTGGGTAGAAGGGTTAACCATTATTTGGCTAGTATTGTTACTTATGTTTTGCTAAAACTTTTGGTCTTCTAAGACTTTTTCAAAATCTCGCTTCATTTTTTCTTTACATTGCTTATCTAAACATTCTATTTTAGAGACTTTTATTTTTTTGGTAAGCTTAGTATTGTTTTTAGTATAGTCTCTACAAGCTCTACAATAAATTAAATGTATATTTAGCTTAACCTTTTCCCAAAAAGAAGCTTCTTTATATTGCGTTTTATCACAGGTGTGATTCGCTTCATCACAAGACATTATAATCTTGACTTTACTCATAACTAAAACCAATTTTCTTTTAGGCAAGCAGCCATAGCAGTTCGTGCTCTATGAATGATTACCCAAAGGTTAGACGCAGTAATGTTAAGTTCATTACAAATAACTTCGGTTTCAAAACCTTCAATAGTTTTCATTTTAAATACCTCGGCTTGCCTTAAAGGTAATTTGCTTAAACAATTATGTATGGCATCACTTAATTCTTCATTTTCCATGGTATCTTCGGCGGTTTTATCAAAAGGATCTGCAACACGTTCTTCTAACCAATCGCCTTCGCTTTCAGCATCATCATTATAAGTAATGCGCACTTCGGCTTTTCCTTTTATTGAATTTATTTTTCGATAATGGTCAATAATTTTTCGCTTTAAAATAGAGATTAGCCACGTACGTTCGCTAGCTTCTCCTTTGAAGTTTTTCATAGATTTTAAACCAGCCAAAAAAGTATCTTGAACCAAATCTTGCGCAATTATCCTATCACTAACGCGCGAAATTGTGAAATTGTATAAGTAGTCAGAATATAAATCTATCCACTTATTCGGATTAATTTGATGGTTAGGCATTTCTAAGCAATTTTTCTTTTCTCAAAAATAAGGTAAAAAAATGAATATTTTTAATTGTCTATTAATCCAGCGCGTTTTAATAGTGCTTCTGGCTTAGGTTCTTGTCCCCTAAATCGTTTATAAAGCGTCATTGGGTTTTCTGTTCCACCCTTTGATAATACATGTTCTTTAAATTTAGTGGCTACTTGTTTATTAAAGACACCTTTTTCTTTGAAATATTCAAAAGCATCGGCATCCAAAACCTCTGCCCATTTATAGCTATAATAACCAGATGAATATCCACCTTGAAAAATATGTGAAAATGAGGTGCTCATACAATTTTCCGTTACATCTGGATATAGCTGTGTATTTTTAAACGCTTTTAATTCGTGAGCCTTAACAGATTTTATTACTTCAGGCGACGAGCTAGCATGCCAACTCATATCTAATAATCCAAAACTTATTTGACGTAGTGTTTGTATACCTTCATTAAACGTAGCCGATTCCTTTATTTTTTTTACTAATTCCATTGGAATAACTTCCCCTGTTTCATAATGTTTTGCAAACAATTCTAAAGCATCTTTCTCATAACACCAGTTTTCTAGAATCTGACTCGGTAACTCTACAAAGTCCCAATATACGCTTGTACCAGATAAACTAGGGTAGGTAGTATTGGCTAACATCCCGTGGAGGGCATGACCAAACTCATGAAATAAAGTGGTAACCTCGTTAAAAGTGAGCAACGACGGTTTTGTTTTTGTTGGCTTCGTGAAGTTGCAAACTATTGAAATATGTGGTCTGCTATTCTCCCCATCTTTAATATATTGTGGTTTGTAAGAGGTCATCCACGCACCGTTGCGTTTTCCAGGTCTTGGAAAAAAATCCGCATAAAATATTGAAACAAAGTTCCCTTTTGAATTGGTAACCTTATAGGTTAAAACATCATCGTGGTATTTATCAATAGTATATATTTCTTCAAAATTTAAATCGAAAAGTTTATTGGCAACGGTGAACGCACCATTTATAACATTTTCTAACTTGAAATAAGGTTTTAAAAGCTCGTCATCAAGACTAAATAATTCTTGTTTTAGTTTTTCAGAATAATAGGCGCCATCCCATTTTTCCAATCGGTTTATGTTATCAAGTTTTTTTGCAAAGTTGGTAAGGTTTATAAACTCTCTTTCAGCGGCTGGTTTTGCTTTCTCCAATAATTCATTTAAAAAAAATAAAACTTTTTCTGGTGTTTGAGCCATTCGTTCTTCTAAAACAAAATGGGCGTGTGTTTTATAACCTAACAGGTTTGCACGTTTATGCCTTAACTTTACAATCTCTAAAACAATATTTTGATTGTCTAATTTATCACCTTTAAACGATTTTGAACCAGCGGCAAGCGTTATTTTTTTTCTTAATTCCCTGTTGTTGGCGTACGTAACAAAAGGTATGTAACTTGGGTAATCTAATGTAAATAGCCAACCTTCTTGTTCTTTACTTTCGGCCAATTGTTTTGCGGCCTCTTTAGCACCATCAGGAAGTCCAGATAAATCAACTTCATCGGTAATAAGCATCTCAAACTTGTTAGTTTCGGCCAATACATTTTCACCAAATTTTAACTTTAATTTGCTTAATTTTTTATCGATTTCCCGGAGTTTTTCTTTTTTGTCAGCAGATAAATTGGCTCCGTTTCTTGAAAAGCTTTTATATTTTTTATCTAATAGTGTTAGTTGCTCTGTAGTTAAATTCAGTTCATTTTTAGATTCATAAACAACTTTTACACGTTTAAATAAATCTTCATTTAAAGTAATATCGTTACTGAATTCTGATAGTAGAGGAGAAATCTTTTGCGCGATTTTTTGAATGGTATCGTTTGTTTCGGCTGAATTTAAATTAAAAAAAATGCTCGATATTCTATCTAATTGTTCACCAGAAAAATCTAAAGCCTCAATGGTATTTTTAAAGTTTGGGAACTCAGTATTATTTATAATAACATCAATTTCTGCTTTGGCATCTTTTATGGCTTTTTTAAAAGCAGGCAAGAAATCTGCATTTTTAATTTTTGAGAATGGAGCCGTATTAAAGTTGGTATTAAATGAATGATTCAATAAATTCTTTGTCATTTTTTAATGAAATATGTTAAAAATAAAATTTACTATGCGTACATAATAAATTTTTTTTATGTTTGCACCCATTAATTTGCAGAGTGACTAACTCATGAGAATTATTTGTTAATAGCTGAAAAGCCCGGATTAATTTCTGGGCTTTTTTCATTATAAACCTTTAGCAGATTCAATTACTTTAAGCTTTAAACCTTCTTTATAAGCAATTATTTTGTCAAGCACACATTTATCACTAGAACCAATAATTTGTGCAGCTAAAATACCTGCGTTTTGTGCTCCGTTTAGCGCAACAGTTGCAACAGGAACACCACCTGGCATTTGAAGAATAGATAAAACAGAATCCCAACCATCAATGGAGTTGCTACTTTTTACTGGAACACCTATTACTGGCAATGGAGATAAGGAAGCTATCATTCCTGGTAAATGAGCAGCACCACCAGCACCTGCAATTATTACAGAAAACCCTTTTGTGTGTGCATGTTTTCCGTAATCAAATAATTTTTCTGGTGTACGATGGGCGGAAACTATATCGACTTCAACTTCAATATCAAAACCTTTTAAGATGTCTATAGCATCTTGCATTACTGGCAGGTCGCTTTTGCTTCCCATAATAACTCCTACTTTACTCATAATTATTTGCTTATTACTTTGATTATCTTTTTTACATCTTCAGCTATTTTTCTAGCCTCATTTAAATCTTCATTTACGATGGTTACATGTCCCATTTTACGAAACGGACGGGTTTGTTTTTTACCATAAATATGAGGTGTAACCCCATCCATCTTCATTATATTTTCAATGTTTTCATAAATAACATCACCTGTAAAACCTTCAGCGCCAACCAAATTAACCATTACACCACCTACCTTACTATTGGTTTTTCCTAAAGGTAAATTTAATATAGCTCTAATATGCTGTTCAAATTGCGAAGTAAAACTCGCTTCAATGGTTTGATGACCTGAATTATGTGGTCTTGGAGCCACTTCATTTATTAAAATTTGATCATCCTTGGTTTGAAACATTTCTACAGCCAATAAACCAACATGGTTAAAAGCATTGGAGGTTTTTAAAGCTACATCTTGTGCTTTTTTAGAAACTTCATCAGAAATTCTAGCAGGACAAATAACATATTCTACTTGGTTAGCTTCGGGGTGAAATTCCATTTCAACTACAGGATAGGTTTTTGTTTCACCGGATGGGTTTCTAGCCACAATGACTGCTAACTCATTTTTAAAAGGCACTAAATTTTCAGCAATACATTCCCCTTTCGGCAAACCTTCTAAATCAGAAAGTTGTCGCACTACTTTTACGCCATTGCCATCATAACCAAATTGTGCTGCTTTCCAAACAAAAGGAAAGTCCAAACCACCATTAGTAATGGCGTCTTCAATTTCAGAAAGATATGCAAAGCGAGAAAAAGGAGCCGTTGGTAAACCTTTATCAACATAAAATAACTTTTGTTTCGCTTTGTTCTGGATTATTCTAAGTGTTTTTGAAGAAGGATAAACTTTTACTCCCGCTTTTTCAAGGTCTTCAAGAGCATCCACATTTACATTTTCAATTTCAATGGTTAGGATATCAACTTTTTTTCCAAAATTAAAAACAGTATCATAATCCATTAAATTACCCAAGTGAAACTCATCACATGCTATCTTACTAGGCGCATCTTTACTGGCATCTAAAACGCAAGTGTAAATATCAAACTTTCTAGTATTATAAAGCAGCATTTTACCTAATTGTCCACCACCAAGAATACCGAGTTTAAAATTTGAAGAGAAATAGTTTGTCATGTTTTCTGGCTAAAATCTTATTTAAGATATGCAAAAATACACTTAAATCTTAAAATAGTTCCTAAATCGTAAATCAAAAAATCGGTATTCGCCAATCTATTGATTATCTTTGCATCTTTAAATTTTAGTACCTGTGATAAAGCTACACGACAAATATTTTAAGCCGTTTATAACTGCAAAGCAAATAGACGAGGCTTTGCAACGGTTAGCAAACGAAATAGCTGAAGATGTTGGTGATGAAATTCCTGTTTTTGTGGGTATTCTGAATGGCTCGTTTATGGTAGTAAGCGATTTTGCAAAAATGTACCCAAAACCTTGCGAAGTTACTTTTATAAAATTAGCGTCCTATGAAGGCGTTAAGTCCTCAGAAGATATTCAACGATTAATAGGTTTAACTCAGGATTTAACAGGACGTACAGTAATTATTTTAGAAGATATTATTGATACGGGAAACACATTGCATGAGGTACATAGAATTTTTAAAAATGAAAAGGTAAAATCGTTAAAAATAGCCACACTATTTTACAAGCCTGAAGCTTATAAAAAGGATTTTAAATTACATTATGTGGGTATTGAAATTCCTAATAAATTCATAGTAGGTTACGGTTTAGATTATAACGGATTAGGAAGAAATTTATCAGAAGTATATCAAATTAAAGAAACACAATACATGACAAACTTAGTGCTATTTGGCCCTCCAGGAGCAGGTAAAGGAACTCAAGCTGAATTTTTAAAAACAAAGTATAATTTAGTTCACATCTCAACCGGCGACGTATTTAGGTATAATATTAAAAACGAAACTGCTCTAGGTATGTTGGCTAAATCCTACATGGATAAAGGAGCATTAGTACCTGACCAAGTAACAATTGACATGTTGAATGCCGAAGTTGAAAAAAATACTGATGCACAAGGTTTTATTTTTGACGGATTTCCTCGAACCAATGCACAGGCTGAAGCTCTTGATAAGTTGATGGACAGTAAAGATTCGCAAATAAATGCAATGATTGCTTTGGAAGTTGATGATGAAGTTTTAGTTAAACGCTTATTAGGAAGGGGAAAAACAAGCGGAAGACCAGATGATGCAGATGAATCTATTATTAGAAACAGAATTAAAGAGTACTATGATAAAACTGCTATTTTAAAAGATTATTATTCTGCTCAAGACAAGTACTTTGGTGTTGATGGCGTAGGTAGTATTGATGAGATTACAAAGCGTTTAAGTAGTGTAATTGATAAATTATAAAATTAATATTTTGAGTAAAATAATTCTTGGAATACTTGTTAATATTGGTGTTTGGCAACTAATGCTTATAGTTTTAACGATATTTATATTATTGTTTCCAGTATTAGCATTAATAAGTATTTTAAAAAACGATTTTAAGGGCAACGATAAAATTATTTGGGTTTTGGTTGCCATATTGCTACCATTTTTTGGTCCAATATTATACTTCGCAATAGGAAGACCAAAACGTTTGAAAAATAAAGAGTAAAGGTTTAGTAGAGAAAACTTTTAACTCATAACTTTTAACTTTATTATGACGGAAGGAAATTTTGTAGATTATGTAAAAATGTATGTGAGCTCTGGAAACGGAGGTAAGGGATCTGCACATTTACATCGCGAAAAATATGTTGCTAAAGGTGGGCCAGATGGAGGTGATGGTGGTCGTGGTGGTCATGTTATAGTTAGGGGAAACCAAAACTTATGGACTCTCTTACATTTAAAGTTTAAGAAGCATATCAAAGCGGGTCATGGCGAACATGGTAGTAGTGGTAGAAGCTTTGGTGCCGATGGTGAAGATGTTTATATAGAAGTACCACTTGGAACCGTAGTAAGAGATTCTGAAACGAATGAAATTATTTTTGAAATCACCGATGAAGGTGAAGAAAAAATACTTGTTGAAGGGGGTAAAGGAGGCTTAGGTAACTGGCATTTTAAAAGTTCCACCAATCAAACACCTCGATACGCGCAACCCGGTATTCCCATGGAAGAGAAATATGTAACCATGGAGCTTAAGGTATTAGCCGATGTTGGTTTAGTTGGTTTTCCAAATGCAGGAAAGTCTACATTGCTATCGGTGGTAACATCAGCAAAACCAAAAATTGCAGATTACGAATTTACTACCCTAAAACCTAATTTAGGGATTGTTAAATATCGCGATTTTCAAACTTTCGTCATGGCAGATATACCGGGAATTATAGAAGGTGCTGCCGAAGGTAAAGGTCTAGGGCATTATTTTTTAAGGCATATTGAGCGCAATTCTATTCTCTTATTTTTAATTCCTGCCGATGCAAAGGATATTAAAAAGCAATACGATATTTTATTAGACGAACTACGTCGTTATAATCCAGAAATGCTTGATAAAGAACGTATTATAGCTATTTCAAAATGCGATATGTTAGATGAAGAGTTAAAAGCAGAACTTAAAGTAGAGTTGGATAAAGAACTTCCTATTCCGTATTTATTTATTTCATCTGTCGCGCAGCAAGGTATAAAAGAGCTTAAAGACACCTTGTGGAAGATGTTGAATAATTAATAGGGCGTTACCTGTGCCTGAAACAAGTTCAGGATAAAATAGGTCGGGCTTTCACTACTCGCTCCATTCTACGTCTGGGAGCTCAAACAATTAGCCTGCGGAAAGCGCAGTCGAACCGTTCAATCCCTAACGCAATGCAAAATTAAAATCAAGGTATTGGAATAATTTTTGATTAACTTTATATCAAAATATAGTTATGAGATTTTTAAGTATTATTATCTTTTTTCTTTTTATTGTTTCTTGCGCTCCAATCTATGTAAACTATGATTACGATAAAACAACCAATTTCCAACAATACAAAACGTATAATTACTATTCGGATATGGAAACTGGTTTAAGCGAGCTCGATACCAAACGACTATTAGATGCTTTAGATTTAAAAATGCAAGCAAAAGGGTTTAGTTTATCCGAAACACCAGATTTTTTTATAGATATAAAAAGCAGCCAATTTCAATCAGCACAAAGACAAACCGTAGGTGTTGGTGTAGGAGGAGGAGGTCGAAATGTAGGTGGCGGAATTTCCATTGGGTTACCTATTGGTCAAGCCAATGTAAACAGACAGATTATTATTGATTTTGTCGACGAAAATAAAAAACAATTGTTTTGGCAAGCGGTAAGTGAATCTAGTTTTAATACCAATGCAACACCAGAAAATAGAGAAGCTAGATTAAATGCCATTGTTGAGAAAATATTAACCGGATATCCACCTAAAAACTAAAAATTATGAAAAAATATTTAACTATACTACTTTGTTTTGGATTTATAATATCAATAAATGCTCAACGCGAAATTAAATCAGAAGAGGGATTTACACCTCAAATAGGTGTTATAGTTTCAATGTTAAATGACATGAAAAATAGGGTTGAAAATACTGTAAAGAATTTGGATATTGAATCGACGGATTTTCTATTAGACGAAAATGCTAATAGCATTGGCACTCTAGTTTTGCATTTAGCCGCTACTGAAAAATTTTACCAGGTGTATACTTTTGAAAATAGAGAGTTTAATAAAGAGGAACAGGAAGAATGGGGCATGAGAATGTCTATGGGTAATGAAGCCCGTGAAATGCATAAAGGAAAACCCATAAGTTATTATTTAAATATTTACGATGAAGTTAGGCAAAAAACACTTGAGTATTTAAAGGGTAAAGATGATGTTTGGTTAGCACAAACTCCGGAAGGTTATAGAATGAATAATCATTGGTCTTGGTACCACGTTATGGAACATCAATCAAGTCATTTGGGTCAAATCCTGCTTTTAAAAAAACGAATTCCTTAAAAAAAACAGCTATTGCTTTACAAGTCTTTTACTAGCTACAAGCACGTTGTTAGCATAACAATTGGCTATGTAAATACCCGTGCTTAAATTACTAATATCTACCTGTTGTGTTTCGTAATTTGAAACCAGTAATGATTTTAGTGTTTTACCATCTATACTAACAACATCAATTTTTAAATCTAAATTATTACTATTTTCAAATTTAAAATTCACAATGTCATTTGTAGGGTTTGGGTAAACAGTAATACTTAAATTATTAACCAAACTGTTGATGTCTTCGATACCTAATGAGGAGTAATTAATAGTCCAAGTAACAGTATAAACGTGTATGGTTTCATGGTTATCCACTTTTAGTAAAGTTGAGGCATCATTAGTTACAGCTGTTAATGTGTTAGTACCCTCAACTAAGTCAGTCTCAATAAGGGAAACATCATCTATGTTATTTGCAAAATTTGACGCATTTAAAGTCCAAACAGTTTCTAAAGTGTTCGGTATAGGCTTTATTAATGACAGGCTAAAATCAATGGGAAAAGAGGGATTTTCAACTGTATTAGAAACGGGAGCATAAGAATCTATTGGAGAAACCAAATCATGAATTTTTTCAATAATCCCCTCTGTACATACTGCACAAAAATCAAACCCTAAATAGCGCATTTTACAGGTTTCATGAGGTCTATACCAGGGTTTAGGAGTCCCAAAACCATCTAAATACTGATAAATGCCAATTCCATTAATGCCGATCCAATTTTTCCACTTCACCAAACTTGTATTAGTCTCCTGCGTCATATTAATAGCTTCAGCAGCTAAAGCGTCACCTGGGTAATATTCATCTTTTAAATCAAATAAAGAATGTCCCAATTCATGTATGGCAATTTCGTTGGCACTTGCGCCTGTAGATGTAAAGGCATGAACGCCTCCGCTACCACCATACTCATCAGAGTTTACTAAAACTATAGCTTGGTCATATTCAGGAAAATTATTTGCTAATACAGTATTAATGGTTGAAGTATTGAAAGTATATAATAGGCGGTGAATATTAAAACTATCATAACTAGTATTAAAATAAGTATCCGCGGTTGTAATTGGGGAAGCAGGTTCTGTAACGTCCGTAGCGGTACCTGGATGGTCAGAACCGCTTTCGTTTGACGGAACTTTTATAATATATGCATTAAAATAATCAGTATACTCAGCAAAAGGTGATTGCATGAATAAATCATCCAAAAAATTTGTGGCGTCCGTTTTAAACTTTGTAAATTCAGTTGTTTGGTATCCTTCACTTATTATTACCAAATTAATTCTTTTGTCATTATCGCCCGAAAATTTAATAGATTCTACATCAAAAATTTGAGCATTGCTGTAATTGATGTTCAAAAAAAGTACAAAAAGAAGTAATAGATTTTTCATAATTTTAGCGGTGTTTTAATGAGTTGCTTTTCGTTGTTTTCAACATTACTAAATTCGCTAATGGTAATATAAGCAGCATTTGGTTCTAGTTTTAATTTTAATGAGAACTCAACACTATCTAGTTCAACAGTTTTAAGTCGAAATTCATTTGATTCGTCAACATATTCAAACGTTTTGACTAACGGATTTTTGATAATTACACTTTGTAATACGTTCGAATTTTTATCGAGTTGTCGACAGTTTAAATCACCTGAATTTCCTTCTTCAAGGTACTTGTTGTTATTTTTTTTTAGCGCTCCATCAGTAATAATTGTATTAATACATCGAACACTTTTGGTTTTGTCATCATTTAAATTGTTTTTTATCAAATAATTTATAAAAATAAGTTTCGGTGTTGCTTCAACTTCAGGTTTTTCAGTAACAACTTTTTGTTGTGACACACAAGAAATAACTAATATTAAAATTAGAATAGACAAAGTATTTTTTAAGTTCACTAACTGGCTCATGTAGCTAAATAGATTTGAGTTAAAGTTAATAATTAAATATATTAATTAATATGAATTCTTTTACCTTCGCTATGGCTGCTAAATTCAGGCGCATACATACTTTGAATTGTAGTGATTCCATTACTCATATTACCGGCATTATTCACACGCAAATCGTATTCAAATATATAAACTCCTTTAGGTAAATAATCGAAAAAGAAATTTGTGCTGGCATCTTTTGTGCTTTCATAATAGCCTAAACCATCTTGCCATTTGTATTGAGATAATACATTTGCAGGTTCCAATCCAGATGCTCGCATATCTTTCATATGTAAGAATTCCATGTTTCTATCGCTTCGTAACTCAATACGAACCCTTACTAAATCACCTACTTTTAAGTTTGTGGTTTCTGTTATTTCGGTAATTTCTTCACCAGTATCTGTATTCTTTTTTATAAATAACTTTTTCTTCAACTTTAAAGGGGTTTCGGCAGATGTTATCTTATCCAAATCTTCAAAATACTGCCAATACAAACTTCCCCAAGCAATACCATCACCTTTTTTGGTGAGTTTTACGTCAGCCATTTCAGGTTCAATTTCAGAACCATTCCATGCTGTTTTATAGTAACCCGTTCCAGCCTCTACTTTTACATTTTCTAGTTTTGAAGGCTCTATTTGTTGTCCGCCTAAAACCACATCAACCATATCGGTTACGCTCAACCAATCACTTCCTTGAAGTAATAAGGCATAAACTGCTTCGGTGGTTGCTTTGGTAGTTTTCCAGCGGTTAGTTTGTTTATTTTTTAGTAGCCATATTTTCAGATTGTCAATGGTTTTCGTATCGTTTTCAATTTCTGCAAATGCTTCAATCATTAAAGCTTGAGTTTCAATGGGTGCTTGATACCAAAACCAAGAGTTTGTATTTTCTTTCCAATACATCCCTAATTCTTCTGAAGTAATACTTGTTTCTTTAAGCGATTTTAAAATTTTTGAAGCTGTTTTTTCATTGTTATTTCTATGGGATATTAAGACCATTAAACCCTTTGAGTACAAGGAACGAGATAACCAATATTTTTGTATTTGAGTTTGATAATATTCTATAATGTCTTCAACTTCTTTCGATTTTTTAACTTCTGGATAAAAGCTTCGCATGTATAAATAATGCAATTGTGTGTAGCTTAAGTGGTCTTTGTTTAAATCTACATTAGAATTGTATTTTCTGATGTCTTTGTATTCTTTTATGAATTCAGTGTCAAGGTAATTGATTGCCTTTGAAATCATTTTAGAACTCACTTCTGTATTCACATTTAGTTGTTTTAAGTGACCAAAACCAGTAATAATATGTTGTGTGATGTATCGGTTTTCGCGTCCACCATTAAACCATGCCCAAGCTCCAGAGGACATTTGATTGTTTTCAAGTTTACGATTAGCCGTTTGCAATTCATTATTCATTTTATTTAAGTCGAATAACAAGGCAATGCGCTTTTTCTGTTCGGTTTCACTTTGTGCATCACGAAGCCACGGTGTTTCTTGAATTAAAATCGACTTTAATTCTTCATTCTTTTCAAGATTACTTAGTAAGGCATCTTGAGATTTCCATTGATTAAAAACTTCCTGAATTCTTGGGTTTGAATTTGCAATATGACTTGCTAAGGCATTCGCATAATATCTGCTGAATGTTTGCTCATTACAATCATATGGATATTCCATTAAATACGGAAGTGCTTGAACCGCATACCACGCTGGATTGGATGTCATTTCCAGTGTTAGTTTATGATGTTTTAAAGTTGTTGAGGTGTTAGTTTTCAACTTATCTAAAGTGAATGTTCTTGTTTCGTTTGAGCGAATCCACATGGGCAATGTTTCGGTAACTAACATTCTGTTTGATAAAACTGGTAGTGCATTTTGTTCGCCATCGCTAAAATCACCTGCTTTTGCAATGACTTTATATTGGACCGCATCCACATCATTAGGAATTGATAAACTCCAAGACACTTGTGTATTGCCTTTAGCATCAACAGTAAACGTTTTATTATTTTCTGAATTACTCAGTTTTGCGTTTACTTCCTTTCCTGAAATCGCATCCGTTAACATTAAAACAGCTTGACCAGAAAGTTGTTTTTCAGTCAGGTTAGCAATTTTTGTACTAATGGTTATATTATCACCATGTCGCAAAAAACGAGGTACGTTTGGTATCACCATCAACTCTTTTTGGGTAACAGTAGTTAAAGTTTTAGTAGCACTTTCTAAAGTTTTGGTGTGTGCTAATAATTGTAATTTCCATTGGGTTAATGCTTCAGGCGTAGTAAAACTAAAACTAACATTGCCCGCTTCATCGGTTTGTAAATGCGGAAAGAAAAAGGCTGTTTCTTGCAGGTTTTTACGGATTAAAATACCATTTGTATCAAACTCGTTTTCTGCTTTTTCACGCTTTGGACCATTAGGATAAGAAGCAAAGGCAACTCCTTCAACAATTTCCTCATCTAATTCCATTTCTTCACCAACTGAATCATATTGTACATTTGATATGGTGGCATTTAGAGATCTTTTTTCTTTTGAAACCCCATAACCAACTGTTACAACTTCCTCCAAATGCTCAACACTTTCTGCTAAAGAAATATTTAAAACGTTATTCTTGTTAAGATTAATTTGTCTTGAAACAAATCCAACATAGCTCATTACCAAAATTTCATCTTTTGAAGCTTCAATACTAAAATTACCATCAAAATCTGTGGACGTGCCTCTTGTAGTTCCTTTAACAATAACTGAAACTCCGGGTAAAGGGTTTCCCTGCTCATCAAAAACAGTTCCTGATACAAAGCCTTTTTTTATAGAATCATCATATTTTGATTCTGACTTTAACCTTAAAGATTTAACATAATTATCATACCGCCATTTATTAAAGTTGAGACTAAACCCAAACCAATTAAGTTGGTCATAATATTGTTGCGGATACCGAACGTTATTTCGTTCATTATAAACTCTAAAGTTTTTAGTGCCAAAACTACTGTTTCCGTTGCTATAATTATTTGAAGAATATGTATGGGTTACAGTTGGGTTAAAACTCCAAGTATGTGGCTTAAATTGGTCTAACGACGCATCATACATACTGGCTAATAATTCAGCACTTACTTTGTCGCCTTGTGGCCCTTTAATTTTAAAACTCCAAGTTTCATCTGTTCCAGGTTGTAGTTTATCTCTAAAGGTTGCGGTTTCAATATCGAGTTCGGTTTTAGGGTAAGGCACCGCAATGATTTCTGTTGCTGATTGAAAACTATTATATGCCGCATAACTATAATGCACCGCAAAACCACCTAAATCTTTGGATTCTACGGGAATTGAAATGGTTTTTTTATTGTTTTTAAGCTGAATAATTTCAGTTTTTACAATCTTATGGTCTTTTTCAATTTTGACGGTGACTTCTAAATTTTCAGTAGCCGATGCTAAGGTTATAATAGCTGTTTCTCCTATTTTATAACTTGGTTTATTAGTTGTTATACTAAACAGTTGATTATCAGCCAAAGTTTTGTCGTTATCACTAAACAAGGTTGTTTTAGCTTCATCTTTAACCAATTGTCCAAATTTATCTTTGCTTTCTAAGGTAATGATATACGTACCAGATTGCCATTTTTTAATTTTGCCTAATTCAATTTCTTTTGATTTTTCGGTATCAAATTCTTTTTCAAAAACCAAATCGCCTTTCTCCCAGTTATTCGGGTTATGTTCATCGGTATAAGCATCATGTGGAAATAGGTTTTTAAAAGCTTCCTCGGAAAAATCTTGATAATCGGGTGTCGCCCAAGGTCTTGGTCTTAAAACACGGGTTGGTGCACTTAATTTGTAAATTTTAATCGTGCCTTTTGCAGGAACAAATTCACCGTTTAGGTTTTTGGTGTCGATTGAAATTTTATGGTCTTTATTTGTTTTATCTAAAACGTTATCAACGGTGATATTTGCCACTAAAGCATGATAACCAACATTCACAATGGTAGTTGCGCTTCGGGTTTCGCCATTTAAATCGGTAACATCAGCAGTTACTTCATAATTAAAAATGGGTAAATTATTTTTGTCAACACTTTGGTCGGGAATGGCTTTAAACGTGATTTCAAACTCACCTTTTTCGTTGGTTATAGTTTCACCATGCGTGATTTCTTGTGGTTCGCTTTGAAACCACGGACGATACCAATAATACCAGCGTGGATATTGTACTTTTCTATGAACCCGATATACCACTTTGGCATCGGTAATATTACTTCCAGCATATGCCAAAGCATTGCCTTTTATTGTAACCGAATCGTTAACTTTGAAAGTTTCAGTAATAGGCGTAAATTTTGTTTCAAATTTTGGACGTTTATATTCTTCAACAGAAAAGTAATGTTCAGTATAGAAATCTTCATCATCACCATCAAATTCAATGTAATATTGACCATTCAGCCCGTTATTGGGTAAAATAAATTCACCTGAAACTGAGCCAAATTCATTGGTTTTAAATTCAAGCTCTTTAATTTCTTCATCATTCGTATTGTATAGTGCAGCATAAACAGACTCATTGGCTACAACCTCCGTTTTGCCATTTTTAGTTTTCATAGCAATGGCTTTAAAATAAACGGTTTGTCCTGGTCGGTAAATACTTCTATCTGTAAAAATGAAGGCTTTATAAGTCTCCTTTTCTTTTTCTTGTTGGTAATATTGATTTATATAGTAATCTCCAAAATAGGCTGTGTCATTTCCATATTGAACTTTGGCAGACACATTTCTATAGCGACCTGTAGTTTTTTCAATGATTATTTCTCCATAAATATTTGTCCTATGGGTTTCTTTAATGGTTTTCCTGCTATTATTTTCGTAGTAACTAAGCTCTACATTGGCATTAGTGATAGGTTTTCCATTATTTCTGTCAATAATTTGAAAACTTTTGCGCTTGTTGCTTTCAGTTTCCACCAAAGCCAAATTACTTACTTGGATGGTCGAAAACGCAAAGGTTTCTTTATCGTTTTTAACGGATGCAAAAATCAAATAAGTTCCGTTATTTAGTTTAGGAACTAAAACCTCTGTACTATGAGTTTGATAGTCATTTTCGTTTCGCAAAGTGTTTTCCCAATTTTTATCAACCTCTAACTTTTTTATAAAAAAGTGCTGTTCTTCTTTTCTATATAATTTATTGAGTTTTTCTAACTGATTTCTATTTAATTTATAGATGGCAAATTGTAGTGAATTTAAATTTTTGTAACGCACCAACAAACGCACATGTTTTTGGATAGGAAGATAGTCTTCGGTTGTAATTTGAAGCGTTTGTTGTTCAATATGCTGTTTTAGTACTTTACATTTCTCAGAACCCGTATTTTCAGGGAATTTAGAAATTACGGCATTACAAATCTCTATAGCTTCTTTGGCTTTCCAACGGTGTTCTTCATTGCTGATGGGCTGGTATTTTTGGCTTTGATTATAATACAACGAAGCTATTTCAAAATCATACAAACCAGAAACTTCATGTGATTTAATTTTGCTGCTTTCAGCTTTTAAAACTTGTAATAAAAGAGTTTCTTTATCATTAAATGTAGCATGCTGATTTATAAATTTTAATCGCTCAATGTTTACATCCGCTAATGCAAATGGTTCTTTGTCTTTTAAATGAAACTGCACTAAATCTTGATAAATTTTAAGCGCATTTAATTGTAATGATGTAGAATCTTTAGATTCAATTTTTAAACTAGAAAACGTCACCACCTCTCCTAAAAAATCAGGGTTGTCAATTTCAAACTTATAAGCTGGCTTTGTAATATTGGTTTCATTAGTCTTATAAAACGCTAAAGCTTCATGATTTAAAAAATCAAATAGGGTCGGCCTGTAAATTTTTGAGTCTTTTTGAAGGTTTAATAGTGCATCATAATGGCTCAATGGTTCTAATTGAAGTATGAGTCCATTTTGTAAAGAGTTTTGAAAATGTAAATGAATTTCATCAAACAAGGTTTGTAAATCCCAAGCTCTAAAATCTTCAGCATCTACCTTTTCAGTTGTTTTGGTTCTGTTATAAAACTGCCATCGGTTTTGATTAAAATATTGCCAATATAAATTAGCCAAAATACTTTCTAACACATTTTTAGTAGGGAATTCGCTTAATTCAATTTGCTTTTTAAAATCTTTGATGATTTTTAATTGTGCATCTTCCTCTAAAACCAGAGCAAACTTGCTTTTAAAAAGCATGGTTTTAATAAGCTGTGGATGGTTTTTATCTTTTGAAGCTTTTTGAGAAATGTTTTCAACAGTTTTTAAAGCTGATTGAACAAGACCTTCAGTTTCAAACTGCTCAACTTTAGTCCATAAATCATCATAATCGGCGTTTTGAGCCTGTGAAAAATTTGCAAAAAGTATAATCATTAAAAAAAGTAGAGCGTTTTTCATGTGTTTAAGTTTGTCATAAAAATACTTTCAAAAGCCGTTCCAAAAAAACAATAAATTAGTAAAAGGTTTCGTTGGTTGAGTGAAGTTAGGTTTTTTTTAAGTGAACTATAAAGTTTAACTTTGTTTTTTCGACCAAATTGATATGAACAAGTTTTTAATTTTACTTCTATTTCCAATCATAGTTTTTGGGCAACAAAACCTTGATGATGTTTCTCGGCTATTTGAAAAAAAAGAATTTGCAAAAGCCGAAACTGTATTAAATAAGTTCCTTGAGACTAATCCCAATAATCTTGAAGTAATAGAACTTTTAGGAGATGCTTACGGGCATCAAAAAAAATGGGATGACGCCATTACCCAATATAAAAAACTAGTAAAGTCCACACCCGATGTAGCAAATTACCACTATAAATATGGAGGCGCTTTAGGTATGAAAGCCTTAGAAAATAAATTTAAAGCTATTGGGTTAATAAGCGACATAAAATCTTCGTTTTTAAAAGCAGCCGAATTAGATAAAAATCATATTGATGCACGTTGGGCATTAGTTGAGTTATATATGCAATTGCCTGGGATTTTTGGAGGAAGTACAAGCAAAGCCTTATATTTTGCCGAAGAGTTAGAAAACCTCTCAAAAGTAGATGGATATTTGGCTAAAGGCTATATTTATGAATATGATAACCAACCCGAATTGGCGGAAAAATATTATAAAATGGCGATAAAAGTTGGTGGCTCCTTAATCTGTTTTGAAAAACTCACCAAACTTTACGAAAGTAAAAACCAACCCCAAAAAGCCATTAAAAACATTGAAGAAGCACAAAATAAACACCAACGCAATGCTTTGCATTATCAAATAGGTAAAGTGGCTGCCGAATATAACATCGAGCTCGATAAAGGCGAGGAGTGTTTAAAAGCCTATTTAAAAAATTATTCGCCCGAAGATGGTGTTCCAAAAGCTTGGGCAAACTACCGTTTGGCGCAAATAAACTTGCATAGAAAAAACAAAAGCGAAGCCTTAAAGTATATAGATTTGGCGCTAGCTGAACTTCCTAAAATTAAGCCTTTTAAGCAAGAAAAGGACAAAATTCTTAACATGTAATATTTCGGCGTTACCCCTCGGGTCGGGCTTTCGTCAGTCGCTTCCGATATAAAATCGGGCGAGCTCCAACACGTGCCTCAATCCCTAACGCAAAACTTCACAACAAATAATTTGGAATTTGATATTTGGAGTTTGATATTTGTTTTATGAACGTACATTTTATAGCCATTGGAGGCGCCGCTATGCATAATTTGGCATTAGCACTACACAACAAAGGATACCAAGTAACCGGAAGTGACGATACCATTTTTGAGCCCTCAAAATCGCGCTTAAATGCAAAAGGCTTATTACCTGAAATTTTCGGTTGGTTTCCTGAAAAAATCACGTCCGATTTAGATGCTATTGTTTTAGGAATGCATGCCAAAGCTGATAATCCAGAGTTATTAAAAGCTCAAGAATTAGGGCTTAAAATATATAGCTATCCTGAGTTTCTGTACGAACAATCCAAGAATAAAACCCGCGTAGTTATTGGTGGAAGCCACGGAAAAACGACTATAACCTCCATGATTTTACATGTGATGCATTATCATGATAGAGATGTTGATTATATGGTTGGTGCGCAGTTGGAAGGTTTTGACGTGATGGTAAAACTCACCGAAACCAACGATTTTATTCTGCTTGAAGGCGATGAATATCTGAGTTCACCCATAGACAGACGACCAAAATTTCACCTTTATAAACCTAATATTGCCTTATTAAGTGGGATTGCGTGGGATCATATTAATGTCTTTCCAACTTACGAGAATTATGTTGAGCAATTCAGTATTTTTGTTGATAGTATTGTAAGTGGCGGAAGTATCAATTATAACGAAGAAGACCCAGAAGTAAAACGTGTGGTTGAGACTAGTGAAAATACGATTAGAAAACTAGCTTATAGAACACCAGAATACACAGTTGAAAACGGGCAAACCCTTTTAGATACCCCAGAAGGAGCGCTTCCAATTGAAGTTTTCGGAAAGCATAACCTCAATAATTTAGCAGGCGCCAAATGGATTTGCCAGCATATGGGTATTGATGAAGACGATTTTTACGAAGCGATTGCAACCTTTAAAGGTGCAAGTAAACGCCTAGAAAAAATTGCCGAAAGTAAAACAAGTGTCGCTTATAAAGATTTTGCACACTCACCTAGTAAAGTTGAAGCCACGACTCAAGCGGTTAAAGAGCAATATGCAAACAGAGCTTTAGTGGCTTGTTTAGAATTACATACCTATAGTAGTTTAAATGCTGAGTTTTTAAAAGAGTACAAAGGAGCTCTAGATGCTGCCGATGTGGCTGTTGTTTTCTATTCGCCACATGCGGTTGAGATTAAAAAATTAAAGGAAGTTACTCACGAGCAGATTGCCACTGCTTTTGAGCGTGACGATTTAATTATATACACTAACCCCGATGATTTTAAAAATTTCTTGTTCTCACAAAACTTTGATAATAAAGCGTTGCTTTTAATGAGTTCGGGTAATTATGGAGGTTTAGATTTTGATGAGGTAAAAGGATTAATAGAATAACTCTGACATTCCTGAGAAAGCAGAAATCCATGAAATTATTTCTAATGTTGATGGCTTGTCAAACATTATATGTAGGCTCTTAAATGGATTTCTCATCATATGCGGAATGACCGCAAGCTTGGATTTTGATTCCTTAAATGAGTTTACCATTTATATTGACATATTGTAGTCAACTTATGGAATTTAGAGTAAGTTTATATTGAAAAATTAAAGATAAATTAAAAACCATTGGGAAATCTTCTAAACTTTACCAGACCATAGCTAAGTGTGCCTGAGAACCCATATTCATCATGCATTCTTATATATCCACCATAATCACTAGATGAGTGAAATATTCTTCTCCAACTTTTGCCATTATCTGTACTTATATATTTAGATTTCAAATCAATGTTATTAGGGCTAATTAAATATCTATGTAAAATAAACTGATTTCCCCCTAAATATTGGATAAACATATTCTCATCATAAGCGAAATTAACATCATAGGCACTCCATGTTTGACCATAGTCAACACTTTTATAAATTTTATGCTCTGTTTTTGAATAAAATCCTCCTTCATTATTAAAAAAAGTAGGGTGAATGTAAACATTTATAAAATTATCATAGTGACCCGCATTCTCTGCAAAATTAATCTGATTTACTTCCCCGTTTTTTAACTTTATGATATAATTCTGTTCATTAGAAAAAAGAATTATTGAATCGTCATTCATAACTTTAAAAGAACTATAAGGGATATTATTTAATTGCGGATATAAATCATTAAAAGCCATCACCACTCCATCGATTACTTGAAAGATTTCGTAATTATTAGTCATTATATAGGCTAAATTATTGGTTACAAATTCCATTTTTCTGACAAAAAGAGGCTGATTTAGATCTTCATAACTCATATTGAATTCAAGGTTTCTCGTACCTATTTTATCATTGAATGAAAATACTTGAAATCTTGTACCATTGCTAACTAAATGGTATCCAATGTTTTCCTCGACATAATAATACAAGCTATTATTAGCTCTATTCAGAGGAGGTAAACCTTCTAGTTTGCTGTAGTAGTCATAAAGTTTAAATCTTTGACTCCAATTTCTATGATAGCAGTAAGCGATATCATCATCTAGTATTTGATCTATTTGTGCATTTCGGATTATTGTACCATTATTTTGATATGAAAAAGGGATATAACCAAACAATTCAATATCAATTGATTCCAAATTGGAACCAAAATAAATTGTAGCTTTTTCGTTATACATCTCTGGCACAATAAATTTGATTTCAGTATTAGTTTTAGAAATCAAATTTGCTAAGTCACTGTAAACAGGATCAATATCTTCATTAAATATTCTAATATTTACTATTTGATCTAAATTTTTGCCGCTTACCGTTAATGTGTCACCTATAAAAGTATTGGTTGACGACAATTTGAATATAGGTTTAGGTTCATTACCGTCTTGAGAACAGCTACAAAGACAAGTAATTAATACTAAGGAAAAAAGTTTGTAAAAATATTTCATGCTTTATTATAGGTTTAATTTCTCTACATGGATTTATTATTGTCCTATTCGAAGGAACATAATTGAATATAATTTTTTTAATGTAGAAAATCACTTTAATGATTAATATAAAAAATGTTAAAGTTAATCGAATTTTTTTCAAAATCCTTATTTCAAAATAAGCTACCTCAACTTCTCCTTAAAAAAAGCAATAGTACGTTCCCAAGCTAAATTGGCAGCTTTTTCATCATATCGAGGCGTCGTGTTATTATGAAACCCATGATTCACACCTTCGTAAAAATGCGCTTTATATTCTACATTATTAGCCTTTAAAGCCGTTTCATAATCTGGCCAACCAGCATTAACGCGTGTGTCTAATTCGGCAAATTGTAGTAATAAAGGAGCTTTTATATTAGCAGCTTCTTCGGCCGACGGTTGCCCACCATAAAAAGGCACTGCAGCTTTTAAGTTTGGTAGTCTTACAGCCATCATATTTGATATCCAACCTCCAAAGCAAAAGCCTACAACTCCAATATTACCATCGCAATTCTCATGCTTGCTCAAATATTCAAAAGCTGCAATAAAATCTTCAAGCATCCCGTTCCTATCCCGTTGGCGTTGTAAAGCACGACCTTCATCATCATTACCAGGATAGCCACCTAATGGCGACAATGCATCAGGAGCTAATGTTATAAAACCATCAAGAGCAGCGCGTCTTCCAACATCTTCAATATATGGGTTTAGTCCGCGGTTTTCGTGTACAATTACTATTCCTGGTAGCTTGCCAGTAGTTCCATCAGGCATCGACAATAAACCTTTTATAGTACCACCACCTTTAGGCGATTCATATTCTATATATTCAGATTTTAAGCGTTCATCATTAGGTTTAACCATTAAGGTGTTTATGTAATCTGGAGTTATAAAACTCAATAATGAGGAAACTGTAACACCTCCAACGGCGTACACCGATAATTTCTCAACAAATTGACGTCTGTCAATTTTATTATGGGCATAATAATCGTATAAATCAAAAACTTCCTGACTTATATCTTCTTTTTTAAGTGGTTTCATGATTAAAGTTTTTATTGCTTCTCTAATTTACAATATTTATCTTTAACCAATGCAAGAAAAACCATCGTCATTTTCGATAAAAAACTGGAGTCAAGACGATCAACCACGTGAAAAATTACTCAACAAAGGCAAAGCCACTTTAAGCGATGCAGAATTGGTTGCTATTTTAATTGGTTCTGGCAATAAAGAGGAAAGTGCTGTAGATTTATGTAAGCGCATTTTGGCGAGTTCTAACAATAATTTGAGCGATTTAGGAAGGCTTTCTATTAAGCAACTTATGGAATTTAAAGGCATTGGTGAAGCCAAAGCCATCACTATAGTTGCCGCTCTAGAATTGGGACGCCGACGAAGGGGAGAAGAAGCGCTGGAGAAAAAGAAAATAACCTCAAGTTCAGCAGTTTTTGAACTCATGCAACCAGTTATTGGGGAACTTGACCATGAAGAATTTTGGATTATTTATGTAAATAATTCTAATAAAGTCATTCAAAAAAGTCAATTAAGTAAAGGTGGAATAACAGGCACTTTGGTCGATGTACGTTTGGTGTTAAAAACAGCATTGGAAGTAGGCGCCACAGGTTTAATTTTAGCACATAACCATCCATCAGGTACTTTAAAACCGAGTGAAGCCGATAAACAGATAACACAAAAATTAAAACAAGCTGCACAAAGTTTAGATATAAAAGTTCTAGACCATTTAATTATCACAGAAAAAGCATACTTTAGTTTTGCCGATGAAACCATCCTATAATGCTTTTAGTTTACACGCATAAAATATCACCTCGTTTAAAATATGTATTTAAGCATATATGTACACGAGTTTTAGGAATTGAAGTAAGTTTTACTACTATAATAGAAGAATTTATTGCGCACGATTCTTTAAAAATGTCTTATACCAAGCAACAACTTAGTAATGAGTTTTTTATAAAAAGTCATGACATTTTGTTTGAACAAGGATTAAACGATATTGAAATTCATATGCATGATTGGGAGGACACCAAATGCTTTTTTTACAACGGTGATAAAAGTGCCATTCCATACGATATATTTTCCGCAGCTTTTTATTTGTTATCCCGTTATGAGGAATATTTGCCACACGTAAAAGATGAATTTGGAAGGTTTACAGCCACTGAAAGTTTAGCTTATAAGAAGGGGTTTTTGCACCAACCAGTGGTTGATATTTGGGCACTTAAGTTTAAAAAGGCACTACAAAATCATTTTCCAGATTTCGATTTTCCTAAAAGGGCCTATAGCATAAAACCAATTATAGATGTTCCTAGTGCTTACAGCTATAAATTAAAAGGGATTATTAGAACCTTTGGAGGTACTGTTAAAGACCTTTTTACGTTTAAATTTAGGAGTCTATACTTAAGGTTTATGGTAATTCTTGGGTTTCTACATGATCCTTTTGATACGTTTAAGTATATTATTAACCGTCAAAAAACTTCTAAATTTAAATTTTTGTTCTTTTTTTTAATTGGTGATTTTTCAACATTTGATAAAGGAATAAACCCTAATAAAAAGAAGTTCGTATCACTTATAAAACATGTGGCAGATTATTGCACAGTGGGCTTAAAAGCATCTTACTTTGCATTGGACGATATAAGTATTCTTAAAAAAGAAAAGTTACGAATGGAAGATATTTTAAAAACGTCGTTACATGCTTCACGACAATCATTTTCAAAACTTAATTTACCTGAATCGTATAGAAATCTCATAGAGTTAGAAATTCTTGAAGATTATACTATGGGATATGTAGATTATGTTGGTTTTCGAGCGGGTTCTTGTACACCGTTTTTGTTTTACGATCTGGATTACGAAATACAAACACCACTTAAGATTTATTCATATCACCTCATGGATTATGCTCTATTAAAACACCAATCGTTACTTGATAAAAAGAAAATATTGAATGAAGTGATTCACCAAATAAAACAAGTGGAAGGCGAGTTTGTGCCTGTGTTTCATAATTATACGTTTAGCAACGATACTAGATGGGATGGATATAAGGAGTTGTTTAATATTATTTTAGATTCTGCAGATGAAGATTAATGGGATAACGGATGTGTTTTTTGATTTAGACCATACGCTTTGGGATTTTGATAAGAACTCTGCATTAACTTTTGAGAAAATATTTGAGCTTAATAATTTGAATATTAATCTGGATGATTTTTTATCTCAATATGTTCCAATAAATTTAAAGTATTGGAGATTGTATCGCGAAGAAAAGATAAAAAAAAGTGCGTTACGTTTTGCAAGATTAAATGACGCTTTCACTGCTATTGGTTATACAATTGATGCGAATTTGATTGATAAGTTATCAGAGGATTATATTGAGCATCTCACAAAATTTAATCATTTATTTGAAAACACCTTTGAAATTTTAGATTACTTAAGTGCTCGTTATAATTTGCATATTATTACCAATGGGTTTGATGAGGTACAGCATAAAAAAATGACGAGTTCTAACATAAATTGTTATTTTAAAACGATTACAAATTCTGAAATGGTGGGTGTAAAAAAACCTAATCCTATTATTTTTAATTTTGCATTACAACAAGCAAATACTAATGTAAAGCAAAGTATTATGATTGGAGACAGTTATGAAGCCGATATTCTAGGAGCAAAAAACATCGGAATGGATGCTGTTTTTTTTGATATTAATAACAAGTCTGTTGATGCAAATGTTAAACGTATCGATAATTTAATTCAACTTAAAAACTATTTATAACCATCGCAATATTGTATATTTACAAGTACTGTTAATTTTATATTTAATTAAAAAATGAAGACCAAATTTCTCACGCTTTTTATTGCTTTTTTTATAGCTTCCATTGCATATTCACAATCAGGTTTAAACAATTATAAATATGTTATAGTTCCTAAAACGTATGATTTTTTAAAAGAAAATGATCAATATCAATTAAATTCATTGACAAAATTTTTGTTCGAAAAATATGGTTTTCAAACCCTTTTTGAAGGTGAAGATTATCCTGAGGATTTAACAACAAACAGATGCTTAGCTTTAAAATCGAATGTTAAAAAAGATTCAGGACTTTTTAAAACTAAATTAACGGTTCAGCTAAAAGATTGTAATGACAAGCTTGTTTTCATTTCGGAAGTAGGAGAGAGCAGAGAAAAGGAATATAAAGTGGCTTATAATTTAGCACTTCGTGATGCTTTTAAGTCTTTTGAAACTATAAATTATGAGTATAAACCAACTGGTGAAGTAGCTACTTCAAAAAAGCCAGATACTGCCGTTAAAAGCGAAGTGACTCAAGAAATACAACAGTTGAAACAGGAAATACAAGAACTTAAAAAAGAAAAAGAGGCGGAGGTTGCTGAGATTAAAGAAGAAATAGTGGAAACTCCAGTTAAAAGTGAAACTAAACCAGTTAAGGAAGTTGAGCAAACCTCAGAAAATATTATTGAAGGTTCATCTAATATTTTGTACGCACAAGAAATAGAACAAGGATTTCAATTGGTTGATAGTTCTCCCAAAGTGGTTTATAGAATCAAAAACACCAACTTAAAAGATGTGTTTTTGGTTGAAAATACAAGTGCTATCATTTATAAAAAAGGAGATGACTGGATTCTAGAATTTTATTCTGGAAACACCTTAAACCAAGAAATTTTAAACATTAAGTTTTAATTTTAGCTAAAAGCTTCTAATAGCCATATTTATCTTTCCACCGTTGTTTTAAAAATTCGCGATGTGCATTTTCTCGAACATTATTTCCGGGGTCGTATAGTTTTTGATTTTTTATTTCTTCGGGTAAAAACTCTTGACTTGCAAAGTTTAAATCGTAATTATGTGCATATTTATAATTATCGCCATACCCTAGTTCTTTCATAAGTTTAGTGGGTGCATTTCTAATTTCTAGCGGTACACTTAAATCACCTGTCTCCTTAACTAATTGTTGTGCGTTACCAATAGCTTTATAAGCGGCATTACTCTTTGGTGAGCATGCTAAATAAGTAGCGCATTGGCTTAAAATAATTCTAGATTCAGGGTAGCCTATGGCAGTAACAGCTTGGAATGTATTATTGGCAATCACTAAAGCGGTTGGATTTGCATTTCCTATATCTTCGCTCGCTAATATTAGCATACGACGTGCAATAAACTTTACATCTTCACCACCTTCAATCATGCGTGCTAGCCAATATACAGCAGCATTGGGGTCGCTACCACGAATAGATTTTATAAATGCCGAAATAATATCATAATGCTGCTCACCCGTTTTATCATAGCGAACCGTATTATTTTGTATTTTCTGTAATACGTCATCATCCGTGATAGTTATAGAGTCAGAATCGTAAGAGTTTACTATCAGCTCAAAAATGTTCAGTAGTTTTCTAGCATCACCACCCGAGAGCCTTAAAAGGGCAGTGGTTTCTTTAAGCTTTATCTTTTTTTTCGATATATACTCATCATGTTCAATAGCGCGCTTTAAAAGCACCTCTAAAGCGGTTTTGTCAAAAGCATTTAAAATATAAACTTGGCACCGCGATAAAAGTGCCGAAATAACCTCAAAACTAGGGTTTTCGGTGGTTGCCCCAATAAGTGTAATCCAACCTTTTTCTACGGCTTGTAATAACGAATCTTGTTGCGATTTACTAAACCTATGAATCTCGTCAATAAACAAAATGGGGTTTTTTGTAGTAAACAAACCACCACTTTGTTTTGCCTTTTCAATAACATCTCTAATATCCTTTACTCCAGAATTTATGGCACTTAAAGTGTAAAAAGGCCTGCCAGATTCTGTTGCAATTATATTGGCAAGCGTAGTTTTTCCAGTTCCTGGTGGTCCCCAAAATATCATCGAAGGGATTAAACCTTGCTTTATATGCTGCGTTAATGCACCATTTTTGCCAACCAAATGGGTTTGACTCACGTAGTCTTCTAAAACTTTGGGTCGTAATCGTTCTGCAAGTGGTTCATTGGCGTTCATAATCGTAAAATTAAAGTAATTTATTTAAGTTTTGGGCGTCCCCCAAATAAAATTTGGGTCGCGCTTTCCGCACTACACGGTAGTTTGCTTCAATCGCTCACGCATCTATCTGCCATTTTAGCACATAAACAAAAGTTGGATAACTATTTGTTACCTTTAGTTTAATGAACAAGAGAGAGCATTTTAAGTTTTCAACAGGGGTAGTAGCTTACCCGGTACTTTTTGTACTAGTAATTTGGTTGGTATTTTGGGTAGAAGTTCGTTTTGGATATAACTTTAGTAAATACGGCATTTATCCCCAAACTCTTAAAGGTTTGAGAGGTGTTGCATTAAGCCCATTTATTCATGGCGATATACAGCATATTTACCATAACACCATTCCATTATTTGTCCTGTCTATGTCGTTGTTCTATTTCTATAGGCACATAGCTTGGAAAGTCATTTTTTTCGGTATTTTATTATCTGGGTTTATTACTTGGGGTATTGGGAGACCAAGCTACCATATTGGCATTAGCGGATTAATTTATGTTTTGGTTAGTTTTACTTTTTTTAAAGGGGTTTTTGCTAAACATTATAGGCTCATTGCATTATCATTAATGGTTGTTTTTCTTTATGGAAGTATGATTTGGTATACCCTTCCGATTGAAAAGGGTATTTCTTGGGAAGGGCATATGGCAGGTTTAATTACAGGTTTACTATTTGCTTTATTTTTTAGAAAAGAAATTGCGAAACCTAAAAAGTATGTTTGGGAACAAGAAAATTATAATGAAGATGATGATCCGTTTTTAAAGCATTTTGATGAAAACGGAAATTTTATTGAACATATAGAATCAATAGAGGAGGAGGAACCTACAATAAATTACAATTATAAGGAAAACAAAGATTAATCTAAGAAAGTCTTTGCCTTACGACCTCGTATAAAAACGCACCACAAGCTACTGATACATTTAAAGATTCAATCTCACCTAATAATGGTAATTTAGCTTTTGCATCGGCGACCTTAATAATCGATGGGTTTATGCCTCTACCTTCCGATCCCATAATGATGGCACATGGTTCAATAAATGAAACATCATATAAGGTATCATTCGTTTTTTCTGTTGCAGCAATAACTTTAATACCGGAAGCTTGCATGTAAAAAACAGCATCCTTTATATGGTCTACTTTACAAATAGGTACTTTAAAAACAGCACCAGCGCTAGTTTTTATAGTATCACCATTTACAGGTGCACCACCTTTTTTTTGAATAATAATACCGTTTACACCTGTACATTCGGCAGTTCTAATAATAGCACCAAAATTTCTGACATCACTCAATTGGTCTAAAAGCAAAAACAGAGGTGTTTTGCCTGATTCAATAACATCAAGAACCAATGTTTCCATGTCATAAAATGCTATTGGAGATATTTGAGCAACAGCTCCTTGATGATTTCCTTTAGTAAGTCTATTTAGTTTCTCAGAAGGTACATAAGAAGAGTTTATAGAATTTTGTCTTAACATAACCTCTAATTCACTAAATAGTTCACCTTTTAGTCCCTTTTGAAGAAATACTTTATCAATAGTTTCCCCTGAATTAATAGCTTCAATAATAGCTCTTATACCGAATATTTGAGTTTGGTTTTCCATTGGGATAAAGGTATAAAAAAAGAGACCGATATAAATCAGTCTCTTTTAAAGATTATTATTTAAATTTTATTGAACAAGTAGTTTTTTAGTTAGAGTTCCTTCATTTGATTTCAATTTAAAAAAGTAAACCCCTTGTGAATGTTGACTTAAATCGATTTCAAAACTATTCTCTGTTACGTTTACACTATTCATAATGGACTTTCCAGTGATATCAAATAATTCAAAACTAAAATTTGATAGACTCTTAAGCTGCACATTAAAAATTCCTGTTGAAGGGTTCGGATATATTTTAACATTTTTACTTAAGAAGTTAATATCATTAACAGATAAAGCTTCAGAGCAATTGTAAATTACAATATCATCAACATACCAACCAATTTTACCGTTACAACCATCACTTCCAAGCTCCCATCTTAATTTAAGATTTGAGTTTGCAACTACTCCAATGGATGTTAAATCTATAACACTTTGTCCCCAATCACTATTAGAAGTACCTTGGTCTGCTCCAGAAAAAGCATCTTCACCCATCATAGGATTATCATTATTGGAATTATTTAGCGTTAAATTATACGCATTGGTAATAAAAGCCGATGCCGGTATTATAGCCCATGCACCGCCATCAATGCTATACTTAATGTTACCACCGTCATAATCTTGTTCTGTTGAGACATTATGGAAAAAGGCCATTTCAAAATTACCACTAGCGTAATTAGGCATCGTTATAGTTGGACTTTCTAGACGCATAATACCATTTTGTAAATCTAAATTACAATCACCATTTATGGGGTTTACGGCAAATACAGCTTGACCAGATCTTTCATTTGGTAAATCACTTGCTATTTCCCAATCTCTAGATTCCCAAGTGCTAGGGTTAACAGGTTCTTGCGAAATAGTCCAACTGGCTAAACCACTTTCCCAATCTTCGGTAAAAATAGGATTTGAAGTGGCAGCTTCACACAGGTTGGGCGTGTCGGCTAAAATCTTTGCATAGGTACAATTGTTATCACTTCTTAACGCCACGGCTAATATAGCTTTTGAAACTTCAGCACAATCGGCAACAGTAATTTTTTGCCTCGATACTCCAGTTGGCGTATCTGATACTGAAAGGTTATTTAAATTTGCATCTACCAAATCAGCACAAGAAGCTTCAAGAGCATCAGCAAGGGCATTAAAATCACTTGTGGCTGTTAAATACTGACTTTGAGCTCTCCAAAAAATGTGTGCCGCTTTTAAAAACCCTAAAGAACTAATAGTTTGTCCGTTGTAATTTCCACCATCAACAAGTAATGCGTATAAATGATTGGGTATCCCAGAATTACTATGCACGCCTCCGTTATCATTAAAGGTGTAATCGCATTGGTATTCTATATCAGTCACACTTCCAGGGTCGTTTGCACAGTTTGGGTCCCACATATCTCGTATGGCACCACCAAAAGCACTGGCGTCTTCTCCTATTCTCCATCGATCTGAACTAGAGCAGCCAGTTCTAAGTGACAGGTTTTCTCCGGCGTCTTCATACAGATTCAATATATCAATAGTTTCACCCCAAATATCTGATAAAGATTCATTAATAGCTCCTGATTCGTACTCATAAATTAAATTACAAGTGTATTCAGTATAGGCGTGACCCCATTCGTGAGCCACAACATCGTCTGAAGCTGTTCCTGTACAATAATTTGCAGTTACACCATTCCAATTAGCATTGGGACAGCTAATGTTTGGGTTATTATTTATAGTTCTCATTTGTGCCCCAGCACCATCATAAGAATCAAACCCAAAAGCATTATTGAAAAAATTATATGTATGTCCAGCGGCAACGATTTCATTTTGTTGCCAAATATCTAATGTTCCGGGTAATGCATCGCCTTCTGTCCAAACTACAGTAGATGTATTTTCTTCATACAGAATTCTATTCAATGCATGAGCTATTCCTGTAAATTGTTCAATAAGTTTTCCTGTGTGAGCATCAATAAATAGGTATTCGCGTACATCAGCATCATTACGTATTTCTATTCTGTAAGCTAAATGCTTTGATGTAACATAGCCTTGAGCTAGTCCTTTAGGAAAAATGTAAAGCTCAGTTGTAATTACTTTTAATGGTTCACCAGAATGATTAATGTTTTGCTTTGCAACTATATTCAAAGCGATAGAGTTAGCACCATTTTTATCTATATTTGGGATTGGATTTAACTCAATTTCAGGAATAAAGTTCCCATTGATCGATGTCAAATGTTCATTTCGATTAAAATGAAAGCGTAATTCAGAATCATATACTGGAACTCCTTTATAATGTTGCTTAAGTGTGTAATTTTTCAATCCATAATTATCAGTTTTTATAATACCTGAAAATAAAGATTCGTCTATAGTTTGTATAGCATATATGGATTTGTTGTTTGCTAAAAAGTTATTGACTTTTTCTTTTAAAGTTTTACCACTCAATTGTAGCGGTTTGCTTATTGGGAATTTGATAAAACTAGGAATATTTAAATTCTTATTAATACTGATATTAGCTTGGGTAGTTTTTTTTAAGTCATTAATTGCTTTTTGAGTCTTAGATTCTTGGGATATAGCTAAAAATGAAAAATGAAAAAAGGCAAGAAATAATAAGGTAATTTTTTTCATATTTGAGTTTTATGTAGAAATTTTTGTAGATAAAAAAATAGATTGCCAAAACTGACAATCTATTTTTTATTATTCAATTAAACTAAATATAGTCTAGTTTGTGTCAAATGCAGTTGATTCACTTGCACCGTAGTTTCCACCACCACTTGCTTTAACTGAACCACCAAGAGTTAATGTGTAAGTTCCATTTGCTGGGAAACTTAGTCCATCACCGAAGCTGTCATAAATTGTGAATGTGTAATCTCTACCTGCACAAAGAGTAATGCTTTCAGAAGCTGTAGCTTGACCGTCTGCATAGCCACCACCAGAAACAACAACCCCACCTAAAGAATCAGTAATATCCCAGGTAACTTCGCTTCCATAACCATCAAAGATGATATCAAGAGTCGCCGTTACTTCAGTACAGTTTTGTATGTATGAAAGCGTAGTTGACGCTCCACTAAAATAGTCTGCACTACTTTCAAAATTGATAACTAGATTATTTACACCAATTCCTAAATTAGTATCAGTTAATGCAACGGTTAATGCTCCTTCATTAGAGCCAGCTGGAATGGTTACAGAACTAGGTACCGTATAAGAACCTGCAGCAGCATTAGAGCTTGCGTCCACAGAAACATTAAAACTTCTATCTGAAGAAGAAATATTTGATGCATAAACGGTTATATCAAAGCTTGTGCTTCCTCCTGGATCAACACCAGTTGAGTACGAAGATTTGCTAAACGTTACATATTCCAACTCAGGAACGATACTATCATGGTCACAATTGTAGAAAGATACAATTGATAATAGTATCAAAAATTTATATGCTATTTTTTTCATAAATATTTAATTTTAATTAGTTAATAAAACCAATTCAAAGATTAGTTGTTTTGGTCACTAATGAAAGGGTTATTTTGAATTTCATCTTGAGGAATTTCAAACTGCATTCTTTCATCATTATAAGGAATTGGCTCTCCTACAAATGACAAGTGGTTTGAACCTCTTACAGTCGTAGCTTTATTACGCTTCATAGCTAAGAAACTTTTTCCTTCACCCCATAATTCAATTCGAGTTTGCAGATAAATTTCATTTTGTAAAGCAGCACCACTTAATAAATCAACATATGAATTATCTGGAACTCTGTTAGCCAATAAAGCTTTTAAACTAGTTCTAGCTGCTGGTTCGTTTCCAGCTCTAGCATTAGCTTCAGCATTTAATAAATACATTTCTTCTACGCGCATATAAACGTAATCCGCAGTAACTGTTGTTGAAGTACCACCAATTTGTCCAGAAGCATAGAATTTAAATAATGGTTGTAAATATCTACCACTGGTTGAAACACCATAAAATTGAGCTTTTCTAGCATCGGTTGCTGGAATAGAGGCATATAATGATGCATCTATAGCTTTGTAATCTCCAGCCCATGCATAACTATATGAATATGAATCTACTTGACCCCACCAAGAAACTAAGCCTAGTCCGTTGTTTTCAACAATATCGATACCCCACATCCAACTTGGGTCGTTTACATCGCAAAAGCAATTTGTTACTTCAGATGAACTTAACATTGTATAATTACCAGAATTAATGACATCTTGAGTTAAACTAGCAACATCAGCATCTCTACCTCCTTTAGCACCTAAAACATAGGCTAACATACCTTTGGCGATATCTTGATTTATTTCATTCTTTGCACTTCTGCTAAAACCATCTAATAAAGAAATGGCATCTGTAAGATCACTCTCCATCAAATCATAAACCTCAGCAGCAGTTGATTTAGGTACGTTCGTACTTATAGGTTCCATATATAATGGCAAAATAGCCTCGGACGCATTATATTCTTTTTGAAAATACTGCGTTAGGTAAAAGTAAGCCCAAGCTCTCATGGTTTTAGCTTGCCCCATAGCGTACTTGTTAGCATCAACTTCTGGAACTGCGTCATTACCACCTAAATTTTGAATTACGGTGTTAGAAGATCTAACAATTCTATAGTAAAATCTCCATGGCATTCTATTTCTTCCTCTGGTAAAATCTAGAGGTGCTTGAAATTCTGTAATATCTGCACGATACCATCCATAAGTACTAACACTTAAGGCCATATCACCAGATAACATATCTCCAAAGATATCATATCCTTTGTGACCAAAGTCATCATGACCTGTTGTACCACCACTACCAAATTGAATCATTTGAGCATAAATACCACCAACGAAAGCAGCAGGAATACCTAAATTGGTATTAGATGCTTCTGAAAGTTGATCAGATGTAATAAATTGGGTTGGTTGACTTTTTCCAGACACCCCGCTATTATCTAGCAGACTATCGGAACAACTGCTGACACTTAGTATCAAAGCAGATGCAAACATAATTTTTAATAAATTTTTCATAATCATTTTTTTTTAATTAAAATTTAACTCTTGCTCCTAAAGTAATAGTCGTAGCTGGCGCATAAATCCTACGCGCTGAACTACCAACTTCAGTAACCGAAGGATTAAATCCATCTCTAGCCGTATTGATGAAAAGGTTGTCTCCAGAAACCCAAAGGTTTACAGAACTTAAACCAGCTCTTTCAGCAAATTTACTTGGCAGAGTATATCCAATTCTTGCGTTGTTTAAAGCAAGGTAATCTGTACTAGTAATAAAACGTGTTGAGCCTGATGTTGCATTTACAACAGCATTATCGGCTAAAATTGGAATGTCAGTAACATCTCCAGGTTGTTGCCATCTTCTAGCAATATCCTTATGGAAGTTGTTTCCAGCAGCACCAAAACGGTCACTCATTAATTCTCCATATTGGTTATCATATGCGTAACCACCTAAACTATATGTGAATTGCGTTGAAAAATCGAAATTTTTGATTTTTGCAGACAATCTAAAAGCACCTCTTACATCTGGAATGAATGATTTATTAATAAAAACCTGAGTTCCGTTTGCATATGTTTTAGTTACTGTTTTCTTAATGTTAGCACCAGATGTTTTTTGAACATATTCGTAAAGCGATCCTGAAGTATTTGCATCACCTCCATTACCATCATCTACAACAAATGCACCTTCACCTGCATCTAATACATTGTTATTGTTAGCATCATCATAGTACTGATACCACATTGGTCTTCCATCAGATGGATCAACACCAGCCCATTCTCTCATCCAAAAATCAAATATAGAACGACCTTGAACATAAGCATAAGCACCATCTGCACTTGTACCTGAATCAATTACTCTTGGTAAACCTGTAGAAGGGTCAAGCGGCATTTGAGTCATTTCATTTTGAAGCATCTCACCGTTAATAGATAAATCCAGTTTATAATCTTCGGTGTTAACAATATGTCCGGTTACATCAAACTCTAAACCTGCATTTAATACTTCACCGTCATTTACTCTAATACTAGAAATTCCTGAAGAAGGACCTCTACGTTGATCAAAGAATAAATTATCTGTATTTTTTCTATAGTAATCAATATTTACGTCTAAATAATCTCCAAAACTCATTTCTATACCACCTTGAAGTTGTCTTGTAGTTTCCCATGTTAATGAAGGATCACCATTTACTCTTAAATCAAGCGCTAACGCACCTCCTACGAAGTTTGCGTTGAATGTATCAAAACCAAATGAAGTAGCAACACCTTGCTGGTCACCAGTAACACCATAAGATCCTTTTAGTTTTAAATAAGACATAAAACTATTTGACATAAAATCTTCGTTGCTCACTACCCAAGCAGCTCCAACAGATCCAAATACACCCCATTGTTCTTCAACAAAACGAGACGAACCATCTGTTCTCACTGACCCTGTTAAGTAGTATTTGTTATCAAAGTTATAACTAAGTTGACTGAAGAAAGACTCTAATCCAGAACCATCATTATAACCATCTGGTGGACCTTGGCTTTCTAAGTAATTACTTAAGTTGTAAACTCCAGGCAAAATAACGTTTTGCATGAACTGTCTAGATTGAGAAAATCTTTGTTCGAACGTTTCGTGTGCTGCAAGCAACTCAAATGAGTGAGCACCAAATGATTTTTTATAACGTAATAATTGTAAAAACGTTAAAGAGTATCTTACTTGATCAGTAACAGTTATAGAACCATTAGTGTTAGCTCCTGTACCGTACGCATGGTTCGTAGCATTATTTCTTCTTTGAAATGAGTATTGACCACCATAAGTTATTTCAGCACTTAAGTCATCTGTTATTGAAATTACTGCAGATAAATTACCATTGATAGCCTGTGTATCTCTACCATCAAAGTCTAATAATGCCGACCCAATTGGGTTCAATAAGTTAGCATTTGGACGGTTTCTTGTAAATCCGTTTGATGCTCCAGTAGGAGAACCATAATCAAATTGAGCTCCACCATAAATAGGGTCAGGAATTAATTGACCTGTATTTGGAAATCTTGCATATACTGGATAAATAGGCGCCATTTTATCGGCAAATTCGAAAACGTTTTCCGATCCTACGATTTGACCATTGTTTGTAGTTTGAGCGTTTGAGTAACCTATATTTCCTGTTACTTTTAACCAATCTTTAACATCAGAACTTAAATTGAATCTTGTAGAGTATCTTGTAAAGTCAGAATTGATAGCATATCCTTTATCGTTAAGGTATCCAACAGAAAGTGCATACGTAGATTTTTCAGAACCACCACCAACACGCAAGTTAGTTTCTGTTCTAAAACCTGTTCCAAAAGCAGCATCAGCATAGCTTTCAGGAGTAAATAGTCTATTAACACCACTTCTTACTTGTCCTGTTGCAGGATCAATTAAATCCGCCGCTGTAGCAGCGTCCCACATATTATAACCAGCTCCAATACCGTTATCAGTTAATAATCTACCATTTGCAAAGGCTACTGGATCTGCTTGTCCTGTTACAACACCTCTATTATATAAACCTTCCCATACATAACCGATGTACTCTTCAGGAGAAGTAATAACATCATATCTAGGAATTATTTGGGTATTTATACCAGTTTTTACATCAATTTCAATATATCCTTTTTCACCAGTCTTACCACTTTTAGTAGTAATTAATACTACACCATTTGCACCTCTAGATCCATAAATAGCTGTAGCGGTAGCATCTTTAAGTACCGTTGTACTTTTAATATCTGCTGGGTTTATAGAGTTTAGCTCAAAGTTTCCAGCTAAAGGAATTCCATCAACAACATATAATGGAGAACGGTTTCCAAGAGGAGAACCATAACCTCTTACACGTACAGTTGCAACCGTACCAGGCTGACCTGAAGTATTAATTACAGTAACACCTGCAACCTCACCAGCTAATGCTTGAGAAACGTTTGTAAATGATTTTGCTTCAAGATTTTCCGTAGAAATTGTTGATGCCGTACCTGCAAACGATTGTTTTGTTGCAGTACCGTATCCAACAATTATAACTTCTTCTAAGGCTTGAGCATCCTCTTGAAGTGTTATGTTAATTGTATTAGAGGCACCTACAGTAACTTCTTGAGTAGTATATCCAACGAAACTGAACACTAAGGTAGACCCTTGAGTAGCTTGAATTGAATATTTACCATCGAAATCTGAAGATGTACCTGAAGTAGTACCTTTAACTAAGACAGTTGCTCCTGGAAGAGGCAAACCACTGCCATCTATAATTGTACCAGAAATTGTCTTGTCTTGTGCAAATGTAAATTGCACAGCAAACGCTAGTAATAGCGTTAGTATTCCACTAAACTTTGTTTTCATTTTATAATTATTTGAATTAGTCAATGCCAAAAATCATAAAATAAAGTTAATAAAACAATAAATTATGGTTAAAATTTGAAAAAACACCAAAAAAACTAAGAAATCATCAATCAAAAATGATAGAAATGGTATTTCAGAGTAAGTGATTGTAAGTAAATAGGACTTATGAGCATAAAAAAAGAGGTTGAAAAAACAACCTCTTTTTTACTAAATATGTATTTTTCTAAGTATAATATTCTATACTAGTTTTGATCTGCTGGAGTAATATTCGGATTTGCATTAATTTCAGCTTGAGGAATCTTAAAAATCCAATCGTCGTTAATAGAAGGCCTTTCAACAATAAAGGCGTCTTGATAAAGTACTGCAGAAGCACCAGAACCGCCATTAGCTGAATGATCAATTCCTTCATCCCAACGTATTTTATCTGTATAGCCAAAGCCTTCACCCCAAAGCTCCACACGTCTTTGAAACTTAATTTGATTCATTAAGGCTTGTTGTGTACTAAAGGCAGCAGCACTGAATGCAGTATCACGAGCTCCACCAAGCGTTTGTAAAGCAGCTCGTGCACCAGGAAGATCATTGGCCATAGCTTTGGCCTCAGCCTCAATCAAGTACATTTCTGAAGTACGCATGTAAATAATATCATCTGGATCTATCGTTCCAGGATTTTTCTGTAACATTTTAACATGCATGTATGGATGTGTATTATGACCTGATGCCATACCATATTGACTTTTAATAGCATCTCTTGCAGCATTAAACTCAGCTTGGGTTGTATAAAGCGGGTTCGTGTTATTGGCCCAACCACCTTCACCATTTGCGGCCGATGCATTAGAGTTAGGAGCATCAATTAAAAATACATCTTTTCGGTAATCCGTATCAGGAATAGCGTCGATAATTCTTCGGTCTGCAATTTTAGGGTTTGATCTATTTTGGCTACCATTAAAGGTGTTACACATTAAGTAGAAGTAAGAACGGAAAAAAGTGGTTTCTGTTGAAATCACATTACTACCCCAAATTACCTCTGGTAAATCGTTTGTATTAAATCCAGATTTCCAGTCGGCCTCATTCATAATTGTGAAACCTTGTCGTGCTGCTACAGCTGAAGTTGCCGCCGTTTGCCAATCACCTTTAGATAATGCCCAACGTGCTTTAAGACCATGCGCTACATTGATATTTAATTGAGATTTGGTTTCAGGACCTCCACTTGGTCTTGGCGCTCCATTTTGAAAAGCAGCTATGGCCACATCTAAATCTGAACCTATTTGATCATACACTTGTTGAACTGTGCCTCTCGGTCCCGTAGTTTGAGGTTCTAAAATTACGGGAACACCTGGATCAGTAGCTGGATTACCTATTAAATAACCTTTACTATAATGTTGAACCAAAGAAAGTAATGCAAAGGCTCTATAAGTGTAAGCCTGCCCCTTAATGGTTCGTAAGGTAGGAGTTTCCGTCAAACTACCTTCATTAATTTTCTGAATGATTAAGTTAGCATGAAGTATAATATTATAGCGGTGATACCATAAGATTTCATTGGTTAATGAGGTTTCTAAAGTATGATCGTTCCATTGCATATTATCTCTCCAGCCTAAATTATTGGCATCGGCAGAATGGATTATACCTCCGGTTAAGTTATCTCCCTGTGGTACCCAAAAGTGATCTCCAGCTCTGGCTGTATTACCACCTGGTAGAACAGTTTGAGATTGTGAGTATAACCCACGGTGAATTCCATTAAGCACATTTTGCATGCTAGCTTCGTCCGCTAAAGCTATAGCAGGCGTAACAGAGTCTGTGGGAACCGTTTCTAAAAAATCTTCTTGACAAGATGTCATAGCAAAAATGACTATCGCTAATGACAAAGTTTTTATTTTATTTAACATAATTTTTCTTTTTTTAAAATCCAACATTAACACCAAAAGAAAAGATTTTGGCAGGGTTAAAATCATTACCGGATGGTGTTCCAGCTAAGTTATATTGTGGATCAAGCCCTTTTCTTTTACTTTTTAAATATAAATTCTCCCCAGTTAACGAAAGTCTTAAGTTATCAACCCCAAGTAAATCGGTAACATTTTTATCAAATGAATAGCCAAGGCTAACGTTTCTTAATGACCAAAATGAAGCGTCTGTTAAGAATCTATCAGATTGTGTTTGAACCAAAGTTTGATCACCTATTTCTAATCTAGGTACGCTAGTAATATCTCCTGGTTGCCTCCAAGCATTTAGAATATCTGGGTGTTGTGAACGACCATAGCTACTGCTTACCATCATACCAGCATACCCATTATCCAAAATACTACCTCCAATACCGTAAGTAACCAAAAGGTCTAAAGAAAAGCCCTTGTAGCTAATACTGTTTGCTACAGAACCTAATAAGTCTGGTATAGAAGAGTCTCCTGTATAGGCACGTTGTGTATCTTGCCAGTCATTAGTTGTTTCTTGAACACCATTACCATCTAAAACAGGAACACTTTCACCGTTGGCATCATCTTCAAAGACTAAGTATAATTGGTCACCAGTGGCTGGGTCAACACCTGCTGTTTGATATAAGAAGAAATCAAAACGAGAACGACCTTCTGCCCAACGTTTAGATCCATTAATAAATGGCTCAGGAATGAAAGTAATCTCATTTTTAAGTGTTGAAGCTTGTAATATAATATCCCACTTAAAATCACTTTTATTAACCGCATGCGTAGTTAAACTAAACTCCCATCCTGAATTATACATGTCGCCAATGTTATTTGGTTGAACATTGATACCAACACTAGGAGCAATTGGCAAATCATATAATAAATCAGTTGAATTTCTTTTGTAATACTCTACTGAACCTTCAAATAAATTGTTAAAAAGTCCAAATTCCAGAGCAACATCAAAATTTTCAATAGTTTCCCAAACTAACAGCTCATTTCCTAAATCAGACAAAACATATGCTGGAGCGGTTGCGTTTGAATTTATTCCAAACCTTGCTTGGTATAGATAGAAATCCCCTAAATCGTCATTTCCAACCTCACCCCAAGAGCCTCTTAGTTTTAAGCGATCAATAAAGGATACACTTTCCATAAAACTCTCATTATGTACATTCCAAGAAGCACCAACAGAGTAAAATGTACCCCATCTAGAATCTGCGCTAAATACTGAAGTACCATCTCGTCTTACTGAGGCGCTTAAGTAATATTTACTATCGAAATTATAGTTTAATCTAGAAAAATAACTTTCTATACGTTTGTCTGTTATTACACCAGAAATACGAATAGGATTTGAGAAGTTATCAAATACTTCTAAACCAGGTACAGTCTCTATGGTAGCTAAAGCATCGAAATCTGAATAATTTCTATCAAAACTTTCATGTCCTAATGTAAGATCTAAGTTGTGATTACCAAAACTATTATTGTAAGTCAAGATTTGGTTGAAGTTTTCAACTTGTCTTCTAAATCTAGTTTCACTAAATCTACCATCAGGCTGAGCATCACCAATAATAGCATTTTCATACTCTTTTTCTAGGCCTTCATTGATATCTCGTCCATAAGTTACTCTTATATTAAGACCTTCTAAAATTTTCACATCTGTGTAAAATCTAAATCCGTAGGTGTTGTCTAAATCACTTTCTTTATTAAGAAGAAGCTCTTGAAGTGCATGACGTCCTTGATTACGAGGTCTAGTACCAATGTTATATGTAGGGAAACCTTCACCATTATCAAATATTGGATTTCCAAAAGCATCTCGTACAAGGTTTCCTTGTTGATCGTTAACATAAACAGGATAAATTGGTCCCATTGCTTGAGCAAAACCAAACGGGTTAACAATGCTTCCAGTACCTGCAGAACTAGGACCTCTAGCTTCTGTTAGCGTAATATTAGCACTACCACCAAATTTGATGCTTTCGCTTACATCAAAATCCGCATTTAAACGTGTTGTTAAACGATTAAAATCGGAAGTAACAACATAGCCTTCCTCGTCTAGGTATGAAGCAGAAAAGAATACTCTGTGATTATCGCCACCTCCAGATATATTGACGTTGTAATTTTGTCTTAAACCAGTTTGTTCCATAAAATCAAACCAATCTAATGTTTGATACACTACATCAGCATTCGGATTCAATCTGCCATTAACGCCAACAATTTGATCGTTAGGTACATTAAAAGGATTGTATCCTAGCTGACTATATATATTAGCTGAGGCATAAGCTGGATCTCCGCCTGCAGCAGAAGTGTTTCTTAATGCTTCCCACATGGTTTCATAATATTGACCAGGAGTTAGCATATCATAATTAGGAATACCTCTATAAACAAACCCTGATTGTGCAGAGGCATTTACCTTGATAGCACCTTTAGTTCCAGTTTTTGTTGTAATTATAACTACACCATTTGCTGCTCTAGATCCGTAAAGAGATGTAGAAGCCGCATCCTTAAGAATAGTAAATGATGCAATATCTTCTTGGTTTATGGTGTTTAGAGCACCTTCGTATTGAATACCGTCAACTATAAACAAAGGGTCAGTATCACCGTTAAGTGTACCAACACCACGAATTACGATGTTCGGTGAAGACCCTGGTTGTCCATTTGTAGAAGTAAACTGTACACCAGTAGCTCTACCCTCAATGGCTGCAATTGGTGAAGTTACGTTTCTTGTTAATAGTTGTTCAGAATTAATAACACTTGCTGAACCTGTAAAGGCTTCTTTAGTAGACGTACCGTAAGCAACAACTATTACCTCGTCAAGAGTAGCTGTATCTTCTTGCATGGTAACATTAATCGTGTTTGAAGCTCCTACTAAAACTTCTCTTGTAAGATATCCAATAAAACTAAATACCAAGGTGGATCCTTGATTCGTGCTAATTGAATATTTCCCATCAAAATCAGTTGATGTTCCGGTAGTACTACCCTTAACAAGTACCGTAGCACCAGGAAGCGGTAACCCCGAAGAGTCTAACACCTCACCAGTAATTGTTTTTTGTTGTGCAAAAGTTAATTGCACCATAAACGCCAATAATAGCGTTAGCATTCCACTAAGCTTTGTTCTCATTTTTGATTATTTTGAATTAGTCTAAAGTAAAAGTCACAAAATAAAATTAATAAAACAATAAATTATGGTTAAAGTTTGAAAAAACGATAAAAAAACTAAGGAATCATCAATCAAAAATGGTAGAAATCTTATTTTGTTGTACGGTTTTAATTGATTGTAATTGAGTTAAAATTTTTTATTTTCAGAAACTAATTAACTGCACCGAGAAAAAAAAGACTGTCGTTCTAGACAGTCTTTTTCTCAATGTTAATTTATTAGGATTTTGAACAAACCATAATAACTAGGTTAAAAATTAATTACTTGGGAAAGCCCATATATCAACATCTAATAAGTGGCCTCCTTGGGCAGATATGGCCTCGTTATAACTAGCTTCATTTGTTTGTCTTTCAGAAAGAGGGTACATAAGGCGTCTTGGTATAATCCTTGAAGGGTTAACTGTTGAAACTGCATTTGGGTTTGCAATTAGGGCAGGATATCCTGTTCTTCTGTAATCAGTCCAAGACTCAATAGGTGCATTTCCGTATAGTGCCTTATATTTTTCATTGATAATTGTTTCAATTTTTTGGGCTTCCGTACCAGATAGAGACAGAGCATTAACATAAGTATCTGCATCGGTCTGTGATACTCCTACGTAAAGCATATTTGCTTCAACAGCGTCTTGCAAAGCTGTAAGAGCATCAGTATCAGTACCTCCAGTCCTAACAATAGCTTCGGCCTCAATAAATTTAACTTCCCAATATGAAATTAAAGGAGTGGGAGAATCAGCTTGTCCCCAAAATAAACCTGCAATACCAGCAAACGATTCACCATCGGTTGTATATAAAGGTAGTCTTGGATCTCCAGTCATCATATTATTCAAAGTAGTTCCGAAACCTAAAGTACTAGGTCTGTCATTATCAAATAAATATAAAGGATTTGCATTTTGCGCAGGGGTACTATATACAAAATCAGCTTGTTCAGAAGTACTTGATAAAGCCAACTGCGCTTGAGTTAAAGCATTTTGTGCTGCGCTAACACCATTAACAGATGTTAAATGCATATAATAACGAGCTTTTAAGGCACGAGCCGTTTTTTCCCAATCAATACCGCTAGTTGAGCCTGCACCAGCAAAAGCGCCAACACCAGAATCAACACCTTCGGCAATTGCTTGATCCAATAAAGCTTGTACTGTATCGTAAACATCAGATTGAGAATCGTATGAAGGGTTTAAATTGCCTTGGTCTCCATTAAATGCATCTGAATAAGGGACATTGCCCCATATGGAAGTTGCAAGCCCTAAATTAGCTGCCATATAAAGTTTAGCTAAAGCACTTACTTCACCTTCATTATTTTGGATAATAACAAAACAATCTGTCATCGCTCCACCACCATAAAGACCAAAGTCCCATAAATCATCAGGATCGCTTTCACCAATGTTATATTGTGCATAGGCTATTTGTTGCGCATCCAATCCGTCAAATTGTTGGTTTATAAGTCCTGCAATTCTTCCACCAAGAGCGACTAAATTTCTATGACTTTGCGAAATCATACCAGGGTAAATCGCCCCAGCATTAATTGAAGCGGCTGATGGATTATCGGGGTCGACATTTACATCTGTAATTTCACATGACGTAATTAAGCATGTGATTAAAATTACACTATAGATATATTTTATAGTTTTCATATTTATTTTTTTAAAAATTTAATTTTATGTTCAAACCGTAGCTTTTTGTATTCGGTTGGTTAAAATAATCTAAACCAATACCATTGGTGTCTCCAGTTAAATTGGTTTCAGGATCAACACCTGGATAATCTGTATTTAACCATAAATTTCTTCCGTATGCAGATACAGAAACACCGTCAATAAACATATTGCTCAACCATTTTTCTGGGAAATCATAGCTTAAAGTTACTTCTCTTAAACGAACCCAAGAAGCATCAAAAACATTACCTTCAGCTACATCTCCAAAACCATAACGCCTCCAATAGTTATTGTTTTCACTTATTGCTGGATTTGAATAAGGTACAGATTGTGTATTAACCGCACCAGTAGATTGAACCACACCTTGAAAAACTGTTGATTGATCTCTTAATAAAGTTTCTTCAGAAACTCCAAAATAATCTAAAATTCCTTTTGTTCCATTCCATACATCACCCCCTTGGCGGATATCAATTAATATTGATAAACTAAAGTTTTTATATGAAAAACTATTGCTTATACCAGCGAACCAATCAGGGATTGGATCTCCTATAACACCATCAGTAGAATCTGCAAGTGGATAGCCATCATCATCAATTAAAATATCGCCAGCAGCGTTTCTGGCATATCTTTGACCAAAAATGGCACCATAAGATTCTCCGACAATAGCTCTAGAACTTGTACTTGAAAAGCCATTAAGTGTAATAGATTCTACCCCTTCTACCAATTCTTGTACTACGTTTTCATAAGTAGTCCAATTTACACCTATATTCCATGAAAAATCTTCTGTTCTTATTGGGGTTCCACTTAAACTTATCTCAAAACCTTCATTGGTTACGACACCTACATTTTCGAAACGATCAACAAATCCAGAGGATGGTGCCGCATCTACGAAAATAATTTGATCTTTTGTTTCTTTATCATAATAAGTAAAATCGAATTTTAAACGACTATCCAGCATTGATAACTCAAAACCAACTTCAAATTCACTAGTTTCCTCTGGAGTTAGATTAGGATTACCAGCTCTAGAAGAACGTTCAAAAGATGTGCTATCATAAGCAGGGAATATAGAGCTTTGAATAAAACCGTCACCACTTACAGTAGTTCCTCCAAAGTTAGTAATGGTTGCAAAAACAGGTGCATCGTTACCAGAAACCCCCCATGACCCTCTTACTTTACCATAATTTATAAAACCACTATCCATAAGTTCAGAGAACACAAAACTTGCTCCTACTGAATATGATTGGAATGTATTAGCGTTAACGGGTAAAGTAGAAGACCAGTCATTTCTAAACGATGGTGTTATAAAAAGCATATTGTCATAGCTTAAAGTTGCCGTAGCAAAAGCACCTATGAGCTTTTTTGCATTAGAAAGTTCCTGCGCTTGAGTAGTACTTACGTTACTTAAATTAAAAAAGCCTGGAATGGTCATGCCATCACCTAAAACTGTTTGCCTATTGGTTTTAGTATAATAACCATCGTAACCAATATTTGCAGTTAGATCGAAATTTTCATTTAAGTTTTTATTTATACTTAAAATCATGTTCCAGTTAACATCTTGGTTAGAAATAACATCGTTAATTACTCTACCGTTTCCAAAGCTGGCATCAATAACATCAAATCCTATTTTTCTAATATCAGAATATCTGTCAACCGATGCTGATGTTTTAAGACTGACAGCGTCACTAAACTTGTATGTTAAACCCATTTTACCAATAATACGGTTTACGTCATCAAGATTCTTATTTCTTGCCACGGTAAAATAAGGGTTGTTATATATACCATCGCGATAACTTCTATGACCTGGTAACTCCGACCCAGGAATATCATAAAAATAAGAGGATTCTGAATTTGCTGCTGCTTGCCCTTCTAAACCATTACCGTTATCGAACGAAGGTGCTGTTCTTAATAACCCAAGCATAATACCCGAAATATTGGATCCTCTTTGGACTCTATTGCCTCCAGAATTTGTATATTGTCCTGAGGCATCTAATGTTAATTTATCAGTTAAATCAGCCTGTAAATCAATTCTAAAAGTTTTTCTCTCAAACTCTTCGTTAGGGGCAATACCTTTTTGCAACAGTTTACCAATAGATGCACGATAGTTTATAACATCATTACCTCCACTAACAGATAAATTATTATCGTAAACTTCTCCTGTTTTAAAAAATGTTAATGGGTCGTACGACTGTGCAGCAACACCATTACCAGTTCCAGCCGGAACTAAAGCTCCTTGGGGATTAAAAGGATATGTGCTGTCTCCATTATATTCTAAATCAGAAATTTTAGGACCCCATGAATCACCCTCAAAAGTTTCAGGCCCTCTATACTGTAAAGCACCTCCAAAATGCCTTCCTTGAGCATAAACACGTTGTAATTTAGGAACTTTATTGTATTCCGAAAATGCTATTTCACTACTGTATGTAGCTCTTGTTTTTCCAGATTTTCCTTTTTTTGTTGTAATCAAAACCACACCATTGGCTGCACGCAATCCATAAAGTGTTTGAGCAGCAATACCTTTTAAGATACTGATTGATTCAATGTCGTTTGAGTTAATGTCGACGGCCCTGTTGGAAAAATCGCTACCTCCTGTACTGGAGTTGTTAAAAGATTGTGTAGGGTCTTCTGAAAATGAAGAATTATCAATAGGTACACCATCTACAACAAATAATGGCGAGTTGGAACGTGTAATAGAAGTATTACCACGAACTCTAATGTTTGCTGAAGCCCCAACTGAACCAGAAGATGTAGTAACCTGGACACCAGCAGCTTTAGCACTTAAACTTGAAACTATATTCGTTTCTCTCGCTTTTTCAATGTTGTCACCACCCACTGTTTCTACAGCATAACTTAAGGATCTGGGCTTCGCTTGAATACCTTGCGCTGTTATTACTACTTCTTCAAGTGCTTCAGCACTTTCTTGAAGAGTTGCATCAATTGTGTTTGATGTCCCAACAACAATTTCTTTGGTTGTATAACCAACAAAACTGAACACTAGGGTAGAGCCTTGTGAAGCTTTGATTGAATATTTACCATCGAAATCAGAAGATGTGCCTGATGTAGTACCTTTAACTACGACACTAGCTCCAGGAAGTGGTAGGCCAGCATTATCTGATACCACACCTGAAATTGTTTTCTCTTGTGCAAATGTTAATTGCACAACAAACGCTAAGAATAGCGTTAGCATTCCACTAAACTTTGTTTTCATTATATTAAATGTTTGAATTAGTCAATGTCAAATGTCTTAATAAAAAGTTAAATAAACAATAAATGATAAATTAAATTTATTAAAAGTTGTTTTCTATTATGAATTATTCAATAAAAGCTTAAAAATTTGTAGTTAAGCTTAAATGTATTTTAGAATTGGATATATTAAATGTAGAATTCTCAACTTTTCCGTTGGCATAGTTAAATCTAAAAAGACCAGCTTTTGTAAGAATACCAAAACCAAAACCATATCCAAACAATTTTTCTTTCGTATTTATTAATTTATTTTCAAAATATGCTGCATCAATTATAGAATGTATAAATATGTAGTTGTTAAGTTGATACCTGTATTCAGTATTAATCAATCCGTATAAATTTGAAAAGAGACTGTTTTCTTCAAAACCTCGAATAGAATTAATACCACCGAATCTAAATAATTCATTTTCAAAGTAGTTCTTAGATACTAAACTAGCGCCATTTAGCCTAAAATACATGCTATTTTTTTTATTTAAACTAAAAATTTTAAAGGCATCGATAACAAATTGAGATTGCCGTTCAGTGTCTCTTGAGCTTTTTCTGTTTCCAAAGCTAGTTTCTAAATAAAACTTAGTCTTTAAAGGAAATAGTAAATTATTAGATTGTGGTCTTAAAAATTGATAAGCTACATTGAAATGTTGAGTTTTAAAATCGGCTATGTTCGGGCTAAAATTTTGAGTAAGTAAATTATTTGACTCTGTTGAAACTAAGCCTGCGAATACTTTGTGTTTTGCATTTATTTGATAATGTAATTTTGCTGATTGGTTTGTAGTAGTGAAGGAAGAGTCTCTTTTAAAAATACGTAACAATAAATCAATACCAACGGGAGATTTAAATAAGTAAGGAAGCGACATATCAACTTCAAATGTTTTTTGATCATTTTCGTCACTTTTGTAAAGCAATCTAAAGGACTCACCATAATTTAAATTATTTGTCAAATTCAAATTCAAATAGCCATCAAATTCTAATTTATTGGTATCTTCATTCGTTCCAAATCCTAAAAAACCATCAAAAGCATTGCTTTTTGTTTTTTCGAGATACAGATATAAAATAGTTGAGTCTTTAAGGAATAATACCTCAGGAGGTTTAACCTCATTAGCAAAATTTAAATTATTGAGTTGTTCCGTTTTGTTTTGAACTTTTTTCAGATTAAAAACTTGCGAAGGTTTTATTTTTAAATAACGCTTTACATATGATTTCGGGAATTTTTCATAACCTTTAATTACGATGTTATTAATGATTCTTTTTTGCTCGGAAGATTCAGTTGTTAATTCTGCTTCTAAATTAACATCGTCCGTCAATCTTATATTAGATAATCGCAATTTTGAAAATGGGAATCCCTTTTCTGAAAATTTAGCATTAATGTACTTTAAGCCATTTTCTATATCAGTAAATTTTAATTCAAAATAATTATCAAAAACATTCTTTGAAATAAATTTTAAAGTCGAAACATCAATATCCTCCTTGTTATAATATATATATATGGTGTTAAATTTATTTTTTAAAAGAAATTGAGCATTAAAAGTAGAATCATCTACTTTCTCTAAGTTCGCCAGTTCGTTTTCAATAAAACCTTTTTTGTAAAGTATTTTTTGAACGGAATCCAATTCAAATTTTACAGAAGCAAAATCTTTGTGAATTTTTGAATAGTTTAAAGAATCTATGACACTGGTTTCATATTCCGTAGCTCCATTGATTTTTAAGTGCAAGTTTTGACATAACAATTCCGTAGAAAAAAGGACATATATAATAAGGAGTAAAAAAGGCGTTTTTTGCACGTTACAAGTAACTATATTAAAGTGTAAATCTAACGGAAAAATGATACTTATAATATAACCGGTATTTTATTTTTTTAAAACTATTAAAAATTAATGAATTAGGATTTGAATTATTCATTTTAATTTCTACCTTTGCAGCCCTCTTAAAAGAGGATTTTAAAATTTATATATAATATATATGCCAACAATTTCACAATTAGTAAGAATAGGAAGAGCCAAAATAACCAAGAAGAGTAAATCGGCTGCTTTAGATTCTTGTCCGCAAAGACGTGGTGTGTGTACTCGTGTTTACACGACGACTCCTAAAAAACCAAACTCAGCAATGCGTAAGGTAGCAAGGGTTCGTTTAACAAACGGAAACGAGGTGAATGCATACATTGGTGGAGAAGGACATAATCTACAAGAGCACTCGATAGTATTGGTTAGAGGTGGAAGGGTAAAAGATTTGCCAGGAGTTAGATATCACATCGTTCGTGGTGCCTTAGACACAGCAGGTGTTGCAGGTAGAACGCAACGTAGATCTAAGTATGGTGCTAAACGCCCTAAAAAGTAATTAAAACTTTAAGAAGAAGACATGAGAAAAAGAGCAGCAAAAAAGAGACCGCTTTTACCAGATCCACGTTTTAACGACCAGTTAGTAACTCGTTTCGTTAATATGATGATGTGGGATGGAAAAAAATCGGTAGCTTTTAAAGTATTCTATGATGCGATAGACATTGTAGACTCGAAAAAAACTGACGAAGAAAAAACAGCTTTAGAAATCTGGAAAGATGCTTTATCAAATGTGATGCCTCACGTAGAAGTACGTAGTCGTCGTGTTGGTGGTGCAACATTCCAAATTCCAATGCAAATTCGTCCAGACAGAAAAGTTTCAACAGCCATGAAATGGTTAATTAGTTACTCAAGAAAACGTAACGAAAAATCTATGGCATTACGTTTAGCATCTGAAATTTTAGCAGCAGCTAAAGAAGAAGGAGCAGCTGTTAAGAAGAGAGTTGATACTCATAAAATGGCAGAAGCAAACAAAGCATTCTCTCACTTTAGATTTTAATAGGAAATGGCAAGAGATTTAAAATATACAAGAAATATAGGTATTGCGGCTCATATTGATGCTGGTAAAACAACAACAACTGAGCGTATACTTTACTATACAGGAGTTTCACATAAAATAGGTGAAGTACATGATGGTGCTGCTACTATGGACTGGATGGAGCAAGAGCAGGAAAGAGGTATTACAATTACTTCTGCCGCTACAACTTGTACTTGGAACTTCCCTTTAAAGAATGGGCAGCCTGTTGATGAAACAATGCCTTATCACTTTAATATTATCGATACTCCAGGTCACGTTGATTTTACGGTTGAAGTAAACCGTTCATTACGTGTATTAGATGGTTTAGTATTCTTATTTAGTGCAGTTGATGGTGTTGAGCCACAATCTGAAACTAACTGGAGATTAGCAGATAATTATAAGGTTCCTAGAATAGGATTCGTTAATAAAATGGATCGTCAAGGGGCTAACTTTATGGCAGTATGCCAGCAAGTAAAGGACATGTTAAAATCTAACGCAGTGCCAATTGTATTAAATATTGGTGACGAAATAGATTTTAAAGGTGTTGTAGATTTAGTAAAAAATAGAGCTATTGTTTGGCATGAAGAAACTCAAGGGGCGACTTTTGATGTTATTGATATTCCTGAAGAGCTTAAAGCAGAAGCAAAAAAATATAGAGCACTACTTATTGAAGAAGTTGCGACTTACGATGAAAATCTTTTAGAGAAATTCATGGAAGATGAAGATTCTATAACAGAAGAAGAAGTGCATGCTGCGCTTCGTGCTGCTGTAATGGATATGGCTATTATTCCTATGGTTTGTGGTTCTTCATTCAAAAATAAGGGTGTGCAATTTTTATTGGATGCTGTTTGCCGTTATTTACCATCTCCATTAGATAGAGATAGTGTTGTAGGGGTTAATCCAGATACAGAAAAAGAAGAAAGACGTAAACCAAGTGTTAATGAGCCGTTTGCAGCTTTAGCATTTAAAATTGCTACAGATCCTTTTGTTGGTCGTTTAGCATTTTTTAGAGCTTATTCAGGTCGTTTAGATGCAGGTTCTTATATCTTGAACAACCGTTCAGGTAAAAAAGAGCGTATTTCTCGTATCTACCAAATGCACTCTAATAAACAAAATGCTATCGATTTTATCGAAGCAGGTGATATTGGTGCAGCAGTAGGATTTAAAGATATTAAGACTGGTGATACCATGTCTGATGAAAAACATCCTATCGTTTTAGAGTCTATGAACTTCCCTGATCCAGTAATCGGTATTGCGGTTGAGCCTAAAACAAAAGCTGATGTTGATAAATTAGGAATGGCTTTGGGTAAATTAGCTGAAGAAGACCCAACATTTACAGTAAGAACAGATGAAGCTTCAGGACAGACTATTATTTCTGGAATGGGTGAGCTTCACTTAGATATTATTGTTGACCGTTTACGTCGCGAATTTAAAGTTGAAGTAAACCAAGGTCAACCACAAGTAGAGTACAAAGAAGCAATAACACGTCGTGCTGAACATAGAGAGGTTTACAAGAAGCAATCTGGTGGACGTGGTAAATTTGCTGATATTGTGTTTACAATTGAACCAGCTGAAGAAGGAAAAGTTGGATTAGAATTCATTTCTGAAATTAAAGGTGGTAACGTTCCTAAAGAATTTATCCCTTCAATTGAAAAAGGATTTAAAATGGCTATGGTTAATGGTCCATTGGCAGGATACGAAGTTGATGCTATGAAAGTGACATTAACAGATGGTTCTTACCATGATGTGGATTCAGATCAATTATCATTTGAATTGGCTGCAAAATTAGGATTTAAAGCTGCTGCAAAAGCTGCAAAGGCTGTAATCATGGAGCCTATTATGAAGCTTGAGGTAATTACACCTGAAGAAAATATGGGTGATATTGTAGGAGATCTAAATCGTCGTAGAGGACAAGTAAATGATATGGGAGACAGAGCAGGAGCAAAAACTGTAAAAGCTCATGTGCCTTTATCAGAAATGTTTGGTTATGTAACCACATTAAGAACATTGTCTTCAGGACGTGCAACATCAACAATGGAATTTTCTCACTATGCTGAAACGCCTTCAAATATATCTGAAGAAGTTATTAAAGCAGCTAAAGGTGTAGAAGCTTAAAATCTAAGAAAATGAGTCAGAAAATCAGAATAAAATTAAAATCTTACGATCACAATTTAGTAGATAAGTCTGCTGATAAGATTGTAAAAACAGTTAAAAGTACTGGAGCTGTTGTAACTGGACCAATTCCTTTACCAACGCACAAGAAAATTTTTACTGTATTACGTTCTCCACACGTAAACAAGAAATCAAGAGAACAATTCCAATTAAGCTCTTACAAGCGTTTATTGGATATTTACTCTTCGTCATCAAAAACTATTGATGCGTTAATGAAGCTTGAATTACCAAGTGGTGTTGAAGTAGAGATTAAAGTATAGTTAAAATTAGGTTTAATAACCTGAAAACATGTCCCACCGATGCGGTCGCGGGAAAAACGGAAAATACAATTCAAGGCTGAAATGTATTTTCAGCCTTGAATTTTAATAAATAGTAATAATAAATAAATAATAATTATGTCTGGGTTAATTGGAAAAAAAATCGGTATGACCAGCATTTTCGATGAAAACGGGAAGAATATTCCTTGTACAGTAATCGAAGCTGGACCATGTATCGTTACCCAAGTCAGAACTAAAGAAGTTGATGGCTATGAAGCTGTTCAACTTGGTTTCGATGACGCGACAGAAAAAAGCGCTACTAAAGCAGACTTAGGTCATGCTAAAAAGGCAGGTACTTCTGTAAAACGCAAAGTTGTTGAATTCAAAGGTTTTGATAAGGAGTACAAATTAGGTGATGCAATCACTGTTGAGCACTTTATAGAAGGTGAATTTGTTGATGTATCAGGTACATCAAAAGGAAAAGGTTTCCAAGGTGTTGTAAAACGTCATGGATTTGGTGGAGTAGGTCAAGCTACCCACGGTCAACATAACCGTTTAAGAGCACCTGGATCTATTGGAGCTGCTTCATATCCTGCAAGAGTATTTAAAGGAATGAAAATGGCAGGTAGAATGGGGAATGATTCAGTAAAAGTTGAAAATTTAAGAGTATTAAAAGTAGTTGCTGAAAAGAACTTACTTGTTGTGAAAGGTTGTGTTCCAGGACACAAAAACTCTTATGTAATTATTAGAAAATAATGAAAGTAGCAGTTTTAGATATAAACGGAAAAGATACAGGTAGAAAGGCAGACCTTTCTAAAGATGTATTTGCTATTGAGCCTAATAATCACGCAGTATATTTGGATGTTAAACAATATTTAGCAAACCAAAGACAAGGTACTCACAAATCGAAAGAGAGAGCTGAGATTGCTGGAAGTACTCGTAAGATTAAAAAGCAAAAGGGAACTGGTACTGCAAGAGCAGGAAGTATTAAGTCTGGAGTTTTCAAAGGTGGTGGACGTATGTTTGGTCCAAGACCAAGAAATTATAGCTTTAAACTTAATAAAAATGTTAAGCGTTTAGCGCGTAAATCAGCCTTAAGTATTAAAGCTGGAGAGCAGTCAATTACAGTTTTGGAGGACTTTAATTTTGACACGGTAAAAACAAAGAATTTTACAGCTGTTTTAAAGGCTTTAAACCTAGAAAACAAAAAAGCTTTGTTTGTGTTGGGTGGGTCAAATAATAATGTATATTTGTCATCGCGCAATTTAAAAGGCTCTGAAGTTATAACTTCTTCAGAATTAAGCACTTATAAAATTTTAAATGCCAATCAAGTAGTCCTTTTAGAGGGTGCTTTAGAAGGAATTGAATTAAACTTAAGTAAATAAGAAACAGATGAGTATCTTAATTAAACCCATAATCACAGAAAAAGCAACGGCTGATAGCGAGTTAAGAAACTGCTATACGTTTGCGGTGAATACTAAGGCGAACAAGGTAGAAATTAAAAAAGCGGTGGAAGCTGCTTATGGTGTTTCTGTTGAAAAAGTTCGTACTATAAATGTCCGTCCAGATAGAAGAACGCGTTTTACAAAAACCGGAATTCAACATGGTAAAACAAATGCTGTTAAAAAAGCAATTGTACAACTGGCGGAAGGTGAAATGATTGATTTATACAGTAACATGTAATTAAAGACTAATGTCAGTAAGAAAATTAAAACCAATCACACCAGGACAGCGATTTAGAGTAGTAAATGGATTTGACGCCATAACTACTGATAAGCCGGAAAAGAGCTTGCTCGTTCCGAACAAAAGGTCTGGTGGTAGAAACAGTCAAGGAAAAATGACCATGCGCTATATTGGTGGAGGTCATAAAAGAAAGTATCGTGTTATCGATTTTAAACGTAACAAAACTGGAATTCCAGCGGAAGTTAGGTCTATCGAATACGATCCAAACAGAACAGCTTTTATCGCTTTGTTGAATTATCAAGACGGTGAAAAAAGATACATTATTGCTCAAAATGGTTTACAAGTTGGACAAAATGTAGTGTCTGGTAAAGAAGGAGTTGCTCCAGAAATTGGAAATGCAATGCCTTTAAGCCAAATTCCTTTAGGAACCATTATTTCATGTGTTGAATTACGTCCAGGACAAGGAGCTGTTATGGCTCGTAGTGCTGGTGCATTTGCGCAGTTAATGGCAAGAGATGGTAAGTTTGCAACTATTAAATTACCATCAGGTGAAACACGTTTAGTACTTGTTACTTGTATGGCAACTGTTGGAGTTGTTTCTAACTCTGATCATCAATTGTTAGTATCTGGTAAAGCAGGTAGAACAAGATGGTTAGGTAGAAGACCAAGAACAAGACCAGTTGTAATGAACCCAGTTGATCACCCAATGGGTGGTGGTGAAGGTAGAGCTTCAGGTGGACACCCACGTTCTAGAAAAGGTATTCCAGCTAAAGGCTACAGAACCCGTTCTAAAAAGAATGCAAGTAATAAATATATTGTAGAACGTAGAAAGAAATAAGACATGGCAAGATCATTAAAAAAAGGACCTTACGTTCATTATAAACTAGAGAAAAAAGTGGCTGCAAACGTAGAAGCTAATAAAAAAACAGTCATCAAAACTTGGTCTAGAGCTAGTATGATTACTCCAGATTTTGTTGGACAAACTATAGCAGTACACAATGGCCGTCAATTTGTTCCAGTTTACGTAACTGAAAACATGGTAGGTCATAAATTAGGAGAATTTTCACCAACACGTTCATTCCGTGGACATGCAGGTGCTAAAAATAAAGGTAAAAAGTAGTAAGCTATGGGAAGTCGTAAAAAACAAATGGCAGACGCTATTAAGGAAGGAAAAAAGCAAGTTGCTTTTGCTAAACTTAATAATTGTCCTACATCACCAAGAAAAATGCGTTTAGTAGCCGATTTAGTAAGAGGCGAAAAAGTAGAACATGCACTTAATATCTTAAAATTCAACCAAAAGGAAGCTTCTGGTCGTTTAGAGAAATTGTTATTGTCTGCAATTGCAAACTGGCAATCTAAAAACGAAGATGCAAACATTGAAGAGGCTGAGTTGATAGTAAAAGAGATTAGAGTTGATGGCGGGTCTATGTTAAAAAGATTACGTCCAGCACCTCAAGGTCGTGCGCACAGAATTAGAAAACGTTCAAACCATGTAACATTAGTGGTTGGAGCTAACAATAACACACAAGCTTAATAAGAGTATGGGACAAAAAACAAATCCAATCGGAAATCGCTTAGGAATTATCAGAGGATGGGAATCTAACTGGTACGGAGGAAACGATTATGGTGATAAACTTGCCGAAGACGATAAGATTAGAAAATACGTTCACGCGCGTTTATCTAAAGCTAGTGTAAGTAGAGTAATTATTGAAAGAACTTTAAAACTTGTAACCGTTACTATCACTACTGCAAGACCAGGTATTATTATCGGGAAAGGCGGACAAGAGGTAGACAAGTTAAAAGAAGAACTTAAGAAAATTACTGGGAAAGAAGTTCAGATTAACATTTTTGAAATTAAAAGACCTGAACTAGATGCATTTTTAGTAGGATCAAGTATTGCACGTCAAATTGAAAACAGAATTTCATATCGTCGTGCCATAAAAATGGCTATTGCTGCTACTATGCGTATGAATGCTGAAGGAATTAAAATCCAAATTAGTGGTCGTTTGAATGGTGCTGAAATGGCACGTTCTGAACACTATAAAGAAGGACGTATTCCTTTATCAACCTTTAGAGCCGATATTGATTATGCTTTAGTTGAGGCACACACTACTTATGGTAGATTGGGTGTTAAAGTATGGATTATGAAAGGTGAAGTATATGGTAAGAGAGAGCTTTCTCCACTTGTTGGTTTATCTAAGAAGCAAGGAAAAGCTGGAGCCGGAGGACGTGGTGGAAACAGAGACAATAAACCTCGTCGTAGAAAGTAATTTTTTATAAAGTAAAGAAAAATGTTACAGCCTAAAAGAACAAAATTTCGTAAGCAACAAAAGGGACGTATGAAAGGTATCTCTCAAAGAGGTCATCAACTTTCATATGGTACTTTTGGAATAAAATCATTAGACTCTAATTTTTTAACAGCGCGTCAAATTGAAGCAGCACGTATTGCCGCTACACGTTACATGAAAAGAGAAGGTTCGCTTTGGATTAAAATATTTCCAGACAAGCCTATTACAAAAAAGCCTCTTGAAGTACGTATGGGTAAAGGTAAAGGTGCCGTTGAGTATTGGGTAGCTGTTGTAAAACCAGGAAGAGTTTTATTTGAAATAGGTGGTGTGCCTTTAGACGTTGCAAAAGAAGCATTACGTTTAGCAGCACAAAAATTACCTGTAAAAACTAAGTTTTTAATCGCAAGAGATTACGAAGCATAATTTATTTGATATTATGAAACAATCAGAGATTAAAGAATTATCTGTAGCTGAGTTACAAGAAAAACTTGGTGAAACAAAAAAGAGTTATTCAGACCTAAAATTGGCTCATGCAATATCTCCTTTAGAAAATCCAATTCAATTACGTACAATAAGACGTACCGTAGCTAGAATTGCGACTGAATTAACTAAAAGAGAATTACAATAATTCTGCTGAAAGATGGAAACAAGAAATTTAAGAAAAGAACGTATAGGAGTAGTTACTAGTAACAAAATGCAGAAATCAATTGTGGTTGCTGAAGTTAAAAAAGTAAAACACCCTATGTATGGTAAGTTCGTGTTAAAAACAAAAAAATATGTTGCACACGACGAAACAAACGATTGTAACATTGGAGATACAGTAAAGATCATGGAAACAAGACCTTTAAGTAAATCTAAATGTTGGAGATTAGTTGAAATAATTGAAAGAGCTAAATAATTATGTTACAGCAAGAATCAAGATTAAAAGTAGCAGATAACACTGGAGCCAAGGAAGTTTTAACTATCCGTGTTCTAGGTGGTACTAAAAGAAGATATGCTTCTGTAGGAGACAAAATTGTTGTTTCAGTTAAAGATGCAACGCCTAATGGAAACATTAAAAAAGGTGCTGTTTCAACTGCAGTTGTTGTTCGTACAACTAAAGAAGTAAGAAGACCAGACGGATCTTATATAAGATTTGATGATAATGCTTGTGTGCTTTTAAATCCTCAAGGGGAAATGAGAGGTACTCGTGTTTTTGGTCCGGTTGCTAGAGAACTTCGTGATAAACAATTCATGAAAATTGTATCATTAGCACCTGAGGTGCTTTAATACATTATTAAGATGACAAAGCTTAAAATAAAAACTGGAGATACTGTAAAAGTAATTGCTGGAGATCATAAAGGGTCTGAAGGTAAAGTACAAAAGGTATTGATAGATAAGAACAAAGCGATTGTTGAGGGTGTAAATTTGGTTAAGAAACACACTAAACCAAGTGCACAAAATCCTCAAGGAGGAATCGTAGAGAAAGAAGCCGCTATTCATATTTCTAACTTATCGTTGTTAACTTCAAAAGGAGAAACAACACGAGTTGGGTTTAGAATAGAAGGTGATAAAAAAGTAAGATTTTCAACAAAATCTAATGAAGTAATATAGTTATGGCATATTCACCTAGACTTAAAGAAGAGTATAAAAGCAGAGTAATTGCAGCTCTTACAGAAGAATTTGGATATAAAAATGTAATGCAAGTTCCTAAACTACAAAAGATAGTAATATCTAAAGGAGTTGGAGCAGCTGTTGCAGATAAAAAGTTAGTTGACTACGCAGTAGAAGAATTAACTACTATATCCGGACAAAAAGCCGTAGCAACAATTTCTAAAAAAGACGTTGCATCTTTCAAATTACGTAAAGGTATGCCAATTGGGGCAAAAGTAACTTTACGTGGCGAAAGAATGTATGAGTTTTTAGACCGTTTAGTAACTTCTGCACTTCCACGTGTAAGAGATTTTAACGGAATAAAAGCTACAGGTTTTGACGGAAGAGGTAACTACAATTTAGGAGTTACTGAGCAAATTATATTTCCTGAGATTAACATTGATAAAGTTAATAAAATCTCTGGTATGGATATTACATTTGTAACTTCTGCAGATACTGATAAAGAAGCAAAATCATTATTAACCGAATTAGGAGTACCTTTTAAAAAGAACTAAGATATGGCTAAAGAATCAATGAAAGCCCGTGAGGTAAAAAGAGCAAAAACGGTTGCAAAGTATGCTGAAAAACGCAAAGCTTTAAAAGAAGCTGGAGATTATGAAGCGTTACAAAAGTTACCTAAAAATGCATCTCCTATTCGTCAACATAATAGATGTAAATTAACAGGAAGACCAAAAGGATATATGAGAACATTTGGTATTTCTCGTGTAACTTTTAGAGAAATGGCTAATCAAGGTTTAATTCCTGGAGTTAGAAAAGCAAGTTGGTAATATTATTTAAATAATCAGATTTAAGGTTCAGCATACGTTGAAAACCAAAATCACAAAATCAATTCATTATGTACACAGATCCAATTGCGGATTATTTGACAAGAATTAGAAATGCAGTACGTGCAAACCACAGAGTGGTTGAAATTCCTGCATCTAATCTTAAAAAAGACATCACTAAAATATTATTCGAGCAAGGATATATTTTAAGTTACAAGTTTGATGATTCTACAGTACAAGGGACAATTAAAATTGCACTTAAGTACAATAAAGAAACTAAAGAACCTGTAATAAAGAAAATTGAAAGAATAAGTAAACCAGGTTTACGTAAGTACGCAGGTTCTAATGAACTACCTAGAATCCTTAACGGTCTTGGGATTGCCATTGTATCAACTTCTCATGGAGTTATGACTGGTAAACAAGCTAAAAGAGATAATGTAGGTGGCGAAGTATTGTGTTACGTTTACTAATTTAAAACCTAAAAGAAATGTCAAGAATAGGAAATAATCCAGTAGCCATTCCAGAAGGTGTAACAGTTGAGGTTAAAGATAACGTAGTAACTGTAAAGGGAAAATTAGGAGAGTTAACACAGAATTACGATTCTATTGAAATAAAAGTTGAAGATGGTAGCGTATGGGTTACACGTTCTTCTGATTCTAAAGATCAAAAGGCTAAGCATGGTTTATACAGATCTTTAATGAACAATATGATTAAAGGTGTGTCTAAAGGATGGACTAAAGAGTTGGAATTGGTAGGTGTAGGTTACAGAGCATCCAACCAAGGACAAAAATTAGATTTAGCCGTAGGATTTTCACATAACATAGTAATGGATATTGCTCCTGAAGTAAAAGTGGAAACGATTTCAGAAAAAGGAAAAAATCCAATTGTAAAATTAACATCATTTGATAAACAACTTGTAGGTCAAGTAGCTGCAAAAATTCGTGGTTTTAGAAAGCCAGAGCCTTATAAAGGTAAAGGAATTAAGTTTGTTGGTGAGGTAATTAGAAGAAAAGCAGGTAAATCAGCTTAATAATTAAGTTATGGCGTTAACAAAAAACGAAAGAAGACTAAGAATAAAAAACAGAATCCGTAAGGTTGTTTCTGGTACAGAAGCAAGACCGAGATTAGCTGTTTATAGAAGTAATAAAGAAATTTATGCTCAAATTGTTGATGATGTTACTGGTAAAACTATTAGTTCAGCATCTTCAAGAGATAAAGATATAAATGCTGCCAAAGCAAATAAAACAGAAGTAGCTAAACTAGTTGGTAAAGCGCTTGCTGAAAAAACTTTAAAAGCAGGAGTAGAAACTATCGCTTTTGATAGAGGTGGATACTTATACCATGGTAGAGTTAAATCATTAGCCGAAGGAGCTAGAGAAGGCGGACTTAAATTCTAAGAAAATTATGTTTCAAAAATATAAAAGTGCAGAGTTAGTAAAACCAGGTGGATTAGATCTTAAAGATCGTTTAGTTGGTGTACAAAGAGTTACCAAAGTAACTAAAGGTGGTAGAGCATTTGGTTTTTCGGCAATCGTTGTGGTTGGTGATGAAGCGGGTGTTGTAGGACAAGGTTTAGGAAAATCTAAAGATGTGGCTAGTGCAATTGCAAAAGCTGTTGAAGACGCAAAGAAAAACCTAGTTAGAATTCCTATCATAAAAGGAACTTTACCTCACGAGCAAAAAGGTAAATACGGTGGCGCTAGAGTAAATATTATTCCTGCTGCTCCTGGTACAGGTGTAATTGCAGGTGGTGCTGTAAGAACAGTGTTAGAGGCAGTTGGTGTACATGATGTACTATCAAAATCTCAAGGGTCATCAAATCCTCATAATGTTGTAAAAGCAACTTTTGATGCTTTATTACAATTAAGAGATGCAAACACAATTGCTAGAGATAGAGGTATTTCACTTGAAAAAGTTTTTAACGCTTAATACAGACAGAAATGGCAAAGATTAAAGTAACAAAGGTTAAAAGCGCTATCAATCGTACGCTAAGACAAAAAAGAACTTTAGAAGCTCTTGGTCTTAAAAAGATTGGTCAAGTAAAAGAGTTTGAAGCTACACCAAATATACTTGGTATGGTTGCTAAAGTTTCACATTTAGTTTCTGTTGAAGAAACAAAATAATATAACTGAAAAATGGATTTAAGTAATTTAAAACCTGCAGAAGGTTCAGTAAAAAACCAAGGGAAAAGAATAGGAAGAGGACAAGGTTCTGGTAAAGGTGGTACTGCTACACGCGGTCACAAAGGAGCTAAATCGCGTTCTGGATATTCTAAAAAAGTAGGATTTGAAGGAGGACAAATGCCACTTCAAAGACGTGTGCCTAAGTTTGGTTTTACAAATATTAACCGTGTTGAATATCAAGGTATCAATTTAGATACTTTGCAGCAATTGGTTGACGAGAAGAAAATAAAAGATACAGTAGATTTTGAAATTCTATTTGCTAATCGTTTGGTTGGAAAAAATGACCTAGTTAAAATTTTAGGACGTGGAGAATTAAAGTCAAAATTAAAAGTATCTGCTCATAAGTTTACTGCTTCAGCAAAAGCTGCTATTGAAGCTGCCGGAGGAGAAGCTGTAACTTTATAAGACGTATTATAAGTATGAAATTTATAGAATCGTTAAAGAATGTTTGGAAAATAGAGGAACTAAGAAACAGAATCATAGTTACATTGGGTCTGTTATTAGTTTATCGTTTTGGTGCACAAGTTGTTTTACCTGGTATTGATGCGTCTCAATTAGGAGGTTTAGCAGATAGTACTGATGGTGGGCTACTTGGTTTACTTAATGCCTTTACGGGTGGAGCATTTGCGAATGCTTCCGTATTTGCACTAGGAATTATGCCATACATTTCTGCTTCTATTGTGGTACAATTAATGGGTATAGCAATTCCTTATTTGCAGAAATTGCAAAAAGAGGGAGCAAGTGGTCAAAAGAAAATCAACCAAATTACGCGTTGGTTAACGATTGCTATTTGTTTATTACAAGCACCAGGATATTTAGCTAGTTTGCCAGCATTAGGTATTCCAGCTAGTGCATTCTTATTAGGTACAGGTCCATTGTTTTATTTCTCATCAGTTACAATATTAGTAACGGGCTGTATATTTGCTATGTGGTTAGGAGAAAAGATAACTGACAAAGGAATTGGTAATGGTATTTCGTTATTAATTATGGTAGGTATTATTGCTACGTTACCACAAGCATTTTTACAAAATGCTGCTACAAGATTAGAAGGAAATAATGTTATGTTAATCCTTTTTGAATTGGTAATTTGGTTCGTTATTATTTTAGCGTCTATCATGTTAGTTATGGGTGTTAGAAAAATAGCAGTACAATATGCAAGAAGAACAGCTTCTGGTGGTTACGAGAAAAGTGCTATGGCTGGTTCAAGACAGTATATCCCTTTAAAGCTAAATGCGTCTGGGGTTATGCCTATTATATTTGCTCAAGCAATTATGTTTGTACCTAGCTTAATTGGTGGATCTTCTTTCTTGAAGGAGACAACAGTTGGTGCATGGATGCAAACTAATTATTCAGATATTTTTGGTTTGTGGTACAATATTACGTTTGCACTGTTAATTATAGTATTTACATACTTTTATACAGCTATTACTGTACCTACAAATAAAATGGCGGATGATTTAAAACGCAGTGGTGGTTTTATTCCAGGCATTCGTCCAGGTTCTGAAACATCAGAATATTTGGATAAAATAATGTCTCAAATCACATTACCGGGTTCTATATTTTTAGCTCTTATTGCTGTGTTCCCAGCATTTATAGTTAAACTTATGGGAGTTCAACAAGGATGGTCTTTATTTTTTGGAGGTACTTCTTTATTGATTATGGTTGGAGTTGCAATTGACACTATGCAGCAAATAAATTCTTATTTGTTGAATAGACACTATGATGGTTTGATGAAGACTGGTAAAAATAGAAAAGCAGTAGCTTAAAAATTTATACTATGGCAAAACAAGCAGCAATAGAACAAGACGGAACAATTATAGAAGCATTATCAAATGCTATGTTCCGTGTAGAATTAGAGAATGGTCACATTGTGACGGCACATATTTCTGGTAAAATGCGTATGCATTACATTAAATTGTTACCGGGAGACAAAGTAAAATTAGAAATGAGTCCTTATGATTTATCAAAGGCTCGAATAACTTATAGATACTAATAACAAGATGAAAGTAAGAGCATCAGTTAAAAAAAGAAGCGCAGATTGTAAAATCGTGCGTAGAAAAGGTAGACTTTACGTGATAAACAAAAAGAATCCTAGATTTAAACAAAGACAAGGGTAATTATGGCAAGAATTGCAGGTGTAGACATACCAAAAAACAAAAGAGGAGTAGTAGCTTTAACGTATATCTATGGTATAGGTAGAAGTAGAGCTAAAGAAATTTTAGCAGAAGCTAAAGTTGACGAAAGTACTAAAGTTCAAGATTGGACAGATGATGAAATTAGTAATATTCGTGAATCTGTAGGTACTTTCACAATTGAAGGTGAATTACGTTCAGAAACACAATTAAACATTAAGCGATTAATGGATATTGGATGTTACCGTGGTATTCGTCACAGATCTGGACTTCCTTTAAGAGGCCAACGTACAAAAAACAACTCTAGAACTAGAAAAGGTAGAAGAAAAACGGTTGCTAACAAGAAAAAAGCAACTAAATAATAATTAGTTTTTTAGTAATTAGACGTTGGAAGGAATCTGTTTGAAATTATAAAAGGTTTAGGATTCTAGCGACTATCAACTAAGAACGGAAAACTATATAATAATATGGCAAAAACAAATACGAAGAGTACAAAAAAACGTAAAGTTATTGTAGACTCTGTAGGAGAAGCGCATATAAATGCATCTTTTAACAACATCATTATTTCATTAACCAACAAAAAAGGCGATGTAATTTCATGGTCTTCGGCTGGTAAAATGGGATTTAGAGGTTCTAAGAAAAATACACCTTATGCTGCCCAATTAGCTGCTGAAGATGCTGCTGCTGTAGCACAAGAAGCTGGCTTAAAGAAAGTAAAAGTGTATGTAAAAGGACCAGGAAATGGTAGAGAATCTGCTATCCGTTCTATTCATAATGCAGGTATTGAAGTAACTGAAATTATTGATGTTACTCCATTGCCACATAATGGATGTCGTCCTCCAAAACGTAGAAGAGTATAATCTGAATTAATTTCGGATTACTTTAAAATAGAATTATTAACAAGTATCAACCAAGAGATCAACGATTATCGAAGGATAAGATTAAGACCTTAATTCATAATCACTCTTAAAAACAACAATTTAAAATGGCAAGATATACTGGTCCTAAAACTAAAATAGCTCGTAAATTTGGTGAAGCTATATTCGGAGACGATAAGTCGTTCGAAAAAAGAAATTACCCTCCAGGTCAACACGGAAACAACAGAAGACGTGGAAAAAAATCTGAATATGCAATTCAATTACAAGAAAAGCAAAAGGCAAAATATACTTATGGTATATTAGAACGTCAATTCAGAAACTTATTTAAAAGTGCAAGAGCTGCGCAAGGTATTACAGGTGAAGTTTTATTACAACTTTGTGAATCTAGATTGGATAATGTAGTTTTCAGAATGGGAATTGCTCCTACTAGAAGTGCTGCAAGACAATTAGTGTCTCACAGACATATTACTGTAAATGGGGAATTAGTAAATATTCCTTCTTACCAATTAAAAGCAGGAGACGTTGTGGCGGTAAGAGAAAAGTCAAAATCACTTGAAGCCATTGAAAAGTCACTTTCAAATTCAAATCATGTTTATGAGTGGATTACTTGGAACGATGCAACTAAGGAAGGAACTTATGTTTCTGTTCCAGCAAGAATTCAAATTCCAGAAAACATAAACGAACAATTCATCGTCGAATTATATTCTAAATAATAAATTAATAATATTGGTATTTGGCCAAAGGGTTTATAAGTATTTCTTCAAACTTTTAAACCGCGCAACCAAATGACAATTAAAACGAAGAAATAAATGGCAGTATTTAATTTTCAAAAACCAGACAAAGTAATCATGATTGATTCTACTGATTTCGAAGGAAAATTCGAATTCAGACCTTTAGAACCTGGTTACGGTTTAACAGTTGGCAATGCACTGAGAAGAGTTTTACTTTCTTCATTAGAAGGATTTGCTATTACATCGGTTAGAATCGAAGGTGTAGATCATGAATTTTCAGCAATTGCTGGAGTGGTTGAGGATGTAACAGAAATCATCCTAAACTTAAAACAAATTCGTTTTAAAAGACAAATTGAAGATATTGATAACGAATCAATTTCAATTTCAATTTCTGGTCAAGATCGTATTACAGCTGGAGATTTTCAAAAATTCATTTCAGGATTCCAAGTGTTAAATACAGAATTAGTAATCTGTAACTTAGATCCTAAAGTAAATTTAAATTTGGAAATCACAATTGAAAAAGGTAGAGGTTATGTGCCTGCAGAAGAGAACAAAAAACCAGCTGCACCAATAGGAACAATCTTTACAGATTCAATTTATACGCCGATTAAAAACGTTAAGTATAGTATAGAAAACTATCGTGTTGAGCAAAAAACTGATTACGAAAAATTAGTTTTTGAAATCATTACAGATGGTTCTATTACGCCACAAGACGCTTTAACTGAAGCGGCAAAAACGTTAATTCACCACTTCATGTTATTCTCTGATGAGCGTATTACATTAGAAGCTGATGAGATTGCACAAACTGAAACTTATGATGAAGAATCACTTCACATGCGTCAGTTGCTTAAAACTAAGTTAATCGATATGGATTTATCTGTTCGTGCACTTAATTGTTTAAAAGCTGCAGAAGTAGACACTTTAGGAGACTTAGTGTCATTCAATAAAAACGATTTAATGAAGTTCCGTAATTTTGGTAAAAAATCATTAACTGAGCTTGAAGAGCTTGTAAATGTTAAAGGTTTGAACTTCGGAATGGATTTAAGCAAATATAAATTAGATAAAGATTAATTCTAACTCCTTTATAGTTTGCTCCTCAAAAAAGGGTAGTAGCAAGATAAAGGTTTAAAACAAAGGTCATGAGACACGGAAAAAAAATTAACCATTTAGGTAGAAAAACAGCGCACAGAAAGTCTATGTTGGCAAATATGGCATGTTCATTAATTGAACATAAACGTATTAATACAACAGTTGCAAAAGCAAAAGCATTAAAGCAATTTGTTGAGCCAATGATTACTAAGTCTAAAGAAGATACAACACATAACAGACGTATTGTAATGTCTCGTCTTAGACAAAAAGAAGCTGTTGCGGAATTATTTAGAGAAGTAGCTGCTAAAGTAGCTGACAGACCAGGAGGATATACAAGAATTATCAAACTTGGTAATCGTTTAGGAGATAATGCTGATATGGCTATGATAGAGCTTGTAGACTATAACGAAATCTACAATGCCGACAAAGCTAAGAAGAAAACAACTAGAAGAAGTAGAAGAGGTGGAAGTAAGCCTGCTGCAGCTCCTGTTGTTGAAACGAAAGCAACAAACGAAGAGGAAGAATAAATGTTAATAAGCGTTTAATATATAAAGGGTAAACTATTTTAGTTTATCCTTTTTTTTATGCAATTTTGTAAAACTTTTTTTAGGAATGAAATATCAAAAACGACAAAAAGCCATCGTTCTACTTGCAGATGGTACTATTTTTCACGGTAAGGCAGTTGGTAATAAACAAGGAAGCGCTTTTGGCGAAGTTTGTTTTAATACAGGAATGACTGGATATCAAGAAATTTTTACTGATCCATCATATTTTGGACAAATAATGGTAGCAACCAATGCACATATAGGCAACTACGGGACGAATGCCGATGAAGTGGAATCTGATTCTGTAAAAATTGCTGGACTTATCGTCAAAAACTTTAATTACGAATACTCTAGACCTGCTGCTGATGAGTCCTTAGAGAGTTTTTTAGATAAAAATAATCTTTTAGCTATTTCGGATGTGGATACCAGAGCCTTAGTAAGCTATATTAGAGATCATGGAGCAATGAATGCAGTAATATCTACAGATGTTGATAACATAGATGAATTAAAAAAGCAACTAGCAGAAGTACCAGATATGAATGGATTAGAGCTAGCATCTAAAGTATCAACTAAAGAACCTTACTATTTTGGGAATGAGAATGCTACTTATAAAGTAGCTGCTTTAGATATTGGAATTAAAAAGAATATTCTTCGAAATATAGCCAGTAGAGATGCTTACATAAAAGTGTTTCCATACAATGCTAAGTTTGAAGAATTAGAGGCTTTTAAACCTGATGGTTATTTCTTATCAAACGGACCTGGAGATCCTGAACCTTTAGTTGAAGCTCAAGAAGTTGCAAAAGAAGTTATTAAAAGAAACTTACCATTATTTGGAATATGCCTAGGACACCAAGTAATTGCTTTAGCAAACGGAGTTTCTACTTATAAAATGCACAATGGGCATAGAGGGATTAATCATCCTGTAAAAAATGTTATTACGGGTAGAGGAGAAATAACTTCTCAAAATCATGGATTTGCGGTAAATAGAGAAGAAGCAGAGAAGCATCCAGACTTGGAAATTACTCATGTACACTTAAACGACCATACGGTAGCCGGTTTAGCAATGAAAAATAAAAATTGTTTTTCGGTGCAGTATCATCCTGAAGCAAGCCCTGGTCCACATGACTCATCGTATCTTTTTGATCAGTTTATTGAGAATATTAAAAAATAGAATCACAATAAAAACCTCATCAACGTTAAACCGTTTTTGAGGTTTTATTTTACTAAAACGTTATAGAGGGCATTTTATCATTTTCTTTTATAATGACATATTAAAAACAAGATTTAACCGTAAATTTGAATAATTAAAGTATAAAATTAACCGAATATGAGTATTATAATAAATATCCACGCGAGACAAATTTTAGATTCAAGAGGGAACCCTACTGTTGAAGTAGATGTTGTAACAGAGAATGATGTTTTAGGAAGAGCAGCCGTTCCTTCAGGAGCTTCAACAGGAGAGCACGAAGCGGTAGAACTCCGTGATGGTGGTAAAGCATATATGGGCAAAGGTGTTTTAAAAGCTGTAGACAATGTAAACTCAATCATTGCCCAAGAATTAGTAGGTGTTTCAGTATTTGAACAAAACTTAATCGATCGCATGATGATTGATTTAGATGGCACACCAAACAAATCAAAATTAGGAGCTAACGCTATTTTAGGGGTTTCTTTAGCTGTTGCTAAGGCAGCAGCAAACGAACTAAATATGCCATTATATCGTTATGTTGGTGGTGTTTCGGCAAATACCTTACCAGTTCCAATGATGAATATTATTAACGGTGGATCACATTCTGATGCTCCAATTGCGTTTCAAGAATTTATGATTATGCCGGTGAAAGCAAAAAGTTTTACACATGCTATGCAAATGGGAACGGAGATTTTCCATCATCTTAAAAAAGTATTACATGATAGAGGTTTAAGTACTGCAGTAGGTGATGAAGGTGGTTTTGCACCAAATTTAGCAGGAGGTACTGAAGATGCTTTAGACTCTATTAAATTAGCTGTTGAAAAGGCTGGATATACATTTGGTGATGATATAATGATTGCTCTAGATTGTGCGTCTGCAGAATTTTATGTAAACGGCAAATATGACTATGCAAAATTTGAGGGAGATAAAGGAAAAGTTAGAACATCTGCTGAACAAGCTCAATATTTAGCTGAATTAAGTGCAAAGTATCCTATCATTTCAATTGAAGACGGAATGGATGAAAACGACTGGGAAGGTTGGAAATTATTAACTGAAAAAATTGGAGATAAAGTACAATTAGTAGGTGATGATTTATTTGTAACCAATGTAGAGCGTTTGTCAAGAGGTATTGAAAATGGTATTGCCAATTCAATCTTAATTAAGGTAAATCAAATTGGATCTTTAACGGAAACCATTGCGGCTGTAAATATGGCTAAAAATGTGGGGTATACATCTGTAATGTCACATCGTTCAGGAGAAACTGAAGATAACACTATTGCAGATTTAGCTGTTGCATTGAATTGTGGACAAATAAAAACAGGTTCAGCTTCCCGTAGTGACCGTATGGCTAAATACAACCAGTTACTTCGAATTGAGGAAGAATTAGGAGAGGTTGCTTATTTTCCGCAAGAAAAAGCGTTTAAATTAAAATAAGAGCATTTTGAAATTTTTAAAAAAGCGATTGTTTTTTTAACAATCGCTTTTTTATTTACCATCAGTTTTAATAATTCTCAAATCAACTAAATCGTTTGCGATAATCTTAAAAAATAAATAGATATTTCGTAATTTAGCGTTCCACTTAATTAAATAAACGCACTAAAAGGATGGCAAATACAGCTACTATAGAAATTAACGGTAAAAAAAATAAATTTCCCTTAATTAAAGGAACAGAAAATGAAGTTGCAATAGATATTACCAAACTTAGAAGTGATACTGGTGGCGTAATTACAATTGACCCAGGATACAAAAATACAGGGTCCTGCGAAAGTGCTATTACTTTTTTGGATGGTGAGAAAGGAATTTTAAGGTATAGAGGATATTCGATTGAGGAATTAGCTGAAAAAGCTGATTTTTTAGAGGTTGCGTATTTATTAATTTTTGGTGAGCTTCCAACTAAAGCGCAAAACGAGAAATTTCATGCTGATATTAAAGCTCAATCTGTAGTAGACGAGGATGTAAAAAAGATTTTGGATGCTTTTCCTAAAGCAGCTCATCCAATGGGTGTTATTTCATCTTTAACCAGCGCATTAACAGCTTTCAACCCTTCATCAGTAAATGTGAACTCTGAAGAAGATATGTATAAATCGGTGGTAAGAATTTTAGGAAAATTTCCTGTTTTAGTAGCATGGACACTTCGTAAAAAACAAGGTTTACCTCTTGATTATGGAGATAACTCTTTAGGATATGTTGAGAACATTTTGAAAATGATGTTTAGGCAACCAAATGCTTGTTATGTTCAAAATAAAATATTAGTTAATGCTTTAGATAAACTTTTAATTCTTCATGCAGACCATGAACAGAACTGTTCTACATCTACTGTTAGAATTGTAGGGTCGTCGCATGCAGGTTTATTTGCTTCAATTTCTGCTGGTATCTCAGCACTTTGGGGACCACTTCACGGTGGTGCTAACCAAGCAGTACTAGAAATGCTTGAGGCCATAAAAGAAGATGGAGGAGATACTAAAAAATATATGGCGAAAGCTAAAGACAAAAGTGATCCTTTCCGTTTAATGGGATTCGGACATCGTGTGTACAAAAATTTCGATCCACGAGCTAAAATCATCAAAAAAGCTGCTGATGAGGTATTAGGAGATTTGGGAATTGAAGACCCAATTTTAGATATCGCCAAAGGACTTGAAAAGGAAGCATTGGAGGATAAATATTTTGTAGACAGAAAATTATATCCGAACGTAGACTTTTATTCAGGTATTATTTATAGAGGTATGGGTATACCAACTGATATGTTTACGGTAATGTTTGCTTTAGGTCGTTTACCTGGTTGGATAGCTCAATGGCGTGAAATGCGTTTACGTAAAGAACCTATTGGAAGACCGAGACAAATTTACATAGGTGCTACCGAAAGAAAATTTGTGCCGATAAACAAAAGATAATTTTATTATATTTTAAAAAAGAAAGAGCTTCATAAGTAATACTTGTGAGGCTTTTTTATATTTACAGCATGATAAAACTCAATATAAAAAATGAAACTTCAAGACTTCGTTCGGTTATTTTAGGAACGGCAGAAAGTAACGGCCCTGTACCTAGAGTAGAGGATTGTTATGACCCTAAAAGTATTGAGCATGTCTTGGCTGGAACGTATCCAAAAGAATCAGATATGATTTATGAAATGGATGTTGTGGCCAAAGTATTTGAAAAATACGGCGTAAAAGTTTATAGACCAGAAGTTATTGAAGATTGTAACCAAATTTTTTCTAGAGATATTGCTTTTGTTATAGAGGATAAAATTATTCGTGCTAATATTTTACCGGATAGAGAGCAAGAAATTGAAGCTATTCGATATGTTTGGAACCAGATAGATAGAGCAAACAGAATAGTACTGCCAGAAGAATGTCATGTTGAAGGCGGTGATGTTATGCCCTTTAATGATTATATTTTTATTGGTACATATTCTGGGGAAGACTACTCAGATTTAATTACAGCACGAACGAATATGGATGCCGTAATTGCTATACAAGAACTATTTCCAAACAAAATAGTAAAGTCGTTCGAGCTTAGAAAATCCAACACCAATGCAAAAGAAAACGCGTTGCATTTAGATTGCTGTTTTAATCCCCTAGGAAAGGGAAAAGCGATTATTCATAAAAACGGATTTTTAATTGAAAAGGAATATGAATGGTTGGTAAATTTCTTTGGAAAGAGCAATGTGTTTGAAATTACTAAAGAGGAGATGTATGATATGAATAGTAATATTTTTTCTATTTCTGAGGATGTTATTATCTCTGAAAAAAACTTTACACGATTAAATACTTGGTTACGAAAACAAGGGTTTACCGTCGAGGAAGTACCTTATGCTGAAATTGGCAAGCAAGAAGGGTTATTGCGCTGTACAACCATGCCTTTAATTAGAGATTAAGCGTTCCAGCCTACTTATAAGATATGCACACTCGCATAGGGTTATATTTTGATTGTTGGATAGGATATTTATGTTAAACTATCTGAACAAAAGTGAATTGTTCTTCAAGTTAAAAATAGTCAGTTGAAATTTTTTATGAGATCAATTTTTTAAGATTAAGCACAGTAATTTATTCTTTAATAAGCTATACTTTTGCATTATAATTTTGGAATAAAATGCAACAAACCACAAATACTATTTTAATGGTTCGACCGGTTCATTTTAGAATGAATGAACAAACGGCGATAAACAACTATTTTCAAGAAGATATCGATATTAAAAATCAAGAAATCAATAGTCTTGCTCAACAGGAATTTGATATGTTTGTAGAAAAACTTCGATCAGTTGGAGTGCAAGTAATTGTGGTAGATGATAAAAAAGAAACTGATACTCCAGATTCTATTTTCCCTAATAATTGGGTGTCGTTTCACCAAAATGGTAATGTGGGACTTTATCCAATGTTTGCTGAAAACAGACGTTTAGAGCGTAGAGAAGATATTTTAGAAACATTGGAAGCGCATGGGTTTATAATAAAAAACATTATTGATTATACAAGTGCTGAAGAAGAAAACATTTTTCTAGAAGGTACAGGTAGTTTATTACTAGACCGCGTAAATCATAAGGCGTATTGTGCCTTATCACCCCGAGCTGATGAAGATTTGTTTATAGAGTTTTGTGAAGATTTTGAGTATACGCCTATAATTTTTACAGCTAACCAAACCGTTGACGGCGTACGCAAACCAATTTATCACACTAATGTTATGATGTGTTTAGGTGAAACCTTTGCTGTAATTTGCTTAACCAGTATTGACGATAAAAAGGAACGTAAAAATGTGATTTCGCATTTAAAAGAGGACGGTAAAGAGATTATTGATATTACAGAAACACAAATGAATAATTTTGCAGGAAATATGCTGCAATTGAGAGGCGCTAATGATGTGCGTTATTTGATAATGAGTCAAGCTGCGTATGATTCGTTAACATCTAAGCAAATAAGCACTTTAGAAAAACACAGTAAAATACTATCCAGTTCTTTAAGTACTATTGAAACTTGTGGAGGCGGTAGTGCACGCTGTATGATGGCTGAAGTGTTTTTGCCTAAAGCCTAAATCTTATTCCATTTGCGTTAGGGATAATAGCGAAAATCCTTTTTGTGCAACTATAAAGTTAAGTGAAATTCAAATTTTAATGAAAATATTTTTTTTGATGGGATACTGAAACTAGTTCAGCACAAGAAGATTGTAGCGGATAGCCCGACCCTAAAGGGTAACGCCCAAATAAAATGTTATGACGGTCTGGATTTTGGTAATTGTACGTAAAAAGTACTACCTACACCTTGTGTGCTTTCCACCCAAATTTTACCATTATTAAGTTCTACCAACTCTTTGCAAATAGATAAACCTAAACCTGTTCCTTTTTCGTTATTAGTACCTACGGTTGTAAAAGAGGTATTTTTAAAAAGTTTTTCTAGATTTTGTTTAGAGATACCAACTCCAGTATCTGCAACGCTTATAATACAGCTGCCATTACTTATATGGTTGGATACGGTAATAGTATCGCCACTTTTACAAAACTTTAAGGCGTTGGCAAGTAAATTTTGAATAACAATTTCGAACATACTTCTGTCAGCATAAGCAAAGTCTCTTAACGAATGGTCTACCAAAGTAATGCCTTTATTTTCCATACGCTGTTCGATAAGGTTTATTTTTTCTTCAAAAACTTCCTGAACATCAAATAGTGTTGGCTTAGGTTCCAACGACTGCATTTGAGACTTAGACCAGTTTAGTAAGTTAAATAATAGCAATGAAGCGTTGTTGGCATTTTCGCTTAATTCAGGTATTAAATTGTCAAATTCTTCTCTTGATAAAGAGCCGTCTTTTAGTAAATCTATAAAGCCATTTATGGAGGAAAGCGAGTCTTTTAAATCGTGTGATACGATAGAGAATAGTTTGTCTTTTACATTATTTACATTTTCTAGATGCTTTGTTTGTTCTTGAAAAGCTTCGTTTTGTAATTCAATCTTAATATTTTTTTCTTCAAGCTCCTGCATGTACTTAATATTGCTATTTCGCTTTAAATAAATTAAAACTAAAAACGTAGATACAATAGCAAGGGCTCCTAACAAACCATAAAAAATTAGTTTGAACCGGTTAAATCTATCATCAGAATCTGAAAGTGAAGAAGTGGTAGGTTGTTCTGTAACCAAGGTATTAGCAGGCTTATCAAAGTCAGGGTCTAGTTCCAAGTTTTCTGGTTCAATACTGCTAGGGTTTAACTCAACCTTATTTCTATTTAAACTTCTATTTAATTCATAATACTCACGTTGCCATACAAAAGCTCTATCAAATCGCTTTCTTGTAGAGTCTAATGTTTTCATGAGTTTATAATGCCTTAATAATTCTGCTTTATTATTTAAGTTTTTTGCAATTTCTCCAGCTTCGGTAAGTTGTCTTTCGGCTAAAACTAAACGGTCTTGTTGTAGGTTTAAATCACCAAGATTGTTTAAGGTTATTAATAAATCTTCTTGATTGTTTTTTCGCGTGTTAATGTTATACCCTTGTACTAAATATCTAGAGGCTTTGTCGTAGTCATTAAACTTTAAGTATTCGCCACCTATTCTTGGGAGAATTTTTCCACGAATAGAATCATTATTAGATTGACTACTTGCTAAAACTTTTTCGTAGTAGTCTATTGCTTTTCTATGTTCTTTTTTCTCAGAGTAAAGCTCTGCTAATTTAATATTAGACTCATTAACAGCTTTAGCATCATTTAAGCGCTCTTGAATTTCGGCCGCTTTTGTGTAAAACTCAATAGCTTTTTCAGAAGCACCTACATTATAATAGGCTTCAGCTAAGTTACTATATGCGATGTTAAGATCGCTTACAAGGTTTCTTTTCTCCAGTTCTTCAATGGCAGCAAGCGAAAACTGTAAACCCTTTGCGTAGTTACCACGCTGAATTTCTATTAAACCAATACTATTATTAACCTTAGCTATATTCAAAGTATCATCTAGGGCTTTAAAAAGAGTTTTTGATTTTGTGTAACCACTTATAGCGTTAATGTAGTCTCCTTTTTGAGCATAAATTAATGCCTTGTAATAGGTTATTTCGGCAATGCCTCGTTTGTAGTTAATGGTGTTTGTGAGTTTTTCACTTTCAATAATGTATTTAAAAGCTCTATCATATTCTTTCGCATTATAAAGTCTTTTAATTAAATTTAAGGAAGTTTCAACCTTTACTGAATCTTGTTGTTGAAAAGCGAGTTCTATAGCAAGACTATCTATTTCATTAGTTTGGGATAAACCAATGAATACAGATAAACACATTAAAAAAGTAATTATTCTCCTCATACAACATTTAAATTATAACGCATTATAGAGCACTCAACCTAAGTTATTCTTAATTTGAGGGAAATTAAGATGCTCTATAAAGTTATAATTGTTTGTTAGTGTTACTATCCAACCGAATGGATTAGTTTAATAGCTTTACCTAGCAAAAGTTGGAAAAAGCACCATTAAAATCTAATTTCTGCGTTTTAATACCAATAAATTAGATGAAGTGACGAGAAAAAAAATGGACAAAAATCGACGAATAGATGAACAGCAAAAAACATAGAAAAAAAGCATTTTTGTCGATGAAATGCACTTTAAACCTTAATTTTTTCAAGTTTTACATAAACGTCAGAAATAGAGGGTGTTACGATATTTTTGTCATTTTGGTGTGATAACTTAATTACTTATTTACTTATGCTTGGAAGCTTTTCCATTATTACTGGAAAAAGATAAAAAACTTGCTATCTTTGCAAGCCTATAAAATTGATAAAATGAATCTTGAGGATATTCTTTTTAAACATGTTAAACAAGCTGTAAAATCTAATTTTAATGTAGAATTAGAAACTATAGAATTTCAAGCAACGCGAAAAGAATTTGCTGGCGATATTACGGTTGTTATTTTTCCTATGTTACGGTTTGTTAAAGGAAATCCAGTTGTAATTGGTGAGACTATAGGAAATTATTTAGTTGAAAAAGTAGATGATGTAAAGGCGTTTAATGTTGTAAAAGGCTTTTTGAATATTGAAATTAATGATTCTTTTTACCTTAACTTCTTTAATGATGTAAAAGATGATAATAGTTTTGGTTTTGTAACTCCAAAAGAAGGAGATAAGGCTGTTATGGTTGAATATTCTTCACCAAACACAAATAAACCCTTGCATTTAGGACACATTAGAAATAACCTTTTAGGGTATAGTGTTGCTGAAATTTTAAAGGCGTCGGGAAAAAAAGTATATAAAACACAAATTATAAACGATAGAGGCATTCATATTTGTAAAAGTATGTTGGCGTGGAAACGTTTTGCACCTAATGGGAGTGATGGTAAAAAAGAAACTCCAGAAACTACATTGAATCCTGAATTAAGGAAAGGTGATAAATTAGTTGGGAATTATTATGTCAAGTTTGAAGAAGAACTAAAAAAGCAAGCAAAACCTATTTTTGATAATTATATTGAGGGTAATATAGCTCCTCCAGTTGTTGGGGGTCATATAATAAAACAGAAAGCTGAACTGATTAAGGATATTAAAGAGATAATCGATGATTTAAAGATAAAGATTGAATTGAGAGAGGAAACTTCTGTTTACCTGGATGAGATTAAATCAAAAAAAGAAAAATTAAAGAAAGAGATTGACATTATAAATGATTATGCCCGTAATCGAACAGAAATAATGTCTGAAGCTTATATAATGTTGCGCAAATGGGAAGCAGGTGATAAAGAAACGGTTGAACTTTGGGAAATGATGAATGGTTGGGTGTATGAAGGTTTTAATGAAACTTATAAAAACTTAGGAGTAGATTTCGATACACTCTATTACGAGAGTAACACCTATTTATTAGGAAAAGAATTTGTTGCTGAAGGATTAAAGTCAGGTGTTTTTCAAAAAGAAGAAGATGGTTCTGTTTGGTGCGATTTAACTGAAGATGGACTTGATAAAAAAATAGTTCAACGTGCTGATGGTACAGCAGTTTATATGACCCAAGATATTGGTACTGCTATACAGCGTATTAAAGATTTCCCCGATGTTGGTGGAATGGTTTATACTGTAGGTAATGAGCAAGATTATCATTTTCAAGTATTGTTTTTAATTCTTAAGAAATTAGGGTTTGAATGGGCTAAAAGCTTGTATCATTTAAGCTATGGAATGGTAGATTTGCCTTCAGGAAAAATGAAGAGTCGAGAGGGTACAGTTGTTGATGCGGACGACTTAATTGAAGATATGGCAAAAACTGCTGAAGAAATATCTGAAGAATTAGGGAAGTTAGATGGTTATTCAGATGAAGAGAAGCAAGAACTTTATAAAACCATAGGTCTGGGTGCCTTAAAATATTACATCCTAAAAGTCGATCCTAAAAAACGAATTTTATTCGATCCTAAAGAGTCTATCGATTTTCAAGGGAATACAGGACCTTTTATTCAATATACCTATGCGAGAATTCAATCTATTTTAAGAAAAGCAGATGTTGATACCAATATCAAGTTGAATGCTGATGAAACATCTCTACATACGAAAGAAAAGGAGCTTATTAAACAAATACAGTTGTTTCCAGAAGTGGTTCAAAATGCGGCATCGCAACATAGTCCTGCATTAATTGCAAACTACACCTATGATTTGGTTAAGGAGTTTAACTCGTTTTATCAAAATGTGTCTATTCTTGGCGCGGACAATGCCAATGAAAAAACTTTAAGAGTGCAACTTTCAAGTGTGGTTGCTAATACTATAAAAAACAGCTTTAGTTTATTAGGTATTCAAGTTCCAGAAAGGATGTAGTTAAGGAGTGCGTAAAATTTTATCCATTTTTCGCCCTCTTGCAAGTTCATCGACTAACTTGTCCAGATACCTTGCTTGTTGCGTTAAAGGGTTTTCTAGGTCTTCCACACGATAACCGCAGATAACGCCTTTTATTAATGAAGCATTTGGGTTTAAACTAGCATTTGCAAAGAATTCTTCAAATGTTACTTTTTTTTCAATGAGTTCTTGTAATTTTTTTTTGTCGTAGCCTGTTAGCCATTCAATCACTTGGTGTAATTCACTTATGGTTCTGTCTTTCTTTTCAACTTTTGTAATATAATGTGGATAAACCGAAGCAAAAGTCATTTTAGCAATACGCTCATCTTGGTTGTACGCTTTTTTCATTTCTTTTAAATGGTATAGATTAAAATGTTAAATAATTTTAAAGTTAAAACATTTTCTTTAAAAAGTGAAACTTAAAAACTTACTCTAAAACTCACATTTGGGGTTATGCCTAAAGACTCATTGTCAACTTTATTAACCATGTTTTGGTCATCCAGGGTGTAGTAAGTATTTATAATATTTTTTTTATTCAGCACATTCCATATGGATGCACCAACCGTTGCGTGTGCAGTTTCGGAGATGCTAAACGCATAAGTAGCAGAAAAATCAGTACGTAAATAGTCCTCTAGATTAGTGCTATTTGGGCTTGAGTAAGTAATTATATCATCATCTGGGTTGTCGTTGACACTAGGCTCCGTGTTTGGTATTCCTGAGTGCCAGTTTAAACCAAGAGCTAACTTTATATTATTATTAGTATAGGTTCCAGCAAAAGTTAATGCGTGTTTTATGTCCGCATTATTAGGAAAAGATTCACCATTATTTAAATCATTAAAAGTATAATTATTAGTGCTGTATGAGTAAGAAATCCAACCACCTAAAATATTACTGAATTGTTTATTGAGTAACACGTCGATACCCTTAATTTTATAACTCCCAATGGCATTTACAAATTGATATTGGTTTTGAAAACCTTGGCTCCGTGTAGTAATCCCATCTACTTTTTTTATGTAGCCCTCAGCACTTATTAATAGTTTATTTTTGTTGTAATGAAGCCCTACCGATGCTTGTTTGCTCTTTACTATTGGTACAGGATATATGTTTTTATTATTAACAACTTCCACTTCCGTCTTGTTGTTTGCTAATACCCATCGTCTGTTTTCAATACCTAAAAAATCGTTTTGTAAATCGATTATTTGTGAGGTAGTCTGACTTTTAAATTCTCCTAAAACTTCGAATCTAAAATCATTTAAGAACCGCTGGCTAAAACTTATTCTGGGCTCTAAAAAAAACATGTTAAATTTAGGTAGGTTGTTTAATCGTGCACCCAAAACAAGTTTTGTTTTTGCATTATTAGATAGGAATCCTGTTTCGCCATAAATAGCGTGTGTTCTAACAACATCGCGAATAAAACTTCTAAAATTTGGATTATTAACGTCTTCTAAATTGCTAATACCAACTTCTGTAAATTGATACCCTCCGTTTATTTTTAACTGATGATTATAAGTGTAATTAACATCTAGTTTTGCGGCACCATCATAGACCTGGTTTTCTTGAATTAAACGCTGGTTGTTTAAAATATCAAAATTAGTAGCATCTAAATCATAATTGGTAACATAAACTTGGGTAGTTGTTGAAAGCTTGCTAGTCCAGTCTCTCGTATAGGTTAATCCAATGGCTGAATTACGTTGCGTCAGCTTACTGTTTAAGGCTTCACTTCGGTCATTACTTGTGGATTGTTCGTCGTAATTTAAGTCGTTAAACACATGATAAAAATGCAAACGGATTTTATCCTTTTCAGTTACATCGTACAGAAATTTAGTAGTCACATCGTAAAAATAAAACGATTCATTTTGAGAGATAGATGTTCCGCTATTTTTTGCATTTTCGAAGTCTGAATCCTGAAAGATGCGTTTAGAATATTGCTCGAATGTTGAGGTGTTTATTAAATCGGTAATCGATCTACGTGTTGAAAGTTGTAACTCGCTTTTATCCGAAAGCGGTATTTTTGCATACCCATCAGCATTAATTAAATTAAAGCCCAATCCAGCTTTAAATTCATTGTCAATATCATCTGGTAATTGCATATCAATAATACTAGAAATACCATCGCCATACTTGGCACGGGTTCCGTTTTTATAAACATTCACCCGTTTGGTTGTATAAGGGTTAAAGGCAGAAATTAAACCAAAAAAGTGTCCCGATTGATACATTTTTATACCATCCCAAAGCAGTAAATTCTGGTCGTGTGTGCCACCGCGAACATTGATGTTCGATACAGTTTCATCGGCGCTTAAAACACCAGGTAATGCTTGTATAGTTTGTAAAACATCAGGTTCTATAAGCCCTGGTAGAATGCCAAAAGTTTCGGGTTTAATGGTTAATGATCCATCGTTTAATTTGGTAATTCCCGATGTTAAATAGTTGCTTACTACAACTTCTTCAAGCCTTTGAGTATTAACTAATCCATTGTTTTTTTGAGCCTTTTTTATAGCCACAAAACGGTTATCAAGTAACTCAAAATCTAAATCAGTTTCAAGTTTTAAAAACTCTAAAGCTTCCTCTAATGTAAAGTCGTCTCTTAAAGGCGTTGCTTTTTTATTTTTTATGCTTTCATCAACATACGAAAAACTAATATTAAATCGGTCTTCCAGTGCTTTTAAAATAGTGATAAGGGGTTGTTTTTCTTTTTGAACGGTTTGGGCTTTTAGCGTTGCAACATTCAAAAAAAACAATAAAAAAAAGATAGAAAGTACATGTTTTCTACTCACCTCTTAATGTTATAGTATTGTTAGTTTTACTATAGGTTACATGTAAAGGTAAGGTAATTGATTTTAATGCCACATCTAAATTATCGTGTGTAAAATTACCTGTAAATAATTGTGTAGAATCAATTCCTAGTAAGGTAATATCAACATTGTATTGTCTTTCAAATTCAGCAATAACGGTTTTATAAGGCATACTTTTAAAAGTACTTTCGTTATTTAACCACGAAGGTGTTGAGCGATTTTCTTTTTCTTTAGCAATTGTTTTCCCATCAATAATTAAAAAACTGTCTCCAGGATTTAATTTAGTTTCTATGGAATTGTAAGTAACCCCAACTAATCCTTCGTAGCAAATAACCTCAAAATAATTGTCCCGTTGTTTTACATTAAATTGAGTACCATAAACCGTTACGGTTCCTGATTTTGTAATAACGTTGAATGAAGAACCTTTAGCGACTTTAAAAAAGGCTTCGCCTTCAAGCTCTACTTCACGTTCTTTTTTCCAATGATTTTTATTAAATGCCAATAACGATTTAGCGTTGAGGGAAACACTTGATGCATCTGGTAGCTCAATAGTTGTTTTTTGAGCCACAGTTGTTGTTATTGTAGTATCTAAAGTTGTCGTATAATAATAAAGACTAAAGCAAACGGCAAGTATAGCAGCAACACGCATAAATGGTTTTATCCAATGTGTTTTTGGTTGTGCTTTTTTACTTTTAATTTTAGATAACACGGTTTCTAACGCTGCAGAAGTATCGTATTCATCAGCTTTAAAAGCTTGCAAGTTGGTATGTAACTTAACTAAATCATCATAGTCTTCAAGGTTTTTAAACGCTTGTAGCTCTTGATCATTTAGATTGTTATCTAACCATTTTGATATGAGTTCTTCTCTTTTCATCATTTGCTTATTCAACTATATAACAATTAACTTTTATTTTTTCCTACCCTTGGGTTGAAAAAAGTTTTAAATTCATGATTATTTACCAAGTTTTAATATTCTTGTTGCTCCTTGAATTACAAGAATAAAAACTATAGTACCAATAATTAAATCAGGTTTATTCGAGTTTAACCAATTAACTAAAAGTCCAGCGATAATAACCCCTAAATTTATAATAACATCATTAGAAGTAAAAATCATACTTGCTTTCATATGCGCTTCATTTTTACTTTTAGATTTTTGGAGCAAATAGAGACATATTCCATTTGCTATTAGAGCAAGAACTGAAATTAATATCATGGTTGAAAAGTTCGGTAATTCTTCAGTGCCAAAAAAACGTCTTAATACTTCTGTAAAACCAACTAAAGCAAGTATAATTTGAAAATATCCAGCAATTTTAGCAATACGTCTTTTCCGTATTACACTTCCCCCAACTGCAAATAAGCTTAATCCATAAACAAAGGAGTCGGCGAGCATATCTAAACTATCGGCAATAAGTCCCATAGATTTAGAAATAATTCCAGTGGTCATTTCTAATAGGAAAAACAGAAAGTTGATTAGAAGAACACTCCAAAGTAATTTTTTTTGATTTATGTTTTCAACAAAATCAGTTTGGTTAGTATCTTCGGTTTTTATTTTTCTTTCACCAAGTTTTAGTTCTGAAATCAATTTTTCAATTTCATCAATTTTTCCAGTATGAAAAACAGTTAATTTTCTGTTTGCAATGTCAAAATCTAAATTTTTAATGGAAGAAATTCCGTCAAGTTTCATCCTTATTAAGTTTTCTTCAGAAGGACAATCCATTTTAGAAATTTCAAATAGCGTCTTTTGCATTTGCTTTTGTTTATAACTCCTTAATATCCTTCCTCAACTTTTCCAAAGCCCCATAAATACGTTTTTCAACCGCTTTGGTTGAGATGTCTAAAATCTCAGCAATTTCTTTAAAGCGTTTTCCCTCTACACGATTCATCATGAAAGCTTCGCGTTGTGCATCCGTTAAATTACTTAATGCTTTTTGTAGCTTGTCATTATACTCGGTTTCCTGCATTAGAAATTCAGGGTTCTCATTGGTATATGTTTTAGGTTTGGTTTGTTGGTGTTTTAAAACTACTTTTTGATGAGCTGCTTCATTCAACATTAAATTATTGGCTGTAGTAAAAACAAAACTCTTTGCTTTATCGGGTGAAACTTTGGCGCAATTTTCCCATAACTTAATAAAAGCTTCCTGTACTTTATCTTTAGGGTTGAGCAAATCGCCAAATTTGTAGTATAAAAAATTGTGTAAATCTTTGGCATGTTTATTAAATATAGACGAAAAAAGATGCTCCTCGCAAATATTATCATGTAATTGTTTCCCCATTATTATTGGTAGTTGGTAGCACTAAAATAAAAAAAAAGCACATACAGGGTAGGAATTTTTAAAGTTATCCTGTTTTATAATCAAAAGCTATGTTGAACCCAAAATCAATTATCATGAAAACAAAAATGAAAACACTATTATTATTACCTTTTTTTGCCCTTTTAATGTTAACGTCTTGTCAAGATGAGGTTGTTGATATTACACCTCCTGTAGAGGAAGAAGCCCTTACACCCGAATCTGAATTAACTGCTTTAATGCTTTCCGCTTCTACCATGGACGGATCTGCAGATAACGTAATTGACAAAGCAAGTTGTTTGTCTGTAAAATTACCAATAACTGTTATTGTTAATGGTCTTGAAATTATAATTGACTCTAAAGAAGATTTTAAAGTTATTGAAGCTATTTTTAAAGAGTTTGAAGACGATGAAGATGACTTAGAAATTATTTTTCCTATTACAGTTATTCTATCAAATCATGAAGAAATTGTTATTGAAAACCGTGCGCATTTAGCTGAATTAGTTGCAGAATGTAGAGGTGATAATGAAGAAGATGATGATATAGAATGTATCGATTTTAAATACCCAATCTCTTTTACAGTTTATAACCCTAATTTTCAGGTTATTGATGTTGTAGAAATTCAAAACGACAGACAATTACACTTCTTTATTAAAAGAGTTATTAATGCTGAAGTTTTAGCAAGCCTTAATTTCCCGGTCACAATGGTATTGGCTGATGGTACTGAAATTGAAGTGAATAATAACATACAATTGGCTAATGTTATTAGAGAAGCTAAAGATGCTTGTGATGAAGACGATGATAATGATTATGGAGATGACGATTTTACAAAAGAACGATTAGACGAGTATTTACAATCTTGTCCTTGGGTAGTGCATGAATTCAAAAGAAATGAAGATAATTTAAACGATCACTATCGTGAGTATGTAATAGTATTTAAAGCAGAAAATGTAGTAAAAGTATATGCTAGAAATGGCGATGTTTTAACGGGTACTTGGACAACAAGAGTTACCGATCGTGGTGCCCTAATAAAATTAGAGTTTGATACGCTTGTAGACTTTACTTTAGAGTGGTTTGTATACGATTTAGACCCAGGTAGAATTAAGTTATACCAAGCTGGTGGTAACCGAATCATCTTAAAGAAAAATTGTGATCTTAATACAGATATTACCAAAGAGCGCATTGAAAATTATTTAAAAGAATGTTTCTGGAGAGTAGCACGATTAAGCATTGATGGAACCGATAATGAAAAAGATTATATAGGTACACCATTAAAATTCTTCGAAAACAACGTAGTTAAAATTCGTGTAAACGGTGTGTTTGTTGAAGGTACTTACCAAGTGTTAGCTTATAATACTGAAGGGTTTGTGTTGCAAATTCAATTAGAAGGAAGACCAAACTTACAACTAGAGTGGTTTGTTACATTCCTACAACCAGGTTTAATTAAACTTGAAAGCTTAGGAAATAGAGATAACAAAATGGTTTTAATGAGACATTGTCCTGATGGAGATGATGATATAAACTACATTGATGATGTTTTAATTACAGGTGAGTGGGAAGTAGCACTTTATGAAGATGGTGATGTAAATAAAACCGATAGTTTCAGCATGTATACCATTGATTTCTTAGAAAGCGGATGGATAAAAGTAACAGACCCGAACAATGGAGTTATAGATGGTAATTGGTTGGCATATAGAAACGAAGGATTGCATTTAGGTATGCACTTCGGGATTGAAGAGCCGTTTAATCAATTAAACCACAGATGGAGAATTGTAGAAATAACTCCTAATAGAGTGGAATTAAAAGATTTAAGTTCAACAGGAGCCATAGAAAGAATCTTAGTCCTTGAAAAGAAAAATTAATTACGTTTTTGGTTAAAAGGAAACCCCCTTATTTCGATTGGTTAGGTTAATTATTAAGCAAAGTTTCCTTTATAAAGGCTGTCAATTTAATATTGACAGCCTTTTTTTATTATGGTTTTTTATAAAGTGTTACTTCTATAATAACAAGCAAATCACTAAATTTGCACTTCTTAAAATTTAAAGAGAATTATGTTTAATAATTTAAGTGATAAATTAGATAAAGCTTTACACGTACTAAAAGGTCACGGAAGCATTAGCGAGGTAAATGTAGCCGAAACTTTAAAGGAAGTACGTCGTGCCTTATTAGATGCCGATGTTAACTTTAAAATTGCAAAAGAATTTACTACCAGAGTTAAGGATAAAGCGCTAGGTCAAAACGTATTAACTACGTTACAGCCAGGGCAACTCATGGTGAAAATTGTAAAAGATGAGTTAACCGAACTTATGGGTGGAGATGCAGAAGGCATCAATCTTTCTGGTACACCAAGTGTTATTTTAATGTCTGGTTTACAGGGTTCTGGTAAAACAACGTTTTCAGGTAAACTGGCTAATTATCTTAAAAATAAAAAATCCAAAAAACCTTTATTAGTAGCGTGTGATGTATATCGTCCTGCTGCGATTGACCAATTGCATGTTGTTGGAGATCAAATTGGTGTAGAGGTTTTTAGTGATAGAGAGAATAACGATCCTGTTGCTATTTCTAAAGCAGGTATTGCTCATGCCAAAGCAAACGGATATAATGTGGTTATTATAGATACCGCTGGTCGTTTGGCCGTTGATGAGGTCATGATGACCGAAATATCAAACATTCATAAAGCTATTCAACCACAAGAAACCTTGTTTGTAGTAGATTCTATGACTGGGCAAGATGCTGTTAACACCGCAAAAGCCTTCAACGATGTCTTGAATTTTGATGGTGTCATCCTTACCAAATTAGATGGTGATACCCGTGGTGGAGCTGCTATTTCTATTAAATCCGTGGTTAATAAGCCTATAAAGTTTATTGGTACGGGTGAGAAAATGGAAGCTATTGATGTGTTCTATCCGGCACGTATGGCAGACCGTATTTTAGGAATGGGTGATGTGGTGTCGTTAGTAGAACGTGCACAAGAGCAATTTGATGAAGAAGAGGCAAGAAAACTTCAAAAGAAAATAGCCAAAAACCAATTTGGGTTCGATGATTTCTTAAAGCAAATTCAGCAAATAAAGAAAATGGGTAATATGAAAGACCTTATGGGGATGATTCCAGGCGCTGGAAAAATGCTTAAAGATGTTGATATTGATGATGATGCCTTTAAAGGGATTGAAGCCATTATTCATTCCATGACACCTAAAGAGCGCAGTAACCCTGCCATAATTAATTCAAGTAGAAAAATTAGAATAGGAAAAGGTTCAGGAACATCGGTACAACAAGTTAATCAACTTTTAAAACAATTTAACCAGATGAGCAAAATGATGAAGATGATGCAAGGAGGTGGCGGTAAAAAGATGATGCAGATGATGAAAGGAATGCGTTAAATTCAATTAGTTTTTAGTAAATACCAATCACCAAATGATAATTTTAGACGGTAAAAAAGTAAGTAACGATATTAAAGATGAAATCGCTGAACACGTGAAATCTATGATTTCTCAAGGGGAAAGAGTACCGCATCTTGCGGCAATTCTTGTGGGATCTGATGGTGCGAGCATGACTTATGTTAATGCCAAGGTAAAAGCCTGTGAACGCATTGGTTTTAACTCTACACTTATTGAATTACCAGAATATACTTCGGAAGAAGAATTACTAGAAAAAATACACGAATTAAATACCAACAATAACATTGATGGGTTTATCGTGCAACTACCATTGCCAGAACAGATTGATGATCAAAAGGTTTTAATGGCTATTGACCCAGATAAAGATGTTGATGGATTTCATCCTGTAAATGTTGGAAGAATGGCTTTAGATTTGCCTACGTTTTTACCAGCAACACCTTACGGTATTATGGAGCTACTTGAAAGATACCGAATTGAAACATCAGGTAAGAATGTTGTTGTTATGGGTAGAAGCCATATTGTTGGTAGGCCCATGAGTATTTTAATGAGTCAAAAAAGAAAAGCTGGTGATGCTACCGTTACCGTAGTTCACAGTCGCTCTAAAAACTTAACTGAGATTACTAAAAATGCGGATATTATTGTTGCTGCCATAGGTATTTCAGAATTTTTGACTGGTGATATGGTAAAGGAAGACGTTGTAATTATCGATGTAGGAATCACTCGGGTTCCTGATGCAACTAAAAAGAACGGCTACAGACTTGCAGGCGATGTGCATTTTGAGAGTGTTAGTCAAAAAGCCAGTTACATTACTCCGGTTCCTGGTGGCGTTGGTCCAATGACTATAGCCATGTTGCTTAAAAACACATTGTTAGCACGAGAAAGACACAGTAATTAAGTTATATAATAATTAGTTAAATTGCATTATGAGTTTTTTAGTTTATAATGCAATTTTTTTATTTAATAGAGCTGCTATTGGTAGTCTTCAGCATATAATTCCAGTAGGATTAGCCGTTTTGTTTTGTGTAATTTTCATTAAATACTCCAAAGCAAAATTAAATAAAAGACAACAAGAGAAATCACTTCATCGTTTCGCTTGTTTTATTAGCATAGTAGTTTTTGGGTTTCATCTCTATAAAATTAGTTTAGGAACCTATAATATTTCGACCGACTTACCTTTGTATTTATGTAGTTTGATGGGGTTAGTAATTCCAATATTTACATACTATAGAAAATTGTGGATGTATGAAATATTACTGTTTTGGATTATTGCTGGAACCCTGCAAGCAGTGTTAACACCCGATATTTCTGTTGGTTTTCCTAGCTTCGATTACTTTAGGTATTGGGTAGTACATCTGGGACTTTTAACGGTTATTTTTTATGCAACCATTGTTTTAAAAATGAAGCCTACTTTTAAAAGTGTATTCAAGTCATTTTTTGCGTTGCAGTTGTATGTGATTTTTATGGTAATAATAAATTATGTGCTAAATGCTAATTATTTTTATTTAAATCAAAAACCACAATCGGCATCTATATTAGATTATTTTGGTGAATGGCCTTGGTATATTATAGTCGTTCAAATAATTATAATCCCTTATTTTTTATTGATTTACACACCATTTTACTTCGTTGAACGAAACCGAAAAAAATAAAATTTACTTGGCAAATAATTGATTTATATCTTTAAACGCTTTAAACTCTAAGGCATTACCAGATGGGTCATAAAAAAACATGGTTGCCTGTTCGCCAACTAATCCTTCAAAACGAATATAAGGTTCTATAACAAAGGTTATGTTTTTATTTTTTAAGTTTTCTGCGAATGAGTTAAATACATCCCATGGTAAAACCACTCCAAAATGTGGTACAGGCACATCTTTACCATCCACAGGATTTGTATGTATGGCGTCTTCAGATTTTGGTTTGTAATGAATAACCAACTGATGTCCAAAAAAATTAAAATCTACCCAATGGTCGCTGCTTCTTCCTTCCTCACAACCTAGAATATCACGATAAAATATTCTGCACTCATTTAAATTGTAAACAGGAAGGGCTAAGTGAAAAGGTGAAATGTGTGTTTTCATAAAAAAGGTTATTCTATTTTCTAGTGCAGTTTATTTTCCATGTTGGGTATACAACAGTTTCAGATTTGTCAACCCATTCTCCAATCCATTTATATCCTGTTTCAGACATATCATAAAATGTTAATCGGTAAGAGCCATCCATCCCATTTGGGGCTTTTTGTTCCCTATATAAAACAATTTTATCCTCCTTCTTTTCGCCTTCCCAAGCAGGCAATATTTTGGGAATTCCTTTTGAAGAATAATAATGTACATACCATTTGCTACTATCTGCATTAAATTGACGAATACTTCCGGAGTGACCACCATCCGCTTTCAGAGTTTCATCTTGAACCGCCATACCATTCATAATATATTTAAATCGCCAAATCATGTCAATTTCTCCAGCCCAGGTTCCATCTTGTTTTCGTGCAGTTGACTTACAATGGCATTCTCCAATCATGGAAGCAAAATCTTTAATTTGTTCTGGTGCTTCAGGGTTTGGTCTTCCAAAAGGAAATGCATCGGAAGGTTCATAATCATATTGTGCAAAAACTGTAAATCACGTTAAAAATAGGAGTAGAGTTGTTAGTCGCATAATTACTTTTTCTAAATTTAATCAAGAACTGTAAAAGGAATGGACTATTTATGAATTAATTAACAACGCTATCGGCGTTTTAATTTGTTGTTTTGATAGGTTTTTGTTGAATCACTTAAAAGTTTGTTTAAATCTTCAAATTCATCTTTGGTTAGTTTTCGATACTCACCAACAGGAACATCTAACTTAATGTTCATGATTCTTACGCGTTTTAAAGTTTGCACCTCATAGTTTAAATAGTCGCACATACGTCTAATTTGTCTATTCAATCCTTGAGTTAAAACAATTTTGAATTTATAAGTGCTGAGTTTCTCAACTTTACATTTTTTAGTTGTTTTATTTAAATCTGCTAGCGGAATACCACCGGCCATTCGTTCAATAAACGTTTGAGAAATGGGTTTATCAACGGTTACTTCGTATTCCTTTTCATGATTATTACTTGCACGAAGAATCTTATTTACAATATCTCCATCATCCGTTAAAAGAATTAAACCCTCACTAGGTTTGTCCAATCTTCCAATTGGGAAAATACGTTTTGGGTAATTGATAAAGTCGATAATGTTATCTTTTTCAACGGATGTATCGGTAGTACAAACAATACCAACAGGTTTATTAAAAGCGAGGTAGACAAAGCTTTCTTTATTGTTTTTAATTTCTTTTCCATCCACCGCTACAAGGTCATTTGGGGCTATTTTAGTCCCCATTTCTGGAACTACACCGTTAATAGTTACTCTGCCAGCTTCAATAAGTTTATCCGCCTCCCTTCGTGAGCAATAACCAACTTCGCTTAAAAATTTGTTGATACGTTTTAGCGCTTCTTCCATAATTCAAAAATACAATAAACTTAATCGTTTAGAAAGTCTAAAATATACTGATATACTTTGTCAGATTTCAGTCTGTGACCTAAGCCCATAGTTTTGATTAACTGAGAATTTTTGTAAACACGATGAATGTCTAAGGCTTCTTTGAACGAAATAATTCTATCTTTTTTGTCATGAATTATTAGTCCTTTTGCTTGTATATTTTTACAAAAGTTTTCAGGGCAATAATATTCTGGTAAATGATTAAAATGTTTTAAATAATATTGATTTATAGCCTTTGACACTTTTGTGGTATAGCCCATCATTTTAACATAATTCTGAACAGAAATAGCGAGATTTGAAGGTGCACCTAGTAATATTAATTTTTTGATAGATGTAAGGTTATGATTTTTTTGTGCAATAACAGCAGCAGTACCTCCAACCGAATGACCAATAATAATTGATGGGTTGAATCTATTAACGACTACATTGATACATTCTGAGTATAAAGGCGCATTAAATATTTTACTTCCAGAAGCACCATGAGCAGGAGCATCAATGCATATAATGTTGTAATCTTCGTGCTTAAGAATATCGATTAAGTCTTTCCATCTGAAAGCGTTGCTATCCCAACCATGAATCAATAGGATGGTATCTTTTTTTCCAACCCATTGATAAGTCTTAATTTTGAATTTTTCGTAATCTAAATCTTCTTGTTTGGCAGTATTTAAATATACTTTAGCTTCATCATTCAATTTTGCTTTCCGAGGCATCGAAAATAAAAGCACAGCTAATTTTGCAGCATAAGAAGGGCTAATATGAGCTATTAAATTTATTGAAGAACCAATAATTTTAGTAAGATAGGTACTCATTTAGGCTTCTCTGTTTACTAAATCCATAGAAAAGGCTGGCGTGCAAATGGCAATATATTCGCATACTTCTGTAAACGGATTGGAATATTGTATACGTGTATTTTTTTCAATTTTAATGGATTGACCTGCCTCTAAAACGACAGTTTCACCTTCGATTATAAATTGTTTTCTTCCTTTAATAATGAATGTAAATTCATCAAATTCTGGTGTTTGAAAAGGTTCGCTCCAGCCTGCAGGAGCTTTCATGTGGGCAATACTTATTTGTGAATTTCCGTCACTAGCCAAACCAAAATGCTCTTTTATTGTTTTACCATCATCGGTAGGTACTACAAACGGGTTATTTTGAATATTGTATTTTTTTTGAGACATATTTTAATGGTTGTCTTTCATAGGTTTTTTCTTGATCATTCCTCCTTTTAAATCTTTAACCACACCCATGATTATAAATGCATTTTTGTCAATTTTATCAATTTCAGTTTGAAGTTTTGCAATTTCTAATCGAGTAATAACAGTGTAAATAATATCCTTATCATAACTGTCGCCACTTGAGCCAAAACCACCTTTTCCGGCATAAATAGTGCATGCGCGTCTTAGTTTTTGTGTGATCATAAACCGTAATTCATCATGTTTATTTGATATGATGGTAACGCCAACATATTCTTCAACACCATCAACAACAAAATCCACTGTTTTTGCTGCCGCTAAATAAGTTAAAATCGCGTATAGTGCCGTTTCGACAGATAGAATATAAGCACCAACTGAAAATATTAAAATGTTAATGAGAAATAATACATCACCAATGGTTAAAGACAATTTTCTGCTTAAAAAAATGGCTAAAACCTCAGTGCCATCTATTACACTGCCACCTCGCATAGACATTCCTATTCCCAAACCTAAAAAGAATCCACCAAAAATTGCAATTAGTAATTTATCATCTGTAATTGTTGGGTAATCTACAAAGTGCACTACAAAAGCCAATAGCGTTATGGCTGCAATACTTCTTATTGCAAATTTATTACCAATGGTTCTTGAAGCTAATATTAAAAAAGGCAGGTTTATTACAACTAATAATAGCCCTAAATTTAACGATAAAGTATGCTGTAGTAATAATGAAATACCAGTTGCGCCACCATCGATAAAATGATTTGGTAATAAAAATCCTTTTAATCCAAAGCCTGCTGAAAATACCCCAATTATAATAAAGATGTATTCCTTTACGGCATGTGCTATTTCGACTTGAAATTTTCTTACTAAAGGAACAATTTGTTTTTTGCTAATAGGTTTATTGCTTTTTTGCTTTGCTTTTATACGGTTGCGAGCAATGTCAACTAATACCTTTGCAAAAAATGGATTCATGTTATTTAATTTTTAATCATTCCAGTTTATAAAGAAATATTTAATCTTAGCATTATCAGGAATATGAGTTTCTTCAATTTTTAAATTCATGTCAAATCTCAAATTCGCTGGAAGCTCTTTCTTATCGATAGCGAAACTAGCGTTTATTTCGTTAACATTAATAACAATTGAATTAATTAAGTTATTAATTTTAGAAATTTTATAAGCAGTTGAAATATCTTTAAAGGTACTCAAAGTTGAAATGCTTTTGGCTGTTTTATATCGTGGATCTATGATTTGAACACTTTCAATTACCGATGTGGAGTCAAGTGAATTTTGTGGTGTTAAAACCAATAGTTTTTTACCACCCTTTTCAAAAACATCAATATTGTTTTTACTTCCAGTAAACTCATCACCACTGATAAAAGTAGAGATAGAGTCATTTGAAAAAATGATTTCTAAATCTTTTACTTGAGTAGAATCGGTTAATAAACCAATGTGATGTTTGCCAACCTCAAAAGGATTTTGTTCTTTTTTACAGCAAAAAAATAGTAAGGTTAACGCTATTAAACCTAGAAATGAATGTCGCATTAAATTAAGTTATTAATTAAATTATTTATTTGAGGAATTATTTCGAATTTATTTCTTCATTACCTTGGTTAAAATACCAAAAACGCTACGAATAAAAGTAGCACTGGTTAGTACTTTAACTACCGGATTCATACGAGTACTTCTACTCCTTGAACTTGTAGTTCGCTTTTTTGATTCCGCTTTTTTCAAAGCTTCATTTTCTTTGCGAGCTTTTTCTTTGGCTTCTTCTTCTTCTTGAGCTTTTTCAATTTTCTCATTAAGCATTTCATAAGCGCTTTCCCTATCAATGGTCTCATTATACTTTTTCACCATTTTAGAATTTGAAAGCAATGAACTTAATTCTCCATCTGTTAAAATATCCATACGGCTCATAGGAGCTCGCATCATGGTGGCAGCTAATGGTGTGGGTCTACCTTTTTCATCAAGGGCAGAAACTAGAGCTTCACCAATACCTAAAGATGTTAAAACTTCGGTTGTGTCGTAATATTCAGAATCTGGATAATTTTGTGCAGTAAGTTTAATGGCTTTTCTGTCTTTCGCAGTAAATGCTCTTAAAGCATGCTGAATTTTTAATCCCAATTGTCCCAAAACAGCTTCAGGAACATCCGTAGGGTTTTGGGTTACAAAATACAAACCAACACCCTTGCTTCGGATAAGCTTTACAATACTTTCAATTTGGTTTAATAAAGCTTTTGAGGCTTCATTAAAAATTAAATGAGCTTCATCAATAAAGATGATAAGCTCCGGTCTATCACTATCACCCTGTTCTGGAAATGTGGAATATATTTCAGCTAATAAACTCAACATAAAGGTGGAAAACAATTTCGGTCTATCTTGAATATCGGTGAGTCTTATAATATTTATATAACCTCTGCCATCTTTATCAATTCTTAATAAATCATCAACATCAAAAGAGGTTTCACCAAAGAACAAATCAGCCCCTTGTTGCTCCAATTCTACCACTTTACGCAAAATAGCACCTGTTGACGCTGTTGAAATTCTGCCATAAGCTTCATCAAATTCTGCCTTTCCTTCTTGCGTGGCATATTGCAATATTTTTTTAAAATCTTTTAAATCTAAAATAGGTAATTTGTTGTCATCACAATATTGAAATATAACAGCAACTACACCAGATTGAGCTTCAGATAAATCTAAAATCCTAGATAGTAACACGGGACCAAACTCGCTAACAGTGGCTCTTAAACGTACACCATCTTGTTCGGATAATGTTAATATTTCAACAGGAAACGATTTAGGTTCAAAAGGGAGTCCTATTTTGGCATGACGTTCATCAATTTTTGGATGTCCAGGGCTTGGTTGTGCTAGCCCACTTAAATCGCCTTTAATATCCATGAGCAATACTGGAATACCTTTATCGCTTAAATTTTCGGCTAAAACTTGCAATGATTTCGTTTTTCCGGTACCCGTGGCGCCTGCAATTAAACCATGACGGTTTAGGGTTTTTAAAGGTATTTTAACGTGCGCACCTGTAACGGTTTCACCATCTAACATGGCAGCACCAACAGGAATAAAATCACCTTTAGTTGTGTTTCCTTCAACGATATAATTAAAAAAGGTTTCCTTTCTATCCATACAAACTAAAATTTGTATAAAAATACAGGAAAAATAAGGAAGAAAAAAAATGCTTTTAGTAAAGTGCTATTTTATTTTTTGAATATAAATATTTGAAGTGCCTATGCTTCTGAAAACAGCAGGCGCTGAATTGCCTCCTCGTATAGTTTGTACACTTAAAGATTGACCTGCAACAATATTAAACACTTCATTGATATGTAATGATGCTTCCCTATGATTATTTGCATGTCTAACATACCCGGTGTTGGCAATGGAGCCAGTTGGCGTGCCATTAATAGCTATTTGTGCTTCAACAGAAACTCTTTGGTCTGTATTTCCTCCAATGGTGGGTACGGTATACGCCATGTTAACAATTATTCTATACCTACCTGTTCTATTAATAGTTATTGTATTACCTACAACAGTATATAAGGTTAAATCATCATTCCAATCTAGCGTTCCCAAGATTGGGGCGTTGGTGTAAGCAGCAGCATTAAGGTTTGATGTGGTATCAAGATTACTGTATTTTACCGAAGCCGTTTCAGAAATCTCATTCCAGATTGGAGATAGAGTGGTTCCAATATTAAATACAAATTCGTCAGTATCAGTATTAAAAACCATTAAGCCATGAGCAGGATTGGTAATTGCCGCTATTTGAAGTGTGGTTAATCGGGGTATAAGAACACCTTTGTCGGTAGATTCTACATGTAAAATAGATGAAGGGTCTGGGTTTGTAGTGCCAATACCTACTTGGGTAAATCCAATATTATGCATGCATAATATTAGCATTAAATAGAGAGTTTTTTTCATTTGAGAGAGAATGAAAACAATTTACAATTAATAATAATCTGGTACGAAGTTATCAAAACAACCTTGTAATTCAAAATATGCCTACTAATAGGAGCTAGATTTTCAATAATTTACAAAAAATGTTATTTAAATGCTTCATATATAACAACGATATTTTCAGTATGATTTGTTACGTTAATAGTAAATCCATCAACATTAAAACTTGTAATAGCAGCAGCGGTTAAACCTAAATTGTCACCATTCTGGTTGGCATACCTAATACCAATTGCTCTTGTATCCGATGCATATCTAGAAATATCATTTATCGAGTTGCCATTACCTCCGTTAAAAATAACTTGCTGTTGTATGGAACCGCTGTAGTTGGTGGCATAACCATTCATGCCTCCAAATGTATTTTGAAAGGTGTTATTGTTATTTCCTACGCCATTATCGGCATTAATATTATAAGACTCTACATTAGCATAAGCTGAAAACTTGATGGCAGTAGGTCGAAAAGGGAGCCCTGTAATAGTTTGACTACCTGTGCCAGAAATAATAAACTTACCCATATATGTGGATGAGGCAGTATTTATTTGGCTCCAAATTGGTGATGCCGGAATACCAGAATTGTATTCAAATGCATTAGATGTCGTATTAAATATAAGCAAACCAGTTGCTGGATCTATAATTGTATTTCTTTGAACTGTGGTTAACCGAGGAATAAGTATGCCTTTGTTAGTGGCTTGGATATCTAGCATAGATGACTGATCTGGAGACGTGGTACCTATGCCTACTTGGGCAAATCCAATATTATGCATGCATAATATTAGCATCAAAAATAAAGTTTTTTTCATTTGAGAGAGAACGAAAACAATTTACAACTAACTAATCCAATGTGAAGTTAAGTAAATTGAATTGAAAAACAAAATATAAAGAAATAACACCAGTAATATGTATCTTTGCAAACTATGAAAAAAGAGACGCAATTATTGGTTGATAAAGGGGAGATGTTACCCTTAATGGAAGAGTTTTATACGATACAGGGAGAAGGCTATCACAAAGGAACTGCAGCCTATTTTATTCGTATAGGCGGTTGCGATGTAGGATGCCATTGGTGTGATGTTAAAGAAAGTTGGAATGCTGAATTGCATCCACCTACTGAAACCAATATAATTGTTCAAAACGCTAAAAAATATAGCGATACAATTGTAGTAACTGGAGGCGAACCATTAACCTGGGATATGACGCTTTTAACTAACAAACTAAAAGCTGAAGGCTTACAAATACATATTGAAACCTCAGGAGCTTATAAATTAACAGGTGTTTGGGATTGGATTTGTTTATCACCCAAAAAAATGAAACTTCCTACCGAAGAAATTTATGCAGTTGCCAACGAACTTAAAATGATTATTTATAATAAAGACGATTTTCGTTTTGCTGAAGAACAAGCCGCAAAAGTTAATAAAGATTGTATTTTATACTTACAACCCGAGTGGAGCAAACGGGATAAAGTTATACCAGAAATTGTAGATTATGTTATGAAGAATCCTAAATGGAAAGTATCATTACAAACTCACAAATATTTAAATATACCCTAATAAAAAAAGCCTTAATATCTCAAGGCTTTTTTGTTTATTAAAGTAAACTATTATTTGCTAACTGATACATTCACCCTATCTGTACCCCAAGCTAAATACATGTTGCCATCAGAAAAAGCGATTGAAAACGCATCAACAGAATCTCCTTTACTCACAGGTGCTTTAACTCTCACCACATCATTAGCTTCGTTATAGCTGTAAGCTCCCCAAACATCTAAATCTTTATTTAAAATGACGGTCCATTCGGTTTCACCAGGAATGGTAAATAACGAATAGGTTCCGGCTTTTACAGGCTTACCACCAAAATTCGTGTCTTGGTAAAATTTAATTTCGGTTGCCTCGTTAGCGCCTGTTCTCCAAACTTTTCCGTTTGGTGCAAGTTTACTTAACTCTCTTCCATTAAGTTGTGGTCTGCTATAAATAACTTTTACCATTGGCGGTGCATTTCTATCGGTTTTGTAGTAAGCAATGTCTAACGGACTTTTATCTAAATTCGAAAACTTTTGCGCGTGTACATTTACAGATAAAAGCATTACTAAAGCAAAAGCTAAGGTTGTTAAAAATGTTGATTTTTTCATGTTGAAATTTTTAAGTTTTTAATCTTTTAAAGTTAAGGCGAAATACTCTTAAAGTTTTTATAAAAGTCTTTGGCTAATGTTAAAGTTTACACGACACTTTCTTTGTTCGCCGTTTTTTTATTTTGACGATTCAACAAGTTTTTTAAAGTTTTCCAGAATTGCTTGCCAACCCGCTCTTTGCATTTCAACTGGGTTCGTTGTTTCAGGTTCAAACGATTCTGTCAATTTTATGTTGTCGCCTTCTGCTTTAAATTCTATTTCTACGTTGCGCCCATCCTCCATTGTATAAGAGATGAATTTGTGCTTTTCAATTTGGTTATATATACCATTAAAATCGAAACCCATACTTCCGTCTTTTGCCTCCATTCTCCATACAAATTTTCCATCCGGTCTTAAATCGTTGGTTGCCGAAGGGCAACACCAGTCATCTGAAGCAAAATTCCAATTGGTAATGTGTTCTGGTTTAGTCCAAAATTCCCAAACCTTTTCAATGGGTGCTTTAATTGTGGTTTCAACAGTAATCATAGTCATTGCGCTAATTGTTTTAAATTTAATATTCTGTTTTGATTGAATTAAAATTCAATGGATAGCATAGCTGTACATAAAATTAATTTGGTAATGGAATCTAACCCAGGTTTAAACCAGATTGAACTTTCATCATAAGATGTAACAGCGCCTAATGATATTCCATTTTCCAAAAACTCATAAAAGAGTGCGCCTTTAGAGATATCATTTTTTACATCTATATTGCTGTTACTATCCAAATTTGTTCGAATTATACTTATAGTTCGAACCCCGTTGTTAAGACTACCAATTTCAGTAAACAAATAGTCTCTTGGATTTCTTACTTTTAAATCGAATACTTTTATATTAAAATTCCAATTTTCAGAATTATTTATATTGGTTGTGATGGTGCCAATTAATGTTTTAGGATAAAAGATCATGCTTTGTATTTCTTCGCCCTCAATTCCAATATTTAATACTCTGTTCAACAAGATATCTTCTTTTACAACAAATTCACCATTTTGAACTGTTCGTGCTTGTAAATGGGAAGTGTTATTTTCTGAATCGGTTAAAACAACGGAGATTTTTTGTTTTGTTTCAGCATAAGTTACTCCGTTTATGTTGTTGGTTGAAGTTGAGCTTATACCTTCTTTTATTTTTGCGACGCCGTAATTTTCTAAAATTATTTTGTATTTATTGAACCAATAGGCTTTAGGCAGGATTACATTTAATTTTTCCGAATTACTAGGCAGTGATTCAATTATTTTGATTGAATCTTGTGCTAATACCACTGTTGTTGTCAAAAATAGTATCACAGCGCAAGTTGTTTTTAAAAGAGCTGTAATTTTCATTTTTATATAATTAGTGTTTCTAAAAATTACACCATAATAAATGCAAAGGTATTATGCATGTAAACAATGCAACTCACATTGTTAATATAAAAGTAGCAATTTTTTATATACGTTGTTAGCTGTAGTTTTTATAAATCATATGACTTTATATCCTCTTCTAATTCTTTTTTTCTTTTCATTAATTCCTTTAAACGCGATTTATCTTGAATTGTCCAAACTACATGTCCAATAAGACAGAATGACGAAACTACTATAAATGCAAAAACGACCGATTCGGTATAAGATATTTCTAATAAATCTTTCATTGATTTTCCATTTTCATTGCTGTAAAACGGTGCTAAGAAGGAAAACAATGCGGCTAGTATGATAACTTTGTTTATATTGCTTTTAAAGTAACCAGATTGTTTTTTAACTTTTTCAATTTTATAAGTGGTTGCTAAAAGTGCTTTTTCCTTATAATGTTTTGACATAGTTTTGAAAATTGTTAACTGAATGTTTGAGCAATTTTATATACGTTGTTGGCAGTAGAGTCTATTAACTTTACTCCTTATTCATCCATTTATTGGTGTTACCTGTCCAAGCCCAAAGGATGTTTATAATTTTCCATTCTCCATCTAATTTTCCTAGGTGGATGTAGTCAACAAATTCAAACTTGTTTGTTACAGCTTTTACGGTAGCAATGCCATTCGAGATTTCATAAATAGAGATATCTACTTTTAAGGGTGCTTCGGAATCGACACCTTCTATATAAAATAAGGTAAAGTCAAAATCTTTAGTATAACCTATCAAACTTGCAGCGGTCATATTTGATGGAAAATCTTTTCCTTCTTTATTTTTATCAACAATGCGTTTAGCTAAATCTGCATGCAGCGCTTTGGCGACTCTATCCGGATTGTTGGTATCCAAACCTTCAAGGTAGTTGACAACAGCTTCTTTTATTTGAAGAGAGTCATTTTGAGTCTGAGCAAACAGATGGCCGTTAGGTATGGTTAGGATTGCGGCAAATAAATAAAGGGAATGGATTAATTTTTTCATTTTTTATTTTTAAAACTATGCCTACTCTAATCAGTTTTCGGCTTACCTGTATAGTCAGTTTTTAATTCAGTTAGTTACTTTTTAGGAATTTCAGAGCAATGTACTATACACGTTGTTACCCAACGTTTTTTTATTCATTCGAGAGTATTCTTTGGAACTGGAATCATTATATGTGCGTAAGGTGTATTTTTCCACATAACCCAAGGGCCACCATTGTCCATTTTTGTCGGTAATGAGTCAAGGATTGATTTGTCAAGTGTTACAACTACAATATGAGGCACTTGGTGCTCCATCCATTCATTGTCAGGCGTTGGAACCGTATCCCAAGGATTTGCATTGCTTCGAGGTGCTCCGCCCTGTAAAAAATAACCAAATCCTGTTCGGGTAATAACAGGTTCTCTATTTTCAGCAATAGCAGTGAAAAGTTCCTTTATCTGTTCATCAATGCACATAGGATTGTTCCCGGGCATATGTGGATTGTCTGGAAGGCAAATCCAACCATTAGTACCTTTGCGTAGTACAATTTTTTTGCCTTTTGGGTCTTTTGGATAATCAAGAATTGTAGCATTGGCGGAAATAGAGGATGGCGCAGAACTCATTGCTTCCTTTATCTTTTTTTGTATTTCATTGGTTTCACTTTCGGTTGCTTCTTGAGTTACTTTTGATTCAACTTGGTCGTTTTGATTATTTTCTTTACAAGAGATAGAAAGAATAAGCAGAACTGCAAATAGTGGTGTTAAAAATTTATGTTTCATAATTTCTGTATTCTATTAGATTTAATGGTAAAATCAAAAGTACTATAGGCTATTCAAATGTTTTACAACTGGTTATATAGTAACTTTTATTACTCATATCCCGTAAATATACCCAATAATTCCTACAATAAAACAAAAAAATCCCGACAGTAAACTATCGGGATTTTTTGAATTATCTTAAAATGGAGTTATTTCAAAAAACAACTTATTTTCTTATCACTTTTACATTCATTTCTTCTACTTTTTTATCAGATAATAGCGAAGGTGCACCAAACAATAAATCGTCACTGGTTCCTGTTTTCGGGAATGCCATTACCTCACGTATAGACGCTTTTTTCTCTAAAATCATCATCAACCTATCAACACCCCATGCAATGCCACCGTGTGGCGGTGCACCATAATGGAACGCTTTATACATGGTACCTACGCTTTTTAGCATCTCCTCTTTGTTGTAACCCATATTTCTGTAAGTAGCCTCTAAAATTTCAGGTTTATGGGCACGCACCGAACCGCCACCAATTTCGTAACCATTTAATATTAAATCGTATTGTTGGGCTATAATACTGCCTATTTCCTCTTCCTTACCATTCATATGCTTTTCTATATCGTAAACCGCAGGCATTGAGAATGGGTTGTGGGTGAATGTCCAGCGTCCTTCATCGGTTTTTTCAAACATTGCAAAATCGACTACCCACGCAGGACGTAATTCTTTAGGGTTAATAAGTTTAAGCATTTTTCCTAATTCTTGTCTAACGGCATCCAAAGCTTTATTAGCAGTGGCATAATCTGCCGCCGAGAAAAACACTATATCACCTACTTGGGCATTGGTAGTTTTAATAATACCTGCAGCAATATCTTCACCTAAAAACTTAATGATAGGTGATTGTAAATCGTTATCATTCACAATTATATAGGCTAACCCACCCAAACCATGTTGTTGTGCAATACCTGTGAGTTTTTCAATTTGCCCTTTTGATAAACGTTTGTTACCTTGTTCTTGAGCAGAAACTTTGATGCATTTTACAATACCGCCTTCGTCAATGGGTTTGCTAAAAACTTGAAAGGTCGTGTCTTTTACAATGTTGGTAATGTCTTGAAGCTTTAAACCAAAACGTAAATCCGGTCGGTCGCAACCATAATAGTTCATTGCATCTTGATAGGTAATCACTTCAAACGGGTGTAAAATCCATTTGTTGCCGTAAATTTTAGTTACCACCTCATTAAACATTTTGGTGTTTAAATCGATGATTTGTTGCATACTCGCATACGCCATTTCAATATCCAATTGTGTGAATTCTGGTTGACGATCGCCGCGAGAATCTTCATCTCTAAAACAACGTGCCAATTGGAAATACTTTTCGTAACCACTAACCATCAACATCTGTTTAAACTGCTGAGGTGCTTGCGGTAAGGTATAAAAAGCGCCTGCTTGCTTTCTTGAAGGTACAATAAACTCACGAGCGCCTTCATCGGTTCCGGCACTTAAAATTGGAGTTTCTATTTCTAGGAAATGTTCTTCATCTAAAATATCGCGCAGCAATTTAATAACCTTGTGGCGGTTTACAATAACACGACGCACATCGTCGTTTCTGTGATCCAAAAATTTGTACTGAAAACGGGTGTTTTCATTGGTTTTTGTAGCTCGTTTTATTTCGAATGGTAAGGTTCTCGATAGGTTTAGAATATCTAGCTCGTAAGCTTCCAATTCTATAGTTCCTGTTCGTAATGCGGTGTTATAGTCATCTGCTTTACGTTGTACAATAGTTCCTGTAACAGTAATAACCGATTCTGGTTTAAGCTTGACTAACTCATCTAAATTCGGGAACGATTCTCTGCTTAAACGCACTTGGAACACCTCATTACTCGAATCACGCAGATCGATAAAAATTAGCTCTCCATGGTCGCGTACACTAGAAACCCAACCAGCAAATGTTACTTTTTCAGAAATACTACTTTCAGAAATATCAGTAATTACATGGGTTCGGTATTCGTCTTTAATAACGATAGGAATTTCTGGTAATGCTTCTTCCTGTTGTTTCGTTGTTCGTTGTTGAGGCGAATGTTGCTTAGTCGTTTCATTAGAACTCTGAATTTTTAGTTCTGAACTTTGTAGCTGATTCAAAATCCCTTCACGAATCACTTTTCCAGAAGCTCCTTTGCCAATAATGCCAATGACTTTACCGACTAAAATACCGGCTTTTCCTTGGTTTCCAGCTTTAATTTCGTTGGCAATAGCTTCATTTTCTGAAATGACTTTCGCTATCGCTTCCTGAATCTGTTCTTCTGAAATCGTGTTGTCTTCAAAATATTTGTTGTAGTCAAAACTTCTGTCTTTTAAATAAGAAGTAATGGCATTTTGAACTAACACAGAGGTTATTTTTTCCTCCTTAAAGAGCTGGAAAATGTCAATTAAATGTTCAATTCTATGAATGTCGCCATAATCATCGGCACCAATATTGTTAACTAAAGTTTTAGCAACAAATGATGGGTCTTTTAGTACGTTATTAATGGCAACAAAGGTTTCCGAACGCAACGAATCTGCCGTAAAAAATTTGGCATCTTGCGGTAATACACCACCATTTATCAAAATAGATTCAACTGCATGTGGCAGCGTTCTGGTATCAACTTTTATAGCATCAACGGCTTCTTTGATGTTGACAAACGGTAAATCGGGTTCAGAAATAAAGCGATAATCGGCTTCAAATTCCTTTTTACGCATGGTTTTGGTTTGCTTTAAATCGGCATCCCATAAAACCGTGGTTTGGTCAGGTCTGAATTCTTTGTGTTCAATGTAATAGTTGAACTGTTTTTCTACTTCTTCCTTCAAAGCCTCAACCATAAACTTAAAGGAGTTTAAGTTTTTAATCTCGGTACGCGGATTTAAAGTATAGCTGTGTTTTTTTCGAAGTGACACAGAAACATCCGATTTAAATTCCCCTTTTTCAAGGTTTGCTTCCGATATTTTTAAATTCTGAACAATACGGAGGATATATTGTGCATACGTTGAAGCATCTTCGATGTGACGAATACAGGGTTCGGTTACAATTTCAATAAGTGGGACACCGGCTTTGTTAAAATCTACGAGCGAAACTGTTTTTTCGTGCATCAATTTAGCAGCATCTTCTTCAATATGAACTTGCGTTAAATTGACTGTGAATTGCGACCCGTCATTTCGGAAACAAGATACTTGTCCGTCAGGAATAATAGGATTGTGAAACTGTGTGATTTGTATATTTTTCGGATTGTCTGGATATTCATAATGTTTTCTATCCCAAGAAATTACTTCATTTTCAAACGATGATTTTACCGCTTTTCCAAAGTAAATAGCTTTGTTAATAGCTTCCTTATTTACGGCAGGTAACACGCCCATTTGTCCTGTGCACACAGAGCATATATTTTGGTTTGGGGTTTCTATTTCTTGATTCGGGCAAGAACAAAACAACTTGGTGTTTGTGTTTAATCGAACGTGTGTTTCCAGTCCGATTACTAACTCTAAATCGTGGGCTTTTAAAGCCGAGTCTAATTGCTCTAGTTCCATTATATCGTGTCTTTTAAGAAGTTAGCAAACTTCAAAACAAGTTCGTCGTTATTTTTAGAGGCTGTAATTTGTAAGCCTGTTTCCGTGCCTTGAGGTATTGTTAAAGTTGGTAATTGCCCCAAGCTAAAGCCAACAGTATAAGCATCACTTAAATACATGGCATGTGGATCTTTTAAGCTATCACCAATTTTCGGTGGTGTGCTAGGTGTAACAGGAGATAGAATGATGTCTACTTCTTTAAAATCATTTTCAAAATTTTCAGAAATAGCATCTCTTAAAGCCAATCCTTTTAAATATATCTCATCTGAAAACCCTTGAGATAACACTTGATTTCCACCAACAATACGTCGTTTAGTTTCTTCTGAAAAATTCTCAGAACGGGTAATGGCGTACGATTCTTTTAGGTTTTTATCTTCAATTCTATTTCCGTAGTTGCTACCATCCAATCGCGATAGGTTAGATGCGGTTTCAGCCATCGCCAATGTGTAATAGGTTGAAACTAGAATGTCTGATTTAAAGAAATCAAGTTCTTTAACTTTAAAACCTTTGGCTTTTACTTTTTCGATAGAAGCTAAGAAATCAGATTTTATTTTTGAATTGATAGCATCACTTTCAATAAAGTTTTTAAAATACCCAATGGTTTTAATGCCATTAGCATTTGATATGTTTTCTTCTTTAATTTCTTCAGAAGCGTATGTGGTTTGGTCTTTCGTGTCTTTACCACTCATTACATTTAAGATAATACGAATATCTTCAACCGATTTGGCAATAGGTCCAACACAGTCGGTTGATGATGCATATGCCATCAAGCCATAACGAGAAATACGTCCGTAAGTCGGTTTTAAACCATACACATGGTTGTAACCGGCTGGTTGACGCACAGAACCACCCGTATCGCCACCAATAGAAAACACGGTGTAATCTTTTGCTACATTTACAGCAGAACCACCACTGGAACCACCACCAACTAAATCAGGGTTGATAGCATTTTTAACGGCACCAAAAATGGTATTTTCGCTAGAGGACCCATGACCAAAACTATCGCAGTTTTCTTTAACTAACGGAATAGCGCCCGCATCCAATAATTTTTGAATGGCTGTAGCTGTGTATGCCGATTTGTAATTTTTAAGCAAATTAGAACTTGCAGTGGTATACGTACCTTGTAGCATATATACATCTTTAATTCCAAAAGGGATGCCTTCCAGTAATCCAAGGGTTTCGCCTTTTGCAATTTTAGCATCTACTTTAGCTGCCAATTCTAATGCTAAAGTGTCTAACAATGAGTTAACCGTGTTGTTGGTGTTCTCCTTAAGTAAGCTCAGCTTTTCTTGTACTAATGATGTACAAGTTATTTCTTTATTAACCAATTGCTGGTGTATGGTTCGTATTTGAGATTTCATAATTATTCTTCTATAACTTTAGAAACCACTAAATAGCCTTTTTTCTCTTTTGGAAAGTTTTCTGTAATGATTTTCTTTTCTAAATCAGAACTTTCAATCACTACATCGTCTCTTAATTCGTTTAAAGACACACTGTTATTATGATTAATATTAAAAGAGTTGCTATTTGCCGATTGTGCATTTTTTATTACCTCAAATAGTTTGTTCACCGCTTCACTGGGTTGCGCTCCTTTAATACTCGACAATACGTCGACTGTCATAATTTTACTCATTTTCTGAATTTTTAATTAAAAAAAAACCTTCCGTATTCGGAAGGCTTCATATATTTTTAAACAATAACCTTCCGACCCTAAAAATTAGGATTATTGAAATTATTATTGTTATTGTTAGTTGTCATAATATCTTTATATGTGCCAAATATATGTAGAAATAATGTACTAAGCACCAATTTTCTTGATATCATATGGTGTATTGTCAAATTATTAAAAAAATTACCGAATATTTATTAATTCTATAAATTATTATTGGATGTAATAGTTTGATATCGATTGGTGTTGGAATTAATCAATTTATGATGAATAATCGACGTTTAAAATTTCAAAAATCACTTCATAAAAATTTAAAATTTGAGTTTTAAGCAGCTTTTTATTTTTTCCGATTTCAAAAAATAAAAAAAATCATTAAAATTTAATTTAAGGCACTTTTTAGGCGATTTAAGACACTTTTAAGTAATTAACAAATGTTGATAATTTTATGAATGAGTCGATAAAAAGCTTTTTAAAAGGGTGATAATTTCGTATATTTGTTTGTATTCAGAAGGATGCATAAAAGCATCTTTTTTTTATGGAAAATAAAGAAGAATTTAACAATATTAAATAATAATATGAGCGAACCTAAAGAAGAATTTAACAAGCACAATTATTCGGCAGATAGTATTCAAGCCTTAGAAGGAATGGAGCATGTACGTATGCGTCCATCGATGTATATTGGAGATGTTGGTACAAGAGGGTTACACCATTTGGTTTATGAGGTGGTAGATAATTCGATTGATGAGGCACTTGCAGGTCACTGTAATAATATTACGGTTACTATTAACGAAGATAATTCTATTACTACTGAAGATGATGGTCGTGGTATCCCTGTAGATTTACATAAAAAAGAGGGTGTTTCAGCACTGGAAGTTGTAATGACTAAAATTGGAGCTGGTGGTAAATTTGATAAAGATTCTTATAAGGTCTCAGGTGGTTTACACGGTGTTGGTGTAAGTTGTGTAAATGCGTTATCCGAACATTTACGTGCAACTGTATATAGAGGTGGAAAAGTTTGGGAGCAGGAATACGAAAGAGGAAAGCCTTTATATCCTGTAAAGCAAATAGGTGAAACTGATAAAAGAGGTACAACCGTTACCTTTAAACCAGACTCAACTATTTTTACTCAAACTCTAGAATATAGCTACGATACTTTAGCCAGTAGATTGCGTGAATTGGCGTACTTAAATAAAGGTATTACAGTTCATTTAGTTGATAAAAGAAGCAAAAAGGATGATGGTACTTTTGAAGGTGAAACATTTCATTCTGAAGAAGGATTAAAAGAGTTTATTCGGTTTTTAGATGGTAATCGAGAGCCTTTAATGAAAGATGTTATAGCATTTGAAGGTGAGAAAAACGGTGTACCTGTGGAGGTAGCCATGGTATATAACACCTCTTATGCCGAAAACTTGCATTCGTATGTAAATAACATTAATACGCACGAGGGAGGAACACACTTGTCTGGTTTCCGAAGAGGGTTAACGATGACGCTAAAAAAATATGCGGACGAATCAGGACTGCTTAAAAATTTGAAATTTGAAATTGCAGGTGATGATTTCCGTGAAGGTCTTACAGCTATTATTTCGGTAAAAGTTCAAGAACCACAATTTGAAGGACAAACTAAAACCAAATTAGGAAACAGAGAAGTATCGGCATCGGTAAGTCAAGCGGTTTCTGAAATGCTTACGGATTATTTAGAAGAGCATCCAGACGATGCAAAAATTATAGTACAAAAAGTAATTCTAGCAGCTCAAGCGCGTCATGCAGCTCAAAAAGCTCGTGAAATGGTGCAACGTAAAACCGTAATGAGTATTGGTGGTTTACCTGGGAAATTAAGTGACTGTTCTGAGCAAGATCCTGCAAAATGCGAAGTATTTCTGGTAGAGGGAGATTCGGCAGGCGGTACTGCAAAACAAGGTCGTGATAGAGCATTTCAAGCTATTCTTCCACTTCGTGGAAAAATCTTGAATGTTGAAAAAGCGATGACTCATAAGGTTTTTGAAAACGAAGAGATTAAAAACATTTTCACAGCCTTAGGTGTTACTATAGGAACAGAAGAAGACAGCAAAGCTTTAAATCTATCAAAATTAAGATATCATAAAGTCGTTATTATGTGTGATGCCGATATTGATGGTTCGCATATCGCAACTTTAATTTTAACCTTTTTCTTTAGATACATGAAAGAGTTAATTGAAGCTGGTCATATATATATCGCTACACCGCCACTTTATTTAATTCGTAAAGGCGCCAAAAAGCAATATGCTTGGAGCGATAAAGAACGTGATGAAATTATTGAGGATTTTGGCGATGGTGCAAAAATTCAACGATATAAAGGTCTTGGAGAAATGAATGCTGAACAACTTTGGGATACTACTATGAATCCTGAATTTAGAACCATGCGCTTAGTTCAAATAGATAATGGAACCGAAGCCGATAGAATTTTCTCAATGCTTATGGGTGATGAAGTTCCACCACGTAGAGAGTTTATTGAGAAAAATGCTATTTATGCTAATATTGATGCGTAAGTAATTATTTAAGTGTTATATTCAAAAAGCGGCTTTCAAATTAATGAAAACCGCTTTTTTACTAACTAACTAAACCTAATCAAATCAAAAAAGTCCTAAACTTACACGAGGAGTGTTAACTCGTGTTCTTATATTAATCGTATTTCTTCTAGGATATCTTTCATAATAATATCCATCATATCTGTAATAGTAAAAAGAAGCGTGATGATAATAATGGTCACTATGATGACAGTGATTGTTACAATGTGCATAATGTTCTGCATATGCGTCCTTTTTACCTTTCATATAGGCTTTATATGCTTTTTTGTCTTTACGCTTTAAATCTTTTTCATACGCTTTTTGCTCATCCCAAAAAGCCTCTTCTTCAGCCTCATTTTCTGCCTTGAACTGTTGTTCGTATTTAGCATCTTCTAAAGCTCGTTGTTTATAGTAAGACTCTTTATCCATTACTTTTTCATTAGATTTATCAGGTTCTTGCGCTGTTGCACCAAACGAAATGATTAATGATAAAATGAATGCAAATTTTTTTATTGATCTCATAACTTTAATTTTTTTGATTATTAATTTGCTTTATAAAAGCTTTCAATTATAAGACAACTTAAAGGTATTTTACCCTACCTTTTTTATTAAAAATCGAAACCTATAGAGAACTGCCAAACACGATTTTTTGGATTTCCTTCATCATATACGCTACCTAGCCCTAAATGATAACGAACTCCTAGCGATACTCCAGATTCGGTTTTAAAACCAGTTCCAAAGTTCATTCCCCAATCAAAATTTTGCGGATCAAATTCTTGCGTAGTATCGAATAAACCAAAACCACTATCAAATTCTTCCTTGTGTGAGACTGCCAACCCTATTTGAGGACCAACTTCTAAAAAGAACGCTTGGTCAGGATAAAGTTTCAACATTAATGGCAGATTCAGATAATCCAATTTTTGTGTAAAAGTGCCTCCGCCATCTTGTAATTCATAACCCTGTTGAGAGTAAAGCAATTCTATTTGTAGCGCCACACTTTCAGATAAAAATGATTCGCCATAAAAACCTATATGAAATGAATGCCTTTGTCCTGTTTCGGTTTCACCATCAAAACTAACGGCAGCTAAATTATAACCACCTTTAAGACCGGTGTTCGATTTATGTGTTTGAGCGTTTGTGTTTAATATAATGGTGAAAATAAATACGATTTTTATTAGTGTTTTCATTTTGATTTATTTTATAATTTGATTTAACATTTCTATTTACCTCCATTTGCTTGCAAATCGGCTATACATTGTGCATCTAGTTGAGGTGCTGAACTCATATTTGCCATATCAGATATATTAATGGCCGACTCGGTAGCCCAATACATCAAGCAATCTTCTACATTACAGTGTTTGGGATGTTCTGTATCTTCATGATTGCTTTGCAAAGGAGATCCAAGATTTGTAAGTCCGAAAATATGACCAAATTCATGGTTAATTACCGTGGTTTCTAATAACGACCGGTTAGGCTCTAAAGGACTGTTGCTTAATCCTTGAATCGTTTCTTCGTAAATAACAAATGAGGTGTTCCAGTAGGCTGTTCCAAGAGTTAAAGTGCCATTGGCTTCCGAATCATTTTCAGACTTGCCATCAGTAAAATAAGCCCAAATAGCAATTTGATTTTGCGTATTATAATGTTGCCTTTGTTCTCTTTCAATCTGGGCAATTTCCTCTAAAGTATATACATCTTTTCCTGAAGAAGCAATGGCTCGTTTTTCAACAGTAATACCACCTGGTTTATTGGTTCGTTCGTTTAAAAAGCTTACAAAGTTATTAATAGCTGTTTGAGTGGGCTCAAACCCTTCCACATAAACCAGTTCGATAATCATATTGGTGAATTTTGCGTCAGATAACAAATCATTTGCAGAACTACCCGTAGTTTTTCTATTTAAGTTTTTATCAATAGGGTTGGGTTGATCGGAATCAATATTTGCAGACTCATCTTTAGAACAAGCGCTTATAATTGATAATATAAAAAGGGCTATTAAAAATTGATACTTCATGATTTACGAAATTTTTTGATTAAAAACAGCTACCCATTTATAGGTAGCTGCTTTACCATAACATACGTAACAAATGCTATTCTAGTTTTTAAATTTGGGATAAAACCAGAGTTATTGCGGCATTTGTTGTGCTTTGTAGAGAGATAGAATTTGTAGAATAGCTTGTAACTTCCCAATTATGATTTAATAGCTCGAACGTAGCATTTCCAGTGAAAGTTAAAGATAAATACACTTCAAGCTCAGATGTTACGGCATATGTACCCTCAACATCTTGTATTGTTGCATTTACTGTATTTTCAGCAGTACAAGATAGATCGTTTGCAAAATCTATGGTGTAATCTGCATAATCATTAGCGGCATTTACACCAGCAGTAACAAATGACTCTACTTTAAACAAACCATCAACTAAAATAGTTTCTAAGGTTTGGGCGTTTTCTTCAGCTTCTTCCTTGGCATCTTCAGTGCCCAAACACTCTGTAATACGCGCCTGCAAGTCCAAATCGCTTGAAATTTCAACAACCGTATTACTATCTCCGTTTAAAGTTGCGGTTATAGGATAGTTAACAGCAAACAACTCGTCATTACTAAAGTTATTCATATAGGTATACAATTGTTGTTCAGACTCAATAACAACGCTACCAGTTTGCTCAAAGTTTAAGCTGTAAGTTAGAATTGTAATTGGAAAATCAATATTTAAACAATTGATGGCGTCTTCAGCTCTACTTTCAGCTTCTTCACACGCTGCAACTAATGCATCATATTCGGATTGATTAGCAACTTGAACCTCTGTATAATTACTTAATCTAACAGTTAAAGGAAATTGAAATTCAATACTATCGTCATCATTAGTAAACTCCCCTAGAATGTTTAAAACCAGGTTATATTGAGATTCATTAATAATTGTAATCTCCGTGTTGTTTATTGTAGCAGTTACAGGTAATAAAATAGAAGAGCAAGATATGCCATCTAAAAAGTCGTCAAAACTACCATCATACATTGATGCACGCTCTAAGTTATTAGCTGTAGGGGAACTTGCATTATTTGTATTTGGATTTTGTCCATTTTCCGTATCAATTTCTTCTTGACACGATGTGAAACTTAAAATAGATGTTAATAAAATTGCGGTTAAAAATTTTAAATTTTTCATAATGTTAATTTTTTTTGGGATTTAAATTTTCTTTTTCATAGCGATTCTTTTCGCCCTTGTTTTAGTAAGACAACTACATTTTATTTTACCCTACCCAATTTCAAAAATCATTTTTAAATTTAGATGTATGATGGCTAAAATAGATAAAGTTAAAATTATGAATAAGACAACTTTTATTATTTTAAGTGTATTATCTTGCTTCATAATTTTAAATGTTGTTTTCTTACATGTTTAAGACAACTAAAAATACATTTACCCTACCATTAAATGATATTTTTATAATTTAATGCAAAAACCTAGATTTTAAGACATAATTATACTTTAAAAAACAAAAAACAGCTATCAAAATTTTGATAGCTGTTTTCATAACATAAGTTACAAATGCAAGCCTAATTATATTTGGGCTAATACTAATGTTGCAGCTGCATTTGTAGTGCTCTTAAAAGAGATTGAAGTTTGAGAATAGCTTGTAACTTCCCATGAATTGTTTAGCAGTTCAAAAGTTGCATTCCCAGAAAAAGCTAAGTTAAAATATATGTCTGTTTGTGAGGTTACTTCGTAAGTACCTTGCACATTTTCGATGGCTGAATTAACCGTGTTTTCAGCTGTACATGATAAATTTCCAGCAAAATCAATGGTATAATCAGCATAGTCATTTGCTTTTTCAACACCAGCCTGAACGAACGATTGTACTTTAAATAAACTGTTAACTAAAATAGTTTCAACCGTTTTTGCGTTTTCTTCAGCTTCTTGCTTTTCATCTTCATAAGCAATACATTCTGTAATTCTGGTTTGTAGATCTAAATCACTTGCTATACTAATTACTGTCTCACTATTCATATTTGCAGTAATAGGATATTTAACAGCAAAATATTCATCATTACTAAAGTCATTCATAAAAGTGTATAATTGCTCTTCAGACTCAATAACAACGCTACCAGTTTGTGTGAAATTTAAGTTATAGGTAAATATTGTAATTGGAAAATTGATATCTAAGCAATTAATAGCTGCCTCTGCTGCATTTTCAGCTTGGTTACACGCGAGAATTAAAGCATTGTATTCAAGTTGGTTTGAAACGCTAACTTCAGTGTAATTACTTAATTTAACCGATAATGGAAAGTGTAATACAACTTCGTCGTCATCATTATTATATTCAGATAAGATGTCGATTACAGTGGCGTAATCAGATTCACTAACCACGTTAACTTCAGTACCATTAACAGTTGCTGTAACGGGTAATAAAATAGACGAGCATGATACGCCATCTAAGAAATCATCAAAACTACCATCATGCATAGATGATCGCTTTAAATGTTGAGCTGTTTGAGAGTTTGCAGCATTTGCTTCAGGATTTTCACCATTTACTTTGTCATCCTCATCTTGACAAGATGTAAATCCAATAAATGTTAATAATAAGGTTACTGTAATAAATTTTAAATTGTTCATAATAATAGATTTTAGGGTCATTAATTTTTCTTTTTTGCGATTCTTTCGCTTTCTATGAGTAAGACAATCGAATATTATTTTACCCTACTTTTTTAAATATTAATTTTAAATTTTTAGTTGCGTCTAGTTTTTATACAATGCTTAGGCAGCTAAAAATAAATTTATCCTACTTTTGTAATCAAGATTGTTAATTTTCTTTTTAAAAAAAGACCTACTTTACAATGAGTAACAACAACTCCAAACTTTGCGAAGAAACTTATTTTAATACGTTTTACATAGAGCATATTCAACACGCTACTAATTTTGCCTATTATAAGTGTGGAGATAAGGATGGTGCTTTGGATTTAGTGCAAGATGCATTTTCGAAAATCTGGGAAAATTGTTCTAAAATAGATTTTACAAAAGCAAAAACGTATTTGTTCACAACCGTAAATAATTTATTTTTAAACAAGGTGAAGCACAATAAGGTTGTTTTAGAATATGCCAAAGCAGCTCCTTATATTGATAAAACAAATGAGAGTCCAGAATATTTATTGGAAGAAGAAGAATTTAAAAAGAAGCTTCAAGATACCTTATCATTATTATCAGATGCACAACGTGAAGTTTTTTTATTGAATAGAATTGATGGAAAAAAATACAGAGAAATAGCAGAAATGTTAGGGGTTTCTCAAAAAGCAGTTGAAAAAAGAATGTCGGCAGCACTAAAAATTTTAAGAGAACATATAGAAAATATTTAATGTAGGGTAGGGTAAAATAAAATGTAAGTGTCTTATTTACAGAATGCACAAAAAATGAATAAAGAAAACGACATATTAAAATGGTTTGAAGGTGAGATTTCTGCTGAGGATATTAAAAAACGTTATCCGAATGAAGATTTTTCAACGCTAGAAAAATTGGGCTTTTATTCAAAACAGTTAGAAGCTCCAAAAATCGATGCTCAAAAGGCATTGGCTGATTTTAAATCTAGAAAATTCAATAAAAAGGAAACTAAGGTAATTCCTTTAAACTTTAAATCGTTCTTAAAAATAGCGGCCATTTTTGTGGTAATGCTTACATCGTCTTATTTCTTATTCTTTAATAACACAAAATCTTTTGAAACACAAATAGCCCAAACTAAAACGTTAAACTTACCTGATAATTCTGAGGTGATTTTAAATGCACAATCAAAACTTTCTTTCAACAAGAAAGAATGGAAAGAAAGTAGAAATCTTGAATTAGATGGTGAGGCATTTTTCAAAGTAACAAAAGGTGAAAAATTTACCGTAAATACTGATGCTGGAAGTATTCAAGTATTGGGTACTCAGTTTAATGTAAAAGAGCGCGATAAATATTTTGAGGTACAATGTTATGAAGGTTCGGTGAGCGTTACAAGCAATCAAGAAAAGGTTATTTTAACACCAGGTAAGTCGTTTAGAGTTGTAAATGGCGACGTGAGTTTAGTAAACGATTTTAACGCAGAAAACCCATCGTGGTTAGCTAAGGAGTCTAGTTTTAATAACGTGCCCTTATGGCAAGTTATCAATGAGCTAGAAATTCAATATGATTTAAAAATAGATGCAACAAAAGTAAATACTTCTAAAACCTTTTCAGGAAGCTTTACACATACCGATAAGAATATAGCCTTACAATCGGTAACCATACCTTTAAAACTAAGTTATAAAATAAATGGTAAAAATGTTGAGTTCTATAACTATGAAACGAAATAAGGCTTTTATCTTTTTGTTTTTTCTTGTTAGGATGTTTTCTTTTGATGTTCAATCTCAAGAAAATTTGCCTTTAATGGAGCTAATTACTCAAATAGAAACTAAGTTTGAGGTTAAATTTTCATATTCAGTTAATGACGTTGATGGGCTACTAGTTGCTCCATTGCAAGAATCAGAAACATTAAATGAGATTATAGATAGATTAAATGCTTCGACTGTTTTAAACTTCAAGTTTCTTAATGAGCGTTATATAACTATTTCAACGATCGATAAAACAATATCTATTTGTGGGATTTTAATCTCCGAAAGTGATGATTTACCTCTTTTTGGTGCATCCGTTTTAGTTGAAAATTCATCAAAAGGCGTTATTACAGATACCAACGGTAAATTTAAAATGAGTGATGTTGGTATAAACGATACTGTGATCATTTCATATTTAGGTTACCAAACTAAAAGCTTTAAAGCTTCAGATTTAAGGATGCTTAACGAGACTTGTAAAAGCATCGCTATTCAAGAACAAAACGAAGCGCTTAGTCAAATTCTAATCACCAAATTCTTAACAACGGGTTTGCAAAAGCATATTGATGGAAGTACAGTTTTAAATACTGAAAAGTTTGGAATTTTACCAGGATTAACAGAACCAGATATTTTGCAGTCTATTCAAGCATTGCCAGGTGTAGAGAGTGTTAATGAAAGTATTGCCAATATTAATGTAAGAGGTGGTACAAATGATGAAAATCTCATTCTTTGGGATAATATTAAAATGTACCATTCAGGACATTTCTTTGGGCTTATTTCTGCTTATAACCCTTATTTGACTGAGAAAGTCGTGGTTACCAAAAATGGAACATCGAGCGAATTTAGTGATGGCGTTTCAAGCACCATTAATATGTCTACCAAAAACCAAATAAGCAACAAATTTTCAGGAGGTTTTGGTGCCAATTTAATTCATGCCGATGCTTTTTTAGAGATACCCATTTCAAAATCTTTAGCATTACATGTTTCGGGTAGACGTTCTTTTACTGACTTACTAAGTTCTCCAACGTATGATAATTATTTCGAACGTAGTTTTCAAGATAGCGAGCTTACAAGTAATAGTGATAACATTAGTGAAAGTAATAGAAGTAGCGATTTCTTCTTTTACGATTATTCGGCCAAATTACTTTTTGATTTGAATGATAATCATAAATTCAGAGCAAATATTATCGGTATTAATAACAATTTAGATTATACGGAAAGTTACCAGGATACTAGTGGCAATTCCGAATCAAAAACAAGTAATTTAAAACAAGAGAATTTAGGTTTTGGTGCCAGTTGGAGTGCTGTTTGGAGTGATACATTTAGTTCGGAATTTAATGCGTTTTACTCTAGTTATAACGTGGATGCGACAGATTATAGAATAGAAACAGACCAGCGATTAACCCAAGCTAATGAGGTACTTGAAACAGGTCTAAAGTTTAAAACGCGATTAAAATTAAACAACTATTTAAGCTTTTTAAACGGTTACCAATTTAGTGAAATAGGTATTTTAAACGAAACAACGGTAACAAATCCTTCTTACGACATAACTAAAAAGGATGTGTTGTTAAACCATGCACTTTTTTCTGAATTAGAATATAAAAAAAGTAACACCTATTTAAGAATAGGGTTGCGAGGCAATTATTTTCAAAAGTTCAGTAAACTTATTTTAGAACCACGATTAAACTTTAGGCAGAAATTATCAAATCAGTTTGCAATAAAGTTACAAGGCGAATTTAAAAACCAGTCCGCAAATCAAAAGATAGATTTTCAAGACGATTTTTTAGGTGTTGAAAACAGACGATGGATTTTAGCAAACGAACAAACAATTAAAATATCTGAAAGCAAACAAGCTTCGTTTGGTTTTGAGTTTAACCAAAATAATTGGTTGATAGATGTAGAAGGGTTCTACAAATTAGTTGAGGGTATTACGGCTTCTAATCAAGGATTTTATAATAATTTTCAATATGAAAATGCACAGGGAAGTTATAATGCTAAAGGCGTTGAGTTTTTATTAAACAAAACAGCAAATAATTTTAGCACTTGGGCTAGTTATACCTATAGTATTAATGATTATGAATTTGCAAGTATTACACCATCAGTATTTCCCAATAATGTAGATATAAGGCATTCGGTTTCCTTAGCCTTTAATTATAATGTTTTAAAGAATTTAGAGATGTCAGTTGGTGGTATTTGGCGTTCGGGACAACCATACACAAAACCTCTTGAAGGAAATGAAACAGTACAAGATGGTAATAATACTCGTGTTAATTATGATGTGCCTAACAATGAAAATGTGGAAGATTTTATGAGATTAGACGCCTCTATGAATTATAATTTTAATCTCTCCGAATCAGTTCAGGCTGAATTTAGAGTTGGTGTTTTGAATGTTTTGGACAGAAAGAATATCATTAATAGATATTATGAAGTCGATCCAAACGACTCTGATAAAGCTATTCAAATCAACAATAAATCGCTAGGTTTAACGCCGAATTTGAGCTTAAGAATAAATTTTTAAGACATGTAAAATGTTAAAATTATCGATTAAAAGCATTTTTTTTCGATAAAAAGTTGTTTTATGTGAATTTTTTCCTATGTTTGTAAAACCAAATCTATTATAAATGAAAAAGATAATGTTACTTATGTTACTCTTTTTAGTAACAACCATTTCAAAAGCACAAAGTGATATTGACGCCCTTTTAGCTGCAGGTGTAGAAGACGCACAACGATTCGCCAACGATTATTTAGCTCCAGGAACCAATGGTTTAATGCATAGCATGAATTCTAATTGGTTTAATACTGCCGATGCTAAACCTTTAGGAGGTTTTGAAATATCTGTGGTGGTTAATGCTGCTAATGTAAAAGATGAAAACAAGATGTTTCAAATGAATACGGCAGATTATAACAACGTGCAATTTGTTACAGGTCCAAGTTCGCAAATGGTATCTACAGTTTTAGGACAAAACGATCCTACAATATTTGTAGAAGTTGAATATGATGACCCTATTTTTGGAAGTCAAACCGAACAAATAGAATTACCACAAGGTATTGGTTCAGAAAATATTAGCTTAATTCCTACTGCTTTCATTCAAGGAGCTTTAGGTTTAAGTAAAGGTATAGAAATAAAAGCTCGTTTTGTACCAAAAATTGATACCGATGAGGTTTCTTTAAGTATGTATGGTGCAGGTTTACAATTTGAAATGACTAAATGGTTACCTGCAGATAAATTATTACCAGTTGCCATTTCCGGCTTAGTTGCATACACACATTTAGATGGATCTTATGATTTAACAAATTCATCAACAGTTGAAGGCGAGAATCAAAGAGTTGAAAGTGATGTTAATACATGGTTATTTCAACTAATAGCATCAACTAAATTGCCTGTAATTAATTTTTATGGTGGTTTAGGTTATATAAAAGGAAAATCACAATCCGATTTATTAGGAACCTATCGAGTAACAAATGGGTTTATTACATCGCAAGATATTGTTGATCCTTTTTCGGTGACTAGTGAAGTGTCGTCAGTTAGAGGAACTTTAGGAACAAAATTAAAGTTAGGTTTTTTCAGACTTAATGCAGAATATCATCTGTCCGAATACAATGCCTTTTCAGTAGGTATAAACTTTGGTTTCAGATAAAAAATAGTTTTAGATTATAATTGTTTAGTTTTAGTTAGTTTATATTTAGTTTTAGTTTAAAAAGTACAAGATTTTATCTTGTACTTTTTTTATTTAGAGTGTTTTAATTTGTAATTTCGCAGCACTTAAACGATATAATTGTAGTTTAATTTATAAAATTATCGTTATTAACCATCAATAATAAATTTAAATACATACTAAAATGAAAGTAACAGTAGTAGGAGCAGGAGCAGTTGGTGCCAGTTGTGCAGAATACATTGCTATTAAAAATTTCGCTTCAGAGGTTGTTTTATTAGACATCAAAGAAGGATATGCTGAAGGAAAAGCCATGGATTTAATGCAATGTGCATCATTAAATAGTTTTGATACAAAAATTACGGGTGTAACGAATGATTACAGTAAAACCGCAAATAGTGATATTTGTGTAATCACCTCTGGTATCCCACGAAAACCAGGTATGACTCGTGAAGAGTTAATTGGTATTAATGCAGGCATTGTAAAGGCTGTATCTACAAGTTTACTGGAGCATTCTCCTAATATGATTCTTATTGTTGTTAGTAACCCAATGGATACGATGACGTATTTAGCTCATAAATCTTTAAATATTCCTAAAAACAGAATTATAGGAATGGGTGGTGCTTTAGATTCTGCACGTTTTAAATATAGATTAGCGGAAGCTCTAGAAGCTCCAATTAGTGATGTAGATGGAATGGTTGTTGGTGGTCATAGTGATACAGGTATGGTACCTTTAACTAGTCATGCAACTAGAAACAGTATTAAAGTTTCTGAATTTTTAAGTGAAGAACGTTTAGCACAAGTAGCAGAAGATACTAAAGTAGGAGGTGCAACACTAACTAAATTATTAGGAACTTCTGCGTGGTATGCACCTGGTGCGGCAGTATCAGGAATGGTTCAAGCCATTGCTTGTGATACTAAAAAAATGTTTCCTTGTTCAACCTTATTAGAAGGTGAGTATGGTTTAAATGATATCTGTATTGGTGTTCCAGTAATTTTAGGAAAAAATGGTATTGAAAAAATAGTTAATATTCCTTTAAGTAATGCTGAAAAAGCTCACATGCAAGCTAGTGCCGAGGGTGTTAAAAATACAAACGGATTATTAGAATTATAATTTTTACAACCTTAATTTGATAATTATATAAAGACTGTAGCAATACAGTCTTTATTTTTTTATATTTGGCGCATGTTAAAAAAGTGGTACATAGTCGCTCTTGTTTTATTGGTTACTCTTTTGGGTATTTCTTCTCAACAACAAGCAGTTGTCCCTAATCAAGAAATTGTTATACAATTTGATGATTTTAACATAACCTCTTTAGAAGTAAAAAACGCTATTGCGAATGTAAAGAAGCAATTAGAGGGATTTAGCATCGATAATATTCAGGTTAAACAAGGTGAAAACGGAACTCTAAAAATTACGTATTACACCGAAGTCGATTTTTTAGAAATTAAAAACTCTTTTTCTAAATCAAAAGATTTAGATATTGATGTTAATACTCATAACCAAGAAAATGGTTCTAAGGAATTTCCTTTAGATGATACTAACGTTACTTATAATCTAAATGTTTATGAAATCCAGAACGGGGAAGATTCAGGTTGGGATTTTAATGGTATTAGCGTTCAAAATATTGATGCAAAAAGCAATCGATTTTTAGACCCAAATACAACGTTTCTTTTAAATAATTTCGAATTTGGAAAGGACGAGCATGAAGCTAAACTAGCCTTAAAAGTATTTAGAAATATTGCTATTGCAATAGATGATATCCTTCACAAAATACCGGAAGTTAGAGCAGGACCTATTTGCTAAAAGGATTCTTCAACTTTCATCAATAAAAAACACAAAATTTTAATTAAAATTAAAAATTGTCAAATTATACGGGAAATTCTATATTTGCTCGTTTTTAAAAAATTTGACCTTAAAATTATATACAATGCAAAATAAAGGATTAGTAAAAATATTTGCCCTTTTGTTTGGCTTGGTAAGTATTTACCAACTTTCGTTTACGTTTAAATCAAACCAAATTGAAAGACAAGCAGAAGAAATAGCTATTAATAAAATTGCCGATACTGAAGAAGATTATCGTGCAAAACGTAGTCAAGAAGAGGCTGACTACTTACAATCAATAGCTACTGATACGGTTTTTAATATAGGCATAGCAAAATTCTCATATAATGATGTGAAAGCAAAGGCTATGAACCTTGGTTTAGACCTAAAAGGAGGTATTAACGTAATTCTTCAAGTAAGTGTAAAAGACATATTAAAAGGATTGGCAAACAATACCAAAGATCCTGTTTTTAATAAGGCTTTAGAAGACGCAACAGAGCTTCAAAAAAATAGTCAAAACACTTATTTAGAGGACTTCTTTATAGCTTTTGACAAAATTAAAGGTGATACAAAATTAGCGTCACCAGATATATTTTATACCAAAGCTCTTGATGGAGAAATTGATGGGAGTATGTCTGATGATGAAGTAAAAAGTATTATCTCTACAAAAATAGACGAATCAATTGTGTCTGCTTTCGAAGTATTACGTAAACGTATTGATGAGTTTGGTGTTACATCACCTAACATTCAACGCTTAGGAACTTCTGGTCGTATTTTAGTTGAATTGCCAGGTGTGAAAGATGTAGAAAGAGCAACATCACTATTACAAAGTACAGCCCAATTAGAGTTTTGGGATGCTTACAAAGGCGAACAGTTCGTTGGTTTCCTATATCAAGCGGATGCTGTTTTACAAGATATTGTAGAAACTAATACGGAATCAGAGGAAGTTGAACCTCAAGATCAAGAAGATTCAACCATTGATGATTTATTAGGTGATGCTGAAACAGATTCAACAGCAGTTGCGACAGTAAGCCCTTTAGTAAGCTTAATTAAAGGTGGTGGCTACCAAGGAGGTCCAGTTATCGCCAAATTTGAAATTAAAGATAAAGAAACTGTTCTTGATTACTTAAACCGACCAGAAGTAAGAGCCTTACTTCCTGCTGAACAACGCTACACGAAGTTTGTTTTTGGAAAACCAGAAAAAGATAGCGAATTAATAGATTTATATGCCTTAGTTGGTAATAGAGAAAATACGCCTCAGTTAAGCGGTGCTGTTGTTACTGACGCTCGTAACCAATTCGGGCCAACAGGTAAATCTGAAGTATCTATGCAAATGAATGCTAAAGGTGCTAAGATTTGGGAGGAAATGACTGGTAAAGCTTATACTCAAGGTAGCCAGATTGCTATTGTTTTAGATAATGTGGTTTATTCAGCGCCTGGTGTAACAACGGGTCCTATTGCTGGTGGTAGCTCTTCAATTTCAGGAGATTTTACCTTAAACGAAGCGATTGACTTAGCAAACGTATTACGTGCAGGAAAATTACCGGCGTCAGCAGATATTATTCAGAGTGAGGTAGTAGGTCCATCATTAGGTCAAGAAGCGATTGATAGTGGTACAACGTCATTTTTAATTGCCTTAGCACTGGTATTACTTTGGATGATTTTTTACTACGGTAAAGCAGGTATTTTTGCAGATATAGCCATGTTATTTAATATCCTATTGATCTTCGGAATCTTGTCCGGATTAGGAGCTGTATTAACATTACCTGGTATTGCTGGTATCGTATTGACCATTGGTATGTCGGTGGATGCGAACGTTCTTATTTTCGAACGTATTCGAGAGGAACTTACCAAAGGTAAAGGTCAAAAAGAAGCGATTCAAGACGGGTTTAGTAATGCTTTATCATCCATTTTAGATGCTAACATTACTACAGGTTTAACCGCTTTAATCTTATTTATTTTTGGAACAGGTCCAATTAAAGGATTTGCTACAACCTTATTAATCGGTATTGGTACATCATTATTTACGGCTATTTTCATTACAAGATTATTAATTGACTGGTATGTAAATAGAGGTGGTAAATTAGATTTCGCTACGGCTATTACTAAAAATCTTTTCAGAAACATAAGTATTGAATTCTTAAAAAAGCGTAAAGTAGCTTATGTTATTTCTGGAGTTTTCATCGCAGTAAGTTTAGGATCATTATTTACAAATAGTTTAGATCAAGGTGTAGATTTTGTAGGAGGTAGAACCTATCAAGTGCGTTTTGCACAAGATGTTAGTGCTGCAGAAATTACGGGTGTATTATCACAACCAGACGTTTTTGGTAGTGCCGATGCTAAAACTTTTGGTGATGCAAATCAATTAAAAATCACAACCAAGTATAAAGTAAATGAAACAGGTGCTGAGGTTGATGAGGAAATAAGAAAAACACTTTACGATGCTTTACAAAATCATTTAGATGGTCTTACTTATGAAGATTTTATTAGTGATGCCGATACTAAATCAGTTGGATTAATGAAGTATTATAAGGTAAGTCCAACCATTGCCGATGACATTAAACAAGCTTCGTTTTGGGCTATTTTAGGGTCGTTAATCGTAGTATTCCTGTATATATTACTACGTTTTAAAAGATGGCAATATTCGTTAGGTGCAGTTGCGGCGGTATTTCACGATGTCTTAATAGTATTAGGTGTATTCTCATTAACTTATAAGTTTATGCCGTTTAGTATGGAAATCGACCAAGCATTTATAGCAGCCATATTAACGGTAATAGGTTACTCGTTAAATGATACGGTGGTAGTATTCGATAGAATTCGTGAATTCTTCAACGAGCACACAAGTTGGCAGTTCAATAAAGTTGTAAACGTATCGTTAAGTAGTACATTAAGTAGAACCTTAAATACCTCGTTAACTACCTTAGTAGTATTATTAGCCATTTTTATATTTGGTGGCGACTCTATCAGAGGGTTTATGTTTGCATTAATAGTGGGTGTAATTGTAGGTACGTATTCGTCACTATTCATTGCAACACCAATTATGTATGATACAGTACAAAAACTAGAAGATAAAAAGAAAAAGAAAGACTAACTCAAATTTTTTCTTTGCAAGAAGCCTATCAATGTATTTTGGTAGGCTTTTTTTATGGCGTTACCCCAAACTTGTTTGAGGTCGGGCTTTTCATTATATCTTTTTATGTCAGTTCGAGTGAATTTGCTTTGCAAATTAGTATCGGGAACATAAAAAGGATGCCACTGAAATCCCTAACGCACATATGTGCTAACTATAGTTTTAAAACAAAAAAGCAATCTATTTTTGGAGAGGAAACAAGTTCAGCACATGTAAACGAAGTTATCATTTTTTTCTCACAAAATCAAGCCCATGAAGTAGAGACCACCAGAAACCAATTTTAAATAGCTTCTACAAAAAAAATGGCGTTATTATTTAAATCGTAAAACCCAAATTCATTAGTGCCCCAATCGGTTTTTAATCTTAGTTTGTCTCTGTTAATAGTACCTCGTTTTACAAATTCATCAAAAAGCGGTTGAACATCGTCAACAAAAATTTTAATTACTGAGCCTCCAAGTAGTGGGTCGTCATCCGTATCAGCATGCCATTGTAAATGTAGGTACAAAGTGTCTCTTTTTAAAACCGCATACATAGCATCTTTATGTACTAACTTAAAACCAGCGTAGTTGTTGTACCAATCAACATCCCTATCAATATTTTGTGACGGTAAAACAGGAACAATTTGCATAAATAATTAGTTTTTATAGCTTATACTATCGCCAACCGCAATCGCCCATTTATCAACCAATCCAGCATTGATTTCTAATACATATTTCGCTGGAACATTAGATGGAAGTGAAGCCTCATCAAGAGGTTTCGCATTTTTTTGGAAACTAACTATTTTATGGTTTTCGTCAATAAAAATTAAGTCTAATGCTATTTTAGTGTTCTTCATATAAAAGGAACGAGGCGCAACATCATCAAAAACAAACAGCATACCATGGTTTGGTTTCATAGAGCTTCTATACATCAAACCTGTTTGTGTTTCATATTCGGTATCTGCAATTTCAATATCAAACGTTACTTGAGTAGAATCGTTTTTAAATATATCGAGTTCGCCTTCCTTTTTAAAAGCAACTTCCGTCTGCGTTATAGCTTTTTTATCGTCTTTACATGCTGATAAGATTAACGAAAGCGATAAAGTAAAAGCAAATATGTAGCGCTTTAAACACATGTTATTTTACTACTGTTTTGGGTTTGTAAACAAACATAAAGTATAACCCGATTAGGATAAATGGAATACTTAACCATTGGCCTGTATTTAAACCAAACCAGTTAATATATTCGTCGCCTTGTGGTTCTTTTACAAATTCTACAAAGAAACGAATGGTCCAAAGCAGGATTAAAAACAAACCAAACAAAAACCCAGATTGATCTCTTTTTGGTGTTTTAGAATAGAAATACCATAAAATTAAAAACACAAATATGTAACAAAACGATTCGTATAACTGTGCTGGATGTCTGTAAGGAACAACTTCTAATAACTCTGGGTTACTAGCAATAGCGTCATATGCCTTTTGAACATCTTTAATGCCGGTTAAACGCACAGCGTCGTACTTATTATAATAATCCTGAATAAAACGAACCCCGAAGCTTGAATCGGTTATTTTACCTATAATTTCAGAATTAATAAAGTTTCCAATTCTAATAAAAATAGCACCAGAAGCTACAGAGATTACAATACGGTCTAAAATCCAAAGCAGTGATTTGTACTTGTATTTTCGTCTGTACAAGTACATACCAATAATAATACCTATGGCAGCACCATGACTTGCCAGTCCTTGAAAACCGGTAAACTCAAAACCATTTTTAAAGCTGAAAGGTAAAAAGATGCTAAAAAAGTCTTCTGAAATAAGCTCTGATTGGTAAAACAAAACATGCCCTAATCTTGCTCCAAGCATGGTTGCTAAAACGGTGTAAATAAAAAGCGGGTCTAAGTAATCAAGAGACACTTTTTCTTTAGTGAAAATACGTTTCATAATATACCAGCCTAAAATAAAGGCGATAATCCACATAAGGCTATAAAAATGAAGCTTGAAATTTCCAACAATATCAATACCAGTTATAGGATTCCAATCAAGTTTTAGTAGTTGCATAAGATTTATTTTTCAACGTAAAGATAAACGTTAAAGGTGTTTTTTATGTTAAAATTTATTTAAGAAGTTCCAATACTTCAACTTCAAATATAAGATTAGATTTTTCTGGAATACCTCTGGTCCCAGCTTCTCCGTAGGCCAAATGATAAGGAATAAAAAAAGTAGCTTTATCTCCTACATGCAATTGTTGTAAGCCCTCTTTAAATCCAGGAATCATTCGTGCATTAGGACCAATGTTTGCAGTTAATGGTTGGTATTTATCAGCTGCTTTTCGGTTTTCATTTACAGCATCTAGCGCTTCGGCTATTTCTAATTTACTAGTTTCTAGCAATTTTCCGTTTTCAAAATATACTGCATAATGCGTTAAAACTTCGGCATCTATAGGTAGTTTTTCACCCGAACCTTTTTCGGTTACAATATATTTTAACCCAGATTCTAGAGTAATAGCATTAGCTTCTTGAGTGTTAAATTTTTCCTTGGATGCTTTTATAATGGCTTCAGCTCTTTCAGCTTTTTCTTTTTCAAGACGTTCGGCTTCGGCAAAATGGTTAATAAATATTTTAGGAGCATCAAATTGCTTAGCAGCTTTCCCTTTTCTTATAATGTTTAACTCTTCTAGAACTACATCTTTAAGAGGTTTGTTTCTTTCGTTAGTTTCAACGTTCGATATGGAATCTTGAATGTTTAAACCAATAACTAATTCTCCAAAGACAGAATGTTTGTTATCTAAGCTAGGTTTGGGAACTTCTGTTATGAAAAACTGACTACTATTGGAGTTTGGACCTGGGTTTGCCATAGATAAAATACCTGGTTTATCATGTTTTAAGTCTGGATGAAATTCATCCATAAACCTGTATCCAGCATTGCCAAAACCTGTTCCTTTAGGGTCGCCACCTTGAATCATAAAATTATCCATAACCCGATGGAATATCGTTCCGTTATAAAACTTCTTACCGGCATATTTTTTGTCGACCATGGTATTGGTGCCTTCAGCAAGCGATACAAAATTTGCTACTGTAATGGGTACTTTTTCATTTTCCAATTTGGCAACCATAATGCCTTTGCTCGTAATAAATTCAGCATACAATCCATCTTCAAGCTCAGGATATGGTGCTTTACAAGCAGTTAAATTTATTAGAAGTGATAATAAAAAAAATTTAATTGTAGGTTTAATTAAATTCATGCTAATGGGTTTGATTTTGTGTAATAGAATTTATGGTAACCTCACAAATTAAAGGGGTATTGCTAGATATTTTATTTTCATCACCGTAATAACCATAGGCCTTTTGTGATGGAAAAAGAAAAGTAACAGTTTCACCAGCTTTCATAAGTTTTAAACCTTCACGCAATCCCGTAAATAGTTCTTCTTTATCCATGGTGTAGGTTTGGGTTTTAATATCTTCTGTAGAATATATTAAGTTGCCATTTAAACCTTTTACATTGTAGTTGTAATTAACAATATCACCAAAAGCGGGCGTTTTTAATGTATCTATATCAATTTTATTATTGTAGTAGTACCAAAAACCACTTTCAGAAGCGATATAGTCTTTTTTATCTTGCTTTAAAAGCTTCTCTATTATAGACTGTTCTCTGGCGTTAAGTTTTTTATTTCGCTCTACCGAAGCATCAATAAAAGAGCCTGTTTTTACAGAAACAGGACGTCTTGCTTCGGGAGTTTTACAGCTAAAAGCTAGTAAAACAATAGCTAATATTAGTAATTTATTCATCATTTAGGGCTTTATTATAACTAGGCAATATACTAATAAATTTTTCAACGGTATCTTTTAATGATAATTCGCTTCTGCCACCAGCGGCGTTTATATGACCACCACCGTCAAAATGTAATCGTGACATTTCATTAACAGAAAAGTTTCCTTTAGAGCGTAATGATATTTTAATAATGCCTTCTTGTTTATCTTCAATAAAGATGGCAGCAAGTACAATATTATTTAATGATAAGCCATAATTTACAAAACCTTCGGTATCCCCTTTTTTGTAATCGAATTTTTGAAGCTCATCTTGAGACAAGGTCATGTACGCAGTTCTAGATTCTGGAATTACGTTCAAATTGTTCAGAGCACAACCTAAAAGTTGTAATCGTGCATAGCTATTAGTATCGTAAACATTATTGTGTATTTCGGCGTTGTTAGCTCCACTTTCAATAAGTTTTGCAATAATCTTATGAGTTGTACTTGTAGTTGAAGGAAATCTAAATGATCCTGTGTCGGTCATAATACCTACGTACAAACAAGTAGCAATATTGGCATCAATCAAACTTGAATCTCCTAGCATACTTATAAAATGATATACCATTTCGCATGTAGAACTCATGCTCACATCACTAAATGTATAAGCGGCATAATCGTCAGGTGCTTGATGATGATCAATCATTATTTTTAACGCTGTACTTTTAGCTAACACGGGTTCCATATTACCAGTTCTATGTAAAGCATTAAAATCTAAGGTGAAAATAATATCAGCGTCATTAATTAAAGCATCACATTCAGTCGTTTGAGAATCGTGCTTTAAAATAGTGTCATTTCCTGGAACCCATTTTAAAAACGTAGGATAATCATTAGGCACCAAAACTTGAGTCTGGTGATTGTACTTCAATAAGTAATGATATAAACCAAGCGTAGAACCAATAGCATCGCCATCAGGGTTTTTATGGGGTACAATAACTATCTTTTTTGGCGTTGATAATAACTGCTTAATACTGGCAATATCGTGTTCATTCATAGTTGACGAAGATACAATTTTTTTAAAATTGTTTGTATTGTTTTTAAATAGAAATACCTTACTTTTGCACGGAAAATTACAAAGAGTGTTTATAGTTTATTTTCTAAAATTTGGTTTGTAATTTCATGAAGACCTATTTATCAAATTAATTATAAACTGAATAATTTAAAATAAAAAAATGGCAACAAATAGAACATTTACAATGCTTAAACCAGATGCGGTTGAAAAAGGACACATTGGTGCAATACTAGAAAAAATTTCAGCTTCAGGATTTAGAATTGTAGCTATGAAATTAACACAGATGACAAAAGCTGATGCACAAGCATTTTATGCAATACATAAAGAACGTCCGTTTTTCCCAGAATTGGTTGAGTATATGACTCGTGGACCAATTGTGGCAGCAATTTTGGAAAAAGATAATGCAGTTGAAGACTTTAGAACCTTAATTGGTGCTACAAATCCTGCTGAGGCAGCCGAAGGTACTATTAGAAAATTATATGCTGCTTCTATAGGAGAAAATGCAGTACATGGTAGTGATAGTGATGAAAATGCTGCTATCGAAGGAGCTTTTCACTTCTCTGGTAGAGAGATGTTTTAAACTTTCTTAATATAAAAATAGTAATAGCCCGTAATTATGTTGCGGGCTTTTTTTATTAGTAAAATCGATATTGCATTGATTTAAAACATATCTTTAAAATTAACTAACAACCTAATTTTTAAGATAATGACCAACCAATCAGACATTGAGCTTCGTCCAGTGGAACGAAGTCATCGAATTAATTCACTTGATATTATTCGCGGTATTGCCCTCTTAGGAATACTCCTTATGAACATTACAGGCTTTGGGCTAGCTTATGCGTATGGCGATCCAACTAATTCAGGAGGTTCAACAGGATGGAACTTAAAAGTTTGGATAATGGATAACATGTTTTTTGAAGGCACTATGAGAGGGCTTTTTACCATGTTGTTTGGTGCGGGATTTATATTATTAACCACACGGGCTGAAAGCCAAGGTGGTGGTATCAAAGTTGCCGATTTATATTACCGTAGGATTCTGTGGTTGCTACTTTTTGGAATCATGCATGCTTATTTATTGTTATGGTATGGAGATATTTTATACCCTTATGCAATATTTGGGTTAATGCTGTTTCCTTTTAGAAATGCAAAACCTAAATACTTATTAATTGCAGGCTTAGTATTATTATCAATTGGCAGTTTAAAAGATGTCATGACCTATAATGAGGATGTTACCACTAAAACAGAAGGTTTAGTTGTAGAAAAGCTGAAAGAAAATAATAAGGAAGAAGAGCTGACTAAGGAACAAGAAAAAGCCCTTGGTAAGTGGGAGGAATTGAAAAAGAGTAAAAAAACGAAAGAAGAAATAACCGAGGCCAATGAGAAAAACCTTGGAGGCTATTGGAGTATTGTTAAAAGTAGATTCGGTATGAATAAATATATGCAATCTGCCGTAGTATATGAGTTCTGGGTTTGGGATATTTTAAGTTTTATGCTTATTGGAATTGCCTTTTTTAAATGGCGGATATTTCAAGGTGAACGCAGCAATAAATTTTACTTGCTTTTAATGACAATAGGTTATGTAATTGGATTATGCGTTAACTATTACGAAACCATTATAACGATAAATAGTGATTTTGATATAATTGAAATGAGTCGTGCTGGTCAAACGTACCAACTGGGAAGACTTTTTACAATTTTGGGACATGTAGGTTTGTTTATGCTATTTATTAAATCTGGGATATTAAGGTTTTTGCAAAATGCTTTGGCGGCGGTAGGTAAAATGGCACTTACAAATTATTTGATGCATACAGTAATTTGTATTACTTTTTTCTTAGGTTTTGGATTTGGTATGTTTGGTAAACTAGAACGCTATGAACTTTATTATGTAGTTTTAGCTATTTGGGTATTTCAACTAATTTATAGTCCCATTTGGTTGAAGTATTTTAAATATGGACCAGCTGAATGGTTATGGAGAAGTCTTTCTTATATGCAAAAGCAACCTTTCAGAAATAAATAATATTAAAGTAAAAACCCGCAACTATGTTGCGGGTTTTGTTTTTCTAAAAAGTCAACTAGTATATATTAAATTACTTTTACATTTACTGCGTTTAATCCTTTTCTACCTTCCTGTAAATCAAATTCAACTTGGTCGCCTTCGCGAATTTCGTCGATTAATCCAGAAATGTGAACAAAATGTTCTTTACCTGAACCTTCTTCAGTGATAAATCCGAATCCTTTAGAGTCGTTGAAGAATTTTACTGTTCCTTTACTCATTGTTTTAAAATATTAAATTAATTATTATGTGTTACACAACTTTAGTGCCAAATAATTTTTAATACCTATTTAACAATTAAGTTATATAAGTGAAAGATAGTAAATAAAAAAAGTCTGCCAAAATAATTTGACAGACTTTTAATTTGTAATTGTTAAAGTATATGTATTAGATTACTTTTACGTTTACGGCGTTTAATCCTTTTCTACCTTCTTGTAGATCGAATTCTACAGCATCACCTTCACGAATTTCATCGATAAGTCCTGAAATGTGCACGAAATGTTCTTTGTTGTTGTCATCTTCAGTGATAAATCCAAATCCTTTTGAATCGTTGAAGAATTTTACGGTACCTTTACTCATTGTATTTGTATTAAAATAATTAAGGCGCAAATGTAATGTAAATAATAATAGGTTGTTGGTTTTAGTTCAATTATTTACAATAAAAAAGGAAATATAATTATCTTAAAATCAGTTTCTTAATAATTTCTTTGCCTAATGCCTCATTAAGCATATCAATAATTTTTTGTTTTCCGTAACCTAATTCCTCTCTTAAAACACTCGAACTTAATTGTACGTATAGCGTTTCGCGCTCTAGATTTACCGATGTTGTATAGTTATTTACGCCATTTCCCATAAGGCTCGCCCAAGCATCAGCTACATTAACTTTGTTTAGCCCTTTTTCCAATTTATTGGTTTCAATAAATTCTTTTAAGGCATCACTAATGCTGATATGTTCGTTGTTGCGTTTTGGCATTATTTATAATTTAAAAACCTCATAACTTTGATGTACTTGTTTTACAGCACTTTCGGTACGTTCAGCATGCGTGTCACTTATAAACAATTGCCCGAAATTTTCATCATCTACCAATTTAATAATTTGTGCTACACGATGTTCATCCAATTTATCAAAAATATCATCCAACAGCAAAATAGGGTTTACGCCGCTATGAGCTTTTATAAAATCAAACTGTGCCAATTTCAACGCAATTAAAAAAGACTTTTGCTGTCCTTGACTTCCAAATTTTTTAATTGGGTGTGTTTCAATATTAAAATGCAAATCGTCTTTATGTATACCAACACTAGTATACTGTAATGCTTTATCTTTATTTATTGCCTGTTGTAAAAGCGTGTTTAAATCACCTTCAAATAAATGGCTGTCGTAAACCAAATCCACTATTTCATTACCATTACTTATAGCTTCGTAACGTTCTTTAAAAATAGGGATAAATTCTTTTAAAAAGGCATCTCTTTTTTTAAAAACCTTGGTTCCATATTCGGTAAGCTGCTTATTATAAACCTCTAAAGTATCTTTGTTAAAAGTGTGATTTAAGGCAAAATATTTAAGTAGTGCATTGCGTTGCGCAAGTATTTTGTTGTAATTAATTAAATGACTTAAATAATTTTTATCGCTTTGCGAAATTACACTATCAATAAATTTTCGTCGGGTATCACTACCTTCAATAATTAAATCTCTATCGGCTGGTGATATGATTACTAACGGCAAAAAACCAATATGTTCACTAAATTTATCATACACCTTACCGTTGCGCTTTATTACTTTTTTCTGACCACGCTTTAAACTTACTGCTACTTTTTCGGTCTTTTCATCTTTTTCGTAATCACCATTAATTACAAAAAAATCCTCATTGTGCTTAATATTTTGAGTTGCTACAGGATTAAAATAGCTTTTCCCAAACGATAAATGATAGATGGCATCTAATACATTGGTTTTTCCAATACCATTATTTCCAACGATGCAATTTATCTTCTCATTGAAAATGAATGATTTACTATCGAAATTTTTATAATTAAGTAAAGAAAGCGATTTTAAAATCATATAAAAAGTAACTTAAAGCACATTTAGAGGCTAAACTCTTAAAAAGAAGTGCAAATTATTGAAAAATATCAAATAAATACCCTTTTAGTTATGAAGAAAAATTATATTTTTGCGCCACAATAATTAGAAGGATATAATGGCAACATACAAGAAAAAATACAAAGCAAAAACTAAAGAAGAGAAACAACACAATATAGAAGAAGGTTCTACAACTGCTGAAGTTTTTAACACACTTGATGAAACAGCTTCAAAAACCGAGGCTTTTGTTGAGAGAAATCAAAAGTATATTTTCATTATTATCGGGCTTGTGGCACTAGTAGTTTTAGGTTCTTTGGGTTATAAGGAATTTATTGCTAAACCTAAGCAAATAAATGCTATGAACGATATGTTTCAAGCGCAAAAATACTTTAATGATGCCGTTAACGGTGCAGAAAAAGATTCATTATACAACTTAGCATTAACAGGTGGTGAAGGTAAATTTGGGATGCTAGATATTATTAAAGAATACAGTGGAACACCATCGGCTAACTTAGCTAATTATTATGCTGGTACGGCTTATTTACGTTTGAAAGATTATAAGAATGCTGTTGAGTATTTAAGTAATTTTAAAAGTGATGATGAAATTTTAGCGCCTTTAGCAAAAGGAAATATTGGTGACGCTTTTGTACAGTTGAATCAACCAGAAGACGCTTTAGGGTATTATGAAGAAGCGGCTGAAATGCGAGATAACGAATATACTACACCTATGTACTTGTTTAAAGCAGGTGCTATAGCTTTGGATTTAGGACAAGCTGATAAAGCGTTGAAATATTTTAAAAGAATAAAAGACGATTATTCTAATTCAACTGAAGCTACAAAGGTGGAAGTGTTTATAGGAAAAGCCCAAGTACTAGCAAATAAGTAATATGGCTACGGCAAATAAAAATTTATCCGACTACGATAAAACAACAATCCCAAACGCGAATAAATATCGGTTTGGGATTGTTGTTTCTGAGTGGAACGATACCATTACAGAAGCTTTGTATGAGGGTGCGTACAATACTTTAATTGAGCACGGCGCATTACCTGCCAATATTATTCGTTGGAATGTTCCTGGTAGTTTTGAATTGATTTACGGTAGTAAGAAAATGCAAGAGCAAATGGTAAATGCGGTAATTGCTATCGGGAGTGTTATTAAAGGAGAAACTAAGCATTTCGATTTTGTTTGTGAAGCGGTTTCACAAGGCATTAAAGATCTTAATGTCATTCGTGAAACTCCTGTGATTTTTTGTGTTTTAACTGACGATACATTGCAACAAGCTATTGACCGCTCTGGTGGAAAACACGGAAATAAAGGAACTGAAGCTGCCATTGCCGCTATAAAAATGGCTGAAATACGCAAAAACAGTTAATAAATAACCATTTTAAAATTCCAAATTCTAGCAGTGGGATGTATTTCACTTTTGGAATTTGGAATTTATTTTTTTGGAATTTTTTAGCATTTCAATCCTTAGTTTCTGTCTATTTTTAAGTATTTTTGAGGGATAGCACTACTAGATTTTGTTTAAACAACGCAAGCATAGAACTTTTAATTATCAACCTCGGTTTTCTAAAGAAAATCAAACAGATTCTAGTGGAGATAAAGAAGATAATACCACGGATTTTATTTCTAAATGGAAAGCAAGTAGAGGTAATAAGCCAAAAGCACGTGGCGTTTTGCCAATGAGAACCTTAATATTGGCTTTGGTATTATTATTGATTTGTATGTATTTATTAGAAAAAAAATACATGTAACAAAAAATTAGAAATCATGGGGCTTTTAAAACTGCGTAAAAACAAAAAATTTAATTATACACCACGTTATTATGACGATAAAGGTGAAGGAAATCCTTACGAAATCAAACATAAGTTTGACGAATTTAGAAAAACAGTAGGTCCTAATAAAGGGTTAAAAACAAAATTTAATAATGCTTTAGATGATTTTAAGAATAACCCAGATAAAGAAGCAAATAGACGCATTTTAATTATTGCTGCTGTTCTTGTTCTGGTATTTTTATTTATTATCGATTTCGATTTATCTATATTCTTTTCTAAATAATTTATGGCAGACATTATACAACTTTTACCCGATCACGTAGCAAATCAAATAGCCGCTGGAGAAGTTGTACAACGTCCAGCTTCTGTGGTAAAAGAACTTCTTGAAAATGCCATTGATGCTGAAGGAGATTCTATAAAACTTATTATAAAAGACGCTGGTAAAACCCTTGTTCAAGTGATTGACAATGGAAAGGGGATGAGTACTACGGATGCGCGATTGAGTTTCGAGCGTCATGCAACCTCAAAAATACGAACTGCAGAGGATTTATTTCAACTTCATACAAAAGGGTTTAGAGGTGAAGCCTTAGCAAGTATTGCTGCGATTGCTCATGTAGAGTTAAAAACCAAGCAAGAACATGATGATGTTGGTAATGTTATAGAAATTGAAGGAAGTAAAGTGGTCGCTCAGCAAGTGGTTGTAACGCCAAAAGGGACTTCGGTATCTGTAAAAAACCTATTTTTTAATATTCCCGCACGACGAAATTTTTTAAAGTCGGATGCTGTGGAACTTCGTCATGTTATTGATGAATTTCATCGTGTAGCTTTAGCGCATCCGAATATTAGTTTTGCATTATATAATAATGGGAGTGAAACATTCAATTTACCTGTTAGCAATTTTAGGCAACGTATTGTAAACATCTTTGGTAATAAAACCAATGAAAAACTAGTTCCTGTTGATGAAAACACTGAGGTTTTAAAAATTTCTGGGTTTGTAGGTAAGCCCGAGTTTGCAAAAAAAACTAGAGGCGAACAGTATTTTTTCGTGAATAACCGATTCATAAAAAGTGCCTATTTAAATCATGCGGTATCATCAGCTTTCGATGGTTTGTTAAAAAATGGAACACACCCCAGTTACTTTTTAAATTTAGAGGTAAACCCACAAACTATAGATATAAATATTCATCCAACAAAAACAGAAATAAAGTTTGACGATGAGCATACACTTTATGCTTTGTTGCGTTCGGCAGTTAAGCATAGCTTAGGACAATTTAATATTGCACCGGTTTTAGATTTCGATCGCGACCCCAATTTAGACACACCCTATAGTTATAAAAATACTGATACACAGGTTCCAAAGATAGAAGTAGATAGAAGTTTTAATCCGTTTAAAAGTGACTCAAAATTTTCGGGTAAACAAACCACTGTTTTTAAACCAACACCTTCAAACTGGGATAGTTTATATGTTGGGTTAGAATCCAAAGGAAACGAATCGCAACACGATTTTAGTGAGGTTCATTTTGAAAGTGAAGAACAAACAGCTTCGATGTTCGAGAATGAAAACGAAGTACAGCAAGTAAATACAACCTATCAAATACACAACAAGTATATAGTAAGCACAATTAAATCGGGCATGTTAGTCATCGATCAGCATAGGGCACACCAACGTATACTCTATGAGGATTTTCTAAAAAACATGACTATTAAGGAAGCTACAAGCCAACAATTATTGTTTCCATTGCAACTTCATTTTTCAAAACAAGATATAGACATCATAAATCAATTAAAAGATGATTTGGAACATACAGGTTTTGTATTTTCAAACGTTAAAGAAGAGTTTATAGATATTACAGGTGTTCCTGTAGGTGTTCCTGAAAGCGAGGTATCTATCATTTTAGAGCAATTGATTAGCGATGTTGAAAATGAAGTACCCGATAGTAACTTTAGTGCTACCGATTTGTTGGCAAAATCAATGGCGAAAAGTTTAGCTATAAAAACGGGACAATCTTTACAGAAAGATGAACAAGAGCACTTAGTAAACAAACTATTTGCTTGTAAGGAACCCAATGTATCGCCAACAAATAGAACAACATTTATTACGATGAGTGTTGATGAATTAGATAAAAAATTTATTTAAAAAATGATGCGAATTTCAGAAACCGTTAAGCATTTATTGATAATAAACGTTATTATGTTTATTGCAGCACAAACTATTGGCGAAGGGGTTTTATTTTATGACTGGTTCGCCATGCATTTTCCAAAAAATGAAGCATTTCAACCTTGGCAAATAGTTACGCATATGTTTATGCACGGAGACATTATGCACATTTTCTTTAACATGTTTGCACTTTGGATGTTTGGTACAGCTGTTGAACAAACGTTAGGAAGCAAACGGTTTTTATTCATTTATTTTTCGGCAGGTTTAGGTGCGGTTGCATTGCAAGTTTTATATTATACTTTTCAGTTTAATAACGGGTTATCAATATTAGAAGGTGTGGGTTATAATGCTAATGACCTTTTAGATGTTTTAAAGTCCGGTTATAATCGATATGACAAAAACTGGGAATCTGTTTTAAACGCACAACAACTTCAAGATTTTGTTGGAACTTTTAATGCGTCAATGGTAGGTGCATCTGGTTGTCTTATGGGTATTCTGGTTGCTTTTGGAATGATGAACCCTAATGCTGAATTGATGTTGATATTTTTACCTATCCCCATAAAGGCAAAGTATTTTATACCAGGTATTATTATTCTCGATTTAATTTCAGGCTTAACTGGGCAATCTTTCTTTAGTCCAAGTAATACAGCTTATATGGCACACGTTGGTGGCGCGTTAACAGGCTTTATAATTATGTGGTATTGGAAAAAAACACAGTTTAATAAAAACCGTTGGTATTAAATGAAATCGTTCTCTCAAGACATAAAACAAAAGCTATCAAACCTTAATGCTCTCGAAAAAATAATAGCTATAAATGGTGTTATTTTTATTTTAGGGTTGATTTTTAAGTTTGATTTGGATTGGTTAAAATTACCAAGTGATTTTTCTGATTTTATTACAAAACCTTGGACAATTATTACCTATGCTTTTCTGCATTACGATTTTTTACATATACTTTTTAATATGCTATGGCTGTATTTTTTAGGACGTATGTTTTTAAACCTATTCGGGCCTAAAATGGCATTAAATATTTACTTTTTGGGAGCTATTACTGGTGGGTTATTATTTATGATATGCTACAATATGTTTCCAAGCCTTTTAGGCGGACATTCAAAGTTATTAGGAGCCTCGGCAGCAGTAAGGGCCTTATTAATATTTTTATGCGCATATATGCCAAATCAAGAGATACGATTTTTTACAATTAATTTAAAATTTTGGTATTTAGGAGCTGTTATTGTAGTCTTGGATATTATTGGAGTCATGTCAGGAATAAATGACCCTATCGAAGGAAATGCTGGAGGTTATATTGCACATTTAGGAGGCGTTTTATTAGGTTATATTTATGCAAAGCAGTTGCTAAAAGGACAAGATATTGGTAAAGGTTTTGAAAGATTAATGGATGGTGTTGCTAACTTGTTTAAGCCTTCTAAAAAAGGACCTTTAAAAACAGTTCACAAAAATAAAAGCAAAGTTGGAGGTTATAATAAAGCCGATTTTAAAGAGTTTAATAACCAAAAAAAGATTGATGTTATTTTAGATAAAATCAGTAAAAGTGGTTATGACAGCTTAACAAATGAGGAAAAGGAGTTTTTATTTAGAGCCGGAAAATAATTTGTTGACAGAAGACAGATGACTGAAGCCTTAAAATAATTTGTGATAATGGATAGATTTAAATTTGAAAGACTAGTAATTTGGCAAAAGGCTATGGATTTAGGTGAAGAATTAAATTTATTAATTAAAGATTTTCCAAATCAAGAAATATATAATCTATCATCACAGTTATTAAGAGCCGTAGATTCTGTTGCTTTAAATATTTCTGAAGGGTCAATTGGTCAGTCAAATCTTGAGCAGAATAAATTTATTGGTTATTCAATTCGATCTTTAGCTGAAGTCGTTACATGTTTACATAAAGCTCATAGAAGAAAATATATTAGTAATCTTGAATTTCAGAAACACTATGATGACTCTTTTCATTTAATGAATATGATGATTGCATTTAGGAAAAACTTATAATAAAATTTCGGACATCGGTCAACTAGCATCTATCTAAGTAATGGAAAAATTAAGCTTCATAAACAAAATTATTTATGCTGTAAATGTAGTAGTTGCTACATTGTTGGTTTTATCATTGGTGCTACCATATTTACCACCCAAAACATTTTCTGTTTTATCCGTATTAAATTTAGGTGTTTCCTTTTTGGTTTTTGTTAATGCCTTGTTTTTTGTGTATTGGTTAATAAAGTTAAAGAAACAAATGATTTTGTCATTAACCGTATTGTTAATAGGCTATTTTACTTTCGGATCATTGTATAAATTTTCATCATCAAAAAAGATTGAAAGCCCTGAGAATATAAAAATTATGAATTATAATGTCAGACTTTTTAATCTTTATGAATGGTTGCCGGAAAAAGGTATAGAAACCAAAATTGTAGATTTTATAAAAACCGAATCGCCCGATGTTTTAAGTGTTCAGGAATACCACCCACATCAAAATATTAACCTCTCTTTTTTTAAGTATAAGTACGAACACCTTTCGGGAAAAAAAACGAAGTACGGTCAGGCTATTTTTTCAAAATACCCTATAATAAACTCTGGTTCGGTAGAATTTCCAGACACTCCTAATAACGCTATTTATGCGGATATTGTGAAGGGAAAAGATACCATGCGAATTTATAATATACATTTAGAGTCGTTACGTATTAATACCAAAGTAGAAAGTTTAAAAAACGAGAATTCCGAACGCCTTTTTAAAAGAATAGGGACTACTTTTAAAATGCAACAATTTCAAACCGAATTATTTTTAATGCATAAAAAGCAATGCCACTATAAAATGGTGATTTGTGGCGATTTTAATAATACGGCATTTTCGTATGTGTACAGAAAGATAAAAGGTGATTTAAATGACACGTTTAAGGAAGCAGGTAATGGATTTGGACGCACCCATGATTTTAAATATTTTCCGCTGCGGATAGATTTTATTTTTGCTGATGATGCCTTTTCAGTGAATGGGTTTAAAACCTACAATAAGCACTATTCTGACCATTATCCTATCATGACTACCTTGAGTTTAGCAGACTAGTTTTACATAAGGGCGCAGTCTACTAAATCTGAGAAAATATGAATTACTAAACCTAATGCTACTAATCTTGATTTTTTAGGTACAAGTAGAAAAAGATAAAAGAGAATAGCAAAAGAGGAGTGCAGCGGATGAAAACCAATACTACACCTATTGGGGTCGAAAATTGGAGTTGCCAAAAGGTGGTCTAAATCAATTAGCATACCAGCAAACATGATTAAAAAAGCCATTTTCCAGTTCGATTTATACCAGATTAACGCAACAATTAATGGAATAAAAACATGGCAACCGTAATGTGCAAAAGTTTGTAGCATTAAACCGTTTTTAGGGTTTGAGATTCTAAATAGTTTAAAGCATTCGGACCTTCATTAAAAAGCAAATCTAAAATACTAAGGTTTGGAATAAATCCATGCTTATCGCTAAAAACTTGTGTGTAGGTATCGAATGTTTGAGGCGTTTCTTTTTTAGCGTTTACTAAAAATCTATAGTCTGTTTTGTTCTCAACTTCTTTTTGATAGATTTTACTTTTTGAAATATTTAAATCCAATTGTAGGCATTCACAAACAACTTCAAAACACTTCATATTAAAATCTAAGATATAATCCTCTTGATTTGAAAATAAGGGCTTTAACTCGTCTTCGTAATATTCAAAAAAAGGCGAGGTTCTATAGGCTGAAAGGATAGATTTCCAATGAATATCTTGCCACTTTTCTTCATTGTAAATTTTAACATCTCGATATTTTTGACGATTTTTTTGAGAATGAATCACAGGTATGTTTAGAGCTAGTTTCCCATTGGCGCCATAAATATAAGTGCGATTTCGGTAGGTTTGTTTTAAAAAACTATCATCCATTTCAAAACAAACTTCACCAGCATGCACCATGGCAACAAAATGCGCAATGTTTGAGAAATATGTTGGATGAATTAATATGTTCATTTGTTAAGTTGGTTGTTGCTAAGTTGCAATTAATTAATCAACTTAACCACTTCACATCTAACTATTACTTTTTTTGCGTTTTCTCCATTTACTAAAACCAACCCATCCAAAAAGTGCTATTAAAAAAGGAATAAAGTATGAAGTTGCTTTTCCAGAACCACCAACAGTTGTGAAGAAACGCTCCCATCTGGCATTTGGAAAACCATCCCAACTCATCCAGATAAATACAGGTTTACCCAAAACATGGTTAAAAGGGGTAAACCCCCAACCTCTTGCATCAATAGAATTATTTCTATTGTCACCCATCATCCAATAATAATCTTGCTTACAAGTATAGGTATTAGCAACTTGGTCATTGATTAAAATTTGGTTGCCTTTTACTTGCAACGTATTACCTTCATATTCTGTAATTAAACGCTTATATATTGGTAAATTATCTAGGTTAAGATTAATTGTTAAACCTTCTCCTGGAATAAATATTGGTCCGAAGTTATCAAAATTCCAATTATATGCGGGGTCATGTGGAAATGTTGTAGGGTCTTTTAATTTGTATGAAAATTGATTTAAAGATATAGTGTTTGGTAAATTTTTGATTATTTCTGCGTTTTTAGCCGTTAAGTTAATGTTGAATTTACCAGATATGGGCTGCATTCTTAGTTTTTGCATATCTTTATATTGAATGAAACCAACTACTTCTGTAGTCAAAGAATCTCTTGAACTCTCTTTTAAATACGACCTTAAGTTTCCATTTTCATCTTTTTCATTTAGATATTTTTGAATTCTATCGTTATCCCATAAATTGGTTTCTATTTTATAAAATCGCCAATAATTTTCAATTTCATATTTATCAACGAATGCTTTATTAATTTCGATTTTGGATTGCAATGTATAATAATGCTGCAATTGTGCTCTATCTGGTAATTCATTTTTCTTACCATTTATATAAACATAGCCATCTCTAATTTCCAGAGAATCTCCTGGTACCCCAACACAACGCTTTACTAGGTTTGTTTTTTTATCAATTGGTTTATAATAATTCCTATCTGGAGTAAAATTGTTCATGTCTAGCAACGTATCTGCTGGTTGGTTAAAAACCACAATATCGTTACGTTCAATTTTTTCAAACCCTGGAAGTCTTAAATAGGGTAATTGTAATTTGTTTTTCCATGATTTACTGTCTTTATGGTCGTCAAACAAGTATGATTTTTTGTTTAAAACAGGAATGGTATCGTGTACCATTGGAGCAGCTACAGTAGTCATAGGAACTCTAGCACCATAATGAAACTTGCTTACAAATAAGAAATCTCCAACTAATAATGACTTTTCTAATGATGATGATGGTATGGTAAAAGGCTGAATAAAATACGTATGAACAATGGTAGCCGCTACAATAGCGAAAAGTATAGAACTAGTCCATTCGCCAGAGCTTGATTTTGGATTTACGTCTCTATCTTTTACATAAGTAACATCGGCAACATAATTCAAGTAGAAATTATAAAACCCTAGAGTAACAACTGCTAAAAAAGTATCTAAATAGGTGTTTTTACCGAAACTTCTAGCGGTTTCTACCCAAACAACTATTAACATAATAAGGTTTACTATGGGTAAAAACATAATAATAATCCACCACCAAGGGCGATTTATTATTTTCATTAAAACGACACCATTGTAAACAGGAATAAATGCTTCCCAAGCTTGTCTACCCGCTTTAATGTATAATTTCCAAGTTCCTAAACCATGGATTGCTTGAATTATTAAAAGGAATATAAACCACTGTGTCCAAGTCATAATCTTATTTTATTGATAATTGTCTAATGACAATTTATTAATTTTTTGTTAGTAGTAACAAGCATTCGAAACGTTACACAATTATAAGGCATTAACCAATATTTAACACATCTTTCATGGTAAATACACCTGTTTTTCCAACTATCCATTCTGCAGCAACTACAGCACCTAAAGCAAATCCTTGTCTATTATGTGCTACATGTTCTATGGTAATAGTATCCACTTCACTTTCATAATTTACAGTGTGCGTTCCAGGAACATCTTCTATACGTTTTGCTGTTATTGGAATAGTAGATGATCCGTTTTCATCTAGTTTCCAATTGTTATAACCGTCATGTTCTGAAATAATATCGTTGGCCAAAGAAATAGCAGTTCCACTCGGAGCATCTAGTTTTTGAGTATGATGAATTTCTTCCATAGAAACATTGTATTGCTTTAAAGCACTCATCATTTTAGCAAGTGTTTTATTCAGCTCAAAAAAGATATTAACGCCCAAACTATAATTTGAAGCATAAATAAAAGCACCTTTTTTTTCTTTACAAAGCGCAACGGCGTTATCGTAATTTTCTAACCAGCCAGTGGTACCGGAAATAACCGGAACTCTGTTATTTATGCAATTTGAGATATTGTTGAACGCTACTGAAGGAATACTAAAATCTATCGCAACGTCAGCTTTAGTAATGTCGTAATCGGTATCGTCTTTATCAATTTTTAAAACAATGTCATGACCGCGTTTACGGGCTATTTGCTCAATAGTTTTTCCCATTTTTCCGTATCCGAGTAAAGCAATTTTCATTTTTTTGGTTTTATTATTTGCTAGCAGCCTTTAAAGGCTAAAATTTGAAATTTAAAGTGAGTCCTACGTTGCCCGATGCATCAAATTCATTTATTTTATAATGTGGTGCTAATGATAAATTTTCATCTACATTATATTGAAGTAAATGAGCATCAACATTAGCGTCAATAATGTTTAAAGCATAGAGCCCGATGGTTACTAAAAGAGATATTTCTTTATTTCTTCTGTAAAATTTTTGTGCGCGCTCTAATCCTTCTGTGGTTACCCGTGGGTTTGTTAATTGATTGCCTTCGGCATCAAAATAAAACTCATCGTTGGTAAAACCAGCTAACCTACTTTTATAAGCGTCTCTAAAACGGTTGTACTCTTTATTATTTGAAATATAAAAATATACACCTGTGCCAATAGCTCCGTATACAATAGGGATTTTCCAATATTTTTTGTTGTAGGCTTGTCCTAACCCTGGTAAAATGGCCGAATAAAAAGCAGCTTTTGCAGGAGTAAGGGGATTGATAGGTTCTCTAATTTCTATAATGGAATCAACTACAACTTCTTCAGGCAGCTGTTTTTTTTTTGAATCGTTTTCTTGAGCTATCAAAGAAAAACAAGACAAAAGGGAGCATATGCTTGGTATTAGAAATTTATTTAGCACCTTCCACTAATTTTTTAATACGATTAAAATCTTCTTCCGAATGAAACGGAATGGTAATTTTCCCTTTTCCGTTTTTAGAGACTTTAACGTCTATTTTATGGCCAAAGTATTCTGAAAAAGCGTTAATTCCTTTTTTAATGTATTTAGGAATAGCCTCATCGTCATCTTTTTTAGAAGTCGAAAGGTTATTATCAGGAGCATTGTAATCTCGTACTAGGTTTTCAGTTTCTCTAACCGAAAGTTTTTTTGATAGTATTTTCTCGTAGATATCTAACTGAATAGTTTGATCTTCAATGGTGATTAAAGCACGCCCATGTCCCATAGAAATAAACCCATCGCGCATCCCGGTTTGAATGATAGGGTCTAACTTTAATAAACGTAAATAGTTAGCAATGGTAGAACGCTTTTTACCAACGCGCTCACTCATTTGCTCTTGGGTTAAATTGATTTCGTCAATTAAACGTTGGTACGATAAAGCAATCTCAATAGGGTCTAAATCTTGACGTTGGATATTTTCAACCAATGCCATTTCAAGCGATTCCTGATCGTTAGCAATTCTAACATATGCAGGAATGGTTTCTAAATTTAATAATTTAGAAGCTCTAAAACGACGCTCACCAGAAACTAATTGGAATTTGTTTACCCCTAATTTTCTAACCGTAATAGGTTGAATAATGCCTAATTCTTTTATAGAAGAAGCCAATTCACGTAACGATTCTTCGCTGAAATTAGTACGAGGTTGAAACGGATTAACCTCAATAAAATCTATATCTAACTCAACAATATTCCCAATAACTTTATCCGCATTTTTATCTTGTACCGATTGAATGTCGTTACTAGGGTCGTTTAATAATGCTGATAAACCTCTACCTAAAGCCTGTTTTTTAGTTGCCTTAGCCATAATTTAGGAGTTTTTATTGATAATTTCTTTTGCCAAACTTAAGTAATTGTTTGCACCTTTACTACTGGCGTCGTAATTAATTATGCTCTCGCCGTAACTAGGTGCTTCACTTAAACGTACATTACGTTGGATAATTGTTTGAAAAACCATATCGTTAAAGTGCTTTTGAACTTCTTCCACTACTTGGTTAGATAGTCGTAAACGCGAATCATACATGGTTAGTAATAAACCTTCAATATCTAACGCTGGATTGTGTATTTTTTGTACACTTTTAATTGTATTTAATAGTTTTCCTAAGCCTTCAAGGGCGAAATACTCACATTGAATAGGTATCATTACAGCATCAGCGGCAGTTAACGCATTTAAAGTTAAAAGCCCCAATGAAGGAGCGCAATCTATTAAAATATAATCGTAATCATTCTTAATTTCTTGCAGTGCCTTTTTTAGCATGTACTCCCGTTCATCTTTATCAACAAGCTCTATTTCAATAGCCACTAAATCAATATGAGCAGGAATAATATCCAAGTTAGGAGTTTCGGTGCTTATGATGGCTTCTCTTGCGGAATTAGAATGTTCCAAAAGTTGATAAGTTCCTATTTCTACAGATTCCACATCAATTCCAATTCCAGAAGTTGCATTTGCCTGAGGGTCAGCATCTATAAGTAACACTTTTTTTTCTAGAACACCCAACGAAGCAGCTAAATTTATGGAGGTTGTGGTTTTCCCAACACCGCCTTTTTGATTAGCAATTGCAATAATTTTACCCATTAATGATTTGGTTTAATAAGCGGTAAAAATACAATTATTTATGAGGAATAAAAATGCAACTTGTTAACAAATCGGTAAACGGAAAGCAATCAATCAAAGTAAAGTAAAATTGATACGATTATATTTAATTATTAGAATAAAGTTAACATTTTTTTCAATTTGAAGTTATATATTTAGCGTTCAGAAAAAAACTATATATAATGAAAAAAATCAAACAATTTCTTACAATTTTTTTAATCACAGTCACACTCGGTTTTACTGCTGAGGCGCAAATAAAACAAACGGCCCAAGTTGAAGGTATTACTGAGTATATGCTTGATAATGGATTAAAAGTGTTGTTGTTTCCAGATAATTCTGCGCAAACCATAACAGTAAACATTACCTATTTAGTAGGTTCCAGACATGAGGGTTATGGCGAAAAAGGAATGGCTCACTTATTAGAACACTTAGTGTTTAAGGGAACGCCAAACCACCCAGATATTCCAAAAGAATTAACTGAGCGTGGAGCAAGACCAAACGGAACTACCTGGTATGATAGAACCAATTATTTTGAAACGTTTAATGCTACAGATGACAATTTAGAATGGGCATTGGATTTAGAAGCCGATAGAATGGTTAACTCTTACATAGCTAAAAAAGATTTAGATTCTGAATTTTCAGTAGTTAGAAATGAATTTGAAAGCGGTGAGAATTCACCAACAGGAGTTTTAATGGAAAAAGTAATTAGTGCTGCGTATTTATGGCATAATTATGGAAAATCTACCATTGGTAATCGGTCGGATATCGAGCGAGTACCTATTGAAAACCTTAAAGCTTTTTACAAAAAATATTACAGACCAGACAATGCTGTACTAATGGTAACTGGAAAGTTTGATACTAATAAAACTTTAGAGTTAATTGTGAAGAAGTTTGGGGTTATAAAAAATCCAGACACACCATTACGTGATATACCAACTGTTGAGCCAGCACAAGATGGAGAGAAACGTGTTACCTTAAGTCGTGTTGGAGATTTACAACTTGTATCAGCTTTATACCATATACCTGCAGGTTCGCATGAAGATTTTGCTGCTATGTCTGTTGCTGAACAAATTTTAACAGATAACCCGTCAGGAAGACTTTATAAAGCTTTAGTTGACGGGAAAAAAGCATCAAGTATTTGGTCTTTTTCTCCATTTACCAAAGAGCCATCATTTATGTACATAAACGTTAATGTACCTTCAGATAAATCTCTAGCAGAAGCTGAAAGTACTATGTTAACCCTTTTAGATGATTTAAAAAATAACCCTGTTACTGAAGAAGAGGTAAATAGAGCTAAGGCTAATTTGTTAAAACGATTTGATCAAATTAGTAGAAATTCAGCTTTTTTAGGAACTTATATGAGTGAATTTATTGGTGCAGGCGATTGGAGATTATCTCTAATTCAAAGAGATAGAGTGGAAAGCATGACTCCTGAAAAAGTTAATGCAGCTATTCAACGCTATTTAATCAATACTAATAGAACAGTTGGAAACTTTATTCCAGCAGAAAAGCCTATTCGTGTTGAAATTGAATATACAGAAGGTTTAAACGAATTAGTGAATTCTTATAAAGGAAAAGAAGGGTTAAACGCAGGTGAAGCTTTTGATGTGTCTTATGAAAATATTCAAAACAGACTAGATTCTGGAGAACTTCAAAAAACACCAATTGAATATGGTTTTATTAAGAAAGATAATCGTGGTGAGACCGTGACGCTTACATTCACTATTAGAAATGGTAATGTAAACGATTTTATGAACAAAGGGCGTTTAGCTAGTTATACAGCTAGAATGTTGGATAAAGGCACTAAAAATAATTCAAGACAAGATATTGAAGATAAGCTAAGTGCGATCAAATCTTCCATCCGTTTTTCTGGTTCAAACGGTCGAGTAAGTGCCAATATAAATACGACCGAAGAACATCTTATGGAAGCTTTGGCATTAATGACGGATATGCTTAAAAATCCAAGTTTTGATAAAGAAGAATTGGAAAAACTTAAAACACAAGATTTAGCAAGTATAGAACAAAACAAAACGGAGCCTAATTATTTAGCGAGTAAACAATTAGGGATTTTAAATAATAAATTTGAAAAAGGGCATCCGTTACATGCTACTACTATTCAAGAAGATATTGAGGAAATAAATGCAGCTACTGTAGAAGCAATTCAAGCTTACTATAATGAGTTTTATGGTATTTCAGATAATGCAACTTTAGTAGCAATTGGTAATATAGATGAGCAAAAATTAAAAGATTATTTTGAAACTAATTTTGCTGATTTTAAATCGGATAAACCTTACCAGCCAATTGCTGATGGTTATGCTCCTAACAATGCGACAAACGAAAAAATAAAAACTCCAGACAAGAAAAATGCTATTAGTATAGGTATGATGTCTTTTGAAGGCAGTCAAGTAGATGACGACTATGCAGCGTTACAAGTAGCTAGTTCTATATTTGGTGGCGGTGTATTAAGCTCAAGAATTACAACCCGTTTAAGACAAAAAGATGGCGTTAGTTATGGTGCTGGAGGACAAGTAAGTGTTGACTCCAATCCAAAAGATAAAAAATCTTCTATTTTGGTATATGCCATTTATGCGCCTGAAAACGCAAGTAAAGTTCAAAAAGGATTTAGTGAAGAAATTGAGCGTTTTATTAAAGATGGTATTACTGAGGAAGAACTTAAAGTAGCTGTGAATAGTTGGGTGCAAGGTCAAAATGTGTCAAGAGCAAAAGATAATGAGCTAGCCAATACAATTAACAACAACTTATATTATGATAGAGATATGATGTTCTACAAAAATGTTGAAGATAAAGTAACGAGTTTAACCGTTGAGGATGTTAATAAAGTAATTAAAAAATACTTTAAAACATTTGATAATTGGACCGTTATTAATGCAGGAGATTTTGTTGAATATGAAATTAAAAATGAAGACAAGAAAGTAGATTAGACAAATAATTCTTAATAAAAAAAACCTGCTATTTTTAATGGCAGGTTTTTTTATACAATAGTATTTTTAAACCTAGCGACTTAGTTGATAGGCTTATTAGTAGATGTAACACACTCAATTTTCCATTCTCCGTTTTCTTTTCTGTAAATAGCAGTCCATGCGAAAAGCGTTTTTCCTTCTACAGAACTCCCACTACTATCTTTATAGGTTATAATAACTTCTTTTTCTACCACGGTATAAGCCATACTACTATCATTTGAAAATTTAATAATAGGTTCAGATAGGTCGTCCCATTTTATAAATTCGACAGAAGAGAAATAGCGATTATACCGAGCAAGTGTTTCGTCTTTTTTAGGAAAAGTAATTTCACCTTTATTAACTGAAATAAAATTATTTGAAAGTTGGTTTGCAAAAGCAATAGAGTCTTTATTAAAATGATAATCTCTTTGTAAATGATGAAGTTTTAGTATTTTATCTTTTTCATGGAGTTTTGATTCTTTTTTAACCTGATTACAAGCAAATAGAATTATCGCAAAAGCGAAATAAATGCCTAAGTTTTTATAAAACATTATTTAAAAGTTAATTTGTTAAATCAATCAATCAAAATCTCTAAAATTTTAATCGCTGCATCACTAATTTTTGTTCCCGGACCAAATACAGCCACAGCACCAGCATCAAATAAAAATTGATAATCTTGTTTGGGTATTACACCACCCACAATTACCACGATATCATCTCTACCGTATTTTTTTAACTCCTCAATTACCTGTGGTACTAAGGTTTTATGTCCAGCAGCAAGTGATGATACGCCTAAAATATGAACGTCGTTTTCCACCGCTTGTTTTGCGGCTTCTTGTGGTGTTTGAAATAAAGGACCAATATCTACATCAAAACCAACATCGGCATAACCAGTTGCAACAACTTTGGCACCTCGATCATGACCATCTTGCCCCATTTTAGCAATCATAATACGTGGTCTTCTACCATCTTGTTCCGCAAACTTATCGGCTAATTCTTGTGCCTTTTTAAAAGACACATCGTTTTTTATTTCTTTACTATACACACCAGAAAATGATTTTATTTGAGCCTTATAACGTCCGAATGCAACTTCTAAAGCATCACTTATTTCACCAAGCGTAGCACGCTCGCGAGCTGCATCAACAGCTAAAGCTAATAAATTTTCTTGTCCTGTTCGTGCTACTTCGGTTAATTTTGATAGTGTTTCTTTTACTTTTTCAGAATTTCTTGAAGCTTTTAATTGATTTAATCGTTCTATTTGAGAATTTCTAACCGTTTGATTATCGACTTCTAAAGTGGAGATAGGATCTTCCTCATCCAGTCTAAATTTATTTACACCTACAATAATATCTTGCCCAGAATCAATCCGTGCTTGTTTTTTTGCAGCAGCTTCTTCAATTCTAATTTTAGGAATACCGGCCTCAATAGCTTTAGTCATTCCACCCAAAGTTTCCACTTCTTCAATTAGTTCCCAAGCTTTTTGAGCAATATCGTGTGTTAGTTTTTCAACGTAATAACTGCCCGCCCAAGGGTCTACTGTTTTGGTGATTTTTGTTTCTTCTTGTAAATATATCTGGGTGTTACGTGCTATACGTGCTGAAAAATCGGTAGGTAAAGCAATAGCTTCGTCTAGTGCATTTGTATGTAAACTTTGTGTGCCGCCAAAGGCAGCCGCGGCCGCTTCAATAGTAGTTCTGGCTACATTGTTAAATGGGTCTTGCTCGGTTAAGCTCCAACCAGAGGTTTGACAATGGGTACGTAAAGCGAGTGATTTCTCATCTTTAGGGTTAAATTGTTTTACTAATTTTGCCCACAACATACGCGCGGCACGCATTTTAGCAATTTCCATAAAGTGGTTCATGCCAATAGCCCAGAAAAACGAAAGGCGAGGAGCAAAGGTGTCGATATTCATGCCAGCGTCTAATCCTTTTCTAATGTATTCTAAACCATCGGCAAGTGTGTAAGCTAGCTCAATATCGCAGGTAGCTCCAGCTTCTTGCATGTGGTAGCCAGAAATACTTATACTGTTGAATTTAGGCATATTTTTGCTGGTATATTCAAAAATATCAGAAATGATTTTCATGGATGGCGTAGGTGGATAGATGTATGTATTTCGCACCATAAATTCTTTGAGAATATCGTTTTGAATTGTGCCAGCTAAATGTTCGGGTTTTACACCTTGTTCTTCTGCAGCTACAATATAAAATGCCATAATTGGTAGAACAGCACCATTCATAGTCATGGAAACCGACATTTTATCTAAAGGAATCTGGTCAAAAAGTAGCTTCATATCCTCAACCGAATCAATCGCAACACCTGCTTTACCAACATCGCCGACCACACGTTCATGGTCTGAATCATACCCACGATGTGTAGCTAAATCAAATGCGACAGAGAGTCCTTTTTGACCTGCAGCTAAATTGCGCCTGTAAAAAGCATTGCTTTCTTCAGCTGTTGAAAATCCAGCATACTGCCTAATAGTCCAAGGCCTACGAACATACATTGTTGAATAAGGGCCTCGTAAATTTGGTGTAATTCCAGCAACAAAATTTAAATGCTCTAAATCTTTAATGTCGTTTTTTGAATAGACAGACTTAATCTCTATGCCTTCAGCTGTATTAAAGATTTTCTTTTCAGGCTTTAAACTTGAAGTTTCTGATTTAATACTAATATGTTGAATTTTTTTTCTCAAATCAATTTGAATTAGTATTTGATTTTTGTGGAATCACATTAAAATCTAGGGTAGGTTCGGGTTTATCAAAATCAATTTGCGAAATATCTATATCGAATAACTTTGCATAAAATAAATCGAGTGCTATATAAGTGGCTAAATATTTATCGTTAAGTGCATTTCTGTACTTTGGCATTAATGGCGAGCCAAATAATTTTGGAGACATGCTGTTTGTTGATATAAGCGCATTAAAAGTAGTTTTAAGCGCAGTATCTTGTATGTTATTTGAAACGCAGTTTAAGATTTTACTGTTGTAGTTTAAATGACTTTTTGTATTTCCTGCATCCCATAAATCAGCTTCATTTTTTAACGCTTCAAACACTTTAGCCGTATGTGATGATATGATATCTTGATAATTTAAGCTGCCATAAATAGCGGTTCTTATAAATTTATTGTAGGATTGAAGTAAAGATTCGTTTGGGTTAGTTTTTTTATAGAAGTTTAAAATATCATCTTCAAAAGCATAAAGAGCTTCCTTGTATAATTCTGAATCTATAGTTTCACAATTTAAAACATCTGGCTTATCTGCATATTTATAATCCGTAAAAGTATTTTCTTTTTTACAACCAAAAAAAGTGAATGCTAAGAAGAAGGTAAAAAGGGTAGTTTTTAAGTTTATTTTAAGTTTCATTTTTTAATCGTTTTTGTTCTAATTTCTCTGCTAATCGTTTATCTATTATAGGTTCAATTAATGTTTTTCTCTGGTTTGTTTTTACAAAAGGATAAATCTCTAAATCGTTTTTCATCCTGTCATTAGTATTAGGGTGTTTGTTTGTGCCTAATAAAACCTCGTCACCAGTATCAAACTGCTGCTGTTCTTTATTAGCACTTTCTTTTATCTTTCTTTGAATGGTGCCTTCTTTTAATTGCTTTAAAAACCCACCATTTGTTTCAATATTTTTAAATAAATCAAGAGTTTTTTCGGTAAGTTGATTGGTTAAACTTTCTATATAATAAGTTCCATCGGCAGGATTGTCAACTTGGTTAAAATAGCTTTCGTGTTTTAAAATTAACAACTGATTTCTAGCAATACGTTCGCCAAATTCATTCGTTTTATGATAAATAGCGTCATAGGCTAAATTGCAAATAGTATTGGCTCCTCCAAGAATAGCACTCATACATTCCGTAGTCGTGCGTAACATATTGGTATTGTAATCATAAATAGTTTTGTTGCGTTTTGTAGGAGTTGCTACAATATTGCAAAATGAGTTTATTCCATATTCTGAGGCTAAAGCACTCCAGAGTTTACGTAGCGCTCTTAATTTTGCGATTTCGAAAAAGTAATTACTACCTACTGAAACTTTAAAAATAATGGTGGACTTCTCGATACTCTTATCATCGAAAATCACTCGAAGTGACGGATTCTCATATATATAGTTTAAATACTCGTTGGCATGTGCCAAAGCATATGCAAGTTGTTGTACCATTGTTGCTCCTGCATTTTGGTATAACGAAACATCAATGGTGAAGGATTTGTTAGATTTTGCAATGGTTTCAAACTTTTTAAAATCGTCATTTAAATTGTTAAACCAATTACCAGATTTGGCTAGATGATTTATAATATCTGTATGGACTCTGATTCCTGCCTTTGAAGGTATATTTGCTATTTTTTTTACAAAAGTGTCTGATAAAAATTGCGGTTCAAAGTGAATGATGATATTATCTAAATCAATATTTTTAAGTAAATCTTCAATTGAGATATCCTCATTTGGAAGGGTGAATAGGATACTTTCCGCACCGCGTTCAATCGCGTCAATCGCGTTTAAGTTCGATTTTTCAACGTGTGCAACAAATATAGATTGACAAATTTTCCATTGCGATGCTTTAGTATTTGAAACAGGTGGTAATTCATTAAACTCATCGGCATGATAAAAAGGCTTTACAGCAATATCTTCATTGGTGTTCCATATAAGTGTTTCATTATAATCGGCTCCTTTTAAATCAAACTGTATTTTTTGTTTCCATTGTTTTGATGAAACTGGTTGAAAATCACTAAACAATTTTTTACCCATAATTATTTAGTTTTTAAGCTGTCTTCATATTCAATAATATAAATCTCCTCATTTTCTCGCTTCATATAATATTCTTCTCTGGCAAATTTTTCTAGTCCTTCTTCAGTACTTAATTCTTTTATCGCTTTATTATCCTTCTCAATCTCCTTTTTGTAATATTCTTTCTCGTTTTCCAAATCTTCGATTTCAGAATTTAATTCATGATGTATAAGCCATGAATTAGCATCAAAAAATAACATCCAAACGGCAAAAATTACTAAAATTAGTACGAACCAATTTTTGAAGGGTTTTAGGTATTTACTTTTACTAATAGCCATTATAATTTATCGTTAATGATGGTTTTTACAATATCGATTGCAACCGTATTATAGTGATTGTTTGGAATGATAATATCCGCATACTCTTTCATAGGTTCTATAAACTGATTGTGCATAGGTTTTAATGTTGTTTGGTATCTTGCAAGCACTTCATCTAAATCCCTTCCACGTTCTTGAATATCACGTTTTAAACGCCTGATTAAACGTTCGTCACTATCGGCATGCACAAATATTTTTATGTCGAACATCTCCCTAAGTTCAGGGTTAGTAAGTATCAAAATACCTTCAACAATTATTACTTTTCTCGGGTGCGTTAAAATGGTATCACCTGTTCTATTATGTTTAACGAAAGAATACACAGGTTGGTGTATAGGATTGCCTTTTTTTAATTCCTTTAGGTGTTCTTCTAATAAATCAAAATCAATAGACCTTGGATGATCAAAATTGATTTTAACACGTTCGTCATAAGACAAATGAGTGGTGTCTTTGTAATAAGAATCTTGTGAAATAATACCAACTTCGCCTTCAGGCAATTCATTTAATATTTGATTTACAACGGTTGTTTTACCACAACCAGTACCACCAGCTATTCCTATAATAAGCATGAAAAAAGTTTTATGAACTTCACAAAGTTAGTTAATTGTTCAACCTATTTAAAACGGAATTAGCTTTATTTTTTAATCTTCGAAACTTCTTCCTCCGTAATTATTTTATCTTCTTGATTACCCCAACTGTTTGTAATGTAATTCATCACATCAGCTACTTCATCATCGCTCAAACCCATGGGTGCCATAAAGCTATTGTAAGTTTTCCCATTGACTACAATTTCTCCTTTTTGACCATATTTAATTCCTAAAATACTCGCTTCGCGATTGTTTTTTAGATAATCGGACTGCGCTAAAGGAGGATATACATTTTTTACACCTTCCCCATTAGGCAAATGGCAAGTAACACAAAAATCTGTATAAATATCTTTACCACGTTCTATACTAGATTTTAATTCAGCTGTTTGCGAATTACAATTAAGTAGAATTGCACAAAACATGAACAAACTTAAAAAAGGAGATTTCATAATAATGGATTAATTCTTAGGAACGATTTTAAAAATACCTTTGCCTTCAACAGCTACATAAATGTAACCATCTGGTGCTTGAACCACATGTCTTACACGACCTATGCCTTCTAATAGTTTTTCGCGTTTTACAACCTTATTGTTTTTAAGAACCAATCGTTCCAAATATTCAAATTTTAACGAACCAACTAAGACGTTGCCTTTCCAATCAGGATATATATCCGAAGAAACAAAATCCATTCCGCTAGGAGCAATAGATGGCACCCAATAAAAAAGCGGTTGTTCCATACCTTCTTTTTCGGTAATATCAGTAAAGGTAGTTCCGCTATAATTTATACCATATGAGATTACTGGCCAACCGTAGTTTTTTCCTTTTTCAATCACGTTAATTTCATCACCACCTCGCGGACCATGCTCATTTACCCAAATGGCTCTGGTAAAAGGGTTTTTCGCCATACCTTGTGGGTTTCTATGTCCGTAACTAAAAATGGCAGTTTTGGCATTTTCGGTTTTTACAAAAGGATTGTCTTCAGGAATACTGCCATCATCATTCAAGCGGTAAATTTTGCCACAATCTCTAGTAATATCTTGTGGGTTTACATCACGATCGCCTCTATCTCCAATTGAGAAATATAAAAAGCCTTCATCATCAAATTCAATTCTAGATCCGAAATGTTGCCCTCTTTTTGAGTTAGGGCTAGCTTTGTACAATACTTTGTTTTCAACCAATGTATTGCCATTTAGTTTTGCTCTTAAAATAGCCGTATTTCCACCATCACCTTCACCTTCCGAAGAAGCAAATGAAAAGTAAATCCATCCATTGTCTTTGTAGTTAGGGTGCAGCTTTACATCCATAAAACCACCTTGGCCTCTAACATATACATCTGGAACACCTTCAATTAAATTTTTTTCACCGTTTTTAAAATGAATTAATTCCCCTGATTTTTCAGTTATTAAGATACTTCCGTCAGGTAAAAAAGCCATTCCCCATGGGATGTTTAAGTCTAGAACGACTAATTCTGAAGTATAATTTACATTTGTTGGAGATTCCGCTTTAACCTCTGAGTCTTTTTGTTGTGCGCAAGCGCTAAAAACGATAAAGGTTATTGCTAATAATGAATGAATTTGTTTCATGTTATTTTTTGGTTATAATTTACATTAAAAATTATAGTTTACGTTAATTCCAGTATAATAATTTATAGGATTACCTGGATAATAATAACGAGGAGCGCTTCCGCCAAATCCTGTAGCATTTATCAAAATTTGAGAAGCATAATGTTCATCAAAGATATTATTTAAGCCATAAAATGCATTTAACTTTAGCTTTTTATTAAGGTTTGCTTTATATCCAATTTTAAGGTTTGATAAATTGTAACTAGCGGAAAATAAATTGTTTTCATCCGTAATAGGCATGCTTCCAACGTATTGATAATTAATGTTTCCGTAAAGACCCATTGATAAATCAAAACTAACACCTAAGTTAAAAACATCGGATGGGACTCCTGTTAATTTATTCCCTGAATAATCATTAGAATCATCAACAAAAGTTTTAAAAATAAAATGGTTTAGAGTGTAGTTGGTAAACAATCTCATAGTCATTTTTTCATTTGTTAATAGCTTATAGTTTAAATCAACCTCTAAACCTTGATGCTGCGTACTGCCAGCATTAATACCAATAAATTGGTCTTGAGCTGTTTGCCTTGAAACAAGCAGATTTTCAATGTTTAGTTGATAAATGGATGTGTTAAAGTGTAAACGATTGTTGAGTAATGAACCACGAGTTCCAACTTCAAAATTCCAACCAGTTTCAGGCTTTAAGTTGGTATTTATTTGGCCATCAGGTAAAAGTGTTTCCTGTAGAGAAAGCGGAGAAAATCCATGACTTACGTTGGAGAAAACATTAATGCGTTCTGAAAAGGCATGAGATAATCCAAACTTAGGCGAAATAATACCTTTATACTTGAAACGTCCTGTTTGATCAGGATTTGAATCTGAAACAGGGAAGTTGTCGTGCAACTTATAAGTGGTTTCGTTTAAATTAAATCCAATAGAAAGTGTTGTTTTGTCTGAAATCTCATAATTGGTTTCGGCAAAAAGATTATAGTAAGTTCGATTTTCTTTAAAATCTGATAATTGATCTCCTTGAACACTGCCAGTACCTTCTGGAAAATTGTCGTATAAATTTTCAAAAGTTTCATAGTTATAAGTGTCTTTAAATAGCTCTCCACCAAACGTCCAATTCAAGTTTCTGTTAAAAAGCTTTAGTGTTCCTAGTAACCTGCTTCTTATGCCATAAGCCAAGGTGTTCTCTTTTAGGATATTGAAAGGACGTGGTTCATAAGCGTCTCTAAAAGAGGTGAAAATACTTGTAATCTGTTTTATATTATTTGAATAATAATGATTCCATGATAAGCCGAAAATACCACGTTTTGAATCTTCAAAACCTTTAGATTGTTTCCATGTGAATGCTGCAGACTTTGGATTGTTTAAAAACGCATCTTCATTAATAGAACTTGGTATAAAAGCGTTTAAATCGACGTAGCTTACCAAAAATGACAACTCATCTTTATTGCTTAAAAAATGATTGGAGGTTAAGGTATATGTTTGTCTATTATATTCATTGTTTTCACGATAGCCATCACTATGTGTGTTGCTGTAAACAGTTCTAAAACTATGTTTAGAATTACCATAATTCGCGTTCAAAATACTTTTAATCAATCCGAAGGACCCAATAGAAAATTCAGCATTCGATGATATTTGATTTAAATATCCATTTTGAGGTATTAAGTGAATAGTACCGCCTAAACCAGCACCATAAATGCTGGATGCAGAACCCTTTGTAATTTCAAGTTGAGCGATTGCAGCAAGTTCAAAATCTTCAATTGTAGTTTCCCCGCTTCCATTTGTTAATGGGATATCTTTAAAATATGCTCTGATTTTTGAGGTTCCAAAAAGATTTCTTGAACCAATACCTCTAATAGTTATTCTGTTTGTGTTTAGAGCACCATTTTGCATAAAAACACCTGTGGCTCTGTTTAAAATTGGAGCAAAATCTGTATTATTTGCAAGTTGAATGTCTTCTGAAGAAATTACGCTTATAGCAGTTGAAGATGTTTTAAGTTTTTTAGGAATTTGATTTGAATTTATTACAACTTCATTTAATTCAAAAGGATCAATATCAAGTTGAATGATATAATATCTATCATCTTTAAGCTCAATTATTTTTTTTATATAACCTTTTTTTTTAAAGGTATAGGTTCCAACTTTATTTAACTCAAATAAACCATTAACATCCGAAATTATTGAATCTTTGTTCGCTGTATTTGTTATATGTGTAAAAGCCAATGGGAAGCTATTGTTGTTATCAACAATTTTCCCCTTAATTTGTCCAAAACTAAAGTAGGTGGTGTATAAAAATATAAAAGAAAAAAAACTTTTTTTCACAACAGGCGTTGGGTTTATTCTAAAATTTATGATGCTAAATTATCACTTTTATACTTTAAATATTTTTTAATTTTTTTTAATTATGAAATGAATAAAAAAAGTATATTTGCATCCCGTTACAGATAACCAAAATCGGGGTGTAGCGTAGCCCGGTTATCGCGCCGCGTTTGGGACGCGGAGGTCGCAGGTTCGAATCCTGCCACCCCGACAAAATAAATCCACTTTTAATATTGTATTATGAGTGGATTTTTTATTTGTAAAATAAAGCTATCTCGATTTATAAAACCGTATCACTATAAGGAATAACAGTGTTATAACCCTTTTTAACGAAATAGTTAGTTGGGTTTCCTTGCGATGTAACTAATATAAAATCACCACCCCAAGCACCAAGACTTTTAATGCTTCCTTCATAATCTGAAAAAAGTAAATCTTTAGCAGTTGTTTGTTTCGTTATTTTGGAAATGATAGTTTCATGACTATTTATTAAGTTTTCAAAATCTCGTAAAGAATTAGAAGTTAGAATTTTGAGTGTGATGCCACTTATTTCCTTAATTGCAGATTCTAAGTTTTCACTGCTGTCGCGGTAATGTTTTATACCGTCACGACTATTTTGCTTTTTGTTTAAATGAACAAAATATAGGTGTTCTTTAAAATCAGGATTAAAGTCCACCGCTTTAGCTAACGGATTGTCATTTTGTAATTGATACGTAATTGGAGTATTATTTTGTGCACAAGCAATATCATAACCACTACCACCAAAACTGTTTTTTAAAAGTTGATAAGCATCAACATTTGCCCATTGCGCTATATTGTTTATTAATGTTGAGGAGGTTCCAAGTCCCCAATCTCTCGGGAAATCTAATTTAGTAGTAACTTTCACACCCTTTTCTGGGTTTAAAAAAATAGGATTTAATGTTTTGGCAATATTTAAAATTTCATTTAACCTTTTAGAAATGGTATTATTGTTAGTTGATTTTAATACCTCATTATTATTTAAGATAAATTCATCTTCAAACCAAATATTTCCTTCATCATTTAAACTTGTCCAACTAATTTTTGGTTCATCAATTTCTTCCACAATTAAAGATTGTCCGTATTTTGTTGGAATGGCTAACGAAAATGCCCCATCAAGTACAACATACTCACCAGTTAATAATAATTTACCGTTGCTGTAAAAAGTTTTCACTATTAATTTTTTATTCTTAATTCATTAATAGCCTCGGTTACTGCACTATGAGTTACAGTGTGGTTTTTAAAATATTCTGTCAAAGTTTCCTTTTCAAATTCGTTAGCCTCAAACTGATTTAAAATATTCATTAAATGCATTTTCATGTGCCCTTGTTGGATACCTGTAGTTGTTAAAGAGCGAAGCGCCGCAAAATTCTGTGCTAATCCTGCTACAGCCACAATTTGCATCAATTCTTTAGCTGAGGGTTTATGCAATAATTCTAACGATAATTTAACTAAAGGGTGCAAACCTGTAAGTCCACCAATAGTTCCTAAAGCTAAAGGAATTTCCATCCAAAAAGTAAAAATGCCATTTTCAACTTTTGCATGTGTTAAGCTACAGTATCTACCATGTCGTGAAGCATAAGCATGTACCCCAGCTTCAACCGCTCGAAAGTCATTTCCTGTTGCCAAAACCACAGCATCAATACCATTCATAATACCTTTATTATGTGTTACCGCACGGTATGGTTCAACTTCAGCAATATTTACTGCCTGAACAAATTTATTCGCAAATGCTTCGCCAGATATAGTATTATCTTGACTTAAATCTTCAATCTTACAACTTACTTCAGCACGTACTAAACAATTAGGGACATAATTAGATAGGATACTCATTACTATATCAATTTGCTTTTCTTCTTCAGAAAACAAATCGAAAGCTAATGCTTCATTTTTGAACGTTTTCGCAAACTGTTCTAAACATGAGTTGATAAAATTTGCTCCCATAGCATCCAGGGTTTCAAAGGATACATGGAGCTGGTAGTAATCTTTTATATCTTCAGTTTTATTACGCAATTCAATATCAATAATACCGCCACCACGTTTCTGCATATTTTTTGTGATAGATTCAGTATCTTGAATAAGTTTCGGTTTAACACTAGTAAAAAAGGCTTTTAATTTTTTAAAATCTCCTTTATATATAAAATGTACTTGACCAATCTTTGTCGTCGAAATCACAGTAGTTTTAAATCCACCTCTATCCAGCCAAAACTTAGCTGCTTTACTAGCAGCAGCTACAACAGAGCTTTCTTCAATTGCCATGGGGATAGTGTACAACTTATTATTTATTAAAAAATTTGGAGCAACACCCAGTGGCAAATAGTAGTTTGTTATGGTGTTTTCAATAAACTCGTCATGAAGCTGTTGTAATTTATCATTGGTACTCCAGTATTGTTTTAATACACGTTTGGCGTCTTCGGCATTAGAAAAATATGTGTTAACAATCCAATCAATTTTTTTAGATTTAGAGAGTTTTGAAAAACCAGAAATAGATTTACTCATAACAAGTTTATTTGCAGTGCAAAGATACTACTCTTGGTATGAATATTGAATAGTATCGTTTTAAACCTATTTATTTAAGTGTTAATATTAGAGGTTTTTTACATAATTTTTAGTAAACTTGACAACATTTTGTGAAATAACTATTTTTTTTAATAAAACATCCATTATTTTTGATTTATAAGAATAAGAATTTATTTTTTGGATGTTACATTTGGCGCAAATAAAACAATACAAATTATCAATGAAGCACCTGAAATTCTCCCTTTTCATTTCCCTTTTTATATCTACATTTTTAATAGCTCAAACAAAAGAAATCACACTCGAAGACATTTGGAGTGATAACACTTTTAGAGCCGAGCGTATGGATATACTGCATTCTATGGCTAATGGTCAGCAGTACTCTGTTTTAAATTTTGATAGATATTCTAGAAGTACGTCCATAGATATTTACGACTACAAAACTTTGGAAAAGGTAAAAACCTTAGTGAGTTCAGCAGATATTGATTTAGGACATTTTACTAATTATACTTTTAGTAAAGATGAAAGTAAAATTTTATTAGCCTTTGCTGAAGAATCTATTTTCAGACGCTCTACCCTAGGAAAATATGTTGTATTTAACATTAGTGAAAACTCTATACAAAATGTTGCTGACCATAAAATTCAAGAACCAACATTTTCTCCAGATGGGAAATATGTAGCCTATGGTTATATGAATAATTTGTACGTTAAGGATTTAGATTCAGATAAAACAACTCAAATTACCTTTGATGGTAAAAAGAATGAAATTATTAATGGTATTACCGATTGGGTTTATGAAGAAGAATTTGCTTTTGTAAGAGCGTTTGATTGGAGTGCCGATAGTAAGAAAATCGCTTTTATTCGTTTTGATGAAACCAATGTGCCAGAGTTTTCTATGGACGTTTATGGTAACGGACTTTATCAAACTCAACAAGTGTTTAAATATCCAAAAGCAGGAGAGGCTAACTCTATAGTTTCACTTCATATTTATGATTTAAATGTTAATGAAACGGAAGAAGTAAAGGTTAATAAAACTTATAATGATTTTTATATTCCACGAATAAAATGGACTAATAATCCTGATGTATTAAGCGCTCAATACATGAATAGGCATCAAAATGAGTTAGATTTGTGGTTGATAAATGCAAAGACAAATACATCTACTTTAGCATTAGCAGAAAAAGACAAAGCCTATATTGATATTACCGATAATTTAACTTTTTTAAAGGATAATAGTTTTATTTGGACGAGTGAAAAAGATGGTTATAACCACATATATCATTATGATAAAAATGGGAAGCTTATAAACCAAGTTACAAAAGGTAATTGGGAAGTAACAAACTATTACGGTTATGATGAAAACACCAATACTATTTTTTACCAGTCTGTTGAAAACGGTTCGATAAATCGCGATGTTTATTCTATTAAGCTAAATGGTCGTGATAAAACTAGATTGACCAAAAGCGAAGGTACAAACAGTGCCGCTTTTAGTGCTGATTTTTCATACTTTATCAATACATTTTCAAGTGCAACAACACCACCTGAATATACCTTAAATAGTACTACATCTGGTAATTTAATTAAAAGTATTAAAGATAACGATGTGTTATCGCAAAACCTATCAGATTACAAGACTTCAAAAAAGGAGTTTAGTACCATTCATGTAAACGGTAACGATTTAAATATGTGGATGATTAAACCAGCTGATTTTGATGAGAATAAACTATACCCATTATTAATGTATCAATATTCTGGTCCTGGGTCACAACAAGTTGCCAATAGATGGAATAGTGCCAACGATTATTGGTATCAGCACTTAGCGCAACAAGGCTATATTGTTGCTTGTGTTGATGGTAGAGGAACAGGGTTTAAAGGTGCTAGTTTTAAAAAAGTAACACAAAACGAGCTTGGGAAATATGAAGTTGAAGATCAAATTCAGGCTGCAAAACAATTAGGTGAATTACCATTTGTTGATGCTAGTAGAATAGGTATTTGGGGCTGGAGTTATGGAGGTTTTATGAGTAGCAACTGCTTGTTTAAAGGTAACGATGTGTTTAAAATGGCCATTGCGGTGGCGCCTGTAAGTAGTTGGCGTTTTTATGATACCATTTACACCGAGCGCTATATGTCTACCCCACAAGAAAACGCCAGTGGCTATGATGAAAACTCACCTATAAATCATGTGGATAAATTAAAAGGTGATTTTTTATTAGTACATGGTTCTGGTGATGATAATGTACATTTACAAAATACCATGCGACTTGCTGAAGCATTAATTCAAGCCGATAAGCAATTTGATTGGGCGGTATACCCTGATAAAAACCATGGTATTCATGGAGGCAACACAAGACTTCATTTGTATAAAAAAATGACACATTTTATCAATGAAACATTAGGTGATAAAATAGAAAAGCAGGAAGCTGAAAAGCAAAAAGAACAAGTAAAGATTAAAGGATAGAAAATATGGCAGAATCTAAAATTACTACTTCAAACGAACCTCAAATGTTTGGTCACCCAAAAGGCCTATTTTATTTATTCTTTGCCGAATTGTGGGAGCGATTTAGTTTCTATGGCATGCGAGCGTTATTAACGCTTTACATGGTTCAGGAAATCTTCAAAGCTATAGTCGAGCGTGATGCTGCAACAGCAGTTGTTTATGCGTCTTATGGTTCTTTGGTATATGCATCAACGGTAATAGGAGGGCAGATTTCTGATAAAATTTTAGGCATGCGTAGCTCTATTTTTTTAGGAGGTGTTTTAATGGCTTTAGGGCATTTTGTTCTTGCCATAGAAAATAACATTGCTTTCTTTTTGGCATTAGCTTTAATAGTTGTTGGGAATGGATTTTTTAAACCTAACATTTCAACATTTGTAGGGTCGTTATATGAAGATGGCGATGTAAGAAAAGATTCTGGGTTTACTATTTTTTATATGGGTATTAATATAGGCGGCTTTGTGGCACCACTTTTATGTGGATGGCTAGCAGCAGCTTATGGATGGCATTATGGGTTTGGATTAGCCGGAATAGGGATGTTAACTGGTTTAATTTTCTTCTGGAGTGGTATTAAAAAGGATGTGTTTGGTAATCGCGGATTGCCTCCAAGTGTTGAGGTTTATGAAAAAAAGGTTCTTGGTATTCCACAGAAGACATTAATTCCCATCTTAGCATTTTTAAGTGCGCCATTAATTGCTTATTTACTTTCGTGTTGGCAACAAAATTATGTGAGCTTCATTTTTAAGTTTATTGGTTTTGCTGTATTGGCGTATATCATTTACATCATGGTAAAATTAGATGTTGAGGCTCGAAAAAAACTGTTTATGGCAGTTTTAATTACGTTTTTTATGACCTTGTTTTGGGGTTTTCACGAATTATCAGGAAGTGTTATTACGTTATTCGCTTCAAGAAATGTCGATTTAACTGGTATAATGAATGCAAGTCAAACGAATGCACTAAACTCAATGTTTATTATCATACTAGCTATTCCAATTTCGTTATTATGGGCATATTTGGCTAAAAAGAATTTAAACCCGAGAACACCTTATAAGTTTGGTTTAGGTTTGGTTTTGGCAGGTTTAAGTTTTTATATTCTATCAATTAGTGGTGCTAGTGCCGATGAAAATGGTATGGTGCCTTTTGCCTATTTGTTTATCATGTATTTTATTATATCTATCGGAGAATTGTTTATGTCTCCCGTTGGGTTGTCTAAAATCACAGATTTATCACCAAAAAATGTTGTGGCATTTATGATGGGTGTTTGGTTTTTATCATCTGCCTATGCTTTTCAAATAGTAGGTTTTATATCAGAACAATTAGCGGTAGAAAGTACCGATGTTAATGTAGGCGGATTAGATACTTTATCTATTTATACCGATGGTTTCCTTTTAATAGCTAAGTATGCTTTAGGAGCAGGATTGGTTGTGCTTGCATTTTCACCATTAATGAAAAAGCTAATGGGTAAAGTACATTAATAGTAAATAAAATTTAAAAGACTAACTAAAACTAATATATTATGGTAGAAAACTCAACCGACCAATTTTTTAAAAGTACCGTATTAGGTCATCCTTCAGGGTTATTCGTATTATTTTTTACTGAAATGTGGGAACGTTTTTCGTACTACGGAATGCGTTCACTTTTAGTACTGTTTTTAACGGCTTCACTTTTCGATGAAGGTTGGGGTTGGCCGCGTGAACATGCCATGGCGTTGTTTGGCTCGTATGTCGGATTGGTATATCTGTCAACGATGATGGGTGGTTATTTTGCAGATAAGATTATAGGGTTTAGATATGCGGTTTTGGTTGGAGCGTTGTTAATGACTTTGGGTCACGCATCTATGGCTGTTGAAACTCAATGGTCAATTTACTTAGGTTTAGGTTTATTGGTTATAGGTAACGGTTTTTTCAAACCTAATATGACCTCTATTATTTCAGAAATGTATAAAGATCGACCAGAAAAAAAAGATGGTGCCTATACCATTTTTTATATGGGTGTAAATGCAGGAGCCTTTATCGGAATTATTTTATGTGGCTATTTAGGTGAACAAGTAGGCTGGAGTTTAGGCTTTGGATTGGCAGGTATTTTTATGCTTTTTGGCTTGATTCAATTTTGGTTGGCTCAAAATATTTTTGGAAATATAGGATTGAAACCTGTAAAAGGGGATGCTAATTCTATTGAAGCTTTAGATAACGATAAGCGCGTGCCATTTACCAACTGGCAATTAGGTTTAATTTTATTGATGGTAGCTTTAGGCATGTTATGGATTTTAAATGCACCTGCTACCACTATTTCAGAAGGAAAAATTAATCTGTTTTCTTTTTTAGGTGCAAACGGTAATAATATTGCCATTTTAACGGCGCTTGGACTGTTTCTGGTGCTATTAATTTATAGGTTTACTCAATATTCAAATATTACAAGAGATAAATTAATTGCCGTTTCATTTTTCGCGCTTTTGTCTGTTTTCTTCTGGGCAATTTTTGAGCAGTCTCCAGGTACTTTAACCATTTTTGCAAGAGATTATACAGATAGAACACTTGATGGTACAACAGCTACTATTTTCAGGGTTGGAAATTCTTGTATGGTACTTATTCCGTTGGCTATTATTACATGGGTTTTGTTTTTATTATTCAAACAAACCTTCGCACAATATAAATGGGCAAATATTGTTTTAAGTTTTAGTTTTATAATCGTTTGGGGTATTGCCATTTGGATGTTGGTGAATCAATTTAACGACGATAATTTAGAAATTCCAGCATCATGGTTTGCAAGTTTAAACTCGTTATATATTATCACCTTAGCACCTTTGTTTTCTAAATGGTGGGAAAGTAAATACAACCCTTCTGCAAACGGAAAGTATGGTATAGGAATGTTACTATTGGCATTGGGAATGGCTTGTGTTGCTTTTGGGGCTATGGGTATTGAACCTGGAGCAAAAACCGCTTCTGTTAGTATTATTTGGTTGATTTTAGTGTATTTATTCCATACTATGGGCGAACTTTGTATTTCACCTGTAGGCTTGTCTTATGTAAGTAAATTGGTGCCAGCAAGAATGATTGCATTTATGTTTGGTGTTTGGTATTTGGCAGTAGCTATAGGAATGAAAGGTGCAGGGGTATTTGGTGAGAATATCGATAAGGTTGCAGATGAAAACGGAATTAGTTATTTCTTCTGGATATTAACCATTGTTTCAGCTATTGTTGCAGTATTCGCATTTGTAATGAAACCAATCATTAAAAAGTTAATGCACGGGGTTCATTAATCGAAAAAATGTTCAAAAAGTACCTGATTTGAAGCATTTTTTGTAAGTTCGGTATAACTTTTGCCACAAATTAGACATGAAAAAGATATTTTTTACACTGTTTTTAGCTGTTTTTATTTCAGCTAATGGTACTGCTCAAGAAAAATTAACTTGGCATACCGATATGAATAAAGCCTTTGATATTGCTACTAAAGAGAATAAAACGCTCTTGCTATTTTTTACTGGTTCAGATTGGTGTGGATGGTGTATTAGATTGCAAAAGGAAGTTTTAAAAACTCCTGATTTTGAAAAATGGGCGAAGGATAAAGTGGTTTTAGTTGAGCTAGATTTTCCTAGAAGAACGCCACAAGATAACAATCTAAAAATTCAAAATTACCAAATGCAAAAAATGTTTAACGTTAATGGTTATCCAACAGTGTTTTTTGCTAAACCAGAAAAAACAGCTGAAGGGAAAAAGAATTTAAATACCTTAGGAAGAACAGGATATGTTCGTGGTGGACCTGAAAAATGGTTAGAAGTGGCAAATAATATTGTGGCAAACAATTAGTTTCAAATTAATAATTAATAATATAAGCTCCATTTTTACTAGTTTGGTGAAAAGGGAGTTTTCTTTTTTTACAGATGTTTTCCCAACGTTCAACGTATGATTTATAGTTGCTACCATCGGCAATTATATATTTGGGCTTTATAGAGTCAATTAAACGATTCAAATTTATTCTCGGCGATTGCCTAAGTAAAATATAATCGGGTTGAAACGTTTTAATATTGTAAACACCTAAACTATCAACAACCAATATGGTTTTATTGTTAAGTTGATACACGGGTTGAAGTTGCTTTTCTTCAATGGTTTTAATGTGATTTCCAACAGCATAATCTTTAACAATGTTATTGCTCTGTTTAGTTAAGCTATCAAAATCATGAGCTACCTCTATTTTATGACTAGAGGTATTTCCTAAAAGACTGAATCTACTTTTATGAAACACAACAAATTCATTTGTAGGTTTATTGTATTTAGTATAAATGAAAGCACCTTGAAAGATAAGTAGTGCAATTAAAAAGAGTTTTAAATTCAAATAATTTCGTTTAAACAAAAGCCTTACAAGTGAAATAATTAAAAGATAAGAAACAAACACATACAAAAGGCTAAAGGAAATGTCTTTAAATAAAAATGATTCCTGATGTGAAACCCAACCTACAAAGGCGTTCATATAGCCAATAATATGGCCATAAATATTCGCAATAAATTGTGGTAGTATATTTAAGGAAGCTAATAGAATTACCAGTATTCCAAACCCTAAAATGAATCCTAAAAAAGGAATAATAACCAAGTTAGAAACAAAAAATAAACTTGGAAATTGGTGAAAATAATATAAGCTAACAGGAATAATTCCAAATTGTGCAGATACGGTTATGGTAAATGTGTGCCAAAATTTATCTAAAATATAGTTTTTAGGTCGCCATACGTTATATAAAAAGGGATCGATAGCAACGATAGCAAAAACCGCTAAATAACTTAACTGAAAGCCAACATCAAACAAAAAGAGTGGTTTAGCTAATAATATGATAAACATGGAAATAGCCAGCGTGTTATAAATATTGGTAGGCCTTTTAAGATTAATAGCAATAGCAACAATGCTAAACATAGTAACTGCTCTGGTAACGGACGCTGATAAACCTGCTATTAAAGCAAAACTCCAAAGTATAGAAACGAGCAAAATAGTTTTAATAAGCTTACCGTGTTTAAAACGCTCCAAGGGTTTAAAAACGAGGCTTAAAATAATTAAAATAATACCAACATGTAATCCCGAAACAGCCAAAATATGTATAGCTCCAGCGTTGGTGTAACTGGTGTAAACTTCTTCACTTATGTCTTGTCGTTGTCCTAATAAAAGTGCGTTAATAATGGCTAATTCATCGGACTTAAAGTTATAAGGTTCTAGCTTTTTATTGATGAATGCACGAATGTTATTGGCAATCCCAAAAAGGGTATGGGTGTTAGAACTTACTTTTAAAAGCGATTCATTATTTATAAAAAGTTGGTGATAGATATATTTTTTATCTAAGTAGTTTTTATAATCAAATTGATGTGGGTTTAATGGGTGAATTAAGTCTTTAAAATCGGTTTTACTCACAAAAATAGCGTCCACTTTTAAAACTGGTTGAAGGGAGTCTTTTTCAATGTTTAAAAGCGATTTCCCTCTTACTTTATTGCCATCAACCCTTAAAAGATCAACAACATACTTGTCGTAATAATTTCCAGGTTTTAAAACCTCTCTAACCCTAAAAGTGATGGTTTTTATAGAATCTTTTTCTAATGAAATTTGATGTGTGTAATGGTTTTGGAAGTTTTTTTGGTTATGTATATTAGTTGTTAAAATACCTATGGAAACGGTTGTTATAAAACTTAAAATACCAAACCAAATGGTTTTAATGAATTGTTTATTTGCAATTAAGTAAGAAATCAATAAAAGTGAAAAAAGAAATAGGGTAGTATATAAAGAGGTGGCAAAAGGGATGTTTGCTAAATACCCTAAAACAATGCCAAAAATTAAGCAAATAGTTAATTTGATTATGGTAAAGTTTAGTAGCTGCATACCCTTGTAAGATATAAAATATCTTATAAAATTCTTCGGGCTTCAAAAAAAGCTTTTAACCAATAAGTTTCGTTCAATCCAGATATTATAACACCGTTGTTTGTAGTAGCATGAATGAATTTTATATCGTTATCTCTTATGTCAACAATTAATCCAACATGGTTTATGGTGTTTCGTCTGTTACCCGTTTTAAAAAATAATAAATCACCTCGCAATACATCTTTAAGTACAATTTTTTCACCTTTTTTTGCCATGTCTCGTGAAATTCTAGGAAGCGTAATATCATAAGCTCTAAAAGATTCATAAACCAATCCAGAGCAATCCATTCCTCTGTCTGTAGTTCCTCCCCATTTATAGCGCACACCTTCAAATTGTACAGCGTAGTCTATAATGTTTTCTGCGATTGATTTTGAAGTTTCTGAGTTATCAAGAGTTTCAGATTCAGCAACATGATTTTCTAAGGTGTTATCTGCATCATTTTGAACGTTTTCTTGCCTTGAAGTTGAAGTGTTTTTGTCTTTTACAACTTTAGAAGATTTACAACTGGTAAAACTTATTATAAAAATAATTATGAAAACTAGGTTCTTCATCAAAGAATTAAGATTTAATAGACTTGTAAATTAATTTGGCAGTTTTTTCACTAGCACCTTTACCACCTAAAGCTTTTTCTAATTCGTAATAATCTAAAAATATTCTTTTACGGGTTTCGGGGTCAAGAATTTTATCAAGTTCTTGTTTGAGTCTTTTTTTGTTAAAATCATTTTGAATGAGCTCAGTAACAACTTCTCTGTCCATTACCAAATTTACTAACGAAATAAATTTTAAAGTAATGATGCGTTTTGCTATTTGGTATGAAATATTACTCCCTTTATAACAAACTACTTGGGGGACTTTAAATAAGGCAGTTTCTAAAGTTGCCGTACCCGAAGTCACTAAAGCAGCTGTTGAAACACTTAATAAATCGTAGGTTTTATTAGAAATAAATTTAACATTACTCGATTTAATAAAAGTTTGATAAAAACTATAATCTTGACTTGGGGCCCCAGCTATTGCGAACTGATACTCTGGATAATCACTCACCAAACTAAGCATAACCGAAAGCATTTTTTTTATTTCTTGTTTTCTACTTCCAGGTAATAAAGCAATAATGGGCTTTTTGCCTAATTCATGTGCTTCTCTAAATTTAAACTCACCAACCTGCTCTCTACTGGAAATAGCATCAATTAAGGGATGCCCAACAAAAGTAACATTGTTATAATCATGTTTATTATAAAAAGGCTTAACAAAAGGCAAAATAACATACATAGCGTCAATATCGCGTTTTATAGCTTTAACTCTGCTCGCTCTTGACGCCCAAACCTGTGGTGATATATAATAATTGGTTTTAAAACCTTCTTGTTTTGCCCATTTGGCTATGCGTAGATTAAACCCCGAGTTATCAATAAAAACTATAACGTCAGGATTAAATTTTTTTATATCGTTTTTACAAAAAGCAATGTCTTTAAATATTTTATTGAGATTCATAATAACCTCAATAAAACCCATAAAGGCGCGTTCTTTATAATGTTTTACCAAATTACCGCCAACTTCTTGCATCAAATCACCACCCCAAAATCTAATTTCAGCACTTGCATCTATTTTTTGCAATGCTTTCATTAGGTTTGAACCGTGTAAATCACCCGATGCTTCACCAGCAATAATGTAATACTTCATTGTTTAAAAGAGTTTAAAAACAAAAGTAAATACAGCAATAAAAACAGTTATTAATAATACACCTCTTGCTCGGTAATCTTGTTTTTTTCTAATAAAGATAAAAAAGGCTATTAGGTTTAAAATAGCCCCCAAACTTATTAGCTTTCCTAAAAAACCTTCATTAGCAGCAGCTTTAATTACTGTTGTAAAATCATCACCTTTTCCTAACAGAGTTGCCGTTAAAAAGAGTCCAATGGTATTAGCTATTAAACCAACTAACATGCCTATAAAAATATCTTTTCTCATTTATGCTGAATTTGTTTCAATATCATTTAAATTCCAAGTGTTTAATTCTTTTAAGAAATAGTGCGCTGTTAAATCAAATTGAATAGGAACTAGGGAAACATAATTATTTTCAAGAGCCCATTCATCCGTGTCTTCACCACCATCTAAGTTAACAAATTTACCAGAAAGCCAGTAATAATCTTTGCCTTGAGGATTTTTGCGCTTGTCGAATTCTTCAACCCAATTAGCTTTAGCTTGCCTAGAAACTTTAATACCTTTTATATTTTCTTTCGAGACATTAGGTATATTAACATTTAACACAATACCTTCAGGCAGGCCTTCTTTTAATACTTTTTGGGCAATGGTTTTAACAAAAGGTTTTGATGCTTCAAAATTAGCATTCCAAGTATAGTCTAGAAGAGAGAAACCAATAGCAGGAATTCCTTCAATACCAGCTTCAACAGCAGCACTCATGGTGCCTGAATAAATAACATTTATGGATGAATTAGATCCGTGATTTATCCCCGAGACACATAGGTCGGGTGTTCTATCTAAAATTTCCCTAATAGCAATTTTCACGCAATCTGCGGGTGTGCCGGAGCAACTATATTCCTTTTGCGGACCATCATCAAAAAAAACTTGCTCTGCATAAAGCATTGAGTCTAAGGTTATGGCATGACCCATGCCACTTTGAGGACTGTCAGGAGCTACCACAACTACATCGCCAATTGTATTCATGACGCTAATTAAGGCTCTAATACCTGGCGCATTAATGCCATCATCATTAGTTACTAATATAAGCGGAGTTTTTGTCATATTTATTGTTAAAAACATCGCTAAAATACATAATTTCGATAGTAAATTGCTAAATTTTAAGGTTTAACAAAAAATTAGTAGCGAATGCCTTTATTGGCATGGTTTTTTCTTTATTTTAGTAAAATATATGTGGTGCTTTTTTGTGCTACTTATTTTTACAGATGTAATATTCATCAACAAAAGCTTTCAGTTTTATAGAAAATGATTGTTTGGATATAGCATCGAAGAGATTAAAAATAATAGTATTATCAGATGAAAAATATTATGAAAAGGAATTATAAAGTTTTATTGCTATTGTTGCTTTTAGCATTCGCTTCTTGTAGTTTCACAACTAAGAAGTTTACTAACCCCGATAAGGATAAATTACTAATTCAAATTATAACATTCGTGTTAGAGCAAGGGCATTTCGATCCCATTGCTATGGATGATAGGTTCTCTGAAGAATTATTTGAAGACTATTTAGGGATTATCGATCCTGTTAAAAGATATTTCTACGAGTCTGATTTTAAAGATTTTGAAAAATTCAAATTAACTATAGACGACCAACTTAAAGCTACCGATATTACGTTTTTTAATGTTGTGAACGATCGTATGTTAAAACGTATTGAGGAAGCCAAGGCAATATATAAGGAAGTGCTTTCAGAACCTTTTGATTATACGAAAGATGAGTATTTTGAGACGAATTATGAAAATAGTGAGTACGTAAAAAATAAGAGGGAAATGAAAGAACGTTGGAGACAGCAACTTAAGTTTTCAACTCTTTCCAATTATGATGATTTGAAAAAAGAAGAAAAACAAGCTAAAGAACTTGACCCTTCTTATGTGATGAAAACTGATGCTGAAATTGAGGCTGAAGCACGTGAAGCTACTTTAAAATCATTGAATATTTATTTTGATGATTTTATTGACGACCAAACTCGTGAAGATTGGTTTGCAATTTATGTGAATACTATTGTAGAAGAGTTTGACCCTCATACCTATTATTTAGCACCAAAAAATAAAGAAGATTTTGATCAGCGTATGTCTGGAAAATTAGAAGGCATTGGTGCGAGATTACAAAAGCGTATGGACTATATCAAAGTTGTTGAGCTTATTTCTGGAGGTCCAGCTTGGAGAAGCAATGAGCTAGAAGTTGAAGATATAATTCTAAAAGTAAAACAAGAAGATGAGGAGTTTCCTGTTGATATTGTAGGTATGCGTATTAACGATGCTATTAAATATATAAAAGGACCCAAAGGAACTAAGGTTACCTTGACTATTAAAAAGGTTGATGGTACAATTAAAGACATAACCATTACTAGGGACATTGTTGAGATTGTTGAAACTTATGCGAAAGCTTCCATAGTTAAAAAAGATGATAAAAAGTTTGGAGTTATAAATTTACCAGCGTTTTATGTAGATTTTCAAGATTATAAGAACGTGAATGCTGCTAAAGATGTTAAAAAGGAAATTGAAAATTTAAAAGCCGAAGGAATGGAGGGCTTAGTGCTAGATTTACGTAATAATGGCGGTGGTTCATTACCGGCAGTAGTAGATATGGCTGGGTTATTTATTAAAGACGGACCCATAGTACAAGTGCGTTCAACAGGCCAGGAAAAGGAAGTTTTAAAAGATAGAGATAAATCTATTGCATGGGATGGTCCACTGGTAATTTTAGTTAACGAAATTTCTGCATCAGCCTCTGAAATTATGGCTGCTGCAATGCAAGATTATAAACGTGCTATTATTATTGGTAGTAAACAAACCTACGGAAAAGGTACAGTTCAAAATGTTATCAATTTAAACAACATGCTGCGAAGCAGTACAAGTGGAGATTTGGGTGCCTTAGCGTTAACAACACAAAAATATTATAGAGTTAATGGTGGCTCGGTACAATTAGAAGGTGTTAAAAGTGATGTGAAAGTACCAGGACGTTTTAGTTATATTGATGTAGGCGAAAAAGATAAAGACAACCCATTGCCATGGGACGAAATTGATGCGGCTACTTACACACCTTGGGAGCATTATTTTGATTATGACGCTACCATTAAGAAAAGTGAGGAGCGCATGAGTAATAACGAGTATATGAAGCTTATTGAGGAAAATGCTAAATGGGTAAAAAGCAAGATTGATGATACGGTGTTTCCATTAAATTATGAAAAGTATAAAGCACAGTTAGAGAAAAACGAAGAAGAATCAAAACGATTTGATGCTATAGCAAATTATAAAACAAATTTAACTTTTGAGTCTACAAGCTTTGAAAAAGCACTTTTTGAAAGTGATACTACCGACTTAAGAGAAAAACGCGAACGTTGGCATAAAAGCTTAAGTCAGGATATTTACATTGAAGAAGCTCTTAATGTTTTAGAAGATTTAAAAACATCATATCCTATAAAAAAGGTAGCTTCTACAACTGTGAAAAATTAAATTGATGTATGAGTCATAAATCAAACTCATTAAAACAATTAGCGCTCCAAAAGTTTAAAAAAAACTTTTGGGGCGTTTTTAGTTTCTACTATATTGTTTTAGTTGGGTTGGTATCTGTATTTGCTTATGTTTTTGCACCTGATAATTCGCAACATGCCAATCAAATGCATTTATCTATTCACTCAAAAAAACCTGGTTTTAAAGTAACTATGTTAACCATTCCGTTACAATTAGAGACCAATCAAAGTTTTTTTGATAAATTATTTTTTGGAAAAAAAAGTACGGATACCGAAGTGCCTATTGCAAATTATAGCGTAGGCGAAGATGTTTTAAGCTATAAAGAATATACGTCTGATGGATTGGAAGGTGATCTCAAAACCATTCCATTAACAACATTTCCTGATAGTTCTGTGGAAGATTATATAAAAGAAAAAACCTTCCTTTTTGGAACAGATAAATACGGACGCGATTTACTAAGTAGGGTTTTGGTAGGTGCCAGAATTTCATTTTTTATTGGTTTTGTTGCGGTTTTTATTTCGTTGCTTATAGGTGTTTTTATGGGAAGCGTGGCAGGTTATTTTGGAGGGAAAGTAGACGCGTTAATAATGTGGATTATCAACGTTACATGGTCTATCCCAACACTACTACTTGTTATTGCTATAACCTTGGCTTTAGGTAAAGGCTTTTGGCAAGTCTTTATTGCCGTGGGTTTAACTATGTGGGTAGAAGTAGCAAGAGTGGTGCGCGGACAAATAATAAGCGCTAAAGAAATGCAATATGTTACGGCTGCTAGAGCCTTAGGTTTTGATGATTTTAGAATTATTACCAAACACATTTTACCCAATATTATGGCACCAGTCATCGTGATTTCGGCAGCTAATTTTGCAGCAGCTATTTTAATTGAAAGCGGACTTAGTTTTTTAGGTATAGGTGCGCAACCGCCTATGGCAAGTTGGGGAGCCATGATAAAGGACCACTATAATTATATCATACTAGGGAAACCCTATTTAGCCATTATACCGGGGCTTTGTATTATGAGTTTGGTTATGGCATTTATGCTTATTGGTAATGCATTACGAGATGCTTTGGATGTGAAGAGTTAGGATTTTTCGAAGGAAAATCGGAGTGATCAAAAGAGCACTAACCTTTTGATTTCGGATTAAACTTAAGCATTATTTTTATACAATTTTGGTAATAGCTTTTTATTAATTTTAATGATGTTAGTCATACTCAAATTGTCTTTGAGATTGGTTTAACACCAACTTATTGTTATTAGTTTTCTCTAAACCAACATACTTGCCTTTATTTAAATCTAAAGTAAAAATATTCTCGACTTTATTTACCAATATTGTTAATACCAAAGTAGTATTCTTTGTTTTACATTTAATATTTTTTTTATCATTAATAGAGACTACTAGAATGGTGTCTTCTTTTTTGATTTTCAGGAATATGTTAGTCAGACCTATCGACTTGTCACTTGTTAAAATTTCATTTTTAAATACTAGGCAATTATTAATTAAAAACGAGATTTTATCTTTTTCAAAGAAATCTTGAAAATCGATATTCAGATATAATTCTTCGTCACTAATTTTTTCATTTTGTGATTCAGTTGCTTGTTCCGATTTCAAAAACTTTTCATTCACATTTTCAGGTCTTTTCTTTTCATTTTCTTTTTGTCCACAAGCAGATAATGTCAAAAGGATTAAAAAAAGTTGAAAGTATTTCGTCATTTCTTAAATTATTGCCAACGACTTAATATGAAATCGTTTTAATACTGAAACAAGTTCAGTACAGGTGTTTTGTATATACTGTTAAACGAAGATAGCTGAAATTTGCATAAAGTCAAGTTGAAAGAAGGCTCAAAAAGAATTAATCAATCTTCATATTCTCATTCAATTCATCAATATAATTTAAAACATCGTCCTTTCCAATATCTTTTGATGATGAGGTTATAAAGTAATTGGGCATAGCTTCCCATGTTTCTAAAAGTACAGTTTTGTAGTCTTCAACATGTCTTGTAATAGCATTGGGTTTTAGCTTATCGGCTTTAGTAAATATGATAGAAAATGGGATGCCGTTTTCTCCTAGCCATTGCATAAACTCTAAATCTATAGGTTGCGGTTTGTGTCTTATGTCAACCAAAACAAATGCTGTAACGAGTTGCTCCCGTAAGCTAAAATACTGAGTGATGAATTTTTGAAATACTTTTTTCGAACTTTTCGAAACCTTAGCGTATCCGTATCCCGGTAAATCTACCAAATGCCAGTTTTTATTAATTAAAAAATGATTAATAAGCTGTGTTTTTCCTGGTCTGCCTGAAGTTTTTGCTAAACTTTTTCTACTGGTTAGCATATTAATGAGCGAGGATTTTCCAACATTACTTCTGCCAATAAAAGCATATTCAGGCAACCTGCTTTTTGGGCATTTTGCAACATCTGAGTTGCTCATAACAAATTCGGCAGATTTAATATGCATAATCGTTTAGAGTTTGGGATTTTCGTTTTTTTGAAAACTATTAAAACCCTCTTTTTTGAAACCAAGCATCTAAAATGCTGTTAAACTCATCGGGGTGTTCCATCATGGCAGCATGTCCACATTTATCAATCCAGAATAAATCCGAATCGGGTAACAATTCATTAAATTCTTCTGCGACTTCTGGAGGTGTTACCGTATCGTTTTTACCCCAAATAATACAAGTTGGCACCTGCATTTTAGGTAAGTCTTTAGCCATATTATGCCTAATGGCACTTTTAGCTATGGCTAATGTTTTTATAAGTTTATTTCGATCGTTTACAGTTTCGTAAACTTCATCAACAATCTCCTTAGTTGCAACTGCTGGGTCGTAAAAAACATCTTGCGCTTTTTTCTTTATAACTTCATAATCGCTACGCTTGGTGTAGCCACCACCCATAGCACTTTCATAAAGCCCTGAACTACCTGTAATTACTAAGGCCTTTATTTTTTCGGGGTATTGCTTGGTATGGTATAAACCTATATGACCACCTAATGAATTTCCTAGTAAAATAACTTCGTTATACCCTTTGAATTCAATAAACTCGTGTAGATACTTTGCAAAACTTTTTACATTGGTTTTAAGCAAAGACATCGTGTATATAGGTAATTCTGGAATAATTACTTTATACCCTTTTTCACTAAAATATTTTGTGACAGAATTAAAATTACTTAAGCCTCCCATTAAGCCATGTAGTACTATAATCGGAGTGCCTTCACCTGCTTCTATATAGCTGTAGTTCTTCTCTTTTTTTAAACGATGCGTCATTAATCGGTTAGTCGTTGCTTTAAAAACAAATATAGTTATTTCATTTATATAATAACTATTTAAATTATTCTGCAAACATAAAACATCTAGCTGAAGATATTAACATTTCCAGGGTTATTAAATAATTATTTGTAAAGATCTGTTGTTTAGAACTTACAAGACTTAATTAGGTTCAAAATGGCTTTATATGTGTAGTTAATCGAAAAATTATTAACAAAGTGGTAGAAAGTGGTAGAAAGTGGTAATTTTTTCAATATATTTGAAACTTAATCTAATAATTTCAGAAAACCCGGTTTGGATTTTATCACAGGAACATACGATTGTAAAGTAGATGCAAAAGGCAGATTAATGATGCCAGCAGCTATCAAAAAGCAACTGTCGTCCATGTTACAGGAGGGTTTTGTATTGCGTCGTTCGGTATTTCAAAAATGCTTAGAGCTTTATCCGATGAGTGAGTGGCAAACGCTTATGAAGAAAATGAATGCACTCAATAAGTTTAAAAAGAAGAACAACGATTTTATCAGACGATTTACAGCGGGTGCTAAAATGGTTGAGGTAGATGTAAACGGGCGATTGTTAATACCAAAAGATTTAACTGTGTTTGCTAATATTTCGAAAAATATTGTAGTGGCTTCAGCTATAAATATTATTGAGATTTGGGATAAGGATTTGTACGAACAGGCTATTGATGATGCAGCTGTTGATTTTGCAGATTTAGCTGAAGAGGTCATGGGGCAAGACGATGATCATGGAATATCATAACCCAGTACTCTTAAAAGAAACAGTAGATGGGTTGAATATTAACCCAGAGGGTGTTTATGTTGATGTAACTTTTGGTGGCGGTGGTCACAGTAAAGAAATATTAAAACGACTTGGGGATAACGGAAAGCTTTATGCTTTCGATCAAGATTCGGACGCTCTTGAAAATACAATTGATGATTCTAGGTTTACACTTATTCATGAAAATTTCAGGTATATAAAACGCTTTTTAAGGTTTTATGGAGTTAAACAAGTAGATGGCATTTTAGCCGATTTTGGAGTGTCATCGCATCAATTTGATGTGGCAGAACGCGGTTTTTCAACACGCTTTGAGGCGGATTTAGATATGCGGATGAATCAGCAAAATCAACTATCGGCTTTTCACGTAGTAAATGAATATGAGGAAGAGCAATTAAAGCAAGTGTTTTTGCAATATGGCGAGTTAAGAGCTGCTCCAGCAATGGCTAGATTAATTGTTGAGCATAGAAAAACAGAGCCAATAATAACGAGTGAACAGCTAAAAAGTGTTTTGAAAAAGTTTTTACCACCTCGTCATGAAAATAAAGTGTTAGCTCAAATATATCAGGCGATTAGAATAGAGGTGAATCAAGAAATTGAAGCTTTAAAAGAGTTTTTACAGCAAACACCAGAGCTTTTAAAAGCAGGAGGTAGACTAAGTTTTATATCCTACCATTCGTTAGAAGATAGATTGGTAAAACGTTTTATAAGAAATGGATTGTTTGAAGGTGAACCTGAGCGCGATATGTATGGAAATTTTGAAGTTCCATTAAAAAAAGTAAATGGATTAATAGTGCCATCAAAAGAAGAAATAAAAATAAATAGTAGAGCCAGAAGTGCAAAACTTAGAATAGCTGAAAAACTATAAATGAAGAAAAACATCTATAACATATTAAAAGGAACATTTTTAGTAAGTGATGACTCTTTTAAAAACTGGAGGTTTATTCTTTTTATATCTGGATTAGCTATAGTTATGATTGCAAGTTCGCACAGTGCTGATAAAAAAGTATATGAAATAGCGCGGTTAAAAAATGAAGTAAAGGAAATGCGTTCAGCATTCGTTGATGGGCGGTCAAAACTTATGAAGCTTAAAATGGAATCGCATGTAGTAAATGTAATGAAGGAAAAAGGTTTGGAGCCATCAGTAATTCCGCCAAAAAAAATAAAAGTAAAAACTCAAAAACAATAACCAACCTTGGCAGTAAACGAAAAAGGCATATTAAACAGATTGTATTTTATAGCAGGATGTATGTTCGTCTTTGGGCTTGCCGTAATTTTTAAGCTGCTAAGTATTCAATATTTACAAGGTGATAAATACCGCTCTATGGCAACCGAGCGTATAGTGAAAGATGTTATCATACCAGCAAACCGTGGGAATGTGTATTCTGTAAACGGGAATTTATTGGCAACTTCTATTCCCAAATATGATATTCGAATCGATGCGTTAGCACCTTCCAACAAAAATTTCGAAGCTTACTTAAAGCCTCTTTGTAATGAACTTTCAAAGTTTTCAGGAAAGCCTTCCAATGAACTTGAAAAACAAATAAGACAAGCGCGTGCTAATAAAAACAGATATTTTTTATTAGCTCGAAACATTGGGTATTCAGATTATATACGCATAAGAAATTTTCCTTTATTAAATCTTGGTGCTTTTAAAGGTGGACTCATTGTAGAACAAACAACAAAAAGAGAGCATCCAATGGGTGGCATTGCTCAAAGAACTATTGGTTATGAGCGTTGGGACGAACAAGGAAATGTTACCCGACCTGGTATTGATGGTGCATTTGGAGTGAAATATTTACGCGGTGTAGATGGGAAACGTAAGAAGCAGCAAATTGGAAAAGGTCAATGGAAACCTTTAAGCGATGCTAACGAAGTAGAGCCTAAAGATGGGTATGATGTTTACACAACTATTGATGTAAATATCCAAGACATAGCACATCATGCACTTCTAGAGCAGCTTGAAAAGTATAAAGCGGATCACGGTTGTGTAGTGGTAATGGAAACTAAAACCGGCGAAATTCGAGCGATTTCTAATTTAGGTAGAAACAAAAATGGACACTATTATGAGCGATTAAATTATGCGGTTGGGGAGAGTTTTGAACCAGGTTCCACATTTAAAGTTATGGCTTTAATGGCAGCGTTAGAAGATAAGGTGATTGATACATCTACAATTGTAGATACTCAGAATGGTAGAAAACGATTTTATGGTAGGTACATTAATGATTCTCATAGAGGTGGATATGGGAAAATTTCAGCGGCTCGGGTTTTAGAAGTTTCTTCGAATATTGGGATAGCTACAATAATTGACGAGCATTATTCTAAACAGCCGGAGAAATTTCTTAATAGAATTAAAGAGTGGAAATTAAACATGCCTTTAGGTATCTCAATTATAGGTGAAGGCAATCCGGATATACCTGAGCCGGGTAATAAGAATTGGAGTAAAAATGCATTACCATCTATGGCTTATGGGTATAATTTAGAGTTAACTCCGCTTCAAACATTAGCTTTTTATAATGCAATAGCAAATAATGGAGAGCTAGTAAAACCCAGGTTTTTAAGGGCTGTAAAGGAATTCGATGAAGAGATTGAAACCTTTGATAAGCAGGTGCTTGTGAAAAACATATGTTCAAATGAGACTTTAAATAAAATAAAAGAAATTCTTAAAAATATAGTTGTTAGAGGAACAGGGGAGAGATTGTATTCGGAAACTTTTTCAATGGCAGGAAAAACAGGAACTGTAAGGACAGAATATTGGATGAATGATTGGGAGGATAATCCTAGATACGTATCATCATTCTCTGGTTATTTTCCAGTTGATAATCCTAAATATTCCTGCATTGTGGTTATTCATAAACCTAGTACAGAAGTAGGTTATTATGGCGCTGATGTGTCCGGACCTGTATTTAAAAAAGTAGCTCAAAAAATATTTATTGATACGCCTATAGTTGATGAAATAGAAACGCTTAACATCAGCAAAACATCGGTTGATAATGAATATGAAAGCTTTTATAAAACAGCACAAACGTATAAAACCATCATGCCAAATTTAGTGGGTATTCCAGCGATGGATGCATTAGCACTTTTAGAAAATATGCAGGTGGATGTGAAGGTTAAAATAAATGGAAGAGGTATTATAAAAGCGCAATCGGTAAACAAAAACACAAAATTAAAAAATAACCAAACGGTGGTTTTAACGGCTTCATGATAGCACTAAAGGACATATTATACAAGGTAACCATAAATGCAGTTGTTGGTAGCACGGGTGTTGATGTTAGTAATGTTGATTTTGATTCTCGAAAAATTCGAAAAGGAGATTTGTTTGTTGCTATAAAAGGTACGGTTGCAGATGGTCATAAATTTATAGATGTTGCTATTAATAATGGTGCAACAAGTATTGTGTGTGAGGAAATACCAGAAAATTTAATGGATGGTATAACCTATGTAGAGGTAGATAATTCTAGTAAAGCTTTAGCTATAATAGCATCAAACTATTATGAAACACCTTCTGAAAACTTAAGACTTGTAGGCGTTACAGGTACTAATGGAAAAACTACGGTAGCCAGTTTATTATATCAATTATTAAAAAAAGCGGGCTATAAGGTGGGGTTATTATCAACAGTGAAAATCATGGTTGATAATACTGAGCATAAGGCTACCCATACAACACCAGATTCTTTAACTATAAACAGGTATTTGCATGAAATGAATGCTGTTGGAGTAGAATTTTGTTTTATGGAAGTTAGCTCTCATGGTATTCATCAATTTAGAACCGAAGGCTTACATTTTGAAGGAGCCATTTTTACAAATTTGTCACATGACCATTTAGATTATCATAAAACATTTGCTGAGTATCGAGATGTAAAAAAGAAGTTCTTTGATGAGCTATCTCCTAAGGCTTTTGCATTGGTTAATGTAGATGATAAAAACGGCTTGGTAATGCTTCAAAATACCAAAGCCAGAAAATACACTTATGCTTTAAAAGAGTACGCAGATTATAAATCTCAAATTTTAGAAAATCAATTTGGTGGTTTATTGCTTAAAATAAATGATAGTGAAGTTTGGACAAGACTTATAGGAAATTTTAATGCTTATAACGTCTTAGCTATCTACGCTACTGCTGAATTATTGGGACTAGAAAAGGTTGAAATCTTACGTTTAATAAGTGATTTAGAAAGTGTAAGCGGTCGCTTTCAATATGTAGTTACAAACGAAAAAATAACGGCTATTGTTGACTATGCTCATACCCCCGATGCCTTGAAAAATGTATTAGAAACTATAAATAGTATTCGTACTAAAAATGAAGAACTAATCACGGTTGTTGGTTGCGGTGGTGATAGGGATAAAACCAAACGTCCTAAAATGGGGCATATAGCTTCTGCATTAAGCACAAAAGTTATTTTCACTAGCGATAATCCACGAAGTGAAAATCCTGAATCAATTTTAAATGATATTGAAAAAGGTGTAGAACCACAAAATTATAAGAAAGTTTTAACCATTTCCGATAGGAGGCAAGCCATAAAAACGGCATGCCAAATGGCGCAACCAAACGATATAGTTTTAATAGCTGGAAAAGGCCACGAAACATATCAAGAAATAAAAGGAGAACGGTTTGATTTTGATGATTTTAAAATAGTACAAGAATTATTAAAACAATTACAAAAATAGTATGCTTTATTACCTATTTGAATATTTAGAAAAACAGTTTCAATTTCCTGGAGCCTCTCTTTTTGGGTTTATAACCTTTAGAGCAGCTTTCGCCATGATTTTATCACTGTTAATTTCTACTATTTATGGTAAACGAATCATTCGCTTTTTATTAAAAAAGCAAATGGGGGAAACCATTAGAGATTTAGGTTTAGAAGGGCAAAAAGAAAAAGCAGGAACACCAACAATGGGCGGTATCATTATTATTTTGGCTACGCTAATCCCTGTGTTTTTATTAGCAAAATTAGAAAACGTATATATCATTCTTTTAGTTGTTACAACACTATGGATGGGAACTATTGGCTTTATTGACGACTATTTAAAGAAATTTAAAAATGATAAAGATGGTTTAAAAGGTCGCTTTAAAGTATTAGGTCAAGTTGGTCTTGGTTTAATAGTTGGTTTAACCTTGTTTTTTCATCAAGACGTTACAATAAGAGAAAAACTTCCAGAAGAACAGCAGCAAGAAATATTAGCGCAAAACCCAAATATTCTCCCATCAAAATTGTTTAAAACAGAAGAGAAATCAACTAAAACTACCATTCCTTTTGTCAAAAATAATGAGTTTGATTATGCAAATCTTATAACTTGGATAAGCCCAGATTTAAAAAAATATGCGTGGGTTATTTTCATTTTAGTAGCCATTTTTATAATCACAGCGGTTTCTAATGGTGCCAATTTAACTGATGGAATTGATGGTTTAGCAGCCGGTACTTCGGCAATTATTGTATTAACACTTGGGATATTTACGTTCGTTTCAGGGCGTATTGATTTCTCTGATTATTTAAATATTATGTATATCCCAAATATTGGCGAAATCACCATTTACATCGCAGCATTTGTTGGTGCGTTAATTGGGTTTTTGTGGTACAATACCTATCCAGCTCAAGTTTTTATGGGCGATACAGGGAGTTTAACTATCGGAGGAATTATAGCAGTTATAGCGATTGCTGTTCGTAAAGAATGGTTAATTCCTGTGTTATGTGGTGTGTTTCTAGCAGAAAATTTATCGGTAATGATGCAGGTAAGCTGGTTTAAATATACCAAGAAGAAGTTTGGTGAAGGACGACGCATTTTCAAAATGTCTCCACTGCATCATCATTATCAAAAATTAGGATATCACGAAAGTAAAATAGTAACACGTTTTTGGATTGTAGGCATATTGCTGGCAATTCTTTCGATAGTTACTTTGAAAATTAGATAGATGAAAAGGCTAGTGATTCTTGGTGGAGGAGAAAGTGGAGTAGGAACTGCACTTCTAGGAAAGAAAGAAGGATACGATGTTTTTGTTTCCGATAAGGGAAAGATTAAAGAAAAATATAAAGAAGTTCTTATACATAATGAGATTGAATGGGAAGATGAAGCACATACAGAGGTCAAAATTCTGAATGCTGATTTAGTAATGAAAAGTCCAGGAATTCCAGATAAAGTAGAGTTGGTCAAGAAAATTCATAAAAAAGGAATTACAATAGTTTCAGAAATTGAGTTTGCTTCAAAATTTACAAAGGCTACTATTGTAGGAATCACTGGAAGTAATGGTAAAACAACAACAGCAACATTAACACACCACATTTTAAAACAGGAATTAAGTGTTGGGTTAGCTGGAAATATTGGCGACAGTTTTGCAAAGCAGATTTTGCAGCATGATTATGATAACTATGTGTTAGAAATTAGCAGTTTTCAGTTAGACGATATCATCGATTTTAAACCAAAAATAGCTGTCATTACTAACATTACACCCGATCATTTAGATAGATATGATTACAAATTTGAAAACTATATCGCATCTAAATTCAGAATCGCTATGAATCAAACCAATGATGATTATTTGGTTTATGATGCAGATGACGAAGTCATAACAAACCACTTAAAAAATCACCCAGTTCAATCAACATTATTGCCATTTTCATTAACAAAAACTATTGAAAATGGCGCGTATTTAGACAAAAAAAACATAAAAATAACGATACAAAACAATCAAATAATTATGCCAACTACAAATCTAGCATTAGAAGGGAATCACAACATTAAAAATGCTATGGCTGCTTCAACCGTAGCACACTTATTAAAAATCAGGAAGCAAACCATCAGAGAGAGTTTAGAAAATTTTCAAGGTGTAGAGCATCGTTTAGAGCAAGTGCTTAAAATAAATAAAGTTCAGTACATAAACGACTCTAAAGCAACCAATGTGAATGCGACCTACTATGCTTTAGAAAGTATGGATGCTCCAACTGTATGGATTGTTGGTGGTGTAGATAAAGGTAATAATTATGAGGAATTATTTCCGTTTGTAAATGAAAAGGTAAAAGCTATTATTTGTTTAGGTGTTGATAATGAAAAATTGATGAACACTTTTGGGAATATGGTTGATATCATTATTGAAACACAGTTTATGAGCGAAGCAGTAAAAATAGCTTATAAAATTTCTGAAGCTGGGGACAATGTATTGTTGTCTCCAGCTTGCGCAAGCTTCGATTTGTTCGAAAACTATGAAGATAGAGGGCGTCAATTTAAAAATGCAGTAAGAAACTTATAAAAAAGAAAAGTGCAACCACTATTTAAAAACATAAAAGGCGATAGGTTAATTTGGGCAATAGTAGCCCTATTGGCTATTCTATCGTTTTTGCCAGTGTATAGTGCTGCAAGTAATTTGGCTTACAAAGGAGGAGGTAGCAACACCTTTACATTTTTTGTAAAGCATTTTATGCATTTGTTTTTAGGGTTTGTAATTATGTATGGAGTACATAAAATACCATACAGATATTTTAGAGGTTTATCACTAGTTATGATACCTGTGGTTTTAGTTTTATTAGGGTTAACCATGTTGCAAGGAACCACTATTGAAGGGGCAAACGCGAGTAGGTGGATACAAATACCAATTGTGGGTATGTCGTTTCAAACCTCTACTTTGGCGTCGGTTGTGTTAATGGTTTATGTAGCTCGGTATATGTCTAAAATAAAAGACAAAACCATCACTTTCAAAGAATCTATTTTACCGCTTTGGGTACCTGTTTTTTTAATTTTAATACTTATACTTCCTGCTAATTTTTCTACTGCTGCCATTTTGTTTTTAATGGTGGTTATGTTGGTGTTTTTAGGAGGATATCCAATTAGATATTTAGCTGTAATAATTGGCTCGGGTATTTTGGTGTTAACATTATTTATACTAATTGCAAAAGCTTTTCCAGATGCTATGCCTAATAGGGTAGACACATGGATGGGAAGAATTGAAAGTTTTGCAAACCCTGAAGATACCGAAGCGGATTATCAAATTGAAAAAGCTAAAATAGCTATTGCAACTGGAGGTATAAAAGGAGTTGGTCCAGGAAAAAGTTTGCAGAAAAACTTTTTACCTCAGTCTTCATCAGATTTTATTTTTGCCATTATTATTGAAGAATACGGATTGTTTGGAGGATTTGTAATAATGATTCTTTACCTATGGCTGTTATTTAGAATAGTAATAGTTGCACAAAAATCAGATACTATTTTCGGAAAGCTTCTGGTGTTAGGTGTTGGTTTGCCAATCGTATTTCAGGCTTTAATAAATATGGCAGTTGCTGTAGAATTATTCCCGGTAACAGGGCAAACCTTACCGTTGATAAGTAGTGGAGGAACATCCATTTGGATGACTTGTTTAGCCATCGGGATAATATTAAGTGTAAGCGCTAAACGTGAAGAAATAAAAGAACAAGAAATAAATGAAGATAATCCATTAGAAATTTTATCAGAAACTATTTAAATGAGTAACTATAAAATCATATTATCTGGAGGTGGAACAGGAGGTCATATTTATCCTGCCATTGCCATTGCAAACGAGTTAAAATCTCGTTTTCCAGATGCTAAATTTTTATTTGTAGGCGCTAAAGATAGAATGGAAATGGAAAAAGTTCCACAAGCAGGATATGAAATTGAAGGACTTTGGATTTCTGGAATTCAGCGCAAACTCACATTAAAAAACTTAATGTTTCCTTTTAAAGTGATTAGTAGCCTATGGAAAGCTCGTAAAATTATAAAGTCGTTTAAACCCAATGTGGCTATTGGTACAGGTGGTTTTGCGAGCGGTCCATTATTGCATGTCGCTGCCTCTAATAAAATACAAACCTTAATACAAGAACAAAACTCGTATCCAGGTATTACTAATAAGTTATTGGCAAAAAAAGCGAACAAAATTTGTGTTGCCTATGATGGATTAGAACGGTTCTTCCCTAAAGATAAAATTATAAAAACGGGTAATCCGGTTCGTAAAGGCTTACTTGATATAGATTCAAAAACAGTAGAAGCTAAAAACTTTTTCAACTTAAAACACGGGAAATATACATTATTGGTTATTGGTGGTAGTTTAGGTGCTGGTCGAATAAATGAATTAATAGAAACAAAATTAGATTTTCTGGACACCCAAAATGTTCAAGTTATTTGGCAATGCGGAAAGCTTTATTACCAGCAATATAAAATTTATAATCATACTAAAAATATTCAGGTTTATGAGTTTTTAAACAATATGGATTTTGCATATGCGGCTGCAGATATTATTATTTCGAGAGCTGGTGCCAGTAGTGTTTCAGAGTTATGTATCGTAGGAAAACCAGTGATTTTTGTACCATCACCAAATGTGGCTGAAGATCATCAAACCAAAAACGCCATGTCTATTGTAAACAATAATGCGGCATTGATAATTAATGAAGAAGATTTGGATGCTGATTTTGAGAATAAGTTCTCTCAGCTTGTCGCATCCCCTGAAAAACAAAAAGAACTAGGTAACAATATAAAAAGCTTGGCATTGGTAAATGCTACTAAACAAATAGCAGATGAAGTTGAAAAACTTTTAAAAAATAAATGAATTTAAACAGCATACATAAAATCTATTTTATTGGCATTGGTGGCATTGGCATGAGTGCTTTGGCTAGATATTTTCATGCTAATAGTAAAAGGGTATCTGGCTATGACAAAACTAAAACAGATATAACTGATGCTTTAGTAGGTTTAGGTATTGAAATTCATTTTGATGATGATATTTCTAAAATTGATGCTACATATTTAAATCCAGACAAAACCTTAGTTGTTTATACACCTGCTGTTCCTAATAATCATAAAGAGTTAAGTTATTTCAAAAACAATAACTATCAGGTTTTAAAACGATCTCAAGTTTTAGGCTTAATAACCGAAAGCACTTTTTGTTTAGCTGTTGCAGGAACTCACGGTAAAACAACAACTACGAGTATTCTTGGGCATCTATTAAATGAATGCGACGTACCCTTAACAGCATTTTTAGGAGGTATTAGCGAAAACTATAACTCTAATTTAATATTAAATGGTACTGAAGTAACAGTGGTTGAAGCCGATGAATTTGATCGTTCGTTTTTAACCTTGTCACCAGATATAGCTTGTATTACATCAATGGATGCTGATCATTTAGATATATATGGTGATGCTTCTGAATTAGAAAAATCGTTTATAGAGTTTTCAAATAGAGTAAAATCTAACGGCAAGTTATTTGTTAAAAATGGCTTGTCAATACAAGGAATAACCTATGGGATTGAAGATAAGTCAGACTACTCAATTCAAAATATAAAAATAAAAAACGGCACTTATGTTTTTGATGTAAATACACCAAAAACAGTGCTAGAAAATTTACACTTTAACCTACCTGGTAGACACAATTTGTCGAATGCATTAATAGCCTTGGCGATGGCTGTAGAGTATGGTTGCCCTCACCAGCAGCTCGCCAAAGCTTTAGCATCTTACAGAGGTGTTAAACGAAGATTTACTTATCACATTAAAACAGAAAACTTGGTGTTTATTGATGATTATGCACATCATCCTGAAGAAATTAATGCAGTGCATCAAGCGGTGCGAGAAATGTATCCTAACAAAAAAGTGCTAGCCATTTTTCAACCGCATTTATATAGCAGAACAAGAGATTTTGCAGACGAGTTTGCTAAAAGTTTATCGCAATTTGATGAATTACTGTTATTAGATATTTATCCTGCAAGAGAATTGCCCATTGAAGGGATAACCTCTGAGTGGCTATTAAGCAAAATCACTAGTAAAAATAAAAGATTGGTAGCTAAAAAAGATTTGTTAGCTCAAATTCGTAAAAGTAATGTGCAAATTATATTAACTATTGGAGCTGGCGATATAGGTGAAGAGGTAAAACATATTAAAAAAGAATTAAGCATTGCGAGTTAATTGGAATTACATAAAAATGATTGTTTTGTTAGGCTTAGTGGTCTTTCTGTTTGCCTTTGCTTCATCAAGAAATTTAAAACGGGAGGTGTCAAAACCTAATGTGAAATTCGTTGGAGAAAACAATCTATTTATAACTAGCGAAACTGTTAGTAAATTGTTAATACAAAATTACGGGACCGTTAAAAATGTACCTAAAGAAACTTTAGATTTGAACTTACTAGAAAACGCCCTCAAATCTAATTCAATGATAAAAAATGCTGAAGTGTATGTTGCTGTAAATGGTACGCTTAACGCTGAAATTGAACAAAAAACACCTATCGCTAGAGTAAGTACAAATGCGTCTTATTACATTGATGACGAAGGTTTTTACATGCCATTGTCAAGCAATTATTCAGCTAGAGTGCCTTTGGTTACTGGTTATGTAGAAAAAAATAATTTAAAAAATGCTTTTAAAATAGCACAAAAAATAAAAGAAGATGAGTTCTTAAAAAAGTATGTTATCGAAATTCACCAAGATATAAATAGCAGACTTTATTTAAGACTTAGACAATGTGATTTTTTAGTTCAATTGGGAGATATAAGTTTTATAGACAAAAAGATAAATAACCTAAAGGCGTTTTATCAGAAGAGCCTGAAAGAACAAACTTTGAACAGTTATAGTAGAGTTAATTTACAGTTTGAAAACCAAGTAATATGTACCAAAATTTAAATCATGGAGCATAATTTAGCAGTCGGATTAGACATAGGAACCACAAAAATTGTGGCTATGATTGGTCGTAAAAACGAATACGGCAAATTAGAAATTTTAGGTATAGGTAAATCTAAAAGTTTAGGTGTGCATAGAGGTGTGGTAAATAATATTACACAAACTATTCAATCTATACAACAAGCTGTACAAGAGGCAGAAGTTGCAGCGGAATTAAAAATACAAGATGTTACAGTAGGAATTGCAGGTCAGCATATTCGTAGTTTACAGCATAGTGACTATATAACGCGCGCTAATTCTGAAACAGTAATTGATGAAGACGATATTGATAGACTTATTAACCAAGTACATAAGCTAGTGATGCTTCCTGGTGAGGAAATTATACATGTATTACCTCAGGAGTATAAGGTTGATGGGCAAGCTGAAATAAAAGAACCAATTGGCATGTATGGAGGACGATTAGAAGCAAATTTCCATGTGGTTGTTGGTCAGGTGTCATCTATAAGAAATATTGGAAGATGTGTGCAAAGTTCAGGTTTAAAATTGGAAGGTATCACGCTTGAGCCTTTAGCTTCAGCGAATGCTGTTTTAAGTCAAGAAGAAAAGGAAGCTGGTGTTGCATTAATTGATATAGGAGGTGGAACTACCGATTTAGCCATTTTTAGAGATGGTATAATTCGTCATACTGCCGTAATTCCATTTGGAGGAAATGTAATAACAGAAGATATAAAAGAAGGTTGTTCTATCATTGAAAAACAAGCCGAATTACTAAAAATAAAATTTGGTTCTGCATGGCCAGGGGAAAATAAGGATAACGAAATTGTATCTATTCCAGGATTAAGAGGTAGAGAACCAAAAGAAATTACTTTAAAAAATCTTTCAAAAATTATTCATGCTCGCGTTGTTGAAATTGTAGAGCAAGTATATGTTGAAATCAAGAACTATGGTCATGAAGAGCAAAAGAAAAAACTTATTGCTGGTATCGTATTAACAGGTGGTGGGAGTCAATTAAAACACTTAAAGCAATTAGTTGAATACATTACAGGTATGGATACCAGAATTGGGTACCCAAACGAGCATTTAGCGGGGGATAGTGATGACGATATAACAAGTCCTTTGTATGCAACAGCCGTTGGTTTAGTGCTAGATGGCTTAAAGCGTCAAGAAAGAAAAAAAGTTGAATTACAACAAGAAATTGAAAGCAATGATGAGGAATTAGTCGATGAGGATGTAAAAGAAAAGCCAGCGAAAGAGCGTCGTTCATTTCTTGATAAATTGACCGAGCGTGTTAAAGATTTTTTAGATAACGCCGAATAGTAAAATCCATTGAATTAAAAAATATTAAGTATAAAACCCCAGTAAAACAGAATTTATGAGCAGTAAAAAAGAATTCGAAAGCATTGCATTTGATTTACCTAAAAACCAGTCAAATGTTATTAAAGTTATTGGTGTTGGAGGTGGTGGTAGTAATGCCATTAATCACATGTTCCAACAAGGCATCAAAGGCGTAGATTTTTATGTCTGCAATACGGATGCACAAGCCTTACAAAATAGTGGTGTTCCAAACAAAATCCAGCTAGGTGTAAACCTAACAGAAGGATTAGGAGCAGGGGCAAATCCAGATATTGGAGAGCAATCAGCAGTTGAAAGTTTTGATTCTATTTCGCAAATGTTAGATAGCAATACTAAAATGGTATTCATAACTGCAGGAATGGGTGGAGGAACAGGTACAGGTGCAGCTCCAATTATTGCTAAAATGGCTAAAGATTTAGATATTTTAACAGTTGGAATTGTTACTATGCCTTTTCAATTTGAAGGTAGAATGCGTATTGAGCAATCTCAAAAGGGAATTGAAAAATTAAGGGATGTAGTTGATTCATTAATTGTAATTAATAACAACAAACTTCGTGAGGTTTATGGTAATCTTGGTTTCAAAGCAGGGTTTTCAAAAGCTGATGAAGTGCTATCTACTGCTGCTCGTGGTATAGCTGAAGTTATTACTCATCATTACACACAAAACATCGATTTACGCGATGCTAAAACGGTATTAAGTAATAGTGGAACTGCCATTATGGGTTCTGCATTGGCATCAGGTCAAAACCGTGCGCAAGATGCTATTCGTAAGGCGTTAGATTCTCCACTATTAAACGATAATAAAATTACTGGAGCTAAAAACGTGTTGTTACTAATTGTTTCTGGATCTCATGAGATTACCATTGACGAGATTGGTGAAATTAACGATCATATTCAAAACGAAGCTGGACATGGAGCTAATATTATTATGGGTGTTGGTGAAGACAGTGATTTAGAAGAGTCAATTGCCGTTACTATTATTGCTACGGGCTTTAATGTGGAGCAGCAGGATGAAATTTCTAATACAGAAACCAAAAAAGTTGTGCATTCGCTTAGTGAAGATTTAGAATTGGAGGGTAAAGAAAAAGAGCCTGTAATAATTGCACCAATTATTGAACTAGAGGAGAAAAAAGAAACACCTGTAGTTCGTCACACATTAGATATAGAGACCATAGAAAATGAGCCTTCTAAACCATCTGCAGACATAGATTTAATACCAACTTCTGAAATTATTAAAAATATAAATGTTGTTTATGAAGAAGTCTCTGCAAATATTGAAGAAGACGAAGATTTTATCATCAAACCTGTAACGAGAATGTTTACAGATGTTGATAATATAAATGACATTGAAGTAGTTTCAGATAATATAGAGGAAGAACAACAAATAACCTTAACGTTTGATTTACCACTATCTACAAATCAAAATGAAAAGGAAGAAGAAAACGATGTAATAGCTCATAAATTAACGGATGAAGACGTTAAGAAAATCCCTGTTAATGATTATATGGAATTCATTCCAGTAACAGAAACTAGTGAAAATGGAGATATTCGTTATGCACTTGACGATTATGTTGAAGTCGAATCTTCAATGAATAAAAAGCAAGTATCAAATGAAAGTCTTGAAGAAGTTGATCAAGAAGTCGTATTTGAAAAAAAGGTGGTAAACGAACCTATTGTTGATGAAGATGAAGAAGCAGGAGAAATCGACCCAATGAATACACCAATTTCTGAATTACTTAAGGAAAGAGCTGATGAACGCAGACGTAAAATGAAGGATTTTAATCATAAATTCAACAGTTCTAAAATTGATGATATTGAAAAAGTTCCGGCTTATAAGCGTCAAGGAATAAATTTAAATGAAGCAAAGCATTCATCTGAAACAGACATTTCTAGAACAAGTATAGGTTTAGACGACAACGATGATATACAATTAAGATCTAACAATTCATTTTTACATGATAATGTAGATTAAAGTATACTGACCTAACTTAGTTATGAACCCGAAAAGTCACCCTCAACTTTTCGGGTTTTTTCTTTAAAATAAAATATTTCTAGTTGATTTTAGCAAAAAACTGAGCGTTATATACTGCATACTTTTTTATATCTTCGCAGTTCATTAAAAATATCGAAAATGAGTTTACAGCAAGAAGTTATGGTCAAGTTAAAAGAAGCGATGAAGGCTAAGGACCAAACGGCTTTAACGGCATTAAGAGCGGTGAAATCTGCCATTTTGTTAGCTCAAACAGAAGAAGGAGCAAATGAGGATTTAACTGAGGAGCAAGAGCTTAAAATATTGCAAAAGCAAGTAAAGCAGCGTAGAGATAGTGCAGCTATTTATATTCAACAAGGTCGTGAAGATCTGGCAGCTCCAGAATTAGCCGAAGCTGAGATTATTGCACAGTTTTTGCCAGAGGCTTTAACTGATGAAGAAATAGAAAAAGTAGTGGTAGCAACTATTGAGCAAATAGGAGCTCAGGGAATGAAAGATATGGGAAAGGTCATGGGCATGGTTAGCAAAGAGCTTGCAGGACAAGCCGATGGAAAAACTATATCCAATATTGTCAAGCAAAAATTATCATAGCATAATGGCCCCGTGGCGCAACTGAATAGCGCATCAGATTTCGGCTCTGAGGGTTACAGGTTTGAATCCTGTCGGGGTCACAAAATACATTTAATGTCATTCAAGAAGCTTCAGTTTTAAAGACTGAGGCTTTTTTTTAATATTATTTGAAGCTATAATTTTATTAAATTTCATAAAAATTAATTCTTCTAAAAATGAAATTTAATTAAACATATTTTATTTAAAAGTCAATTTACTATATCTCAATTTGAGAAATTAATAATAATTGGGCAATTATGTGAAATTAACAAATACTACGTAATAAAAATAAGTATAAATACTTAAATTTGTTATTAAATACGTAGTTATGAAAAAAATCATTGTCGTAGGAAATGGAATGGTTGGATACAAATTTTGTGAAAAATTTGTAGCTCAAGCCGAAAGTAAAAATTTCAAATTGACTGTTTTTGGTGAAGAACCAAGACCAGCTTATGACCGTGTTCATTTAAGTGAGTATTTTGGAAATCAAGATGCTAAAGCCTTAGAAATGGCTCCAAGGGAATGGTATGAGAATCATAATATTGAGTTGATAACAAATGAACGAATTACGGCAATTCACCGATCTTCAAAAAAGGTTTCCACTATAAAAGACGAACATTACAAATATGATTATTTATTACTAGCCACAGGTTCTGCTCCTTTTGTTCCTAATATTACTGGTGTTGAAAAAAAAGGAATTTTTGTATATAGAACAATAGAAGATTTAGAGGCTATGCTTGAATATGCTGATAAATTGAAAACGACCAATTCAGACAAAGTTAGAGCTGCGGTACTTGGTGGTGGTTTGTTAGGTTTAGAAGCGGCTAAAGCGGTTATGGATATGGGTTTTGAGCCTCATGTAGTAGAATTTGCGCCTAAATTAATGCCTAGGCAATTAGATACACGTGCTAGTAAGGTTTTGCAGGAAAAGATCGAATCACTAGGAATTAATGTGCATTTATCTAAAGCAACCAATAAAATTCTTGGAGATGAAACCATTACAGGGATGGAATTTGGTGAATATGATAAAATTGATGTTGAAATGTTGGTTATTTCAGCAGGAATTAGACCTCGTGATGAGCTAGCAAAAACTTGCCATTTAGAAATGGGAACCCGGGGAGGGATTGTTGTTAATGATAGAATGCAAACCTCAGACCCTGAAATTTATGCAATTGGCGAAGTGGTATTATATAATCAAATGATTTACGGTTTAGTGGCTCCAGGATATGATATGGCTCATGTTGCGGTTAATCAAATAATAGGAAATTCTGATGTTTTAATGCAGCGTGATATTGATATGTCCACCAAGTTAAAATTAATTGGTGTAGATGTTGCTAGCTATGGTGAGCCTTTTATGCCTGTTGAAAAAGGATATTCTATAATTTATGAAAACAAAACCAAGAATTTATATAAACGTATTAATGTAAGTCATGATGGTAAAAGTCTTTTAGGTGGAATTTTAGTTGGTGATGCTTCAGAATACAATATGTTTCATCAAATTTACTTAAATGGATTACCAATACCTGAAGATGCGGAAGAGTTAATACTTGGAAGCAGAGGAGAAGGTGGGTCATCGTTTGGTAGTGTTATGGATATCCCAGATGTAGCACAAGTATGTTCTTGCGAAAGCGTTACAAAAGGGGATATTTGTTGTTCAATTACCGAGGGCGATTGTCAAAATTTAGGTGATGTGATCTCTAAAACAAAAGCAACTACAGGTTGTGGTGGTTGTAAACCTATGGTAGTAGATTTGGTCAATGAAACGCTTAAATCACTTGGTAAAGAAGTAAAGGAAACACTTTGCGAACATTTTAGTTTTAATAGGCAAGAACTTTACGATTTGGTAAAAATTAATAAGGTTTCGGATTATGAGGAGGCTCTTAATTTATTTGGTGAAGGTCATGGTTGCGAAATTTGTAAACCAGCACTAGCATCAATTTTTGCTACGATAACTATGGAAACACCAAACCGTCAAGTAGCAATTCAAGATACTAATGATAAATTTTTAGCCAATATTCAACGTAACGGAACCTATTCGGTAGTTCCTAGGGTTGCAGGCGGAGAAATTACTCCAGACCAATTAATTACTATAGGTGCAGTGGCTAAGAAATATGATTTATATACTAAGATAACAGGTGGTCAGCGCATTGATTTGTTTGGTGCTCAAATACACGAACTACCTCTTATTTGGAAAGAGTTAATAGATGCTGGTTTTGAAAGCGGTCATGCTTACGGAAAATCGCTACGTACTGTAAAAAGCTGTGTAGGATCCACTTGGTGTAGATATGGTATGCATGAAAGTGTAACGTTTGCAATAGAAATTGAAAATAGATATAAAGGTTTGCGTTCACCACATAAATTAAAAGGAGGGGTTTCAGGTTGTATTAGAGAATGTGCTGAAGCTAGAGGAAAAGATTTTGGTTTAATAGCCGTTGAAGGAGGTTGGAACTTATACGTTTGTGGAAATGGAGGAGCAACTCCTAAACATGCCATATTGTTTGCTGAACAGTTAGATGATAAAACAGCTATTAAATACTTAGACAGGTTTTTAATGTATTATATAAGAACAGCAGGTCCTTTAGTTAGAACAGCGCCTTGGTTAGATAAACTAGAGGGTGGAATAGAGTATTTGAAGCAGGTAATTATTGAAGACTCTTTAGGTATTGCTGATGAATTAGAAATAGAGATGCAAGGTTTGGTAAATAAATATGAATGCGAGTGGAAACAAGCTATTGAAAATCCAGAAATGATGAAGCGTTTTAAGCATTTTGTGAATTCTGATGATACTGATGACAATTTAGTTTTTGTGCCTATGCGAGAACAAAAAATGCCAAAAGCTTGGACATAGTAAATTAAAATTTTAACAATGCAAGATATACTAAAACAATACGAAACGGTCACTCAGGCAGATGTAAAAGAGTGGTTTTTTGTGGGGAATGTTTCAGATTTTCCAGAAAATAGTGGAGCATGTATTAAATATAAAACAAAGCAAATAGCAGTATATAATTTTACAAGAACGTCACAATGGTATGCTTGTCAAAATTTATGTCCTCATAAAATGGAAATGGTTTTATCACTAGGAATGATTGGTGATAAGGATGGCATTCCTAAAGTAGCATGCCCAATGCATAAAAAGAATTTTTCTTTAAAAGATGGTTCAAACTTAGGTGGTGAAGATTTGAAAATTGCCACATATCCTGTTAAAATTGAAAATGGAAATGTGTATATTGGCTTTTCAGACTAATACTTAAATTATGAAGCCTACTAGATTTGAAACCGCCATCGCATTAATTGATAAAAAGAATTCGGAAGACATAAATACCTATTCGGTTTGTGGAATTGATTACCCAAAAGAGTTATTGTACTCCCAACGTATGTCTAGAAAACTTTTACAATTTAAACCAAATTCATCCCAAGCATTACAAATTGCAGCCAGGGCGCAACATATTTGTCGATGGAAAATCCCTCGAGATGAGTATCCGATGGATAGAGTAGGTTATTTAAAATGGAGAGAAACTCTAAAGAAAATGCATGCCGATATAACCTCTGATATTTTAAAGCAAGTGGGTTATGATGATGAGTATATTGATAGAATTTCATTTTTAATTAATAAGAAATTAATAAAGAAGAATGAAGAAACTCAAATTTTAGAAGATACTATCTGTTTGGTGTTTCTTGATTATTATTTTGAGGAATTTGCTGAAAAGCATGAAGATGAAAAGGTTATTGATATTCTACAAAAAACTTGGGCAAAAATGTCTGACGAGGGGCATAAAGAAGCCCTAAAACTAAAGTTATCTGATAAGAGTTTATCACTTATAAAACAAGCTATTTCATAAAAACTCAATAGATGGTAAGAAACGGTAGTTCATTAGACCAACGTACGTTTGATAAACTAAGCCGTTTATATATAATTGCTTTAAGCACTATTGCTCTTTCAGTAATTATTAGTCAAATTTTAATTCGTAAGCATCTTAATAATCAACAGAGTGATTCTACAGTTATAAATGTTGCAGGAAGGCAACGTATGTTAAGCCAAAAATTAACAAAAGAAATTGTTTCACTCTCTACCGAAGATACTTTAGAGAACAGAATTCTTCTAAAAAACAAAATCAAAAAAACATTTGACCTCTGGGAAACATCACATAATGCGCTTCAAAAAGGTAGTGATAGCCTTGGATTGCCAAAGAAAAATAGTTTAGAGGTTAATGATAAATTTAAAACGTTAAATCCTGTTTTCGATACTATTAGTAAGGCTGTAAAATCTATAATTAATAAAATTGAAAACAAGCCACCTCTGCCTCTTGAAAGCTATACTTCTGAAATTAGTTTAGTAAAGGTAAATGAAGGTGATTTTTTAATGGTAATGGATGCTATAGTTAACCAATACGATTTAGAAGCGGATTTAAAAGTAAGACGTCTTCAAAGACTAGAAATTTGGTTAATGGTATTAACCTTACTAATTCTTTTAGGTGAGTTCCTGTTTATATTCTGGCCAACAGCAAAATCAGTTAGGTCGATTCTTTCGGAGTTACTAATTGCGGAAAAACGGGCAAAAAAAATGGCAATTGATGCAGATGAGTTGAGTGCATCCAAAGAAAAATCCATAAAAGAACTTCGTGCTCTTACTCACGCTATGGATGAGACTTTGCTGTTTGCAAGAATTTCATCAAATGGAAACATTGTGCATATGGGCAATAAGTTTTCACGACTTTTTAAATTCTCAAAATTTAGTAAAACACAAGTTTTTTGGGAAGTCATTTCAGTTTCAGAAAATGAGCGCATTATAATTGAGGATATAGTATCTAAGCATAAAAAAACAGGTTGGCAAGGAGAGGTTAAAGCAACCAATAAGGATAACGAGGATATTTGGTTGGAAATGGCTATAATTCCTTTTAGCTCTATTGAGGAAAAATCGGAATTATTAATAATTGCCTCAGAAATAACTGAACGTAAAAAGGCTCAATTAGAAATAGAAAGGCTTACCAAAAAGAGCTTTGAGGAAAAAATGAGTCAACAAAAAATTATTTCAAGTAAAATTATTGAAAACCAGGAGCGAGAGCAAAACCGAATAGCGAAAGACGTTCATGACGGAATAGGGCAGATGTTAACTGGGCTGAAGTACAATTTGGAAAGTATTAATATTGAAGATATAGATAAAACAGCTGCTAAAATTAATCATTTAAAGGAGCTTACATCAAATATTATTAAAGGTGTGCGAACCGCAACATTTAATTTAACACCACCTGAACTTTCAGACCATGGTATTGTTCCGGCAATTACCAAATTAACCCAAGAGTTGGCGAAGCTTACTGGAAAAAATATTGTATTTTTTAATAAAACAGATTTTAATAAAAGACTAGAGTCACTCACCGAAATAAATATTTATAGAATTACACAGGAAGCGATAAATAATGCAATAAAGTATGCAGACTCTACCCATATATTAGTATCACTATCTCATAGTGAAGATTTACTAAGTATTGTTATTGATGATAATGGTAAAGGGTTTGATACAAGTAAAGTAAAAAATATAAAAAATGGAGATGGTGGTATGGGTATGACCTTTATGAGAGAGCGCATTAACTACATTGAGGGGCGATTTTTTATCAATTCTGAAATAGGTAAAGGCACCCGAATTACCTTAAATATACCTATTTAAAAATTACGTAGTATTACGTAAATAATTATTATTTTTACACCATCATAATTAAAAGTAAAAAGGAATGGAAGTAATTAATGTAGTTTTAGCGGATGATCATGTTTTAGTGAGAGATGGAATAAAAGCACTCTTGGAAGACCAATCTGGAATTACAGTAATTAACGAAGCTTCTAATGGGAAAGAAGCTCTTGAAGTTATTAAAATTAGTAAGCCACATGTGCTAATTGTTGATATACGAATGCCTGAAATGAATGGTATTGAAGTGGTTAGAGAAATAGCAAAATCATATAAGGATATTAAAACTTTGGTGCTTTCAATGCACGATTCTGAGGAGTATGTTGTTCAAGCCATTCAAGCTGGAGCAGATGGTTATCTACTTAAAGGCGCAAGTAAAGATGAGTTTTTAAAAGCGTTGCATAAAGTGGCGTCTGGCGGGAAATACTTTACTGGCGATATCTCCGCCATTATAATGAATAACTTTGTAAACGGTAAAGTATCTAAAAAAGCAACCTCTTCAGAAGCGGTAGACGATCCATTTAATTTAACTAAGCGTGAAAAACAAATTCTAACCTTGGTTTTACAACTTAAAAATAATAAAGACATTTCTGAAGAACTTGAAATTAGTAAGCGGACTGTTGAAGTGCACCGTTTTAATCTGATGAAAAAATTAGAAGTTAAGAGTTTGATGGAACTTAACAATAAAGCTAAAGAATTCCAATTGATATAACTAAGTAGTCTTTTCTTCTTTTTGAGCTAATTTTAAGCGACAAGTTATTTGTTGTTTTATTCAAAGTTGAGCAATATCTTCAATACATTTTACCAAATCTTCAAAATCGATATTCCAAAATTATTAATCTAATATTTTTTTTCAATTACGTAGTTAATACGTATTATAATTAAGTAAAAATACTTAGTTTTGATATATGAAATTATGTAACATGGAAAATCTAACACAATCAAAAGCAACTAAATTAAGCTTATTTAATTTTAAAAGTATCTCAACGCGAACATTTTGGATTACATCAATAGCATTCTTTATGTGCTTTTTTTCCTGGTTTGGAATTGTACCATTTATGCCTGATGTAGTTAGAGATTTGGGTTTAACCCCAGAGCAAAAGTGGAATTCAATTATTCTAGCAGTGTCCGGTACTGTATTCGCTCGTTTACTTATCGGCAAATTATGTGATAAATATGGACCAAGGTTATGTTATACGTATTTGCTAATGTTAGGGGCTATACCTGTTATTCTTTGCGGCTTGGTACAAACACCACTTCAGTTTTTAATTTGTAGACTGTTTATTGGATTTATAGGAGCATCATTTGTAATCACACAAGTACATACATCCTTAATGTTTGCTCCCAACGTAGTTGGAACTGCAAATGCGACTTCTGCTGGATGGGGAAATCTTGGTGGTGGTGCAAATCGATTAGGAATGCCACTTATTGCAGCAGGAGTAGTTAGTTTTGGTATAGCTGAAGCTGAAGCATGGCGATATTCCATGGTTATTGCTGGAGTTGTTTGCTTTTTAATGGGTATTGTATATTTCTTTTTTACTAAAGATACACCGCAAGGAAATTTCAAAGAATTGAGAGCTTCAGGTGAGTTTATTTCCAACAAAAAGGATCAAGTAGGTTTTCTAACCGTTTTGAAAGATTATAGAATTTGGATTCTTTTCTTAGTATATGCTGCGAGTTTCGGCATAGAACTAACGGTATACGGAACCATGGATGACTATTTACAAAACACATTTCAATTAGAAAGGGTAACGGCTGGAAATATTGTATTATCATTTGCTTTAATGAATATTTTTGCTCGCACCTTAGGAGGATTTTTTGGTGACAAATTTGGAAAATTAAAAGGATTGAGAGGACGTGTTTTGTTCTTATCCTTTATTTTATTGGTACAAGGTGTAATGCTAATTACATTTTCAACGGCCATAAGTCTTGTTGTAGGTATTATTTTATTGATTCTATTTAGTTTATCTGTACAAATGGCAGAAGGCGCAACGTTTTCGGTGGTACCATTTATTAACAAAAAAGCGATTGGTTCTGTTTCAGGAATAGTAGGAGCCGGAGGGAATGTTGGTGCATTTCTAGCAGCCTTTTTATTAAAATCTAGATCTGCTGTCGCTGAAGAAGCTGCAATTATTGCTAATGAAGGATTAGGAGCAGATGTTATTAGTGCAGCACAAGCAACCGCATCGGCTTCGGCAGTTTCTCAAGGATATTTTATTATAGGTTTTGTTGTGGTTTTAACAGGAGTTTTGGCTTTGGCAATTCGTTTTTCTACTGAAGATGAAGTAGTTGAAAATATAGAAACGAAAAATGCTTCGGGTAAATTAGTGCCTAATTAAAGTGAATTTTCACTATTAAATTTTGTCAATTTAAGAAAAATAGAAGCCTTTTTTACGGTATTCAAAATAATAAAGTATGCGTTTGCATGGTGATAATAAAATGCCTTAATTAGTAATAAAACCTACTTAAAATGATTAAAAAAGAGGTAAAAACAACATGTTGTTATTGTGGTGTTGGATGTGGGATTATTGTAAAAAAGGACAACCATGATAAGGTTTTGGTTGAAGGCGATAAAAACCACCCTGTAAATAAAGGAATGCTTTGTTCTAAAGGTATGAATTTGCACTATGTTGCTAATGATACCTCTGATAGAATTCTATATCCAGAGATGCGATGGAGTCGTTCACACCCTCGTGAGCGTGTGAGTTGGGATGATGCTTTGGATAGAGCTACAAGTGTTTTTAAATCAATTATTAAAAAATATGGACCGGATAGTGTGGCATTTTATGTCTCTGGACAAAGCTTAACTGAAGAATACTATATTGCCAATAAACTTACAAAGGGTTTTTTAGGAACTAATAATATTGATACAAACTCACGTTTATGCATGAGTTCTGCAGTGGTTGGCTATAAAAAAACTTTTGGTGAAGACAGTGTGCCTATAGCTTATGAGGATATTGAGTTGGCCGATTGTTTTTTAATTACTGGAGCTAATCCCGCGTGGTGTCATCCTATTCTTTTCAGACGTATTGAAAAACATAAAGAAGAGAATCCTGATGTTAAAATTATTGTGGTAGACCCAAGGAAAACGGACTCTGCTAATTTTGCAGACTTACATCTGCAATTAATTCCGGGTACAGATGTAACTCTGTATAATGCCATTGGTAGATGTTTATATAAACGCGGGTTGATAGATGACGATTTCATAAAAAATCACACCGAAGGTTTTCATGCCTACAAGGAACAAATTTTTGCTACATCTCTTAAAAAAGCGTCAAAGATTTGTGGAGTTTCAGAAAAAGATATAAGAAAAGCAGCCGATATTATTGGGCTTTCAAAAGGCTTTATAAGTATGTGGGCAATGGGGCTTAACCAAAGTGTTATTGGAACTGATAAAAATACGGCTTTATTAAACTTATCACTTATAACAGGACAAGTTGGAAAACCAGGTTCTGGTCCATTTTCATTAACGGGTCAACCCAACGCTATGGGTGGGCGTGAAGTTGGTGGAATGGCTAATCTTTTGGCAGTGCACAAAGATTTACAAAATGAAGAACACCGTAGAGAAGTTGCTCAGTTTTGGGGTGTTGATAAAATTTCTTCCACTCCCGGATTAACGGCAACCGAAATGTTTGATGCCTTAGAATCTGGAAAGTTAAAAGCAGTTTGGATTGCATGCACTAACCCACTTGTGAGTTTACCAAACACGCATCGTATAGAGCGTGCTATGAAAAACGCAAAGTTTGTGGTAGTTCAAGATATTTCACATAAATCGGATACTGTGGCTTATGCGGATTTAGTACTTCCAGCTGCGGCTTGGTTGGAAAAGGAAGGAACAATGACGAATTCTGAACGACGCATTTCGTATTTACCAAAAGAAATTAACCCTCCAGGTGAAGCTCGACCTGATGTTGAAATATTCTGTGACTTCGCTCAACGAATGGGTTTTAGAGGTTTTAATTTTAACAGCACAGAAGAAATTTATGACGAGTATTGTTCTATGACCAAAGGAACAAAGATTGATATATCGTTTTTAAATTATGATAGATTAAAAAGTGAGGGCACTTTTCAATGGCCAGTACCAGAGTATCGCCATACTGGAACTCCAAGGCTATTTCAAGACAAAAAATTTTATACGCCTTCGCAAAAAGCCATTTTTAATGTAGCTACTAATACTGAAAACACATCGCCCCAGCCCAACGAGAATTATCCTTTAATACTTACAACTGGTAGAGTGCGAGACCAATGGCATACCATGACCAAAACTGGCAAAGTAGCACGTTTAAAAACCCATTATCCAACACCAGTTTTGGAAATTAATCCTGTAGATGCGTACTTATCTAAGGTAAAGGACGGTGATATTACCGAAATAAAAAGTGAGAACGGAAATGTACGCGTGCGAGCAAAAGTTACTGATAACATTGCCAAGGGATGTGTGTTTTTACCAATGCATTGGGGTAAAAAACTAAAAAGTGATTTAAATAGAGCTAATAATTTAACCAATACTCATGTAGATTCAATTTCAAAAGAACCCGACTTTAAATTTACAAGAGTTTCGGTGTCAAAATATAAAAAACCCGTTGAGAAAATAATAATTGTTGGTGCCGGAGCTGCAGCCTTTAGGTTTGTTCAAAATTATAGAGAACATAACGAAGTTGATGAAATTCATGTGTTTTCAAAAGAGCCTAATTTATTTTATAATAGGGTGCTCTTACCAGAATATGTTACCGAAGAATTATCGTGGGAACAACTCCTAAAAATTAAAGAAAAAGAGTTAAGTAAATTGAATATTAAGGTGCATCCCGAAACCTCTATTAATAAAATTGATAGCAAAAGTAAAATAGTTACTGATACAAATGGAGAATTGCACAATTACAATAAACTTATTTTAGCCACAGGTAGTCGCGCTTTCATTCCAAAAGATGTTCAGTTGGACTTACCAGGACGGTTTACTATGCGCAACAAAAGCGATGCCGATAGATTTAAAGCTTATTTAGATGCTACAGGATTACCACCAGAGGAACAGCATGTAATTATTGTTGGAGGTGGTCTTTTGGGATTAGAATTGGCAGCGGCCATGAAGCACAAAAATGTAAAAATCACTATTATTCAAAGAGCATCAAGGTTAATGGAACGGCAGCTGGACAAAGTTTCAAGTAAACTTTTGGCTTTAGACGTGCAAGAACGAGGTATTCAAATTTATTTTGATAATGAAGTGAGTACGGTATTTGATGATGAGGATACAGGAGAATTAAACGTTACTTTAAAGAGTGGTAAATTTATAACAGCCAACGCTATAGTTTATGCTATTGGTACTATTCCTAACATTGAAATAGCACGAGAAAATGGCATAGTTTGTAGTCGCGGAGTGAAGGTAAATCAGCACTTACAATCATCAAATCCAGACATTTTTGCCATAGGAGAAATAGCAGAATTTAATAATCAATTATTTGGAATAACATCTGCCGCTGAAGAGCAAGCAACAATATTAGCAAACTTTATTGCAGGAGATATTAGTTGTGCTTACAATGGTTCGGTTTTAATGAACATCTTGAAATTCAACGATTTAAATTTATGTAGTATAGGTAATATTGACGTTCCTGAAAATGATGATTCGTATCAGGAAGTTATTTTTACTGATATTTCAAAACGTTATTACAAAAAGTGTATCGTAAAAGATGATTTATTGATTGGTGCGGTTTTAATGGGTGACAAAAATGAGTTTGCTGAATTTAAAACCATGATTGAAAGTAAAATTGAAATGTCTGAAAAACGCAATACTTTATTGCGAGGTTCTTCTAACGATGTTCCAGTTTTAGGAAAACTTGTTTGTTCATGTAGTCAAGTAGGATCTGGTAATATTGAAGAAGCAATAAAAGACGGTTGTGTGAATTTCACTGAACTGTGTAACAAAACAGGAGCAGGATTAGGTTGTGGAAGTTGCAAAACCGAAGTTCGAGAAATACTTAATAACGCAAAAGTTTTAGCATGAAAGAGTTATATAGATTAATCATTAATGGAGGTGTGCTTTCACCAGGAGAACTAAAATATATTTGTGAGGTCGCAGAGAGTTTGGGTTTAGATGCTATTTCGTTCGGCTCAAGGCAGGATATTATATTTCCCAATCCAGTTAACAAAGAAAAACTAAAGGCCTTTGATAAACTTCAAGTTGTGATTCCAAGCGAAGTTCGTATTGAAAATATGGTAACTTCATATGTGTCTGCCGATATTTTCCCAAGCACTTCATGGCTTACAGGTGATAGGTATTTATATATAGCAGAACAGTTTAAACATAATCTTAAATTGCGAGTAAATATTACTGATCCTAAACAGCGTTTAGTGCCATTATTTACAGGTCATATTAACTTTATTGCTTCCGAGCATGAAGATTATTGGTATTTGTATATTCGATTGCCAGAATGGAAAAAAACGGTCATGTATCCAGCACTTATTTATAGCTGGGATTTAGATAAAGTAGAATTGGCTATTGAAAATATTTTGAAAGAAGAGCCAGAAACTATCGAAACCATTTTTGAGTTAGTAAGTGATGCAGTAGATTCAAATAACAGAACAGTTGATAAGCCTTTAGAGGTGCCTTTTTACCCGTTTCCATATTACGAAGGAATGAACAGGATTGGAGATAAATATTGGTTAGGTTTATATTGGAGAAACAACCGATATGATTTAGCGTTTTTAAAAGCCATGTGTGATTTGTGTGCGGAAAACAAAATTGGAAAAATTTCTATAACGCCTTGGAAATCATTCATAGTTAAGGGGATTCCTGTGCAGGCTAAACTTCAATGGGAAAAGTTTTTAGGTAAATTTGGAATTAATGTTAGGCACTCCATGCTCGAATTGAATTGGCACTTACCTGTAAATGATATCGAGGCATTAAGCTTAAAAAAGTATTTAGTTACTAATTTTGATCAGAACGATATAAGTACTTACGGTTTAACCTTCGGTGTTACCAATTTTTCAAGTAACGCGTATTATTTTACATCAGTTGTGGTTGAAAAAAACAAGCAGCCTGAAATATTGGGAGATTTTATTGTTCGAGATACTTACAATTTACTTTACGCTAAAAATTTCGATCCGAATACGAGGGAATATATCTTACATGTACAAGATGTTGATAAGGTAGAGTTGCCAGGATTGTTAATGGAACTTAGTCAATTATATTTTGAACAATTAGGTACAGAGCGTGAGGAAGCTATCAATGAAGATGAAAAAAAGGAAGTAGTTGAAGATAAAGTTTATCAATGTAAAGACTGTTTAACTATTTACGATGAGATTTATGGAGATATTACCCAAAATATAGAAGCAAATACGTCTTTTGAAAATCTTCCCGAAACCTATAAATGTTCGCTTTGTGAAGCTCCAAAAAGTAGTTTTGAGGTGAAATTTTTAATAAGAACACAATAAGTAATCTCAATTTTAAAATGGCATTAACGCAAAATCTGAATAAAGGCATAATTAAAAAAGGTCCAAGCAAGACTTTTTTGAATGCTTTATCTTGTGATAGTTGTGTTAATACAAATTGTTTGATTAAGAAAAACTTAACTACAATTTCTAGTTCATATCTTACTAAGCAAAAGAACAATCTGAAATGCAAAAAAGGGCAACAATTTATAATGGAAGGTGCTCCCGTTAACGGATTGTTTTTTATTTTAAAAGGTACAGTAAAAGTATTTAGAACTGGAATCAACGGTCGAGAACAAATTGTAAGATTTGCAAAAGAGGGTGAGATTATTGGGCATCGAGGTTTTGGAACAGAAGAGTATTATTCTATAGGAGCAATTGCTTTGCAAGATTCAGTTTTATGCTATTTCTCGAAAGAAAATTTGCAAGCAGCTCTACTTGAAACCCCGAAGTTAGCCTATGATATGATGCTGTTTTATGCTAACGAATTAAATCGAAGTGAAAGCAAGGTGAAATCGATTTCTCAAATGACGGTTAGAGAACGTGTCATTGATACCTTATTATATATTCATAGAAAATTTGGCGACTTAAGAGGCTTTTTAAATTTACCACTTAGTAGAAAAGAATATGCTGATTATGCTGGTACTACTGAGGAACAAGTTATTCGAATCTTTTCTGCATTAAAAAAAGAAAAGTTAATCACTTCTCAAGGACGAAAAATTGGTATTTCTAATTTGGATCTACTTAAAAAAGAAATTAACGAGCATAACTATTTCTTAGATAGTTAATTTCATAATAATTCAAATAAATTTATAAAATATAGAGAGGCATACGTAAGCTTACGTATTTTTTCTTTAGTCAAGTGTAAAAGTCATTTTACACAAATTCAATTAGTTACGGATTAAACCTGTTTTTTAACAGGTTTTTTTATGTTTTAAAAAGAGGTTGTTATATGGTTAATGTCATACAACGGAATTAATACTACTTATATATTTGTCAAAAAATAAGTATTTATACTTAGTGTTAATTTTAAACTAGAAAATATGAAATCATTAATTACAAAAGCTTCATTATTAGTTTCCCTTTCCATAATGCTTTTCGCATGTGGAAATGAAAAAAGGAAATCTACTGAAGATGTTGCAATCGCAACTACAAAAACCAAAGCATTAGAAATAGAAAAACCACAATTAACTTTTGGTTTTATAAAGTTAACTGATATGGCTCCTTTAGCAATTGCTAAGGAGAAGGGATTTTTTGAAGATGAAGGATTATTCGTTTCGGTTGAAGCTCAATCTAACTGGAAAAATGTATTAGATCGTGTCATAGATGGTCAATTAGATGGATCGCACATGTTAGCTGGTCAGCCAATTGCTGCGGGAGCTGGTTTTGGTAGACAAGCAGAATTAGTTACACCTTTTTCAATGGACTTAAATGGTAATGGTATTACAGTATCTAATGATGTTTGGAGTAAAATGAAACCTAACGTTCCTAAAGGAGCAGATGGAAAACCCATTCATCCTATAAAAGCAGAAGCGCTAAAACCAGTTATCACTGAATATAAAAACTCTGGTAAGGCCTTTAAAATGGGTATGGTTTTCCCAGTTTCAACTCATAACTATGAAATTAGATATTGGTTAGCAGCAGCGGGTATTCACCCTGGAATGTATACTGCAGATAATGTTCAAGGACAAATTGATGCAGAAGTTTTATTGTCTGTAACACCACCACCACAAATGCCGGCAACACTTGAAGCAGGTACTATTTATGGATATTGCGTAGGTGAGCCGTGGAACCAACAAGCTGTATTTAAAGGTATAGGTGTACCTGTAACTACCAATTATGACATTTGGAAAAACAATCCTGAGAAAGTATTTGTAATGACAAAAAAGTTTGTTGAGGATTATCCAAATACTGCGGTTGCCGTAACCAAAGCACTTATTAGAGCTGGAAAATGGCTAGATGAACCAGAAAATAGACCTGAGGCTGTTAAGATATTATCTATGTCTCAATACGTTGGTGCTGACGAAGCAGTTTTAGCAAACTCAATGACTGGAACTTTTGAATTTGAGAAAGGTGATAAACGCGAAATGCCAGACTTTAACGTATTCTACAAGTATAATGCAACTTATCCGTTCTACTCTGATGGTATTTGGTTCTTAACTCAAATGAGAAGATGGGGACAAATTCCTGAGGCTAAACCAGCTGATTGGTATGCAGAAACGATTAAGGATATATACAGACCAGATATCTGGACTAAAGCTGCAAAATTATTGGTAGAAGAAGGAAATATTCCAGCTGAAGATATCCCACAAACAGATGGATACAAGCCAGTAACTACCGATTTTATTGATGGAACATCCTATGATGCTAAAGATCCTATTAGCTATATCAACAGCTTTAAAATTGGTAACAAAGACAAAGCAATTCAATAATTCGCTTAACTAAAAATTAAAGTCATGAAGCAAAGCATAACATTAGGAAAAGTCACCAAATTTATGGGATTAGGTTTCTTAAGTACTTTAAAAGACTTATTCACTGGGAAGCTAGAAAAAGAAGATTTTATTAACTTCTTACGTAAAGTAGTCGTACCACTTGCTTCCGTACTTTTATTTATTGGACTCTGGCATATGGGGTCTCAATCTTTATATAACATAGAAGCAGAGTTTAAAATTGAAAAAGCACTAAACGATCAAGGTCCTGCAGCTGCCGAAGCTATGCGTGAATGCATTGCTTCGGGAGATGTAAGTTGTAAACCTAACACGCTGCCATCGCCAGCGCAGGTTTGGGATTCTTATAAATCTTTATTAAGAGACCACAACATAATTAGTGCGGATAAAGCTGCATTTATTGAAAAAACGGCAGCTTTAAATGAAAAACGTATTGCTGAAGGTAAAGATGCAATTACTTATACGGGAAGACCATCGTTTGTTGATCAAATATTTAGAAGTTTAAAAACTGTATTTGCCGGATTTCTATTGGCATTAGTTATTGCTGTTCCTTTGGGAATATTTATAGGGTTAAGTCCAACGTTGAAAAGTTCATTTAATTGGTTTATTCAAATTTTTAAACCCGTTTCGCCTGTAGTTTGGTATCTGTTAGTTTTTATGATTGTAAAAACATTATTAATCGACTCTAATGAAGATAGCTCGTTTACCATTTCGTTTATTAGTGTTGGTTTATGTTCTATGTGGGCCACATTAGTGAACACTGCGATGGGAGTATCATCTGTAGATAAGGATTATATAAACGTTGCCAAAGTATTAAAGTTAGGACCATTTCAGAAGATATTTAAAGTGGTATTACCATCGTCTTTACCATTAATTTTTACAGGTTTAAAAATTACATTATCTGTAGCGTGGATGGTTTTAATTGCCATTGAATTATTGGCACAAAGTCCTGGATTAGGACTCTTTGTTTGGGAGGAATTCCAAAATGGTGCAAATGACTCTAATGCGAAAATTATTGTTGCCATGTTTGTTATTGGAATTATTGGGTTTTTATTAGACCGATTGATGTTAACCATACAAAACTGGGTAAGTTTTGATAAAACGGATGCAATTTAAATAGAGTTACAAATACGCGTTAGGGATTGCAGAGAAAAGCCCACAGCCTGACGAAGGAAGTGCGAGGACTTGTTGCATAAATCCCGACCCTTGGGGTAACGCCCATATAAAAATTAGAAAAATGGCATACTTAGAATTAAATAATATTTATAAAACTTACGGACAAGACGAGCACGCAACCGAGGTACTTTCGAATATAAATTTATCGATTTACGAAGGTGAATTTGTAGCGATTGTTGGTTTTACAGGAAGCGGAAAAACAACCTTGGTAAATTTAATTAACGGTTTGTTAGAGCCTACAAGTGGCGAGGTTTTATTTAAAGGTGAACCAGTACAAGGCACGAGCCATGAGCGTGGTGTTATTTTTCAAAATTACTCGCTTTTGCCGTGGTTAACTGTTGGACAAAATGTGTTTATGGCAGTTAAAGAGGCGTTCCCTAAAAAAAGTAAAAACGAGTTAAACGCAATTGTTGCCGAATATGTTGAAATGGTAAGTTTAACACCTGCTATAAATAAAAGACCTAAAGAACTTTCAGGAGGAATGCGACAGCGAGTTGCTGTAGCTAGGGCTTTAGCCATGAAACCTGAAATGATTATTATGGACGAACCTCTTGGAGCCTTAGATGCTTTAACTCGAGGGAATCTGCAAGATGAAATACTTAATATTTGGGGGAAAGAAAAGCGTACTGCGTTATTGATTACCAATGATGTTGATGAAGGTATTTATATGGCAGATCGTATTATTCCCCTAAGACCCGGTCCAAATGCAACTTTAGGACCTGAGTTTAAGATTGATATTGAAAGGCCTCGTGATAAAACCGAAATGAACGATAATGCCAATTTTAAGAAAACTAGAAATGCCATTATTGAATATTTAATGGACATAGGTAATGAACGAAAATTGGAAGCTTCGGAAGAGTTTATACTTCCAGATTTAAGTCCGAAAGATTTTGTTAATCAATTTAAATAATCGAAGCAAATGGCAACTATTATAAAAGATAAAGCAAATGTAACACTTACTGAAAATGGATTGTTTCCATCGTCTGAAGTGATGCTAGATTTAAAAAACTTAAAAAAAGTTTATCCAACGCCAAAAGGGGATTACGTGGTTCTCGAAGATTTAAATCTTCAAATTAAAAAAGAAGAATTTGTAACTATTATTGGGCATTCAGGTTGCGGTAAAACCACGATGCTTTCAATGATAGCTGGATTAAACCCAATTTCAGGAGGAAATATATCGGTTTTAAGTAAACATATAAAAGGTCCTGGACCTGATAGAGGTGTTATTTTTCAGGCGCCTAGTTTAATGCCTTGGATGACAGCGCTACAAAATGTGCTTTTAGGTGTTAACCAAGTGTTTCCTGATGCTACCAAAAAACAACGAAACGATATCGCAAAATACTATTTGCAGAAAGTAGGTTTAGAAGATTCTTTTAATAAACGCGCTTCAGATTTATCGCAAGGGATGCAGCAACGTGTTGGTATAGCAAGAGCATTTGCAATTAAACCTAAAGTTTTATTGTTAGATGAACCCTTCGGAATGCTAGATTCTCTTACTCGTGGGGAACTTCAAGATATACTTATCGAAATCTGGAACAAAGAAAAAATTACAGCTGTAATGATTACACACGACGTTGACGAGGCCATATTTTTAGCAGATCGCGTTGTGATGATGACTAGCGGACCAAAAGCCAAAATTGGTGATGTTTTAAATATAGATTTTGAAAGACCAAGAACTCGTAAATCTGTACTAGAGCACGACGATTATTACAAATACAGAAAACATTTAATTGACTTCTTAGAGCATTAATTAGCATAAAAATAAAGGCATAAATGAGGTTATGAAAGAGTCGATTTTTTATAATCATAGGATAGCTACAATCAAAATTTAAAAAATAAAGAATTAATAATAACTCAAATTTAAAAACAAGTAACAATGAAAAAACAATATGTATTAATAGGCTTGATGGTATTGATAGTTCAATTTGCACAAGCACAGTTTACTTTAGATGGTGAATTTAGACCACGAACAGAATATAGAAACGGATTTGGAAGTTTAATTGCAGACGATGCCGATGCAGGATTTGGTATTTCTACAAGAGCACGTTTAAATGCGGGCTACAAAACAGAAGCTTACGAATTTTATTTAAGTATGCAAGATGTATTGGTTTGGGGTGAAAACAGACAAATTTTACCTTACGACCAAAACAACTCTTTTGCTATTTTTCAAGCATGGGCAGAAATTAATTTTGGTTCTGGTTGGTCTACTAAATTAGGACGACAAATACTTTCTTATGATGATCAGCGTATTTTAGGTGGTTTAGATTGGGCACAACAAGGGCGTAATCATGATGCTGCATTAATTAAATATCAAAAAAATAAATTTATGTTAGATGTTGCTCTTGCATTTAGTCAGGATTATTCTAACCCAACTGGCTTTATTAATGAAGGGACTGCCTACAATACAACAGGGTTCTTTACTTATAAAACCATGCAATATGCATATTTAAAACAGTCTTGGAAAAACTTTTCAGGAAGTTTATTACTCATGAACAATGGTTTTCAAGAGTTTGATACGAATAGCGACCCTGATGGTGTAAGTAATTTACAAACTTTAGGAACGCATTTAAATTATAAAAAAGGAAGTTTTGGTGCTGCACTTAATGCATTTATCCAAACCGGTAAAAGACAAGGTGAAGTAGATGTAAAAGGGGCACATTTATTAGGTCTTGAATTAACCTATAAAGCATCTCCTAAGGTTGGATTAGGCGCCGGAGTTGAAATAATTAGTGGTAACGATGCTGATACCGGTGAAACAGGTGCATTCTTCCCATTATATGGAACCAATCATAAGTTTAACGGATTTATGGATTATTTCTATGTAGGTAATCATGCAAACTCTATTGGCTTAGTAGATATTCATGTTAGCGCCAACTTTAAATTAAGCGAAACTTCTAGCTTAATGGTAAAAGCACTAAATTTTAGTGGAGAGCAAGAACTTGCAAGCGGGGAAAAATCGTTAGGAACTGAAATCGATCTTGTATTCAAAAAGCAATTTAAAGGATATGCTTTGGTTGCTGGATATTCTCAAATGTTTGCTAGCGATGGTATGTACGAGTTAAAAGGAATTGCTGAAAGTGCTGCAGCCAGTGGTCAAAATTGGGCTTGGGCTATGTTAGTTATTAAACCAAAGTTTTTGAATAACTCTAACAATTAAATAAAATTTTATTATAGTTAAAAAATAACCAGTATTTTAAACTCAAACTTAAACCATGGTTTTTGGCATAAGTTTGAGTTTTTTGTTTTAAAATTACAATAATTTAAATTTTAAAAACACGTTATATTTACAATGCTGGTAACTTTATTATTTAAAGAATTTAATTTAGCAAGCCAATTAATCCTTGCAGGGTTTCTGGTTGTCATGACTATTATTATCCTTCATTATGGATTTAAACTGATAGAAATGGGTTATGTTTTACGTCATAAAAAACCATTATATAATCACTTCTACTTACGTTTAAAAAAATTAAAAAACAATCAAAAGTCTATTTTAGAAAATCAGTTTTCATTTTATAGGAAACTTTCAGCGAAGGAGAAAAAATATTTCGAACACCGTTTGGTATTATTTATTAAGGATAAAGATTTTATTGGAAGGGAAGGGATTATAATTACTGATGAAATTAAAGTCTTAATTTCTGCCACAGCAGTAATGCTCACATTCGGTTTTCGAGATTTTTACGTCGGAATCATTTCTAGAATCGTTGTTTACCCAAGTAAATTTTATTCTAATACAAATGAAAATTATCATAAGGGAGAATTTAATCCAAAATTAAGAGCATTAGTGTTGTCTTGGGAAGATTTTAAGGAAGGCTTTGCTGATGGGAAAGATAATTTAAATTTAGGTATTCATGAGTTTACCCATGCCATACATATAAATAGTATCAAAGAGCGCGACGTGAGTTCGATTATTTTTAGTGATACTTTTAAGGAATTTTCCATAATGCTTTCAAAGAATGAGGCATTACGAAGTAACATATCATCTTCGGAATATTTTAGGGAATATGCCTATACTAACCAATTCGAGTTTTTGGCAGTAGCTATTGAAAATTTTATTGAAACTCCAAGAGATTTCAAGCTACAATTTCCACAGGTTTATAGTAAAATTAAGCAAATGCTAAATTTTAACGTTGCGGGTTATTAAGAATTTGCAAGAGCCTTCAAATCTTTTATCGTATCCATTTGGTGTTTGCTTTTAAAAACATAACTACCAGCAACTAATACATCTGCACCAGCATCAACCAGCTGTTTAGCATTTTTATTAGTAACACCGCCGTCAATTTCAATAAGTGTTGAAGCTCCCTTGCGAGTTATTAGGTCCTTAAGTTGTTTTACTTTATTATAAGTGTTTTCAATAAAGCTTTGTCCACCAAAACCAGGGTTAACACTCATTAAACAAACTAAGTCTATATCGTTAATTGTATCTTCTAAAACACTAATATTTGTATGCGGGTTTAATGCAACACCGGCTTTCATGCCTTCAGCTTTAATAGCTTGTAAAGTTCTATGCAAGTGAGTGCATGCTTCATAATGTACAGTTAACACGTTACTACCTAATTCAGCAAAGGTTTTTATATATCTATCAGGGTCAACTATCATTAAATGAACATCTATTGTTTTTTTAGCATGCTCAGAAATAGCTTTTAAAACAGGCATGCCGAAAGAAATATTCGGTACAAATACGCCATCCATGATATCTATGTGAAACCAATCTGCTTCACTTTGGTTTACCATGTTTATATCACGTTGAAGGTTTGCAAAATCTGCAGCTAAAATTGATGGTGCAATTAATTTAGAACTCATTTGTGTTTTTTAAGTTGAACACTGCAAATATAGAAAAAATAAACCCCCGGTAATCAGCCGGGGGTTCTTTCATCAATCAAAAAACGAACAGTTATGTGTAACTGTTTGTTACGGTAATTTAGTCGTAATTTTCACTTAAAAATTACTATCCTAAATAGGTTTTTAATATTTTACTTCTAGACGTATGTTTTAATCTACGAATAGCTTTTTCTTTTATTTGTCTTACACGCTCACGTGTTAAATCAAACGTTTCACCAATTTCTTCTAAAGTCATCGGGTGTTGGTTTCCTAAACCAAAATATAAACGAATAACATCTGCTTCACGAGGTGTTAATGTCTCCAATGCACGTTCAATTTCAGTACGTAATGATTCGTGTAATAGTTCTTTATCTGGGTTTGGAGATTCTCCACTATTTAATACATCGTATAAGTTAGAGTCTTCACCTTCTACTAATGGCGCATCCATACTTACGTGACGGCCAGAGTTTTTCATTGACTCTTTAACGTCATTAATAGTCATATCCAATTCCTTTGCAATCTCCTCAGCACTTGGCGGACGCTCATGACTTTGCTCTAAAAACGCAAATGTTTTATTAATTTTATTAATAGAACCAATTTTATTCAAAGGTAAACGTACAATACGAGATTGTTCAGCCAAAGCTTGAAGAATCGATTGACGAATCCACCATACAGCATAAGAAATGAATTTAAAACCACGTGTTTCATCAAAACGTTGAGCTGCTTTAATTAAACCTAAATTACCCTCATTAATTAAATCAGGTAATGTTAAACCTTGGTTTTGATATTGCTTAGCTACCGATACAACAAAACGTAAATTCGCTTTAGTCAATTTTTCTAAAGCTCTTTGGTCTCCAGCCTTAATACGTTGTGCTAATTCTACTTCTTCGTCTGCGGTAATTAAGTCAACTTTTCCAATTTCTTGAAGATATTTGTCTAACGAAGCCGTTTCTCTATTAGTTACCTGCTTCGTAATTTTAAGTTGTCTCATCTAAAGTTCTCCTGTAAGTTTAAAATGAATATTGTTATTCAGTAGTTATACGTATAAATAAGAGATTTTGTTACAAAAAAATTAAAAAATATTTTGGCATCCCCTTTTTAAGACTTAAAAATTTTAAAAAGGTCACGCTATTCGTTATATCTTTTATTTAAAAAATAAAAGGATGCCACTTCTATCGATAATGCACCATAGAAAACGCACTAAATTTTTATTAAATTTTTGTGTGATAAGTTTATGCTTTCCAGCATGTCTTCAGTAAACTTATAATGTCCACGCGCAGTTATTAATCTAAATCGGGATGATTTTAGGTTACTAAGTGTGTTTAAAAACAACCATTTAGATTTTAATAATTTTGGTTTTTCAGATTTTAGGCTAATGTCAAAATAATGCTTTCTACCTTCTTTAATTGCAACAATATCCGGAGTAATACTTATATCGCTGCCCGCTTTGTGATAAGATTTTGGCGTTTCATAACCATCCATATCGGCTTTAATATTTTCATAGCCGTGGTTTTCTAAATACGAAATAGAATTTTCTAAAATGTCGGAGTATTTTTCTTTGTCTTCATGTATCATAACTTGTAATATAATGAAAATCAATAGAAAAGCAAATTTTTAACAGGTTTTAACGGTTATATGTTAAAGGAAAGACATTTTTTCATCGATTTCAATACGTTCTCTAAGGAGTCCTAATTTAATATGTAGTTTTTTAAAAAATACGGATCTATCTCTCTCGCCAGTGTTAGCTAATAGTTTGGAGTTTGACATTTGCTTTTGCAAAAAGTCATAGATATGTTCACATGTTTCTTGATGCTCAACCTTAAAATAGTTTAATACGGTATATGGAGAAAAAAATATTTTTTTAAATGGTGTTACTACCATAAGAGTGTTGTTTAAGGGGTGTAACTCCGATTTATATAAGCTGTATGCAGCTTTATTGTTTGATCCAATATGGCTTTGAAGAATAGTTTGTTTTTCTGTATGATTTATAACATCTTCAAAATCATTGCAGATTTTTAGTGCGTTTTCTTTAGATAGTAACCCAGCTTCATAATAATATAAGACCTGTTGAAATGAGCCTGTCATGGTATTTTCGCTCCATATTTCAGTTATATTAATGTTTTTGTAGACATTGCCCAACAAATAAGCGGCATTGAGTAGAGATTTTGGTAAAGCCTCTATAAAATTCTCATAATTAACTTTTGAGGTTGTTAAATTTAAATCCACATCTTTTATCCATACAAACATCTTAAAACGGGTTAAATGTGTATCTGTAAGTGAATGAAAAATTGGGATATCTTTTGCTGCATATATAAGTGTAGCTTTTTTGATTTTTGTTAACGGTTCGAGATTAATTAATGACTGCTTAAGCCATTCCTCCAAGCCTTCAACATTATTTATTCTTGGTGATAGCTCTGTAAGTATTGTATTTTGACTTCCAACTTCATAAAGCCTGTTTAATGAAATGTTATAGTGTTTTGCTAGTTTTACACCTTCTTCTAATGATATACTAGTTTTTTGATTAATTCTTCTGTATGCCGCATCATAACCAATATCTAAAACACTAGCTATTTCTTCAGCAAAGGAAGTATTATCTTTTACTTTGGTCTTTAAATATTGTATAAATAAATCTTGCATTTTTTGAGGTATTGCAAGCAGGTTTATGTCCGTTTTGTGAAAATTAAGAAAAATAATTCATTTTATAGACAATTTCTCATATGTGTTATTAAATATTACAATTATTTTTGACTAATGAATAAATAATCAGAGAATCATGAAAACGAATAATATGTTTCCGAAAACTTTTATAGATAGGCTTTTAGATGGGTATATCTATTATTTAATATTAAATGAATCTCAAAAACAAACTAAACTCCGCTCTAAAATAGGTTTAGTAAACAACAAGCCACAACTGTCAAGAGCTTGATTTTTTATTAAACGCATAGCATCTAAAGTATCCAGATAACTTCAACCTGAAAATAATCGTATTATTTTGAAATAAAGGTAATTATAGATGATATAGCGTTGAAAAAAATCTTTTTTTGTTATATTCGTCTTAAGTAAGTTTAGTATTCTCCTTTGTATTATTAATAGTTTGATTTTAATCGATTTTAGAAGGTCTCTAGGGCATTCTGTTTTTTTTAATCGTACTGAATGGATATAGTTTCAATTATCAATTTTTTACTAATTGCTGGGGTTATTCAAGGATTTGGATTTAACCTTGTAACCATATTTGTTAAAAAAAAGTTTGGTAAAGTAATCATATTTTTAAACTTAGTGGTTCTGTTCATTTCTCTCAACAACTTACAACGGTGGCTAATTGATAATGGATTTATTTCAGATTTATTTTTAATTCAGCAATTAGAAGTGCCTTGGTATGTTCTTATATTTCCAATGTTTTATGCATTTGTCACCCATTTTTTAAAAATAGAGCACAAGGTAAATGATTTTATTAAATTCACTTTCATAATTTTTACTATAGAAATTATTATAAGATTATGCTTAATTTCTTATGTCTTTTATGAAGTTCCAGATTTAGATGATTCCTTAATTGAAAGATATACAAGAATCGAGGAAATATTTAATCTTTTTTATTGTGTTTTTCTATTTGTTAATACATGCCTAATCATATTTAAAAAACATAGTTTGCTTGAGTATATTTTAAATTTTGACGATTTAAATTGGATTAAATGGTTTATTAGGTTTGGAGTAATCATTTTATTTTTTTGGGTTTTTGCCGTAATAGTGAAAAGCACTACCGGAAATGAAATGGCTTATATTCCACTAAGACTTGGCACATCAATTTTATTGTATTGGATAGGTTATCAGGGGTTTTACAAATACAATGTGGTACAAGATCGTATTTTTTTAAGAAGTACTTTAGAGACTAATAAGATGTTAATTTCTGCTAGTCACGATGAATTATCAAATCAAAAAGAAAATACACTAAACATAAAGCACCAAAAAGAGTTTGAAGCTATAAAAACCCATATTGTTAAAAACAAACTTTACCTCAATCCGTTGTTAAGCATGGAAACTATAACGGATGAATTGGGAATTAGCAAAAGTCACTTTTCAAAATTAATAAACACTTATAGTAATTATAATTTTTCAGATTTTGTTAATTCTTTACGCGTAGAGCAGGCAAAAAAATTTCTATCAAAAGGTGAATTTAGCGAATATACTATTGTAGCTATAGGACTAGAATGCGGTTTTAACTCTAAATCAACTTTTTATTCAGCCTTTAAAAAATTTACTTCTGAGACACCAAGTAGTTATCGCGATAAATTTTAATTTTTCACTTTTTAATTGTCCGAAATTATCGTTGGACATCCTGATTTTTACATTCTAGAGTATCTTGGATATTAGTACTTCTAATTGCTAATAATTTTACGATTAAATAAAAATAATCTAAAAACTATTAGTTATGATTCCTGCACTGATTTTATACCTTATTAGAAGATTTAAAAGAAAATCTGATCCTTCAAAAGGAAGCGAAACCTTAAACAAACTTGCACTCAAGTTAAAATCTGTTTTATTCTTTGCGGTAATAGCCTGTTCTTTTGCCTTTACTAGTATAAGTAGTAGTAAGGCACTTAAATATCACGTAGTAAAGAATAACGAAGTTATTGGAACCATCAAAATTAGTAAAAACAGTTTTGAAGATTCTATAGTTTATAATCTAGAAAGTAATATTAAGACAAAGTTTCTTCTGAAGTTTAATATTACAGGGAAAGAAAAATCAATATATAAAAAGGGATTATTAGTTTATTCTTCAGTATTCCGCACCCTTAATAATAAAACGAAAGTCAATCATAAAATAATATTTCAAGACGGACAGTATAATCTTCAATCTGATGAACGTCTTGAAACCTTAAACTTCAATGTAATAAAGCAAAATCTTATAACACTTTATTTTGATGAGCCCCTTGGCATTAATACTGTTTTTTGTGACAATTTAAAAGAAATGGTAACGGTAAATGCTTTAGGTGGTGGTAAATATAAAGTTGATTTTTCAAGCGGCAAGCATAATATTTTTCATTATAACAATGGAAAATGTATCAAAGTTGAAGCCGTAAGCACCTTATTTAATGTAACCTTAATTCCAGTAAAATCATGAATAATATATCCATTATATGGACACTAATTGTAGTGATTTTTACCACCTATTTTGTTGTTAGTTTGGTGTACAAAAAGTTAGGAGTTAATAATCTATATACAGCATTATTATCAACCAACGGATTGCGGTTATTGAATTTAAAACACCTACTCGGTATTGTGCTTTTCGGGGTGCTTTCATACATTTCAATTCCGGAATTAAAATACCTGGTTAATACTATTGAAATTCCAAGATTAGAGGTGTTACTACCTTTTATTGTAATCTTATTCCTTTCGGCTTTTGTATCACATTTAAGCATTCAAAAGCAACAAGATTTTCAAGAAACTCAAATTAATCAGTATAATTTTTCAAATGCGTGGTTCTATTTTATAATAAGGTTTTCATTTTTATTATGTTATGAATTTTTCTTTAGAGGAGTCTTGTTATTTAAGTTTTTAGAACATACTTCACTTTCTATAGCCATATTATATAGCACCATTTTATATGTAATCATTCACATTTTTGATTCTAAAAAAGAAATCATTGGGGCCATTCCTTTTGGAGTTGTTTTATGCCTATTTACCTATCTCACAAACAGTATTTGGTATGCCTTTTTAATACATCTTGCCTTATCGGCTGTTTATGAGATTTCGGTGTTTTATTATCTAACCTTAAAAAACAAAATAACATCATGAAAGTATTTGTAACAGGAGCAACAGGTTATGTTGGTCATCAATTAGCATTAAAACTAGCCAATGAAAACTATACAGTTATTGCGTTAGTAAGAAATTTAAACTCAGATAAAATTCCTAGTCATAATAACATAATTCCTGTAAAGGGAGATATCTGCGATTATGAATCTGTAGAAAAAGGAATAGAAGGTTGCGACTATGTTTTTCATGCAGCAGCTTACACAAATTTGAAATGTAAAAAACTAGATAATTTTTATGATGCCAATGTATTGGGTACTGAAAACATATTGAAAGCTTCATTAAAACATCAGATTAAGAAGGTTATTTATACCAGTACACTTGCCGTTCATGGACCTTCTTATAAACGCATACCCATCACAGAAAATCAACCTCGATTGATCTCTTTTTCTAATGATTATGAGTTGACTAAAGGTATTTCTGAAGAGTTGGTATTTACATATATTAAAAAAGGATTGCCTTGTGCTATCTTAAATGTATCCAGGGTATATGGACCTGGTTTAAAAACGTTCACTAGTGGGGTTAATACGCTTATTTCAAAAATAGCGAAGAACGATTTTTTAGTGGTCCCTTCAAAACTCGATATTACTACAAATTATGTTTTTATAGATGATGTTGTCAATGCTCATATATTGGCAATGAAGAAAGTAAACTCTACCGGTAAATATATTATAGGTGGAGAAAATGCAAGCTATGAAACTCTTTTTGGAGCTATTAAAAGCATAACAAAAAGCAAAATAAAAATTGTAAAAGTTAACTATGGTTTAATAAAAATGAGTTTTTCGTTTGTAAATCTATTAAAAAGACTTTTAGGTGTCCAATCAGGAATTACCTTAAAAGTGTTGGACACATTATTTGTGAATAGGGTAGCATCATCAGAAAAGGCGTTAAATGACTTGGGCTACCAAGTTACATCTTTGAATCGAGGTTTAACGACAACAATTAATCACTTAAAAATTTAAAAATGAAAGGCTATACTTTAATAACGGGAGCCAGTCAAGGTTTTGGAAGAGCATTGGCAATTGAACATGCAAAAAAATCTATGAACTTAGTGTTGGTGGCACTACCGAATTCGGGATTGGAACAATTAAGTGATTTTTTAACATCTAATTTTAGAATTGATGTTTCATTTTTTGAGATGGATTTAAGCTCAAAAAAGAATTGCTTACGCCTATATATTGAAATGAAAAGAAAAGGGATTTCAATAAAATACCTAATAAATAATGCTGGAATGCTAAGTAATGGTTTGTTTGAAGATATGACCGAGGATTACTTTTTAACTCAGATTAAAGTAAATGTGGCAACACCAACCTTACTAACAAAATTATTTTTGGATGATTTTAAAACAAATGTACCATCAGGAATTTTAAACGTAAGCAGTATGGCTAGTTTTTTTCATTTACCAAGAAAACAAGTTTATGGAGGAACCAAAGCTTATCTATTATCTTTTTCTAAAAGTTTAAGAAAAGAATTAAAACGATATGGAATATCAGTGTCTATTGTTTGCCCTGGAGGTATGAATACTACATCAAAATTATGTTTACAAAACAGAAAGTTAAACCATGTTTCAAGAAGCTCCATTTTGAATCCTGAGGAAGCTGCAAGAATAACACTTAATGATTTTTTTAAAGGAAAAGAAGTTATTATTCCTGGAGCTATGAATAAGATTTTTATGTTTTTGGATAGTATCATTCCAGCATTCATTAAGAATAGACTCACGGCCAACGTTGTTTGAGTTTGAAAGTGTCTTGATATGTCCTAAATCATCCATAAAATATAATCTCGGACACCAATTATATATAGATAAGGCAAATTTGTATAAGACAACCAGCCTAAATAAAATTAAGATGAGAACACTTTTTATAACTTTTGTATTTGTTTTAATGATGAACCTGATTCAGTCTCAAAATCAAAGACAAATCACTGATTTACATATGTCTGATAACATATCCAACAACTTTAGCATAGATAATACATTGAAGTTATTTAAGTGGATAGATTTAACTATGTCACCTCAATTAGGAGGGCTCTTTGCTAAAATGTTCAATACAGTTGCGCCTAATTTAAAATGGCAAGATATGTATAACGATTTTGATTTTGGATTTAATGCAAAAGTAGGATGGAGGCCGAATAAAAAGATAAAGATTCGGGCTTTTTATAATATTGGAATGCTAAAATTTAATAATAATTTTGGAGAGGCTAATGCTTATCAAATGAAAGTATCTGTCGTTTATAAATTTTAATGGAATTATGAAAAATATTCTAGAGACAGGTGCAAGTGGATTATTAGGTATAAATAAAATACAATGATTACTCTGATAGAGAAAGGATATCGTGCCACAGGATTTCCAAGGAAATATAAAAATATATCAGTTTTATATATGAAAATCCTTAAATACTGGATATTTTTTATATAGATATAGTTGTTCAGACAACAACGATTAGAGATTAAAGTTTGTTTGAGTATTTTAAGCAGTTTTTGAGTACTGTAAGATATAAAAACGGTCCTATACAAATGATGCATTCGGTAATATTACTTTTAAAAAAGTTATGATATAGGATGCTAAAAAAAAAATCTATTAACCAATAATTAAATAATTATGAATGCACGAGTTAAAACTTTTCTTTTAGCCATTTCATTTTTTGTTTTTACCAATTGTAGCAAAGATGGAGTAGAAGAGCCAGCGCGAAATGAGTATGGAGTTTTGGAGGCCAGAATTGATGGAATTCAAAGAATTTTGCCTGCAATTTATGGAGCTCCCTTTAATGGGATTGATGATATAATCCTTATATATGGTTATAACGACGATAGTGAAATAGGTATTTCAATGCAAGTTCCTCCGGCAATTGGCACCTATAATTTTAGCGAAGATGCATATAGCGCAACTTTAACCTTTGGAGATCCTTTTGATTTTTTTGATCAAAACAATGATGGACCTACAGTAGACTATTTTTCGGTTGAGGGATACGTTACTATTACTAAGATTGATGGAGAAAGAGTTGTTGGGGTATTTGAATTTACCGCTGAACAAGACTATCTCGGACAGCGCTCTGTTGAAGAAGGCAAGTTTGATGTTTTGAGACAAAAAAATTAGATTTTATAATAAAAAAAGCCTGCTAAGTTAAAATTAGCAGACTTTTCTTATTAAATTAATAGAGAATTAGAATTAATCCTCTTTCTTATCCTCTCTAGGTCTTCTATCATCACGACGGTTGTCACGTCCACGATTATCTCTACCTCGGTTATCACGTCCACCACGATTATTATCTCTTGGCGGTCTAGCTACATAACCTTCTGGTTTTTCTAGTAAAGCCTTACGAGACACTTTTTCTTTACGCGTTTTTGGGTCTACACCAAAATACTTCACGTTAAAAACATCTCCCATATTAACAACATCAGAAACATTTTCAGTACGTTCCCAAGCCAATTCACTAACATGTAATAAAACCTCATTTCCTGGAGCCTGTGTATATTCAACAACGGCACCAAAATCTAGCATTTTAATAACTTTTACTTCGTAAGTGCCTCCAACTTCTGGTTTAAACATTAACGAATCAATTTTAGCTAAAACGACATTAATGCCATCTTGACCAACCCCTAAGATTTCAACAATACCTTCTTCAGTCACCAGATCTTCATTAATAACAATAGTAGTTCCTGTTTCTTTTTGTAACTCTTGAATCACTTTTCCACCAGGACCAATTAACGCACCAATAAATTCATTTGGAATTCTTCTGGTTATCATTTTAGGCGCATGAGGTTTTACATCAGCAGCAGGAGCAGCAATGGTATCAGTTAATTTTTCTAAGATATGTAAACGACCTTCTCGAGCTTGTTTTAAAGCATTTACAAGAATTTCGTAACTCAATCCTTTTACTTTTATATCCATTTGGCAAGCCGTAATACCGTCTGCGGTACCAGTAACTTTAAAGTCCATATCACCTAAATGATCTTCATCACCTAAAATATCGGATAGAACCGCATATTTTCCAGTTTCTAAATCTGTGATTAAGCCCATAGCTATACCAGAAACGGGCTTTTTTAGTGTAACACCAGCATCCATAAGCGCCATTGTACCTGCACAAACAGTAGCCATAGAAGAAGAACCGTTAGATTCTAAAACTTCTGAAACCACACGTACTGTATAAGGGAAGTCTTCAGGAACCATGCCCTTTAAAGCACGTTGTGCTAAATTTCCATGACCTACTTCACGACGAGACGTTCCTCTTAAAGGACGTGCTTCACCCGTTGAAAAAGGAGGGAAGTTATAATGTAAATAGAAACGCTCTTCACCTTCAAAAGATGGCATGTCTATTTGGTTAGCTTCTCTAGATGTACCTAAAGTAACAGTTGCTAATGCTTGAGTTTCCCCACGTGTAAAGATTGATGAACCGTGTGTAGAAGGTAAATAATCTACCTCACACCAAATAGGTCTAATTTCATTAGTTTTACGTCCGTCTAAACGTAAACCTTCATTTAAGGTTAAATCTCTAATGGCAGCTTTTTCTGCTTTACTATAATATTTTGATACTAAACCACCAAAATCTTCTAGTTCCTCTTCAGAAAAGGCAGCTTTTATTTCTTCTTTAATTTCTGAAAAAGCAGCACCTCTTTCATGCTTTGAGGAACCCGCTTTGGCTACAGCATATACTTTATCGTATGCCATATCGTGAATCTTTTTCGCTAAATCTTCATCCTCTCTTTCAGGCTCATATTCACGTGTTTCTTTTTTACCAAAAGCTTCAGCTAATTTAACTTGAGCAGCACATTGAACTTTAATGGCTTCATGCGCAAACTTAATTGCTTCTGCCATTTCTTCTTCTGAAATCTCATCCATTTCACCTTCAACCATCATCACTGAATCAGCACTAGCACCAATCATCATATCAATGTCAGATTCTAATAATTGTGATTGCGTTGGATTGATAATGAATTCTCCATTGATACGACCAACTCTTGCTTCAGATATTGGAGTTTCAAAAGGAATGTCAGATAATTGAATAGCTGCTGATGCTGCTAATCCAGCCATAGCATCTGGCATCACATCTTCGTCGTGAGACATCAACTGAATCATCACTTGTGTTTCAGCATGATAATCTTTTGGGAATAATGGGCGTAATACTCTGTCTACTAAGCGCATAGTTAAAACTTCACCGTCACTTGGTCTAGCTTCTCTTTTAAAGAAACCGCCTGGGTATCGTCCGGCCGCAGCAAATTTTTCTCGATAATCTACCGTTAGCGGTAAAAAGTCAACATCACTTTGTTGGTAGTTGGAAACAACTGTACACAAAAGCATACATTTTCCAGATTGCACAACAACAGAACCATGTGCCTGTTTTGCTAATTTTCCGGTTTCAATAGAGATTTCTCTACCGTCACCAAGGTCAATGACCTCTTTAAATGTCTTTGGAATCATAAATTTTTAATTCTAGTTCCGACGAATTTTTCCATGTCGGAACAATGTTAAACAATGGTCGTTGTGTTGTTGTGTGTAGTTGTTGTATGACCAATGAAAAACTGTAATTAGCTTCTTCAAAACGTGTTTATACTCTACGCAGAGTTGTATTTTAACAAAAAAGAGGCTGTAAAAGCCTCTTTTTATTATTTTCTTAATCCTAATTCTTTTACTATGGCACGATATCTTAAGATATCTTTCTTAGTTAAGTAATCTAGTAAAGCACGACGCTTTCCTACTAGTTTCACTAACGAACGCTCTGTATTATAATCTTTACGATTATTTTTTAAATGTTCAGTTAAGTGATTAATTCTGTGCGTAAATAACGCAATTTGCCCTTCTGCACTACCAGTATCGTTTTTTCCTTTACCGTGTTTTGCAAACAATTTTTCTTTTGCTTCTTTTTCTAAATACATGCTAATATTATTGTAAATGATTTTTATGTATACGAAAGGTTTTCTTTCGAGCGGCAAATATAGTAATTTTTAGTGATTTGCAAACGAAGTATATAAAAAAACAAAAGCGACTATTTAGTCGCTTTTGTTTTATGCTCTTAAAGGTTGATTTAATATTAAATCTAGATATTGATTTATTTTATCTTTTAGGTCTTTACGATGTGTAATAAAATCTAAGAAACCATGTTCTAATAAAAACTCTGAGGTTTGGAAACCTTCAGGTAATTCTTTACCGGTAGTATCTCTTACAATTCTTGGACCTGCAAAACCAATTAAGGCACCAGGCTCTGCAATATTAATATCGCCTAACATGGCAAAAGAAGCTGTTGTTCCACCAGTGGTTGGATCGGTGCATAATGAAATGTATGGAATACCAGCATCGGCTAATTGAGCTAATTTTACCGATGTTTTAGCCAATTGCATGAGTGATAATGCTGCTTCCATCATACGGGCACCACCAGATTTTGAAATAACTAATAAAGGAATCTTATTTTTTAATGAATAATCTGCTGCTCGTGCTATTTTTTCACCAACAACACTTCCCATTGAGCCACCGATAAATGCAAAATCCATACAAGCTACTACCAAATCTTTTCCTTTGGATTTACCAACTGCACATCTCACGGCGTCTTTTAGTTTGGTTTTTTCTTGGGCTGCCTTTAAACGGTCTGGGTATTTTTTGGTATCAACAAATTTTAAAGGGTCTTTAGATTCTAAATTAGCATCTAATTCTTTAAATTTATTATCATCAAAAAGAATTTCGAAGTATTCTCTACTGCCTATACGAACATGATATCCATCTTCTGGACTAACGTAGAAGTTTTTTTCTAACTCTTCTGTATCTACTATTTTTCCTGTTGGAGATTTATACCAGAGCCCTCTTGGGGTGTCTTTTTTTTCTTCTGTTGTGGTTGTTATACCTTTTGTTTTTCTTTTAAACCAAGACATAGTGCTTTATGTTTTTAGATTAACAATTTACGATTTTGGACTAAACTTACTCCATGACATCGAAAAACTGCATTAAGGATTTAGGCATTTGTTGAAGCTCACCCGATTGTTATCGGGAAGCGACTGCCGAAAGCCTGACTACAAAATTAAACCTTTTTTTAATTTTGTGGTAACGCCCAAACGATTTTATTAATTAGGAACTTTTAATTATCTGATAATTAGAGCTGTAAATAAAAAGGGTTCTGAAAATAACAGAACCCTTTTAAGATATGTTTGTAGTAAATTTACCTAGTTTATAAGGTGTTTACGTTGTTCAAATCTTCAAATGCCTTTTTTAAACGCTCAACAAACGTTTTTTCACCTTCTCGCAACCATACGCGAGGGTCGTAGTACTTTTTGTTAGGTACATCTTCACCATCAGGGTTTCCTATTTGTCCCTTTAAATAATCGGCTTTAGCATTCATATAATCGCGAATACCGCTCATAAAGGCATATTGTAAATCGGTATCGATGTTCATTTTGATTACTCCGTAGCTGATACCTTCGCGAATTTCTTCAACCGTTGAACCTGAACCACCATGGAATACAAAATCAATATGATTATGCTCGACACCATATTTTTTAGTAATATACTCTTGAGAATTTTTTAAGATTTTTGGCGTTAATTTTACATTGCCAGGTTTGTAAACACCATGAACATTACCAAAAGCCGCCGCAATTGTAAACTGAGGGCTTACCTTGCTTAACTCTTCGTAAGCGTAGGCCACTTCTTCTGGTTGTGTGTAAAGTTTAGAATCATCAACATCGCTATTATCAACACCGTCTTCTTCACCACCAGTTATACCAAGTTCAATTTCTAAAGTCATACCCATTTTGCTCATACGCTTAAGGTATTGTTTACAAATTTCAATATTTTCTTCAATGGGTTCTTCTGAAAGGTCAATCATATGGGAACTGAATAATGATTTTCCAGTTTCAGCAAAATGTTTTTCACTGGCATCTAATAAACCATCAATCCAAGGTAATAATTTTTTTGCGCAATGGTCTGTATGTAAAATAACAGGAACACCGTAAGCCTCAGCTAATGTATGTACATGTTTTGCACCTGCAATGGCACCCGCGATAGCTGCTTTTTGACCGTCATTACTTAACCCTTTTCCAGCGTTGAATTGTGCACCTCCATTTGAAAATTGAATAATTACTGGCGCATTTAAATCTCTTGCGGTTTCTAGTACACCATTAATTGTATCAGAACCAATAACATTTACTGCTGGTAATGCATAGTTGTTAGCTTTTGCATGATTAAAAATGGCTTGTACTTCTTTTCCTGTGGCAACTCCTGGTTTTATATTATGTCCCATTTTATTGAATTAATTTTGATTTGTATTTAGTAAGTTCAAAAGTAATTAATTTTTGAATAAGTAGTTGCTGTTTTGTGCTTTGAATATTTAAAAAGACACTAAAACGTTATAGTGTAAATAGTTTAGAATGGATAGTTTATTCCAATATTATAAACTGCATTTGCAAAATTATAATCGTTAAACCACCTGTTTTGGTCCTGATAAGATGGATCATAAGTTTTAAAGCCTACATCAAATCTGAAAACGAAAAAACTAAAATCGTAACGGAGTCCAAAACCAGAACCTACAGCAATATCTTCAAGTGAGCTAAAGCTATCAAATGTAGCACGATCGTCTTCCACATTATCTAATACATTCCAGATGTTACCAGCATCAACAAATAATGCACCATTAAGATTTTCAAAAATATTGAAACGATGTTCCGCACTTAATGCTAGCTTTAAATTAGCCTCATTAAATTCATTTGTGGTTTCTGAGCTTCCAGGGCCTAAACTATATGCTGACCAAGCACGATTATCATTGGGCCCACCTCCAAAAAAACTCTTAGAAAACGGAATACTGTTTGAGTTGCCATAAGGAATAGCTATTCCGAAAAAACTCCTCACGGCGAGTACATTTTTTCTACCTAAATCCCAGTGCTTAATATAGTCTAATTCTGTTTTTACATATTGAGAATATGCAACATTAAAAAGCTCATAACGATTAGCATCATTCTTTTTTAAACCAAAAAGCTTTGAAGCATTTGACAACAAATTACCGGCAAGTTCTAATTTAGCTCTGAATATTGAAAAATCTTCATCAAACAAATTGGTGCGTTCGTCATTTATAAAATTGAAGCTTGATGATAAAATTAAGTTGTTTTCGGTTAACCTTTCTTTACGCTCATCAATGCCATTAATAGTTTTTACTTGTGTGGTTGATATTTCGCTAGGTGTTGGGTTTCCTAAAGCATAATTAATAAAATTATTAGCCCCATCTGGAATTGTTAAATCATCCTCTGTCGGTATATAATTAACATCTTTTGCTATTTGATTTAAAGCATTAAAGGAGTTTTGATATACACCAAAATAATTTGCAACATTTAAATTTCTAACATATTGAATATTAAACAAATCTAATCTGTTTGAAACTTTTTTATTAGGTTGCCAGTTGTAGCTAAAAATACCGCTTAAAGTTTGTTTATCTAAACCTATATTAGTTTGACTGGTAGTGGACAAACTAATGCGAGTATTTGGCGACATGTACTTTGGGATGAGCCCTTCAGTATAAAACGGCGAAAATATTCTTGGTATTGTAAGTTTTAAATCAACACCATACTCATTAATGTCAAAAAAAGGATCTTCAGTATTATTTCTATTACCATCTTTTGAGGCGCCTATAGACCCAATAGCAGATATTTCAAGTGTTTCGGCACCCCTAAATATATTTCTAATAAGTAAGCTAGGGTTTAATGAAAAGCCTATAGTTTGTATATTACTTTGAGACGCATCGGCACTAAAACCTAAGCTGAATTTTTTTAAAGGTGTTAGTCTGATAGTATCCGTTAGTGTATTATCTGAATTTTCAATATATTCAATATTAGGGTATTTAAAAGTACGCAGTTCGTTTAAGTGTCGATAGGTTCGCGTTCTATCAATATCTCTAAAAATAGTTCCTGGATTTATAAAAATAGCATCAGAAATAGCTTTAGGTCTGTAGCGCATTTTATTGTAGCTATATATTTTATACCCATTGTAATATATAGAGTCTTGAAAGGGTTTATTCCTATTTTCGAAAGTATAATCGGTTACAATATTTACGTCTCTAATCGTATAAACTTTAAAAGGCTCGTGCCTAATGGAATCTTCTGTTCTAATAGCCCTGTCTTGAATATTAATATCTACATTAACTTTTTTATTGGTTCCTATAGTATCCATTTCAAAAGTTATATAATCAGTTTTAAAATGATAAATTCCTGAGTTTCTTAACTCGCTTGAAATTCTATCACGCTCTTCATTAAAGTTAGTAGTTTTATACTGTTCGTTTTTCTTTATGAAAGTTTCCTTTTGAATTTTTTTATAAAGCGAATCAACAATCGGAGACTTAATATTTGCTGTTATAGAATCAATAATAAAAGCATTGCCTTTTCTAACATTATATTCAATTTCTGCACGTTTATTATCGTTTTTTTTAATGTCGTAAGTGGCTTCAGTATTGAACCAACCATTATTGATATAGTAGCTTTCTAAACGATTAATTGATTTTTTGGTTTTATCTTCATCAACAATTATAGGAGCCTCACCAGTTTTTTTAATCCAAGCATTAAAATCTTTTCGAGACTGAATGTACTTATTCAATTGTTTTTTAGATAAAAAGTTTTCTAAGTTTTCTTTTTTATTAGGTCTTTCGTTTAAGTTGCTATCAATTATTGAATCGATATTTGGTCGCGCCATATTATAAATATGGAGTCTAAGTGGAATATTTAAAAAAGGAATTTTGCTGTTAGGTTGTTGGTAAAGTAGATTATTTAAAGTTTCGGTGTTATCCTTTTCTCCATCTACAATAATGGTGTTTTTTGTAAGTAAATGTTCGTCATAACTAACTCGTTTAACAGCATCACAAGATATAAAAAACTGCACAAAGCATATAAGAATTAATATTTTAGGGAGTTGCTTTACCAAATGAAAACGATTGTTAATTTGTTTTTTGGGTGTTATGTTTAATTTATAATTGTGTGTTCAATATTAGCTCAAAAATACATTATTTCATTCGAAAAAAATATTTAATAAATCATCATTAAGCTAATCTTACTAATATTTTCTTTTCTTTATAAAAAATTTATAAAAGAAGGCATGCTTTCTAAAAGTCAAATAAAATTAATAACGCAATTAAAGCAAAAAAAATATAGACAGCTAAACGGCTTTTTTGTTGTTGAAGGGGTTAAAACAATCAACGAATTGTTGCAATCTCATTTTGTGCTTCAAACATTATATACTACAGAAACCTTCAATATTGATGCCAAAAAGGAGGTTTTAATTTCAGAATCGGATTTAAAACGAATTAGTTTTTTAACAACACCTAACAAAGCACTTGCTATTTTTAAAATACCTGTGCCTAAACCCATTATAAAAAATGGACTTATTGTAGCTTTAGACGCTGTTAGAGATCCAGGAAATTTAGGAACCATTATCAGACTTTGTGATTGGTTTGGAATAAAAGATTTGGTATGTAACAATGAAACGGTTGATTGTTTTAATCCAAAAGTCATTCAAGCCACTATGGGTTCAATTACGCGGGTCAACATTAGTTATATAGATTTGGTTGATTTTTTAAAAGAAAGTAGTTTACCTATTTATGGTGCTTTTATGGAAGGCGATAATGTTTATAATAAGAACAATCTTTCTGAAGGAGTTTTAGTAATGGGTAATGAAGCTAATGGAATATCTAAAGAGGTTGAGGCTATTATAAATGAAAAAATATCTATCCCAAGATTTGGCGATTTACGAAGTACAGAAAGTTTAAATGTGGCTACAGCAACCGCTATTTTATTGAGTGAGTTTAAAAGGAGATAAGTTTTACTGAAACGTAAAATTCACAAAAATCCCACGAGTTTTCATACTGTTAATATTACTAGTCCAAGGACTGTTAGGGTCTTTATCTCTTACTAATTCGTCATTAATTCCAAAAAGTCCACGAATAGAGGGTGTAAACTTAAAGTTGTATAAATACAAATCAATACCAAATCCTAGTTCGTAAAATATAGAGTTTTTTGTGGTTCTAAACTGTCCGCTACTATTGTCTTCTGGGTTGTCTTCGTTACTTGACAAGTTTAAAGCTGTAGAGAAACCACCAACAATAAAGGGTTTAAAATTATTGATACGCTTTGTTGAGATTTTCACAAGCAATGGAATATGAATATATGTAGATTTTACTTCTCTAATTAAATCTGAACTGTTAACATTCGGTATACCGTTAAAATAGGTTTGACTATAATATAACTCCCTTGTGGTAATAAGCAAACCAGGTTCTAAACGTAAATCTATAAAGCTATTTATGCGCAGATTCCCTATTAAACCTACATTAAAACCAGGGCTTCGTTTTACATAAATATCACGTAAATCTTCGTTATAGTCAAAGTTAAAATCGTAATTACTAATTCCTAAAAAATAACCCCAACGTAGTAATTTGTTATCGGTAGAACCTCTTCCTTGATTAGCATCATAAGTTACTTTTTCTTTTTTAAAAAGCTGAGCATCAGAAGTATGTATTATAAATAAAAATGAGAGTAATGCAAAAAAATGCTTCATATTATTACTTAGATGATTTATAAATTGTTGCAACCCCAAAGGTTTGCGGAAAATCTTCAACATTAATAAACCCAATTTTACGCAAAATATTGTTTAGTGCTTCACCATAAGGAAAAACTGAGGCTGATTCGCATAAGTATTTGTAAGCACTTCTATCCTTTGAAAACACTTTGCCAATTAAAGGCAATATGTTTTTAGTATAAAAATTATAACCGTGTTTGTAGACCGTCTTAGTAGGAACCGAAGTTTCTAATATAACAAAAGTGCCATTAGGTTTTAATACCCTGTAAATTTCTTTTAAACCATTTTCAAGAGTTTCAAAGTTACGTACTCCAAACGCTACTGTTACAGCATCAAAACTATTATCATCAAAAGGCATATTTTCGCTATCGCCTAAAATCATTTCAATTCTTGAATCTAAACCTTTCTTTTTTATCTTTTGTTTGCCAATTTCTAGCATGCCACTGCTAATATCTAAACCAACAATTTTTTTAGCACTTGTTTCAGCAAGTGTAATAGCCAAATCGCCAGTTCCTGTGGCAATGTCTAAAATGGTTTCGGGGTTGGTTTCCTTAACTATTTTTACCACTTTATTGCGCCATTTAACATCAATTCCGAAAGAAATAACGCGGTTTAAACCATCGTAGTCGCCAGATATGGTATCAAACATTTTGGTAACCTGTTCTTTTTTACCTAAATCGCTGTTTTTGTAAGGTTTTACTTTTGACAAATCTAAATTTTTCGACAAATATAAACTTTTAAAAAAGCATAACACAATACCGTAATAAATATTATTATGGAATCAATTTAATGATGTAATATGGATTTTATAGTATATTTGCCATACTTTTTATGATAATAAAATAATGAAGATTATTATTGCCGGTGCGGGTGAAGTTGGATTTCATTTAGCAAAATTATTGTCCTACGAATCTCAAGAGATTACATTAATAGATACAGACAAAGATAGTTTAGCCTACGCTGATACACATTTAGATATAAAAGTGATTAGGGGTGATGCTACTTCTATTCGTATTTTAAAAGATGCCAAAGTAGAAAACTCCGATTTATTTATAGCTGTTACAGCAAGTGAAACTACCAATATTACGGCTTGTGTTTTGGCAAAGCAAATAGGTTCTGAAAAAACCATTGCAAGAATTACAAATACGGAATTTATCCTGCATAAAGATGAGGTTGGATTTACAAAATTTGGAATTGATGAACTAATTTCTCCAGAATCATTAGCAGCATCAGAGATAGAATTGTCTTTAAAACAATCTTCTTTTAATGATACTTATGAGTTTGAAGAAGGGGCACTTACCATGGTTGGTTTAAATTTATCAGGTTCAGCATCGTTTGTTGGTAAAACAGTTAAAGATGCAGCTAAAATTTTTCCCGAAATTCATTTTGTACCTATTGCTATTCAACGTTTTGGAACACAATACACTATCATTCCGAGAGGTGACACTAAGTTTAAAAAGGGAGATAATGTTGTATTTATAACGTCTGAAGGTGGTGGAGAAGAGTTGTGCAAACTTACTGGAAAAGCAAATAGGGAAATAAAAGATGTGATGATTTTGGGTGGTACCCAAATTGGATACAAATCGGCCAGAGATTTATCAGACAAAGGATTTAACGTTAAGCTTCTAGTTGAAAATAAGGAGCGAGCGTTTGATATAGCTGACGATTTACCTAATGTTTTAGTGATTCATAGTGACGGACGAAATGTGGATTTACTGGTAGAAGAAAATATTAGTGAAATGGATGCTTTTATTGCTGTTGGCAGTAATTCTGAAACTAACATTATGTCTTGTTTGGTTGCCAAATCTAAAGGTGTTAAAAAATCGGTTGCTCTGGTTGAAAATATGGACTACTTTGAATTGTCTCATTCCATTGGTATCGAAACACTTATTAATAAAAAGCTTCTAGCTGCAAATAATATTTTTAGATATATCAGAAAAGGTGAAGTAGTTGCTATGACTAAACTCAGTAATATGAATGCTGAATTATTAGAGTTTGAGGTAAAATCAACGTCAGCTATTTGTAATAAATATATTAAGGATGTCGATTTTCCTAGATCTGCTATTATAGGTGGCGTTATTAGAAATGGGTTGGGAGTTATTGCTTTAGGTGATTTTAAAATCCGTGAAGGAGACCGAGTGGTTGTATGTAGCTTGCTCCAATCAATAAAAGGTGTTGAAAAATTATTCCGATAAATTTTAATGAAGCTTAATTACAAAATCATTTTTCATTTTTTAGGATTACTGCTATTATTCAATGGTGGCTTTATGCTATTGTCAACACTTATTAGCCTAATTTATAAAGATGGTGTTACGTTTCAATTATTTTTATCAGGTATTTTAACGCTCCTTGCAGGTGTTATTTCTATGCTTGTTACAAGACGGCATAATAAAGAAATGAATAAACGAGAAGGCTACATTGTGGTAACTTTTGGTTGGATTATCATGTCATTGTCTGGCACACTTCCATATATATTAACAGAAAGTATTCCTGATTTCACCAATGCTTTTTTCGAAACCATGTCTGGTTATACAACTACCGGTGCGTCTATTTTAAACGATATAGAGGTTGTGCCAAAAGGGGTTTTGTTTTGGCGAAGTTTAACACATTGGATTGGTGGTATGGGTATTATAGTATTGGCAATTGCTATTTTACCATTACTTGGAATCGGAGGAATGCAGCTATTTGCTGCTGAAGCACCTGGACCAAGTGCGGATAAATTGCACCCTAGAATTACAGATACTGCAAAACGTTTGTGGCTAATCTATTTTGGTTATACTGCTGCTGAAACAATTTTGTTACAAGTTGCGGGCATGTCTTTTTTTGATGCCATTAATCACGCATTAAGTACACTTTCAACCGGAGGGTTTTCAACTAAAAATGCGAGTGTAGCTTATTGGAATGGGCAACCAGTTATTCAGTACATAATAATGTTATTTATGTTTTTGGCAGGTACTAATTTTGTATTAAGCTATTTTGCTTTTAAAGGAAAGGTGCAAAAGATTATACATGATGAAGAGTTTAAACTGTACTTTAAGTTTATAGTTGTATTTACCATTATTGCTGCTTTGATTATTTATTTTAGGGCAGATGTTTCAGCATCTTCAATTAATCACCCTATGGTTTGGGGAGAAGCAGAAAGCGCTTTTAGGCATGCTCTTTTTCAAGTTCTGACAGTGGTTACAACTACAGGATTTGTTACCGCAGATTATACTTTATGGACACCTTTTTTAGTTGTTTTCTTTTTTGGGCTTATGTTTTTAGGTGGGTCAGCAGGTAGTACGTCTGGAGGTGTAAAAGTAGTACGTCATTTAATTTTAATTAAAAATGGCTTTTTGGAATTTAAAAGAACCTTACATCCTAGTGCCATTTTACCAGTACGTTATAACAAAAGAGCTATATCAGGTGATATTGTTTTTAATATTCTTGGATTTTTTATATTGTACATGTTGTCATTTATAATTGGTGCTTTAGGGTTTTCAATGTTTCAAATAGATTTTCAGTCATCTATTGGGCTAGCTGCATCAACCCTAGGGAATGTAGGTCCAGCTTTAGGCGATTTTGGTCCTGTAAATAATTATGCTGCTCTACCACATTTAGCACAATGGTGGGCTTGTTTTTTAATGCTCATAGGTCGTTTAGAGTTGTTTACCGTTCTTATTTTATTAACTCCGTTTTTCTGGCGTAATCGCTAATAATTTAACGTTTTCGCTATAATTTATTTTTCGAATCATCGTTTAATCTATTGCTAAATATTTTAATTTAAAATAGTTTTTAAGAATGGTGATTTGGTATAAATATTGATGCTATAAAAACTTTTATAATCTTAACCTACAAATATTCATAAATGAAAAAAGCAATTGTACTAGCAGTAATTTTATTGGTTATATTACTCTTAAATATAGATAGATTACTAATTATTGATGATTATTTAAAAGCCACTATTCTTATTGTGATAGCTGTACTTTTATCTTTTTATGAATATAAAACAAGAAATAAAATAAGTTAAATAGAAATTAAAATCGTTAGTATTTATAGGTTCTATGATAGTATTTAGGTGATGTTTTCTTTAGTTTTTAATTAGTTGAATTGTAACATTTTGGTTAAATATTCGTCTACTTTTTATAACCAATTAAATTCATCAATCATGGAATTAGTATTAACAAAAGAAGATTTAGAACCATTACCTAAACAAAAAGAAGACTTAATTAGCGAACCCTCTGGGTTTTTAAATTCTTATTATAAGAATATTGTAAGCGAGAATTATAAAAAGCTAAATACAACTTCAATTTTTGCTTTCAAGCAACGTATCAAAAGAAAATGTTATACAAGAAATTGTATGGCAGAAACTACTTTAAAATTATCAATATTTCTTGTTGCTATACTTCTTATATTTAATTAAAAGCAAACACAACTTTTTAAAGAACAATAAAGGTAATTAGCTTGTATTTAATACTTTGCGCTAAAATGTCCTGTTTTAGTGAATGTATTATTTTCATTGTCGGTTAAGGTTGCTTTAAACCAATAATCGTTTGAGGCAAGCTTTTTACCATTAAATGTTCCATCCCAACCATGTAAGTTTGTTGTTAAGTCCATAAAATATAAACTTCTACCATATCGGTCATATATATAAATATCGCCAGAAATGTATAAATCGTTGGATATACCTTCAATTTTCCAATAGTCATTTATTCCATCGTTATTTGGTGTAAAATACCTTGGGTAACCAATAAATGCAACTTGCTGGCTAATGGGTTGCTCGCAATCATTAACATCCTTTACGTGTAGTGTATATATCCCAGCTTTTACATTTGAAAACGTGTATTCTTTGCCATTACCAAAGTAATTTATTCCGTCAATAGAAAATTCATAGACACCAAAACCATTTATAGAAGCAAATATTTGATTGTTTTCTGTTTTTACCTCATAAAAAGCCATAGGGTTTGGAAGCCTAACATCAAAGTACTCAGTTCGAGAGCATAACAAATTGTTTTCAGTTTTATAGGCAGTTAATGAATAATTTCCTGGAGTGCTTATAGAAATTTTTTGATTTGTAGATATAATATTGCCGTTACTATCTTTCCATTCCCAAGCATCGTTCGTTTGATTTCCATCTAAATTAATTGATGAATCTTCGTTAGAATAACAAATAGTATAGGAATCTTCAATATCCAAGACTATTGCAGAATTTACAATGGCATTAAACGACCCAATTCCTGCGCAGTCATTATTACTGGTTTCTATTCTAAACCATAAGGTTGTTGAAGTTGTATTAACGAATAAGAAAGGTGGGTTAACTTTTGTTTGAGCATCTGAAAAGGTGCTATAAAAATTAACTTTTGATGATGCTGGAATGTTAAATTGTGTTCTTATTTCAGACTCTTTTAAACTTAAATCAAATCTTGCAATTCCATTGTTATCAATATTATCTGAGTTTTCACAAACATAAATATCCGCAGAATTCAATAAATCACTATTGGTATTTTCAATAAAAAAATTGCTAATTGTATAACAGCCTTCTGGAGTAACAATTCTAACAAAGAGTTCTTCCGGATTGCTTTTATTTATATAGTTTTCTGGTGATTCTATTGGATTTATATCATTTAATGCATTATTATTCGAATTGTAAAAAAAGTACTCAAAATCCCTGTTAAGGTTGATAACTTTATCTTCAATATTATATAAATTAAATAATGATACCCCATCATAATCTGTATCACATTGCGTTAATGTTTCGTTAGAATTAATCAAAGGTTTAGCGTAAACCTCAATTTTCTTTTGAATTAAATAGTCTCGATTATTGTAAGTAATAGTTGCATTTACTACATAGCCGCCACTAACATTATAAATGTGAGTTGGAGTAAGTTCTGTTGATGTTGATCCATCTCCAAATTCCCATAGTATAGAGTCTATAGGCATGTATGAGTCTGTATAAAATTCAAATGTTTCTTCTACACATTTATTTTCTGTAATGATTCTATTTCTTAAAAATGAAGAAATGAAATTAGGCAAACCTTTATACGAAGCGTTTGGATTTAAGTTAAAAGAGGACAGTGAAAAACCTGAATCTTCTTCATTTTCAGGGTCATTAATTACACTTATTGTTTCAATTGAGTTAATCGGAGTTTCAGGAAAATAATTTGCAACATATATTTTACCATTAGAGGCTAATTGCAAATCACCAAACCTATAGTCCGAAGAACTAGCAATTCCCTGCTTTTCATATAATGGATCTACGCTGTATAATAAGTACTTAAACAAAATACAAAAACTAGCATTTTCGGCGGTAAAATATATTATTCTAGAATCAGGTGAAAACTCAACGCTATATGGAAATAACGTGGAGAAAGGAACATTAGGGCTAATTGAAAAATCAAAAGCAATAGAAGAATCTGTATTGTTAAAATTGTATATGTAAATATTATTACCATCATAATCAGCTAAAGCAATTTTCTTTCCATCAGGAGTGAATTTCATTCCTCCTTTTGATGATTTAATAATATTAACTTTAGATTTAATAGGTGTTCTATTTATACCATTTTCATCAATGTTAAAAACAAAAAAGGTGTCTTTGGGATCACCGTCTGCATTTTCACTTCCAAAGGCAACCACTTTTATGGATTCGGATTCAATATCATGTATTGCAGTCAAGCGTTCGGTTGTGGTATTTAAAAGTCTACTACTTCTTATGGTCACCTCGCCGAGTGGTTTATTGTTTGAAAATCTGACTTCGGCAAAAAATAAGCCAGGAGTGAATAAAGGAGCAGAGGTTGTTTTTTCTACCCGAGTTAAAAAAATATAATAGGTACTATCATCATTTGGTTTCGGAATAATTATAGATGTTTGGGTGTTGTTAATATCGCCAGCCAATGTGGCGCCATTTTCCATTATTTCATGGTTCCTGTTCCAAATGGTTCCACCATTGGTGTAAAATAAAAGATTACCATTTCTGTCTGAAATACTAGAACAACCTGCAGGCGTACTCATAGCGCCGTTATTTAGGACAATAGGTCTAGTGTCTTTAAAATTTATTCCTGCGTTTTCACCAAAATACCAATTGTTCGTTTCATTTTGAGATAAAACAAGCACAGTGAACAGCATAATAGCTAAAAAGACTATTTTTTTGAACAAATACATTAATTAAATGCAGAATTTTTTGGTGAATTTAAAGCATATAAATTTATGTAAAGAATTTACTAGTTGTTTTAACATTAATTATGGCTCTAGTGAATAAATTGTGCTCAGTAACTCCAAATCTCATTGATTTTAAGTAACATTTTAATCAAATATGCTACATATAATAAAGTGTTTTTAGAGTATATAATTTTTAAAATTAATCAAGAATGAGCTTTGGTGTTGTACAATCTGCTATTTCATCTATTAAATATAATAGAAGTTTGATGTCTAAGCGAGGACGGTTGAAAAAGCCCTTACTTGCAAGTAATAAATCTAAAAAACTTGAATTGAAAAGTAATGAAGCAACTACTTTTGAATTAAAAATGCTTCGTGATAAATTACGTCAAGAGCATAAGCAGATAAGAGTTAAACAATTTACAGCTCTAACCATAGTAATGATTATTTTAATTTCAGTTTTTGTATACTATTTTTAATAAACATTTTTTAGATTTTAAAAACAATTAATATGCCTTTTGGTGAATCTTTTTTGAGTACTATAAAGAGTAATAAATCAATTATGCTTGATAAGAGCAGGAGGTTCAGAAAATCAAAAGGGAGTTTTGATTGGTCAAAAAGCCCACAATTGAACTTGCCTAATTCAACTTCCGAGCAGTTGGAGGAAATAAGATTAAGACTTAAAAAAGAGAATAAAGAAATTGAATTCAAACTGTTTATATTTTTAGTGTCAATGGCTATTGTTTTAATAATAGCGGCAGTTTATATACTATTTTAAATTTAGAAATCATGGGTGGAGAAGGGTCAATGATGCACGCAATTAAGTCGTTAAAAAGTAATAGGGCGCTTCTGAAAAGAAAAGAAAGAGGTACTTTGTCTGGGAGTTATGGAAATTTAGAATTAAAAGAATTTCCAAAAGCTACTTCTGAACAATTGCTGGAGATTAAAAAAAGAATAAAAAAAGAATAAAAAAAGAAAATAAACAAGCTAGAGTAAAACAGTTAGCAGTTTTTATAGTCTTTGTTTTAAGTTTAATTATACTATTTTTCTATTTAATACATTAAAAAAAGAGCCACAATCTAAATTGTGGCTCTTTTTTATATAGGTTTGTTTTTAACTAACAGCTTCCTTAATACGTTTTATAGCTTCAATAATTTGCTCTTGTGATGCCGCATAAGAAATACGGATACAGTCTGGATTACCAAACGATTCACCATCAACAGTAGCTACTAAAGCTTCTTCCAATAAATACATAGAAAAGTCAGAAGCATTGTTTATAGTTCTTCCACGTAAGGTTTTGCCATAGAAATATGAAATATTAGGGAAAACATAAAAAGCACCTTCTGGTGTGTTAGTATTAAATCCTTCAATGTCACTCAATAGACTTAAAATTAAATCACGACGCACTTTAAATTCGTCAATCATATATTGAACACGTGTAGGCGACTCGTTTAAGGCTGTAATTACAGCACGTTGAGCAATACAGTTAGCACCACTAGTAATTTGCCCTTGCATTTTGTTACAAGCGCGAGCAATTTTTTCAGGAGCACCAATATATCCAATTCTCCATCCTGTCATTGCAAAAGCTTTAGAAACTCCATTAACTGTAATGGTTCTATCATACATTTCGCTAAATTCTGCGATACTAGCATGACCACCAACATAGTTTATATGCTCATAAATTTCATCAGAAACCACGTAAATATTTGGATGCTTTACTAAAACATTAACCAAGGCACGCAATTCTTCTTTACTGTAAACAGAACCACTTGGATTACAAGGTGAACTAAACCAAAGCATTTTTGTTTTTGGTGTAATCGCAGCTTCAAGTTGGTCAGCAGTCATTTTGAAATCGGTTTTAATAGAGGTTTTAACCTCTACAGGCACACCATCATTCAACTTAACAATATCGGCATAACTTACCCAATATGGGCATGGTAAAATAACTTCATCACCAGCATTAAGCATAACAGCAGCAACATTTGCTAAGCATTGTTTAGCACCTGTAGAAACTACTATTTGTGGTAGTGTATATGTTAGGTTATTATCACGCTTAAATTTAGTGATAATAGCTTGTTTTAACTCTACATAACCATCAACTGGTGTATATGAGTTGTAGTTTTCATTTATTGCTTGAATAGCTGCTTCCTTAATAAAATCTGGTGTATTAAAGTCTGGTTCACCAAGACTTAAACCAATAATATCTTTTCCTTCGCCTCTAAGTTCGCGTGCTTTTGCAGCCATAGCTAACGTTGCAGACGTAGCCATGTTTAAAATTCTGTCTGATAGTAGTTGCATTAATTAAAAATAAAAAATGTGGTTAGACTTGTAAAGCTGGTTTCATTCCCATTTCTCTCAAATGCTTAAAATGAGCAATGATGGCTTTACGTGTGGTTTTATATTCGTTATATGGTAAGTTAAATTCTTTAGCTGTTTCCCTTACAATTTTTGAAATTTTAGTGTAATGAACATGACTAATATGCGGAAAAATATGATGCTCTACTTGGTGATTTAATCCACCAGTAAACCAATTAACAATTTTGTTTTTGGTAGCAAAATTAATGGTTGTTTTAAGCTGATGTACCGCCCATGTGTTTTTCATAGTGCCATCTTGTTCTGGTAAAGGCATTTCAGCTTCTTCCATAACATGTGCTAATTGAAAAACAACACTTAATATTAAGCCAGCTGTATAGTGCATTACAAAAAAGCCTATTAATATTTTCCACCAAGCAATATCTAAAAAGACCATAGGGATAACAATCCAAATACCTACATAAATAATTTTCGATATTACTAACTTACTCCAGTTCCACACAGGGTTTGGGAATTTTCCATAAGACAATTTACGTTTCATATAACGTCTCATCTGTTGCCAATCAGTCGTAATAGCCCAATTTATGGTAAGTAATCCGTAAAGTAAAACAGAATAATAATGTTGAAATCTATGATGCCATTTCCACTCAGAATGCTCAGTAAATCTTAATATGCGTCCTGCATCTAAATCCTCATCATGTCCATGAATATTAGTATATGTGTGATGCAAAACATTATGCTGAACTTTCCAGTTATAGGCATTTCCGGCAAGTATGTAAATACTACTTCCCATTAATCGGTTAATCCATTCTTTGTTAGAGAAAGAACCATGGTTTCCGTCATGCATTACATTCATGCCAACTCCAGCCATACCAATTCCCATAACTATGGTTAGTAATAATTGAGTCCAACCAGGAATGTTTAGAGTTAATATTAAGAAGTAAGGTGTTAAAAACAAGGAAAACATTACTACGGTTTTCACCCAAATTTTCCAGTTTCCAGTACGTTTCACATTGTTGTCTTTAAAATAGTCATTAACACGTTTGTTAAGAGTTCTAAAAAACTTTGCAGAGTCTGTTCTTGAAAATGATAGTGTCTGTTTAGTCATGTATTTAATTTTTTATATGATATTGAATTAAATTCGAATTACATATATGCGGCAAAGATAGGTATAAACGAACTTAAGTTATAACGTTTTTATGTAAAAAAATGTATTATAAAAGTATATTTTTGTTGAAAATTTAACAAGAATGCAAATCATTTCAAAATATTTTCCAAATCTTACTGAAGACCAAATTAAAAAATTTGAGTTGTTAAAATCACTTTATCAAGATTGGAACCTAAAGATTAATGTGGTGTCTAGAAAAGATATTGACGAACTTTATTTGCGCCATGTATTGCATTCATTGGGTATAGCTAAAGTAATCAGTTTTAAAAGTGGAAGCAAAATTCTTGATGTTGGTACAGGTGGAGGGTTTCCAGGAATTCCTTTAGCAATTTTATTTCCAGAATGCTCATTTCATTTGGTTGATAGCATAGCCAAAAAACTAAAGGTTGTTGACGAAGTTGTTGAAGGACTAGGGCTAATAAATGTAAAAACAACGCACAGTCGTGTTGAAGAAATTGATGGCACGTATGATTTTATTGTAAGTAGAGCAGTAGCTTTTATGCCCACATTTGTTCAATGGGTAAAGGGCAAAATTGCTAAACAGCAAAATCACGAACTTAAAAATGGAATTTTATACTTAAAGGGAGGCGATTTAAACCAAGAGCTTAAAGATTACAGAACAACTACGATTTATAATTTAAGTGATTATTTTGAAGAAGACTTTTTTGAAACCAAAAAAGTGGTACACTTACCGTTAAAATTTAAAGGCTAATTAGTTTAATTTTACTAAGTCGTTAATATTACTGTTAAGGAAATAATATTGGGTTTGAAACCAATAAGTATTAGCATATTGCTGAATACTTGTTATGGCCTTGTCGGGTGAAATTATAGCATTTGCTCTGTCAAAATTTATTTTTGCATTAGCTGCATCATTTACCTTATTATAAGCCATGGCAAGACCTAGATAAGCATCGAAATCTACCGAATCAAATTCCACAGCCGTTGAAAAATCTTTTATAGCATCAAGGTGTTGTCCTAATAATAAGTTTGAAGCACCTCTATAAAAATAGGCGTAAGAATTATTTTTATTGAGTTTTAACGATTTTGTTAAATCTACATGGGCTTCTTTGTGGTAATTAAGATCCATTAAAAAAACACCACGGTTATAATAATTATCTGCACTTGGTTCAATTAAAATGGCGGTTGAATAATCTTCTGCAGCCTTTGTGTATTGCTCAAGTGCTTTATAGGCTGACGCCCTTAAAGTATATGCGGTAGGGTTAGTTGGTACTCGTTTAATAAAATTACTAAAGTCTTTTACCGCATCTTCAAATTCTTCTAAATCAAATTTTACACAGGCTAGACTATAAAGTGCATCTAAGAAATTATCATCTAGTAAAAAAGCTTTGGCATAATCTTCTTTAGCTCCAGAAAAATCCTTAATACTGTATCTAGAATTTCCTCTATTATAATAAGTGTCAGCATCAGGTTCTTCAACAATTATCTTTGAGTAATCTACAATAGCTCCACTAAAATCACCCAAATCATTCTTGGCTAATGCTCTATAAAAATAAGCGTCTAGGTTGTTTGGTTCTAAAGCAATTGCTTCTGTGTAAAGTGCAATTTTTTTGTCTAAATCAGTTTCTCTGGTAGCTTGTCTTATAATTTTATTGGCTTGCCCAAAATTAACAATGGGATACAGAGTAATTAAAATAAGAATGATTTTTTTCATAGTTGATTTGAAGCAAATAATGTACCGTTTTTTTATTATTAAAGTTAATATATTTTTTTTAATAAATGATTTAATGGATTTTAAGTTTTTTTAAAAATCTTTTAATAATGAATCAAAAAATAACCAAAACATTGATAAAAATGCAATTTTTTTAATTTCATCGAAAAAAAGTGTATTATATCGATTTTTATTAATATGTTTGTGGACCGATTATTACAAAATCGCACGTCTCTCAGAAAAAAATAATGCCCTAAAGAAAGTTATATGAGAAGACTACTACCCTTAAATCTACTAAGAAAATTCGTTTTTTTTCTATTCGTACTGTGCAGTTACGTTGGTAGTGCCCAAATTATTCAGGTTGAAATTGTTGGTGGCGCAGTTGTAACGCAAGGTTCAACAGTTGTAATTAATGCTGGATCGAGTCTTGATTTTAGAATTACTAATACTGAACCCGGGAGTTGTAGTAATAGTAATAGATTAAGAATCGAGGATGTTAATATTTCTAATATTATAGATTTTGATATATCTCCAAATAACCCTAGTCGAAATATTAGACAAGCTTCTTGTAATGGAAATGGTAGTAAAGAACTTGATTTTGAGATAGAAAACATTAGTGCCACCTGTATAACGGCAAGCACATTGGTGACTATTGAAATAAGGAATCAAGTAGATTTTACGTTTACTTTACAGGTTAATTCATCACCTGAAATTTTTGTTTTGGGTGGTACTCCGTATGCCGACATTTACCATGGAGACACAGTAACATCAGATACCAACGGAACTTATTTTGGTGTTGTAGAGGAAAGCGGGTCAGTTACAAGAACTTATGTTATATCAAATATTGGTAGTTGTAACCTAGATATTACGTCCCTTACAAGTGATAATAGTGATTTTGCAATTACATCACCATTTCCAATACCTTGGAATAATATGTTGCCCTATGATGCTATTGTTTTTGATGTTACGTTTACTGCTCCAGTAGCGGGAACGGGTACTCAAACAGCCATTATAAGTATAGGTAACACTGATAACACAACCTTTACTTTTACAGTTAGTGCTGAAATGTTTGACTTTAATATCCCAGGTCCAGGTGGTATTACCGCAGATTTTAGACTTTGGTTAAAATCTACACGGGGTATTACCCAAAGTGTTACTAAAGTATCAACTTGGGCAGATTTAGGAACCAATGGTAAAGATGCGATTCAGCCAGTAGCTGCTAATCAGCCTACTTATTTAGACAATGCAACCGATAATATAAATTTTAACCCTGTAATTAAATTTGAAAATGATGGAGCAGGTGTAGAACAATATTTGTACAATCCAGTAAATGGGTTTTATAGTCAAGATATATTTATAGTCATGATTCCTGATGCAACCATGACGAGTACCTCACCTAGAAATACCATTTTTGCAGGTATAACAGTGGGAACTGTTGGTGATATTACAGGTGTTGGCTTTGGAGATTATTCATCTGAATTTACCAATGAAACGCTATCATACAACCAAGATATTGCCGGTGGAGGTAATTATAATGGGGTTGCAGAGTTAAATTCAACATACTCAAATGCGGGTATTATAAATATCAGAAATAATTCAGTCGCATTGTTAACGGGTCAGGAGATTTTGTATAATTCTAATTTATTGACAACATCTGAAGTTAACGATTCGCCTTATACAAATGTAACATCTGTAGATCCAGGTCCACCACCAACAGTTTTAGGAACTCGCTATTGGGTTGGAAGAAATTATGATTTACAAGGTAGTTTAAATGGACGTGTTGCAGAAATATTTACGTTCGCTGAACGTGTTCCTGATGCTGACCGACAAAAAATTGAATCTTATTTAGGTATAAAGTATGGTATTACATTAGGTGCTTCTACTGAAGCTCAAAAAGATTACATTAACTCATTTAATACTTCTGTATGGGATATTTCTGCAAATGCTGGATACAATTATCATGTTGCTGGTATTGGTAGAGATTCAATTTCGGATTTAAATCAAAAACAGTCAAAAACTATTAATTTATTAAACGAAGTGACTATCGGCTTAGGAGGTGTTTTTAATACTAACAACGCTAATTCCAACGAGTTTAAAAAAGATGGCGATTTTTTAGTTTGGGGTAATGACGATGGAGCATTTTCTGGTACTAACACCAATACGGTAACAGTTGCTTCTGGGGTTACTACAAGCTTAACTAGAATTGATAGAAAATGGATGATAGTTGAATCAAATGAAGATGTAAATGGAGATGTAGGAACGGTTTACGTTTCTATCCCATCAGCAGCATTCAGTAGTTTTTCAAAAACAGCCACGGAGGAATACGCTTTAATTATATCTGATACGCCGAATTTTGCAGATGGAGACATCATTGATGTTATACCATTAAGGTCTGAAGACGGTGGAATCAATCTACAAACTTGGTATGACTTTGAAGGAACTAAATATTTTACTTTTGGAAAAACACCAAAATTAACCGAAAATCATGCTATCAATATCGCTTCGGGTGATTATATGGTTGGAGAGTTTAGCCTTAATTTAAATACAGATAATTTCACAATTTCAGCATGGATTAAGTGCCCAACAGGTTCTAGTGTCCGAACTGTAATGGCCAAAGGTGAAAAACTTCAAATAAGATTAAACACATCTGGTAACATCGAAGTTTATATTGATGACAGCGTAACGCCTAAATTTACTTCAAATATGGATGTAGATGATGGTAAATGGCACCATACAACATTTGTTTATGATAGTGGGACCATTTTAATGTATATAGATGGTGTACTTGATAAATCTGTTCAAAATATAGTGCATCCTTCACCAAACTTTAATAACTATGCTATTGGTGCGTTATATATTGATAAAAATAATATTATAAATCCTCTATTAGGAGAAATAGATGAGGTGTATGTCTGGGACGTAGAACTATCGCAAGATCAAGTTAGATACCTGATGAACCAAGAAATTGAACGATTTGATATTGTTGGAACTGATTATACTACAGGGAAAATAATACCTCAAGCATCAGCTAGCAATGAAGTTGCAGCTATTCCTTGGAGTAATTTAAGGGTGTATTATGATTTCAATTCTATTTATGGTTCTACAATTGAAGGTTTAACAGATGACCGCTTCTTTTTAAGGCTAAAGTATTTAGATAAAGATAAATCGATTCTTGATGACCAAACAGCACCATTACCATATATTTCAGCAAATGATGGTGATTGGGATACGGCCGTAACTTGGAGTAATAATGCTGACCAAGTAATTCCTAACTCTTTAAGTTTAGACGGAACTACCATGGTGGATTGGAATATTGTTCAAATATCACATAATATTGATTCTGGAGATAGAGATATTTCGCTTTTAGGTTTGATTCAAACCGATGGGATTTTAAAAATATCAGACCCTGTTGATGCGCAAGATGAAACAAATTCCGGGCAAGGGTTAAGCATTTCGCATTATTTAGAATTAGATGGTATTATAGATTTAGTTGGAGAGTCTCAGCTAGTTCAATCAGAAGGTAGTGTTATTGATATTGACAGTGGTGGGTTTATTGAGCGCGATCAGCAAGGAACTGCAAACGGCTACAATTATAACTATTGGTCTTCGTCTGTAGGTCCTATAGCAGGAAATACGGCAACTAGAGGCACAGGAGTTTCAACCACTAATGCAAATCATACAATTGCTGGTGTTTTAAAAGATGGAACTATTTCAGGGCTATATCAAGATATGCTATTTAATTCATCACCAGATGGAAGTGGTACGCCTCCACCTCCAGGTTTTGCAAGAACCATTAGTACGGAATGGTTGTATAAATTTTATGGTGGAGCAAATAATTATAATGCTTGGGTAAAAATAGATGAGTCTTCATCACTCTTAGCTGGAGAAGGTTTTACAATGAAAGGAACAGGGGGTACTGCTTCAATTCCAATTTCAACACAACAAAATTATGTGTTTATTGGTTTGCCAAATAATGGAGATATTACTCTGCCTTTAGATAATTCGTCCAATGAAGTTGATAGGCTTGTTGGAAACCCGTATCCTTCAGCCATTGATGCGTCTGAGTTCATTTTAGATAATATGAGTATTGCCGATGGAGGTAACAATACGACAGGTACTGTTTTTAATGGCGCTTTGTATTTCTGGGATCATTTCGGTCAAGAAAACTCACACACATTGAAAGACTATGTGGGTGGTTATGCAACTCGAAATCTAACAGGAGGAGCTGCGGCAATTTCAAATGATAGTCGAATTAATAGTACATCAAATGCTGGAGGACCAGCCACTGGGACCAAAGTTCCCGGGCCATATATTCCAGTTAATCAAGGCTTCTTCGTATCTACAGCTCTTGATGGTTTTAACAATGATAATGGTACTCCAATTTTAACCGTTGATGGTGGAGATATTGTATTTAAAAACAGTCAACGTGTTTTTGAAAGGGAAGATGGTTCAAACTCCTTGTTTTTAAAGTCATCCTCAAATAAAAAAGGTAAAAATGTTGCAGCAAAAAATGATGTTACGCCAACAATTAAGCTCGTGTATAGTTCTCCTAAGGGATATCATAGACAAATAGTTTTAGGAGCTAATCATAATGCTTCCATAGCATTTGACATGGGTTATGATGCTTTTATGGTGGATGTTAATGAGGAGGATATGTATTGGATTATTAATCAAAGCAAATTTGTTATTCAAGGAGTTGGAAGCTTTGTAACATCTGAAGAATTTCCAATAGGTGTAAAAGTAAAAGAAGCGGGAATATCAAGCATAAAAATTGATGCTTTGGAGAACATTGATAATAATTTCCCAATATTTATTAAAGATGAAAGTACTGGAGAAACCCATCAAATTAATAATGATTCGTTTGATATATTTTTAGAACCAGGTGAGTATTTGGATAGGTTTAAGCTTGTTTTCGAACAAAACAATGCCTCTCTTAGTATTGATGAATTAGATAATATAGCTAATAGTGTATTGGTTTACTATGATTCAGAATCTACCGAATTAAAAATTGTAAATAAGCAAGGTGTTTATCTTTCTAAGATTGAGGTATATAATATTTTAGGACAAAGTATTATTACTGAGGAATTGAATTCATCTAATAATGAATCCATATCTCTAAAAGCAGAAACAGGTGCTTATATTATAAAATTAAATTCTGAAAAGGGTGCTATTAACAAGAAGATAATAATGGATTAAACATTATTGTTCTAATTAAAAAATAAAGAAAGCTAATTTGATATTTTACTCAAATTAGCTTTCTGCATTAAAAAACACCTTGTAAAAGTGCATTTTTTTCTCGTCGTCATATCCGCGTTCTAAATATTCAGCTGAGGCATCAGGAGCATCAATATCGAGCTTTATTTGTATATGAGTATCTAATTTAATATCGGTTTTAATCTTTTTCTTTTCTTTATTAACAACAGCTTCTGCAACATCAAACTGGTTTCTGAGGACTATATTTTTTTCACCTTCAAATTCTTTCTTATAATCTTCAAACTCCCTAATCTGTTTTTCATCTTCAAACAGCTCTTCCTTAAATCGCTCAACATTAACTATTTCATTTTCTTTAAAAAAATCAATCGTTTTTGCTAAAAATGTGTTTTGTTCTTGGGTGCCATAACTAGTTTTTAAAATTTCGGTAGAAAAGTCTTTACAAAGTTCAATATATTGTTGTGTATGATTATTGGCGTCATCAGCATATTTAATATTTAAGAAATGATTAATCCAATATTGTGTATCATAGCTGTTATTATCAATACTAAAAATAATATTCCCTTCGGTATCACTTTGGTTTAAAATTAAACAGCCTTTGTCTACTTTTTTAGAACTGATTCCTTTTTGTACCAATACATCATAACTGTTATTTTCTAAAAAGGTTTGAAAAAAATTAACCTTATTTTCAATTTTAAAAATCCCTAGTGCGTTCGTTGTTATATCTCTAAACTCAACACCTTCAAACATAACTACTAAAACATCGCCTGTTTTAATATTGGCAGAGTTTGATTGTTCATAAAGATGAGTTACTATATGTTTTGAAACTTCAACAAATGCATCATCATCATTAAAAATTTGAGTACTGTAACTATTAATTTCATTTAACGAGATATTGGCATGATGATTAAACCGGTAGCTTTGTACTACACTACTAAAAGAGCGTAGCAAAAAAGGCAGCATAAGGTCATAACTGGCTTCATCAAAATCCACTAATTTTGAAGAGAACGCATTTTTAGTATCGTTAAACTTGTTTCCAACTTTATGAATAATGAATTTTGAAATAGAGGCATTTTTACGTGAAATCATCTGTTGTTTTTTAATACTGCAATAGTACTAATTTAGATAGAGAAACCCATAAAAAAAAAGAACGCCAAAGCATTACACTTTGACGTTCCATAAGATTCGAGGACTTGCGACTTGGTTGTCGTTATATTTTAATAAATTCTACACGTCTGTTTTGGGCTTTACCATTGCTTGTTGAGTTATCGGCAACAGGTGTGCTTTCACCTTTACCATCAGTTTGTAATCTGTTGCCAGAAATATTGTAAATATTAATTAATGCTTGTTTTACAGCATCTGCTCTTGCTTTTGAAAGTTTTAAATTGTCATCTTCAGTTCCATCTGAATCGGTATGACCCACAATATTGAGGTTAATACTCTCATCTTGCAATAATACTTGAGAAATCTGACGAATAATACCGTATGATTGAGGTTTAATATTAGCCGAACCTGAATCGAACAAAATCCCATTGGTGGAAATTCTACCTTCAGACATGAGTTTTCGCCGTAAATCTACACCACCTTCGGCAATTTTAATGTTACCAATAAATACCTTGTCTACGCCGTCACGAAGACCTTCAAGATTAAACTTTAAGAAACCAATTTTTTCAGGACTATAAATAAACTGAGGAATATCGATATATTTTATTTCGTTTACCCAAAGTCTAAACCGCTGTTTATTAACAGCCAAAGAGATGTGCGGATTATTAAGTACGGCTTTTCGAATATCTGCAGTAATTGTGTTATTGATTCTAGAATTAGTTGGGTTGGTGTTTCTAACTCTTATACCAAATGCCCCGTATTGACCAAAAGGAATGGCAGCATAGGCATAATCTCTTCCTTTTTTAAAGCCATTGTTATCATCGAATGTAACTAATAAAAGGGCATTTGAAGATGTCCTGTTGTCAAGACCTTCAGTAAATAAATCAAATTCGATGGTATATTCTTCTGGTAATTTATTGGGGATTAAAGGAATATACATAATGTTATAGCCAGATTTCATTTGAAACCAGTTGCCCTCAGCTTTACTCAATCTAACTACCTCACCAGATCCGTTAGTGTTCCATTTACTTGGAAAATCGCCAACGAAGTCTTGAGAAAAATCATCAAAGTAAATAAGCTTATCTCCAGGAACATAATCGAATTTGCTATAAACTTCTAGATTGTCAGATATATTTTCATCTTCTATATCTTCAGACACATTTCCTTCTTGAGATGGGTTGTCAGAAGTTTCATTACTTTCTCCTGTTGCAGTTTCAGAACCCTCATCGTCTTTGTCATATTCTCGTTGTCCTAGTAATAATTCCTTAGCAGTTGTAATGCTATAGCTTAAAGCTTTTTTTGCTTTATTCATTTGCAATGTTGCTTTCCCTTTCTTTAAAACACTTGTGCCATCTAAATCGCTTAAAATATTAGGTGCACTATTGCTTAAAGCATCCAAATCATTAAGAGCATCTTCTAGCACATCAATATCGTCATCATCAAGGGGTGTTCCTGCAGCAGCATAACCATCGTATTTATATACTTTATCATATATGTCGAAGGAATTTTTCACAAAATTATCAACGCTGCTAATACCTACTGAACTATTAGGTCTTTTTAAGCGCTTAGTTTGCGCTTCTGCAACCTGAATAAACATTAAGGTAACCATCCAAAAAGTTAGGATGCTTAATGCATTTTTAGGAAATTTCATTTGTAATTATTTGATTAATAGCTGCCTAAATATAGAGATTAGTTTTTTACAAACAAAAAAGCTTGAGAAAAAATACTAACAGAGTTATTAGTAACTAATTAATTTGATATAGAATAACAGAATTACTTTCACCCTTTGTTACAAATTCTAATTTGTTATCTCGATCAATATTATCAAGATCTATAGTAGAATTTCCATAAACAGGAAAGTTAGGTATTGGTTTGGATTGACTATCAAAAAGGTAAACTTTATGCGACTGCAAATCAGTAACAGTAACGTAAATTTTGTCATTTATATAGAAAAGTTTACAGCTGGTATAATCACCAAAATCTAATTCATTGGTTCTATTTTTTATTGATAATTGATTTTCGGTTAAAGTAACTAGCGTTTTACTGCTTGTATCAATAAAGTGTTTTTCAGAAAGATTGAGATTCCTTGACGACACATTGCCCTTACTATCAACCATAATTAAATCACCTCCTGAGCTAGTAGTTGTAAAGGCATTATTATACAAGAAAATAGGTTGACTTGAATAGGTGCTTTGTGTTTTAGGGCTAACTCTTGTTCTTCCAGTTCTATCTAAAATGTATAGCTTATTTTCTGTTTTAAAAGTAATATAATCTTTACTTCCAATTCTAAAATGTTTGGGTTGGCAAATGATATTATTATTAGCAGATTTAAAAGTAAAACCGTTTACAATTTGTGCCTTGACATTATACATTAATACATTTTTCCCTTGTGTAACTAAAAGGCGATAGTTTTTGTTTTTATCATAATCAAAAACAGAAAGCGGTTGCGTAATGTCATCGTTAAATCTGGCTGGAAAAGGAGCTACATCATTACCGTTTTTGTCAATAACATAAATGCGATTAGGCGTTGCAAAAGCCAATTGTAACCTACCATTTTTATAAATATCTATTTGTTCAATGTTTCCTAAAACTGGACCTTGCAATGTTTTTTTCCAAAGAATTTTTCCTGTATTAGAAATTAAATAAAGGTTGTTATTAATATCCTGAACAACAATTTCCTTTTCATTGGTGATATGGTTTTTTACAAATTGCGGATTATTTAAAAGATCTTTATCAAGTTTAATATTTAAGACTTCCGAAACTGAATTTAATGACGTTCTGGATGCGTTCTTTTTTATTACGGCATTCACATGGGCAAAATTCACATCATAAACGAACTGAATAGCCGATGTATTATAGTCACTAAGTTTTAGATTGTTATCAGAATCTAGGTTTTTATTTATTACCGTACTTAGAGTTGAAGCATTTGTTACCTGTATTAATGAGGAGGCATCACTCAACTGATTTTTTATATTTTCAAAATAGTCTTTATTACCTAGCGTTGTTTCGTTTTGATAGTTGGCAATAATATTTTGAAGCATTTCATTATCATTACAAAACACAAAAAAGTTGTCAAGCACGCAATACATAGTTGCTTTATCGAAGGTAATTAACGGATAAAAAGTGTCCTTAAATAAATTAGAATTACTAAAACTATAAATATCGATTTCACGATACGAATCAATTTTAGATTGTTCGCCAATAAGAGCGTCTTTAGTAGCTATAATATCAATTGAATTTAAAGCGATAGCCCTGTTTTCATCTTCGTAAATCACACCAACTTCAATTACATCATTAAAAAGTGTTGATGCATTTAATATAGTATCTTTCTTTTGAAACTTTCCTAAATTACCTTCAAAGGTTTTAAAATCATCAAAAGTAAAACTTAAAAATCCATCACTGTTTGACGGGGTAATATTTTGAATTTGATTTTCTTGAGGGACCGTATTTTTAAAAATATTAATGAGGCTTTTTGTACTGTCGCTAGCTTTTGTTACGCCATTTACAATAATACTATTTTGACTAATATCTACATCGGCAGCAATATATTCGGTAAAAGTGTTTAAGGTAAGTGAATCTGCAATGAAAAATGATTTTGCAAAAGGGTTATTGGGCTTTAATATGATTGAAAATGTTTTGTCATCGTTAATAGTGCTGTATATTTTTTCTAACTCAAAATCCAATTCCGAATTATTAAAAATGCCATCAACAACATCTTTTGATGACGAAGCAAAAAAAGTACTATCCAGTACTGTACTGTAAAAAGTACTTTTGTTAATGGTAGATTTAGTAATGGTTTTGTTTTTATATTTAAGAGATTCTTCAATATAATTAGGTAACGAATCTGTTATAAACAAACCTTGGTGGTTTTTTGTGATTATAGAGTATTGCAAACTATCGTTTATATCTTTCGAAAAACAAATAAGAATATCACTCGCAGGATTTAAATAAGTTAAATTTTCAAGTTTGTCTTCTAAACTTTTATAAGAATTCGTATTTGATATTTTTTGTAAAAAATCACTGTTGTTAATGCTGCTTTTTAATCCTTCAATGTTATTAGACTTTATAATTGCTGAAGTATTTTCAGGAACAAAGTCTATAAGCTTAGAACGATTTGTTTCAGTAGAATTACAGCTAAAAAAAAGTAGAGTGATGAGGGCAAAATAAAGTAATCTCATAAAATGAATTAATTTTTACAAATATAAAAACTTATAAATCTAACCTAAGTTGTTCTGGTAATAATCTAAACGATTTTCTGTGGTATTTTGTTATACCATATTTTTTTATGGCTTCACGGTGTTCTTTAGTTGGGTAACCTTTGTTCTGTTTCCAATTATATACAGGGAATTCTTCATGAATCATATTCATATAGATGTCTCGATGTGTTTTAGCTAAAATAGATGCAGCAGCAATACTTAAATACTTACCGTCACCTTTAATAATGGTTTCAAAAGGAATATTTTTAAACGGTTTAAATTTATTACCATCAACAATTATAAATTCTGGGTTCGGTGTTAATTGTGCAATAGATTTGTGCATGGCCAAAATAGAAGCATTAAGTATATTAATACAGTCAATCTCATCTTGAAATACGTGGGCAACGCCAAAATCTAAAGCTTGAGATTCAATAATAGGTTTTAATGAATCTCTTTTATTTTCGCTAAGTTGTTTGGAGTCGTTTAAAATCAAATTTTTAAAATTTTCTGGCAAAATTACAGCCGCAGCTGTCACAGGTCCAGCTAAACAACCCCGACCAGCTTCGTCGGTTCCACACTCGATATTAAATTTTGAATGTTTTTGCAATAACATAAAGCGAAAATATTGATAAACTTAATAATTGTTTTAGTTATGTTAAGTATTTATTTAAAACACCAAGAGAACATAACTTCTTTATTTAAAATATTTGCTAACACTTTACGTTCAAATAATTACTTTTGCCTCGGAAATTTGCATTTATGAATAAATTAATCTTCGTTTTACTTTTTGTATTGCTTTGCAATGGGTTGAATGCCCAAAGAAAGCTAGGATCTTCCGGAGCGTCAAGAGAGAGGTTAGATCCTCAAGATACAATTAGTAGAGGGTCGTCAAGCAGATTTGGTTCCAAAAGCAACAAAAAGCTTGAAACGAAAATTCAAGACTATTTAATTATTTCTCATAAAAACGATACAACTTTTGTTGATACCACTTTAACTATCCAAAAAGAATATAAGTTTAATTATCTAAGGAAAGATAACTTCGGGCTTATGCCATTTTCTAACTTGGGTCAAACCTATAATAGTTTAACTTATAATTTTGAAAACACGAGCCTAATGCCAGGGTTTGGCGCACGTGCAAGACACTTCAATTATATGGAAATTGAAGATATAAATTATTACCGCGTTCCAACACCTTTAACAGAACTTATGTTTAAAACAGCATTCGAGCAAGGGCAATTGGCCGATTCATTTTTCTCGGTAAATACATCACCACAATTTAATTTCTCAATTGCTTACAAAGGCTTAAGATCATTAGGTAAGTATCAACATGTATTAACAAGTACAGGTAATTTTAGATTTACCACTAATTATAGAACCAAAAATAACCGATATAATGTTCGTGGTCATATAGTAACTCAAGATTTACTAAATCAGGAAAATGGAGGAATTATTGACGATAATATTGATGAGTTTGAAACTGGCGATCCCGAATTTATAGATCGCTCAATATTTGAAGTCAACTTTGAAAACGCCGAAAGTATACTTCGTGGTAAACGTTTCCATTTAGAACATAACTATAAAATTATTCGAGAAAAAGATTCTTTATCAAACAATAAGCTAAGTATCGGCCATATTATTTCGTTTGAAGATAAATACTTTCAATACGACCAAACTACAGCAAATACAAGTTTTTTTGGTGATGCTTTTAAAACAATCGGATTAAAAGACCGTGCTACGTTAGAGAATTTTTATAACCAAGTCCAATTAAACTATAGCAACAATATTATTGGTAATTTACAATTCAACATTAGTAACACCAATTATAATTATGGTTATGATAAGTTGGTTGTTTTAAATGGAAACACCATTACCAATAGATTAAAAGGCGATGTTTTTTCTGCAGGAGGTAAATACCAAAAACAATATAAAGGTTTCGATTTGCAAGGTGAAATGGGCTTGAATATATCTGGAGATTTTGATGGTAACTACATAAAAGCAAAAGCTACTTTTAAATTAAATGAAGATATTGCAGCTTCAGCTTCCTTAAACCATAGTTCACGGGCACCAAATTATAACACATTATTATACCAAAGCGATTATATAAATTATAATTGGCAAAATAGTTTCAACAATATCGAAACCCAGCAATTGGCATTTAATTTAAAATATAAACAATTGTTAAATGTTTCTGTAGACCTTAACACTATAAACGATTACGTATATTTTAAACAAGACGAAAACACCAATCAAGTAAAACCATTCCAAAACAATAATTCAATAACGTATCTCAGAGTAAAGCTAGAAAACGAAATAAAGTTTGGTAAGTTTGCGTTGAACAATACCATATTATATCAAAACGTACAAGACGAAAATAATGTTCTAAATGTTCCGGAACTTACCACCCGAAACACATTATATTTCTCTAGCCATCTATTTAAAAAGGCTATGTACTTGCAAACGGGAGTAACTCTCAATTACTTCACACAATACTATATGAACGATTATAGTCCAGTCTTAGCAGAATTTTATGTTCAAAACGAAAGAGAATTTGGCAGTTTTCCGCGTTTAGATTTTTTCATCAATGCAAAAATTCGTCAAACACGTATCTATTTAAAAGCCGAACATTTCAATTCAGCTTTCACAGGTTACAACTATTACTCGGCACCAAACTATCCTTACCGCGATTTTACAGTACGTTTTGGTGTTGTTTGGAATTTCTTTTTATAAAATTTCTAGGGCATTTGGTTTAAAAAAAATAAACCACAAGGCTTTCACTACTCACTTTATTAAACGTTTTTCAAACGCTTAAAAGAGTTCAAACAGGTCGTTCAATCCTTAATGCAGCGATAAATTAATGTAACCTCAAAATATTTTTCAATCGTAAGTTGTTGAAAATAAAGCACAAAAAGCAACTCAAAAAAAAATCTAAAAAAAAGGTTTAAAAAGGCATTGTAAATTTAAAAATAGGTATTATGTTTGCACCCGCAAAAACGGTTAAGTACTGTTTGTGTAAAAGTTCATTTCCACGGTTGGATATTTTTTTAGAAGGGGTAAAAAAAGTTTTTCTAAAAAAGATTGAAAAAGTATTGTGGGGTTAAAAAAAGGGTTTTATATTTGCACCCGCTTAGCAAGGAAACGAGCTAGTAAAAGATAAAAAAAGTTCATAAACATATTGAATTGACAGCGTAAGATTTGAATTGGAAACGATTTAAATCAACAAAGAGAATAGACCATTTTGAGTACTAGAGATTCTGATTAGTTGTTAAAGTAGCTAACATGTTTTATATATGTATAGCACAAATAATTTAACGATGAAGAGTTTGATCCTGGCTCAGGATGAACGCTAGCGGCAGGCCTAACACATGCAAGTCGAGGGGTAACGGGGTGCTTGCACCGCCGACGACCGGC
>NZ_JAKKDV010000003.1 GCF_021728415.1 Flaviramulus multivorans | reverse complement strand
CTTCTTGTTCTTTCTTTGTTACTCGTTTTTGATGTTTATCATCTTCGTGAAATAGTTTAAAGTATGCTAATAATTCAAGTATTGCTTGTATCATCTAGTTCGTTTCTCAAATGTGCTACAACGATATGATATGAAGTCGTTTTAATGATTTATATCAGTTGATAAGCGAAGTTAGAATTTCCTTACCTAAAAAGCAATACGTAGTGCTACGTATTTTATGTGGTTTTTTAATTCCAAATAGAAAAGGCTGTCTAAAAATTGACAGCCTTTTCTATAATTTATTTAGTTATTATTTTTTAGTTTCCAGCACTTAACGAATAGCTTCCGTCTCCATTAAATGATGTAAGCGTAATTGTAACAGTCCAATTTCCAGGTTCACCAGAGCTTGTAACACCATCAATAGTGTCAGGTTCAGTTCCGCCGTTCAAAGTTCTATCAAGCACAACTGTTCCATTTGCATCTGCGACAACCATTTTAAAAGTTCCATTTGCTGTCGCTGTGATATCAGCATTATAGTCAGCCGTTGCCAAGTTATTTGTCCAGTTAATAATTCGAGAAGTATTTCCCCCGTTTCCAGTAAAATCACCACCAATATCACCAGAAGGTCCTTCGTTAACAGTGATATTTGCAGTTGGACCATCATCATCGGAACAAGACATAAATGTCCCAATAAATAATGTTAATGCGGTTAAAATTGTAAGTAGTTTAAAATTTGGGGTTTTCATAAAATTTAATATTTAATTAATAATTAATTTTTGTTATCTATTCTTATATAAAACAATTAAGTCGATAAAATTCCTAGGCTGTAAAGATAACAATTATTGTTTATTCACTATAAGTAAAAAATATTCTTACAATAAAAGCAATACGTAGAGCTAAGTATTTTATGCGGTCATAAAGAAAAAGGGTTATTTTTTTCTCTTTTTAGGTTTGCTCGCTTTAGCTAACGGGTTAAAAGCTAAACATAAATCTATCCAATACCCCAAATCTTCATCAGTATCAAAACCTTCAGGGGTTACAAAAATATAGCCTTTCATGGGTCTGCCTGTAAAATCCATAGGCAAACACACCGGTTTTTCAAGTGCTTTTAAATAAGCATCTTCACCAATACGTGCCATTAACAAACTATCGCCATATTTTTTATCGATGTGGATACCACAAAGCATTTTGTTGTCTACTTTAAAGCATAAACCACCCATCATGTTCAAAGTTTCAAAATGCGTATGCTTTTCTTTTAACTGTTGTTTAATGCGGTCTGCCAAAAATTCATCAAAAGCCATAGTCTATCTTTTAAAAGTATCTATAATTTTTCGTGCTATACTATACACAATATGATTGGTTTTGGCGTAATGAAACGATAAAAAGCAAACAACAATCATAAATAGCACAACACCCCAAAGCGCTTCACTAGGCTCTAAGGATTTACTAAAATAACGCTTAAGACCATAACCCGTAAAACTTCCGTAAAGAATGATAAAATGAATCACATAAATAGAAAGCGTTTTTTTACCAATATTAGCTACAATGGATTGTTTTAAAAACCGTTCAAACATATAAAACACACCAAATAAAATAAGCACGTTACCAAGTCTTGTAAACAAGTAATTATAGTTAGCACTCATATGTAATAACTCAATATTGGTTAGGTTACTTAACTTAATTAAAAAGGGCGATGACGAGTATATCAACAAAATTCCTACTATAAAAAATGTAATAATGGTAAACACTTTAAATCGGGTTCTGTGTGCATGTCTAAAAAACACTGTAGATAAAAATGCTCCAAAAGCAGAATACCCAAACCATGGTAAAATGGTAAAAACAGACCCATTGGATTTGGTCATATAATTAGCAATAATTTGTGGAACATTATCTAAAGTTATGGTTCTATAAAGTGGTTCGGTAACAAAACATAAACACCCAATGGTAAATAGCACAATAGAATATATATAACTATGTTTTTTAAAAAGCATATGTAGTAAAACAAGCAATATTAAAGACAAGCCAATGCATTGTAACACATCAACTACAAAAATGTAGGAGCTAAAATAGCCATCAAACCAACTTTTAAGATTGATGCGCAAGCTATACCCAATGCCTAGGAGTAATAAGCCTCTAAAAACACCTTTTTTAATTCTGGCTTTGTCATCGCCTTTGGCATAAGCACGTAATAGTAAGTAAGCAAATACCAACCCTGAAATGGTAAAAAACACAGGAGCGGTTATGCCTCTAAAGTACGTCCAAATATTATAAACGGTGTTAGTTTCATCTCTGTAAATGGGGTTTATTAGGGTGTCAATAAAATGCCCTTGTAGCATCATTAAAATAGCAAATGCTCTAACGGCGTCGATAAAATATAAACGATTAGGTTGCAATAGTAGTTAGTTTAGTAAGCATAAATATACTTTTAAATATTAAAACATAATATGAGTAAAGTGATATATTTATAATATTATTGCTAGTAATTAATGTTACTATGAATGAAATTATAAGGGCTTTTTCTAATTATGCATGGGGATTACCGCTGGTTATTCTGTTAATAGGAGGCGGTTTGTATCTATTAATTTTATCAAGATTTTTGCCGTTTCGATTTTTAGGACACGCCATTCAAGTACTTCGTGGGAAGTATGACAATCCTGATGATGCCGGTGAAATTAGCCATTTTAAGGCCTTAACAACCGCTTTGTCATCTACAATTGGAATGGGTAATATTGCTGGTGTTGCAGTAGCAATTTCTGTGGGCGGACCTGGAGCCATGTTTTGGATGTGGGTTAGCGCCATTGTTGGGATGTCTACAAAATTTTTCACCTGTAGTTTAGCAGTTATGTATCGTGGTAAAGATAGCAATGGCGAATTGCAAGGTGGTCCTATGTATTTTATAATGGAAGGCTTAGGAAAATCATGGAAACCGTTGGCTATTATGTTCAGCCTTTTTGGAATGATAGGCGCTTTACCCGTTGTAAATGTTAATCAGTTAACACAGGCTATAAACGATATTGTTTTAACACCTAATGGCGTAGAAGTTGGATTGAAATCAAATTTAATTTTAGCGTTTGTTTTAGTTACAATAACATCCATAATTATTTTAGGAGGATTAAAACGTATAAGTAATGCAGCGTCAAAGTTGGTGCCTAGTATGGTTATTTTATACTTTGCTTTAGTATTATTTATTTTGATTTCTAATTACGACACACTGCCTAAGTATATATTGATGATTTTTACGGATGCCTTTTCTGCAGATAATTATAAAGGTGATGCCTTTTTTGGAGGGGTTTTAGGAGCATTGATTTTATTAGGAATTCGTCGGGGCGCCTTTTCAAACGAAGCGGGAATTGGTACAGCACCCATGGCGCATGGCGCCGCTAAAACGAATGAACCTATTCGAGAAGGATTAGTTGCTATGTTAGGTCCTGCGATAGATACTTTGGTAGTTTGTACTTTAACTGCTTTGGCTATTTTAGTTACGGGCGTTTGGGAAACCACGAGCGATAACGGTGTGAGTTTAACAGCATCGGCATTCAGTCATACTATGCCAGTTTATGGCGACTATTTGCTTATGGTTTGTGTGTTGATTTTTAGTATTTCTTCATTATTTTCATACTCGTATTATGGTACAAAATGTTTATCTTTTATTATAGGAGCAGATAAAAAGCACTATTATAATTATTTTTATATCATCAGTATAGTATTGGCTGCAACAACGCCTTTTAGTATGATGCTCAATTTAATTGATGGCGTTTTTGCACTTATGGCAATACCAACCATGATAGCTACCCTAATAATGGCGCCTAGAGTAGTAAAAGAATTTAAAGCTTATAGAAAAAGAGTTAACCAATAAAACTAACATATGACAAAACGCAACGCTAAAGCCTACTGGAAAGAAAATATAAGGTATGTACTTATTTTATTGGCTATATGGTTTTTAGTGTCCTATGGAGCAAGTATCTTATTTAAAGACGCGTTAAACAATATAAAGGTTGGAGGCTTTAAACTAGGATTTTGGTTTGCACAACAGGGCTCTATGTATGTGTTTGTAATTCTCATCTTTGTGTATGTAAGACTTATGAATAAACTTGATAAAAAATATGGCTATGACGAGTAGTATATTTTTAGTCGAGGCGTTAGACGTTCAAAATTGGACTTACATTTTAGTAGGATTAACCTTTACTTTGTATATAGGTATTGCCATTTGGTCGAGAGCGTCGTCTACCAAAGAGTTTTATGTGGCTGGAGGCGGTGTTTCGCCATTGGCAAACGGTATGGCAACTGCTGCCGATTGGATGAGTGCCGCTTCGTTTATCTCGATGGCAGGTATAATCTCGTTTGCAGGGTATGATGGTGCCGTATATTTAATGGGATGGACAGGTGGTTATGTACTACTCGCATTACTGTTAGCACCTTATTTACGTAAGTTCGGAAAGTTTACTGTGCCCGATTTTATTGGAGACCGTTATTATTCTAAAACAGCACGTTTGGTTGCTGTATTTTGTGCTTTATTAGTTTCGTTTACATATGTAGCAGGACAAATGCGCGGTGTAGGTATTGTGTTTTCACGCTTTTTAGAAGTCGATATTAATACAGGGGTCATCATAGGCATGATTATCGTTTTATTTTACGCGGTATTGGGTGGTATGAAAGGTATTACCTATACGCAAGTGGCACAATATTGTGTGCTCATTTTTGCGTTTATGGTGCCTGCCATTTTTATTTCCATTCAAATGACTGGTAATCCCATTCCACAATTAGGTTTTGGAAGCACTTTGTCTGATGGCTCAGGAACTTATTTGTTAGATAAATTAGACGGATTAAGCACTGAACTTGGATTTTCAGAATATACAGAAGGCTCTAAATCGATGATAGATGTTTTTGCTATTACTTTAGCATTAATGGTTGGTACCGCAGGATTGCCACATGTTATTGTCCGCTTTTTCACAGTAAAACGTGTAAAAGATGCTCGCAAATCTGCAGGAATAGCGCTGTTGTTAATTGTTATTTTATATACCACAGCACCGGCTGTTGCTGTTTTTGCCAGAACCAATATGATAGAAACGGTTTCAAACCAATCGTATAAAGATGTTCCGGAGTGGTTTAAAAAATGGGAGACAACGGGACTTATTACGTTCACTGACAAGAACAATGATGGATTAATTCAATACGTAGCAGACAAAAACAAGAATGAATTGGTAGTCGATAACGACATTATGGTATTGGCAAACCCAGAGATTGCTAAATTACCTAATTGGGTAATTGCGTTAGTAGCAGCTGGTGGTTTAGCTGCCGCTTTATCAACCGCTGCTGGTTTGTTATTAGTCATTTCATCTTCTGTGTCGCACGATCTGATTAAAAAAATAATCAAACCTTCTATTTCTGAAAAAGGTGAACTTATAGCGGCACGCTTATCGGCAGTTGGAGCGGTTTGCGTTGCAGGATATTTTGGAATCAATCCTCCGGGGTTTGTAGCGGCTGTAGTAGCCCTTGCTTTTGGGTTAGCTGCAGCGTCGTTTTTTCCAGCCATTATTTTAGGAATATTCTATAAACGAATGAATAAAGAAGGTGCTATTGCAGGTATGATCGTAGGTATTACTGCTATGTTATTGTATATGATTAAATATAAATTAGGCTGGTTTGATGAGGCATTACCAGATAAAAGTGAATGGTGGTTTGGAATTTCACCTGAAGGATTTGGTACGGTGGCAATGATTTTAAATTTTATAGTGTCCATATTCATTATGAAATTCACACCTGAACCACCTGAAGACGTTCAAGAAATAGTTGAAAACATTAGAATACCAAGCGGAGCCGTTAGTGCAATAGACCATTAGAAAGAACCAATAATTTTAGTAATTTAGAACACGCTTAAGACAACAAAATTACAATGCAAAGATTTCAAATAAACTCATATCATGAATATGAGAAAACTTATAAATATAGTATAGAGAATCCGGAAGCTTTTTGGGACGAAATTGCTTCATCTTTTCAATGGAAAAAAAAGTGGACCAAAACTCTTGAATGGGATTTTAATATTCCTGAAGTAAAATGGTTTGTAGGTGGAAAATTGAATATCACTGAAAACTGTTTGGATCGACATTTAGCAGAGCGTGGTAATCAAACCGCATTAATTTTTGAACCAAATAGTCCTAATGAGCCTGCTCAATATTTTACTTATAAAGCCTTGCATAGTAAAGTTTGTGAGTTTGCTAATGTTCTAAAAGCAAATAATATATCAAAAGGGGATAGAGTTTGTATTTATATGCCCATGGTACCAGAGTTAACAATTGCAGTTTTGGCGTGTGCGCGAATTGGTGCTATTCATTCAGTGGTATTTGCAGGTTTTTCCGCGTCCGCTTTATCAGCAAGAATAAATGATGCACAGTGCAAAATGTTGCTTACAGCTGATGGCGGATTTAGAGGAGATAAAATCACACCGTTAAAAGCAATAGCAGACGATGCATTAAAATCGTGCCCTTCTGTAGAAAAAACTATAGTTTTAAAACGTGTACTATCGGATGTAAACTTAGTTGAAAATCAGGTTTGGTGGCATGACGAACTTAAAAAAGTAGATGATTATTGTCCAGCTGAAGAAATGGATGCGGAGGACATGCTTTTTATTTTATATACATCGGGTTCTACAGGAAAACCCAAAGGGATGGTGCATACTTGCGGAGGTTATATGGTTTATACAGCCTATACTTTTAGAAATGTGTTTCAATACCGTTGTAATAGAACTGTCGATTTGGGAAGAGAAGATACCAGAGCTAGCGTGCAAGATGTGTTTTGGTGTACTGCTGATATTGGTTGGATTACTGGTCATAGTTATATCGTATATGGACCGTTAGCTAATGGTGCAACAACCGTTATGTTTGAAGGTGTTCCTAGTTATCCTGATTACGGACGTTTCTGGGAAATTTGTGAAAAACACCGTGTGAATCAGTTTTATACGGCACCAACAGCTATAAGAGCTTTGGCAAAAAATGCAGTTAATTTAGCGGATAATTACTATTTAAAACATATAAAAACTTTAGGAACTGTTGGAGAACCCATAAATTTAGAAGCTTGGAACTGGTATAATGATTATGTGGGTAAAGGTAAATGCCCCATCGTTGATACATGGTGGCAAACCGAAACAGGCGGGATAATGATATCTTCTTTAGCGGGTGTTACCAATGATAAACCTACTTTTGCCACTTTGCCATTACCTGGAGTTCAACCCGTTTTATTAGATGAAAAAGGAAACGAAATTCAAGGAAATCCTGCCGAAGGTATATTGGCAATAAAATTCCCATGGCCTTCATTGGCTCGCACTATTTATGGCGACCATCAGCGCTATAAAAATGTATATTTCTCAGCGTATAAAGGCATGTATTTTCCAGGTGATGGTGCATTGCGCGATAAATCTGGTAATTATCGTATTACTGGTAGAGTCGATGATGTAATCATTGTATCTGGGCATAATTTAGGAACAGCCCCTATTGAGGATATTATTGACGAGCACCCTTTAGTTGCTGAAAGTGCTATTGTAGGTTTTCCACACGATATAAAAGGTAATGCTTTGTATGGTTATGTTACCCTAAAGGATTCAGGAAAAAATTCAAATTATGACGATTTGCGTAAAGAAATTAATCAACTTATTTCCAATCATATCGGACCCATCGCAAAGTTGGATAAAATTCAGTTTACACAAGGTTTGCCAAAAACTCGTAGCGGAAAAATCATGCGCCGTATTTTACGTAAAATAGCCGAAAAAAACACAGATAATTTAGGGGATATTAGCACACTTCTGAACCCCGAAGTGGTTCAGGATATTATGGATAATGCGCTTTAAAAAGTTGTTAACTATTTTTTCAATAAATACCCCCAATTTAAGCGTTTACGTTTATCCAAACGAGCCAAAATTTTTAAGAATACCAAAGCCGTAATTAAAGCATCACCAGTGGCGGTATGTCTGTCTACCATGGGAACGTTAAGTTCTTTTGCTAAGTCATCTAGCGAATACATTTTTTCGTTTTGTTTGTAAATAATATGTAGCGAACGCTTGAACAAAACTCCAGTGTCAATAAATTTATTTTTTAGTTTACCTAGACCATGTCTTAAAAGCATTTCGTTAATCATAGTTTTATCAAAATGGGCATGATGTGCTATTAAAACATCGTTTTTTATATAAGATAAAAAGGCTTTTATAGCTTCTAACTCACTTATTTTTTCTTGCGAACCAGTTTTCATTAAACCATGAATTTCAACAGTTTCCGGTTTAAAAACGTCTTGTTCTAAATACAGTTCTAAACTATCGTTTACATTTATAGTTTTACCGGTAAATGCTACGGCTCCAATAGATAAAATTCGATCTTCTATTTTATCAAATCCTGTTGTTTCAGTATCAAAAGCAATAAACCGGGTACTGGCTATTGACGAGGCTTTGAGCTTAGTTTTGCTAAAAGCTTCACAGTAATTAGCCCAAAACTCCGGATAATTTTGTTTTTTATTAAATAACCAATTAAAAATCATTTATAAGGTTTGTTTTAATAAGATTACATAAAGTTTTTTAAATCGAACCTTATTTTTAAAGTTTCTTGAATTTCTTGAATGGGCTTAAAACAGCGTCTTAATTTTAGTTTTTCCTCTTTGGTAAGGGTTTCTAGTTCAATAAACTTACCTGTATTGTTATGCAATAACCCTTGCTTGGTTTTAAATTTAGATAGTGCTTTAAATGCATAAGAACAGGACTGATAAAGTTCTTTATTATTAGGTTCTATTTCAGTCAACTTTTCATAACGTTCGGAAGTGTTATTGATGCCTATTATATTGCTATTTAAAATAAGTAATCTGGCAGCATCAATTAAAGGCATTAAGGCTCTACTTTTAATATTGAAAAGGTCTTTTTGGTCGCCATTCTCTTCAACTAAAAACTGTTTAAAAAAGCCTAGGGGTGGCGGGCTTTTTATAGCATCTCTTCCTAAGAATTTAAAAAATAAAGTTGTTTTACTCAGTGATTCATAAATAGAATTAGATAGCTCATTAATTAAATTTTTGTTGCCATAAATACAGCTAAAATCAAAAAAGATTGACGATAGTAAAATGGCCTTGTCATCTGGATTTAAAATCCAGTTATTAAATTGAGCTTTCCATTTTTCAAGCGATTTACACCATTCACTGTTGCTAGCTATCATATCGGCTTCGCAATATTCAAATCCTATTTTATTAAGTGATTTATTAACGTGTTTTGCCAGTTCTAAAAAGTATAATTGAGTTTTTTCATAGTTTTTTTCAGGTACATTTTCAAAAACAATGGCGTTATCTTGGTCGGTGAAAAGTAACTGCTCTTTTCTACCTTGGCTGCCAATAGACATCCATGAAAAAGTAACAGGTGGCGGAGTAGACATTTTTTGTAAGGCAATTTCAATAGCTCTAACCGTAATAGCATCATTAATTTGCGATATAATTTTTAAGATATGAGATATTGGTATGTTTTGCTCTAAATAGCTTTTTAAAAGTGTGTTAGCTTTTAGTCTAGCTGTTCTTAGTTTTTTAGTTCGGTCGGCGCGCTTTATTTCTTTTAAAATCACCGAAGGGTTATTACCTAAAGTAACTAAAACATCATGGTGTGTTAAAACACCAATAAGCTTTGAATTAACGGTGCCATCTTTTGTAATACATAAATGTCCAATGTTATGTTTTATCATCTGTAGCTGTCCGTCTGCTACCGTTAAATTTTTTTTATTGGTTACAACAGGTGAACTCATAATATTGGTAACGGGTGTTTCAATAGGAAATAAGCCTGTAGCAATTTTATTTTTGATGTCACTATTAGTAATAATACCCAATGGATGTTTATTAGAATCAACTACAATAATACATCCAATTTTATGTTTGCTCATTGCTAGGGCCGCTTCTTTTAAAGAAGCATCCACATTGCAACAAATAGGTTTCTTTGAGTAATTTGCAGTTTGAAGACTTACAACATCTTGAGATGTATTTGGTAAGTAATCAGAAAATATTTTGCCTGTTTCTTCAGCAGTAAACGGGTCGTAGGCATTAGTAGCGAACGCTGTTATTAAAAATTTGTAAACACTGGTATTGTTTTGTGTTACGGACTGAAACGTGTTTATAGGTATGGCGTATACAATAGATTCCTCATTAGCAGTAGCGGTAAGTTTGTAATCTTCTTTTGCAATAAGAGGTCTAACCCCAAATATGTCACCGGCATCACTTATATTTACTACTTCTTGTTTGTTTTCAATATTGGTGTGATACGAAGTTATAGCACCGTTTCTTACAATGTAAAAATACTCGTGGAAAGTATCACCTCTTTTAAAAAGGGTATCACCTTTTTCCATATAAATGATAGAAACTTGTTTTGAAATTTCAAGTAAATCATCCGTTTTTAGAATATTAAAAGGCGGGTAATTTTTTAAAAAATCGAAAACACGTTCTGCAATGGAATTTTTCATTCAGATACTTTTCAGTTTATTTTTAGGTTTTAATTAAACCAATTTAAAATCTAAAAGCAATTCACCTTCAACAAAAGCTTGCAAGTGGTCGCCCTTAACGTTCAGTCCAGCACCATTTGCTGGCGTTCCAGTAAATATCAAATCGCCGGGTTCTAAAGTCATAAATTTCGAAACATAGGCTATAATTTCAGCAAAATTATAAATCATAAAATTGGTATTCCCCACTTGTGTTTCTTTACCATTAATGGTCAAACTAAAATTAATATTATATAAGTCTGGAAAGTTAGCAACCGGCTTAAATCCGCTAATTGGAGATGCACCATCAAACCCTTTTGCTAAAGCCCAAGGCCCTTTATTTGCTCGACTTGCCGCCAATACATCTTTGGCAGTATAATCAATACCAATACCCATCTCACTTATATAAGATACTGCATCACGTTCAGCAATATTTTTACCCGTTTTCACAATTTTCGCAACAAGTTCAACCTCGTAAGCCAATTCATTCGTTATCGCTGGAAACTCAATGTTTTTATTATCTGTTACTAGAGTGCTTTCAGCTTTTAAAAAAATAGTTTGTGCACCATTTTTAAGCGCATTAATTTCACTTTTATCGGCAACGTAGTTTTTCCCAATACCTATTATTTTCATGATAAAAAAATTAAAAAATTATAAGTGTAAATGTAGTAAATTAACATACAATTATTTTTAAAGAAATTTAACTAATAATTATCTTAAAAGCATTTAATATTCAGTAGATTTAAAAATTGTAGCTATAATAATATAAAATAGAAAAATATGATAAAAGTTAATGCTTATGCGGCTCAAGAAGCAGGTGAGAAATTACAGAAATTTCAATATGAATTGCCAGAAATCGGTAAAGAAGAAGTTGATATAAAAGTTCATTATTGCGGTTTGTGTCATTCCGATTTAAGTATGGTGAATAATGATTGGGGCATGACACAATATCCAATTGTTCCAGGACACGAAATTGTGGGTGAAGTAACGAAAATAGGTAGTGAAGTAAAAGAGCTTAAAATTGGTGATAGAGTAGGTATGGGGTGGTATGCACAATCGTGTATGCATTGCAACCAGTGTATGGATGGAAAGCAGCATTTATGTGGAACTATTGAAAGTACTATTGTCGGGCGCCATGGTGGATTTGCGGATGCTGTTAGAGGTCATTGGTCGTGGGTAACGCCATTACCAAAAGGATTGGATATGGCAAAAGCAGGACCATTATTTTGTGGAGGCATTACGGTATTTAATCCAATAGTTTTGTCGGGCGTACAACCTACTGATAAAGTTGGTGTAATTGGTGTTGGAGGTTTAGGGCATATGGCTATTAAATTTTTAAAAGCTTGGGGCTGTGAGGTTACTGCTTTTAGTTCGAACCCAAATAAAAAAGAAGCCATTTTAAAAATGGGAGCACACCAAGTTGTTGATTCAACAAAGCCAGAAGATTTAGAAAGAATAGCAGGAACTTTAAATTTTATTTTAAATACCACAAACGTAAGTCTTGATTGGAATTCATTTTTGACTACGCTATCACCACAGGGTAAATTACATACAGTTGGTGCCGTTTTAGAGCCTATGGCTATTCCAGCATTTAGTTTGATAATGGGTGAAAAATCGGTTGGCGGAAGTCCGTTAGGAAGTATTGCCTTAACTCGTAAAATGCTAGAGTTTTGTGTGAGGCACAACATTTATCCAACGGTTGAAGAATTTAAAATGGAAAATGTAAATGATGCGATTAAACATTTGGAAGATGGTAAAGCAAGATTTAGAATTGTACTTAAAGCTTAAATAAATATAAATTAAACACATGTATTATGGCAAAAACTCAAGACGCAAAGAAGAATGTTAAAAAAGAAGCAGTGTTAACTCCCAAAGAAAAGAAAGCTGCAAAATTGGCTAAAAAAGCAAAACGCACTTAAACTATTAAACTGTATTAATCAATGGACATTTTAGTATAAAATACTTTTCATAGTGTCAGTTCGAGTGATTTTTTGATAAAAAAATTGTATCGAGAACTAATTTATATCCTAAATTCTTATTCTCGATACAAATTTCACTCATTTCAATTATGAAATTTACTCGAATTAACAGAGTTTATCTTGGATATTTACAAATTTAAACCACTTTTTTAAGTGGCTTTTTATTTCACATACATTTGTGCTATCCAAATTATAGAATACCTATTTTTACAGTCATAAGTCATTAGAAAATATTTTATAAATGCAGCATTTAAAAAAGTCCACAAAAGATACTTCCACAGAAAAATCAAAAGTAACCATGTTGCAAGCTTTTAAAACCATTATTTGGCCTAGGCGAAATTTGGTTTTTATTGGATTGTTTTTAATAGTACTTAAAAGTTTATCAGGTCTTATTTTACCATGGCAAAGTAAGGTGTTGCTCGACGATGTAGTACCAAATAAAGATTACAACCAACTTTACAACCTTATTTTTATTGTTTTAGGAGCACTTTTAGTACAGTCGGTCACCTCATTTTTGTTGACTCGGATATTAAGTGTACAGGCGCAATATTTAATTTCCGAATTGAGGGCTCAAGTTCAAAAAAAGGTATTGTCATTGCCCATAAGTTTTTTTGATAATGCAAAATCGGGTGCTTTAGTTTCTAGAATCATGTCCGATGTTGAAGGCGTGCGTAATTTAATTGGCACGGGCTTAGTACAATTAGTTGGTGGTTCGTTCACAGCAATAATATCTTTAATTATTTTGATAAAACTGAACCCTTGGATGACTTTATTCGTATTTGTACCGCTGTCAATTTTTGGATACATAGCACTCAGGGCTTTCAAGTATATTCGGCCTATTTTCAGAACGCGGGGAAAAATTAACGCCGAAGTAACAGGAAGACTCACCGAAACTTTAGCAGGCGTTCGAGTAATAAAAGCTTTTAATGCCGAAGATCAAGAAAATATAGTATTTGAAAAAGGGGTTGAAAAATTATACCAAAATGTAAAAAAGAGTTTAACAGCCACTGCTTTTATGACGAGTTCGTCAACCTTTTTAATTGGCGTTGCTACCACTGGCATCATGGGTATTGGTGGTTATTACATGATTATTGGTGAAATGACAACGGGTGACTTTTTATTCTTCACCCTAATTCTAGGTTTTATGATTGCTCCAATTATACAGATGAGTAATATTGGGAGTCAGTTAACCGAAGCATTAGCTGGTTTGGATAGAACCGAAGAACTTATGAATATGACTGCAGAAGAAGATAATCAAGAGCGCAATATAGAAATCCAAAACCTAAATGGTGATATTGAATTTAACGATGTGTCGTTTGCATACGAGGAAGGAAAAGAAGTTTTACACAACGTAAATTTTAAAGCTCCGGCAGGTTCAGTAACAGCTTTAGTTGGTAGTTCGGGTTCTGGAAAATCAACCATTGCAGGATTATCCGCAACATTCTTAAATCCTAAATCAGGTAAAGTAACTATTGATAATCAAGACTTATCAAAAGTAAAATTAAAGAGCTACAGACAATATTTAGGGGTTGTTTTACAAGACGAATTTTTGTTTGAAGGCACTATTCGTGAAAACATTATGTTTCCCCGGCCTAATGCCACAGAAGAAGAATTACAAAAGGCTGTAAAAGCGGCTTACGTTAATGAATTTACCGATAGGTTTGATGATGGTTTAGAAACCTTAATAGGGGAGCGTGGTGTAAAATTATCGGGCGGACAACGTCAGCGTTTAGCCATTGCACGTGCTATTTTAGCAAATCCAAAAATCATAATTTTAGATGAGGCAACCTCCAACTTAGATACCGAAAGTGAGGCGTTGATTCAAAAAGGTTTATCAGAATTAGTTAAAAACAGAACCACCATTGTCATTGCTCACCGTTTAAGCACCATTAGAAAAGCAGACCAAATTTTAGTCATTGAAGCTGGAAACATTGTAGAACGTGGTACACATGATGAACTTATTGCTAAAGAAGGCAGGTATTACGATTTATATACCTATCAGGCTAAGATTTAAGAGGGTTGTAATTTTGTTAATTATAAACTTGATAATTTAGATTTTCGCTTTAAAATTAAAAAAACGATTACAGAGCTTATTCCAAAAATTGAAAATCCAATAAATAAGGGTAGCACCGAATCAATCACAAAACTACCAATATAATTAGCAATTGGCACAGCAATCACCGTGGATAGAAACCCATTAATAGCGGCTCCAATACCTGCTATATGTCCTAAAGGCTGTAATGCGAGCGCTCTTAAATTTCCAAATAAAAAGCCTACAGCGAAGAACTGCAATCCAAAAAAAGTAAGCAACATATAAATACTCGGGTTTTCTGAATTCCAAAAAAGAATAACATATAAAATTGAAATGGCAGCATAAGCGAAACAAGAAAAATAGGCCATATTAAACATACCAAAACGTACTACAAATCGACTATTAAAATATGTGGCTAACCCAACAGAAATAGCTAAACTCGCAAAGATATAAGGAAACATATCAGCTAAATTATACTGCACTTGAAAAATTTGTTGAGATGTACTTAAATATACCAAAAATGAGCCCGTAATAAAGCCAGAAATTGCGGTAAAAGCAACCGCTTCCTTGTATTTAAAAAATTCCTTAACACCATCAAAAAACATATGGCGTGTAAATTTAATGCGGCGTTCTTTAGGTAAGGTTTCAGGTTGTCGTTTTAAAAACCAAAGCATGATTAAAACTCCAATAATTAAATTGAAATAAAATATAGCCTTCCAATTAAAATAATAGAGTAAAAATTGACCAAGTGTAGGTGCAATTACTGGAACCAGAATAAAGAACATCACTACAATTGAAATTATTTTAGCCATATAATCGCCACTAAACTCATCTCGAATCATAGATAAACTAAGGCTTCTGGGTGATGATAATCCCACGCCTTGTAAAACTCTACCCAAAATCATCATCTCAAAACTTTTAGTAAAAAGGCAAATAAAACTTGCTATGATAAAAATTAAAAAACCAATGTATACAAGGGGTTTTCTTCCAAAACTATCAGATAGTGTTCCAAAAACAAGCTGACCTGAACCTAATCCTAAAAAAATCATGGTAATAAATAACTGGTTATCGTTAGAGGTTTCCACACCAACGGCTGCACCAATATCTGGAAGAGCCGGTAATAAAGCGTCGATAGAAAGGGCAACTAACGACATTAAAGAAGCCATTAAGGCCACAAATTCAAATTTAAAGGTTTGGGCTTTCTGCATAATGCAAAAGTAGATTAATTAATTTCAGGAAAATTCTATTTACTATCTAATAACACAATGTTATTATTGTTAAATTTGATACCTACAAAAAATGCATCAATGAAAATAAAACCTCTTTTAGATTACATTAGAAAATATGTTGATTTAACACAAGAGGAAGAGGCTATCTTAACTTCAAAAGTAATTTTCCGAAAATATTTAAAAGGTCAATATATCTTACAACATGGAGACGTATGTAAATATCAATGTTTTGTGATTTCTGGCTGTACTAAAACATTTTTCTTGGATGATGAGGGACAAGAGCATATTATTTTGTTTTCTGTTGAAGATTGGTGGACTTCAGACATGGGGAGTTTTATAACTCAAACACCTGCAGATTTAAATGTCCAGTGTATAGAAAACACAGAATTAATTATGTTTCCTATTGAAACAACTGAAGAATTATATGATAAAATACCCAAGTTAGAGCGTTTTTTTAGAAAAATAATAGAACGCGGATTGGTGGCGACTCAAAAACGATTGATTAGAAATTTTAGCCTCTCTGCAAAGGATAGATATCTGTACTTCAAAAACCAATATCCTGATATTGAGCAACGTATTCCTCAATACATGTTAGCATCTTACCTAGGCATTACTAAAGAGTTTCTTAGTAAAATTAAAAGTCAGTTACTTTTGGAAGACTGAATGTTAAACTAGATTAACATGTTTTAATAAACTACTTCATTTTTTTATAGAATTAAGTTTGCAATATTTGCATCATAATTTATTTAAAAAAAAAACATACTTAAAAATGAAAAACACAATTAAAAATTTAGCAATCATTGCATTTGTAGCTTTGGTTACTGTTTCTTTTACAACGGTTGATAAAGAGAAAAAAGAGGTAAAAACTGAAAGCAGTAAGGTAGTTTGGAAAGGTTATAAGGTAACAGGTTCGCATGAAGGTACCATCGCAATTAAATCTGGAGCATTAGTTTTTGAAGAAGAAACATTAAAGGGTGGCGAATTTGTAATAGATATGACAACTATTAACAGCACAGATTTACAAGGGGAATATAAAGGAAAGTTAGACGGACACTTAAAATCTGATGATTTTTTTGGTGTTGAAGCACACCCAACAGCTACTTTAGTTTTTAAAGATGTTCAAGCTACAGGTAAAAACTCTTATACTGTAACAGGCGATTTAACTATTAAAGGAAAAACAAACCCTGTTACTTTTTCTATTTCTATATATGGGAGTAAAGCCACTGCTACTTTAAAAGTTGACAGATCAAAATACGATGTACGTTATGGCTCTACAAGTTTTTTTGATGGCTTAAAAGATAAAGCCATTTATGATGAGTTTGATTTGGTAGCAGACTTAGAATTCTAGTTAATAGTTGATTAATAGCAATTTAGGGCACTCAATTTTGAGTGCCTTATTTTTTTATACTATTTTATAACTTTGTTAAACCCTTCATAAAGTTTCAATTTTATAGACTATGATGTTTATTTTTATTGACAATTTTAACTACCACCATTTATGAGTTCTAAAAATATCCTATTAATTGTATTCGCTTTTCTTTTTTCAATAAGTGTATCATCCCAAGACATGTCTTTTGAAGATTACAATCCTAAATCCACCTTAGTTGTTCCTGGAAAAGTTATTAAACGTGCTAAATTTCCATTTATTGATGTACATGGACATCAAAGGCGAATGGCAACACAGGATATGACCCCAGTAATAGAGGCTATGGATACACTTAACATGAAGATTATGGTAAACTTAAGTGGTGGTTCGGGTGAAAATTTGCAAAAGGCTGTACAGAATGTAAAAGATAACTTTCCAAATAGATTTGTGGTGTTTTCTAACGTAGATTTTAATAACGCTGGGGCAGAAGGGTGGATTGATAAAGCAGTAAACCAATTAAAAGAAGATGTAAAAAATGGTGCTAAAGGATTGAAGGTTTATAAAAGTTTAGGGATGTATAATAAAGATGTAGATGGAAATAGATTGGCTATTGACGACCCAAGACTAGACCCTATTTGGAAAACTTGTGGCGATTTAGGGATCCCCGTGCTCATTCATGCAGCAGACCCAAAGTCTTTTTGGGATGACTTTGATGGCGATAACGAACGTTGGTTAGAACTTAAAACACACCCGAGAAGAAAACGAGGTGCTGATAATCCTGCACCATGGGAGCAAATTATCAACGAGCAACATAATATGTTTAAAAACCACCCCAAAACCACTTTTATTAATGCACATATGGGTTGGTATGCCAATAATCTTGGAAAGTTAGGCGAACTTTTAGACGAGATGCCAAATATGAATGTTGGTATAGGTGCTATTATTGCCGAATTAGGAAGACAGCCACGTTTTGCCAAAGCATTTTTTATCAAATATCAAGACCGTATTTTGTTTGGAAAAGATAGTTGGGTCCCTGAAGAGTTTCCAACCTATTTCAGAGTACTTGAAAGCGCCGATGAATACTTTCCCTATCACAAAAAATATCATGCCTTTTGGCCAATGTATGGTTTAGATTTACCAGACGAAGTACTTAAAAAAGTGTATTATAAAAATGCACTTCGTATTGTTCCAGGCTTAGATAAAAGCTTGTTTCCTAACTAGGATAAAAATTATTTTAATCTATATGATATTTTGATTGAAATTGGTTTTACATTTGATATAAAATTGTATATTATATCAACATGAAAAAGTTAGTTTTAATTAGTTTAGTTATTGTAGGATTCATTCTAAAAGGCTTTTCTCAAAAAGTTAGCAATGAAGCTATTACTCAACAAATTATTCAATACAAAAAAGATGTACGAGGTCCTTATAAGGATATACGCTGGTTTTGTACCGATGGCAGTATAAGGCAACCCAAAGACCCATGTCCCGATAACATTGGTCCGGGTGTTCAACATGCACGTTATAAAGATGCTGTGGTGTCGCTTGGAAAGACCAATCATATTTATTTAGGACAAATTTTAGCCTACACCGATAAAAATGAGTTTTGGGATGCTGATAATAACCACTCTAGATTAAAGCAATATCAACTTGATAAGTATTTACGCGCCGTAGATAATGGATGGATTAATGAAAAAGGACAATTTTACAGAGGCGCCATTCAATCTGAAGATGAAGCGAATTGGGGAATTGATTTCTATAAATGGTTATTGGCAAAAGATGAAAACATTGAGAAGCACTACTTTTTAATTCGTCAGTCCTTAAAAGATATTCCTCATAATGGTGACGATAATTTGTCTCAACTAATTAGGAGTCAGTCAAAAGTAATTTCAGATGAGTTTATTCAGTTTATGGATTTGCGTGTTAAAATTCATAGTCAACCTGAAGCATCAGATATTGAAAAAGTCATTGCTTTTAAAAGTAAATACGGTACTCAACTTTCCAGCAATCATAAAAATAAAATTGATGAATTGGTAAATACTATGCAAAAGTTTTACAAACCTATAGATATAAAATCATTAGTCAACAAATCCTCATTATTTAAAAATACACCTATAGGTGAAAAAATATCAAGTTATATAGCTACAAATTCATCTGAAACAAAAGCTTCAACACTAATCCCAGAAACAGCGGAACTTTTAATGGCAATCAGAGAATCTATATTGGATGAAAAACGCCCATTAGCCAGATTACAACTTCTTGATTTGTCGCTAAAACTTGAAGAGATTGTCTTTAAAACATCTCCAGAATGGGAACCTGAAAACCTTCAGCAAATGCTCACTAAAATATGTTATTTAGGAATGGCTACCGCGGGTTCTGGTTATATTGAATTATCAGAATGGGATCAAATTAATTTAAAAACTCCTTCTGAAAACGAAGCTAGTTTAAGCTTAGAAGCATTAACTAATGTTTTAGAAAATGCAAGAAGTTTGGTGGAATGGAGTTCATCAATGGTTAAAGCTAATTATCAAAACACTGTCGATTTATACACAGATTTCGAGCCAAAAGCTTATGGTTTTATTGATGATAAAATTAGAGGCTCTATTGCTTTATATCTTGGTGAGAATGTTGGTAAACTTGGTGATTTTATTGCAAAAGAATCAGCATTAACCAATAAAGTTATGGATATACCCAATCAGAGCTCTTTTAGAGGTTTAAATCCAGGGTACGCTTTTGGAGAATTGGTTGTAGTTGATGGTTCTCCAGACGATATTGAAGTAGATTCGGATAATATATATGTTTTTCAACGCCCTCCAGCCGATTTAAAACCTGTTGCTGGTATTGCTACTGTTTCAGAAGGAAATATGGTGTCACATGTACAATTGTTAGCTAGAAATTTAGGAATACCAAATGCCGCATTATCTGATGAGAATTTAAAGAGTTTAAAAAAATATAATGGTCAAAAAGTGTTTTATGCCGTTTCAAATAAAGGCAATGTTATTTTGAAATCAGAGTCAAACATGACCGAAACCGAACGTTTATTATTTGTTAAAAAGGAACGGAATGAAGAGAAGATTGAAGTACCTATTAAGAGCATTAGACTTACGGAAACCAATATTTTAAACCTACGAGACGTAGATGCAAGCGATTCAGGTAAACTTTGCGGACCTAAAGCTGCAAATCTTGGTCAACTTAAAAAAATGTTTCCCGATAAGGTTGTTGAAGGTTTAGTGATTCCTTTTGGAATTTTTAAAGAACACATGAACCAAAATATGCCAAATAACGATATTTCATATTGGACATTTTTAAATGTCATGTTTGCGAAAGCTGAAAGGTTGAGAAATGAAGGCGTTAGCGAAGCAGAAGTTGAAAGCTATCAGTTACAAGAATTGGAAAAACTTAGAGCAGCTATTAAAGAGATTACCTTAAAACCTGAATTTATTGAACAATTAGAATCAGATTTTAAAAATATTCTTGGAAAAGAATTAGGTGAAGTCCCAGTGTTTTTAAGAAGTGATACCAATATGGAAGACCTAAAAGACTTTACAGGTGCTGGATTAAATTTAACGATTTTCAACGTTGCAGATAAAGACAAAATCCTTGACGGAATTAAGGCTGTTTGGGCATCACCTTACACAGAACGAAGCTTTAAATGGCGTCAAAAATATTTATTGAATCCTGAAAATGTATTCCCATCTATTTTAGTTATTCCTAGTGTAGATGTTGATTATTCTGGGGTCTTAATTACCAAAGGTATTAGCAATGGCAATGAAGATGATTTAACGGTGGCAATAAGTCGTGGTGCTGGTGGTGCTGTGGATGGTCAATCAGCTGAAACGTATTTAATTAAATTGAATGGAGGTATGCAGTTTTTAGCACCTGCTAGAGAATCGTTGTATAATAGTTTACCAGCAACTGGTGGCATACAAAAAAAGCAAGCAACCTTTGAAAAGCCAATTTTAAATCAACAAAACATAAACGAGATACGTGCTTTAGCAAAAACCATTCGAAAAACACTTCCTAAGGAAACACATTCTGATTATGAGGGTGCCTATGATGTAGAACTTGGATTTAAGGATAACAAGTTATGGTTGTTTCAAATTCGACCATTTGTAGAAAACAAAAAGGCTCTAAGTTCAGAATATTTAGAATCTATAACACCAATAATTGATAAAAACAAGGTGATATCTCTTTCGAAAAAAATAAATTAAAAATGAAAAAACTAATTTTTATTGTCAGTGTTCTTTTTTTGTGTTCAGCCTTTACAGCGGTGCATTTTTATCCTATTGATGGTTATGAGCATACGGGAATAAAACGTTTAAAACGCTTGGAGCTTATTAAAAGTGGTGAGCTTAAAGACCCTACAAAAATTCCAGATGGCGCATTAAAATCCTATATGGATATTAAGTTAAACTTACTTCCTAAAAAGAATGATAGTGTGCACTGTTACATGAAAGTTGATGAGAACTTTCAAAAGGAAATCAATAATTTATTTAGGGGTTTAGATAAAAGCTATTCCCTTTCTGTTTTAGATATTTCGGACATTAATCATGTACGTTATGCCCATCGTAATGAAACAGCTGGTTACCAACCAGGAAGTGTTGGAAAAATTGCGGTGTTAGTTGGGTTATTCAACCAGTTAGCTAAAATTTATCCCGATGATTTTGAAAAGCGACTAGAGTTACTTCGAAATAAATCTGTAAAAGCTGGAGTTTGGGGATTAACAGACGAACATACAATTCCTATTTTCAATATTGAAACTCAAAAACTAGTAAAACGTCAAGTCATTGCTAGTGATGTTTTCACTCTTTTTGAATGGGCAGATCATATGCTATCCGTAAGTAACAATGGCGCAGCAAGTATTCTTTGGCGCGAAGTACTTTTAATGCAGGCTTTTGGTGATAAATATCCAGATCTTACTGAGGAAGATGCTTTGGCTTATTTTAAAACGACACCAAGAAAAGAATTAACGGATATTGGAAATGATGTTGTCAATCTCCCATTGCGTGAGTTAGGAATTACACATAATGAATGGCGTTTAGGTAGTTTTTTTACTAGAGGTGCCAATACGTATGTTGGAGATAAAGGTGGAAGTATTGGTACTACTCAGGGCTTAATGAAATTTTTAGTGCAATTGGAGCAAGGCAATGTTGTGGATACTGAATCGAGCTTAGAAATGAAGCGATTGATGTATATGACAGACAGACGTATACGCTATGCCCAATCGCCTGTTTTAAAGGAAGCAGCAGTCTATTTTAAATCTGGAAGTTTGTATAAATGTGATAGGAGTAAAGGGGAAGCTTGTGGAAAGTATATGGGAAATGTTCAAAATTTCATGAACTCGGTGGCGATTGTTGAGCATCCTGATAATTGTAATTATATTGTAGTTTTAATGACCAATGTGCTAAGAAAAAACTCGGCAACCGATCATATGATGCTAGCAGCAAGTATTGATAAGGTGATTAGGAAATAATATGATAGTTTGGATCATATTTATTTCGGTTATTTTAATTTTTCTAGCTTTAGATTTAGGGGTCTTTAATAAAACTCCGCACATTATTTCAACTAAAGAAGCTTCTATTTGGACGTTTGTTTGGATAAGTATTGCTTTAAGTTTTTCATTTTTAATTTATGTGATTTTTAAAAATGGTTGGGTAAATAATCCTACTAATTTAGCACCTGTTGACGCATCATTGAAATATGTAACAGGATATCTTATTGAACTATCATTAAGTGTCGATAATATTTTTGTTATTGCTGTTATATTTTCTTCATTCAGAATTCCACAACAATACCAGCACCGAGTACTGTTTTGGGGCATTATGGGCGCTATTGTTTTTAGAGCCGTTTTGATTTTTTTTGGTGTTACAATTTTCACAGAATTTGAATGGATAACCTATGTTTTTGGTGTTTTTTTAATACTTACGGCAATCAAACTATTGTTTTCAAAATCAGAAAATGAATTTAACCCTAAAAAATCATTTGTTTATAGGACTTTAAGAAAAGTTATGCCAATATCTTCTAATGTAGAAAGCGAGTATTTTTTCGTTAGAAAGAAACATTTACTTGTTGCAACTCCGCTATTTTTAGTCTTAATTTTAATTGAATTTACAGATATACTCTTTGCATTTGATAGTATTCCAGCTATTTTGGCAATTACTACAGACCCATTTATAGTTTTTAGTTCTAACATATTAGCTATACTAGGGTTAAGATCAATGTATTTCTTTTTAAGTAATATGACCAGTAAATTCTACTTTATAAAATATAGCTTAGTTGCTATATTAGGATTTGTTGGAATAAAATTGCTTCTCGCTCACGTATATAAGTTTCCAGAATGGTTCTCACTAGGGTTTATTTTGTTAGCCTTATTAGCGGGTATAGTGGCTTCGTTAAAATCTAAAGCTAGTCATTAATTGAATTAAGAAAATTTTTTACCTTAGTTTTTTTCGTTTTTATCAAGCTCGTTCTGTGTTATCTTATCTAAAAGCGAATTAAACTCAGGGTTTTTTGATTGTTCAATAAGATATATTACAGCCAGTTTAAGTTTTGAATCTTTTCGATTTAATAATTCGTTATAACACTCTATTTCGCTTAATATTTTAACGTTTAATTTCTTAATTTTTTCTTCAGTATTTGTTTCATATAAAATAGATTCTGCAACAGGAATAAGTTCCTTTTTAAGTTGTTTATCTAAAATATTATCTAAAAACTCAATAGCATGAAGTCGTTGTTCTTCTTTCCCATTTAATATTGTATTAAAAATGGGGTCAACATCTTGTGGAGGGTATTTAATGCCCAAAAATTTAAACATACGCTGTAATTGGCGGTCTAATCGTTGTTCCAATAAGTTTATTAAAGCTATCCGCGCTTGGTTTTCTTCCGCTTGCAAATTTTGACTGTTCTTTTTGTATTGAATAACAATTTGTGTGTGAATTACAGAAAGTGTATTTTGATACAAGTGGCACTCATCCAAAATCTTGTCTACTATAAGTCGGTCTTTAATTATTAGGTTAGGATGTTTCCATTTTAATCGTTTCAAGCATTCTATAGCTTCAATTTTAATTAAATGCTCCGTGTTTTCTGTTAGTTTTATTAATCTGCTTACGGCTTTTTGAGATGCAAATTTTTCTATAACGGTAAGAGCTAGTTGAGCATCTTCCTGATCTATTTTATCGTTTTTAATTAATTCATATAATGTATCGATGATAGGTTCGCCAAAAAAATATAAAGCTTCAATAGCTTGTTTCCTTGTCTCTTTTGTTGATAAATAGGAAACTATAGGTGTAATAAACTGTCTATCTAATGTTTTTGAAGCGCTATTAATAGCTGTTCTTAAAATTTCAGGGTTTTTAGAATTTAACTCTACCTTTATAACATTATAGTAGCGTTCCAAACGTGCATGCCCAATGGCCTCAAGTATGGCTTGCATACAGTGCTTTTTTTCATTTTCATCAATTAGTTTGTTAAACTCAATTAAAGCTGCTTCAACGTGTTGTTCTAAACTAAATTTATTTTGAAGTACTATATTGTTTCTCAACTCTTGCGATAGACCTATCAGCGCCGCATTTTTTATAGTTTTGTCATCACTTTCTAAGTAGTGGTTAAATAGCTCTACTGTATTCTTTTTATTATGCTTTAACAAATAACGGAAGGCTGATGTGGTTACTTCTTGATTTTCTTCTTTTACCATTAATCCTATGATGTCGCATAAATTCTCGGTTCGTAAAAAATATAGGTTCTCAATAGCCAAAACCTTAACTTTTGGTGAATTGTGAGATAGAAGTTTTTTAAATGTAGAAAAGAAACGTTCATCTTTCACTTCAAGCGTTTTTTGAAGCATGTGAATAATTTGACTTGCTGTACCAGTATTTAGAACACGCTTAACAGTATCTACAATAGAGGTTACTTTTATATCTTCCTTTATGCTTTTTTCTTTTTTAGTTTGAGATTTTTCATCCAATAAACTTTTAAATGCGGTTATGTATTCTAATCTTAGGTGATAAATAAAATATAGCCAAATAGAGATTAAAGCTATAATTATTAAACTTATGTAAGTAGATGAAATGTTTAAACCATTTATAAAAAATATAAGAATAAACCCTGCTAAGCCTGTAGCTATACTATCTATTACAACGTCGGTGAACGTTTTTGTTTTCTTTTTAATTTCAATAGGAATAGGAATTGAAAGTAGTTCTGTAGCTGCTTTATTAACCGACTGTTTTAAACTGCCATCTACAATTTTAATGAATACTACAACCCATAATTGAGGAATGATGAGCAGTAAAACCGAACCAACTAAAATTCCAGAAGGTAACCATAATAAAGACTTACCAACACCAAAAGTACCTACAATGCGTTTAGTTAAGAATAATTGAATTAATAAGGATATAACGCTAAGCGTTGAAAACCAAAAACCAAAAAATGATGTTAACTCATCTTGATCTGAAATAAGTTTTGACGCATAATCACTGTACTGATAATCAACCAATTTGGCTATTAAAACACTAATACCAATAACTAAAGCTATTAAACTTAATAGTTTTGATTGCTTAATAAGTTTTATTGGAGATTCTCCTTTTGGGTTCGTTCTTAACGATACTTGGTAAGGATTCAATTTAATAACCTCGTGTTTCCAAATATATCGAGTGATTGGTATACACCCTAACAATAGTATAGCAGCTACAAACAATAAATCTTCAGTTTCTAAGAAATTGGTTAGTAAAGAAGTTAGGTAACCCCCAAATATACCACCAGCAATAGCTCCAGCACCAATAAAACCAAATACGCGTTTAGCTTCTCTTACGTTATAAACAAGGTTTGCTAAAATCCAAAATTGTGATGCCGTTAATAATCCAAAAATAGCCACCCATATATAAGGAATATACATAAGTATACCATTAGCTAGATTAAAATTAAAAGCGATGGCAAATAATATGAGTGAAATAACAGAACCAATTATGGTTCTGTCAATAATAATATTTAGCGGGTAACGCTCTAAAGCTTTATCGTAAAAGTGATAGCCAATTATTGCTAATAAGGCTGTTAGCACATAACCAAGAGGTAGAGCATTCGAGGTTAGTTCTGAAAGAAATAATGAATTTACAGTTGGTTTTATAATTAGCAGGGTGGTGATAATTATAAATATATTAAGCTGAAGTAAAAGAGTTTTATTTAGCTCTTCTTCTTTCAGGTCAAAAATCTTAAGAATATATAATTTAAAGGTATTAATAATTGACATGGAGTTGTTCAATTTACTTTTAAGCATTTGTGCCGCAGTTACATGATAAGTAATTACGGCACAAAACTAATATATTGTATTTTGATTTTAACCAAAATCACTAATTAAATAAAGAAAATTTAGAACCAACTATTTTAGTTTAATACTACATTATTCGTTGTCTCAACGCTACTTGCTTTAAGAGCTTTTTCAATAGGTTTTACTAAACTTCTTATAATATGTTCACCATCAGCATCATCAATTAAAGCTACCAAAATATAGCGTCTTTCAGGATCGTTACCCCAAACTAAGATGGAATCTGAATGATAACTTCTCCATGAACCAGATTTTCTAAATAATTTGGCGTTCGGTGCAATCTTTTCAACTGTATTAACGAATTTATGATGTAAATCGGGATCCCCCATAATATCTAACATCTGCTTTGAACGTTTTTCATTTACCAGTTTACCATGAGCTAATAAATAATAGTATCGACAAACTTGACTTACTGTTGCAGCGTGACTTAAATTTTTTAATGGCTCTCTGTTGGTGTTGCCACCACCACCATAACGTTTACCAACCCATAGGCCTCCGCCTTTCCCTTCATCATAAAACTTATATTTAGGATCTGTCATTACACTTTCAATCTTAGCATAACCTAATCGATCAATCATTCTTGTAGATGCGCGATTATCCGATTTGCTAATCATTAAACGCATATCTGTTTTAACAATGGCTGTTTCTTTTAATTCACCTTTGTCTATGGCATCCATAGCAGCTAATAAAATGGCTATTTTAGGCAAACTCGCAGCATACATCATATGGTTGCCGTTTATACTAGCATATTTAATTTGTTCAGGGTCACTTAAATCAACAACCCCAATGGCCATTTTCTTGTTAGCCATTAAGCTTTTCCATTTCGGATTTGCATTTAATTCTTTTGTTAATTTATTCTGCAAGTTTTTATCAGCCAAAGAAGTTAAAGGCTGTATTTTGGAATTAGGCACTTGAATAGGTAGTCCTTTTTGACTATGCATTACGAAGCTAATTCCGATAAACATTAATAGGCAATAGACCTTGTTTTTCATTGAAAGAAAATTATTAATTTAAGTTAGGCAAAAGTATTTAAATAATTGTGCGTTAGTATGTTAAAATTTTAAATAATAGAATAATAACAAAACTGAATAAATACGATATAACTACAGTGTTTAGATTTTTATAAGTGTTAAATTTTCATTAAATGACAACATAATATCGACTAAAGCGGAATGTTTCCATGTTTTCGCTTCGGTTTTTCAACGTGCTTGTCTTCGAGCATAGAAAAGGCTTTAATTAATTTACGCCTTGTTTCTTTAGGTAGAATGACTTCATCTATAAAACCACGTTGTGCTGCTTTATATGGGTTAGCAAATTTTTCAGCATATTCAGCTTCTTTTTCAGCTAATTTTCCTTCTGGGTTTTCGGCAGAGGCTATTTCTTTTTTAAAGATAATCTCACTAGCACCTTTAGCGCCCATAACAGCAATTTCTGCTCCAGGCCATGCGAAATTTATATCTGCGCCAATATGTTTTGAGTTCATTACATCATATGCTCCTCCATACGCTTTTCTAGTAATTACTGTAACTCTCGGGACAGTTGCTTCACTTAAAGCGTACAATAATTTTGCACCATGTACTATAATGCCGTTCCACTCTTGGTCAGTTCCAGGTAAAAACCCAGGAACATCTACCAGTACCAATAAGGGTATATTAAAACAATCACAAAAGCGGGTAAAACGTGCCGCTTTTTTGGAGCTGTTAACATCTAAAACCCCAGCTAAAAACATGGGTTGATTGGCAACAATACCAATACTTCTTCCTCCTAAACGTCCAAAACCAACAATGATGTTTTCAGCATAATCTTTATGAATTTCATAAAAGGATTCATCATCAATAATGCCCTTTATAACATGATGCATGTCGTAGGGTTTATTTGGGTTATCAGGCACGATATCAGCCAAAACATCCCTAATTTCATCATTAAGATTAAACTCTAACTTTTGTGGAGTTTCAGTATTGTTTTGAGGTAGATAACTAATTAACTTTTTTACATCTTCTAAACATTCAACATCATTTGCTGATGTTTTATGTGCAACTCCAGATTTAGAAGCGTGGGTAAAAGCACCACCTAAATCTTCGCTAGAAACTTCTTCATTAGTCACGGTTTTTACAACATTAGGTCCTGTAACAAACATATAACTTGTGTTTTCTACCATAATGGTAAAATCTGTCATAGCAGGCGAATATACAGCTCCTCCAGCACAAGGCCCCATAATAGCAGATATTTGTGGAACAACACCTGATGCTTGAACGTTTCTGTAGAATATATCTGCATAACCACCAAGAGATCGAACGCCTTCCTGAATACGAGCACCACCAGAATCATTTAAGCCAATAATAGGAGCTCCTACTTTTACAGCCAAATCCATGATTTTGCATATTTTTTCCGCATGAGTTTCGGATAATGCGCCTCCAAAAACAGTGAAATCTTGGGCATAAACGTATACTAATCTACCGTTTACAGTACCATAACCTGTAACAACACCATCTCCATAATATAGCTCGTTTTCCATTCCAAAATCACTGGTTCTATGGGTTACAAGCATACCAATCTCTTCAAAAGAGCCTTCATCCATTAAATAATTAACTCGCTCTCTGGCGGTTAATTTCTTTTTTTGATGTTGTTTCTCAATGCGTTTTTTTCCACCACCTAAATGGGCTAATGCAATACGCTCATTCAGTTTATTTATTTTATCTTCTTTTGAATTCATAGCTTAGGGGTTAGGTAGTCTTAAAAGTTTTTGATCTTCTATATATTGTTTTAAAGCTATTAAAGCGGCAATTTTAGCTTCATTTTCAGTTTCTGCTTTTAATTTTTCTGGTGAATAATAGTTTTTTACAAAATGGGTGTCGAAATTACCAGAACGAAAAGCTTCATGTTCACAAACATATTTGCCAAAAGGGAGTGTCGTTTGAACGCCTTCAACATGATAATTGTCGATGGCCTGAATCATGAGTTGAATTGCTTCTTCTCGGGTAGTGCCATAGGTAATTAATTTTGAAAGCATCGGATCGTAATAAATAGGAATGTCCATACCTTCTTCAAACCCGTTATCAACTCTTATGTTTTTTCCAAAGGGAATTTTATAAACATCCAAATGCCCAACGCTAGGTAAAAAATCGTTAGTTGGGTCTTCTGCATATACGCGTAACTCGAGCGCATGTCCGTTAATCTTTAAGTCCTCTTGCTTTATTTGAAGTGATTCACCGCGAGCGACTCTAATTTGTAATTCAACCAAGTCTAGATTGGTAATTAACTCGGTTACAGGATGCTCTACTTGTAGGCGTGTATTCATTTCTAAAAAGTAGAAATTGTGATCTGCATCTAATAAAAACTCTACCGTTCCAGCACCTAAATAATCACATGCCTCGGCAACCTTAATGGCCGCTTCTCCCATTTTTTTGCGTAGTTCAGACGATAAAACCGCTGATGGTGCCTCTTCAACTACTTTTTGATGTCTGCGCTGTATACTACATTCACGTTCAAATAAATGCAAAATATGACCATGACTATCTGCCATCACTTGGATTTCGATATGTCTTGGAGATGTTACATATTTTTCAATAAAAACTGAACCATCACCAAAGGCTGAAGTGGCTTCGCTAATGGCTCGATTCATTTGTGACTCTAAATCGTTTTCTTTTTCTACAATACGCATACCTTTTCCGCCGCCACCTGCTGAAGCCTTTATTAAAATAGGAAATCCAATCTCTTTGGCAATTTGTTTCGCTTTTTTAACATCGGTAATAGCTTCATCTATTCCAGGAACCATAGGAATATGGTACTTTTTAACAGCCTCTTTGGCTGCTAATTTACTTCCCATAATTTTGATGGCATTAGAACGTGGACCGATAAAAACGATATTTTTTGCTTCACATAATTCTGAAAAAGAAGCATTTTCGCTTAAAAAACCATAACCAGGGTGAATAGCATCTACATTTAGTTGTTTGGCTACTTCAATAATCTTTTCACCTCTTAAATAGGATTGATTTGAAGGTGGTTCGCCTATACAGACAGCTTCATCAGCAAACTTTACATGTGGAGCGTTTCTATCAGCTGTTGAAAACACTGCAACAGTTTTTATACCCATTTTTTGAGCGGTTTTCATCACTCTTATGGCAATTTCACCCCTATTTGCTATCAGGATTTTTTTCATGGTTTTGAGTTTATTTCTGAAACACGAAACTCTACAATTTTTGTTATCAAATCATAAGGTATCGGTGTTTCTATCGGAAACTTAATTGTGCCTTTTGAAGTGTCGTACTTACTTAATTCTTTTGAAAACTTAACGATTGCAGAAGGCGCAGGGTACAGTGCAAAATGTGCTTTATGAGCAGCAAAATGGACTAGATTTTTATTTCCTAACCTAAAAGTTGGTATGGCATATCGAATAGCTTCATTAGCTTTTGGTGCTGCTTCTTGAATGACTTCTCTTAAATTTTGTAGTGTTGGTTTAAAGGCGTCTGGTTGTGCTTGCATATAATCATCAATCGTTAGGATGTCTTTATTATGTCTCATAAGACATGCATGTTATTCAAATTCAATTAATAATTGGTTTTTTTCAACAGCATCACCTTTTTTAACTAAAACTGTTTTTATTTTACCATCTCTAGGTGAAGTGATAATGTTTTCCATTTTCATAGCTTCTAAAATTAAAAGTGAGTCATTTTCCTTGACTTCTTGACCCGCTTCGGTATTAATTTCAAGAATTAAACCTGGCATTGGTGCATTAATAGTGTTTATATGTTTTGAGGCTCCTAAAGCAAACCCCATTTCATTAATTAAAACATCTAAATCATTGTGTATGTTTATGTTATAAGTATTGTTTTTAACTTTTACTTTATATGATTTGTTGTTGAAGTTTGCCTCTAAAATTTCAGCTTTATACGATTTATTATTTTGTAGAATATGATAGGAATAGTCGGAAGTTTTGAGGGCATCTAGATTCGATATATCACTGTCAGTAAATTCAAATTCAATAGAATTATTTACTGTGGCTTTAAAGACTTTACTCATGGGTATGTCAAAATTTGTTGTTAGTAAATATAAGAATTTTATAGGCTAGGATAAATGAGTTTAAGGATTCAAATATTAAAATGAGAATCATTCTGGTGTTTAATAATTGCTTTTCTAGATAATAAAATTCCAATAAATAAAGAGATAAAGGCTCCAACCCAAATACCAGGTACAAAATCTATAAATAAGAAAAAGTCGTAGGCACCATGAAAAACAATAGCCAACAAAAGGCCAGTTAAATTTAAAACGACTCTATTATTTGAAAACTTAGCTTTTCCCATGTAGTAACCCATTAAAATGCCAAAGGTAGCATGTGCTGGTACCGCCGTAAAGGCCCTAATTAAAGCCGTTTTGTAGCCACCTTCTAGTACGTATAAAATATTTTCGGTTGCAGCAAAACCCATAGAAACCATTACTGCATATACAATCCCATCAAAAGGCTCATTAAAAGAAGTGTTTGGTTGGGCAAAATATCTAACAATAATGTATTTGCTAAACTCTTCAATTAAGCCAACAACAAAGAATGCCTTTATAAACTGTTGCATAACGCTCATGTTGTCTCTTAGTGGTAAAATCACATCAAACACATAGTATAGAATTGTAGTAATTACAATACTTACAAAAGCCCCTAGAAGAAAATTATAAATCAATAAACGCTTGGGTTCCTTTTCGTATTTATCCTTTATGTAAATAAATAAAATGATAATAAAAACAGGTGCAACAGCAGTAAGCAATAACTTCATTTGTAGTAAGCTTTTTTAATGGTTTGAAGTACAAATTCATAATACGCTTTATTTGAAGGGACAAAATGATTGTTGTTGTTTCCAATAGTATCAATAAGCTTTTTAAAATCATTTAATGACACCAATTTTAAAGCCTGAACTTCCTCTTCCTGAGGTTTTAATTGTGATAGAGGAACCTTTAGTTTAGCTATGAATGTATTGTGAAATTCATTATCAATAATACCATTTTCATAAGATTGAAAACACTCAAAAACCCCAACTTTTTTTAAGTCGTTTATTGAAATATTTAAACCAATCTCTTCAAAAGTTTCTCTAATTATAGCTTTCTCAGCACTTTCACCAGCATCAATATGTCCAGCCACAGAGACATCCCACATTAACGGACAAATAGTTTTTTTAGCTGAACGTTGTGATAATAAAACATTACCTTCATCTGTATAAAACCAGGCATGTGCTGTGTGATGATAATATCCTTTTTGATGAATTACGGATTTTAATTCAGACTTTCCAGTCGGTTTACCATCTTTTGTTACAATATCTATCAGTTCATCCATGATTATAAAAAAAAGCCTCAATTATGAGGCTTGAGTTTTATTTAAAATAACTAAACGTTTCCCCCTCTTTTATATTCAAAAGTGTTTCGTATATAAGTTTTATTACATTTTCTACGTCATCTTTATGCACCATTTCAACCGTTGTATGCATATAGCGAAGTGGTAACGAGATTAAAGCTGAGGCCACACCACCGTTGCTGTATGCAAAAGCATCTGTATCTGTTCCCGTTGCTCTTGATAATGCCGAACGCTGAAAAGGTATTTTCTTTTTCTCTGCGGTGCCTGTTATTAAATCACGAAGTTTCTGCTGTACCGCTGGTGCATATGCGACAACAGGTCCTAACCCAATTTCTAAATGACCTTCTTTTTTACGTTCAATCATTGGAGTCGTGGTATCGTGAGTTACATCCGTTACAATAGCCACATTAGGTTTTATAGTTTGAGTAATCATTTCCGCGCCACGTAATCCTATTTCTTCTTGAACGGAATTAGTAACATAAAGACCAAAAGGCAGTGTTTTTTTATTTTCTTTAAGCAAACGAGCAACTTCAGCAATCATAAAACCACCCATACGATTATCGAGCGCACGACAAACAAACTTGTCGCCATTTAAAATGTGGAATTCATCAGGATAAGTAATTACGCAACCCACATGAATGCCCATTTTTTCAACTTCGGCCTTATCTTTTGCACCAACATCAATGGTTATATTGTCTGGTTTTGGTGGTTCTTCTTTTGCTTTGTTTCTGGTATGAATTGCTGGCCATCCAAAAACACCTTTTACAATACCTTTTTTTGTATGGATATTTACAATTTTACTCGGTGCAATTTGATGATCGCTACCTCCATTTCTTATCACGTAAATCAATCCGTTATCCGATATATAATTAACATACCACGAGATTTCATCAGCATGCCCTTCAATCACTACTTTATATTTTGCTTTAGGGTTAATAACACCAACTGCAGTTCCATAAGTATCAGTTATAAACTCATCCACATACGGTTTTAGGTAGTCCATCCACAATTTTTGCCCAGTCCATTCATAACCCGTAGGAGCCGCATTATTCAAATATTTTTCTAAAAAGTCCATCGACTTTTTGTTAAGTATGCTTTTGTTTGCCATTTATAAAAGTTTTGGACTAAAATAATAATATTAATAAGATTTTAAGGTTAATGATTACGTAAATTAGTAATTTTGATGTGTTAAATGCTCCAGTATATTTTAGATGAACTTTTTTAAATATTTATTCATATTACTTCCCATTGGTTTATTTGCTCAAGTGAATGAAATTGTGCAAGATTCTACGTCGATTGAATACCTTATCATTGAAGGCGACTCTATACCAAGAACCGCCATAGATTTGGATGAAGTGATGCTTTTGCATAAACTAAAGTTTGATAGTAAAGAAGATCGCATTAGATATTTAATTTTAAGACGTAAAACCATTAAGGTTTATCCATACGCTAAATTAGCTGCAGAACGCTTAGACTCGATGAATGCTAGAATGTCAACCTTAAAGCGAGCGAGAGATAAAAAAAGATACACGAAACGGGTTCAAAAGTATATTGAAGGCGAGTTCTCAGATGAGTTAAAAAAATTAACAAGAACTGAAGGTCAAATTTTGGTAAAATTAATTCATAGGCAAACGGGGACAACGGCTTTTGATTTGATTAAGGAATTACGAAGTGGTTGGCGCGCCTTTTGGTACAATACAACGGCAAGCATGTTTGATATTTCATTAAAGCGTGAGTTTGACCCTTTTAACGAAAAGGAAGATTATTTAATTGAAGACATATTGCAACGAAACTTTCAAAGTGGTGTGTTAGTTCGCCAAGATTCAGCTATAAAGTTCGACTTTTTTGATTTAACTAATAAATGGATTAACGCCGAAGAACCTAAAGAAAAGTAATGCGTGTTCAAACACCTTTTGAGGAAAAACTAAACGCCATATCACACGCCATTGGTGCTATTTTTGGCGTTGTAGCTTTGGTACTTCTGATTAATTACGACAACAATAAAGCAAATTGGAGCCTCTTTAGTGTTATAATTTATGGTATCTCTATCATTATATTATTTAGTGCCTCTACGTTTTATCATGCTGTAAAAGGGGAGAAGCGTAAGCATTATTTCAGGATTGTTGACCATATTAGCATCTATTTTCTTATTGCGGGTACCTATACACCGGTTTGTTTAATTGCTTTAGAGCAAAGTTTAGGCTGGTCGCTCTTTTGGGCAGTTTGGGTTATAGCCGCTTTTGGTGTTATTTTAAAACTATTTTTTACTGGAAAGTTTGAAGTGTTTTCTACGCTTTTATATCTGGTTATGGGTTGGCTAATTGTGTTCGATTTTTCGAACCTGTCCAATACAATAAGTAATGATGGTGTTTTGTTACTCTTTGCTGGTGGATTAGCTTATACGGTTGGTATTGTTTTTTACGTCTTTCAAAAAATACCTTTTAATCATGTTATTTGGCATTTGTTTGTTTTAGCAGGTGCCGTTTGTCATTTTTTTATGATTTTCTTTTACGTTATTTAATTTTTTCTCTGATAATTTTAGCTATTGTCGTTATCAGAAAAAAAAACTAACTTCGTTTATCTCCCCATTCTAATTATTTAAAAACGAATTATATTCGTTAATGTTGGCATACATTAATTATAACCAACCAATAATAGATGATAAAATTCTTTCGAAAATTTCGCCAAAATTTACTTTTAGAGGGTAAAACTGGCAAGTATTTTAAATACGCTATTGGTGAAATTATTTTAGTAGTTATAGGAATTTTGATTGCTCTGCAAATCAATAATGCTAATGAAAACAGAAAATCTGCTAAACAAGAAAATTTATACTTAAATCGTCTGCTTTCCGAAAATAATGATGATATCATGACATTTAAAAATAATATTGCAGATTTGGAAAAAGGAATAGAAACCATCGAGAATCTTTCAATTGCCCTAAATTCAGCTAATTCTAATGATGAAGCACTTATAGTAGCTGCAAACGATTTTTTTGGTTATGGTAGTATCTATCCAATTTTTTCATCGTCAACTTCAACTTTTGATGACCTCTCGAGTACGGGAAATTTAAAGGTAATCCGCAATTCCGGATTACGAGATGAATTGGTAAAGCATTATGCAAAACATAAGCAAGTTGCGGAATGGATCAGAATTGGAACTGAATGGGCACTACCCAATGACGCACCTTTTACATATAATAATAGCATTATGAGATTTGAACCTGTATCAGCTTTCCTGTTTGGGGAACAAAATTCATCGGAACTTGCAGATCATTTGCGTAATAAAAAAGTTGAATACATTAATAACGCAGCGGTACATTTTTGGATTAATAAAGATGCCATTGACAAACTTGAAAAGTTAATTACTGATACAAAAGGAATTATAAACTTAATCAATAAGGAGTTAGAAAAATAACTTCAATACAGCAAATCTCAAGTTCAAAAGCTACAACTTTTAAAAAATGATAAAATTCTTCCGAAACATACGTAAAAATATACTAAATGAGGGAAAAACGACTAAGTATACTAAATATGCCATTGGTGAAATTGTATTAGTGGTCATCGGCATTTTGATTGCTTTACAAATTAATAATTGGAATGAACGCAGGAAAGAACGTGCGGTTGAAGTAAATTTTCTAAAAAATCTTCGCGCCGATTTGGTTAGCGAAATTGAAAATAACACCCACTTTGCCAACTATCGCTTTCAGAAAGCGCAAGCAAGTTCCGATTTAATAAATGGAGAAGAGCCTCAATCAATTGAAGATGTTCAGCAATATACCGATACGTACGAACGGGTTTTTATATGGAACACCTTTGTGCCTAACAACAATACGTATAAAGAATTATTGAGTTCTGGAAATCTTAGTTTTATAAAAAACGATTCCATTAAAAATAGATTATTAGAATTAGATAAGACTTACGTAGCTATTGCTTCGGGTGAAAATCATATGCGTAGAGAATACGAAGCGTATTTGTACGATCCACATGTTGAAAACATGATATCGCTTGGATTTTTCGATATAACTCAACCAACCTATGGATTACCAAAAAGACTTACTGCTAAGGATATCGACCCATCTTTACATAATAAGTTTATTGAAGATGCGAAATGGCAACATCATAACGAGAAATTTAAAAATGGACTCCGACTCTCCTTTATGAATAATGGCTATTTAGCAGGCATCCACAAAGATTTAGTTCATTATATTGAAAAATTGATTTCATTAATTGATGAGGAAATTGCACGATGATAAAATTCTTTAGAAAAATCCGCCAAAAATTACTTACTGAAAATAAATTTAGCAAGTATTTACTTTATGCTATTGGTGAGATTGTACTTGTAGTGATTGGTATTTTGATTGCATTACAAATTAATAATTGGAATGAGCAAAAAAAAATAAAACAGAATGCTAAGGAAGCTTTGATTGCTCTTAAAAATGACCTTGTTCAAGACACCATTTTAATTAGCAATAGGCTTCCCGAAGTTAACTACCAGTACGAAATCAATGAATCGTTTAGAGAACGTGTGGCAAGTCCTAAAGCAAAAGTTGACACACTATTGAGGATTGCTCAAAAGGAATTCAATCCCACTTGGAATAACCCCATTGTTTATAATACGAATGCCTATACTAGCTTAGTACAAACTGGGCTTATAGAAAAGCTTTCTGATTCACTCAAGGAAAAAATCAAAACATTTTACAATACAAAATCTAACTTTAACGAGATTATCAAAAATGTTACGGTAGATTATAGCAACAAAGTATCTAACTATGTAGATAGCTATACGTTTGGAGCGACACCTTTACACGACCAAGGTCCTCTTATAGATAGTTTGGTGTGGTCTAAGGTAGAAATGGCTCATCTTGCTGCCTCTTTTCAGGGCTTAAGTAATTTTAAACGGATTCTTTTCAAGCTTGTAAATGAGGAGATGCAGTATTCGCAAAAAAATTCAAAAAAACTAATCCACGATATTGAGCAATTTTTAAATAAACAATGATTAAATTCTTCCGAAACATTCGTAAAAATCTACTAAACGAGGGGAAAACCACTAAGTACACTAAATATGCCATTGGTGAAATTATCCTTGTAGTTATTGGTATTTTGATTGCCTTACAGATTAATAATTGGAATGAAGCACGAAAGGAACAAAATTTAGAATTGGCACTGCTTGAAGAAATGCAGGAAAACTTAAAAGCAGACATCGTGGATATGCAGGATAATGTTGGCTACCACGAAAATTCTATTGAGTCTGCAAACATTATTCTTTCTGCTTTTAAAAATAATATCTCTGAGAATGATTCTCTATATAAACATTTTGGCAAAGTTACTTTGGCTCCCAAGTTTTTGGTTACCATGAATGCCTATAATAGTATGAACAAGGAAGGAATGAAACTCATTAAAAATGATTCGCTAAGAAATACTATTACTAGTCATTACCAACGTAATTATGCTTATTTATTGAGTTGGAATGATTCAGAATGGGATATGCTATTTAAAGATCAGCAGGATATTTACCGAAAGTATTTTAAAGAATACAATTATATTGGAGAGGTCATTCCAGAAAATTATGAGGAGTTATCTAAGAATTCATATTATAAAAATTATCTAAAAAATAGGATAGGCTTTAATAAATCATCTATTAAATATTACAAAGTTTTTGGAATTAAAAATGCCAAATCATTAATTGCACAAATTGAAGAAGAACTTAAAAATCGAAATTAAGAAGATATATGATTAAATTTTTTCGAAAAATCCGCGAAAAGCTACTTTCTGAAAACAAATTCAGCAAATATTTCATTTATGCCATTGGAGAAATTATACTTGTTGTTATTGGTATTTTAATAGCATTACAAGTAAATAATGTGAATGAACAGCAAAAATCAAATGATTTTGAAGTTAAAATTCTTAAAGAGTTACGTAGTAATCTAAAAGTAGATTTATTAGAAATAAGAGATGATTTAGGATTGATGGTTGACATAAATAAAGCTTGTTTAGATGTTAAGAAGCATTTAGAGCATTTTAATGAACCAACTGATTCTTTTAACATAAGTACATCTTTACTCAGAGTGACTCCACATTTTAGCCCAATTAATAGTGGGTATGATTTGTTACTATCTCGTGGTGTTGGAATTATTAGAAATGATAGCCTTAGAAAAGATATTTCGTTTCATTATGATATGTTATACCCTTATTATAAAACTTATGAGGAAGAACGTACCAGATTTCATGCACTTCATAGTGAACCAAAGTTATTAGAATATTTCTTTATGAACTTCGATAAGAATCATGAAATTAATTTCCATGGATTTTATTTTAATATAAACAATGAGGATTATCAAACTCTAAAAGGCGATTCAAAGTTTTCAAAGCTCCTATCAGCGATAGCTTTTGAAAATAAAGCGATTCAAAATCGGGGGTTACGAATTGAATCTAGTATTCTTACCTTGATAAATAAAATTGAAACAGAATTAGAAAATTTGGAATAACAAATCCTACTCACTTTTAATAAGCTTAAAGCTTCGGACTTTATTATTTTGCTCAATGTTTAAAATATATATACCAACTGACAATGAACTTCCGTAAAGTGGTATTTGGTAGTTTTCGGTATCAGGAGTTAAGCTTAAACTATTACTCCTAATAGCTCTACCTAAAATATCATACAAGGTGTAGGTAACGGGTTGATTTTCTTCTAGTGTAACTATTCTTAAAGTAATATCGTTTTTAAATGGATTTGGGTAAACCATGGCATTAAACCCATCTTCTTCTTTAACCACAATAAAGGGGTCGGTGATATTAATTTTGAGTTCACTAAAGCCATAGCAGTTGCCACCATAATTAGACTTAGGTGTTATTAAAACGTAGCGGGCTTGGGCTGCATCAAAATCAGGACCTTCAACACCTTCATAAGTAGATAAACCTGAGGCTTGCTCCATTTGAAATTCACCCAAATTTATCCATGTAACTCCATCGAGTGAGTAGTCTACATTAAATTCATTAATACCATAGGTTAAATTTTTAGGCTCATTAGCATTCCAAAGTTTCGTTTCGTTTAGCACATAATCATAACCTAAATCATACATAATCCAATGGCTTTCACCATAGGCAGCAATTGGGTTTTGTGATGGTTCGCAAGACACCCAACCATCATACCAATTAGTACTATGCCTATCTGGATAACATTGTGCACTAACGTTTAATGCTACAAACATTATGATGATGCTTATATGTAAGTTTAAATGTTTCATCATGCCATATTCATAAAACCTATTGGTGGTTGTCCTGAGTTAACATCGTAAAAATTCTCTAAATTGGGTAAAATAGTGCTTAGTTCAGAAGCTGGTACTCCAAACCATAAAGCTAATTCGGCAATATATAAATCTGCCGCCGTGGTAGGTATAATAACCCCATCTTGTAAATCAACACTGCTATTTAGTGCCAAAGTAGGGTAGTCTCCATAAATTTCTTTTCCATTAACAGCGCCACCCATCATAAAAGCATTTCCTCCCCAAGCATGGTCGGTTCCATTTCCATTGGATGTTAGGGTTCTTGCAAAATCAGAAACACTAAATAAGGTTACACAATCACTTATACTTAATTCGGTCATAACATCATTAAAATACTTTAATGCGTCATTTACCACTGCTAATTTGCTTGCTTGACTTAAGAGCAATTCATCATGATGATCCCACCCACCAACTTGAACGAAAAAAGTTTGCCTTGAAAAACCTAAAGTATCTCTACTTGCTATGGTTTTTGCAACCATCCTTAATTGAGCTGCTAAATTATTATATTCAGGCATGATTGTACTAAAATCAGACACTTCGTCAATAGCCGATTGAAATTCTAAGCTTGAGTCGTTTGATGATTTAATAGTGTTTTTATACGTATTCTTAAATATATCTTGATAATCTCGCTCAAGCATAGTGTTTAAAGCTTGTGTACGTAGTTGGTTAAATCTGTTTTGACCGTTATATCCGCTTATGCCAATACTGCCTTGGTTGCTGATGGCGTATGGGATTACTTCATTACCACGCTGAAATAAATTCGTTCCTTTTAAGGAAACATTCATTGATATATTTTGGTTAGAATTCATCGATTGCACTAATTCTGCAATTCGACCACCCCAACCAATATTGGTTCTTTCGTGTGGTCTCCCTGTTTGCCATTGTTGTACTTGATCGGAATGTGAAAATAATCCTAAAGGCGTTTTTACAATGCCGTTTTTTATATCTGTTTTTGTTGATGGCTCTATCAGTGTCCCCACGTTTGAAAGAAATGCTAGATTACCGTTATCAAACAACTGCCGTACATCGGGCATAGATGGGTGCAATCCAAAAGTTCTACCATCTGTAGTATTAGGGTTAATTTGTAATACGTCGTTTTGAGGTATGGCTAAGTTTGAGCGCGTTGTAGCATATTCATTATACTCATTATTCCCTTTTGGAATAAGCATATTAAAAGAATCGTTACCACCTGCGAGCATCAAACATACCAAAGCTTTATAATCGCCACCAGCAGTTACCAACGGCGAATTATCCATGGCTGTGGCGGCAATAGCTTTTAAGTTTATTAATGACGAAAATAATGTAGTATAACCTAGTGCAGAACACGATTGCCCTAAAAACTTCCTTCTTGATATGTGGTTTTTATGTTTAGTCATCTGGTTATTTTAATATGGCATAATCGGGGCTAACAAGTAATAGATAAATCGCCATTTTAACGCGAAAGTCCAAATAGTCTTCTCCAAAGTTTGATGCCGCAATCGGGTCTACGGCGTCTACGATTAATCGTTTTGTTTCTTCAGAAAGTAGCCCGTGAGTAAATAATTTATCTAATTGATTTATTAGTACTTCACTTTCTTTTGCATAATATTTTAAGCTTTCAAAATTTAGTGTTGTCCCTTCAAGTTCTAAGTCCCACGTATTTAAAACGGAATACCATTGTGGGTAAGTCCAATAATCTACTTCATTTACAAAAGATAAACTGGTAACCGAATTATGGATTTCAAATTCTGGTCCTTTTAAATTAGCGGCATCAAAATCCGAATTTGGAACATAATCTGGTAAATAAAAATTAAAGACACTCGACGACCCTAAAGGTGCTTGACCGGTGGCATTAAAAAAGTTAAAACCAACATTCCAGTTTAAACCACTTTTGTTATCTAAATCGAGTTGCCTTGTTACGTTAAAGTAACGAATCATAGGCTCTACTAGTTTACCATTTCGTGGATTATTAATCCAACTACAACTTCTGGCTTCTTCGTCTAGTAATATGGCTTTTATAACCGCTCTCATGTCGCCACGGATACCTTTGGTATTATTGAACGCAGCACTGACTCTTGAGATGTATGCTGGTGAAGGATTTGATTTTACTAATTGTTGAATTAATCTTCGTGCGATAAAAGGACCTACATTTTGATGATTAAATAAATGGTTTACAGCATCTTCTATATCCTTCATTCCTGATTGTCCGCTAGGAATAACATAACCATTTAAGAGTTTTTTTTCACCCGGTTCATGCCATTCATCATACATGGTCATCGGTACATCACGTTTACACCAATATATGTCCACACCAAACCTTGGAGTTATTCCATAAGGATTTTCATTAACCTCAGAAGTTCCTAAACCAGTAAAAACTTTTGCAAACTCTTTAATATCGTCATTATCATAGGTTGGAATTCTTTGTCCGTTACCATCTAAAACATAACTTCCGTCTTGATTCAGTTCATATAAACCAATAGTAAACAATTGCATAATTTCTCTGGCAAAATTTTCATCAGGATGAATGTTCTGTTCTGGAAAACTTTTTGGGTTATTATAATGGCTTAGGTAACCGCCCATCATAGGGTGTAATGCAACATCTAAAAGAATATTTTTATAATTTCCAAACGCATGATCCTTCAGTATATCATAATAATCGCCTAATCCAACACCATAATCACCAATATTAGAGTCCCAAGAAATAACTAAAATTTCACTTAGCGCCAAAGCTATACGCTGTCTTAACAAATCTTGGTTACCAATATTTAATTGCCACCAAGCATATTGAAAATGAGCCCAAAACGGACCAAAATAATCATCCGCGTTACCACCATTGGCAACAAACATATCTCTTGCTTGATTATAAATGCTTTGTGTAAGCACACCCATAGAAGGAGAATTCAAATCAAACTGGGCATCAATCCAATCTTCATAAGGCTGTTCTGCTACCGATTTAATATAATTTAAATCACAACCAAAAGTGGCTTGCGCTAAAAATCGAGACGTTTCTAATAATCGTGCGTCTAAACCTGTTCCATTAATGGTGTTTTCTGCTTTTGCACTTTCATTCCAGTTGCTACGATTTTGCTGATTACTCGATGTTACAGTTATACCATTACTGTGGCCTGCACCCAAATAATCGGAGTAGGATTGAGTGAATGCCATTATTGGCACAAACATGAACATATGGAGTAAAAGTCTCTTCATATAAGATAAAGACGAGTATTTTTTTTAATAGGTTACTCTAACAAGTTATAAATTAACCAAATATAATTTTAAATTAAGACGAAATACAGAAATTTTCGATAAACGGCACATTGTAATTTAATTGATTACTCGTTTAATAGTTTTATTTAAAATATTATCTTCGATATTATATGACGACCATAACTCGAGCAAATAAAACTCAAGACTATTTACTAATAGAACGATTAGCCGATACCATTTGGCGCGAGCATTACATTCCTATAGTTGGGAAACCACAAATAGACTATATGCTTGAAAAATACCAATCGGCGATAGCTATAGAAAACCAAATAGCCGACGGTTTTGAGTACTATATCTTGAATTATAATAGTACATCAGTTGGCTACCTAGCTATAAAACAAGAAGAAAACGCATTATTTTTAAGTAAAATATATGTTTTAAGTAGTTATAGAGGGCAAAAAATAGGTAAAACAGCTATCCAATTTATAGAAACAAAAGCTTTAGAATATGACTTAAAAAACATTAGACTTACAGTAAATATTAACAATACCAATGCTATTAAAGCTTATGAAAAGCTAGGATTTGTAAGCATGGGTCCTCTGATAACTGATATAGGAAATGGATTTATTATGGATGATTACCAGATGGTGAAATCTATGTATCAATAATATCTTTATACTCCTCAAAAAAAGCTTCAAACAAACTCATTTTTTCATTAAAAAACTCCATAACATCGCGCCAAGTGTTTTTGTTATGTATTGATACTTTTTGATTCAAAGACACGTAAATTCTTGATATTTCTTTTTCGTTATCTAAAAAATAAGCTTCCTCAAAAAAAGCATCAGGTAAATAGTCGTCTAAAAGAATCGATTTTAAAGCTTGTAGTTTTTCCCAGTATTTAATCCGGTTTTCTAGGTCGTCTTCTAGATCTAAAGCCACTAAAGCGGATTTGGTATCAAAATGAAATCTAAAACTAAAACCTTTTAGTTTAGTGTTGTATAAAATCCATTTTCTGGGAAAGGATTTCCCAAAGCTTGTCCAAAATTCTTGCCTCAGTATGCGTGATTCTTCTTTTGAAAACATAAAAATAACCTCTTATTACTTCGAGTGATTTCAATTTTTTTCGAAATTGTATCGAGAAATAAAGTTTGTTCTCGATACGCTTCGCAGTCTAACAGACACTTTATTAAATCATATAAGCAATTCCTACACCTAAAATAATAGACACAAATTTCGATAAGTTAAACTTATGTCCTTCACCACTTTCAAATAAAATAGTGGTCGAAATATGAAAAAATATACCAATTACAATGGCATTTATAAAGTGTGCATAATCTACAATGGCTTCACTGGTGTTAGATATAAAGGTTCCAAGAGGTGTCATAAGTGCAAAAACTATTAAAAACGCAGCAACTTGTAGTTTTGTAAAACTCGATTGCAATAAAAATATACTTATAATCATGGCAATCGGTATTTTATGTACAATAACCCCATACACCATATCATTGTGGTCGTGTATAGAAAAGCCTTCTAAAAAGCTATGAATACATAAACTTATAAATAGTAGCCACGGGAAATTAGTTTCATCCTTATGAATATGTACGTGCCCATGCTCCGCACCTTTAGAGAATAACTCCAAAATTATTTGCAACAAAATACCACACATAATAAACAGTCCGGTAAGCTTGGTGTCTAAATGTGAGTACACTTCGGGTAACAGTTCAAAAAGGGTTAAGGCTAATAAAAAAGCACCACTAAAAGAGAGTAGGAGTTTGGTGTTCCACGCCTTTTGTTTTTTAGTAAAAAAAGCTAAAATTACACCTAAAACAACCGCAATAATCGGTAAAAGAAATTTATTCATTTAAAAAATTATTCACAACAGTGATAAATAAATCTAAGTCGATAATCGACTTATTTAAAAATCATTATTAAACGCTCAGAGGTTTTTGCACTAAACTTTCTCAATTTATAATCACCAAAAACATCCAGTAAATAAGCATCAGCTTGTTCAAAAAGGGCATCAAAATCGTTTAAGGTAAACGCTCGTACACGCTCTTGAAAATTATAGTCCTCACCATCAGCCACAAATGTAATATCTTTTATAATATATCCATCTTTCACGTAGCGTTTTAAATGAAACTCAATATCATCCACCGTTTTTACCTCTTCAGGTACCAAATGGTCAATTACATACTCGCTATTCATAAAATCAATCACTCCAAAACCACTCTCGTTCAAGTCCGCTTTAATGGCTTTAATGGTTTTTAAGTTATCTTCATCATGCTCAAAATAGCCAAAACTGGTAAACAAATTAAAAACAGCATCAAATTGTTTATTAAAAGGTTTGCACATATCATGCACCTCAAAGTGTAAACGATGGTTTTCAAACTGTTTAGCAAACGCAATACTATTTTCACTTAAATCGGCACCAGTAACATCATATCCAAGTTTGTTTAAATAGCGTGCATGTCGTCCCTTACCGCAAGCCAAATCCAGAATGGTACCACCCACAGGTAAATTTAAATACTGGGTAAGCGTATCCATAAATTCTTGCGCCTCACGGGCATCTCTATCTTTATATAAAGTATGGTAAAATGGCGTATCAAACCACGATGTAAACCATTTTGTAGTATGTTTTGTCATATATGTTTTCTACCTAGGTAGAAATTTTTAATCTTGATTGAGCGTTTTTCCGAAACATATCGGGGTTTAGACTTTTACCAGTTCTTTTTACTCGTTCTCGATACGATGCTACACATCACTCGAACTGACAAAAAAGAATTTAGTTTACCCTGAGCTTGACGAAGGGCAAAATCCTTAACCCAAATGTCAATAAACTTTAAGGTTTACCACAAAATTACATTATTTTTGCAATCTATTCGACGTATTAAATGGAAGAAAATTTCAACATGGTAGCCAAAACACTTTTTGGCTTCGAAGATTTATTAGCAAACGAACTTACACAACTTGGGGCTCAACAGGTAAAAAAGGGTACACGTAATGTATCCTTTGTAGGCGATAAAGGCTTTATGTACAAATGTAATTTAGCATTGCGTACCGCTATAAAAATCTTAAAACCCATACATTCGTTTACCGTACATAGCGAGAAAGATTTATACGATAAAATATATAAAATGGAGTGGGAGCAGTACTTAAAACCTACAGGAACTCTGGCGGTTGATGCTACCATTCATTCCGATTTATTTACACACTCCTTGTTTATTGCCCAAAAAACCAAAGACGCTATTGTAGATAGGTTTCGTGATAATTCAGGGCAACGTCCTAATGTTGATTTAAAATTCCCCGATTTAAAAATAAATGTACATATCGATAGACGGCAATGTACCATTTCACTAGATTCTTCAGGCGATTCTTTGCATAAACGTGGGTATAAAACTGCCACTAATATTGCGCCTATAAACGAGGTGTTGGCAGCAGGATTAATTATGTTGTCTGGTTGGGACGGACAATCCGATTTTATGGACCCTATGTGTGGTTCGGGCACCATGCTTATTGAAGCGGCTATGATAGCCTGTAATATACCACCAAACCTGATGCGAAAGGAGTTTGCTTTTGAGCGTTGGCAAGATTGGGATGTGGATTTGTTTGAAAAAATTGAAGAATCCTTACTCAGTAAAACCCGCGATTTTCATCATAAAATTATAGGTTACGATAAAGCACCAAGTGCGGTAGCTAAAGCTAAAGAAAACGTAAAAAATGCCCAATTAGAAGATTTTATTGAGGTAAAACACGAAGACTTTTTTAAAACCCAAAAAGGTGGCGACGAGAAGTTGCATATGGTATTTAACCCACCGTACGGCGAGCGTTTAAATTTAGATATGGAAGTGTTTTATAAGAACATTGGCGATACCCTTAAGCAAAACTACCCAGGTACCGATGCTTGGTTTATTACCAGTAATTTAGATGCCTTAAAGCATGTGGGATTGCGCCCTTCGCGGAAAATACAATTGTATAACGCAAAGCTTGAAGCCCGCTTGGTTAAGTATGTAATATACGAAGGCAGTAAAAAGGGAAAATATTTGAAGTAGCATTTAATATAAAAAATTATAATTAAATTGAAACTGACCTATTTTGAACTTTTTGATTCATCATAGAACAAATTAACACATCCTAATTTATCTTTAACTATCAAGCATGTTTCTCTGAAATCATCTCCATAAGGGCATTTTTCAACTTTCAAGCTTTTTACTGTATAGAATTCAATATTGTTAACATCTTCGTCATTTTTAATATTATAATCAGGAATAGTTTTAACAAAATCAAAGTTTAATATGTTATGATTTAAAATAGATTCTCCAGTATAAAAAAGTGAAATTACGTATACTTTATTGACATTTTTAAAAAAGGACTCATGTCTGTTCTTTATTAATTTCCTTATGGTTCTTCCATCATTCACGACATCGGTTATAATTAAAACGTTTCTAAAGTCATTATTCTCATTACTGTAATTTAATTCTTTTTCATATTTATGATGTTCATCATTCCTATAAGAATATGGTAAAAAAGCATATGGTTTATTAAATTTTATAGTTGCTTTAGTGGATATTATGTTTCCTTCATACCCAAGACCAATAATAAGGTCTATTTTATTCACTAGTTTTTTTTTCTCAATAACATCTATTATTGCATTTTTAGTAAAACTTAAATTCTTTTTATTTTCTATTAGCTTAGAGGTGTCAATCCAATTATGGGCTCTTGAGGTTTCACTCCAATGAAAGTGCCCGGAATGGAAAAGATTCAACTTTTTTACTTTGTAGTATAAACCATCTGTGAATACTTCACTGTAATAAACATTAATGTCTTCTTTGATAACATCTTTTTTTATTTCATCTGCCTCATGAAATACTTCGTTAATTTCGGCGCTTGGAATTTCTATTATTTCATTATCTAATTTTGGAGGTGCTTTCTCAAAAAGGATGAATTTTTCTGGCTGATGAAATATGCTATTGGTTCTAATATCCCATTCGTATTCTGAATCATTTCCCTTAGTATTGTGAAGAGAGTAAATCTTGTTAGTTAAAACAATATCATCATTAATTAAAACATTATATACTTTAAATGCAGAATCATGTTTTTTAGAACCTAAACAACCCGAATCACTAGTCGTAATGTCACCTGAAAATACTTTTTTGCAACTATTTGTGTGCTCATTTCCGGTAAAAATAAATTCAATGCCAATATTCAATAATTTATTAAGAAGAGATTGTCTATTCTTTGAATCCCATTGACCGTTATTTTTGTTGTCGTAAGATGAGGTCAAATTATGATGAAAGCAGATAATTTTCTTATAACTATCAACTTTTGGTATTAGTTTTAATTCTTCTTCAAAATTTGATATAGGTACATTTCCTAATTTTTGAGTTAGATTTAATTTTGTACATGAGTTAACACCTAATAATAGAATAGCACCCTCAACCAATAATGTTTCGAAAATAATTTTGTTAGGGTCAAATTTTTTATTTAATAATTTGAAATAAAAATCCGAAAAGTTCTTAAACTTAGAAATATTAATTTCTTCAAGAGAACTATCTTCTTTTTTTTCTAGTAAGTTTTCTATTGAACGCCTATTTATGTCATGATCACCAGGAATCAGTAAAATATTTTCTGTATCAATATCTAATTCTGTAATTATTCTATTAAGAAACTTATAAGCATACTCAAACTCTTTAATTTCACCTCTGTCAGTTGTATCACCTGTTATTAAAAGATATATTTTAGTATCGTTAAAGTCTCTTTTTATTGTTGCAATAAATTTATCAATAAATAAAATTGAAAGTTCTTCATCTTGCGATGTATCTAAATAAGAATCGTGCTGATTTATTTCCCCGCCAATTTTTTTATCCAGAGAAACATGTAAATCAGAAATATGTAGAATTATACTATTCATTAAGCTGTTTTAAATTGGTATATATAAAATAATTCAACTCAACGTTATTCTTATTAGAAATAGAGAAAATTGAGATTGTTCTATCTATATCATCAAGTTGTAAATCATCTCTAGTAAGAGTTTCAATTTTTGCTAAAGAGACATTTCCTAAATATTTACCGCCCGAAAATTCAATTAAATTTTTTGTTATCTTGACTTCAGTACCAAGACAAACTAAATCAGAAACAACAATATATTTTCTGTTTTCAAAGTTATGTTTTTCAAGCTTGTTATAGAGTTTGGTTATTGGCCCTATTTTGTCAAATACAAGAATATCAAGTTTAAGCAATTTTGATAAAATGGAAACAATAAATGTACTGGTTAGGCTTTGTCCAACTAAAATAGGCTTGTTTTCAAGTTCTTCTTGCCACCTATTTTTTATTTTAATTGCTAGTCTGTACAGAGCGTAATAAATAAATGGAGTCTCAATACTCATGAATTTTTTTAAATCAATATAAGAATGTAAATAGACAAAGGAAGATACATGTGGTTTTTTATATTCATCAATGTAGTTTTTTAATCTAATCTTAAAATAATTATAAAAAATATTACTACTTTTTATATTAAGATCGTACAATTCAGATTTTTGTTCTGCAAAAAAATAAAAAACATCATAGCCTTCTTCAGCGTTAAATAAATTTTTAGAGTTTTCAATTGACTTTAATGATAATGGTTGAATAAGGGATTTTGAAACATTGATATAAATTAACCTATAACCTAAATCTCTTATTTCAATAATTTTGTCAAATATGTTGGCTTGAAAATGTTCAATAAATTCAAGATCCAAGACTAATACTTTCTTAGATTTAAAAGATGCATCAACTATATAATTGTAAAGTCTATTTACGGTTTCAAACTGTAAACTTGAGATATAAATACCTTGATTATCGTCATTTAAATAATTTGAAGAAATAACTTCCTCAGCATGTAATTTAAAATAGTTAAACTTCGGATTTTCTATATGTGAAACTATCATAATTAAACAGCTGGTATTTCAACTTCAATATGAACTCCTTTAAACTTTACGCTGTAAAATCTAATTGAAGAATATTTAAAATCATTATTATACTTATCACATAGAATACAATATAGTTGTACAAAATATTCCAATATTTCGTTTTTAATCGAAACCATTTCTTCTTTGAATCTATCATCTTCAATTTCATTTATTATTATTTCCATATAATATTGGAAAAGACGGTCTCTAAGTTTTCTTAACTCTAATAACTCATTTCTCATCCTGCTAGAAATAATTATTTGAGCATTGTCATTATGTAACCTGAAATAACCATTAGTATCTAAAACAACCGAAGCCATTAGATCGAATAAACCTCTTCGGTTTTTTAAGGTAGAAAAATATAATGTCTCCATGATAAAATTTAAATTATTTAAAACTTTATCATTTACTTTTAAAATTTTAATCTTGTCAAGTTTATGTTTTAATTCTGACGGTTTGTAAATGTAACTTTCATTTTTTGATTTTAGAGATTCTTCAAATCCAATACCATTATCTGATATAGAAAATTTTGTAGAATACCTATTTACAAACATTAAAGCAAAAGTGTTTGACTTTGAATGTAAAACACCATTAGTAATCAATTCTGATAAGATTTCAATATAAAAATCAGTATCTTCAGCAGTACTGATATTATCAAATAATAATTCTTGAAAATGTTCTCTTACAGTATAAATATATTCAGAAATGAGAAAGTCTCTTCTTTCATCTTCATCCTTAAAAATTTTGAGTTTTTCTGATAGGTTATTATCATTCAAGGAATAACATCTTACCCTATGCTCTGGTCTTGGGTCTTTCTTTGCGAAATTACCTAAATAAGCTTCGTTAAAGTCAAGTATTTTTCTACCATATGGAAAATATGGGTTTTTATTATTTCCTGATAAATAGAAAAAATCACTCTTATGAAGAAATTTTAAAACATCTTTTGTTGCATGATTATTAAATAATGATAACTCAATTGGTTTTTTATAAAATTTACTCAATTGCTCAATTAAACTCAATAATAAAGGAATTGTAATTGGGTCAATTCTATAATTTGAATCAAAAATTAAATTATCACCGTTTTCAACTAATTTAAATTTAATGTCATTTTTATCTTTAATATATAATGCTACTTGTTTTAAAAAGGAAGAATAAAAACTGAAAGTAGTTAAGGTTTTATTATTTTTTAAAATACTAATCATTTTTTAGAGAAACTATTTCCAGTTATTGTTAATCAAGTAGCTTTAAGCTGATGCAATGTGCTAAGTTAGAATTTTCTTACCAATTAACCAATAGGTAGATGTGCGTAATTATTAACATCTTGTTTGTGCAAGTGTTTTTTAAATGAAATTGTGGTTTACTTTACAAATAAGTACAAAGTAATAAAACAGAATATAAATTAAGCAGGGATCTGTTGACTTAAACAGTGTAGTGTACCAAAGCCCCAAATAAAATCGCTGGCTGCTATTCCAATTATTTCTCTATCAGGAAAACAGGTTGCTATTGTGTTTAAAGCAAGTCGGTCGTTTACATCGTTAAAGGTGGGCACTAAAACAGTTTTGTTAAGTATTAAAAAGTTAGCGTAACTAGCAGGTAATCTAATACCATCAAAATCTAAACGCTTGGGCATAGGTAAGGTTACAATGTTTGGGTGTTTGCCGTTTTCTAAAACCGAGGCTTTTAAACGCTTCAAATTATCTTGTAAGGGTTTGTAGTTGCTATCTTTTGGATTCTCTTCAACCACGGTAATAATAGTATTGTCGTTTACAAAACGTGCTAAATCGTCAATATGCCCGTGCGTATCATCGCCTTCTATACCATTGCCTAACCAAATAACGTTGGTAACACCTAAATACTGTTTAAAAGCGTCTTCGTAATCTTGTTTTGTAAAACCTGCATTCCTAACTTGAATACTAGGATGTAGTAAACATTCTTCTGAGGTTAGTAAAGTGCCTTTACCGTTTACATCAATAGCACCACCTTCTAAAACAAAGGGTTTGCCATTAAATACAGCTTGCTCTAAAGGGATGTTTAAATGATTAGCTACTTGCTGAGGCGTACCTTTATCGAGTAGAAAATTTTTGTATTTAGCCCAACCATTAAAATTGAAATTGATGGCTTTTCTGTTGCTTCCTTTTTTTACAATGATGGGTCCGGAATCGCGCATCCAACTGCGGTTGGTTTTATGAATTATAAAGGACACATTTTTTAGGTTTACTTCCGCCAAATCTAGCATGGTAATTGCCTTGTTTTTTAAAGCATCATCGGCAACCACCAAAAAAACGGTTTCTACAGAGGCTATTTTTTTAATAAATTCTACAAACGCCCATTTAATGGCGCCATATTTCCCTGGCCAGTCGTTGCCATTATGCGGAAAGCATAATAAAATACCTTGTTGTTTTTCCCATTCGGCAGGGAATATCCAGTTAGTGCCTTTCATTAGTCGATGGCTCGTTTAGTAATATCACCGTATTTATCGATACGTCGGTCGCGTAAAAATGGCCAATTTTGGCGTACGTTTTCTTGTAAACTTAAATCGACTTCGGCAATTAAAATTTCTTCTTTATCTACAGAGGCTTGTGCTAAAATTTCACCTTGTGGACCTGCAATAAATGAAGAGCCCCAAAACTCGATCCCGTTGGTATTGGGTAGATATTTTTCTAGTCCTATACGATTCGCAGCTGCAACATAAATACCATTTGCTACGGCATGACCACGCATCACATTCATCCAAGCACCTTGTTGATTTTCGCCATATTCAGCTTTTTCTTGTGGATGCCACCCAATAGCAGTAGGGTAGAACAACACTTCGGCACCTTGTAAAGCGGTTAATCGTGCCGCTTCGGGATACCATTGATCCCAACAAATCAACGTACCAATATTTCCCTTTTTAGTAGGAAACGATTTAAATCCGATATCACCAGGCGTGAAATAAAACTTTTCATAAAAATGAGGGTCGTCTGGAATATGCATTTTTCGGTATAAACCAGCTTCTGTTCCATCTGTATCAATAATGTAAGCACTGTTGTGATATACACCAGCCATTCGTTTTTCAAAAAACGGTACAATAATAACCACACCTAATTCTTTTGCTAACTTACTAAAAGCTTTAAAAGAGGTACTATATAAAGGTTCCGCGAAAGCGAAATTATCAACGTCTTCGCTCTGACAGAAATAATGACTGCTATATAATTCGGGTAACGAAATAACTTCGGCGCCTTTTTGTGCCGCATCTTTTACCCATTTTAAACACTTTTTAAGATTATTTTCGGGTTTATCATTCAAGTTTAATTGAATGACTGCTATTTTATACTTGTTTTGCATTCGTAATATTTGATAATTATTGTAAAGATATAATTTTAAAGGAATTATTTCGCCTTCTTATACAGTGGAATCCTATACGATAAGAAATAACTATAGCCAGCACCAATGCTACTGCTATCATACGTTTTTCCAAAACCAGGGATATACACATTTTGAAAATTATTAGGCTGTGTTTCACTAGCTAATAATTTCAGCTGTACGTTTAAGCCTAAAAATAAGTTGTTTATTAGCTCCACCTTCATTCCTAAAATAATTTCTGCCCAAAATGCCGTTAAACCTTTAAATTCTTGCTTATCGGTAGACGACAACTGTGGTGCCCAATACTGGTTGGTGCTATAAATGGTAAAACTATTTAAATCATGACTGAACGAACTAGCGCCAACGCGAAAACCGAAGTAAATCATGTTATCCATATCCAGCCAGTTCTGATACGAGTTATAGTCTATACCGCCTTTTAGATAACTTCCTTTTGTGGAGATATCGAGATAATCTGTAACATTCTTTTTTTCTTCAAACCCTATCTCACCAGCTATGTATAGTTTCTTTTTGATTCTATAATCGGCCAAAAGTTCAAACCCACTATAGTCATCATCATAAAACGACCTAACCAATTTACTAATATCACCACCAATACGGAGTCCATATTTTTCTTTAATAACTAAAGAATCGTTAGGTTTAATAATGCTATCATTTTGTGCGTTAACAGTCACACAAAAAACTAGTATAATTATACTAATGAAAAATGTTAAAGTGTGCTGTTGTTTCATCTTCTACAGATTGATTTGCATTTAAAGGTTGTTGTGATAGTATCCAGTTATCACCATCAGGTTCAATAGTGATAGTTACATTTTTGAAAATTATTTTATAGCCACATGCTCTAGAGACATAGACTTCCTCGCGACTATAATTAATGGTAATAGTATCGTAGTTGCCATTGTAAAAGTCATCCGAAGTGTCATTAGGTGTACCATTATCATTTATCGATGCACCGCTAATTAAGGTGTATTGTGTGGTATTATCATCTGTTTTTAGTGGTAAAACCAGCTCGTTTGTTGAAACAATATTATAACCAGCTAATACAGATTCATTGTCAACACCAGCCACTACCAATCCAAAAATATTTTTACTGCTTTCTTGATTATCAAAATCATAGGCTTCAATAATTAAGCGTGGGGTAGTAGGGGTGCTTTCTGGACAAATATCATCACGTTCGCAACTAATTGATAGGACAGCTATCAACAGTATGGGAATTATAAGAACTTTAAAGTATTTCATTTTATTAAAATGGATTCCACATTACGTGTGGAATGACAATTTTTGTATTAAATGTTAATTATCGGCGTTCCAAAAGTACAACATTTTCCACATGAAAGGTTTGGGGAAACATATCGACCGCTTGGGTTTTAATTACTTTATAATCGGCATCCATTAATGCTAAATCTCTAGCTTGTGTTGCACTATTACAACTAACATAAACGACACGCTTAGGTGCAATATTTAGTATTTGTTGCACTACATCTTTATGCATTCCGTCTCTCGGCGGATCCGTAATTATAACATCCGGATGTCCGTGGTTTTCTATAAAAGCATTGTTGAAAACTTGTTTCATATCGCCCACAAAGAATTCAACGTTATTAATGTTGTTTAATTGTGCGTTTTCTTTAGCTGCAGAAATCGCATCTGGTACAGACTCTACACCAACCACTTTTTTTGCTTGTTTTGCAACAAATTGTGCTATAGTTCCAGTACCTGTGTATAAATCGTAAACTAATTCATTGCCTGTTAATCCAGCAAAATCTCGGGTTATTTTATAAAGCTCATAGGCTTGCTCTGAGTTGGTCTGGTAAAAGGATTTGGCATTAATTTTAAACTTTAAACCTTCCATTTTCTCAAAAATGTGGTCTTCGCCTTTATAACAAATCACTTCTTGATCGTAAATCGTATCGTTGGCTTTTCCATTTATTACATATTGCAATGAGTTTATTTGTGGAAAGGAATCTACAATAAAATCTAACAATAATTCACGTTTTGTTTTGTCGTCTTTAAAAAACTGAATTAATACCATAATCTCTCCCGTACTAGACGTGCGAATTATCATAGTTCTAAGTAAGCCTGTTTGATTTCTAGTATTAAAAAACTCTAGATTGTTATCAATGGCAAATTGCTTAACGGCATTTCTGATAGCGTTTGAAGGGGCTGCTTGTAAATGACACTTGTTTAGGTCTAAAATTTTATCCCACATTCCTGGAATATGAAAACCTAGCGCATTTCTATCTCCTAAATCTTTGTCAGATTCAATTTCTTCAGGTGTTAACCAACGGCTATCACTAAAAGAAAATTCCATTTTATTTCGGTAGAAATACTGATTTTCAGAACCTAAAATAGGAGTGACTTCGGGTAATTCAATATGCCCGATACGTGTTAAGTTATTGGTTACCTCTTTTTGTTTATAATATAATTGATGCTCATAGCCCATATTTTGCCATTTGCAACCACCACAAATTCCAAAATGTTCGCAAGCAGGCTCTACGCGTTTATCTGATAGTTTATGAAATACCGTTGCCTTACCTTCAAAGTAAGCTTTTCGCTTTTTAAAAGTCTGCACGTCAACCACATCACCAGGTACCGCATTTGGTAAAAAAATAACTTTTCCATCAGGTGCTTTGGCAATGGTCTTTCCTTTGGCAGCAGCATCTAAAACTTCAACATTCTCAAAAACCTGTTTTCTTGCTTTAATTCTTCTAGACATGCTGCAAAAATAATAATCGGATTAAATATATGTTGCTTTATTTCTATTAACTTTAAAGGAATTTTACTTTCTATTAAAATAAAAATGAACCTTTTTAAATTTTCTCCGTCTTTAAAGTATGAAAGTAGTTAATATCCATAAGCGTATTATCAATCAGCCTTTAGTAAAGGTTACAGAACTTTTTAAAACATTAGCCACTTCTAATGATTTGGTTTGGCCTTATGAAAATTGGCCCGCAATTAAATTTAAAAATGGTTTGAATGTGGGAAGCAAAGGTGGTCATGGGCGCATTCGATATACAATTACGGAGTATGAAGCCGGTAAGTATATAAAGTTTAAATTTACTAAACCCGAAGGTTTTAACGGGACACATACATTGAAAATTAATTCTATTCATTCTGATAAAACAGAAATCAGTCACGACATACAAATACGAACGTCCTTTAAAGCAACTTTTTTATGGGTATTTGTTATTAGATGGCTTCATGATGCTTTAATAGAAGAGGCTTTTGATAAAGTGGAGAACTACTTTTTGGTTGAAAAGAAAGTGACTAAATATAATGTATGGGTTAATTATTTAAGAGGCGTTTATAAAAGAAAAGCAGTTAATACTAAAACAGCTTAATTGAAAATAGATCGTGATATAGACGGAGGTTTGGTAAAGGCTTATTTAGCTGATGATAGAAAAGCATTGGCTGTATTGGTCAAGCGCTGGCATAAATCGTTTTGTGAAAAGGCTTATTGGCTTGTAAAAGATGCTGACGTTGCGAAAGATATAGCACAAGATAGTTGGAGAACCATTATTGATAAAATAGATAGATTAAATAATCCTGAAAGCTTTGGTAGTTGGGCTATGCGGATTGTTTATACGAAATCGTTAGATTGGATTAACACTAAAAAACGAAAAGAAAATCATCTTAACACCTACAAGTATGAGCAAGAATTGGAAAGTATTGAAACCGTAGCAGAAGATGAAAATTTAAGGCAAAAGCTTTTATCAACTCTTAAAACGCTACCAGAACACCAACAAGTAGTTATTAAACTGTTTTATGTTCAAGATTATTCGTTAAAAGACATAAGTGGTCTTTTAAACATATCGGTAGGAACAGCAAAATCTAGATTGTTTCATGCCCGAGAAAAATTAAAATTAATATTAAAAAATAGAAATTATGAAAACTAAAATGGAAGATATCGATAAGTTAATTAAAGAAACATTAACCCAAGAAGAAGCCAAATTTTACGATGGGCTAGAGGAGCAAAATGTATTAAACATGTTTACAGGATTGTTTAAGGGAAAAAATGTTTGGATAATTATTTTGATGAATATAGTTAAGCTAGTCTTTTTTGTCTTTTTTGTGTATTGCTTGGTTAAATTCTTTAAAACTGATAATACCAATGAACTATTACAATGGGGCTTTGGCGGAATATCAATGTTAATAGGTATCAGTATTTTAAAAGTATTTGCTTGGATGCAGATGGATAAAAATGCCATTTTAAGAGAGATGAAACGTTTAGAATTGCAAATTTCATCACTATCAGGTAGAATGTCGAAATAGTTTTATAATACAATTTATATTTATTAACTTGCACACCTATTCGGGGATGATTTCTCTCCCACGCTGCTTTTTCGAGATCTTCGAAAGAATAAAGGTACAGTAGGAATGGTTATTTTATAAATTTAAATTCAATTAAAATGGCTGTTTTAGACCAATTAACTTCGCAATTAGCGATCAATTTAGAAAACAAGTATGGAGCCCACAATTATCATCCATTACCTGTGGTATTAACCAAAGGCGATGGTGTGTATGTTTGGGACGTAGAAGGTAAGCAGTATTATGATTTTTTATCAGCGTATTCTGCAGTAAACCAAGGGCATTGTCACCCCAAAATTGTTGATGCTATGGTACAACAAGCACAAACATTAACACTAACTTCCAGAGCATTTCATAACGACATGCTAGGTAAATATGAGAAATTCGCTTGTGAATTTTTCGGGTTTGATAAACTTTTACCCATGAATACGGGTGCTGAAGCTGTAGAAACGGCTTTAAAACTATGTAGAAAATGGGCGTATGAAGTAAAAGGTATTGACGAAAATGAAGCAGATATTATTGTTTGTGAGAATAATTTTCATGGACGCACAACTACAATAATTTCGTTTAGTAACGATCCTGTGGCGCGCAAAAATTTTGGACCTTATACAAAAGGGTTTATAAAAATTGCCTACGACGATTTAAAGGCTTTAGAAGAAACTTTAGCAAATAACCCTAATGTTGCTGGCTTTTTAGTAGAACCTATTCAAGGTGAAGCAGGTGTTTATGTACCAGGTGAAGGGTATTTAGCTAAAGCAAAAGCTTTATGTGAGCAATACAATGTGTTGTTTATAGCAGATGAAGTACAAACAGGAATTGCAAGAACTGGGAGACTTTTAGCCGTTGATTACGAAAATGTAAAACCAGATGTTTTAATTCTTGGAAAAGCTATTAGTGGTGGTGTGTATCCGGTTTCGGCTGTTTTAGCAGATAATAACATAATGAATGTTATTAAACCAGGAAACCATGGCAGTACGTTTGGAGGTAATCCTGTAGCAGCTGCAGTAGCTATTGCAGCCTTAGAAGTGGTGCGCGATGAAGATTTAGCTAAAAACGCTTTTGAACTTGGTGAATTGTTTAGAAGTGAATTAAATAAATACATTCAAACAAGTAAAATAGTTAGTTTAGTTCGTGGTAAAGGGTTGCTGAATGCTATTGTAATTAATGATGATGAAGATAGTGATACAGCTTGGAACATTTGTTTGGCTCTTAGAGATAATGGCTTACTTGCAAAACCTACACATGGTAATATCATTCGTTTTGCACCTCCATTAGTAATGAATAAAGAACAGTTGCTAGATTGTATCAGCATTATTACAAAAACTCTTAGACAATTTGAAAGTAAATAATATGGTAGAAAAATCAGTGTTTGACTCCTTTGAATTAGAAGTGACACAAGAAATAAAAGGATTTTTAAAGGAAACATCGTCATGGAGTTATTTTTTATCAATACTTGGTTTTGTAGGTATAGGTTTTATGGTTTTTGGAGGAATTATTATGGCTTTTGCCAATAGTTTTTCACAATTAGGAGGAAGTTCAGCTTATGGTTTTGGATACTCCGTAGGTATTGGCCTTGTGTATATAGTTTTGGCCTTGATTTATTTTTTTCCTGTGTTCTATTTGTTTAATTTTTCTAAAAACATCAAAAGAGCTTTGAGTGCTAATAATAACACAGATTTTAAAAGGGCATTTTTAAATTTAAAGTCTCACTATAAATTTATGGGCATTTTTACTATTGTTTTTATTTCGTTATACATACTAGCTATAATCGGAGTAGTGGCAGGGGCTTCTATGTTTTAATTTATATAGTATTCAAATAAAAAAGCGACCTCAGGGTCGCTTTTTTATTATTTAAAGTTTTAAATTTTATTGATTTTGCCATTGCTCCATCATCTCTTGAGACTGTTGCATCATTTCGTCCCATCCTACAGTTGAAATCGTATAGATAGCTCTAGCAAAGTATAATATGTTAATTATTAAAATAACTAAGGCTACAATTTTAGCTGTGTTCATAGCTTTAACACTAGCAGGTTCATAATTTTCTGGGTTAAGCTTTGCTTCTTTTAGCTTACTAAGTGCAATAAAAAATGCAATACCAGCAAGTATAAATCCTAAACCGCCAAAGCAGCAACATAAAAGACCTAAAATAGCCAAAACATAAACAATAGTTGGGTTGAGTTTTTGTTGTTCCATGTGTAATTTTTAAATGGTTAATTTTATAATATAGCTAATAACAATGGTAGCAACTGTAATAATAGCAAGTCCACCAATAACCATATTTGATTTTTTAAATTTAAAGAAAATATTTATTCCTATAGCAAGAAACAATGCAATTAAGCTATAAATGGCAGGATACATAAAAAAAGCCTCAACAAATTCGCCTTGAAAAATCAAGCTAATTGCACGCTGAATGCCACAACCCATACAATCAAAACCAAACAGTTTTTTGTTTAAACAAGGTAGCATATAATCTTCCATAAATAAAAAAATAGAAATAATATAAGCTAAAATACTAAAAGCGTATCAAGAAATAAACAGTAGAGTTTAATTATTTTTATTAGTGACAACCACCTTTTTAGTAATTACTTTGTTGTTTGAAGTTTCTACTTTTACAATGTAAATGCCATCAGCATACGATTTAGTTGAATAACTATATTTACGATTTTCTGAGTTTATGGTTTCAATAATAACACGTTTACCTGAAACATCAAACACACTAATATTTTTTAAAGAAAGGCGATTTGGGTTTGCTAACTTTAACTGTGCAGCGTTATTATTTTGAAATATTTTGAAGTTAGTAAAGGTGTTGTCAACAACATTCAATGCGCTTTTTGCAAAGGTAATTTCAAAACGGTCGTTATAAATACCTTCATCTAAAGTAACTTCATAGCTTCCATTTTTTATATCAGTATACGTGTTATTTTTATTATCAGAAACATAAATATTAACATTGTTTGGAACACTATTTAGTTTATGAATATTAACCCGAAACACCATATTATCATTACCAGCTTTTAGACCAAAAGGGATTCTTGTAGTTTCGTCATAATCGATTGATTTAATTGCCAAGGGTTCTCCGCTTGAAATTAAATACGCATCCGAACTTAGCTCATTAATACTTCTACCATCATAAAAACGATTATAAGTATTATTGTCTGGAGTGCTTGCTCTAAAAGCAATCACATTTTCTTTGTAAAATGTATTGTTAATTTGTGTGTGAAGTCTTATTTCTGGAACAATAGCAGGATTTTCGATAATAGTTTTATAATCAACCCCATTATGAGACATGATGGTCACTTTTTTATATTCAATCTCTTTAGTAGTTTTTGAATTTCCATTTTTAGAAAAAACCGATCCGTTTCCAGCAGGTGTTGAATCTTCAGGTAAATATACTCGCATAGAGTTGTCAAAAGTCGCATTGCCACCTAAGCCAAAACTTTGGATTATAAACCCTTGTCCAACGGCTGCATAGCGTCTGGAATTGTTCACACTAAAATCAGTTGTATTACCTGTGGTGGCACCATTAGTACTTCCATCACCATTATAATCTTCAAAAGGTGCTACCGTATATGTACCGTTATCAGCTAAATTTCCTAATGCACCTGGTGTATAAACGCCATATCCGCCTTCATAATCTGCTAGATAATGCGAGCTTTTTTGCTTTTGCTCCCAGAAGTATATTTCGCCACTCAAATTAGTTTGATTTGATACCGAATTAACAAAGAACAACTTTAAATCTAAAGCAGATGGATATGGGTTTCCAGTAAGGGTTTCAGCGGTGTTCGGAACTCCCGAAGCCGGTTGATTGTCAACACCGTCAAAGGCGCAACTTACGGTTATGGTTCCATTATTTGGTCTACCCCGAAAGTCTAAGACATTATTAGTATTCGGACTTCCTTTAAGTGTAAAGCCGTAGCCTGTTCCTAAGGCTGTTGTATTATAAATCTGGTTCCAGCTATAATATCCTTCACCATCTTGTAATGAATACATCCATTCGCTAGATAGCTCGGTGGCTGTTCCATTATATGCAGGTGTAAATGAGTAAGCGTTGGAATTTACATTGGTTAAATCGGTATCATCTTGAGGGTCATGAATATTAGAACCATCAAAATCTACATTGGCTTGTGTAATACCATCAGCGCTAACTCCTACTGGAGAACACCAAAAATTATATTCGTATATGTTTGTTGTTTGATTTTGATATATTGAAAGCTCACCAGCATCAGAGTTTTTAGTATCGGTATTCTGCAATAGTTGTGCATCACCCCTAAAATATAGATTGGATGTTGGTGTTTCCAGCCTAATGTCGTCATTAACAAAAACGACTACATCTCTAGCATAAACATAACTGTTATCTGCCACATATAAGTCTTGGCTAAAAGTTAAATTAGCCAAAAAGAATAATAATAGGGATATAATTTTTTTAGACATATAAGTTTTGGGGCACTTAAATATGACGCAAATGTATAGAATATTCATTGAAAAATCTAAAAAAAATGCATTTTAACGATTTTATAATGTATTTCATCGATTATTTGATTTTTGAAATGTTGTTAACGATTTGAATATTTAATGTAATTTCGTAGGATAAGAATTAATAATGAAATACTTAAACTATATATTAATTTTGGTGGGCGCAATTGTTGCCATATACGCTAAAACAGGAGCTAATCAAAACCAATACATACTCATTGGAGGTATAATTTTATTGATGATAGGGGTGTATAGAATTTCTAGAAACATACCTAGTAAGACGAATGATGATAATGACAATTCTGTAAATGATTCGTTATGACATTTAAAAAAGGAGATTATGTTTTGGTTTTAGATGAAGATTTGTCGGGCGTTGTAAAAAAAGTACTCGGTAATACTATTTCAATTGAAACGGAAGATGGATTTTTATTGGATTTTGACGTCAATGAGCTTGTTAAAAAAGAAGAAAAGCAGTCGTTAAAATCAAACTTATTTGCGCATGATAATTTGAATAAGGTAGTTTTAGAAAAAGAACAGCCAAATAAAAGAAAACAGATTAAAACAAAGGCTAAGGAACGATACGAGCCAACTATGGAAGTTGATTTGCATATAAATCAATTGGTTAAATCTTCAAAAGGAATGACCAACCATGACATGCTTACTCTTCAATTAGATACCGCACGTAGACAATTAGATTTTGCTATAAAAAAACGCATCCAAAAAATTGTGTTTATTCACGGAGTAGGTGAAGGTGTTTTGAAAACAGAGTTAGATTATCTTTTTGGGCGTTATGATAACATAAAGTTTTATGATGCCAGTTATCAAAAATATGGGTTAGGAGCTACTGAGGTTTATATCTATCAAAACAAGCCTGCTAATTAAAATCTGGAGTAACTTTTCTAGATTTAAAACTTGTTGGTATTTCACTGGCGTTTAAAATTCCGAAATCATATTCATCAAGAGATATTATAGTTAAATCAACGTCTGTAACAATTAATGTAACTAAATAGCTTTTAATAATAGTGTGCTCTCTGTAAGCTGTAGCAGAAACTGTAGTATTCACGTCAGGATTTAAATAATCGGCTCCAATTTCACTATTTGTTATGTCATTTGCAGGATTTTTATCCTGTGAATCGTTTTCTTCATCACGTGTTTTAACACCGTCGCCATCATCGTCATCATCTAAATAGTCTGGAGTTCCGTCGCCATCAGTATCTTGTGCATCACTCAAATCGCCATCGCCATTTGGGTCAGGGTTTTCGTTTACCGTTAAAATATTATCGCCATCATCATCGGCATCTATGTAATTTGGAAGTCCGTCGCCATCGGTATCATCATCCGTTAAATCACCGTTTCCATTTAAATCTTCCATAGCGGCAATAATACCATCATTATCATCTTCAGTCAAAACAGTTTTAATCGTAGCTATTCCACTCGTGCTTTCAATATCTTCGGTAAGTTGAACTTCAGAATTGGGAATATCGTTACAAAATAAATCGCTAGGCAATGTAGCATTACTATAGGTTCTATAATTAAAATGATTAGTGCCACTTATTGATATTGTATTCTCGTACTCATTATTGGCATCAACTTCAAGAATATCATCGATGGTAAGTCCAGAAACCACTAAAGATAGAGACTCTGACGGATCACTTTTTGTTTTATAAAACACTAAGCTTGAAACGCCTTCACAGGCTTCAAAAGTTTCATCAAAATCTAATTCAACAGTAATGATGTCACCATCATCACATGAAAATACTGTTAATAAACTTATGGATGAAAGAATAAAAAAAAGCTTTCGCATTGCATTTGGGTTTTGAGCAAAAATAATGGAATTGTTATTTATAACGTAGTTTATTGATAATAATTTTATTTCAAGTATTTTTGAATCGGATAAGCAACTTGAATAAGTTGAATTATATAAAAAACGAAATAATGAAGCCAGTATATTTTGATAATGCAGCAACAACACCCATGCGAGATGAGGTTGTTAACGCTATTACAGAAGTTATGAAAAATAATTTTGGAAATCCTTCATCTTCACATAGTTTTGGTCGTTCATCTAAATCTTTAATTGAACAATCTAGAAAAACTATTGCGGGTTATTTAAATGTGTCTGCGGGTGAAATTATTTTTACATCTGGTGGTACTGAGGCTGATAATTTGATTTTAAAAAGTGCCGTTAAAGATTTAAAAGTAACAAAAATCATTACGTCTAAGATTGAGCATCATGCCGTTTTGCATACTGTTGAAGCGCTTCAAAAAGATTTTAATATAACAGTAAATTATGTGAATATTGATAAAAAAGGACATATTGATTTTTCACATTTAGAGTCTTTATTACAAGGGTCTGAAAAAACACTGGTAAGTTTAATGCACGTTAATAATGAAATTGGGAATATTTTAGATTTAGAACGTGCCGCTACTTTAGCTAAGACTTATAATGCACTTTTTCATACCGACGCGGTACAATCGGTTGGGCATTATAAGATGGATTTACAAGATATTCCAGTTGATTTTTTAGTCGCAGCTGCTCATAAGTTTCATGGTCCAAAAGGTGTTGGTTTTGCTTTTATCAGGAAAAATTCATCTTTAAAGCCATTGGTATTAGGTGGTGAACAGGAGCGAGGGCTTAGAGCTGGTACTGAGAGTATACACAATATTGTAGGCTTAGAAAAAGCACTAAAATTGGCTTTCAATAATTTGACTAGCGAAATGCTTTATGTAAAGGAGTTAAAACAATACTTTATTAATAAAATAAAGACTGAAATTCCAGACGTAAAGTTTAACGGTGATTGTGTGAACGATGAAAAAAGCACATACACACTGGTAAATGTATGTTTACCCGTATTACCAGAAAAAGCATCTATGATGTTGTTTCAGTTAGATTTAAAAGGAATTGCTTGCTCAAAAGGAAGTGCTTGCCAAAGTGGAAGTTCTAAAAGTTCACATGTTTTAGCGGAAATTTTAAGTGAAGAAGATTTGCAAAAACCTTCGATTCGGTTTTCATTCAGTATTTATAACACTAAAGAAGAAATAGATTATGTGGTAGATGTTTTAAAGACATTTATAGAACATTAATTCCCCCTAAAGTTTTGTAATTCACAAGATAAAAATCATATTTTTCGGTTAAAAGGTATTTTTTGAAGTATTTTTTACATATTTTTGCACCATAAGTCTCACCACATATTAAACCCTAAATCCCTAAATCATAAAATGTTATGAGATTTTATAGTATTGCCTTATTGTTCTTTTTTATCTTCCAGACAAATGTAAATTCCCAAATAGGTATAGGTACTACAACACCCCATGCATCTTCAATTTTAGATATTACATCGACAACACAAGGTGTTTTAACCCCTAGAATGACAACTGCACAACGTACAGCCATAGCAACACCAGCGGATGGTCTATTGGTTTATGATACGGATGAGGATTCATTTTATTTTTACGATGGTGTAAGTTGGGTGAGACTTGGTGGAGGAAATAATAGTAATGATTATACAGGTTGGGGTGATTACGTTGATGGAGTTTACACTTCTGCAAGTCCTTTAACTCTTAGTGCGGGTAATAAGATAACTTTACCCAATAATGCAACTACTATAAGGGATAGTCAAAAACCGATCGATGTAACAGAATTTTATAATTCTACGAATTCTACAATAACAGGAAGAGATGGGGATGGTATAAATATAGTAATAGAATTCAAAATAAGACCAACAGCAAATCAGACAACCAAAATAACGGTGGCAATAGATATTGGAGCGCCTGTTGGAGAAATATACATTAGAGACTTTATAACCTCCAAAGGTGTTGGGGTCGAACACTATTACTTAAGTTCTTTTTCAGGCTACACTTTAGGTACTTGGGAAACTAATGGAGGTACGGTTAAAATCGAGTCAGATTATTCTGCCGAAATTTATGATATAAGATATGTAATAACAAGAACCCACAAAGCAAGGTAGTATTACTTATTTTTTAATTTCATTTAAAAGATCTCTTATTTCCTCTAATAAAATATTAGTTTTCTCACTTGTTGAAATAGATTGGCTATTTTCTTTAGAACGAGATTGAATTACTTCTCTTTGATTTAAAACAGCTTCTTTAAATTCTTGAGCATCCACAATTCCAACTAATTTCATATCACTTCCTTTAGGATTGCTTTGTCCCGCAGTTTCAATTTTTAAAATGCGTAAATCAAGATATTTCAACAGGGGATTTTCAATAAAGGTTAAATCTTGTATGTTTTCCAGCGGAATAGTTTTTTCGACTCTAAATAGCACTCCTTTTTTAAATTCCAAATGCCTATTATTTAACTGGCATTCTAAGTTTTCGTAATAGCGTTTACTTATATATTGCCCTAAACCTAAAAACCAGATAATTAAAATAGGAATGCTTATTATGGTAATGAGTAGGAGTAATGAAACTACTATTAAAATATAGGTTTTAATATTTGGGCTAAATACTGCTTTTTTAATTATAGTGGTTTCTAACTTCATTTTATATCTTTTCTAATTCCATTTTAGTGATTTCCCCATTTTTGTTTTTAAAAACAATATTCAAAACATCACTATTCTTAAAAATGGACTTTTTATTAATAAAATTACAAATTTCTTGATTTTGAACATCAATCCCATTTACCTCAATAATTTCATCACCAAATTCAATTTTTTCTTTGAGCAATTCGTCCCAAATAAAGCCAACAACAAGCTTATTGTTTTCAATGGTTGGAGTAAAACCTAAAAGTTTTTCATCCAAATTATCAACAGACTGAAAAGGTTGAAAATAAAAAACCTCTTTGGAGAAATTTAAGGTTACAGTTCCATATTTTAGAATATCGGAACCAATTCTAGAGTTATCATCGTCTCCAGTTGTTGTAACGACATTTTTTAAAATGTGATTATTTACTTTTAGTTGAGGTATTTTTAAAAGATACTGCTCACTTTTATCTGCAATACCAAACATACCAACACTAGAAGACCCATAACTTTTTGAAAGAATTTTAGCTATTTTCTTTTCTTTAAGGACGTTGTAATTTGTTTTACATAGGTCGTAAAAACCACTTGCTCCTGTATCAAATAAAAGACTTTCTGTCCCAGAATCTTCTCCTATTAACTTTATAGAAATATAAGGGCTGCTTTGTTTTCCAACTAGCAGTAATTTTGAAGCGTGTTCTTTTTTTAGGTTTAATTTTTTAGAATCATTTGTAAGAATCAGCAACTTATTTTTAGATTGTATTTGAATAATAGATTTTCTCAATAAGTTGCTACCAATAATACCATCAATATTGAAACATTCAAACACTAGATTGTTTTCACCCTCAAACACTAATGCAGATGAGTTTTTAAATGATAAAGTGCCAATAGTTAATCTTGGTATAGAGGCAAGTTCCATACGTTGCTTTTTCTGATTAGCATCAGTAACCGAAATAATTTTAACTGATTTGGAAGCTATTTTTTTCCAAAGATCTTTTGAAATAAGATTTGGCGCTCCCGTATCAAAAAGAAAACGATAAACGACGCCTTCAATAGTAACTGGAATAATTATTTTTCCATTTACATCTTCATATTTTATTTCAGTATAATAGTTTCTTGTTGATGGAGTCCCAGTTTTAAAATAAAAATTTTGTCCATAAGAAAGGTGAATGAAAATTATTGAAAAACATAAGTTTATGATAATTTTATTCATTATTCAGAAATATAAATTAAAACTTCATTGTAGTTCTCACATTAAACACTCGTGGTGTTAAGTAATTAGGAATGGCGTATTGACGTTTGCTATAAACGTCGCGTACCCAAGTATTAGTAATAGAGTTTTGTACATCAAAAATATTAAAGATTTCAAAACCTAAAGAGAGCTCCTTAAATGGTTTTTTCCACCCCCTTTTAAATTGTTTTTTATCGTCGACTAAAACCAACTGTAATCCTAAATCGGCTCGTTTATAATCCGGCAACCTATTCTGGTATTCGTACGGATCGGCATAACTAGGAGAGCCTCCTGGCAACCCTGTGTTATATACTAAGTTTAAGTATAGTTTTAAGTTAGGAACGTTTGGCACATAATCTTGAAATAAAGCGGCAAACTTTAATCGTTGGTCTGTAGGACGCGAAATATAACCTCTGTTATTAATGTTTTCTTCTGTTTTTAAATACCCAAAGCTAAACCACGATTCTGTACCAGGAACAAATTCTCCATTTAAGCGCAAATCTAAGCCGTATGCATAAGCTTTTGCATTATTAGAAGCTCGATACCTGATTCTGACGTTTTCTAAGGTATAAGGATTAACATCGCTTAGGTTTTTATAATACAATTCTGATGTTAACTTAAAAGGTCTGTCCCACATTTTAAAGCTATAATCGTTTCCTAAAACCACATGAAATGATTTTTGAGCTTTTACATTAGGTTGAACAGTTCCGCTTGAGTCACGTAGTTCTCTATAAAAAGGTGGTTGGTAGTACAAACCTGTCGCAACCCTAAATAACATATCCTTGTCCCAATCTGGTTTTATAGCGAATTGTCCTCGCGGGCTAAACACCATTTGGTTTGAAGATGAAATACCATCACCATTTACTGACCAATTATGAACGCGAACACCAGCATTGTACCAAACATCACTGCTACCAATCATACTGCGTTTACTCCACTGTGCATAAGCTTGCAGTCTATTAATTTGGGTATTATTGGTTGCCCGAACGTTTGTAAAGGGTTCTAATGGACCACTATAAGGAACATAAGGTTGTTCGTTTATTGGTATTGCTCTCGGAGGTCTTATTGAAAAACCTGCCGAATCAATAACTTCCCATTCTATTAAACGATCACGAATATCTTCATTGGTATATTTTACCGACCATTCAATACGGTTATCTTTAATTTTGAAATCACCTTTATGTTCAATGTTGGTGATTAGTGCATCCAAGTCGTTTCTACCGTGATTTAATTGACTACCAATACCTTCGCTAAATTCAACGTCACCTAAATTTTCATCGCCAATATTGGTGTTAACTTCACCAAGTCGGTATTGTGCCAAAATATCAAAATACTCTTCTTCAGTGGTGTGATATGTTGATGCAATTAAATGAAGTGTTAAATCATCATTCGCAAAATAAGATCCTTTAAATGCTCCAAACAATGTCTGATATCTATCTTTTTCTTGACCTTGATAAAAAACCAATAGAGCAACAGGATCGGTAAGCGTTCCAAAATTAGTTTGACGTGTTTGTGGCTCGTAGTTATATTTATTCAGAGAGGCATTTCCTAAAAAACTCAAATGAAATTTATTTGAGAATTTATAAGTAAAATAGCCTTGGATATCGGCAAAAGAAGGTTTAAAATTGGTTTCTGTTTCTTTGGCATTTACTAATAAACTATTATCACGGTAACGAAGACCTACAATACCTGAAAATTTTGAGTCTTTACTGATATTTTCAACCGACAAACTGCCACCAAGTAAACTTAAATCAGCATTCACTTCAAATTGATAAGGGTTTTTGTAAGTGATATCTAAAACAGAAGATAACTTATCACCATACTTGGCCTGAAAACCACCTGCTGAAAAATCAACATTTTGAACCATATCGGTATTTACAAAACTCAAGCCTTCTTGTTGTCCTGAACGTACTAAAAACGGACGATACACTTCAATACCATTCACGTATACCAAGTTTTCATCATAATTTCCACCTCTTACAGAATATTGAGTACTGAGTTCGTTATTGTTGCTCACTCCTGGAAGTGTTAAAAGTAGATTCTCAACACCGGCGTTTGCACCAGGAATTTTTCTTATAGTTTCTGGCTTTAAAGTAATAATACCTTCAACTTCTTTCCGTCTATTATTGGTTACCACCACGGTTCCGATTTGCTCTACAGTCAATTTCATAACAGGATTAAACTCATAGGCTTCACCATTTTTCAAATTAAAAGTAGCAACCACTTTTTTGTGTGAAAGATGCGTGAATTCTATACTGATATCTTTGTTTGCAGTAATATTTAAAATATAAAAACCATTCTCGTTTGTTTGAGTTCCACTAGTTTCGGTTTTTATATTAACGTTTTCAAGAGGTTGATTGTTTTCGTCTAAAATAACACCCTTAACTGTTGCGGTTTGAGAAAAACCAATGGTTATAAAGGCAAGAAGCAGAATGGTGGTTAGTACAAGTTTAGCTCTCAAAAGTTGTAAAGTTTATTTTCGATAAAATAACGCTTCAAAAGTAGAATTATTTCCAACATTATCGGTTACAATTACCTTTAAATTGTTTTTTGTATCAGTTATTACGCCATCATTAAAATCGTGTGTAAGTGTTTTAGTTTTGTAATCGTACTCCATTAAAATCCACTTTCCATTTACAGTAGCTCTATAATTTGAAACTCCTGAACCTTCATCATCAATTTCTACTTTTAAATATCTATAATTACTAAGCCATTGTTCATTTTTAAAATTAACAGGCTTAATAGTTGGATTAATTGTGTCGGTTGCTAGGTTATAAGTACCTAAGACTTTTGAATAAGCGGTTAAAGTGTTTCCATTTCTCTTAGTATAGGTGTAAATAGGATAGTTTTTTCTGTAACCTACCAATCGAGCAATGTAAAGTTTGTTCTTATCCTCATTTGTATAATTGCTAACATCATAATTAATATTGAAACTTTTTCTAGTTGGAACAATATCGTCGTGTAAAATGAGCGTATCGTTATTTACTTCAAAATCCATATAAAAATCTTCATAAAAAGTATCTTTATAGATGTTTACTGTAACATTTCCTTTGTTTAAATTTGTAGTTTGGTCTGCTTTTATAAAGTAAGGTGTTGTTTTTATTTTTACAGGTTCAGAAATGGTATTTGTTGCTCCTTTAATGTTTAATGTTACCCAAGTTTCGTTGTTTTTATAATCGGCTATTCTAATTTTATAAACTGTATTGGTGCTATCGGCAATTGTTAAAAAGCCATCTTTTATAGTTGATTTATACAGACTTAAAGGACTATTTTTAATGAATAATTTTTGAATGCGTTTCTTTTTCTCAGAATAATGTTCGTAATCAATTAACTGATTTATGTGTTTTGTTTCATCAAATGAGAAGCGTTTGAAATCTATTTCAAAATTTCTATTACCATTAACAAAAGTTTGGATATTATAAACACCATTAGAGTTGGCTGCCAAATCTTGTCTATCGTTAGTTTCAATTCCAAAACCTATGGTTCCAATAGCTTCAATTCCTTCTACTGCATAATCACCATTTTTTAAGGGAATTAGCCTTAATTCCTGCTTTTTATTCATTTTGTTTATTGAGGAATTTTCATCTAGTGGATAGGCGTAAATTGATTTTACGATGGGTGTTGTTGTATCTTTTATATCAATACCAAAAAGCATTGGGTTTATAGGGCGTTCTTCCTTGTCTCGAATTTCATAATGCAAATGCGGACCACCAGAACCTCCCGTATTACCACTATATGCTACGATGCTATCTTTTGTAACAGGTAAAACTTCAGGATTTGGGAACATTTCAACTTCATATGATTCTTTATCATATTGCTGTTTTTTAACATACGCTTCAATTTCTGGAGAGAACTTTTGCAAATGAGCATATACGGTAGTGTATCCGTTGGGGTGGGTTATATATAAAGCTTTTCCGTAACCAAAGTGTGATACTTTTATTCTACTTACAAAACCACTAGCAGAAGCTTTAACCTTTAAACCGGTTCGTTGCTGCGTTTTTATATCCAATCCAGAATGAAAATGATTAGACCGCAATTCTGCAAAGGTGCCTGATAAAATTAACGGAATTTCAAGCGGACTGCTAAAATAATCTTGCGGGTAATTATTTTGAGCGCTAGAAAATAATGGTAAAACTAAAAGTAGGGACAGGATTAATCTCATAAAAATCTATCTATGGCTAAAGTATTAATTTGATGTGAATATGCAAAGCTTTATACAAAAATCAAACCAGACTAGTGTTTATGGGTATAAATAAATGATTTTAAAATTTTATGAAAAAACAATTGTAATTTATGGCTAGGTATGTTAACTTTGTGATATAAGTATTGAAATTTGTAAATGAGTAATATTGAAGATATTGTAGATTCATTAGAAAACAAGATTAGTAAGGTATTACACAAGTTAGAGCTTTTAAAGCTTGCCAATTTGAAATTAAATGAAGAATTAGAAGTTTCTCAGCAAGAAATTTTAACTCATAAGGAGCAAATTACAGATTGGGAAGAAAAGTACGAAGCCCTAAAAATGGCAAATACGATACTTGGTAGTGACGATAATAAAAGAGAAACTAAGCTTAAAATAAACGCATTAATTCGGGATATAGATCATTGTATTGGTCAACTTTCAGATTAAGGCAACATAAATTACATGTCAGAAAAGCTTAAAATAAAGCTATCTATAGCTAACAGAGTATATCCTTTAACGATTGAGCCTCATCAAGAAGAAGGATTGCGTAAAGCAGCTAAGAACATAGAATTTATGATAAAGCAATTTGAGCAAAGTTATTCTGTTCGAGATAAACAAGATGTATTAGCCATGTGTGCTTTACAATTTGCTTCTCAAGTTGAACAGAAGTCTATTGATAAAGCAACAGTTAATGAGCATGTTGAAGCTAAAATAAAGGCTTTAAATGAATTATTGCAATCGCATATTTAGTCTCTTGTACGTTCTTTAAAATAAACTAAAAGTTACTGCCTACATTAGTTATTTTTTTTGATAAACTCAACGTTAATTCTTTAAAAAGGGTGAGTTTAAGTTGTAAAAGCAGGCTGCCTTGAGCAGATCCTTGATCAGCTTGTTAGCCCTAAACTTGTTTTTAAGGGGTTTATACAAAACTCTAAACTGATGTAGGCTTTTTTATATACTAAAATCAACTAAATAAGGATGGATAACTCAATTATATTTGCAGTAGGGGGTGTTGTTTTAGGGCTAATTATTGGCTTTATAATAGCAAAAACACTCGAAAAAAATAATGCTTCAAAACTTGTAAAAGAAGCTAAAAAAAGTGCCACATTAATATTAAAACAGGCGAATAGTGAAGGCGAGAGCATAAAAAAAGACAAAATACTTCAGGCCAAAGAAAAATTTTTAGAGCTTAAGGCAGAACACGAAAAGGTAATTTTAGATCGTGATAAAAAAATGTCGGATGCCGAAAAGCGTACACGCGATAAAGAATCTCAAATATCTAATGAACTTTCTAAGAGTAAAAAGCTTAACGATAGCTTAGAAAGTAAAATAAAAGATTATAATCATAGACTAGATGTTATTGAGAAAAAGCAAGAAGAACTTGATAAACTTCATAAAAGTCAGGTACAACAATTAGAAGTAATTTCTAGCCTTTCTGCAGAAGAGGCCAAAGAACAGTTAGTCGAATCTTTAAAAGGTGAGGCTAAAAATGATGCCATGGCTTACATTCAAAGTTCCTTAGAAGAAGCAAAATTAACTGCTGAACAAGATGCTAAAAAGATTATAATAAATACGATTCAACGCATTGGAACAGAAGAGGCGGTAGATAATTGCGTGTCCGTTTTTAATATTGAATCGGATGATGTAAAAGGGCGCATCATTGGTCGTGAAGGTAGAAATATTCGTGCTATAGAAGCCGCAACTGGTGTTGAAATTATAGTTGATGATACGCCTGAAGCCATTATATTATCTTGTTTTGATTCTGTACGACGCGAAATTGCTCGCTTATCATTACATAAACTAGTTACAGATGGTAGAATACATCCTGCTAGAATTGAGGAGGTTGTTGAGAAAACTAAAAAACAAATCGAACAGGAGATTATTGAGGTAGGAAAGAGGACCGTTATTGATTTAGGTATACATAACCTCCATCCGGAGCTTATCAAAATGGTGGGTAGAATGAAATATCGTTCGTCTTACGGACAGAACTTATTACAACACTCACGTGAAGTTGCAAAACTTTGTGGTGTGATGGCAGCTGAATTAGGGTTAAACCCAAAATTAGCAAAACGTGCAGGTTTATTACACGATATAGGTAAAGTACCAGATGCTGAAGCAGATATGGAAACTCCTCATGCAATTCTAGGAATGCAATGGGCAGAAAAGTTTGGTGAAAAGGATGATGTTTGTAACGCTATTGGAGCGCATCACGATGAAATTGAAATGAAGTCATTGTTAGCGCCAATAATCCAAGTTTGCGATGCTATTTCAGGTGCACGTCCTGGTGCGCGTCGTCAAGTTTTAGATAGTTATATTCAACGTTTGAAAGACTTAGAAGATATCGCTTTTGGTTTCACTGGTGTAAAAAAAGCCTATGCTATTCAAGCAGGTAGAGAGTTGCGCGTGATTGTAGAAAGTGAAAAAGTTGATGACCAAAAAGCGGCAGACTTATCGTTTAGTATTTCGCAAAAAGTACAAACGGACATGACCTATCCAGGGCAAGTAAAGGTTACTGTAATTAGAGAAACGCGTGCCGTTAATATTGCTAAATAGGTAGTTAAAAATTCTTGAATTAAAATCCAGCAATCGCTGGATTTTTTATTTTCTTGGATGAAATTGCTCTACCACTTTGGTTAAATGGCTTTTATCTAAATGAACATATATTTCAGTAGTCGTAATACTTTCATGTCCTAACATTAATTGTATAGAACGTAAGTCGGCATTATTTTGAAGAAGATGTGTTGCAAATGAATGTCTGAATGTATGTGGTGATATACTTTTCTTTAATCCTATTTTTTCAGCGAGTTGTTTTATAATAGTAAAAATCATTGCACGAGTTAGTTTCTTGCCTCTACGGTTTAAAAACAGTGTATCTTCATAACCGGCTTGAATATTTAAATGGTTTCTAACTTCATGTCTATAAATGTTGATGTATTTCTGAGTAATTTCTACAATAGGAACAAAGCGTTGTTTATCTCCCTTACCAGTAACTTTTATAAACCCTTCATCAAAAAATAAATCCGATATTTTAAGGTTTATAAGTTCACTAACGCGCAAACCACATCCGTATAAAGTTTCTAGCATCGCCCTATTGCGCTCGCCTTCAGGTTTACTTAAATCTACAGCGCCAATTATTTTATCTATTTCTACTTCTGATAAAGTATCAGGAAGTTTTCTGCCTATTTTAGGAGACTCTATCAAATCTAAAGGATTGTTTTTTATATAGTCTTCAAAAACTAGGTAATTGAAGAAACTTCGTAATCCTGAAATAATGCGAGATTGAGATCTAGCATTAACTTTTTTTGCAATTTCATAAATAAACTCTTGAATGGTTTCTGTTGATATTGAGGTAGGAGACACCACAATATCATTAGTTTCTAAAAACGTAGTCAACTTTTGAACATCATTGGTATAACTGCTTATGGAGTTTTTTGATAATCCACGCTCAATTTGTAAATACAATTGATAATCCTTAAGTGCATTTTGCCATTTCATATGTGTAAAAATAGCATAATTTGGGGTTCAATTTTTTATTAAGAATGTATTTTATTAAAATATTCCAGAGAGGCTTTAGACCTCTATTTTTTTGAACCATATTTTACTAAGTTCTAATTATAAATTTCGTTTAAAAGTAAATATTTGAATCGTTGTTTTTTAATTCAGTTTGTTTTTATCATATTAAAACATTAAATTTATTGATATTAATCAACTAAAAATCAGCTTATTATGAAATGTAAATTTATTGTTTTGATTTTTGCTGCTTTAACTTTATCTAGTTGCTTTTGCACAAAAGGTATTAAAGCAGGTGTGAATTTTTCTTCTTTTTCTGGAGAAAATACTGAAGACTTAAGTTCTAGAACAGGTTTTCATGTTGGAGGTTATGGTAGGTTTTGCATAGATGAAGATGGTAATTTGGCAATCCAGCCAGAGATACTATTTTCTACTCAAGGTGCAAATTACGATGATGGCTTTGATGAAGGTTCATTTAATTTAAATTATTTTAATGTACCTGTATTAGCACAACTTAAATTATCTGATGAGTTTTATGTCGAGGCAGGACCACAATTTGGATTTTTATTGAGTGCTAAAGATAAATATGATTCTGGTGAAGAAGATATAAAAGACGATGTCAATTCATTTGATTTCAGCGGTAATGTCGGGTTAGGTTATCAATTTGATAGTGGATTAAACTTGAATGCTCGTTATAATATGGGGTTCTCTGAGGTTCCAGATATAAACAACTTAAATTGGAAAAATGGTGTATTTCAGGTTTCAATTGCATTTTCTTTTTAAAAAACAATTTTAAATTTAAAAGACCGAAGCTAATCTTCGGTTTTTTTTATTTCATAATAAGATATTTATTAAAAGAATGTAAGAAGAAAATTATTTTCATGCCAGTTTTTCTTTTTAAAAAACTAAATTTTGTTTGGTGTTTGATTAAATAGCACATATAGTTTAATAGAAAAGAAAATTAATTCTAACTATTGCAATTGTAGTTTGTGGACATAAAACGCGGAGATACCACGGAATCATTAGTTTATATAAGAGCAATCAATTTCTCAACATCAGTTGTGTAAATTTTGATAGAGTTTTTTTTAAATCAAATGTTAAAATAATAGTTAAAATTTAATATTTATTAATAAAAATATCATTCATTTGCACAATCAAAAACATTTAATACCTAAAATTATGAAAAAACCATTTTTATTGTTAATTATTACGGTATTTTCAATTACCGTAGGTTATGCGCAAAGCTTTGGGCTAAAAGCTGGAGCAGATTTTGCCTCAGTAAAATTTAAAGCTGAAGGTGAAAATATTTCAACGTCAGAAACTGGCTTCTATATTGGAGCTTTTACCGAAATTGAGGCTTCAGAATCATTTACGTTTCAGCCTGAGTTGCTTTTTGTTTCAGTTGAAGATTTAAATTTTATTGCTATTCCTTTAATGGCTAAATTTCCAGTTGCGGAACAGTTTAACATTCTTGCTGGACCAAGTTTAGGTTTTTTATTAGACACAGAGGAGGGTGAAAAATCTTTTAATTTTGGGGTTGAGGCAGGTGTAGCATATGATATATCTGAAAAGTTCTTTGTTGAGGCCAGATATAATTTAGGGTTAGCTAACTTAATTGAAGACGCTCCAAGTGGATATTCTGTAAAACTTAATGGTTTTTTTGCAGGTTTAGGGTATAAGTTTTAAAATACATCCTGCTTAATTTATAAAAATAGGAGCTTTTATGCTCCTATTTTTATATCTTATTTTTAATATATTTACCAGCATGAAAAAGCTATCCATCATAAACGGTCCTAATTTAAACTTACTTGGTAAACGAGAACCAGCAATTTATGGCAGTTTGTCCTTTACCGAGTTTTTAGAAGAAATTAAAGAGAAGTACCCTAACATTAAAATTGATTACTTCCAATCTAATATTGAAGGTGAAATTATTAACAAATTACATGAAGTAGGATTTAGCTATGATGGTATTATTTTAAATGCTGCGGCGTATACCCATACTTCTGTAGGTATTGGTGATGCAGTAAAAGCCATAGAAACGCCAGTGGTTGAAGTACATATATCTAATACGTTTAATAGAGAAGAATTTAGGCATCAGTCCTTTATTTCTCCTAATGCAAAAGGGGTTATTTTGGGCTTTGGTTTACAGAGTTATGAATTAGCCATACAAAGTTTTATTTAGACTATTAACTCTCGTAAATTTTAAACATAAAAAAAGTTCCAGAAATTTCTGGAACTTTTTGCTTTTATATAGTTGTATAAATATATCTATTATAAGTGGATTACTTCGTCATAAGCATCAGCAACAGCTTCCATAACGGCTTCACTCATTGTTGGATGTGGATGAACTGCTTTTAAAACTTCGTGTCCGGTAGTTTCAAGTTTTCTACCTAAAACGGCTTCGGCAATCATATCTGTTACACCCGCACCAATCATATGGCAACCTAACCACTCTCCATATTTGGCATCAAAAATCACTTTTACAAAGCCATCTTTATTTCCACCTGCACTTGCTTTACCAGAAGCAGAAAACGGAAATTTACCAACTTTTATATCCAAGCCTTTTTCCTTAGCTTGTTTTTCAGTTAAACCAACGCTAGCAATTTCAGGTGAACAATATGTACATCCAGGGATATTACCATAATCCAACGATTCAACATGCATACCAGCAATTTTTTCAACACAAAGTATTCCTTCCGCAGAAGCAACGTGTGCTAATGCTTGGCCTGGAGTTACATCACCAATAGCATAATAACCTGGGATGTTAGTTTGATAAAAATCGTTTACAATTATCTTGTCTCTATCCACAACAATACCAACATCTTCTAAACCAATGTTTTCAATATTTGTTTTAATTCCTACGGCACTTAAAATAATATCAGCTTCTAAAACTTCTTCACCTTTACTTGTCTTTACTGTAGCTTTAACACCTTTTCCAGAAGTATCTACTTTAGTAACTTCTGCAGAAGTCATAATATTAATTCCAGACTTTTTAAATGAACGTTCTAATTGTTTTGATACATCTTCATCCTCAACAGGAACCACATTCGGTAAAAACTCAACAATAGTTACCTCAGTACCCATTGAGTTATAGAAATAAGCAAATTCAACACCAATAGCCCCAGAACCAACAACAATCATTTTCTTTGGCTGCTTTTTTAAACTCATAGCTTCTCTATAACCAATAACTTTTTCACCATCTTGCGGTAAACTAGGTAATTCACGAGAACGTGCACCTGTGGCAATTATAATATTATCAGCGCTATATTCAGTCCCATCAACTTCTACCTTTTTTCCTGGTTTTAGTTTTCCAAAGCCATTAATAACATCAATTTTGTTCTTTTTCATTAGAAATTGAACACCTTTACTCATGCCATCTGCAACACCACGACTACGTTTTACAACAGCGTCAAAATCGTGTTTTGCCTCTTTCACGTTTAAACCGTAATCTTCAGCATGCTTAAGATATTCAAAAACTTGAGCGGACTTTAAGAGTGCTTTTGTTGGAATACAGCCCCAATTTAAACATACACCGCCTAAATTTTCTTTTTCAACAATAGCGGTTTTAAAACCTAATTGTGATGCTCTGATTGCAGTAACATAACCACCAGGACCACTTCCAAGAACAATAATATCGTATTTACTCATGTGTTAAATTTTAGGTTACGAATTTACGAAATCGATTTTTAAAAAAGAATTTAGAATCTGATAAATCGAAAAAAAATATTGATGTTATATTTTTATTTTGACATTCTTGTGAATAATGAAATCTATCTGGGTTTTACTACCTTTGTATGCAAGTATAATTATATGAACATACCAAGAACAAGTTTCCCTAGAGTCGTTATTATTGGAGGCGGTTTTGCAGGTGTTGCCCTAGCAAAAAAATTATCAAAACAAGAAGTGCAAGTTGTACTTTTGGATAAAAACAACTACCACACTTTTCAACCCTTATTATATCAAGTTTCCACAGGTGGTTTAGAACCAGATTCTATTGCTTATCCTATTAGGAAAATATTAAAAGATTTCCCAAATTTTTACTTTCGGTTGGCAAATGTAGATGAAATTGATACTGAAAAAAATAAAGTGGTTACGGACATTGGTAAACTTAAGTTTGATTATTTAGTTGTGGCTTCGGGCTCTGAGACCAATTATTTTGGGAATTCAGAAATAGAAAAGCATAGCATGGCGATGAAAACCATACCTCAATCTTTAAACTTAAGAAGTTTAATACTTGAAAATTTTGAGGATGCTCTGTTGACTTCGGATTTAAATGAACGTAATGCTTTAATGAATTTTGTAATTGTAGGTGGTGGACCAACAGGTGTAGAGTTGGCTGGTGCTTTGGCAGAAATAAAAAAAGGAATTTTACCAAAAGACTATCCTGACTTAGATACTAGATTAGCTCAAATACATATTGTACAGTCTTCAGATTGTATTTTAAAAGGTATGAGTGACAAAGCTTCAAAAAAAGCTGAAGATTTTCTAGAAAAGTTAGGAGTTAACATTTGGAAAAATGTTCGTGTTACCAATTATGATGGAAAAACGGTTACCACCAATACAGATTTAACTTTTGAAACTGCTACAGTGGTTTGGGCTGCTGGTGTTAAAGGAGCAACTATTAAAGGGGTAGATGCTGAAGAATTTATTACTCGAGGAAACCGAATTTTGGTAAATGAATTTAATCAAGTAAAAGGATTCAATCATATTTTTGCCGTAGGAGATATTGCTTGTATGATTAATGATGAATTTCCAAACGGGTTGCCGATGATGGCGCAACCAGCTATTCAGCAAGGGAAACAGTTAGGAGATAATTTATTGCGATTAATTGAAGAAAAACCTATGCATTCTTTTAAATATAAAGACAAGGGAGCCATGGCTACCATTGGTAGAAATAAAGCTGTAGTAGACTTAAAGCGTTTTAAGTTTCAAGGCATTTTTGCTTGGTATGTTTGGATGTTTGTGCATTTGTTTTTCTTGATAGGGTTTAGAAACCGAATGGTGGTTTTTGTAAATTGGGTGTATAATTATGTGCGTTTTGATCGTGAAGCACGTTTAATTATTCGTCCGTTTAAAAAGAGGTTGAAAACATAAATAAAATAATAACTGACTGATAACCAATTATTTTTGTTAAATTGATAGATATTAACCAACCAAAATTAACAAAAATGAAAAAACATGTAACAATTGCGATGATGGCATTTTCCATCATCATGTTTTCACAAAAGAAAAAAAACGGAACTATCTATCTTGAGCATCCGTCAATTACTGCTGTTGAAGCTATGCAGCAAGCATTTATTAAAGGTGATACCACGAAATTATCAACTTATTTAGCGGATAATTTCAGAGCGATTAACGGGATGAACACAAACCCTGAAGCGAAAGGTACTCCGAAAAAAGCGTTTTTAAACCAATCGCTATTCTGGAAGAACAACACTTCTTATTTAAGTATTGAAAGAACTCCAGGTGCTTATCCAGATGCCCTGGAATATGCCGATAGTAAAGGTGAAGTTTGGGTTCAAACATGGGATGATCTAAAAGGAGTACATGATGACACGGGTGTGAAATTAAATATGCCTTTACACCGATTGTTTTTTGTGAATAAAGACAACAAGATAGTCACAATGATTACTTATAATGATGGAACCGTTTTTCAAACCTTACGCGAAGGTTTTTCAGAAAGAAAAAATGGAACACTTTATAACTCGCATAAATATATCAATAAAGTGAGAAGAATGATGGCCGCTTTTGAAAATATGGATTTGGAAAAAGCATATAGTTATTTTGATGAAAAAGCAAGTTTTAATAATTTAGAAATGGCTGTTGGAGAAAGCATGACTTTGGAAGAACTTAAGGCAGCACATCAGGAATTTTATAAGAAATATGAAATTGAAAGTATAGATGTCGTTGGTTATCCCGATGGGTTAGATTACGAGATTGGTGGAGGCGGTATGACTATTCAGTCTTGGTGGAACTTTAGAGTGATAAGAAAGTCTGATAAGAAAAAACTAGTGATGCCAGCAATGTATACTCACGACTTTAATGATGAGGGTATGATAGTCCGATCAATAGGTTATTTCAGCACTAAAGTTTTAGATTCTAAATAACAACTTTTGTTTACAAAAAACACCTTCAATTTAATTGAAGGTGTTTTTATTTACTATAAATTTATAAATCATCTGTGAAATGACGTCTTCCTTTTTCTTTACTGAATTTCTCATTATTATACTTTGAGGAATCTCCTTTGGGAATGGACAAGGATTGCCATTGTTCACCTTTTAAAACTTTTCCTAAGAACACAATTTGTCCAATGTGATACGAGTAATGTGCTAATTGCCTGTTGATGGCTTCGGTAACTGTATGTCCTTGATTTCTAATATATACAATACGTTCTAAATCATCGTTACTTAATGGTTTCAAAGCTTTAAAAAGACAATTCCATCCTTTGTTCCAATTATTTAAAAGCGCTTTTTTTGAGGTATAAGTATCTTCAAACTCTTGGTCTCGATGTCTCCATTCTTTTTCACCATCTTCAATTAAAAAGTTAGTCCACCTACTAAGCATATTCCCAACTAGATGCTTAACAATAATTGAAATTGAGTTAGAATCTTTGGCTATTTCATTTTGTAACTCATCAAACGACAGTATGTTAATTGTTTTATCACCCAGACTCTTGTAATATTCAAATTGCTTAATGACACTTGTTAAGTAACTTTCCATTTAATCAGTACTATTCCTTGGGTATAAATTTTAAAGCGACACCATTTATACAATGTCTTTTTCCAGTAGTTTCTTTTGGACCGTCATTAAAAACATGACCTAAATGGCCTCCACAATTAGCGCAATGCTCCTCAGTTCTTGCATAACCCAAATCATAATCTGTTGAAAAGGCTACATTTCCTTTAATTTCTCTATCAAAGCTAGGCCATCCTGTACCAGAGTCAAACTTGTTTTCGCTTTTAAACAAAGGTGTTTCACAAGCTACACAAATATAAATTCCTTTGTTATAATTTTTGTTTAAAGAACTAGAAAATGGGCGCTCAGTCCCTGCTTTTCTCAGCACATAAAATTCCATATCTGAAAGTTGTCCTTTCCATTCAGCTTCCGTTTTAGAAATTTTATAAGTTTCATTGGATTCGGTTTGTGTATTTCCTTTGCAATTAAATACTAACAAGGTTATTAAAGCAATCAATAAGTTTTTCATGTTTTATTTTTTATTAAAAATAGTCGTTTCAGAATTAAAAACATAACGGGATGTTAAACGAATAAATATTTTTATTATTTACAACTCATAAATTTGAATGTAGAATTAGATTAAAGGTATGATTTTTGTATTTTTATAAACAAATAAAAATTTATAAAAATGAATTTGAAGAAAACAATTTTAACATTAGGAATAGCACTATTAATAATTGCTTGTGCAACAAATCCATTTACAGGAAAAAAAACATTAGCATTAGTGCCTAATTCTCAAATATTTCCTTCTTCGTTTGCTCAGTATAATCAGTTTTTATCTGAAAACAAGGTGGTTACTGGTACTAAAGATGCTGAAATGATTAAACGCGTAGGGCAAAGAATAGCGGTGGCTGCAGAGCGATGGATGAATGCCAACGGACTACAAGGGTATTTAAAAGATTATAAATGGGAATATAATTTGGTAAATGATGCTACAGTGAATGCTTGGTGTATGCCTGGTGGAAAAATAGTATTTTATACTGGTATTTTGCCTATTGCCGAAAATGAAACAGCTATTGCTGCTATTATGGGGCATGAAGTGGCTCATGCGCTAGCTAATCACGGACAACAACGTATGAGTGCAGGAATGCTTCAACAATTAGGTGCGGTTGCGGGAAATGTAGCAATTAAAGATGATCAATCTAGAGAAATGTTTAACCAAGCCTATGGTGTAGGTTCAACAGTAGGAGTGATGTTGCCGTTTAGTAGAGGCCATGAAACGGAAGCAGATAAAATTGGTCTTTATTTAATGGCAGTGGCTGGTTATAATCCTGATGAAGCTGCAGAATTATGGAAACGTATGAAAGCTAATAGTGGAGGACAAGCACCACCCGAATTTTTGAGTACACACCCTTCAAACGATTCGCGTATTGCAGAACTTCAAAAATTAGCACCTTTAGCTAAAACTGAAGCAAAAAAATATGGTATTAATGAATTTAGACCACTAGGAAAATTCTAGTTATATAAAATATTTGATTACTTTAGAAGCTGCTCACAAAAGAGCAGCTTTTTTATTATGGCAACATTAGAAAAAGGGAGTAAAAAACTTCTTAATGCTTGGGCATTTTACGATTGGGCAAATTCGGTTTATACATTAACTATTGCGTCTTCTATATTCCCAATATTTTATTCAGCGCTTTTTTTATCAGAAATAAAAACGGTTCAAGCTTTTGGCTTTGAGTTTAAAAGTACTGCACTCATTACTTTTGTGACGGCTTTTACGTTTTTAGTGGTGGTTTTTACCTCTCCAATCCTTTCAGGAATTGCAGATTATGTTGGAAATAAAAAGAATTTTTTAAAATTCTTTTGCTACGTTGGAAGTGCTGGTTGCATTGGTTTGTATTGGTTCGATATTTCACCTGAAGGTATTCACTTAAGCCTATTATTCTATTTTATGGGATTAATAGGATATTGGGGAAGTTTGGTGTTTTATAATTCCTATTTGCCAGATATTGCTTTTCCAGAACAGCAGGATAGTGTGAGTGCTAAAGGTTTCTCAATGGGCTATTTTGGTAGTGTAATTTTACTTATAGTAAATTTAGCTATGGTGATGAGTCAAGATGATGGTGCTTCTAAAATGCAAATGATGCGTTATTCGTTTATAACAGTCGGTATATGGTGGGCATTATTCAGTCAATATTCATTTTATTGGTTACCAAAGGGCACATCAAATGGACATAAGGTAACCAAAGATGTTGTATTTAATGGTTTTAAAGAGTTACGATTGGTTTGGAAAGACTTAAAGAAAAACCTAAGATTGAAGCGTTATTTATATGCCTTCTTTGTATTTAGTATGGCGGTGCAAACTATTATGCTAGTAGCCGTTTATTTTGGTGAAGAAGAAATAGCTTGGGGAAGTAGTGAAGCCAAAACTACAGGGTTAATTGTTAGTATTTTAGTCATTCAGTTAGTAGCAGTTTTAGGAGCCATTTTAACCTCTAGAGCCTCTTCAAAATTCGGAAATATAAGAACACTTATTGGTGTGAATTTAATTTGGATGAGCTTGTGTTTTTATGCCTATTTTATGGAAACACCCATGCAGTTTTATATTGCGGCAAGTATAGTTGGGTTGGTCATGGGAGGCATTCAATCCTTAGCACGATCTACTTATTCAAAGTTTTTACCAGAAACGGATGATACAACATCATACTTTAGTTTTTATGATGTTGCAGAAAAAATAGGGATTGTAATCGGTATGGTAATTTTTGCATTTATTGACCAAATCACAGGGAGTATGCGTAACGGTATTTTGTTTTTATTCATATTCTTTTTCTTTGGAATAATTCTGTTATTTAGAGTTCCAAAACATAATACATAAAAAAAGCAACAATCTGCATTGTTGCTTTTCAAATTATACTTAAAAATTAATTTGTAATACTGCCAGATCCAGATACTTTTGTATCCATTTTTGGGTTGCCTTTATAAACAATATCTCCAGAACCTGCCACTCGAGCTTTTAAAGTTTCATTGCTAACAACTTTTGCATCTCCAGAACCAGCTATTGAAACATCAGTATTGTTTGATTGTAAATCAAAGCCATGAAAATCTCCTGATCCCGCTACACGAGCTTCTAAATTGGTTGTATTCCCCTTTAAAGATAAATCTCCAGAACCAGCAATGGACGCTTTAACTGATGTTGTATTTATATCTAAAATTATATCTCCCGAACCAGCAAGTGAAACATAAAGGTTTGTTGCGTTTATTTTATCTTCATTCCATAAATCTCCGGAACCAGCTAGTGAAATTTTGTTAATGTCTTTAAAAGGAATAGTGATGACAATTCCATGTTTATTACTTGGGTTTAGACTTACTCCTTTTTTAGTTTTAACCACTAGATTATTTTCCTTTACTTCAACTATAATATATTCAAGTAAATTTTCTTCAGCCTCAATTTTTATTTGCCCTTCGGTACCGCTTACTAATTTGTAGTCAAACGAACCAGCACATTTTATTCCTTCATAGTCGGAAGTTGTTCTAGTTTCTGTGGTCATATTGCCATTGCCTTTAACTTTTTTCCATTGAGCGTTTGATATTGTTGAAACTAATAGAGCAATGATAAATAATACTGTTTGTTTTTTGATTAATGTTTTCATTTTGATTTATTTTATTGTGATTTGATTAATTTTTGAATAATGTTAAACTCCCGTATTCGGATGAGATATTAATTTTGTTTCCTGTAGAATTACTTCCATAGTGTCCTGAATAATATTTATCAAAAGATTTTTCAGTTTTTTTAGAAAACTCTAAGTCATTACCACTATTTAATGATGCATATTGCAAATTAATTTCAAAACTAAAATTGTATTGTGGTGCGTAACCAATTTTAATACCAGTATAGTCAGACTTAATGCTAACATTTCCAGCATTTTCAGTCATTCTATTTATTTTTATAGAACCATAATCTGCCTTTATAGACACATTTTTGTACACATCTCCAATAATGGTGGTTAAATAATCCCCGTTACCAGTTATGTTATTAACCTTGTCAATTTTTATATTTCCGTAGTCACAATTATAATTAACGTCTTCAGCAACCTCTATTTTGGAGTTCGTGTAATCTGCATTAATATCTAGGTTTTTAGTTTTTGAAACCGTGTAATCACTATAGTCTGCATTTATTTTACCACTTTTTATGTATTCAAAATAACACCCCTTTGTGTAGTCAAAATTTAAAACATTACCATCGGCCATAAGTTCTTTGGTAGTAATTTTCCCGTAATCACAATTAATTTCTGCTTTTCCTTCTAACTTTTCTAGGTTAATGTTGCCATAATCATTGTTCAAATTAACTTTACCTGTAATAGGCATTTTAACTACATAATTAATTTTCATATTTACATTGTTCTTGTTGTTCCATTTCCACCAGGATTTTGAGTTGTTCTTGTTAAACTTAGTTTCAGCAGAGACCAAATCTGTTGTTGCTGAAAAGACTACATCAATATCTTTTAGTTTTTCTTCAACTTTTTCTTCGTCATTTCCTGAGGTTGTAATTGTTATTTCAAAAACTATTCGATTTTCATTCCAGGTAACTACATCTAAATTTCCGTAGCTATTATTAACTTTTAAAGTTGCAGTAGAGTTTACTGAAAACTCTTTTTTAATAGTTTTGGTTTTTGAGTGTTTGTCTTTTACTTCATTTGAAGCAGACAGAAATAGAGGAAGTATTAATAATACTAATAAGGTTTTAAGTTGTAATGCTCGTTTCATGTGATCGTTTTTTAGTTATTGATTAATGTCGTTTTTTGACATCTGAATTAATTTGATGATTTTATTTAAATTATAGTTTCAGATGCTTCATAATTTGATGAATTTTTTAACTGTTTTACCTGTTTTATTTGATCCAGTGTGTTTTGCAAGATGTCTATTCTATTTTGAAAGTTTGATATCATGGCATAAATGACTCTATTGTCGTCGCCACTTTCTATCAAATCCTCTTTTAATAATGAATAATCTTCTTCTAATTTTTTTATTTGTGCCAAGGCATCATTGATTAAACCTTGTACCTCTGGAGATGATTCTTGATTTAATTTAGTTAATTCTTCATTGATTGTAAGCGTAAAAAAATCTTGCGTTTCTGCCATTTGTGGAGATACACTTGCTAAATCCCCTATGGCATCCTCTGGTTTAGAACTAATAAATACTGTAAGAAGTAATACTATAGAGGCGGCTACACCAATTAGTGGTTTCCATAAACGACGCCTTTGTTTTGGAGCATTAACTAGTTGTAGCTCGCCATTATTATTTAGTTTGCCTAAAAAGCGTCGTTCATGATTCGCTTTTGGTTCTTCAAAGTCAAAATCATTTTTTAGATGGGTAAATAAATCTTCTATAGTATTTTTTTTCATCTGTTTTAATTTTATCGTTTTTATCGGTCAGATGTAATTCGCCAATAATTATTTTGTTTGGTGTCAACTTCTTATAATGGCTCATTTCATGTTTCTGTAGATTTAATGCAATATTGACGTTTGCAACTTTTGTCTTAAACTTTCCTTAGCTCTTGAAATGGTTGTTCTGCAATTGGCATTGGTTAAATTCATAATATCACAAATCTCCTCATAATCATAACCTTCTATTAAGTTTAATGTTAAGGCAATTCTGTAGTTGTCTTTAAGTGTTTTCATGGTGTTTAAAACTTGCTGTGCTTGTAAATTTGTAAACTCATAATCACTTTCAATTCCGTTAGACTCGTCTTCAACTTTGTAAAGGATATCATCTAAAGCTACCTCTTGATATTTGTTCTTCTTCTTATAATGATAAATGCTTTTATTGATAACTATTCTTTTTAACCAAGCTCCAAAAATTTTTGTGTCATTCAAATCATTTAACTTTGTAAAGGCGACTAATAATGAATCTTGCATAACATCTTCTGCTTCATAACTATTCTTTACAATTCTTAAAGACGTATTGTACATTGCTTTGTAATATCTGTTGTAAATTTCCAATTGCGCAGATTGGTTCCCAGATTTACAGAGCTCGATTAGCTGTTCATTATTTAATTGGGTTGGCGTCAAAAAATTCTAGTTATTAAAATATAGATTAATACTTTTTTAGTTTGTTACAGTTTTATCAAAAAAAAATCCTACCAAGTTTAATTAGTAGGATTTTAATTTATTAAAATAATGATTTATTAAGATTCAGTAGGTTTTTCAGCTTTTTCAATTGAAATACTCAACTCATCCGTTTTCTTATCTAAATCAATTTTAATGCTATCGCCGTCTTGCAAGTGAGAAGCCACAATCTCTTCAGCTAAGGCATCTTCAACATATTTTTGAATCGCTCTTTTTAAAGGACGTGCTCCATATTGTCTGTCAAAACCTTTTTCAGCTATAAAATCTTTTGCAATTTTGGTTAACGTTAGGTTATAACCAAGTCCTTTAATTCTTGCTAAAAGTTTTTGCAATTCGATATCGATGATTTTATTAATATCCTCTTTTTCTAATGGATTAAATACCACAACATCATCAATTCTATTTAGAAATTCAGGAGCAAAAGATTTTTTAAGCGCATTTTCAATAACACTTCTTGCATTGGCATCTTCCTGAGCTTTCTGTGAAGCTGTACCAAAACCAATACCCGTACCAAAATCTTTTAGCTTTCTGGCTCCAATGTTAGATGTCATAATTATGATAGTATTTCTAAAGTCAATTTTTCTTCCTAGACTATCAGTCAAATAGCCATCGTCTAAAACTTGGAGTAACATATTAAATACGTCTGGATGCGCTTTTTCAATTTCATCCAAAAGAATCACTGCGTATGGCTTGCGTCTTACTTTTTCAGTTAATTGCCCACCTTCTTCATAACCAACATAACCTGGAGGTGCCCCAATTAAGCGAGAAATAGCAAATTTTTCCATGTATTCACTCATATCAATTCTAACAAGTGAATCTTCACTATCGAATAATTCGCGGGAAAGTACTTTTGCTAACTGCGTTTTACCAACGCCTGTTTGACCTAAGAATATAAATGAACCAATTGGCTTGTTAGGGTCTTTAAGTCCAGCACGATTACGCTGAATAGCCTTAACCACTTTAGCAACTGCTTCATCTTGACCAATTACTTTACCCTTAATAAGGTTTGGTAGTTCAGCCAATTTATTAATTTCAGTCTGTGCAATTCTATTTACAGGTACACCAGTCATCATTGAAACCACATCCGCAACATTATCTTCTGTAACAATTTCTCGATGCTGTTTAGTGTCTTCTTCCCACTTTTCTTGAGCAATAGCAAGTTCTTTCTCAATGCGTTTTTCATCATCTCTTAGTTTTGCAGCTTCCTCATATTTTTGCTTTCTAACAACAGCATTTTTTGTTTCCTTAATGGCTTCAAGTTGCTTTTCTAACTCTATAATTTGCTGAGGAACATCAATATTGGTAATATGTACACGAGAACCAGCTTCATCTAAAGCATCTATGGCTTTGTCAGGCAGAAACCGTTCTGTCATATATCTGTTTGTTAATTTCACACAAGCTTCAATGGCTTCTGGTGTATAATCAACATTGTGATGTTCTTCGTATTTAGCTTTTATATTGTTAAGAATTTCTATAGTTTCTTCAACCGTAGTAGGCTCAACTATCACCTTCTGAAAACGACGTTCTAAAGCACCATCTTTTTCAATATATTGTCTGTATTCATCAAGTGTTGTAGCACCAATACATTGAATTTCACCTCTAGCTAAAGCTGGTTTAAACATGTTTGATGCGTCCAAACTTCCTGTGGCACCACCAGCACCTACGATTGTATGAATTTCATCAATAAAAAGAATAACGTCATCATTCTTTTCAAGTTCATTCATTACGGCTTTCATACGTTCTTCAAACTGCCCTCTATACTTTGTACCTGCAACTAAACTTGCCAAATCCAAAGTTACTACACGCTTATTAAAAAGAATTCTAGAAACTTTTCTTTTTACAATTCTTAACGCTAATCCTTCTGCAATGGCAGATTTACCGACACCAGGTTCACCAATTAAAAGTGGGTTATTTTTCTTTCTTCTACTTAAAACCTGAGAAACCCGTTGTATTTCTTTTTCTCTACCCACTACTGGGTCTAACTTGCCTTCTTCGGCTAAAGCGGTTAAATCCCTACCAAAATTATCTAAAACGGGCGTTTTAGATTTTTTGTTAGACTTACCAGCTGGTGCATTAAAAATATTATCCTTTGCAGCTTCATCTTCAGCGTTTGCATCATCGTCTTGAAATTCAGCCTTAGGCTCTATATAGTCGTTGTCGTTTGTGATCATAAATTTGAATTGTTCTTTAACATTGTCGTAGTCCACTTTTAATTTATTTAAAAGTTTGGTAGTAGGGTCGTTTTCATTCCTTAAAATACAAAGCAATAAATGCGCTGTATTTATAGATGTACTTTGAAATAATTTTGCTTCTAAAAAGGTTGTTTTTAAAGCGCGTTCTGCTTGTCGTGTAAGGTGTAAGTTCTTTTTTTGATTGGAAGCTACAGCAATATTGGGGTTCGCAGGACTTAAAATTTCAACTTTACGTCGTAAATGATTTAAATCAATATCCAGAGCGTTTAATATATTAATTGCCTTTCCGTTTCCATCACGCAAAAGCCCAAGCATTAAATGCTCAGTGCCAATAAAATCATGGCCTAAGCGTAATGCTTCTTCTTTACTAAAAGCAATAACATCTTTTACTCTTGGGGAAAAATTATCATCCATAAATAGTGTCCTTTCTGCATTAAAAATACTAAAACATTTTACTTAAGGCAAAAACTATACCTAAAAATGTCTGTTTGGTGCTAATTGACGAAAAAATCTTTATAAAATCAAAACTTTTTGGGGGATACTTATTAACTAAAAAGTAGAGTGAAATTGTTAATAAAAAAAACCTAAAAATACGATTAAAAGACCTACCGTAACTATCGAAATACTTATATTAGCATGTTTGGAAATACAGATAAAAATTAAATTAAATTATATATGGCAGAAGGAGAAAAATTGATCCCTATTAACATTGAGGATGAGATGAAATCGGCATACATTGATTATTCAATGTCGGTCATTGTGTCACGTGCTTTACCAGATGTAAGAGATGGTTTAAAACCGGTTCATAGACGTGTACTTTATGGTATGCACGAATTGGGTGTTAGATCGAATACAGCACATAAAAAATCAGCAAGAATAGTTGGAGAAGTTTTAGGAAAATATCACCCACATGGAGATACATCAGTATATGATGCTATGGTACGTATGGCTCAAGAATGGAGTTTGCGTTATATGCTTGTAGATGGTCAAGGAAATTTTGGTTCTATTGATGGTGATAGTCCAGCAGCAATGCGTTATACAGAAGCACGCATGCGAAAGATATCTGAAGATATGTTGGCAGATATTGAAAAGGAAACCGTTGATCATAAATTAAATTTTGATGACACTTTACAAGAACCTACAGTATTACCTACTCGTATTCCAGGACTTTTAGTGAATGGTGCATCAGGTATAGCGGTAGGTATGGCAACCAATATGCCTCCTCATAATTTGACTGAGGTGGTTAATGGTACGATAGCTTATATTGACAACAGTGAGATTGAAATTGATGAATTAATTAAGCATGTAAAAGCGCCAGATTTTCCGACGGGAGGAACAATTTACGGATATGATGGAGTAAAAGAAGCATTCCATACAGGTCGCGGGCGTATTGTTATTCGCGGTAAAGCAATTATTGAAGAAGTTCAAGGACGTGAGTGCATCATTGTAACTGAGATTCCATACCAGATTAACAAAGCTGAAATGATAAAAAAAACGGCAGATTTGGTTAACGATAAGAAGCTGGAAGGTATTGCTACTATTCGTGATGAATCAGATAGAAACGGGATGCGCATCGTTTACGTTTTAAAGCGTGATGCAATACCAAATATTGTATTAAACAAATTATACAAATATACGGCGCTACAATCCTCATTTAGTGTAAATAACATTGCATTAGTTAAAGGGCGTCCACAGCTTTTAAACCTTAAAGAGCTTATTCATTATTTTGTTGAACACAGACACGAAGTTGTAGTAAGGCGAACTACTTATGAATTAAGAAAAGCAGAAGAGCGCGCACATATTTTAGAAGGTTTAATTATTGCTTCCGATAATATCGATGAAGTTATAGCTTTAATTAGAGCCTCTTCAAATGCTGATGAAGCACGAGAGAAATTAATAGAACGTTTCAAGCTTTCAGAAATTCAAGCAAAAGCTATAGTTGAAATGCGATTACGTCAATTAACAGGTTTAGAGCAAGACAAATTACGCTCTGAATATGATGAATTGATGAAAACCATTGAAGATTTAAAAGATATCTTGGATAAGAAAGAGCGCAGAATGGACATCATAAAATCAGAATTAGAAGTAATTCGTGATAAATACGGTGACGAACGTCGTTCTACTATTGAATACGCTGGTGGTGATTTGAGTATTGAAGATATGATTCCAGATGAAAAAGTTGTTATTACTATTTCGCATGCAGGATATATTAAGCGTACATCATTAACAGAATACAAAACGCAGAATAGAGGAGGAGTTGGTCAAAAAGCATCAACTACAAGAAATGAAGATTTCTTAGAGCATTTATTTGTTGGTACAAATCACCAATATATGCTGTTTTTCACTCAAAAAGGAAAATGTTTCTGGATGCGTGTTTATGAAATTCCAGAAGGTAGTAAAACATCCAAAGGGCGTGCTATACAAAACCTTATAAACATCGAGCAAGATGATAAAGTAATGGCATTTATTTGTACTCAAGATTTAAAAGATGAGGATTACATTAATAGTCATTACGTAATTATGGCTACTAAAAACGGCCAAGTTAAAAAGACTTCTTTAGAGCAGTATTCGCGTCCTAGAACTAATGGTATTAATGCTATTACTATTAAAGAAGACGATGTACTTTTAGAGGCTAAATTAACAACGGGTTCTAGCCAAGTTATGTTAGCACTTAAATCTGGTAAAGCCATTCGTTTTGAAGAGGCTAAAACAAGACCAATGGGTAGAAATGCTTCAGGTGTTAGAGGTATTACTTTAGCAAATGCGAAGGATGAAGTTATTGGAATGGTAACGGTTGAAAACCCTTTAGAAGAAACTGTTTTAGTTGTTTCTGAAAACGGTTATGGTAAGCGCACCTATATTGATGACCCTGAAGATGGTGAAGCTGTTTATAGAATTACAAACCGTGGCGGAAAAGGTGTTAAAACTATTTCTATTACCGAAAAAACTGGTAACTTAGTAGCAATTAAAACAGTGACTGATAGCGACGATTTAATGATAATTAATAAATCTGGTATTGCTATTAGGCTTGCAGTTGAGAATTTAAGAACTATGGGTAGAGCAACTCAAGGTGTTAAGCTAATCAATTTAAAAGGTAACGATTCTATTGCAGCAGTTGCAAAAGTAATGCATGATGAAGATGATGTTGAAGGATCTGAAACTGTTGAAAACACTAACGATTTACAAGATGGCACAACTCTTGATAACTCTATAGAAGAAAATAATACTGAAAATTAAACTAAATTTATTACAAAATGAAAAAACGAATTATCATTGCTTTAGCGCTTTCAATTAGTGCATTTTCATTTGCACAAAAAAAGGAATTAAAAGCTGCAGAAAAAGCAATTAAAAATGCTAACTTCTCAGAAGCAAAACAAGCTCTTAAACAAGTGGAGCCTATGTTAGCATCTTTAGACGAGAAATTAAAATCTACTTATTATCTATTAAATGCTGAGGCTTTATTTGCTAAGGGAAATGCAAGCATGCAAGATATAGAACAAGCTTTATCTAGTTTAAAAAACGTAACAGGTAATACGGAAGAAGTTGGTTTACTTCAAAACGATATGCTAAATAGTTTTTTATCTAAAGGAAACAAAGCCTATGAAGAGAAAAATTATAAGATAGCATCTAATTATTTTGAGTCTGCCTACAATGTAAGAAAAACGGACACCGTATTTTTATATTATGCAGCGGCAACATCTGTTAATATTAAAGATTATGATAGGGCTCTTGAGCTTTACGGTAAACTTAAAGATTTAGGCTATACTGGTATTGAAAAAGAATACTATGCTATTGATAAAGAAACCGGAAAAGAGGAGGTTTTAGATAAGAATACCAGAGACATATATGTAAAATCAGGTAGTCACATAAAACCGGGAGAACGTTTAACGGAGTCTAAATTACCAGAAATTGTTAAGAATATTGCTTTAATCTATGTGAGTCAAGGTGATAATGAAAAAGCACTCGCAGCGATGAAAGAAGCAAGAGCCGAAAGTCCTGAGGATATTAATTTGATATTATCTGAAGCTAATGTTTACTATAAAATGGGTAATACAGAGGAGTTTAAAAACTTGTTACAACAAGCAACTAAAATGGACCCTACAAACCCAGAATTACAATATAACTTAGGTGTTATATCTGCTGAATCCAATGAATTTGACGAAGCAAAGGCTTATTATGAAAAGGCGATTGAATTAGATCCTGATTATGTAAACGCATATATTAATATTTCAGCGTTAATATTAAGTCAAGAACAGCCTATTATTGATGAAATGAATGGATTAGGAACTTCAAAAGCTGATGATAAGCGTTATGACGAATTAAGAGAAAAAAGACAAGGCCTATACAGAGATGCTATTCCTTACTTGAAAAAAGCTTTAGACTTAGACAGTGAAAACTTAAGTGCAGCTAAAACTTTAATGAATATTTATAGTATTGTTGGTGAGACCGATAAATATAAAGAAATGAAAGTAAAAGTTGATGCTATTGAAGGTGGACAATAATTCTTAAGAGATCAAAATAAAAAAGCCGCAATTTGCGGCTTTTTTTATATGATTTTTTTAATGACACGTAGTTTATGAGTGTGCGCTCTTTTATCTACATTATATATCCCAGAGTGGTCTAACCTGTCTATTCTTACCTTGCCGTGTGCATGGATAATATAGTTATCGGGCATTATGATACCAACATGGGTTATGATACCTTCATCATTATCAAAAAAAGCTAAATCTCCAGGTTCACTTTCCTCAATAAAACTTAAAGCTTCACCTTGTGTTGCTTGTTGCGATGCATCACGTAATAATTTATAGCCGTTCAACTTATAAACCATTTGGGTGAAACCAGAACAATCTATCCCAAATGGAGTTTTTCCTCCCCAAAGGTAAGGGGTATTTAAATATAGGAATGCCGTTTTTAAAAGATAGTCTTTTGGTTCCTTTTTTATTGTTGTAATGCCATCGTATTTTTGATTTAAAATTGATAGTCCATTCAACGTAGAACCAAGAAGTATGGGTTTTAATTGAACGTTATCGTCCTCAACAAACTCAACTAAGTCTAATGACAATTTAGGAATTTCTGAATTTAAGTCTTTATATTGATCTTGAGATATTTCGAAGTATTGTTTGTTATCAATCCAACCCTCATATTTATCGAAAGCAAGTCTTATTCTAAACCAATTTTTGCGCTGTTCTAATATTTTAAAAATCTCACCATAAAGCACTTGTGATACCAATTCACTTGTGTCTGCAGGTTCATTTCTGAGAGGAACAATGCTTAAATTACAAATTCCGTATTGCATTAAATACCCTTAATTTCGTTCAATAATCATTGCCGAAGCACCACCACCACCATTACAAATAGCTGCAGCACCGATTTTTGCATTATTCTGTTCTAAAACATTTAAAAGCGTAATTAAAATTCTAACACCAGAACAACCAAGCGGATGTCCAAGTGATACAGCGCCACCATTTACATTCACATTACTATCATTTAACCCTAAAATTTTCATATTGGCTAAACCAACTACAGAAAAAGCTTCATTAAACTCAAAAAAATCAACATCATTAATCTTTATACCTGCTTTTTCTAAAGCCTTTGGTAATGCTTTTGCTGGTGCAGTAGTAAACCATTCAGGTTCGTGTGCAGCATCCGCATAACTTTTTAAAGTAGCTAATGGTTTTAAACCCAACTCATCTGCTTTAGATTTGCTCATTAACACCATAGCACCGGCACCATCATTTATAGTAGATGCATTGGCTGCAGTTACGGTACCATCCTTCGTAAAAGCAGGTCGTAATTGAGGAATTTTATCCATTCTAACGTTTGTGAATTCTTCATCTTTAGACACAATAATAGGTTCTCCACGACGTTGAGGCACTTCAACTGGCACCACTTCATTATCAAATTTACCTGCTTCCCAAGCGCTAGCAGAACGTTTATATGACTGAATAGCATAAGCATCCTGTTCTTCTCTTGAGAAATTATATTTTACCGCACATGCATCAGCACAAACTCCCATAGCATTTTGGTTATAAGCATCTACCAATCCATCTTTTTGCATGCCATCAACTAACGTAGACGGACCAAATTTTGTCCCTGTACGAGCGTGTAAATAATGAGGTATTAAACTCATGTTTTCCATACCGCCAGCAACAACAATATTAGTATCACCTAAAGCGATTGATTGTGCTGCTTGCATAACTGCTTTCATACCAGAAGCACATACCTTATTTACTGTCGTACATGGAACTGTATTAGGAATACCAGCATAAATAGCCGCTTGTCTTGCAGGTGCTTGTCCAGTTCCTGCCTGAACAACATTCCCCATTAACACTTCTTCAACTAATTCAGGTTTTAAATTAATTTTATTTAGTGCGCCTTTTATAGCAATGGCACCCAAATTAGGTGCAGGAATAGTTGATAAAGCTCCTAGAAAGCTGCCAATTGGGGTTCTTGCAGCAGAAACGATGACTACTTCGTTATTCATGTATTTAATACTTTAGTTTAGTAGTTGCGAAAATAATGATTTTTTAGTAGAATTTTAAAGTATTCCTTTATTATAAAAAATGGTTAAAGCTTAGAATTTTATTACATTTGATTTCATTATTCTTTTAAATGAAAGACTTTATAAATAGACTATACCGAAACCACTCCTTAATTTATAAAGGTTTACTGTTTATTGCTACTACATTTTTAATTGTTTATTTATTTCCAAAAAGTGGAAAGTTTAAATACAGCTTTGAAAAGGGTAAGCCTTGGCAATCGGAAAACTTATATGCGCCATTTGATTTTGCTATTAAAAAAACCGATGCAGAAATTGACGCCGATAAGAAAGTAATTTCAGAAAATGCACAACTATATTTTGATATAGATAATAGTGTTAAAATCAAGGTTGAAAGTGAGTATGATAAACAGTTTAAAATACAGTTAGCAGATTCTCTACCTACGCGTATTGCAAATAATTTGTATGTTGTTGGTAAATCTATTATTTCAGAATTGTACAAATATGGTGTTTTAGGTGAAAACTATGATTTTTTGGATGATAGAGCAATTACGATTCTTGACGGACGAGAAAAAATTAATGAAGGCTTTTATTCGAATTTAATTAAACAAGACGAATTAACTCCAGCCATTGATAAAGTATTATCAGAAAACAATTACTTAAGCTATAAAACTGACTTTGTTGCTTTGTTTTTTGATATTATTGAGCCTAATGTAACGTTTAACAAATCATTTACTGATAAAGCTTTAGAAGATGAACTAGCTAAAATAGCCTACACAAGAGGGAGTATAGCTAAAGAAACTTTAATAGTTTCAAAAGGCGAAGTTGTTGATTTAGAAAAGTACCAGATTTTAAAGTCTTTGCAATCTGAATATGAGTCGCAAGTTTGGAGTAAATCAAACTATAACTGGGTATTGTTTGCTTATACCTTGCTAGTAGCTTTAGCATTACTCATGTTGCTATTATTTTTGCGAAAATATAGACCAGTTGTTTTTGAAAATAACACCAAAGTTACCTTTATATTTTTCAACCTTTCCTTAATGATATTCATAACTACTTTGGTGGTTAATTATAACTCGAAATACATTTACATTGTGCCTATTTGTATTTTGCCATTAGTGTTTAAAGCCTTTTTTGATGCTAGATTAGGTCTGTTTGCACATGTGCTTACAGTGCTTTTATTGGGTTTTATTGTACCAAATAGTTATGAGTATATGTTTCTTCAAATTATTGCGGGAATAGTAACGATATTAACCGTTTCTGAATTATATAAACGGGCTAATTTATTTATTTCGGTTGGGCAGATAACTCTTATTTACATTATAGCATATTTCGCATTTTTTGTGATTCATGAAGGAAGTATAGATGAGCTTAAATGGGAGACCTTTATTTGGTTTATTTTATGTGGATTAGCAACGCTTTTTGTACAGCCTTTAATTTATGCTTATGAAAAATTATTTGGATTAGTTTCTGATGTATCTCTTTTGGAGTTATCAGATACTAACAGTAAATTACTTAAAGAGCTATCAAACAAAGCACCAGGAACATTTCATCATTCACTTAACGTAGCTAATTTAGCTGAAGCAAGCGCCAATGAAATAGGAGCCAATGCTATGTTGGTTAGAGTAGGTGCATTATATCATGATATTGGTAAAATGAAAAACCCAACATATTTTACTGAGAATCAATCCACAGGAATTAACCCGCATGATGAATTATCCTCAAAAGAAAGTGCTAGTATTATAATAAACCATGTTATTGAAGGTATTGAAATAGCTAAGAAAAATAATTTACCCGATAGAGTTATTGATTTTATAAGAACACATCATGGCACGAGTTTGGTCTATTATTTTTACACGAAAGAATTGAAAGATTTTCCGGAGGTTGATAAAGGTGATTTTAAATACCCAGGACCAAAACCATTTAGTAAAGAAACAGCTATTTTAATGATGTGTGATAGTATTGAAGCAGCATCTAAAAGTTTAAAGGAGCCCACAACAACTAAAATAGAAGCTTTTGTTGAAAATATTATTAATAAACAAATTGAAGAAAACCAATTTTTAAATGCTAATATAACTTTCAAAGAAATTCAGTCTATAAAAAAAGTCCTAAAATACAAACTAGCAAATATTTATCATTTGCGAATAGAATACCCTGAATAAAATTTCTAAAAAAATAAATAAAATAGTTGCGTTCTAGTATAGGATGAATTACATTTGCAACCGCAATTTTATTGCTGAGTTCTTTTAAAAAAGGAGAGGTGCCAGAGTGGTAATGGAGCAGATTGCTAATCTGTCGACGGGTAACTGTCGCCGGGGTTCGAATCCCCGTCTCTCCGCAATTTTTGATAACCAATTCGGGGTGTAGCGTAGCCCGGTTATCGCGCCGCGTTTGGGACGCGGAGGTCGCAGGTTCGAATCCTGCCACCCCGACGAAAAAAAAGCCTGAGAATATTAGTTCTCAGGCTTTTTTTATTGAATTCATTCTAGAACATTAATGAGGTAGTTTATCTTTAATTACTCCATATATATAAGTGCCAACTATCGCAAAGAATATCACTATTAAAATAGGCAAAAAGCCTGCGCCCAATAGAGTGAACATGGGACCTGGACATGCACCTGCTAACGCCCAACCTAGGCCAAAAATTATCCCGCCTGCTAAATACCGAGTAATTCCTTTATCCTTTGGAATGAACTTAATGTCTTCATTGTAAATTGACTTAATTTTAAAACGTTTTATTGCTTGAATAACGATAATTCCTATTACTAAAGCTGAGCCTATGATGCCATACATGTGGAAGGATTGAAATTTAAACATTTCATAAATTCGAAACCAAGATGCAGCTTCAGATTTAAACATGGTTATCCCGAATACAATTCCTATCAATAAATAAATAACTGTTCTTGCCATAGCTTAAAAAATTAAAGGGAAAATAAAATGAATCATCACCAAGCCACCTATAAAAAACCCCATTACAGCAATTAATGATGGTAATTGTAGATTACTTAAACCTGATATAGCATGACCAGAGGTACAACCACCAGCATACCTCGTTCCGAAACCAACTAAAAGACCACCTATTGATAATATAAGTAAGCTTTTAATATCTGTAAACGCATCGGCATCAAACAATTCAATTGGTAAATAAGATTTACCAGCACTTTTAAAGCCTAAGGTGTTTAATTCTGTAATGGTATCAGGATTAATATTGACCGCGAAATCATTAGTTAAGTAATGAGAAGCAATAAAACCACCAATAATGGCACCAAGCACAACCATTAAATTCCATTTTTGAGATTTCCAATCGAACTTAAAAAAATCAGAATGTTTTCCTGCACCGCAGAGAGCACACATGGTTCTTAGGTTAGACGACATTCCAAAATTTTTACCAACCATAATAAGTAAAAACATGATTAATGCTATCATAGGGCCAGAAACATACCATGGCCAAGGTTCAAATATCCAATTCATTATTTTTATATTTAAGTTTGCAAATAAAATTGTTTTTTATAATTCATGCAGTAACATATGTTACACAATAATATTGAATTTTATAGAATAATTACTCCCTATTACATTTTAGTATGGAAAAATATATTAATGCTTTTGTTAATGCTTTTTATGGAACAATAGATTGGACTTGGAAATCTATTGCTTTTGAGGTGCCTTGGTATACTAATTATTTTTGGGGCTTGATTTTGATTTCATTATTCGTTTGGGTTTTAGAAATATTGTTTCCTTGGAGGAAGGAGCAGTCTATTTTTAGAAAAGATTTTTGGCTGGATGGGTTTTATATGTTCTTTAATTTTTTCATTTTTTCAATTGCAATAAGTGGTTTTTATAAAGTATTACAAGAAATTTTTGAAAATATTGGAATAACAAATAAAACCATAGCGCTTTTCGACCCTTCTGAATGGTCTATGTGGATACAATTATTAGTTTTCTTTATTGTGCTCGATTTTGTGCAATGGTTTACACATATACTTTTACATAAGTTTCCGCTTTTTTGGAGATTTCATAAAGTACACCACAGTGTAAAAGAAATGGGTTTTGCTGCTCATTTACGTTACCATTGGATGGAAAATATTTTATACAAGCCATTGAAAACTTTTGGGGTTATGATATTGTTTGGATTCGAACCCGAACAAGCCTATATTATTCATTTTTTAGCCATAGCAATAGGACATTTCAATCATTCCAACATAAAAATAACTTGGGGACCACTTAAATATATTATAAATAATCCTGTGATGCATTTGTATCATCATGCTTATAATTTACCGGAAGGAAAATATGGAGTGAATTTTGGTATCAGTTTAAGCCTATGGGACTATATTTTTAAAACTAATTACATTCCTGAAGACAGTGGAAAAATAGAGTTAGGATTTTCAGGAGACGAGAAGTTTCCAAAAGATTTTTTGAGTCAAAATACGTATGGGTTTTTTAAAAGAAAAAAAGACATTAATTAAATTTTAGTTCCAGTCTAAATACCCACCTTTAAGATCATATATTTTTTTAAACCCAAGACTATCTAATCGTTTTGCTGCTTTTAAGCTTCGTTTTCCAGAACGGCAGTATAAATAAACCGGCTCTTCTTTGTTTAGCTTATTAAAAGACGATACAAATTTTTTAGTGTCATAAAAATTAATATTAATAGCATCTGTTATATGACCAGATTCAAACTCTTTTGGCGTTCTAACATCTACTAAAACAACTTTTCTCTCTTCTATTTCAGATTTAAAAGTGTTTTTGTCAAGTGTGACAATATTATCGGATTGCTGTGTATTACAACTAAACAAGAAAGAGAATATAGACATCATTAAAATATATTTCATCTGTTTAAATTTATAATGTTGATGGACAAACATAATTTGATACCTCAACACCAGCTTCCTTTATAGCTTTAAATCCCCCTTTTATATCAATTAAGTTATGAATACCTCTGCTTTTCAGAATAGATGCAGCTATCATACTTCTATAGCCTCCAGCACAGTGTATAAAAAATGTTTTATTATCTGGAAATTCAGCTAAATAATCATTAATATAATCAAGAGGTGTGTTATTTGCATTAATAACATGCTCAGATAAATATTCACCATTCTTTCTAACATCGAATACAGAAACCTCACCATCATCTTTTGCCTTTTTTAATGCTGATGCAGGAAGAGAACTAACTGTATCATATTCTTTCGAAGTATTTTTCCAAGCTTCAAAACCACCTTTTAAATATCCTATTACATAATCAAAACCAACTCTAGATAAACGTGTTATGGTCTCTTCTTCACGACCTTCTGGTGTTACTAATAAAATAGGTTGTTTTACATCAGCAATTAATGCTCCAACCCACGGTGCAAAACCTCCTTCTAATCCAATAAAAATAGAACGTGGTATGTGGCCTTTGGCAAAATCATCTTGATGGCGAACATCTAATACTACGGCTTCGGTTTCATTTGCAGCAGTTTCAAATGCTTCTGGTGTTAGTGCTTGTGCACTTCGCTGTAATACTTTATCAAAATCATCATAACCTTCCTTGTTCATTTTTACATTTAATGGAAAGTATTGTGGAGGAGGTAACAAACCTTCGGTGACTTCATCTATGAACTCCTCTTTAGTCATATCTGCACGAAGTGCATAGTTGGTTTTCTTTTGGTTTCCTAGAGTATCAACAGTTTCTTTGCTTAAGTTTTTACCACAAGCAGAACCCGCGCCATGAGCCGGATATACAATTACATCGTCTGCCAAAGGCATTATTTTGGTCCTTAAACTATCAAATAGAAATCCAGCCAAATCTTTTTCTGTAAGTTCTCCCATTTTTTGTGCCAAATCTGGACGACCAACATCACCTAAAAACAAGGTGTCACCACTAAAAATAGCATGGTCTTTTCCGTTTTCATCTTTTAATAAAAACACAGAACTTTCCATAGTATGCCCAGGCGTATGAAGTACTTTTATAGTAACATCACCTAGTTTAAATTCTTGATCATCTTTAGCAATAATAGCATCAAAGTTGGTTTCAGCATTTGGACCAAATATAATTGGAGCGCCTGTTTTTTTGGAAAGTGTTACATGACCACTTACAAAATCAGCATGAAAATGAGTCTCAAAAATATATTTAATTTTTGCATCATCTAATTTGGCTCTATTAATATATGGCTTCACTTCTCTTAAAGGATCTATAATAGCAACTTCACCCTTGCTTTCTATATAATAAGCTCCCTGTGCTAAACAACCAGTATATATTTGTTCGATTTTCATAACGATAGTAAAATTTTAGTAAATATAATTTATATATAAAAAATAATCAGTAACAAAAGTTACTATTTATTTTTGCGACACTTCTTTAATAATAATATAAATAGCCATAACTAGTATAAAGAAACCAAACCATTTCTTTAATTCTTTATTTGAAATAAACTTTGAAAAATAGCCACCAACCAATATTCCAAAAATGGTTAAACCTGAAAATGAAAGGAGAAATACCCACTCAATATCCAAGGTATGTAAATCACCAATAAACCCAATAATTGAGTTAATAGCTATTATAACTAAGGAGGTTGCTACTGCTTTTTTCATTGTTAATCCTGCCCAAAGTACTAATGCAGGAACATATAAAAATCCACCACCCGCGCCAATTAAACCTGTTGTTGTTCCTATTATAAGTCCTTGTATAAAAGTTTTGTAATAGGGTTGCTTTGTAAATGGGGTTTCATGTGTTTTATTATTGTTTATCATCGAAGCCGCTGCAACAAGCATGATAATTGCAAAAAACACCATGATAGCCATGTTTTTAGTAAGAGTAAAATCAAATAGCGTAAAAATTTCGTTTGGAATATTAGGAACCAAGTATCTTCTGGAAGCATAAACAGCTAAAAAGGATGGAAATGAAAAGGCTAATCCAGTTTTAAAATCTACTAGTTTTTCACGCTGTTTTTGAATAACTCCAACGACAGAAGATGAGCCGACTACAAATAGTGAATATGAAGTAGCAATTATAGGATTGTAGCTTAATAGATATACCAATAAGGGTACGGTTAAAATGGATCCGCCGCCACCCAAAAGTCCAAGCACCGTACCAATAACGAAGGCACCAATAAAACCTACAATTTCTATAATTTCCATAAAATAAATCTTCTTTATTTATGGCAAAATTAAGTTGTTGGTGTTGTCTGTACAGTAACATAGGTTACAAACAAAAGCTATATATTTTTAATCACAATATGACTTCTGTGCAGTTCGATTTCACCTAAATTTTCCAGTTTTTTAAGTAACCGAGAGATAACAACCCTGGATGTATGTAGTTCGTAAGCTATTTCCTGATGCGTATTATTAATAATGTTATTATCAGAAACTCGGGCTTTTTCATTAAGGTATTTTAAAAGACGTTCATCCATCTTTAAAAAGGCAATACTATCTATAGTTTCAAGCATTTCATTTAGCCTGTTATGATAGCTGTTAAATACAAAATTCCTCCAACTTTTATATTTAGAAGACCATTCTTCCATTTTTTGAATGGGTATCATGATAAGCTTTGTGTCTTTTTCAGCAATAGCTCTTATTTCGCTTTTTGTTTGACCTATACAGCAAGTTAATGTCATGGCGCAAGTATCACCTTTTTCTAAAAAATAGAGTAGGAGTTCATCACCATCATTATCTTCCCTTAAAATTTTTACAGCACCCGACACTAAGAGGGGCATTGCTTTAATATAGTCCCCAATATCCATTAATTTAGAACCTTCACTCACTTCTTTATAAGTACCAACCTGATTAATTTCATTTAAAAGTGCTTCTTCAAATAAATGTCCGTAATTGCTTTTAAGTTCCTGTATCATTATTTAGCGGGCATATTTATAACTATATGTAAATTAGTCATCATAATTTATACGATCTCTGATAGTGCCATCAGCTCTATGTATAACGACATCTGCCTTATGTTTTTTTGCTAAAGTTTTAGCTTTACGTATCGCGGTACTTTGTTTGCGATGTTTTGATGTAATACGCTTATTTCCTTCACGACGAACAGCCCAATCTTCCTCATATGGCACAACATGTTGATGCCATGTGCGTTTTTTATTGATAGTTCTTGAACTCTCAAAAAAAGCTTCTAGCAATTCTATTAATACGCGTAACCAAGATTTTGTTTCAGGCATGAGTTAGTTTGGATTGCTTTCTAAGATACTATTTTTTGATAAAATTTTGTTTAAGTGTAATTATGAAATAAAAAAACCATAACTTTTGTTATGGTTTTTTAGCGGAGAAAGAGGGATTCGAACCCCCGGAGGTGTGACCCTCAACAGTTTTCAAGACTGCCGCATTCGACCACTCTGCCATTTCTCCTTTAAGTGTCTCATCAAGCTATCTGCCTGAATGCGGGTGCAAATATAGAACCCTTTTTTATTTCTTTCAAATAAAAACCAAATTTTTTAATAATAAATTTAATATTTAATAACCCGTCATATTTTGCTAATTTTTTACTTCAAAACGGATGTCAAGTGTTATTTTTGCAAAGTTATTATAAGGTTTTATGAGTATAATTAAACAATTAAAGTGGCGGTATGCTACCAAAAAATTTGATGCTTCAAAAAAGTTATCAAGTAATCAAATAAACATTTTAAAAGAAGCTTTCAATCTTACAGCTACATCTTTTGGATTACAAACAATAAAATTATTAATCATTGAAAATAAAGATATAAGAAGTAGTTTAGTAAAGTATTCATTTAATCAAAAGCAAGTTGTAGATGCGTCACATTTATTGGCTATTTGTATACAAAAGGACATATTAAAGGAGGATGTTGTTACCTATTATAATAATATCAAAGATATACGAAACACCTCAGAAACTATTTTAAAACCTTACAGAGAGAGTTTAATAACAACTATAGAAGAGATGTCAGTTTCAGAGCGCCAGCGGTGGTCTACTAACCAAGCCTACATAGCGCTTGGTAATTTAATGGCAGTATGCGCTGTTGAAGGGATAGATTCGTGTCCGATGGAAGGTTTTCTACCCGATAAGTTTGATGAAATATTAGGTTTAAATACCTTAGGTTTATCCTCGGTTTTGCTTCTTCCAGTTGGATTTAGAGCTAAAGACGATATGTTTTCAGATTTTAAAAAAGTAAGAAAATCATTAAAAGATACGATAATAGAAATATAAAATATTTCGGCGTTACATGGTAACTAGTTCCAACCCTTAACGCAAACAAAAACAAAATAGTTATGCCTGGATTTGAATTATTTGGAGATTTAGAAAGAAAAGAAGTAAACGATGTATTAGACAATGGTGTATTAATGCGTTATGGGTTTGATGGCATGAGAAAAGGGCATTGGAAAGCTAAAGAGCTTGAAGCTGAATTGCAAAATACTTTTCAGTCTAAATACGTGCAACTTGTATCAAGCGGAACAGCAGCTGTGTCGGTAGCTTTGGCATCAGCAGGTGTAGGAGCAGGTGACGAGGTTATTATGCCGACATTCACGTTTGTAGCAAGTTTTGAAGCTATTATGATGCTAGGGGCAATTCCTGTGTTAGTCGATATTGATGATACTTTAGGATTAAATCCAGAAGCCGTGGAACAAGCCATAACATCTAAAACAAAGGCTGTAATGGTAGTGCAAATGTGTGGTAGTATGGCGCATATGGATGCTTTACAGACTGTTTGTAACAAACACAATTTACTTTTGGTAGAAGATGCTTGTCAAGCTATTGGTGGAACATATCAGGACAAGCCATTAGGAAGTATTGGCGATTTGGGTTGTTTTTCTTTCGATTTTGTAAAAACAATTACTTGTGGAGAAGGAGGTGCAGTCATAACAAACAATAAAGATTATTATTTAAATGCTGACCATTATAGCGATCATGGTCACGACCACATTGGTAATGATCGTGGTGCAGAAACCCACCCATTTTTGGGTTATAATTTCAGAATATCGGAATTGCATGCAGCCGTTGGTTTAGGGCAAGTAAGGCGTTTACCAGAGTTCTTAGAAATTCAAAGAAGAAACTTGAACTTATTTAAAGAAGCTTTATCAGAGGTCCCAGAAGTAACATTCAGAACTGTTCCAAAAGGAGGAGAAGAAAGTGGTGCCTTTTTTAATTACTTTTTGCCAGATTTAGAAACCGTCAATAAAGTATTAAAAGGCTTTAGTGAAAATGGAATAGATGCTTGTTGGAATTATTATAATAACAACTGGCATTATATTAAAGAATGGAATCACCTTAAAGATTTAAAGTCGTTGTTTCCAGTTCCTAAAGAAGTAAGAGATGGTTTGGAATATCTAAAAACTAAAGATTTTTCAAAATCTGATTTATATATTTCTAGAAATATTTCTTGTTTAATAAAGTTATCTTGGACAGAGGAACAAGTTAAAGAGCGAGCTTTAAAGATGGCTGAAGTTATAAAAAAGTCCTTAAAATCTTAATATTTTACATATTCCACAATTTCTAAACCATAACCAATAAGTCCTACACGTTTGGTTTGTTCAGTGTTAGAAATTAATCGTAGTTTATGAATATTTAAATCGTGAAGTATTTGAGCACCAATACCGAAATCACGGGCATCCATGTTTATTCTAGGAGCTTTTGAAATTTTACCCTTAGTCTGATTCTCCTTTAAAATAGATAACCGGTTTAATATTCTCATTGACTGTGCTTCTTGATTAATAAAGATGATAGCACCCTTTTCTTCTTTATTAATAACCTCGAACATATTACCTAGTTGCTTATCCACATTGTTTGTAAGTGTTCCTAAAATATCATTGTTAATAAGCGTAGAGTTTATTCGGGTTAAAACCTTTTCATTATCGTTCCAAACGCCTTTTGTCAAAGCTATATGCACTTGATTATTCGTAGTTTGTTTGTAAGCTCTTAATCTATAACTTCCAAAACGAGTTTCTATTTGAAAATCTTCCTTTTTCTCAATTAAAGAGTCGTGTTGCATTCTGTAAGCGACTAAATCTTCAATAGAAACGATTTTTAAATCTTGCCTTTTTGCAACTTTAATAAGTTCCGGCAAGCGTGCCATAGAACCATCTTCGTTCATTATTTCCACTATAACTCCAGCAGGTTTTAAACCCGCTAAACGGGCAAAATCTATAGCAGCTTCAGTATGTCCAGTTCTTCGCAATACTCCACCTTCTTTGGCCACCAATGGAAAAATATGCCCCGGACGTGCTAAGTCAAATGGTTTTATTTCATTATTTATTAGTGCCTTAACTGTTTTTGCACGGTCTTTTGCAGAAATACCTGTAGTAACACCATGACCTCTTAAATCTACCGAAACGGTAAAAGCAGTTTCCATAGGGTCGGTGTTATTATTAACCATCATTCCCAATTCCAACTCTTTGCACCTAGTTTCAGTTAATGGAGTACAAATAAGCCCTCTGCCATGGGTTGCCATAAAGTTTATCATTTCTGGTGTCACCATTTCAGCAGCAGCAACAAAATCGCCTTCATTTTCTCGATTCTCATCGTCTACAACAATGATAACCTTTCCGTTTCTAATATCTTCAATAGCTTCACTTATAGTGTTTAACTTGAATTTTGAAGCTTCTTTTTTTGTCATAGTGTCTGCAATCATTTTACAAAGATATTGCTTATTTTAAAGATTCTAAACAATTTAGTTTTAAGTCTTCCTTTATTTTCTCGTTAAGGAACATATATGTAATCATATAAAGTGGAAAACCTATAATAATTAAAAGGGGGTTTGGCTTTTTTTGTGGCTTACCTATATGGGTGTAAAACTTTAAAGTATTTAGTAAAGATTTAATGTAATAAATAATAAATAGAACTAATGAAATTAAACTTAATTGAATTGAGGCCGATGCTAACGAAGGCATTTTGTTATTTTTAAATATAAAATGGAGAACAAGTAGAGCAATCCCGATAACATATAAGGTAATAGCAAACTTAGAATGTGGTTTATAATCTGATTTTATAATGGTTTCAGATATGTCGTAATTATTACTGATTGTTAATCCCATTTTGCGTAATTCCTTAATGCTATTTCCACGTGTAATCAAAACTTTTAAGGCTTCATAGGTGGTTGCTTCATCGTGTTCTTGGTTCTTATAATTATTAGCTATATTGATTAATTCTTCATTGCTATAAGAAGTTAAAAACCTATAGTCAACGCTATTTTTCTCTTTAATTTTGAGAGCTTTTCTTAAAGGTTCTATGACACCGTCAAAATCAAATAGCCCTTTATCAGCAGTAGCTCTCCTTGTTAAAAAAACACCAAGAGGTAACATAACTAATGTAGAAAACCAACTAGCAAGTACAGGATTAAAGCCGCCTTTTTTAGCACTGTTTGTAGCAAAAATACCTATGAAATGATAGGTTAAGAATAGCAGTATGGCTATTACCATAGGTAAGCCTATTCCACCTTTACGAATTAAAGCACCTAAAGGTGCGCCAACAAAAAATAAGATGATACATGCAAAGCCTAATGCAAATTTTTCATGTAAAGAAATAATATGTCTATTAAGCCACTCTTGTGATATTTTTAAGGAATCCTTTTTTGCAGTTATTACTTGTTTTGAGCTCGACATTCCTCTTGTCGCAGCATCAGTTAACTCAACCTTTTTTTTAGTATTAAAAACATCCAACAGATTGCCTATGAAAATAGAATCATTAACAGGAGGGCTCCCAGAATTAATTGACGTTGGAAAGGAAGAATTTAACAGATGTGAACGTTGATGTAAATTTTTTGCAAATATTTCATGCTCATCTTTATTTTTATCTACTAAAGAGTCTATAGTTTTATTTAGTCCAACAACATTTAGCATATTGTATTTATCTGTCTGAGACTTTTCATCAAAATCTACATTATTAAGTTGAGACAAATCAATATTGATAATCTTCTTTTCGAAGCTACTTTTAGCAAATGGCTTTTTGTTTCTAGCTTTTAAATCTTTTGGAGAAACATCACTATAATAATGACCATCTAATAAAATAAGTTTTAAAACATTAGAGTCTTTTTCGCTTGCAAGTTCTCCCGTTTTAGATTTTATAGTTGTTGCATTGGTTCTACCATCATTCCCTTTTATGTGTATAGTTACATCTTCAAGGTATTGGTCTCTTTCGCCACTTTTATCAGCAAATTTAATATTGTAATTACCCACTTCATTAAATTGACCTTCCGCTAAAAGCATTGCAGGTTTTAATTTAGCAATATTCCTTCGCAAATTATAGGAGTTAAGTTCTGCCCAAGGAATGACATTATTAGAGAAGAAAAAAGTAACAATAGCAAGAAAAACAATGAATATGCTTAAACCAGACATAGCCCGTTGTAGTGATATCCCCGTAGATTTCATTGCTGCGAATTCGTAGTTTTCGGCAAAACTACCAAATACCATAATAGAGGATAAAAGAATGGTTAAAGGTAAAACTAGCGGTATAAGTTTTGGCATGAAATAGACCAAGAATTTTACTATTACCATAATATCTAAATCTTTACCAGCTAACTCTTTTATATAAAGCCAAATAGTTTGCAAAATAAATATCAGCATGAGAATAACAAACACGCTGATAAAAGTTTTAAGATATGTGGTTAATATGTAACGGTCTAATATTTTCACACGTTTAAATTTTTCTAATTATTTGAAAATCAAATTAATTATAAAATTAAGAACGTGTGTAACCACTGCGTTCTCTTATTAAAAATCTTTAAAAAGATATTTTTAAAATTAGTTAATATTTGTTTCAAAGGACCTAATCTAATTTATTGATGTAATAATCTTTGTATTTATTAGCATCAAAGGTAAATAAGGATTTTGATAATAGCTCATTGGTTTTAAAAGAATTAACAGTCAACGTTGTTTTTGTACCGTTTTTTCCAACTTGAATTAAATTATAAATATGCTTGGTCTGCGCATCAATTCCTAAAAGAATATTTTTAATTTCAGAGTTAGAATCAATAGGTGTTAACTTTACATATTGAATTTTTCTTCCATTTATATTTTGCTCAATATCCATAGCGTAAGTATAGCCATCCTCATAAAAAGATAACATTTTACTTGGTGTTATAGCATCATTTTCATCATCATTTTCAGATGATATTGTAACTTCTTCATCTTCCGTACTAATACTGTATAGAGTTTTACCATCGAATAATCGTGTAACGCCTAAAATATTCAACCTGTATTTGTCTCCTTGCATCACAACATCTCCTTTAGTTTCTTGTTTAATATTTTCAGAAATATTTTCTAAAGTATATTTAAAATCGATAGAAATATTTTCATAGCTTTTTACTTTTTGAGACACTTCATTCAATAATGTTTTTGCTTTATTCTGAGCAAATGAATTGACTGAAAATACTAATAACAATACGGCTATAATTTTTCTCATTTTATATTTAAAATTAATTTTCATTTTCTAAAAGTTTATCTAATGCTGTTAAATCTGAAACCAACACTTGTCGTGCTTTACTACCTTCAAAAGGACCAACAATACCAGCAGCTTCCAATTGATCAATTAATCTACCAGCTCTGTTGTAACCTAGCTTTAATTTACGTTGCAATAATGACGCTGAACCTTGTTGCGCTGTGACTATAACTTCGGCAGCTTCTCTAAACAATTTATCTCTGTCAGATATATCTATATCAAGACTTGTGCCACTTTCTTCTCCAACATATTCGGGCAACATATAGGCTTCTGGATAGGCTTTTTGAGAGCCAATATAATCGGTTATTTTCTCAACTTCAGGTGTGTCAACAAAGGCACATTGCACCCTAATTACATCATTCCCTTGTGTAAATAGCATATCCCCACGACCAATAAGTTGGTCGGCACCAGATCCGTCTAAAATAGTACGTGAGTCAATTTTTGAAGTTACTCTAAAAGCTATACGCGCTGGGAAATTGGCTTTGATGATACCAGTAATAACATTTACTGATGGACGCTGCGTAGCAATAATTAAATGAATTCCAATGGCACGCGCTAATTGTGCTAATCGTGCAATAGGGGTTTCTACCTCCTTGCCAGCAGTCATAATCAAATCAGCAAACTCATCAACCACCAAAACTATATAGGGCAAGAATTGATGTCCTTCATTGGGGTTTAATTTTCTCGCCTTAAACTTTACATTGTACTCTGCAATATTTCTACACATAGCATTTTTAAGTAGTTCATAGCGATTATCCATTTCAATACAAAGGGAGTTTAACGTATGTATAACTTTGGTGTTATCTGTAATAATGGCCTCTTCACTATCTGGTAACTTTGCTAAGTAATGGCGTTCAATTTTGTTGAAAAGTGTTAGTTCTACTTTTTTAGGGTCGACTAAAATAAACTTTACTTCAGCTGGATGTTTTTTGTAAAGAAGAGATGTTAAAACAGCATTCAATCCTACTGATTTTCCTTGACCTGTAGCTCCAGCCATTAGTAAGTGAGGCATTTTTGCTAAATCAACAACAAAAGTTTCATTACTAATAGTTTTTCCTAAAGCAATTGGAAGTTGCATCTCGGAAGTTTGAAATTTCTTTGAAGCTATTACTGAACGCATTGAAACAATGGTTGAATTTTTATTGGGCACTTCAATACCAATAGTTCCTTTTCCAGGGATAGGGGCAATAATACGAATACCTAGTGCAGCTAAGGATAACGCAATATCATCTTCTAAATTTTTAATTTTTGAAATTCTTATTCCAGCATCTGGAACAATTTCATAAAGTGTTACAGTTGGTCCAATAGTCGCTTTTATACTGGCAATTCCAATGCTATAGTTTTTTAAAGTTTCTACAATTTTGTTTTTGTTCTCTTCAAGTTCTTCTTGATTTATTGTAATACCTTCACTATCATACTTCTTTAATAAATCTAATGGAGGAAATTGGTATTTAGCTAATTCAAGAGTTGGATCAAATTGCCCAAAATCTTCAACTAACTTGTTGGCTAAATTATCTGTTTCAGAGCTTTCCTCTTTTATATCTTCAACTTTTATTTCTAGTTCTTCTTCTTCAATTTTTTCTGGTTTTGAAACGTTAACCTTTAAAGGTGTCGACTCAACCTTTGGAGCATGGTTATCTTTATTATCGTCTACTGATAAATCAAATGCTGATTTAATAGCTTCGGCTTCATCAGATAAATTATTATCTAAAGAAACATAAGTATCATCTTTTAAATCTGAAAAATCATCTTTAATTTCTCTTTTAGCAGATTTAAAAATGCTGGTAAAATTCTCAAAAGTTACTTTAAAACGAATAGCTAGATAGGATATTAATCCAAACAATAATAGGAGAGAAGTTCCTATTATTCCTATATAATCTTGTAAAAAAGTATTGATTTCATAGCCAATGGTGCCACCAAGAACGTCGCTTTTGTCATTAAAAAAACCAAAGAAAATAGATAACCAAATAACAATTAAAATGCCCCAAAACCAATGTTTTCTTAATTTTGATCTTTTAAGGTTCATCAAAACATAAACTCCGGATAAGAAAATTAACCCAGAGAAAATAAAGGAAGCAATACCAAAACCACGTTGAATAAAAAAATCGCTTAACCAAGCTCCAGATTTGCTTAACCAATTTTGAGCATCTGCTTCACGCGACGTAAAATTTGATAAACTACTCTGGTCTGCTTCACCTGTGAAAAAGAAAGAAATAAAGGCAATGCAAAGTATTATTCCGAAAATTACTAGAAAGCTACCTAAGACCAACTTTTGCTGGCTAGATAACTTAGAACTAGGCATTTTTATTTTTTTTCTAGGTGATTTTTTAGTTTTGGGTTTGCTTTTAGCCATTAATGGTTTTTAGTTTGAACAAAAATACAAATTACTAACGTTTATCCTAGTGGGAATAGTATTTTAAAAAATCTTAGGAAGATAGATTATTAACCCTACAATTGACGCAAAAACAGAAGCAATAAAAACGGCTCCAGCCGCAATATCTTTTATTAAACCGATTTTGCTGTTATGTTCTGGGTGAATAAAGTTTGCTATTTCCTCAATAGCAGTATTTATACCTTCAATACTCATTACTAAACCAATAGCTAAAACTTGCAAAATCCATTCTACCGTTGAAATATTATAGTAAAACCCAGCAATTGTTACCAAAATAGCTATTGCAAATTGTATTTTTATACTAGCCTCAGTTTTTAAAAGTAAGAATGCGCCCTTGCAGGCATAACCTACACTTTTTAGTCTATTAATATAAAATGGTTCTTTTTTATTCATTATATAAAACGTCTAATGCTGCTTTATAATTAGGTTCTTGTCCAATTTCAGGAACTTGTTCGGTATATATAATTTTACCTTTTTCATCAGCTACAATAATACTTCTGGATAGTAAACCTTCAAAAGCTCCATTAACTATCATTAATCCATAGTCTTTACCAAATTTTCCTGTTTTAAAATCAGATAACATAACTACATTGTTTAAGCCTTCTGCAGCACAAAATTGGTCTTGGCTAAAAGGTAAATCTCTCGATATGCATAATATTTTTGTGTTTTCTAATTCACTAGCTTCTGTATTAAATTGTCTAACTGAAGTAGCACAAACTCTGGTATTGACACTTGGAAAAATATTTAAAATCAACCTAGTACCTATAAAATCATTTAAAGTTTTAGTTGAGAGGTCAGTAGCTACAAGTTCAAAATCAAATAGTTGATTATTTATACTAGGTAGACTGCCAGAAGTTTTTATTGGATTTCCACCCAAAGTAATATTTGCCATTATTTTCTTTTTAATTTTTTATAAAAGTAATAATAAATAAATGTCATGTTTTAAAAGCGATTATAAATTTATAAGTCTATTTGTTAATAAAATGTTAAAGCCTTATTTTTTAAAAACCTACTCTTAACAATATTCGTTAGTAGTGTAGAAACAAATAAAAGATTAGCATTATGAAGAAAACAAATTTATTGAGCGCAGTTATTTTAATCATGGCACTTTTTATTGGGCAAAACGTAATTGCTCAAAACGGCATGAAGAAAGAAGAAACAAAAATGGTAGGTGGAGCAGCTATGTATCCGAGTAAGAATATTGTTGAGAATGCAATAAACTCAAAAGACCATACAACATTAGTTGCTGCTGTTAAAGCCGCAGAATTAGTTGATACATTAATGAGTGATGGACCTTTTACGGTATTTGCTCCAGTAAATTCTGCATTTGACAAATTGCCATCTGGCACTGTGGATAATTTATTGAAACCAGAAAACAAAAAAACATTACAAACTGTTTTAACCTACCACGTAGTTTCTGGAAGATGGAACGCAAAAGATATTTTAAAACTTATTAAAAACGGTAACGGTAAAGCCGAAATTAAAACGGTTAGTGGAGGAACTATTACAGCTTGGTTAAAGGGTAAAGATGTTTATGTTACCGACGAAAACGGAAACTCTGCGATGGTAACAATAGCAGATGTTAATCAGTCAAATGGTGTGATACACGTAATTGATACGGTTCTATTACCAAAATCTTAGTAAATATATTGTTTTGTTTAGTTAGTTAGAAAGGCGACATCATATTTTTGAGGTTGCCTTTTTTTATAAATCAAAACTATAGTTTTTTATCCTTTGTATAAGTTTTATCAATTTTAATATAATTTATAAAAATTGATTTTATTTATTTTTTGCTATCTAATTATTAATTTTATAGAATAAAGATTTTCTAAAAAATATATTAAAACAATAGATTATGGATAATAAAACTTTTGATATTAACGAAGGTGATGCAAGTAAGTGCCCCTTTTTGAGTGGTAAACAAAATGCTTCTGCAGGAGGCGGAACGAGAAATCGCGATTGGTGGCCTAATGAATTAAAATTAAATATTCTTCGTCAACATTCGGAAAAGACCAACCCAATGGGTGAAGATTTTGACTATGCTAAAGAGTTTAACAGCCTTAATTTTAATGAACTCAAACAAGATGTTTTAAATTTAATGACAGATTCACAGGATTGGTGGCCAGCAGATTATGGTCACTATGGCGGATTTATGATTCGTATGGCATGGCATAGTGCCGGAACCTATAGAGTAGGTGATGGTCGTGGTGGTGCTGGTGGAGGTAATCAACGTTTTGCTCCAATAAATAGTTGGCCAGATAATGGAAATTTAGATAAAGCACGTTTGTTATTATGGCCAATAAAAAAGAAGTATGGTAAAAAGATTTCATGGGCAGATTTAATGATTTTAGCGGGTAACTGCGCTTTGGAGTCTATGGGATTCCCGACCTATGGATTTGCCGGAGGTCGTGAAGATATTTGGGAACCAGAGCAAGATGTGTATTGGGGAAGTGAAACCGAATGGGGAGCAAATGAAGCACGTTACGATGACAAAAGAGACTTAGAAGATCCTTTAGCAGCAGTAATGATGGGGTGGATTTATGTAAATCCAGAAGGTCCAAACGGTAATCCAGATCCAATGGGTTCTGCACATGATGTGCGAGAAACCTTTGGTCGTATGGCAATGAACGATGAGGAAACAGTAGCCTTAGTTGCCGGTGGTCATACATTTGGTAAGGCGCATGGTGCTGCAGACCCAGGGAAATATGTAGGAGCAGAACCTCATGGAGCACCGATTGAAGAAATGAGTATGGGTTGGAAAAATTCATACAAGAGTGGTGTTTTAGAAGATGCCATTACAAGTGGAATTGAAGGTGCTTGGACGCCAAACCCAACGCAATGGGATGCTGATTATTTTGACGTTTTGTTAAACTATGATTGGGAATTAACTAAAAGTCCCGCAGGAGCACACCAATGGACACCAACTGCTGAATCTAAAGCAAGAAAGGCGCCAAGTGCTGGTGGAGGAGGAACGCAGGCTTTGATGATGACTACTGCAGATATTGCATTAAAAACTGATCCTAAATATTTAGAAATATCTAAGCGTTTCCATAAAGATCATAAAGCTTTTGAGGACGCTTTTGCTCGCGCATGGTATAAGTTAACGCATCGTGATATGGGTCCTGTTGATCGTTATTTAGGTCCTGAAGTACCAAGTGAAGAATTAATTTGGCAAGATCCTATTCCAAAAGTTGATTACAAGCTAAGCGATTCAGATATTGATTCTTTAAAGAAAATGATATTAGCTTCTGGACTTACAGTTTCAGAATTAGTAAAGACAGCATGGGCTTCGGCCTCAACATATAGAGATTCTGATAAAAGAGGTGGAGCAAACGGCGCACGCTTAAGATTAGAGCCGCAGCGAAGCTGGAAAGTCAATAATCCAGAAGAATTGAATAAAGTTTTGAATGTTTTTGAAGGTATTCAAAAGGAATTTAACGGAACAATTTCAATGGCAGACTTAATTGTTTTAGGTGGTGTAGCCGGTGTAGAGGAAGCTGCAAAAAATGCAGGACATGAAATATCAGTGCCGTTTTCTCAAGGAAGAGGAGATGCAAGTCAAGAGCAAACAGATATAGAGCAATTTAATTACTTAAAGCCAGTTGGCGATGGATTTAGAAATTATGTAAATCCGAATGTATCTATAAAGGCAGAAGACTTATTAGTTGATAAAGCAAATTTATTATCATTAACAGTTCCAGAAATGACCGTATTGGTTGGTGGACTAAGAGTACTTGGAGCTAACTATGATAATTCGAACTATGGCGTATTTACTGATAGAGTAGGAAGTTTAACTAATGATTTCTTTACTAATTTATTAGACATGACCTACACTTGGGCAGCAACTTCAAATGATGATACTATTTTTGAAGGACGTGACCGCAGAACTGGTGAAGTTGTTTTTAAAGGAACTAGAGCTGACCTGATTTTTGGATCCAATACGGAGTTAAGAGCTATTGCAGAAGTTTATGGAGCAAATGATGGTCAGGAAAAGTTTGTGAAAGACTTTGTTGCGACTTGGACTAAAGTGATGAATTTAGATCGTTTTGATTTGAAATAATATGATTTGATTGATAAGTTAATTGGGATAGGTTTATATAAACTTATCCCAATTTTATTTTAATGCTTTGTAAAATGAATGAAATTGAAATCTTTTTTAGCGCTATTCAAAATAACAATATCGAGAACCTCAAGGCGCAAATTAAAAGGAATCCAGAATTAGTAAACACTCAAGATGCTCGAGGATTTACGCCTTTAATTTTTGCTTCTTATTTTGATAAAGAAGCTATTGTGAAATTATTGATTGAACATAATGCTCAAATTGATAATCGTGATAGTACTGGAAATACTGCGTTAATTGGTGTTTCTTTTAAGGGTAATGAGCCGTTAGCTGACTATTTAATAAAACAAGGTGCAAATATTAATGCCAAAAACTCAACTGGAGCTACTCCTTTAATATTTGCATCAATGTATAATAAACCCAATATTGTAAAACTATTGTTAAACAATAACGCGGATAAAACGGTTATTGATAACGAAGGTAAAACGGCTTTAGATTATGCAAAAACCAAAGGATTTGAAGAAGTGTTAAAGATTTTAGAGTAGAACTTACTTTTTTTCTACCATCATTTTTATCTTAAATCTTAAAGCAGCAAAAAGCAAAGTGGTAAACGGGCTCAACCAATTAAAAAATGCGTAGCCTGCGTAATGAAGTGTATCTACACCTAAAACACCGCTTTGATAGGCACCACATGTATTCCAAGGTATTAAAACAGAAGTGACGGTTCCAGAGTCTTCTAGTGTTCTACTTAAGTTTTGAGGAGCGAGACCTTTGTCATCGAATGCTTTTTTGAACATTTTGCCTGGAATTACAATTGCTAAATACTGATCGGAAGCAATAGCATTTAGTCCTAAACAACTTATAACCGTACTAGCAAATAATCCGAAAATTGTAGTTGCAATTGATAGTAATACTTTCGTTATTCTTGCCAATGCACCTATTCCATCCATAACACCACCAAAAATCATGGCGCAAATAATAAGAAATATGGTCCAAAGCATACCATTCATCCCACCTGCAGAAAATAAATCATTAAGCTTCTCATTGTCAGTTGTAATTTGAGTGTCTGTTAAAATAGCATTGAAAACAGACGCTAATTTTGAATCGCTTATACTATTTAAAATATCAGGTTGAAAAATAAAAGCAAATACTACTGCAATTAAAACTCCAGCACTTAATGCAACTAGAGGTTTGGTTTTCATAAGAATTAGGACAATTACAGCTACTGGAACTAAAAAGAGCCATGGTGTAATATTAAAAGTAGAGCCAATAGTAGATAAAAGGTTTTCTAAATTAGTTTCTCCAGATGTTTCAATAGTAGTACTTATAACGCTAAATATAACTAGTGTTACTAATACGGTTGGTACAGTGGTAATGGACATATAGCGTATATGTGTAAACAAATCTGTTCCAGCCACAGCAGGAGCTAGGTTTGTTGTGTCGCTTAAAGGTGACATTTTATCTCCAAAATAAGCACCAGAAATTACAGCACCCGCAATCATGCCAGTATGTATTCCTAAGGCAGTGCCAATGCCTACTAATGCAATACCTACAGTGGCTGATGTTGTCCATGAACTACCCGTTGAAATAGAAATCAAAGCACAAATAATAACACATGCTGGCAAAAATATACTCGGACTTAATACTTGTAACCCATAATATACCATGGCTGGAATAACACCACTAATTAACCAGGTTCCAGCTAATGCACCAACTAATAATAATATTAAAACGGGGACAAAAACACTTCTTAGGTTTTCCCAAATTTCTTTAAGCATCCTGCTTATCGGTACTTTGTTAAAAAAACCAACAACAGCCGCCACGAGTCCGCCTATTAATAGAATGATTTGATTAGAATATGCTCCAAGCATTTCACCATCAGCAAAAAATATGTTGTAAGCTAAAAGTCCCATTAAAATAATTACAGGAATTAAGGCTTCCCAAATATTTAACTCAGTATTTTCAATTATAGTTTGGTTGTCCGCTTTAAACTCCGAGAGGTTCTTGTCGTCTTGCATGTATTAGTTTTTAGTCGTGTAATGTTACGATTTTAAGAGAAGTTATGCAAATGGAAAGAGTTATGTACATTTGCTTGTTTTTTAAAATTAAGAATGGATTCATTAACTCAAATTGTTTTAGGGGCTGCATGTGGAGAAGCTGCTTTAGGAAAAAAAATTGGGAATAAAGCCTTATTGTTTGGTACGATTGGAGGTACAATTCCTGATTTAGATGTGTTTGTAGCCAATTTGCTGTATAGTAATGATATTGATGCGATGCTTTTTCATAGGGGTTTTATGCATTCTATACTATTCTCAATAATGGCATCACTAATTTTGGGGTGGATATCATATAAGGTCTTTAATAGGGGTAAACGATTACATATTACAAGCCAGAAAGATTGGATATGTTTATGGTTTCTGTCATTATTCACACATCCAATATTAGATTGTTTTACACCTTATGGCACACAATTATTCGCACCTTTTAGCAACGTCCGAGTAGCACTTAATAATATTGCGGTGGTCGATCCAATTTATACGCTACCTTTTTTAATTTGTTTAATTGTTTTAATGTTTTTTAAAAGAACTTCAAACAAAAGGAAATTATGGTTGAAATTGGGCTTTGGAATAAGCACTTTATATATGTTATTTACTTTAGGTAATAAGATCTATATAGATTCAGTTTTTAGAAAATCTTTGAAAGTAAACAACATTAACCATGTGCGATATAGCACACAACCCGCCATATTTAATAATATTTTGTGGTATGGAATAGCAGAAACGGAAAGCGCCTATTTTATAGCTGATTATTCACTTTTTGATTCCAAAAGTGAATTTTTAGAATTTATAGAATTGCCCAAACAACGAGATTTAAACCCTTCTGAATATAAAGACATCAAAGATTTAGCATGGTTTAGCAATCAGTATTATTCGGTTTATAAAATAAACGAAAGCGAATATCAATACAACGATTTACGTTATCCTATTTTAGACCAAAATAATCCTAACTCTTCGGTGTTTAGATTGATATTATATAAAGATAACGGTAGACTTAATACAAAACCTTTTGAACCTAAATTTGATGATATGGAAAATGTAATGTCAGATTTATGGGAACGCATCAAAGGGATTTAGAAATTTCCTTTTTTGTATTTAGAATATTAAGTTCTTCCATACATTGACGCATCATTTGATAAGTGCGTTCAATATCGGCATCTAAACCAATTGAGAAACGAATTAAGCCATCACTTAAACCCATTTCTTTTTGTTCATCTTCAGGAATTTCTGAAGATGTCGAACTTCCCGGTGCGCTAAACAAGGTTTTATAAAACCCTAAGCTTACTGCTAAATACCCCAAATTTCTATTTTGCATAAGTTCCATGAGTTGATTAGCCTTTTCACTAGAACCAACATCAATGGTAAGCATTCCGCCAAAACCATATTGTATATTCATCATACTTTTGAATAAATCATGCGACGGATGTGATTTTAAACCAGGGTAGACCGTTTTTAAACCATCGGCTTCAAATTTATTGGCTAAGAATAAACCGTTTTTACTATGTTGTTGCATTCTAATATGAAGTGTTCTTAAGTTCTTCAAAATAGATGCAGCTCTCATACTATCCATAGTAGAACCCAAAAGCATCGAAGCTCCATCGTTTACATTTCTTAGATTATTTATAAACTCTTGCGTACCACAAACAACCCCACCAACAGTATCGCTAGAACCATTAATAAACTTGGTTAAACTATGTATTACAATATCAGCGCCCAAAATAGCAGGCGAAATTGATAAAGGTGAAAAGGTATTATCCACAACTAGTTTTAAGTTATGTCTTTTGGCAATATCTGCTAATCCTTTTATATCAGCAACTTCTAAAAGTGGATTACTAACAGATTCACAGAATATTACTTTCGTGGTTTTTGTTATGGCTGCTTCAACTGCGTCAAGTTTTGTTATATCGACAAATGATGTTTTTATATCAAATCGAGGCATAAAATTTTTTAAAAAAGCATAGGTTCCCCCATATATAGTTCTGCTTGAAATAATATGATCACTAGCACCACATAATTGCATTAAAACTGGGGTAATAGCTCCCATTCCTGAAGCTGAAACATTAGCAGTTTCGGTTCCTTCCATAGCAGCTAAAGCTTCACCTAAATACAGATTGGAAGGAGAGGAGTGACGTGAATATAAATAACAACCATCTGCATTACCCTCGAAAGTATCAAACATGGTTTTTGCTGATAAAAAGGTATATGTTGACGAATCTGAAATAGAAGGATTAACACCTCCAAATTCTCCAAAATATTGTAAGTCCTGTATATTGTTTGCGGGTTTAAAAGACATAGTATTGTTTTTTATATTTAAATCAAATTTCTATATAAATAGATTATAATACAACATAAATATGTTATTAAAGACTATAAAACTATATTTAAATAAAAATATAGATATATTTTCTTTATATTTATAAATATTTATGATTTTAATGAAAAATTTTCGATTATGCTTTTAGATGAAATTGACAAAAAACTGTTAGAGTATTTACAAGCCGATAGTAAGAAAACAACTAAAGAACTGTCAAATAAACTCAATTTATCAGTTACAGCTGTGTATGAGCGTGTTAAAAAACTTGAAAGGGAAGCGGTTATTAATAATTATGTTGCCCTGCTTAACAAGGAAAAAATTGATAAAAACTTTGTAGTATTTTGTCATGTAAAACTAGTTCAGCATACTCAAGATTATGTTATAAAGTTTGAGAAAGAAGTGGCGAATTTAAATGAAGTATTGGAGTGCTACCATATTAGCGGTGATTATGATTATTTATTAAAAGTTTTGGTAAAGGATATGGCTGCTTATAGAGAGTTTATGGTAAAAAAATTAACCACGATCAATCATATTGGAAGTACCCAAAGTATGTTTGTAATAAATGAGGTAAAGCATACTACTACAATTAACTTTTAAAATGAATTCTATAGCTTATAAATACATTGAGTTTTTTTCATTTTTATTTTAATACCGATTAGTTATGTTATTGATTTTTCGGTTTGGGTAAAGTTGGGAATAGGAGGTGTTGGATTCGTTTATATTATCTATGTTTTATTAAGTGTTGAAGGAGAAAAATTTAAAATTTTGCCTAATTTAAATTGGAGACTATTTTGGTTGGAAACATTAGCAAAACTTATTGCAATAGCTGTTATTACTACTATTTTTGTGTACTTAACTGATAATGATGCTCTTTTTAATGTAGTACTAAACAAACCAAAACTGTGGTTTTTTATATTGTTTATTTATAGCATATTCTCGGTATATCCTCAAGAACTAATTTATAGAACCTTTTTCTTTAAACGCTATTTAAAACTTATTAATAACAAAGCAGTATTAATTTTTGTAAATGCTATTGTTTTCTCTTTAGCACATTTGTTCTTTAAAAATGCGTTAATTTTAGGGCTAACTTTTTTAGGAGGCGTACTATTTGCAATCACATACAACAAAACAAAATCTACTGTATTAGTGTCTATTGAACATGCTGTTTATGGTTGTTGGTTGTTCACCGTTGGTATGGGAGACATGTTAGGTTTTCCTGCATAAATTATTACATAAAATCCTACTTAATTGATTCTTTTTGCTATTTTAGAGGAGCTATTATTAATCAATTAAATTAAAAACATGAAAAAACTAACGTACATTATTTTAGGATTTATTATTGGAGCTGTATTGACTTACTATTTCTGTCCACGGCCTGACAATTTGAATGCTATGGACTCCAAAGTTAAAATCCCAAAAGACACCATTTCTGTAGCAGAGGCTAAACAATTTAGTAAAAATTGGGAAGAACGCAATCCTATCGAGATTGATTCTACAATAGAAGTAGAGGGTGCTAGAAAAGTGACCCGTTCAGTTAAGTGGCCTTTAGAAGAGATTAATGATTATTTAATATATGCTAAGGCAAAATCTGATACTTTAGGCTATAATATGACAGGTGTACGCGTGTACTTAGGCAACTATGGTGAAAATGCTGAACCATCTAAAAAGAACAGAAATACCATGTTTATAGTGCCTACTGGTAAAAAGAAGAAATCAGAAGCTAGTATGAATCCGCTTAATTTTCAAGGCGATGACGAGGATATTCTTGTTCCGCCTTTAAATAACGGTAGTGGAGGACCGAACGGATATCCTAATTAATAATTTTGGAACAATTTATATTAAAGAATTATACTTTACTGACTCATTTAGTGGAATTTTTAGCTGCAATAACTGGATTATTGGTGCTAAAAAAGTACAAAAATAATTCAGTAAAGTATTTTATTTGCTTTCTTGTATACTTATTTATTTGCGATTCATTAAACAACTACACTAGGCTAATAAAAAACAATGGTGTTCTAAGTTTTTTAGAGGGAACAGTTTTCGAAAAAAACTATTGGTGGTCAACTTCTTTTTGGAAAGTTGGAGCCATATTATTTTTTGTTTTTTATTATCGTCTTATTTTAAAAAATGAAATATTTAAACGGATACTAAAATATGCGGGTATTATTTTTTTAATTGTTTCTGTAACTCACATTATTCAAAATTGGGAATATTTTTTCTCAAGATTTTTTCCAGTAATAAGCATTATGGGCGCCATAATAATATTTTTGTGTACCGCTTTTTACTTTTTCGAAGTATTACAAAGTGACAGAATTTTAAGTTTTTATAAATCTATTAATTTCTATATAAGTGTAGCTATTTTTATTTGGTGGTTAATAATTACTCCAATAGTATTTTATGATATTTATGGAGAGTATCGAGATCTCGTTTATATCGAGTTGAGGCGCTATATTTACCTATTTGCCAATATATGTATGTATCTAACATTTACCTTTGCTTTAATATGGTGCAAGCCTGAAAACGATGAATATTAGAACTTGAGTTGGTATTCTTTTCTTATTTTAAAAACTTCGTAAAACATAATTAAATGAGTAGAAAATAGAATCTTTAATAATTCATGAAAGAGTTTTTATTAAAAAACTACACCTTATTAACACACTCAGTAGAAGTTATTGCAGCTTTTACGGGTGTTGTGTTATTAAAAAAATATAAAAGTAAGCACAATAGATACTTTATTTTTTTCTTAGTTTATGTAGTTATCTTAGAGTTTATTGGTGATTATTCAAAGTTTGTGCACCCTAACAGGAGCCTCAGTTTTTTAGTAGGAACTCGTATTGAAAAGAATCATTGGCTGTTTACTTCTGGCTGGAGTATAGGAGCCATAATGTTTTTTGCTTTTTATTATAGGAAAATTTTAAAAACTAGAATTTTTAAAAAAATTATTGAGTTATCGAGTTATTCGTTTTTAGTTATATCAATCATTTATATTCTTTTTAATTGGAATAGATTTTTTTATACTTTTTTCCAAACAATAAGTATTCTAGGAGCTTTAGTTATTTTTTTATGTGCGGTTTTATATTTTATCGAAACCTTAAATAGTAATAAAATATTGTCGTTTTATAAATCTCTAGATTTTTATATAACGTCTGCTATTTTTATTTGGTGGCTAATAATTACTCCAATCGACTTCTATGATGTTTATTTTACTTACGAAATTGGAAACCCTAATCGAGATTGGGATTTCATGTTTTTAAGATGGCAAATTTATTTATTTGCAAACATACTAATGTATTCAACCTTTACCTTTGCTTTAATTTGGTGTAAGCCTGAAAACGATGAATATTAAGGCTTTAATCAACATTCACCTTCACTTTTACATTAATATCATGTAAATCTGACAATAATATGAATTTAGACTAATAATTTGAACAACTTCCTTATAGAGCATTATAGTTTGATAACCCATTTTGTGGAGATTTTGGCAGCGGTTACGGGTCTTTTGTTATTTAATAAATATAAAGGATCAAGCACCAAGTATTTTATTTATTTTTTAGTGTTTATAACCCTGTCGGAGCTAGTTTCAAGATATACCTATTTGGTTAAAGAAGGGGGATTATTAAGCTTTTTAGACGGCACTGTATTTCAAAGAAATTATTGGTGGGGAACCTTGTTTTGGAGTCTAGGTAGCGTTATGTTTTATTCATTTTTTTTCTTAAAAATTATAAAGACAAAGCGCTTTAGGGTCATACTAAACGTAAGTCGTTATTCATTTCTAGTTTTCTTCTTCTTATATATAATAATAAATTGGGGTGACTATTTTATAAGACCTTTTCCTGTAATTAGTATTCTTGGAGCCATAATCATTTTCATGTGCTCCATATTCTATTTTTTAGAAATTTTAGAAAGCAATACCATTTTATCCTTTTATAAATCTATAAATTTTTATATTGCAGCTACAATATTTATTTGGTGGCTCATTATAACTCCCATTGTATTTTTTCATATTTATTACAGAAATATAGATTGGAATTTTATTCACCTCAAATGGATGATTTTTTTAGTTGCTAATATTTTTATGTATTTAACCTTTACATTCGCTTTAATATGGTGCAAACCGCAGAACGATTAACAAGTACAGCCTCAGAGCGCTATTTACTTATATATATGATTGCTGTTTTGGTAATTGTAACCTCGCTGGTAATAATATTTTTTGTGGTTTTTCAAAAACGTAAAAACAAATTACTTTTAGACAGAATTAAGCAACAACAGGCCTTTGAAGAGGAAATAACCCAAGCCCAAACAGAAACCCAAGAGCAGACTTTGAAGAATATTGGTTGGGAATTGCATGATAATATTGGTCAATTACTGTCATTTGCAAGCATGCAACTTAGTATTTTAAAGATGCAAGTAACGGACGATGTAAAAGAGAAATTTAAAGACACATCCGAAGCTCTTAAGGAAAGTTTAACTGAAGTTCGTGCGTTATCTAAAACCCTTAACAATGAAGTAGTTTTAAACATTGGCTTTGAGAAGTCTATCAATAATGAATTGAATAGATTAAAGAAGATGAAGTTTACTTCAGCAGAACTAAAAATAATAGGGGAAAAGGTTGAGTTTAAAGACAGAAAGCATGAGATAATTTTATTTAGGATTATTCAAGAATTTTTGTCCAATTCTGTTAAATATTCCGAAGCAAAAAACTTAGCCATCACTTTAGATTACCAACCCAAAAAGCTAATCATTATTGCAACGGATGATGGCAAAGGATTCGATGCTAATAGCATTGAAAAAGGTTCGGGCCTAATAAATATGAAGAGTAGAGCGGCTTTAATTCATTCGGATTTTCAATTAGCCTCTAAACCAAATGAAGGTGTAAAACTAACTATTATTTATCCCTTTCCAGATTAGTTAGCCAAAGTATTTAAATAGTTTTTTTAGTATTCCCAGTTTTCCTTTGTAAGGAGCATATCGAAATGGAGGATCCATCCAGTTTCCACGTTTAATTATAGGTTTGTGATGAGTAAATGTATCAAAGCCATGCTTTCCGTGATATCTACCCATTCCACTCGCCCCAACACCTCCAAAAGGTAAACGATGATTTCCAAACTGAATTAATAAATCATTAATTACGCCACCACCAAAACTAAATTTTTCAATGCAATTTTTTACAAACCTTTTATTGTTTGAAAACACATAAAGCGATAAAGGGTTTTTATTGTATGAAACAATATTTTCAATATCCTCAAAAGCATTATAAGTTAATATTGGTAATAGGGGTCCGAAAATCTCTTCAGACATAATACCACTATCTAACTTAGGTTCATCAACTATAGTTGGTGAAATGTAATGGTCGTTTTCATCAATATCACCTCCAAAAACAACGGTTTCATTTTCAATTAACCCTTGCAATCTTATGGTGTTTTTTTTATCAATGATTCTTGCTAAATCTGGAGATTTTTTTGGATTTTCACCATAGCTTCTAATTATCTCAGATTTTAATGCATTAATCAATTGCTCTTTTATTTCAGATTTTGCTATGATATAATCAGGTGCAATGCAAGTTTGCCCTCCATTTAAAAACTTACCCCAAACAAGTCTTTTTGTAACAAGTGTTAAATCGACGGTGTCATCAATAATACAAGGAGATTTACCTCCTAATTCTAAAGTAATAGGTGTTAGGTTTTTGGCTGCTGCCTCAGCTACAATTTTACCAACTTTGGTGCTTCCAGTAAAAAATATGTAGTCCCACTTTTGTGCGAGTAATTCAGTTGAAACTTCAACACCACCTTCAACAGTTTTTACGTACTCTTTTGGAAATGTATTGCTAATAATTTTAGTTAAAATTTTTGAGGTATTCGAAGTGAGTTCACTTGGTTTTAAAACTACCGTGTTTCCCGCTGCCACCGCCATAACTAGGGGCTCTAGGGCTAATAAAAAAGGATAATTCCAAGGAGCAATTATTAATACATTGCCATATGGTTCTTTATATATATAATCTGAGGAAGGAAATGTTAAGATTGATGGCCATATACGTTTAGGTTTTGACCATTTTTTTAAATTTTTTATGGTCAAACTTAAGGATGACTTAACTAATGCGTATTCGCTTAAAAAAGTTTCAAATTTCGATTTTTTAAAATCTTTATATAGTGCATCCATTATATCTTTCTCATTTGATATAATTTCACTTTTTAGCTTTTTCAAAAGTGACAAACGAAAAGACACTTCTTTAGTTTTTTGTGACTCAAAAAACGCTTTCTGATCTGATAATATTTTTGGTATGTTGTACATTAAATATTCTTAATTAAGTAAACAGGCATCCCAAACAGGATCATTGGGTAAAGGAGCAGTTATATGAAGAGGTTCTTTTTTTACAGGATGAATAAAACTAATATATCGGGCATGTAAATGAATACTCGCATCCGAATTACTTCTATTAAAACCATATTTTAAATCACCTTTTATTGGACAACCAATAGTTGATAGTTGCGTACGGATTTGATGATGTCTACCAGTTTCCAAATCAATTTCCAGTAAAAAATAATGGTCTAATTTTTTTAATAATTTATAATGAAGAATAGCTTTTTTACTATCCTTAATTTCATTCAAATGCGTGTATGATTTGTTGTTTTTTGGATTCTTTTTTAACCAGTGTATTAAAGTGTCTTCATGCTTTGGTGGTTCGTTTTTTACAAGAGCCCAATATGTTTTTTTTGCGTCTTTTTCAGCAAAGAGTTTATTTAATCTCGGTAATACCTTGCTTGTTTTAGCAAAAATAACAAGACCAGTAGTGGGTCTATCTAACCGGTGAACAACACCTAAGTAAACGTTTCCTGGTTTATTATATTTATCTTTTATATAGCTTTTAACAACTTCGCTTAATGGTTTATCACCTGTTTTGTCACCTTGAACAATATCCCCAGCACGCTTGTTTACAATGATGATGTGATTGTCTTCATATAGAACTTGAAGATTGTTTTTATCTGAAAGTGTTTTTTCGGTCACTAATTGCCAAATTATTTTCGTTAAAAGTGATTAATATTGCTCCGAATCATTGGGAAAATCTAACATCTTTACATCATTAACATATTGAGATATTGCTTTGGTCATTTCTTCATATAAGTGCAAATAACGGCGTAAAAAACGAGGATTGAATTCATGTGTCATTCCTAACATATCATGTAAAACTAAAACCTGACCGTCCACACCATTTCCGGCACCAATGCCAATAATAGGAATGCTAACGCTTTCAGCAACTTCTTTAGCTAGTTTAGCAGGAATTTTTTCTAAAACTATTGCAAAACAACCAATACGTTCAAGCGTTTTTGCGTCTTCAATTAAATCAGCTGCTTCTTGTTCTTCTTTGGCCCGAACGGTATAAGTTCCAAACTTATAAATAGACTGTGGTGTTAACCCTAAATGCCCCATTACAGGGATACCAGCGTTTAGTATACGTTTTATAGAGTCCTTTATTTCACGACCGCCTTCTAATTTTACAGAGTGAGCACCGCTTTCTTTCATAATTCGAATAGCAGAACGTAATGCTTCTTTTGGGTCGCTTTGGTAGCTTCCAAAAGGTAAATCGACCACTACTAAAGCGCGTTCGATAGCTCTAATTACTGAAGATGCATGATATATCATTTGATCTAAAGTAATAGGTAAGGTCGTTTCATGCCCCGCCATAACATTACTTGCAGAATCACCAACTAAAACAACATCAATGCCAGCACCATCAACAATTTTCGCCATGGTATAATCATAAGCAGTTAACATGGATATTTTTTCACCATTAGCTTTCATGTCAACCAATGTTTTTACTGTTATGCGTTTGTATTCTTTTTTAGCTACAGACATATTTATAGTTTAGTTTATTAGATTGCTCGTAAAAATAATAAATTAAGTAGATACTGTTAAACTTTTCTTTAAAGGGATCAATACCTGAGAATGATGTTTTAATTTAGTTAAAACTTTTATTATGGCACGTTTAGTATTCTATTTAGTTTTTTTGATTACAGCAGCAGTTTTTGGTCAGAATGAAGAAGAGTTCAAGGTAAAGTCTGCTGTTGATACTTTTTTTGATGGATTCCATAAAGGTGATACGACTCTTATGAAATCTGTTATGATGGATAAAATTCTTATGCAAACCGCATATAAAAATAAAGAAGGAAAAGATATTTTGGTTACAGATGAACCAGGAAAAATGCTAAATGCCATTGCAACAAGAACTGCTGACCAAAAATGGGACGAACGGTTGCTCGATTATAGTATTCAGGTTGATGGTAACATGGCCAATGCTTGGACACCTTATGAGTTTTGGTATAATGATACGTTTAGCCATTGTGGTGTAAATTCATTTCAGCTATTTAAAGATGGCGGACAATGGAAAATAATCTATTTAATAGATACTAGAAGAAAAGTAGGTTGTGGTACAAATAGCGATTAACAATCTGATAGATGCACGCCAACAGCTAAGCCACCTTCGCTAGTTTCTTTATACTTAGTATTCATATCTTTTGCCGTTTCCCACATAGTTGCGACAACCTTATCTAAGGGTACCTTTACGTTTTCGGGATTAGTATCCAACGCTAACTCTGCAGCATTTATAGCTTTGATAGCGCCCATGGCATTACGTTCAATACATGGTATTTGTACCAAACCACCAATAGGATCACAGGTCAATCCTAAATGATGTTCCATCGCAATTTCAGCAGCTACTAAAACCTGCTCGGGTGAACCACCCATTAATTCGCATAAGGCTGCAGCCGCCATTGCAGAAGATACACCAATTTCAGCTTGACAACCACCCATTGCTGCACTTATGGTCGCACCTTTTTTAAAGATACTACCTATCTCGCCAGCGACTAACAAAAATTGTTTAATATGGCTAAAGTTAGCTTCATGGTTTTCAATTACCATATAATACATTAAAACCGCTGGGATAACACCAGCGCTACCATTTGTAGGTGCCGTAACAACACGACCTAAAGAGGCATTGACTTCGTTAACTGATAAAGCAAAACAACTTACCCATTTTAATATTTGCCGAAATTTGACTTCGGTTTTTCTAATAGTTTCAAGCCATTCTTGTGGTGAGTTGTATGGTAAATCCCCTTTTAAAGTTTGATAAGTATCAAAAGCACGTCGTCTTACATTTAAGCCACCAGGTAAATTACCTTCGGTATGACAGCCAATATACATGCACTCTAACATGGTGTTCCAAACCCTATTCAATTCAAAATCGATAGTTTCAATAGGTCTAATGGATTTTTCGTTTTCTAAAACTACTTCTGAAATAGATTTGTTTAATTGATTACAATATTTTAATAAATCGTTACCCGTTTCAATGGGATATGGAAACGTGCAATAAAATATAATTTTGTTGGCTTTTGAAATTTTTCGTTCTTCCTGTACAACAAATCCACCGCCAATGGAGTAGTAGGTAGATTTTGATTTTCTACCATTGATTGTGGCTGAAAATTGCAGTGCATTAGCATGAAACGGCAAAAACTTTCTGTTAAAAACAATATTTGTTTCTGGAGTAAATGGTAAATCTTTTTCGCCATTAAAACTAATAGAGTTTGTACTTTTAATTTTAGAGATAATATCACCAATCGTTTCTGTTGGAATAGTTTCTGGGTTAGCACCACTTAAACCTAGCATAATGGCATAATCTGTAGCATGTCCTTTGCCTGTTAAAGACAAGGATCCGAACAAGTCCACAGAAATGCTTTCTACCTTGTTGAATTTATTAGTTTCCTTTAGCTCTTTAATCCAGCGCTCTGCAGCTCGCCAAGGTCCCAATGTATGAGAACTTGAAGGACCAACACCAATTTTTAACATGTCGAAAACAGAAATACACTCCATGTAACATATGCTTTAGTTTGACAAATATAAAGTGATTAAATTGAAAAAATGAGTAGTAATTTGGATATTAATTTTAAATGTATTTGCGTTAGGGATTGCAGCACGCTACCGTGTAGCGCGGAAAGCCTGACCACTTGTGGTAACGCCCATTTGATAAAAATATGACACTGTGTCAGTTTATTTGTGTTGGCATAATCATTGACTTATACATTCCGAATTTAAAAATGAACATTCAACACAATAAAAAATATATTATGAGTAAAATTATTGGAATCGATTTAGGAACAACCAACTCTTGCGTTTCTGTAATGGAAGGTAACGAACCTGTGGTAATCCCAAACGCAGAAGGTAAACGTACAACACCATCGGTGATTGCTTTTGTAGAAGGTGGTGAAATAAAGGTTGGTGATCCGGCAAAAAGACAAGCGGTAACAAACCCTACTAAAACTGTTTATTCTATCAAGCGTTTTATGGGGAATAAATATTCTGAGTCTAAAAAAGAAGCAGAACGCGTACCATATAAAGTAGTAAAAGGTGATAATGACACGCCTAGAGTTGATATTGAAGGGCGTTTGTATACACCACAAGAATTATCGGCTATGATTCTTCAAAAGATGAAGAAAACGGCTGAGGATTATTTAGGAACATCAGTAAGTCGTGCAGTTATTACAGTACCTGCTTATTTTAATGATAGTCAGCGTCAAGCTACAAAAGAGGCTGGTGAAATTGCTGGTTTAAAAGTAGAACGTATTATAAACGAGCCTACTGCTGCGGCATTGGCTTACGGACTAGATAAAAGAGGTAAAGACCAAAAAATAGTTGTTTTTGATTTTGGTGGAGGTACACATGACGTTTCTATTTTAGAATTAGGAGATGGTGTTTTTGAAGTACTTTCTACAGACGGTGATACACACTTAGGTGGTGATGATGTTGATGAAAAAATCATCAACTGGTTAGCTGACGAGTTTAATGCTGAAGAAGGTATGGATTTAAGAAAAGATCCTATGTCTTTACAGCGTTTAAAAGAAGCTGCAGAAAAAGCTAAGATTGAGTTATCATCTTCAGCTCAAACAGAAATCAATTTACCATACATAACAGCTACAGCTAGTGGACCAAAACACTTAGTGCGTACGTTAACGCGTTCTAAATTCGAACAATTAATTGACGATTTAGTAAAACGTACTATCGAGCCATGTGAGTCTGCTTTAAAGGCTGCTGGTTTAAGTAAAAGTGATATTGATGAAATTATTTTAGTAGGTGGTTCTACACGTATTCCTGCAGTACAAGCGGCAGTTGAGAAATTCTTTGGAAAAGCACCAAGTAAAGGTGTAAACCCAGATGAAGTAGTATCGTTAGGTGCTGGTATACAAGGTGGTGTTTTAACGGGAGATGTAAAAGATGTATTGCTTTTAGACGTAACACCATTATCACTTGGTATTGAAACTATGGGTAATGTATTTACAAAGTTAATTGAAGCGAATACAACCATTCCTACCAAAAAATCGCAAGTATTCTCTACGGCTGCAGATAATCAACCTTCTGTTGAGATTCATGTATTACAAGGAGAAAGAGCGATGGCAGCGGATAACAAAACGATTGGACGTTTCCATTTAGATGGAATTCCACCAGCAAGACGTGGTACACCACAAATTGAAGTAACGTTTGATATTGATGCCAATGGTATTATAAAAGTATCTGCAGAAGATAAAGCGACTGGTAAGAAACAAGATATCAGAATTGAAGCATCGTCTGGATTAACTGAAGAAGAAATCCAAAAGATGAAAGCGGATGCTGAAGCAAATGCTGAAGCTGATAAAAAAGCTGCTGAACAAGCTCAAAAATTAAATGAAGCAGATTCTATGATTTTCCAAACGGAAAAACAATTAGAAGAATTTGGTGATAAATTATCAGCTGATAAAAAACAACCAATTGTTGATGCTTTAGAAGAATTGAAAAAGGCTTATGAAACTAAAGATTTAGAGGTTATTACACCAGCTTTAGATAAAATAAACGAAGCTTGGAAAGTAGCTTCTGAAGAAATGTATAAAGCACAAGCTGAAGCACAACAAGGTGGGGCAGAAACGCCAGGATCTGATGCTAGCCAAAACGGTCAAGCAGAAGGTAGTGATGTGGAAGATGTAGATTTCGAAGAAGTAAAATAAAACATCATTCTGAACTTATTTCAGAATCACATAACATTAAAAAAGCGCAACTAGAAATGGTTGCGCTTTTTTATTTAATTCTGATAAACCATAAATTTTACTATGCATGCATAATATTTATTATATTTGCTGAAATCAGTTTATAATATGGAAACCAAACTTTGTCAATTACTAAATATTAAATACCCAATTATCCAAGCCCCTATGTTTTTAGTGTCTAATACAGCTATGGTAATTGAAGCTATGAAAGGCGGTATAGCAGGTTGTATTCCTGCCTTAAATTATAGAACCCTTGACGAGTTAAGAGCTGCTGCCAAGGAACTAAAATTGGCAAAAGTGAAAGGTGGTTCGTTTGGATTTAATTTAATTGTTAATAAATCAAACTTAAAATATAAAGAGCAATTACGTGTTATTTGTGAAGAAGGGTGCGATTTTATAATTACATCCCTAGGAAGCCCTGAAGAAACCATAAATCAGGCGCATAAAGTTGGTATTAAAGTGTTTTGCGATGTAGTGGATTTAAAGTTTGCAAAAAAAGTGGAATCTTTAGGTGCAGATGCTGCAATTGCAGTAAATAATGAAGCAGGTGGGCATCGAGGAAATTTGTCTCCAGAAGCTTTGATAAAAGAATTAAAAAGCCAATTGAATATTCCAGTTATTTCTGCAGGAGGTGTAGGGTGTAAGGCCGATATTGATAAGATGCTAAGTTATGGGGCTGATGGTGTTTCGGTAGGAAGTCCATTTATAGCCTCTATTGAAGCCAATGTGACTGAGGAATACAAACAGGCATGTGTTGATTATGGTGCCGACGATATTGTAATGACAGAGCGTATTTCAGGAACTCCATGTACAGTGATAAATACACCTTATGTTCAAAAAATAGGCACCAAACAAACTTGGTTAGAATCCATCTTGAACAAAAACAGGAAACTAAAAAAATGGGTAAAAATGATTCGGTTTTCCATTGGGATGAATGCTACAAAAAATGCGGCAACAAAAGCCACATATAAAACTGTTTGGGTTGCAGGCCCTAGTATTGAGCACACTACAGAAATACTTCCTACCAAAGAAATCATAAATAAATTGATTAATTAATTTTTTATCATTTAATTTAACTACTTTGGTACTTACCTCTTTTTTATTTGATCGACCTACGGCTAATATTAGGTCGAAACATGATAAAATTTTTCCGTAAAATCCGCCAAGGATTACTTTCAAAAAACAAATTCAGTAAGTATCTACTTTATGCCATTGGTGAAATAATTCTTGTGGTTATAGGTATTTTAATTGCGCTATCTATTAACAATTGGAATGAAGAACGAAAAGCTGCAGAATATACAAAACTCCTATTTAAAAATACATTAGAGGAACTAAAATTCAACATTGAAAAAGCAAATGCCAAGGTTGCCTATTTCAGAAGCCAAAATTCTGCGTATTATGTTATTATTAATAAAAAAGCAACAAGACAGAATTTCAAAATCAATGGATTGGCATATTTATTATTTAGTGGTTATGAAGTAGAACTTTCTGATAATACATTTCAAAAATTATTAAGTTCTCATGAAAAATTAACTCAAGAGCAGGATGACCTTCTCTCTAAATTAAAGCTAGTCTACAATAATTACAAAGGAGAAGTAGACTTCTTAGACACTAAAATTGTGGATTTCATTTTTGACCTACACAAAAAATATAAGGACGAACAATCGTGGTACCCTAATTTTATTAGTAACAGTTCTATAAGTGACGATATGATTGATTATTTTTTAAATGATCCTGAATATATTAATGATGCATCATACTTTTATTCATTGGGTGCTGCTCAGCAAAATAGTAGCGTAAAGAGATTCAGAGATAATGCCATAATAACTTATACAGAATTAAGTAATCATTTAAACATTACTCCCGACACAGCGATTGTAAAAGATTTAACTAACTACAGACATTATTTGGGAACCTACAAAAGAGATAATTTAACACTTTATATTAAAGAAGAAGCTGAAGGTTTAATACAAACAATCATTGCTAATGAGGATACTGATAATTCTACAACGGTTAAGAATAGCATACTATACCTTGATTCCAAGTCCTATTTTACGGATAGAAATAATTTTGGTAAATTGATTTATGACAATGACAACAATGTCACTAAAATTGAGTACACAAGAGGAGCGCAAAAATACAACTTTGAAAAATCAAATAAAGATTTATGATATAATTCTTTTCTAAAATTATATTTAACCTCATTATACAAAACAGATAATACTTAAAGCAAAACTGTTTATAAATAGTCTAAAAATTAATTAGTTAACTAAAGCAATTTGTTTTCTTTTTTTAGCCTTGTTTTTACCAACAAACAAACTTAAGGATGTACTTACTACTAATCCGCCAACTGTAGCAGCAAATATTTCACCAGTATCAAACCTTTCGTTTTGACCAGCATCAATAACCTCTTTAGTAACACCCGCTAATGCCGATGCGCCCAAACTATACCAGAAGGCCTTTTTCTTGTTTTTAGTACTAGTATAAACTATTGTATAGGTTGTTCCTGAGATTAATGCTCCAGCAGCTAAATGTAATTTATCATCGCCTGAAATGAATTGAGCAGAACTTAAGCTTGTAAATGATAACGCCAAAAGTAAAAATGTGATTTTCATTTAAATGATTGGTTTGCAGTTATTTGAACATAATTATAAGGAAATTATATATGCTATTCATAAAATAATTGCCAAAATGCTTTTTTTTTGGATTAGATGATAGTTTGTAGAATTCAAAAACCCTTAAGGTGTACACCTTAAGGGTTTTGCTATAACAAATAACTTATTCTATTAATGATTATCTTTTGTTTTTCTTTTGCTTTTTTACTTTACCATTCTGTTTGTAATAGTAATAGTTATCATCATAATCATAATCATTATGATAATCGTCTCTATCATGCTGTTCTAGATTATCATAACATACATCACGATTGTTCCAATTTACATACCCTCTGGTATTTACAATTTCTCCCCAACGGTTGTAATTAACTCTTAATCCTCCAACTTGTGATACCGTTGCGTTTCGGCCTCTACCATATCGTATGTAAACAGATCCTACGCGAGTAATATTTCCATATCTATCATAATTTAAAAACACATTACCAATACGTCTTACTTTTCCATACCTATCTCTTATAATAGAAACACCACGGTTACTATTTCTTGAACTAAATTGGATATTAACATTAGGACCACGGTAAGAAGCGTTTACACTATTTCTTCGAGAATTATTTTTATAATACATGTCATCATAAAAACCATCATTTATATGCGTATTAAAATCAAAACTTCCATCAGGAAAAATTAAAAACTCAATGCCGCGTTCCATAAACATAATAGGTTGAGCATAACGATAACGTTTTGTAATATCTAATTGTTCATCAAATATGTGATGGTCTTGTTGTGTTGCTGATGCGGTTGTTAATCCTATTAACAAACCTGCAAATAATAGTACTAATCTTTTCATAATCATAGGATTTTACATTTTGCCTACTCTTTAGCTTTTCGGCTTTCGCTATTACTCAATACTTTTCAATATGCGTGCCAAAATTGTAATTATTTGATAATCAAAATTATAGAAATTCATATTTGTTTAATCTTTTTTTTTACTTTTATATAAACCAATCAGTTTAATGGAAAACCAATTAGAAACCTGTAAAAATTGCGAGCAACAATTTGAAGAAGGCTTTAAGTTTTGTCCGCATTGCGGGCAACAAGCCAAAGAAGAACTAACTGTTAAGGTATTATTTTATAATACTATAAGTAACTATTTTTCTTTTGATGCGCGATTTTTTAAGAGTTTTTTTCCTTTATTACTAAAACCAGGGTATTTGGCAAGACGCTTTGTAGAAGGAAAGCGTTTATTGTATTTACATCCGGCACAAATGTATTTGTTTATAACTGTAGTGTTTTTCTTTTTGTTCTCGTTTATTCAGCGTAAACAAGTACAAAGTTTAGATGAAACACTTGCCAAAACCTTAAAACAAGAAAAGGCTTTAGATACAATTAAAGATTCGCGGATAAAAGACTCTATATACGCCGTTAAATTATCTAAAAAGAAAAAAGAAGATTCTATAGCTAGAGCAAACGTTAGAAAAACTTTAGAAAACAATAAGATATTTCATGGTTTTTCAGATAATCAAATAGATTCAATTGTAAAATCAGATAACTTTAAAAAAAATGATGGGTTAAATTTTGATTTTAATGAAGCATCCGTTGATTCATTGATAGCTAGCGGAGCTTCAGATCAGGAAATTTATAAGCAAATGGGAATGAGTGATGATGCGGGGTCTTTTACAAGACGATTGTATGCACAAGCACTAAAGTTCTATAAGTCACGACAAGGTGGAAGTATTTTACAAGCGTTTTATGATACTATACCTATAGCTATGTTTTTTTTACTTCCAATATTTGCTTTGATTTTAAAAATATTCTATTGGAGAAGGGGTTTATATGCTCATCATTTGGTGTTTAGTTTTTATTATTTTTCGTTTCTATTTACTGTTTTTAGTATTATAATTGGAGTGAATTTTATAATTGATATTCCAGATTGGATAGATTTTCTTATAGCACTTTCTACGTTTGTTTACCTATTTTTAGCTTTAAAACGGTTTTATCAACAAGGGTGGTTTTTTAGTTTTTTTAAAGCGAGCGTTGTTAGTTTTTTCTTTTTATCATTCGTTGCGCCTTTGGCAGTTTTAATCCTCGGTATGTTTGCTTTTTTATTTTATTGAAATAAAAAGTCTGTTTCTAAAACATCTAACTATTTGGTTTTTAGGCAATTGTTTAGTAAATTTAAAAAGCTAATCAAAAACTATTAATCATGAAAAAAATCAATTCCCTCATTTCATTATGCTTTATTGTTACTTTAATTTCGTCATGTGCCGTTAGAGGAGGCTATCATGCAGGAAATGAAACATACCGTTATTCTGGTGGAATATCATCTGTGGTTGGTCCAACTCAAAAATCTGCTACTTCAAGCAAATCGTCTAGTGCTTTCCAGCAAATAAAGAATACCACATCTGAATCTGGATTTTTTATTGGCATTTATTTTACTGATATTGAGTTAAGTGAAAAATTAGAACTCCAACCAGAAATTGATTTTGTTGGTATAAAAGATTTAAACCAACTACAAGCTCCTGTATTAGTTAAATATGGTGTTGCAGAGAAATTTGACGTGCTAGCTGGACCAAATTTCGGATATCTTTTAGATGCACCAGACGGAATAAAATCATTCAATCTTGGGGTTGATGTAGGTGCTGCGTATGAATTTGTAGAAAATTTCAATTTGAACGCAAGATATGGATTTGGTCTAACCAATCTTTTAGAAAATACAGCGGGTGATGCATCTTCTAAGCTAAGCGGTTTCCAAATTGGTATCGGTTACAAATTTTAAAAAAAACTGTTTTAAAAGTAAAAAACGGAGGTTATTGCCTCCGTTTTTATGTTTAAAGCTTCTCTTTTAAGTATTTTCCAGTTTCGGAAATTTCTACTTTTACGATTACTTCAGGAGTTCCTGAGGCAACTAAATTTCCACCGTTTTCACCACCGCTAGGACCTAAATCAATAATATAATCAGCACATTTGATTAAATCTAAATTGTGTTCAACAACAATTATAGAATGCCCTTTTTCTATTAAAGCATTAAAGGATTTTAATAACTTTTGAATATCATGAAAGTGTAAGCCTGTAGTGGGTTCGTCAAAAATAAAAAGTGCTTTATCTTTATTATTGCCTTTTCCTAAAAACGACGCTAATTTTATACGCTGAGCTTCACCACCAGATAGGGTAGAAGAACTTTGCCCTAATGTTACATAGCCCAAGCCAACGTCTTGTAAAGGTTGTAATTTAGTTTTAATTTTAGTTTGATGGGTTGCTTCAAAAAACGTAATTGCATCATCAATGGTTAAATTTAAAATGTCATCAATATTTTTATCTGCAAAAGTAACTTCCAGAACTTCTTTTTTAAAGCGTTTACCCTTACAGGTTTCGCACTCTAAGTGAACATCTGCCATAAATTGCATTTCAATAGTGACTTCTCCTTCACCTTTACAAGTTTCACAACGTCCACCATCAACATTAAAACTAAAATGTTTTGCTTGATAATTTCTTATAGCGCTAAGTTTTTGTTTTGAGAATAAAGCACGAATATCATCATAGGCTTTTATATAGGTAACGGGATTTGAGCGCGACGAACGACCAATGGGGTTTTGATCAACAAACTCTATATGCTTAATGTTGCTAAAACTCCCTTCTAAAGAGGTAAATTGCCCTGGTTTATCTCCAAAATCAGTTAATTTTTTTTGTAATGCCGGGTATAAAATCTTCTTAACTAAGGTGCTTTTTCCACTTCCAGAAACGCCCGTAATCACTGTTAGCACTCCTAATGGAAAGTGAACATCAATATTTTTAAGATTGTTTTCTCTAGCGCCTTTTATTTCAACGTAATATTTAGATTCTCTACGCTTTTTAGGAACCTCAATCTCCAAAGCTCCATTTAAATATTGTGCAGTTAGCGAATTTGAATCTAGAATATCATGATAAGTTCCATTAGCAACTACATGACCTCCAAAAGTACCTGCTTCAGGACCTATATCTATAATTTCATCGGCAGCTTTCATTATATCTTCGTCATGCTCAACAACTATCACAGTGTTTCCTAAATCGCGTAATTGTTTTAAAACTAAAATTAAACGCTCGGTATCTTTAGGATGTAAACCAATACTAGGTTCATCTAAAATATACATTGAGCCTACTAAACTGCTCCCTAGAGATGTTGCCAAATTTATACGTTGGCTCTCACCACCTGATAATGTGTTCGATTTTCTGTTAAGCGTTAAATAATCTAAACCTACATTTGCGAGGAATGATAAACGGTTGTTAATTTCCTTTAGTAGCCTACTAGCTATTTGTGTATCATTATCATTTAACTCTAGTTGTTTAAAGAAGTTAGCTAACTTATCTAACGGCATTTCTACCAAATCAGTTATAGTTGCACCTCCAACTTTTACATAATTGGCTTCAACTCGCAGTCTTTTACCATTACAAGTTTTGCACTTTGTTTTGCCACGGTAACGCGATAACATAACCCGATTCTGAATCTTATAAGCTTTAGCCTCTAACTCAGCAAAAAAGGAATTCAAACCTTCAAAATACTGATTGCCATCCCAAATAAGTTGTTTTTGAGCATCACTTAACTCGAAATAAGGTTTATGAATTGGAAAATCGAATTTATGCGAATTATTAACTAACTGGTCACGATACCAGCTCATGCTTTCTCCGCGCCAGGGAAATATAGCGTTTTCATAAACAGATAGTCCTGTGTTAGGAATTACTAAATCGTCATCAATTCCAATTATATCCCCATAACCTTCACATTTTGGGCAAGCACCATAAGGATTGTTAAAACTGAATAAATGAATATTAGGCTCTAAAAAAGTGATACCATCTAACTCAAACTTATTACTGAAAGTTTGTTGTTTTTTATCTGCTAATGTTTCAATAGTACATGTTCCTTTCCCTTCAAAAAAAGCGGTTTGAACAGCATCGGCTAATCGATTGAAAAAATCTTCTTCTTTTTTAATAATAACCCTATCTACCACTAATTGAATTGAGGAATTCGTGTTTACGGATTCTATTTCATCAATCCTAAAAACCTCGCTATTTGCCTGTATTCTGGCATACCCTTGCTGCTGCAAAGTTTTAAGTTTGTCCTCTATAGTTCTACCTTCTTCTAAATAAATAGGAGCGAGGAGCAATAGTTTTTCACCTTCAGGAAATGATTTTAAAAAGTTTAAAACATCGGTTACCGTATCTTTTTTAACCTCGTTGCCAGAAATAGGCGAGTAGGTTTTACCAATTCTTGCAAATAATAATTTTAAATAATCATAAATTTCGGTAGTTGTACCGACTGTTGAACGTGGGTTTGTTGAATTCACCTTTTGCTCAATGGCTATGGCTGGTGCAATGCCTTTAATATAATCTACTTTTGGCTTGTTTAGCCTTCCTAAAAACTGACGTGCATAACTTGACAAGCTTTCTACGTAGCGTCGCTGTCCTTCCGCATAAAGTGTGTCAAAAGCGAGACTAGACTTACCAGAACCAGACAAACCAGTAATAACCACAAGCTTGTTTCGAGGAATGACAACATCGATATTTTTTAAATTATGAAGTTTTGCACCCTTAATGATGATGTTTTCTTTTGGATTTACTTCGGAAAGACTAGTGTTCATATGCTTTTATAGAAAATAAAGTGACAAAGATACTATAAGTCGTTCATCTTAAAAAATGTATTCTATTATAAGAATATTGTTAAAAAAAGTTGTTAATTTTTGTTTTTTAGGAATGATTGTTGTTATATTTGATTTATAATTAGCAATTTAATCAATATCTAGCCTATAGCAGAAAATTACTTTTTAAACATTTAACCCCAAGCAAAGAAGCCTTCTTCTGTGCACAAAAAGTAATTATTATGCAATACGAACTTATCTCAGATGCTACGCTTGTTAGCAACTATATTAAAGGCGATGAAAGCGCCTTGGAAATTCTGATTAAAAGGCACAAACAAAAAATTTACAGTTTTATTTATTCAAAAGTATACGATAGGGATGTTGCTGAAGATGTTTTTCAGGACACATTTATTAAAGTAATTCGTACTTTAAAACGAGGTGCTTATAACGAAGAAGGTAAATTTTTACCTTGGGTAATGCGTATTTCTCATAACCTAGTTATTGATTATTTCAGAAAAAATAACAGAATGCCTAAGTTTGATAACACAGGTGAGTTTAGTATTTTTTCAGTTTTAAGCGATACCAGTTTGAATGCAGAAAAAACCATTATTAAAGAACAGGTTGAGAATGATGTAAGACGTTTGGTTGATGAATTACCTGAGGATCAAAAAGAAGTACTTATGATGCGTATTTACAGTGATATGAGTTTTAAAGAGATATCTGATAAAACAGGTGTTAGCATTAATACAGCGCTAGGTAGAATGCGCTATGCATTAATTAATTTACGTAAGATAATTGATAAACATAATATTGTTTTAACAAACTGATGCAATAAAGTAAATTTTGCTACGTTATTGGTTTAAATAAACCCTTAACTTTATAAAATGGCAAAACTTTACTCTGAAAAAAATTCTATTAAAAATGAACTTGAACCGAAAGAGGAAACGGTTAATTTTCTTCTAAATTACTCAAAGGCTTTAAGTGTTATAAATTGTAATAAATTGAAGTTTGAAGCACTTCTAAACTAAGTTTTGAAAGTCCTAATAAATTGTTTGTTAGGACTTTTTTAATTTGTTGTAGTCATCAATTACAGATTTTCTCCCAATAGTTTTTGTTATAATGTCCTTTTCTAAATCCCAACCTCGAGCAGGAGAATATTCTCGACCATACCATATAATTTGAAGATGCAAATCATTCCACAAATCTTTTGGGAATAAACGTTTAGCATCTTTTTCAGTTTGTACTACATTTTTACCATTACTTAAATTCCAACGATACATTAAGCGGTGTATATGGGTGTCAACAGGAAACGCAGGTACACCAAATGCTTGAGACATCACAACACTAGCCGTTTTGTGACCTACAGCTGGCAATGATTCCAGAGCTTCAAAACTTTGAGGAACTTTTCCATCATATTTTTCAATGAGAATTTTGGATAATCCATAAATCCCTTTACTCTTCATTGGTGATAAACCAACTGGTTTGATGATGTCCCTAATTTCATCAACTGTTAACTTTACCATGTCATGTGGATTATCTGCTTTTTCAAACAGCAAAGGCGTAATTTGGTTTACTCTAACATCGGTACTTTGAGCAGACATAAGAACTGCAATTAATAAAGTATAAGGATCTTTATGGTTTAAAGGAATAGGAATTGTTGGATATAGTTCTTTTAAAGTTTTTATTACAAATTCTACCTTTTCTTCCTTAGTCATATTGTATTTTTGTCAAAAATCAAATTTAAGATTATGAAAACACTTAAACAAGGAGATACAGTTCCAAATTTTGAAGTATTTGATGAACAAGGTAATGTTGTTAAATTGTCTGATTACAAAGGAAAGAAGTTAGTTGTTTTCTTTTATCCTGCAGCAAATACGCCAACTTGTACTGTTGAAGCTTGTAATTTAAGAGATAATTACAAGGTTTTAGCCGATGCTGGTTATGAAATTTTAGGAGTCAGTGCGGATACTCAACGAAAGCAATCAAATTTTAAAAAGAAATTTAATTTTCAATATCCATTAATTGCAGATGTTGATAAAATTATGATTAATACATTTGGAGTTTGGGGACCTAAAAAATTTATGGGACGCACTTTTGATGGAATTCATCGTATAACTTTTGTGATAGATGAAAACGGTGTTGTAGAACGTGTTATTGACAATGTCAAAGCAAAAGTTCATACGGACCAAATACTAGAATAAACAAAAAAGCGACTTATTTAAAGTCGCTTTTTTGTTTCTATTTTGTTGCTTTCCTTTTTCTAACCAAGGTTAGTGGTCTACGGGTGTAACCAAATAAACGATAATCCTTTATTAAATCAGCAGTTCCATCAGGTACCATATCTTCCCAACCATGCTCTCCGCTAGAAATCATCTGAAGTATTTCTCTTGAGAAGATATTCATTATGCTCGTGTCGTATTCTTCAATATCTATAACTTTCCCATTGTATTTAAAGAACTTGTATAGTTCCTTCATTCTAGGATAGACCTTTAAGTTCTCACTAGTAATTAACTCACCCGTTTTATGATCAAGCATAGGGTATAGGTAAACTTTTAAATCTTTAAAGAATAACTTTCCGAAAGCTTCAAGAATTCCACCGCTAATATGGCGATAGTATTTCTCATCGAAAATATCAATCAGGTTGTTAACACCCATAACCAAGCCCATTCTAGCTTTGGTATAATTTGAAAAATATTCAACTACCTTATAATATTCCTGAAAATTTGAAATCATTACTGATTGCCCCAGTGAGCATAATAAATCTGCTCTATCAATAAAATCTTGCTCATCAATTTCGCCTTCAGCTCTCAAGTTTGATAAAGTAATTTCAAAAACTACAACTGTTTTATTTTCATCTACCTTATTTTCTTTAATAAACATGTTGTATGATTTCTCAAACATGGCCATGTTTACCTTCGTTACGGGTCTAAAACTACCACGTAAGGCTAATATGTTTTTCTTATAAAAAACTCTAGCAGGTAAAACGTTGGTGCCGTCAGGACCAAACATTACGGCATCTGTCATACCATTTTTCACTAGTTGCAGACTCATTAAACGATTATCCACATTACTAAATACAGGACCAGAAAAATTTATGGTATCAATTTCTATTTGATCTTTATCTAGGTGATCATATAGGTAACGTAATAATTTCTTTGGTTCATTATATTTATAAAATGCACCATAAATAAGATTAGTTCCTAATATACCAAGGGTTTCTTGTTGTAATCTAGCATCAGTTTCCTTGAAACGTAAGTGCAAAATAATTTCGTTATAATCCCCTTTTGCATCAATTTGATATTTAATACCAACCCATCCATGTCCTTTAAATTGCTTAGCAAAGTCAATTGTTGCAACGGTGTTGGCGTAAGTAAAGAATATTTTATTCGGATTTTTTTCACGCGTAAGCCTTGTTTCCATGAGGTTCATTTCATGAGAAAGCATTTTGCGTAAACGCGCTTCTGTAACATAGCGCCCGTCATCTTCAGCACCATAAATGGCATCACTAAAATCTTTATCATAAGCTGACATTGCCTTAGCAATAGTACCAGAGGCGCCTCCAGCTCTAAAAAAATGTCTACAAGTTTCTTGTCCTGCACCAATTTCAGCAAATGTTCCGTAAATATTTTCGTTTAAATTTATGCGAAGCGCTTTTGATTTTAAGGAAGGAATATCATCAAACTCTTTGTCGCCTTTTATGGTAATTTCCATATCTTTTTTAGGTTATAGCAATATAATACAAAGGTATTAAATAAGTAGAGCAAACAAAAAAATAAACTTATTTTTGTATTAAACTTAACTAAAATTTGAAAATCACTTTTCTTGGTACTGGCACTTCTCAAGGTATCCCTGTAATAGGGAGCAATCACCCAGTTTGTTTAAGTAAAGATAAAAAAGATAAAAGATTACGTGTCTCTATTTTAGTAGAATGGGATAATTACAGTTATGTAGTTGATTGCGGACCTGATTTTAGATATCAAATGTTAAGATCGGGATGTAGTAGGATTGATGGTATTTTATTTACTCATGAACATTCCGATCATGTTTTAGGTTTTGATGATATAAGGCCTTTTTATTTCAAACAAGGAGAAATCCCTATATATGCGCACAAACGCGTCTTAAAAGCTTTAAAAAAGCGGTTTGATTATGTTTTTAAAATTGAAAACAAATATCCAGGAGCACCTTCGGTTATTACGAATAAAATTAAAAACAAACCATTTCAATTAAATAATCTGGAAGTAATTCCGGTTAAAGGGGATCATGATGGTATTCAAGTTTTTGGCTTTAGGTTTAAGGACTTTGCATATTTAACCGATATGAAAACGGTTAAGGAAAAAGAAGTTAAAAAGCTTGAAGGAGTAAAGGTGTTGGTTGTAAATGCACTACGAATTGAACCTCATCGATCACATTTTAACTTAGAAGAAGCACTTCATTTTATAAAAAAAGTAAAACCAGAAACAGCCTATTTAACACACATTAGTCATTTATTGGGTTTTCATGAAGACGTTGAGAAAACTCTACCAGAAAATGTCTTTCTGGCTTATGACAACTTGCAAATAACTATTTAAATTTTCATTATGAAACAAAGAATTTTCATGTATCTATTCGTTTTTTCAGTTCTATTAATCATCTTTCAGTATGTTAACTCTAAACGGGTATTTGAAGATATGGATACTAAATTAACTAGCTATAAAGAACAATTTGAAAAATATAAAGATTCGGTGCTTGTTTTGCAAAATGAAGTTTTAGAAGTATCGCATTTTAATTTTGAAAGAAATGAAGATGCTATTTCATACTTTGAAAAAGATGGTTATAAAGTAGATGAATTAATTCCTTTAATCAAAGATCAACTTTATGCATTAAATGAAAAGAAGGGAGAGCATCCGGTAATCCCTTATGTGTCAAGTGAAGGCAGAAAAATGCTTATTAATACTGTGAAGTTATTAAACCATAAATGGATTATTGCTGATTTTTCAGATGGTGAATATTGGGGAGAAATATTTTTAAGATACTACGTTAATGAAGATAAAACGGTAGATTTTGAGCTTTCTGAATCGTTTTTATACCCGTTTGATTAATTAGCTTTATAAGCAACACCTTTTTGCTTCTTAGTTTCACCTACATAAGAATATTCATAGGTATAGGATGAGTCTGTAGTTGTTAAAATTTTTAAATGAATATCCTTTTGTTCAGCCATATTTTTAGGATTTATGGTTTTAAATATGACTTCACAATCATTTATCCACCGTATTTGCGACGAATCAGTTTTATTATTATAGGTTTCTATCTGAAGGTTTTTTGTTCTTTTAAAAGTTGATTTGTATAACACATCATCTATAACTATTTCGCTATAAAAATCACCTATTTTATAGTCCTGACAGTTACGTGTTGTTTGATAACAATTAAAAAATAGCAGAAACAGTAATAAATAAAAAAATCTCATATAAAATTTTAAAACAACAAAGCTAGTAAACAAAATGCTTAATTATTAAAGTTTTTAAAAGTTCCGTCTGAATAAAAAATAACAATTCTTTCAATTGATTTTTTGTTTTCCACCAGATCTTTATTGAATGTATTGTTTTCAAGTAGAGGAGAAGCTTCTTGTTTTTCGTCAGAATCAATTTGTTTCACTTTACCTTCTGAAGGGAATTCTCCTTTACCATTAAATAACCAATACAAATCAACTTCAGGGAAAGCCGATAGCACTTTTAAAATAAAATCTAAACTGGGCTTATTTCTTCCAGATAAAATATGTGAAATACTTGAACGTTGAACGCCAATTTTTTCAGCAAAAGAAGATGCAGATTCACCGTAATAATCAATTACTTTTTGAAGTCTTTTTACAAAATCATCAGTGTTTATCATTGTAAATCGTTCTTGGAGCATTTATGTGTTACAAATGTAATAATATAACTCAAAATATAATCTATTATTATATTTATTATTAAATTAAATATAAACTTAAACATTATATAAAAGTATATAAGTAACTAGTAAACAATAATATATGTTGATTATACCCTGTTTTAAATATTTTTGTTTACAGATATACATATTTAGCACTAAAACTGTATATAAATGTAAACAAATCATTCAATAATTATGTTTACAAATGTAAATTAGTAAATGTTTACATTTGTGACATAATAAATTAGCATGCAATTAGACGAAATAAAATCATTGTATTTAAAGCATAAAGAGCCGAGTCTTTTCCATCGGTATATAACCAATAACCATATAGAACCTTTATTGAATAATTTTAATGAATTCTTAAATATTGAAATTATAGGTAAGTCGGTTTTAAACGCTCCAATTTATGGATTGAACCTAGGTAATGGTGAGAAGCGAATTTTAATGTGGTCACAAATGCATGGAAATGAGTCTACAACTACAAAAGCACTTTTCGATCTTTTTAACACACTTTCAAGCAAACATGAAGCACTAAATATTTTGGATAATTGTTCGCTATATGTTATACCTATACTAAATCCAGATGGTGCTCAAGCATATACAAGAGTAAATGGAAACGAAATTGATTTAAATAGAGATGCTCAAGATTTATCGCAACCAGAAAGTAAAGTTTTAAGAAAGGCTTTCGAAACTTTTAAACCTCATTATTGTTTTAATCTTCATGGTCAGCGAACTATTTTTAGTGCAGGTAGTTTTAATAAGCCAGCAACAGTGTCGTTTTTAGCGCCGGCACAAGATAAAGCTTGCACTGTAACAGCGAATAGAAAAGTAGCCATGGAAGTTATTGGGGCTATGAATAATGCATTACAGGAGGTTATTCCGAATCAAGTTGGAGTCTATGACGATGCATTTAATTTGAACTGCGTTGGAGATACGTTTCAAAGCGAAAATGTACCAACCATATTGTTTGAAGCTGGTCACTTTAAAAATGATTATGCACGAGATATAACGCGTGAATTTATATACACTTCATACCTTATAGCTTTAAATTACATCTCTAATAATACAATAATCGGGGATAACTTTAATTCTTACTTTAAAATCCCAGAGAATGAAAAACTTTTTTATGATGTGATAATTAGAAACGCAAAAATTGAAAACTCCTTACTAGATATAGGTTTTTTATTTCAAGAAAAACTGGTAGATGGACATATTGAATTTGTACCTAAAATAGAAAAAATCGAGAAATTAGATGCGTTTTTCGGACATAGAGAAATTGATGCAAATGGTACGAGCGTTCTGAGTTTTGATGGCCAAAAGCTAAAAGTTGATTACGAAAACGTTTTCGTAATGATAAATAATGAGAAAATCTCATTATTTTCAAAATAAAACGTACCAATAATGTGTTATTTTTGATAAAAATGTATTAATTTTGATTTTTATTTAAGAATAATTAATTATGGGGAAAATTAAATTAGACGAAATCGATCATCAAATTCTTGATATGTTAATCGACAATACAAGAATTCCGTTTACAGACATTGCAAAAAAATTATTAATTTCTGCTGGTACGGTTCATGTGCGTGTTAAAAAAATGGAGGAAGCGGGGATTATTAGAGGTTCTTCTTTGATGCTTGATTATAAGAAACTTGGGTATTCTTTTATTGCTTATGTAGGTGTATTTTTAAATAACACCTCACAAACTAAATTTGTTTTAGAGCGTATTAATGAAATTCCATACGTAACGGTAGCTCATATAACAACAGGCAAGTTTAATATTTTTTGTAAAATAAGAGCCAGAAGTACAGAGCATGCAAAAGAAGTAATTTTTATGTTGGATGATATTGAAGGCGTTTATAGAACAGAAACCATGATTTCTTTAGAAGAAAGCATAAATGATAAAAAGCGTTTGATGCATACCATTTTTAATGAAATGTAGAAAACCTAAACTATAAATAAAGAGCCCTTTTAAGGGCTTTTTTTTATTTCTTTTCTTCACAACAAAAGCAATTATTGCGTTTGTAATAACCTCTTTTATGTAATGATTGAAAAATTCTTTCTTTAAGTATTAAAGTGTACATTTCTTTTTTCGTGTAGCCAAAGTTACTAACACTGATAGAAGAATCTAAAGCCTGAACATAATGCCACCATTTTTTTGGGATAAATAGCACATCTCCTGGTTCTAAAATAATAGTGTTAAATACAGTGTTTTTAAAGTTAGGAAACCTAGTATGGTCAAAATTATTAATATTTACGCTACATGCAATGGCTCCATATATGTGTTTGTTACTTGGGTACATGTTCTTATTGAATTCTGGAGAACAAATAATAAACATTTTTCGCCCTTTTATTTGAGCATAAACATTATTTGCGGTATCCGCATGAAAGTCTGATATGGTTCCAGAAGGCCCTATCCAAGCAGAAACATCATTAAGTTTCGTATGCTTTTCGTAAAAAGAAAAATCTAAATCTTCCTTTAATTCCGGGAAATAGTGAAAAATATTTAGGGTAGTTAAATAATCTTTTACCGTACCATTGTTTTTTTCAGCTTCTTTTAATTTTAATATATAATCTTTGAAAGAACCTTTTTTAAAACCATGGCTGTCTTGAATATAATTGTTATCTAATAATAAAATGTCTTTGTCTTCTTCAAAATTTAGAAAAAAATCTAAACTCCATTTTCTTGTAGCTCCCCAATTTTTAGCAAACCCTTTAATTAATAAAGGTTTTTGCTTATTAATATAATCCTTTTTAAATGTAATAGAATCAATTTCATTTATTACATCTATAGGCTTGCTATTTTCAACTATCTCAGATACTAAGTTCATTTAAGTGAAGTCTATATTGATTTAATAGGCTATTGTAAAAGTAGCAACAAAATTTATAATATAATCTGTAGCATATTGATATTAGTTAACTTACCAAATAATTCGATGTATATACTAGTTGAAATTTATCTTATTTAAGAAATAGGTTTTAAATTATGTTGATTAAAAGATATAATTGCAATTCAAAGAATTATTTTGCTTTTATAAAAGCATTATAGGACATTTAGTTAAATTTTTAAGCTAAAAAACCAGATTTCTTTATGGTATTTAACTCATTAGACTTTTTTATTTTTCTAGCAATAGTCTTTATACTTTATTGGTTTCTTTTTAAAAAGAGCGTTAAGCTTCAAAACATCTTACTTCTTATTTCAAGTTATATATTTTATGGCTGGTGGGATTGGAGATTTCTCTCTTTAATTTTATTAAGTACAATTGTTGATTATTTTGTTGGAATAATGATTCACTCTAGCGAATCCCAATCTAAAAGAAAACGGTGGTTGTGGGTTAGTGTAATATTTAATGTTGGCCTTTTAGGTTTCTTTAAATATTTCAACTTTTTTGTTGATTCTTGGATCGATATGTTTACAATGTTTGGCTATGAAATAAAAAGTACTTGGACATTGCAAGTTATATTACCAGTAGGGATATCGTTTTATACATTTCAAACAATGTCGTATTCGTTTGATTTATATTATAAAAAACTAAAAGAACCGACTAAAGATTTTTTATCATTTGCTGCTTTTGTTAGCTTTTTTCCACAACTAGTAGCTGGTCCTATAGAAAGGGCATCAAATCTATTATCCCAAATTACAAATAAGCGGTCGTTTTCTTATGAGCAGTCGGTTAGCGGTATAAAATTAATTTTATGGGGACTATTCAAAAAAGTAGTTATAGCTGACTCTTTAGCACCTATAGTTGATGATATTTTTGCGAATTACTCGACGTATCCTGCTTCAACACTTATTTTGGGAGTTACTATGTTTAGTTTTCAGGTTTATGGCGATTTTAGTGGATATTCAGATATAGCAATAGGAACAGCAAAACTTTTTGGAATAGAGTTAATGTCAAATTTTAAATTCCCTAATTTCTCTAGAAATGTAGCGGAGTACTGGCAACGGTGGCATGTGTCATTATCTACGTGGTTTAGGCACTATGTATATATTCCATTAGGTGGTTCTAGAGTAAGCAAATTAAAGTCAGTAAGAAACATAATAATTATATTTTTAGTTAGTGGTTTTTGGCATGGTGCTAATTGGACATTTATTTTCTGGGGTGCATTTCACGCATTAGCGTTTATTCCAGTTTTTTTAATGGGTAGAAATACTATTTATAAAAATAGTGTTGTAGGAGAGAACTCTATTTTTCCTTCATTAATAGAAATTGGACAAGTTTTATTAACGTTTTCAATAGTTACTTTTTCTAGAATATTTTTTAGGTCAGAGTCTATTACCGATGCATTTAATTTTATTAAGCGAATCACATCTAATTTCTCTTATGAAATTTACAATCATCCTATGGGCTATAGAATGATAGATTATTATATTCTTATAGGTGTTTTTATTTTATATGAATATAGAATTAGAAAAGATGAGCGTGCACCCTTTAAGTTTAAATCTAAAATAATTAGGTTTATTGTGTATACAATAGTTATATTATTGATGCTTTTATTTTTCGATAGCAATATTGATAGATCATTTATCTATTTCCAATTTTAAACGATATGAAAAAGTTATTTTTTAAAAGTTGCCTTTATGTTGTTTTAATTCTGATAACTTTAGAAATTATTGTACGGATATTTCATTTAAGTAAAGATAACCCATCTCGTTTTGTTGATGAGTTTAATGTTGAAAAATGGGTTCCTAATCAAGAAGGATATTCTGTTACTGGAAACAGACGACAAAATTTTTCCAAATTTTATATTAATAATTCTGGATATAATTCATATAGAGAGTTTGCACCAACGTTAAATAAAAAAGAATTAGCATTAGTTGGTGATTCATTTATAGAGGGTTTTCATCAAAACTACTATAACTCCATTGGAAAAAAAATTGAAAATAAATTACAAGATTTTGAAGTTTACGAATATGGTTATGCGGGTTACGATTTTGCAGACCAACTACATCTAATACATGCTTATAAAGAAACTTTTGATAAGATAGATTATGTTGTTTTAGGTTTAAAGTTTGAAAACGATTTAATGCGAAGTGAATATAATGTAGTGACCGATAGAATGCATTTAGAGTCGCCACTTTATAGAAATGCAAGAAAAATAAAACTATTGGTATATACACAAAACATAGGTGTTTTAGAACCTTTATGGAAACTAGCGGGAAGAATAGCATCCATTGGTAAAAAAGCTAATAGCAATGAAGAAAAAGAGGTTACAGAAGCCGAAATTCAATATCAACAGAACATTTATGTTGATAATTTTAAAAGTTTGATTGATAAATACGGATTTGATAAAACAAGGTTTATTCTTCTTTTAAATGTAGATGTAACCCCGCAACATTTTTTAGATTATTTAAATAAAAACAACTTTGAATACATAGATTTTGGGAATGCATTAAAACAATCGAAAAAACCTACTACACTTATTTACGATAGACATTGGAACAATCATGGAAGAGAAATTATTGCTAACTTAATTGCTGAACATATTAAAAAAAGTAATTAAAAAGCTAAGAATCATATCTGTATAATGGAAAGAAATTTGTTTTGTTATTCACGGATAAATTTTCTTTAACCAATGTATCATAAACGTCTACATTCGCAATAAACTTCCATATTTTAAATGGTTTAAAATCGTTAGAAAAAGACGATTTAAATTTAAATAATCCATCCTCAAGATTACCTAAACCGCCACCTAAATTAAAGTAAGTTTTGTTTTCTTTAGATGCTATAATTCTCATTTCATCAATTAATAATCTTATTGGTGATAAATTTAAAAACGCTTCTTTAGTACCAGATAAATGGTATTGTACAATGTTATCACTTTTTACCATTAATGCAGATGATATTATTTCGCCTGTGTCTTTCATTACAGCAAAAAGTATGTCAGTTTTATAGGCTTCGCTACTGATAAACTTTAAAAAATAGTCTTTAGTAAAATAGTAACGCTTTTTGGCATTTACACGTTCCATATTACTATAATATAGCTCAATAAACTTGTCAATATCTTCAGGAGAGTTACTTTTAATTACGTTACAATGTTTTCTACACTTATTAATATAGCGTTTAGTAGTTTTTGAGTACGCTTGGTATTGTTTATCTAAACTAAGTTTTAAATTAATATTTACAACCTTGCCAAGATTTTGTACTTCTCCAATGTTTTGTAGTACGTTATATTGATTATCTATGTAAGGATTTAATCTAGAGAATACCGAAATAATATTTTCTTTAATAAAATATTGTTGTAAAGCTTTAGAGAATTTAGAGTTGTTAAAATTAGTACTAATATTTTTTTGAACCGGCCCGGGATACCCATAAACAGAGGTTGCATCAAAAAAAACTGTATTATTTATTTTTCTTAATAACAGAGGAAAACAAATTAATTTATCATCTTCGCTGTATTTTAATAAAACAGGTTTTTCATCACTTAATTTCGATAAATAGTGGTAATCATAGGTATGATAAAAATCATGGTTACCAACCTCTTTTAAAACTTGTTCCCACTTATTCTTTTTATATATTATTTCTAAATTGTCTATCATATAAATAATACTCAAAATTGTACTATTTGAGAATTAGATTTACCAGTTATTAAATAAACTTTCGCTTGCTTAGGTTTTTCAAATACTGAAACATCCTTTTCATGTTCAATTTTTGAATACAAGAAATCAAATATTGCATTCTTTAAAAATTGATTTTCTGGTTTATTGTAATTTATTTTTATATAATCTTTTGCGTCAATATTTTTACTATCAAGAATTGTATAAGAGTCACTATAATCTTCAGTTTTTTTAAGTTTTGATTTAAAGTTTTTATAGCGTACATAAGCCAATTTATATATTAACTCTTTAAAATAAATCTTGAGATATTCTAAACAAGCGATTACTTTTAATTGAATGGATTTTTTAGGGTAAACAATATGGTGTTCAAAGTTATACACATTATTACTCCATTCACGTTTGTAACTTAAATCTCCCATACCCATTTCGTAGGTGTTATGGTTGTTGTTAATACACCATTCCAACTTTTTATAAATCTCAATATTACCTAAACTAAATTTCCCATAGTCAATATTGTATGACGACACAGAGCTAAACATTTTTCCGTTAAAATGATTGCTTATAGAAATACAAATGGGTTCGTTATTGTTCTTTATAACAAATAACGATGCTTTTTTGCTGTTAATTAAATCGAAAAATATTTTGTAATAATGCTCCCAGTTTAACAGGTTTTGACTTACGTCGCCTCTTTGTTTAAACCTTTTAATTATCATTAATTTTAGCTCATCCATATAAAAATCATAATCCTTTTGTGATATTTCACCAAAATAAAAATGATAACTTACTGAAAAACAATGCTCTAAACGTTTTACCTTTTTTAGTATTGATTTTGAATTTTTTTTAAAACGGAACTTTAAATACTCATCTATCGTCTTAAACTCATCAAGTTCTATGGCATAGCCTTTAAAAAATTGGCTTATTTTTTTTAATTTAAAGACTGTGCCATCTAAACTAGGTTGTATGTATGCAGGAACAAACATAACAGAGTTTACCTTTGTTTTACATTTATTTAAATTATAGCATGGGTTAGTGTAGACCTTGTTTCCTTGAGTATATAAAATTTCATGGTAAATTTCAGGGACATTACTTTTTTCATAATGTTCAAAGAAAAAATCCGAAACTGTTTTTTTCATTTTATTGCTATTAAACTACTATGAACTATCTTGGTTATTAAGTCTATATAGAGGAAAAAAGTAATTTTTCATTTCATCTTTATGAATATTTTCATAACCTTCAACATGACTTTGGCATAGAAAATCATATACTTCATGATTAATTATTTTTCGTCCAGTATAAAAAACTTTATCTTCATCTTTGGGAAAAAGACATTTTTTACTTTTATAAAGCCCGTCGCCGTCAGATAAACCTCCTCCTAAAACATAGTGTTTAAAGTTGTTTTTTATAGCCCACTTAATTACTTCAACTCTTAAGAAATCATTAGGTCTGTAATTGTAATAATTTGAGTCAGTACCACCTAAAAAGGCACTTAATGTTTTATTATGATTTATTATGAGTTCAGTAGATATTGCTACATTATCAACATGAACCATCGCTATGGAAAATTTTTCTAAATTGTTTAATATTAGATTTTTAAAGTACGTTGATGAAAAGAAATAGATTGACTTAGCATTATGCCTTTTCATTGTGCTTGTATAAATATTTGAAAATGTTTTTATGACTTCTTCATTAATTTCTTTATCACTATAAATTTTAAATTTGAGATTAAAGGATGAAGCTTTGCGATAGTTATTTCTAACTTTTGGCAAGAATGATTCCCATTGCTTTTCAAAATCGCTTGCTAACTTTCCTTTTACATTCAACAAGGTGTTTACTAAAAGACCAGAATAACCAGAATAATTTTCATTTAAGCTAAAACGAATAAACTCAGCTACTACATTATTTTTGTTATACCAATTATCTACTAGTTTCCAAAACGCGCTTAAATCTGAATCAGTTATTTCGTTAGAATTATAAAGTGGTCCACTGTAACCATACGGTGTAATTGCATCAAAATAATTGGTATTTTCATCATTAAAGTTTATTTCTCTAAATATTATGGGCATTAAAATTTTATTGTCATCATTAATTTTTAATAGAAAACACTTTAATGAGTTCGTGCTGTTTTCAAAATACTTTAAGTGGTCGTAGGCATAATATATATTATTGTCCCAGTTGTCTATTAATAAATCTTTATATTTGGTTATGGTTGATTCTTCATCAAGGTTAACAACTTCTAACTTATATTCCTTTTTTTCAACTTTTGTTTGGTCTAATAAATCTTTTGCCAGTATTTTTGATAATATTTTTGATATCCATATAATTCTCCCGCAGTGCTCAACATGCCATACAGCTTTGTTGTCTATAACATTTCCTGCTAGCATCGGTCCCATTATGTAAAGGTTTTTACTAGCTTCTAGTAATTTGTTAACATGAAAACCAATTTTAGAATTATTAGGCTCACAATACCCTTTGTTCATTAAATTTTTATGAAGTTGAGGTAAATGTTTGCTTTCTAAGTTTTTACTCCCAATACAGTTTATGACAATATGAAAATATTTGTCTAGAGTTTTTTCTTTTTTTGTGGCTGTATCGATATAGCATAAAGCATAATTTTCGTCTTTAGCTTTGCTTAACGTTTTAAACCTACCAGAAATATGCTCGAACTTTTGTTGTGATTTTAGATTTTCAACTACATTAGAGTAGTGCAGACCAGCACATCTTTGTCTTTTTCCTATGTCATTACCATATTGACAAGCAAAGATTTCAAGCTCTTTAGGGTCTAATTTTTCTAATAAAGCACCAAAATATTTAGAAATTGTATCGACTGTTGATGCGGGTCCTAAATTAATTTCATCGGCAACATCAAGATCTTTAAATGTTGCATCAGCTATTATTTTAGCTGTTAATTTTTTTTCCTTTTTTAGATTGTTTAAATTCTCTGGTATGAATTTGTTTTGTCGCTCATAATCTATTATTGCATCTGGCACTCTGCCTTGTGTAGATAAAAAGGTGTAAGTTATATTTTTTTCATTTTTAGGGCTTATGTCATTAATCTTGTAGAGGAGTTCTAAAGCACTGGCATTTGCACCAACAATTAATACGTTAGTTTTTATATTTTCTCTTGATTCAATAAAGTTTTTAATGTTATCTAAAATTACTTTTAATTCTGGTTTATAGGGGTTATTAACAAATAATATATTCTTTTCAGCAATTAAGTCTTTATTTTTCCACAGGTAATTGGTTGGTAGCGAGCCAATGGATAGTACAACTTTATTGGTGTCTATTCTTTCATTCTGGTTTTCTAAATAAACACCATATATACCTTTTTTCCGTTCAATATCAATAACCTCTCCTTTTATAAAGTTTACTTTTACATATCCTTTTTCGGTAAGTTTTTTAACTTTATTGTTAACCTTTAAGTTTATATAACACCCAAAAAATCGTCTAGGAATAAAAAGTTCTTCCCATCGGTTATTTTTTATATCCTTTTCATTGTCTTTTATCCATTTTTTTGATAAAATACCGCCTTCATTTTCAAATTCCTCTAATAGCCAACTTTTGTTTTCGTTTAACCACTTTATGAAATCACTGAGTTCAGGTTTTACTAAAAAGTTCCTCAACGAAGTAATTAAAAGTGTTGAAAAACCAGACCTAGAGCCGTAAGGAATACCTAAATTAAATTCCGAATACTTCTCAATAATATTGATAGATATAGGGTTGTCAATTTCGCCCCTTTTCTCAATAGCATTCAAAAAGTTAATTATACTAAAAGAGGTTGAAATTCCAGAACCAATAAAAGTTATATCTACTATTGTGTTATGTGTATTCAATTTTTAAACAGGTTTTTTTGTTTTTATAATTTTACCAGGATTTCCCACAACTGTTGCATAATCTGGTATATCTTTTATTACAATTGTTCCAGCACCAATGGTACACCATTTACCAATTTTTACTTTAGGTATTACAACTGCACCAACCCCAACATGACTTCCTTCACCAACCTCAACATGTCCACACAAAGCAGCTTTAGGTGAAATATGAGCGTAATCACCTATTATATTATCATGATCAACGCTAGCTCCAGTATTTATTATAACGTGCTTTCCGATTGTTGTGTTGGGTTGAATAATAGCTCCGGCAAAAACCACCGTACCTTCACCAATTTTTGAAGTATTTGAAATAATGGCAGACTCATGAATAGCTTTTTCGTATGTGGATTTTAAAAATTGTGCAATTTCTGCTCTTTCAGAATTAATTCCTACTGCTATTATAACTGGATCTCCTTCATGCGGAAAAGCACTTAAATCTTTTCTAGCTCCTATCGCTACATTTTTAGAAGCATAATGTACGCCTTCTGGTTTATCATCAAAAGTTTCTGTTACTATGTAATTATTCATAAGTAAAACTTCTTTAATAACCTGTGAGTGGCCTCCAGCTCCATATATTCTAACTTTCTTTTTAGAGGTTTGCTTCTCCATCTAGTTTTCTTTTTATATTTTTTATTAAATGTTATTGCCTTTCCAAACCTCCATTGTAACATTTTGGTTTGTATTTACCCCATCTTTTTTAATGACCTTTAAGATGGTTAAAAGTAAAATTCTCATATCTAAGGTAAAACTTAAATTTTTCACATACCATATATCATATTCAAATTTTTGGTTCCAGCTAATTGCATTTCTACCTTTTACCTGTGCCCAACCGGTAATTCCAGGCTTTACATTATGCCTGATTTTTTGATTTTCATTATACAAAGGTAAGTACTCTATTAGTAAAGGTCTTGGGCCAATTAAGCTCATATCTCCTTTAAGCACATTTACAAGTTGTAAAATCTCATCTAGCGAGTACTTTCTAATAAAAGAACCAATTTTTGTAACCCTATTTAAACTATGAATATCATTACTAATGTTTGGATCAATGTCTTTCATGGTTTTAAATTTTATTATTTTGAAAAGCTTTTCGTTTTTGCCTGGTCTTGTTTGAAAAAAGAAAGGTTTTCCTTTATTATTAAAAAATAACAAAACTATTATTATCAAAATAAATGGAGATAAAAATAATAAAGCAGCGAGAGCAAATAAGAAGTCAAAAATATTTTTAAAAAAATGTTTATACATTATTTTAAGTTTATGATACCTTTAATTCTGATTCTAAGCTGTCTAACAAGTCTCCAATACTATTCATATTCATCAAGTCCATGAGCTTAAATTTGATGTTAAAGTCATTTTCTATTTCTGAAATAATCATCATATGTGTTATTGATTCCCAACCATCTACATCATCGGCAGTTGTATTATTGGTAAGGGTGAAATTATTATGTTCTAATACTTTTGAAAAAGCTATTGTTACCTTTTCTAAAATGTCTTCTCTATTCATAAATTAACTTATATTAAAATGTTTTTTTAATGCTTTTCTATCAATTTTCCCATTGATACTATGTGGGAACACTTCTATAAACTCTACGTGCATTGGTATCATGTAATTTGGCATTTTTGATTTCATATACTCAAATATTTGAGTAGTATCAAAAGGATTTGATTCTATGGCGAGCCCTATTTCGGCGTTTCCTAGTTTATTATAAATATCTACGGCTACCATATTTACTTTTTTTTCAGATTTGGCCTTTGCATGATATTCAATTTCAGATAATTCCACTCTATATCCACGAATTTTTACTTGAAAATCGGCTCTACCAACATATAAAAAATCTCCTTCTTCGTCTTTTATACACAAATCACCCGTTTTATAATACCTAATTTGTTCACCATTTTCCTCTCTAGAAAAAAAACTAAGTTTGTTTCTTTCTTCGTTCTTCCAATAACCTGGTGTTATTTGTGGACCTCCTAAACAAAGCTCTCCTGTTGCACCAATAGGGACTTCTTTATTGCTATCGTCTACAACAAGATATAAGGTGTCTTTTTGAGGTTTTCCAATAGCAATAATGCCATTATAAGATTTTGTATGCGTTTCCTTATGATAAGGGTAAAATCCGCTATACACAGTAAACTCGGTAGGTCCGTAGTAATTAAAAATTTTACAGTTTGGTAAGCAGTTGCTCCATTCTTTAGCAATATCGGTATGCAATGCACCACCTCCAAAGCTACAGTACCTCACAGATTCTTCATTAATTTCATGAAAATAGGGGCGAAGGTAATTTATAATTGAAGGAACCATGGTGAGTACAGTAAGTTCCTTTTCTTTTATTAATTTAAAAATATAAAAATATTTAATGACGCCTTTAGGGATTGTATACATACAAGAGCCTGCGAGGATAGGGAAAAGGTAGGTAACTACCGAAAAATCAAATGTTAATTCAAACATTTGTAAGCATCTATCGGTATTGTTTAAGTTAAAAGTTGGTTCTTCGTCAATAGCGTTTACTAAAGCTTGAACATTATTAAATGTAATCGGTACACCCTTTGGTTGCCCTGTTGTGCCCGATGTAAATAGTATATATGCTAAATCTTCTCCTTCAATTTTTTTTGGATTTAAATCGGGATAAGACTCGGTTAGATTTAGTGGACTAATAACAATATGATTATTATAAACTGATTCTTTTGAGGAGTCAATAACATATTGTGTTTGGGTCGAGTTAAACACCTGAAGATTTCTATCTAACGGAACCTCTGGATTTACTGGTACATAAGCTTTACCTTCTAACCATAATGCTATTATACTAGCATAAGTTTGTATATCATCATTAGTAACTAAACCTATTAGTTTTTCAGTTGATTCTATAGTATTTGCAATAGCATATCTTATTTTTTTTATTTCGGTTGCAAAATCATTATAAGAATAAAACACATTATTAACACAAAGTACATTATGCTCAGAGTTATATTCTATTGAATTTTGTATGTTTTTTATAAACTTCATTTATTGCTATGCTCGTTTATTTTAATAAAAATGACCATCTCTATTGTTCAGAGAAACTGTGTCTAAAGTTAAATCTAAACTGTTGTGAGCCAATCCTTTTTTTAAAGACTTATGAGTAAAAACAGTAATAAATCTCTTTTTTATATTTTCTGCTAGAAAGGTGTCATCAGTAAATATATATCTAGCTTTTTTAATTATAAAATTCTCGATAAGAGCATCAACACATTCATCATAATCCCCTTCTTTTTCAACTAAAAAATATTTTACATTAAATTCATTATAATTAATTATATACGACAAAAAGCCTATAGTTTTATTCTCCTTTAAAATCTTCATATTATGAAGATAAATATTATTGCTTGTACCAATTTCGATAGTTTTATAACTAAACTTTTTTGAAACAGGTATTTGGGTAAATTGCTTAGCATCAAGCATCCAATTTACGTAGTCTTTAGTTTTAAGTATCAAATCATTTTTACACAGTGGTTCAATAAACCTCCATGTCGATTCGTCTATACTGTTAAGATATTCATACTTTAAATTAGCTGTGCTTTTTTTAAGTTTATGTTTATTAAATAAATTATTAATGATAAAGTAAACAGCATGGTCTAATGCATTAAAAATAAATTTAATAGGTTTTAAAAACTTAAACTTACCAATTAGCATGGATGGATCTAAACTTAAAAACAGGGTGTACCGATATCTTGAAGCAATAGTGGTAAAAGGCATTTTCTTGTAAAACGAATCTATATGTTCAGCATAAGATTTAATTACTATTTTGTTGTTTGTTAGTTTTAAGGCTTCATGAAAGGTATAGGTGCCTATTACTGTTTTTTCGACTTTAGGATTTACCCACCAAGAAACCATCCAATACACTTTTTTATCGGAGTTATTTTTTAGATTTAAAAAATCAGGTATTAATGAAATAAACGATAGTATTTGGTTGTTTTCTGAAGCTATAACCGCACAGTAGTCGTTATCGTCAATTCTTGGATTATTCAACATCCAAATTGCCTTACTTTTTGGCATTGGGGCAAAACCACTATTCCAATAAGTATTTTCATCAATGCAGTCTTTAAGCATTTTTTTGGTAAGCCCTATTACATTTAAATCGTTACTCATGATTAATTCTTACCATTAAAATATTCAGATGTTAATTCTTCAGATAGGTTCACGTCTTTCTTTTGTAATACTTTTATAAATGTTAATTTTAGTATTTTTAAATCTAGTTTAAAACTTATGTTTTCTACGTACCAAACGTCTAATTCAAACTTTTTTTTCCACGATATAGAATTTCTACCATTTACTTGAGCCCAACCGGTAATACCTGGTCTAACATTATGACGTTTTTTTTGTTCTTCATTATAAATAGGTAGATATTCAATAATTAGTGGACGGGGTCCAATTAAAGACATATCGCCAATAAGCACATTAAATAGTTGAGGGATTTCGTCTAGCGAGTATTTTCTAATAAATTTTCCAACAGCTGTGATACGATTCTTATCTGGTAGTAAATTGCCATTAGCATCCTTTAAGTTATTCATTGTTTTAAACTTAACAATTTTGAATATCTTTTCGTCTTTGCCTGGTCTCCTTTGAAAAAAAAATGGGGTGTCTTTATTTACTATTATCAAAATAATGGAAACCAATATTAAAATAGGTGACAATAAAATTAGACCTACCAAGGCAAAAATGGAATCTAATAGTCGCTTTACAAAATTTTTATACAAACTTTAAAGTTATAATTTAAATTATAATGTTGCTGCTATTAATCATTCTTAACTCAAATATATAACTATTAATAAAACTTCAGGTTTACATATGACTAAAACCGTTATTTTTAATTGTTTTATCGGTAAGTTACTCGCTCAAACTAATTTAAATACTTGATTTAATTATTTTGGAAACTGAAGATGTAAATAATTTTGCACCTTTATCATTTAGGTGTGATGCGTCATGAAATAAGTTGTATTTGTTTAAATAGTTGGGGGAATTTAAAAAATCAATAAAAATCACTTCTTTTGATTTTGCTATTTCTTTAATTTTAAGAAGTGATTCATTTTTAGTTATATCCCTAAGTATCAAATTTGGAGATGTAACGAATACAACTTTTATTTTTTTAGCTTGAGCTTCTTCAATGAAGTCTACTAAAGTATTTACAAAAATATCATCAATTACTTCCTCATACTCTTTTAAAGGTTCCCTCTTTTCTAAACTTTCAATTTTATTAGCAGTTGTTTCATCAAATAATGGACGATATCCTTTATAATCTTGTTGGGGCTTTAGATAGTATTTAATAACATGTACAAGCGTTGAATTTGTTTGATAAGATTTAAAAAGCATTTTAAAGTCAATCATACTTGAGTTTAATCTTAAAATTGGATGCAATTCGCTTTTATAATCCGAATAATAAGGGTGTAAATCAGATAATCGCTCAAATGCTATGTCCGATTTAAACAAAAAATTCTCATCAATATTTAAGATGATAATTTTAGGTGTAATTCTTTTAAAAATCATTTTCTGTAAGGCTCTGTGGAACAATAGTTGTTGCCCTTCAGCACCAGCATTATAACAACTTAGGGATAATTGTCTTTCGACCACTTCAGGGACATAATGTCTATGAGCATGTGAGCTACCAAAAATTAGTATATCATCTTTTGATTTTTTTATGGCGTAAGTCGTTCTATGAAATTTACCCGTTTTTTGACTAAAAAAAACTTCTTTCGCTATAAAGCCAAGGCCAAAGTCTATTATCATTAAAACAATTATAAATTTCAATAATTTTAGTATGGTTAATTTGATTTCTGACTTCATTATAATTAAAATTGAAAATATATAAATTGACTTTCTCCAAAAACACCTAAATACAGAATAATAAAAATTAGGCAAGAATATCCTATTAACCTTACAAATTCGATTCTGTTATTGGAAATAGAAAATAAACCATTAAAAAATTCTTTTTTAACTTCAATAATTAACAAAATGCTAATCGCTAAAACTGTATATAATGAAGCAGTTATATCATCACCACTACCAATGTATAAATTTCCTGGTTTGGTAAAGATTTTAGTTATTATTTTAAAAGCATTATCAATATTATCAGCTCTAAAGAAAATCCAAGCAAAATTTATTAAAATAAAAGTTACAAAAATACTTAATAATCCTCTTTTGTTTCTTTTTTTGAATAAAGCTTCAATTATTAAATAAATCCCATTTAAAGCACCCCAAATCACGAAAGTCCAGTTTGCACCATGCCATAAACCGCTAATTAAAAATGTTATAAATAAGTTGAATAACCAACGCCATTTTTTTGTTCTATTACCTCCTAAAGGAATATAAACATAATCTCTGAACCAAGTAGATAGTGATATGTGCCAACGTTGCCAAAACTCACCAATGGAAGCTGCAAAATAGGGGCGATTAAAATTCGTCATTAAATCAATTCCAAACATTTTTGCGACACCAATAGCAATTAACGAATATCCAGCAAAATCCCCATAAATTTGAAAAGAGAAAAATAAAGTAGCTACCAGGAAGCTTAATCCATCGTGATTTTCAATATTATTATATACGGCATTTACATATATAGCAGCTCTATCAGCGATAACTAATTTTAGAAAAAAGCCGAAAATAGTTAACTTAATTCCATTAGATAGATTTTGGTAAGTATACTTTCTAGAATTTAATATTTGAGGTAATAAATTTGATGCCCTTTCTATCGGACCAGCAACAAGTTGAGGGAAAAATGAAACAAAAGCCGCAAACCCAATGAAATTTTTTGTAGGCTTTATTTTTTCATTATAAATATCTATAGTATAGGACAACGTTTGGAATGTATAGAAAGATATTCCAACTGGTAAAATAATGTTTAGTGTCCATGAACTATGTATTGAAAAACCTAATGATAAGATCAAACTTGTAAAAGTCTCAATAAAGAAATTGTAATATTTGAAAAAACCTAAAACACCAATATTAAATATGACGCTTAATAATAGCCATTTCTTTTTAATTGCTTTATTACTAGACCTATTTAGCTGTATTCCAACGCAATAATCTACCAGTGTGCTTGTTAATATTAATGCTAAAAACCTATAATCCCACCAACCGTAAAAAACATAGCTGCTAATTAAAAGCAATAAGTTTTGAAACTTCAGCTTTTTCACCAAAGACCAATAGAGAAAAAAAACTATCGGTAAAAAGAATATAAAATCTATCGAATTAAATAACATTTATAAACAACGTTGTTAAGAATTTAAAAGTTGGTCCTCCTTATAAATTATTGTATTCTTTTAAAAGAGCCTCCCATATTCTTTTACGCTCAAATTTATTTACGATATTAAGCCTTGATTCTTTCCCCATTTTTATAGATTCTTCTTTATTATTAAGAACATAACTCATATTATTATAAATAGCGTCACTATCTTTAGTAGGAATAATAAAACCATGTTTTTTATCATCAATAATTTCATTGCAACCATTAATATCTGTAACGATGGCTGGTAATTCCATTGCTCCAGCTTGCATTACTACATTTGGAAACCCTTCTCTATAACTAGGGAAAACAAGTACATTGGAAATGGCAAAGTACGGTCTAACATCATCAACCCAGCCCGTAGAAATGATATTTTTGTTATTTTCTATTATCTCCATAGATTTCGGAAGAAGTGGGTCCAACTCATTTTCATAAGTGCCTACCAATAAAAGTTTTACATTTTTACTTTGACTATCTATTTTATCAAATGCGGGCAATAATTCATTTATACCTTTATCCGACACTAATCGGCCAACATAAACAAAAACATAATCTTTTTCAGTAATACCTAATGAAGTTCTAAATTCCAATTTACCTTTGGCATCACCAAAAAGCTTTGGGTCGAAATAAGAAGTATCTATACCATTAGAGCTTCCATTTGCAATTACTTTAAGCTTGTTTTTGTGGGTAAACTTATTTTCAAGTATAATATCTACTAATCCATAAGAATTAGGGTAAATTTTTGTTGCGCACCTATATGTGATTTTTTCTACTAAATTTAAAACAAATCTTTTAAACCCTCTGACTTCAACAAGAGGTAAGCCAGCTATGGTATGCAATCTGTGAGGTACTCCAGCAAATTTTGCTGCGAGCATAGATAGTGTTCCTGCTTTGGGCGTATGAGAATGTACTATAAATGGTTTTTCTTTTTTAAACAATTTATAAAGTTGCCATGTAGCCGCTAAATCTTTAAAAGGGGTTATTTTTCGTGTCATTTCAACTTGAAAGGTAGGGACACTTTCAATTTCTGAAACTCGTTGTAAGTCGTTGTTTTTTCCTTTTGAAGAGACAGCTAGAACATCAAAATAGTTCGACATAAATCTTAATTGACCGTAGAGTAAACCGCTTAAAGATAAAGGTACTGTAGTGATTCTAATAAGCTTCTTTTTCATAAAATGCGGTTTGCTTTTACAGGTTGCTTGTAAATATATTAAAGTATTTAGTCTTCATTTTATATTTTCTTTCTACTGCTAACTTTATGGATAAACAGTTTGTTTATTAGAAATTGACTAAAATTTAACTAAATGATATTATTTGGTAATGACCTTTCCCTTCTAACATGAAGGTATTTTGGTTTGATTTTTTAAAAACTTTCAAATCGCTTTTGTGATTTTCAGTTGTATATAAAAAATCGTGTACATACTTGTTTAAAAAGTTATAGGTTTTATTAGTAAACTCAATTTCGGAAAAATCTGTTTTGATTGTATTCTCCTTTTTGGTTATTTCTTTACATTCTGCATTATTTGTGGTTTCTACTTGTTTTTTTGTTTTGCCAACAAGTCTGAGTGAAACTTCATTAAGTTTTTTAGATTTTAAATATTCTTTTAATTGAAATTTTAAAATAAGCAGTTTAACTTTTATTGTGGGTTTGTTATAGACTATATAATGTTTGAATTGATAAATATTATTACTCCAGCGACGTTTATAATCCATTCCGCCAACACCCATTTCAAAAAGTATGTAATTATTATTTATACACCATTCAATTTGTTTGTAAATTTCTACATGACCTAAACCAAATTTAGAGTAACTTATATCGTAAGAAGATATGTAGCTAAATAATATTTTGTCAAAATGATAATTTAACGATATTTCTATGGGTCTATCTTCATCATAAATTACAAATAATGAAGCCTTTTTGTTTACTATTTCTTGATAAGTATTTGCATGTAGCTCGTTCCATTCATGTAAATTTTTATGAAGTTCGTTTCGTTCTTTAAATCTAGCAAGAATCATGTTATATAAAGCCTGCATAATGAAGCCATAATCTGATTCAGAAATCTTGCCATAAAACATTCTGTATTTTACATTGAAGCAACTTTCTAATCGTTTAACATACCTTGTGAAAATATTTCTTTTTTTTGAATTGAATTGCTTTTGCATAAAACCGTCCATGGAGTTAGCGTTATTTAGTAAAATAGAATAACCCCAGTTATGCTGTGCAATGACTTTAGTTTTTAGTGACGGGTTTCTTAAATGTAATTTAAAATATTCTGGAATCAAACGAAATGAATAATGCTTATAAGGTTTGATTTTTGAACTTTCTTTTAATAAAATTTTTAAGTCAAAGTACTCAATATTTTCATATAACTGTTGTATCATATCATCTCTGAATAATACAGGAAATACAGTTATTTTTTTTCTTTTGCTCATTTAATAAATAATATAAACTACTTGGTAATTGTTAGTTTTTGTTGGCTTTTTAGACCTTTAAAATAGTAAGTGTTATTTTCTTTTAAGCAAGAATACACTTTAACATTATCTACAAACTCTTGATTTTTATGTATGAAATAATTTAGTGGCTGTATTAAAAAAGCATTTTTATTAACGTCAATTAGCTGTAATTCTTCAGTTGTTGGAATTTGGGAAACATTGTAAATAGAAGTTATATTTTTTAAATCAGTATTATACGTAAGTCTGTATTTCAACTTTGCATATTTTCTATATACTTTATGAAAGTTGACACTTTTAAGTAGGTTTATTAATGTAAATCTAGTTTTTAGCTTAAGTATTTCAAAATAAGCTTTAAAAGTAGTAATGGCTGATTTAGAATTGTAAATCAAATGCTCTATATACATATACTTTTTATTAATATATTTTCTTTTATGTAGAAAATCACCACGACTCATATCGAACAATTTAAAACCATTGTTAAATGCCCAATCTAAATGGTTTACCATGTTAATATGTCCTAAATTAAACATTTGATAATCAATATCGTAGCAGCTATTCCAATGAAAAATTGTTTCGTTATCAATAAAATTAAGCGTTATGTTTATTGGTTTGCTTTTATGATATATAACAAATATACTAGCCTTTTTTTCTAAAATTAAAGGGTACATTATATCATGATAAATTTTTAAAAATGGTATTTCAAAATTCACCTCTTCTTTTTGTTTAAACCTACGCTCTGTAATAGATAATAATGCTTCAAAAATAGTATTGTATTCTTCTTTATTAATGGCTCCAAAGTAAATTTTATAATTTGGAGCGATGCATAAATCTAGCCGTTTTCTATACCTTTTTAATTGAGATTTTCTGGGGCTTCCTAAATGATTAGTAAGGTAGTCTTCTAAATCTTTGAAACAAGTTAAATCTATTAAATAGCCTGGGTAGAGTGGTGCCGTTAAAAGTTTAAAAGAATCAGGGCTACAAAACTCTGGTGTTAAATAGTTTGGTATATCATAAACGTTAAAAATAGAATAATTAGAATTTAAAATGATGCTTGTGTTATTTTTATAAATTAAACTATTCGTGAAAGTATTTGTGATTTTAGTATAACAACGAGGGAAGTCTTTCTTTTTAAAAAAAAGATCTAAAAAAAAACTAGCTCTAATATGTTTATTTTTATAACTCATTTATTTTTTGGATGAGCCGATTTTTAATAAAAAACATTTACTTCTTGATTGAATTATAAACGTATTCTGTGAATTAATTAATTCACTAACTGTAATATTACTTTTGTTTTCGCTATTTAAAAATAAAAAATCGTAAACAGGCCTTCTTAAGAACAAAAAAGAATCGTTTTTATCAATATCAATTTTATTCTTTTTGTCTAAATCATCTATGTTAATTTCTTTAAAAGTATATAGGGTGCTTTTTATTTCACTTTTGTGTTTAAAGCCATAGAATATTTTTTTTACACGCTTATATTTTTGAATTAAATTATAGTGCTTTAATACATTATAAGCATAATATTTAACCTTCTGTATTATAGAGGTATAATATCCTTTAATTGAATTAATACTATAAATAATATGATTGTAATAATAATGCGTTTTTGTAGCCCAATTTGATTTATAATAGTCGTAACCTTTTAAAAGATCATAAACTTTAAAGCGTTTATTTATACACCACTCAATGTTTTTTAACATATCAATGGAGCCTAAATGAAATTTAGAATAATCAGTATCATACCCACTTAAAATGTAATATGCTAAATATCCTTTAAACATGTTAATTCTTATGCTAATGGGATTGTTATTGTCATATATAACAAATAGGCTAGCTTCCTTACGTAATAACATGTCATATACAATTTGTTGATATTCGTCTAAATGCTGTAGTTCGTAATTAGTTTCTTGTTTTTGTTTAAAGCGCTTTATTAATAGCTCTTTTAAACTTACAAATAGCCTGTTGTATTCTTCTCTGCTTATATCACCGTAGTATGTTATACATTTAATATTAAAGCAAGTTTCGAGTCTTTTTACATAGCGTCTTAAATTCGACCTGCTTTTAGAACTAAACTTATTATTTAAATAGTCTTCAATATTTTTGAATTTATCGAGTTCTACCAAATGTCCTTTTAAAGTTTTTATTCTTTTTAGTACTGTTTTTGGTTTTTTAGCGGTTTCTATTGTGAAATAATCAGGAATATCTTTAACAATAACAATGTGCTTATTTGAGGTGTTTTTTTCGTTTTTTTTAATATTAAAATCATAGCCATTTGTATCCAAAATTTTAGTGTAAATAGGAGGTAGGCTATTTTCAAAAAGAAAAGCTTTTAAAAATGATATATTCAATCTTTTTCTCAAATTAGCGAACTTTTATTTGTTGTATTTGCTTCGTTCCTTTTACATAAAATGTACTTAAATCGTTTTTCAAATTGAAAACCTCTATGCTTTTTAATGATTCATCATAATGGTATAAAAACTTGTAAACCACTCGTTTTAAAAAGCTATAATCGTTATTATTTAAGTCTATTTTAATTAAGTCTTTGGTTGATATATCGAAAACATTTTCAACCAATATATTTGTCATTGTTTTATCAATTTTTCTTCGATAAATAAAGTTTGAAAACTTGCGATAAAGTATATCTATATTGAGGTTTTTTAAAATTTTAATTATACCATAATAAGTTTGCAATTTTAAAGCTAAAACATTTGCTGTATAAGTAGATAGCAAAGATTTTGAATTATAAATTATGTGTTTCTGATAGTAAAATTCTTCATCAATTAGCTTGTTCTTATAAGGGTAATTGCCTTTAAGTAAATCATAAACTTTAATATTGTTTTCAAAACACCACTGTAGTTGTTGTAAAAAGCTTATAAACCCAATTGAAAACTTAGAATAATCTATATCATAAGATTTAATATAGCCGTAAATAGTGTTTTGGTTTAAAAGATTTAAGTAGCAGCTAATAGGGGTTTTATCATTGTAAATTACAAATAAAACGGCTTCTTTATTATTAATTAATGGGTATGCCATTTCATAATAGTCTTTCCAACGGGTTAAATCATCATTTCTCTCTTCTTTTTCTAAAAATCTATTTTTTAGCATTTTATAAAATTCACTAAAGAGATAATCGTAATTATCTTTCGATATATTACCAAAATAGCTTTTATATTCAATATTAAAACTTGTTTCTAATTTGCTTTTATATATTCTAAATCTTTTTGGTGTCTTAAATTTTTTCTTTAAATAATCATTTGTATTGGTATAATTATCCAAAAGAATAACCGAGCCTTTATAGCTATTTATTACGTTAGTTTTCCAGTTTTCACTTATGGCTTCAGCTTTTAAGTAACTGGGGAAATCTGTTATATAGTATAGTTGCTTTTTAGAATAATTGTTTGAGTTGTGAATGATATTTTTTGAAAATGTATTTACCAAAGAGGTATAAATAGGTAATGCTTTTCTTTTTTCAAGAAATGCGCTTAAAAAATTTATATTTTCTGGCATTATACTTTTTAGCATGGTTCCCTATAAAAGTGTTACTTTTTGATTTTTTTTCTTGCCTACTATTAAATACGAGTTTGCATCATTTTTATATTTAAATAACTTAATGTTTTGAAAGTGCTCTTTACTACTATATAAAAAATTAAATATTAGTCTTTTAGGAAAATTTTTTGATGCTTCGTTTATATCTATATATTCTAATTCATCACTCAAGTTGATTTGAACATTGTTTGTAATTGTAACCTCTTTAAGATGATCTTCATTATTGTTATTTAACTCTTTATTCCGGTATTTGTAATTAATATACTTATAGTAAAGCTTATTAATTTTTACTTTTTTCAAAACCCTTACTAAGCCATAAAAAGCTTTGGTTTTGGTAGTAATAAAACTAGCAGAAATAGTTGACAAAACAGATGTTGAATTGTAAAGGATGTGCTGTTGAAAATTATATTGAGAATCAATTAAACGTAATTTATAAGGGTAACTACCTTTTAGTAAATCGAAAATTTCTATGTTATTCTCAAAACACCAGTCTAGTTGTTTTATAAAATCTGTAAACCCTAAATAGAATTTAGAGTAGTCTACATCATAAGTTCTTAGATAACCATAAATAGTTTGGTTTCTTACAAAGTTTAAACAAATGCTTATAGGTTTTTTGTTGTTAAATATAACAAACAATACAGCGTCTTTATTTTTAATAAGCGGGTAGGCAATATCGTAATACACTTGCCACCTAGTTAAATCGTAATTTTTTATTTTTTTTTCTTGAAAACGCTTTTTTATCATTTCGTGGAAAGATTCAAAAAGTAATTCATATTCATCTTTATCAATTTTTCCATAGTAGCTTTTATATTCAATATTAAAACACGTTTCTAATCTTTTTTGGTAGGTTCTAAATTTAGATCTTCTATCGCTGCTAAATTTGTGTTTTAAATAGTCATCAGTATTTTTATAGTTTTTTAATAAAATTAAAGAGCCTTTATAAACATTTATTACTTTTAATTTCCACTTTTTGCTATTGGTAATACCTTTTAAATATCCAGGGAAATCATAAATGCAGTATAAATTACTTTTACCATCTAATTCTAATTTAGTGCTTTCATAAATAGTGGTTCCAGAAATAGTGTTTACAATTTTGTTGTAAATTGGTAAAGCTTCCTTTCTTTCAAGAAAAGTACTTAAAACATCTAATGTTACTGGTTTTATTTTGTCTAACATGTAACTATTATTTAGCTGATTTCCTTTTAAATTTATACAGAAGTTTATCAAAATTAATGAAGTTTCCAACAATGTTTTTGTCTCTTAAAAATTGTATAAACTTTAATTCTAAGGCGATAATATTTACAAGTATTTTTGATAATAAAGATTTTCTTTTATAAAAAATATGGTAATAAAAAATATACTTGTAATTACTCCATTTTTCTTTATAATAAGTTTTTCCCATTGAAAGGTCAAATAAAGTAAAGTTATTATTTATCAGCCAATCAATATGATTAATCATACTAATGTCGCCTAAATTATATTTTGAGTAGTTTACATCGTAGGTTTGTATATGACTAAATACCACATCACCTTTATGAAAATTTAGTGTAATTAGTATAGGGTTTAACTCGTCGTAAATAACATGTAATGATGCCTTCTTGCTTAAAATTTTGTGATATGTTGATTTTTGTAAATCATCCCAGTTTGTTAAATACCTATTGAGCATTTTTTTTTCTATAAATCGCTTTTTTAATAGGCTATAAAAGATTTTAAAAATGCTATTATAATCATCTCTATCTATAGCTCCATAATAAAACTGAGACGTAATATTATGATTTTTAAACAACCTTTCCTTTTTTGAGTTTAAGTTTTTTCTATTTCGTTTGTTTAAATTGTCCAGAATAAAGGCATTCGAATTTTGATAATCCTTTAGATTAAGAAGATATCCATTATACTGCTTTATTGTTTTATAATGCAACCCTTCAGGTTGTTGAAGCTTAAAATTTAAATAACTAGGAACATCTTTTATAATTAATATCCTTTTAAAGTGATTGGAAATAACGTGGCTAAGATTAAAACTAGTATTAGATTGAATATTTATAACTTTCGAAGCATAAAATTCATTTAACCTATCTTCAATAAATAATTCAAAAATTAAATGACTACTTTTAAATGAAATAAGCTTATGCATCATACCTTAACTAAGTTGTTTCGTTTAAGAGAAAAAGTTTCTTGCTAATTATCCAGCATATTTTTTCTTATTGAGAATAAATTTTATTTCGTGAATTAGGTTTGTTAAGTGTTTTTTTCTTAAAAATAATTTAAACTCGAAAAATATTTTAAAAAACCTTGCTAAAGCTTTAGAAGTAAATGAATTTCTATCATAATAAATATGATACTCAAACCAATACGGTTTATTAGCCCATCGTTCTTTATATTCAAAATAACCTTTTGAAAAATCTAAAAACTTAATATTATTGTTAATACACCATTCAATTTGCGCCATAATACTAACAGTTCCTAATCTATACTTTGCAAATGCTATATCAAATGTTCTAATGACATCGAACATGGTATTATTACAAAAATTTAGCAATGTAATGGCTATTGGTATTTCGCCATTATAAACTACAAAAATGCCTGCTTGTCTATTTTTCATCATCGAAAAAGATACCTCTTTATAAAAAGACCATTCATCCGGATTTAAATTATTATTAATCGTTTTTTTGTCAAAGAATCTTTTCTTTAATAGGGTTTTAAATTTAATAAAAAGAACGTCGTACAATTCAGGAGTTATGTCATCAATATACATTTTATAACTTATGTTGTATGAAGATTCTAGTTTCCTTTTGTAACTATTAAACTTATACCTGCTTTTTCTGCTTAATTCTTTAAGCATGTAATCGTTTAAATTTTTGTGGTTACTCAAACCACATATGTATCCAGGGTATTGTTGAATTTTATAGTAACTTAATTTGTTATTATCATGTAAACTTTCAACTTCGGCTTTTTGTACATCATAAATTATAAATATTTTGTTTTTATAGTCGTCTAGAATCTTGGATGATAATTTATAGTCTATCCCTTTAGTGTTGGTCTTACCTATATTAAAATAAACTGGTAGCTTTTTATGCTTTACAAATGCTAGCTTTTCCACAAAACTAAATAAAACAGGTTCTTCTCCATCATTAAAATGATTTAGCCAAATAGTTTTAAAAGGATCCTGTAGATAGGGCATATTGGTAGTTTACAAATAACTATTCTTGTTTTGAATTAAAATATTCTTAATATCGTCACATAAAACCCTCGTGAATTTTTTTGCACTTTCTGATTCTAAGTGTGAGCCATCATAAGTTTTATATTCGTTAGATTGCTTTGAGTAATTAAGGTATGGAATGTTGAAAACTTTTGCAATGCTATCCATGTCTTTATCAAAAGTTTGCCAATGGCTATTTTCAATCTCAACAACATCCAAGTCTGATGGTACACGGGTTAAAAATACATGACCTTTAGTGGTTAAATATTTAAGGGTTTTTATAAAACAATCATATCTATATGGAGCAATATGTTCGGACTCTGCTTTTTTTGTATAAAATTTGATGCTTTCTGTTTTCCAATAATTTATAAGATTATCAGTAATAGTGTCGCTTTTAGTTTTTAGTATTATTTCATTCCAACCATTTTTGTGTGATACTCGATGATTCCATTGATCTAAATTATGAAAGGAACTATATAAGGGTAACCCATAAGTATTTATAATATAATTGTGGTTAGGATAGGAGGTAAAGTTTGTTATTTTACCCATTTTAAGTTTTTTATCAAAATCAAATATTTGATTTTCATCTAATCTTTTTGGCGCTGTAAAGTTTGCTGGACTTACAGAAATAATAAACAACCCGTTATCAGATTTTTTTATTTTCTTCTTAATCGTTTCTAAATAAACATCACCAAAATGAGCTTCGTTAATACCTAAATTCACAATAGGCCTATTTTGCCTAATAAAACTATCAAGCTTGCTTTCAACTATATAAGGTGAAATCCCTTCATTAGCTCTTGATAAACCTAATATTAAACCTCCAGCTTCTTGAGTAAACTTATAATAGTAAGGATCAACATACCCTTTTGATAGTTTATCAACAAAAAAATAATAAACCCCACAAAATGCTACTGCGAGTAATGTAAGCTTTAACAAGAATTTTTTTAAATCCATCTTAAAATTGAAAATATATAAATGTGTTTTGTCTGTTAATAGCAAATAAAACTATTATAAAAATATAAGCAGTATACATACTATACCTTATATATTTAGGGCGATTAGTTACTAATTCATAGATTTTATCATTTCCTTTAAAATAATGTATCGTTTGTACAGTAATAATTAAAATAAGGCATAAAGCTAACTCAAAATAATTGTTTAAAATATTTACATGCAACCCAGTTATATTAAACATTTGCTTTATGTATGAAAAGGCATCAGCAGTAGAAGCCGACCTAAAGAATATAAGTGTTATTAGTAAAAAATTAACCCCAAATATTCTGGCAAGTAAGTTTATTGTTTGTTGGTTTAATCTTAAAGATTTAAAAACTCGCCTTCTCAATGGTGTTGTTACAAATTCAAGTATTAATATTACAGCATTGAGTGCTCCCCAAATTATAAATGTCCAATTGGCACCATGCCATAAACCAACAGCAACAAAAAGTATAAAAACATTTCTTACCGTTTTTAGTTTAGACCCTTTTGACCCTCCAAGTGGAATAAACAAATAGTCTTTTAACCAATCCATAAGTGATATATGCCAGCGTTTCCAGAAGCTTGCAACCGTTGTAGCAAAAAAGGGTCTATCAAAATTTTGTATTAAATCAACTCCCATGATTTTAGCTGCACCTATAGCAATTGATGTGTAAGCTGAAAAATCATAATAAATTTGACCCGCAAAAAAGAGTGCTGCAATATAAAGTGGCAACCCATGATTACGTTCGGGATCAATAAAAGCAGCGTCAACATAAATACCTATTCTATCGGCAATAACAACTTTTAAGAAAAAACCCCATGCCATCATTATTAACCCTTTCTTAATATTAGAAATATTAATATTAACTTTTTTCTTTAGTTGCGGAATGAGCCTTGAAGCGCGCTCTATTGGACCTGCTACAAGTTGCGGAAAAAACGATACATAAAGTGCAAAAACGCCAAAATGCTTTTCTGGTTTAATTTTTCCTCTATATATATCAATAGTATAACTTAAGGTTTGAAACGTATAAAAACTTATACCCACTGGAATCAATATTTGATCAAAACTATAAGATCCTAAATTCTCTGATTTAGGTATATCTACCCCAAAAAAAGCAAATACCCCTTGGAGCGAAGTTGTAAAAAAGGACAAGTATTTAAATGCAAATAAAATACCGAGGTTAACAAAAATGCTTATAAGTAAATACAGTTTTTTATGGGCTTTACTGGCACTAGGTATTTTAAGACCACAGAAATAATCTACACATGTAGAAATAAATAGTAGAATTACAAGTTCTAACTCATGCGCTAAGTAAAAATAATAGCTACCAAGTAATAACCACAACCATCTATATTTATGCGGAAGTAGATAAAATCCAAAAATTACTATTGGGAAAAATAATAAAAATTCAAACGAATTAAATAGCATTTCTTAAGATTTGAGTTTGATTAATAGCAAACATAAATCAAAATATCAATACTATTTTTATAAATAAGTTCAAGTGAGAAAATATTAGTTGATTCACTTAATATGTTTATTTATTACTTTTTTATTAATATTCTTTTATAGGAATAAGGTATTAATTAGTTAATATGGTCACTATAATCATCTGGATGCTAACACTTTATTCAAATTAAGTTATTAATACTTATTAACAATTCTGTCATATTAAATACTAAGATTTTATTTTTGCTCGCTATTAAATTTTAGAAGTGATAATCCAAAATATATAATTACACGTATATAAACCTTTAACGATTTTTTATTAACATTTAATCGTTGAAATAGGTATTTAATCGATTTGTAAATGCGTTTAATCGAAAAATTAAACCACTTAATCGATAATTTAAAAAATATATTTACTATTGAAAAAATTTTATTAAGCCCCAAATTATGAGAACGATGAAAATGAATTTTAAAACGACGATGCTATTATTTATGTTCATGATATCTTTTTTATCATGCAACCAAGAAGAATTATTTGTTGAACCTATAGCTGAAGAAGAAGTTATAGATGATACGGATGAGGACAATGACGAAACCAATGATGGAGATGGAGAACCCGATACGGGAGGAGATAATCAAACAGATCCTACTTTACCTTGTGATTTTAACTTAAACAATGTTCAAGCAAATTCTACTATAGTTATTAATTGTGTTTTAGACTTAGAAGGACAAACAATAACGCTTCCAAGTAGTGTTACTATAGAGTATGAAGGTGGTGATATTATTAATGGAACCATAAATTTTTCTGACAATGGAGTGATTGATGGAAATTTATTGAATTCTACATTAACAATAGGAGGGTCAAGTCCTCAAGTGAAGGATACGGCGTTTAACTTTATACCTGAAAGATGGGGAATTGTTCAAGGAGTAACCACATCAGATATTGCTTGGAGCAATAATAAAATATTAGAGTCTACAATGGCACTGGTTAAAGAGCTAGGAGTTACCACTTTCAAAATTGATAAAATAGATGCCTATTTTGAGGGTTCTAGACCAACTCCACCAGAAACAAATTTTTATCCTCATAGAGAAGCTGTCAACATACCATCAGATTTTAATTTAGTAATGACGGATAATACGCATTTACGTATACAACCTGCAACTAGTCAAACAGAGCAATTGGATAATGGTGCAATCTTGTCTATAAATGATGCTTCTAATATTACTGTCACAGGAGGTACTCTGCACGGCGATAGACAAACTCGATATTTTTCCCCAAATGATGATGGATTGGAAGGGAGTCATTTATTCTATATTCAATCAGGGGTTAATGTTACTTTGGATGGTATTAAGTTTGTGAATGGTTCAAAAGGTGGATTAAGTATTAGTTCTATAGGATTTACTTACCAGCCTATCTATAAACCAACTAATAACATAAAGGTATTAAATTGCGAGTTTACTAATATCAGAAGAATGTCTGTTGCTTTAACGGATGGTAGAAATTTGCTTTTTGAAGGTAACACTTTTACTGATACTGCACAACCAGATGCGAATGCAGACGGAGGCGAAGTTGGTTATGCTATGAACATTGAAGCAGGTAGGGTTCGTGATGCCAACGGCGTATTAGTTGAAAGAGAAAAAGTAACAGACGTCATTATTAGAGGAAACACCGAAACAGGAAGTAGAGGAGGGTCCATTTCTGTACATATTGGACAGAATGTGACAATTGAAGATAATGATTTCGAAACTCAAGTGTCATACACTTATACAAATGGTACAAAAATTATTAATAACAGATTTTCAAAAGGATCATCAGATTCCAGTTATGCTATATTTGCTACTGGTAGTGGAGAAACAGTTTATAATAATGAAATAGGAGGTAATATAATTGATGGTTATACTACTGGGATTATTTTGAATTCAAATGATATAGATGTACACGATAATTTGATAACAGGAGTGGCTACTGGTGTTTTGTTAACAAAAACTATAAATTCGAGAGTTTATAACAATGATATTACTGCTTCTTATTCTGGAATTAGTGTTGGTAACACATGGCTTGATAATGTAGAAATTAAAGGCAATGAAATTTCTGCTGGAAGTTTAGGAATGTCGTTTACGCATAGTAATAACAAACCTGAACATGCTAATTATACATTTACAGTTACAGAAAATATTTTTAAAACTGATAAAAAAGTTAGCTTTTCAAATGTGAATGGAATCACTTTTAGTAAAAATGAGGTAGCTGGCATACAAATTGGGAATTGTAGTAATTTAACAATATCTGAAAACACGATTGCACCTACTGATTTTGATGGTATAAGACTTTATGAAGGACATACTAACATATCGCTTTTAAATAATACCATTTATGAACCAACTGGGGCAGATAGGTATGTATGTATAAACAATAGTTCTACCAATCCTAGTGAAATTAATGATACAGGGAATACTTGTAACTAAGTTAAGAAAGGACATTTATAAAAAAAGAAGGATTTAAATCCTTCTTTTTTTATAAATCAATTTTAAAATTTCTTTTTACTGCGTCAAATTTGCCGTTGGGGCCTAAAGGGATATCCTCAACGATATTTATTTGATAATTAATATTCTCTCCTAGTCTGTTTTTTAAATTATGCAGAAAATTAGATTTCATTTTAGAATCAAATTTACTATCAGCAATTAGGTTTACAATAATTTCGTTAGGATTTTCCTGAATAATTTGGCTTTTTATAATACCCTCTAATCCTTTATAAGCTGTATCCATTCTTCCTACATAGCCTTTTTCATCAGTCCATAAAATGTCATCCTCTCTACCAGTAAGTTTTTCAATAATTGGCATCATACAACCACAATCACAAGTCTTTTCGTTTTCAGCAAGTAAAACAGTATCTTCTATATTATACCTAATTAATGGCGTTTTTAAGTTGGTAAAGCTGGTAACTACTAATTGCGCTACTTCACCTGGTTTGGCTTTTTTTCCTTCATTAGTTATAAATTCAAATACTCCGGAATCTAAATTTAAATGCAAATAACCATTTACACACTCTGTTATAAATGGACTTCCTTCACTGGAGGCATATTGATTATAAACGTGGCAGTTAAAAGCTTTTTCAATTTCAATTCTTTGATAATCATAAAGTGTTTCCGCCGTAACAGCTATGGCTTTAGGCGTAAATAAAAATTTTAAATTATTTTCATTTACAAATCTGCTAATAATATAGAGAGCAGAAGGATAGCCATCTAGCAATATGGGTTTAAAAGTGTTCAGTTTTTTTATATAATGAATTAAATTTTCTTCCTTTAAATGATACGTAGACATTAGCAATTGTCTTTCAAAATAATTATAAACCCAAAAAGGCGGTTTTTTAGCATCGGGTCTTACCATTAATCTGCCAGAAAACCTAACTTGTCTTACTTTTTTTGTGTTAAGCCCTATAGCCTTATGAAATCTTCGCCATAAGGCAAAGGAGCGGTTTATAGATTCAGAATCTAAATAATTGATTGTTGGTGACCCCGAGGTGCCGCTTGTATAACCAATCCCATCTGTTTTGCGATTGGTATTAGCTATCAAATCCGCATTATTTTTTCTTTCTGATTTTTTTAGAATCGGCATCTTATTAAGCACCTTAAAAGGAGCATCTTCGATATTCTTTAAAGTAATTCCGAGATCTTTCATTTTATTGGAATACCACTTGGAGTACTGATATACTTCAGTAAGTAGTAAAATCAACCGTTCTTTTTGATATGTCTTTATAACAATCTCATCAGCATTCCATAAACTTATATACTCTTTTAAATAAGCATCAAACTCTTTTGTATAACGTTGATTAGAATTTTGGTACCCTTTAATATTTAGTAATACATATTTAAATGGATAGGGTAGATTATTATATATTTTTTCTTGAAGTTTCCCCATAATTTATGAGTTTGGTTGTTGCATATAAAATTCTTGAATATTTTTAGTGTTTGAAACTATATCATAATTTGCTTCAACAATTTCTTTACTCTGATCAACTTTTTTGTCTACATTTAATTCAACAATTTTACTTGCCCAAAAATCTGGGGAATCATTTATTGACAAAAACTGTATATTATTCGTTAAGTGTACCTCATTGGTAATCGTATCGGATGCTAAAATTTTTAAACTTGAAGCTTGAGCTTCAATTAAAGTAACGGGCAAACCCTCATAAAATGAAGGAAACACAAATACATCCATCATTTGACACAATTGAGGAATATCGGTTCTAACACCCAAAAAATGAGTTTTGTTTTTAATATTTAAGGCTAAAGCTTCTTCTTCCAAATTTTTTCGTAATGGACCATCACCAATTAATACTAAGCTTGAATGGGGTTTAATTTTTAACAATTCAGCAAAAACTTTCAAAAGATACGAGTGATTTTTTTGACTAACAAACCTACCAATATGACCAATTACAAGTTCGTCTTCAAGCTTGAATTCTTTTTTATACTTTGCTGATACTGCTTCATTATATTTAAATTTAGTAGTATCGATAGCATTATTCATTGTTCTAAATGAGGTATTTCCGAATAACCAATTCCCAGCTTTTTTTCCACATGAAAATAAATGTGTAGCATCATTTTTCACACGTTTTTTTAATTGAAGTTTAATTAGTTTTTTTAAAATTTCTTTTGGGCTTTCTTTCTGGTTTAAAAATGATGAAAGATTAACTTTATCAATAGCTATGTGAGCATGAGCTATTCTACAGGGTATATTAAACTCGCTCGCAATCTTTAAGGGAAAACAACTAAAGGTATTTAAATGCGAATGTATTATAGAATATTCTGGATGTTCTTTGAAGAACCTTCTTAAATTTCTGTAATATTTTTTTGGGAATAAAGGGTTTATAGCGTTAAACCTATATATTTTACCGCCTAAACTTTCTATTTCATCATCAAAAGCAGCTCTTTCCTGTCTATGCACTAAAAAATCGAATTGCACTTTTGTTCGGTCTATTTTTCGATAATAATTCATTATCATAGACTCAGCACCGCCACGGTTCATAATTGTAAATACTTGTAAAACTCTAATTTTAGCCATTAAAAATCATTTTTCGTTTTATAACGTATATATAAGTTTAATAAAACACCAAAAGGTATTGCAAGTATTGTTGTTAGTTTTTTTGGTGATTCCATTAAAAACCTCCCATTTTTAATGAACATAGAACTAGAAACATAATGTATGGCGTTTTTAAATTTATCTTTAAAGTTTTGTGCTAATTGCATTCTGCTTTTTCTTGAAAACGCGAAGCCTCTTGGATGCCTTCTGTACTGTTTTAGCATATTCATACTAGACCCATCTTGCATGTATTCTACAATGCAAAAAACTTCATTTACAGGAAACAATTTGTAGTCTTGATCAATTAATTGATATAAATAGCCCAGAGGAACAAAACGTTCTTCCTTAAAGATTGGGTAGGGTGGGTATTGTTTTACAACTTCAGTCCGTAGCACCAATTTTTTATCACCTAATACATGGTACTTATTATATAAATCGTAAAGGGTGGTTTCATTAAGTTTACTTGGTATTTTAGTTCCTATAATAGTTCCTGCTTTGTCGGCATCTAAGCCAACTAAGCCAGCAAAATGTTGCTTGTTAGCTATTTTTTTCCAATTTAATAGAATTTTTTCAATAGCATCATTAGGCATAAAGTCATCACTATCAATGCAAACATTTAAAGTGGTATTAATAAGTCGGTAGGCTGCGTTATGGCCACCATGCATACCTTGATTTTCCTGGAAATGGTACTGAATATCAATTTTATTTTCATCAATCCAGGATTGCACTAATTCTTTGGTATTATCAGTAGAACCATCATCAATGATAAGCCAAATAAAATCCTTGTTAGTTTGATTAACCAGACTTTGATAGCATTGATCTAAGCAATATGCTCTGTTGAATGACGGGGTAAATACAGTAATCGTTTTCATTTTTAATAAAATTAACCTGCATATAAATAATACATGGAATATGTGAATAAAAAATAGACAAACACTATTTTTCCGAGCATTATATGATGATTTTTAAAGAGACGCTCTTTTAACATAGGATATACAATTACTATAGCCATCATAAACCAAGATAAATAGGCAAACCTGTTAGAGAAATTAGCATTTATTACCAATATCCAAAACCCATTACAAATAAGATAGGTGTTTAAGAGTTGATTATAAAAACTATCAACAAATTTCTTTTTAAAAATAAAATACCACCCTGCAAAAACGGCAAAAGCACTATGGAATAAAAAATCCCAACGAAATCCAGTCTGCGAAAAAGTTCCTTCTTCTGCTTGAGTTGTTAAATAGCCCGCTAACCTATCATCATCTCCAAAACCTAAATTAGCAAATAATGCAATCCAAACACTGCCTAAAGCCAATGAAAGTGGGATACAAAGTAGCCAGCCTTTTAAATAAAACTTTGGACTATTATAAACATATGTTATAAGAAAAGCTGTTATTGGCAAAAACATCGTTTTATGAAATGACAGAGCTGCTAAAAAACATAGCCCCATTAATATTTTTTTGTCTTTAAAACTAACCCCTAACAAAAACAAGGAAGCAGCGGCACCATTTCTAATGCCATTAACTCCATAGGTATAAAATGAATAGGAGACTAAGAACATAAAAAAAGAATAATACCAATACTCTTTGAAAAAAACTTTTGAAATTCTTACTAATGGTAAAATGTATATCATGGCGCAAAGTGTAAAAAAACCATGAACAGAAAAGGCATATGATGATGCTTTCATAAAAACATGAAAAAAGATATCTTTAGTCCCTTTTATTTCAGCCCCCATTTGATAATCATAAAAATAAGTAACATAGGTTCTCATATCTCCAAAATACCTGCCGCTGATTGGTCTTTGCCCAATATAAAATATGACGAATACAAGTAATATATAACCTGCAATATTAATAAAAGCAATATTTTTTGTGTCATTAATTTTTAACACCCAGGTATGTAATAATGTAAACAATACCAAAAAAAGAAATGTATTTATCCATACATCAAAATAATCGCTTAAGGGTACTAACGTATTCATTTCTTTTTGAATATTAACATAAGGTTAGATTAATTATGCACAATAGAATCACATAAACTTTTAGTAAACTTATCACTATATATTTTACTTATGTGCATGCCATCAAGTGTTTTGTAAATTTCACTTTCATGTTTATAATTAAAATAATTGATATTATTTTTTGATGATAAGGAATCAATTAACTTGTCGAAATTAGGGTACATGCTTTCTTCCAATGGAAGAAAAATTGAATCAACAGGTAGTCTTGCTAAATGTACTTCGCCATATTGTTTTAGTGTTTTTATTAAGGTATCAAAACTTGCAAGCCGATATTTTGAAATTGAATATTTCTTTTCAAAATTATTATAACTATTTATCCACCAATCACGCCTCTTTTTATAATCTGCTTCGGTACTTGGTAAATTATTGTCTTGTAACCAACCATTTTTTTGCAATATTAAATTTTTTCTTAAAAAAGCTTTAAAATGAAAACTACTGTAGTTTTTAATCAAATATTCATAGTTGGGATTCATATCTACAATTTGCATATTATGAGGTGATAAACCAGCTTCAACGAACTCTCCTTTATAATTATTATGATCGTTTTCCGAAAGCAACATCAAGGGAGATATTGATATGATAAATAAGCCGTTTTTAGTATTGGTTTTTAATTTTTTTAATATGCTTTCTCTATACAGAGGACCAATTGGAGCTTGAGCAATAGTAAAACAGTAATTTGTTATTGGTAATTCATATCCTTCATTTTTCAGTTCTTCATTAATAATGTCAGGTCTAATACCGGTTAATCCTCTTGAATCACCAATAATCATTGAAGATGCCTTCGGTGTTGTGAATTTAACATAAAAACTATCTATAAATCCTCCATAACTTATTAAGAAAAAAGAAAATAGAGTGAAAACAAGTAAAATAATTATTACTATTTTTTTTATGAACTGTTTCATTTAAAATTGAAAATATATGAATGATTGAGATTTAGCACCAAAAATTATAATTATAGCTATTACTAGTATATAGATAAACCACCTAAAAGCGATGTAATTAATTGCTTTTAAATCCATTCCAAACTCTTTGTCTCTTTGAATCCATTCTACAAGTATCAAGCAGGGTATAAATAATATTATTCTGATATCTGGTAAATTAATATTGAAAATGTTATTATTTATTATTCCTTCTGATATTGCTACATTATAATTAATAGCTTCCGATAAATTAATTGATCTGAAAAAAATATATGTAAAACACACCATTGTAAATGTTAATAACATCTTAGGAATTTGGTTATATGAAACATTATTCTTCGTAACTATATTGCTAGTTGATATAGAACTGAATCGCTTTTTAGAAAAAATAATCGGAATATAAAATAACCCATGGAGACCTCCCCAAACGATATAGTTCCAACCCGCACCATGCCATAATCCAGAAATTAAAAATGTAATAAAAACTGCTGAAAAAATACCGTACTTTTTATAGTTCCTTAAGTCTATAGCTAATGGAGTAAATAAATAATCATTTAACCAACTAGATAACGAAATATGCCAACGTTTCCAAAAGTCAGATATGTTAGTTGAAAAATAGGGATAATTAAAATTTCTTTTGAACTGAAAACCAAATAATTTTGCTACTCCTATAGCAATGTCTGTGTAACCACTAAAATCTGCATAAATTTGAAAAGCAAACACCGCAACGCCTAAAACAAGTGTTCCTGCAGAATATTCTGAATAATTTTGAAAAACATCATTCACATATGATGCACAGTTGTCTGCAATAACAATTTTTTTAAATAAACCCCATAGGATTTGACGGGACCCATCTACCGCCATGATATAATCAAAGTTTCTTCTTTTAAAAAATTGCGGTAATAAATTAGATGCTCTTTCAATAGGACCAGCAACCAATTGAGGAAAAAAGGAAACAAATGTGGCAAAAGCTATAAAGTCTTTCGTTGGTTTTATCTTATTTTTACTTATGTCCAATGAATATGACATTGTTTGAAAAGTGTAAAAACTGATACCAACAGGGAGAATTATATTCAGAGAATAATAATCCATATTATAACCTATGGAATTAAAAGCGTCAATCCATGATTCAATAAAAAAGTTGAAATATTTAAAGAACCCAAGCAAGCCTAAGTTGAAACCAATTGATAACCAAAGCCATCTTTTCCTAGTTGATGAGTTTTCAGTTTTATAAATCTGAAGTCCTACAAAATAATCAACCACAGTACTCATTAAAATCAATGATAGGAATCTCCAATCCCACCAACCATAAAAAATATAACTAGCAATTAGCAGAAGAACATTTTGCATTCTTAAGTGTTTATTAAGCACCATCCAATACAAAACAAACACAATTGGTAAAAAAATAAAAAAATCGATAGAGTTAAAAAGCATATTTTCTCTTTATTTTTTATCTTGGATTGACTCAATAATTTCTCCTACATTTTTCCATTCTAATATTTGGGAACTCTTAAATTTAATGTTGAATTTTTTTTCAATTTCTACGACCAAATAAATATGATTTATGGAATCCCATTCATCAATATCATTTGCTGTAGTTTCTGGTTTAAGGTCAATACTCTCGTTGTCTAAAACTTCACGAAATAGTTCGTTTAAAATATCTAAATATTGGTTCATGAAATATGATTTTTAATTGGGTTAAAATGATTCAATTCAAGTTTATATTTAAAACCTTCATCTATTTTGGAAAACGAAAGGTTGTCAAGTAAATCTGAAACTAAATGGTTCTTTTGAGTTTCTAGATATTCACCAGTTAGTATAGATATGTTGCTATTTAAAAGATCCTTTACAATTTTGTTCAAAGCAAAAAATTCAACCCCTCTTTTTAATACTCTACAACTCATAATCCATGTATCGATGAAAAAAGTAGTTTTATTTATTTTTTTTAAAATTACTACAGATATTAACCCATAATCACCAAACTTATCTTTTAGTTTAATACTATAAGTTAAATAGTTATCAGAGTTCTTAAATCGGGTAATATCTTCGTCAGTATAGCGTTTAGTTCTCAAATTAAATTGATTTGAACGTTGTGTTAATTGTGCAATCCGAGGAATATCTTCAACTTTAAAACTTTCAATAGTCCCAACCATTTCTAATGACTTTAAATAGTCATCCATGTTAGTTACAGATGTAATTGATTTTCTTCTTTCGGCTTCTTGTTGGTATTGTAAAGTCCTATCTTTATCATTATCCGAGTATGATGCCGTTTCAAATAAATTTAAGCTACTTAAATATGGTAGATAGAGAGCTGGATCCTCTGGTAAGTCTGGAACTGTAACTAATGGTAAACTTTGTTTAACAATATCTCTTTCAGCTGGATTATCATCAATGAATACCATGGAGTCAAAACCTATATTTAGAACTTCTTGGATGTATCTAATATTGTCAGCTTTATTGTTCCAATTTGCTACAAAGACAGAAATATCTTCTAATTTAAGAATCATTTCAGAATGCTCTAAAAATGGTGTCTTCGCAACGTCTTCATTGTTTTTTGAGCATACTGAGATAATAATTCCCCTATCTTTTAATTCTTTTACCCATTTTTGGAGTTTTGTAAAAGCTTTTCCAATACCTAGCGCTCCAACTTGAATATTATCAATACCATCATCCCCTATAATACCACCCCAAATAGTATTGTCTAAATCAAGAATTAGACATTTCTTAAAATTACCCTTTAAGGCTTTTAGAAATAATGTTACATGATAGCTTAGCTCCGCAAAAGTGTCTATTGAGTAGTGCAAATCCGAATTTATATATGCAGGCCAATCCCTATGGTTTGTAGTACCGCTTAAGTGCTTATTAATATCAAATAAATAAAAACTATTCTCATTTTCAGATATATTGATTAGCGCATTGTTTGCTTTCCACAATTGATTATAAAAACTATGCGGAATTTTAGAAAATAAATTTCCGTAAAGAGCATCATCTATTAATTCATAAGATAAATAAATGATTTTAGCATTACAATTATTGTTCTTTAAATGTGATACTCTACTTTTTGCCTTATTTGATAATTGTTTATAATATTGAGATCGATCTAAATTCGATTTAATTGCGTAAAAATTATCTTTAATTGTTAATGTTGATTCAAATACAATTACGAATTCAGGGTTGAAATTATATAGTTGCGAAGATTCATCAATCAATGTCATATCAATTTGGTCGTAATCTCCTTCAAAAATGCTGGGGTCATAACCTGCTAAAAGCAAATGATTTTCTAAAGCTTTACAAAAAAAATTTGTAGTATGATTTCCGAGTACTGCAATTTTAATTGCGTTATTAGCTCTAGGTAAATCTTTAGCTAATTTATGAAGTTCTCTATAACTTAAATTTAAGTTCATTTTTGTTCAATTTAGGCTTTAAGTCTATAAAATTTGACAAACAAATATGTTGATTTTTTTTTCAAGATATGCGTAATAGCATAAAAATTCGTCTAAATGTGCTAAGAAATAGTTAAAGAGGGAAATTCTATATTTGTTAAAGTTTGAGAAAGCACAATTGTAAGCTAATGTAATAAAAACAAGTTTCTACTTAGTTTCTTTTTTTAAAAGACTACTCTGAATTAGATCACAGAGATCTTTAGAGAAAATTTTACCATCAAACTTATTTAAATGATGCCCATCATAGGTGCCGTAGCTGTTTTTTATATTATTAAAATTAAAATAATCCACATTCGTTAACTTAGAAATTGAATCAAGTATTTTATTAATCTCCGGAAAATACTTTTCTTCATAACCATAATATTCATTACTTATTGGCATTCTAAGTAAATACACATTTCCTTTTTCTTTTAATTGATTTATTAGTTCATGCAAACTTTCAATTCGGGTATTAGAGAGACTTGCCTTTTTTGCTTCTTTTAAAAAAACCTCAATCCCATTGCTTTTCCATTCTTCAAAGACTTTTTCATTCCTAGGTAAGTTTGTTTCTTCTAACCAACCATCTTTATGTGTTGTAGAACTTTTTCGAAACATTGCTTTAAAGTGAAAAAAGGAAAGGTTTTTAAAAAAATACTCGTAGTTAGGATTTACATCTACAAAAATCATATTATGAGGTGGTTGACCTTGTTCTCTAAACTCCCCATTTATATTGCTGTAACCATCATGCTCTGTTAGCATTTGTGGTGTAATTGATATAATAAAAAGACCATTTTTGGTTGACTTATCTAATTTTTTAAGGATACTTTTATTATATAGTGGGCCAATAATTGCTTGAGCAATAGTAAAACTATAATTAAACATAGGAAGTTCGACATTGCTATTTTTAAAATATTCATTTATTATACTTGGTTGGATTCCTTGGAAACTTCTTGAATCACCAATTATCATGGATTTAGTTTTTGGCGTTGTGAATTTTTCATAGAAATAATCAATATTTCCACCAAAGTTGAATAATAAGAATGAAATAATTGTCAAACATATTATTAAAAACAAGCATAATTTTATTACTAATGATTTCATAATTTAAAATTGAAAATATATAAATGTTTCTGATGTTTTACCAAAAATTAAAGTGAGAACAAATACGAAAGTATAACACGTCCATCTCACTACTAGTTTATAATTTCTGATATCAAAGTCATGGCTCTTTTCTTTATTTATCCACTCAATAAATAAAAAAAATAATACTAAGGCGAAAGTTATATAGGTAGTATTCCCCATTATGATTTCTGGCGAATAAAATAAACTTTTTGAAAAAATCCCTTGTAAATATTGAAACCCTAAAAAAACAGTATCCACTCGAAAGAATACATCGGTTAGCACAATTATCATAAAAAGAGACACCATTTTTATAGAATTTTTAAAAGATGGTATTAAGTTGTTTTCTGCTGTAGTTTTTGATGAGTTTAACTTTCCATAATAAACTAATGGAATAAAATATATACCATGGAGTAAACCATAAAAAACAAATGTCCAATTTGCTCCATGCCAAAAGCCTACTAAAACGAATGTAAAAACAATAGAAATAATCAAACCCGTTTTTTGATATTTTCTTAAAGTAAATGAAAGCGGTGTGAACACATAGTCCAACATCCAAGTAGTTAAAGATATATGCCATTTCCTCCAAAAATCGCTAATATTTTTTGAGAAAAATGGTGTTGCAAAATTCCGCATTAATTGAATCCCAAATAATTTCGATACCCCAATTGCCATATTTGAGTAACCAGAAAAATCGGCATATAATTGTATGGCATAAAATGTAGCCCCAATTAACAATACGCTTCCAGAATAATCCGTGTAATTATCAAAAATGAGGTCTACAAAATCAGCACAATTTTCTGCAATAACAACCTTAGCAAAGAGACCCCACAGAATCTGCCTTAATCCATCAACAAACACATCGTATGAAAAGTTTCTTTTTTCTTTAATTTGAGGCATCATTTTAGAAGCTCTCTCTATAGGACCAGAAAGTATTTTTGGAAAATAGCTTACAAATAATGAAAATTCTAATAAATTTTTACTTGGCTCAATTTCTTCATTATAAACATCAATTAAATACCCTAACGTTTGAAATGTAAAAAAGCTTATTCCTAAAGGAAGTAGTATCTGAAGTGAATTATAGCTTAAATCTGCTGAAAAAACATTCAAGACTTTTACGAAGCTTTCATAAAAAAAATTGAAATACTTAAAGTAAATTAATAATCCTATGTTAAATATTAAGCCTAAATATAAAAAACGGCGTTGAAGCACTTCTTTTTCTGCCTTACGAATTTTTAACCCAAGGTAATAGTTTATTATTATGCTTAAAACAAGTAAAATTAAGAACCTGTAATCTGCGTAAGCATAAAAAATTATGCTTGATACCAATAAGATCATGTTTTGGTATACTGAGCTTTTTTTGAAAAAAGCCCAATAAATAATTAGCACAGGAACTAAAAAAACTACGAAGCTAAAAGAATTAAATACCACCTATTTAAGTTTAGAGTTTACTTTGAATTACTGAAACAAGAGACCCCATATTTTTAAGCTTATTTAGATCCCTAAGTTTAAACTTAATATTAAAAGCTTCTTCAATTTTGGTTATTATCATCATATGAGATAATGAATCCCAACCATCTACATCTTTGGCGGTTAATTCATCATGCATTTCAAAGTTGTTATGATTTAGTATTGATTCCAATACTTGCCTGATAGTGTCCTTTATAGTTATGGTTTCCATTTTAATAATATTTATGCAAAAAGTTGAGTAAGCTTATTTCTATCGGTTTTGCCATTTGAATTCAATGGAAAACTTTCAATAAATTTTATTTGAGTAGGTATCATATATTTTGGTAATTTATCATTAAAATATTCAAATAATAGTTTTGTATCAATTGGATTTGACTCTATTACTAAACCAATCTCTGTGTTTTGAATATTATTGGTAAAAGCTAGCGCAACTACATTAAGTTTATTTAAAGTTGCTTTTGCATGATACTCAATTTCAGATAATTCTACTCTAAAACCCTGTATTTTGGCTTGAAAATCAACTCTACCTAAATACAAAACATCACCATCTTCATCAGCACAACACAAATCACCAGTTCTATAAAATCTAGTATTTGTTCCTTCATGATTCTTATAAAAGAATACTTTTTTATTTTTTTCTTCGTTTTCCCAATAACCAGTTGTTAGTTGTTTACCACTTAAACACAATTCACCAGGTTTTCCTATGTCTACTTCATTATTATCATCATCAACTATTATTGTAGATGTATTTATCATGTCTTTACCAATAGTTAAAATACCATTATGCGTTTTATTTTTTTCACCCCTTTTATATGTGTAATCCATACAATAAATAGTACACTCCGTTGGCCCATAAACATTTGCGATAGTAGCATTTGGAATACACTTACTCCATTCTTCTGTTACATCTAAGGGTAGAGCTTCACCACAAAACAAACTAAACTTCATGGATGGGCAATTAATTTCATCAAAATAGGGCCTTAAATAATGTAGAATAGAAGGGACCATTAAAGAATACGTTAGTTGATGATCTTCCATGAGTTCAAAAATATAACTATACTTTATTTCATCCTTTGGGATTGTATACACACAAGCGCCTTTAAGTAAAGGTGCTAAATAAGATACTACAGATAAATCAAAAGTTAGCTCGAACATTTGCAAACATCTGTCTTCATAAGTTATTTTATAATTTAACGCCCATTGGGCTTCAATAAAACTCGATAAATTACCAAAAGTTATAGGAACTCCTTTTGGCGTGCCAGTTGTTCCAGAAGTAAAAAAAATATATGCTAATGTCTCTTTAGTAACTGTATTGGGAGATAAATTAAATTCAGAGTCTTCTAAATTCAGGGTACGAATAGAATTAAATTGAGTGAAAATTGTTTTTTCTGATGAATCTAAGACAGAGTTAATATACGCTTGTTTAATAACCGTTAAGTTTCTATCAGTTGGAAAATCTGGATTCAAAGGGATATAAGCTTTTCCTTCTAACCATAGGGCTATAATAGAAGCATAAGTATATATATCATCATTAGTTATTAAACCAATATTTGTTTCTTTAGGATTACAAGATTTTTTTATAGAAATTCGAATATTAGACACCACCTCAGCCAATTGCTTATACGTATAAAACGTGTTGTTTATACAAAAAGCATTTCTATTGAGATTACTGTTTATAGATTGCTGTAGGTTGTCAAGTAAGTTCATTTTATTATTATATTATTACCATTAATAAACTAGAGTTCTAAAAACTTTGCATTTAGAAATAATTCTAATCCAGATGCTAATATTAATTTATTTCAGAGGGAAGACTAATAATAACGTTGCTAACATAAAGCATTTACGAAGTAGTTCAATTTTTAATCTATGAATTAACAATAATTTCGTTGTAATTATAGCAAACAATCAAATTGAAGTTTAGTTTGAGTTTTTATCCATTCATGTTTAGTTAATTACTCTGGCTGGATTTCCCACAACGGTACAATTATCTGGTACATCCTTAACAACTACTGACCCTGCACCAATATTAACATTATTACCGATTTTAATATCACCAATTACTATTGCACCTGTGTAAATGGAAACGTTATTACCAATAGTTGGTCTTTTGCCATTTATTTCACCAACTGTAACTAAATGGTTTACATAAAAATTTTCTCCAATGCTGTCGGCATTTAATATTGTGCTGTAAGGATGTCCAGTTAATATACCACCACCCAATTTTGTAGTCATGTCGATTCTGAAATATTTTTCTCGAGGGCAATACAAATTTAGTATGCTTGAAATAATACCCCGATTTCTAAAATAAAAAATGGTTCTAAAATCTGTTGAATATGCAAGAAAGTGTAGTAGTAACGATACTTTACTTCCACTTCGTTTTTTAGAATTAGCCCATCTATCAATATCCATATCAATCGCTTTTTTATTTCTACTCCTATTGTATAAAATAATGTGTGGAATTAGAAAAATTTTAAATATGTTAATTAATAGGTTCATTAAAAATTGTCTTTATTTGATACAAGATCTTTAAACATGTTTAACCACATTGCCATAATTTTATCTACGCTATAATTATAAGCATTTTTTCGTGCATTTTCTCCCATAATTTGTAATTCTTTACTCTCGCTAGCCAACTCAACTAGTTTATTTGCAAACAAATGAATATCGGACACAGGAATTAACAAACCATTATCTTTATTAATTATGTTTCGAGGTCCATGAGGACAATCAAAAGAAATAATCGGTAACCCACATGCTTGAGCCTCTAATAAAACAAGTGGAAAACATTCATTATGCGAGGTCATTACATAAATTGATGCATTGAGCATTTTAGCCTCAATATTGTCCGTTGAGCCTTTTAAACTTAAAGTATCTTGAAGGTTTAATGCCCCAATTTTATCTCGTAATTGTTTTAAGTATATTGAGTTGCCATCTCCATAAATATGTAATTCCCATTCCGGTAGCTTTTTGGAAGCATTTGCCCATATATCTATAAGCTTATCGTAACCTTTTACAGGTGCTATTCTTCCTGCCGAGATAATTATTTTACTATTTAAATTGGAAACTTTTTCTGGAAAAAAGGTAAGTGGGTTTGGTATTACAATAGTGTTATTACTTTTATAATACTTAGACTCATCTGGATTTAATATAATAATTTTATCATATTTTTTTTCAACATAATCTGTAAAGGAAAAAAATAATTTCTTTAAGGTAATTCCATGTTTGTTACGTTTGTTTTCTTCAATAGATTTTGAATAATGAAACTCTTTTATTTTAGGAATTGATTTGTTTATAAAAGGGACAAAATAAGTGTCGGAACTATGACTACATACAACTACCACATCTGGATTGATGTTTTTGATTGTTTTCTTTAATCTAAAAATATGCTTTATAGATTTTAATAAATTAAGTGGATGGAAATAAGACTTGCTTCTACAGTAATTTATTTTTAAATCTTTAAAAATTATGTTGTTATTGAAAGTATAACAAGGTTTTTTGTTTCTCTGCTCCGTTGTAATTATTGATATTTGATTATAATCAAGCTGTGACAAATAATTGGCCTTTATTGATAGCACCCGTTCGATGCCGCCATGTAAGTAAACTTGATCTATAATAAAAACAATTTTCATTTTATGTGGCTGTAGAAATTAAACTTTGAAACAGACTATGCCATTTAGCGACAATCTTGTTTGGTAGAAAATCCTCCACATCGTTTCTTGCTTCTTTACCCAGAGATTTTCTTAAATTAACATCTGTTATTAATTTAGAAATTTGGTTTGATAATGCATTAATATCCCCGTTTTCAACCAAAATACCGTTTTTATTGTCCTGAATGATGTCTGATGGTCCGTATGGGCAGTCAAAAGAAATACAAGGTACGCCATAAGCCATTGCCTCAATGAGCACCATACCAAAACCTTCATATCTAGAAGACATAACGTAAATTGATGATTCTTTATATTTATCTTGAATATTTTTAACTGGTTGAAAGAAATTGATAGAATTATCAACACCTAAACCTATTGCAAGTTGCTCTAGTCCAACATGTTCATTAATAGTACCGTAAATATCAAGTGTCCAATCAGGGTGGTTTGAAATTACTTTTTTCCAACTCCTAATTAATCGGTCATATCCTTTTTGAAAACTATGTTTACCTACTGTAATAACTCTTTTGCTTTCCAAAGAACTGATTTCAGTTTCCTTAGGAAAAAAAGATAAAGGGTTAGGTATAACTTCTAAATTATTTAAATTCCATTCGTTCTTATTGCCATTAGTAAGCACAATAAACTTGTCATAAAAGCTTCCACCTACATTCATTAATTTAAATTTAATAAAAGTTAGAAGTTTTTGAAAAACAGAGTTATTATCGTTTTTTATTTCAATGTTTTTTGAAACATGTCTTTCATAAATCATTGGACATTTTTTCCTAATAAATAGAGGTAAAAACAAGCCCTTTAACCCGTCATCACATACTGATATTACATCAGGTTTGATTATTTTTATATACCTTTTTATAGATTTTAAATACGTAGTAAAATATTTAATAGGGTTTCCTGAAGCTAAAATGTCGTGCTGAGAAATGTTTGGATGGAATTTATAAAAGGTGTCTGTGCTATTTTGGTTGATAGTTATTATATGCACTTCATAATTAAAATGTTCTACTAAATAACTTGCTTTTATTGATAAAACACGCTCTAAACCTCCCGGTCCAGATATTGCATTAGTTATATAGAGAACTTTTTGGGGCATATAGATTATTTCTTTATAACAATATCAAGATAAGGATAACAAAATCCACTATGTAATTTTTTATTTAATGATTTTAAGAATTTTATATAGCGTAAGCCTTTTAACCCCGTTTTCATGAAAGTTGTTTTTTCAAATTTCATTAATGAACTAACGACATTTAAGTCACCTAGTGGTGCAATGGCTAATTCAAATTCATGATAACTAGCACCTCGTCCCCAGCGAGAAAAGTTTACTAGGTTTTCATCGTTTAAATCTTTTTTATGAGTGTCTTGAAAGTTTTTTCTTTTTGAGAACTTTGAATAGTAAAAAGCTAATTCATCTGGTAACCAATCATAAAAAGGCATTGCCGCAGTGTGTGAGTCGAAATACCAAAGCCTATTGGGAGTTTCTATGACAGCTAAATACCCATCTTTAGGTAACATTTCCCATGCCTGTCTCAAAGAATCCAACCTTTCTTTTATCGTCATATGCTCTAAAACGGCATAATAAATTATAAAGTCAAAAGTTTCTTTTTTAAAATTTTCCTGGATTTCATCAGCATTTAATAAATGTAACTTGGTATTATCAAAGCCTGCTATTTTTAATCGATCTTTTGCTACAGCAAGTGCCCCAGCATCAACATCAACTCCAGTAACAATGGCTCCTTGTTCACTAAGTGCCTGTGTTGAAATTCCAGTACCACATCCTATTTCTAAAATTTTAACTCCTTTTAGGTTTTTTATACTATGTAACCAAGGTGCGATGCGATTTCTGTTGTAATGTAATCGCTCAAATAACTGCCCATTGACAGCTTTATTGTACTCTTCTTTTGATAGCTTACTTTTGGTATCCCCTCTATCTAAATAGTTTTTTTCAAGAGAATCTTTTAAATTATTAACCTGCTCATCAGTAAATACTAAATGCTTTTTCTGCATGGCTTTTGGTGCAGTGTAAAAAAGTTTTTTAGTAATAGATTTTAATACTGTTTTCATATCTATGATTTTTAGGATGGTTATAATTGTGATTTCACCTTTTCCTTTAAGGCTTTAGCCAAATCATGGTGTTTTTCTAGATTTTTTACACGGGTGTTCTTGTTAACTTTTCCACTCAATCCAAAATTGGACGTAAATTCACCTGTTTTACTATTGATGTCTATACGATTGAAAAGTTCTAAAATCCCATCAAACCTGCACGAGTCAACAAAACTGTCAAATCCGTTTACAAAAATTACAGGCGTACCAAGCGCCAAACAAGGTAAGGCACAATGAATTCTAGAAGTAATAACTAACTTAGCTTTTGCATATTTTTTTAAAAGCGTTTCAGCCATTTCAAATTTTTCCTCATCAGAATAAGTATTTGAAGGAGGCTCTTGATTTATAAATTCGGCTGTATTTAATAAGTCATCACTTATAAAATTTTTGAGGTGCTTTCTTTTTTTTGAGAGTTGAAAAGCTGTTCCATTTAAGATATTACGCAATGTAATCTTAGGATTATAAAATATCTTTTCAGGTCTGGGATAGCTATATAGCGGATCAACAATATAAATTTTGTCATCTCGTTCAGTATCATCAACTTTATAGGAATCAAGTGTAAGCGTTAAACAACCCGTAAAATACGCATCGATACCCTTTTCTTTAAGTATATTAACAGTAAATTGATCCCTACAACCTATGGGTTCATGCTTTTTTAAGTAAGCAATTCCATTTTCACTCAGCATAGCTGGTGCAGCGGTATTATTCATATGGAATGACACAAAGATAGGTGAGATATCATCTGATGGTGTCCAATTATGAATATTGTGGGTAAACCAACCATTCATTATTAATTTTACCTTATCGCCTTTATAGTCTGCTAGTTTTTCTCTGTTTAAAAACACATCTACTTTTGGCAAAAATTGTTTAGCCGCCAAACTTTGTATATTGTCTCCAACATTAAAAAAACGCTTATTTTCATCGTATTTAAGTAATCCGTATTTCATTTTAATTAATTTCTTAGCTTTTTAAAAAGTCTATAAAACGTAGAAAACTTATTTCTAGCAATAAACTTTAATTTATAAATGAACTTATTAGGGTTGTTAATTTTATAATCAATAAGTTCATGAATTTCACCATTTCTTATTCGATTTAACTCAACTTTTTCTATGTCTTCATTTTCAAATACATAGATAGTCTCACTGTTTTTGGCTTTCTCCATAAGTTCCCACCAAAAGTATTGCATACCTCTACTAGCTCCTCCAATATTTAGTACTTTAAACATCTCTGAATAAACATTTTTGTCAACTTTAAACCCATAATCATTGGGGTTTTTTCCATTTAGTATAATACCTAATATAGTGCGATAACATTTTTCGCAATGACTACAATTAAAATTATCTCTAAGCTCCGAATAGCACACACGAAGTTTGAAGTTAGTTTTAGTGTTGGTTGAGAACTGCGTAATTAGGTCAACCTTATCTTGTCGCTTAAGTTCATAGCCATCATGATGAATTTTAACTCCTGCCCAAGAAATACTTTCATCAATATTTGGTGTTGACCCCCAAGCAATATCTATATTATCTGTATAAGATGATGCAATATAAATATTAGTGTAGGAATTGACATAGGAAATAGGAGCAAGAGAACCTAATAACGATAAACCGTGTTGAACTTTTCCCCACCAACCAATATCTTTAAGTAACAATTCAACTTGATAAGTGTAAAAGGTCCTAACATTGGTTTCTATATATTCTTTTTTATTTTTATTTAAGAGCTTTTCGTTTTCAATAAAACTGGTAAATGTATTCCACTGTGATTTGTCTTCTATTTCAATATCAGCACCTAGAATAGTAACTAAATCTGGAGTGCTATCATATATTCTAATATAAGTTGCATATGCATCAACGCCTCCGCTAAATAACATAGCTGATTGATTACCGTTTATTTTATTTTTAACTAACCTTTCTGCAATTAAACCTCCTGTTAATTTATAGTCAGGGAATTGTTTTTCAAATTCGCTTTTGACAAGGTTCATGGCGTTAAAAAAGTCTTCATCAACTTCTGATAACTCAATATTAAAGCCTCCAAACCAAGCTATTGGAAGCATGTTGCATAAAAAAGGAATTGCTAAAATGCTTTGAGGAACCTCACTTACATTAACACCATATTTTATATAGTATGGATTCTTTAAATTAAGGTATTTTTGAACACCTTTGCTGGCGGTGTAATCAAAAAGAACTTTTCTGCCTTCTTCTTTAATATGGATATTTTCAAGTTTAAGCATTACTTGGCTAATTTTGTTAATTTGAATAGAGGGTTCAATGTTTTTTTAAACAAATCTTTTTCAAAAGCGATCATTCCAACATTGTAAGCTATGAAGCAAAATATAATAGAATAAATTATGGCTTTAATTATAAAATTCATCCAACCTATACCTGGTATTAAATTAATGAGAAACCCTATTACTAAAGAAATTATTACTACCAAAACTATTCTATTTAATAATTCTTTAAAAAACCTAAAGATATTAAGTCCTATTGTGTTATGATAATAGAAGTTCATCACGTTTTGAACTATTATCCATCCAATCACTGATCCTGCCATCATCCCAATGGCCCCATATTTATGAGCCAATAATGCTCCTAAGACAGTGCCTAGAAACATAAAGGAAAGATATAAAATGGCTTTAAACTTCAGTTTATTTTTAGCTTCTAAAATGGAATTACCAAATCCTTGAACAAGCGGTAATGTATAAGCCACCATAATCATTAAAGCAATTACCCACGATTGATGGCTTCCTTCTTCTCCTAATTCACTACCAACCCACAAATAAACGAATTGCTTACCGAAAAGAAAAAAAGACGTTAAAATAAACATAAGAACAATAAATGATAATCTTCCTATCTTAATCATCATATCGGTTAATTCTTCACCAGAGGCATTGTCAACGGACATTTTTGTAGCTCTGGGTAAAAAAACACTCGATATTGCTGTTGAGAAAGCACCGTAATAAGTGCCCAAAACAATTCCTATTCCATATATACTTAAAACTTCTGGAGGGCTAATTCTTCCTAGAACCCAATGACCAGCTTTCCATTGAAATATGCCTACTAATGCAAACACAAATATCCATACAGAATAACTAAAAATTTCTTTAATAAACTTAACTGAAAATGAATGAATTCTTATTTTGACTTTTAGATTTTTAAATACGAAGTAACTTGTAATTAAAATTATAAAAATATTAAATATGGTATCAACAATAACGAGAGCAATTGCTTTGCCACCTAAAAGTAATACTCCGACTATAACAGCGGACCTTACAATGTACTTTATAAGACCAAGTGTTTTTGGAAAAACAAATTTTTCATAACCATAGCATATACCAGTTAACGCACCACCCGGTAGACCAATGGCTACATTAAAAATTAATATCCCAAAAATAATCTTAGCGATTCTAATTTCTTCAGGAGTCATTTTGGTAAAATAGGTATCGATATAACCATAGAAAATAAAACCCGTAATAAGAACTAAAGATGAAATTCCCATGTATATAAGCATAGTTGTAGCAAGAAAATTTTCTTGCCCAACTTTATCTTCTTCTGCTTTATACTTGGCAACAAAACGAACTACTGTATTATTTAGTCCAAAATCCAATAAAGAAATCGTACCAACTAAAGCACCTATTGTTAAGTAAATCCCGTACTCTGCCTTACCTAAGTGGTTAAGAATAAAAGGAGTCATTATCAACCCAACCACATTAATAACAACGATAGTTGTGTAATTTAAAAAAGCTCCTGTTTTTAATTGACTCAAAATAGTAGGTATTAGTTAATAAATTTTATGGTAAAAGTAATTTACAATCTACCATTAACACGCTCTTTTAAAATTCCTTTAACATCGTACAAAACCCCATTAGAATTTAATAAAGCATTTAAATTTTCTTGAAGAAATTCTTTATGAGCAACCGTTAAAACAATAGCATCAAATTTGTCGTTTGGTAGTTGTTTTACAGTATTAAGGTTATACTCATGTTTTACTTCATCTGGGTTGGCCCAAGGGTCATATATTGTTACATCAGTTCCATAACTTTTTAGTTGATTTATAACATCAACAGCTTTAGTATTTCTAACATCAGGACAATTTTCTTTAAATGTGATACCTAATGCTAAAACTTTGGCTCCTTTAATACGAATATCATTTTGCACCATAAGTTTAATAACCTCTGAAGCCACATATTGTCCCATACTGTCATTAACACGGCGACCAGCTAAAATAATTTCAGGATGATACCCTACTTCTTGAGCTTTCTGAGCTAAATAATATGGGTCAACGCCAATACAATGTCCACCAACTAACCCGGGTTTAAAGGGTAAGAAGTTCCATTTTGTACCCGCAGCTTCTAAAACGCTGTGTGTATCAATATTCATTAAATTGAAGATTTTTGCCAACTCGTTTACAAAAGCAATATTAATATCGCGTTGCGAGTTTTCAATTACTTTGGCAGCTTCAGCAACCTTTATAGTAGGAGCAAGGTGGGTTCCAGCTGAAATAACACTGGCGTATAATACATCAACTTTTTTCCCTATTTCTGGTGTTGAGCCTGCAGTAACCTTTAATATTTTATCAACGGTATGCAATTTATCTCCAGGATTAATACGTTCTGGTGAATAACCAGCATAAAAATCTTTATTGAATTTTAGCCCACTAACTTTTTCCAACACTGGTACACATTCATCTTCGGTAACACCAGGGTAAACCGTGGACTCATAAATAACAATATCACCTTTTTTAAGAACTTTACCTACGGTTTCACTCGATTTATAAAGTGGTGTTAAATCGGGTCTATTATTTTTATCGATAGGAGTAGGAACTGTAACAACAAAATAATTACAGTCTTTTATATCATCTAAATCTGAAGAACAAAATAATCCCACCTCACTATTAGATTGTTCTTTTAGAACAGCCTTAAGGATATCTTCTTCAACTTCAAGTGTTGAATCGTTTCCTTGCATGAGTTCATTAATTCTTTTTTGATTAATGTCAAATCCTACAACGCAATATTTTGTTCCGAAAAGTCTTGCTAATGGTAAGCCTACATAGCCTAATCCAATAACAGCAATTTTAATATCCTTCATTTTTTATTTGGTAATAGCTTATTTTAAGTGTTTCCAATACCACGTAACAGCTTCTTTTAAACCACTGCTAATATCGTACTTTGGGTTATAATTTAATAGTTGTTTTGCTTTATTTATAGAAGCTAAGGAGTGAGGAATGTCTCCAATTCTATTTTCTCTATGTTTAATTTCAACGTCTTTTATGGATGCGTCGAATTCTGATAAGTAAGTCTTTAACAATGTAGCTAATTCAATTAAAGTTGTTCTTTCTCCAAAGGCTACATTATATACAGTGTTTAATGCTTCTTTATTACTTGTAGTTAAAGCATTTATATTCATTTGAATCACATTATCTATATAAGTGAAATCTCGAGAATAGCTTCCATCACCGTTAATGATAGGCGATTCATGATTTATAAATTGATTTACAAATTTAGGAATTACTGCTGCATAAGCACCATTTGGGTCTTGTCGTTTTCCAAAAACATTAAAATATCTTAACCCAATGGTATCAAAATCATAGGTTGTATGAAAAATATCGGCATATAATTCATTTACATATTTTGTTATTGCATAGGGAGAAAGCGGCTTTCCAATGGTTTCTTCAACTTTAGGAAGTGCTTCGTGGTCGCCATAAGTTGAAGAGCTAGCGGCATAAACAAATCGTTTTACACCAGCATCTCGAGCGGCAACAAGCATATTTAAAAAGCCTGAGATATTAACCTCGTTTGTTGTAATGGGGTCGTTTATTGATCGGGGAACCGAACCAAGCGCAGCTTGATGCAAAACATAGTCTGCATGAGCACATGCTTTTTGACAATCTTTTAAGTGCCGTATATCACCTTCAACCAGTTTAAAATTAGAATTACTTAAAAATGGTTCTATATTTTCGCGCTTTCCAGTAGAGAAATTGTCAAGACAAACTACTGATATATTGTTATTTAGTAAAACTTCACATAAATTTGAACCAATAAATCCGGCGCCTCCTGTTACTAAAACTTGATTTCCTTCTAATATGTCTAACTGGTCTTTAGTCATTTAAATTTGGGGTTGATTTAACTAATGACAAATATTAGAAAAATATATTTAAAAGGTTAACTAATTATATCAAGGCTTCATTTTTCCCGATGAAATTCAAGTTAATGTCAAAATCATCGATTAAGTAAGGGTTTATTTACCAAATAATAAAATATACGCATTGATTGATTTTACTTGAGTTTTTCCTCAATGTAAATTTGCTTATCTGTTTTATTTAGTAAATAACAACTCGTTTAAAAAAAATCGATAATCGGCATAGTTTTTCTTTTATGCAAAAACAGAAATGTATTTAGCCGATTATTATCAGGGTTTTAGCGAATTAAGTTAGGAGTACAGTGGATACATTAAAACAATTACTAAATTTACACCGTTAACACAAAAATTGAATTGATTAATAGCAAATTAATTTAATTAGTAAAAAAAGGATATTTAAAAAAGACACTTAAACTCTCAATTCTATTACAAACAGTTATAGATTATTTTTTTTAAAGTCATTTTGAACGATTAAATTAAGCTAATAATGTAAAAATTAATTTTGTTTAACTACATGAGGGATTCATCTAAATCATTTTATAATTGTTACAATAACATTGTTTATGTTGTGGGTGATTACTTATGTTCAAAATTCAAGTATAAATCTAAGTTTTAAATGTTGACTAAAACAAAAATATATTTATCATCTCCACATATGGGCGGTTCGGAACGAAAGTTCGTTGCTGATGCCTTTGATACAAATTGGGTAGCTCCATTAGGACCTAATGTGGATGGATTTGAAAATGATTTAAAGAATTATTTAGGAAACGAAAAATACGTTGCTGCATTAAGTTCTGGCACGGCAGCTATTCATTTAGCCTTAGAACTTTTAAATGTTTCAAAAGGAGATGAAGTTTTATGCCAGAGTTTTACTTTTTCTGCATCGGCTAATCCTATCTTATATCTTGGTGCGACACCTATATTTATTGATAGTGAGGCAGATACTTGGAATATGTGCCCTGAACTATTAGAAATAGCTATAAAAGACCGTTTAGAAAAGAATAATAAACCAAAGGCAATTATAGCAGTTCATTTGTATGGAATGCCTTATAAAGCTAATGAAATCAATGCGATTGCTAAAAAATATGACATACCAGTAGTTGAAGACAGTGCTGAAGCATTAGGTAGCACCTATTTTGATAAATTGTGTGGAACGCTTTCTGATATTGGAATTCTATCATTCAACGGTAATAAGATTATCACAACCTCAGGTGGCGGTGCCTTAATCACGAGTAGTAGAGCGTTAAAAGACAAAGCAGTATTTCTTTCTACCCAGGCACGGGACAATGCGCCACATTACGAACATTCATCCGTTGGTTACAACTATAGAATGAGTAATGTTTTAGCTGGTATTGGTAGAGGACAGATGGAAGTATTAGACGAAAGAGTATGTGCTAGAAGAAAAAATTATAATTTTTATAAGACAAATTTATCAAAATATAAAAATATTGAGTTTTTAGAAGAACCTCAAGGTTTCTTTTCAAACAGATGGATTACATGTATAAAAACAGACTCGTATGCTTTACGAGAAAAATTAAGGCTTGCTTTACTTCAAGATGATATAGAGTCTAGACCCTTATGGAAACCAATGCATATGCAACCCGTTTTTAATGGTTATTTACATTTTACAAACGGTATATCAGAAGATCTTTTTGAAAAAGGACTTTGTTTACCTAGTGGCTCTAATTTAAGTGAAGGTGACCTAAATAGAGTACTTAATATAATTACAAAAACCCTCATCTATGATAAATAATTACTTTACGTATCTCTCACAAAAGTATGCATCAAAATGGCTTGTTTATGCTATTGATTTGGCTATAGTTTTAACAACCTTTGTTGCTGTTTACTTTATACGTTTTAACTTTACTTTGAATTTTGATTTAAACCAGCTATTTATTCAACTACCTTTTATACTAGTTGTTAGTGGTTTAAGTTTTTTAGTGGTTGGGTCATTCAAAAGTGTAATAAGACATACTGGGTTTACTGATGTGGTAAATCTTTTTAAGTCAATTTCATTAATGACTGCGTTAACAATAGCATTTATTTTAGTTAATAAAGCAACCAACTTAATTAGTGGTTTTACAATACCTAGATCAATTCTTGTAATGCATGCGTTATTAAGTTTTGTGGCGCTTAGTGCAAGTAGGCTTTTATTTAAAATGCTTTTTAATCACTTGAAGTGCAAACTAATGAGGACTAAAAGAGTTTTGATTTATGGCACTGGCGATACTGGAATTGCTACTTACAATGCATTAATTAATAACACTAAACTAAAGTTTCAAGTTGTTGGTTTTATTGATGATAATTCTAATAAAAAGGGGAAATCTATTAACGGTATTCCCGTTTTACAAAAAGGTAAATTAACAAATACTTACATCAATTCAGAAAATATAGATGAAATTATTGTGGTTTCAGATAATATTAAAAATGATAACTTAGTAAGTTTAGTAGATTTAGATGCGAAGGTAACTAAAGTACCACCTATTGAGCAATGGATGAATGGTGAGTTAAACGTTCAACAAATAAAACAAGTACAAATTGAAGATTTATTAGGGCGTCCCCCAATTGAAATTGATAACCCTAACCTTCAAAATGAATTTAGAGGTGAAACTATTTTAATTACTGGCGCCGCTGGGTCAATAGGTAGTGAATTAGTGAATCAATTGTCAAATTTTGATGTCAAGGAATTGATTTTAGTTGATCAAGCTGAATCAGCTTTGTATGATGTACAGCAAGATTTAAAACGTTCTGGGAAATATAACTTTATTGCCATTGTTGCTGATATTAGAGATGGATTAAGAATAGATTCAATTTTTCAAAATCATAAACCAACTATGGTATTTCATGCAGCAGCCTATAAGCATGTGCCATTAATGGAAAAATCACCATATGAAGCTATTAAAATTAATGTAAATGGCACAAAACTTTTAGCTGATACGTCATCACGTTATAATGTTAAGAAGTTTGTGTTTATTTCTACAGATAAAGCGGTAAACCCAACAAGTGTAATGGGAGCCACTAAAAGAATGGCTGAAATGTATATTACTTGTCTTCAAAAAGAAAGTAAAACTAAATTTATAACAACTCGGTTTGGTAACGTTTTAGGTTCTAATGGCTCTGTTATACCTTTATTTAAAAAGCAAATTGAAAATGGTGTACCATTAACATTAACCCATAAGGATATAACTCGATACTTTATGACAATTCCTGAAGCTTCTCAATTAGTATTAGAAGCTGGAACCATGGGTAAAGGTGGAGAGATATTTATATTTGATATGGGAGAATCTGTTAAGATATTTGACTTAGCTAAGAATATGATTAAACTTTCTGGATTAAGATATCCCGAAGATATAGACATTAAGATTACTGGGTTGCGTCCTGGAGAGAAACTATATGAGGAACTTTTGGCTAATGGTGAGAATACTTTATCGACATATCACAAAAAGATATTAATAAATAAGACTAGAGAACTGGATTATAATAAAGTAAAATCTGAAATAGAAGAATTATGTATTACAAATCGTTTCCAAAACAATAATATTGTTATGAAAATGAAACAGTTAATTCCTGAGTACAGATCAAATAATTCAGATTATGAACGATTTGATAAACGCGTTCAAATTTATAAAAAGGTTAAAGGGGTTTCTGAAGATATATCTGATAAAACTTATAGTAACCTTTAAAAAAATTAATTTAATTTCATTATTTTCCCCAAATATTTTAAGAAATGACTTTTTCACTTTCAAGAGGTAAACTATTACTTGGCTTAATTGTAATTATCTTTTTTAATTCATGTAAATCAAAAAAGGATATTGTTTATTTTCAAAATGCTAAAAATTTTGAAACAATGGTTGATACAGATACTTTTACTGCAAAGCTAAAAGTAGGCGATATTATTAACATTTATGTATCAACACTTGATCAGACTGTTACTCAACCTTATAATATAGTTAGATCCGTTGGGTCACAAGGCACTTTAATTGATTATTTAATAGATGTAGACGGAAATATTGACTATCCTGTTTTAGGGAAAATCAAATTGCTGGGATTGACTGTTGAAGAGGCTAAACAGCTTTTTAAGAAAAAATTTGAAGAAGGAAAATTACTTAAAGATCCAGTAATTATTTTTAGAGTACAAAATTTTCGGGTGACGGTTGATGGTGAAGTGAGTAGTCCTGGTGTTTACCCTGTTTCTGGTGAGAGAATTTCTATTTTAGAGGCCTTAGGTATGGCTGGTGGATTAACCATAAAAGGGCGAAGAGATAACGTCATGGTAGTTAGAGACTTTAATGGTACAAAAACCTTTTCTAGAATTGATTTAACTACTAAGGAAGTTTTTAATTCACCGGTTTATTATTTAACTCAAAATGACTATGTTTATGTTGAACCTAATAATTCCGCCATTAGTGGAGCCACTGGTGATGCGAGAGTAGGCACATTAATATCAATTACTTCATTTCTTATCACTACAACATTGTTATTGATTACTAGAAGATAAACTATATGGCATTAATTGAAAATAACGATTTATCGAATACTTCATCAGGGAATTTTAATTTTGACCTGAAAAAAACTTTAAGCACCTATTTAAAACAATGGAAGTGGTTTGCTTTAAGTTGTCTTATCTGTATTGGGTTAACCTATCTGGATTTACGATATACAACACCTCAATACCTTGCTGTAGCTAAGATAATGCTGTTAGATGATAAAGATAACTCTTCAATGGGCGCTTTAAAAGATTTATCATTGTTTTCTGAAAAGGAAGACGCCATGGTTGAAGATGAAATTGAAGTAGTAAAATCTCGAAGCTTTCTAAGAAATATTATAAAGCGATTAAACTTAAACACAAAATATTATGTGAAAGGTAGAGTGGGCGAATCGGAGTTGTATAAGAATTCGCCTATTGTAGTGAATTTTATTGAATCAGATTCAATTATAAATAAAACGAGCTTTCAATTTTATGTTGAGGTTTTATCATCCACTGATTTCAATTACAGAGTAAATGAAGAGGATAATTCTAAACAATATGTTTTTGGAGAAACAATACCAACTTCATTTGGCGGGATAATAATATCCCCAAAAAGTAATAATTTAGAAAGTTTTATTGGTAGTGATATAAGGGTAAAAATCACACCACTTGAGTATTTAGCCGAATCACTAAAAAACAAAATTGATATTGACCCTATAGGTAAATCATCTAAAGTAGTTGAGGTTAGTATGGTTGACCCTGTAATAGAAAAAGCCAAAGATATAGTTAACACCTTAATTGACGAGTATAATAAATCGACTATTGAAGAGAAGAATGAAATCTCTAAGAGTACAGCAGATTTTATAAACGAACGTGTTGAGTTAATTGCTGAAGATTTAGTTAATGTTGATGATAGTATAGTAAGATTTAAAACTGGGAACAAAATTACAGATGTAGCTTCAGAAGCTGGACAATTTTTGAGCTCGAGTGTAGAAAATGAGCAACGACTTGACCAGGCAAAAACCCAAATAAGTCAATTAAACTACATGAAAGAAACTCTTGGAGATGATGCTTCTATGTATCAGCCTATTCCTTCAAATCTAGGTTTAGGCGACCCTACAATTACGGCACTCTCCATGAGATATAATGAAGTATTAGAAACCAGAAGAACATTGTTAAAAAGTGCAGGTGAACAAAATCCTGTAGTTATTCAATTAGATCAAACTTTAAATGGTATTCGTCAAAATCTTGGACAGAGTATCGACAATTCGAGTAAATCACTTCGATTGCAAATAAGTAGTTTACAGAGCCAATCCCAAAGAATTAATTCAAAAATTTCTGCAAATCCAAGGCAGCAAAGTCGTTTACGCTCTATTGAAAGATCTCAGGGCATTAAAGAATCTTTATACTTGTATTTATTAGAAAAAAGAGAAGAAGCAACTATATCATTAACAGCTACTTCACCAAGTGCTAAAGTGATTGATGAGGCATACAATAGTGCTGGTGGCCCCGTATCTCCAAATAAACAAATTGCCTATATTTCCGCCTTGTTTTTTGGATTAGCAATTCCTTTTGGGTTCTTTTATATTAAAAACTTACTAGACACAAAAATCCATAATAAAGAAGACATTGATAGAGAGTTAAAAAACATTACAGTTCTTGGAGAATTACCTAAAGTAAAAAGTAGTGGTAAATCGTTAGTTGAACGTAACGACCGATCTATTTTATCAGAGTCTTTCAGAATGATTCGTACTAATTTTGAATTTGTTAAGAATGGTAAAGAATCAAAAGAGTATAATAATGTGGTTTTTGTGACTTCAACAATTAATGGTGAAGGGAAATCATTCTTTAGCTTAAATATGGCGTTAACACTTGCAAATGCTAATAAGCGAGTATTACTAATTGGAGCAGACGTTAGAAATCCACAAATTTATCCAGCTCTCAAGAAAAATTATAGCAATGCTAGGTCTAATATTGGATTAACAGAGTTCTTAGTTGATAAGTCAATATTAGTTGGTGAAGCTATTAATACATATAAAATTAACGACATTAATATCGATATTTTATTATCTGGAAAAGTTCCGCCAAATCCTGCAGAATTATTAATGAATGATAGGCTAAAAGATTTGTTTGATCATGTTTCAGATCAATATGACTATGTAATTGTTGATACTGCGCCAGCAATGTTAGTTACTGACACCTTATTGATTAGTAAATATGCTGGACATACCATTTATTTAACCAGAGCAGGTTATACCGAAAAGCAAATATTAAACTTTGCCAAAGACTTACATCAAAACAATAAGCTTAATGGAATGATGTTAGTGGTAAACGATGTTAGAGAATCTAACTTTGGCTATGGAGCTCAGTATGGTTATTATGGTGCACCAGTAAAGAAAGGTTTTTTTAGAAGAAAAAGGGTTTAGCTTCTAATCAAATAAAATAACTGAGTATTAATTCGCGTAAAACTCAAACGCATCTATTATAATTTTGTCATCAACAATGCAATCTATTTTAGGTTTTCCAATTGCTTCTAATAGCACAAAGTTAATATTTCCGTGATTGTTCTTTTTATCGTATTTAAGTAATTCAATTATTGTAGAATGCTCACTTTTTTCAATAATTACTTTGCCATAGTAACCTATAAGTAAATTTTTAATATCATCTCTAGTATCTTTTGGGAATCCCGTTAATTCAGTTGATATGTAAGTGGCTAAAATCATTCCTATTACAATAGCTTCTCCATGTAATAAAGTCGTTTTTTCATCATTACTTAAAAAATAGGATTCTATTGCATGTCCAAGTGTATGACCAAAATTTAAAGTTTTTCTTAAACCATTTTCAAAAGGATCTTCTTCTACTACATGTTTTTTTATCATAACAGATTGATGTATTAAATCATCTAAATCGTTTAATGACAAATCTGACATATTTTTAAACTTATTCCAATAGTTTTCGTCACTAATTAATCCATGTTTAAGCATTTCTGCCAATCCAGAACGCATTTGGTTTTTGGGCAAAGTATCCAAAAATTGTGTGTCAATTAGCACCAAATTAGGGTTGCTTATAACGCCTATTTGATTTTTTAAATGCCCTAAATCTACACCTGTTTTACCACCTACCGATGCATCAACCATTGATAATAGCGTAGTGGGAACATTGATGTAAGCAATACCACGCTTAAATGTACAGGCTACAAAACCTCCTAGGTCGGTAATAACACCACCACCAATATTGATCATTAAACTCTTTCTATCCGCATCTAATTCCGAAAGTGCATTCCAAACGCCAACACAGGTTTCTATAGTTTTATTTACTTCGCCAGATTCTATTTCAATTATTTCAATAATCACATTAGTTTCTAACCTCTCTAAAAAACGGGGCAAACAATATTGATGCGTATTTTCATCCACTAAAATGAATATTTTAGAAAAATTATTTTCTTTAAGATGTTGATTTATAGATACGTAGCACTTGTCATTGAAATGAATAATACTATCGTTCGCTGTAATAGAATCCATAAAATAGATAATGTTTTTTAAGGCTGTTAAATTAAGGAGTTTTTGTATAAAATTATAACTTAGCTATAATTATCTTTGCTCAAATTTTATAAATGAATACAGATTTAATTTTTGATAACACCGAAATTGCCTTTTCCTTAAAGAGTGATTCTGAGTTAGAACGTGCTTATTTTTTATTTAAAATGATTTCTATAGAACCACTTGTTAAAATTGGTACAGCTGCAACCAATTTTGCAATTAAGGCTCATTTACCTATTGAAGGGCTTATTAGGTCAACTGTCTTTGATCACTTTTGTGGTGGTGTAAATGAAGAGGATTGCCTACCTGTCATTGAAAAAATGTATACAAAAGGAGTAAGCTCTGTTTTGGATTATTCTGTTGAAGGTAAGGCAGTTGAAAAAGAATTCGATTCTGCAAAGGATGTGATTATTAAAATCATTGAATTTGCAAGAGATAATGATGCAATGCCCATCGCCGTTTTTAAGCCAACAGGTTTTGGACGTATGTATTTATATAAAAAAATAGGAAAAGGAGAAACCTTAACAAAAGACGAAGAAGATGAATGGAATAGAGTAATGAATAGGTTCGATGAAGTTTGTAAAAAAGCAAAAGCTTGTGACATTGCTGTATTAATTGATGCAGAAGAAAGTTGGATGCAAGGTGCCGCTGACCAATTAGTTACCGATATGATGAAAAAGTATAATACAGAAAAGGCTATTGTATTTAACACTTTACAAATGTATAGGCATGATAGATTAGTTTTTTTAGAAAAAGAACATCAAAAGGCTAAGAAAGATAATTACTTTTTAGGTTATAAATTAGTTCGTGGTGCATATATGGAGAAAGAAAACGATAGAGCAGAAGCCAAAGGGTATTTATCTCCAATTTGCGAAAGTAAATTTGCTACCGATCAGAATTTCAATAAAGGGCTGCGTTATATTATGAACAATTTAGACTGTATTTCATTATTTGCCGGAACTCATAATGAAGATAGTTCGTATTTGTTAATGCAATTAATGCAGGACAAAGGTTTGCAAAATAACGATCCTAGAATTTGGTTTGGACAATTATACGGTATGAGCGACCATATTAGCTTCAACCTTGCTCATAAGGGCTATAATGTGGCAAAATATGTGCCTTTTGGACCTGTAAAAGATGTGATGCCTTATTTAATTAGAAGAGCAGAGGAAAATACATCGGTTGCAGGACAAACAGGACGAGAGTTAGCCTTATTATCAAAGGAAAAAATGCGTAGAAAGCATTTATAAATAGCTTTTAAGCAATAATTTTATTTCATTATTACTCAAATAGGGATTGATACTAAAGAGTTTATCAAAGTCTAAGCTTTTTATTTGTGAGTGTTCTTTTTTGTTAACCAAAAGAATATCATCGTCATTAGTAGGTGCTAAATTTTCTTCATGTTCTATCATTTCCTCATGGAGTTTTTCTCCTGGTCGTAATCCGGTAATTTTCATTTTAATGGCATTCCCATTAATTTCATATAATTGAAGTAATCTCTCAACTAAATCAACTATTTTAATGGGCTCGCCCATATTAAAAGCATATGTAGAGCTTTCTTTATTTAAAGTCGCGATTTTTAGTATTAAATAACAAGCTTTGTATTTGCTTATAAAGTATCTTGAAGCTAATTTGTCTGTTATAGTTATAGGACTTTCAATCTCTATTTGTTTTTTTAATAGTGGCAATACAGATCCATTGGAGCCCAATATATTTCCAAAGCGAGTTATCAAAAAGATAGTTTTACTACTTAAAGAAAGCTTATTTAAATATCTTTCAGCAATATACTTAGTTATACCCATAACACTTATGGGTTTAACTGCCTTATCGGTTGAAATAAACACAAACTTTTTCACATCAAATTCTATCGACAAATCAGCTAATAATTTTGTTCCAAGAATATTAAGTTTCACTGCTTCATAAGGGTTGTCTTCCATTAAAGGCACATGCTTGTATGCCGCTGTATGAAATATAACAGTAGGTTTATAAGTTTCGAAAAGCTTTCTTAATGATATGTCATCTGTGATATTAAAAATTATAAATTCTACAGAATTAGTATCTACAAACTCTAACTCTTTCATTAAATCATATAGCGGAGATTCCGCAATATCAACAAGTATAAGTTTGTTGAATTTAGTACTTATTAATTGTTTTGAAAGTTCACTACCAATTGAACCCGCAGCTCCAGTAATTAAAATGGTTTCATTAGAGAAATCAAAATTATTAGAAAGTTTTTTTGGTTTTCTTTTGTTTGGAAATAAACCAGAATCAAGTAATAGTTGATCTATATGATTTGAGGTTGATTTATTCATTGAGGCTTAACTTCGCTAAAACGTAAATTTTTTGGACGAATTACATTTGCAAAGTAGCAATAAATAACTTTTATACCAAATTGTTTAATTTAAAGTAAGGTTGAAAAGCTATTTGGTGATTACCTTTATTATAGTAATGAAAATTAGTTTCAAATCAAAAAAGAAATTGCGACGTTTAATATATTCCTTATTATACTTTAACTTATCAGGTATAATAGTATGTATAAAGAAATCCTCAGGGTCTTTAGCAGCTTTTAAAAGTTCTACTTCATTTCGGTATTTTAACGATGCAAGTCCCGTAATACCTGGCCTTACTACAAAAATTTTCATATCATCTTCGTTATAAAAATTAACATAGTATCTTAATTCTGGTCTTGGCCCTACAAAACTCATATCACCCTTTAAAATATTAATCAGTTGAGGAAACTCATCAATTTTATATCGTCTTAAAAAGTACCCAATTTTGGTAATTCTGGAATCGTTATTACCAAGCGTAAGCAACCCTTTAGTTTCAGATTGAATCCGCATAGTTCTAAACTTATAAATGTTGAAATCTTTGTTATTCTTACCAACTCTTCCTTGAATAAATAAAATAGGCCCTTTGGAGTCTAGTTTAATAAGAATAGAAATAATTATAAGGATAGGAGCAAGGACTATTAAACCAATCAGAGAGAAAACAACATCGAAACTACGTTTAATCATATTATTTTTCTACTATAATATTTAATACAGTTGATTTATTTTCACAATTTTCAACTGTAATCGTTACATCATTGTCATTATCTAACCCCTCTATTACGTAAATACCACATGGTTTTTGTCTTGTTTTACTCTTTGAAAAATTGATATCACCTTTTTTAAGAATATATGCTATTATTGTAGTATCTATAGCGTTACTTTCTATAAGAGATTCAACATCTTCGCTATACACAATAGTTTTCGAGTTAATATTTTTCAAAACTCTAGCTTCTGGTCCATAGCTACACGACGTCTTTTTTCCACTTAAAAAAAAGGCAAGAATTACTAATCCGATGGAAAAGCCACCAAGATAATATCCAATACGTTGAATGAGTTTCATTTTATAGGTTTAGAACACGATTTGAAGCTAGTTCAATTAAAAAATTAGCAAATTAACGTCGCTATATTTTAAATCAAACCATTCGGCAACAGATTTACTCGTTAAAATTCCGTGGTAAAAATACAATCCATTTTTTAAACCTCTATCAAATCTTAAAGAATTTTCTATTCCGCCATCCTCGGCTATCTTTAATAAATAAGGGGTAAAAATATTACTTATTGAAACCGACGAAGTTCTAGGATATCTTGCGGGAATATTAGGAACACAATAATGCAATACATTATGCTTAATGTAAGTTGGTTGTTTATGTGTGGTTACTTCGCTAGTTTCAAAACAACCTCCCATATCAATACTTACATCAATAATTATAGCGCCTTTTTTCATTGATTCTACCATAGTTTCTGATACAACAATGGGAGATCTATTCAAACCTCTAACAGCACCAATAACAACATCGCACCGCTTTAGAGCTTTATTTAAATTTTTGGGTTGAATAGTAGATGTAAAAAGAGTACGACCCAAATGTACTTGTATGCGTCTTAGTTTAGTAATAGAATTATCAAAGACTTTTACGTTTGCACCCAACCCAATGGCACTTCTAGCAGCAAATTCACCAACGGTGCCAGCACCTAAAATAACGACCTCTAAAGGAGGAACACCGCTAATGTTTCCAAACATTAGTCCGTTTCCGTTTTTGGTGTCAGAAAGCAATTCTGATGCAATTAAAACAGAGGCTGTACCAGCAATTTCACTTAAAGATTTAACTGCAGGATAAGTTCCGTCGGTATCTCTAATAAACTCAAAAGCAAGTGCTGTAATGCGTTTAGAAGCTAAGGCTTCAAAATACTTTTTTGTTTGTGTTTTAATTTGAAGTGCAGAAATAAGTATCGTTTGTGGGTTTATAAGTTTAATTTGCTCTAAACTTGGCGGTTCAACTTTAAGAATCATGGGGCAAGCAAAAACTTTGGCCGTATCTTTAGATATTTCAGCTCCGGCTTCACTATAATCTTTATCGCTAAAATTTGCTCCATCACCTGCTCCAGACTCTAATAAAACCCTATGCCCATTATTTACAAGTGCATAAACAGCATCAGGAGTAAGGCAAACGCGCTTTTCTTGAAACGCCGTTTCTTTTGGAATACCTATAAACAATTCGCCTTTTTTCTTAAAAATTTCCAAGGTTTCTTCTTGTGGTAAAAGTTGCTGCTTAGTAAAAGGTGAAAGCGGTTTTGTCATGGTTAGTGCAATTAATAAAAATCAAATTACAAATAAATTTTCTAATCATAATAGAAAGTAAAAAAATAATTATTTTAGCTATCCATTGCGAGCAATTTATTTATTATTAGTTTGCAGTTTAAATCAATTTATGATAAAAAAAATAACACCTCTTTTTTTACTCTTATTTTCTTTTCTAAGCTTTTCGCAAGAATACAACATTGTTGGAGATTTAAAAGACGAAACCAATTTACCAATCGAATTTGCCAATGTTGTACTACTAAATAAGGAGGACTCATCTCCTCTAATTGGAACTACAACAGATGATTTAGGAGCATTTATTTTGAATAACGTTAAGGCAGGGAAGTATACATTAAAAATTAGTTTTTTAGGATTTAATGAATATACTATTGACGTAGAACTTTCTAATGACATTAACTTAGGAACTATAGTCCTTAAAGAAGCATTGGAAGAACTAGAAGGTGTATCAATAGTCGCTAAAAGACCAACTGTAAAAAGGCTGGTTGATAGGGTGGTTTTTAATGTGGAGAATTCTACACTATCAAATAATAATGTATTAGATGTATTAAAACACACACCAGGTGTTTTGGTTTATGATGGAGCTATTACTATAAAACAATCTACTCCAACAGTTTATATAAACGATAGAAGGGTTCATTTATCTTCAAGTGAAGTGGCACAACTTTTGGAAAGCACACCAGCTAGCAATATTAAGTCTGTTGAAGTAATTACAAATCCTCCTGCAAAATATGAAGCTGAAGGAGGAGCTGTACTTAATATTATTACAACAAAGAGCATAGCTACTGGCTACAACGGTAGTATATTTGGTAATTATAGACAAGGCTTTGAGTTTCCAAAATATTCATTTGGCACTAGTCATTTTTTCAAAACAAAGAAATTAAATACCTATTTAAATTATAGTATTAGCCCAAGAAAAGATTACCGAAATAATGATGAGTTTATAAATTTTATGGACAATAATCAAATTTCAACAAGTTGGGAAACAGATTATAAAAGAGTTAGACAGTCCGAAAACCAAAATATAAATGCTAACATAGACTATGAAATAGATAAGAATAATAGTTTCGGGTTTTCCACCAATATGTTAATATCTCCAAGGGAAGGCACTAGAACTAATATAAATTCAATAACGGAAGTTTTTAACTCCAACCAAGTTCTAGACTCAACCTTTACAACTACAAACAAAGCCGTAGATGAAACATTTAACTTAGCGTTTACTTTAGATTATATTCATAAATTTAATAGACCTGGTGAAAAACTTTCTACAAGTTTGCATCATACGTATTATGATTTTTCAAACTTTCAAAATGTAGATACCGATTACCGTTTTCCAGATGAATCTTTAATTAGAAGTAACAGATTTCAAACCTTTACAAGTCAAGATATAAGGCTATATACGGGTCAAATGGATTATGAATTACCAGTAAATAAGTCTTCACAATTTGAAGCTGGTGTAAAAGTATCTAATATTAATTCTAAAAGTATTTTAAATCAATTCACTTTTAATAATGGAGTAAAAGAGGAAGATTTACAAAACTCGGATACTTTTTTCTATGATGAAATGAATTACGCCGTTTACACAAGTTTTTCTAAAGATTGGGATGCATGGAGTTTAAAATTAGGATTAAGAACTGAATATACAGACATAAAAGGTAATTCAATATCAACGAATCAAGTCAATGATAATAATTACTTAAAAGTTTTTCCTTCATTTTATTTATTGAGTAGAATTAACGAAAACAATGAGGTTTATTTTAATTATAATAAACGTATTCATCGCCCAAGATACAGTCAATTAAATCCGTTTAGATACTTTTTGAACGACAATACTTTTATAACAGGTGACCCAAACTTGAAACCACAATTAGATGATGTGTTTACTTTAGGTTATACACTTAATAACACGTATACCTTTGAATTGTATTACAGATACGAAAAAAATCCAGCATTAGAAATAGGCTTTCAAGATAATGACGAAAATATTATTAAATATATCAATACCAACATTAACAGAAGTATTTCTTATGGTTTTGATTTTACAACATACACATCATTAACCAATAATTGGAGTATTTATGCATTATCATCTATCTTTTATTACGATAATCAGTTTTTTGCTCTGCAAAGTAATAATGAAATTGAAAATATTGATAAATGGTCTGTATATGCACAAATGGTTAATTATTTTTCTTTCCTTAAAGACAAAAGCTTAACTGCCGATGTGTCATTTCTATATATATCACCTTTGGCTGAAGGCGTTTCAATAGCCAGTGATAGGTTTGGATTTGATGTTAATTTGAGGAAAACATTTTGGAAGAATAGAGCGTCCTTAAGTATGGGAGTAATAGATATTTTTAATACCCAAAACTTTAATAGAACAACTAAATATCTAAACCAAGATATTTTGGTAAACTACAGATTTGAAAACAGACTATTTACCATCGGTTTCAACTACAAATTCGGTAATTTCAGATTAGATTCCAATAAAAAGGATATAGACCTGATAGAAAGAGATAGATTAGGTAACAATTAAAAATATTGCTTTATTTTACCCCAAAAAGTTTTTGGTGATAACTTAAATTCATCTTCCAATTCTTCAAGCGACTTATTTACCTCATTTATTTTATTAAAAATTCTAGCTCTGATTAAATATATTGAAGGAATTATTACAGCCATTATTGGTATTAAATATATTAACTGATTAGAATCAACAAATGAGAAATCTTCATTAAGGGTAGTGAATATCTGGTAAACATACATAGAAATAGGTATCAGTAGAACATGATACCACCAATGCCTACAGGTAAAAAACCAGATAAATAGTAGGAACAAAGGAATTATTTTGCCTGTAAGTGTCCATGCTAAAACAAACACACTTTCGTAATATTGACTATTAAAAGTACCAAAAAAGGTGTTCCAAACTTTAACATCTGGAACACCTTCATATAAGTAAAATAAATAAGGAGTCGATGCTATAAAAGTAGCAACAATACTCCCTATAATCAAGCTTTTCTTATCCGTGTGTTGGAACCTTGATTCTGTCCTTTTCGATTTTAGCTGTTTGCTCTCCATCTAAGTTATATTGGTTTGCAGCTGAAGCCAAAAACAACATACCTCCGAAAATCGCAATTGCAATTACATACTTTTTTGTTTTCATTTTGTAAGGGATTTAATTAATTAATTACCCAAACTTAAACTAAAGAGTATCTTGAAGTTTTTGTTGAAATGTTAAAATTATGTTAAAACCAAACTTTTTTAAAATTTCTGCTGTGGGTTTCCCGTAAAACTTCAATATTCGAAGATTTTAAAGTTATTTTTTGCTTATAAACTGGTTAATTTAGGGTTAATATTTCTAATTTAATTTGACAATTCTTTGATTCTTTTTTCCTAATTTTAAATTGATTTCATCAAAATTTTCGTTAAGAATAGGCTTAATTATTTCCGGCCATTCAATCAACTTCCAACTATCTGAATCTAAATAATCTTCAATTCCAAAATTATATGTTTCTTCAATATCTTTAATTCGATATAAATCAAAATGATAAATTTTTTCAGCGCCCAATTCGTATTCATTGACTATTGAAAATGTTGGACTACTTACTTCATCATTACTTCCTAAAACCTTTACTAGTGTTTTTATTAAGGTTGTTTTTCCAACTCCCATATTACCATTAAACAAAAGTGTTTTAGTTTTTACATTTTTGATAAGCCGAATCGCAACGTCATCAACTTGATTCAAATCATAAGAAATTTCCAATACTATTAAAATTTATATGCAATATTAATGAATAAATTTTATAAAACCTAACAAAAAGTGTATTTCGTCGGTATTTTTTAACACTTTATGGATTATTTTGGATTAAATACCACAAACGGAATAATCATTTCCTCAAGTGAAACACCACCATGTTGATAGGTGTTTCTATAATAGCTTACATAGTGATTATAATTATTTGGGTATGCAAAAAACAAATCACTTTTTGCAAAAATGTATGAACTACTCATGTTAATTGAAGGTAAATGTAACTCTTTGGGATCTTTGCTAGCTAAGACATCTTTGTCTTCATACGTTAAGCTTCTGCCTGTTTTATAGCGCAGATTTAAACTAGTGTCTCTATCACCAATAACTTTTGATGGGTTTTTAACATTAATTGTTCCATGATCAGTTGTTAAAATTAACTTGAATCCCATTTGTTGAGCCTGCTGTATCATTTCTAAAAGTGGCGAATTTTTAAACCAACTTAGTGTTAACGACCTGTAAGCTTTATCATTTGAGGCTAACTCCTTTACAACTTCCATTTCTGTTTTTGAATGAGATAGCATATCTACAAAGTTGTAAACAATCACGGTTAAATCATTGTTTTTAAGAGCTTTAAAATTATCTGCTAACTTTTTTCCTGTTTTTAAATTAGTGATTTTATGATATTCATATTTTAAATGATTTAAACTTAAGCGTTTCATTTGAGTGCTTAAAAAATCAGCTTCGTGCAAATTTTTACCTCCATCATCTGTGTCATTTTTCCAATATTGGGGAAACAATTTTTCCATATCGCTAGGCATTAATCCAGAAAAAATAGCATTTCTAGCATATTGTGTTGCAGTAGGTAGAATACTGAAAAAGGCATCTTCCTTTTGCTTTTTATAATAGTTGTTTATTATGGGCTCAAAAACTTTCCATTGGTCGTATCGCAAATTATCTATTACAACTAACACGGTTGGCTGCTCTTTACTAATTTCTGGTACCACTTTTTCTTTAAATACTGTATGCGACATAATAGGAGCATCCGTATTGGGCAAAAACCAGTCTGCGTAATTTTTCTCTATAAATTTTCCGAATTGAATATTAGCTTCATTTTTTTGCGATTCTAAAATTTCAAACATGCTAGCATCTTCAATATCTTCTAATTGAATTTCCCAATAAATAAGTTTTTGATATAGATTTACCCATTCTTCATAACTATTAACCATAGATAAGTCCATAGCAATTTTTCTAAACTCTTGCTGGTAATTTGAAGTGGTTTTTTCTGAAACTAATCGAGAATGGTCTAAGTTTTTCTTTAAACTTAAAAGAATTTGGTTAGGGTTTACAGGTTTAATCAGGTAATCAGCAATTTTGTTGCCAATGGCTTCTTCCATAATATATTCTTCTTCACTCTTAGTAATCATTACCACTGGCAAATTATCTTTCTTCTCCTTAATTTCATTTAATGTTTCAAGTCCTGTAAGTCCTGGCATATTCTCGTCTAAAAATACAATGTCAAAGTTTTCATCATCCAAAGCATCGATTGCTTCGGTACCACTTTTACAGGTTGTGACCTTATAATTTTTGTTTTCAAGAAATAAAATATGCGGTTTTAATAAATCAATTTCATCATCAACCCAAAGTATTTTTATTTTAGACATATAGTTATATTTGTAAATATTATTGTAAAAAATTAAAGTTTGAACAAACTTAAAATATTAAACGACCCAATTTACGGATTTATTACTATTCCAAATTCGCTAATTTTCGATTTAATTCAGCATAAATACTTCCAACGCCTTCGAAGAATTTCTCAAATGGGAATGTCTTATTTAGTATATCCTGGGGCGCATCACACCAGATTTCATCATGCAATTGGTTGCGTGTATTTGATGCAGCAAGCGGTTAATGTACTTCGTTTTAAAGGAGTTACGATAACCAAAGAAGAAGAAACTGGTTTATATGTTGCTATTTTATTACATGATATTGGTCATGGCCCATTCTCGCATGCCATGGAACATAGCATTGTAAATAATGTATCTCACGAGGATATTTCGTTGCTTTTTATGGAGCGATTAAATGAAGAATTTAACGGAAGTTTAACGCTTGCGATAGATATATTTAAAGGAAAATACCCAAGAATATTTATGTGTCAGCTAATTTCTGGACAATTAGATATGGATAGAGCCGATTACCTAAAGCGTGATAGTTTTTATACAGGTGTAGCTGAAGGCAATATTAATAGTGAGCGTTTGATAACAATGCTTAATGTAGTGGATGATAATTTGGTCATAGAAGAAAAAGGCATCTATAGCGTTGAGAAATTTATAATTGCAAGGCGCTTAATGTATTGGCAAGTATATTTACATAAAACAAGTTTAGTTGCTGAACAACTACTAATTAGGGTTTTGCAACGTGCGAAAGAGTTATTTGATAAAGGAGAAGAACTAAAAGCAAGTGATGCATTGCTATTCTTTTTGAAAAATAAAATAACTATAGATAATTTTAATAGTGAAACTTTAGATGTATTTTCTAAATTAGATGATTACGATATTATATCCGCGATGAAAGACTGGCAATATCATAAGGATTTTGTATTAAGTAATTTGAGCGAAATGATAATCAATCGAAACCTGTTAAAAATTAAAGTGAAAAACAAAGCTATCAGCGAGAGTAGTTTAACCAAACATGCTGAAAGTTTAATGACTCGGTTTTCTATTTCAAAAGAAGAAGCAAACTATTTTGTTTTTACTGGGAGCATTTCAAACCAAGCTTATCAACTAAATACGAAGCGAATAAACATATTGCATAAGAGTGGAAAAATTCAAGATATTACAAAGGCATCCGATCATTTAAACCTTAAAGCTTTATCAAAACCTGTAACTAAATATTATATATGCTATCCTAAGCAAAAACTTTAGTACATTTTTCCTATTTTTGCCAAAATATATTATTAACAATTATCCTTAAAGTGTGAAATTTACAGCACAACAGATAGCAGAAATTTTAGAAGGTGATGTTGTGGGTAATTTAGATACAGAGGTTTCTAAATTATCTAAAATTGAAGAAGGTGTAACTGGGTCACTAACATTTCTTGCAAACCCAAAGTATACACCTCATATTTATACAACAAAAGCTTCTATAACTATTGTTAATAAAACATTCATTCCTGAAAACAGCCTAGATACCACTTTAATTAAAGTTGATGATGCCTATGCAGCGTTCTCGAAATTGCTAGAATATTATAACCTGGTAAAACTTAACAAAACAGGAATTGAACAACCCTCATTCATATCAGATAGTGCTAAACTTGGAGAAGATGTTTACATCGGAGCCTTTTCTTATATTGGAGAAAATGTTAAAATTGGTGACAACGTAAAGATATTCCCAAATGTATATTTGGGCGATAATGTTTCTATTGATGATAATACAGTTGTATTTGCTGGTAGTAAAATATACTCTGAATGTATTATTGGTAAGTATTGTGTAATTAATTCGGGTGCTATAATAGGTGCAGATGGCTTTGGTTTTACACCAAATGAAAATGGGGAATATAGTAAAGTACCTCAAACAGGAAATGTTATCCTTGAAGATTTTGTTGATATAGGCGCTGCCACAACTATAGATAGAGCAACTCTAGGTTCTACCATCATAAGGAGAGGAGTGAAATTAGATAACCAAATTCAAATTGCACATAATGTTGAAATCGGTAGAAATACAGTAATAGCAGCTCAAACTGGTATTGCAGGTTCAACCAAAATAGGAGAAAATTGCCAAATAGGAGGGCAGGTTGGTATTGTTGGGCATATTATAATTGGTAATAATGTTAAAATTCAAGCGCAATCTGGTATTGGAAGAAATGTAAAAGATGATGAAGTACTGCAAGGTTCTCCAGCATTGTCGTATGGTGATTATAATAAATCTTACGTACACTTTAAAAATTTGCCTAAAATTGTAAAAGATATTAACGATATAGAAAAAAAGATAAATGGGAATAGTTAATACCGAAATAAAGCAAAAAACTATTAAATCTGAAGTTTCATTAACAGGTGTAGGGTTACATACTGGAAAAGATGTTACTTTAGTTTTTAAGCCAGCTCCTGCAAATTCTGGTTTATCATTTAAACGTGTTGATCTAGAAGGAGAACCACTTATTGAAGCAGATGCAAATTACGTTACAAATACACAACGAGGCACTTGTTTAGAAAAAAATGGTGTGATTATTCAAACTTCAGAGCATGTACTTGCAGCTTTGGTAGGTATGGATATAGACAATGCAATAATAGAACTGAATGCCTCTGAACCACCTATAATGGATGGGTCTTCTAAGTTTTTTGTTGAAGCATTAGAAAAGGCTGGCATTGTTGAACAAGATGCTCTTAGAGAAGAATTTGTGGTAACAGATATTGTTTCTTATGTAGATGAAGAATCTGGAAGTGAAATATTAGTAATGCCATCAAACGAGTATCAAATAACAACGATGGTTGATTTTGGTACTAAAGTTCTGGGAACTCAAAATGCCACTTTAAATCACATTTCAGATTTTAAAAATGACATTTCAAACGCAAGAACATTCAGTTTCTTGCATGAAATTGAAATGCTTTTGGAACACGGATTAATAAAAGGAGGCGATTTAAATAATGCTATCGTTTATGTAGATAAAGCCTTATCGCCAAAAACTATGGAAAAGTTAAAGGTTGCCTTTAAAAAAGATTCCATAGCCGTAAAACCAAACGGCATTTTAGATAATTTAACTTTGCATCATCCAAACGAAGCTGCTAGACATAAATTATTAGATGTTTTAGGAGATTTAGCTCTTGTAGGTACACGTATTCGTGGTAAAATTATCGCTAACAAGCCCGGGCATTTTGTGAATACCCAGTTTGCAAAAAAGCTATCAAAGCTTATAAAAAACGAAAGACGTAATAACGTCCCTAATATAGATCTGAATCAACAACCTTTAATGGATATTACACAAATTATGGCGATGCTTCCTCATAGACAACCATTTTTGTTAATAGATAAGGTATTTGAACTTACAGATAGTGATGTTATAGCAACAAAGAATGTGACCATGAATGAAGAATTCTTCAAAGGTCATTTTCCTGGTGCTCCTGTTATGCCAGGAGTTTTAATTGTGGAAGCTATGGCACAAACTGGTGGAATTTTGGTATTAAATACAGTACCTGATCCTGAAAATTACTTAACATTTTTCATGAAAATGGACAATGTAAAATTCAAACAAAAAGTGATGCCAGGAGATACTTTAATATTTAAATGCTCGTTAATTACTCCTATTAGAAGAGGCATCTGCCACATGCAAGGTTATGCCTATGCAAATGGGAAACTATGTGCCGAAGCAGAACTAATGGCACAGATTTCAAAAGTTAAATAAATATATCCCTAGCAATAGGTTCATTATGTATTAAAAACAAAACCTTAAATTGCGAACACATTTTTACAGATTGATAAAATAATATTAAAAAAATGAATCAACCGCTCGCTTACGTTCACCCTGGTGCAAAAATTGCAAAAAATGTAGTTATTGAACCCTTTGCAACCATTCACAACAATGTGAAAATTGGAGAAGGTACATGGATAGGAAGCAACGTTACTATAATGGAAGGTGCTAGAATTGGAAAAAACTGTAACATATTTCCAGGTTCAGTAATTTCGGCAGTCCCTCAAGATTTAAAATATAATGATGAAGATACAACCGTTGAAATTGGTGATAACGTTACCATTAGAGAATGTGTAACCATTAATAGAGGAACTGTTGATAGAATGAAAACTGTAGTAGGAGATAATTGCTTAATTATGGCGTATTGTCACATTGCTCATGATTGTATTGTTGGTAATAACTGTATTTTTTCAAACAACAGTACATTGGCAGGTCATATTACTATTGGAGATTTTGTGGTTTTAGCGGGTATGACAGCAGTTCATCAATTTGTATCAATTGGAAATCATGCTTTTGTAACAGGAGGGTCATTAGTTAGAAAAGATGTGCCCCCTTACGTAAAAGCAGCACGCGAACCGTTATCTTATGTTGGAATAAATTCAGTTGGTTTGAGAAGACGCGGTTATACAACAGAAAAAATAAGAGAAATTCAGAATATTTTCAGGATACTCTATCAAAAAAATTATAATAATACTCAGGCTTCTGAAATTATAGAAGCTGAAATGGAAGCAACTCCTGAGCGCGATGAAATCCTACAGTTTATAAAAAATTCACATCGCGGAATTATGAAAGGTTATTTTAAATCAAACTAATTATATGGCTACTACAAGTGATATTAGAAACGGATTATGTATTCGTTATAATAATGATATTTACAAAATAATTGAATTTTTACATGTAAAACCTGGTAAAGGTCCAGCGTTTGTAAGAACAAAAATGAAAAGTGTTACTAACGGAAAAGTTTTGGATAACACTTTCTCTGCAGGGCATAAATTGGATGATGTACGTGTTGAAACACATAAATTTCAATATCTATATAATGATGGTGAGTTTTATCATTTTATGAATCAAGAAGATTACACTCAAATTAGGTTACTAGAAGCAGCATTAGACAATCCAAGTTTAATGAAAGAAGGAGAAGTAGTAACAGTTTTAATCAACACTGAAGATAATATGCCACTTTCAGTTGAAATGCCCGCGAGTGTTATTTTAGAAGTTACTCATACCGAACCTGGTGTAAAAGGAAATACAGCTACTAATGCCACTAAACCGGCCACTGTTGAAACTGGTGCTGAAGTTAATGTACCATTGTTTATTAATGAAGGCGATAAAATTAAAATTGAGACCGATAAGGGTACGTATAAAGAGCGTGTAAAGGAATAATTTTATGAAAAAAGGCATTTTTGCACTCATCATTATTTTACTCACCACGTCATGCGTAGATATGGTTAAAGGAGCAATGCAAGCCGCAGGAAATGAATTAGATTCAGCTCCCGTAACTACTTCAGAGTCAAATTATGTAACTGTTGGTGCCGATGATTTGTTTCAAGTAGATTTACCTTACTATATGAAACCCGTTTCTCAATTACACCCCGATGCATCATTTCAATATGCCAATATTTTTAAAGAGGCGTATTTTGTAATAATTCAAGAGGATAAAAATGAGTATATTGATACTTTCAAGCAATTTGGGGAATACGATGATGAACTTCCCGTAATTGAGAATTATAAAAATGCGCAAAAAACATTGTTTAGAGAAAGGTTAATTAACTCTAAAATTCAGGAATATGGATTGAATAATATAAATGACAATCCAGCTCGCCAATTAAAAATTTTAGGTCAAATTGAAGACATAAAAGCGGCTTATATCGTTACTTTCATTGAAGGTGAAAAAGATATATTCATGTTAATGAATTGGACTTTAGAAGACCGTTTTAAAAAGCTAGAAAATTCTTTCGAATATATAAATAGTACCTTTCAATTAATTGAAGAAAATAAATGAAGTTTCCTGAACCGTATACACTTAAACAAATAGCCACTTTAATAGACAGTAAGTTTGTTGGCGATGATGATTTTATGGTTCTAGGAATGAATGAAATTCATGTGGTTGAAGCTGGAGACATCGTTTTTGTTGACCATCCTAAGTACTACGACAAAGCTTTAAATTCTGCTGCCACTATTATTTTAATAAATAAGGAAGTAGATTGTCCAGAAGGGAAAGCATTATTAATTAGTGATGACCCTTTTAGAGATTTCAATAAGCTAACAAATGTTTTCAAACCCTTTAAAGCATCTAACAGCTTAATCTCACCATCAGCAAAAATTGGAAAAAACACCACAATACAACCAAATTGTTTTATTGGTCATAACGTAGTTATAGGTGACAATTGTGTTATACATTCAAATGTTAGCATTTATGATGATTCAATAATAGGTAATAATGTTACTATTCATGCTGGAACTGTTTTAGGAGCAAATGCTTTTTATTATAAAAACAGACCAGATGGGTATGATCGATTATTATCTGGGGGTCGTGTTGTTATAGAAAACAATGTAGACGTAGGTGCGGCATGCACTATTGATAGAGGTGTTACAGCCGACACCAGAATTTGTGAAGGCTCAAAAATTGATAATCAAGTTCAAGTAGGGCATGACACTGTTATCGGTAAAAAGTGCTTGATAGCTTCACAAGTAGGAATTGCAGGATGTGTCGTCATTGAAGACGAAGTCACCATTTGGGGACAAGTTGGTATTACTAGTGGAATTACCATTGGTAAAAAAGCTATAATCTCTGCAAAAGCAGGGGTTAGTAAATCTTTGGAAGGAGGAAAGAGTTATTTCGGAATTCCTGCCGATGATTTTCGTTCTAAATACAAGGAAATAGCGTCTATTAGACGTATTCCCGAAATACTTGAAAAACTAAAAAATCAAGAAAAAAACATGTGAAATAAAAGTTCTGTTTTTCTTTAAAATTCAAATTCGAAACGGTACTTTTGCAATGCTTTCTTTTAATAAATAACAAACAAATGAGTGTTTTAGTAAATAAAAAGTCAAGAATAATTGTTCAAGGTTTTACAGGTAGTGAAGGAACATTTCACGCTAGCCAAATGATTGAATATGGTACAAATGTAGTTGGAGGTGTAACACCTGGTAAAGGAGGACAAAAACATTTAGATAAACCCGTTTTTAATACAGTAGCTGATGCCGTAAAAGAAGTAGGTGCTGATACAAGTATTATTTTTGTGCCACCAGCTTTTGCTGCTGATGCAATTATGGAAGCTGCTGATGCAGGTATAAAAGTAATTATTACAATTACCGAAGGTATTCCTGTCGCAGATATGATAACTGCTTCTAACTACATTAAAAATAAAGATTGCCGACTAATTGGACCTAACTGCCCAGGGGTTATTACACCTGAAGAAGCCAAAGTAGGTATTATGCCAGGGTTTGTTTTCAAAAAAGGAAAAGTGGGTATTGTTTCAAAGTCTGGAACATTAACGTACGAAGCGGCAGACCAAGTTGTAAAACAAGGTTTAGGAATTACCACGGCCATTGGTATTGGCGGAGATCCAATTATTGGAACTACAACTAAAGAAGCAGTTGAACTTTTAATTAACGACCCAGAAACTGAAGCAGTTGTAATGATTGGTGAAATTGGTGGACAATTAGAAGCCGATGCTGCAAACTGGTATAAAGAAAGTGGTAGCAAAAAACCAGTTGTTGGATTTATAGCTGGCGAAACGGCTCCTGCTGGACGTACTATGGGACATGCAGGTGCTATTGTTGGAGGAAGTGATGATACAGCTCAAGCTAAAAAGAAAATTATGAGAGCATGTGGAATTCATGTTGTAGACTCTCCAGCTGAAATTGGCAAAAAAGTAGCTGAAGTTTTAGCTTAAAACATAAAAATCAAATGTTAAAACCTTACAAATCTTGTAAGGTTTTTTTATTTGAAGCCATTTGTATTTATTATATTTGAATATATCAAGATTAATCATAAACTAACTGAACTTATAGATGAAATTATTAGAAGGAAAAACAGCTATAATAACTGGTGCTAGCCGAGGAATTGGTAAAGGAATTGCTCAAGTATTTGCTCAACAAGGCGCTAACGTAGCGTTTACTTACAGTTCTTCAGTTGAAGCTGCCAAAGATTTAGAAAACGAATTAAATGCGTTAGGAATTAAATCCAAAGGATATAAAAGCAATGCGGCAAGTTTTGAAGAAGCTCAAAAATTAGCAGATGATGTTGTTGCTGAATTTGGAAGCATAGACATTTTAGTAAACAATGCTGGTATTACTAAAGATAATCTACTCATGCGTATTACTGAAGAAGATTTTGATACCGTTATTGAGGTAAACTTAAAATCGGTATTTAATATGACTAAAGCCGTTCAAAAAACTATGTTGAAACAACGCAAAGGTTCTATTATTAACATGAGTTCGGTTGTAGGAGTAAAAGGTAATGCAGGTCAAACTAATTATGCGGCTTCAAAGGCTGGTATTATTGGATTTTCAAAATCTGTTGCTTTAGAATTAGGCTCAAGAAATATAAGAAGCAATGTTGTGGCACCTGGGTTTATAGAAACCGAAATGACCGCCAAACTTGACGAAGAAGTTGTAAAAGGATGGCGTGCGGGCATTCCTTTAAAACGAGGTGGAACTCCTGAAGATATAGCAAATGTTTGCGTGTTTTTAGCAAGCGATATGAGCGCATATGTTACGGGGCAAACCTTAAATGTTGATGGCGGAATGCTTACTTAAAAAGAAGTCTTAAGTTTTAATGCAAACAGAAACACTAATTTACATTGTACTTGCTGGAATTGTTGCACTTATTATAGCAGGTTTTCAATATTATAAAAAAAAGAAAGGCATGTCTAAATTAAACATGCTTTTTTCTTTTTTGAGATTTATAAGTGTTTTTTCTATTCTTCTTTTGTTAATTAACCCTCGCTTTGACCAAATAAGTTTATCCGTAGAAAAACCAAATTTAGTAATTGCAGTCGATAATTCTAGTTCAATAAGCTATCTTAAACAAAATAAACAAGCTATTGATTTTATAGAAGTTTTAAAAATTAATGAGAATTTAAGTAGTAAATTTAATCTAGAATTCTACAGATTTGGTGAATCCATTAAAACACTAGATTCGTTAACATTTTCAGAAAAACAGACTAATATTTATAATGCATTCAGTCAATTAAACCAAATATATAAACAAACAATATCACCAACATTGTTAATTACTGATGGTAATCAAACCTATGGAAACGATTACCAATTTAGTTCGAGCTCTTATAATCAACCTATTTATCCCGTAATTTTAGGAGATACCATAACTTATTCAGATCTAAAAATAGAGCAGTTAAACGTTAATAAGTATGCCTATTTGAAAAATAAATTTCCGGTTGAAGCTATTTTGGTTTATAATGGAAGTGAAAATTTATCTACCAATTTTATTGTTACTAAAGAAAACTCAGTTGTTTACTCACAGAATTTAAACTTTTCTCAAACCAATAATTCAAAAGTTATTAACTTTAGTTTACCTGCTAATATTGTAGGTGTAGGTAATTTTAAAGCAAATCTCGTTCCTTTTGAAAATGAAAAAAATATTGTAAATAATACTAAGAATTTTGCTGTTGAAGTTATCAATCAAAAAACAAAAATAGCCGTAGTAAGCGATTTTCCGCATCCAGATTTAGGGGCTTTAAAGAAAAGTATAGAGGGTAACGAACAACGTTCGGTTTCATTTTTAAATTCAAAAGAAATAATAAATCAAATTAATGATTTTCAATTAGTTATATTATACCAACCAAATGATTCATTTAATGTTATATCAGAATATTTAGATTCGCAAAACAAAAATAAACTAGTAATTATTGGTGCTAAAACAGATTTAGATTTCATTAATCAAAATAATCCATTTTACGATATAGAAATAACAAATCAATTGGAAGACTACCAAGCTGTACTTAATGTTAATTATTCGCCTTTTTTAATTGATGATATAAATTTTGAGTCTTTTCCTCCTTTAAAATCTGTTTATGGAAGCGTTATCTTTTCAGTTCCATTTCAAACAATTTTAAATAAAACTAAAAATGGAATCTCCATTAACGAACCACTTTTAGCAACTATGGATGTTAATAATAGGAGAGAAGCTGTTTTGTTTGGAGAAAATATATGGAAATGGCGTTCACAAAGTTATTTAAATTCAAAATCGTTTAATCAATTTGATGATTTCATTGGAAAGTTAATCCAATACTTAGCTTCAAACCAACAAAAAAGTCGATTAAATATTGAATATGAATCGTTTTATAATGGTAGCAGCAATGTTATTATTAAAGCAGAATTTTTTGATAAGAACTATGTTTTTGATACACGCGAAAAATTATTTATAACTGTAATAGATAAGATTTCTAAAGAACAGAAAACTTTACCATTAATTTTAAGAAACAATAATTATCAAATAGATTTGAGCAGTTTACCTGCATCTGAATATGCATTTACTATCAAGGCAACTAATGAAAACTTGTCTAAATCTGGTAATTTTCAAATTTTAGAATATAATGTTGAGCAACAATTTTTAAGTGCTGATGTAACAAAACTTAATCAATTGGCTACAAATAGTGGAGGGTCTACTTATTTAATTGAAAATACAGAAAACCTAGTTAACACTCTACTTAATGATAATAGATATCAGCCTATTCAAAAAAGCAGTAAAAATACCATACCTTTGATAGATTGGAAATACCTACTCGCCATAATGGCAATAAGTCTAGGGCTAGAGTGGTTTTTAAGAAAATATAACGGATTAATTTAAACTAAAAAAAGAATGGAAAAATTACCTAAAGTAGCATTGCCTATAATAATTGTAGCAATAGTATTAGTAGTGTTATTAGCAAAATCTGCTGTTACCATAGATTCTGGTGAAGCAGGAGTATTATTTAAAACTTTTGGAGAAGGCGTAGTTGTTGATGAACCACCTATGGCAGAAGGGTTCCATATAGTTGCTCCTTGGAATAAAGTATTTGTATATGAAGTTCGTCAACAAGAACTTTTTGAAAAAATGAAAGTGTTATCGTCTAATGGGTTAGAAATTCAAATTGATGCATCAGCATGGTATGAACCTGTTTATAATGACTTAGGTAATTTACACCAGTCGCTTGGTCAAAATTACTTACAGCGAGTTATTCAACCTGCAATTCGTAGTGCAGCTCGTAGTGTTGTGGGGCGTTACACCCCTGAACAATTATACTCAAGTAAGAGAGATGCTATTCAAGATGAAATATATGAAGAAACAAAAAAAATACTTGAAAAGCAATATGTTCAATTAAATGAGGTTTTAGTTCGCGACGTAACTTTACCAGCAACAATTAAAGAGGCTATTGAACGTAAATTAAAGCAAGAACAAGAATCACTAGAATATGAGTTTAGATTAGTTACTGCAGCTAAAGAAGCAGAAAAAGTAATTATTGAGGCTGAAGGAAAAGCAGAATCAAATAGAATTCTAAGCGCCTCATTGACTGATAAAATTTTGCAAGACAAAGGCATTGATGCTACAATGAAATTAGCAGAATCGCCTAATAGTAAAGTAATAGTTATTGGCTCTGGAGATAGTGGACTACCTATTATTCTTGGAAATCAATAAAATTAAAAATAAAATAATTCAATTAATTCTTAACTATTTTTGAATTTTAAATAATTAATTGAATTAAAACTATCTTATTTTCAATAATTACAAGAAATGTAAGTTTAATTTGGAATTGTAAATATAAATTATAGATATTTGCACAAACAAAGGAAAACATGAGCTTTATTCAATCACATCATTATTTTCATATTTGCTCTCAAGCGAACTGAAAATGTATTGAATAAAATCAACATATATTTTTAAACCCGTTTGAGACAATCAAGCGGGTTTTTTAATTGTAAAATCATCTAGATTGTTTCAAACTCATAACAAAACAACATGAGTAAACTAAGAATTGCAGTACAAAAGTCGGGTCGATTAAACGAAGACTCGATGCAAATTTTAAAAGACATTGGTATTAATATTGATAACGGTAAAGATCAACTAAAAGCCTCAGCAAAAGGGTTCCCTGTAGAAGTTTTTTATTTAAGAAATGGTGATATTCCGCAATATCTAAAAGACGGTGTTGTAGACGCAGCTATTATCGGTGAGAACGTTTTAATTGAAAAAGGAAATGATATTAAAGTAGCTGAAAAATTAGGGTTTTCGACTTGTAGAGTCTGCATCGCAGTACCTAAAACTATGAAATACCAATCCTTAAATGATTTAGAAGGTAAACGTATTGCTACGTCTTACCCTAATACCGTAAAAAGTTACTTAAAAGAAAAGGGTATAAATGCTAACCTTCATATAATTAATGGCTCAGTTGAAATAGCCCCAAATATTGGTTTAGCTGACGCCATTTGTGATATTGTTTCCAGTGGTAGTACACTTTTTAAAAACAATTTAAAAGAGGTTGAAACTATATTGAAATCCGAGGCAGTTTTAGCTGTTTCACCAATTTTAAATGCTGATAAACAAGCTATTTTAGATAAAATTCAATTCAGAATTCAATCGGTTTTAAAAGGCAGACAATCAAAATACATATTGCTTAACGCTCCCAACGAAAAACTAGAAAGCATAATAAAAGTACTACCCGGAATGAAGAGCCCAACAGTTTTACCTTTAGCTGAAAAGGGTTGGAGTTCAGTACATTCAGTAATTAGCAAAAATGAGTTTTGGGAAGTCATTGATGACTTAAAGGCTAATGGAGCTCAAGGCATATTGGTATGCCCAATTGAAAAAATGGTACTTTAATTTAAGGTTATGCAGATAATAAATAATCCAAATAAAAGTCAATGGTTGGACATTGTAAAACGTCCTACTCAAACCTTAGATGATATTGAAGCAACGGTTATAGATGTTTTTAATGACGTAAAGCAAAATAAAGATAGTGCGATAAAAAAATATACTGAACGATTTGATGGTGTTGATTTAGTATCTTTTTTGGTAACTGATGAAGAAATTACAAAAGCTGTTGCTATAATTCCAGAAAACCTAAAAAAAGCTATTAAACAAGCTAAACAAAACATTGAAGCTTTTCATAAAGCACAAAAAACATCTAAAATTGAAGTTGAAACATCAAGCGGTGTTACATGTTGGCAAGAAAAACGCCCTATTCAAAAAGTGGGATTATATATTCCTGGAGGTACAGCACCACTATTTTCAACGGTTTTGATGTTGGCTGTTCCTGCCCAAATTGCTAGATGCAAAGACATTGTTTTATGCTCACCACCAAATAAAGAAGGCAAATTGGCTCCTGAAATTTTGTTTGCAGCTCAACTTTGTGGTGTAACAAAAATTATAAAAGTAGGAGGTATTCAAGCAATTGCTGGATTAACATTTGGAACCGAAACTATTCCTCAAGTCTATAAAATTTTCGGACCAGGAAATCAATTTGTAACCGTTGCAAAACAACTAGCAACCAAATTTGGAGTTGCCATAGATATGCCTGCGGGCCCAAGTGAACTGCTTGTAGTTGCAGACGAAACAGCTAATGCTTCATATATTGCTTCAGATTTACTAAGTCAAGCTGAACACGGTACGGATAGTCAGGTGATTTTAGTTTCTACATCAAAGCATATAATTGGAAAAGTTTCTGAAGAAATTGAAAGGCAATTAGAAGTGCTTCCTCGAAAAGTGATAGCTGAAAAAGCCATAGCTAATTCAAAATTAATTTTTGTTGAGAACGATAATATTGCGCTTGAATTAATTAATGAATACGGACCGGAGCATTTTATTATTTGCTCTAAAAATGAAAATTTTTATGTTGATAATATCATAAATGCGGGTTCTGTTTTTATAGGCGATTATACACCGGAAAGCGCTGGTGATTATGCTTCAGGAACCAACCACACCCTACCAACCAATGGTTTTTCAAAAGCTTACTCCGGTGTAAACTTAGATAGCTTTTTAAAAAGTATGACTTTTCAAAAAATATCTAAAAAAGGTCTTGTAAATTTAGGCAAAACTATTGAGCTTATGGCAGAGGCTGAAGGTTTGCAAGCTCATAAAAATGCAGTATCAATTAGATTGAAGGATTTGAAATAATGAATATTCAAGAATTAATTAGACCAACAATAAAAAGGCTAAAGCCCTATTCATCGGCACGTGATGAGTTCCAAGGAACAAGTAATGATATGGTGTTTTTAGATGCAAATGAAAACCCTTTTGAAAATGGCGTTAATCGGTATCCAGACCCACAGCAAAGAAAATTAAAAACTGTACTTTCAGAGATAAAAGGATTACCAACGCAAAATATTCTTTTAGGAAATGGAAGTGATGAAGTATTAGACCTTATTTATCGAGCATTCTGCGAACCAAATCAAGATAATATTATCACATTACCACCAACGTATGGTATGTACAGTGTGTTGGCAAATATCAATGCTATTGAAATTAAGGAGGTAAACTTAACTGATGATTTTCAGCTTCAAGTTGATAAAATATTGGAAGCTGCCAATAAAAACTCAAAGATTCTATTTTTATGCTCTCCTAATAACCCTTCAGGTAATAGTTTTAAAAATGAAGATATCGAGCAACTTTTAAAATTATTTAAAGGTATTGTGGTGATAGACGAAGCTTACATAGATTTTTCAGATAATCCAAGTTGGTTAGTTCGACTATCTGATTTTCCTAATTTAATTGTCACTCAAACGCTATCTAAAGCATATGGTATGGCGGGAATAAGGTTGGGTATTTGTTATGCATCAGAATATATTATTTCAGTTTTAAATCGAATCAAGCCGCCTTATAATGTTAACGAGTTAACACAACAAAAGGCAATCGAATTACTATCAAAAAAAGATATAGCTAACCAGCAAATTGAAAATATTTTAAAAGAACGTAAAAAATTGAATTCAAAATTAGAATTGGTTCCTTTTGTTTTAAAAACATTTCCATCAGATGCTAATTTTATACTAGCTAAGGTTGACGACGCCACAAAACGCTATAATCAACTTATTGAAAAAGGTATCGTAGTAAGAAATAGAACGACTCAAAAAGGATGCGAAAACTGTTTACGATTTACAGTTGGAACTTCTGATGAAAATATAAAATTAATAGATACATTAAAATCTATACAATGAGAAAAGTATTATTTATAGACCGCGACGGTACCATTATTAAAGAACCAGCCGATGAGCAGATAGATTCATTTGAGAAATTGGAATTTTACCCAAAAGTGCTCACTTATCTAGGTAAAATAGCAAAAGAGTTAGATTTTGAAATTGTTATGATAACAAATCAAGATGGTTTAGGTACGGAAGCCTATCCTGAAAATACGTTTTGGCTAGTTCATAATTTTATTTTAAAAACTTTTGAAGCTGAAGGCATCACTTTCGAAGAGCAATTTATTGATAGGACGTTTGCTAGAGATAATGCCCCAACGAGGAAACCAAATACTGGACTATTAACTAAATATTTTTCAGATGAGTACGATTTAGAAAATTCGTTTGTAATAGGCGATAGATTAACAGATATAGAATTAGCCAAAAATCTAGGTGCTAAAGGAATATTTATAAATGACGAAACCCACTTAGGAACCAACGAAATTACTGTAAAAAGGGAAGAGTTAAACAAGTTTATAGCACTAGAGACTAATGATTGGGCTAAAATTTATGCTTTTTTAAAGGCTGATGAACGAACTGGAGGCATTATTAGAAATACCAATGAAACTAAAATAGCTATTCAGTTAAATTTAGATGGAACAGGCAAAAGTAAAATAGATACTGGAATTGCATTTTTCGACCATATGCTCGATCAAATTGCAAGACATGGTCAATTAGATTTAACTATTAAAGTTGATGGCGATTTGGAAGTAGATGAGCACCATACTATTGAAGATACAGCAATAGCTTTAGGAGAGTTGTTTAATAAGGTTTTAGGCAACAAATTAGGAATTGAACGTTATGGGTTCTGTTTACCAATGGATGATTGTTTCGCACAAGCTGCGATTGATTTTGGTGGTAGAAACTGGCTAGTTTGGGAAGCTGATTTTAAACGTGAAATGATAGGGAAAATGCCAACAGAAATGTTTTATCACTTCTTTAAATCGTTTACTGATGGTGCTAAATGTAACTTGAATATAAAAGCAGAAGGCACAAACGAGCATCACAAAATTGAAGCCATTTTTAAAGCATTCGCAAAAGCAATTAAAATGGCGGTAAAACGGGATATCGAAAAAATGATTTTACCATCAACAAAAGGTATGTTGTAATGAAGTTGGTAATAATAAATTACGGAGCAGGAAATATAAAAAGCATACAGTTTGCATTTAAACGTTTAGGCTATGAGGCTATTTTATCAGATAATCCTGAAGAAATTATTGCTGCTGACAAAATAATTTTTCCGGGTGTAGGTGAAGCAGGTAGTGCAATGGCAATGCTTAAAGCGAGTGGGCTAGATATTGTCATTCCACAATTAAAACAGCCCGTACTAGGTATTTGCCTAGGTATGCAGCTTCTTTGCGAGTATACCGAAGAGGGAAACACTAAGGGGCTAGGGATTTTTAAAACTGTAGTAAAACGTTTTTCTAACAATGTAAAAGTTCCTCAAATGGGCTGGAATGTTATAAAAGACTTGAAGTCTGATTTGTTTAAAGGAATTAAGGAAAATGAATACATGTATTTAGTTCATAGCTATTACGCTGAACATTGCGATCAAACTATTGCAAAAACAGATTATGGAATTAATTATGCTTCTGCGCTTAAGCACAATAATTTTTACGGTGTACAATTTCACCCAGAAAAGAGTAGCTTAGCAGGCGAAAAAATATTAAAAAACTTTATAGAGTTGTAATATGAGAATTATACCAGCCATAGATATTATTGACGGTAAATGTGTTCGTTTAACAAAGGGGGATTATGGTACTAAAAAAATATATAGCGAAAGTCCTGTAGACATTGCCAAAACTTTTGAAGATTCTGGGATTCAGTATTTACATTTGGTGGATTTAGATGGTGCCAAAGCTAATCATATAGTCAATTATAAAGTTTTAGAGCAAATAGCCTCAAAAACAAGTTTAAAAATAGATTTTGGCGGTGGTTTAAAAACTAATGAAGACTTGCATATTGCATTTAATTCCGGGGCGAAACAAATTACAGGTGGTAGTATTGCGGTTAAAGATCCTAAAACTTTTGAAAGTTGGATCTCTAAATATGGTGCTGCAAAAATTATTTTGGGAGCAGATAGTGACGATGGAAAGGTATCCATTAGTGGTTGGATGGAGCAAAGCAAGGAAAGTGTTATCCCTTTTATAAAAATGTATCAAAAAAAAGGGATTCAGTATGTCATTTGTACCGATATTTCAAAAGATGGAATGCTTGAAGGCCCTTCAGTCGAACTATATAAGGAAATTATAGATGAATGTTCAAATAGCAGTCAAGGACAATCCATAAAGCTTATCGCTTCTGGTGGTATTTCACATATCGACGAACTCCCGATTTTAAGAGAAATAGGTTGTGAAGGCGTTATAATAGGAAAGGCTATTTATGAGAACAAAATCACTTTAAAGCAATTAGAAAAGTTTGTGTAAATGTTGACAAAAAGAATCATACCATGTTTAGATATTAAAAATGGGCGTACCGTAAAAGGCGTGAATTTTGTTGATTTACGAGACGCTGGCGACCCCGTTGAACTAGCAAAACAATATGCCGATTTAGGTGCAGATGAGTTGGTCTTTCTTGATATTTCGGCTACTTTAGAAGGTCGCGCTACTACGCTTGATATGGTTTTACATGTTGCTGAACAAGTCAATATACCATTTACCGTAGGCGGTGGTATATCATCCATTGAAGATGTAGATGCCCTTTTAAAGTGTGGTGCAGATAAGGTTTCAATTAATTCTTCAGCAGTAAAAAGACCAGAACTAGTTAATGAATTAGCTGATAAATTTGGGAGTCAATGTGTGGTAGTTGCTATTGATGCAAAAAAGATCGGTGATAATTGGAAAGTGCATTTAGCCGGTGGAAGCATTCCTACTGATATTGATTTATTTAAATGGGCAAAAGAGGTTGAATCAAGAGGCGCAGGCGAAATTCTATTCACATCAATGAATCATGATGGTACAAAAAATGGGTTTGCAAATAAAGCCTTAGCAAAACTATCTGAGGAATTAAATATTCCGATTATAGCTTCAGGTGGTGCTGGGAACGTTCAACATTTTGTTGATGCTTTTAAAAGCGGAAAAGCAGATGCAGCCTTAGCGGCAAGCGTATTTCACTTTGGCGAAATCCCGATTCCTGAACTAAAAAAAGAATTAAAAGAACATAATATAGAAGTGCGACTTTAATTGTCATACTGAACTCGATTTAGTATCTCACAAAGATAAAACATGAATATAAAATACGACTCAAACGGACTTATACCAGCCATCATTCAAGATGCCTCAACTAAAAATGTGTTGATGTTGGGCTATATGAATGAAGACGCTTATAACAAAACGCTAGAAACAAAAAAAGTCACTTTTTTTAGTAGAAGCAAGCAACGGTTGTGGACTAAAGGTGAAGAAAGTGGCAACTTTTTAAATTTAATAGATATAAAAAACGACTGCGATAATGATACATTACTTATTCAAGTAAAACCTGAAGGTCCTACATGCCATAAAGGAACCGATACTTGTTGGGGAGAAGAAAATGAATCTAATTTTGGTTTCTTTTCAACTTTAGAACATGTGATAGCAGACCGTATAAAAAACAAAGACATAAGTAATTCTTATGTGGCCAGTTTGTTTTCTAAAGGCATCAATAAAATAGCTCAAAAAGTAGGTGAGGAGTCTATTGAAACTGTTATTGAAGCTATGGATAATAATGATGAATTGTTCTTATACGAATCATCAGATTTATTATTTCACTATTTAATGTTGCTTCAAGCAAAAGGATTTACTTTAAAAGATATCGAAAACGAGCTTAAAAACAGGCATAAATAAAAAAGGTATCATTACAATGACACCTTTTAATAAAGTCTTTTAAATTGATTTTTTTAAGAAAGCCATCCTTTTGATGCTGACATTCTTGAAAACCATACAAATACAAATGCAAAAACAATAATCATGATGGTCATTGTCATATCTGATTGATACCCATTAATTAAAATATATCCCATTTGTACAATAACCGCAAGTAACGAAAGCGTCCAAAGTGTAGTTGCCCATTTTTTCCTTAATAAAAGTCCTATCGCTCCTAATGCACCCGCAAAAACGGCAATAGCAAAGGCTGCTGTTACCCAACTAGGCATATTTGCTGCAATTTCTAGTTGCTCTTCACTATACATAGCACGATAGCTTTCTGTATTGTAAGCCTGTTGTAAATAAGCATTAACGCCCATTCCGTTCCATATAAGTGCAATAACACTCACTATCCAAAACCAAATAGGCGGTTTGATTGTTGATTGATTTGTCATAATAATTAGTTTAGTTAATAAATGAAATACAATTTATAAATTTTTTGTTAGAATTAATAAATAACTTACTTTCAACCCTCTTTAAAAATTATGGCCAAAAAATATTTTTACCTTATAACTATTCAATATTTGGGGTATCGTTTTCACGGTTGGCAAAAACAACCCGACGTAAAAACCTTGCACTTAATGGTGGATAGAACTTTAAATTTTATTTTAGAATGCAAGCCCTTTAAAAGTTTAAGTTCTGGTAGAACAGATGCTATGGTGTCGGCAGAAAGTGCAGCAATCGAGTTGTTTTTGTCTGAACCCATTGAAGACGAAAATGCCTTTTTAGAATTGTTTAATTACAACTTACCTCAAGATATCAGAGCCTTAAGCATCAAAGAAGTTGATAAAAAATTCAATATAATAAACCATTCAAAACTAAAAGAGTACAATTACCTTTTTACATTTGGTGAAAAATGCCATCCCTTTTGCGCACCAATCATGACAACCATACTTGATAATCTCGATATTGATTTAATGATTCAAGGCGCAAAACTTTTTCAGGGTGAACATTATTTTAAATCGTATTGCTACAAACCATCCAATAATGGCGTTTATAACAGAGAAATAATGCTTTCCGAAATTATTGAAAACACCATTTATACCGCAAATTACTTTCCTGAAAAATCATACATTTTTAGAGTAAAAGGTAAAGGATTTATGCGCAACCAAATACGATTAATGATGGGTACATTAATAGATTTAGGTAAAGGTAAATTATCCCTTTTAGATATTGAAAACAGCCTGAAAAATGACAGTAATATTAAAATGGATTATATCGCCCCAGCATCAGGATTAATTCTCAGGAAAATAGATTTCATATAAAAACACTTACAGTATTTGTTCCTAATTTTTTTAACATATTAAGTTTTATTTAACATAAATTATGTTAAATAAAACTTAATAGAGTTAAAGCTTGTTAAATCACTTGACAAATCTAATATTCATCATAGTTTATATGTAGTAGAACAATAAAAAACAGATAAAAATTATGAGCTATTTGAATATGAAGGATGAAGAATTACTAACAGTTGTAGTAGAACTAAATGTATTATTAGCTGATTACCACATTTATTATCAGAAACTTAGGAGCAACCATTGGAACATTCTGGGTAAAAACTTTTTTGAACTGCACGTTAAATTTGAAGAGTTATACAATGATGCTCAAATAAAAATTGATGAAATTGCTGAGCGCATTTTAACTTTACGTTACCATCCAATGAGCAAGTATAGTGATTACTTAAAAGTATCATCAATTAATGAAGCAGCTCCATTACAAACTGATATTGATATGGTCACCGAAACTTTAAACGACCACAAGCTTTTGCTCAAACAAATGTCAAAAGTTATAGAAACTGCTACAAAAATTGGTGATGAAGGCACTATAGACTTAATTGGTGCTTATATAAGAGAACTTGAAAAATCAAGTTGGATGCTTGATGCTTGGAGTAAAAGCACAAAAGATTCGTTAAAATCAAGGGTCGTTGAAGTAGATTCTTAAAAAATAAATTCAAAAAAATCACGCTTTTTCTTTCTTAAAGAATTTAACATTTACACAAAAAATATCATAAATAATGTTAAACAAAAGTCTGCCCTTAATGGCAAAAGCGTATTTAAAACAAACACGTGTTTCAAATTGAAATGAGGTGTATTCTCTAAAAATTAGAGTAGGACCATGTTTTAGACATTGTCTATTAAATCCAAACTTAAAAAAATTAAATTATGTTACGTTGGACAATCACATTTGTAATAATCGCAATAATTGCTGGAGTTTTAGGCTTCGGAGGAATAGCAGGAGCATCTGCTGGAATAGCAAAAATATGTTTCTTCATATTCCTAGTATTATTCATATTATCCTTGCTAAGGGGAGTAATGAAAAAATAAAACTTATATAAACCATTAAAATTAAAATCATGAAAAAAATCATATTAGCATTAACATTATTATTCACTTTATCAATTGCATCAACAAGTTGCAGAGACGAAAAAAGTGCAGGTGAGAAAATTGAAGACGGCGTTGAAGAAGTTGGAGAAGGACTAGAAGATGCCGCAGATGATATTGAAGATGAAATAGATTAATAACCAAAAAAACTAGAAATAATGAAAAAATTAATATTAGCAATCGTATTTATATTAACAACCGCTATGGTGTTTACTGGATGCAGAGATCAAAAAACTGCCGATGAAAAAATTGAAGCAGCAATTGAAGAAGTAGGAGATGACATTGAAAATGCATCTGACGATGTACAAGATGCCATAGAAGATGTTAAAGATGAAATAAACGAAGTTAAAGAAGAATCCAAAAAAAAGAAAGATAACTCTTAAAATTAAAAAGATGAAAAATATAATATATGTATGTGCATTACTATTATGTACAAGTAGTTTAATGGCTCAAGAAAAGCCAAAAGAAACTAAAGAAGAAACAGAAGTAAAAGTTGTAAAAATAAAAGATGGTGACAAAACAACCGAGAAAAAAGTTAAGGTAGTTACCAGAGAAACAGCTTCTGTTAAATTAAATGAGAAAGACAAAAATAAAGTAAATCAAGATCGTGTAAATACCTCTACTAAAGTTGAAAAAATGGTTATGGTAGATAACGATAATGATGAAAATTATGATGTCTTGTCTAAAGAAACTTATTATAAAATTGGTGATAAAAATTATTTATTCAAACCAAGTGACCGAGGATTCGATATTGCTTTTAATAAAGATAAAGCCATGTTTATTCCTGTTGAAAAAGCATTAAATACTAATGCAAACGGACACTATTTAGTTAATGGAGAAAGTTATACTGGTATTGGATATTTTAACAAAGAAGGCAACTTTGTAATTCAATATTATGATAATGAAAAAGATAGTATTGAAACCAAAACCTATGTTTTCGCAGAGACAAATCAATAAAACTAGATAAACAATCATTCAAAAAGTCCTATTAATTTAGGACTTTTTGTATTTTTATAAAAAAGCAATTATCCATGAGTGTTACTGTACCAAAATCTGTTTTTCAATTTTTTAATCAGTTAGAAAAAAACAATAACCGCGATTGGTTTAATGAACATAAACCTGAATTTAAAGCTATTGAAAAAGAGGTTAAAGCTTTTTATAATAAGGTTTTAGAAAATTTGAATAAGCACGATGACATTGATAAACTCAAAATTTTCAGGATTTATAGAGATGTGCGATTTTCAAAAAACAAATTACCTTATAAAACCCATTTTGGAGGATCATTTCATCGAACAAAACCTAAGCTAAGAGGTGGTTACTATCTTCATATTCAACCTAACAATGAAAACTTTATTGCTACTGGTTTTTGGGAACCTGCTCCAGCAGACTTACTTAGAATGCGAAAAGAATTTGAAACAGATGATTCTGAAATACGTGCTATTTTAAAAGACAAAAAATTTAAAAGTGTTTGGGGAGATTTTGTTGGTGATGAAGTAAAAACTGCGCCAAAAGGATTCAGTAAAGATCACAAAGCGATAGATTTAATAAAAAAGAAGCAATATATCTTTATTAAAAAATTTACCGATAAAGAGGTTTTAAGTGATAACTTTATAAGTGAAGTTGACGAAGCATTTAAAGCTGTTCGTCCATATTTCAACTATATGAGTGATGTTTTAACTACTGATTTAAATGGTGTTTCCCTCATTTAATTTAAACAGCCTGTAGTACCTTTGGCTTTTCAAAAAGTAGCATATTACTTAGTAATCGCTCTTTAACAATATTCATCATACGCTTATTTAATGCTGAAGAGTTTTCAATATATAGCAAGTATTCTTCAACTGTAAATTGACCAATAATCATCCCTTTTAATGAATTTCTAAATTTCATGTCTTTTTGGATGGCATTCTCTATGTAGTCAATCCGCTTTTCTAAACTTAAATCATAAAAAACAGATTTATGTTTGGTTATGTAGTTTATAAAAACCTCAATTAATAATTCGTTTTGTAATTTAACTACTGGTCGTAAAACCAAATTCTGAAAACGCTCGTCTCTACTCATATCATCATTAATCGTTACGGTTTCAATGTCAGGTCTGATGCTCTTTAGATTGAAGTCTCTGGTGTTCATGTTTTGGAGTTTGGATTAAAAATATATATTATTAAACCTTATATGAATCTTTCAAGCTATAATTATTAACCACCTTATTAACAATAAAGATTTTTCTATCTTTAAATAAAATTATTTAAATGAAATTTGGAAGCGTAGAAAACCCTGTAAATATTGATTTTACTTTACCAAAAGACCATCCTGATACAAAGCTTGTGCTTAATAAAACAAAGGATGATAATATACCTGAAATTTACGTAGGATGCGCCAAATGGAATAAAGCAGACCTTAAGGGGTTTTATCCAAGAGGCACAAAAGATGAGCTGATTTATTATTCAAACCAGTTTAACTCAATTGAATTAAATGCCACATTTTATAGAATATTTTCTCCAGAGCAGTTTTCAACATGGTATGACAAAACCCCTGAAGGATTTAAATTTTTTCCGAAATTAAATCAAGAAATAAGCCATTGGAAGCGTTTAAATTAGACGCAACAAGTGGTTGATAACTATTTGTACAATGCATCAAATTTAAAAGAAAAGTTAGGGACCATATTTTTGCAAATGCATAACAATTTTGCTCCAAAAGATTTTGATAGAGTATTGGATTTTGTTGAAAGTTGGCCTAAAGAAATTCCGTTAGCTATTGAATTTAGACATACCAATTGGTATAATGATTTAGCAGTTTCAAAAGATTTATATGCGTTATTAGAAGAACATAATATATCTAATGTTGTTGTAGATACTGCTGGGAGAAGAGATTTAATGCACATGCGATTAACCAATGCAACGGCATTTGTTCGTTATGTTGGTGCTAATCATAAAAGCGACTATACGCGTCTTGACGATTGGGTATAGCGCTTAAAAACATGGAAAAATCAAGGAATAAAAGAAATCGATTTTTTTATTCATCAAAATATTGAAAAAGAATCGCCTTTGCTTTCTGCCTATTTTATTCAAAAATTAAATGATGAGCTAGGAAGTAATTTAATAATCCCAAAAATGGGAAATGATAAAGTAGAAACACTTTTTTAAATTTAGTAGTTAGGTATATTTAAACCTAAAATAATGTTTCTTTTTGCTTCTTTTAGTTCGCCTGTCCTTTTTAACGCAATAACACCTGAGCCACCTCTTGGGCGTGCTCTTACTTTTATGTTTTTTGTTAAGTAAGGGTCGTCATTAAAATAGAAATCCTCAACATAATACTCGGTTTTATCAGGTTCTTTTACTGTAATATGTATGTGTTGTGGCACGTTTGAATTTGGGTAAGATGCTGGTCTTGTTGTATAAAATGCATAAGTTCCGTTTTCACTGGTTTTTAACCAAGTGCGTAAATATCCATGACGCCTTTCCCAACCGTTAGAGTTTGCATTAGTTGGGTATTTACCTTTATTATCAGTGTGATAAATGTATAAAATAACATTTTTAGCTGGTGTTTTTCCATCCAATTGATAAACTACACCACTAACTTTAATTTTATTTCCTAATGTGTTAAATCCTGTGATGGTATCAACATGCTTTAATATTTTATCGCCATATTCATAAACAGCTTCGCAGCCTTCACATGGTCCTCCAACGATCTTGTTTTGAGATTCAATACAAGAAGAAAATATAGCAAAAGCAAAGAGTGTAAAATAGAGTTTATACATAATATTATAAGTTATGATACTAAAAATAGAACATCGATTTCACAAAGTTTGTATGTTTAAGAAAAGTTTAGAAAAAGATTAACAACACTTTATGCTTTTGAGACCCTGAAACGAGTTAAGTGTGACGGCCATATATATGATTGATAAATGACAAACCAAAACACATCTAGAATGAAATATAGAGTACTTTTTTTGTTTTAAATATTTCAAACAAATTTACCGTTCTATTGAATAAAATTCATTAAATATTATATCTATTGGCAATTTTATAAAAATACAATAACAAAGTCGCTTATAGTTTTAAATAACTTCAATATAGCATAACTTTGTTATCCTTTTTAGCATTAAATAAGTTATTATAAAAAATCAAGATATTTATGAGTAGTACATTGTTTGACAAAGTGTGGGACTCCCATGTAGTTAGAAAAATTGAAGGTGGACCTGATGTTTTTTTTATTGATCGTCACTTTATACATGAAGTTACAAGTCCTGTAGCATTTTTAGGTCTAAAGTCTAGAGGTTTAAAAGTGTTATATCCAGAGCGTACTTTTGCGACTGCAGATCATAATACACCAACAATCAATCAGCATTTACCGGTTGAAGATCCTTTATCTGCAAAACAATTAAAAGCTTTAGAAGACAACTCAAATGAATATGGCATTAGCCATTGGGGATTAGGTCATCAAAAAAATGGTATTGTTCACGTAGTGGGTCCAGAAAACGGTATTACATTCCCTGGAGCTACCATCGTTTGTGGTGATTCACACACATCAACACATGGCGCTTTTGGTTGTATTGCCTTCGGAATTGGTACTTCTGAAGTTGAGATGGTTCTTTCTACACAGTGTATTATGCAACCTAAACCTAAAAAAATGCGCATTAATGTGAATGGGCAATTAGGCAAAGGTGTTACACCTAAAGATGTAGCACTTTATATTATTTCGCAATTATCAACTTCCGGAGCTACAGGTTATTTTGTAGAATACGCTGGTGATGTGTTTGAAAACATGACTATGGAAGGTCGTATGACTGTTTGTAACTTATCTATCGAGATGGGAGCACGTGGAGGAATGATTGCGCCAGATGAAACAACATTTGCTTATTTAAAAGACAAACCCTTATCGCTTAAAGGTGAAGCATGGGATAAAGCAGTAGCACATTGGAAAACTCTAAAAACTGATGAAGGTGCTAAATTCGATAAAGAATTAACATTCAATGCAAGCGATATTGAACCTATGATTACCTACGGAACCAATCCAGGTATGGGTATTGGTATTTCAAAACAAATCCCGGATGCTGAAGCAGTAGAAGGTGGTGTTGCTACTTACAAAAAGTCATTAGACTACATGGGCTATAACGAAAATGATGCTATGATTGGTAAAAAAATTGACTATGTATTTTTAGGAAGTTGTACCAATGGTAGAATTGAAGACTTTCGTGCCTTCGCTTCTATTGTAAAAGGTAAGAAAAAAGCAGATCATGTAACTGCTTGGTTAGTTCCTGGTTCACATGAAGTTGAAGATAAAATTAAAGAAGAAGGTATTTTAGATATTATTACTGAAGCTGGATTTACATTACGACAACCTGGTTGTTCTGCATGTTTAGCTATGAATGACGACAAAATTCCTGCTGGAAAATACGCGGTAAGCACTTCAAATAGAAACTTTGAAGGGCGCCAAGGTCCTGGTTCCAGAACCTTATTAGCAAGTCCATTAGTGGCAGCAGCAGCAGCAGTTACTGGTGTAGTAACCGATCCAAGAGAATTATTATAATCATTGAATTTCATAAACAAATCAACGATTAAACACAAAATATAATATAAAAATGGCTTACGATAAATTCAATATATTAACAAGTACAGCGGTTCCATTACCTTTAGAAAATGTTGATACCGATCAAATAATTCCTGCACGTTTCTTAAAAGCCACCAAACGTGAAGGTTTTGGTGATAATCTTTTTAGAGACTGGAGATATAATAATGATGGCTCTCCAAAAGAAAGTTTCGTTTTAAATAATCCAATCTACTCTGGAAAAATACTAGTAGGAGGAAAGAACTTCGGTTCAGGTTCTTCACGAGAGCATGCTGCTTGGGCTGTTTACGATTATGGGTTTAGATGTGTTGTTTCAAGTTTCTTTGCCGATATTTTCAGAAACAACTGTTTGAATGTTGGTGTTTTACCAGTTCAGGTTAGTCCTGAATTTTCAGAAAAAATATTCACTGCTATTTATGACGACCCTAATACAGAGATTGAAGTACACCTGCCAAACCAAACAATTACAATAAAATCTACAGGAGCTCAAGAGTCTTTCGAAATCAACAGCTACAAAAAAGAAAATATGCTGAATGGTTTTGATGATATTGATTATCTGCAAAATATAAAAGGTGAAATAGAGTCATTTGCTAACGATTTGTTGTTGTAAATGAGTACTAAGCGGCGCATAGAAATAATGGATACGACATTACGCGATGGTGAACAAACCTCGGGTGTGTCGTTTTCTGCTTCCGAAAAACTAACCATTGCTAAGCTTTTATTAGAAGAATTAAAAGTTGACCGTATCGAAATTGCGTCTGCAAGAGTATCAGAAGGCGAATTTCAAGCAGTAAAAGATATAACCGATTGGGCTAAAGAAAACGGTTATTTAGATAAGGTGGAAGTCCTAACTTTTGTTGACAATGGAGTATCTATCGATTGGATGATTAAAGCAGGAGCCAAAGTGCAGAACTTATTAACAAAAGGTTCATTAAATCATTTAACTTATCAGCTTAAAAAGACTCCAAATCAGCATTTTAATGAAATAAAAAATAATATTGATTTAGCAAAATCAAAAGGTATTGAAACCAATGTTTATTTAGAAGATTGGAGTAATGGTATGCGTAATTCTAAAGATTACGTTTATGAGTATTTAGAGTTTTTAGCTACGCAACCTGTTAAACGCATTATGCTTCCTGATACTTTAGGAGTCCTAACGCCTTCTGAATCTTATACTTTTATTAAAAATATAAAAGATAAATACCCCGCATTACACTTTGATTTTCATGCACATAACGATTATGATTTAGGGGTTTCAAATGCCATGGAAGGTTTAAAAGCTGGTGCTGATGCTTTGCATTTAACTATTAATGGTATGGGAGAACGTGCAGGAAATGCGCCTATGGCTAGTACCATTGCTGTTATTAATGATTTTATGCCTCATATAGAAGTTGGTGTAAATGAAAAAGTGCTTTACACGGTAAGTAAATTGGTAGAAAACTTTTCAGGTATATTAATTCCTGCCAATAAGCCTGTAATTGGTGCCAACGTATTTACGCAAACAGCCGGGATTCATGCGGATGGTGATAATAAAAAGAATCTGTATTTTAGTGATTTAATGCCTGAACGCTTTGGTAGAAAACGTCAATATGCATTAGGAAAAGCTTCAGGAAAAGCTAATATTCAAAAGAATTTACAAGAATTAGGGCTTCAGCTTAATGACGAGGATTTAAAGGCAGTTACACAGCGCATAATTGAATTAGGCGATAAAAAACAAGTGGTTACTAAAGAAGATTTACCGTATATCATTTCTGATGTTTTAGATAGAACTTACGAAGAAAAGGTAAAGGTGAATTCCTATGTATTAACGCATTCCAAAGGATTAAAACCTTCTACCACCGTTTCAATTACAATTTTAAATGACACTTTTGAAGAACATGCTCAGGGTGATGGTCAGTTTGATGCCTTTATGAATGCAATAAGAAGCATCTTCAAAAAGAAAAAATTAGTACTACCAGATTTAATCGATTATGCGGTTAGAATACCTCCTGGTAGTCATTCTGATGCCTTATGTGAAACCATAATCACGTGGAAAAATTCAGAAAAAGAATTTAAAACGCGTGGACTAGATTCCGATCAAACCGTGTCGGCAATTAAGGCCACTGAAAAAATGTTAAATATTATTACAAATTAAATATATATGAAATTTAATATAGCCCTTTTAGCCGGAGACGGAATAGGACCTGAAGTTATTGATCAAGCAGTAAAAGTAAGTGATGCTGTTGCCAAAAAATTTGGCCATGAGATTACCTGGAAACCTGCCTTAACGGGTGCTGCAGCTATTGATGCCGTAGGTGAACCTTATCCCGATGAAACTCATGAAATATGTTTAGCTTCTGATGCTGTGTTGTTTGGCGCTATTGGGCATCCAAGGTTTGATAACGACCCATCGGCTAAAGTACGTCCAGAACAAGGGTTACTAAAGATGCGAAAGAAATTAGGATTATTCGCTAATGTGCGTCCAACATTTACGTTTCCTTCTTTAATAGATAAATCACCATTAAAAAAAGAACGTATTGAAGGCACTGACTTAGTGTTTTTAAGAGAGCTTACTGGTGGCATATATTTTGGAGAAAAGGGGAGAAGAGATGGTGGAGAAACCGCTTATGACAATTGTGTTTACACACGCGAAGAAGTTCAGCGATTAGCAAAAAAAGGATTTGAGTTAGCAATGACACGTTCAAAAAAGCTATGCTGTGTTGATAAAGCCAATGTATTGGAAACATCAAGACTTTGGAGAGAAACTGTTCAGGCAATGGAAAAAGACTATCCTGAAGTTGAAGTAAGTTATGAGTTTGTTGATGCCGTAGCGATGCGATTGGTACAATGGCCAAATAGCTATGATGTTTTAATTACTGAAAACTTATTTGGTGATATTTTAACGGATGAAGCTTCCGTAATATCGGGTTCTATGGGATTAATGCCTTCGGCTTCAATGGGAAGTGATATCGCTTTATTTGAACCTATTCACGGGTCTTACCCTCAAGCTACTGGCTTAAACATAGCAAATCCTTTAGCTACTGTACTTTCAGCGGCTATGATGTTTGAAACTGCATTCAACTTACCTAATGAAGGAAAAGCCATCAGAGATGTAGTAAACAAGTCTTTAGCTGAAGGCATTGTAACTGAAGACTTAGCAGATGGTGGTAAAGCCTATGGAACCAAAGAAGTAGGGGATTGGTTAGCCAAAAACATTTAATATAAAAGTTTAAAACAAAAGAGCCTGCTAAAATTTAGCGGGCATTTTTTTAAGGAGTATACTGATAAAGTTATTAACATCAGAATGCTATGTCAAAATTATTTCATAACTTTCTGATAATCTTTAACTTACCAAACCATGCAATCAAAATTACACTTCAAAACCCTAATCATTTTATTAGGCTTTCACTGCCTAAATGCTCAAAATATTGCTGATTTTACTTCAGTAACTCCGGCTTCACCAATTGACTCATTTGTTATTCCTAGTTCGCATACATTTCAAATGTTAGCTATAGCTGGAGATGTTTTAACTGCTGGCGGAACCTTACCAGATACACCAGATTTTACGGGATATGTTCCTATAGCCAATAGTAGTACTAATGGTTATTTAAGTTTGAATCACGAAAAAGCTCCAGGAGATGTTACGGTTTTTGATTTAAATTTAAACGGAACCACAAATCTTTGGGAAGTTACAGCCTCTCAAGCTATTGATTTTACGGCTTGGGGAGATACTGCTGCCAACTGTTCTGGTACCGTTACATCATGGGGAACTGTAATATCCTGCGAAGAGTTTGCATATATACCTGGAAATCTTATCGATTTTAATTTTGATGGCTATAATGATGTTGGTTGGAATGTAGAAATTGACCCAGCAACAAAAACTGTTATTGGAAAACATTGGGCAATGGGCAATATGGCACATGAAAATGTTGTAATACATTCAAACGATCGTACGGTTTATCAAGGTGCCGACTCTAATCCTGGATATCTATATAAGTTTGTGGCAAATACAGCGCAGGATTTAAGTTCTGGTGATCTATATGTTTTTTCAGGCTCTAAAAGTGGAGTAGGTGCTTGGATACAAATAAATAATACTACACAAGATGATCGAAATAAAACTATCGAGTTAAGTGCAGCAGCAGGAGCTACTGTATTTAATGGTATCGAAGATGTTGAAATAGGGCCAGATGGCATGGTTTATTTTGCTGTAAAAGGAGAAGGGCGAGTTTATCGTTTTTCAGATTCTGATGTTTTAGAAACAACGACATCAACGGTTACCATGGAGACCTATGTAGGAGGGATGAGTTACGATATAAATGATGGAAGTTCTACAACATCAGTAGCTTGGGGTAATGGTAACGACAATTTAGCATTTGATGGACAAGGAAATTTATGGGTTCTTCAAGATAGCGGTAACGCTTATATATGGGTTGTGAAAAATGGGCATACACAAGCAAGTCCTGATGTTGAAATTTTTGGAATTTCTCCAACAGGTTCGGAGCCTACAGGTATTACCTTTACACCCGATTTTAAATACTTATTTTTATCTATTCAACATCCAAGCTCTGGAAATGTAGCAAACCAAACAGATGCAGCTGGTAATGTTATAAATTTTGATGATGGCACAACCTTAGTTTTAGCAAGGAATGAAAATTTAGGCGCTCCTTTGTCTATCAATAACGAAATCAGCAAAGGTTTTAAACTATATCCTAATCCTATAAATGAAACCAAACAACTACATATTACTGGCAAAGACATAAAAAATGTCAGGTTGTATTCCATCTTAGGTGAAGAAATGCTTAATAGTGATTATGACAATGTAAGTGATGTAGATTTAATTATAAAAAATTATAATCCAGGGCTCTACTTACTTAGAATTAATAATCAATTTACATCGAAACTAATTATTGAGTAGTTTTTGATTGCTTAAAACTAGAATGACTTGGCAATTCAAAAATTTCCAAATCAAAATAAGGTAGTGATGCTATAAGGTGATCAAAAATATCAGACATGATATATTCGTAATTTTCCCAACGTTTATCACTACTAAAAGCATAAATTTCCATTGGAATACCTTGTGTTGTTGGTTCTAATTGTCTCGCCATAATCATCATGTCTTTGTTTATAGCAGAATGTTGTTTTAAATAGCTATCAATGTATTTTCTAAACACTCCTATATTAGTTAGGTTCCTTCCGTTTAGAAGCAACTCTTTATTAACGTTATGCTCTTTATTGTACGAAGCAATATCACCTTGTCTAGTTTCTAAATAAGAGGTGAGTAGTTGTATATTTTTAAGCTTGTCAACTTCGGCTTCTGTCAGATATTTTACACCTTCTTGTTCAATAAAAAGGGCTCTTTTAATTCGTCTGCCACCAGAATTCGTCATTCCTCTCCAGTTTTTAAACGAATCAGAAATTAAGGCATATGTAGGAATGGTTGTTATCGTCTTATCAAAGTTTTGAACTTTCACTGTGGCTAGATTTATTTCAATCACATCTCCATCAGCGCCATATTTCTCAAAAGTTATCCAGTCACCAATTCGTACCATATCATTAATGGACACTTGAATACTGGCAACGAATCCTAATATGGTATCTTTAAAAACCAGAATAAGAACTGCAGAAATAGCACCCAACCCTGTGGCAAACTGTATAAATGGAATGCCTGTAATAATAGCTATTGCAGACATAAAACCACCCAACCAAGCAAAAATCATAAACACTTGTATGTAACTATCTATGGGTTTATCTTTAAATGCTGGCAAGCTTTTTAAGTAATCTTTTAAGGTATTTAATAGGCTTCTAACTATCCAAAGCGCTAAAACAATGGCAAATACTATTAATCCCTTTTCAACAAAATTTTCAAATGAAGGAAAGTCAATGAAAACCGTTGGAATAATCTCTATTGCTATTAATAAAGGAATTATATGCGCAATGTTTCTAGGCACTTTATTGGTGATTAAAAGGTCATCAAAACGCGTTTTTGTTTTAATAGCTAATTGTATAAACGTAATTCGTATTAATTTTCTAACCACAAAATCGGTTATGGCAACAATAATTAACAATCCCAGTAACAGTGCCAGCATGTTCAAATACTTAGCCATAACCTCAGATGTACCAACTGATAGTAAATAATCGTATAGTAAATGTTTTAATGAATCCATTTATCGTGTTGTTGATTTAAAATATTTTCTGTCAATATAAAATGTACCAAATGGAATGATAGATGCTAAAAGTACGATGATAAACTGTTTTTTATTCCAATTAACATCATTCCTAATAACAAACGCCAGTGCTACGTAGGCTATAAATAGCATTCCGTGAGGCATACCTAAAAGCTTTACGAAATATGGATTGTCCGCAAAATACTTTATAGGCGTTGCAATAAACAGCAAAAGGATATAAGAAACACCTTCAAAAAAGGCAACAATTCTAAATATATTAACAAAGGAAAACATACTAATTTATTTTTGTGCAAAAGTAGAACACAAAACCATAAAAACAGTAGCTTTTAAGACTTTTTTAAAATTTATAAAACATTGAAAATAATAAGTCCGTAGATTAAAAAACGAACAAATCTTAAGGAGCCGTAAACCATTACGTTTCTAAAAGGAAATTCTATAATCCCTGCGGCAATACAAGCTATAGAAAAGGGCAGTGGCAATACTGCACCAACCATAATTAAAAAACCACCCCATTTTTTTGAGTTTTTAAGTTGCTTTTCCATCTTGGTTTCTAAATAATTATGAACCGAAGGCATTTTAGTAATAGAGCGTCCCATCCAATAAGATAATAAGCCGCCACTGTACGATAAAATTGCTAAAAGCGTTAAATATAACCAAGGCGCATACATTTTTCCTGCCCAAGCAATAAAAATTTCCGGTGGAATTAATCCTAAAAGCGTTTCAGAAACAAAAAAGAAGCTTAAAACACCATAAGCTGGTAAAATTTCAGTAAAACGAATTAAAGCCGCATTAATATCAAAAAAATGATTGACTGTATAAATAAGAACAACCGCAATAACAATGTAAGGAAGTGCTTTTATTATGGCATTCCAAACAAACTTATAAAAGCCAGTATAATTATAATACTGATGTAGAAGCTGTAAACGCGACTTGTTAGTTTTATTTGGTTTTGGTTTCATTTTATTCACACGTAGCAATAAAAGCGGAGCAAATATAAGACTAGAAATTTTATTTATGAGTTAGGAGAGTGTTAAAATATTCTATTTTACATAATATTAATTATAGTACATTTTACAACAATTAGCGAAATAGCGCTTTTGGGCGATATTTGACATAATTATAGATATAATGACACGCAGTGTTTTATATCGTTAATAATTATGTACAAGCTAATTGTGGTTTATAATGAAAAAACAATAATTTATTTTTTTCATATTCTATACAAAGCTCAAGAAAAAATCCTATATGCGATTCTCAGCGATTCTTATCGAAACGTACTTTTTATTAAAGTGTTATATCCAAATCCAATCATCCACTGGATAATTGCATTTGAATAGCCTAAAATATGAATGCTTTATTTCCCAGCCGCATCATCTGGCAGATTTAAATAATTGATGTATTAATCAATTATTTAAACTCCAGTTTTGACCAAAATATTACGAGGTCACAAGTTTAAAATTAGATTTTTTATTTTCAATTTTAACCTTAGGAATACTTTCTAATATTTTTGACAGAATGTAATAACCAATTAATGTTGGTCTTGGTATAGATTGATTAATAAAATCGACATTAATTAAATTTAATGGATCATGAAAACGGTACTCTTTTACTAAATGATTTTTTATGATAACTAACAATTCATCTGGTCCAATGATATTATTATCTTTCCGATAATTTGAAGTATTACAATATGCTTTTTGTAAATTTTCATGAGAAACTACTTTAGTTAAAGTAGAATTAATAAATAAGTCAGCCTTATTCTTGTCGTCATCATTTAACATAATTAAATTGAAATCTGGAGTAAACACCTTCATTCTTTTACCTTGACTGTAATGTATTTCAGTATTCCATTGATAAGACTCGTTTTTAAAATCGGAATAATGATTAGTAAGTTCTACTCTAAAGACTTTATGAATAAAATAAGGAATATGATACTTATATTTTGAATTTAGCCTCTTAACTTTCTCAGTGTTAATAGGAATATCTTCTGTTATGTTAATAAGCTCTATTTTATTTGAATGCTTTAATTTAATATATTTATTTAAAACATCTCTTCTTTCTTTCTTTAAGATAGCTTTTGCTAAAGCAAAAGACATTTTTGGAGGAACTGCATTTCCAACTAATTTATATTTTGACAATACTGAACTACCATAAAACTGATAGTCAATAGGAAAACTCATGAGAGTAGCTACTTCTCTAATAGTTGGAGCTCTAAAGCCATTTGTATTATATTTTAAAATAAAAGATTCCCTCGCAGAAAAAGACATTGTTGCCATAATTGTACGAGATGGCTTATCTAAATTTTCAGGTATTGACATTTTACCCATATAACCTTTATCTTGCTTCAATTGTTTTGCCTTCTTCCATTCAAAATCAGCTAATGGATGAAAATAATGGTGATCTGTTAACTTATTCCCTTTGGTGCTAAAATTATAATTAGGATCTGTAATTCTTTTATTTAATTTAGTTTTAGGTACACCGAGAGCCTTAAGAATTTTTTTTAAAGGTATAACTTCAGACTCTCTTAAAAAAACCTTTTCAGGTTCTGGAAAATCACCACAAAAATATCTTTTTCTATTTGAAGGTACTCCATAATATTTCATTTGGTAAACACCAGAATTAACATTTTTGACCTTCAAAGACCACTTACCCTTTAGTTTTAGGCTACTAGGTTTATACTCAGTTTTTATATGAGATTCAACTTTTGGAACATTTTCTAGAATCCAATATTTTAAAATTGAATTCTTTTTATATTTCTTTCTAGCTATAATTCTTAAATAAGCCTCAATTAATTCAATACCTTTCGACTTATCACCTTTACCAGACTTATTAGAATTAGAAAAATCCGTACACGGAGGTGATCCTATAATAATTTCAGAATCTGGAACTGTAGCTTCAAAATCTTCATCTGATAATTTTGATATTTTTATGACATCCATTTTTATAGCATTGCAACCAGGATGGTTACCATTATGCGTATCCACAGCAGGTTGCCATATATCATATGCCGCTATAACTTTAATCCCAGCTTGTCTAAATCCTTCAGAAAAACCACCTCCACCACAAAAAAAATCTACTGCTGTCATTATTTATAAAATTTCATCATAATAATTATCCTCTTCCAACATTTCTTGTTCTTCATAGTTTCGTTTAAACTCTTTTAAATAATTGTAAAAAGGGATAAATGCTCTATCCTTTTTATTTTTTGGTCTTATGATATTAAAATGATTTTTACTAGAAACTAATTTTACATTCTTGTTAGTACTATCTCTCATTGAAGCACTTTTTTTATCAACTACCCAATCATAGCCACCAAATATTCTAAAAAAATCAATTTTTGTATTTAATCCTAGTTTGTTCCAATCAGAATTTAAATCTTCTAAAAATTCGGAATTGGTTCTGCACATATCAACTATTTGCTTAGAATTACCGCTTCCCCATATGTAATGCAAAGGTGTAAAGATTGGCTTTAATAATAGTTTATAAAAAGTTGCCAATTTTGAACCATAGTGTGGTGTCGCATAAGTAAATAGGCATTTTACTTTACCTGTTGTCTTTGTATTTATTAATGTATTAACTAAATATTGTCTGGCAATTAAACCACCCATACTATGAGCTACTAAAATAACTCGTTTATGTTGTTTACATATTTCATCAATTGTATTACCTAGATGATTTGATAATTCAATTACTTGTGGACCTCCTTTTAAACCACTATAAATACTTCTTACTATTGGTACTTTTTTTAGTAATCCCATTTCAACAGTATAGCATTCGTATTCTAAATCATAGCAATCATCAACATCCCAATTTTTATGTAAACAATTTGAGAATTTATTCCAAGTTTTTTCATTGCCATTTAATCCATGAATAAAAACAATAGCATTTTCAACTGGTGGTTTACCAATTTGTTCAGGCAATTTTAATTCTCCCATTATTTAATCTTATGAATTATAGCTTCAATCTCGCCAATCAAGAGATTAATTTCATTATCACGAATATGGTTTAATTTTTCTAAATCTATTCTAGATAAGGAGTTTCTTGCTCTTTGTAGTAATCTAAGAGGAGCATAATCTGCAATAAAATCATCAATTACACCTGAATAGTATAAGAATATTTCGTTCAATGGTGCTTCTACTTGTTCTTTCCAATTATCTTCAACTTGCTTTATTAAACTCTCGTTTGTTTCTTCAGGATTGTCTTCACGCAATTTTTGCAAGCTAATTTCTTGAACATTATCAATTATATTATCCCGTTCTTGTACAAAACTTGACCAAATATCATGATGGCAAAAAAAGCTTCTTGATAAATTAGGTCTTGCAATTATACGTGCATTCATCACAGGAACACCTAACCTTATGTAGTCAAAATAAATATTTCTTAATTTAGTCACATCTGCATCAGAATACTCCCAATTAACATTGTTATTACCACCAGCATAGTTTCTTATATATTGCACTAAATCAACAAAATGACCCTCTTTTTTATCTAATTTTGTATACACATTAGGAGTTCCAGTATATGTTAAATAATTATCCATCAAATTAAGAATCTCTAACCAAGAATTAATTTTTTTCTCATCTTCAGCCATAATCGAGGATATTTGCTGGATACTGTAATATTCATTAAGCTCCTTGCATCTAATATATTTTTCAATTGGATTATAATCAACTTTGCTATCAACTCCCATTTGATATGAAGTCTCTAACTTGATTATTTCTTGAATATTATCTTGTAACTTATCCTCTAAAATAACAGCCTTAAACTTAGTGTTAGAGTTATTTTTTCTATTAATCATTCTTAGAAGTAAAGACCTTCTATTACCATCTATAACTACACCATCTTCTGTGATTATTCCCGATTCTTGCTGACCAATTTCTTCAATACTCTCTAATGTTTTTTCATTTCTACCTTTGGCTGAATCAAAAAGAAATTGCTCAATAATTGTTGCGTCATCATCGTTGCTAGGATCTAGTGCTCCAAATCTTTCCTCATGAGATCTCGTTCTACTTCTTATTCTGCCATTGACAACATTATAAACTAAATATTCCAATGGGATTAAATAAACAGGATAAGGCTTTATTTCTCCATTGTAATTTATTATTCTAACCTCTTCAGTTTTACTATCTGGATTATTTTTAATTTCTTGAATTGCAATAATTCTATCTGCTTGTGTCATTTGAAGCTATGTAAAAGATTGGTAAATAATTTTCTTAACTGTAATATAAGAAAATCAAATATAATATAAATGTTACATATTACACCATTCCACACACATTCCTACTCTCCTATCGTCGCTGCGTAAAAAGAGTGTTCCATTAACCTTGTAGAAGAAACATTTTAGAATAAATTTTTTAAAGAAACTGTAGTAACAACTTTCGCTTTTAACCAAAGCTCAAGTTACATAACGCAGAACATTATAGTACAAATGTTTAATTATCTAAACCTCCCTTCGTAATATTTCTAAAGGAGAACTATTCAATACACCTCTAATATTACTTAAGCCTATACCTAACACCAAAACTGAAATTGCAGGTAAAAACACCACAAACGGAATTATAGAAGGCACAAAAGCTTCCCTAAATACAAAAAGTGCCAACAGCAGCGCACTAACTAATGCCAATAAAATACCTACTAAACTCCCTACCATACCAAGTAATAGATACTCTAAAGCAGTAATTCTTAAAATTTGTTGGTTTTTTGCTCCTAAAGTTCTGAGTAGAACACTTTCTTTTATACGCTGATGTTTACTTGTACGCACTGAGCCAATCAATACAATAATACCAGTAATGATACTAAAGAATGCCATAAAATTGATGATCCAAGAGACCTTGCTTAAGATATCATCTACAATGGTAAACACTTGTCTTAAATCAATAATGGTAACGTTAGGAAAATCAGCAACAACAGTACGTTGCAGTTGCGCTGAACTTGCCTCTGTAGGTGCATTTGTAGATAACACTGTAAATTGTGGAGCGTTTTCCAATACACCTTTAGGGAATAGAATATTAAAATTAAGTTGTAATTGTCCCCAATCTACCATACGAATACTACCTACTACGGTTTCCATAAGTACACCTTGTACATTAAAAACAATGTTGTCACCAACCGTAACTTTTGCAGATTCTGCAACATTCTCTGAAATTGAAATTGGAATGACATCACCAGAATTGACCTCAGGAGTCCATTCTCCTTCCAGTAGTTCTTCGGAAGCAACTAAATGATTGCGATACGTTGTTCTAAATTCATGATTATATACCCAACGTCTAATTCTGAGGGTGCTATCCTGCTCTGCTTCATTTGCTTCTACACCATTTCTACTATGAATACGCATGGTCACCAATGGAATATTGTCTATTATTTCCATTTGATTGGCTGCAATGGTTTTTTCTATAGCCTCGGTTTGTTCGGGCTGTACATCTATTATTATAATATTAGCTTTACCAGAACTGTCTCCTATGGCAGTCTTAGACAACAAAATATCTTTTGTAAAATATAGGGTGCTGATTAAAAATGTACCCAAACCTATAGCAACGATAAGCACTAAGGTTTGGTTATTAGGTCTAAAGAGGTTTAATAAACTTTGTCGTGTTGTATAACCCCAAGTTTTAGGAAACCAAGCCTTTATCATTTTCATGGTCAACGTTGCAATTCCTGCCAAAATAGCAAAGGTGATCAGCATACCAACCACAAACGCAATAGCGTATAGTACATTGTCGAGCAACCAGTACGAAAACAGAAAAAGAAAAACAATGATGAGCGCAAATACAATAAGTTTGGCTTGTTTAGGTGTTTTTTGAGTGCTCGTATCACTGATGCGTAACGCTTGTAATGGTGATACATACCAGGTATTAAGTAATGATAATAAAGCGAAGAGCACAGCAATTAAAAACCCTAATACTATTCCAAAAATCAGTGGTTGAACCGTTATTGTAATGTCTACATCAAAGGGTAAAAATTCTTTTAGGATATAAGGGAAGGATTCTTGTATAACAATGCCAATGGCGCCACCTAAAACACCTCCCAATATTCCGATACCAGCAATTTGAATGAGATAAATTAAGAAACTTTGTTGTCGCGACGCTCCTAAACATTTTAGAACTGCAATATGCGTTAATTTTTCACGAATGTAAATATGTACAGAACTGGCAATGCCTACACATCCTAGAAGTAAGGCAATAAAAGCCACAAGATTGAGAAACTTGCCCATGTTTTCATAGCGTCTTCCCAAACGTCTGCTTGTGCTGGTATGTGTATCTAAATCGGCACGCTCTGCATCGAGCATCGGTTCTAATGTATTTTCAAGTTGTATGAAATCCGTTTCTGATGTCGCTTTATAAAAGTATTGGTATTCTTTTCGACTCCCGAATTGCAATAAATTGGTCTCACCAACCAAATGCCTAGGAATCACCACTGGAGGAGCAACCGAAGAGGTTACTGCCGAATTTCCTGGCATACTGCTTAAAGATCCAACTACAGGCAAGGTCAACTCCCCTACTTTTATAGAATCTCCTGTTTTAATATCATACTGCAATAACAAGGTTGCATCTACTAAAGCACCACCTTTTTGCTGATAGGTAGTTGCAGCATCTTCGGGTTGTGTTACCATTTTTCCATAAATGGGAAAAGGGCCTTCAATTGCACGAACACGCGCTAATTTAGTCCCTCCATTTTTAGGAAAGACCACCATGGAAACAAAATTGACTTCGGATGCAACAGGGTTTAACGAATCGATAATGGCTTGTGCACGTTCATTGGGCGTTTCGTTAATGTCAATGAGATAATCTGCACCCATTAATGATTTGGACTGGTTTTTAATATTGTCCTGTAGATTATCACGAAACAACTGAATGGAAACCACAGCCGCAATTCCCAATACGATAGATGCTGTAAATAATAGCAAACGCATCCGACTTGCTTTAGCATCGCGCCATGCCATTTTAAGTAACCATGGTAAATCTAATTTAGTTGAGAGCTTGTCTGTTTTCAATGTGTAGCAGTAGGTTGATTCGTAATTATTTCACCACCTTTTAGTCGTAAAATCTGTTGCGTACGATTGGCTAAATCTAAATCGTGTGTTACAATCACTAAAGTGGTATCTGAGGCTTTGTTTAAATCAAATAATAATTTAATTACCTTTTCTCCGGTTTCATCGTCTAGGTTTCCTGTAGGCTCATCAGCAAATAAAATTGAAGGCGAATTACTAAATGCCCGAGCCAAAGCTACACGTTGTTGCTCTCCACCTGAAAGTTGGGATGGATAATGGTGAAAACGATCTGCTAAACCAACCTCATTTAAGAGCTCCATGCCACGTTTTGCAGCATGTTTTACGCCTTGTAATTCTAAGGGTACACTTACGTTTTCTAAAGCTGTAAGCGTTGGTAGTAGTTGGAAATTCTGAAAAATAAATCCTACTTCCCTATTGCGTAATTGAGCACGTTCATCTTCGTTTAATGTATTAAAATCATAACCACACAATTCTACACTTCCAGCATTTGGCGTGTCTAGTCCAGCACATAATCCTAATAAAGTGGTTTTACCACTACCTGACGGACCTACTATTGAAAAGGTTTGTCCCTTTTCAACATCAAAGGAAATGTTTTGTAAAACGGTTAATTGTCTAGATCCGCTTGTATAGGTTTTCTCTAGACCATTTATCTTTAATATCTTTGACATAAATATTATAAATTTTGTACGACTTATGAATGACGCTCAAAATACTGAAATGAATTTAAATACCAATACTTTCCATACACAGAAACTCTTAAAGTTTTGTTATTTAATCTTGATAAGTGTGTTCTTGTTTTCTTGTGGTAATAAGTCTAGTAAGGACAATAATGAAGCTGATGAAAACGTCAGTGTTGAAGAAGCTGATGAAACTGTGAAGTCCATAGATAAGAAAACCATTCTCTTTTTTGGTGATAGTATAACGGCAGGTTATGGATTGGATACAACGGATGAAGCTTTCCCAGCCTTAATACAAGAAAAAATAGATTCGTTACAATTGAATTATACCGTTATAAATTCGGGTGTTAGTGGAGAAACCTCATCTGGTGGTAGAAATAGAATTGATTGGATCTTAAATCAGGATATTGATGTGTTTGTTTTAGAACTCGGTGCAAATGACGGCTTAAGAGGAGTCCCTTTATCAGAAACACGTAACAATCTGCAAGCCATTATAGATGCTGTAAAGCAAAAAAAACAAAGCACTGACATAATTTTAGCTGGTATGGAATTACCACCAAATATGGGACAAGCATACACCTCTGAATTTAGAAATGTGTTTGCTAATTTGGCAGAAAAAAATGATGTGGTTTTTATTCCATTTATTTTGAAAGACGTTGGTGGTATCAAAGAACTTAATCAGAATGATGGCATTCACCCAACTGCTGAAGGACATGAAATTATTGCGAATACAGTTTGGGATTATTTGAAACCATTGTTATGAGATCATTTAATAATCAGCTCATACTATTTATCTTTTGCTTTACGTAAAATTTTAACAACGCGACTGTGTGTTATTTCTAAGAGATTCCATTGGTAGCCTTCAAAATCGGTAGTATTCATAAATTGAACAACCACAGCATCAATATCTTTATGATATTCTGCCATGCATTGGTAACCAGGAACCAATCCGCCATGATTAAACTCATAAAGCGAGCTGTAGAGTTTCATTTCGCTTTCATTAAGTAATGTACCATCGTTTAATGCTCTCAAGAATTTACCAACATCTTCTGCTGTAGCTATCATGCCTTGATCTTCAGTCTTAAAATCATCTTCAATACCAACATAATAACCACTCATCACATCGTCTAGATTTTTTACTTCATCAAGAGAACCAAACGTATTGTTTAGTCCAAGTGGTATTAAAATTTCAGTCTTAAAATAGTCTTGACGAGGACCTCCTGTAACTTGTTCAATAATTCTTGAAAGCAACAAATAATTGGTGTTGGAATAGCCATAATCTTTGTTTGGCTCAAAATTGGCTGGTAAATCAAGTGCATATTGAAGCACATCTGTATTGGTGTTGGGTTGATTTTTCCAAAAGTCAGGGTTGTCAGTAAAATTAGGAATACCACTTCGATGTTGTACCATCATGCGTATCGTGATTTCATTGGCATTTTCTATTCTACCTTCAAGTTCTGGGAAAAAATCAGTCAGTGTTTTATCCAATGACAATTGATTAGTATAGGCTAATTTGGTTATAGCAACTGCAACATATAACTTGCTTATACTAGCAATTTTGAATAAAGCATTTGGTTTGGCAGGTATTTTCTGTTCTTTATTATGATAACCAGCTGTGTAAAATGCTGGTGGTTTGCCTGCTTCATCTACATAGACAATAACGCCGTCAAAACCATAACTTAAAGTTTGATCTACTTGCTCCTGAACAGTTTTTGGTAAAGGTAATATCCATGCTTTTACCAGAATCCATGGCACAAACCATAAAGAAATGAATGTACCAACTAGTAATACAATTCTAAAAACTTGTTTTCCTTTACTTGGCTTTTGTTTTGCACTTTTCATGATTCTATTAAGATACTTATTTCTACTCTATTTGTATTTACAGGACAAATATATTTAAGATTGTAATACATGTAAATTGTAGATTACTGAACTGTAATATACTATGGATGAATTGATTTTTTAGGGTTAAATAGGTAAATAATTTACTGTATATTTAACAGTATCAGACTATTGCTAATTAACAAAGGCTATGGGTAAAGTAAACGTGAATAGAAAACCACATAAATTTGGCACCTTTCTAGGAGTTTACACACCTAGTATATTAACTATACTAGGTCTGATTATGTATTTGAGATTTGGTTGGGTGGTTGGTAATGTTGGCTTCACTAAAACTGTTATTATTGTTTTAATGGCTAGTTCTATTACTTTTATTACAGGATTGAGTGCTTCGGCTATTGCAACAAATATTAAAGTTGGTGTTGGAGGCGAATATTTTATGATTTCTCGAAGTCTTGGTCTCGAACCTGGAGGGGCTATTGGTATTCCTTTGTATTTATGTAGAACTTTAAGTGTTACATTTTATTGTTATGGTCTATCAGAAGCAATTCTAGTATTGTGGCCAGAAAGTCGAGGTATTTTGCCTTCATATGCCTTACAGGTATTAACTATTGGATTTATAGTTTTAGTGACAGCTCTATCTGGTAAAAGTGCTAAACTGGTTTTAAAATCTCAAATACCCATCATGATTATTGTTGGAGCTTCTATTCTGGCTTTAATTATTGGCGTATTGAGTCAAGATATTCATGCACCAATTACTGAAGCGAGTTATCAAACTGCACCGGAAGGGTTTTGGTACGTGTTTGCTGTATTTTTCCCTGCAGTTACAGGGTTTACGGCTGGTATCGGATTAAGTGGTGATTTAAAGAATCCTCAAAAATCAATTCCAAAGGGAACATTAGGTGCAGTAGTTAGTGGTGCTATTATTTATCTTATTATTCCACTGCTTCTAGCAATTACTGGAGCCTTAACTATAGAACAATTGGCAGACCCAGAAGCTGGTGTAACGATTTGGACACGTTTAGCAATTTTCGGTCCTTGGATTGTTTACCCCGCAGTTTGGGGTGCTGTTTTATCGTCAGCTTTTGGGAGTATTTTAGGAGGTCCTAGAATTCTTCAAGCATTGTCTATGGATGGTATTGTTCCCAAGTTTTTATCAAAGCTTTCTAAATCTGGACAACCTACAATAGCAACGTGGATAAGCGGCATTATTGCAATAGCCGCTGTTTTTCTAGGTGGTTTAAATACTATTGCGCAATATGTTTCAGTATTGTTTTTAACACTTTATGTTGCCGTTAATGTAAGTGCAGCTACCGAGCAACTCATTAAAGAGCCTTCCTATCGCCCAAAAATACATGTGCATTGGATGATTTCTCTTTTGGGAGCTATTGCAGCAATGGTAGTTATGTGGTTAATAAACCCTTTGGCATTTTTGTTTGCGCTCGGATTGGAAGCACTAATTTTTATTTATTTAATAAGCAAAAAACTAGAACAACAATGGGGAGATGCCTCAACTGGAATATGGATGCATCTGAGTAGATATGCTTTATTACGATTAAACACAAAAAAGATACATTCTAGGAATTGGCGACCTATTGTCATATTATTTATTCGAGATATTAAAGAGCATATTCAATTGGTGAAATTTACTGAAATGCTCGGTCAAAACAGTGGTTTACTAACTATTTCTAAACTGGTTACCATTAATGATACAAGTGAAGTGGAACGTCGAAACGAATTTGCCTTTGAGATGCAAAAAGATTTGGCTAAACAAGGATTGCAAGCTTTAACAGAAGTAAATGTAGTTGAGGATTTTAAAAGAGGTATGTTAGAAATTGCTGCTTCACACGGTGTTGCTGGAATAAAAACCAATACCGTAGTATTTGGTTGGTCGAGTTCAAAAGATGGGAAAGCTCAAGAGTTACAAATTATTAATGCCTTATCATTAACAGGAAAGAATATTTTAATGGCACATTTTAATAAACCATTTAGTGTTCGTATAAAAAAACGCATTGACATTTGGTGGAGAGGTAAGGATAATAATGCTGATTTGATGCTCCTTCTCTCCTATTTAATTAAACTAAACAGTAAGTGGAAAAAAGCTGAAATAAATATTTTCTCTATTGTAGATTCAGAAGAAGAAAAACACAGAATGGATCAATATATCCAATTTTCTACGCGAGAAGCACGTATTGATGCTGAAATTCATATTTTAATCAATAATAACAAAGATGTCGTGGACTTGCTTATTGAAAACAGCAGTAGAGCGGATCTTGTTTTTTCTGGTTTAGCTCGTGGTAATGCTAATTTAGATAAGCGCATTGAAATTATAGAGCGTATAACATCTAAATTAAAAGCCGTTATTTTTGTTCAAAATAATGGTATGGAAAACGAAATCCCGATTATTTTTAATGCTTCAAAAGGTGATGTTATATGATGTCCATTGGTATTTTACCAATAAACAGAAACTATTTATAATGGTAACACCTTACCTATTCATGACAAATAAGTAAGGTGTAATTGAATTGCTATTAAATCAATTCTAATTCTACTTTTGGAAAATCTATTGGAACCTTAGCAACTTCATTTAAGTAATTTGTAAATGTAATATCTGTGATTACTAAAACTAAATCTACCAATGCTTTTTCAGAATACCCGAGGTTATAAAATTCTTCAAGTAGTTCTTCTGAAGCTCGTCCTCTATTCGTTACAATTTCAGCTGCTAACCTTGTAAGAACATTTAATTTAGAGTTATTACTGGTTAATTGCCTAAACGACAAGGCTTCTTCATCTGTAAAGCCATTCATTTTCGCTATTGCGGTGTGTGCCGATAAACAATAATGACACCCATTAACTTGTGAAACGGCTAATTTAATGGCTTCTAATTCTTTATTGGAAAAACTACCCTTTCCCGCCTTATTGGTCATATTTATATGTAACGCTAAGCTTTCGGATGAATACCCTGTAACGGCATATACATTAGGGAGCATACCAATTTGTTTTTTAATAGAATCAAAAATTTGTTTTGAATCATTATTTACTTCGTTTATAGTTGGAACTGTTATTGTCTTCATGTTTCTATTTTAAAGATTTAAACATCTGTAAGCCTTAATTAGGACAAAGACCTACAGATATTTATTGCTATTATTAAATTAATTATAGGTTTTACTTAATTTTTTCCAGTTAGTATTGGCAACTGATAGTAATTTGTTATGGTTATTTTCCGCTAGCCATAATTGCTGAGCGTCTAACTCGATATTATACAAGTACAAGAAGTATTTACCATCTTTTACAATAAACTTGTTTGGGTCCGGTCTAAATTTAGCTCCGGCGTAAACACCAAAAGCACAAAATCCGCCAAACTGAGGTAAATATTTATCTGGGTTTTTATCGAATTTTGCTTTTTGATCACTCGATGTAAAGTAATAGACTATCTTATTGTGCTCTGTTTTGTATTGTTTTAATCCTCTTTGAGCAATACCTAAATCTAGATATGATACAGGACTATAACCTTGCAGAGCAATATTACTATTATCAATATTATTGGCTTTGTTATCTTGTGCAAAAGTTGTGGTCGCAACCATAATTGCCAATATTAAAACTGTTGATTTTACTAATTTCTTCATTTTTTTAATTTTTAATTGTTTTATTTTTTAATAATCGTTTTCGCTTAATGAAACTACTGTAAAAACAACAGCAGCATTAAACAGGTAGTAGTTTGCTTCTATGCCATTAAACCCTAAAGCAAATGGAATAATCATAAAAACTATAGCAACTACTAAATCTATGGCTAAATGCCCTTGAAAAGGGATTGATCTGAATGCACCCAATTTATAATCTGTTAAAAGGCTTACTCCTAAAACGGCAATTCCAGTTATGATAGAAATCCAAAGTGATGCAGGGTTTGTGCTACCTAATCCTAAAAGAAAAGGAACCGTAATAAGGCCTAAACCAGCTGAATAATCGGCTACACCATGAAGTGTTGGCGATATAAATCGAAATTTCATTTTAATTAGCTTTAAAATATTCTTCTCGAATTACTTTACCTTCATCGTTCCATGTACGAAGAATGATTTCGTGCCAATAGATTTTAGTCTCATCCTTCATGTCAAAATCAAATGTAAATTCTGATGCCGAAACATTGCCGTCAAATAGTGTATGATATTTAGTAATACCATTTACTTTAGCAATAGCTTCAGCAAAACCTTCCATTTTTTCTACCATTTGTGCCTTATTGGTAGTTTCTAAGTCATTGTAGTCTGACGTTGTAGCATCTTCAGCAAAAAATTGTTTTACAGCATCTACTATCGCCCCTTGAGCAACAATACTGTCCATTTTTTCCGTTAATGATTTAATGTCCATTTTAATTATTTTTAATGTTAAACAAAATTTTAGTTTGTAATTACATTGCAAATATCAGAATGGAAACTCAGCACCTGTTTGCGAAAAAAACGCTATTTATTGTACTTTTTGAATTTTAAATTGGGAAGGAGAAATCCCAGTTTGGTGTGTAAAGAAATTTGAAAAATGGCTTACTTCTTCAAAGCCTGTAATAAGTGAAACATCTTGTATGCTAATATCCTCAAGCAATAAAGTTTTTGATGTGGTGATGATTTCGTGTCTTATTAATTTTCCTATAGAAGTATGCATTTTGTCTTTTACCTTTTTTGATAAGGTTTTAACAGATACATTCATTTTTTGCGCATAAAACTCTAATTGATGCTCTTCTTTATGATGTAATTTTATAAGCTCAATGAGATCTGAAACAAAACGATTTCTACTTTCAAAATCGAAATCTGTTCGAAACTTATTAGGTGTCTGCCCTACTTGATTAGTAAACACACGATTAAAGTATGCAGGGTCGTTATATCCTAAATTATATGCCACTTCTTTTATGCTTTTATCTGTAAAGGCAATCTCCTTTTTGCTTTCTAACACTTTCCTATTATCAACCATTTTTTTTAAAGAAATGCCTATTTTGTCTTTTATTAAATGCTGAATATTATAACCATTGGTATTAATTAAATCCGCTAAATCTTTACTGGTTAGGTTATTTTTAAATTCTTGGTCAATAACGTCTTTAGCATCAAAAATAAGTTGATATTCTTCTTTATTAGCTTGAAACGGATTCTGCCAATACCATTGTTTTGCAGATATATCAATAATGCTATGATTTTCAGTATTAAAAACAGTGCTGGTTAAATACTTTTGACATTCTGTACATTCCTTAAAATTGATATAACCTAAAGCAATTAAATGCTTAAACAACACACGGACGTCTTTAGATTTGAACAGAATTTCATCGGGAAATTCAATTAAGCGTACAGTAAAATCATCAGATAGGAATTTAATATATTGCCCTTTAGATAAATATATAGCTTTGTCTTCCCAATCGGTATAATTTAGAAAATCTACTTCTATACTTCCTGTCCCGGAAAGTATGTGAACCAAAGTATATTTGTTAATAAAGTAAACTTTGTTTATTTCGGCAATAAGTTTTTTAACCATTTCTAAACCTTAAGTCTTGAAATAGTCGTAGATACTATTTAAACTTGACAAAATGAATCCTTTGCAACCACTTTATACTTCTTCTCTCCTATGTCGTTGCATAAAAAGAGTTTTTTATGCTTTTATTAAATAAGTTTATCAATAGTTACTTTCATTTATCCTATATTGAGAATTCAAAATCAAAATCTTATAAACAGGAAAGATTATTATATGCTGTTTTTTTACTATTTAATTTTCTTATTCGTTTTTACTGTATTATTGAGACCGTTTTCAACGTTAATCCATGAATTAGGTCATGGCATTCCTGCTTTGTTACTAACAAACAAGAAAGTTACTCTGTATTTAGGTTCTTATGGAGATCCAAAAGAAAGTTTTAAAGTAGAAATTGGTAGGCTAGAGCTTTTTTTTAATAAAAAACCTTTCCACTGGAAAATTGGACTTTGTGTATTAGAACAACAAACGCTTTCAATAAATAAGCAAATTTTTATTGATTTAATGGGACCTTTAGCATCGTTAGCTTTATCTCTAGTTTTAAGTTACTTTGTTTTCCTTAGTGATATAAACGACAACGTTAAAATTATTTTATTCTTTTTTAATGTTTCCACTTATTATGATTTTTTCATAAACATTGTTCCAAGCAGGAAGGTTATTGAGCTCCATGATGGTTCTGCTGTTTATAATGATGGTAAACAAATATTAGATTTATTAAAGCTTAAAAGTATGCCTAAAGAATATAGTATTGCTGTTAATTATTACAACAATCAAGAATATCGTCTCGCAGCAGTAGAACTAGAAAAAGTTTATAAAAAAGGGTATCGTGAAGGAATCATTTATCAATTATTAATTAGTGCATATCTACAGGTAAAAGATTACTCAAATGCATTAAGAGTAAATGATTTATATACTAACGATTTAAAAAATAAATTTAACTCCAATGATTACAACAATTCAGGTTTAATTAAATCATTTTCTGGTTCATATAATGAAGCGTTAATTGATTACCAAAAAGCTATTGAACTTGACCCAAAGAATAGTACAGCTTTTAATAATCGAGGCTATACATATAATGTAATGGGAAATTATAAAAATGCAATAAAGGATTTTGAAAAAGCAATATCTCTAGAAGAAAGTTTTGCTTATGCACTGAATAATAGAGGTTTTGCAAAGATTAAACTTGGTTTGAAAAAAGAAGGTCTAAGGGATCTTGAGAAATCAATGACATTGGATGGTACCAACTCTTATTGTTATCTAAATTTCGGTATTTATCATTATGATAATGGTGAATATGAAAAAGCTTTAGAATACTACTATAAGGCAAAAGAACTTGATGAAAAAACTTATTTACTTGACAATTACATAAAAGAGGCTAGAGATCAATTAATATTGTAACTCCTATTCCATTCTACACACATTATGCTTCTTTCCTTGCATTGTTCTGTAAAAGAAGTGCTTTATTTAAAATACTTATTCCTATATCTATGTCTTCTTTACTAATAGTTAATGGTGGTGCTATTCTAAATACACTACCATAACCTTTCACGCGGACAATATTCATGTTTAACCCCAACTCAAGACAAGTATCGCATATACGCATTCCTAAATCATCATCAGGTATTTTCGTTTCCCGGTCTTTTACTATTTCAACGCCTAATAAAAGACCATTACCCCGCACATCGCCAATACATTCATGTACTTTTTGCAATTCTAATAATTGGTGCTTTAAATACGCTCCCATGCTTAAAGCTTTCTCCGCTAGATGCTCTTCATGAAGTATTTGTAACGCAATTAACCCAAAGGATGCACAAAAAGGGTCTGATACGTGCGAGGTCATATAAATAAACCCTTGCTCGTGACAATATGCCTCAATTTTATCACTGGTTATAGTTGCTGCAAGCGGTAACCCGCCACCAAGTGTTTTTGACAGCGTAACAAAATCTGGAGTTATATCATAATTTTCGAAAGCAAAGGTTTTTCCAAGTCTTCCCAATGCTGTTTGGGCTTCATCGAGTATTAGTAAAAGTCCGCGTTCCTCACAAAGTGCTTTTAATCGCTTTACATAATTTGGCTTTAATTCTATCATTCCCGCAGCACTCAATAAGGGTTCTGCAATGAGGGCAGCATATTCACCAACCGATTGTTGATCTACCATTTTAATACCAACCTCTAAACACGTATTATCACAAGTGCCCTTGCAATGTGCTATAGGGCATCTATACGCATAAGGTGCAGGTATCATTAAACTACCAGGAATCGTGGGGCCGTAGCCTTTTCTGGTTTTTGAATAGGTATATGATTGAGCACCAGCTGTCATACCGTGCCATGAACCTGAGAACCCAATAACTTCGAAGCCACCCGTATAAAGTTTTGCCATGCGTATAGCGACTTCGTTAGACTCCGATCCGGTATTTAAAAAAATGCACTTCGATAAGGATTCTGGTAGTTCTTGAGTTAGTTTCTTCGCTAAATCAATGACAGGAGGTGATAAAATACTACTTAATAAGTGAATGGCTTTGTCTCCTGATTTTTTTAACTGTTCAACAAATTTAGGGTGGTTGTGCCCAAAAACCGAACACATTTGACCTGAAGTAAAATCTAAAATGGCTTTACCCCTTTTATCGTACATATAGCTCCCAGAGGCTTTTTCGGCAATAAAAGGTGAAAATTCACCACAATAACGTATTAATGATTTTTGTGCTTCGGTTATTTCGTCTTGTAAATTTTGCATACTATTTTTTTATGCAAATTCACATTTTTTAAAATTTAAAAATTGTAAAATTCAATCATATTTTAATAAAGTCGGCATAACGTTTTGGAATCATTCCTACATTTATTTTAAAGTACTTATTAAAATGGCTTTGGTCATAAAACCCCGTTTCGTAAGCTACTTCAGTAAAGCTATCTTTATTCTTAATGTATTCCTTAGCTTTTTCAATTCTTAAATTTAATAAATAACGCATGGGAGAAATGCCTATGTTTGATTTAAATAAGCGCTGAAAATGACTATCGCTCATACAAGTTATATCTGAAAGTTCTTCAACCAAAATGGGTCTATTATAATTGTTTTCAAAAAGTTGAAGAGCCTTTTTTAAAATAGCTCTAGACTTACTGTTTCCGCCTACATTGTCAATTAAGAATCGCTGAAATACCTCAGGAACATTATTACAAACATCCTCATTGCTTGTGTTTAAATTATTTCTAATGGATTCAAACCAATTATTGAAATGTGCTTTATAAGAAAAACAGTTTTGTATTATAGTTAAACCTAATTGATTATTGGAAACATTAATAAAAGGATTGAATTTAGGAACTCTTATAACCTTATAATGGAAAAAATGGTCTATCATGGTTTGATGAGCCACAAATGGTGGAACAACCACTAAATCATTTGATTTAAGCTTAAAAACATTGTCGTTACAGATAAGATTCGCACCTCCGTTGATTACAAAACTAAAGGTGTAACGGTCCGGATGCAAATGCATTGGAAAGTAATGCTTTTTATCATAATATATGGTTGCACATTCCATTACCTATTTTTATAAACACGGTTATGTAAATATAGATAATTACAAAAAAAAAGAACAACCATGACGATTGTTCTTTTATAAACTATGTTGTTGAACTGTTTTTAAAACGAAGCATTTTCTTCTTTTCCTAATATAATATCGCGCTTCGCAACGAATAACCCTTCTTTTTTATCAAGTTTAAGAATTCTATTAGGATTTGTTTGTTCTATTTTTTCACGACAAGCATCTTTTAATAAGGGGTCGTCATCAAAAACAAAGGTTTCAATTTTTTGCTCTGGTTTTCCTGGTTCTTTTATAATAGGAAGTATTTGTCTTAACTCGTTGCCATAAATATAACTTCCAGGAACAAACGTATAAAATGTATATTGTCCGTCGTCATTAGTCTTTACCCAACCTCTGTGGTGAACATAACGTTTTTTGTTTTCTCTTTTTAATTCAAAATTCCCATCTTCATCGGCTTGGTGAATAAAAAGTAAAACGTTTTTTGCTGGTGTTACACCATCGCTTTCATAAATAGTTCCTGTAATCTTCAATTTATTTGATTTTGAAGCAAAATCAGGAATAGTATCTACGTTGTTTAATTGTTTTTCAGAGTAGTCGTAAATAGGACTACGCTTTTTATAATCTTGTGGAATTTCATTCGATGCTTCGGCAGATTCTTGTGCATCAATCGTTTGAAAAGTAGCTATAAAACTTACTAAACAAAAAAGAGTTATTAATTTTTTCATGGGGCATTAATTATTAATTCACTCAAAACTAACCAACTAAGCCTTTTCGAAATAAAAAAATCGTTTGAACCCTAAAATTTTCGATGAATAGATGAAATACACTTTTGTAACAAATTTTGATTGTGGCAATAGTTTTATTCTGTAACAGGTTTAACCATTCCCGAATATCTTATCCCAAATCGAGAGGCACTTATAAGCCTTATATTACTTTTTAATGATGGCCAAAGCGTTATATTTACTTTGAAATTTTCAGAATTGCTATCTGCCTCAAATGCTATATCATAACCATTATCTTTCCGTTTTACAACTTGATAATTTTCTATAGCACCTTTAAACTCAATGGTACCATCCCTACCACCATAGGCCACATTCATTTGACGTTCACCAAAATAAGGTAAATAGGATGAAATACTATCACCAGAAATTTTTAAAAAATTAGGGTTTCCAATTAAATTTATGCTTGCAGAATTATTTCCAGGTTGTAATAATCCAGAATTTATAACCTGTTGCATGGCTCTTGTAGTTTGTGGATAAGCCCAATCTGATTCAATAACATACTGCTTTCCTTCAACTAATGCTGTCAATGCTTGTATTTCAGAATCCGTTGTGTGTTCTTTTGAAGATCCACAAGAAAACATAATTATAAAAAGAAAGCTGATTATATAATAATAAGGTTTCATAAGTCTACTTTTTTCTTTCTAAAATACAAAAAATTCAGATTAAAGATTTCCATAAACAATTAATTATGAAACCATTAACAATAAAAAAACCAGTACACTGTTGCATACTGGTTACAATTAATTTGTTTTAGACTTTTTAAAGAAGTTTTGCTTCCAATTGTATATCAGCCTTTAAAAGCTTTGAAATCGGGCATATAGCCTTAGCATTATTGGCAATTTCGATAAACTGTTTGCTATCAATATTTGGTACATCCCCTTTTAAATCTAATAAAACATGCGTAACATTACCATCTTCAAACTTAACTGTGGCATCAACATCTAATGTTGTAGCCGTAAATCCAGCTTCATTTAATAAAAAACTTAATTGCATTGCAAAACACCCTGAGTGCGCTGCTCCTATTAATTCTTCTGGGTTTGTTCCTTTTTCACCATCTTCAAAGCGCGTATGAAATGAATATTGGGTGTTTTCGAGTACTTTACTACCTGTAGTTAAAGTTCCTTTTCCTTCTTTACCACTACCCTTCCACTGCGCTTTTGCTTTTCTTGTAAATTTCATATTGTTTATTTGTTAAATGTTTTATTTAATAAGTTTTGTAATGCTTCCCACGATTTTGCATCGGCCTCGGCATTGTATTCTAAAGGTAATTTAAATTTTTCTCCCATAGCATCGGCTCCCCTGCTAGTATAAGCATGTTTTGCGCCTTCGTAAGCAATGTACTCATAATCTGCCTGAATACTATCCATAGCTTTTTTAAAGTTCACTACCGACTCTTCAGAAACAAAAGGATCGTCTGCTCCGTTTGCGACCAATACCTTGGCTTTCAATTTATCATTTGGCATAATTGGTAATTGCACGCCACTATGAAATGCCGCAACAGCATCTAAATCTTTACCAGCATTCGCCATAGTTAATACTACACTACCTCCAAAACAATACCCGATAGCCGCAATTTGCGTAGTATCAACCGAAGGGTGGCTTTTTAATACTTCCATAGCTGCGTCAAAACGGGCTTTAGCTAAATCGATGTTTCTCATAACCATACCAGAAAATTTTCCTGCATCTTGTGGATGTGCTGCTTGCTTACCATCGCCGTACATATCAATCGCAATAGCTGTATAGCCTAAATCTGCCAGCATATCAGCACGCTCGCGGGTATAATCGTTATGTCCCCACCATTCATGCACCACAATAATCCCTGGTCGTTTTGCTTCTATGTTTTTATCATAAACTATATAGCCTTTCATCTGAGTGCTATCTGCACTATATTCAACCTCTTTGGCTTCGAGTTTAATTTCTTTTATTTCTACATCTTCAACTTTTTCTTTGGATTTGTCTTTACAAGACACTAATACGCCAAAAATCATGAATACCATGAATAAATTCTGAATATTTTTAAAATGTAGTCTCATATTTATTAGGTTTAGAGTTAGATATTTATTTCTTATAAAGATAAAACAACAAAGAAACAAATCCCAGAAGAAGTTATAAGATATTTTTATTTAAGGATTTTATTAATAGATACTATCCAATCATCTATGGAGGTTTCGTTTGTATTAAGGGCAACACTACCATTTCCGTATGGTGCATAAATGCTAGGTTGTGTAACTGAGAAAAAACCAACCGTTGGTGTTAATGACGCACTCGCTAAATGCATAACACCGTTATCCGCTGCGATAAAAATTGAAGTGTTTTTAATAATAGCTCCCATTTCACGAATATCTTTACTGTAAAAGTTAGGCGCTTTAAAGCTAATTTTTGAAATGTTTTCAATAGGCAACATTTCAATAATGTTGTAGTTTGGGTATTCTTTCAACAAACGAGCATAAAAAGTTTCCCACCATGTTTCCGAATAGCATTTATCACCAGTTGCATTGGTATAAATACAAATAGTTTTACGGTTATTATTAATAATACCATCTAATATTATTTTTCCATCTGCAATTTCTTGCGTACTGAGTTTTATATTTAAAACGGGTAAACTACTTGTATTTTTTTCGAATCCTAGTTTTACTAAATATCGTCTTAAATTATAAATAGGGTATTTTGAAATGTGTGTATAATCAGGAAATTCTGCTTGTATATCTTCGTGTACATCACCAAACACCTTAAATCTAGCTTTACTAATTTGCGTGAGCAACCTACCAGAAGACGAATCTTTATCACCATTAATAACCAAATCATAACGCGTTTGCTTAACAGATGCCCAAACCATCATATATTTAAACAAATGATTAAAAGGCTTTTTAGGAAGCTGAATGATTTTATTGATTTGAGTATAATTTTGAAACACAGGATTTGCAACACCTCCTTTAACGAATAAATCGATTTTACAATTAGGAAAGGTATTGATAACCTCTTGCACGATAGGTGTTAACAATAATTGATTACCCAAACGGTGATTAGGACGTATAATGAGTACTTTCTGAATGTTTAGTGGTTTTGAAGTATCAACAACGGGATCTTTATATTTTTTTCCTATATTTTTAGTAATGCTATGCATCACACGTCGCCTAATATTATTGACACTTTTTGGTATTTTCACAACCTAATCTTTTTTTGTTTGAAGTTTTGACTTGTAATTAACATTTAAAACTAATCCTAATATTATTAGAGCAATACCTAATAAACTCCACATAGTATAAATTTCTGTAAATATAAAGATGCCAAATAATACCGTAAAAATAACTTCCATGTATTTAAGTGGGGCCACTTGATTTGTTGATGCTACCTGAAATGCTTTCGTCATGTAAACCTGTCCAAAATACCCAAAAACACCCAAACCAAATAGTAGTAGCCATTCTTCTCCAACAGGATTAACCCAATTATTTATAGCTCCTAAACCACCAACAATGGTTGCAATGACCATAAAATAGTTTACCACTACCACAGGATGATCACCCTTTCCTATTTTACTTAACAAAACATAAACCATTCCACTAAATAGAGCCGCAGCCAGAATAAGAATCAGTCCATAAGTGTTTATTTGTGCATCAAAACCTTTTAAAATAATCACTCCAGAAAAAGCAATAAAGAAAAATACCCATTGCCATGACTTAATTTTTTCTTTTAGGAAGAATACTGCTAAAATAGCTGCAAAAATTGGAGCTAAATAACGCAATGACACAGCGGTTCCTATGGGTAAGTATTTCGTAGACATAAAAAATAAACTCATAGATGTAACACCGACGATTCCCCTTAAGATTAGAAGTTTTTTGTTATTACCTAAAATGGGGATTTTATTTTTAAAAAGGAATCCGAATGTAAAAAACAAAGAGCTTAACGACCTAAAAAATACAATTTGAAACGCATCAACATGTACAAGGTACTTAACGGTGCCATTCATACAAGCAAACGCTATGGTACTAATAAGCATATATTTTATGGCTAGTTTAACGTCCAATGCCTCGAGGTTTTATTACACGGTTAGTATTAATAAAATAAACTCCCGTAAGTAACACAATAGCTGCTATAATAGATTGAAGCGTGATGGTTTCATTTAACACCCACCAGCCCAAAATTAATGCTATAATAGGGTTTACATAGGTGTTTGTTGCTACTTTTTCGGGTGATACTTCTTTAAGTAAAAAATTAAATGCGGAAAATGCTATAATGCTTCCAAACAAAATAAGTCCAAGCATCGACCATTGTACATCGGTATTCCAAGTTGATGGTAGGGTCCACGTTTCTCCTAAAATCATACTAACTATAAAAAGCATAATACCTCCAGTAAGCATTTGGTAACCTGTATTTACAAAATAATTTGAAGGCAAATTTGCTTTTCCAACAAATAAACTCCCGTAACCCCAACTTATCATACAAGCAAATATCATTATCATACCTATAATTTGACCTTCTTGACTTACCAGTTCTTTTTGACTTACCAAAAGATAAATACCAATAAAGCCTAAAACAACACCAATATAAGCCATTGTTGATATTTTTTTACCCTGTATAATACGCATTAAAATAAGTACTACTAAAGGTTGTGCCGATATTTCTAACGCTGCAAAGCCACTATCAACAAATTTTAAAGCCCAAACAACAACCCCATTTCCAAAGGTTAAAAATAAGAAACCTGCAATGGCAGTGTTTTTTAGTTGTTCCTTGGTAATGGAAATATTAATCTTTAAGATTTTAGCAATAATAAATATGAGAATTGCAGCAATAACAAAACGTATGGATGCTAGTTTAAAAGGAGGTAATTCTGAAACGGCAATTTTATTAAGAAGATAAGTAGAACCCCATATTACGTAAATGGCAAAAAATGCTAATACAATCGTTAAGGTCTTTTTTTGTATTGCCATATTTAAAAACTCAGTTTTAAAATTCTAAGGTAGTTAGAAACGATCAATTATAAATTATTTACTTAAGCACTCTTTAAGGCTTTCATTGTCAAAAACTTCTGAAACTATAGATTTATCAAGCTCCAGTCGCTCTCCTGTTTCACCTTTCTTATCGTAGTCAAATCTATTAACTACATATCTAATCACTTCTTTTCTAGCAACGTCGCGTTCATTTCCATTAATAACAATCCAAGGCGCATTGGGTTTGCCGGTTTTTTTAAACATGGCTTCTTTATACTTTGTAAAATCTTCCCATTTTGATTGCGCTGCTACATCCACACTACTCAATTTCCATTGTTTTAAAGGATTATGAACACGCTCTTCTAATCGTTTTTTTTGTTCTTCTGCGCTAATTGAAAACCAAAATTTAAACAAATGGATACCATCTTCAACCAGTAATTTTTCCAGTTGTACCACTTGCTTATTAAATAAATTGTATTGCTTTTTGGAACAAAAGCCCATTACAGGCTCTACAACCGAGCGGTTATACCAACTGCGGTCAAAAAGCACCATTTCTCCCGGACCGGGTAAGTGCTCAATATAACGTTGAAAATACCATTGCCCAAGTTCACGCTCTGTAGGTTTTGAAAGTGCTACAACTTTAAAAAGACGCGGGTTTAAAAAGCGAATAAAACGCATAATAGCACCACCCTTACCTGCAGTATCTCTACCTTCAAATAAAATAAGTACGCGTTGGTTGGTTCCTTTAATGTGTTGTTGTAGTCTAACTAATTCTGTTTGGAGATTTATATATTCTTCATCCTCTTCAAGTGTATGAAATCTCAAGGACATAAATAAAGCAGTTTATTAAATAAAATTATGTGCTAAATCTTTTTTACTCTTACGGCATTCATTCCTTTTTGTCCACGCTCAAGCTCATAAGTAACTTTATCATTTTCCTGAATTTCATCAAGTAAACCGCTTACATGAACAAAATATTTTTCTTGATTAATGCTGTCAAGTATAAAACCGAACCCTTTTGAATGATCAAAGAAAGATACTTTACCTTCCTTAGCGGTTGGCTCCTCTTCTCCTCTATCTTCTTTTTTAGGAATACCCAATTCAATGCTTTCAGCATCTACTTTTACTTTCATATTTGGGTCTGGTGGTGTATCGGTTAAATTTCCGTTAAAATCTACATATGCAAATTGAATACCTTGAGGATTTTCTTTGGCTAAAGCTTTTCTTGCCTCTTTCTTCTTTTGTTTCTCTTCTCTTTTCTTTAAGCGTTTCTTTTCTTTTTCTATTTTATTAAAAGTAACTTGTGATTTAGCCATAGTTTAAGGTATCCTGCTGTTTTTTTGTGAATAATAGGCAGTAAAGATACATCTTATTTTAAGGATGGAATAATTAATTGGTGGTAAATTGTTCCGAAATACTATTCTACCGGTGGATAACCATGAATTTCCTCAAAAACTTCATCAAAATTAGCACGTAAATAGGCATTTAGTTTTTTTCGATAATCTCCTTTTAGCCATTCTACAAAATTAAAAGTGCTCTTACTGATGCATTTTGTGTAACGTTGAATTCTGAAATCTATATCTTCTCCTAACATTTTTGCTAGTCCAATAGCATCATATACATCTTCACTATTTTCAATACAAATTTTAGCATGTTGCTCAATAGAGCGTTCTAAAACAACTTTTGATGACTCACCATTTCGAATAGAATCCACATAAGTTTTTTGGATGTCGAAATACACTTCTTCTGATTTTGAAAACTCAGCACGTAATTCATCAGGCATTTCATATCTGAAATTACTTTCTAAATCTTCATCACTTAAAATAGAATCTAAATAATAATTTGGCGATTTAAAGATGCGTTGCCAATCTAAATCATCACCCCATGGACCGAATCGATGGAAGTTATTTCCTAAATCTACAACAGTAAAGGACTTTTTGTTTTTTAATACACGTGACCCTCTACCAATCATTTGGTAGTAAAGCGTTAATGATTTTGTTGCTCTGTTTAATATAATACTATCTACAGTGGGCTCATCAAATCCGGTTGTTAGAATACTCACTGACGTTAAAATAGCATCTGGAGTTTTCTTAAACCATTTTAATATAGCAGCACGCTCTTTTTTTGTATTCGTATTATCTAAATGAGCAACAGGATAACCTGCTCTTCTAAACGTATCGTAAACATGTAAAGAGGTATTAATACCGTTATTAAAAATCAATGTTTTTTTACCTTTTGAACGTTCTTCATAAGCTTGTAAAAGCTTGGTTAACATATCGTTATCGGTGTATAGATCTTCTGAAGATTTAACTGTATAATCTCCATTTGCACCAACCACCAGAGACGTTAATCCTACGTTGTAAGTATACATTTCGGCACGTGCCAAAAAACCATTTTCAATAAGGGATTCTATGCTTTCTCCAACAATTAATTCATCGTAATTATCGGTCATTGGTAACTCAATACTCGAACTTAAAGGGGTTGCAGTAACTCCTAAAATAAAAGATTGACTAAAAAACTTAAATAATTTAGTAAATGAATTGTAATGAGCCTCATCAATAATTACTAACCCAATATCAGAAATATCTAATTTATCGTCATGTAACCTGTTGTTTAAGGTTTCAACCATGGCCACGAAGCAACTATAATTGGCTTGATCGCTTAAATCGGCTTTACTATCTATTACTTTATTAACAACACCAAATTCGGTAAGCATATTTGATGTTTGCTTACATAACTCAATACGGTGCGTCATAACTAAAACCTTCTTTTGATGGTGTTTTAGATATTGCCTAACTATTTCAGAGAAAATAACTGTTTTTCCACCACCTGTAGGCAATTGATAAAGCAAATGATAATCATCTGGTGATTCTTCGAAGGCTTTAAAAATTTTATTAATAGCCCCTTTTTGGTAGCTATATAAGTCTTTTCCGGTTTTTCTTTCTTCTAACTCTGTTTTAGAAATGGACATAATTTCATTTTACTGACGTGCAAAAATAACATCTTTAAAGGGTTTATTTAGCATGTTTACCATGAAAATTATTAAGGAATATTAACAAGTGTACTTTACCACTCATTTTTTAAGAATTAATCGTCTTGATATTGGGAATAGTATTAATTTCAAATAATTCTTTAATTATATTGTAACATATTTAATTTTTTGGCTTCTAACTGAATATCTAGCTTAATTAAAATTAATTTTAATAACAAAACTCAAATGAAAACTACAATTTTAAAACTAACTGGTACATTGTTCCTTTTTTTAGGGATGATTACCCAAATTAATGCGCAAGACATTGCTGGTTCTTGGGAAGGAAAACTATCTGTACAAGGCACAGAAATACCTTTAGTATTTAATGTTAAAAACGAGGATGGCAATTATTCTTCTACAATGGACAGCCCTTCACAAGGTGCTACCGATATCCCTATGGATGAGACAAGTTTTGTGAATGACACACTTACTATCAAGTTTAAGCAAGCAGGGATTAAGTTTGTTGGCACTCCAAAGGAAAACACAATCTCTGGTACCTTTTTTCAAGGAGGTATGGAGTTGCCACTAACATTGGCAAAAACAGTAAAAACACTTCCTGGTAATACCGCTTTACCAACCTCTGATGAAGATTTAGAAAAATTAGCAAATTGGAATCCTACAAACTATAAGTACTCTGTTGAAGATTATTTTGCGAGACCTAAGGCTCGATCTTTTAGTTTTTCTCCTAATGGAACGTACTTATCATATCGAGAAAAGGACGAAAACGCTAAAAATCATGTATATGTTAAAAATCTTGAAACCAACGAAGTAAAAAGAGTTATAGAAGAAAAAGAAGAATTAATTCGTGGATTTGGATGGGCAAATGATGAACGCTTGGTTTATGTTATGGATAAAGGTGGTAACGAAGACTACCACTTATTTGCAGTAAATATTGATGGGTCTAATCAAAAAGAACTAACTCCTTTTGATGGGGTAAAAGTGAATATTTTAGAAGGATTGAAAGAAGATAAAGACCATATGATTATTTCAATGAATCAAAATAATCCACAAATTTTCGAACCTTATAAAATCAATATAGTTACTGGTGATTTAGTACAATTATATAAAAACGATGATGCCGCTAACCCTATTAACAGTTATGAATTTGACAAAGATGGTAACCTTAGAGGGTTTGCTAAATTAAGAGATGGCGTAAATATAGATTTATACTATACACTAGATGGCGATAATTTTGAAGTAAAAAAACAACTAAGCTGGAAAGATAATTTTGGTATTTCTTCATTTAACTATGCGACCGATTATCCTCATGATGCCTATGTAATATCAAACCTAGATAGTGATAAAACTGAAGTTTTGTTGTATGACTTAAAGGAAGATAAAGTAATTAAAAAGCTATACTCTAATGATAAATATGATGTATCAGGTCTGGGCTTATCAAGAAACAGAAATTACGAACTAGATTATTTTTATTATGAAGGTGAGAAAAGTGAAATTATTCCTGTTAGCGATTATTACAAAAAACTACACAACCGCATAACTACAAAATTTCCAGGATATAATTATTCAATTCCTGATGCTACCGACGATGAAAGCAAGTATTTAATATTTCTTCAAAGTGATAAATTATATGGTACCTACTACTCTTATGATGCTAAAAAGGACGAATTTAAATTACTTTATGATTTAATGCCTAATCTAATTGAAAGCGATATGGCTGAGATGCGCCCGATTACTTTTAAAAGTAGAGATGGTAAAACAATACACGGATATATTACTCTACCAAAAGCAGCGCTTAATGGACAAAAAGTTCCTGTAATTGTTAATCCACATGGAGGACCACAAGGTATTAGAGATTCTTGGGGCTTTAATCCAGAAGCTCAGTTATTTGCTAGCCGTGGCTATGCAACATTACAAGTTAATTTTAGAATTTCTGGTGGTTATGGAAGAGAGTTTTTAGAGTCTGGATTTAAAGAAATTGGTAGAAAAGCCATGGATGATGTGGAAGATGGTTTAAAATATGTTGTCGAGCAAGGATGGGTTGATAAAGATAACGCAGCTATTTATGGAGGTAGCCACGGTGGTTATGCTGTATTACGTGGATTGACTAAAACACCAGATTTATATGCTTGTGGTGTTGACTATGTTGGTGTATCTAACTTATTTACTTTTATGAATACAATTCCTCCATATTGGAAACCGTATTTAAAAATTATTAAAGAAATATGGTATGACCCAGATGTACCAGAAGAAAAAGCTATTATGGAAGAGGTTTCTCCTGTATTCCAAATAGATAAAATTAAAAAACCGCTTTTTGTAGTTCAAGGGGCCAATGATCCAAGAGTAAATATTGATGAATCTGACCAAATTGTTGAAGCTTTAAGAGCGAAAGGTTTTGACGTGCCATATATGGTGAAATATGACGAAGGACATGGATTTGGAAAAGAAGAAAACAGAATTGCACTTTATGAAGCTATGATGGGCTTTTATGCAAAACACCTGAAACAAGAAATCAAACAACCTTTAAAAGACTAATATTTTAAATTAATAAATCAAAAAGCCTTCAGAAAATATTTCCTGAAGGCTTTTCTTTTTCTAAAAGTAAAAACTAATTAATACATTTACACTATAAACAATAAAAAGCATGCAAATTAACGACAAATCGGGAGTACAGAGGTATGTAGCAGACGCTAAACGTTATGATTCAATGACTTACAAAAGATCTGGAAAAAGTGGTGTTTTATTACCTGCAATTTCTTTAGGCTTGTGGCATAATTTTGGGTTTGTTGATAGCCTTCAAAATGGTAGAGATATATTAAGAACTGCTTTTGATTTAGGAATTACGCATTTTGATTTGGCAAATAATTATGGTCCTCCATTTGGTTCTGCTGAAGAAACTTTTGGAACTATATTTAAAAATGATTTTAAGTCTTATAGGGACGAACTTTTTATAGCAACCAAAGCTGGTTTTGATATGTGGCCTGGTCCCTATGGTAATTTAGGGTCTAGAAAATATTTGATGGCGAGTTTAGACCAAAGTTTAAAGCGAATGGGGCTTGATTATGTTGATATTTTTTATCATCACAGACCAGACCCCGATACACCTTTAGAAGAAACCATGGGTGCCTTAGCAGATATTGTAAGACAAGGAAAAGCTTTATATGTAGGCATTTCAAATTACCAACCTCAAGAAACAGAGCAAGCAGCTGAGATTTTAAAACGCTTGAATGTACCTTTTATACTGCATCAAGCCAGATACTCTATGTTTGATAGATGGGTTGAAGATGGCATTTTAGATACTTTAGAGCAAAATGGTGTGGGTTGTATTGCGTTTTCTCCTTTAGCTCAAGGTTTATTAACTGATAAATACTTAAAAGGAATTCCAAAAGATTCCAGAGCTGGTAAAGATTTAACTTATTTAAATTCAGAAACTGTTACCAGTCAAATCGATAAGATTCAGAAATTAAATGATATTGCCAAAAAACGTGATCAGAAACTATCTCAGATGGCCATTGCATGGATTTTAAGGCAAAAACAAGTAGCATCGGTATTGGTTGGTGCTAGTTCGTCAAATCAATTAAAAGATAATGTAAAAGCCTTGGATTGTTTAGAGTTTTCTGAAGAAGAATTAAGGCTAATTGAAAAGATAATTTCTTAGTTACTCCTTCACAACAATAATCGTTGCTTTAACACCAGTGGCTAAATTCCATTGATTGTGCGATACTATATGTCCTGCATCATCAATTACTTGAAATTCTGCCGTATTGGGTCCGGATTCTCCTTGATTCAAAGCTAAAAAGTCTATTTTGTTAAAGCCTTCTTGTAAATCAAGTTTAAATCCTTTATAACCGCCTGTTAAATAAACTCTTGGGTAAATAATATCGTCATTTACTAATACTTGAATTAAGTCACCATCTGTATAACCATGGTCTCTATAAATGACGTTAACAAATTTCGATTTACTTTTAAAATCCCCTAAAAATTGATCGGTTGAACTACCATTGCGTTGTTCGACCTCAGCAGGAGATAATTTTAAATCTTCTATATTTTTATCAATCCGTTTTACGTACAACTCTCCTGGATTTCCAAATTCCTCCTGAGGAAACATAGAAAATTCCTTTTTTGGAAATTCTAAAATCGGAGAAAAATTGGGCTTTTTAACCCCTAGGTTAGTATTCTCTATGGGTTTTGAAGGTGTTAAAGGAGTAATATCTGAAGAATCTTTTTCACTTTCAACAGCTGGTATAGCAACCGATTTCTTTTTATTATCTACTTGCGCATTTATAGATAACGAAAAGAACATTAGTAAAATACATACAATATAAGGTTTCATCAATCGTATATCATTTTTAAGGTTTAATCCTTTAAAGGTTCAAAGATATTTTTTTCTGTCAAAAGAAACTCATCACCTTTCATTTTTTATAAATCGTTTAACACAAAAACTATTCCTAAAGTTATTTAGACGCAAAAATGTATTAGTACTTGTGCCCTATTTCAATATAAAATAGTTAAAATTTGTTAATTTATTACTTTGTTATACATAGTACTGTAACATTTTTTAGTTGTGGTCGTCTATCTAGTATAAAACAATTAAAAAATAATCATTAATCAAAAATCAAACAATCATGAGAACTTTAAACAACAATCAATTATCAGGAACCTTAAACGGTACAAAAAGCAACGAATGGAACAGTAAAAGACGTTACAGATAAGTAACGTCTTTTCTTCCAAATCTTTCATCTATCAAATCTTAAAAAAATGAAATCAATTCATAAAATATCGAGACATCTAAATAACATCACACAAGAAAATTTATTTGCAAATAGTCGCATTATAGATTTCAACACTTCTAACACTTGTGTTTGGAAAGGCGCTAAGCGTTACGCACATTAAATACGGTATTGTTTTTGTGATTTAAGTTTCTATTAACATTTAAACTATAATCATGAGACATTCAAAATTAGTACCCGAAGTAAATGCGGGGTCTATGGCAGACATCGCATTTTTATTACTCATTTTCTTTCTTGTTACAGCAACCATATCGACAGATGAAGGCATTAATAGGCTATTGCCAAAAGATTGTCCTACTGGCGATTGCACTAACCCAATTCATGAGCGGAATATACTCCGCATTGTAATTAACAATAATGACGAAGTAATGATTGAAAATGATATTGTTGCTCTAGAAGATTTAAAAGAAATTACCAAATCTTTTATTGATAATAATGGCGATGGAAGCTGTAATTATTGTTATGGAGAAAAGGATTCGAACGCTTCTGATAATCCAAAGGAAGCAGTTGTTTCATTACAAAATGGAAAAAACACAACTTACAAGCAGTTTATTGCCGTACAAAACGAGTTGACAAAGGCCTATTACGAATTGCGAAACACTTATAGCATTAATGTGCTTAAAAAACCATCAGACAAATTATCAAAAGAAGAACTCAATCAAGTAAAAGAGGCTTATCCGTTTATACTTTCGGAAGCTGAAATTAAATAAAAATCAATCCGCTTTTGGTATACCATAGTCAATGCAAACCATTCTCCTGCCCCACTGTTTTGCAGCTTTTACATCAACACCCATGTAAATATCTATGTGGTTTTTATAACGAACATTCATTTTATCTTTTACAAAAAATACCCCTTTAAAGCCTTCAATCTTTACAGGGGTATTGTGTTTTAAACCTTTGCGTAATAAATCTCTAGATACCGCAATATATTTTAAACCAGGTTTTAAACTATCTCCAAACGCGGTAATATGCGGATTTGAACTAGTTTGGTAGGCTAAAGAATTATATGCAGAAGCCATAACAATTCTGGAGTTCCAGTCATAGTCCTCTTCAAAATTAGGTTCCTTTTTACAACCTACAATGCATAATATCAATACAAATATTGGCCAACGCATGAATTAAATATACAAATTTTGATATTCAAAATCATAAAAGCATATTTTGTATATTCACGAGATTAACTTTAAATGTAAAAACATAATGAAGCAATTTGCTCTAATTATCTGCTTAGCAGTTTTTTTTTCTTCTTGTAAAAATAAATCTAATTCTTCTAAAGACTCTATGACAAATAATGATTCTATTGCGCTTTTAGAGCGAGCTAAAGCCATTCATGACCGCGTTATTACATTAGATACACATTGCGATATAAACGTAAAGAATTTTACAGACTCTATAAACTATACGCAAAATTTAGAATCGCAAGTTAATCTCCCAAAAATGAAAGCTGGCGGATTAGATGTTGCATGGTTTATCGTTTATACTGGGCAAGACTCTTTAACGGATACCGGCTACAAGAAAGCTTATGGCAATGCCATGTCTAAATTTAATGCTATTCATAAATTGGTTAAAGAAATTGCTCCAGATGCTATTGAATTAGCAACAACTTCTGAAGATGTTAGACGCATTTATAAATCCGGTAAAAAAGTTGCCATGATTGGTATTGAGAATGGCTACCCTGTTGGTTTAGATATTAAAAATGTAGAAAAATTTTATAATCTTGGTGGACGTTATATGTCGCTTGCTCACAATGGGCATAGTCAACTAAGCGATAGTAATACTGGTGAAGATGATGATGTTTGGTTACATAATGGATTAAGTGAATTAGGTAAAGAAGTGATTAAAGAAATGAATCGATTGGGAATGATGATTGATGTTTCTCACCCCTCAAAAGAAGCCATGAGACAAATGATTGAACTGAGCAAAGCACCCATTATAGCGTCGCATTCCTCGGCAAGAGCATTATGTAATCATAGTCGAAATTTGGATGATGAACAGCTAGAATGGCTAAAAGAAAATGGTGGCGTTGTACAGACCGTTGCATTTACATCATATTTAAATACAGAAAAAGTTGAGGCTCGATCTAAAATAGAAAAGGAAATTGGAACAAAAATCATGGACTCTTTGGGTGTAAAATGGGTTGACAGAAAGGATATTAAAAACTTACCCAATGACGAGCGGGAAATTTATTATGATCATTATAGCGTGATGCGCACACTTTTAAAAGAAAAGCTAAGTAAAATGAAGAATTTACCTCCTGCGGTGGATGTTTCAGATTTTGTAAACCATATTGATTATTTAGTTGACAAAATAGGTATTCAACATGTTGGAATCAGTAGCGATTTTGATGGTGGTGGCGGCATTGAAGGCTGGAGTGATGCTTCCGAAACCTTTAATGTTACATTGGAGCTTGTAAAACGCGGCTACACTGAAGATGAAATAGAAATGCTTTGGAGCAGTAATTTACTTCGTGTTTTAGATGAAGTACAGGCTGTTGCTAAAACATTAAATTAATAATCTATTAAATTTTTAAGCTCAGCTTCAAACCTGTTTTTTGGTAAATACTGATTTTCAAGTTGTTTAGCAAATGGTATGGGTGTTTCCATACTTGCCACTCGTTTTACCGGTGCATCTAAGTACTCAAAACATTGTTCCATAATAAGCGCTGAAATATCACTTGCAATACCACCAAATAAGGAATCCTCTTGTAATATAATAGCCTTCCCTGTTTTTTTTACAGACGCATAAATGGTATCCATATCTAATGGCTGAAGTGTTCTTAAATCTAATACATCTGCTGAGATTTCAGGATTATTGGCTAAAGTTTCTAAAGCCCAATGTACCGCAGCTCCATAAGATATAACGGTAACATCTTTTCCTTCTTTTAATAACGAGGCTTTCCCGAAAGGAAGTGTATAATAATCAGTTGGTACGTCTTGACGTATGCTTCTGTATAAGCCTTTATGCTCAAAGAATAAAACAGGATTGGGGTCATTAATTGCCGTTGCCAATAAGCCTTTTGCATCGTAAGGAAACGCTGGATAAGCCACTTTTAACCCTGGAGTTTTTGTAAACCATGCTTCATTAGTTTGCGAATGAAATGGTCCAGCTGCAACGCCACCACCACAAGGCATTCTTATTACAACGTCCGCATTTTGACGCCATCGGTAATATGATTTAGCAAGATAGTTAACTACAGGATTAAAACCCGAACTTACAAAATCAGCAAATTGCATTTCTACAACACTTTTCATTCCCGAGATTGATAGCCCCATGGCAGCTTCAACGATAGCAGATTCACAAATAGGCGTATTACGTACACGTTCTTTACCAAATTGTTTAACAAAGCCCTCAGTTATTTTAAAAGCACCTCCATATTCAGCAATATCCTGCCCCATGATGACCAAATCTTCATGCTGCTCCATACTTTGTTTTAGGCCATCAGAAATAGCATCAATAAAACGAACTTCATTTAATTCTGAATTATTTATAACTTCCTGATAATTATAATTTTGATATACATCATTTAATTCTACACTTTCACTTGGAATAATATCATCTTCATTAAAAGCAATATCTAAATGCTCGTTAATTTCATTTATTATTTCATCTTTAAGCTGTTCATTTTCTGTGTCATTTAAAATATTTTCATTTAACAAAAATGCCTCAAAATTTAATACAGGATCTTTCGCAGCCCAAGCATCCATTAATTCTTGTGGAACATATTTTGTACCACTAGCCTCTTCATGCCCACGCATTCTAAAAGTTATAAATTCTATTAAAACTGGACGAGGGTTTTTGCGCACACTTTCCGTAATGCTTGCTAATTTATTATAAACTTCTAAAATGTTATTCCCGTCGATAATATGCGATTCCATACCATAACCAACACCTCTGTCTGCTATATTCTCACAATTATACTGCTCTTTTGTTGGCGTAGATAGTCCATACCCATTATTTTCTACACAAAATAATACGGGTAATTGCCACACCGAAGCAACATTTAAAGCTTCATGGAAATCGCCCTCACTGGTTCCTCCTTCTCCTGTAAAAACAGCTGTAACCTGACTCTTCTTGTTCAATTTTGAAGCCAAGGCAATCCCATCAGCAACACCCAATTGTGGTCCCAGATGAGATATCATTCCAACTATTTTATACTCTTGCGTACCAAAATGAAAAGATCGATCTCTACCTTTTGTAAATCCAGAAGCTTTTCCTTGCCATTGAGCAAACAATCTATGTAGTGGAATATTTCTAGTTGTAAAAACGCCTAAATTTCGGTGCATTGGCAAAATATATTCATCGCTATTCAAGGCCATAGTAACACCAACTGAAATAGCTTCTTGCCCGATTCCTGAAAACCACTTACTTATTTTACCTTGGCGCAGTAAGACAAGCATTTTCTCTTCTATTAGCCTCGGTTTCAGCATGTTTTTATACAATGCCAATAAGGTTTCATGATTTAAATTGTCGATGTTATATTTCATGCTATCAGAAACTGTTGAGGTTTTCATAAAAATTTGACTATTTCTTTATCAAATATACCATAAAAAGAAAATATCGATAAAAAAATTGAACATTATTCAATGCAAAAAACTTTGCAATGTTTTGTACATTTGTAATAGATTATTTTTAAACATATCAACTCATGAATACAATCCCTAGTGTTAATTTAAATGATTTTACTTCTAACGACCCTGTTAGAAAACAAAATTTTGTAAACGCCATTGGAAAAGCTTATGAAGAAATAGGTTTTGTAGCCTTGAAAGGTCATTTCTTAGACGATGCTTTAGTTGACAACTTATATAAAGAAGTAAAGAATTTTTTCGATTTACCAGTTGAAACTAAACAGAAATATGAGATACCTGGAATTGGCGGACAGCGTGGTTATGTTTCTTTTGGAAAAGAAAGCGCTAAAGGAAAAAAAGAAGGGGATTTAAAAGAGTTTTGGCATTTTGGGCAATATGTTGAAAATGATGATGCTTTAAAAGCTGAATATCCTGATAATGTTATTGTTAAAGAACTCCCAGAATTTAATAAAATTGGAAAAGAAACCTATAAAATGCTAGAGAAAACAGCAAAATATGTTTTAAGAGCTTTAGCATTGCATTTAAATTTGGAAGAAACTTATTTTGATAAATATATTCATAATGGAAACTCCATTTTAAGACCGATTCATTATCCACCAATTAAAGAAGAGCCTAAAGATGCTGTTCGTGCTGCTGCACACGGAGATATCAATTTAATCACACTATTAATGGGCGCCCAAGGAAGAGGTTTACAAGTGCAAAATCATAAAGGAGAATGGATTGATGCCATTGCAGAACCAGATGAATTAATGATAAATGTTGGTGATATGCTTTCAAGACATACCAACAATAAACTAAAGTCAACCATACATCGTGTGATTAATCCACCAAGAGAGCTTTGGGGAACATCAAGATACTCTATTCCGTTCTTTATGCATCCTATAAGCAGTATGAAGCTAGACGTATTGGAAGGATGTATTGATAAAGATAATCCAAAAGGTTTTGATGATATTACAGCTGGCGAATTTTTAAATGAGCGTTTAGTAGAGTTAGGACTTATTAAAAAATAACGTCATGGATCTTCAAGATCAGCTTAAAAATTTATTTCCTGATCATATTCAGGAAGAAGACTCAAGTACAGAGGAATCCTCTAATATTTGGATGCAAGATGACCCCATAATTTGCAAATACGAAAAACGAAAAGGTAAGCCTATTACTATTCTTGAAGGTTATACTGGAGCAACCGAAGATTTTAAAATTCTTGCTAAGGAAATTAAAACTAAATTGAGTGTTGGTGGTAGTTTTAAAGACGATAAGATTATTATTCAAGGAGATTATCGTGATAAAATAATGCGAATTCTGAAGGATAAAGGTTTTCAAGTAAAGCGCGTAGGCGGATAATAATGAACAAACTACCACTTCATATTACCAACGGAGACGTATTAACTAATTTTCTTAATGAGTTAGGATTTGATGGTGAAATATTAACATGGCAGGAAATGCTTTGTGAAGGCCCAACTATAGAAAAAGTAGGTTCTAACGCCTTTCTAAAAACTCGACAGGATTTTTTTAGTTTATTTTATAATATAGATTTAGATACTGAAAAAATTAAAAAAGAGTTAGAAAAGTTAAATCATCTGGACAACTATTCCGAAATTGTTTTGTGGTTTGAATACGATTTGTTTTGCCACATTAATATGGTTGCAGTTATCAGCCTTTTACAACAAAAAAAAATAGATGCTCCAATATTTCTTGTATGCAGTGGAAGAATTGAAGGAAGCAAAAACCTAAAAGGTTTAGCAGAGTTAAATTCTGAACAGCTAATGAAACATTTTGAAAATAAGGTTTTATTGAATGAAGATGATATAACTATGGCAACTACCGTATGGAGTATTTACTGCGGAATTGACCATAATTTACTAAAACCTTTTATTGTAAAACCGTCTTCATTTAAATACTTAAGTAATTGCTTAAAAGCACATTTAGAGCGCTTCCCCGACTCCGTTGATGGTTTAAATGTTCTTGAAAAAAACATACTAGAAATTATTAATAAAAAGGAAATTACATCAAAAAATCAGTTGTTAGGCTATGCCTTAAATTATCAAGGTTTTTATGGATATGGTGATTTACAAATAGAAAGAATTATTAACAAATTAAGCATATTTTTTACTTTTGAAGATGGTAAAATCAAATTGAATAGAGACGGACATGAGGCGTTACTAGGTCAATATAATTTTTCATCAAAACTTAACAATAATATGATTTTCGGAGGTGTTAAAAAGTCTGATTTCCAATTTAGCAAATCCGAAAACAGACTTATAAAATCCGTTTAAATGTACATAAAGGAATCTGAACTTATTTTAAATCACGATGGTAGTGTTTATCATTTAAACTTAAAGCCGGAACATGTTTCTGAAACCATCATCTTTGTTGGAGATCCGGATCGAGTAGAAAAAGTAACAAAGCATTTTGACTGCATTGAATTTTCCACCCAAAAAAGAGAGTTCAAGACTCAAACAGGAACATATAAAAACAAACGAATAACAGTAATTTCTACAGGAATAGGTCCGGATAATATTGATATTGTTTTAAACGAACTAGACGCTTTATTTAATATCGATTTACATACTAGAAAACTAAAGAAAACCCTCAAAAGTTTAAATATTGTTAGAATTGGCACATCTGGTTCATTACAAGAAGATATCCCCGTAAATTCATTTGTCATCAGTGAATACAGCTTAGATTTAAACGGTATGCTTCACGCCTATAAATTAGATTCTTTTGGCAATCCTGAAATTGAAAATGCGTTTGTTTCTCAAACCAATTGGAGTAAAAACAAATCGAAACCCATTGTTGTTAGTGGTAGTGAATTGCTTATTAATGCTTTCTCAAGTTCTCAAACGCAAAAAGGACTAACAGCAACTGCAGGGGGTTTTTATGGTCCGCAAGGACGCGTTTTAAGGCTTCCCATTCAAGACCAGAATTTGAACTCAAAAATGGATGCTTTTAATTTTAAGGGTATAAGAATTACGAACCTTGAAATGGAAACATCGGCCATTTATGGGTTGTCTAAACTATTAGGCCATCAAGCCATATCTCTAAATGCGATAATAGCTAATAGGGCTTCTGGTACTTTTAGTGATAACCCATCTCAAGTTGTAGAAGATTTAATAATATATGCGCTAAATAAAATTGTAGAACAAATAGATTGATTTAATGAAGAAAGTTAATATTGGTGGGGTGCCTGAACATTTTAATCTGGCTTGGTACCTAACTCTTAAAAACGGAGAATACAAAGAAAAGGATATTAATTTGCGATGGCACGATTACCCAGGTGGTACAGGAGCCATGTGTAAAGCGTTACGAAATAAAGATATAGATATAGCTGTAATCCTTACTGAAGGAATTATTAAAGACATAATTGACGGTAACCCGAGCAGAATAGTACAAACGTTTGTGCAAACACCACTTGTTTGGGGCATTCATGTTGCAAAAAATTCATCATACAAAACCATTAGCGATTTAAAAGGAACTAAGGCAGCCATAAGTAGATTCGGTTCTGGTTCTCATTTAATGGCTTTTATAAATGCTGAAAACAACAACTGGAATTTAAATGAAGATTTAAATTTTGAAGTCATTAAAGACCTAGAAGGTGCCGTTGAAGGTTTAACAGATGGAACTGCGGATTATTTTTTATGGGAAAAATTCACCACAAAACCTTTGGTAGATGATGGTACTTTTAGACGTATAGGTAATTGCCCTTCTCCATGGCCATGTTTTGTAATAGCTGTAAGAGAAGATTTTATTAATTCAAATAAAGAGGATTTAGAAACGATTTTAAATATTATAAACAACACCACAGCTGATTTTAAAGATATTCCAAGTATAGATAAAACTATAGCAAATCGATATAAACAAAAGCTTGATGATGTACAAGAATGGTTAAGTATTACCGAGTGGTCTCAATCATTAATTGATAAGGAAACAGTATTAACCACTCAAAAGGAGTTATTTGCACTTAATATTATTCCTGAAATAGTAGATTACAATAAGTTAACGTATAAACTTTAAATGTTAATTTTTAACTAAAAACCACAACTCTCAACCTCAAATACATATTTTTGATAATAAAAATATGAAATGCCTTTTTACAAAAATTAAACGAATGAAAAAACTGCTTATATTATCATTAGCCATTGCAATAATTGCTTGCAAAGAAGAACCCAAAGACTACGCTTCATTATCTGGAAAGATCACTAATAAAAACAGTGACTCTATTACTATAAGTACACGCACCTACTCAAAAACTATTAAAGTGAATGAAGATGGCACTTTCAACGATACATTGAAAGTTGAAACTGGTGTACATACTTTTTACGATGGAACCGAAGCCACATCTGTTTTTCTTAAAAATGGATTCGATTTAAATATTACTCTAGACACTAAAAAATTTGATAAAAGCGTCGAATTTACTGGTATTGGCGCAGAACACAGTGATTTTTTAGCTAAAAATAGGCTACTACAGCAAGAGCTTCTTGATTTAGATGCATTAAGAAATTTAGATATGGTAGGCTTAGAAAATGAACTTAATAATATAGAATCAAAACTATCGGATTTTTATGCTTCAAATTCTCAAATAGACACCTCTATTACCAACGTTTTAAAAAAGAATTTAAAGCCTATGTTAGGCTCTTATAAAAACTATTTAGCAGGTTCTATTATTTTAAAAACTGAATTACCAAAAGGGTCTCCATCACCTAGTTTTGAAGATTATGAAAATTATAAAGGTGGTACAACATCCTTATCTGATTTAAAAGGAAAATATGTGTATGTTGATGTGTGGGCTACTTGGTGCGGACCATGTAAAGCCGAAATTCCATCGCTGAAAAAATTAGAAAAAGATTATCATGGTAAAAACATACAATTTGTTAGCCTTTCAGTGGATGATGGTAGAGGTTACAGAGCAGAAACCAAAGAAGAAGCTGCTACTTTAGCAAAAGAAGGTTGGAAAGCCATGATAAAGGAAAAAGAATTAGGAGGCATACAGATAATTGCTCCTGAAGGTTGGCAATCACAATTTGTTAGAGATTACAAAATTAACGGAATACCTAGGTTTTTATTAATAGATCCTGAGGGAAATATAGTGTCGCCAGATGCACCTAGACCATCTAGTGAATCTATCACAAAGTTATTCACAGAGTTAAACATTTAAAATTAAAAGCCGCAAATTGCGGCTTTTTTTATTCGTTCGATTTTTCTTCAGGGGTCTGCTTGTTGAACAGGTTCTGGTTGTTTAAATAAATCTAAGTAGGCTTCCCCTAAATACTCTATCACATGGCTGGCAATTAAACTTTGATATCCCAAATCTTCAACAGCAATGTCAGCAGATTTTCCATGTAAATACACACCAATAATACTAGCTACTACGGGGTTATACCCTTGAGATATTAATCCTGTTATAATACCCGTTAATACGTCACCACTACCTGCAGTTGCTAATCCTGGGTTACCAGTTGTATTTACGTAAAGTTTGTCATCATAAATCGTTATGGTGTGTGCTCCTTTTATAAGCAAAATAACATCGTACTTTTTTGAAAATGCTTTAGCTTTTTTTAATTTATCGAAATCATTACTCCATGCTCCAATTAAACGCTCCAGTTCTTTTGGATGTGGAGTTATCACTGTTTGAGGAGGCAACAGCTTTAACAATGTCTTCTTTTTAGAAAGGATATTAATCCCATCTGCATCAATCACTAATGGCACCTTATTAGTTTTTAAAAAAACTTCAAAGGCACTTACAGTTTTTGAATGAGTTCCTACACCCATTCCAATACCAATTACCGTAGGCTCTAAATCAAAATCAATTGAGGTTATACGCTCTTCATCAACATCAGTAATTACCATAGCTTCTGGAAGTGACGATTGCAATACTGTATAACCGCATTTAGGAATGTAAGCTGTTACCAAACCTGCTCCCGCAGATAAAGCCGCTCTGCTGGATAAAGTAACGGCACCTATTTTTCCATACGTCCCACCAATTATTAGCGAGTGACCAAATTGACCTTTATTTGCGAACTTTTCTCTTGGAATGTAATTTGGTAATACTTCAAACTTTCCAATTAATTCAGCTTCTGTTTGAGTTGTATGCAAAAACTCTTGGTCTAAGCCAATATCTAAAACTTCCCATTGCACAGTATATTTTGCAGTTTCAGGTAAAAAGAATACCAATTTTGGAGATGCAAAACTTAAAGTGTAACCTGCCCAAACTACAGCATTTTCATCTTCAATTACTTTATCTGTTAGCAAACCAGATGGAATATCGATTGCTAAAGTAAAGGCTCTACTAGCTCTAAAATGCATAAATAAGTTTTTAACCCACTCATCAACAGGTCTATTTAGACCTATCCCAAATACAGCATCAACAATAATATCTTCTGGATTAATTTCAGGGAAATCTTCTTCACATTTTAATAGGATTGGCCACTTTTTAGTTACATTCTTGATACGATCATAATTAACCAAAAAGTCTTTTGAACGCTTCTCACTGCAATTAACAACATACGTGTTAACATTATATCCATCTAAAATTAAATGTCTTGCCAAAACCAAACCATCACCTCCATTATTACCTATTCCACAAAAAATATGAATAGGAACTTGTGCTCCTTGCATACGCATATGCATCCAATTAAAAATTTGCGTTCCTGCCCGTTCCATTAAATCTGTAGAAGAAATATTTTGGCGTTCGGCGGTTAATTTATCGCCTTCATAAATTTGCTCTTTTGAAAAAATTTTCATGAAATTTAGATGTTTTTTAATCGTCATTAATATTACGCATTTTTAAATTTTAAATCAAACAACAATTATATAAATGAAAAAATCCTCAACACAAAATAGGTCAAGGATTCTTATATTCTTTAAAAGTTAAGGTATATAAAGAAGCTTTACTTAATTTTTAATAAACTTAATTATTTCAACGTCTTCTAATTTTAAAAGGTATAGCCCTTTTTCTAAAAACCTAATATCAATTTTATTGTTAAAAGATATTTGACCTCTAGTTAGTTCTTTTCCTTTCATATTATAAATAATATAATTTTTGGTTTCCATTAGTCCGGCAAGACTAATATAATTTGTAGAAGGGTTTGGATAAGTTTTTAGTTTAGTATTTAAAGTAACATCAATACTTGGTTGAGAGCTTGTATCAATAATATTTAAACTACCATAAACCACCCCATTTTTGTTAATTATGTATGGTCTTATATTATAAAAGGTATTTTGTAATAAATCCGTTAATTTACTTTTGAAAATTCTCTCATTGCTTTCATTGATAATTTTAGTGTCGTTTATTGTTGGAAGATTTTCAGTAGTACTATAAACAAACCCTCTTTCAATAATATCATTGCTATCAAGATTGGTAACTTCACCCCTCATATCAATCTCGTTTGTTACATCATTCAAACCAGCACTACCTACAATATGTAGTTGCAAATTAAGTTTTTCCTTTAAAGGATTCGTGGGTTCTTGCGCTTGACATAGCACAACTAAAAATAAACAGACTAAGGTTAAGTATGACTTTGAGTGTATTTGGGGATACATGTTAAAGGGTTTTAATGGATTAACTCTGCAAATATAAGAAAAATTGCATACAAATTACATTTTATCGTAAAAATATGTATTTAAACGATATTTAGCTTGAAATTACTTCATTCAGTTCTATAATTTTAACGTTAATAATTGAATTTTTGTTGTTAAACAACTTAGAAGTGATAATGCTCTCAACAGAACTATATTAAAGATTTTTTAATGCTTATTTTAAAAACCGAATTTTCTTAAATTAAACTTGACTGATAATAAGAATACCGCAAAAAAAATTAATTAGTTTTTTTATTAAGCTAAATGTGATACTTTTGGCTAGTATTATATTAAGTATAATGAATCATTCAAGCCAAAATACAACTGTTCTTACTTCTTTTTCATTAAAAGGAACACCTTCTATTTTTGCTACTTATACAAATACTACAACCCTTTGGGGTTGCTAGTTATATATTCTTCAGGCTATTTTTGTAATTTTTTAAATTACAGTGTTTCAAGTATTATTTTTAATTATCAATATATTAAAACATGAAAGTTTTAAAATTTGGAGGAACTTCTGTAGGTTCGTCAAAAAACATAAATAATGTCATCAATATTTTAGAAAATTATTCTAAAAAAGATACGGTTGTCTGCATAGTTTCTGCAGTTGGTGGAATCACAGATAAACTGTTGCTTGCTGGAAGACAAGCACAAAATAAAGACAATGGTTACATAGAGACTTTTAACACCATAAAAGACATCCATTTTAATATCATTAACGAATTAAATCTCGATAAAAGTTCACCAATTGTAGAGTCAGTAGATATTAAATTAAATGCTCTTAAAAGTCTATTAGACGGTATTTTCTTAATAAATGAATTATCACCTAAAACATCTGATAAATTAGTAAGTTTTGGTGAAAAACTATCTTCTTTTATCATAGCTGAAACTATGAAAAACAGAGCGTTATCAGTTGAGCACAAAAACTCTCAAGATTTAATAACAACAAATTCAAACTTCACCAAAGCTGAGGTTTATAGCAGCATAACAAATAAAAGTATTCAGGATTATTTTAAATCTGCTACTCAACGTATAACCATTTTACCAGGATTTATTTCTAAATCTAAATTAGGTGAAGAAACCACATTAGGTCGTGGCGGATCAGACTTTACAGCGGCAATTGTTGCTGCTGCATTAAAGGTTGAACAGTTAGAAATTTGGACAGACGTAAGTGGTATGTTTACCACAAATCCGAAATTAGTAAAACAGGCCTACCCTATCGAAAAAATTTCATATCAAGAAGCCATGGAGTTGTCGCATTTTGGTGCTAAAGTTTTATATCCTCCAACAGTTCAGCCAGTATTAGATTTAAATATCCCAATTCATATAAAAAACACCTTAGAACCTCATGCCGTAGGAACTATAATTTCGAATGATGTAGCTAACGGAAATTATACCGTAAGAGGAATTAGTAATATTGAAAACATTGCTTTGTTAACATTACAAGGTAGTGGAATGGTTGGCATTCCAGGGTTTTCTAAACGTTTGTTTGAAACCTTATCACAAGAAAAAATCAATGTGATTCTAATTACTCAAGCGTCTTCAGAGCATTCAATTTGTTTGGGTATTGATGAAAACGATGCCGAAATTGCAAAAACGACTATTGACGCTACTTTTGAAAACGAAATTGCTTTACACAAAATAGATCCAATCATAGTAGAAAAAGAGCTTTCTATCATTGCTTTAGTTGGTGATAACATGAAAAGCCACCAAGGTATTAGCGGTAAAATGTTTAGTACGCTCGGAAAAAACAATATTAACATTAGGGCGATTGCTCAAGGAGCTTCTGAAAAAAACATTTCGGCAGTTATTGCCAAAACAGATGTAAAAAAAGCACTCAACTCATTACATGAGCAGTTTTTTGAAGCCAAAACAAAACAGCTTAATGTGTTTATTACTGGTGTAGGTAATGTAGGAGAAAAACTTGTTGATCAAATTAAACAACAACGCAAATATTTAAAAGACAACCTTAAAATTAACATGCGAATTGCCGGCTTATCAAACTCCAGGAAGATGATTTTTGATGAAGATGGTATTGATTTAAATACTTGGAAAGAGCAATTGGCAGAAGGTGAAAAAGCATCACTAAACGGCTTTTTTGAAAGCACTAAAAAGTTAAACTTACGTAATAGTATATTTGTTGATGTTACAGCTAATAACGAAGTAGCAACCCTCTATGAAAAATATTTAAGACAAAGTATTGGCGTTGTTGCTTGTAATAAAATAGCGTGCTCTAGTGATTTAGAAAATTACAAATTATTAAAACGGTTATCTTTAAAATATAACGCACCATTTTTGTTTGAAACTAATGTTGGAGCAGGTTTACCAATTATTGATACACTCAATAACTTAATTGCATCTGGAGATAAAATCACTTCAATTCATGCAGTTTTGTCAGGAAGTCTGAATTTTGTTTTCAATAATTTTAATGATTCAACAAAGTTTTATGATGTAGTTAAACAAGCTGCCGCTGAAGGTTATACTGAACCTGACCCTAGAATTGATTTGAGCGGTGTTGATGTAGCTAGAAAAATATTAATTCTTGCTCGTGAAAGTGGTGTTGAAATGAATTTAGAAGACATTGAAAACACACCATTTTTATCAAAATCAGGACTTGAAAGTGGTTCCGTTGATGATTTTTACAAAACTTTGATAAAAGATGAAGCACATTATCAACAGTTATATGCGTCTGCAAAAGCCAAAAATTGTCAGTTAAAATATGTGGCTCAATTTAATAATGGTAAAGCAAGTGTGGGCTTGCAAGAAATTCCAATAGGTCACCCATTTTATAATTTAGAAGGGAAAGATAATATTGTGATGTTCTATACCAAACGATACCCTGAGCAACCTATGATTATTAAAGGTGCTGGAGCAGGAGCCGATGTTACAGCTTCAGGTTTATTTGCAGATATTATAAGAATTGGAAACGATTAAATAATGAACGAAATAAAAATATTTTCTCCAGCTACCGTAGCAAATGTATCCTGCGGATTTGATGTACTAGGGTTTTGCTTAGACAGTGTTGGTGATAACATGGTAATTAGAAAATCTGGCAAAAAAGGTATTCATATTACTAAAATTGAAGGTTTTGATTTGCCTTATGAAACTGTATCGAACGTTGCTGGTGTATCTGCATTGGCAATGTATGATAAATTAGACGTAGATTTTGGTTTCGAAATTGAAATATATAAAAACATAAAACCAGGTAGCGGAATTGGTAGTAGTGCTGCCAGTGCTGTGGGTAGTGTTTTTGGAATGAATGAACTTTTAGGAAGACCTTTTAATAGAACACAATTGACCCAATTTGCCATAAAAGGAGAAGCATTGGCTAGCAAATGCGAACATGCTGATAACCTTGCTCCTGCCATTTTTGGTGGTTTTACTTTAGTGAAAAGTATTTCTCCGTTAGAAATTTTGAATATTCCTTCACCAAATAATTTATACGCTACTATTATTCATCCTCAAATTGAAATAAAAACATCGGAGGCTCGTGCCATTTTACCTAATGAAATACCTTTAAGTAAGGCCATAACACAATGGGCAAATTTTGGGAGTTTAATACACGCTTTACATACAAATGATTACGAATTAATTGGAAATTCTTTAAATGATGTGGTTGTAGAACCCTACAGAAGCAAACTTATTCCTCATTTTGATGACGTCAAAACCGAAGCAATAAAAGCTGGCGCTTTAGGAGCTGGAATTTCTGGTTCTGGGCCTTCAATATTTTCATTAAGCAAGGGATTAGTTAATGCAATGAATGTGAAAGAAGCAATTAAAAATGTATACTCTAAAACAGAAATTACTTTTGATATCCATGTTTCAAAAATTAACAATGAAGGTATTAAAATTTTGAATTTAAAATAATGAACTATTACTCATTAAATCATAAAGCTCCCATTACATCATTTAAAGATGCTGTTATAAAAGGATTAGCACCAGACAAAGGCTTGTATTTTCCTGAATCAATAACACCTTTACCTCAAACGTTTTGGGATAATATTGATAATTTATCTTATGCAGAAATTGCTTTTCAAGCCATTAATCAATTCGTTTCACCTGAAATCCCCGAGGATACATTAAAAACGATTGTTGAAGAAACTTTATCTTTTGATTTTCCTGTCGTCAAATTAAATGACAATATTTCAACTTTAGAGCTTTTTCACGGACCAACTATGGCATTTAAAGACGTTGGCGCTCGCTTTATGGCGCGTTGTTTGGGGTATTTCAATGAAAACAATAGTAATGAGGTTACAGTACTTGTAGCTACTTCAGGTGATACGGGTGGCGCCGTTGCTAATGGTTTTTTAGGTGTTAAGGGTGTTAATGTGGTGATACTTTACCCTAGCGGAAAAGTAAGCGATATTCAAGAAAAACAGCTTACAACACTTGGTGAAAATATAAGAGCCTTAGAAGTTAATGGTACATTCGATGATTGTCAAGCCATGGTAAAAAAAGCTTTTTTAGACGAAAGCTTAATTAGTAAAATGCAATTAACTTCGGCAAATTCAATTAATGTAGCACGATGGTTACCGCAATTATTCTATTTTATATTTGCATACAAACAATTACATAATCAACATAAAAATATTGTGTTTTCAGTCCCTAGTGGTAATTTTGGTAACATTTGTGCGGGAATTATGGCGCAACAATTAGGATTGCCAATAAAACATTTTGTAGCATCAAATAATGCCAACAATGTAGTAACAAGGTATTTAATTTCGAAGCTTTACGAGCCGAAACCTTCGGTACAAACCATAAGTAATGCTATGGACGTTGGTGCACCAAGTAATTTTATTCGCGTTCAGGAAATTTATAAAAATGATTTCAAAGCTTTAAAGAATAATCTCTCCTCATATAGTTTTACAGATAACGAAACCAAAGATGCCATGTTAGAAATTTATAACAATTTTAATTATGTAGCAGATCCTCACGGTGCCGTTGGTTATTTAGGATGTAAGACATATTTAAAAGATAATCCCGATGCACATTGCGTGTTTTTAGAAACAGCGCATCCAACCAAGTTTTTAGATGTCGTTGAAGAAGTAATAAAGGAGGAACAAGTATTACCAAAACAAATCCAATCGGTTATGGGTAAAGAAAAAGAATCAACCGTTATTTCTACTTATGATGAATTGAAAGAGTTTTTATTAAGTTAATATTACCATTTCTAATTTGATGTGGAATCAACTTTAAAAAACACGTACTATAATGACATTAATAGACTGGATAGGATTTATAGGTGTATTTCAAATACTATTGGCATATTTTTTAAATGTTATTGGTAAAATCTCCAATACACATATAGCATTTATTTTACTTAATCTTGTTGGGGCTTCTATGGCATGTTTAGCCTCTATTCTTATAAACTATTGGCCTTTTATAATACTAGAAGCAGTTTGGGCTTTGGTGTCTTTATATGCCCTTTTTAATTATAAAAAGAATCATTAAATTAAGAACGTTTTTTCTTTTAATCAAATTTGACTTTGTTAGAAAAAAAAGATAACTTCGTTTACTTGTGCTGAACTTGTTTCAGTAACTCCGGACATGAGCATTTAAAAAAGGTCATATCATAGCATTAACTACAATTAAAATGAAACAAATAATCTTTATTTTGTTGACTTCAATAATATTGAGTTGTAATCAAAATCATAAAAAAGATGACTTTTTGGGAATTTGGGATGTTGTATCTTCAACTGATTTTGAAACGGGGGAAGTAGAATTGCTAGAAAAGGAGTTTGTGGAATTTAAATTAGATTCACTTTATTTGATTTCGGATTTTGAGGTGAATCAAGTTTTTGCATGGCGAATTGAAGGTGATTCTATATTTTTAGATGAGGATGGTTCTGTTTATATTAAAGAGTTGACGGCCAATAATCTGGTTGTAGAATATGATTTTTTTGGTAAAATACAATTGGTGTTAAATAAAAGAAAGTAGTTAACATCGTGTAAAAATAACCGCTTGGTTCTAGCCTATTCCGAAAATCCTGATGACTTCCCCCTGGTTCGTTTCATTTTTATTAAATTTAGTTGCTTAACCACGACTTACAATTCACAAGCTGGTTAAGTAAACTTCATAAAACAACTCTAAAATCTAAAACTAATTCTAGAAGCTTTTCATTCTTCCACGAAAGTAATATCTATAAATTTTCAATACATTTGCCCATCATAATATTTTATTCAAAAAAAGCAAATGAAAAATACTGCATTATCATCAACTCACGAAGCGTTAGGAGCTAAAATGGTGCCTTTTGCGGGCTATAATATGCCTGTCCAATACGAAGGTGTAAACACAGAACACGAAACTGTTAGGAATGCTGTAGGTGTGTTTGATGTATCGCATATGGGTGAGTTTTTAATTGAAGGCGAATATGCGTTAGAATTGATTCAAAAAGTATCAAGTAATGACGCTTCAAAACTTACTGTTGGAAAAGCACAATACAGCTGTTTACCAAATGATGATGGTGGCGTTGTTGACGATTTAATTATTTATCGCGTAAAGGAAGACACCTATTTACTGGTGGTAAATGCGAGTAATATTGAAAAGGATTGGAATTGGATACAATCTAAAAATGATGTAGGTGCTACGATGCGGGACTTAAGTGAAAACTATTCACTTCTTGCCATTCAAGGTCCAAAAGCTATTGAAGCCATGCAATCTTTAACAAGTCATGATTTATCTGCTATCAATTTTTACAATTTTGTAGTAGGTGATTTTGCAGGTATCGAGCATGTTATTATTTCGGCTACAGGATATACTGGAAGTGGCGGATTTGAAATTTATTGTAAAAACAACGAAGTCAAGCAAATTTGGGATAAAGTTTTTGAAGCTGGTGCTGATTTTGGTATCAAACCTATTGGGTTAGCCGCACGTGATACATTGCGCTTAGAAATGGGATATTGTCTTTATGGGAATGATATTGATGATACGACCTCGCCTATTGAGGCTGGCTTAGGTTGGGTATGTAAATTCACAAAAGATTTTACAAATTCTGAAGCCTTAAAAAGAGAAAAAGAACAAGGTCCGGAGCGCAAATTAATAGCTTTTGAATTAGATGAACGTGGTATTCCGCGACATGGTTATGATATTGTTGACAGCAATGGAAAAACGATAGGCATAGTAACTTCCGGTACGATGTCTCCAAGTTTAGGAAAAGGCATTGGTTTAGGATATGTTCCAACTGTTTTTGCTGACATTGGTAGTAAATTAAATATTCAAATACGGAAAAATGCCATTCCTGCAACAGTTGTAAAACTCCCCTTTTATAAAAAATAATATTTTCTTGGTTAATGAAAGAGACGGGGAAAGAAAGTAAACATACCATACTGATATTAGGTGCTAGTGGCTTTTTAGGGAGCGCTATTTATAAAGAACTATGCCCCTATTTTAAAACTTTTGGCACCTACAATACCAGCAATAAATCTTTAGAAAAAAACCATCACTTCTTTGAATATAATTTTGAAGATGATGATATTTTTGAAATTCTTGAAATAGTAAAACCGTCCATCATAATTTCAGCGCTCCGTGGTGATTTTTCAAAACAAGTACTGCTTCATCAACACCTTTCTGAGTATATTTTTAAAAACGATTCTAAACTTATTTTTCTATCGTCTGCTAATGTTTTTGATGCTTACAGCAAATACCCAAGTTACGAACAAGACAAGACCTACAGTAATAGTATTTACGGGCATTTCAAAATAAAAATTGAAAACATGCTTTTGCGTTTACCAAAAAAGCGAGTCGTAATTTTAAGATTACCTATGGTATTTGGAAATCAATGTCCTAGAATATTAGAAATGCATCAACATATTAACGAAAATAAACCCATTGAAATATTTCCTAATTTAATCATGAATGTTAATTCAGATAATAAAGTAACACAACAAATTCACTATATCATTAATAGAAATAAAACGGGCATATTTCATTTAGGAAGTTCAGATTTAGTGCATCATGATGATTTTATAAAGGAAATTATTTCAACCCTAAATTTAGAAACCAAAGCAATATTTAAACACGTTTACACTACCAATGACGAAAGATATTTAGCAGTATTGCCAAAATACAACCTATTGCCTAAAAATTTAAATTTGAACAGTCAGGAAATATTAAATGAATTAAAAGTTTAAGTCATAACCTCTTCAGCTTAAAAACCAAGCGCTTTATTTGACTTTAAAAGCGTAAATGATTACATTGTATTAAAATATAATTCGATATTATTATGGATAAATTATCTGATCAAGACATAGAAAAAAGAATCCTTCGTTTCCCTGATTGGGAATATTATGACAATGCGTTACACGCTGAATTTGAATTTGAAAACTTTAAAGATTGTTTTAGTGCCATGAGCAGAATAGCCTTTGAATGTGAAGCATTAAACCATCATCCAAACTGGTCAAATGTTTATAATGTTTTAACCATTTCATTATCCACACATGATGCTAATGGAATCACAGAAAAAGACTTTAAGCTTGCTGAAGCCATTGAAAATATTGTTGAGCCAGAAGACGAATAAATAAACACATAAATTATTTGGGTTAGTAGATTTTTTTAAATTTGCCATCAAATAAATCAAACTATTATACTATGGGAAGAGCTTTTGAATTTAGAAAAGCAAGAAAGATGAAACGTTGGTCTGCCATGAGTAAAGCTTTTACTCGCATTGGTAAGGATATTGTTATGGCTGTAAAAGAAGGAGGTCCAGACCCAGATAGTAATGCCCGTTTAAGAGCAGTAATACAGAATGCAAAGTCTGTAAACATGCCTAAAGACAATGTTGAAAGAGCGATTAAACGAGCAAGTGATAAAAACCAAGGTGATTACAAAGAAGTTATTTTTGAAGGCTATGCTCCGCACGGTATCGCTATTTTAGTAGAAACTGCAACAGATAATAACACCAGAACTGTAGCCAACGTGCGTAGTTATTTTAATAAATGTGATGGAAGTTTGGGAACATCTGGGTCGGTGGTTTTTATGTTCGACCATACTTGCAATTTTAGAATAAATGGAGAAGGCTTAGACCCTGAAGAAATAGAATTGGAATTTATTGATTATGGCGCTGAAGAAGTTTTTGTTGATGATGATGGCATTTTAATTTATGCTCCTTTTGAAAGCTTTGGTGCTATACAAGCGGCACTGGAGGAAAAAGGTATTGAAATACTATCTTCGGGTTTTGAACGTATTCCACAGGTTACTAAAAAGTTAACACCAGAGCAAGCAGAAGATGTTGAAAAACTTCTTGAAAAACTTGAAGAAGATGATGATGTACAAAACGTATATCACACCATGGAAGAAAGTGAAGAATAATAATTAAGATAATTAAAAAGAGAGTACTAGTACTCTCTTTTTAATTTTTATATGAGCCAACAAAAGAACATAATAAATTGGGGTATTATAGGTTGTGGCAATGTAACTGAAATAAAAAGTGGTCCAGCATTTAAAAACACAGAGGGTTTTAATTTAGAAGCTGTTATGCGTCGTGATGCAGAAAAAGCTGAAGATTACGCAAAAAGACACACTGTAAAAAAATTCCATACCGATGCTGATGAATTAATAAACGATAGTGATATTGATGCAATTTATATTGCAACACCTCCCGATACACACCACTATTACGCATTAAAAGTTGCCAAAGCAGGAAAACCTTGTTGTATTGAAAAGCCTATTACACCCAATTATCATGAAGCCTTAGAAATATATGAGGTGTTCAATAAAGCAAACATCCCACTATTTGTAGCCTATTATAGACGCTCTTTACCCCGCTTTTTAAAAATAAAGGAATGGTTAGATGACAAATTAATTGGTGAAGTAAGGCATATAACCGCTCATTTAAGCAAACCTGCAAGTAAAGTTGATGTAGCAAAATCATACAATTGGCGAACTGATGCCAACATTGCAACTGCTGGTTATTTCGATGATTTAGCGAGTCATAGTTTAGATTTGTTCACATTCTTTTTAGGAAATATTAAAGAAGCATATGGCGTAAGCATCAACCAACAAAATCTTTATACCGCAAATGATGCGGTTTCAAGCTGTTGGTTACACGAAAATGGAATTACAGGCTCTGGAACTTGGAATTTTGGTTGTAATGACCATGTTGATGATGTTGTTATTTATGGGAATAAAGGCACTATAGAATTTTCAATTTTTCATGAAAACCCTGTAGTTTTAAAAAGTAGTTTAAAAAATGAATCTATTTTTATAGAAAACCCTAAGCATATTCAAACACCTCATGTAGAAAACATGAGAGACTATCTTTTTGACAATAGTAAAGTGCATCCATCTACAGGTGCTACTGCTTTACATACTAGTTGGGTAATGGATAAAATTCTTGGAAAAATTTAATTTTTATTTCTTACATAAATAAGTTTAAATCGCCCGTTACTTTGGTCACGTTGTTCCATTTCAAACTGAGGTAGCGATTTAAAAAGAGGGGTTAGTTTTTGAAACCCAAAATTACGAGAATCAAAATTAGGTTGTTTTTTAAGTATTAACGAACCAACATCACCTAAAAATGCCCAACCATCATCATCGGCAGCATCATCAACAGAATTCTGAAGTAGTTTTATCACTTTAGGTGTTATATTATATAAGTTTTCCTTTTTGGCTTTTCCACTCTTAGCTCCTTTTTCACTTTCGTCGGATGCCAAAATTTCCAAATAAATAAACTTATCGCAAGCAACAATAAATGGATTTGGAGTTTTTTTCTCTCCCATACCGTAAACGACCATGCCTGCTTCACGCAAACGTGTTGCCAATTTAGTAAAATCACTATCAGATGATACTAAACAAAATCCGTTAACTTTTTCTGAATACAAAATATCCATGGCATCTATTATCATTGCAGAATCAGTTGCATTTTTACCGGTAGTATAACCATATTGTTGTATAGGTGTTATGGCGTTTTCAAGTAGAATATGCTTCCATTTTGACAAATGCGGTTTGGTCCAGTCTCCATATATTCTTTTTATCGTAGGTGTACCGTATTTCGTGATTTCTTCCATCATTTCGGAAATGTATTTTGAAGGGATATTATCTCCATCTATTAATACGGCAATTTTTGTGTCTTTTATCATAGTTTATAAAGATACTGAAATATAACAGAAGCCTACGAATAGACAGAAATAAATATTTTAACTTTTATTTAGACATTTTAACATTTGTTTATCATTATTTTTACTTCCGACTAATTCAAATAACAAGGATACTTTCCTAAAATTATTTCAATATGAAACTAAAACACACTATTAAATTTGCAATGTTACTCTTTGTAACTGGTTGCTTTTTAACTTCAAATTCTGTTGAAGCACAAAACAGAAAAAAGAAAAAAGATAAAAACCAGACCGAAGCAGCAGTAGCACCAGAAAAAAAGTCGAAAGAGAAAACGATTAAGGATTTAACTAAATCTAGTAAAAAAATCGAAGGACTATTTACCATGTATCAAGATACCATTACGGGGTCTTTACAGTTACTAATTTCAGAAGATCAAATCGGTAAAGAATATATTCACTTCAGCCAGGTTGCTGATGGTGTTTTAGATGCTGGAAGAATTAATAGAGGCTCATACCGAGGTTCTAAAGTATTTAAAATTAAAAAGTATTTTGACAAAATAGAGTTTGTTACTCAAAATACCTCCTTTTATTTTGACCCAGAAAGTCCTTTGGCAAAATCGAAAGATGCCAACATAAGTTTGGGTAATATGGCTAGTTTAAAAATTGAAGCTCACGACAAAAAAGATGGTCTTTATTTAGTAAAAGCGGATGATTTATTTTTAAAAGAAACATTGTTACAAATAAAGCCTCCATCAAGACCTGGAACTCCTCCTACAGCTTTTAAGCTTGGGAGTTTAGATAAAGGAAAAACAAAAGTAAATGAGATAAAAAACTACCCAAACAACACTAATGTGAAAGTAGAATATGTATACTCATCACCTTCGGTTTTAAATGGTGGTTCTAATGCCGTTTCAGATGGTAGAAATGTGAGTATTAAAGTATTGCATGATTTAATTGAAATTCCAGATAATAATTATAAGATTAGATTGGATGACCCAAGAGTGGGCTATTTTACTACTCAAGTTGAAGATCAAACCTCAACGAGTTCGACACCTTATAGAGATTTGGTTCACCGATGGAATTTGGAAAAGAAAAATCCTGAATTAGCAATATCCGAACCAGTTGAACCAATAACCTGGTGGATTGAAAATTCAACACCAATGGAATGGAGAGAAACTATTAAAGAAGGTGTTTTACAATGGAATGAAGCCTTTGAAAAAGCAGGTTTTAAGAATGCTATGGTTGTAAAAATTCAACCAGATGATGCCGATTGGGATGCTGGTGATATAAGATATAACGTATTAAGATGGACGTCTTCTCCACGACCTCCATTTGGTGGTTACGGACCAAGTTTTGTAAATCCTAAAACAGGTCAAATTTTAGGGGCTGATATTATGCTTGAGTTCGTTCATTTTACAAATAGAGTTTTCTATGATAAAGTTTATGAATTAGCTACCGCTGAAGAACCTTATGAGTACAATGATTTTAATGAGAAAGACAATTTTTATTGTTCGTTAGGTCATTTAATGCATGATGATATCATGTTTGCCAATGCAGTGGCATCAGCAACTGGTACTTCTGATATGGAAATGGAACGCGTTAAGAGAGAATCGATGTTGGCTTTAATCATGCACGAAGTTGGGCATACTTTAGGGTTGAATCATAATATGAAAGCAAGTTATTTATATTCGCCTGAGCAATTAGCTGACCCTGAATTTATTAAAGGAAAATGTTTAACAGCTTCAGTAATGGATTATGCTACTTTAAACATTACAAGAGATAGAAGTAAACAAGGACAGTATGATGATGTTGCCGTGGGACCTTATGATATTTGGGCCATTCAGTTTGGTTATATGCCTTTTAAAACGCAAGAAGAAAGAGAAAATTTATTAAAACAATCAACAAAGCCTGAACTTATTTTTGGTAATGATGCTGATGATATGCGTTCTCCAGGTAAAGCGATTGATCCAAGAGTTATGACTAATGATCAATCTAACGACGCTATAAGATACTCTATAGATCGTATAGAATTGTCAAATGACCTAATGAAAACAGTTAAGGATAAATTTATTAAAGATGATGAATCGTATCAAGAACTTAGACGTGTTTATTATTTATTAAGTGGCCAAAAAGCTGGTGCAGCTAATGTAATTTCCAGATATATTGGTGGTGTTTATGTAGATCGGGCTATGGCAGGACAAGAAGGAGCGCAACAACCTTACACACCTGTGAGTCTTGCAGACCAAAAACGTGCTATGTCAGCATTAAACAAATATGTTTTTGCACCAGATGCCTTTGATGCACCGAATGATTTATATAACTATTTAGCAATGCAAAGACGTGGATTTGGTTTCTTTAGAGGACCTGAAGACCCTAAAATTCACAATCAAGTTTTAAATTATCAAAAAAATGTGCTAAATCATATTTTACATCCAAATACTTTACAACGTATAACAGACTCGGAATTATATGGAAATAAGTACACTTTGTCTTCATTTATGACTGATTTAAATAATTCAATTTTTAAAACGGATATTTATGGTAACGTGAATACATTTAGGCAAAATCTTCAATTAGAATATACAAATATGCTAATAGGAATGCTTACGGGTAAACAAAGTGGTAATTATACTAATAATGCTAAATCTATGGCATTATATAATTTAAAAGCCATAAGAAATATGGCTAACCCTTCTGGGGATGTGTCATCAATAGCGCACAAGCACCATTTAAGAACGCTCATAGATAATGCTATGAAAGAGATAAAATAGAATCTTTGATATGATTCTTAATTAAGAAAAAAAGCTACTCATAATGAGTAGCTTTTTGTTTTATGTAGCCAATGTTTCTTTTTAGGAACAAATAATTGTTTACTTTATGTTTCATAGCTACAATATCTATACGACAATTTTAATGCCAAGGTTTTTTATTTGAAAAAAAAATTAAGAATATTTGGGAATTTTGCCCTTTACATCTTTAAAAAAATTATGCATAAACTTAAAATCAGCTTCCATATCATCCGTAGGATAAAAAGGTTCTGAAATTTTGTTTTGTTTGTTTTCAAAATCAAAGGTAATCATGATAATTGGTACATTGGCCTTTTTTGCAATATAATAAAAGCCTGTTCTCCATTTATTTACCTTTTTTCTCGTTCCTTCGGGTGCCATCGCCATTCTAAACTCCTCTTTTTCGTTAAACAATTTAGCTATTGCGTCAACTTTATTTTCTTTTGTATGTCTGTCTATTGGCGCACCTCCTAAAGCTCTAAAAAACCAACCAATTGGAAATACAAATAATTCTTTTTTACCAACAAAATTTGTTTTTAAGCCAACTACAGAACGTAAGAGAATCCCAATATAGAAATCGTGCCAACTCGTATGCGGGACTGCAATAATTACTGCTTTTTTTATTGACTCTTTTGATAAATCGGTATTGCCAACAACTTTCCAGCCTAAAAGCTTCAAATAGATAAATTTGGCTAACCACTGCATATTACATTTTCAGATATAAATTCTTTAATTTATCAGGAGTAATTATTTTTTTCCAACCATCACCTAATGCATTTTCCCATAGAGGAACAAGACTAAGAGCAACATTAATCATGGTATCCAATTGAGTATCATTTAAATTAGCACAAATACCTTTAGGTAATTCAATATCATGTTTTGCCATCATTTGTTTAAAAAGCTTCACCCCTTCCGGGTAAAATTCTTCTAAATGATTAAAAACAATACAATTACCAATTCCGTGTTTTGTACCAAGTAAATAAGATAGCCCATAACTCATTGCGTGAGCAATACCAACTTGAGAATACACAATGCTCATGCCACCATGCCATGAGGCCATCATAAGCTTTTCTTGAGCTTCAATATTTGAAAGATTATTTTCAAAATAGATTTCTTTACACAACTCTAAAGCCATATTTCCATAACTTTCACTAAAGGCGTTTAGGTAAGTACCCGTTAAAGATTCTACACAATGAATATAACAATCCATACCCGTGTAAAACCACTGATCTTTTGGCACATCTTTAGTAAGTTCAGAATCTAAAATAACCTGGTCAAAAGGTGTATAATCTGAATTTATTCCCAATTTTTTTTCTGGTCCTGTGAGCACAGTCGTTCTTGAGACCTCGGCTCCAGTTCCGGATATAGTAGGAATCCCAACGTGATAAATTGCTGGGTTTTTTACCAAATCCCATCCTTGATAGTCTTTAGCTTCACCCTTATTTGTAAGCATAATAGATACTGCTTTGGCTAAATCTAACAAGGTCCCTCCTCCAATTCCTATGATTCCTGAAGGTCTATCTTTACTCATTAATATTATATCTTCAACAAGGGCGTCGACCTGAGAGGTTTTCGGTTCTTCTTTAGCTGAAATAAAGATAATTCTATCACCGTAGGCTAATTGTATTCTAGATGTTAACCAAGCATTGCTTTTAAACACATCATCAATTAAAAATATAAATGGAGCGTCAATGCTTAAGCGTTTTGGGGCTAAAACTTCGTTTATTTGATTAAAACTACCTCTACCAAAAATAACTCTTGGTACCATTGGAAAGTTCTTATAACTCATGTAATTCGTTTTCTTTTTCGATTGATAAAAATACCATTATTTTATAATCTATTGGTTTAAATAGCTTTGAAATTTTTCTGAAAATAATCCAATATGATATCCATCAACTAATGCATGATTCACGTTAATAGATACATTCATTATCAATTCGTTATTAACAGTTGTTGCTTTGCTAAAAGCTATTTTGGGCACTGAATCTAATATACCAGATACGGGTTCTTTTGTGCTTGAAAAATTAAACCAAGGCATTGCAGAACAATGTATACAGTCTAAACCGTTCTTTGGCGGATATAAATCATCCGTATTATTTATTCTATTTTTTTCACTTTCAATATTTTTAATAAACACATGCAAATCTTCATCATAATTAATGAATGAAAAACCATATGTATTATCACTTCTCATTATGGTTGGAGAAGCATGAATAAAATCATACTCAACCACGTTATTGTTTTCAATTCTATATTTTAAGTTATCTACCGAATTAATTGCTCGCATACAATCGTGCAAATATTTTGCAAAAAAGCTAATACCATTTTCTTTTGAGAAGTTATATGCTTTGGTAACATTAAAAGGTAAAGTAATTGCGAAATACGGGTCTGATAAAGCTGAAAAATGCTCGAAATGACGTTTTCTATTCCATGTATTTAAATCAATAATCCTCAAAATGCTAATTCAATATTTTTAATAATTCTGTTAAGGTATTTATAGTTTTATAAGCTTTCCCATTGGTTTCGGCTTCACTTACTTGCTCATGTGCCCAAGTTGTATGGAAAGGAATATGAATAGCGTGTGCCTTGATATTTACTAGTGGTAAAATATCTGATTTCAATGAATTTCCGATCATTAAGAACTCCGAAGGTTTTATGTCTAAATGATTTAACAGTTTTGAATAATTGGCTTCTTTTTTATCGCTCAAAACTTCTATATGATGAAAATAATCAGTTAAACCAGATTTTTCTAGTTTACGTTCTTGGTCAAGTAAATCGCCTTTTGTAGCTAAAATTATTCTATATTTTTTTGATAATGTTTTTAATACTTCTTCAACCCCATCCAATAATTCAACAGGCTTATTCAACATGTTTTTACCAATGTTTAGAATAGCCTCAATAGTTTTTGTAGAAACCTGATGATTTGATATCTCCAGAGCCGACTCTATCATTGACAAGATAAAAGCCTTAACACCATAACCATATAAATCTAGGTTTTTCATCTCCATTTTAAAGAGTTCTTGGTCTATTTTATTAATAGTTTCATAACTAGATAATAGCTTCCCAAACTCTATTTCGGCATCTCTAAAATACGTTTCATTTACCCAAAGGGTATCGTCAGCATCAAAGCCAATAACTTTTATTTTTTTATAATCTATTTCCATAGTTTTTTGGCACGTTCTAAATCTTCAGGAGTATCAATTTCAACTCCTTGTACATCGGTCTCAACCATTTTAATTCGCTTGCCGTATTCTAAATAACGTAACTGTTCCAGTTTTTCAGAAGCTTCAAGCGTTAGCATCGGTAAACGATAAAAATCTAAAATGGCTTGTTTTCTAAAGGCATAAACACCTTTGTGTTTATAATATTTCACATCTACTGTTTTATCTCTTGGGTATGGAATTGGGCTACGGGAAAAGTACAACGCAAAATTATTGTTATCGACAATAACTTTTACGGTATTAGGATTATTAATTTCGTCCTCATCGGTAATATGCACCATTAATGAAGCTAAGTCTACTTCCTTATTCGGGTCACTTTTAAAAACATTTATAAGCTTAGATAAAGATTCTCTATCCGTAAATGGCTCATCACCTTGTACATTAATAACCACATCAATATCTAAAAACTCAACTGCTTCAGCTATCCTATCACTTCCACAATCATGCTCTTTTTTACTCATTATGGCTTTACCTCCATGATTTGTTATTTCGTTATAGATAATTGAATTATCGGTTACAACAAACACATCATCAAATAAATTGGTAGCAACGGTTGCTTCGTAAGTTCGAAGAATTACTGTTTTACCATTAAGGTCTTGCATAAGCTTACCTGGAAACCGCGTTGCACTATAACGTGCAGGAATCATGGAAATTATTTTCATCTACATTATTAAAATATACTTCAAAAATACTATAAATATTAAAGATTTTAAGTTTTAGACGGTCTAAACTTTATATATAATTTGTAAATAACAAACAAGATTATAATAACTAAAATAAAAGCTAGAAATGGTAAAAAAATTGAAATTATAGACATAACTAGTGATGTACCAGTTTCAACGGTTGAAACAATTGGATTTGCAAAACCACCAGTAGTTGCTGTTGAAGTTATTCGTGTTGCACTTGATGACCCCGAGATAGCCGCGGCCGTTCCACCACCAGCTATAATAGCTAATGACCAAGTAATTACTGGGCTTAAATCGGCAACCGTAGATAACATAATGGCTGTTCCGGCCAATGCTGCCAAAGGCACTGAAATCGTATCCAGTAAATTGTCAATATATGGAATGAAATAAGCAAATATTTCTACCAAGGTAGCAACACCTAAAGTAATTAATGCCGTAGCACTACCAATCCATTGCCAAGATTCATTGAGTTGCCAAACATCAAAATAAGAAGCAAGACTCAACGCAAATAATGGCAGAAAAACTCTGAAACCCACAGATGCGGACAAACCAATACCCAAACAAATGCTAATAATCGTCTCAAATGTCATATAAAAAGTTTAGTCTTCAAAAAAATCATCTTTAAAGCCAATAAGATACAATTTTTCTTTGGCTCTGGTAACGGCGGTATATAGCCAACGTAAATACTCTTTGTCTATACCATTTGGTAAATAGGGTTGCTCTACAAAAACTGTATGCCACTGTCCTCCTTGAGATTTATGACATGTAATTGCATACGAGAATTTAACCTGTAAAGCGTTAAAATGTTTGTTTCCTTTAATCTTTAAAAATTTTCGATAATTACTGGTTTCATCTTCATAATCTTTTTGCACTTCTTGGTATAATCTATTTGAATCTTCGTAAGGCAATGAAGGTGATTCTGCTTCAATAGTATCTAACAACAAAACGGTTTCAAAAGAACGCATTTTAGGGTAGTCTACCATTCTAACTTTAACTTCTGCAAAGCGGAATCCATATAACTCTTCAATTTTGAATATTTCGAGTACCTCAATAATATCTCCATTAGCAATAAAACCTGCTTCGGTTGTTGGTTTTATCCAGAAATAATTGTTTTTAACCACCATTAGATAGTCACCTGGAGTCAGCTCATTTTCATTAAATAAAATACGATTTCTAATTTGTTGATTATACAAATTAGCGCGTTTATTACTTCTTACAATTATAGCTGTTTCTTCTTTTCCTAAATCGCTGTAAGCATCATTTATTGCATCCATAATTTCATGCCCATCAATTAGCCTAATAATATCTTTAAATCCATTTATGTCAAATTTAAATGAGTTATGAAAAGAATTAGATAAAGCTTCTCTTAAAACCGTCGCATTTTCAAGAATCCCTGAGTTTTGTTCTTGTCTTACAACTTCGTCAAGTTCCATTTTTGTAACCAGTTTATTGTAGTTTAAACTCAGTGAATCTTCATTAAGGGCAGGGCTTAAGTCTAATTTAACAGGTGGTAATTGGGCTGTATCACCAATTAAAAGTAATTTACATTGATGCCCCGAATAAACATATTGCATTAAATCATCAAGCAGCGAGCCATTTTCAAAAAGTTTAGATTCTCCAGGTGTATCGGGAATCATTGACGCTTCATCTACTATAAAAATGGTATTTTTATGTTTATTTGGTTGTAATACGAATTTAACACCCCCATTTTTTTCCTTTTTAGGAAAGTAAATCTTTTTATGAATTGTAAATGCTTCTTTTCCTGAGTAATTTGATATTACTTTGGCGGCTCTACCTGTTGGAGCCATTAAAACAGCACTCTTTTTCGCTTTCCAAAGATTAGTTACAATACTACCAATAATCGTTGTTTTACCAGTACCAGCATAGCCTTTTAATAAATATAGTGCATTGTTGTCCTTACTAAAAATAAACTCCGAAAGTTGTTGAAGGACAATATTCTGTTTTATGGTTGGATGGAACGGAAACTGTTGTTTTATAATGGAATAGAATTCGGATGCGGTCATTTAAAGAGGTTCCTTTTAATAAATTATTCAAAGATAGAAATGATTTTTACTACTATTGGTTTTTACGATTAAAAAAAAATTGTAGATTTGCTAAATACCATTAATAACTTTTTTAATTAAAACAGACTATGTTAAAATTTATTCTTGTTGCCGTTGCAGTGATATTAGTTACAATTGGCTTAGTGAAGTTAGTTGATAAATTCATACCTCAAAAATTTAAGCCTATACTAAACGTAGTCTTGTGGGTATTAATAGCATTTTTAGGTTACCAGACCTATATGTCTATCTACGAACCTATTCAGTTCAACAAAGTTAAGAACAAGCGTTATGCTGTAGTAATTGAAAGTTTAAAAGATATAAGAGATGCCCAATTAGCTCATAGACAGGTAACTGGTAAGTTTGCTGATAATTTTGATAATCTGGTTAAATTTATAGATACTGCGCAATTTACCATTACACAACGTCGTGACTCGAGTATCCTTGATGTAGAGTTAACAAAAAGATATGGTGTAGATACACATAAAGATATTGTAGTAATTGATACTTTAGGGTTTGCATCTGTTAAAGATTCTTTATTTAAAACATCCCCTAGGTATAAGACTATGATGAATGTACCTGTTGGTGAAGACGGGGCAAAGTTTAAATTACAAGCTGGATTTATTGAGCAAAACAATATTAAAATACCAGTTTTTGAAGCTTCGGTTTTAAAAAATGTTATTTTATTTGATCAAAATAAAGACCTCCTAATGCAAGAAAACCAAGTTGTATCGGTGGATGGTGTTAATGGCGATAAGTTGAAAGTAGGTTCAATGGATGAAGTAAACACAAACGGAAACTGGCCAAAAACTTATGGCTCTGCAGAATAAAAGTTCTAACAAGCTAACAAATTTAAAACTGTCCATTCAAATAAGTTTGAGTGGACTTTCTTTTTGTATCCTAAATTCTAATGACAATACAATAACGTTTTTAAAAGAAATTCACTTTAGTAAAAACTTAAATCCGTTACAGATTTTAGATAATTTAAAAGCAGAATTTAGCAAAGAAAAAGCATTATCTGGTCCGTTTTCAGAAGTTTGTGTTGTACATGATAATGATATTTCTGCATTAGTACCAAAACCATTATTTAAAGAAGATTGCTTAGCAGATTATTTAAAATTTAATTCTAAAATACTCAAATCAGACTTCATAACTTACGACGAACTTTTGGTAAATGATAGTGTAAATATTTATGTGCCATACATAAACGTGAATAATTTTATCTACGATAAGTTTGGTGCTTTTACATATAAACATGTATCTACTATATTAATTGAAAATATTTTACTTTTAGAAAAGCATTCAGAAACTGTAAAAGTTTATGTTAATGTAAGTAAAAACCATTTTGAAATTATTATTGTTGATAAAGCCAAATTATTACTTTATAATACATTTAAATACCAGACAAAAGAAGATTTTATATACTTTATCCTTTTTACTGCTGAACAGTTAGAACTTAATCCAGAAACCTTTAATTTAATTTTTCTTGGAGACATTACAAAAAACGACGAATTATATAAAATTGCCTATACGTACATTAGAAATATTAGTTTTAGCGATAGACAAGACTCTTATACTTTTGAAGATAAACCAAAATCAAGCTATTCAAATTTTGCTTTAATAAAAAGTTTTTAATGCGCATAATATCAGGAAAATACAAAAGTAGAAAAATTATTGCGCCAAAGAATTTACCTGTGCGTCCAACCACGGACATGGCAAAAGAATCGTTATTTAATATTATAAATAATCTTTATTATTTTGATGAAATTTCTGTGTTAGACTTGTTTGCTGGAACTGGCAATATTAGTTACGAATTTGCATCAAGAGGCGTAGAACAGATAACTTGTGTTGACCAAGATTTTGGATGTATTAAATTTATCAACCAAACATCTGAGGCATTTGAAATGCCAATTCAAACTATTAAGAGTGATGTGTTTAAGTTTTTAGAAAAATCTTCATTACAAACAGATATTATTTTTGCAGACCCTCCTTACAGTTTTTCTGATGAGGAGTTTTCAAAAATTCCAGAGCTCGTTTTTCAAAAAAATCTATTGTTTGAAAATGGTATTTTAATTATTGAGCACTCAAAGCATACTAACTTATCTCAGCTAAAAAACTTTAATTATTCAAAAAACTATGGCGGAAGCGTATTTAGTTTCTTTGAATAACTAAGCCTATAAACTTTATTTCTATAATTCTCTTTTTTTTCAGTATATTAGTATTCTCCTTAAGAGTCCCAGACTCTATACATACTTTTCACTCTGCAATAAAAAGTCATTCTTTTTATAACATTTGTTTATGGTATTAATTTTAATACTAACTTTTTAAACCATAAATAATATGAGAAAACTTTTTTTTATTGGATTAGCATTAATAGTATTTATTGCTTGTCAAAACAAACCACAACGTTATTTCGCTGATTCAGCTGAAATTGAAACAGTAAAGGCTGGAATAGCAGCTTACGAAAAAGGTGATTGGGACACGTGGAAAAGCCATTTTGCTGATACCGCAAAAATTTATGTGAATTCTACTAAACCAGTCAACATTGAAGATAGGGTAGTCGCATTAAAAGCAATGACGAGTGCTATGTCTTCATACGGATTCAATCATGAAAAAGAATACATCGAGATGGTTCTTGACAAAGAAGATGAAACTTGGGTTTACTATTGGGCTGCCCACAAAGGCACGTTTGCTGCGAGCAATAAAGAAATAATTATACCTGTACATCTCGCTTTACAATTTGTAGATGGGAAAATGGTGGAAGAGCATGTTTACTTTGATGCTACCGAGATGAATGCTGAATTTGCAGCTTTAGCCGCCGCTGCAGAAGCTCAAGAAACAGAATCTACCGAAGAAGAATAACAAATAGCTATTAACCAAAATTACAAATTATGAAAACTATTAAATCGACACTATTACTAGCATTAGTCTTTTGCATTTCTGTTAGCTCTTTACAAGCACAACAGATGTTTCAAGTCCATCAAGACAACGTAAACCCATCAAAAATTATGGAATATGAAGCAGCTGCTAAGGCATTTAATGAGGCTTGTAAAGAACATAATGTTCAAGTATCATGGGTTACAGCTACTACTAATGATATGAGGTATTTGTACATATCTCCTCTTGAAAACTTTGCTGAATTAGATAAAAATCCATTTTCAGATATGGCAAAAGCCATGGGTGATAAATTTGGTGAAATGTTTCAAGCGTTTGATAAATGTTATGATTCGCATACAACGTACACCATAACTTTGGTTGAAGATTTGACCTATATGCCCGAAGGTATTTCAATGACTCAGGATGGTCAGAATTATCGCAAATTTTTCTACATTTATTTTACACCTGCCAATGCAGCTAAAATAAGAGAAGGTATGAAAGCAGTAAAAGAGCTTTATTCTAAAAAAGGGTCGAAAGAATACTATCGCGTTTATAGAAATGGGTTTGGTACCGCTGAGGACTTTTATTTGGTAGCTGTTTCAGCTAAAGATGAAATTGATGGTGCCACTCGAGCAAAAGCAAATGAAAAGGTACTAGGAACTCAAGAAGAACGTTGGGAAGTATTTAGTAAAGTAATGAATTATGCTTCAAGATTTGAAGAAGTTTCTGGAGAGATGCGTCCAGACTTAGATTATTCGCCAAAATAATTCTTAACCCTAACTTATTAAATGGTAAACCCTTCTATAAGCATAGAAGGGTTTATTTATTTTTAAGCAAATCTATAAGCCGAATTCTGTTCATTCTGAACTTGTTTCAGAATCTCTTCTAAATAAATTCAAAATTACCTTATCATTTATCTGAATGTATTGTTACCAATACATTTTAGCTATCTACCCTCCAACAATCGAGCGTGCAGCCCTCAAACGTTGGTATACATGATATTGCACCACATAGAGTTTACCTGGTTTCACTACAGCATTACCTGTACATACTTTCTGTTGCACTTTTCCTAGCCTCACGGCTGGTGGCTATTAGCCACTATGTTGCACTACGGTGTTCGGACTTTCCTCCCTTAGTGCTGAACTTGTTTCAGTACCCTTTCAAATTAACTTTAAAGTCAAAAAGAATAAGATGCTGAAATAAATTCAGCACAAGAGCGATAAGGCGATTTACTTAAGTACAAAAATACAATAAACAAGTTTCTAATTCCAAAAATGAAATATATTAAAATGTACTTAACTTTAATATTTTCATAAAAACAACTATATTTTATTTTTTAAAGTGACTTTTTTTAAACAATGCAGTCATAATAATATAACTAACAATTAAATACTTGAAAACTGAAAGTAAGTTCCAAAATCTAACTGATGAGGAACTTGTAGAACAAATAACAAATACTAAAAACGACATCCTTTTTGAAGTTTTATATGAAAGGTATGTACATATAGTATATAACAAATGTTATGGTTTTACAAAAACTAGTATGGAAGCCGAGGACTTGTCGCAGGATGTTTTTGCTAAACTATATATAAAATTAAGTTCGTTTAAAGGAAAATCTAAATTCTCAACCTGGTTATATGCTTTTACATACAATATGTGTGTAGATTATGTTAAAGAGAAGGCTAAAAAGAAATTTGAACCTATTAAAAGAGATATTGAAGATTACGACAATTTACAAATAGACGTGGAAGACTCTTCCTTATTTCAATTAAAAGAGGATACCTTAAAGCTTGCACTAGAAGCAATTGCTCCAGAAGATAAAATGATTCTATTGCTAAAATACCAAGATGATTTTTCAATTAAAAATATCATGGAGGTTTTAAACATAAGTGAGAGCGCCGTAAAAATGAGGCTTAAACGAGCAAAATTGAGAATAATAGAAGCCTACAATAATTTAAGATAAGAGTATGCAAAACCCATTTAAAAAAATCTCTTTACCACCTCAAGAGGTGCCCAAAACATTAAAAAGTAAAGTGATGGCTGATGTTGCAAGAATTAAACTATTTATGGAAATAACTGAATTGTTTTCTTCTAACTATTCCTCGGCAGCTAAAGCATTTTTTGAAAAAAAGAAGAAAAAATAAAATAACTATTTAACTAAATAAAAATTAAAGATGGAAACAATTACAAGTATTCAGGAGTTAACACTTAATTCGCTTAATCAAATGGCAACAAACATCGCAGAAGTGGCTCCAAAGGTGTTATTTGCAATACTAATACTTATTATAGGGTGGCTAGTAACCAAAGTTATAGTCTTTATTTTAAAGCGAACTTTAAAATTTGCCAAAGCAGATAAGTTAACCGATATAATTAATGAAAAAGACTTGTTTGGAAAAACCGATCTTAAGTTTAATGTAACTTCAGTAATTGTAGGGTTTGTAAAATGGGTCATGTTTTTAGTGTTTCTTATAGTTGCTTCTGATATTATGAATTGGGAAATAGTATCTATCGAGATTGGAAACTTACTTCGTTATTTGCCTAGACTATTTAGTGCAATCGCCTTATTTATGATTGGCTTATATATAGCAAATTTTATTAAGAAAGCAATAAGAGGATTGTTTGAGTCATTTGATTTAGCTGGTGATAGAGCAATAAGTAGCTTAGTTTTTTATGTGATTATTATTACCATTACAATTACAGCATTAAACCAAGCGGGTATTGATACTGAAATTATAACTAATAACCTAACAATTATCTTAGGTGCTTTATTACTTACAGCAGCATTAGGTTTTGGGTTTGGATCTAGAGACATTATAAAAGGTCTTTTATTATCATTCTATTCGAAGAAAAATTTTGAAGTAGGTCAAACAATTAAACTTGATGATATTTCTGGAGAAATAATATCAATAGACAATATTTGCGTAAATGTAAAAGTAAAAGAAAATGAAATTGTCGTAATTCCAATTAAAGAATTAGTAGAAAATAGAATTACAAAAAAGGATTAATAATAACTAAAGGATTTTTATTGGAACCTGCAAAACCTAATCTAGTAAACAAAAGTGGTTGATTAATAGCAGATCTTCCTAAAAGATGAGAACGATTATTCTATACGTAATAAGCTTAATTCATCACCGTACAACGGATAATCGTTTCTCTTTAAATTAAAAAACAAAATGAAAACAATGAAAAGAATAATAGCTTTAATAGTATTAATAACCATACTTTTTTCATTAAAGCTGTCAGCACAGAAAAAAGAAAAAATAAAAGGAAATGGTGAGGTAACCGAAACGTTTAAAAACCTAGATAATTTCTCTCAAATAGAGATTTCTGATGATTTAGAGGTCTTTGTTACACAGTCATACAGTAACGGCTATCGTTTAAAAACAGATGCCAATTTAATAAATGTGATTAAAATTGAAGTGGTAGATAGTATTTTAAAAGTATATACTACCAGTAAAATAAAATCTAGTAAGAAGCTAGAAATTTATCTAACATTCCAAGAAATCGATAAAATAACTCTTAGACAGAGATCGAAATTAACGGGGCAGAATTATATGCGATTACCTAATATGCAATTAAGTTGTTATGACAACGCTGAATTTGAATTAGATATAGAATCATCTCAATTACGGTTAGAGATGAACAATGGCACCAATGGAAAAATAAAGCTAAAAAGCAGCAATACTAATATAACGTTAAATGATAATGCGTTTTTAAAAGGCACCCTAACTTCTGAAACCTTGGATTTATCCATATATAAGAGAGCCGACATGAATGTAGAAGGTTCTTGTGATAATTTTAATTTAGTAACTACCGGTTCATCTGATGTTAAAGCAAAAAAACTACATGCCACAAATGTTAGTATCAATGCATCTAATACATCTGATATTTTTGTACATGCTACCAAGCAATTAAGTGTATTCGCTAAAGGCAGAAGCTATGTTTATGTGTATGGAAATCCAGAAATTAAAGTTGATGGCTTGAACGATAAATCTCAAATTATTAAAAAATAATTAAATGAAATTTAGAACCTTTGCAGCTATCTTTTTTGCTACTGCTATTGTTATATTTTCTCTTCAAAATACCGAAGTAACCGACGTGAAGTTTTTAACGTGGAAAGTTTCAATGTCTAGAGTATTAGTTATTCTAGGAAGCTTTATTTTAGGCATAATAGTTGGAATTTTAATTAAAAAGAAGAAACGAATACATTACTAAATATCACAGTTTAAACAAGTTTAAAAATGGCAAAAATCGAATCAGTCTCTTTAAAATCTATACCAGAAACTATTAATGTTGGAGACGAAATAAGTGATATTATAGTGGTTACAAAGATTAAGTTTCATCAATTGGATTTCAATCTGAGTATGGAATATCTTTTACACTTATTTGTATATGATATTCATGGAAGTGTCGATGTCCCTATTATAATTAATAATTGGGATGATAGTAATGTAATTGGAGTGAAAGAAGATGCTAAAGATGATTTTTTAGGAAAAAAAACTGTAACGATTCATGCTTCCGATGATATTATTAAAACCTTTGAAACTCCAATGACTTTAAAATTGGGAAATCTTAATGGAAGCCACTCATATTATAAGAGAAAACTAGAAGTTTTGGCAACAATTACCCCTGCTATTGGAAGAGCAAGCAAATGGTCAGAACCTTTTGAAACTAACCTAGTATTTTAATTTTCTCTTCAGAAAACCATATTTTATGACACCACTTTACAAAGTTGAACTTCTTAATTTTTCAACAATTACTGAATTACCAAATGCTTGGAATGAACTTCAGTATAAAGTTTATTAGAAATGATGGAGTATGGAGATACTTCAGATATTTCTTTAAACGATTTAAAGGAGACTTGTTTAATACTGCTTTCGGAGTATGAACCTGAAGAGGCAGCTGAAATTGTTTTAAAATATATTTTTAAAAACAAGTTAAATCAAGGCCAAATTGGGAATATTTCTCATGAAATGCAAGACGAAAAAATGTGGGAAGAATATGCGGACTTATCATTTCATGAAGATTTTTTTAACGCAACTCAAATACTCTACAGAGCTTACAATGGAAAATTCCCTCATCCTGAAGCTGTTCAATTTAAAATTAAAGTAAGTACGAATAGTATTGAAAGTTTATCCGTTTTTAAAGCTAAATCCGAAGCGGCCCTTATTCGATTACTAGCCAAAGGAATGCCTCCAAACACTCTTATTAATAGATTGTATCAAGAAGAACTAAAAGGAGTCGAATTTGAAGAAGCTAAAGATATTATTTGGCAATTACAAAAAGTTGAACTAGAGAGTAATTCAACGGAATTTACAGTAATATCTTCCTCATATTGGTTTAAAGATCTTAAATACATTGAAGACTTCGAAGCTTCTACACATCCAGACGTATAAAACTTATTGATTATACGTGTTTATTATTAGTACTTGTTCTATGTAACTTGTTAATAACTCTTGTTAAATTTCGAGTGCATACTTAAGATTTTCCAATTGAATTTTTAACTTTGTTTACTAAAGAATTTTCAATGGAACACTTTATAGTATCGGCCAGAAAATATCGTCCTCAAACGTTTAAAGACGTTGTTGGACAACAGGCTATTACGAATACTCTTTTAAATGCCATTGAAAACAATCATTTAGCACAAGCATTACTGTTTACAGGTCCTCGAGGTGTAGGTAAAACTACTTGTGCTCGTATTTTGGCAAAAATGATTAACAGCGATGGAACAGAAACAACTGATGAAGATTTTGCTTTTAACATTTTTGAATTAGATGCTGCCTCCAATAACTCGGTGGATGATATTAGAAACTTAACGGATCAAGTTCGTATTCCGCCACAGGTTGGAAAATACAAAGTTTATATTATTGACGAGGTACATATGTTGTCGCAAGCGGCTTTTAACGCTTTTTTAAAAACCTTAGAAGAACCGCCTAAGCATTGTATTTTTATACTAGCAACTACAGAGAAGCATAAAATTATCCCAACCATTTTATCACGCTGTCAAATTTTTGATTTTAAGCGTATTACGGTTACCGATGCTAAAAACTATCTGAAATATATTGCTGATGAACAAAATATATCAGCAGAGGATGACGCCTTACATATAATTGCTCAGAAAGCAGATGGCGCTATGCGTGACGCATTGTCTATTTTTGATAGAGTTGTTAGTTTTTCTGGTAAAAATTTAACAAGACAAGCCGTAACTGAAAACCTAAATGTACTTGATTATGAAACCTATTTTGAGAGTACCGATTTAATTTTAGAAAATAAAATACCTGAATTACTGCTACAATTTAACAACACACTTGCAAAAGGCTTTGATGGGCATCACTTCATTGCAGGATTAGCATCTCATTTTAGAGATTTGTTGGTTAGCAAAACCCAAGAAACTATTGAATTACTTGAAGTTGGTGATGAAACCAAAACAAAATACTTAGAGCAATCTAAAAAAGCATCTCAAGAGTTTTTAATGCAAGGAATTAATCTCGCTAACGATTGTGATTTAAAATATAAAACAAGCAAAAACCAACGCTTACTTGTTGAGTTATGTTTAATGCAGCTTGCCTCTATCACTTTTGATGGAGAAAAAAAAAATAGCAAACACTATATAATACCAGCTTCATATTTTAAAAGCAAAGGTATTACGCCTATTCCTGTTAAAGTTCCTAAACTTAAAGAACAAAATACATTTTCAGAGAATCTAAAGGAGGAAGATGAGTTGGAAGTATCTAATTCTAACACAGCCACAATAGAAGCCTTACAAGTAAAGGAGCCACCAAAAATTATATTAAAACAAGATAGTAAACGAACTTCTGGCCTTTCTTTAAGAAGCATAAAAGCTAAAAAAGAACATCTCATCAAGCAAATGGATGTTATTATAAATGAAGAAGACTTACCAAAAGACCCTTTTACTGAAAAAGAACTTATAACGGTTTGGAATAATTATATAAAGGAATTGAAAAATGATGGGAAGCATATTTTAGCCTCAATTTTATCAATTGATACGCCTAAAGTTATAGATACAACTATTAATTTAGAGTTCCCCAATGAAACCAATAAAATAGAAGTTGAACGGCAGCAGTATGATTTATTAGCTTACATTAGAAAGACTTTGAATAACTTTGATATTAATTTGTCAATTACCGTCAATGAGATTTTAGAAAAGCAATATGTTTACTCCACAAAGGAAAAATTTGAGAAATTAAAAGAGAAAAATCCAAATATAGCTATTTTAAGAAAAACTTTCGATCTAGATGTTTAAAATATTAAAATTCAATAAGTTAATAGTTTTAACATTAGGAGTTACACTAGTGCTATTAGCTTGTAATGGTGGTAAAACAAAACGTGATGCTTTAAATGAATCTATTTCAAAATTTAAAGATTCTATTGAACCCATTGAGATTGTAGAATACATTCCTAAAGAATATTCAGAAGTTGTTACTGATACTATTTTGAGTAATGGTTTTAGTGTAAAGATTAAGTCTTTTACTAATATGAATGAATCGGTTTTATACACCTTTACTTCGAACACCAAAAATTCAAATCATTACTTCAGAAAAATTGATTCAGAGATTATTGTTTACAAAAATGAAAAGGAAATTTTTTCAGAAGTGCTTAATAAGGAATTTTTACTTAGGCATTTTCCAGATATTGATAATTTAGAAGATTTCGTCACTAGTGAAATTTATATAGATCAATTAGAGTCTATTCAAACTAATAAATTGGTTTTAATAGCCTCGCAATGTTTTCCAACACAAAATGATACTTGTCCAATTTATAAAATAGTAATTGACGACTTTGGACAGTATAATACAAGTAAGATATATAATCATGCTAGGACTTAAACTTCCCACAGACCCGCGTTGGGTGAATATTGTTGAAAAAAATATTGAAGAAATATTAACCGATCATGCGTTTTGCGAACAAAAGGCAGCAAGTACCGCCATTTCACTTATAGTAAGTTTTCCTGAGTATACCGAGTTAGTTCAAGAAATGACCGCTTTAGTTAAAGAAGAAATAAGTCATTTTAAAATGGTGCACGATAAAATAATTGAACGTGGTTGGACATTAGGCAGAGACAGACGTGATGATTATGTTATTGATTTGGTTAAATTTTTTCCAAAAGGTGGTAGCAGAACTACCCAATTAGTGCATCGTTTGCTCTATGCTGCTTTAATTGAAGCCAGGAGTTGTGAACGCTTTAGACTACTTTCGGAGGAACTAGAAGATAAAGAATTGGCTAGTTTTTACCGAAATCTAATGGTAAGTGAGGCAAATCATTATACTATGTTTTTAGGGTTCGCACGTAAGTACGGAAACAAAAAAGAAGTTGATACCAAGTGGCAACAACTTCTAGAATATGAGAGTAAAATTATGAGTGAATTAGGAAAGAATCAGGCTATACACGGTTAAAATTTATAACCAACTCCTAACTGAATGTTAGTGTTTTTTGCTTCTATTCCTAATTGGTCATCAAAAATATTTCTTAGTCCGTAAATGTATCTTACATCGGCAAAAATCGCGTGGTTTATTTTATATTCTACTCCAGCAACTGCCGAATATGCAAAGTTATGAATACCATCTTCAAACTTATGTACTTTCAGTCCTACCTGAGGACCAAAACCTGCATGAATCTTTTCGCTAAATCTAAACATTAGCATAACAGGTGCCTGAATATAATCCAAATGTAAAGGTTCAGCGTTCGCTCCCTCTGGAGAAAATTGTAATTCTGGTACTAAAGAAATTGTTCTGGATAAGCCAATATTCGCAAAAAAACCAATATAAAAACTGTTTCTGTGCTTATTTTCCATAGTAGGAGCACCTTCAAAATCTAAATTAGATATAGTATAACCGCCTCGAACTCCAAATTTAACTCCATGGGAGGCAGAACTCTTAGCATTAGCCTCAGGATTTGGAATACTATCGCTAGGTTTTATATTCTGTGAGAAACCATCAATAGAAAAACTAAGTAGGACTATAAGTAGTAATATTTTTTTCATAATAACATAGGTTTGGGTTATAATTTCTATAAATTATATATGCACGAAGATATATTATAATATTAAAACTGTGCAATTATTAAAGGTAAAGTGCAAAATTTTACTGTGTATTGCTAGAAACCGTGTCATAATAAATACTTTTTATGATACCGTCTGCTAATCCAATTTTAGGGACATAAATGTTTTTTGCTCCACTCCACTTCATGGATGAAAGGTAAATTCTCATGGCAGGAATTATAACATCTGCTCTATCTTGATTTAAATCTAATTCTGTAATACGCTCTTCGTATGAATAGGTTTGAAGCATGTTGTAATAAGAGGTCATATAGAAGTAAGACAGTGGTTTTCCCATAGCTTTTCCTGATATTTTAAATATCTTATTTATGTTCCCACCAGAACCAAGAACATCAATTTTAGCATATGATTCTGTGCTTTTTCTTATCCATTGCTCTAACTCTAACCAGGATTCTTTTGAAACCATGTCATTAAGCAGTCTTACCGTACCAATTTTAAAGGATTTTGATGCTATTTGATTGCCCTGATCGATTATAGTAAACTCTGTACTGCCACCACCTACATCCACATACAAATAGGTTTTATTATTATCAATGAACTTATTTAAATCCGTTGCTGCAATTATAGCCGCTTCTTCTTCCCCTTCAATAACATCAATACTGATGTTACATTTTTCTAACACTAAATCAACAACTTGTTTGCCATTACTCGATTCTCTCATGGCTGATGTAGCACAAGCTTTATACTTAACTACTTTATGAGACTTCATAAGCAATTTAAAAGCAAGCATTGTATCCACTATTCTTTGTGTGTTTTCTTTAGAAATTCTATTCTTTATAAATACATCGGCTCCTAAACGAATTGGAACTCGAACCAACGAATTTTTTTTAAACTGAACTGGTTTTCCTTTTTGTTCTATAATATTTGAAATAAGTAGTCTTACAGCATTTGAACCAATATCGATGGCAGCGTATTTTTTAATTGAAAGCATTCTAGTTTTCTAGTTTTTTTAAATAATAATCATACATAGCGAATTGAGATCTCACTTTCTCTTTATCGTTTATCCTATATACATTTTCTTGCGAATCATTTAATAATCTAGCTTTAACATTATCACTCCAACTAATATTAAACGTATCTATAATTTCTTTTTTAACATCGGCGTCATAAATTGGACAGCTAACCTCTACTCTATTCTCAATATTTCTGGTCATCCAATCGGCAGATGATATATAAAGCTTTGAGTCTTCTCCATTACCAAAAATATAAACTCTAGAATGTTCTAAAAACTTGTCTACCACACTAATAACTTCAATATTTTCGCTCATTCCTTTTACACCAGGAATTAAACAGCAAATTCCTCTAACAATCATTTGAATTTTAACTCCTGCTCTACTCGCTTCATATAGCTTATCTACCATTAAGTAACTAGACAAACTGTTCATTTTTAATCTTATTAAACCTTTTTCGCCATTTTTTACCTTATCAATTTCGTTATCGATTAATTTAAAAATGGCCTTTTGTGTATAATGAGGAGATACGATAAGATGTTTATACCTGAATATTTTATAGTTAGTCTCGAAAAAACTAAATATTTTCATGACGTCCTTCAGTATTTTTTGATTGGAAGTAAACAAGGTATAATCAGTATATATTTTAGCGGTAGATTCGTTGAAATTACCAGTACTTATAAATCCATAGCGCTTTAATTTTTTACCTTCTTCCCTTTCAATAATACACATTTTACTGTGCACTTTTAATCCTGCAACTCCAAAAATTAAATTTATACCTTCATCTTCCATTTGTTGAGCATAATTAATATTGGCTTCCTCGTCAAATCGTGCCTGAAGTTCAATTGAAACTGTTACAGATTTTCCATTAATGGCCGCATTTATTAAGGAACTTGCTATATGAGAAATTTCAGCAAGCCTGTAGATTGTAATTTTTATTGCTTTTACGCTAGGATCAAGAGCTGCCTCTCTTAAAAACTTTACTATGTATGAAAACGTTTGATACGGTGCATGAAGTAAATAGTCCTTTTTTGATATAGCTTCAAATATGCTATCCTGCAAACTAAGTCCTTTGATTGGTAGAGCTTCTATTTTTTCATATAACAAATCTGTTCTTCCTAAACTAGGAAAACCCATATAATCTCTTCGGTTGTGATATCTCCCTCCAGGAATAATACTATCGGTATTATCAATGCCCATTTTAGTCATTAAAAACTCAAGTGTCTCCTTATGTAAGTTTTTATCATAAACAAACCTTACTGGCTCTCCAACCTGCCTGTGCTTAACACTATCAGATATTTTCTCAATAAAACTTTTACTCAAATCACTTTCAAAATCTAACTCTCCATCTCGAGTTATTTTAATCATATGAGCAGAAATAGATTTATAATCGAAAATATTAAAGATGTCACTTAAACAATGACGCAGCAAGTCATCAATAATTATGATAAAGCTTTTATCTTCTTGATTTGGTAATTCAATAAATCGATCAATAGATTTAGGAATTTCTATTAAAGCAAATTGTTTTTTATCTTCTGGCATTACCATGCGTACAGCTAAATATGCAGCACTGTCTTTTAAATTGGGTAACACCACAGAATCATTAAGAATAATGGTTACTAACGCTGGACTTACTATTCTTAAAAAATAATTTTTTATAAAATCATGTTGTAAACCATTAATCTCGGTTTCATCAATTATATAAATATTTTCCTCTTCAAGTCGTTTTTGAATAGTTTCAAGAATATCTAAACTCTCACTTTGCTGTTTAATAACTATTTGAGTAATAATTTCAAGTAGTTCTTTTGCTCTTATTCCACCTAATTCACTTTTTCCTCCCTTTCCAGCTTCAACAATACGTTTTACGGTGGCGTAACGTACTTTAAAAAACTCATCTAAATTATTAGAAAATATACCTAAAAAGCGAAGTCGTTCAATTAGAGGAACTGTCTCGTCTGACGCCTCTTGCAAGACCCTAGCATTAAATTGTAACCAACTAATTTCTCTGTTAACATAAGTATTGTTCGCCGTTTCAGTTTTTATCATTAAAAAGTAAATTATATATACGTACAAATATATTCTTTTTAAGATTAATTATTAAGTAGAAGGTGCCAAGTAATTTGCAATATGTAAAAGTTATACCGCTTATTTAAATGTTTATGATATAAAAATGAATAAACTATTTCAAATCTCTTGGGAAAATAGTCTTTATTGTTTTGCCTTTGCGTAAGTCACTCCAATTTTCAATATCAAATTGCAATGCAACGAGACCACATGTAGGAACATTATCTATATATAAATCTCCAAAGCTGTTTACAAAATATGTAATGGCATGATTATGTCCAAACAGCATGAGATTGTTTACGGAATTCCTGACAGACTTAATAACATTAATTAAATCATTTCCCGAAAAATCATATAAATCATGGTTTAGACTAACCATATAATCACTGATTTTCAAGGTATTAACAAAAATATCAGCTGTAGTTCTGGCTCTTACAGCGTCGCTTGAAATAACAAGATCAATAGCAGTGTTACTTTCTTTAAAAGCTTTTGAAACTAAATTAGCGTCATTTACACCTCTGCTTTTTAACGGTCTTTCATGATCAGACACATTAAATTCCCATGAAGATTTGGCGTGTCGTACTATTATTATATTTTTCATATTACTCGATTAAATGCAAATAATATCGATTAAAAGTTGTTTTTCTCGATAAAATTCAATTAATTTGCTTTATAAATTTAATGTAAAACTGGGAAATAAAAAATAGAGTTAATTTAAAAATGGAAAATTAGTTACAATGAGTGGTTATACCGTGTTCGCTAAAAAACTTTTTATATCGGTAAAAGGATACACAAAAGCTTTTAATCGAATATATGGGTGATTTGCCATATATTTTTGAACAACCGAAACAGTATGATTTCTTTTGCTCTACCTACAAAAATTTGAAAATATGACCCTAAATCGAAATATTGCTCTCAATTACTCCATTGTTATACAATGTAACTCCCTCTTTTTTTTTCCCTCAAAAAACGTTTTAACTGTTTTAATTATTAAAATGTTTGGTATTTAATTTAAATACTAAACATAGTTATTGTTATAAATAAAAATTTAGTAAACATGAAAACTAAACCTGTTGCAATATTATACACTTTTATAATAACTTGCTTTTTTGCTCAATTTTCTTTGGCTCAACATGACAAAAGAGTTGATAATACATTTGAATTAGATATAATAAATTATAGTGATCAACCAGATGGTAATTTAGAACATTATCATTTATTAAAGGTTAAAAATAATTCAGCAAATAGTCAGACTTTCAAACTGTCAAGCTATGCAATTAGTTGTGATGACAATTACAACAATATTATTGAAAATAAAAATGGTAAGGTTGAAAATGCGGGTAATGGGAATTCAAATAAAAAAAATAGTAACGATTTATCTATAGATTTTTATACAAAAAACTCTAACACAAAATTTGAGGAGATTACTTTGTCATCAAATGAAGTCATTGAATTTTATGTAAAAACTACTAGACAAATAAATGCCGAAGTAAATAATTGGAATTGTAACAAAATAGTTACATCTATTTCTCGTGCTAATCAGAATATTAAAAAATATGTAGTAATAAGATCTTATAATCCAGACCCAACTATTTCTGGAGAGTAAATTGATTTTATTAAAAAATATTAATTAGTTAATTAAAGGCTTATGAAAATCTTTACTAAATATATAAATCTCCACAATGCTATTTTGGTGGTTTTTCTTTTTACTTGTGTTTTGGCGAATGCACAGTTAAAGACACCTTTCACACCTAGATTTAATGAGGCGGTCAATGGTGATTTTACAATTATTGCCAATAACATGATTTCTACTACAGCTACAGGGAATTATACAGGTGGCAGTAACAACCATAATTTATCAAACCTGGTTTACGTAGATATAGATGGTAATAGCGGTATAGGTAGCAGCACTTTTAATTCAAGTAGTGCAAACTTTGCTAATCCTTCCCCTTCATCAGGTTGTTTAACCATTAGAAAAGCATATTTATATTGGGCTGCTTCTGATAAAGAACCCGATAGTAATAATCCTAATTCAGAAAATCAACCTAGTTGGAATTATAATGATATAAAACTAATGTTACCGTCAGAAACGGATTATACAACTTACACTGCAGATGAAGTTATATATAGAGGAAGAGAAGATCATATTGGACCTCCTTATGATGGTCACTTTAGTAACGACCCTTATATATGTGTTAAAGATATTACAGCTTCAATCACAAACCTAGTGGATAACAGTATTAGTCCTTATGGTACTTACCAAGTCGCTAATGTGGAAGGTAAAATAGGATCATTAGTTGGGCATGATGGTACAACTATTGGTGTTTCCGGTGGATGGCAAATTGTTTTTGTTTATGAAAGTCCTTTATTACCGCTCAAAAATATTTCAATATTTGATGGCTATGGTCATGTTGTTAATGGAACTGGTGGCTACGATATTAATTTTAATGGTTTCCAAACGGTCCCATCCGGTAATGTTAATGCAAACATTCTTATTGGTGCTCTTGAAGGCGATCAAGGATTAGGTGGTGATAGACTTCAAATACAAAATACAGCAAGTGCTTTTGTGGACCTATCAACGGCAACAGTAGCTCCAATTAGACCAACTACTAACTTTTTCAATAGTAGAATAACAATCGATAATGCAAATTTTTTAGATAGAAACCCTGCAAGTACAAATACGCTTGGTTTTGATGCCGCCGTTTTCCAATTATCAAACCCATTTAATACTATAATGGGTAATAATCAAACTTCAGCAACAATAAGACTTTTATCAAATGCCGAAACCTACGGATTGTATTTGTTAGGTCTATCAGTAGACGTGTGGTCTCCAAGCTTAAGTCCTATTCACCTAACATTGGACTCTCCTTCTGGCACAAAAAACCCAGGAGATACAATAGGTGCTGGTTTTACCATAGAAAACAAAGGTAATGATGATGCTGTAAATTTAGAAATCTCAACAACACTTCCTCCTCAAGTAAGTTTAGTTGAACCTATTTCTCCTCCTCTTCCGTCTGGAGTTACTTATAATTATAATTCAACTACTAATCTTTTAGAATTTTTTATTGAGGATGGTATCGCTGATGCAGGTTCTCCTGCTTTAAGTGTTGAATTTGACTTACAAATTAAAGATGAATGCTATTTTTTAGAAACTAGTTGCGACCTTCAATTTGAATTACAATTGGAAGCAACGTATAACGGTGATCAAAACCCAGCTGCACAATCTACTTCTAGTTCTGCAAGTTTAGATGCTTGTGGTGTTGGAGTTCAAGATCCAGTAATTGTTGATGTTAATCAACCTACAATTTCGTGGCAAACTTTAGCCAATAGTTTAGATAGAACCTTAGAATGTAATGATACTTCTGGGTTAAATAATGCTCAAGTTTTAGAGCCAGTTGCTAATAAATGTAATTTAACTTTAACCAAAACATCTGGAGCATTTGTGCCTGATGCAGGATGCCCGAGTACTGGTACCTATACAAATACGTGGAACTTTACGGATGCTTGTGGTGTTACTATTAGTGATTTTACACAAACTATAACAATAATCAATTCTACAGCTCCTATAGTACCTGCCAATGACAGTAGTACCGTGGAGTGTCTGAATCAGGCTACACAACCAGCTGCACCCGTAGTAACTGATACCTGTGGAAATGATATAACACCTATAATCACTGAAAATGCGGACCCTGTTTGTGAAGGCTATAAAATATACACCTTCACTTACACCGATTGTGCCGGCAACAGCTCTGTTTACACTTATACTTACACTATAGATGACACTATAGCACCTACTGGAACAGCACCTGCTGATATCACTAATTTACAGTGTATCACAGATGTACCTGCTGCTAATATTAATGATATTACCGATGAAGCCGACAATTGTGGTGGTACTGTAACAGTTACGGTAAATGATACCAACAATGGTGGATCGGGTTGTAATGCAGACCCTTATATTGTTACAAGAACGTACACACTTACAGATTGTAGTGGTTTAACTACTGACTTAGTTCAGACTATTACTGTACAAGATACTACAGCACCTACTGGAACAGCACCTGCTGATATCACTAATTTACAGTGTATCACAGATGTACCTGCTGCTAATGTTAATGATATTACCGATGAAGCCGACAATTGTGGTGGTACTGTAACAGTTACGGTAAATGATACCAACAATGGTGGATCGGGTTGTAATGCAGACCCTTACATTGTTACAAGAACGTACACACTTACAGATTGTGGTGGTTTAACTACTGACTTAGTTCAGACTATTACTGTACAAGATACTACAGCACCTACTGGAACAGCACCTGTTGACATCACTAATTTACAGTGTATCACAGATGTACCTGCTGCTAATGTTAATGATATTACCGATGAAGCCGACAATTGTGGTGGTACTGTAACAGTTACGGTAAATGATACCAACAATGGTGGATCGGGTTGTAATGCAGACCCTTACATTGTTACAAGAACGTACACACTTACAGATTGTGGTGGTTTAACTACTGACTTAGTTCAGACTATTACTGTACAAGATACTACAGCACCTACTGGAACAGCACCTGCTGACATCACTAATTTACAGTGTATCACAGATGTACCTGCTGCTAATGTTAATGATATTACGGATGAAGCCGACAATTGTGGTGGTACTGTAACAGTTACGGTAAATGATACCAACAATGGTGGATCGGGTTGTAATGCAGACCCTTACATTGTTACAAGAACGTACACACTTACAGATTGTGGTGGTTTAACTACTGACTTAGTTCAGACTATTACAGTTTCTACTGAAGCTATAACTTATACAGCGCCTGTGAACGCTAGTTCGGATGCTTGTGATTATGCAGACCAATCGGAAGTCGATACTGCCTTTAATAATTGGGTGGCTGCGCAAACCAGTGCCTTTGCTATTGCTAATGGATGTTCACCTGTTTTAACTAACGATAGTGCTTCTGCTACTATCCCTGAGTTATGTAACGGTGGTACTGCAACAGTAACTTGGACGATCACTGATTTATGTGAAACTATTAATGTATCTGCTGATTTCTCTGTAACAGCGCCTACGGCTATAACATACACAGCACCTGTGAACGCTAGTTCGGATGCTTGTGATTATGCAGACCAATCGGAAGTGGATACTGCTTTTAATAATTGGGTGGCTGCGCAAACCAGTGCCTTTGCTATTGCCAATGGATGTTCACCTGTACTTACCAATGATAGTGCTTCTGCTACTATCCCTGAGTTATGTAATGGTGGGACTGCAACAGTAACTTGGACGATCACTGATTTATGTGAAACTATTAATGTATCTGCTGATTTCTCTGTAACAGCGCCTACGGCTATAACATACACAGCACCTGTGAACGATAGTTCGGATGCTTGTGATTATGCAGATCAATCGGAAGTTGATACCGCCTTTAATAATTGGGTGGCTGCGCAAACCAGTGCCTTTGCTATTGCTAATGGATGTTCGCCTGTACTTACTAATGATAGTGCTTCTGCTACTATCCCTGAGTTATGTAATGGTGGGACTACAACAGTAACTTGGACGATCACTGATTTATGTGAAACTATTAATGTATCTGCTGATTTCTCTGTAACAGCGCCTACGGCTATAACATACACAGCACCTGTGAACGCTAGTTCGGATGCTTGTGATTATGCAGACCAATCGGAAGTTGATACTGCCTTTAATAATTGGGTGGCTGCGCAAACCAGTGCCTTTGCTATTGCTAATGGATGTTCGCCTGTACTTACCAATGATAGTGCTTCTGTTACTATCCCTGAGTTATGTAATGGTGGTACTGCAACAGTAACTTGGACGATCACTGATTTATGTGAAACTATTAATGTATCTGCTGATTTCTCTGTAACAGCACCTACGGCTATAACATACACAGCACCTGTGAACGCTAGTTCGGATGCTTGTGATTATGCAGATCAATCGGAAGTTGATACCGCCTTTAATAATTGGGTGGCTGCGCAAACCAGTGCCTTTGCTATTGCCAATGGATGTTCACCTGTACTTACTAATGATAGTGCTTCTGCTACTATCCCTGAGTTATGTAATGGTGGGACTGCA
>NZ_JAKKDV010000002.1 GCF_021728415.1 Flaviramulus multivorans | reverse complement strand
CTTCTTGTTCTTTCTTTGTTACTCGTTTTTGATGTTTATCATCTTCGTGAAATAGTTTAAAGTATGCTAATAATTCAAGTATTGCTTGTATCATCTAGTTCGTTTCTCAAATGTGCTACAACGTTCTGTGTATGGACAGTAGGGCAGATTCGAAGCACTTTACTTTCGGTTTTACCACTAAGCCAAAACAAACGTTTTTACTTTTTTTTCTTTTTGTTAAACGTCAAAACTTTGTTTTGGCGTTGCCTGCTTAAAGAACAGGACTTTCAATTTATCTCTAATTGCCCTATTGGCTATACACCTTGTTGGCGTGTCGTGTTTTTTATTTTTTTCCAATCCTTTTGGTTTTCAATGAAGTAGTCAAAAGTGTCAACAATTTCAGTTAATTGACATTCTTCTTTCCATTCAGGCGTTTCTCGTCTTGGTAGTTGACTGTGATAAACAAATGAAACTGTAGAAGTCAGTTGGTCAATTTCTACTCTTAGTGTTTTGGAAAAGTCAATTGTCATATCCTTTGGCAGAGAAATCAATAGCGACCAAAGAGAGCTGCCTGCATATAGGTCGTTTGAATAACCTTTTTCAATTATATGCCTAATTAGGAACCTTATTGGACGTAGTTTATGTCCATTCTCAATCAGCAAATCAAATGTTGAGAGTATGTCTTCCCAACTCGATTTTAAGTCAATTGCTGATATTTTATCTCCTGGCTTTTTCATTTTCGACATGCACGCCAACGTTTACGTATAAGAATAGTGCGTTTTTGTGTGCGAGGATTTTCCGCAGGAAAATCAGACGTAACAAAAGTGCACTAACCTTAGATTAAGCAACTAATTTAGCATTATTTTTATACATTGTTGGCTACAGTTTTTTCTTTTCCGTTTCCACTTTTATTCAGCCATTTCAAGCTTAATTTTATTCCGATTAAAATACTAATTCCCCCAACAAATAAATTCGCTCTTTCTCCATCAAACGTTTGATTAAAAACTCCGATAACTAAAACATTTACAAGTCCCGAACTTATCCACCAAAAAGCAATAAATTGAAAAAAATTAAAACTCTTTGAGAATTTAAAAGTAATAGGATTTTCATTCCAATGCGGTTTTTCAAATTCGAATCCTAATAAACTCCAAAATTTTGAGATTAAGGGAAGGAATAGAGCAAAGAATAAAAAAGTCAGAATAATAGTCACGATGTGAAAGTCATTTTTTGATTCAGTTTCTCCATTAAAATTTAGAAGTGTTAATGATAAAACACAAAGTATAACAATCACTAAACTTTTTATTTTTCCAATTTTATTCCAATTTTTCATTTTTGAGTGTGATTCGTAATTGTTGCCAACGTGTTCGTGTATGGCTCGTGCCTTTTATGAGCATGAGTGAGTAACACGAAAATTAATTAAACTAAAAGTAATGAATTTTTGTGTTTGGCGAAGGTATGAGCTATACGCGTTGTTGTATGCTGGCCTTATTTTTATAGGTGTTGCGATTTAAGAGCATACTGTACAATTTCCATCGCTTTTCTATATGTTATTCCGTTTTTTTGGTCAATTTCTAATTGGTGATTCTCTTCCGTAATTTCAATTTCAGGAATAGTTCCTGCGTCTTGTTCAATCGCAATTGATTTAATGTTGATTGTATTCTCATAGGTCGGAATTTGGTTTTGTAACCAACCAAAATAAGGTCCAAAGTCTTTACGATTTGGACTTTCCCAGCAGTCCATTCTAATTTCAAAATTTTCTGGGCTAATCGAAGTCCAAATGTCAAAATATAAGTCCTTGTCAAAATCCAAAATAGGAATTGTTACTCGTCCTCTATGAAAGAAATGAGTTTTGTCAACTACACATAAACTTTTTTCAAGTTCTACACGTTTTTCAATTTCATTTGGCGGAATAGAGTAGTAATAGTCGGGAAATTCAGAACCAAAACACAAAGGAATTTCATCATATTCAGTTCCGCAACATTTACATTTAAAAGTTGTTTTTTTTCCTTTCCTGAATATTTTCGATAATCTCATTTACTTTTTTCGGCTTGCATACAACGTAGGGATATGTTTACTGGTGTATATACCCCCATTATATATACACTCAAATATACATAAAAACTTACAAATCCAATGGGTTTTTAATAGAATCGAAACTGCTTTTGGCAACGTGCGTATAAATTTCAGTAGTTTTAGTAGAACTATGTCCCAAAAGTAGTTGAATGTACCTCAAATCTGTTCCGTTTTCAAGTAAATGAGTTGCAAAACTATGCCTAAGTACGTGTGGTGAAACAGATTTATTGATACCTGCTTTTAAAGCAGCATTTGCAACTATCTTTCCAACACTATTGGCACTGTATTTTTCTCTATTTGGACTTTCAAATAAATAAGAACTAGGCTTCCATTGTCTGAAGTAAAGTCTTAGATCTTCTAAAACAGTTTTTGCTAGTAAGGTGTAACGGTCCTTGTTCCCTTTTGCATCCTTAACATGAATTAGCATTCTTGAGCTATCAATATCAGTGATTTTAAGATTTAATAGTTCACTTCTTCTTAATCCAGCAGAATATAATAAACTAACAATACAACGGTGTTTTAAGTTATTTGTGCTATCTATAAGCTTGCGTACATTTTCCTTTGATAGCACCACAGGGAGTTTCTTGTCCTTTCTTGGGCGTTCAATAGCGTAAAACCTATTGGGCATGCCAAGAACAATTTCATAATAAAACTTTATGCTATTAATAGATTGGTTGATGTAAGATTTAGAACGATCAGCATGTATCAAAAACTGTATGTAGCCACGAATATCGTTTTCATTCAAATTATCAATGACCTTATCATGATAATAATTTATAAAATCTTCGAAGCAGCTAACATAAGATCGAACAGTATTATTGGCATATTTCTTTAATTCTAATTTTTGAAGATAACTTTCTGGACAGAATCTGAAATTTGATGCTCTTTTTCTTTTTCTAAACCAATCTACGTCAAAAGTTTCGTTGAGTTGCTTAGATTTGGTTTGCTGAAAAAAGTATTTAGAGTCAATCCAGGCGATACCTCTAAAAATGTTAAATATGTTATCCAAATTAAACTTATTATTTGGAAGGTAGTACATGCTAAACTCTTTGCTCCAATTTATGCCGTTAAGCCCTTTTACTATTAGATCAATGGCTCTATCAGAATAATATTGCAATCCAATGCACTTCTGGTTGTCAATTAAAAGATGCTTTAAAGTTATATGTTTACTATTCTGCATAAGATTTTTTATACAAGATAGCTAAATGAGTTTATTTAGTAGTATATTATACGAATAGTATACGTATAATGCACTAGTAATAAATGAATTATGAAATTAAATACATGTTTATGCTGTAATAAAGTACTACAAGGAAGGTCAGATAAAAGATTTTGCGATGTTCATTGTAAGAGCTCTTATCACTACCGAAAATCTTTAGAAGAAACTCCAAGGTTTTACAATAAAGTAGATAACCAACTCAAGTTAAACAGAAAAATTCTAAAACAATATAATAAGGCTGGTAAAGCAACGGTAAGATCAGAGACCATTATAGAGCTTGGATTTAGCCCAAATTTTTTCACACACTTTTGGAAGAACACAAAAGGGGATGTATACCTGTTCGTTTATGAATACGGGTATTTGAAAAAACGTGAAGGCACTAAGGAAAAATATATATTGGTGCAATGGCAAGATTATATGGAAAAAGAATAAGAATTTCTCTAGAAATTAGTTGGGTTAAAAAAATATGGATTGACAGGTTCAAAATTTTTACGAATATGGCCAAAAATGGTTTTAATTATATATAAAACTTTACAACCGTAACGTACTATATTAAAAACAGTTACAGAAGTAAAGTAATCTAGCCAAAATAACAATTCGATTGAGTATTGTTTTTGGTTACTATTGTAACTCAAAGTAATTAACTTTTGATTTAGCATGACATTAAATTATATCAAAAATATACTTTTGAATATCGGTTTAAAAATATTAAATTGCTTAGAATATTATTAATAATCAGAAAACTTCAAACTGCATACGTTTTTGCATACGATTTTATAATTTTATGGCTTGTGAGCCCAGTAAATGTGTTTAAAAAAATGCCAACACAGAGCTCATAACCCGAAGGTCACTGGTTCGAGTCCAGTTCCCGCTACTAAAAAAAAGACACTTTATTTTAAAGTGTCTTTTTTTTTTAGGACTCTCTTTTCATAATTATAATATCAATTACTATTTGCCTATTCTTATTTTATTTGCTCGTTAAAATCTATTTACCATTCTGAATTGGTTCAGAATCTGGCATTATTTTATTCAAAATGAAATAAACGGGACAAAACTTAGTAACCGGACTTATAATTTGTAAAATGGCGACAGCGCCAGCCATATATAACCATTGTATATTTATGGTATAGGCTAAAATAACACTTAATAAATAAAGTATACCAACAATGGCATCATGTAGCCTAATTTTAGTTTGTGTACTTGATGTTCCCATGATGTATATAAATTTAAATTAATTACCAAATATAATATTTTTTAATTAATTGTATATCAATAGATTATGATAATTTTTAATCATTGCAATTCTTTAAAACAAACAAATTTAAAGTATTTTATGTTGTGAGTCTTTTCTATTTAATAGATAATTTATCTTTATATAATAGATTATTTGGATCTATTTATTTTTTAAATTTAAGTTACTCAACAATACTTTATGTTAAAATAATTTGCACAGTACAAAAATATCATTATATTTGGTAAAACTAAATTGGTTTACCAGTTTGGTTTACCACTAAATCTAAATAGTACTTAGCCAAAAAGTTCTGGAGTCTTTTTTTAACTTAAACTAATTTATTATGAAAAAAACTTTACTTTTTGCAAAAAGCCAATATTGCATATTTGGCAGCCTTTTAATGTTCTGTCTATGTTTTAACTACGGATGGAGTCAAAATCTAATGTTAAATGGTACCTGTGATGACTGGACATTTAATACAGGAGATAATGCAGATGCCTACGATATGACTCCTAATAATGACATTCAGGATAATACCGGTGCTACAGTACCTAGTCCATATCAACCTATTTGGGATAATGACGCTTTAGAAGATGCTTTAGAAATTAAATATCTTGGCATGCCAGGTACTTTAGATGAGCAGCCAGGATCCACTAGTGGTGGAGCCGGGGGAACAAGAGGAGTTAAATTGTACGACGATGGAAATCCGGTTATAACTGGAAGTTCTCGCCGTTTATATCAGAAAGTTTTGGGGCTTACTATTGGTAATGATTATACTTTTTCTGTTGATTCGCGCTCTGAAGCAATGGGAACTCCTTCAGAAGTATATATTTTAAATACTGAAATAACTGATGAGAATGGTATAGATACTAATGGTGCTGCTGATGCGAGTGTAGATGCATTTTTAAGTATTACAAATGACTATGATGCTGTTGGCGACGTATTTACTAATAGTACATTATCTTTTACTGCTTCAAACACGTTTGCAGTAGTTTATGTTAGATCATTAAATTCTATTGATGGTAATACTGAGGTGTTTTATGATAATTTTTCGCTCGTTGAGGATGCAACTGCTTCAGTTGAAGATGTATTCGCTTCAAACCTTAAAATTTATCCAAATCCTGTAAACAATTTTATAACAATAGAATCTAAAAACATAAAGATTGCTTCAGTTGAAATTTACAGCCTTTTAGGGCAAAAAGTTATGTCTGATTCGCAATTAAAAAACAATAAGGTGGATGTTTCTGATATTTCAAATGGCTTGTACCTTTTAAAAGTGAATGCTGAAAATGGTGGAAGCAGCACTAGAAAAATAGTAATAGAGTAGTTTTATTTTTTGAATGAGTTTTTGATAAAAGGCCTTTAAATTTAAAGGCTTTTTATGTTTTTTATAATGAGCTTTAATCAAAATTAAAGACCTTTTAGTATATAAGTATTGTCATAATTTGTATCTTTTATTAATAAAAGAAATAACTACAAAAGAAGTTTAACTAGACCTTCTTCATGCTAATAAGAAGAATAAAACAAATAATATATGAAATGAGCCATAATAATAAGTTGATACCAACCGAAATGATTATTGGCTAATTATATCTGACGGATAAAAACAGTAAAATTTAAACAGATGAAAAGAATAATATTCATTACAGGGTTACTAATTCTATTTATTGCATGCAAACAAAGTGCAATAATTGAAGGTAATAGTATAAAAGTTAGTAATATAAATGAGTTAAATGCTGCTATTAAAAATTCAAATGCTGGCGATAATATTATTCTTGCTAATGGTGTTTGGCGTGATGTGGAAATTAATTTTTATGGTAATGGAACAAAAGAAAACCCGATAACTTTAATGGCAGAAGAAAAGGGTAAAGTGACTATAGAAGGCGCATCAAATTTAAAAATTGGAGGTAGCTATTTAGAAGTAAACGGACTTTATTTTAAAAACGGACATACTCCTTCAAAAAATGTTATTCAATTTAAAATTAATAACGATACAATTGCAAACCATTGTAAAGTGACCCAATGTGTTATTGAAGAATTTACCCAACCAGACCGTGATGTAAGCGATCATTGGGTGGAATTTTGGGGAAGACATAACGAATTAAGCCATTGTTACATTACTGGGAAATCAAACTTTGGGCCAACTATAATAGTCCAGTTAAAAGGGAATCAGCATATAAAAACCTATCATCAAATAGTAAATAACCATTTCGGACCCAGACCAAGAAAAGGAGGGCCACATGGAGAAACGATGCAAATTGGCGATAGCGGAACCTCCATGACACCTGCACATGTGGTTGTTTCAAACAATTTATTTGAACGCTGTAACGGCGAAGTAGAAATTATTTCAAGTAAATCTAACTTTAATGAGTTTAGAAATAATGTATTTTTTGAAAGTGAAGGCTCATTGGTGTTAAGACACGGAAATTACGCTACAATTGATGGTAATATTTTTATTGGTAACGATAATTCTAAATTCATTGGCGGCATTCGGGTTATTAACACAGGGCATTGGATAACTAATAATTACTTCTATAAGTTAAAAGGCGAAACATTTAGAGCGCCTTTGTCTGTAATGAATGGTATTCCAAAATCACCTCTCAATCGTTATAACCAAGTAACCGATGCTGTGGTTGCTTACAACAGTTTTATTGATTGTAAATCGCCTTGGCAATTTAGTGTGGGATCTAACGTAAGCCAAAGTGATGTACTACCACCATCCGAAATACGTTCTGCAAGACCGATTAGAACCGTTGTAGCTAATAATTTATTGTTTAATAGTGAAGGCGACGAATACCCCATTGTGAATTATGATAAAGTTGATGGTATTAATTTTAAAAACAACATTACGAATAGCGAAAATAAAAGTGAAATAAAACCAAAAGGACTTATTACTAAAGAAGTTCAGGTTAAACAAGTATCAGATGGGTTGTGTATTTTAACCGAAAATTACACGGATATTTTTAACGGTTTTGATTTTGAAACCATTACTACGGATATTTTTGGAACTGAAAGAACTTCAGAAAGCAATAGTGTTGGTGCTATTGTTAATCCAGTAAAAGAAAACGCGATTTTAGTCGATAAATCGAAATACGGTACCGATTGGTTTTCTACAGAAAAAGTAAAATATGAGCCTAAAAAAATTCAAGTATCATCAAATGCAGAATTGGTAGAGGGTCTAAATGCTGCTAATTCAGGCGATATTTTAGTTGTAAAATCAGGAAGTTATACAGTCGATTCATCTTTAAAAATCAATAAAAGAATAACTATAACATCTGAAGATAAAAATAATAAAGCTGAATTAGTTTTCACTTCTGAAAATACTGCGTTTGAAATGAACCCAAAAGGTAATTTAATAATTGAAGATATTATTTTAAAAGGGAATAAAACCCAAGATGCTTTTGCTACCTTAGATAAAAACATGACAAAAGCTTATAATTTATGGATTAAAAATTCAGAATTAAGCGATTTTAAAAGTGTGTTGCGTGTTTCAAAAGGCTCATTTGCTGATACGGTTTCGGTAGCTAATTCTACTATAAAAAATTGTGTAAGGGGTATTATGCTCAATAAAGAAACCAATGATGGTGGCGACTATAATTGCGAATTTGTAAATATTACTAATTCAACATTTGAAAATATCCAGGAAGTTGTTTTAGATTTCTACCGTGGTGGTTACGACGAATCAACCATTGGAGGTCATTTAACATTCCAAAATAACCATGTTTCGAATTCTGGCGGGAATTCTGATGAAGCTATTTTAATTAAAAACCGTGGTATTGTTAATGTTGATTTTTCTAATAACACTTTTAAAAACAATCCAGTAAAACTCATTGCTGTTTTATGGGGAGCAAAAGGACAGAAACCTGTTAATAACACTACTATAAATTCTGGTAAAATAGAAGTAGTACAGAACTTAAAGTTAAAGTTAATGTATTAAATTGTGCGTAATGAAAATATTAAAATGTTTTGCTTTATTAGTATTGTTTGGAATTAATCAAACTATATGGTCGCAAGAGATACCCTCTAATGCTATAATTCCAAATGACCAACTTTCGAGTTATTTAAAGGAAGAAATTAAAAATAGCTTTGGAGATAAGACAGTATCTAAAACGGACTTAGCAAAATATTTTAGAACAAAATTCTCAGAACGATATTTTTTCGATTGGCAAACCTTTGATTCGCGGTTTAATAATTACAAGCTTATTTATCCAGAAGTCGAAAGCAGTCATACGGAAAGGGCATTAGACCATATATCTAAATTTCAAGATTCTACCTCATGGAAGCTGCCTTTTAATTACTTAAATGGTGAGCCGGTAAATGCCTATGCTTTACGTCATTTGGCGCGTCAACATAAAATGCTAGATATCGCATTTTATTATAATTATCAAAACAAATCACCTGAATATTTAAATTATTTTAAAAATCAGTTAAAGTCGTTAAACCACGCACTGCATACCAATGCTTTTGAAACCATTGAAGATGGTAATGGTGTTTATGAAGCCTTTCGTTCAGGATATCGCATCTTAAATTGGTTGAATATTCATAATATGTTTTTAGGTGAAAGTAATTATTCAGATGAAGACCAACTTTTAACGATTGCTACCTTATTACAACATGGTTCAGATTTATACGCAAAGAATGAAGCATTTGTTTCAGGGAACCATCAGACCAGAGGTATGTCAGCTTTGGCTATGTTGTCTATTTTATTAAGGGACTTTAAAGGAACGGACAAATGGTTTGAACGCTCAATGAGTTTACTTGAAGCTCATTTAGAGAAAGAAATAAACGACGACGGTTTTCAGTTTGAACGCACTGTACATTATCACATGAGTGATATTGATAATTATTACTATGTATATCAACTTGCAAAAAATAGCGATATAAAAGTGAATGGTTTTTGGGAAAGTAAGTTGAAGTCATTATTCACAACATTAACCAAAATCGCTTATCCTGATAAGTCAGCTCCAGTCCTTTCAGATGACACGAATGAACCTTGGGCTGAAAAAATGGACATATCTGGAGCCCTAACACTTGGGTATTTATTGTTTGAAGACCCTGAAATGGGTTATTTTGCTAACAACTTCGTAGAACCTAAAATGTTTTGGTATGTAAGCGCTTCACAATTAAAATTACTGGATAACATTAATGCTAAAGAGCCAGAGGTGCAATCTTTCTCTTTTCCAACAACAGGCTACTTCATCATGCGAGAAGGTTGGAAACCGAAAGACAAAGTAATGGTTATTTCTAACGGACTGGATGATGAAAAACCAGATCATCAACATGGTGATATGTTGGGAATTCAGGCAATGGCAAATGGGCATACAATTTTGCCTAATTATCAAGTGCGATATTCACTTAAGGATTATGGGTTTTTTAAAAACTCATTGGTTAAAAATGTGGCCTTGGTTGATAACGAACTTCAAGGGAAAGCCTATACATCAAATCAGGGTGGAAGTGGTTTCGGAAAATTTAAATCGTTACCACAACCAAAAACTATTGCTTGGAATAATAATAATGATTTAGACCTCTATATAGGTAGTCATGATGGTTTTGAAAATGTTGGTGTTAATTATAGCAGACAAGTCATTTATTTAAAGGATGATTTTTGGATTATAAAAGACAATTTTAATTCTGAGAAGCCACACACCTATAAACAAATTTGGCAAGGACATTATAGTTTAGAAGAAGCACCTAATTTATTGCGGTCTAGCTTTTTTGACGGGTCGGGTTGTGATATTTATCAGTTGATTTCTACAGATTCCGTTTCAACATCCGGTAGAAGAGGAAAGCAATGGGCTACAGTTTCAAAAAACAATCAAACTAATTTTAACTTTATAAGTGTTGTTTTTCCTTTCGTAAAGTTTGACGATAGGATTGATGAAGACAAATCAAGCCCTAATTTAAAAGGATGGGAACTTAATAAATCTAATTGGACTACAGATAGCACTCTATCATTATCACTAACTAAAGATGGAAAAAGCGTATTCTTTTCAGTTAAAAATTTAAAATTTAAAGAACTTAAAATTTCCTTTTCTGAAGCAGCGGATGTGTTTTTGAAACTTGAAAATAGTAAGTTATACATTCAATCCTTAAATACTAAACCTATACAAGCTGAGGTTTTAGGGTTTAACAATAAGGGTAAGACACTTTTGGCTCCTGGAAATGAAATCAGTTTTATTATAAAAAAATAGAAATCATATTTTGACCTTTAAAGAATACTAAACGTAATGATAAGTTTGTTTAATTATTCTTAGTTTAAATCAAAATAGCATAGATTTATGTTAAAACTTATGAGATTTTTTGCCAGTTCATTATTATGACATATATTTGGTAAACCAATCTGGTAAACCAATTTAATTAATTGTATCCGATGAATTATAAATCCTTGTTCGTATTCCCTTTATTTTTTATAGTGCTATCTTCTTGTAAAAAAGAGAATAATAACAATTTGTTAGTGGGTTCGGTTTCTGAGTTTAACGATGCTGTTGCCAATGCACAACCTGGAGACACTATCAAATTAGCAAATGGTGTTTGGAACAATGCAGAATTGGTTTTTGAAGGAAAAGGAACAGCAGATAGCCCAATAACGCTTACGGTAGAAGAATTAGGAAAAGTAACTCTTGAAGGTGCTTCAAACCTTCAAATTGCGGGAGAATTTTTAGTAGTTAAAGGCTTAGTTTTTAAAAATGGTTTTACACCAACTAATGCTGTAATTTCATTTAGAAAGAATAAAGATGAAATGGCAAATAATTGTCGTTTAACAGAATGTGTTATCGATAATTATAATAATCCAGAACGTCAGGTTCAAGACTACTGGATTACTATTTACGGTAAAAATAACAGAATAGACCATAACCATATTGTTGGTAAAAAGAATTTAGGAGTTACTATGATTGTTGGTTTAGACACTGAAGATAGTAGAGAGAATAATCATAAAATAGATCATAATTATTTTGGACCACGACCAACCTTTGGAAACAATGGTGGAGAAACTTTAAGAATTGGCACAAGTCATTTTGCTTTAGAAAATTCAAACACCTTGGTGGAGTCTAATTATTTTGATAGATGTAATGGCGAGCACGAAATAATTTCTAATAAGTCATGTCGCAATACATTTAAGTATAATACCTTTTATGAATGTACAGGTACTTTAACAATGCGTCATGGTAATGAAACCATGGTTGATGGGAATGTGTTTATCGGAAATAATAAACCTAGTACTGGTGGTGTTCGAGTTATTAACGAAAAGCAAACAGTTATAAATAATTATCATATTGGGTTAACAGGCTATCGCTTTAGAGGTGCTTTTGTAATGATGAATGGGGTACCTAATTCACCAGCAAATCGTTACGTTCAAGTTACAGATGCTTTGGTAAAGGATAACACATTTGTGAATTGTGACCATATTCAAATATGTGCTGGAAGCGATAACGAAAGAAGCGCTGTTCCTGTAAATTCAGAAATCTCAGATAATATTTTTTATCATGATACCAAAAGTAACTTATTTACTTTTTATGATGATATAAGTGGTATAAAGTTCGAAAATAATTTAATTGGAGATAATTTAGATATTGGAATTTCAAAAGGCTTTGTAAAGTCAAAGTTTGAGTTAGTTAAGAATAAACAAGGCTTTTTGGTTCCTGTATCTGATGATTTAAAAACAGAAGTAAATATTCATCCTGATGTTGCTACAAAAGAGAATACTGGGGTTTCTTGGTATTCAAAAGTTGACAATAGTGTTGCTTTAAATTCTGGGAAAACCATAAACGTAGAGCCAGGAATAAATACATTGTTCGAGGCTGCTAAAAATTCAGAGCCTGGAGATGTTATCGAATTAGCGTCAGGAGCATCATATCTTTTAACTAAAACGGCGAAAATTAATCATCCCTTAACCATAAAAACGTCTGGAGACAAAAAAGCAACAATTTTGTTTGAGAGAATGACTGCTTTAGAAATTCAAAATGGCGGAAGCTTATCTCTAACCAATATTAAATTTGATGGGGCTAAGTCACCAGACTATGCTGGAAATGCGGTAATAAGTACAAGCAAAAATTCAATGATAGAAAACTACAAATTATTTATAGATAACTGTGAATTTGTTGATTTGGTTGTTAACCATTCGTTTGATGTATTTAGAGTTTCAAAAAATACATTTGCCGATACGATAAGCATTCAAAATTCTACCTTTAAAAATATAACAGGGCATATTGCAGCTTTGGATAAAGAAACTGATGATATTGGAGCTTATAATGTTGAGTATTATATAATGAAAAACAATGTTCTTAAGGATGTGCAAGGTGCAGCATTGAGGTTATATAGAGGAGGAACCGACGAAAGTACTTTTGGACCGTTTTTAGAAATCGACCATAATGTTTTTGATAATGTTGGCCACGGCAGAAAGAATAAATACAAAACATCCATATCTTTATATGGCGTACAAGTAAACGATATTACCAATAATATATTTATAGACTCTAAGGGTATGAATATGCACTTGGTAGTAGGTGAGCCAATTGTTAATATATTTAATAACAATATGTATAATTCAGAAGACGTTCAAATTACTGGAGATGAAAAATACAACATAAAAAATCTTTGGAATTTAAAACCTGAATTCGAAAAAGAGAGCTATAAATTATCTGAATCATCTCAACTTAAAGGTAAAGGAACAGATCAACTGGACTTAGGATTAATTTCTAAAAATTAATATGAATATAAAAATCAAAATTTCGCTTTTAGTTTTTGTTTTAGTTGTATTTTCTTGTAAAGAAAAGGCATTAGTTAATGATGAACAAACTGGCAATCAAGGTCACCCAAGTTTAATTTTAACTGAACAAGGTGTAAAGGAAATAAGAGCTAATTTAGGAAGCATTCCCATTTTTGATAAAACCTTAGCAGCAACAAAACAAGAGATTGATGCAGAAATTGAGCAAGGTTTTGATGTACCGGTTCCAAAAGATTATTCAGGAGGGTATACGCACGAAACACATAAAAAGAATTACATATTAATGCAAAAAGCGGGTGCATTATACCAAATTCTTGATGATGAAAAATATGCCAAATTTGTAAAAGACATGTTGTTTGAGTACGCAAAACAATATCCAACATGGCCAATTCACCCCAAACCTAGGTCTTACGCAAGAGGTAAATTATTTTGGCAATGCTTAAACGACTCTAATTGGTTGGTGTATACGGCTCAGGCTTACGATTGTATCTATAATTATTTAACTGAAGAAGAACGCAATACTTTAGAAACCGATTTATTTAAACCATTTGCTGATTATATTTCTAAAGAAAACCCACAATTTTTTAATAGAGTTCACAACCATGCAACTTGGGGTAATGCTGCAGTTGGTATGATTGCCCTGGCTATGGATGATGACGAGCTTTTAGATAGAGCATTAAATGGTGTTAAAGATGTTGATTTTGATCCGAATGAAAAAGATAATGATGGTGGTTATATTAGAAAAGACGGACAACAAATAGGATTTTATGCAAACGTAAACGAACCTTTTTCTCCTGATGGATATTTTACAGAGGGACCTTATTATCAACGTTATGCGTCGTATCCATTTTTGATTTTTGCACAAGCACTTCAAAATAAAAAACCAGAGCATAAGGTGTTTGAGTTTAAAGATGGTGTATTACTTAAAAGCGTTAACGCATTATTGAATTTATCTGATGCTGATGGTGAGTTCTTTTTGTTAAACGATGCGCAAAAAGGGATGTCGTATTACAATTCATCATTAATATCTACTGTTGATATAGGTTATCATTTTGGAGGAAATAACCCAGGGTTATTAAGTATAGCAAAAAAACAAGGTGAAGTTACACTTGATGATGCAGGTTTAGCCGTTGCTCTTGGAATTAAAGAAGGCAAGGAAAAGCCTTTTGTTAAAAAGTCTATTGAACTATCAGATGGTGCAAATGGTGATGAAGGCGCGGTAGGGGTTTTGCGCAGTGGTGGTTTAGAACTAGTTTTTAAATACACAGCTCATGGGTTGAGTCATGGACATTACGATAAATTATCGTATGCATTATTTGACGATGGTGATGAGGTTGTGCAAGATTATGGTATGGCGCGTTTTGTTAATATTGAACAAAAAGGAGGTGGAAATTACTTAAAAGAAAATACTACTTGGGCAAAACAAACCATAGCACACAATACGATTGTGCAAAACGAAACCTCTCAATTTCAAGGCAAATACGATATTGGAAGTCAATATCATTCAAATGGATACATTTTTAGTGTTGGTAACGATAGTTTGCAAGTAGCGAGTGCAAAAGAAGAAAATGCATACCCTGGAACCAAACTGCATCGAACCGTGGTAACTATTAAGGATGAAGATTACGATAAACCGTATGTGTTAGATATTATGCGTGTATCATCTCAAAACTCGAATCAATACGATTTACCTTTTTACTTTTTAGGGCATATCATGAAAACCAATTTTGAGTATTCTAAATATGACGTTCCCAAAATATTAGGTAAATCTGATGGATACCAGCATTTATATAAAGAAGCTAGTTCGACCTCCAATGGAGAAAATATTCAGCTAAATTGGTTGCAGAATAACAAATTCTATACTTATACTGCAGTTACTTCAAATAATAATGAAATTATTTTTGGTAGAATTGGCGCAAACGATCCCGAATTTAATTTGCGTAACGAACAAACATTGATTTTAAGAAAAAAGAATGTGAACGATGCCTTATTTGTTTCGACAATCGAGTCCCATGGAACGTATTCTCCAGTGTCTGAATTAGCAATTAACGCATATAGTAATATAGCAAATTTATCTGTAATTCATAACTCAAAAGAATATACAGCAGTTTTAATCGAAACAAATAATGATAAATCAAAAGTCTTTATCATTTCAAACGAAAATAATGATAAAGATGCAGCGCATAAATTAGCGATAAACGATAAGGAGTATACTTGGAAAGGTCCTTATATATTAATAGAAAATAAATAAATTAAAAATTATGAACCTTCTATAACGAGAACTTGATATTCAAGGAAATGATTATATGGAAGCAACATATGACCTTTAAAAAACAATAAACATAAACATATGAAACGATTTAGTGATAAATACATCATTACAAAAAAAATGGAATGGGAAGAGCTTGGTGGAGGCGTATCGAGAAAGTTTTTAGGATACGATAACCAAATCATGATGGTAAAGGTAAAATTTGAAAAAGGTGCATTAGGATCTCCACATCAACATTTTCATACACAAGCAACATATTGTGTTTCGGGTAAATTTGAATTTGAAATTGATGGAGTAAAGCAAATAGTAGAAGGAGGAGATGGGGTGTATATCGAGCCTAATTTATTGCATAGCGCAATTTGCTTAGAAGAAGGTATTTTGATAGACACATTTAGTCCGGTAAGAGAAGATTTCTTAAGTGGTGGTGGCGTATCTTATTTTGGTGATAAAAAATAAAATAAAATTTGTTTATCAATTTTACATCGACTTTAAGGTGCAACATTTAGGGTATTTTTAGTCCAATTCTAGCAGATTTTATAGAATAATGGTGTTAAAATTGAAATTTTATTTGTTTTAACAAAAAATTAGCATATATTTGGAAAACCAAATTGGTTTACCAGTTTGGTTTACCAAGAAAAACTAAACTAAATGTATAACACTTCACAAAAATTAAAACTAATATGAAAAAATAAAAAAAGGACAGGTGCACGCCTATCCTTTTAAAAAGTTTCTACTTCTTTTAGGAGGGAAGTAAAATTTAAGAAAATGCTTTATATAAACATTTATATTTCAAAATTACAAATTTATTTGGAGATTATGTTTTGTAAAGTGAATCTTAACATACGAATGGATTATAAATCAATCCAACTAGCATAAATAAGCTAATTAACTTTACAATTTTAAAAATGAAAAAACTAATTATGAATTTAAAAATCAAACTAGCCCTTATTGCAATTTTGTTTTTCAATGTTGCATTATTTGCTCAAGGCGGGATTGTTGTAAAAGGTACAGTAGTCTCACAAACGGATAATATGCCAATTGCTGGTGTAAACGTTATTGTTTTAAATACATCGCGTGGTACAACAACTGATTTTGATGGTAACTATCAAATTCAAGTGAGTAGTGGTGAAGCGTTACAATTCTCATATCTAGGATATGTTACTAAAGTTCAGATTGTGACTGATCAAACCACTATTAATGTCGCGCTTGTTGAAGATTTAGCGCAACTAGATGAAGTAGTGGTTGTGGGATATGGTACTCAGAAAAAATCTCACCTTACAGGAGCTATTTCCAAAGTTGTTAATGAAGACTTGGATCAAATAGCAGTAGCTAGGGTAGATGATGCCCTTATTGGTCAAGTATCTGGTGTTAATATTCAAGCAACAAATGCCGAGGCAGGTGGAGCTCCAACCATTACTATTAGAGGTGTTGGGTCTATTAATGCTGACTCTGGACCAGCTGTTGTTGTTGATGGAATTGTAGTAAGTGCAGATTTTCTAGGAAACCTTAACATGAATGATGTAGAATCTTTTGAAGTTTTAAAAGATGCGGCATCTGCTGCTATCTATGGTAGTGAAGGTTCTAATGGTGTAATCATGATTACTACAAAAAGTGGTAAAGAAGGAAAAACAAAATTTAGTTATGAGACCTATACGGGTTATAAAAGTGCTCATGGTAGTGATGATTACAGAAAAAGTGTAGCAGATTGGGCTAAAGTAGAGCAAGCAGCAACAGGTACACTTTCTGGCGAAACTCTATATGCACAATTATTAGTTGCTACAACGGGGGTTGACAGAGATTGGCAAGATGTATTTTTTAACGGGGGAACTATTACAAGTCATTCTTTTGCTGCACGTGGAGGTTCTGAGACTACTAAGTTTAGTACCTCTTTAAGATATCTTCATGACGAAGGTGTTGTAATTACGGATGATTATAAATTATATACGGCGAGTTTAAAAGTAGATTCAAAATTAGGTAAAAAAGTTAAATTTGGACTAAACGCAACGCCATCTTACACTAAGCAAAGAAGTTTACCTACATCTATTCATAACCCAATACGTCAATCACCTTGGTTGCCTATTTACCATACAGCGGAAACGCTTCAATTTATTAATAGAGGTGCTTATCCAGATGTTGGAGTAGGAGATTACTTTTATGAAAACCACTTGGTTAATTTAGATTTAGACAATGATGGTAGTGGTGAAAGACCTCGTACTTCTGGAGATTCAAATCCATATGCACAATATGTTGAAAGAGAGCATTATGAGTATAATACGAAGTTATATGGTTCTACTTTTTTAAGTGTTGATATTTTAGACGGGCTTACAGCAAAAACATCGTTGGGTGTTACTATAGAACAAAGAAAGAGAACGAGATGGGATGGTACATTACATCATGCATCAGGTAACAGTAGAGCTCAATACAATTTACAAAATAGATTCCGTACTAGATTAATTTCTGATAATACGTTATCTTATAGTAAAGATTTTGGTAACCATGAATTTGATGTATTAGCAGGTATGACAATACAACAAAGAAAAAGTGAAGAAAGCCAGGTTACTGGTAATGGATACTCAAATGATTTACTAAAAAATCTACAGGGTGCAACAGCAATTGGTGAATATGTTGAAACAAATACTGAACTAAAAAAAGTTGGTTATTTTGGTAGAATTAATTATGCTTATGCTGATAAATACTTATTATCTGCTTCTTTTAGACGTGACGGTAGTTCGGTTTTTGGTAGAGATTCTAAATGGGGTAACTTCCCTGCAATTTCTATTGGATGGAATGCTGCAAAAGAGAATTTCTTAAGAGATAGCGACTTTGTTAGCAATTTAAAGTTTAGAGTTAGTTATGGTTTCACAGGAGCTGAGAACTTTAATGTAGGTAGCGATGTTGTAAATGCATGGCCATATTTGGCACTGTTACAAAACTCAAATTATGTTGTAGATGGTAATGTTGTTGCAGGTGTTTCTCCACTTAACATTGCAAACGGATTATTACAGTGGGAGGCATCGGAAGAATTTAACCCTGCGGTAGATTTCGGATTCTTCAATAACAGAATATCTGGAACTTTAGATTATTACCGAAGAAATAGTGATCAATTACTGTTATTTAACCCTGTTTCTTATGTAACTGGATTTACAGGAGGTATTGTAAACTTGGGAGAAGTTCAAAATAGAGGATGGGAATTGGAGTTCAGAACAAAAAATATCACTAGTGAGAAATTTTCTTGGAATTCTACATTAATTGCATCTACCAACCAAAATGAATTATTAAGTTTTGGTGATTCTAACAATGCATTAATTGAAGATACATACGGTAGAAATTCACAATGGATTAACAGAATTGGTGAGCCTATATCATCGTTCTGGGGGTTTGTTGTTGATGAATCTTATGATGATACACAATTTAGAACGACTTACGTTGATAATCCTTGGAACAGAATTAATGGGCAAGCAGATGACACTATCGTAAAAGATTTAAATGGTGATGGGATTATTACCGATGACGATAAAACAATTTTAGGAGACCCATATCCAGATTTAGTATATAGTTTTACTAACGAATTTAAATTTGGAAACTTTGACTTCTCTTTTATGGTACAAGGAAGTTTAGGTGCTCAGGTAAATAATATCGGAGATCAATATTTTTATAACTGGTTTGGTAACAGAACAAGAAGTGGTGGTGAAGCGCAAGCTGTAGCTGATGGTCTTGTACCTCATGAATCTTTTATTCAAGAAAAGGTTTTAACAAGTGAAGTTATAGCAAGTGCAGACTACTTCTCATTACGAAATGTAAATCTTGGTTACAATTTTTCAGATGATGTTACATCAAAAATAGGAGTATCAGGAATAAGACTTTATGCTACTGCTCAAAACTTGATATATATAACTGCTGATGATTACCATGGTTTTAACCCTGAACATGTTGATGGAAATAACCCAAGAGCCTATGGATCTCAAAGAGCTGGTACACCAATATATAAAACCGTAACATTCGGTCTGAACGTTGACTTTTAATATTAAAAAATACTAATTATGAAACATATAAAATATTTAATCTTAACCATAGCAGGATTTATTTATACTTCCTGTGGTGATGAGTTTTTAAATCCGTTACCAGATACTGCTGTTGCAGTAGATGCCTTTTTTCAATCTGATTCAGATGTGTTGGCTGGAGTAATAGGAATTTATGACGCCCTTCAAGGTGTAAATGAGAATACTGAAACAAATATTGGTAACTTTAACAGAGGAGTTCAATTTGAACACCTTTTAACAGAACATCGTACTGATAATACAAGAAATGCAACTTTAGAAGGTTCTAAGTCTGATTTTCACAGATACATAGTTAACGCCAACAATGTGGAATCTGAAGATTATTGGCAATCTATGTATGAAGTTATTTTCAGAGCAAATAATGTTTTAAACTTTATAGAAATTGCTGATGCAAGTAATCAAGCAAAATATACTGCTGAGGCTAAATTTTTAAGAGCTTATGCGTACTTTAAATTGGTTAGATTGTATGGCGATGTGCCTTTAGTTACTACAGTTATTGGTCCTGCCGACGATAAGACACCACTTTTCACTAGAGTTCCAGCGGCAGATATCTATGCACAAATTGTAGAAGATTTACAAGAAGCTGTTAGTGTTTTAGATAACACGTATAAAGCAAGAGCATCAAGAGCAGCGGCACAAGCAGTATTGGCTAAAGTTTATTTAACACAGTCTAACCGTAATTATTCAGGGGCACAACAATTATGTGAAGCCATAATTAATAGTGGTGACTTTGATTTAGAGCCTAACTTTCATGATGTGTTTTATTCAGAGTTGAATGATGAAATTATTTTTGCAATTCAATATCAATCTGGAAATTCTCAAGAAAGCCAAAGTTTTTCATCTGAATTCACTTCTTTTGTCCGTGCTGGAAGAGAAGATGGTCAAAATATAGTTAATGCAAATCTTAAAGCAGATTTAGATGCTTTTGGTGGAGACAGAACAGCAGTTTCTATTACTAACATAGGAGGAAACCTTGATGACGATGAAAACGAAGTAGCGAAGTTTTTCCCTGATGGATTTGATGTGAATGACAATTATGGTCCAAATGCACGTAATGCAGGAAATGATTATATTGCTATACGATTTGCTGATGTATTACTAATGCATGTAGAAGCAGTTTTAGCTGGTGGTGCAGCAACTGTTGATGCCGGTGCTTTAGCTTCTTTTCAAAGGATAAGAGACCGAGCGTTTCCTGCTACAGCGCCTAACGCTATAGCAAGTGTAACTAAAGATGATCTATTACTTGAAAGACGTGTAGAATTAGCATTTGAAAACCAACGCTGGTTTGATTTACTTAGATTTGGTGTTGCTGATGCAGTATTAAGTGCCCATGCTGTTGAAATGGGATATGTTTTTAATTCAAGAGCCTTACTCTTACCTATTCCGGCAAGAGAAATTAATTTAAGCGGGGGACTTTTAACACAAAATCCTGGATATTAATATTTAAATAATTTAACTATGAAAAATAAAGTAATTTTTTTCCGTAAAACAACATTGTTGCTTTTAAGTATTGTAGCAGTTAGTTTTATTTTTAGCTGTGATGACAGCCTTTTTAGAGATGATTTACCAGATGCAGGGTCACAAGTAGATAATTTTTTACCTACCGCAGACTTTTCATATACTCCTGGAGAGAGAGATTTTAACACTATTCAATTTACTAATCTAGCAACCGAATCTACAACCTTTCTTTGGGATTTTGGAACAGGGGATACCTCTACAGAGAAAGACCCTGTTTATAAGTTTGCTGGAGGAGAAGGTGACTACAATGTTACGTTAACAGCAAGTGATAACAATGGGATGTCGGCAACTACTACTATTGTAGTAGAAGTAGTAGATAGATTTGTACCTATTAATCCTGAAGTATTAAATGGTGATATGGAAGATAGTAGTAATAATTGGAGAATTGATTTTTCAAATGGATGGTCACGTTTTGGTTTTGAATCTAGTAGTGATGGTTCTTGGTTATTATATGATGGAACAGATAATGGAGCTAAAACTAGAGGTGCAAAATGGAACATGAGAAGATCTGCTGCGGAGTGGGCAAATCCTGATACTAGACATGCATATCAAGCTATTGTGGTATCTCCTAATTGGGAATATACTTTAGAGTTCGAATATGCTATTAAAGATGATATTGCTACAGATCCAATTGGAGGTAGAAGAATGGTTGCCGAAATTCTTGATGGTCATTTTACCGATGGGGTTGATGCTTATAATCAATCTATTGCTGGAGGAGCTCTTGTAACTCATGTAGGAACTGAAGTAAAAGGTAAAACAACATTTACTCAAGTTAAAGTTGATTTTACGTCTAATGATTCTGGATTAGTATCTATTTGGTTATGGGCGGTTACTCCTGTAGACTTATATGTTGATAATGTTAAGGTATATCCTAGATTATAATTAATTCAATACAAATGAAAAATTTCCGAAAAGAACTATTATTAATTGTTTTAACAATATTTCTATCTGTTAACGCTACTTCTCAAAATAAGAAAAGTAGCGTTACAGAATCGGATTCTAAAATCGAAAAAAAATCTAAAAAGAAGAAAAAAAAGAAGAAGTTTAAGCTTCCTGATATCGATTTAAGTCACTGGAAAGTAACGTTGCCAGTTGCAGATGAAAATGGAAAGCCTATTGAAATTGATCCACCCGAGATTCTAGATTTCGCATCTAACGAAGTTGCTAAGCCATATATGTATATAGATTCAACAGCAGGAGCCATTGTGTTTTATGCTATGCCTACTGAATCAAAAACTAGAAATACAAAATATACAAGATCGGAATTAAGAGAACAAATGGTACCAGGAAACAATAATGTCAATTGGACCTTTGCACAAGGTGGTAATCTTAAGGCAAAACTTGCCATGGATGAAACAACAAAGGACTCCGATGGTAAATATCATAGAACTATTATTATGCAAATTCACGGCAGGTTAACTAATGAACAACGCGACTTAATTGGTGAAGATGATAATAATGCGCCGCCCATATTAAAAATATATTGGGATAAAGGTAAAGTTCGTGTTAAAACAAAAGTTCTTAAAAATTTAAATGCTTCGGATACCGAAATACTCCATGAAGATGCATGGGGTGATGACGATGGCTTTAATTTTGAACAAGAAGTAGGTTTTAGAAAGTTTACACTTGAAGTAAAAGTATCTGAAGGCAAAATGGTTGTTATATTAAACGGCAATGAATATAAAGTTTATGAAAATATTCATATGAGAAGATGGGGTGTTTTTGAAAATTATTTCAAAGCTGGAAATTATTTTCAATCTAGGGATGAAGGCTCTTTTTCCAAAGTTCGATTTTACGAATTAGAGGTTAGCCATTAATGTTATATTTACTTAATAGGTAAATAGTATTTGAAATAATAGATTTGTAGTTTATTTAATTAAATTTTGGTAATTTATAAGCTGCAAATAGAAGAAGTAAAAAAAGCATCTAAAAGCTTAAATGTTTTTTTTAATTTTAGCATAATAATTACTCAAAATTTATGAGATTAAAATTTAAATGTAATAAGGCAATAGTTAGAGGAATCCTTGTATAACTTACAATAAATTTTAATTTCCAACATTAAATTATAGCAAATGAAATTAGAAGCATTAACAGTAAATAATCAAGACACTAAAAGTGTTATAATTGATAAAATAAGAGAGTTAATTAATTATAAAAACTTAGAGCCTGGAGATAAATTACCTTCTGAAAGAATGCTATCTGATAAGTTTGATGTAAGTCGCAGTGTTGTGCGAGAAGCTATTCAAAAATTAGAGTTTTATGGTATTCTGAAATCTATTCCTCAAAGTGGAACTTTTGTAGCTAATATTGGCGTTGTTGCTATGAACGGAATGATCGATGATATTTTGAGTTTGGAAGAACCTGATTTCAAATCATTAGTTGAAACCAGAATTTTATTTGAATTAAAAACAGTAAGGTTAGCTGCTCTGAGAAGATCTGAAGAGGATTTAAAAAATATAAAACATGCTTTAGATGCTTACAAAGAAAAGGCACTATCAGGAGAAGATGCAGTTCAAGAAGACTTGTTATTTCATTTAGCTATAGCTAAAGCAAGTAAGAATAGTACTATGAATACTTTTATGTTAACCATAACACCAGAAATAATCATGAATTTCGAAAAATATCATGTTTGCGATAAAAGGCTATCGGTGTTAGGAATAAATGAACATACAGAGATATACGAAGCCATAAAAAAACAAGACCCCATATTGGCAAAGCAAAAAATGAAAGACCATTTTAGTGTCTTATATCAATACTGTTACAGTAAATAAAATAGTTTACTGAAGTTAAAAAATGCACGCTTTTTAACTTCTTTTAAAAGAATATTAGGAGGGGAGAAATTCTATTTGTATTATTTCTTCATTTAAAAACTTTATAAATCATACTTGTAAATACAGGCGTAAATCATGATGCTTTAAATCGTGACTAATATTAATTGTTAAAATTAAAAAATATGAAATTAAAAGGACTGCGTTGGTGGATTATAGGATTGATATTTTTAGCAACAGTTATTAATTATATTGATAGAAGTGCTTTGTCTATTATGTGGGGTAATGAAGACCTTGAAGGGTCCATTTCCAATTCATTAGGCATGGATAAAAACGATTATGGCTTAATACTGAATATTTTTATGGTAGCCTATGCTTTAGGTCAATTATTTTCTGGTAAAATATTTGATAAAGTTGGTACTAAAATAGGATATGTATTAAGTATTGGAATTTGGAGTTTATCTACCATATTACATGCAACCGTTCGCGGTTTTTATTCTTTAGCATTCTTTAGAACTACGCTTGGTTTATCGGAGGCAGGAAACTGGCCAGGTGCAGTAAAGAGTAATGCCGAATGGTTTCCAATTAAAGAACGCGCCATAGCGCAAGGGTTATTTAATGCAGGAGCTTCAATCGGGTCGGTAATTGCACCACTTTTAATAGCAACATTATTTGTTGCTTATGGATGGGAAATCACATTTATTATTGTTGGTTCGATGGGACTATTATGGGTTATTCCCTGGGTTATAATTAATAAAGTAGGACCAAAAAAACACCCTTGGATTACAACGGAAGAACAAAAATATATTTTATCAGGTCAGAGTGAAGCTGATCAAAATGCTACTGAAGAAACAAAAGGAAAAAGTTTAAAAGAAATCCTTTCATTTAAAGAATCTTGGTCTATTGTAGTGTGTAGGTTTTTCTTAGAACCTATATGGTGGCTTTTTGTAGGTTGGATGCCTATATATTTATTTGACGTTTATGGTTTTAATGTCAAAGAGGTAGGTATGTTTGCATGGGTACCTTATGTTGGAGCTGCTTTAGGAAGTATAGCTGGAGGATATGTTTCAGGTATCATTATTTCAAAAACGGGTTCTACTGATAAAGGAAGAAAAACTACAATATTAATAGGTGGTATTTTAATGGTAGCAGGTCTTATAGCAACCATATTGTTTGGTGATACCGCTGAGAAATTCGTTGCCATTGTATTTGTAGTACTATTTGGTTTTCAATTTGCTATTGGAAATGTACAAACACTACCAAGCGATTTCTTTGCTGGAAAATCTGTAGGCTCATTAGCAGGGTTAGGAGGTATGGTGGGTGTCTTTTCAGTAATTATTATGAACTTTTTAGTTCCAATAATCGTTGATAAATTTTCATATACCCCAATTTTTATAGCAATTGCAATATTTGTTCCTCTAGGTGTTGGAGCAATTTATTACTTTGCTAGAAATATTCAATCTGTAGAAAAATAAGTATAAATAAATTTAAATATTAATAAAATGAGTAAGTTAGAAAATAAAATTGCAGTAATTACAGGAGCTACAGGAGGTATTGGTTTTGAAGTTGCCAAAAGATTAGGAAAAGATGGATTTACTGTAATCTTAAACGGTATTGAGGATGAGGCTGGAGCTAAAAGAGTTAAAGAACTAACCGATGAAGGTATCACTGCTGAATACTATGGATTTGATGTTACAAACGAAGAGGCTGTAACGTCAAACATAAATAAGATAGGAAATAAATATGGTAAAATAGATGTTCTTGTGAATAATGCAGGAGGTTTAGGTGGAAGATCTAGATTTGAAGATATGACAACTGAATTTTACCGATTTGTAATGGCGTTAAATCTTGATTCTACATTCTTTGCGTCAAGAGCTGCTATTCCGTTTCTTAAAAAGAGTGATTATCCTTCAATAATCAACTATACATCTAACGCTGGGTGGAATGCTGGTGGACCAGGAGCTGGAATTTACGGCACATCAAAGGCTGGAGTTCATGCTATTACGAGAGCTTTAGCTAAAGATTTAGCAGAATATGGTATTAGAGTAAATGCTGTGTCTCCAGGAACTATTGATACACCATTTCACACGCAAATTAAATCAACAAAACCAGAGGTTTTTGCTTCTTGGAAGAATAACATTATGTTAGGAAGATTAGGACAACCTGAAGAAGTAGCTTCGGTAGTTTCATTTTTAGCGAGTAAAGACGCTTCTTTCATAACAGCTGAAACTATCCAGATTGGTGCTGGACAGGGATTAGGAATTTAATGTAAAGCCTTAGTTAGAATTTTTTGACTATTAGTTTGGAAATAAAAAACCCTCTTAACTATAAATTTGCAGTTAAGAGGGTTTTTAGTACCTATAAAAATTAAACTTTCAAATTAGAAGAATCTCTTACTATCAGTTCAGCATCTAAAATTATTTTATTTAATGACTGATTAATGACTTCTTTTTTCGCGTGTTCTAAGAAAGTTAGTGCAGCCTGTTTGCCAATTTCTGCGCTATGCTGATTGATGCTTGTAATAGTAGGGGTAACCATGGCGGTAAATGGCTCGTTACCAAAGCCAACTAAAGCAATATCTTCAGGAACTTTTATGTGCAATTCATTTAATAATTGCAATGCTCCTAAAGCAGCATAATCACCAGCAATATAAACAGCATCTGGTCTGTTTTTAAGTTTTAATAATTCAGCCATTTTTGCTCTTCCATCCGCAGTAGTTAAGCTACTTTCAAGGAGTAATTCATTATCTAAAGGAAGTCCGTGCTTTTTTAAGGCATCAACATATCCACGAATTCTATTGTTAAAAATTCGGGTGTGTTTATAACCTCCTATGTGAGCAATTCGCTTTCGACCTTGGCTAACAAGATGCTCAACAATTACGTGGCTACTTTCATAATCATTAATACCAATATAATCTACATTTAAATCATTTTCACCTCGGTCAAACAATATCAAAGGTATCCCTTTAGCCTTTATTTTTTCATAATATTCTAAGTCTATAGTTTCGTTAGCCATTGAAGCAATTATCCCATCAACTTGAGTAAATAATAATGTGTCAATATTACTGCATTCTTTTTTATAGGATTCGTTGGATTGTGTTATAATGATGTTGTAACCTTTTTTATTTAAAACCTCCTCAATATTTTCGATAACTGAAGAAAAGAAGTTGCTATTTGTTCGTGGCACAATTACACCTACTAAATTACTTTTTCCTTTTCGTAAAGCACTAGCAAGATGATTAGGCTGGTAGTTTAAGTTTTTAGCAACTTGTTTTACTGCTTTTTTAGTTTTTTTACTGATTCGAGAGTCGTCATGTAATGCTTTAGACACTGCCGCTGTAGAAATATTTAACACATTGGCAATATCTTTTATGGTAGTTTTCTTTTTGGTATTCAATTTTTTTATATATTTGCTTAATCGTTTAAGCAAATGTAGTGTATTAATTATTTTAATCAAAATCATATATAAATAAAGGTTTTGATTTTATTTTTAATTTTTTGGTTAAACGATTAACCAAAATTTAAACATAACTAAATTAATAAGAAATGAGTAGAGTAGTAACATTCGGAGAAATCATGTTAAGATTAGCTCCACAAGGATTTTTAAGATTTTCACAAGCAAACAATTTTGACGTTGTTTATGGTGGTGGCGAGTCTAACGTAGCTGTATCTTTAGCAAATTATGGCATCTCTTGTGATTTCGTAACACGTTTGCCAAAAAATGATATTGGTGAATGTGCTATGATGGAAATGCGTAAAAGAGGTGTAGGTGTTGATAAAATTGTTTGGGGTGGTGAGCGTTTAGGAATTTATTTCCTTGAAACAGGAGCAGTATCAAGAGGTAGTAAAGTGGTTTATGATAGAGCATATTCTTCAATGTCTACTATTAAGCCAGGAATGATTAATTGGGAAGAAGTTTTTGAAGGCGTAGAGTGGTTTCACTGGACAGGTATTACACCAGCGATTTCTCAAAGTTCTGCGGATGCCTGTTTAGAAGCCGTAAAAGCAGCAAGTAAATTAGGTATTACAATCTCTACAGATTTGAATTATCGCGCTAAATTATGGAAATTCTGTGATGATGCTAAAAGAGAAGAAATCATGACTGAATTAACATCTTACTGTGATGTTGTTTTAGGAAATGAAGAAGATGCCGAAATGCACTTTGGTATTAAACCAGAAGGTATTACTGTGCAAACTCAAGGACATGATGTAAAAGCTGAAGCTTTCTTATCTGTTTGTAAACAAATGATGGAAAAATTCCCTAGAGCTAAAAAAGTAATTACTACTTTAAGAGGTTCAATTTCTGCATCTCATAACACATGGGCTGGCGTATTATATGATGGTAAAAAAATGTTTGAAACACGTCAATATCAAATAACTGATATTGTTGACCGTGTAGGTGGTGGCGATTCATTTATGGGAGGTTTAATTTATGGATTGTTAACGTACCCAGATAACGACCAAAATGCCTTAGATTTTGCAGTAGCTGCTTCTTGTTTAAAGCACACAATTAAAGGTGATGCTAACTTAGTAACTGTCGATGAGGTAAATAAACTTATGGGTGGTGATGCTTCTGGACGTGTTGCTAGATAATAGTTACATTGAAAAGCATTTAATATATAAACCTTTAAAGTCATATGAAATGAGCCATAACAAGAAGTTTATACCAACCGAAATGATTATTGGCGAATTACATCTGACCGACAAAATCAATTAAATTTTAACAGATGAAAAAATCGATTGCAATTATTTGTGGAGGCGGTCCAGCCCCTGGTATAAATACTGTTATTAGTACAGTGGCTAAAACCTTTTTGAAAGACGGGTACGAGGTAATCGGTGTTCATCATGGATATCAAGGATTGCTATCGGAAAATCCAGAATTAAAAATTTTTGATTTTCATCATGCTGATCGAATTTTTAGTCGAGGTGGCTCTACTTTAATTATGAGTAGATTTAAACCAAAAGACAGTGATTTTAAAGCAGATTTTTTTAAAAAACATAATGTAAAATTATTGGTAACTATTGGTGGTGATGATACAGCTTCTACCGCCAATAGATTAACCAAATATCTTCAAACCCAAAATCTAAAGGTTTCCCACGTTCACGTTCCAAAAACAATCGATAACGACTTACCTTTACCAGACCGAAATCCAACCTTTGGTTTTCATACAGCTAAGGACGAAGGTGTTCGTATAGGAAATACAGTTTATGAAGATGCTAGAACCAGTGAAAATTGGTTTGTCATGTCTGCAATGGGTCGTTCTGCGGGTCATTTGGCATTTGGTATTGCTTCTGCGTGTCATTTTCAAATGATGATAATTCCAGAAATGTTCAACAAAACTACTATTACTTTCGAGAAGTTAATCAACATGATTGTGTCTTCTATTGTGAAATGTAAAATTAAAGGTGTTGAATATGGTGTTGCTTTAGTTAGTGAAGGTGTATTTCATTTTATGGAAGAAGAAGAAATTATAAACTCTGGTATTAATTTTACTTATGATGATCATGGGCATCCAGAATTAGGAAATGTAAGTAAATCGCATATTTTTAATTATCTTTTACAAGTTAAATTGAAAGAAATAGGACTGACAGTTAAAACAAGACCTGTAGAACTTGGTTACGAATTAAGATGTTGTAACCCAATTGCATTCGATTTAACCTTATGTACATTATTAGGAATAGGTGTTAAAAAACTTTACGATCAAGGTATTTCAGGTTGTATAGTAAGTGCGAATTCTAGAGGAGATATCACGCCTTTATTCCTTAAGGATTTTGAAGACGAAAACGGAAAAATTCCTCCAAGATTAGTAGATATTAATTCGGATATGGCTCAGTTATTTATTAATAATCTTTTCTACATTCAAGAGAAAGATTATGAGCAAGCTAAAAAATATGTGTCAAACCCTGAGGCATATGATTTTAAAAAAATATTAAATTGGAACTAAAAATTAAAAAATATTAAAATGGCACAATTTTCAAGATTAGAAGTGGCACAAGCAATGAAAGAAACTGGAATGATTCCTTTATTTTTTCACAGCGATATAGAATTAAGTAAAAAAGTACTAAAAGCCTGCTACGATGGTGGTGCGCGTTTAATGGAGTTTACGGCACGTGGTGATTTTGCTCATGAAGTTTTTGGCGAATTAACAAAATACGCCATTAAGGAATTACCAGGAATGATTATGGGTGTTGGTTCGGTTACTGATGCAGGACAAGCTTCTTTGTACATGTCTATTGGTGCTAATTTTGTAGTAACTCCAGTATTTAGGGAAGATATTGCAATTGCATGCAACCGTAAAAAAGTACTTTGGTCTCCTGGTTGTGGTTCCTTAACTGAAATAGCAAGAGCTGAAGAGTTAGGATGTGAAATCGTAAAATTATTCCCTGGTGATTTATACGGACCTAAGTTTGTAAAAGGAATAAAAGGTCCACAACCATGGACGAGTATAATGCCAACAGGTGGAGTGTCGCCAACAGAAGAGAACTTAAAAGGATGGTTTGATGCTGGCGTAACTTGTGTTGGAATGGGATCTCAATTAATTTCAAAAGATATTATTGCAAACAAAGATTACGCTAAATTAGAGCAGGATGTTAAAAATGCACTTGCTATAATTAAATCGGTTAGAAAATAAATAAATTTTGTACTTAGTTTATAATAGAAACCTCAACGTTTAAGTTGGGGTTTTCTTTTTTTACTGACTATAAATTTGTTACTTTTGGCAACGCATTAAAAACCAATAAATAAAAATTAAAATGAAAATAATGAAATTTTTAAGTCTAGTAAGTATGGTTTTACTAGTAGTATCTTGTAATAAAAATGGTGTTTCAAATAAACCATTAAAAACTGAATTAGATTCGGTTAGTTATGCCGTTGGAATGGATGTGGCTAAAAATGTAAAGCTTAGTTTCGAAGATTTTGATAACGAATTATTTATTCAAGGCTTCGTTAATGGTACAGATTCAACTGATTTGAAAATGGATGCGACAAAAGCGCAAGAGTTAGTTAGAGGTTATTTCCAAAAAAAGCAACAGGAAGAATTAGCTAAAAGACAAGAAGAAGCCAGAAAAAATAAAGAGGATGGGGATAAGTTTTTAGAAGAAAATAAATCTAAAGATGGTGTTCAAACCACTGAAAGCGGTTTACAATATCTTGTTTTAAAAGAAGGAACAGGACCAAAGCCAGTTGGAACGAATAAAGTTAAATTACATTATCACGGTACTTTAATTGATGGGACTGTATTTGATAGTTCAGTTGATAAAGGAGAGCCTATTGTACATGGAGCTAATCAGTTTGTAAGAGGTTTTTCAGAAGCTTTATTATTAATGCCAGTTGGATCTAAATACAGATTATTTATTCCTAGCGAATTAGGATATGGAGCTAACCCAAGACCAGGAGGTGCTATTAAAGCTAATTCAGCATTAATCTTTGATGTAGAATTATTGGAAATAGTTGAATAATTAATTTCAACTTTTTAAATAAACAAAAAAACAGGAAGCTTTACTTCCTGTTTTTTTGTTTATTATGTATTATAATTGAATTAACGAATCAAGGTTGTAACTTTGCATTCTATTAGATAAATAAAAATGAACCATAAAGCAGGTTTTGTAAATATAATTGGAAATCCAAACGTAGGTAAGTCTACTTTGATGAATGCTTTTGTAGGTGAAAAACTATCGATAATTACCTCAAAAGCGCAAACTACGAGACATCGGATTTTAGGTATTGTAAATGGCGAAGATTTTCAGGTTGTTTTAAGCGACACACCTGGAATTATAAAGCCAGCATATGAGCTTCAAGAATCTATGATGGGTTTTGTAAAATCTGCCTTTGAAGATGCCGATGTGTTACTTTATATGGTAGAAATTGGTGAGCAAGAATTGAAAGACGAAGCTTTTTTTAATAAAATAACCAATTCTCAAATACCAGTTTTATTATTGTTGAATAAAATCGATAAGTCTAACCAACAACAATTGGAAGAACAAGTTCAAAATTGGGCAGAAAAAGTTCCTAATGCAGAGATTTTTCCAATTTCTGCTTTAGAAGGTTTCAATGTTAAAGAAGTTTTTAATCGGATTATTGAATTGCTCCCAGAATCACCACCATTTTACCCTAAAGATCAGTTAACTGATAAGCCAGAACGCTTTTTTATAAATGAAACCATCAGAGAAAAAATATTGTTTCATTACAAAAAGGAAATCCCTTATGCTGTTGAGGTTGATACCGAAGAATTTTTTGAAGAAGAAACTATAATAAGAGTACGTTCGGTTATTATGGTTGAACGAGAAACTCAAAAAGGCATTATAATTGGTCATAAAGGCAGTGCTTTAAAACGAGTTGGAGTAGAGGCTAGAAAAGATTTAGAAACCTTTTTTGGAAAACAAATTCATTTAGAATTATATGTTAAGGTAAACAAAAACTGGCGCAGTAATCAAAACCAGTTAAGACGTTTTGGTTACAATAATTAGTTAATTGAAATGTTTAGCTAGTTTTTAGATTTAAAACCTCATACATAAAATTATTTAAAGCACGCATTTCATTAATACTCGAGGCTTTACCAAAACTTCCAACAAAATATAAAGTTACCCATAGTAAAACCATTAAAATAGTTACACTGGCTTGGATCGTAAAATTTTGTTCTAATGTCCAATTGCTGTAAGTCCATATTCCAAAGGCGATAAACAAACCAGCGACTAAAAAATGAAGAAACATAAAAAGTGTCCAAACGGTGGGTTTAGGACCAAATAAACCTCGTACCACACATGAATTTTCATCAACTGCATTAATTTCAAGATGTAGTTGCGGTGACCAAAACTTTTGTTTGTCTTTCGGTAATCTTATAAAAACATGTTCTTCAACCCTAATAACAACAAACTCTGATTGGGTAGCTTTAGCGTTTTGAAAGTCGCTCAAAACCGCTTCATTATATCGAGGTACTTCAATTTTAAAACGGGGTCGTAAAACAATGTCATTACTTAGTGGCATCAAATATTCGGTTTAAGCAGAGTAAATTACTAATTTTTATCTAAAGAATAAATAGTTTCAATCTTTTACAAAAAAGAACCTTGCGTCAACTAGATTTCCTATTTTTGCAAAATATTTCAGGGTAGAAATATATTTTATCAGTTAAAAGCTGTTTACAATAATTATTTATGGGCAATATAGTAGCTATAGTAGGAAGACCAAATGTAGGGAAATCAACATTCTTTAATCGTTTAATTCAACGACGAGAAGCTATTGTTGATGCGGTAAGTGGCGTTACTAGAGATCGTCATTATGGAAAAAGCGATTGGAATGGCAAAAAGTTTTCACTTATTGATACTGGTGGTTATGTTTTAGGAAGTGATGATGTTTTTGAAGCGGAAATTGACAAACAAGTTGAGTTAGCTATTGATGAAGCTGACGCTATTATTTTTATGGTTGACGTAGAAACAGGGGTAACAGGAATGGATGAAGATGTTGCTAAGTTGTTACGAAAAGTAAATAAGCCGGTTTTTTTGGTTGTAAATAAGGTTGATAATGCAAAACGCTCTGAAGATGCTGTTGAGTTTTATTCGTTAGGTTTAGGAGAATATTTTACCATTGCTAGTATTAATGGGAGTGGTACAGGTGAATTACTAGATGCGCTTGTTGAAGCCCTTCCAGAAAAAGAAAGAGTTGTAGAAGAAGAATTACCTCGTTTTGCTGTAGTTGGTCGCCCAAATGCAGGAAAGTCATCATTTATAAATGCTCTTATAGGAGAGGATAGATATATAGTTACTGATATTGCGGGAACAACACGTGATGCCATTGATACAAAATATAATCGTTTTGGATTTGAATTTAATTTAGTTGATACAGCGGGTATTAGAAGAAAAGCTAAAGTAAAAGAAGATTTAGAATTTTACTCTGTAATGCGTAGTGTTCGAGCCATAGAGCATTGTGATGTTTGTTTATTGGTATTGGATGCCACTAGAGGATTTGACGGACAAGTTCAAAATATATTCTGGTTAGCCGAACGTAATAGAAAAGGTATTGTTGTTTTGGTTAATAAATGGGATTTAGTGGAGAAGGACCATAAATCAGTTAAAGAATATGAAAAAAGTATTCGCCAGGAAATGGAACCATTTACTGATGTACCAATTATATTTATTTCGGTTCTAACAAAACAACGAATTTTTAAAGCTATAGAAACGGCAGTTGAGGTTTACAAAAACCGAACTAAGAAAATAAAAACGAGTAAACTTAATGAGGTTTTATTACCAATAATAGAAAACTATCCACCTCCAGCATACAAAGCAAAATTTGTGAAAATTAAATACATTATGCAGTTACCAACGCCACAACCGCAGTTTGCTTTTTTCTGTAACTTACCTCAATATGTAAAAGACCCTTATAAAAGGTTTTTAGAGAATAAGTTACGTGAACATTTTGACTTTACTGGTGTTCCTGTAAGTGTTTATATGCGAAAAAAATGATCCCAAAAAGGAAATCATTTTAAAAACATAGCTTGATTATTACATTTATTGATTATTTTTAAATGGTTAAAATAATCAATAATATGAGTCAGATAATAACCTTTGGAGAGGTTCTTATGCGAATTTCACCTCGTGGATACCGAAAATTTATACAGTCGAATACCGTCGAATTTTTCTTTGGAGGCACCGAACTAAACGTAGGGATTTCTATTGCTAACTTTGGTGGAAATGTAAAACATATCACTTGTCTTTCTAGCGATTTTATTGGAAATACTGCATTAGCTTACCTTAATAAATTCGATTTAGATACAACAGCCATTGTGCGGTCTAACAGACCATTAGGTGTTTATTTTTTAGAGGTGGGAGCAGTAATGCGCCCTAGTTCAATTTCTTATAATCGATCCCATTCTGCTTTTTCAGAAATTAAACCCAGTATGGTTAATTGGGAAAAATCATTAGAAAATGGTAGTTGGTTTCACTGGACTGGAATTACTCCTGCATTAACACAAGGAAGCTTTGATACTTTAAAAGAGGGCTTAAAATTGGCGAAGAAAAAAGGAATGCAAGTTTCGGCAGACCCAACGTATAGAAGCGGACTTTGGAAATACGGAGTAGATGCTAAAGAAGCTTTAACCGAGTTACTCCATTGCTCAACAATATTTATTGGAGGAATTAACGAAATGAATGAAGTTTTAGACGCTAATTTCGGATATAGTAATGACGAATTTATTGAAGCCAGTAAACAACTTATTGAAAAGTTCCCCTCAATTGAGAAGGTTTTTGATAAAATTAGAACCTCTATTAATTCGTCATGGCATAAAATTCATGCTAGAATGTGGAATGGTAAAGAGTTTAAAGAAACTCCAGATTTTGATATAACTCATATCGTAGATCGTATAGGAACAGGAGATGCTTTTGCAGCAGGATTAATTTATGGGTTACAACATTATGATGACACTAAATCTATGGAGTTTGCAAGTGCAGCATGTGCCTTAAAACACACTTATGTTGGGGATGTAAATTATACAACCGTTGATGAGGTTTTACGTATAGTAGATGGCAACGTAACAGGGCGTTTTAATAGATAGTTTTTTACCAGCTACCAGAAGCACCACCACCACCAAAGCCGCCACCACCAAAGCCACCACCAAAGCCACCACCTCCTGACGACCATCCACCGCCAGAGCTTCCTCCCCAACTGCCACCGGAGCTTCTTCGGTAATTACCGCGTCCCATATTGCTTAATATAATGGCTTCTAGAATATCTGAACCTGTACTTCTGTGACCTCTATTGCCACCACCTCGCTTACTTTTTGAAATGGATATTAGTATGATAATAAATATGATGATAAGTATGAATATAATTCCAATAGGGAATTCATCATTTGATTTTCGAGTTCCTTGATATTCGCCTTTTAAAACTTCAAAAATAGAATCCGTTCCATTATTTAGTCCACCATAATAATCACCTTGTTTAAAATAAGGAATAATATCACGTTCTATAATGCGTTTAGACATGGCATCGGTTAACAAATGCTCTACACCATAACCTGTATTTATAGCTATTTTTCTGTCTTTGTGAGCTAATAATATAAAAATACCATTATCATTTTCTTTGCTACCTCCAATACCCCAAGCATGACCCCATTTTGCGCCTAAATATTTTATTTCTTCTCCTTTCGTGGAAGGAATAATTGCTATAACAATTTGAGTTGAGGTAGTATCAGCATATCTAATTAGTTTTAATCTTAATTGTTCTTTTTCATAAGGCTGAAGGAAATCATCTTTATCATAAACGACATAATCTTTCTTAATTATATTCGGATTAGTAGGCTTTTCAGGAATCTCAAATTGAGCGGTCGCTATATGATTGACACCAAAGCTTAATAAAAATAAAAAAATAATGTGTTTGAATTTAAACATTAGCCTTTAGAAATTTCGTTGGTAAGCTCGTTAGTGTCTAAATCAGAATAAGGGAAATATTTTTTAAGCTGTTCGCCTGATTTTAAAATACCTTCTACCAAGCCTTGCTTGTATTGCCCTAATTTAAAATGGGATTGCATCACGTTTTTGGTACTATCCCAGAAATCTTTGGAAACAACCCTATTTATGCCTTCATCACCATAAATAACAAAGGTTTTATCTTCTACTGCTACATAAATTAATACAGCATTTTGAAGCTTGGTATTGTCCATTTTCAATAAATGAAAAACCTCCAAAGCACGATTTGTAGCATCGCCATTAGAAGTTTTTTCAAGATGGACCCGAATTTCTCCAGAAGTATTTAACTCTGCAACTCGAATAGCATCAACAATTTCCTGTTCTTCTTTAGTAGTAAGAAAATCTTCAATTTTTGACATTAAAATTCTACTTTAGGAGCGTTTTCACTACCCGGTGCACTTTTGTATCTAGGCATTTCTTCAAAACCAAATAACCCAGCTAATAATTTTCCAGGAAACTTGGTGGTGTATTTATCATAAACATTTACGGCTTCGTTATACCTATTGCGCTCTACATTTATTCTGTTTTCAGTTCCTTCTAGTTGAGATTGTAATTCTAAAAAGCTTTTATCAGCCTTCAAATCTGGATAGCGCTCAACAGTTACTAAAAGTCTAGACAAAGCGCCACTTAAACCTTGTTGTGCCTGTTGAAATTGCGCCATTTTTTCCGGTGTTAAATCATTAACATCAATAGTAGTTTTTGTGGCTTCAGAACGTGCCTTTATAACACCTTCTAAGGTTTCTTTTTCATGTTCAGCGTAGCCTTTTACAGTTGCAACAAGATTAGGTATTAAATCTGCACGACGCTGATAAGCACTTTCAACATTTGACCATGCCGTTTTTGCATCGGCTTCATATTCAACAGCTGTATTATTAAATCCTTTTGCCCAAGAATAGATTCCGATAACTACGATAGCAACGATAATCCATGGTAAAAATTTCTTCATAATTAAAATTGTTTAGTTAGTGATTTTTAAAGTTATTTATATGACACAAAACTTGTAAAAAAGTTACATGATTTAGGTCTTTTTATAATAATCTTAAGTATAAATGTAATGGTTAAATAGAATGATACTTTTAAAGGTGTTGCTTTATTTTGATAAGCTGAGTTTTAATATCCTCAAGTTTACTTACAATCTCAAAATTGCTAAGAGCCTGCTTTTTTTCTTCTTTTAAATGAATTTTAGCGCCTTCGAGTGTAAAACCACGTTCTTTAACTAAATGATAAATAAACTTAAGGTTTTTAATATCTTCAGGAGTAAACTTGCGATTGCCTTTAGCATTTTTTTTAGGCTTAAGTACATCAAATTCTTTTTCCCAAAAACGAATTAAAGAGGTATTAACACCAAATGCCTTGGCTACTTCGCCAATACCATAATATCGTTTTTCTGGTAAATCTATATGCATTAATCTAATGATTGGTTTTCTAATGAAGCATGCTCCAGCATTTTGCTAAACTCTTCAGCCGTTAAACTTCCATAATAGAAGTTTATTGGGTTAATGCGCTCTCCGTCTTTAAAGATTTCATAATGCAAATGCGGTGCTTCAGAGCGCCCCGTACTACCAACAAAACCTATTAAATCACCACGTTTTACTTTTTGGTTTTTCCTAACATTGTACTTGTATAAATGTGCGTATAAGCTAGTATAACCATAACCATGGTCTATCCTTATGTGTTTTCCATATCCTGATGAATTACTATCGGCGCGCTCTACAACGCCATCTCCTGAAGCGTAAATTGGTGTGCCTCTTGGAGCAGTAAAATCCATTCCCCAATGCATTTTTCTAACTTTAGTAAATGGGTCGGAACGCATACCATAACCAGATGCCATTCTTGTTAAATCCTCATTGCTTACTGGTTGAATAGCAGGAATTGCAGCCAGTAGTTTTTCTTTTTCTTCGGCAAGTTTTGCAATTTCATCTAAAGACCTTGACTGAACAACAATTTGCTTCTGAAGTATGTCTAAACGTTTATTGCTCTCAATAATTAACTTAGAATTATCAAAGCCTTCTAAATTTTTATATCTGTTAATACCACCAAATCCAGCTTTTCGCTGTTCTTCAGGTATTGGGTTTGCTTCAAAATAAACACGGTAAATGTTGTTATCTCTATCGGCAATATTAGCTAGAACTGCTTCGGCTTGTTCCATTTTTTTATTAAGCAATTCAAATTGCAATTGTACGTTCTGTAATTCTCTTTTTAAAGCACGTTCTTTAGGCGATTCAACATATTGACTGGCAATAAAAACGAATATAATGGCAAAAAACGCAGAAGCTAGTAAGAACAGAGTAGCATACTTAAACGCCGTACGTTTTTTACGCTCTATTTTTTTATAAGAAAGCGACTCTGCATCGTAATAATATTTTACCTTACTCATTTCTTAATTTATACTATTTTTGCACTTTATATTAAACCAATTCAAATAAAACTTATAATAAACTTTAAATAAACGAGTAAATATAAAAATTGTTTTGCAATTAATATAATTTAACAACACTGTAACTATATACCTTAATGAAGTCACAAGATATTCGATCTAAATTTTTAAGTTTTTTTGAAGATAAAAAGCACAGTATTGTACCATCTGCACCAATGGTGTTAAAAGACGATCCTACTTTAATGTTTGTAAATTCTGGTATGGCGCCTTTTAAAGAGTATTTTTTAGGAAATGCTCAACCTAAAAATAATAGGATTGCAGATACCCAAAAATGCTTACGTGTTTCAGGAAAGCATAACGATTTGGAAGAGGTTGGCTACGACACATACCACCATACACTTTTTGAAATGTTGGGGAATTGGAGTTTTGGTGACTACTTTAAAAAAGAAGCCATTGCTTGGGCTTGGGAATTGCTTACTGAGGTTTATGGTATTAATAAAGATATTTTATATGTAACGGTTTTTGAAGGCGACAAAAGTGATAACCTTCCTATGGATGTGGAAGCTTTTGATATTTGGAAACAATACATTAATGAAGACCGGATTTTAAAAGGAAACAAAAAAGATAACTTTTGGGAAATGGGCGACCAAGGTCCTTGTGGACCATGTAGCGAAATTCATGTAGATATACGTTCGGCTGAAGAAAAAGCAAAAACTGATGGAAAAACTTTAGTTAATGCTGACCACCCTCAAGTTGTTGAGATTTGGAATTTGGTATTTATGCAATACAATCGCAAAGCCAATGGTAGCTTGGAAGCTTTACCCAATAAGCACATTGATACGGGTATGGGGTTTGAGCGCTTGTGTATGGTGTTGCAAGGAGTTCAAAGTAATTATGATACCGATGTATTTACACCTATAATTCGAGAAATTGAAACTATCGCTAATAAGGATTATGGTAAAGACGGAAAGGTTGATGTTGCTATTCGTGTGATTTCTGACCATGTTCGTGCTGTAGCTTTTTCTATTGCTGATGGACAATTACCAAGCAATACGGGTGCGGGTTATGTAATCCGTAGAATTTTACGAAGAGCTATTCGATATAGTTTTACGTTTTTAGACCAAAAAGAACCATTTATTTATAGGTTGGTTGAGGTTTTAAGTAAGAAAATGGGAACCGCTTTTCCAGAATTAAAATTACAAAAACAACTTATTGAAAATGTAATAAAAGAAGAAGAAGCCTCTTTTTTACGCACTTTAGAAAAAGGATTAATATTATTAGATACCATCGTTAGCGAAACCAAGGGCGAAACTGTTTCAGGTGAAAAAGCATTTGAATTATATGACACATATGGCTTTCCTATCGATTTAACAGCTTTAATTCTTTCAGAAAAGGGATTGAAACTGGATGAAAAAGGTTTTAATGAAGCCCTTCAAAAGCAAAAAAATCGTTCTCGAGCGGCAAGTGAAATGAGTACTGACGATTGGGTGATACTAGTTGAAGATACCGAGCAAGAATTTATAGGTTATGACACTCTAGAAGCTAATGTGAAAATTACCAGATACCGAAAAGTAACCACAAAAAAAGAGGGTGAAATGTATCAATTAGTATTTAATTTAACCCCATTTTATCCTGAAGGTGGCGGGCAAGTGGGTGATAAAGGTTATCTGGAAGATATACATGGTGATGTAGTTTATATTTTAGATACCAAGAAAGAGAATAATGTGATTATTCATTTTGCCAAAAACTTACCTGAGCATTTAAATGAAACGTTTAAAGCGGTTGTAGATGAAAAGCAACGCCGAAGAACAGAGTCTAATCATACGGCTACACATTTGTTACACCAAGCATTGCGAGAGGTTTTAGGTGATCATGTTGAGCAAAAAGGTAGTGCCGTACATTCTAAATACTTGCGTTTTGATTTTTCTCATTTTGCTAAACTTACTGTTGAAGAATTGAGAGATGTCGAAAATTTTGTAAATGCAAGAATTGAAGGTAAATTACCTTTAATAGAAAAAAGAAATATTCCGAAAGAGGAAGCGCTTGCCGAAGGCGCCATGAGTTTGTTTGGTGAAAAATATGGAGATACTGTGCGTTCTATCCGTTTTGGTCAGTCTATTGAACTTTGTGGTGGTACTCACGTTAAAAACACTGCTGATATTTGGCATTTTAAAATTGTTTCCGAAGGAGCTGTGGCTGCAGGAATAAGAAGAATTGAAGCTATAACGAATGATGCGGTTAAAGATTTTTATTTTGAAAATAACAGAGCTTATTTTGAAATGAAGGACTTGCTTAACAATGCCAAAGAGCCAGTAAAAGCATTGCAAAACTTACAAGAAGAAAATTCCAATTTAAAAAAGCAAATTGAACAACTTTTAAAAGATAAAGCTAAAAACATAAAAGGTGATTTAATTAATGAATTTACCGAAGTTAATGGTGTTCAGTTTTTAGCTAAAAAGCTAGATTTAGATGCAACTGGTTTAAAGGATGTTGCTTTTGATTTAGGAAGTCAGTTTAATAATCTATTCTTGTTGTTTGCTACCGAGGCAGACGGTAAAGCGTTGTTGACTTGTTATATTTCTAAAGAGTTAGTAGCTGAGAAAGGCTTAAATGCTGGTCAGGTAGTTCGCGAATTAGGTAAATACATTCATGGAGGTGGTGGCGGACAACCATTTTTTGCTACAGCAGGAGGAAAAAATCCAGATGGAATTAGTGAAGCTCTAGCTGAGGCTCAAAAATACATTCAATAACTTGTCATTCTGCACTTGATGCGGAATCCACCATGAAACTACAAACAAAAATACCACTTCAACCGCAACAGCATAATCAAATAGATTATAACTCTAGTGTTTTGTTATTGGGTTCGTGTTTTGTAGAAAATATTGGTAGCAAATTAAACTATTTTAAGTTTCAGAATCTTCAAAATCCGTTTGGTATTTTATTTCAAACTTTTGCAATTGAAAAGCTTATCACCAATGCCTTAAATGAAAAGGAATTTACTAAGGACAGTATATTTTTTCTTAATGAGCAATGGCATTGTTATGATGCACATTCTAAACTAAGTAATGCTTCAGAAAATGAATTGTTACATGTCTTAAAAGAGCAAATCAGTTTAACAGCTAAACAACTTCACAATTCATCTCACATCATCATTACGTTAGGAACTGCTTGGGTTTACAAACATCTTGAAACGAATACAATTGTGGCCAATTGCCATAAAGTACCACAAAAGCAATTTTTAAAAGAATTGATGTCTGTTGATGAGGTTGTAGAATCATTACAATCAATTATTACGTTAGTCAGAAGCGTTAACAAGAAAGCATCTATACTATTTACCGTGTCTCCTGTTCGTCATCTAAAAGATGGCTTTATTGAAAACACACAAAGTAAAGCACATCTAATTACAGCAGTTCATCAAGTTGTTAACACAAACAAGTCTATTTACTATTTTCCGTCGTATGAAATTATGATGGATGAACTTCGTGATTATCGCTTTTATAAAGAAGATATGATTCATCCCAATGAAACTGCCATACAGTATATTTGGGAGAAATTTAAAGATGTTTGGATTTCAAAGTCAGTAAATAAAATTATGGATGAGGTGGATTGCATTCAAAAAGGGCTTCAACATAAACCTTTCAATCCAAATTCTGATGCTCAAAGAGAATTTCTTCAAAAATTACAAGTTAAAGTAAAAACCCTTCAAACTCAGTTCCCTCATATTGTATTTTAAATATACGTAATTCATCGTATTGATTGTTTTTCAATTCTATTGCAATTTTGAACAGTTATTAACACTAAAAATTCAACAATGAGAAAATTTAATCAATCCATACTATTAATATTAGGGGTTTTAATAATTAATTATAGTACGGCACAGAAAGCACAAACCCCAGAAAATACGTATGAATTAGGAGCAAAAATTAATGAGATGACCTTAACAGTTGGCGGAATATTGGTGGCCGCTACTAATGAAGGCTTGGTAGGAATTGATCCTAAAAACAGTGCACCGATATTTACTTTTAACAATTTTGGAAAACTAGAACCCGAGGAAACAGACTTTATTCCAGACTCCCCATATATTGTAGTTTCTCAAGGGGCAAATTCTAAATTTGCAGGATTGGCAAAAACAAAGCGAGCGGTTATAAATTATATTAATGGGAAAGTTATTTTTAATTCTGAAACTGATAACTGGAATCAAATTTTTACTTGTAACGTGGTATTACCCCAAAACAAACTTATAGTAAGTGGTATCCAAAAAGAAGGTGATAAATTTGAAAAAATGACTCCTAAATTAGCGGTGTACGATCTAGAAACTCAAAAGCTAGATTATAGTTTCTTTTTAGATAAACCCGGTAGGGTAGGAATAGGCAAAGATTTTAGTGTAACGGGAACACCATTACTGTTGAAAGATTTTTTAATCATCCCAACTGCACAAGGTCTAATTGCAAAAAAACATAATGGTGAAGATTTATGGGAATGTAAAATAAAAGGCATCAATTGGATGGTTGCCGATAAAACTGAAAAAGAAATTTACGGTTTTGAAACAACAACTAATGGAAAAAACACGCGTATTCATAAGATTGGAAGCAATGGTGTTGAACTTTGGAAAGATGACAGAAAAGTACAAGGAAACATATCAAACTTTCAAATTTTACCGCAAGGCTTAGCTGTAGTTAGTGATAAAAGCTCTGGCGGAAGTATTAGTGTATTTGCTGCTAGCGATGAATCGGAAATTGGATTTTTAAGCGCTTCAACAGGCGAGGATTTATGGGAAAAAGCTCCAAAAACAAAAGGTTATGTACAGCATTTTTATGTTCAAGATGATGGCATTCTGTTTGGTATTCAACAAGGAGGAATTAATAAGATTTCTTTTGACGGAAAAACACTGTTCAAAAAACCGTTAAAAACCGGTGAAAATATTATGTTAATGGCAGAATCTCCTCAAGGATTAATTTACATAACTAGTGAAGATGCCAATATTGTAGATTTAAAAACCGGCGATCAGGTTTGGAGCAAACCGCTAAAGTATAAAAGGGCAACTTCGGTAGCTTCTACTTTTGATAGCTCTAATAACCGATATTTAATTGCAGCCGATGGAAAAATTATGGCTATTGATGCTAATTCTGGTAATGTAAGCGATTTTGCAAAATGTGATTTTGATGAAAAAGAAGACCCAAGTAGCATGGAAATTAGAAATGATGGTGTGTTTTTATCTTCGGATCAAAATATGACTTTGGTAAATTTTGATGGAGATGAAGTTTATCATGCGTATCATAAATCACCAGGAAGAAGTACTTTTGGTAAAATAGTTGGCGGAGCCTTGGCAGTTGCATCAACAGCAATGGCAGTTGGTATGAGTGCTAGAGCAGGAGCAAATCGTACGGGTTATGGTAGTATGAACGATTTAAGTAGCTATAACGATTATGGTAAAGAAGCCAAAAGAGCTGCAGATATGTTTTCTGGTATTGCCACTGCATCTTTTGCTTATTTGGCTACCCGTTTTAAATCTACAGCAGCTACTGAGAATGCACAATTTATTTTAACTAGTTTAGATGAAGGTACAGGATTAGTTAAAGTAAATAAAGATACAGGGAAGATAGAAAAAGAAATAGTACTTAAAGATAAAAAACCTGAATATCAGGTAGATGAAATTTCAGGAGTTTTATATTACAAAGCTAACGATAAAACGATTTACGCTTACAATTTGCAAAACTAAATCTTGTTGTTGAGGTTTGTTTGATTAGGCGTAATAACCGAATTATTGCGCTTAATCTTTTTTAATAACACTTAATCGAAAAATTAATTGAGGATAAAAAGTTTAAATTAATTTTAAAATGCTATTAATCAGTTCATATTTTAAACACCAATTGTCAGACCAATAAATTTGGAATGCATTTGGTGTTTTTTTGTGGACCATTTTTATAGAGTTTGTAACTTATACTTTACAATATGATATTCGATAATCTATTAGCTTGCTTAATTTTTTTACTAGTTTTTCTATTGTTAAGTTTTTGTTTTAAGGTTGTTTTTGAAACTGAGATTGTTAAAAAGTTATCTAAAAATAAATTATCATTATTAAAAGAAAGCTTGGTAAATGAAAACAATAAGCAAGTAAAAAATATTCAGACAGATTTATTTATTGATGAATTTAATAAAATACTATTTAATCGTATTTTGAAAATTACTGAAGAGATACTATTATTACAAAAACTTATATTTAATAAGGAATCATGATTTAAATGAAAAAAAGTATTCTCTATTTTATTGCTTTACTAACTAGTTTTTGTTGTTATTCTCAAAATACTACTAAAATTATAGACAGTCTAAAATTAGAACTAACTAAACCAACAAATGATAAGTTAAAAGCAAAAATATTTGGTGATTTAACATGGTATTACAGCTCTATCTCAACAGACTCAGCCTTAGTTTATGGAAAAAAGGCACTTAAACTAGCACACAAACTTAAAGATTCTTCGTTTTTGTCGCAAACTATAAGCGACAACGGAGTTGTTTACTATTTAAAAGGAGATTATACTACTTCTGAAAAGCTTTTTAGAGAATCTTTAAAAATCAGAACTTTTCAAAAGGATTCTGCGGGTATGGCTTCGCTAAATTTTAAATTAGGAAATATTTTTTATAAAAAAACACTTTTAGATACTTCTATGGTTTACTATTTAAAAGCCCTTGACTTTTATGAAAAAAAGAATGTAGAAGTTGTTGCTAACTCATTAAAAAGTAACATTGGAGCCATTTATATGAGTTTGAAAAATTACTCAAAGGCGTTGGAATATTTTAATTCGAATATTGCGTTTTTCGAAAAAAATAACCAACATGAGTTTTTGGGTAATGCATTAGTAAATAAGGCTAGTGTTTATTTGTTTTTAAAAGACACGACTAAAGCAATTTATAATTTAAAAAAAGGCATTGAGGCTTCTGAAAAAGTAAATGCGTTTCCAACTCTAGGTTCAGCTTACAATAACTTAGGAACAATTTATAATGATAAAAAAGAGTTTCAGCAGGCAAAAAAATATATACTTAAATCGATTCAAATTAGAGAAAAGACAAATTTGAAAACTGAATTAGAAAGTTCTAAGCTAACGTTGGCAGGTATTTATAATCAACTGGGAGAATTTAAAAAATCGAAACCTATTTTATTAGATAACTTGAAAGTGTTTAAAAAAGAGGGGATTACGGATAAGCTTTTGTTGGTTTATTTACAACTTATACCAATTTATGCCTACGAGTCTAAAGCAGACAGTGTTTCTTATTATACAAACTTATATGTAAAAACTCAAGAAACAATGGCTCAAGAGAATATGCAAAATATTACAAGTGAGTTGGAAACAAGATATCAAACCGAAAAAAAAGAGAAAGAAATTCTTTCTCAAAGAGCTAATTTAGCTGAAAAAGAACTTCACATTAATCATAAAAACACACAAATTATTGGACTGGGTGTTTTAGCCGCAGTACTAGCAATTTTAGGATATTTGTTATTTAATCAACAAAAATTGAAAAACGCACAATTACAAAAGGAAAATGAGCTGAAAGTAGCATTAACTAAGATAGAAACACAAAATAGATTGCACGAACAACGCCTTAGGATTTCGAGGGATTTACATGATAACATTGGAGCACAATTGACTTTTATTATTTCTTCAATTGAAAATTTACAGTTCGGTTTTAAAATATCAAACAAGAAGCTTAACAATAAGTTGCAAGATATTAGTGCTTTTGCAAAAGATACAATTTATGAATTGCGAGACACCATTTGGGCGATGAATAAAAACAGTATTACTTTAGAAGATTTGCAGGTTAGAATTTCAAACTTTATTGAGAAAGCCAATATTTCCTCAAACTCTGCTAAATTTAATTTTAATATTGATAAAGCACTCTCTAAGGATTTAGAATTTGCATCTGTAAAAGGCATGAATATTTATAGAATTATTCAAGAAGCTGTTAACAATGCTATTAAATATTCAGAGGCTTCAACCATTAATATAGATATTAAAACTAAAAATGAGTATATCGAATTTTCAATTTATGATGATGGTAAAGGGTTTGATAAAGATTCAATTGCGTATGGAAATGGATTGAATAATATGAAAAAAAGATCAAATGATATGAACGCTAAGTTTAATTTAGAAAGTGATATTAATAGTGGTACAAAAGTAAGTTTAATTGTATGAATATTAAAATAGCTATAGCTGATGACAACAGTTTTTTAATTAATGCCGTAAAAGAAAAGCTTTCTTTTTTTAAAAGCTTAAGTTTCAAATTTTCAGCAGCGAATGGTTCAGACTTATTAAGGAAGTTGGAAGATAATCATAATCTCGATTTAATATTGATGGATATTGAAATGCCTATATTAAATGGTATTGAAGCAACAGAAGTTGTAAAACAAAAGTATCCACATATTAAAATTATAATGCTTACTGTTTTTGATAACGATGAAAACATTTTTAATGCCATAAAAGCTGGTGCTGATGGGTATTTGTTGAAAGAAATAAATGCAAAAGATTTACACGATGGTATTATTGACACTATAAATGGCGGTGCTGCTATGAATCCTTCCATCGCTTTAAAGACTTTAAAGTTACTTCGAAACCCAATAACAATTCAGAACAAAGAAGATAAAGAAGACATTCAATTAACTTCAAGAGAAATTGATGTCTTAGAGCAATTAAGTAAAGGGTTGAACTATAATAAAATTGCTGATAACCTTATTTTGTCGTCGGGAACCGTTAGGAAACATATTGAAAACATCTACAAAAAGCTACAAGTACACAACAAGTTAGAGGCTGTGCAAAAAGCTCAGAGAAATAATTTAATTTAATTGTCGTTTTGATTTTTTCGATTGATTTCATATTGCAGGGAACTAATGTTTTTTTGTTTAAATTCGTATATGCGAAAAATTCTATTTGGTGTTATTGTTACTTTAATTGTTTTATTCACTTTTAAATATTGTGGAGAAAAGAGAGAAGATAAAATTGTACTTCAAGAAAGTTCAGCGCTTATTCAAGAACAAATAAATAATGTTGGAAAACTTATTGTAACCGAAGGGCATTTTAGTGAAGTTTTCAACTATAAAAACTCAAAAGATATTTTTGGAGATTTTTTTACTTCTGAAAAAAAAGCATTAGTTGTTGTTAATGCAGACGTTACTATTGCCTACGATTTAAGTAAAATTGAATTTGAAATAGACCAAGCAAACAAAACACTTACTATTTTAAGTATTCCAGAAGAAGAAATTAAAATTAATCCAGATTTGGAGTATTATGATGTTCAGGCAGATTTTTTAAACCCTTTTGAGGCCAAAGATTATAACGATATTAAAAACATAGTAAAGGCTTCTTTAACTAGAAAGATTGAAGCTTCCGATTTAAAAACGAATGCTAAAAACAGATTGATTAGCGAGCTTTCAAAGTTTTATATTCTAACAAATTCGTTAGGATGGACTTTAAAGTATAACGAAACCCCCATTTTAAAAAACGAAGAATTACAATATATAAAGTTGTAGTTTTGCGTATCTTCATATCATAAAGTAAAAGACTTTTTTAGAATCTATGGAACATCCGTACGTTACCTTAAAAATTGAAAATAAAGTTGGATATATTGAGTTTTTTCATCCCAATAGAAACTCAATGCCTAGTGATGTTTTATCGCAGTTAAGCCAAATTATTTATGAAGCAGGAAATAGCGATGCTGTTAAAGTAATAGTTCTTAAAAGTGGAGGTGAGCGAACCTTTTGCGCAGGCGCAAGTTTTAATGAGTTGATAGCTATTGAAAACGAAGATGAGGGTAAGATGTTTTTTTCAGGATTCGCCAATGTGATTAACGCCATGCGTAAATGCCCAAAACTTATTATTGGTCGTATCCAAGGAAAAGCCGTTGGCGGTGGTGTTGGTTTAGCTGCAGCTACTGATTATTGTTTGGCAACTAAATATGCTTCTATAAAACTAAGTGAGTTAAGTATTGGTATTGGACCATTTGTTATTGAGCCTGCAGTTTCAAGAAAAATAGGAAAAACGGCAATGGCACAAATGACTATTAATGCTGAAGAATTTTATTCTCCAGGTTATGCAAAGGAAAAAGGTTTATATGGTGATGTTTTTAATTCCGTTGAGGAGTTAGATGAAGCAGTTAAAACTTTGGCTGAAAAACTAAGCAGTTATAATCCTGAAGCTTTAAAAGCAATGAAATCTGTTTTTTGGGAAAACACGGAACATTGGGACACATTACTCGAACAGCGTGCCGAAATTAGCGGAAAATTAGTGTTAAGTAAGTTTACTAAAAAGACACTAAAAAGGTTCGGCTAAAAACCTTTGTTTAAACTTTTCTGAGCACAATTGAAATTTTTCATAATAATCGAAACTTTAGAATTGCTAAAGCTTATTTCGTGATTACTTCTTGCTTTATAATTCCTAACCCATCATCAATTAACTTACCAACTTCGGGACGGTTTTGTTTTATGGTTTCTAAATGTTGTAAAATACTATTACAGAGTGTTTTCTCATGGCCTTTAAAAGCCAATTCATAAAGTTCAATAGGTAATAACCAATCGTTGGGATGTTTTTCAATAAGTTGTTCCAAGACTTTGGTTCTTGAAATGGTTCGGTTTTTACCTTCCCTATAATCTCTTACTTGCTGGTAAAAACTTTCTAATTCTAAACGTTCTTTTGATTTTTTCACATGAATGGTCTCTGATGATGGTTTGTGGGTTATTAAATCAAAACTATTCAAATCAGCAGGTCCTGAAAAAGCGGAAACAATTTCTTTTCCAACAGCCATATCATAAATACCCCATTCGGGTTTAAACAAGGTGGTATTACCATGCGTAACGGTGCAATCTTTAAAACTAATAAGGATTATTTTTCCTTGAAGATTTCGTTTTCCAGTAATAATTTCACCAGAAACTTTTATACCACCTTCAAACTCAAGCGTTATTGTTTTTTCTTCATAAATATTATAAGCACTTAAGTCTCTAGGACTCATATCTTCAATCGCAATATTGATGCCTTTTAGTTTTCCAATGGGTGATCCAAACCCTTTTGGATGTGTTTTAACACCATGACCAACAAGCTCTTTTTCTCTATATGACAAGGCTGATTCGCCAGTTGCTTGAATATAAATGGGTTTTCCATTGGCTTCAATAACCTGAGTAAAAACTCCAGAAATTTGAATACCTGTACTCAACTCTACAGTCCCTAAAGCATTAGAATTTATAAGTTTGTTAACACCTGATAATCCACCATTTCGCAATGCCATAGTGTTTGCAAATTCCTCTAAAACCAAACTTAAACGAGCAAAATCTTGCGTAACAAATAGTTGTGGTTGAGGTTTTGTAATATCAAAGTCTTTGTATGTTGCGTTAATATCATAAGGTAATTTCTTAACAGCATCTGTCATACACCAAGCACTCTCCCCAATAGAGGATAACAATCCGGCACCATAAATTTTAGGATTTTCAAGAGTGCCAATTAAACCATACTCAACGGTCCACCAGTGTAAATTTCTTATAAGAGCCATTTCACTAGGTTCTCCCATGTTTTGCTGCAGTTCTTCCACTTTTTTCTCAGCAGAAGCAATGTCTTCTTCAGACGAATTAGGAGCCTCTTTTATAATAGATAAGTGCCTTACTGCTTCGTACAATTCATAATCTTTTGCAGATGAAATGGCTTTGCAACCAATTTCACCAAAGCGTCTTAAATACTCTGCATATTCAGGGTTGGCAATAATAGGAGCATGTCCTGCACCTTCGTGAATAATATCTGGTGCTGGTGTGTACTCAATGTGTTCTAACTGACGGATATCACTGGCAATAACTAAAATATTATAGGCTTGAAACTCCATAAAGGCATTGGGTGGAATAAAACCATCAACTGCTACTGCTGCCCAACCAATTTCTTTTAAAATACGATTCATCCCATACATATTAGGGATACTATCAATAGAAATTCCAGTAAGTTTCAAACCTTCTAAATACGACTTATGCGCTACGGTAGTTAAAAAATCGACATTTTTACGCATTACATAGCGCCATACCGCTTGATCTATGGCAGAATAATCTTCATAGTTTTGCGGCTTTATAAATTGCTTTAAGTGTTTAGGTAAACGGTTTAATATGTCGTTAGATTCAATATTGTCGAGCATTACTATCCTTTAAAGTATTCTAAGGTAAAAATACGAATTCTGTATAAAACGTTTTATAAACTGTTGTTAAATAAAAAAGCAACTCACCGAGTTGCTTTTAGAAATTTATTGTTGGGCTCCCGGGGGATATTTTTCCATGATTTTAAAGACAAATTCTTTAATGCGAGCTTCTTTCTTTTCCATATTTCTACTTAGGTAACCAGTACCCATACCTTGCCAAACCAACTCTTTTTTCTTGGCATCTATAAGGTCTATATACAAATAACCTTGTGTACTCGTTGAAACGTTAGGTTGATTCCAACCCCAGCCCCAACCGGGTCCGAAGCCACCCCAACCGCCCCAACCCCAGGCACCATAACCCCAAGAGTTGTTGTAAACGTCAACACGTTGTTGAGATTTTGTAAAAAGACTAACTAATAAATCAGGGTTTTCAGATTTTGTAAAGCCTTTTGCTAAAAGTTCTGATTCGATAGCACGTAAAATTCGGCGTTTATCTAAATCGCTAATTTCAGCTTTATCAATACCTGTTTTAAAAAACGCAAAGGTTTTGTATTCACTAAATTTCGCATTTTTGTCATAGTCTGTTGCGACTTTAACAGAACTACAAGACGATACAATAATTAGCAAAGCTAGAAGAGGAAATACTTTTAATAATTTTTTCATAGCTGTATTTTTTAAAGTTAATTATTAAAATGACTGTTTGGAAATTTAAAACATCCAATCAATCTTAATTCTTTATTAAAGCATCAATAATCATACCAACAAATGGCAATTTTTTGATTATAACGATTCTATTTTTTCTGGGTATTAGTTTTTAAATTATACCCATAAGGGCAATGTCTGCATCCACTTTCACAACAATACCCTCTTTTTAGGTGATACCGTTCTGTGAAACATCGGTAACCTTCGGGAGTAAGGTAAAAGTCTCCTTCTTCAATGGGGATAATTTTTTTCATCTTTCACAAAGATAATGTAATTTGGATTGATTTTTGAATTGCTATAATCATGATTTTTATATCGAAATACTTAGTTCCTAATGGTTACTATGGCTTTACTTTTTTTCCGTTTGTATTTTTAAAATCAAAGCAATTGAAAAAAAACAAGGTTTTACTAAACCATGAAAAAATACATCTAAAACAACAGTTGGAGATGATTATTCTACCTTTTTACATGGTTTATATAACAGAATTTGTAATAAGGTTATTTCAATATAAAGATTGGAATAAAGCCTATAGAAACATTTCGTTTGAACGCGAAGCATACATAAACGAAGCCAACCTAGATTATTTAACCACGCGGAAATTTTGGAGTTTTTTAAAGTATCTTTGCAACCATGATATTTAGGCCTCAAAATAGCATTAACCAATACATCAGTTTACCTAAAGAAAAGCGCGTTGAGTTATTTGTAAAACGTGAGGATGAAATTCATCCATTTGTTTCTGGGAACAAATACAGGAAGCTTAAATACAACCTGATTGAAGCTAAAAAATTAGGGATTGAAACCTTGCTTACCTTTGGTGGTGCCTATTCAAATCATATCGCTGCGGTAGCATCTGCAGGTCAAAACTTAGGCTTTAAAACGATTGGTATTATAAGAGGAGAGGAGTTGTTTGATAAAATGGAACACAACCCCACCTTAAACTTTGCAAAGCAATGCGGGATGCAGTTTAAGTTTATTTCAAGAGAAATTTATCAAGATAAAAATTCCAATGATTTTTTAAGTATGTTGAAAACCGAATTTGGGGCATTTTATTTAATTCCAGAAGGCGGAACGAACGAGTTGGCAATTAAAGGGTGCGGGGAGATATTGAACGACCAAGATAAAACCTTCGATTATATTTGTTGCTCTGTTGGTACGGGTGGTACTATTTCGGGCCTTATCAATTGTTCAAAACCTAGTCAACAAGTTTTGGGTTTTCCTGCATTAAAAGGCGATTTTTTAAATGAAGATATTAGTAAATTTGTATCCAAAACCAATTGGAAATTAATAACTGATTATCATTTTGGAGGATACGCTAAAATAAATGAAGACTTAATCAGTTTTATAAACGAATTTAAAAATGATTATAGCATTCCATTAGATCCTATTTATACCAGCAAAATGATGTTTGGAATAATGAATTTAATTGATAAAAATTATTTTCCAAAAGACTCTAAAATTCTTGCTATTCACACAGGAGGATTGCAAGGAATAGAAGGGATGAATGTAAGTTTAAAAAAGAAAAATTTACCATTAATAAAGTAATTTAATGAAGAGAATACTATTAATAATATGTTTTGGATGTTTGTTTTTTAGCTGTCGCTCCAAAAAAGCTATTGTTGAAAGAAAACCGAGTAAAAATGTGGAACAAGTTGAAATTAAGACCGAGGAAACTACCAAATCTAATCCTGAAAATCCAAAAACTTACGCAAGTAAAACTGAGCAGTATATTGATGAGTTTAAAGAAATAGCTAAACAGGAGATGAAATTATATGGTATTCCTGCGAGCATTACGTTAGCGCAAGGTATTTTAGAATCCGGTTCAGGAAATGGTCGTCTTTCTGTGGAGGCTAATAATCATTTTGGAATTAAATGCCATGAATGGACTGGAGCAAAAATTTACCATGATGATGATGCTAAACAAGAATGTTTTAGAAAATATATTGATGCTAAATATTCGTTTAGAGATCACTCCTTATTTTTAACTGAAAGAAAGCGTTATTCCAATTTATTCGATTTAAAAAAAGAAGATTATAAAGGTTGGGCAAAAGGATTGAGAGCTGCAGGTTATGCTACCGATAGAAAGTATCCAGATAAGCTAATTAGTTTAATTGAGCGTTACAATCTGCATGAATTTGATAAGGAAGTGCTAGGGGATACTTATACTACTTATGAACAACCAACGGAAGATGTTGTAACCTACACGGTTTCTAAAGGTGATACTTTATATTCCATTTCTAGGCGTTATAATATAACAGTAAAAGAACTTCAAAACTTAAATGGGTTAAGCAATACCACCCTTAGTATTGGGCAAATATTAGTGGTAAAACCATCAGAAAATTAATTGAATTAATGATTTATAAAAGAAGTAGTGCATTGTTTGCACAAGCAGAAAAAGTTATTCCAGGAGGTGTAAACTCACCTGTTAGGGCGTTCAAAGGTGTAGGCGGAATGCCTGTTTTTGTTAAAGAAGCTAAAGGAGCATACTTATATGATGAAGATGGAAATCGATTAATTGATTATATAAACTCTTGGGGGCCCATGATTTTGGGTCATGCTTACAAACCCGTTGTTAATGCTGTCATTGAAAAAGCTAAAAAAGGAACTTCGTTTGGAATGCCAACAGAGATTGAAACTCAAATTGCAGAGTTAGCAGTATCAATGGTGCCAAATATTGATAAAATTAGGTTTGTAAATTCAGGTACCGAAGCTTGTATGAGTGCTGTAAGATTAGCTCGTGGTTTTACTGGAAAAGATAAAATTATAAAATTTGCAGGTTGTTATCATGGGCATTCTGATTCGTTTTTAATACAGGCGGGTAGTGGAGCAAGTACTTTTGGAACACCCAATAGTCCTGGTGTTACCCAGGGTACAGCAAAGGATACCTTATTGGCTAATTATAATGATATTGAAAATGTAAAGCAATTAATTGAAGCGAATAAAGGCGCCATAGCTAGTATTATTATTGAGCCTGTTGCAGGTAATATGGGATGTGTTCCTCCTAAAAATGACTTTTTAAAAGAGTTACGAGATTTATGTGATGCTCATGATATTTTATTGGTGTTTGATGAGGTTATGACGGGTTTCCGTCTAGCAAAAGGCGGTGCTCAAGAATTATACAATATAAAAGCAGATATTGTTTGTTTTGGAAAAGTAATTGGTGGAGGTTTGCCTGTTGGTGCTTTTGCAGCGAGAAATGAAATTATGAATTATTTAGCGCCCATAGGGCCTGTTTATCAAGCGGGAACTTTAAGTGGAAACCCCTTAGCAATGGCTGCAGGTTTAGCCATGTTAAATGAATTGAATAATGATGTTGAAATTTTCAATAGACTAGCGGATAAAACCAAATATTTGCACGAAGGTATAGCCAGAGTTTTAAACGAAAACAACATTGTGCATACAATAAATAGAGTGGGTTCTATGATTTCGGTGCATTTTGATGAAAGTGAAGTTGTAGATTTTGAAACTGCGACAAAGGGTAATAATGATACTTTTAAAAAATTCTTTCATGGAATGTTAAACCAAGGTGTTTACATTGCGCCAAGTGCTTTTGAAACTTGGTTTATAACAGATGCTTTAACCTATGCGGATTTAGATTTTACTATTCAAGCAGTAAATGTAGTTGCTAAAACACTATAAAACTAAAAAAACGCATCACTATATGTCGTGATGCGTTTTAAACTAACTAACTATAATCAATCAACTAACTAACAATCTAATTTTGTTTTTTTTCGTGCATGCGTTTTTTCATGCCTTCTTTTTTCTCTTTACCTTTTTTTGCCATACGCATTTGAGACTTTTCCCATTTAGCATATTGCTCCTCATTTAGTATCTCTTTCATTTTAGCTTTCATAGCAATTTGATGGTCTAGTTTTGCATTTTCCATTTTATAACGCTCTTCAGTCGTTGGCTTTTTAAACTCGCCACTTTCCTTTTTAGCTTTGCGCTCTTCCATCATCGCTTTTCTTTTGGTTGCATTGTCTAAATTTATTTTCTGAATTTTTGCTTGCTGAGATTCGTTTAAATCTAAATGCAATGTCATTTTTTTTGTTTGAAGTGTTGCTATTTCCTCAGCAGTAAGGTTTGCCATTTTTTGACTTCTTTCATGCTGATTTGGTGCTTTCTTTTTTTCATCTTGAGCAATACCTTTAATTGATATTAAGGCGATTGCAATCACTATAAGTTTTTTCATTTTATTAGGGATTTGTTGTTTTAATTTCTCTTTTGACTTGATAACTTTTAAATGGTTTAATGCAGGTAAGTATTTTAACTACATATTAACATTAATAGAAGAGAGTTGTTGCGTTAGGGATTGAAGTAAGCTACCGCGTAGCATGGAAAGCCCGACCTTAAATTGTTTTAAGGAACGCCCAAAAAATTATGGTGAGAAAGGAACTTTTAAACCTATACCAGTTTGAAAGTCGGGAGCATTGTTAACTAAGAAGTCTTCTTTAAGGTAAATTGACAACTGCCAGTTTGGTGTGCCGTAAGTGTAAATTAGGCTCCAATTGGATTGGGCTTTGTAGAGCGTAGAAACCCCGTGTTGCCAACCGCCATTTATTTCACGCCATTTACCAAGCAATTTATAATAATCAGCTTCTTCTTTTTTATTGTAACGTGATTGTATTTGGTAGTTAAGCCCAATGGCATTGAAGTTTCCTTTTTTTGTGTATTTGACTATTTCGAGATTAGATTCTAGTGTTGCTAAAAACTTGTTGTTGCCTAAATCTATTACCTCTTTAAAATTTATTAGGTTTTTGCGAAGTATATTGGCCCCAACCGCGAAACTGAACTCATAATTGTTTTTAAAAGTTATTTTTTTGATAGCATTTGTAGAAACTCCAACATCAATAGATGAATTAAATTTTGAAGTATTAATTCCTAAATGGCTACCAAAATTGAAATAAATATTTTTGGTTTGATTGATAGGAAGTGATGGATAATAAAAGTGATTAATTTCTAAACCGCCAATAAAAAAGTCATTTTGGTTTAGTTTAAGGGTATTCCCGTTTCGGTCTAAATATTCAAAATTAACCTGATTAAGTCCGTAGTATCTTCTCCCATAAGGGTCTTCGCCACCCGCTACATGACTATGAAACCATTCTAAGCTTTCGTCGCTTGTAAAGAACGAAAATGGGTATTTTCCTTTTGTAATTAAATAATTACGAAGTGTAATACCTAACTCATGTTTTTTGCTTATCGGGATGTTTACACCTATTCTAAACTCTTTTATCACTGCATCAATTACAATATTCATATAATCGGCCGGGGTAGTTTCTTGATTTATAAAAGTAAAAGGACGGTCATGCCAAATAATTTGACTTAATTGTTGCCTTACTTCTGGGTCTTTAGGGAAATAGGCTTCAACAAAGGGGTGAAAATTATTGCCACTAGCAGTTGATATGGTTAGAACAGTTTTTTTGTGAGGAAGAAATTTAAAATTTGAGTTAATTCTAGAACTGAAAATACCAAAATGATGAGTTGAGAGAAGACTTGGATTATCAACACCATTTTTAAAAGACAAGCTGTCTTTTTGCTGTGCTAGTATAATTGGCCCGCAAATAAAGGCAAGAATGCAGAATAACTTTTTTAGCATTGAGCAAAAATAGGCAAAGTTTAAATTCAATATAATAATTTTTTATTTGTTGTATATTAGTATTCAAACAAGGTTTTTACAATGCCATATTGGTTACATACACTTATTATAGTTTTAGTCGTATACATAGTTATCAGCATAGCTTTATACTATTTACAAGATTATATGCTGTTTAAACCAGAAAAACTTCCCAAAGATTTTCAATTTAATTACGAAAACCAGGAATTTAAGGAATACAATTTAGAAACTAGAGACGGTGCAGTAATTAATGGCATTCGCTTTTTTCCTAAGGGAGAAAGCAAAGGCGTTGTTTTATATTTAAAAGGAAACTCGAAAAGTATAAAAGGTTGGGGGAAGTTTGCGGTGGATTTTAGTAGGCATGGTTATAACGTGCTTATGGTAGATTACCGAGGCTTTGGGAAAAGTACTGGCAGACGCTCACAAAAAGCGATAAAAAGAGATTTGCAAGAAGTTTATAATAAGATAAAAGAACTCACTACTGAAGATAGAATTATACTTTATGGGCGTTCTTTAGGCTCCGGGTTTGCAGCAAAATTGGCATCTATGAATAATCCTAGAATGCTGATTCTAGATGCTCCCTATTATAGCCTTACAAAAGTTACGGCGCGTTACGCACCTTTTATGCCATTGTCGTTGTTAATTAAATACCCTTTACCAACTTATAAGTGGCTGAGGTATGTGCAATGTCCTATTCATATAATTCATGGAACTAATGATACACTCATACCTTATAAAACCAGTGTGAAATTATCTAAGATTAATCCTAAACGCACCAAATTACATACCGTTATTGGCGGAGGACATAAAAACCTAAATAATTTTGAATCGTATCATAAAATGATTCACGACATACTTAATTCAACGCCACAAGATATCGATTTATCAACCACAAGTATTCATGTCAAACACACCTCTAAACCTACTAAAACCAACGCTTAAAAAATTAGTTTTAATTTTATTAAGTATTTGTCTTATGATTACTGCATCGCTATACTTTTTACAGGAAAAAATATTGTTTTTACCTACGGTTTTAGAACAAGATTACGCCTTTAACTTTAAGCAGAATTTTGAAGAAATTAATTTAAAGGCAGAAGATGGAGCCAAACTAAATGCGCTTCATTTTAAAAGTGAAAACCCCAAAGGTGTTATTCTATACTTTCATGGAAACGCCGGTAATTTATCTCGTTGGGGAACCATTGCTGAATATTTTGTTGAAAAACAATATGATGTACTGATTATGGATTATCGAACCTACGGAAAAAGTACAGGCGCATTGAGTGAAGCTGTGTTTTATTCAGATGCAGATCTTTTTTACAGCTATTTGTTACAAAACTATAATGAAAAGGATATTACGCTTTATGGACGTTCTTTAGGCACTTGTATGGCTACTTATTTAGCATCAAAAAACAAGCCCAAACAACTCGTTTTAGAAACGCCTTATTATAGTATGGTGAATGTTGGAAAATCTAGATTCCCTATTGTTCCTGTAAAATTATTATTGAAATATAAATTTCCAACTTATCAATTTATTGGTAAAGTAAGTTGCCCAATAACCATGCTTCATGGTACAAACGACCAGATTGTACCTTATGATTCTGCAAAAAAACTATTTGAAGTATCACCAAAATCTTCAACAAATTTTATAATTATTGAAGGCGGTGGTCATAATAATTTGATTAGTTATGAAACTTATCATGATGAAATTGATAACATTTTAAACTAAAAAAAGGAACTGCCTTATGCAATTCCTTTTATAAATTAATACTATAATCTTTTTATACCACTTCAACAAATAAACCATCATCCGTTTTTTCAACTTTGGCCAAATTATTTTTTGTTAATTCCTTGATGGTTTTGTCCCACTTTTTATTAGATAAACCAGATTGCGCTTTTAAATCATTCAACGTTAATTTTTCTGCTTTTTTAAGAATTTCTAAAACTGCTTTGGCATCATCACTAATGGCTAAAGGTTTCTTTTCTGGACGCATTTGCGGAAAGAACAATACCTCTTGTATAGATTGGTTGTTGGTTAAAAACATAATCAACCGGTCCATGCCTATACCCATTCCAGATGTTGGCGGCATACCATATTCTAAAGCACGTAAAAAATCGTAGTCAATAGTTCCAGTAGCTTCATCATCGCCTTTAGCAGCCAGTTTTAATTGATGTTCAAAACGAGCACGTTGGTCTATTGGGTCGTTTAACTCAGAATATGCATTAGCTATTTCTTTACCACAAACCATCAACTCAAAACGCTCTGTTAATTCAGGATTCGTTCGATGCTCTTTACACAAAGGGCTCATCTCTTTTGGATAGTCCGTAATAAATGTAGGTTGTATGTAGTTCCCTTCGCATTTTTCACCAAAAATCTCATCAATAAGCTTGCCTTTGCCCATAGTATCATCAACTTCAATACCCATACCTTTGGCAGCAGCTCTAATCTCCTCTTCGGTTTTTCCTGTGATATCAAATCCAGTAAATTGTTTTATTGAATCTGCCATAGTTACTCTGGCATAAGGCGCTTTAAAATCTATCTCGTGTTTACCAAATGTTGCTTTAGTACTTCCATTAACGGCTATAGCACAGTGCTCAAGTAAACGCTCGCAAAAATCCATCATCCAGTTGTAATCTTTGTAAGCCACATAAATTTCCATAGCTGTAAACTCAGGGTTATGGGTTCTATCCATACCTTCGTTACGGAAGTTTTTTGAAAACTCATAAACCCCATCAAAACCACCAACAATTAGTCGCTTTAAATACAATTCGTTTGCAATTCTCATGTATAACGGAATATCCAAAGCATTGTGGTGCGTTACAAAAGGACGCGCTGCGGCACCACCAGGAATAGGCTGTAAAACAGGTGTTTCAACCTCAAAATAACCAGCATCATTAAAAAACTGGCGCATGGCGTTAAATAATTTGGTACGCTTTACAAACACTTCTTTAACGTGTGGGTTGACAACTAAATCAGCATATCGTTGGCGATAGCGCGCTTCGGGGTCGTCAAACTTATCATGTATATTACCTTCAGCATCTAGTTTTGGTAAAGGCAGCGGTCTTAAAGCTTTACTTAATAGGGTAAAATCTTTTACCATTACGGTTTTTTCACCAACTTTCGTTGTAAACAAATGCCCTTCTATACCAATAAAATCACCTATATCCAGTAATTTTTTATAAACATCGTTGTATTTACTTTTATCTTCTCCACTGCAAATTTCATCTCTATTAAAATACACTTGTATGCGTCCATCGGCATCTTGTAATTCTGCAAAACTAGCATTCCCTTGTATGCGTCGCGACATTAAACGACCAGCTATAATCACCTTTTTATCCTCTTTAAAGTCATTCTTTATAGATTTTGATGTGTCTTTAACTGGGTATAAATCTGCGGGATACGGATTAATTCCTAACTCCCGTAATTTTGCTAACTTCTCTCTTCTAACAAGTTCTTGTTCTGATAATTGCGACATAGTCTAAATACTGTGTAAATTTTAAAGGCACAAAGATAAACATTTGATTTACGATTTACGATTTTAGATTTATGATTTTTTTGGGCGTAACCTTTGTCCTGAAACAAGTTCAGGAATCAGGTCGCGCTTTACGCACTACATGGTAGTTTGCTTCAATCGCTAACGCAAAAAGCCTGCGCTTAGCGCAGTAGGTGTGTAACAAACAACCTGCTTTTACGTCAAATATGTAAATCATCAATTAAAAAATCAAAACATGAGTTTCTGGAGAGTTCTATTATCCATCATTTGCCCGCCTTTAGCTGTTATCGATAAAGGTTGCGGCTCCATTTTTATTGTTTTCTTATTATGGCTATGTGGCTGGGTTCCTGGTGTTATCGCAGCCTTAGTAATACTGAATAACCCTAAGAACTAATTTCACTAAAACATTAAAAGTTATCAGGATTTTTTTATCATAAAACGTATCTTTACCCTGTAATATTAAATTAAAAAAAATGAACAAAATTCTGTTACGGATTTTGGTACTATTTGTATTAAGCTTAACAAGTTGTACCGTAAAAGAAAGTATTGTATTTAATGAAGACGGTTCCGGTAATTTTTTGTTGACTTATGATATGGCAAGTGCAATGGAACAAATGAAAGTAGCAATGGGTGGTGAAGATTCAACTGACTCTACAGAAGAAAAAAAGAGTAAGGTAATTGATACTATGATGGTTTTTAGTGAAATCATGGAAACTTTTAAGGATAGTGTTGCTGCACTTCCAGAAGATAAACGTCTTGCATTAGAGGCAGTAAAGGATATGTATATGAAAATGAAAATGGATGAAGGCACAGGTGTTTTTGATTTTGGTATTGGGCTTAATTTTAAATCAATTAGTGATTTAAAAGGAATTCAGGAGAAAATTGAAAAAGCAAAAAGTTTGAATGCACAAAATGATCAAGTAAGTGCTATGAAAACGGGCTCTCCACTTGGTAAGTTTATGCTTGATGAAAAAAACGATGTAGAGTATGTTTTTACTGATTCTAGTTTTTCAAGAAAAACCTCAGTAAGTGACGCTGAAGAAGAAATCACATTTGAAGAATCAGACAACGAGTTTATCGAATATTTTAATAGTGCTTATTATATTGTAGAATATACATTCCCAAAGAAGATAAAATCGTTTTCCGTTGAAGGAGCAGAGCTTTCGGGCGATAAGAAAACAATAACGTATAAAGTAAGGTGGTTAGATTTTATTAAAAAACCAAAAATTTTGGATTTCGACGTAAAATTTGTCAATGAATAAAAACATTGAAATACAAGATTTAGGTTATAAAGACTATAAACAAACTTGGGATTACCAAGAACAATTGTTTAAAGGCATTGTAGATACTAAAATTAAAAATAGACGTGAAGAGGCTGGATTAAAAACCCATAATTATTTTTTGTTTGTCGAGCATCCTCATGTATATACTTTGGGTAAAAGTGGCGATGTATCGAACCTACTTTTAAACGAGCAACAACTTACCGAAAAAGGTGCAACCTTTTATAAGATAAATCGTGGAGGTGATATTACCTATCATGGTCCTGGACAAATTGTGGGCTATCCTATTTTAGATTTAGAAAATTTTTTTACTGACATTCATAAGTATTTACGCTTATTGGAAGAAATGATTATTCTCACTTTAGCAGAATATGGTTTAAAAGCGGCAAGAAGCCCGGGCGAAACAGGTGTCTGGTTGGATGTTGGTACACCGTTTGCACGAAAAATTTGTGCAATGGGTGTTCGTGCAAGTCGTTGGGTAACCATGCATGGTTTTGCCCTTAATGTGAATGCTAATTTGGGGTATTTTGATAATATTATACCCTGTGGTATTCGTGGTAAAGCCGTAACATCATTAAATGTCGAGTTGGCTAAAAAAGAGGTTAATGAGAACGAAGTGAAAGAAAAACTATTAAAGCATTTTTCTAACCTATTTGATGCTAAATTTGCATGAAACACAGGAAGTTAAAGAAGGTTTTTAAAATAGTGCTTTCAGTTTCTAGTATTGTAATAACAGGTTTGATGATTTTAGGACTTTACACTTCGCTTTCTATTAGGAATTCAACCTTAAGTTATGCGTTTTACGTAAGTCTTACGTATTGCTTTGCTGGAGTTTTAAGCATTATTTATCATTTTAAGACTTTGAAATTTTATAACAAGGAGCAAGAAAAACAACATTCAATAGATTTACCGATTTGGGTATCAAATGTTATTTTTTCACTGTTATTAATTTATTTCTCAATTAGTACGGGTTATTCTTTTTACAAAATTAATGAAGAAGCTATATCTAATGCAACTTTAGTTATTTACGCTTTTTGTCTCATTTTTTTATTAATTGGATTGTGTTTAATTATTGAACAGAGGTATTTATATCTGGACATTAAAAAGAATAAAAACCAATCTCGGAAAGATAGTATTGATGATATTAAAGGACATCGAGATGATGAAGTTTAGCTTACTTCTAGTAAATACCAAAAACAAAAAAGCTATTTCTTATTTGAAATAGCTTTTTAAAATATATAATTTAAAAACTCTTAACCTAAAAACGGATAACGATAATCAGTTGGAGTTACGAAAGTCTCTTTTATCATTCTTGGAGATACCCATCGCAATAAGTTTTGTGCACTACCAGCTTTGTCGTTAGTCCCTGATGCTCTGGCACCTCCAAATGGTTGTTGACCCACAACAGCACCAGTTGGCTTATCATTAATATAGAAGTTTCCAGCCGCATTTTGTAAAGCCTCAGTAGCTTGTATAATAGCATATCTGTCTGCTGAAAGAATAGCACCCGTTAAAGCATATTCGCTCGTTTCATCAACCAGTTTTAAAGTTTCTGTATAAGCGTCATCTTCATAAACGTAAATAGTAATTACAGGTCCAAATAACTCCGTACACATAGTCGTGTATTTTGGGTCTTTTGCCACAATAACAGTAGGCTCAATAAAATAGCCTTTACTTTTATCATATCCGCCACCAACAATAATATCTGCGTCTTTATCGGCTTTCGCTTGGTCTATATATTTAGCCAACTTATCAAACGAACCTTCATGAATTACCGCCGTTATAAAATTGCTCATATCCTCAGGTGATCCCATTTTAAAGGACTTTACGTCTTCAACAACATATTTTTTTACATCTGCCCACAAACTTTTAGGAATGTAAGCCCTAGATGCGGCACTACATTTTTGTCCTTGAAATTCAAAAGCACCACGAACAATAGCAGTTGATACTTGTTTTGCATTTGCTGATTTATGAGCAACGATAAAATCTTTTCCCCCAGTTTCACCTACAATTCTTGGATAGGTTTTATACTTATGAATATTATTTCCAATTTGTTTCCAAAGTTCTTTAAAAATATGAGTAGAACCTGTAAAGTGTAAACCTGAAAAATCAGGACTTGCTAATACGGTTTCTGTAATCATCACAGGGTCACCAAAAACAACATTAATTACGCCATCAGGAACTCCAGCTTCCTTAAATACATCCATAATTACTTTAGCAGAATACACCTGACTGTCACTTGGTTTCCATACTACAACATTCCCCATTAATGCCATACAAGCTGGTAAATTTCCAGCTATAGCGGTAAAGTTAAACGGGGTTACGGCATAAGTGAAACCTTCAAGCGGACGGTATTCAATACGGTTCCAAGCATCGCTTGTGCTTTCTGGTTGTTCCATATAAATATCAGTCATAAACTGAACATTAAAACGCAAGAAATCTATCAATTCACACGCAGCGTCAATCTCTGCTTGATGAATGGTTTTAGACTGCGCTATCATGGTAGCAGCATTTATCTTAGCTCTGTACGGACCAGCAATTAATTCAGCAGCTTTTAAAAAGATGCCAGCACGTTGTTCCCAAGGCATTTGAGACCAGTTTTTTCTAGCTTCCAAAGCTGTGTCAATAGCTTCTTCAACATGTTTTTTTTCTGCTAAGTGATACGTTCCAACAACATGTTTATGATCATGTGGTGGCGACATGGTTCTGGTATTTCCAGTTGTAACGTCTTTTCCATTAATATATAAAGGCACATCAATAGTGCTATTAAACATTGCTTTGTATGCTTCTAACACAGCGGTTCTTTCTGGTGTTCCAGGAGCATAAGATTTTACTGGTTCGTTTACGGCAATTGGTACATTAAAAAAGCCTTTTCCCATGATTTTTTGTTTTTTATTATTGAATTTTCAGTAAATAGGTCGCAAATTTAAGAATTTTTAAATGATTTATCAGGATGAACATTACTTAAAAGCACGTTAAATTTTATTTAATTTTTGTAAGTTGCATCCTAGTTTTAAGACTAGAAAATCTATGTGTACAGTAACTTTTGTTCCAAAAGGGAATAACGATTTTATTTTGACCTCAAATAGAGATGAAGCACCTAATAGAATTTCTTTACCTCCTGAATTTTATGATGTTGATGGTGCTAGATTACTTTTTCCGAAAGATGAGTTGTCGGGTGGAACTTGGATTGGTATAAGTGAAAAAAATAGACTTGTTTGTGTGCTAAATGGTGGTTTTGAACGTCATGAACGAAAACCGATTTATAGGAAAAGTAGGGGTGTTGTTGCTAAAGATTTTTTAGTGGCTGATGATATCTCGATTTTGGTTGATACTTATGATTTTGAAGATATTGAACCCTTTACCATGGTGATAACGGATTGGAATGCCAATCTTAAATTATTTGAACTCGTTTGGGACGGGCAATGTAAACATGTTAACCAATTGCCTTTAGAACCAAAGTTATGGTCGTCTACCACATTGTTTTCAAAAGCAATGAAAGAAGAACGCCAAATCTGGTTCAAAGATTTTAAAAAGGAGCATCAACTAAGCGCCAATACGATCTTACGCTTTCATAAAACTGCAGGGAAAGGAAATGATGATTATGGAGTGATTATGAATCGGGGTTTTGTAAAAACCACAAGCATTACCCAAGTGGAAAAAACAAAAGATGCCATTGAAATGTGCTACGAAAATCTTCGAAATAACCTTGTTTCAACTGAAACATTCAACCTTCCTCAAACAATAAATGAGTAGTACAGGTATTATTTTAACGCTGGCTTATCCAGATACTATTGTTATGGTTTCTAAAGAATGGTTTTCACCATTTTTAAGATTTATTGGTGTTGGTAAAAAGAATTATTTGCGCGCAGGACATGCTGCGTTGGTTTTAATAAATAAAGAAACTGGTATTCTAGAATATCATGATTTTGGACGCTACATTACACCGGAACCAACTGGGAGAGTTCGTGGTGCTGATACAGACAACGAATTACGATTTCCATTAAAAGCCAATATTGAAAACGATAAAATCATCAACCTTGAAGAGATTTTAATGTTTTTGGGAACACATCCCAAATTAACACATGGTGATGGTAAATTGATAGCATCAGTATGTAACGCGGTGGTTTATAAAAAAGCCAGAACTCACATTACCCAAATGCAAGAAAAACACTTTATACGTTACGCAGCCTTTATAAAAGATGCTTGTAATTGCGCACGTTTTGTAACCGATAGTTTGATTGCTTCCGTAACTGATTTAAAGATTAAAAAGAAGTTGATTAAATCAAAATGGTTTACACCCAGTACTGTTGGTAATGTGTTGTTGTCTGATACTGAAAACCATGTGTATGAAGTGTCAGAAACTGGTGTTATTTCAAAGTTTGAAGGCTCACAAAAAAGTGAAAATGTACGTTGTTTTTTAGATAAACTGAAAGATCACGAGGTTAATTTAGTTGGTACACAACACCCTAAGCCTGTTGAAGGGTTGCATGACAAAGCACAATGGCTGTCTGGAATTGCTGCTGGTGCGTGGTTTGAATTGCACAAAATCGGACATGATGTAGAGTATCATTTTAGGCGAGTATCACCTTATGGAAATATTGATATTCATGATGTGTTTACTGTTGAAGATGACTCGTTTAACTACGATTTAGAATTTGAATTTATACATTACTCCAACTGCAAATTTTTCCATGTAAAGCAAAACGAAAAGGTGTTTAAGTTTAAAAGAATAGAGTGAGTTTTAGTAAACAAATTGAAGCTTTTGTGTTTGATTTATAAATAATTTCGGCTAACTTCGTTTATATATCGATATAGCTGATTGAAACCGATTCATATCTTTAACTATTGGCGGTAATCTGATAAAAACGAACTATATGAAAATATTGATATTATCTGGAATTGTAGCATTTATTGCATTTTCTGTTTGGTCTGCAAAAAGAAATGGAGCAACAACGCAATACAAATCTGAACCGAAAAAAGTTCTGACCGAACAAGACAAAGCAATTGACTTTGGGTATAAAATTGTTTGGATTGCTGTAAAAACAGATAATAAATCAAAACTATCAAAAATACTTGAGCTTAAGAATTTAAGACCTTCTAATTGGAAAAGCGGAATTGAAAATGCGTATAACAATAGTGTGTTTATAACACCACAAGTTGGTGATTGGACTTTAGCAGTTGGAATGGGATTGCCTCTTGGAGATAGTCAAGAAAGTATTGCAAAACTTGAGAAACTCCTCAATAAATTAAGTTCTGAATTCGGAGAAGCTCATTTTTACGGAACACACAGGGTTGTTGAATATCATAACTGGATGAAATCAGTGAACGGAAAAATGGAAAGAATTTATTCATACGTTGGCGAAAGTATGGAAAACATAAAAGTATACGGAACACCGACTATACCTGAAAAAGAACTAAACCTGTTCAATTCACTTTCAGAAGAGGCTAAAATGGATGAATATTGGGAAAGGGAAGATTTGGACTATGCGGATGAAGAACTTGTTATGAAAATTGCGGAAAATTGGAGTATAAACCCAACAAAACTAACTGAGCGAACTGACATAAAAAGCGAATTAGGAATGGTAGGAAAATAAAAATTACCGCTATCAAAGTGTATAAAAAATCGCTAGATTTAGTTTAACCTATTTTGTTGCTCATTTGCTAGTTTCTGATTTTCATTCGGAAAATCTTTGTGCACAAACTCGCAACTTTCCATTTAAGAATTGATAAGCGAACTTTCAAAAAACACTTAAATTTTACGTTAGGGATTGAAGCAAGTTACCGTGTAAAACAGAAAGCCCGACCTGTTTTTCCTGAACTTGTTTCAGGAAACAGGGAACGCCCACTTCCCGATACAATTTTTATAAAAAAATAAAATCGCTTGAAGTGACAACTAGTTTATTGCAAAAGGTGCGCTTAACTTAAACGTAGGGATGGTTACTTTAAACTTTTTGGTAGTAGTAAAGTTTACCATACTATAATGACCTTGCATAGCGCCAAAAGGTGAGGTTAGTAAACAACCCGATGTATAAGTGTGAGACTCGCCTGGTTTTAACACAGGCTTTTTGCCAATAACACCTTCGCCCGAAACAGTTTCAACATTATTTAAGGCATCTAAAATTTCCCAATGACGCGCATTAAGTTGTACGGAGTCTTTGCTTTGATTTTCGATAGTTACCGTATAACCAAAGGCGTATTGTATTTTATAATTTTTATAAAACGAACCTTCGTAAGTAGTTTCAACCGAAATTTTTATGCCTCTTGTAACTTGTTGTACCATGTTAACTATTATAAACCATGTGTTTACGGGTGCTAAAATAAGAAATATAAAACAGTTGAGGTTAAATTTTAACGTCTTAGTAAGAAAAATTAGTTAAACGGTGCTATTAATTCGAGATATTAACCGAAGAACCTTCGCCAACACCAATTATTTTGTCATAACGTGCACCTAAATCTCTATAATACACAAGCACTTTGTAATTGTTTTCGGTTTGCCAAAAATTGCCGCTTATGGCGCCTTCGTTTATGGTGTTATCGTTGTTAACAAGCACATATTTGTAATTATAAAACCCTTGTTTTAATAGCATGCTGTTTCGATACACTTGGTTTTGCTCATCATAATCCATTTTGGTGCTTTCGTCAATCGTGTAATTATTAAAGTTGCCATAAACGTGAATATTTTTGCCTTTTATAGCTTCGGTAGCTTCGGTAACTTCTAGCGAAAAATGCATCCATACATAATCGGCTTCTATACTCGGGTCGTCTGCATCAATATTTAAAATAACATAGTTGCCATTAATATCGGGGTTGTATGTGTACGGTCGATTGGCTCTTGTAATATTGGTATATAAATAATTATGATATAGGTCTTGTAAATCGATATATTGAATTCCCGTATTGGCGGCTCGAATGTCCTTATTTTCGAAGTAGAAATACTCGTTTCCGCCATAAAAACTGGTTTCGTTATCGTATTTATAAATAAGCTGATTGCCAACTGTGTATTGTGGTTTTATGTTGGTAAGGGCTGTTTTTAAATTATTGTTCTGTACAATTACAGCTTTTACCGTTTGGTTGGGATTGTTAAGCTGTAAACTGTTTGAGGCAATAACTATTTCAACGCGTTGTTTTTCTTCAATAAACTGAATATCTCGAGCTCGTTTGATATTAACACCAACGCTAACATTATCTTCATAAATCATGAATTTTCTTGAAAAAACGAGTTGGTCATCATTATTATAAACGGATAGTAAATAATTGCCCGAAACACGCAATCCTTTTGTGAATTGATTAGGGATGGTTAATTTATAATTCGAGTAAATTTGATAGGTGTTATAAGAGTTCTCATAATTTCTGATGCGTTGGTTATCAAAACCATCCAAAAACTCCGATTTTATTAAAATTGAAGGCGTCCAATCGTAATTAAAATAATCAATTTTATAATAATAGTCTTCCTCTTTGCCATTTAGAGCATCAAATTCTAAAACCAAATATTCGCCTAATTTTAAAATAGGTAATTGGGTTTCTGGGGTATTACCTTTAAAGTTAATTGTTTTTATATAATCAGGTGGATTAACTTCTTCAACTTGCGAAAAACAAATAAAAGGTGTTAAAACAAAAAGGAAAATTTGTTTAAGCTTTATTGGCATTTTTACTACTTTTAAGATGTAAAGATAAACAAAATCTGTGCCTAAACTTTTTTAGTTATTTAGAATAAATATAAATAAAATAAGAAGCAAAAATTTGAACGTGCATTAAAGGAATAATATAGGTATTAATTTGTATTTTTGCCACGATTTTTAGACAACTAATTTCAATAAAAATAATATGTCAAACGACATTCGTATTAAAAAAGGTCTGGACATTAAACTTAAAGGTGAAGCTGAAAAAACTGTTGAAGAAGCAGTTATTAGTAACTACTGCACCGTAAGACCAGAAGATTTCCATAGTATCATACCAAAACTTGTTGCAAAAGAAGGCACTACTGTTAAAGCAGGAAGTACATTGTTTTACAATAAATCTCATGAAGCAGTTAAATTTGCTTCACCTGTTTCAGGCAAAGTGATTGAGGTATTACGTGGACCAAAAAGACGCATAGATGCCATTAAAATTGAAGCTGATAAAACACAATCTTATGAAGATTTTGGAGCTTTTAATTTAGATAAAGCTGATGCGGAAAGTTTAAAAGCACATTTATTAGCATCAGGTTGTTGGCCGTTTATAAAACAGCGCCCATATGATGTTATAGCAAACCCTGATAAATCTCCAAAAGCGATTTTTATATCAGCTTATGCAACGGCGCCATTGGCTGCAGATTTAGATTTTACATTGCAAGGAAAAGAGGCAGAATTACAAGCGGCTGTAACAGTACTTGGTATGCTTACTTCAGGTAAAGTACATGTATCTGTAGGTAAAAATTCTAATTCGCCACTTGCTGGTTTATCTGGAATTACACTTCATAAGGTTTCTGGACCACATCCATCAGGGAATGTAGGTACTCAAATTAATAAAATTGATCCTGTAAATAAGGGTGAAGTAGTTTGGACTGTTAATCCTCAAGACTTAGTTATTATTGGAGAGTTGCTTTTAACGGGGAAGTTTAATGCACAACGTATTGTGGCTTTAGTTGGCTCTTCGGTTGATAAACCACGGTATTTTAAAACTAAAATTGGGAGTGAAGTTTCAACCATAATTTATGATAAGGGCATTAAGAAAGATAGTTTACATGACCGTGTTATTTCTGGGAATGTTTTATCTGGAAAAGAAATTGAACCAGATGGTGCATTAGATTATTACAGTAATGTAATTTCCGTGATTCCAGAAGGTGATGATTATGAGTTATTTGGATGGAATAAACCTGTTTTTAATAAGATTTCTACAAGTAGAGCTTTAACCTTTTCGTGGTTAACCCCAAACAAAAAATATGAATTAAATACTAACACAAACGGTGAGCATAGAGCCTTTGTGTTAACAGGTAATTACGAGGAAGTATTTCCTTTAGATATCTTTCCAATGCAAATATTAAAAGCTTGTATGTATCAAGATCTTGATGAAATGGAAGCTTTAGGGATGTACGAAGTGGCACCCGAAGATTTTGCACTAACAGAATTTGTTTGTGTGTCTAAACAACCGCATCAAAAAATTATAAGACAAGGTTTAGATTTAATGCTTAAAGAGATAGGATAATGAATTTAAAGACTAGATTAAATATCTTAAAAAGGAAGTATAGAGGTTCCAAAATGGCTCCAGCATTTAATGCGATTCATACTTTTCTGTATTTACCAAATGAAACAACTCGTGGCGGTACTCATATAAAAGCGGCGGACGATTTAAAGCGTACCATGAACACCGTTATTATGGCCATGGTACCATGTTTGATTTTTGGAATGTTCAATGCGGGGTATCAACATTACTTAGCAGTAGGTAATATTCAGGCAGTTTCAGGCGGATTTTTGAGCGCTGAATTTTGGACCTTAGATAACTTTATGGTTGGTTTTTGGAAAATATTACCATTAGTTATTGTGTCTTATGGTGTTGGTTTAGCTATTGAGTTTTTATTTGCCGTAATTAAAAAACATGAAGTAGAAGAAGGTTACTTGGTAACTGGTATGCTAGTGCCACTTATTGTTCCTGTTGATATTCCATTATGGATGTTGGCTGTAGCAGTTGCTTTTGGTGTTGTAATTGGTAAGGAAGTATTTGGTGGTACAGGAATGAATATTTTAAATCCAGCATTAACCATTAGAGCCTTTTTATTCTTTGCATATCCAACATGGATGAGTGGTGATAAAGTTTGGGTTCATGGAGCCGTTGATAGAGATCAGGCCATTGCAGCAGGTCAAAATTTAGATGCGATTTCAGGAGAAACTATTTTAGGAAGTTTAGCACAAGGTAAAGAAATGGCTTATTCTACTGCCGAAATGTTCTTAGGGTTTATACCAGGTTCGGTTGGTGAAACATCTACCTTATTAATTTTATTAGGAGGGTTGTTTTTAATCTTCACTAAAATTGGAAGTTGGAGAATCATGTTGTCCTCAGTTTTAGGAGCTATTGTTATGGGATTAATTTTTAATCAAGTAACGGCCTCAGGTTGGATAACAGATACTAGCAAATTTTATGGATTAATGAGTGCGCCTTATTGGGAACATTTAATCATTGGTGGTTTTGCGTTTGGTACTGTGTTTATGGCAACAGACCCTGTAACAGCATCGCAAACCAATAAAGGAAAATGGATTTATGGGTTTTTAGTTGGTTTTATATCAATATTAATTCGTGTGTTTAATCCAGCCTACCCAGAAGGTGTTATGTTGGCAATTCTATTAATGAATGTGTTTGCACCAACTATCGATCATTACGTTGTTCAAGCCAACGTGAAGAAAAGAATGAAACGTTTAAAAGCTAAAGTTGCATAACGATGGAAAATAGAACAGATAAAAATTCATATACTATATTATTTGCTGTTGGGATGGTGTTAGTTGTTGGTGCTTTATTAGCATTTGCGGCGTCATCATTAAAACCAAATATCGATGAGAATAAAAGATTAGAAAAGCAACAGAATATTCTTTATGCTATGGGCGTAAATGAAAATGATGAAAGTAGCGCTAATTTTGTTTCTACAACTGATGCCCCAGAATTGTTTAATAAATACATTACAAAACAATTAGTGATTGAAGGAGATAATGTTACTGAAAATGATCAAGCCTATTTAATAGATGTAAAGAAGGAACAAGCAAATGCTAAAGCTGGTAAGGTTAGAAAATTACCATTGTTTGTTGGAGAAAAAGATGGTAAAACCTATTACATCGCACCAATATACGGTAAAGGCCTTTGGGATGCCATTTGGGCTTATGTTGCTTTGGACGAAGATATGGTAATACAAGGCGCATATTTTGACCACAAAGGAGAAACTCCAGGTTTAGGTGCTAACATTAAGCAACGTTTCTTTATGGATGATTTTATTGGTGAGCATTTAAAAGATAACGGGACTTTTAAAGGAGTTACGGTGGCTAAAGGAAATGCAGATCCAAAGAATACAAATAAAACAGATAATGAGGTAGATGCTATAGCGGGAGCAACCATTACAGGTGATGGAGTAACAGCTATGATAAAAAGCGATTTAAAGCTTTATGTACCTTATTTTGAAAAATTAAAAAACAATTAATTTATGGGCTTACTTTCAAAAAAAGACAGCAAATTAATATTAGACCCATTAGCGGATAATAACCCAATTACTATTCAGGTATTAGGTATTTGTTCTGCATTGGCAATTACAGCAGAGTTAAAAGCTTCTATTGTAATGGCTGTTTCAGTATTATTTGTTTTAGGCATAGGAAACGTGGTTATTTCTTTAATGAGAAACATTATTCCATCAAAAATTAGAATTATTGTACAGCTAGTTGTTGTGGCTGCTCTAGTAATTATTGTAGACCTTGTATTAAAGGCTTTTGCATACGAGTTAAGTAAAACCTTATCCGTTTTTGTTGGTTTAATTATTACTAACTGTATCATCATGGGACGTTTTGAGGCGTTTGCTTTAGGAAATGGTCCTTGGCGTTCATTTTTAGATGGTATTGGTAATGCAGCAGGGTATGGCGCAATACTTATTGTTGTTGGTTTCTTTAGAGAGTTATTAGGTTCGGGAACTTTACTAGGATTTAAAGTTTTAGGAGATCCTATTGAAAAAACAGGATTGTATGCTATAGGTTACGAAAATAACGGGTTTATGTTACTATCGCCAATGGCACTTATAGTAGTAGGTATTATTATTTGGGTACAACGTAGTAGAAACAAAGCATTAATTGAAGATCATTAATAATTCAGATTTCTGAATTTATAATAAAGAATAAATGGAACATATAGAATTATTTTTCAAATCAATATTTATAGATAACATGGTGTTTGCAACATTCTTAGGAATGTGTTCTTACCTTGCTGTATCTAAAAAAGTAAGTACTGCTGTTGGTTTAGGAGCTGCGGTAATTTTCGTATTGGCTATTACAGTACCTTTAAACTGGTTACTAGACCAGTATTTGTTACAACCAGGAGCATTATCATGGTTAGGTGCTGAATATGCAGATTACGATTTAAGTTTCTTATCATTTATCATGTTTATTGCAACTATTGCAACCATGGTACAATTGGTAGAAATTGTCGTTGAGAAGTTTTCACCTTCATTATACAATTCACTTGGTATATTCTTACCACTTATTGCGGTAAACTGTGCTATTTTAGGAGGCTCATTATTTATGCAGTCTAGAGAAATACCAACTTTAGGGTTGGCATTTAATTATGGAGTAGCTTCAGGAATTGGATGGTTTTTAGCCATTTTAGCTATTGCCGCTATTCGTGAAAAAATCAGATATTCAAGTGTACCGCCTGCGCTAAGAGGTTTAGGAATAACATTTATCATTACTGGTTTAATGGCTATAGGATTTATGAGTTTTGGAGGTATGCTAACAGGAGGTGATGAGGCGCCAAAGGAAGAAAAAACAGCTTCAGTACAAGAAGAAACAAATGAAAATATTGCATTGAATTCATCTGAAGCTTCTGAGGATAAAGAAATAGCTAACAACATAAAAGAAAATGAATAGTATGATTTTAGCAGCAGGTACATTAGGAACAATTATAGCAACAGTAACAGCTTTTTTAATCATTACATTGTTGTTAGTAGCTTTACTATTGTTTGTAAAACAAAAGTTATCTCCATCGGGTCCAGTAAAAATCACTATCAATGGGGAAAAGGAAATTGAGGTAGCCTCTGGAGGAACATTATTATCTACTTTAGGGAATCAAAAAATATTTTTACCATCTGCCTGTGGTGGTGGTGGAACTTGTATACAATGTGAATGTCATGTATTAGAAGGTGGAGGAGAAGCTTTGCCTACTGAAACACCACATTTTACACGTAAAGAATTGCAACATGGAGCTCGTTTAGCATGTCAGGTAAAAGTAAAACAAGACATGAATATTACCATTCCTGAAGAGGTATTTGGTATAAAAAAGTGGGAAGCAACTGTAGTTCGTAATTATAATGTTGCCTCATTTATTAAGGAGTTTGTTGTTGAAATTCCTGAAGATATGGGTTATAAAGCTGGTGGCTACATTCAAATTGAAATACCACCATGCTCAATTAAATATGCGGATATAGACATTACTGCTCACCCAGAGGAGCATGAAACACCAGATAAGTTTCAAGCAGAGTGGGATAAATTTGGTTTATGGCCATTGGTAATGAAAAATGATGAAACAGTAGAAAGAGCTTACTCTATGGCTTCTTATCCGGCAGAAGGGCGTGAAATTATGTTAAACGTTCGTATTGCTACGCCGCCATGGGATCGTGCTAAAAATGGTTGGATGGATGTAAATCCTGGTGTTGCATCATCATATATTTTTGCCCAAAAGCCAGGTGATAAAGTTACTATTTCTGGTCCTTATGGTGAATTCTTTATTAATGAATCAAATTCAGAAATGCTTTATGTAGGTGGTGGAGCAGGAATGGCACCAATGCGTTCTCATTTATATCACTTATTTAAAACTTTAAAAACAGGACGTAAAGTTACCTATTGGTATGGAGGACGTTCTAAACGTGAATTATTCTATATCGATCACTTTAAATCTTTAGAGAAGGATTTTCCTAACTTTAAATTCTATATGGCATTGTCTGAACCATTGCCGGAGGATAACTGGAAGGTAAAAGAAAATATTGATGCTCCAGGAGATGGATTTGTTGGATTTATTCACAACTGTGTAATTGATAATTACTTAAATCACCACGAATCACCAGAAGACATAGAATTATATTTCTGTGGACCACCGTTAATGAACAAAGCAGTTCAGAAAATGGGAGAAGATTTTGGTATTCCAGATGAGCATATCAGATTTGATGACTTTGGAGGATAGGTGTGAAGCGTCATACTGAACTTGTTTCAGTATCTCATTATAAAAAAACCCAACAGATATGTTGGGTTTTTTAGTTTATGGAAAGTTTTAATAAGGTAGCTGATATTTAGGTTTTTCATTTTCAAACTCAAAAAGTTTCGAGTAGTCCATGATATTATTAATATTATCCAGTTTGCATAAATACTCCATCACTGCTGTAAGACCATTAAACAAAGCTTCTTTATCAGCTGAACTTTTTGGTTTTTTGTTTTTGTGGTGAAGTGGCAGCTGGTAACCACAAGCTTTTAAAAAAGTTGCTTCAATTTGTAATAATTCTAGGGGAGAGTAGCCATTAAATTTTCTACCGAGTGTTTGATGTACTTTTCCAACATAATTTAGTTCAAGAGAACCGTGATCGTTTGAAAGATGTTTCCAACTGTCCGTATTATTTAAAATATTTCCAACAGCACAGTGTTTACAACATTCGGGGTTTAATTCGTTAGCATGAAAGGCAACATATAGTTTTTTTATAGCTTTCTCTAAACGCGATGAGGTTTTCATGTTTTTTTATTACTAATGTACCAAAAAAATCAATTCCCTAAAAAAGATCAATTTCCTATATGTATAATTATTAATTGATTTAGCTATTAAGATAAACCTTAAAACTTCTTATTTTCTTCTTTTAAGAAAAAATACTAAAGCAAGAATTATAAATACTGTAACAAGTATGTACCATATTAAATATGAAGTTATTTGTAAATCTATTGGAGCAGTATCCCCTATTAAAACTAAACCAGCCCAATATTGAGGAGCAACGGTTCTGCCTTCAGCATTGACGATATAATCAATTTTTGCTTTTTGTAAAGCTTGATCTTTTGGTAATCCGTTTTTAATATTGTCGTAAAATAATTCAATTATCTTAGCACTGGACTGTTCATCAATTTTCCACAAACTAGTTAATATACTTTCGCTACCAGCATAATTAAAAGCGTGTGCTAATGAAATCATACCTTCTCCAGCTTGGTATGATGGTTTTCCTGTTTCGCAAGCAGTTAAAATGGCTAAATTAGAATTTAAACTTTCGTTATAAATTTCATATGTGTAAAGAGAATTATTATCGTTGGGATTGTTTTTTGCAAAAATTAAACGTGACAATTCTGGAGTTATATTGTTAGATTCTGCATGTGTTCCTATATGAATTATTTTATGCTCATTAGCTTCATTTTTAAATATTTTTTTCGAAGCATTTTCATTTATAAAGAAAGATCCGTTAAATAAGCGAGAATATTTTTTGGCCAAATCAACACTAAATGGTTGGGGTAATAAACTTAAGTAAGTCTTATCAACAGAAACAGAATCGGTAATGGCAACCCTATAATCTTTTTTCATTTTATCAGTGAACTCTGGAGCAAAGGCGATAAAATCATTTTGATAATTTATCGTTTTTTTATTCTTGTCTAATAACAACAAACTGTAATTATAAGAAATGCTATGTTTAGATAATAAACTCATAGTTCCTAATTCTTTAAATGAGCTTATTTTTTTTGGAGTTAAGGTTTCAAAACTTAAGTTGAATAAAGCACCATCTGGAATAATGATAATATTTTCGGTTTTTATTTTATGTTCAATTGGCTTCCATAATTTTTGGTATAGCTCGTGCAGTATTATACTTATAGATTTAATACTTGATTGATTTTCAGATAATTCTGAAATATAATTACTTATATTTTCAGTATCTACTTTAAAGATGTCATTACTATTAGCAGAAAGGACGACTACGTATAAATTTTCGTTTGCAAATAAATATCGTATTACTGTAGTGTTTTGCTGAATTTTTTTGTGAATATCATTTAACGGTTCTTCAATTGTTGCATAACGCATTTTATAATATTTAGGATACGTTTGTTTTAGTGAATCTAAAAATATTTTCCAATTATTATTTTTTTCGAAAAAAGATTTAAAACTGCCGTCATCATTTTTAATAGATGTACTAAGCTCATGTTTTAATAGGTTTTCACGGTCCAATATAGCTTTTGGAATATTTGCAAAAGTTATATTATTTTTTAAGTTTAATCGTGTTCTTATTCTATTATAAATACTTGACTCATGAATAGTTAAGAGCTTAATTAGATAATCTTCTTTATTTGTAAGATGAAATAAATCTAATAGTAACTGTTTTGAAAAATTAAAAAGTTCGTTGTTTTCAACAATTAGCAAGCTTAGATCGTCATAGGATTTAGTAATAGATTTGCGTTGTTCAAGAATTTTAATACTATTGTTTATTTGCTTTAATAAATCAATTAAAAAGCTTTCTGAATGCTCGGTAGCTAAATAGTATTTAGACTTCACATTAACTAAAATAGCTTTTGGTTTTTTAAATTCTTGTTGAATTGAATCTGAAAGTGTCTGAGACTGTAGTTTATTTTCAGAAAAAAATTCAAGTGCCTTATTACTGTAACTCAAGGCATCATTGTATTTTTTCAATTCAAAATAAACTTCAGCCATATTTACAGTATGATGAAACTGCATTAAAGTGTTTTCAAATTCATTTTGTTTAGTGTAATTATAAGCAGAAGTAGCTAGCTGTAAGGCTTTTTTAGAATCATTAATTTTGGCATAAAATTTAGACATTTCGATAATTGCATCTAAGCGATCTATTGAATAACTTCCGTCAAAAGTTTTATTGTACAGTAGCTCACTTTCTTCATACATTTTTTTTGCTTCATTAAAATTGTTTAAAGCTCTATAAATTGAAGCGCGTATGGAAAGAGTAAAACTATGTACGAGACTAAAATTGCTTGGTGATTTATTAATAACATCGAGCGCTTTATCAGCATATACCGCAGCTTTTTTAAAATCTTTTACTTTTAAATGCATGTGGGCAAGAATTACTAATGAAAACACAACATTAGGATCATCAGTTTTTAAAAATTTTAATTTCTCTTCGTATGAATATAAGACCAATTCAAGAGCTCGGTTATATTCACCTATACCCTCATAAAAGGTACTTAAATTGTCAATTGTTGCAAGACGGTACCTTTTAGCTCTTAATTTTTTCGACTCATCATTTGAAACATTTATAAATTTTTGAAAATCATAAATTGCATCTGTAATAAATTCTATAGCTTTATCTGTTTTACCTATATTTTGATAATTAAGCGAGATATTATTATTAACTATTGCTTTCCAATAATCTCTATTAACCTCAGTACTATCCATTGCGGTTAATGTTTTTAGAGCTTTTTGATAATAATGAATTGAGCTGTCTATTTGGGTTAAGCTCGATTGTAATCGACCAATAGAATTATAAGTGTTGTATAAATTTATTAGATTTTGATTAGGGGAATCTTCTAATATTCGTTTTGATTCATAAAGATGATTTTTACCTTCCATAACTCTTCCCAAATTAAGAGAAGCGGTTCCCAAATTATAGTGTAATTGGGATATTTTAGAGCTTTTATCTTTTTTTATAAATTTTGCATATTCTAAAGCCTCGTTATTAACCTCATACACTTTATCGTGTTGTCTTGCGTTAAAATAGATATTTGATAATTGAATTAGTGCGTCGGTTGTGATGTTATTATCATTTAAACTCTTTAATTCATTTACAAATAATGTAGCCTTTTTTATAGCTTCTTGGTAATTTCCTTGAGCTAAATTATAGCTCCCAACTAAAGGGATGTAATAGGTTAAGGAATCATAATTTTTTTGTAATCTAAGATACTCGATTTGTGCTTTTAATTCTTTTTCAGCAAGCTGTAATGAGTCATTTTTTATCAATTCTTCAATGTATGAAATACCATCAGTTGTATTGTTTTGCGCTTGTGATTTTAGCGAAATAATTCCTAGAAGCAGAATTACAAAACATACTTTATAGTATTTTATCCGAGTCATTTTGATCAGAGAATTTAATCGGTCAGTTTTGAAATAAGTTCTTGTCCAACATCCGTATTGCTTAAATCAAGATGTTTTCTGGCACGTTCTATATTACCTTCCTTCAAATAGGCTAAGCCCAAATAATAATGAGCATCGTTCAAAAAAACACTTTCTGGTTTTTGAATGGTGCTTTTAAGGTATGGAATCGCTTTAAGTTCATTTTTATTGGCTAATTGGGCAACACCCAAAAAGTAATTTATTGTATCGTTATTAGGTTTGTTTATTTGTAGTTTTTCCCATTTAGAAATGGCCAATTCATAATCACCATGTTTGTAGTTTACCATAGCATCATAAAACTCAAAATTAAGACTAGAACTCATAGTGGTTGGTAATCCAGGATCTGGTGTAAAATATTTTGCATATAGTTTTTGATTGGATGGTTTTCCGAAAAACCAATAACTGCCCAAACTAATAACAACTACAGCTGCTACAGCATATTTTGTAAATTGTAAAAATCTAATTTTCGATGTTGCTTTAGGGATATCTTTATGAAACTCATCCAATTGTTCTTTTAATGATTGAGTTTCAATGCCAAGAAACAGTATTTTAATGTCTTCAACTTGGGTTTTGAATTCTGGATTACTTTCTAGTTTTTCTACAAAAAGATGTCGTTCATCCGTACTCATTGAATCGTTGTAGTAACGTTCAATAGTTTCTAATAATTCTTGTGATATATTATTATTTGGGTTCATGCTATTATTCGATTTTTAGGGCTAACTCTCTTAATTTTTGCATGCATCTATATTTTTTATTTCTCGTAGATGCAGCATCTAACAGAAACTCGTCTGCAATATCCTTCATAGATTTTTTTTCGAAATAAAACTTAGTTAGAAGTGATTTACAAGGTTCACCAAGATTTTTGAAAGTATGCATGATTTTATGTAATCGCTCGGTTTTCAATTTGTCATCATTAGTTTTTTCCGAAAAATCATCAGCTGGCTCAAAGTGCCTAAGTTTAGAGGCACTTGATATTTTCTTAAAATCATTAGAGCGTAAATAATCCATCCATTTGTTTTTTGCAATGGTATATAAATAGGCTTGTAAAGCGGTATCATTTTTTGGCACAAATTTATCGTTCTTTACATGAGTCCAAACGGCAATAAAAGCATCTTGATAAATATCTTTAGCATAATCAATTGAACCACTGTTTTTTAATATGAGTGTTTCAATTTTTTTGTAATTAGTTGTGTAAAAATGTTTTAAAATATTAGAATCGTTCGATTTGATGGCATAAACGAGTTCTGATTGATTTAATAATTTTAATGATTTCCCCATGAATTAATAGCTAGGAGAAATATACAATTATTTCAATTTATCTCAAACACCTGACTATTAAATGATTTAATATTTCGGTTATCTACGTTAAATTGATTCTTTCTTTTTTTTCATAAGCTATTTTTTTGTTTATAACTTTCTGCTCCTATATTGTATAAACTGAATTTGTGTTTTTTATTCAATTTAAATACCATTATTTTTTACAACAAGTGGATTAGAAGCAGAACGTTAATAAATGCAAAATAAGCCCTTTCGAAACTATCAGTTTGATATTGCTTTTTATTGAACATTTGGATTGTCAGGTTCACTATCAAATATATCTGGAGTCCCATCCCCATCTCTATCTGAGAGGCTATCTCTGTCACTTACCAATAATTGAAAACTAAGTGGTAAGAATATGTCCATGACTAAGTTGTTATATTCAGTTGATGGACCTGCTGAAATAGATAATACAGCTGATGCAGGTAACCCTTGTACTTGCGTTACAATTACATACACTAACGCTGTGAAATTGCCAAATCTTAGTAATCGACCACTATATGTCATATTTAGTGGACTGTCTAGAGGTTTTGTAACTGAGCACAATACATCATCAATGTTTTGAATACCATAAAAATTTAACATGGTATTTATCTCTCTACTAATAATACTAGTTACTGATGTGTTTTCGGCAAACGTAGATAATGGGACGTACCTCCAAATAACTGCATTATCATTACGTATAATGTTTACACCTAAAGATGCGGTTTGTAAATCTTGGTCTTCAAAAGCTGTATACCCTTGTGGCAATATTAATCCTAAATATGGATGTTGGCTATGAATAAATTGGGGCCCTGGATTTGCTAGAACTGGTATTTGTGATAAAGGAGCAGGAATACCATTAGCATAATCCCAATAAATAGCTGTTGGACCGGATACATTCTGGCAACCTTGTTTTGATATGGCATTTTCAAGATTATTATTATTAGCAACCGAATTATCAGGGCTACATGCTGCAAGTAATATTATTATAGCCAAAAGAAAGTATAATTTTATTGCTTTCATAATTTTGATTTTTATTGTTTTTTATACATTCGAAGTCATTAAAAACATTTTAATTCTCGTTGATTCTCTCTTTCAAATTTCCTTGGGCAATATTTGGAGTGAAATGAACATTAGGAATGAACTTATTAGTAAATTATCTTTCGAGTCTTCAATTGACCGTAAAGCTTTTTATTTTTTTACAAAAAACTAAATGATCTAGTTTTAGAAAGACTTATTATTCAAATTCAATAGTGATATCCATTTTACCTCCGATAGATATTAATCCGTCTATATTAGCTTGTCTCGTCGTTCCAGAAATAAAGTTGCAAGGTCCAACGTCAAAAGGAGGCATTATTATACCTTGACAACCATTTTTAAGTGCGGCAATATTGTATTTTCCATCAATTACCCCATTGTTATACCCATCAGTAGTTTCGTGCATAAAAGCTGGGTCGGGAATAGGATCTCCAGGTAGCCAACTTATTGTATAATGTAAGTTTGAGAAATCAGTACCATAAAATTTGGCAGTATACTTTTTAGCTTTTGGTTCAACATCAAAAACCGCTAGTGCATACGATGCCGAACCTTCCCAACCCTCTACGGTTTGTGGTATAGGATAACTTCGGTAAGTAAAATTATCAATTGTAAATGTGATAGGTTCTTGAGTTTCTTGTGAACCTGAATCATCGGAAGTGCAGGATGTTAGTATAAGCAAGAAAATAACTAGCAATGAGAAATGTGTTTTCATAATATTCAGTTTTTTAAGTTAGACTTTTATTTTACATCGTAAGAGATTAAAAATGTCATCACGTCTTCAACTTTTATATTATTTTTGTAGCATGAGCAAACCACTTACAGAACAAGAACTACATAACCTAGCCATGAATCATGTGGGTAATGATTTAGAAAAGCGTGGATTTGAGTTTATAGCCATTAATAGTAAACTTAAAAAACACCCGCAGTTTGTATGTATTGATAAAACAAACCAATATTTTTTTGTGATTGTAAGAGCCGTAATATTACCAGAAAACCCTAATAATTATGATGTAATTTGGATGGAAAGTTTTAAAAAACATGCGCGGGAAAAAGATGCCAAAGTATTATATGCAGGTGTAGGACTTGGCAATCCTAATGGTGAAGAATTACCCATATATCTTAACGAAGAGTATTTAATTGAGTACAACGGTATTCAAGTGCTTGAAACTAATTTAAACTAGATGAAAAGATATTACTTGGTTTTTCTTTTTTTGTTACTGGTTTCGTGCAAAAAGGAATTCAAAAACACTAAGGTTTCAGGGCAAGTTTTTGGAACTAGTTATTCTATTATTTATGGTTCTGAAACCAATTTTGAAAAGCAATTCGATAGCTTATTTTATGTTATCAATAAATCATTATCAACCTATCAAACTAATTCTATTATTTCAAAATTAAATAGAAATGAAAGTAATGAAGTTGATGAACATTTTATTGAAGTTTTTCAAGCTTCAAATTATATTTATAAGGAAACCGATGGTGTTTTTGATCCTTCCATTGGTGTTTTAGTGAATGCATGGGATTTTGGTCCCGAAGGAAAAATAGTTAACCTAGATAGCCTTAAAATTGATAGTTTAATGCAGTTTGTTGGTTTTAACAAAGTATCTCGAGTAAATAATAAAATTATAAAACCTAAAGAGTTGTTTATTGATTTTAATGCCATTGCAAAAGGATATGGTGTTGATGTAATTGGAGAGTTTCTTGAATCTCAAAATATTAAAAATTATTTAGTTGAAATTGGTGGTGAGATAAGAGCAAAAGGGATAAATGAAGAAAAGCAAAGTCTGTGGAAAGTAGGCGTTGAAAACCCTAATTTTGATGGTGAACAATCTATTTTAAGGGCTATTCATTTAAAAGATGAATCGATGGCAACATCGGGTACTTACAGAAAGTTTAAAGTGGATGAAAATGGTAATCGCTATGCACATATAATTGACACCAAAACTGGATATCCGAGTAAAACTAACTTGTTGAGTATATCGGTAATTGCTGAAAACTGTATGATTGCGGATGCTTATGCCACAGCTTTTAAGGCTATGGGTATCGAAAAGGTAAAGAGGTTTTTAAATGAGCACCCGGAATTAAAAGTTTTTTTGATTTTTGAAAATGAAAAAAATGAATTAGAAACACTTTCGATAAATGGCTTTCCGGAGGATTAAGATTTTTGCACGACAGGAATAATTTCTCCTTTTGCTAACGCATATTTATGAATCTCTTCATCTGAAAATTTTGAAGTATAATCCACTTCATTAACTTTAAATCCAACAGCACGAAGTTTATCGAAATAATCACGACCATAAACGCGAACATGGTCATATTGTCCAAATATTTTTGCACGTTCTTTTTTATCTGTGATTGTATTATCCTCAAAAGTAATAGCTCTATTTAAGTCCTGCGGAATTTGAAATATTCCCATACCACCAACTTTTAAAACACGATACAATTCTTTCATGGCTTTAGTATCATCAGGAATGTGTTCCAAAACATGATTACATAATATCACATCAAATTCATTATCATTAAAAGGAAGGTTACATATATCTGCTTTTACATCTGCTAAAGGTGAGTTTAAATCTGTTGTTACATAATCTAGATGTTTCATTTTTTTGAAGCGTTTATAAAAAGCTTGTTCTGGTGCAAAATGAAGCACTTTTTTTTCAGAAGTAAAAAAATCAGTTTCATTCTTAAGGTACAACCAAAGCAATCTATGACGTTCTAAACTTAGCGTTGACGGTGATAGTACATTATTTCGTTGATTTCCATACCCATAAGGTAAAAAGGTTTTGAAACTTTTTCCGTCAATAGGGTCAGTATATGTTTTTCCTTTTAAAAAAAACGCTAAAACTGGCCTAATAAGATAACTTAACCTGATTAGTAAAGGTCTGGGAATGGTGTTGAGTATAATTTTGAAAATTTTTTTCAAAGGCGATTATTTATAATCTTCACGCACAGGATAAAAAGTATCAATTACAACACAATCTGTTAAAGCAAAAGCACTGTGTGTAGTGTTAGAAGGGATAATAGTAATGGAATCCGATTCTAGTACTTGGGTTACGCCGCCAATAGTCATCTGTAATTTACCCGATATTATTTGAGTAATTTGCTCATGAAAATGAGAGTGTGCAGGCAATACGGCGCCTTTTTCTATGCTAACTAATCCAACAGTATTGTTGTCAGTATGAATATATTTGCCTTTAATACCATCTATTAGTATTCTGTCCGCTATTTCTGAAAATTTTAGAGTCATGGTTATAAAACTAAGGCTTGTTGTCTAAATACATTTTCCTCATCACTTTCAATTCCTAAGGCTTCATAAATGTAAGCGAACGTTGAAAGCAATTCTGGTTTGCCATCAATCAAGGCAACGTCATGTTCAAAATGTGCACTTGGTTTATTGTCAAGTGTTGTTATAGTCCAGCCATCTCTATGTTGCTTAATGCGATGCGTACCCATATTAATCATAGGTTCAATAGCTACCACCATACCTTCAATAAACTTTTTGCCTCTACCACGTTTACCATAATTAGGCATTTCTGGATCTTCATGCATTTTTTTACCCAAACCATGACCAACCAATTCTCTAACAACACCATATCCATAATCTTCGCAATATTTTTGAATGGCATAACCAACATCGCCAACGCGATTGTTCGCTTTAAATTCTCTTATACCTACGTATAAAGATTCTTTAGTTACTTGAAGAAGTTTTTCTGTTTCAGGGTCAATTTCACCAACTGCAAATGTATAAGCATGATCGCCATAAAAACCATTTTTTAAAGCTCCGCAATCAATAGAAATGATATCACCCTCAACCAATGGGGTTCCGTTTGGAATGCCATGAACTACCTGAGAATTAGGACTCATACAAAGAGTATTAGGAAAATCATAAAGTCCTAAAAATCCTGGAATCGCATCGTGGTCTCTTATAAACTCTTCAGCAATTTTATCTAATTGAAGCGTAGTAACACCAGGTTTGATGGCTTTTGCAACTTCCCCTAAAGTTTTAGACACAATCAATGCACTTTCACGCATTAATTCAATTTCTTCTCTGGTTTTAACTATAATCATACTAAAAAATAATGGCAAAGATACTTAAAAATGATATTATAGCTCACTAGATAATGAGTAAGCCATTAAATCTTAAACAGAAATAAAGTTTTTGGAAGATTTATTTTAGAAAACTAAAAAAGCCTTTTTTCTTTTCAGGAATTTGCGGGGTTTCATTGGTTAGCATTTGGTAAATTTCGCCCCAACCAGGGAATCCACCTATATTTCTATCATCAATAAATAAGTCAGCATGTATTTTTCTACTTACATCATTTTTGAATTTTTCCTCTGGAAAACTATTGTTCACCGCGTAGAAAACAATGCCGTTTTCCTCGCAGAATTTTACAGCTTCGTCTAACCGATCTCCATTTCTGTAAGTCCATAAAATAAGCATATGTCCTTTAGATTGTAACTTTTTTAAAGTTTCAAATGCAAAAAGCATTGGTTTTCCTATGTTAGGGTAGGCATCTTCTACAATGGTACCATCAAAATCGACAGCAATAATTTTACGACGGCTAAAATTCATTTAGATTTAAGACTTGAGTTTATTCAAAAATACAACAATTTTTATTTATTAAATCAAACTGTGTCGGGTCATCGCTTCTGGCTGTGGTACACCCATTAGTTTTAATATTGTAGGCGCTATATCTCCTAATATGCCACTCTTTATTTGAGTTAATTTATTGTCAATTAAAATAACAGGTACAGGGTTTGTTGTATGTGCTGTGTTTGGTGAACCATCTGGGTTTATCATGGTTTCACAATTGCCGTGGTCTGCAATTAATATAGTGGTATAACCATTTTCTAATGCTGTTGTTACCACATCTTTCACACATTCATCAACAGACTCACAAGCCTTAATTGCAGCTTCCATAACACCTGTATGCCCAACCATATCGCCATTTGCAAAATTCAAGCAAACAAAATCAACATCACCTTTTTTTAATTCTGGTACTAAAGCATCTCGTAATTCGAAAGCACTCATTTCGGGTTTTAAATCATAGGTAGCTACTTTTGGAGAGTTTCTTAAAATACGAGTTTCGCCATTAAAAGGCGTCTCTCTACCACCTGAAAAGAAGAACGTTACGTGCGGATATTTTTCTGTTTCTGCAATTCTTATTTGCTTTTTATTATGCCTTTCTAAAACTTCACCAAGAGTTTCAGTTAAGTTATCTTTATTGAAAATAACGTTTACATTTTTATAAGTTTCGTCGTAATTGGTGAGGGTTACATAATGCAAATCTAATTTATGCATGTTTTGCTCATGAAAATCGGTTTGTGATAAAGCTTCGGTTAGTTCGCGTCCACGGTCAGTTCTAAAATTAAAAAAGATAACCACATCACCATCTTTAATTTTTGTTACGGGTTCGTTAGAATTGTCAACCATTATAATGGGTTTTATAAACTCATCCGTAATATCATTGTTATAACTTTTCTGAATAGTTTCAGTAACATTTGTTGATTTTTCACCAATCCCATTTACCATGGCATCATAAGCTAATTTAACACGTTCCCATCGTTTATCTCTGTCCATGGCATAATATCTGCCAGTTACTGTAGCTAGTTTTCCGTTTGTTTTTTCTAAATGACCTAGCAATTCTGTAAGAAAGCCATAACCCGATTTAGGATCTACATCACGCCCGTCAGTAAATGCATGAACGTAAGTATTTGTTAATCCAAAATCATTGGCTGCATCGAGCAATCCAAGTAGGTGATTAATGTGTGAGTGTACACCACCATCGCTCAGTAATCCTAAAAAATGAACATCTTTATTGTTTGTTTTGGCATAATTAAAGGCGTCAACCAAAACTTTTTCTGTATTAAGTGTTTTATTTTGAACAGCTAAATTAACCTTTACTAAATCTTGATAAACAATTCTACCAGCACCTAAGTTCATATGTCCAACTTCACTGTTACCCATTTGCCCTTCAGGTAAACCAACGTGTAATCCATCTGTCCTGAGTGTTGCATGAGGATATTTTGTGTAAAGAGAATCTATAAAAGGTGTGTTTGCATGGTCTATGGCAGAAACTTTAGGATCGGGAGAATTTCCCCAGCCATCTAGTATCATTAAGATAACTTTTTTATTCATTTTGGTAAAATTTAATGCTTCACAAAGATAATTAAGTTTCATATAAAAAAGGTAAAATATCTTGTAAATGCCAGAGTTTTCAAGCCTTTTTGCATTTCTTTTAATTTTTTTCTATTTCGTTAATTAAATGTGAATTAAAAGTTAAAAATGTGTTATAAATGATTTTTTGTGTAACAAATCAAATTTTTATGCGTCTATTTAATATATCAAAAAACGAATCATTAAATCAAATTAAAATCTTTCATCATGAAAAAAACAATCATTATTTCCGCAATTGCGTTATGCTTTTCTATTGTAAGCGTTAACGCTACCCCAATTTCTGACAATGTTAAAACTAGCGATTATGAGTACTTTTTTAAAGTAAACTCATTTTGTGTGTCTATTGCTAAAGGCGATTTAGAAACTGTACAAAAGCTTATTGCCAGAGGAGCAGATGTAAACGAAAAATCTAATGGAATGACACCTGTAATGTATGCTGCCAAATTTAATAGAACAGAAATCTTAAAACTGTTAATTACTCATGGAGCTGATTTAAAGGCTAAATGCGATAAGAAAAAAACTGCTTTAGATTATGCTGAATTGCACGGAGCAAAAGATACTGCAGCAATTATTAAAGAAGAGTTATCAAAAAAATAATAAATAATTATAAAACAATAATTATTTGAGCTAGTCACTCGCAAAAAAAGCCTTTTTAAAGGGCTTTTTTTTATTACTGATTTTTATATTTTCTGATGGCTTCGCGAATTTTTTCTATACGATTATCAGGATCTGGATGCGTACTTTGAAATTCAGGTACTCGGTTTGGGCCAGCAGCATCCTTTAAAACTTCCATAACTCCAATCATTTCTTCAGGATTATAACCAGCTTTGAGCATAAATAGAACGCCTAATTCATCACTTTCAAGTTCGTCATCTCTACCATTTGTTAGTAAGGTGTTTTGACCAATGCCACTTATAACTCCACCCATATCTGCTCCAACGGATCCTGCCGTAACAAGTCCTTGCCAATATTCGCTTTCAGCAATGCGTTCTGCGCTATGCCTTCCTAAAACATGTCCAATTTCATGTCCCAACACACCTGCCAATTGGTCTTCGTTTTCAAGTTTCGAAAAAAGTGCGTAGGTAATAAATACTTGACCACCAGGAAGGGCAAAAGCATTTATGGTATTTGCATCTGCAAGTAAATGAAACTCATATTTATAGGGTGTTTCTCTTGCAACACTATTGTTTACAAGTTTATTCCCAACGTTATCAACTAAAGCTTGGTATTGGTTGTTTTCATGTAAACCACCATGTTGCTGTGCCATTTGTGGTGCACTTTGTAAACCAATGGCTATTTCTTCGTTTGCCGACATAGATATTGTTTGAGTTCTACCAGTATATGGGTTTACCTCTTGTTGACTACACCTCTTGAAAACAAAAAACAAAGCAATAGCAGCACCAATTAACAGTCGGATTTTTAAATTTCTACCTCTCATTTTGAATTTTATTATGGTATTAAAGCTACAAAATTTTGAGTAATACTATACATATGTTTTATTTATGATGTTAACTATCCAATTTTTTAAACATGGCATGATGTATACCTATATCCTTTATATTAAAAGCATCCCCAATAATCTGGTAGCCATTTTTTTTATAAAAATTTACAGCAGCTTCTCTGGCGTTACACCAAACAATATCAATACTCATATTTTTTAAAAGCTTTTCACCGTAATTTAAAATAATGTTGCCTATACCTTTCCCTTGAAATTTTTGCAGAACTGCCATACCACGAAGTTGATATTGATTTTCATAAGGAATTTGTGCAGAATTATTTTTAAAAAACGAGCAAATACCAACCAACTCTTTACCTAAAAAAATGCCTATATGTATAGTTGTTTCAAGGTCGTCACCATCAAAACAACAAGTATCAATTGGTTTTCCAATTCTTAAAACAGGATGTCTAACCTTATAAGTTTCCCTTGAGCTTATAACTTTAATATTATAATCTGAATTTTTTATAGCTACGTATTTAGAATTTAATATTTCAAACTTAAAAATATTTTAAAGAATTATTACCTTCACATAAAACTTATTTATTTATGGCTTTTGTTTTTAAAATTATAGAAAGTAACAACATAAATTTAGTGATTCCTTTGGTTGAAAAACTAAATGAATATAAAATTTCTTTTGAAGTTTTAGAACAAAGGTTTTCTGAAATGATTAAGCAAAATTATGAATGTGCCGTAATTTTTGATGACGATAAAGTAGTTGGTGTTAGTGGCTTATGGTATTGTACAAGACATTATTCAGGTAGAAGCGTAGAACCAGACCATGTGTATATTGACGAAGCTTACCGAGGTAAGGGTTTAGGCAAAAAGTTCTTTAAATGGATATATGATTATGTTTTGAGTAAAGGTTACGAAGCTGTGGAACTAAATACCTATGTTAGTAATCACCCATCACACAAATTTTATTATAATGAAGGCTTTAAAATTTTAGGGTTTCATTTTTTAAAAAAGCTCTAGAATTTTTGTAGTAGAATAGAAACAGATTATATATATTTGTGCAGTATTATTGCGGGAGTAGCTCAGTTGGTAGAGCGTCAGCCTTCCAAGCTGAATGTCGCCGGTTCGAACCCGGTCTCCCGCTCAAAAAACTTCATAAAATATGAAGTTTTTTTATTTTAAATGATTCAGTTCTGTTTCAGGATTTACTTCGTAGGGCATCTTATTATATTCGAAAATACGAGCGGCTAAATGACCTTTTAATATTATAGAGTTGCCTTCAACTTTTAACCAACTTCCTTCTCTTAACCCTATAACAGGTGGTGTATTAAAATTATGAAACTCTTTTATTCGGGTTTCTCTCGTTTCACCCATGTGTTCACTGTTTATATTAGGGTCTAGATAATGTGGATTAATATTAAAAGGCACTAAAGCCAGTGCATTAAAGTTTGGTGGATATACAATAGGCATATCATTAGTGGTTTTAATCGTTAATCCACAAATATTGCTACCAGCACTAGTGCCTAAATAAGGGGTTCCTCCTTTAACAACATTTTTTAAAACCTCCGTTATATTATTTTTATACAGTTGGTAAGTTAGTACAAACGTGTTGCCACCACCAACAAATATGGCTTCGGCATTATTTATGGCTTCCACCGGATTTTCAAAAGAATGAATCCCTAAAACAGATTTATTAATTTTTTTAAAAGCGTTACTTACTTTTTCGGTATAGTCATCATGCGAAATGCCACTTGGTCTTGCGTAAGGGATAAATAAAATAGTGTCAACATTTTTAAAAAAAACGGTTAATTCATCTAAAATATAATCTAAATAGCCACTGCCATGAATAGTCGAAGTACTAGCAATAATTATGTTTTGCATTCTTAAATATTTTAATGTAAACTTACTTAAATTAAGTATTTAACAAAACATTAAAAGCAATTTACCTTTTCTTTAAGATTTTAAATGCTTATTTTATACTTTAAACTAAACACATTGAAACTAAATTTACTCATATTAATTCTTATTTTATCACCAATAGCAATGCATTGTCAAACTATTGAAAGGGTGGAAGTTAAAGGTGTTATTCTATCCAAAACCAATGATGTTGAAGCTATAACGGTGTTTAATAAATCCTCCAATAAGGGAACTATTACGGATGAAAATGGAGCTTTTATGATTGAGGTGGCTGAAAATGATAACATCGAAATTTCTGCTTTGCAATTTCAAAGTGTTACAATTAAGGTAGATAAAGAGATTGTAGAATCTAGGCAGTTAAAAATTCAATTAATAGAACAGGTTAATCAGCTAGATGCAGTTACTTTATCATCAGGACTATCAGGCAATTTAGAAACTGATATTACCAATGTAAAAGTAGTGAAACTTACGCCAATTGATTTGGGAAATATGAATGCTTTAAATATGGATGATGATAGAGCGTTTGATAATGCGGTTATTCAAAATCATTTAGAAGCTACGTTTAACCCAGAAGCACGAAATTATTTGCCAGATTTGGTAAAAATATTTGATTTGTTAAAATCAAAAAACAAACCTAAAAGACCTCAAAGCAGTAATTTGCTAAAAGATAGCGAACAACCTAAAGATGTATCAAGTGTCTACACCCATAAATATATTAGCGAAATTTTTAAAATTCCAACAGAACAGGTTGAACCTTTTATAGCATTTATGCAAAATAAAGGAATTAACCCAGAGCTTTTAAAACCAGAAAACGAGATGCAATTTATAGCTTTCTTGTACAAGCAAAGCGATTTGTTTTTAAAACTTAATGATGTTAAAGAGTAAGTACTTAATAACATTAATAGGGTTGATTAGCTTTTGGAATATTAATTCTCAAACTATTGAAATATCTGGAAAAGTTGAGAGTAAAACGGATGTTGAAAATATTCATGTCATTAATACAACTGCTAAATTTTTTACGGTAACAAATAAATCGGGAGATTTTAATATCACTGCAAAATTAAACGATACCATCGTTTTCTCATCTATTCAGCACAAACCTAAAGAGGTAATAATTTCAAAACAAATCATTTCAACCAAGGTTATTTATGTGTATTTAGAGGAACTAATTAATGAGTTAGATGAAGTATTGGTGGGCAAAATATTAACAGGAGATTTATTATCCGATATTAATAATACTGAAGGTGACCCACCTATTAATTTTTATGACGTTGGTATTCCCGGTTATAAAGGGAAACCTGCAACACAAAGTGAAAGGCGATTAGCAGAAGCGGGTATATTTAAACCTCAAATGCTTTTAGGACTTTTAGGAGGAGGAATACCTCTAAACCCTATTTTAAATGGTATTTCTGGAAGAACAAAAATGCTAAAAAATAGAGTTGATGTTGAAGAAAGAGAAGCTTTAATGCAACGTATTAGAATTAGATTGTCAAAAGATTTTTTTTATATGTATCCGCTTCATGAGGATTTAAAAATGGATTTTTTCTATTTCTGTGCCGATGATGAAAATTTTCTTAAAGCGTGTAAAAACAAACTCGATGTTGAAGTTCTAAATTTTTTAAAAATGAAGTACAGCCAATATATGGAGAATGTAAATTCTACAAAAAACTAAACGTTTTGGAATGCTTTTTGAACAATCAAAATAATTACTTTAGCAAAAATTTATTAAATGAATCTGTCTAAGTTATTTGTTTTCTTATTTATTATTCCGCTTTTTGCATTTACCAGCATACACAAATACTATGTAAGTGTGACACAAATAAATTATGTACAAGAAAAAGAATCTTTACAAATAATTTCTAGAATTTTTATTGATGATTTTGAAAACTTGTTACAGGAACAATACGATGCCAATATAATATTAACCGGGAATGATGAACCCGATATAGCTAACACGTACATTGAAACCTATTTAAAGGAGAAAATCACTATTAAAATTAACAACCATAATGCAAATGTTAAGTTTATAGGAAAAGAATATGATGGCGATATTATGCGTTGTTACTTAGAGGTTGAGGGTGTAAAAAACATCAATTCTTTTGAAATAAGTAATCAGGTTTTGTTTGATATGTTTGAAGATCAACAAAATATTATAAAAACTAAAATCAATTCTAAACAAAAAAGCATTATTCTAAACTCCAAAAGTAAAAATATGGTGTTAAAGTTTAATTAAATTAATCCTTCAAGCGTTAAAAAATTATTAATTTCGGGCGATTTTAGTCCCTAAAAATTAATGCTTTGTTATTAAAATCAACAATATTTTAAATAAAATAAAAAATAGACAATGAAAAAACTCACTTATCTCATTTTATCTGCTGTGTTTATTTCTTCGGGAATATTCGCCCAAGAGCAAACGAAACCACAAGGTCATACCGACCAAAACAAATTTAGGCAAATGAAAGACTTATTGGCAACACCCAATGAGTCTAGAACAGCTTCTGGAGCTCCTGGTCACGCCTATACACAACAACAAGTGGATTACATAATGAATATTCGTTTAGATGAAGATAAGAATCAAATATATGGTGATGAAAAAATTACCTATCACAATAATTCTAAAGATTATTTAGAATATTTATGGGTTCAGTTAGATCAAAATATGAGAGCTAAAGACTCTAAGACACCAGATATTAATTCTGAAAGCTTTAACGCTACGTTTAATGGTCCTCAATCTTTTGCAAAATCAAATCTTAAAAAACCATTTGATGGAGGTTTTAATATAGAATATGTTAAAAATGATGACGGATCAGATTTATCTCATACCATAAATCAAACGATGATGCGTATAAACTTGCCTAAGCCTCTGGCACCAGGTGAGATTTTTAAGTTCCAAATAAAATGGTGGTATAATATAAATGATATTAATGTTGATGGTGGAAGATCTGGATTAGAAACGTTTCCTGATGGAAATAATAACTATACTATAGCACAGTTTTATCCTAGACTTTGTGTGTATGATAATGTTGAAGGTTGGCAGAATATGCAATTTTGGGGACGTAGCGAATTTGCTTTAGAATTTGGCGATTTTGAAGCAAAAATTACAGTGCCTGCTGATCATGTTTTAGAAGCTACTGGTGATTTGTTAAATCCTAAAGATGTTTTAACAAAAGAGCAATTAAAACGATTTGAAATTGCTAAAAAATCATTCAAAGACCCTGTGCTCATCGTTACACAAGAAGAGGCTGAAGTTGCTGAAAAAGGAAAAAGCACTAAAACAAAAACATGGCACTTTAAAGCTGATAGAGTAAGAGACTTTGCGTTTGCTTCGTCGAGAAAATATATATGGGATGCGATGGCTGTTGATATTAATGGTCGTTCTGTTATGGCTATATCGCTTTATCCTAAAGAAGGAAACCCGTTATGGGAAGAGCATTCTACTAGAGTGGTGGCTAATACATTAGAAGAATATTCAAAATTAACATTTGATTATCCATACAGTAAAGCCGTATCAGTACATTCTGAAAGACAAGGAATGGAATACCCAATGATTTGCTTTAATTACGGGCGTCCTAACCCAGATGGAACGTATTCAGAACGTGTCAAAAGAGGAATGATTGGAGTAATAACGCATGAAATTGGTCACAACTTTTTTCCAATGATTGTAAATAGTGATGAGCGCCAATGGACATGGATGGATGAAGGTTTAAACTCTTTTGTTGAAACTTTAGCTGAGTTAGATTATGACCCTGACTTCATTACAGGAAATCTCCCAAAAGATATTGTGCCTTATATGGGTGGAGATCAAAGTTACTTATCTCCAATAATGTCTCAGGGTGATTATGTGTATCAATTTGGACCAAATGCCTATACTAAACCTGCTGCAGGACTTTATATGTTAAGGCAAACTATTATGGGGCCTGAATTATTTGATTATGCTTTCAGAACCTACTCGCAACGTTGGATGTTTAAGCACCCAACTCCAGCAGACTTCTTTAGAACTATGGAAGATGCCTCGGCTATGGATTTAGATTGGTTTTGGAGAGGATGGTTTTATACAACAGACTATACAGATATTGGTGTAAAAGAAGTTAAACAATATTATTTAACTGATAAGCCAACTGAACAAGCTTTAGAGCAAGCCAAAAGATATAATATGAATCTAGATGAATATAAAGATAAGTTGGTTTATTATGCTGAGGCAGAAAATGGTGTTGTGCCAGCAGATGCTAAAAAAGCTTCTGAGTTTAAATTTTTGACAGACTTCTTAGAAAGCCTTCCAGAAAGCTTAAAATCTCAAGTTAAAGAAGCTCCAAACTATTTTTATGAAGTTACTTTTGAAAAACCAGGAGGGTTAGTAATGCCTATTATTTTGGAATTGACATATGAAGATGGCACTAAAGAAAGAAAAACATATCCTGCTCAAATATGGAGATATAACGAACATGAGGTTAAAAAGGTTTTCAGAACAGATAAAGCTATTACTAGTATGGTCGTAGACCCAGATTTAGAAACAGCAGATGTTGATACATCTAATAATTCTTGGCCAAGAGAAACAAAAAGTAATTTTGATGAGTTTAAAGAAAAAGTAAAAGGTTAATCTATTTAAAATAAATAATTCAATGAAAGCCGATTTTTAACAATCGGCTTTTTTATTCTACCAAAACAACACCTATATTTGTATCGTGATACAACAACCTACATTTTTATTTATTAGTGGCGCTGAAATAGCTTTTATTCTATTTATAGCTATTATGGTTTTTGGTGCTGATAAATTACCCGAAATTGCTCGTGGTTTGGGAAAAGGTATGCGCACACTTAAAGATGCTACCAATGATATTAAGCATGAAATCACCAAGACTGCCGAAAAAAATGGTATCGATACGAGCGTTACTTCGGATGTGAAAAAGGAACTTGACAAGGTAAAAGACGACTTAGAAGATTTTACGGGTTCAGTTAAACGAAAATTTTAGCACTTTATCTTTTCATCGATAGGTAGTTCATCTATTAGTCAAATATTACAAGCATTTTAGCGATTTTTTAATTTTTGGATAGGTTTTAAAAATACCTTCGGGTTACCAAATCTAATATTTTAAGATCGTGAAAAAGAGCCTACTAATCTGTTTTCTATGCTTTTCTATCCTAACTTTTGGAAAAGAAGATAGAGATATCATCAAACAAATTGATGAATTAAATACTTCAGCCTTAAAGTCATATAAGAATAATGATATTGTAAAATCTTTCAAGGAATTTATTAATGCTAAGGCATTGTCAGATTCTATTCAAGATAACTATGGTAGTGCGATTGCCAATTACAATTTGGGCAATATTTATAATTTAATGGAAGATTATAAATCTGCTGAAGAGCATTATTTATTAACATTAAAAGTTTTAAAAGGACTGGATGATGATTACTTAACAGCGAGTTCTTACTTTAAGCTAGCAGACATCTACAGAGATAAGGTAAATTACAACAAGGCTATAGATTATTATGAAAAGGCACTTAAGTTTTCTTCTAGAAAATATGATACAGATTCCAGTGAAAAAAAACAACTTGAACAAGTTTTCTTTGATTCAAGAACAAGTTTATGTGAGTTATACATTGAAAATAATGATTTAGAAAAAGCATTACTGAGTCTTTTAAAGATTAATGACGCTTTTAAAGCGCAAAAAGTTAATTCAAATTCAGAGGGCTATTTCAAATATATTTATGGAATTTATTATGCTCGCCAAGAATTACATAACCATGCTAATTCTAAATTTAGAGAAGCCACTATATTATTAGAAAATAAAAGTGAGGCAATTGATTTAGACCTTTTAACTAAAGTCTATTTGCAATTATCAATTTCATTAGCCAAATCTGGTAAAAGCACTGAGGCTTATCTAACCCTTTTAGATCATAATAGTTATAAAGACAAGCTTTTAAATGAAGAAAAAACCAGACAAGATTTAATTACAAAAGCCAAGTTTTTAATAGAAGATTATAAAAACGATGCAGAAATGGCTAATGCAGAAAGATTACAGCAATTAGCTATTTCGAACAGAATCAAAAAAATTAATGTTGCAATTTTTATAACCCTATTGTTATTAGTTATTTCTATGTTGGTTATTTATAGAAGTTACATAGCTAAAAGAAAGTTGAGTAAATCTTTAGAAATAAAGAACAACGAATTAGAAACTGCTAAGAATGCAGCATTAAAAACTTCCGAATTAAAAAGTAAATTTATATCCAACGTATCGCATGAATTAAGAACACCTCTTTATGGAGTTGTTGGTATAACATCACTATTACTCGATAATAGTAATTTGAATAAGACAGATAGAAAGCATTTAAAATCATTAAAATATTCTGGAGATTACCTTTTAAATTTAATTAACGACATTCTACAAGTAAGTAAAATGGAAGCTAATAAAATTGAACTTAAAAGTATTTCGGTAAATTTAAAGGAGTTATTAAATGATATTACCAATTCATTTAGTTATCGACTGCAAGAAACCAATAACCAAATGATAATATCTATTGATAATTATGTGCCGGAATATGTAAAATGTGATAAGGTTAGGTTATCTCAAATTTTGATTAATTTGATAGGCAATAGTATTAAGTTTACCACAAATGGCGCCATTAACTTAAATGTAAGATTGTTAAGTTTAGATGAAAATAATGTTGGTTTGCGTTTTGAAGTTATAGACAATGGAATTGGTATTCCTAAAGAAAAATTTGACACTATATTCGATAATTTTTCGCAGTTAGAAGACAGCAATTTAAATTATCAAGGTACTGGATTAGGACTTTCAATTACTAAAAATTTAATTGAGTTATTTAAAAGCGAAATAAAACTCGAAAGTCAAGTAGGTAAGGGCACTCAAATTAGTTTTGAGGTAGATTTTGAACTTGACCAAAACAAAACTAAAATAGTTTCGAATTTTAAAGCTTTAGAAAACAAGGTTGAAGACTCTAAAGAAACGTATAGAATTTTAGTAGCCGAGGACAATAAGATAAACCAAGTGGTTACTAAAAACCTACTAAAGAAACAAGGGTATTTGTGTACAATTGTTGAAAACGGAAAAGAAGTACTTAACGAAATTAAAAATAATCACTACGACCTTATCTTAATGGATATTAATATGCCAATAATGAATGGTAATGAAGCTACCGAGGCTATAAGAAGATTTAATAAGTCGTTACCTATAATAGCCTTAACAGCCGCAGATATTGATGAAGTAAAGCAAAACTGTATCAATGTTGGGTATAACGATATAATTCTAAAACCTTTTGATAATTATGAGTTTTTTCAAGTTATAAATCAAAATATTGAAAACGCTAAAAAAGAGCATAACATTCGATTTATTAAAGCTTCATAAATTGCGATTAAAGCTTTCTGCTAATAGTTAACCCATCACGAATTGGTAAAACCACGGTTTCTACACGCTTGTCATTTTTTAAAAGCTTATTGTATGCAATTAAAGCAGGTGTAGAAGTATCTTCTTTTTTAAAGGTTGTATCTAAAACTTTTCCACTCCAAAGTACATTATCTGACAAAATGAGACCACCAGGATTTAACTTGTCGATAATGATATTAAAATAATTAGAATAATTTTCTTTGTCTGCGTCTATAAAAACTAAATCAAACGTTTTATTCAATTTTGGAATAATATCAATAGCATCTCCCAAATGCTGAAAAATTTGTTTTCCATATTCAGATTTATCAAAATACTTACGTTGAAAATCAACTAATTCTTCATTTATATCTATTGTGTGCAATTCACCATTAGCTTGCATGCCTTCAGCTAAACACAATGCAGAATATCCTGTGTAAGTTCCAATTTCTAGAATATTTTTTGGGTTAACAAGTTTCGAAATCATGCTTAAAACTCGTCCTTGGTAATGCCCACTTAACATACGTGGTTGCAATATTTTCTGGTAAGTTTCTCTTGTTAATTGCTGCAGTAACTCGGGTTCATTCTCAGAATGATTTACAACATATTTATCAATGTTATCTGGAATAAAATGCATTAACTCAATATTCTATTTATCAATTTTTCTTTAGCAGTCTCGTCTTCGCCGCATAACCATTTTATAACATTGTCCTCCCAAATAGCATGGTATTCGTCTTGAGTAATAATTTTTCTTTCAATGGCTAAGTCTAAAATTTTACCAGGGTACGAGGATTGTTTTGCACTTTCCATTTCACCTAATGGGTAAGGATCATCAAGCCCCATTAAAACTTGCTTCGCACCGTGATTTTTTATTAATAATTCTAATCCACCCGTATCGTGAACTAAAGTGTCAAAGAAAATATTTTTATGTCCTACAGCTTTTCTTGGGTGATGTTTGCCTTCAAATAAATCTGGTCTACCATCAAAACCTTGAATTCGACGTCCCAGATTTATCTGTGCTAATTGTCCGCCATGCGCAAAACAAGTGCGCATATTTGGATACTTTTCTTGATATCCGTTTAGCGTTAAAAAATGATAAGCATCAGCACATTGAGCTAACATCCAAATCAAATGAAATCGCCATGAGGTGTTTTCTAATTTTATAAACTTTTCTCCATCATACGGATGAATTTCAACCGCTAAGTTGTATTTATTAGCCAATTCAAAAATGGGCTCGTTTTCTTCATCAAAAATACAACGCCAAGTGCCAATGGTATCCATGTAGTGGGTTGGTAAACAAAGCAACTGCATACCATGAGTTTCAACACAGCGCTCAATTTCCCAACATGCGCTTCTTATAAATCCTGGGTGAACCACAAAACCACAAGTAAACTTGGTTGGGTTTTCGTGCTGAATTTTAGCATTAAAATCGTTCTGAAAACGTAAAGCAGTCTTCATCTCCTCAACACGCAAACCATTACCATAGAGTTGGGACAGGTTTAAAACTACCGCATGGTCAATTTTATTACGTTCCATCCACTCTAACTTTTCATGCAAAAAGAAACTGGAGTCCGTAATAGGTCGATTCCAATCTTTTTGGAGCATAAATTTTCGGTCTTTATCTACCCAAAAAATTCCTTTTTCACGCATATAATCAGGAATTTCTTCGGGGTAAGGAAGTAGGTGTGAATGACCGTTAATTCTAAGTTTACGTTTTTCCATTTTATTGTATCAGCTCGTGCAGAAAAATATTTTAATCAATTTTAACCTTTTTAGGTGGTTGCATTACCTCGCCGCAATTTGGGCAACTACGTTTATCGGTGTCCTTATAATAATTATCAAAAATTTTAGGCATATCGGTTTCAATATTTTCTACCATAAAATCTTCTTCATACAACTTAGTTACACAATTTTCGCAAAACCACAATAAAGCGTCACGCATCCCTTCAGGTCTTTTGTACTCAATAACCAAACCAACTGTATTAGCTCCACGCTGCGGAGAATGAGGCACTTTAGGCGGTAACAAATAAATGTCGCCTTCTTTTATATGTACGTCTTTTGGAGTGCCTTTGTCAATTATTTTTAAAACAATATCACCTTCAATCTGATAGAAAAATTCCGGTGTTTCATTGTAATGATAATCTTTTCTGCTATTGGGCCCACCAACTACCATTACAATAAAATCTCCATCTTTCCACACCACTTTATTTCCAACTGGTGGCTTTAAAAGGTGTCGGTTTTCTTCAATCCAAGCCTTAAAATTTATGGGCGAAACTAATTTACTCATGGTTTTATATTTTGGGCGTGCCCTGTTCCTGAAACAAGTTCAGTATGAACAGGTCGGGCTTTTCGCGCTACATGGTAGCTTGCTTCAATCCCTCACGCAATTATTTTTCAACTATAAAGTTACAAACTTTTTGTGCGTCCACCATCAACAGGAATGTTAATTCCGTTTACATAACTAGCCGCTTCACTAGCCAAAAAAGTTATAACATTGGCAGTTTCTTCAGGTTGAGCAAAACGTTTAGCAGGTGTGTAGTTTTTCATAATTTCAGCCATGTCTTCAACGCTTCTGTTTTCATTTTTGGCTTTAATTTTTATAATTTCGTCTAAACGTTCCGTTTCGGTAAAACCTGGTAAAACATTATTTACGGTTATACCATGCTCACCAAGTTCAGTAGCCATGGTTTTACTCCAATTACCAACAGCACCTCTAATAGTATTACTTACTCCTAGTCCAGGTATAGGTTCTTTAACAGAGGTAGAAATAACATTAATTATTCTACCAAAACATTGAGTTTTCATAAACGGAGTAGTAGCTTGCGCCAATACATGATTGCATTTTAAATGTTGTGTAAATGCATTTTCAAACTCTTCTAAACTAGCAGTTAAAATAGCACCACTTCTCGGGCCACCAGTATTATTTACGACAATATGAAAACCATGATTTTTTTCAATAAACTTAATAACTTGTTCTTGTAATTCTCTTGGGTTAGAAAAGTCGGCAACAATGTAACTGTGGTTTCCTTTATTAGAAAGTTCCACTAAAACGGCTTTAAGTTTTTCTCTGTTCCTCGCAACTAGCGTAACGTTTGCACCTTCATTTGCCAATGCAATGGCCGTTGCTTTTCCAATACCCTGTGTGCTTCCGCAAACAAGTGCATTTTTATTATTTAGTTTTAAATCCATAGTCTTTTCAATATTTTATACAAACATTTTTCGCCTCAGTAAAAAAGCGTAGAGCTTCAAAACCACCTTCTCGTCCAACTCCACTAGCTTTTATACCACCAAAGGGTGTTCGTAAATCACGTAGCATCCATGTGTTTACCCAAACAATTCCAACTTGTAACTGATTGCTCATTCTCATGGTTCGTTTTAAGTTGTTTGTCCAAAGCGTTGCAGATAAGCCATACTTGACTTTATTTGCCATTTCAAGCACTTCATCTTCAGAGTTAAAAGGCATAATGGTAACCACTGGACCAAAAACTTCTTCTTGGTTTATTCTACAATCATCGGAAGAAACTTCAACAACCGTAGGTTGTAAATAATATCCATTTTCATAACCTTCAACAGTTACTTTATTCCCTCCACAAAGAATTTTACCTTGTTCTTGTTTAGCAATATCTATAAAATTAAGCACTTTTTTTAGATGCTCTTTAGATACTAAAGCTCCTATATTAGTTTCAGCTTCTGACGGATGTCCGACTTTAAGTGTTTTTACTTTTTCCACAAAGTCTTTTTTAAACTTATCGTAAATAGAGGTTTCAACGAAGATGCGACTTCCACACAAACAAATTTGTCCTTGATTGGAAAACGATGATCGTACCGTAGTTTCAAGCATATCTTCATAATCGCAATCTGCGAAAATAATATTAGGGTTTTTTCCACCTAACTCTAATGATAGTTTTTTAAACATGGGAGCTGCTACTTTAGCAATATGAGCTCCAGTTTGGGTACCGCCAGTAAAACTAATTGCTTTAATATCTGGGTGTTCAATAATGGCTTGCCCCGTTGTATTACCTAACCCATGAACAATGTTTAAAACACCTCTGGGTAAACCAGCTTCTGTACAAATATTTCCCAGCAAATACGCTGTCATTGGTGTTACCTCACTGGGTTTTGCTACCACACAATTGCCTGCTGCAATAGCAGGTGCAATTTTCCAGGTAAATAAATAGAGTGGAAGGTTCCAAGGCGAAATACAACCTACAACTCCTATGGGTTGTCTTAAAGTGTAATTTATAGCGTCTTGTCCTATACTTTCATGGCTTTCACTTGCGAACTGTGTAATAGCATTACCAAAAAATCTAAAATTACTGGCTGATCTAGGTATATCTACTTGGGTAGACAAACTTATTGGTTTACCATTGTCTTTACTTTCAGCTTCTGCAAATTGTTGCAAATTAGCTTCTAGTAATTCTGATATCTTAATTAAAATCCTGCTGCGTTCTTCTAGTGTGGTACTTGACCAACTTGGAAAAGCCGATTTAGCAGCACAGTAAGCCTTTTCTACATCGGCTTTTGATGAGTTCGGAATTTGCCCATAAACTTCACCATTAGCCGGACAATAATTGTCTATCCATTCATTTGAGATTGGATTTTCGTATTTGCCGTTTATGTAGTTTTTAATTTCCATTATAATTTCTTGAAGGCCATCACCTTAATCTCCACAACCAAATCAGGGTGCGGAAGTTGATGCACTGCAACGGTTGTTCTTGTTGGGCCTGTTTCCTTATCAAAAAACTCAGCATAAGCCTTGTTATAATCAGCAAAATCATTCATATTGACTAAAAATGAGGTTACATCAACAACATCCTTTAAAGTTGCACCTTCGTTGGCTAAATTCTTTTCAATATTCTTTAAAACTTCCCGTGTTTGAACTTCAATATTTAATCGCTTTGTACCCATTTCATCAATAATATCAACGCCTGCAATAGTGTTATCGGCTTTTCTGGAACTTGTGCCCGATACAAAAATAAAATCGCCTACACGTTTGGTGTGTGGATATGCGCCTCTTGGTGTAACTTTATCACTCATAATTAGTGTTTTAATCCAGCAATTCTATCATCTTCAAGAATGGCTTCGGTTTCTTGTTTTACTTTGTCTAAAATTCTTTTTAAATCACCTTTAACCTCAATGTCCTTATCAGTGAGCATGTTTAAAATAGCTTTGTCTTGTGCTCTACCTTTTAACATGGCTTCTCTATAACCTATATTTTCGTTGAACGTAACGAGTGAATATTTTGACGAATATTCATCTGGAAATTCTTTTTCTAGAGCCATTTCTAATTTACGTTTTTCTTGAAAGATAGGGTTCGCCACATGATCTTTCATTTCATGAAAATTATCGATAGCTAAATCTGCAATGGCATCTGTATCTATTTTACGAGTCTTTTCGTATTCGCGGAAAACAGTTTCCCAATTACCTTCATGTTGATCTAAAACATTATCGAACACCACAACATCTTCAAAAGACGCATTCATGCCTTGACCATAAAACGGTACAATAGCATGAGCCGCATCCCCCATTAATAGCGTATTGCCTTTATAGTGCCAAGGCGAACACTTTACGGTTCCTAAAGGCGCTGTTGGATTCTCAAAAAAGTCTTCTACCAAATTAGGCATGAGCGCTAAAGCATCAGGAAATTCTTTTCTAAAAAACTCTAATACACGTTCTTCAGTAGTTAAATTATTAAAATTGTATTCACCTTCATCATAACTTAAAAACAAGGTTACAGTAAAACTACCATCCAGATTTGGTAAGGCAATTAACATAAAACTACCTCGAGGCCAAATATGTAAGACGTTTTTGTGTACTTTAAAGCCACCATTCTCTTTTGGTAAAATGCTTAGTTCTTTGTAACCGTGAGTTAAATACTCTTGCGAAAAGCTAAACAAAAACTTTTTACCTAGATAGTAACTTTTCCGTAATGTTGACCCTGCGCCATCGGTTGCAATAATTATATCTGCATCTTCAACAAATTCGTCTTTGGTTTCGTAATCTTGAAATAGTGCAGTAGTTTTTTCAAAATTGACCGATTTGCATTTTTTGTTGAAATAAATGTTTACGTTTTTATGTGTTTCGGCTTCATTTAAAAGAAGTGCGTTTAAATCACCTCGCGAAATAGAGTTAATATATTCGTGATCTCGACCGCTATAGTTTGATTGAAACGTGTTGCCATGTTCATCATGAATCATCCGCCCGTGCATTGGAATGCATAACGATTTTACTTTATCCTCTAAACCCACAAGTTTCATGGCTTTGTTACCACGATTAGAAAAAGCTAGGTTTATAGAACGTCCAGCGCTAATATCAACTTTTCGTAAATCGGGGCGCATTTCATAAACAGACACATTAAAACCTCTTTGACCTAAGCGTAGAGCTAATAACGACCCACAGAGACCCGCGCCAATAATAAGTATGTTTTGTTGTTTACTCATTCAAAATACTTTTTAATTTTTCAACCAAATGGTAGACATCTTCGAAAGAATTATATAAAGGAACAGGTGCACAACGAATAACATCGGGTTCTCTCCAATCACTTATCACTCCGGCTTTTGTTAATTTGTCATGCAAAGATTTATCGGCATTTATAACTTGAATGGAAAGTTGACACCCACGTTCTGCTGGGTTTTTTGGAGTAATGATTCTAATCACATCTTCACCTAATTGATTTATTAAAAACTCAAAGTAGCTTGTTAGTTTTTTAGATTTTTGAGTTAATTTTTTAATACCAACTTCATTAAACAAATCTAGTGAAGCTCTTATTGCTGCCATAGATAATATAGGTGGATTACTTAATTGCCAACCTTCTGCACCAGATAATTGATCAAACTCATCGCGCATATTAAAACGGGTTTGTTTGTTATGGCTCCACCAACCTGTAAACCTATTTAGGGTTTTATTATGTGCATGTCTTTCATGAACAAAACAACCTGCTAAACTCCCTGGTCCAGAATTTAAGTATTTGTATGTGCACCAAACTGCAAAATCGGCTCCAGAATCATGTAAATTTAGTTCAACATTTCCAGCACCATGTGCACAATCAAAGCCAACTTTACAACCAAACTTATGACCAAGTTCGGTGATACGTTTTAAATCAAAATATTGTCCCGTATAATAATTTACACCACCTATCATGATTAGGGCAATTTCACCTCCTTGCTCTTTTAAAATTGTTTCCAAATCTTCATATCGAAGTAGCTCTTCATTTTTTCGGGGTTTCCATAAAATCAATCCTTCTTTATCATCAAACCCATGATGCCTTAATTGCGATTCTACGGCATATTTATCAGAAGGGAATGCATCACTTTCAATAAGTATTTTAAAACGTTTCTCTGTTGGTTGATAAAACGACACCATCATAAAATGAAGATTAGCGGTAAGTGTGTTCATAACAATAACCTCAATAGGTTTTGCTCCTACCACATTTGCCATACTTTGCGTTAAAAATTCATGATAAGGTAGCCAAGGATTTTTAGCTTCAGTATGTCCTTCAACACCTAAATTTGCCCAATCTTCAAGCTCTTGATTTACATAATCCTTTGTTTGTTTTGGTTGCAAACCAAGCGAGTTCCCTGTCATGTATATCAATTCATTTCCATCAGTATCTTTAGGAATATGAAAAATGTTTCGATATGATTTTAATTCATCATTTTGGTCTTGTTGCAAAGCGTATTCAAGACCAGATTTAAAGTCAGACAAGGTGTTTTGTTTTTCGATTTCTAACAAAAATAAGAATTATAAAGTTAGTAATGAATACCAAAAATTGAAGATTTAATTACTCCATTTTTTCGTATATTTAATAAAACTTTTAGCTATGAGTAAAACAAAAGAATATTCAAATGGCGACGTTACTATTGTTTGGGATGCCAAAAAATGTATCCATTCTGGAATTTGTGTTAAAGGGTTACCAAAAGTTTTTAGACCAAAAGTAAGACCTTGGATTAGAATTGATAAGGCATCAACTGAAGATTTGGTCAATCAGGTAAAACGTTGTCCTTCTGGAGCATTAAGTTTTTATATGAATGCTGAAGAAGATAAAACAGCTGAATCTTTGGATGCTAAAGTTGAAGTTTTAGAAAATGGGCCATTGTTAGTTTACGGTACATTATCCGTAATGCATAAAGATGGTTCAACCGAAATTAAAAATAAAACAACCGCTTTTTGTAGATGTGGTGCTTCAAACAATAAACCTTATTGTGATGGAACGCACGTAAAAAATAATTTCGCAGGATAACATGTTATAAAATTGAAAAGCGCATCAATAAACTTTAATTATTGATGCGCTTTAGTATATATAGGCGCATAAAGCGGAAAATACTATTTATATCTTATATACGTATTATAGTCGAAATTCGGATGTTTTAATTACAAAAATCTCAAAAATTTATTCTAAAGTTACACTCACATCTGTAAATTCTAGATTCCAAGTTCCTTCGTTGTTCTTATGATCTAATGCTATTTTTATACCATTAAAATCTTGATAATTTTCAAACGTATTTGTTAGCGAGGGTTCTTCTTGGTTTCCACGTCTAAAAACCCATTCTTTAATTATATAATTAGTATCATAAAAAATATCATAGGCATCACCAGGAGTGTAACCGCCTTCATTGGTGTAAGTTATCGTTATTTTATTTAATTCAGATTTACTTATTGGAGCCACTTCTGTTACAGGTTCAGAAATGAACGCACTTTTGTCCCAAACCAATTGAAAAGGAATTAATAACCAAAATTTATCATTTATAAAAGCTTGATCAACTTTTATAGATAAACTATCAATCTGTTTTCTGTTATAATTAATAGTGTCCGTTTTAGTCATTAAAGTAATGTTATTAGTTTTAGGTTGCCATTTCCAATGTCTGTTACCTCTGAAATTAAAATTAATTTCCGAAACGTTTTTCCAATTTTCAAAACCATGCGCTTGAGCAATTTTTTCAGCAACGGTTAGTTCTTTTTTAACTATTTCAAGTTCATCTGTTTTCGATTCTGAATTTTGTTTGCATGAAAGTGAAATACAAGTTAAAAATACAAGAAGGAGTAATTTTTTCATAATTTAGTTTTTTGTAAAGATATGATTTGAAGATGAATGCTAACGAAAATTATTTTAAAACTAATAGGGAAACTTGGAATAATAAAGTAAAAGTACACGCCAAAAGCGAGATGTATGATGTAGAATTATTTAAGAAAGGCAAATCTTCGTTAATGCCTTATGAGCTGGATGCTTTGGGTAATGTAAAAGATAAAAGAATATTGCATTTGCAGTGCCATTTTGGGCAAGACACTTTAAGTTGGAGTAGGTTAGGAGCGATATGTACAGGAGTAGATTTGAGTAATGAAGGTATAAAACTTGCCAAAAGTTTGAATGATGAATTGGGTTTGGATGCTGAGTTTGTTTGTTGCAACGTTTTGGATACCTCAAGACACATAAAGGAAACGTTTGATATTGTTTTTACTAGTTACGGTGTGATTGGTTGGCTACCCGATTTAAAGCCTTGGGGTAAAATGATTTCAGAAAAACTAAACAAAGGCGGTACTTTTTTTATAGCTGAATTTCACCCCATAGTTTGGATGTTTGATTATCTGGAAGGTAAACCAATTATGACATATGGATATATGCAAGATGAGGTAATTTATGAGGAGTATGAAGGTACTTATGCCAACCAAAATTCTAAAATGGTGAGTAAAGAGTATGGATGGAATCATGGATTGGGTGAAGTTGTTAATGCTTTAACTGAAGCTGGTTTGCATATTGAGTATTTAAGGGAATATGATGAAAGCCCATATGATGTGTTGCCCGGTTTGATAAAAACAGATTCAGGAATGTTTGTGACAAAAGATAAATTATATCCGTTGATTTTTACTTTGAAAGCTACAAAGCTTTAAGAAAGACTGGTTTGATTGACGTGTACGAGTGTAATTTTGCCAAAACAGCCCTGAATTAAATCAATATTTTTAAACTAGAGATTTTTATCGTTGATGTAATTTCTTCCGATATAACCTATTCCTTTAGAATCAATTAGTTTATCTGCTTTATTAATTTATATGAAAATCCTTTATCATTTTCACCCAAAACAGAAACGTAAAGTTCACTATCACTTAATACTTTATATTGGACTTTTTTGGGAAAATCATGTTCAGGGTTTTCAAATGAAAACAAATTATTTTCAAATGTCTTTAATTTAAAAGGAATGCCTTTTCCTTGGTTTTGATTAAATACAGTTGGGGTATAAATTATTTGATTTTCTATTATTTTTATATCGATATCTTCCGATATAACTTTTTCTCCATTTTTTAATTTGTATGAATGTCCAACAAGTTTATCGTCCTTTTTCTCCCAAGATTCATAACTTTCTTTATTCTCTATTTTCCATGTTCCAATTAGAAATTCAACCTCATGAAGAGAAGCGTTTTGGCTGCATCCACTATTTGTAGCCAAGATTAATAAACAGATAAATAAATTGATTGTTTTCATCACTTTTAATTTTAGAGTTTAGCGGTGTAAATGTAGAATCAAATCTTTAGTAAGCATTGTAAGAACCCGACAAATCATTTCTTCAAGAAAAAGTTAGCTAAATTCTTTTCAAAAAAACTATACTTAGAAGGATCTTCTCCAGTAAACTCCTTAAAGTTTTTGATAAAGTGCGATTGGTCATAATAACCAGTAAGAAAAACTATATCGGACCAATCAATTTCATCTAGTTGTGCCAACTTGAAAATATGAGAAAATCGAATAATTCTACTGTAGTATTTAGGAGATAACCCGATTTTTGTTCTAAAATAACGCTCCAAACTTCTTTCACTAATTCCAACTTCTCTTTGAATAGTTTTTAGCTCCGTTTTTCCTTTTTTCTCAATAATCAACTCAACGGCTTTTTGTCCTTCAAAATTTATTAAATCTAGGCCTAAAAGATATTCAATAAACCAATGTTCAATTTTTATCACTTTTTCATCAAAGGACAATGAACCTACACTTATCTCTTTGACTGGCATAATTGTCTCTAATACCTTATCAGGGACTTCAATTACTTTATCCGTCAATCCAGACATTTCAATCTTAAACAATTCGTTTAATCCCCACGGTTGAAATTTTATTCCAAAAATTTTACTTTTTCCAGTATTCTCAAGAAAAAAATGATTCTTTATTTGGCCAGCAATTAGGTTTCGCCCTTGAGTTTGCCATACTCCATTAATATTGGTTCTGTAGCAATCACCAAAGTGAAAAATTAGTTCGGGATAACCATCGGGAATTATTTTTTCTCTAACAATTGATGTGTTTTCTTTATTATCAATTTGCCAAAAGCTTTTGATTATTCCAGATATCTTTGGAGAAGCGTCTTTTTGAAAATATATTTCCTCCATGGTTGTGGTTGATATGACGATATAAAGTCCTTATAATAGTAAATTCGGTTAAGGACAAGTAATCGATGATAACTGAAATTTTCTTCAGAGTCAAGTTTACTATTCAGGTGGGTTTTTCTAGTGATTCTCCTTTAAAACCTCTGGCATTTTTGCCTTAAATCGATTTAGTCTTGGAATAGAAACATTGATGATATAACTGTTATTGGGGTTTCGTTTTTCATAATCTTGATGATAATCTTCAGCTACCCAAAACTTTTGAAACGGATATACTTCCGCAGCAACTTTTATATTTTGTTCAGTTTCTATGGATTCTATTTTATTTAATATAATTTGCTTTTGCTTGTCATTTTGATAAAATATAATGGAACGGTATTGAGATCCTCTGTCATTACCTTGTCCGTTAACTTGGGTTATATTTTGCGACGCAAAGTAAACATCTACGAGGGTTTCAAAACTAACAATTGTTGGGTCATAAATAATCTCTACGGCTTCGGCATGACCTGTTCTGCCTGTATTGCTAGCTTCATAGGTTGGGCTTTTAGTATGTCCGCCAGAATATCCAGAAATAGATTCTTCAACGCCTTTTACACTTTCATAAATAGCTTCTACACACCAAAAGCATCCGCTTGCAAAATATGCACGCGCTTTACCATTTTTTATAGGTACTTCAATAGGTTCAGCATTAATAATTGAGAGTTGTTCTTCTTTATTTTGAGCTTGATTTTTACAACTAAAAGTTGAGGTGATAAGCAAAAGCAGAATTAATTTTTTCATGTGTTTTTAGTTTCTTTTATAAGACGTAGTAAAATAAGAAACCTTAACCGCAAGTGTGTAAAAGTTTTATTAAAATTTGCTTTAAATAAAAAAGCCTTCAGAATTAGTGAAGGCTTTTGAAATTATGTTTTAGGATGCATTAAAGTTTTGCAAACAACTTTTGCATTTTTGTTTTTTGTTCTTCAGCTAGTGCAGCATCAACTAAAATTCTACCACTATGCTCGTCAGTAATTACTTTTTTACGAGATGCAATTTCTACTTGCACTTGTGGCGGGATAGTAAAGAAAGATCCACCAGAAGCGCCTCTTTCAATTGGTACAACCGCTAAGCCATTTTTTACGTTTCTTCTAATTCTACTATAGGCAGCAACTAAACGCTCTTCAATTTGTTCTTTATATTCAGCAGATTTAGCAATTAAAGCTTGCTCTTCTTTTTCGGTTTCTGCTAAAATGGCATCTAATTCACCTTTTTTGTGTTTTAAATGTGTTTCACGTTCTTTTAAACGCTCTTTAGTTTCAGCAATAACTTCTTTTTTCTGCTCAATTTGAGCTTTAAATTCTTTGATATGCTTTTCAGCCAATTCAATTTCTAACTCTTGAAATTCAATTTCTTTAGTTAAAGAATTATATTCTCTATTGTTTCTAACATTTTTTTGTTGCTCGCTATATTTTTTAATTAAAGCTTTAGACTCTTCAATTAAATTCTTTTTACTTGCGATATCATTGTCGATAACCTCTAAATTAGAAACCAATTTTTCTAATCTTATATTTAATCCAGCTACCTCATCTTCTAAATCGCGCACTTCTAAAGGAAGTTCTCCACGTACATTTCTTATTTCATCTATACGAGAATCGATGAGTTGTAAATCGTAAAGCGCTCTTAAACGCTCTTCTACAGTTGCTTCTTTCTTATTAGCCATACTTTAAAAATACTTAACAGGATTGGTATTTGTTTTTGATAAAATGATTGCAAAATTAGTAATTTTTTTTGTAAGATACCCTACTAAAAGATTTTTTGTGAATTGTTCGCTTTCATAATGTCCAATATCAGCTAATAGAATGTTATTTTCTGCTGAAAAAAAGTCATGATACTTTAAATCGGCAGTTATAAATGCATCAGCTCCAGAGGCTTTAGCAGCTTGTATGGCAAAACTGCCTGAGCCTCCTAAAACAGCTACTTTTTTAATTTTTTTATTCAAGAATGAAGAATGCCTTATACATGGAGTGTTCATTTTAGATTTTAAATAAGTTAGAAAGTCTGATTGCTCCATACCTTCTTTTAATTCACCAATCATTCCCATGCCAATGTGCTGATTTTTGTTTTCCAAAGTGGTTACCTCATATGCTACCTCTTCATACGAATGGGTTTTAAAAAGTGTTTTAAGGACTTGAGACTCTAAATGTTTTGAATATGTAATAGTAATTTTAGTTTCTTCTTCTTTGTGTGTAATCCCTTTTTCTCCCTTAGTTGGGTTAGATTTTTCATTCCCTTGAAACGTTCCGTAGCCTTCTACATTAAAACTACAGTTGTTATAATTACCAATACTACCAGCACCAATATTAAATAAAGCAGTCCTTAATTGCTCCGCTTCGTTTTTAGGTACATAAGTAGTTAACTTCTTTATGGTTTCCGTTTGCGGGATTAAAATTTGTTTGTTTGTTAATTCAAGTTGATTGCAAATCATATCGTTTACACCTTGCAAAGCATTGTCTAAAGCCGTATGAATAGCATAAATAGCAATTTCATGCTTAATAGCTTTCATAACCACACGTTCTACATAACTATTGCCAGTAAGTTTTTTTAAACCTTTAAATATAATAGGATGAAAACTTACTATAAGATTGCAGTTTTCGGCTATTGCTTCATCTACAACTGCCTCAAGCGTATCTAGAGTTACTAACACACCCATAACTTTGGTGTTTTTGTTTCCTACCAAAAGTCCAACATTATCAAAATCTTCAGCATAAGCTAAAGGTGCTAGTTCTTCTAAGTGGTTTATAACGTCTTGAACAATCATTATTATTTTCGGGTATGGGTTTGAAACAAATATAAATATTATATTTTCACAAGGAATAAATTATTTTAATGGACTTGTGTAATCTTCATTGATTTGATAATTATTATATTTCACGTTTGATAACTATTCAATCAAATTGATTTCGTTGTAATGAAAATTTTGCGATATATATTATTTCCTTTTGTACCTATTTATTATTTCGTGACTTGGATGCGAAACAAATTATATGATTGGGATATTAAGAAAAGTGTTTCATATAATTTTCCAGTTATTTGTGTTGGAAATTTAAGCGTTGGTGGCACTGGTAAAACCCCTATGATTGAGTACTTAGTTGAACTTTTAAAAAATGATTATAAGGTAGCAACATTAAGTAGAGGTTATAAAAGAAAGACAACGGGATTTCAGTTGGCTAATAAAGCTTCAAATGCTGATTCGATTGGTGATGAACCATTTCAATTTTATAGCAAATTTAAAAATGATATTCTTGTAGCTGTTGATACTGACAGACGAAATGGAATTAAACAATTAAGTAGCCTAGAGAATTCTCCAAGTATTATCTTGTTAGATGATGCGTTTCAACACAGAAAAGTAAAGGCAGGTTTTAATATTTTATTGACAACTTATAACACCCCGTATTTTAATGATATTGTTTTACCAACTGGAAATTTAAGGGAACCTAGAAGTGGAAGCAAGCGTGCTGATATAATTGTGGTTACGAAATGCCCAAACACTCTAACTGAAGGCGAGAAATCAGCTTTTTTAGAAAAAATAAAACCTAGAAGTAATCAGTATATTTTTTTTAGTTCTATTAGATATGCTGATAAAGTAATTTCTCAAAACTCAATCAAAAATATTGATGCTTTACAAAGGTTTACCTTAGTTACAGGTTTAGCAAATGCGACACCATTGGTAGACTTTTTAAAGGATAAGGGTTTAAAGTTTGAACACTTAAACTTTAAAGATCATCATAACTTCACACAGAGTGATTTGGAAGTATTAAAGTCTAAAGAAATAATTGTTACTACTGAAAAAGATTTTATGCGACTTCAGCATTATGAGTTTTTAAAAACCAAGTTATTTTACTTACCTATTACAGTAGTAATAAACGAAGCTGAAAAGTTTGATAAGCTAATTGAAAATTTTGTTAAGCACTAGCCGACTGGTCTTTTTTACTGGCTAAAGCATTGTAAAGTTTCTTTTCGAATTCTTCTTGCTTGAATGGTTTTGGAATAATATCCGTAAAACCAGCTTCTTCAAATTCATGCATTTTGTCTTCAATGGTTACAGCAGTAAGAGCAAATATAGTAAGCGCTTTGTCAAACGATCTAATAATTTTGGTAGCTTCTATACCACTAATTCCAGGCATATGAATATCCATTAAAATAATATCGTATTTATTAGCCTTTACTTTTTCTACGGCATCTTCACCATTATCAACAATTTCGCAATAAAGCTCCATTTTTGTTAAAATTTTCTTGGTAATCATTTGGTTTATTTTGTTGTCTTCAACTACCAAAATTTTAACGTTCTTAATGTCTATATCGTCTTTATTACCATCAAAATAAGAAACTTTATTCTTTAACGATTTTTTAGAACTAGTATATTCTAAAGGAATTTCAAAATAAAAAGTAGTTCCAACATCAAGTTCGCTTTTTACATAAATTTTACCTTTTAAAATATCAATTAAACCTTTAACGATGGATAAACCTAAACCAGTACCTCCGTATTTTCGGTTAATTTGTATAGAGCCTTGTGAGAAGCTTTCAAACATATGGTCTTGTTTTTCTTGGCTAATACCAATACCATTATCTTCAACCTCAAAACGCAAGGTGTACATTTTATCTTTTTCTTCAATTTTATAAACCCTTATCCAAATATCACCGTCTTTTGTAAACTTAATGGAGTTACCAATAAGGTTTATAAGTATTTGCGATATTTTGAGTTGGTCGGCTACGTAATTTTCAGGTAAATCTTTGTCATACTCAAAATGAATTTTAACATTGTTTTCGTTAGCCGAATTATTTAATGCTAAAATGATATTGTTGATTTTCTTTTTTAAGTTGAAAGGTTCTGGTTCAATATCAACTTTATTGGCTTCAATTTTATTTATTTGAAGGATGTCATTAATAAAAGTAAGTAGATAATCTCCAGAGAATTTTAAAGATTTTAAATGCTGAATTTGCTCAGGTTTTGGGTTTTCTTCCAGCAACATATTACTTAACCCCGTCACAGCATACAAAGGGGTTCTTAGCTCATGGGTTACCGTTGAAAGGAAATTTGCTTTTGTTTTTGACGCTAATTCTGCTTTTTCTTTTGCTACAATAAGCTCCGCATTTTTTTTGTGAAGCATATTATTAGTTTTTAATCTTATGTTATTATTTTTGTATAATGATAACGTTAAAAGCGATAAAATAGTAATTAAGGCAACACTTAAAATAGAGATTAAGGTACCTAAGTTTTTATCATCTTCAGCTTTTTCAAGTTTTTGAACAACCTCTTTATTTTTTTCAATGGCGTCATTTAACAAATATTGTGTTTCTTGTTCTTTAGGCGAATTGATTCTTGTTAATGTTTTTATGGAGTCTGAAATAACTAAGTGTTGACTTAAATAATCCCTAGATAACTTAAAGTTTTCGGTTTTTTCATATATACCACTAATGATAAAGTAACCTTCATTAAGGATACCAATAAAACCATTATTTTTTGCTATTTGAATACCTTCGTTTGCTAAAGACAACGCTTTTTCATCATTATCTAATTTACTATTAATTAATGCTTGATTAATTAATGCTTCACTTTGTATTTTTAATAAATTATCTTTTTTTGCGATAGCTAATGCCTGTTCTATAATATCTCGAGATTTTCTGTAATTTTTTAGAAATTTATATGTTTTACCTTCATTTAGTAGGGTTTCGGCTAAGTCTGCATTTAAGTTTTCTTCCTGAAATTTAGATTTGGCAGCTGTGTAAGAATCTAGCGCTTGGTAATAGTCTTTTTTGGCTAAATAAACATCACCAAATATTTTATATGATTTTCCTAAATTTTCGTTGTCGTTTATAATACGCTGTACTTCAACGGCTTTATTTAAAGATTTTATAGCTAAATCATATTCTTCAAAAATAAGTTGTAGCCTACCTTTTAAGGCATAAATAATACCTAAACTCTTTTTATTATCTACTTTTTCAGCAAGTTCTAAAGCATCATCTAAATTCTTTTGTGAATTAAAATAATTATAGTTTTCTAATTCGGTGATGGATTGTGCTATGCGGTAATTAATATTATTTTGCGCTATTTCAGGGTCATCATCAATAGTTTTTTGCGCAAAAATACTAATGCTGAGCAGCATTAATATAACGAATATGTGATTTTTTAAATGGGACATATTATTAATTAATATCGACAAATATAATTATTTTATCGATAAAACGCATTTTTTTTCCGATAAATTACATATTAAGTCAATAATTCGTTGCGAATATCCTGTTTCGTTATCATACCAACCAATAATTTTTACCATGTTACCAATAACTGAAGTCATTTGAGCGTCAAACACGCAAGAATGTGTGTTTCCAACAATATCAATCGAAACTATAGGGTCTTCTGTATATTCTAATATACCTTTAAAATAATTGTTTGAGGCTTTCTTAAAAGCCATATTAATATCATCAATAGTGACTGTTTTTTTTACATTGAATGTAATATCAGTGAGCGATCCGTTAATAACAGGTACTCTAATACCACAACCTCCAATAACATCGGAAAGATTTGGGAAAATTTTTGTGAGTGCTTTTGCAGCTCCGGTTGTTGTTGGTACAATCGATTGACTCGCTGCTCGTGATCGTCTAAGATCTCTATGAGGTTGATCGTGTAAGCTTTGGTCAGTCGTGTAAGAGTGCACCGTAGTAATATATGCTTGGTTAATACCACAAAGTTTATTAATGATATCAATCATTGGGGCAGCATTATTGGTGGTACAAGATGCGTTGGAAATAATAGTTTCTGTCCCATCAATACAATCATCATTAACGCCTAAAACAATAGTTTTTATATCGTCTTCAATAGGAGGTACGCTTAAAACAACTTGTTTTGCACCATTTTTTATATGATAATTTAGCTCTGTCGTCGTTTTGAATTTTCCAGTTGATTCAATAACAAAATCGACATTATATGGTTTCCAATTTATCTCTTTTGGATGTTTATGATTTAATAGAGGAATCTCCTTATTATTTATTATTAGTTGATTTTCAGTATGCGAAACCTGACCTTTAAAAATTCCGTGGACGCTATCATATTTTAATAAATGACTTAAGGTTTTTGCATCTGCCAAATCATTTATAGCAACTACCTGTATGTTTTTAGAGTCTTGTAATAACCTAAAAACACGTCTACCAATTCTACCAAAACCATTGATAGCAACTCGAATCATAAATTAATGAATATGTTTTTGAGCTCTGTAAGAAGATCTTACCAAAGCACTACTCTCTACATGACGAAACCCTAATTCTAAACCAATTTCTTCATACTCTTTAAATTGGTCTGGATTTATAAATTGTTTTACTGGTAAGTGTTTTTTGCTAGGTTGTAGATATTGCCCAATAGTAACAACATCAACATCGTTAGCTTTTAAATCGTTAAGGGTTTGAATAACTTCTTCACGAGTTTCACCCAAACCAAGCATAATTCCAGATTTTGTTCTTCTTTGCCCTTGTTGTTTTAAGTATTTTAAAACGCCTAAACTTCTGTCATATTGTGCTTGAATTCTTACTTCACGAGTTAAGCGACGCACAGTTTCTATATTGTGAGATACCACTTCAGGAGCTACATCAATTATTCTATCAATATGTTGCTCAATACCTTGAAAATCAGGAATTAGAGTTTCAAGTGTGGTTTCAGGGTTCATCCTTCTAACAGCTTTTACTGTTTCGGCCCACATAATGCTGCCCATATCCTTTAAATCATCTCTATCTACACTGGTTAAAACCGCGTGCTTAATTTTCATGATTTTTATGGAACGTGCTACTTTTTCAGGTTCATCCCAATCTACAGTTTCAGGACGTCCAGTTTTTACCCCGCAAAATCCACAAGAACGAGTGCAAATATTACCTAATATCATAAAGGTTGCAGTACCTTCTCCCCAACATTCACCCATATTCGGACAGCTTCCAGAAGTACAAATAGTATTTAATTTATACTTATCAACTAGACCTCTTAATTCGGTATATTTTTTTCCTGTAGGGAGCTTAACGCGAAGCCATTTTGGTTTAGGTGTTCGTTCTGGTAATATATTTGAAGCTGTTTCGGTATTCATATCAATAACATAAAGCCACAAAGATACGAAGTATTCTTTTAAATAATCCTATAAAGTAGTGAGATACCAAATGCTAAAACCAATCAAAAAAGTAATGCCTAACCAACTTAAAATATGTAGATATTTAGAGGGTCTCCAAGCTTTTGGAGTGTGTTTGCTTGAAATTAATTTGTAATTAATTATAGCATAAAAAGGAGCTGTTATAAAAGATAAAATAGTAGCAATTTCCACCAATAATCCCATTTCTGAGGCTAAAAATATAAAAATAGCCACAGTACCAACGGATAACAAAATTATCCAAAACATATAGTTCAATTTGGAGTTTTTATTAAAAAGCAACTGAGTAGTTTTTGCCATGGCTCTTGGTGAAGCATCCAAGGTAGTAAGAGTAGTGCTAAACATAGTTGTAAACGCCGCAATTCCAATAATTACGTAAGCCCATTTCCCTAGACTCATGGTATACATATTAATTAACTGACCTGAGAAAACACTGGCCGAGGTGCTAAATGCTTCTCCACTATTAAACATAACCAAAGTGCCTAAAAGAACAAACCCAACGCCTAAAGCTATGGTACTTACATATCCTACGTTGAAATCGAAAATAGCAGATTTTGTAGAATATTTTTCAGGTTCTTTGTTTTTTTCAATAGCCCATAACGATTGCCAAACCGAAATATCTAAAGGAGCAGGCATCCATCCCATAAAAGCAATTAAGAATGCGATTTCTAAACTGTTTTCTGGGAAAACCTGTTTTAATGAAACAGGATTAGTATTATTATAAAAAGCGAAAACAACGGCGGCTATAGTGCTTATTGATAAGGTTATGATGATAATTTTCATCAATTTGTCTAGCAGTTTATACTTACCAAAAATTAATAATGATAAACATATTAAAAGAATAATAACCGTCCATAATTTAATGCTTATAAGACCTCCAAAAAGGCTAGAAGCTAAACCCGCCGTTACAATGGTTACAGCTGTTTGGATGGTAAACATCGTTGCTAAACTTAGTATGAAGTAAGCAATTAAAACACCTTTACCGAGTTTTTTGTAGCCATCTAATAAGCTTTCGCCAGTTGCTGTGGCATATCGTGGACCAAATTGAAAAAAGGGATATTTGAATAAATGAACCAAAAGCAATGCCCAAATTAAACCTAAACCAAAATCGGCACCTGCTCTAGTGGATTGTACTAAATGAGAGACACCTATTGCTGCACCAGCAAACAATAATCCTGGACCTAAGTTTTTTAGCTTTTTTACCATTTATTTTTCTCTAATAATTTCGGCTAGTAACTTTTTAGCACGAAGCAACTTAACTTTCACGTTATTAATAGGCTCGTTAAGTTCTATAGATATTTCCTTATAGCTAAGTTCTTGAAAGTAGCGGAGATTAATCACTTCTTGGTAATGAGGTTTAAGCTTTTTTATATCACGAAGTAATTTAGCTAAATGTTGCTCGGTTATAAGATTATCTTCAGGTGAAGGCGATTCGTCTAAAATTTGAAATGCTTCTCTATCATTTTTAGAAATTACTTGAGAAATGGAATTTTTTTTCTTTCGAAGTAAATCAATATGAATATTCTTTGAAATGGTAATTAACCAAGTTTTAAACTTGAATGATTCATCAAAAGTTTCAATTCTGTCAAATGCTTTTGAAAAGGTTTGTATGGTAATATCCTCGGCGTCATTTTCGTTTTCGGTTCGCTTTAATTGAAACCCATAAACATCATCCCAAAATGTATCCAATAAAAAATTAAATGCTTTTTGGTCGTTCTTTTTAGCGCGCTTAATAGCTTCCTCTATTTCCAATGGTTAGGTTTTGAAATAAGATTGTTTATAAAGATAGTTAATTGTGTAAAAATTAAAAAGATTTCTAAAAAAGGCACAAACAATAACAAGTCGAACTCTCTCAATTTTTTTGATGAAAACCAAAATACAATATATTTTACGGTAAGTAATAGCAACATTAAACTGCAAACTATAAGCCATTTAAAAGAAGATATAAGAAGAATTAAAGCAAAAATCCAAAACAAAAATTGAGAGCTATAAATTAAAGTTAATAAGGCTTTATGCTTAAATTTATAATAGCTGGCAGTCGAAACATGGCGTCTTTTTTGCTTAAACCAATCTTTAAAGGTAGTTTTTGGAGTAGATTCAGTAAAACTATTTTCAGAAAGACAAATAGCCGTATTTACATTGGTTGCTACCTGATTTACAAATAAATCGTCATCTCCTGAGCGCACCTGAATATGGTTTATAAACCCATTCGCATTAAAAAATTCTTGCTTAGTATATGCTAAATTTCTACCAACACCCATATAGGCTAACCCTAATTTTGCAAATGAAAAATAATGTATTGCAGTTACTAAAGTTTCAAAACGAATAAGCTTATTTAAAAAAGACTTTTTAATTTTTGAATAAGCTCCATAGCCTAAAACAATTGTTTTTTCACTATTAAAGTATGAAACCATCTCACTTATCCAATGTTTTGATAGAGGTTTGCAGTCTGCATCTGTAAACAATAAAAAATCGTTGGTCGACGCTTTTATACCCAAGGTTAGAGCATATTTTTTGTTACCCCAAAAAGCTTCAATACCTTTCACATCCACTATTTTGATGTTTTTATGAAGTTTTTGAAAACTTTGCATAACTTTTAGAGTTTTGTCATGGGAAGCATCATTTATTAAGACTATTTCAAAATTTGGGTAATCTTGATTAATAATAGAAGGTAAAAATACTTTTAAATTTTTAGCTTCGTTTTTAGCGCAAATGATTACGGATACTGGGATTTTGCTCTTTGAAGTTTGACCTATGTGTTCAACAAATGCAAACCTTCCAAAGAAAAAAATGTAAAAAATAACCTGAATTAAAACAACTACAATAAATGCGTAGAAAATAGCATCAAGAAACCCCATGTAGTATTATGAATGTTGAGGTTCGTTACATTCACTAAATTGATCGGGTGTTTTGCCACAAAACCCACAGGCATCACCATCTTTATTAAGCATTGGATTCTGACTTGCACATGTACCTGCAAATTTACCATCCTTTTTTGCCCAAATTTTTATAGCTATTCCTGCAATTCCTAAGCCTAGTAAAATGATGGTTATTAAAAGAAGTTTCATGAGAGTTTATTTTTTACAAAGGTAATAATTTTAGCAGTTTTAAAAATACGTATAACTAAAAAAGCCTCATTTTATATTTATAATGAGGCTTTTTATTTTGTGCTATTAATCTTATTGTAAACTAATTTGCGCTACGGAATTCTTAACCGAAGCAACAGTATTGCCTCCTTTAGGCTCAATAGTAATGCTTAAAGCAAGTGCATCTTCCATGTATGGAATATTTCTTAGCTTTCTATCAGCTTCACTTAGAATACCTAAACTCACCATTTTACCTTGTAACTCTGCCCAAATTTGGTAGCATTGTTCTTCTGGTAATTTTGGTAAAGAGACCACATCAATCATTGATGTTTTTTCTTTTGGGTTGATGTATGCTACAGTTTTTAAATCCTTAGCTCTTTCGTTCCCTGTGATAATGTATTTTTCAGTCTCAGGATTATTAAGCTTTAAAAGCTGACGCATGACATTATCAAGCATTTGATTATTTTTTGCAATATCACCGCGTAAATCAAATATTTCATCAACAACTACCTGATTTTCCTCCGATAACTTTTGGTTTTGATTGTAAAAAATATATGAAGTTCCTGCAAAAAGTAAAGCGGCAACACTTGCTGCTACACTAAACTTATACCATTTTTTATATTTTCTCTGAGCATTAAGCTTAATTACCGGCGTTTCTTCATCAAGTTCATCTAAAATATTATTTAAGATGCTTTTAGGGGCTTCAACAGCATTACTTTTTGCAACCACTTCAAGGTTGTATTGTAATGTGTTATATGTATTCTGTACTTCTGGATATTTTGAAATGTAAGACTCCACCATTTCTGTTTCAGCAGAAGTAGTTTCACCTAATAGATATTTTTCTAATAGGCCAGAATTTAGAAAAGTAGTTATTTTCGCATTCATGACTTTTTTTAGTTAAGGATCGTAAATTTTCTTTAATTCACGTAATCCAATTTTTAATCTCGATTTTATTGTTCCTAATGGAATATCTAGTTCATCACTAGCTTCCTGCTGTGTCATACCCTCAAAAAAGAGCGCATTTAACACAATTTGATATTTTTCATCTAAACTACTTAGATGTTTTTTTATATCTAACACGTCTTGATTTAACTCATTCGATGTTATTTTATATACGGATGAAGTCTCAATTTGGACTTCGTTACCATTTCTATTTTTTTGTGATCTAACTTTATCAATAGCTGTATTGTAGGCAATTCGATATAACCATGTAAAAAGTTTTGCTTTACTTGCGTCGTATTTTTTTGAGTAGCGCCAAATTTTTACAAAACTTTCTTGAAGAACATCTTGTGCTGTATCGTCATCCTTTATTATTTTTTTCACTACACCGTACAAAGTATCCGCATAGTTTTCATATAATAAACTAATAGCTTTTTTATCGCCTTTCTGCAATAACGACACTATTTCCTTTTCTATCGATGAAATCAAGTTAAGTTGGTTTAGTTTAATAGGTTAATACCATTTGTTAATATCAAAGTTAGAAATTTCTTTTTAGATTATAATATGTTTACTTCGGCTTCTATTGAAATGTCAAAAAGGCGTTTGATAGTTTTTTGAATTAATTTTGACAGTTTTAAAATATCTGAACCTTTGGCACCACCATAATTAACGAGTACTAGTGCTTGTTTTTTATGCACACCATAATTACCAAAACATTTCCCTTTAAACCCTGCATGCTCTATTAACCAGCCCGCGGGAACTTTAACTTCAGTATCGTTTACAGGATAACTTGGGATGTTTTCAAAATTCTCTAATAACTTTTTATAATGCTTTTTTGAAATAACAGGATTTTTAAAGAAACTACCGCTGTTACCAATATCTTTTGGGTTTGGTAATTTGCTTTCTCTAATAGTTATTACAGCTTTTGAAATATCTTGAATGGTTGGGTTTTTTATTTGCATCGCATCAAGCTCAGATGCAATAGTACCGTAGTTAATGTTTAATTTATGGCTGTGTTTTGTAAGTTTAAAAACAACACTTGTAATTATAAATTTCCCTTTTGCTTGTTGTTTAAAAATGGAATTTCTATAGTCAAAATCGCATTCAGCCTTATTAAATGTTTGTAGCTCTTTGTTTTCTAATGAAATTACCTCACAAGATTCAAAAACATCTTTAAGTTCAACTCCATAAGCTCCAATATTTTGAATAGGAGCAGTGCCTACATTACCTGGGATTAGTGATAAGTTTTCAACACCACCAAAATTATTGCTAATGCACCAAAGTACAAATTGATGCCAGTTTTCACCTGCATTAGCTTTGACATAAACAAAATCTTCATCTTCACTAATAATTTCAATGCCCTTTAAATCAATATGAACAACTAATCCATCAAAATTCTTGGTTAATAATATATTGCTACCACCACCTAAAATAAGTCTCCTACTGTATTCTTTTAGTGACAAAACATGCTTTAAGTCGTTAATGTTTGTTGTCGAAACAAAATGTTTCGCTATAACATCAATACCAAATGTATTATAAGGCTTTAAAGATATGTTTTGAAGAATTTGCACTAGTCTTTATAAACTTTTAGAGCTTCTTTAAGAATGTTTACCGCTTTTATTAAGCTTTCTTTTTTAAGTACGTAAGCAATTCTAACTTGGTTTAAACCAACACCAGGTGTAGAGTAAAAACCGCCTGCAGGAGCTACCATGATAGTTTCTCCATCAACATCAAAATGTTCAAGAAGCCATTGTGCAAAATCATCAGAATTTTTTACTGGTAATTCAGCAATACAATAAAACGCTCCTTTTGGTTTTGCAACCTTAACACCATCTATTTTTTGCAATTCGGTAATCAATGTATTTCGTCTATCAACATATTCTTTAATAACATTATCAAAATAACGTTGTGGTGTTGCAAGAGCTGCCTCACTTGCTATTTGAGCTAGGGTAGGAGGACTTAAACGCGCCTGGGCAAACTTTAATGCGGTTTGTATAACGCTTTTATTCTTAGAGACTAAACATCCTATTCTAGCACCACACATACTATAACGTTTCGATACCGAATCAATCATAATAGCATGGTCTTCCAAACCTAGTTCTTGCATAACAGAGTAATGCGTGTCTCCATCATAAACAAATTCTCTATAAACTTCGTCCGCAATTAAAAACAAATCATGTTTTTTTACAATTGCAGCCAGCTTTTTAATCTCTTCTTTGGAATATAAATAGCCCGTTGGGTTTCCGGGATTACAAATTAAAATAGCTTTGGTTTTTGGGGTAATTAGTTTTTCAAATTCTTCAATTGGAGGTAAAGCAAAATTATCTTCAATTTTTGAAATTACGGGCACTACTTTTACCCCAGAAGCTGTTGAAAATCCATTATAATTGGCATAAAAAGGCTCTGGAATAATAATTTCATCATCAACATCCATAACACTTCCAAATGCAAAAAGAAGGGCTTCACTACCACCAGTAGTTACAATAATGTCGTCGTGATTAACTTTAATGTCGTTTTTTAGGTAATAATCAGCAATTTTTCTTCTATAATCTTCAGAACCTTCAGACCTGGTATATGCTAAAATTTCTAACGAGTGAATTTTTACAGCATCTAAAGCTACTTGAGGTGTCTTTATGTCTGGTTGCCCAATATTTAAGTAATAAATAGTTTTACCTTCTTTGGCAGCTTGTTCAGCAAAAGGAGCTAGTTTGCGTATTGGAGATTGAGGCATTAATTGCCCTTTTTTAGATATTGACGGCATTTTTATATAGTTAAAGAGCAAAGTTGAGAAAATTATCTTAAAGTTTTTTTAAAAAACAGCTTTAAATAGATTTTCTAGTTTAAAGATTTGTAAATTGATGTAACAAACTAAAGTCTCTTTATGGATAGGCGTTTAATATTGATTGTTTTTATTTTCTTTTTGAATAACCTTGTTTTTTCTCAAAGTAAGTTTACCATTCAAAATAAGAGACAAACCGACAAAATTTCATTCAAATTAATAAACAATTTAATTGTGCTGCCTGTTGAAATTAACGGCGTTAGCTTATCATTTTTATTGGATAGTGGCGTAAGCAAACCTATAATTTTCAATTTTTTAAATATCACAGATTCTTTAAATATTAAAGAGACAGAAACAATTTTTTTAAGAGGATTGGGAGAAGGAGAAACGGTAAAGGCCTTAAAATCAAGAAATAACATCATAAAAATTGGAGATGCTATAAAATTAAATCAAGATATATATGCAGTTTATGATGATAATTTAAATTTTGCTCCTAGGTTAGGCGTACCAATATATGGTATTATTGGGTATGATTTATTAAAAGATCTCATAGTTGAAGTAAATTATTCAAACAGATTTATAAGATTATCAAATCCTGAGAAATATACATATAAGGAATGTAGGAAATGCGAAAGATTAAATTTAGAATTTTATAATAATAAACCTTATGTAAACTCCGAGGTAAAAATTAATGACAAAAAAATTCCTGTCAAATTGTTGATAGATTCTGGAGGAAGTGATGCTTTGTGGTTGTTTGAAGATGACTCTTTAGGAATAAAATCTAGTGATAAATATTTTAATGATTTTCTAGGTCACGGATTAAGCGGAAGCGTTTATGGTAAAAGAACAAAGGTAGATGCGTTTTATTTAAAAGGCTTTGAGTTACGCAACGCTAATGTGGCCTATCCAGACTCAAGTTCCATTTCTTTTGCTAGAAATTTTAAAGGGAGAAACGGTAGTTTAGCTGGTAATATTTTAAAACGATTTAATGTGATTTTTGATTACAGAAGAGCTTTAATAACGTTAAAACGAAATTCACATTTTAATGATGATTTTAATTATAATAGAAGTGGAATAGAATTGGCACATGATGGTGTTAGGCTAGTGAGAGAAATTGAAAATAGAGTTTTAAATAGTAGCCCCACAAACGGAGGTATAGAGAATAGCGAAGCCGTGAATAGTAATAAAATTGTTATCAATACACAGTATCAGTTTTCCCTTAAACCTGCATACGCAATTGTAGAGTTAAGAGAAGGTTCTCCCGCTCATGAAGCAGGTTTGATGGTAGGCGATGTTATTCTAAATATAAATAGTAAGGCTTCTTATAACTATTCGTTGCAGCAAATTGTTCAAATGTTTTATGATGAAGCTGGGAGGAAAATACGTTTAAGAGTAGATAGGAAAGGGGAGACCTTAAGTTACACTTTTAACTTGAGAGACCCTTTTTAAAACAAAAACCCAAGCACTTGCTTGGGTTTTTGTTTTAGGGTTTAATATATTTTATTGCTGTACAATACTTTTATCCTTCTTTTCAAGTAAACTTACTTTACTTGGATCAATTACTTCACCTTTAATTTTCAAAGCAACCGTTGGAGTTTCGGCATTAGAAATAACCGTAATTGTTTTTCTAATAGGCATAACTCTATTAGTATCATATTTTACTTCAATTTGACCAGTTTTACCAGGTAAAATAGGCTCTTCTGGCTTTTTTGGGATAGTACATCCGCAACTAGAAGATACTTTAGATATGATAAGAGGCTCATTACCGGTGTTTGTAAATTCAAAAACTCTCACACCATTCGAACCTTTTTCAATAGTTCCATAGTCAATTGTATCAGTTTTAAACTCTATTTTTGCTTGTGCATTTACAGAAAAACTGATTAGTCCGATAAATAAAATAGTAATTAATTGTTTCATGATTTTATTTTTTTATTCTTCATTTTAAGCATTCTGTATATTTATTTAATTTGGGCGAATACTTATAGTTTTAATCTTATTATCAAGTCAAACATAGTTACTTTTTCTATAAACTACAAAAATAATAGACGTATTACAGGTTTATTAACATATTTAACTTAGTTAAAAGTACGTACTACATTCTCTAATTCTATGTATAGTCTGATAAATTTGAGGATAATCATTTTCAACAGGCTTTCACAGAAAAAGAAATATAAGTACTTTTGCAAATCATTATTCAAAAACTATTCCAAAGCATGCAAATTCCATCAAAATATGATGCAAGTCAGGTAGAAAGTAAGTGGTATGACTACTGGATGAAACATAACTATTTTCATTCAACACCAGATGAAAGAGAGCCTTACACTATTGTAATCCCACCACCAAATGTTACGGGTGTGTTGCACATGGGTCATATGCTTAATAACACCATTCAGGATGTGTTAATTCGTCGTGCACGATTATTAGGTAAAAATGCATGCTGGGTACCAGGAACAGACCATGCTTCTATTGCTACTGAGGCTAAAGTAGTTGCAAAATTAAAAGAGCAAGGTATTGATAAGAACGACTTATCGCGCGATGAGTTTTTAAAACATGCTTGGGATTGGACGCATGAATATGGTGGTGTTATACTTCAGCAACTTAAAAAACTAGGTTGTTCTTGCGATTGGAATAGAACCAAATTCACGATGGATGATGATATGAGTGAAGCGGTTATTAAAGTTTTTGTTGATTTATATAAAAAAGGACAAATTTACAGAGGGTATCGCATGGTGAATTGGGACCCCGAGGCTAAAACCACTTTGTCTGATGAAGAAGTAATTTATGAAGAACGCCAAGGGAATCTTTATTATTTAGAATATAAAATTGAAGGTTCAAAAGATACGTTAACTATTGCAACCACACGCCCTGAAACTATTTTTGGAGATACAGCCATATGTATTAACCCAAACGATGAACGTTTTACACATTTACGAGGAAAAAAGGCTATTGTACCGATTTGTGATCGTGTTATCCCAATAATTGAAGATGAATATGTAGATATGGAGTTTGGTACAGGTTGTTTAAAAGTAACGCCTGCACATGATGAAAATGATAAAAACCTTGGCGATAAACATAATTTAGAGGTTGTCGATATATTTAATGAAGATGCATCTTTAAATAGTTTTGGGTTGCATTATCAGGGAAAAGACCGATTTGAAGCTCGTAAAGCCATTGTAGAAGAATTAAAAGACAAAGGTATTTTAGTTAAAACTGAAAGCCATTTAAATAAAGTAGGAACATCTGAAAGAACTAAAGCGGTTATTGAACCTCGATTAAGTGATCAATGGTTTTTAAAAATGGACGATTTAGTAAAACCTGCCATCAAGTCAGTTTTAGGAGATAATCCAGACATAAATTTATTTCCTAAAAAGTTTGAAAACACCTATCGCCATTGGATGGAAAATATCCGCGATTGGAATATTTCACGTCAGCTTATGTGGGGTCAGCAAATACCGGCCTATTATTACGGTGATGGAAAAGAGGATTTTGTAGTTGCTGAAACTATTGATGAAGCCTTAAAACTAGTACAAGAAAAAACGTCAAATACCAAGCTTCAAATTTCAGACTTAAAACAAGATAACGATGTGCTTGATACCTGGTTCTCTTCATGGTTATGGCCTATAAGTGTGTTTGACGGTATTCGAAACCCTGAAAATGAGGATATAAATTACTATTACCCAACCAATGATTTAGTTACTGGACCCGATATTCTTTTCTTTTGGGTAGCGCGTATGATTGTTGCTGGCTATGAGTATAAAAATGAAAAACCATTCAACAATGTGTATCTAACCGGACTGGTACGTGATAAGCAACGTCGTAAAATGAGTAAATCGTTAGGAAATTCTCCTGATGCTTTAAAACTTATTGACGATTACAGTGCCGATGGTGTTCGTGTTGGTTTATTGTTGAGTTCTGCTGCAGGAAACGATTTAATGTTCGATGAAGCACTTTGCCAACAAGGAAAAGGGTTTGGAAATAAAATTTGGAATGCGTATCGTTTAATTGACGGTTGGGACATTGATGAAACTATTGAGCAACCAGCATCGAGTAAAATTGCTTTGGAATGGTACGAGTCTAAATTTCAAAAGGCACTAAAAGAGATTGAAGACCATTTTAGTAAATACCGTTTAAGTGATGGTTTAATGGCAACTTACAAGCTGATTATGGACGATTTTTCGTCTTGGTTGTTAGAAATAGTAAAACCAGCGTATCAAAAGCCGGTAGATGTTAAAACCTATAAGGCATTAATTGAAGCGTTTGAGAATAATTTAAAGATTTTACATCCGTTTATGCCGTTTTTAACGGAAGATATTTGGCATTATATTTCTGAAAGAACACCACAAGAAGCGTTAATCGTTTCAAAATGGCCAGAATCGAAGCCTATTAACAAAACGCTTATAAAGGAATTTGATTTTGCATCAGAGGTTATATCGGGGATTAGAAACATCAGAAAGCAAAAAAATATAGCGTTTAAAGATGCTATTGGTTTTTCTGTGATAAATAACGAAAATACCAGCAAAACCTTTGATAGCACCATTGCTAAATTAGGGAATTTAGAGGCAGTAACGTATGTTTCTGAGGCTATTGAAGGTGCCTTAACATTTAGGGTTAAATCTAACGAGTATTTTATTCCTATGGCAGGAAGTATTGATGTTGAAGCAGAAATAAATAAACTGACTGAAGAATTAAATTATACCGAGGGCTTTTTAAAATCGGTTCAGAAAAAATTATCAAACGAACGTTTTGTGGCTGGCGCACCAGAACAAGTAGTAGCTGCTGAAAAGAAAAAGGAAGCCGATGCTTTAGCTAAAATTGAAACCCTTAAAGCAAGTTTAGCGAGTTTAGAATAAGATTTTTTAAAAGTTTCGTTTAACGTGTTTGTATATGATTAGTGGCACGCCGTCTGCGTAAGCAGCGGGCGAGTTGGCGCGCTGGCCAAAAACGGAAAATGTCCGCTTGTACCGAAGATAGTTAATTGCAGGAATTTCCAGTTTGAAATTCCGACCGCAATTAATTATACACGTTGTTAGGCACTGTTTTTTTATAAACTTTGAACCACCTTTAGACAAAAGGTAATTTCTAAAGAATCTTCCCTAAAAATCATAACTTCCTTTCCATCGGAATCAGTTATAAAAAACCTGTCAGGTAGATTTTTAGGCAGTTCTTTTGAAAAAGTGTTCACAAAGGTACAAGCCGTTAAAAACGCTCCTAAATCTGTTGGATGACTACCATCTGGTAAAAACAATTGTATATCCGGTCTTAATGTTTTAGCCAATTTCCAAGCTTCTCCGACCATAACAAGTCCGCAATCACTTACTTTTGATGCTTGTTGAAACGTTTCTGTTATTGTTTCTTGATATTGTGGAATTTTTTGTGGAGCCCAAGTGACATATAAGTACGGTTTTGCACCAGACGCTTTGACTAGGTCAGATAGCTTTTTAGAATACATAAGAAATTCTTCCTTTTCCTTAACAGCTTCCTTACTTTGTCCTTGTAATACAACAATATCGTATTTTCCACTGCTTATTGCTTCTTTTGATTTAAGTCCTTTGTTGCCATTCCAATGGTCGCTCAATTTAGCTCCACCAGCAGTGCTTTTAGAGGTTATTAATTTGACTTTAGTACTGTCTGAAATCAGTGATACAAGATGAGGCATATTGGAATAGTATGTGTAGCTGTTTCCAACAAATAAAACACTCAGGGTATCTTTTTTAACTTGGGCTAAACATTCATCGCCTAATCCAAAAAAGAAAATAATAAAAATTAAGTACCTAATAAATTTCATATCTGTTTTAAATTGTGCCTAATGTTTTGATATGATGTCGTTTTAATGACTTATATCAGCAGTTAAACGAAGTTAGTTGAATTTTTTTACAAAATCAAGATTAAATATTCTTTAATTTCAAAAATCAATAGTTTATATTACATTTACAATCCACAAAAATTTTGCATTGATATCACCATCAACCATAGACCAAGTGTTTGAAACTGCTCGTGTAGAGGAGGTTATTGGCGATTTTGTTCAGCTAAAAAAAGCTGGAAGCAATTTTAAAGGATTAAGTCCTTTTAGCGACGAGCGTTCTCCTAGTTTTATGGTATCGCCTGTGAAGCAAATCTGGAAGGATTTTTCAAGTGGAAAGGGTGGTAATGTCGTGGCTTTTTTAATGGAGCATGAGCATTTTACCTATCCTGAAGCTATTAAATATCTAGCTAAAAAGTACAATATTGAAGTTGAAGAAACCGAGCAATCTAACGAGCAAAAGGAAAGAGCCAATGAGCGCGAAAGCCTGTATTTAGTGAGTGAGTTTGCTAATAAATATTTTCAGAATATACTTCATAAAACCGACCAAGGAAAGTCAATAGGACTCAGTTATTTTAAAGAGCGCGGGTTTACCATTGAAACCATAAAAAAATTCGATTTAGGATATTCGCTAAACGAATGGCAAGCTTTTACCGATGAAGCCTTAAAACAAGGGTACAACATCGATTATTTAGAAAAAACAGGGCTTACTATTATAAAAGACGACAAACGTTTTGATAGATTTAAAGGTCGTGTTATGTTTCCCATAAAAAGCATGAGTGGTCGGGTTTTAGGTTTTGGCGGACGCATACTAATCAACGATAAAAAAGCGGCTAAATATGTAAACTCGCCCGAAAGTGATATATACCACAAAAGTAAAGTGCTATATGGCATTTACCATGCAAAGCAAAGTATTGCCAAAGAAGATAATTGCTATTTGGTTGAAGGTTATACCGATGTAATTCAGTTTCATCAAACGGGTATAAAAAATGTAGTGTCTTCATCGGGTACTGCGTTAACTTCAGAGCAAATAAGGCTTATTAATAGGCTTACTAAAAACATAACTGTACTTTTTGATGGCGATGCCGCAGGTATGAGAGCATCGCTACGTGGAATTGATTTGATTTTGGAACAAGGAATGAACGTAAAAGTTTGCACTTTTCCAGAAGGCGAAGATCCTGATAGTTTTGCGAAACAAAACACGCTTGAAGAATTGTCATTGTACTTAGAAGGTAATGCTAAGGATTTTATTCAGTTTAAAGCGTCGGTTTTATTTGAAGAATCAAAAAACGACCCGATAAAAAAAGCGGAAACCGTTAGAGATATTGTAAATAGTATTTCGAAAATTCCCGATCGTATTAAAAAAGAAATCTACGTACAAGAGTGCGCTAGAATCATGGATATTAGCGAAGAGGTGTTGTTTAGTACCTTGGCTCAAATAAATAAAAAGGAGTTTCAAGAAGAAAACAAGCAGTATCAAAAAGAGCAAAAAGCTTTTGAAGTTATAAAACACCAGCAACCCGTTAAAAAGGTCGATATTCAATATGTTTTAGAACGAAAAATTATTGAGGTTTTACTACTATATGGAAACAGAACCGAAGATTTTGAAGATTTAGTTTTAAAAGAAAACGATAAAGGTGAGCTTATTTTAGAACCTGTAATTCATAAAGCAAAAGTTTTTGAAAAAGTGTTTTTAGATTTACAAGATGATGAAATGGAGTTTACAAATTCGCAGTTTAAAACCTTGTATTACACCATAATTGATAAGCTAAATCAAAATCCAGATTTTGAACTCAAAAACTTTGTGAATGTTGTAGATACTGAAATTGCTAATGAGATTACAACTATTTTAATGGAAGACGAGCGTTATGCCTTAGATAATTGGAATCGGATGAATATTTTTCCAAAGGAAAAAACACATAGCGTTGCACAATTAGTGAGCGAAACCATTTTAAGCTTACGTGTGTTTTTAATAGATCAAAAAGTAAAGGAATTTCAAGGAGAAACCATTCAAAATAAAAAAGACACGAATAGAAATATACTCGAAGAAGTAAAAGACTATTCGGGTCTTAAAATGTTGTTGTCTAGAAAACTAAATAGAGTTTTATAGCTGTTGGCTAAGTTTAGCTTGGTTAACTAAATCAACTAAATTAGTAACTTTAAGTTTTCGCATTAAACGCGCTTTGTAAGTACTAACTGTTTTTTCGTTGATGTCTAACTCTTTCGAGATTTCTTTATTCTTTTTACCAACAGTTAAAAGCTTTAAAACTTCGGCTTCTCTAGTTGAGAGCTTTTTGTAAAAAGTTCCAGTTTTATTGCTAACTCTATTTCCGAAAGCTAACTGTTGTGTTAAATCGTTACTTAAATAAATGCCACCATCATGTACTTTTAAAATGGCTTCATTAATTGTAATAACATTTACAGATTTGTTTAAATAACCCGAAGCTCCAGCTTTAATGGCATTAAGGGCGTAAACCTCTTCAGGTTGTGCGCTAAAAATAATGGTTTTAATGTCTGGAAAGTCATTTTTTAAATACCTCAATACGGTTAATCCGTTAAGGTTTGGAAAATCTGTTTCCATTAAAATAATGTCAACAGGGTTTTTCTTAATAAATTCTAAGATGGCATTGCCATCATCAACACTTCCAACAATTTTTATATCAGAGGAAGCGGAAAACAGGACTTCTAGTCCCTTTCTTGTGATTGGGTGGTTGTCTGCTATTAATAATTTTATCATAATTGAAAGCTTTTTTAAACAATTATTAAAAGAAATAATTGAGTTGAGAGAATAAGCTGTACGTAAAAGTAATAATTTTTTACTTAATTACAATAATTATTGGTTACATAAAGGATTTAGGGATTTCGCAAATAGGAATAGGAATCATTTTGTGTTTATTTGCTGTGTTAAAGCGTTTATAGATTTTAAAAACTTCTTGCTGTCTTCCTGAAAAATCACTCATTGTTTTGCCTTCGTCATCCATTTTCATAGCCCATTCAAGTTCTGGGTAAGAAGCCCCAATTTGATCTTCATCACTTCGCGCATCGCCAAATAAACCATCACTAGGCGCTGCTTTCATAATAGACTCTGGTACTTTTAAAAATTCACCTAATTTATAAACTTCCGATTTCAATAAATCGGCAATAGGGCTTAAATCTACGCCACCATCGCCATATTTTGTATAAAAACCAACTCCAAAGTCTTCAACTTTATTACCTGTACCAGCGACTAATAATTTATATAAGCCAGCATAGTAGTAAAGGGTTGTCATTCGTAAACGCGCTCGTGTATTTGCTAGTGCCATATCAACCGTTGCTTGGTCTCTATCAGAAGAGACTTCTTTTTTAAAGGATTCAAAAACAGGAGTTAAATCGGCTCTGGTCTGACTTACGTTTTCAAAGCGTTTCATTAATTGATTTATATGTGTTTGAGCCCGAGTTACATGACTTTCAGCCTGATGAATAGGCATTTCAATACACAAAAGTGGTAATCCCGTTTTGGCACAAAGTGTTGATGTTACTGCCGAATCTATACCTCCTGAAACTCCAATTACAAAACCTTTTACACCTGCTTTCGTAGCATAGTCTTTTAGCCAATTAACAATATAATCTACAACTTTTTCTGTCTGCATTTTTTATAAATTTAAATCTAAGAATAGTACCTTTGCTAACAAAAATAAACCATACGCTCAATTAATAAAAATTTATGCTGTTTAAGTTTTATATGCGCCCTAAATTAAGTTTCATTCTAATTTTGATTTTCGTTTTTTCATGTAAGCAAGAAAATCAAGTGAATGATGAAATTGCTAAAATAAATACGGATATTGAGGTAGAACGCTTTGATACCCTATTTTCAAAAGTTGATGCAGAAAGTTTACCAGAATTAAAGCAAGCTTACCCGTTTATGTTTTCTGAAAAATATAAAGATTCATTTTGGTTAGCTAAAAAGAATGATACCTTACAAATTCAGTTATTTAAGGAAGTTGATAAAGCTTTTGCTAATTTTAATGAAATTGAAATGGAGATTGAATCTTTATTCAATCATTTAAAATATTATTTTCCAGAGTTTCATCCTCCAAGAATTATTACAACCACAAATGATGTTGATTACAGAAACAAGGTAATTGTAACGGACACTATTTCTGTAATTGCTTTAGATACCTATTTAGGTAGTGAGCATGAGTTTTATGGTGGGATTCCTAAATACATCAGAGCGCATTTTAATAAAGAACAACTTGTGGTTGATTTAGCTGAAGCTTATGCAGAAAAATATACCTATCATCCAGCACGTAAAACATTGCTTGATGAAATGATTTATTTTGGGAAACTACTTTATTTTAAAGATGTTGTGATACCATTTAAAACAGAGGCAGAACGCATAGGTTATAACCAAGATCAACTGGATTGGGCAATAGCGAATGAATCTTACATTTGGCGCTATTTTGTGGATCGCGAATTACTGTTTAGCACCGACTCAAAATTACCAGGTAGATTTATTGTTGATGCGCCTTTTACTAAGTTTTATTTAGAAGACATAGATGCTAATTCACCAGGGCGATTAGGACAATATATTGGTTGGCAAATAGTACGCGCGTACATGCAACAAAACGACATAACATTAAGAGATATGTTAACAAAAAGTACCGAAGATATTTTCAATAACTCAAAGTTTAAACCACGCAAATAATGGCAAATACAATCACTTCGAAAATAGAGCTTAATGTTGAATTGGACGAAAATAGAGTGCCAGAAAAACTGTTTTGGACAGCACAAGATGGCGGAATAACCAATGAGGAAGCCAAAGCAATGATGCTTGCTGTGTGGGACTCTCAAACACAGGAAACACTTCGGATAGATTTATGGACAAAGGAAATGCCTGTTGATGAGATGAAAGTCTTTTTCCACCAAACATTAGTGGCGATGAGCGATACGTTTTACCGAGCCACTCAAGATGAAAAAATGAGCGCTACCATGAAAGATTTTTGCGATTATTTTGCCGAAAAATTGGAGCTTAAAAAACAGTAGAATTCTTTTTATTCATTAGTATAAAGCGAGAATTAAGAATATAGATTCGGTTTATAAGACTATTACAAATATTTGTAGTTAAAGGTTTTTAACGTAGATTAGTAATTGTAAATTTGAATTGCAAAAAAGAAAACAAATGAAACTCGTTTTATCACCAGCAAAGTCTTTAGATTTTGAAACACCTTTACCAGTAAAACAACATACCGAAGCTCAGTTTTTATCTCAATCGGAGCGTTTAAATAAGTTGCTTAAAAAGAAATCTGCTAGAAGTTTATCGAAACTTATGAGTATTTCTGATGCTTTAGGTCAATTAAATTACGAACGTAATCAATCGTGGCAATTACCTTTTACAACTGATAATTCCAGACCAGCTATTTATGCGTTTAGTGGCGATGTTTATAGAGGTTTTGATGCCTACACCATTCCAAAAGATAAAATTGAGAAATTACAAAGTACGGTTCGTATTTTATCAGGTTTGTATGGTTTACTTAAACCAACCGATTTAATTCAGCCCTATCGTTTAGAAATGGGTACTAAAATGGCAGTTGGGGTTAAAAAAAACCTTTACGAGTTCTGGAAAAAAGATATTACAACAGCCTTGAATGAAGAACTTGAAGATGACGAGTTGTTCTTAAACCTTGCTAGTAACGAATATTTTAAAGCTATCGATACAAAAGCTTTAAAAGTACCCGTAGTGAATGTTACGTTTAAAGATTTAAAAAACGGCGAGTATAAAACCATTATGACTTTTGCTAAACTTGCACGAGGCTATATGGCACGATATATTATCGATACGAATGCTGATTCTATTGATGATATTAAAGGATTTAATTACGAAGGTTACAACTTTAGCGAACCCATGTCAACGGAGACCGACTTGGTTTTTATAAGATAGTCTATGTATTATTATCTTATTCTAGCGCTTCAAGGGTATTGCATATATCATATGTACAAAAATAGAAATCCATACTATTGGGTATTTCTTATTTTGTTTTTACCGCTAATTGGTTGTGTAATATATTTAATTACTCAGGTTTATAATAAGCGTGATGCTGAAAAAATAACCTCTGAAATTACCAGCATTATCAATCCAACAAAAAAGGTTAGAGATTTAGAAAAGCGATTAGAATTTGCCGAAACCTATCAAAACAGACTGAATTTAGCAGATGCCTATTTAGAAATAAAAGATTATAACAATGCTATTCCCCATTATCTAGAGGCTCTAAAAGACACCTCCCAAAACAACTTTTATGCTACAACCCAGTTAATTGAAGCTTATTTTAATATAGAAGATTGTGATAAGGTAATTGATTATGCTGAAAAAATAAAAGACCATCCAGAGTTTAAAAAATCCCGAACGCAGTTTTTATACGGATTAGCCTTAGAGCGCATTGGCAATATAGAAGAAGCCGAAACTAATTTAAGGCAAATAGATATACGATATTCCTATTATGAGGAGCGATTAATTCTGGCAAAGTTTTTATTAAGCATAAAAAAAGATGAAGAAGCTGTTGAGATTTTAAAAGAGGTTTATAAAGAATCGCAACACATGACCAAGCCCAATAAACGCATTTATAGGGCAACCATTTTAGAAATTGAAAAACTGCTAAAAGAACTCAATATTTCTATTTAGGTTTAGCCTTATTACCAATACCTATTTTAGTTTCAACAGAAGGTTTCTTTTTAATTCTGGGTCGTCTAGCTCCAAATGTACCTCTGTTTATTTTACCTCGTTTAGTTTTTTTATCGCCTTTTCCCATAATTATTTAGGTTACTTTTGTGGAAATAAGTTACAAAATTTAAAATTGTAAGTCAAGTTTTTAGTGTTTAAACATCAACATCCATACCAACCGTTTATACAAAACAACACCACAAAATTAATTGTTGGTACGCTACCACCTCCAAGGTTTACAACTGGAGATCTTTTAGAAAAAGATGTCGATTTTTGCTATGGCAGTTATTACAATTCGCTGTGGTTATTTATTGATAAAATTCATAATCTAAATTTGAGATACGACAATTCTCAAGAAGCTGTAGCCCAACGTAAACAGTTTTTAATAAAACAAAAAATAGGGGTTTGCGATATAGTTGAAAGTGCCGAACGTGATAAAATAGATGCATCCGATTTAGGAATGCAAAACATTAAACTTCGTGACGTAGTAGGCTATTTAAAACAATATCCAAAGATTGATACCTTGTTGTTTATGGGTGGAAATAGTAAAAACGGACCAGAATATTTCTTTAGAAAGCACATTAAAGATTATGGTTTAAAGTTAGAGTTGGTTTCCAACGAGATACCCAGAATTCATCAATTCGTTTTGGCTAGTACCACAAAGCAATACAAACCATCAAGTCGAACTATAAAAACGGTATCCTTAACCTCAGGTTCTGGTGCTGCTAATATTTCAATTAGCAAAATACCATTGTACAAACAATTAAAAGCTAAAAACCCTAATTTCAATACCTTCGATTTTAGAGTGATGCAGTATAGCGAGTTTTTTTAGTGGTTTGTTAGTAAGTTTAGCTATTAATATACACGTTGTTGAGATTAGTTTTTTAATTCCGCCATTCTCTTTTTAAATTATTTTCGATAGGCAATGAGCATAGATATAGCCGGTACTTTAATCATGTTGCTTATTGCTTTCCCATCATCTAAAGTAAAATTATCTCCAATAACAGCTAGTTGCCACGCATCATCCAATGCATAATCATAAACTTTCGTGTTAGCATTATAAATCACTAAAATATCTTTCCAAGTGTCGCCATTAGCATAATTTCCTATTTGGTAACTTACTAAACCATCTTTAACCGTTTTAAACTCCAAGTTTTTTCTAACCTCGTTTGCTGAGGTCATTCTAAATGCAGGATGTGCTTTTCGCAAAGCGATGAGGTTTTTGTAATAGTCTACTACATGGGCGTTTTTTACTTTCCAGTTCCAATCTATTTGGTTGATGCTATCGGGTAAATTATAAGAGTTATGCTCACCTTTTTTGGTTCGTAACATTTCAGCTCCAGCATGCATAAACGCGATACCTTGCGAGGTCATAACCACGGCATTGGCAAGTTTATCCATAGCTATTAAGGTTGTGTTATCAGCATCTTCTCGAGAGACTTTTAATTTGTCAAAAAGCGTATGGTTGTCATGACAAGACACATACGATATGGATTGCCAAGGATGGTTAGCCCACGCTTCATTGGAGTAGTTAACCACTTGATAATCTATTTGTGGGTGTTGAATGGCACCCACCACACCAAATTTTACAGATTCTTCAGTGTTTTTTGCACCACTAACAAACCCCGAGCTTTTGTCATCAAAAACAGAGCCTTTTAGTCCGTCTCTTATATCATCACTAAAGGCTGTTATTTGAGGCATTTTAGTAATATGTTTTTTTAATGCACGCTCTTCCATTGGTAATGGCGAATCGCCAGCAGTCCATCCTTCGCCATAAACAAAAATATTGGGGTTTATTTTTTTCAGGGTTTCTGAAACGGCGTTCATGGTTGTGATATCGTGGATTCCCATTAAATCAAAACGAAAACCATCCAGATGATACTCTTTTGCCCAATAAGAAACCGATTCGATAATAAATTTACGCATCATAGCTTTTTCTGAGGCTGTTTCATTACCGCATGCCGAGGCATCAGAAGGTTTACCATCTTCCCAAAAACGATAATAGTAATTAGGGGCTTCTAAATTAAAATTAGAGGTTTCGGTTCTACCAGTATGGTTGTAAACTACATCTAAAATAACGCCAATACCGTGATCATGAAACGCTTTTACCATAGTTTTAAATTCTTTTATCCGTATTTCCGCATCGTAAGGGTTTGTAGAAAAAGAACCTTCAGGAACATTGTAGTTTTGCGGATCATAGCCCCAATTAAATTGTGGTTTATCCAGTTTGGTTTCATCAATTGAATAATGGTCGTAGGTAGGTAATAAATGCACATGCGTAATGCCTAATGCTCTTAAATGGTCTATACCTGTTGCCACTTCATTAGGGCCTTTTGTACCAGTTTCTACCAATCCCAAATAGGTTCCAGGAATGCTAGAACCAGATTGTGGGTGAATTGTCATATCTCTTATATGTAACTCATAAATTATAGCATCATTTGGTGATTTTAATTCTAGTTGTTTATCCTTATTCCAATCACTCGGATTGGTGGTTTCTAAATCAATAACCATAGCACGTTTGCCATTTACACCAACGGCTTGTGCATAAATACCAGGCGTTTCTTCAAGCCATTTATTGTTAAGCATAATTTGGTAGGTGTAATACGTACCTGCTAAATCTTTACTTATTTTTTTTGTCCATACCTCATTCATTGATGGCGTTAACTCATGCGTTTCAAAAGGCTCGCCTTCAAAACCATTTTTATATAGGTTGAGTTTTACCAGTTCCGCCGTAGGAGACCATAATTTAAAGGTGGTTGATGCTTTGCTGTAATCCAACCATAAGTTAGTTTCAATGGCGGTTTTGGAATTTTCAACATGAGGTGATTTATGTTTTTCTTGGCAAGAAATAAATAGCATAGCGAGTAGTAAAAAACTGAGTTTGAATTTCATTTTAGTGTTATTATCAGTATCTAAAAATAGGGATTATCTTTAATAATAATCTAAAGATGTCATTTAAATTCATAATTTAGAAAACTATTGTTTTTTAATGAGGCATTTTATTCTTTTCACCCTTTCTATTTTATTTGTGAGTTGTAGTTCACCAATTCGAGTTAATACTTTTATTGATGTAGAATATGCTCGTGTAAATGAAACCGAATTATTACTCGATATTTTCGCACCTGAAGGTGTTAAAAATCCTAATTTGGTTGTTTGGATTCATGGTGGCGGTTGGGTAAGTGGTGATAAGAAAAATGTGCCTAAGGTGTTTGTTGAAAAAGGGTATGCACTAGTCAGTATTAATTACCGATTAACGGGAGTAGCACAGTTTCCCGCCCAAGTTCATGATGTTAAAGCGGCTATTCGATTTTTACGGGCAAATGCTTCAGAATACAATATAGATGCTAAAAAAATTGTGCTTGCTGGGTCATCGGCTGGTGGGCATTTAGCAGCCTTAGTAGGAGTAACCAGTAACCATGAAGAATTGGAAGGAACCGTTGGTAATTTTTTAAACGAATCTTCAGAAGTACAAGGAATAATTGATTTTTATGGACCAACAAATTTTATGACGATTTTGCATCAATCAGAACCAAACAGCCTTATGTCTCGTCAAAATATATTGGTAAGATTACTGGGTGATTTACCAGCCAACAAACCTGAATTATCAAAGTTAGCAAGTCCTGTTTTTCATGTTGACAATACCGATCCACCGCTTTTAATAATGCACGGAAATAAGGATTTTCAGGTTCCAATTAAACAATCATACGAGTTAGAAAATAGCTATAAAGAACATGATTCAGAGGTGTCTTTTAAGGTAATTGATGGAGGAGGACATGGTGGATCTGAATTTCATACCGAAGAAAATTACACCCTAGTTTTTGAGTTTTTAGATAAAATTTTTAATAATAAAAAATGAGCAAAATAAAATTTCCTTCAGCCCAAACTATTTTAATATTGATTGCTGCCATGGTAGCTTTACTTACTTGGATAATACCTTCGGGTAAGTTTGATACCCTAGCGTATGATAAAGAGGCTAATACTTTTACTATTAAAAGTGAAGAAAGTAGTAAGGTGATTAAAGCAACTCAGGAATCTTTAAACCAGCTTCAAATAAAAATACCATTGGAGAAATTTACCAATGGCGATATTTGGAAACCTATTAATATTCCTAATACGTACAAAGAGGTCAAAGCTAACCCACAGGGTATGGCTGCGTTTATAATGTCGCCAATAAAGGGAATTATTCAAGCTGCGGATATCATTTTTTTAGTGCTTTTTATAGGAGGTTTGATAGGAATTGTAAATACTACTGGCGCTTTCGAAGGTGGTATTTCGTGGTTATCGGTGGCCTTGGAAGGACGAGAATTTCTTTTGATAATTATGGTTACTCTTCTGATAGCTGTGGGTGGTACAACCTTTGGACTCGCTGAAGAAACGATTGCATTTTTCCCTATCCTTATTCCCATATTTATTGCAGCAAAATATGATGCTTTGGTTGGGGTAGCGGCAATTTTTGTAGGGTCCGCTGTTGGGAGTATGGCTTCAACCATCAATCCATTTAGCGTAATTATAGCTTCTGATGCAGCAGGAATTAATTGGACAACAGGAATTTACGGCCGTTTTTTAATGTTTGGTGTTTGTACAACTATCTGTATTATTTATATCATTAGGTATGCACAAAAAGTAAAAAAGGACCCTTCAAAATCAATAATTTATGACCAGAAAAAAGAGATTGAAAGCATGTTTCCCATGTTAAATACAAGCAATAAGGTAGTATTAACTAGCAACTTAAAATTAGTTTTAATGGTGTTTTCACTTTGCTTTATCGTAATGATTTATGGAGTTTCTATGTTAGATTGGTGGTTTGCAGAAATGACAGCTACTTTTTTTGTGGGAGCTGTTATTATTGGGATTATTGTAAATATGAATGAAACAAAATTGATTGATACTTTTGTTAAAGGAGCTGGAGAATTATTAGGGGTTGCTATTATTATTGGAATTGCAAGAGGTGTAACTATTTTAATGGAAGATGGTTTAATTAGTGATACTCTATTGTATTATTCAAGCAACGTAACAGAAGGCATGAACAAAGGCTTGTTTGTAAATGTTATGACATTTATTTATGCAGGGTTATCGTTTTTTATTCCCTCATCTTCGGGGATGGCGGTACTTACAATGCCTATAATGTCGCCTTTAGCAGATGGTGTAGGTGTAGGTAGAGAAGTGGTTGTAAATGCTTATCAATATGGTTTAGGGTTATTTTATTTTATAAGTCCTACAGGTTTAATTTTGGCTTCTTTAGCGATTGTGAAAGTTGGTTTTAACAAATGGTTGAAATTTATTATGCCTTTAGTTATAATACTTACGCTAGTTACCATGTTATTTATGACGATTTCAGTTTATATCTAGATTTAAAAATATTAAATAAAGCTTATCAATTAATTAGATGTAACTTTGCAACTTATAAAAGAATGACGCTAAAAATTAGATGGTCATTTCAAATGCCCATAATAGGCCCAAATAATTTTTATGTCATTTAACTCATTAGGTTTATCTGATGCTTTATTAAAAGCAGTCAGTAAACAAGGTTACACAACCCCTTCACCAATTCAACAAAAAGCCATTCCTTTAATTTTAGAAGGGAAAGATATACTAGCATCTGCACAAACAGGAACCGGTAAAACAGCAGGTTTTACATTGCCTCTATTGCAGATACTTTCAGATAATCCAAATCAAAAATTCAGACCCATTCGCGCCTTAATTTTAACGCCTACTCGCGAGTTAGCAGCACAGGTGCATAACAATGTTAAAGCTTATAGCGAGTTTTTAAATATACGTAGCGCCGTTATTTTTGGTGGTGTTAAACAAAAACCTCAAGTAGCCACCATTCGTCAAGGTGTTGATGTTTTAATTGCGACACCAGGGCGTTTGTTAGATTTACAAAATCAAGGATTGTTATCACTAAAGCGGATTGAAATATTTGTTTTAGATGAAGCCGATAGAATGCTTGATATGGGTTTTTTAAGAGATATTGAACGGGTTATAAATATGATGCCCGATAAGCGGCAAAACTTAATGTTTTCTGCTACTTTTTCAAAGGAGATAAAAAAATTAGCACATGGTATTTTAAATCACCCTTCACAGGTTGAAGCGACACCAGAAAACACCACAGTTGATGCGATAAGTCAAAAAGTATATCGTGTTGCTAAAGGGTTAAAAACAGGGCTTATAATAAAGTTAATTTCTGAGGGCAACTGGAAGCAAGTTTTGGTTTTTACCAGAACAAAACATGGCGCAAACAAACTATGTAAAAAAATGGTAAGCGCAGGAATTTCGACATCAGCTATACATGGTAATAAAAGTCAAGGTGCCAGAACAAAGGCTTTAGCGGGTTTTAAAAATGGAAGTGTACGCGTTTTAGTGGCTACTGATATTGCAGCTCGTGGGTTAGATATTCCATTATTACCACACGTTATTAATTTTGAATTACCTAACATTTCTGAAGATTATGTACATCGTATTGGTAGAACGGGTAGAGCAGGAGCAAGTGGTGAAGCACTATCTCTTGTAAGTGCAGATGAAACTACTTATTTACGGGATATCGAAAAGCTAGTAGGTATAAAAATACCTGTAGAAATTGTTGAAGGCTATGAACCAGACCCAAATGCTTCCACACAGCCGGAGAAAAGGCAACAAGGTGGACAACGTCGGAATAACAACGCCCGAAGTTCTAATAAAGAAAATGCATCACGACGTCCTAAGCGTAACAATGATAGACGCAGAAACGATAGAAGGCGTTAATTTGTATGGAATCTCAACCTAATAATCCTTTACATGGCATTAAGCTAGAACAAATTATAATGGATTTAGTGGCGCATTACGGGTGGGAATATATGGGTTACACAATTAATATTCGTTGCTTCACACACAATCCTTCAGTTAAATCAAGTTTGAAATTTTTAAGAAGAACTCCTTGGGCACGAACTAAAGTTGAGAAAATGTATTTGGAAATACTTAAAAAGAACAATAAATAGTTAAAAAAATACCCAAAAGTTGTGTTTCGTTTTTAGACAACTTTTGGGTAGTATTAATCAGTAATTATATTTAGTGCGACACAAGAATCATTTTTGATTGTTGCGAAAGATTGCCATTATTAATATTAACAAGATAAGCACCGTTTGAAAGGGCAGCTAAATTGACCGTCGTTTCAGTAACTGAGTTATCAATAAATTGCTCTAGTACTTTTCTACCTTCTAAAGTATAGATTTGAATACTCTTTACATCACCTTGTAAGTTTTTGAACGTCAAAATATCTTTCACCGGAACGGGGTACATAATAACTTTGTTTCTCAAATCATTTTCATCCACTGAAAGCGCACTTGATTGACCAAAAAACTCAATTTCGGTAATGTTAGTCCATACACTTTTTCGTGTATCTCCAGCAGTATTAAACCTTCCGTAACCCATTAACTTTACATAACGCGCGTTAGTGGTGATTTCATACTGATCAAAAGCATCACGTGTTCCTGTAGTTGTCGTAATTAATAAATCACCTGTTGTTGGTAGCACCAAAGAAAAATCTGAAGGATCTGTTCCTGTAGTAGATACCAATACTTGCAAGCCATAAGGGTCAGCTTTGTCATCTGTAGCAATTTGTATTAAATCAAGTTCGTATTCTTCACCTAAATCGTAAATAACATACTCACCATCACCTTTGTAATCTCCTGATAGAATAGCGCCATCATCTGCCGTCCAATTGGTGCCAGTATCTTTGTCAAGAGTATTTGATGCATAATTAAACTTGTCAACGCCATTTGCTTCTTCTTTTGAAAAAGAATGTATGGTAACAGGGTCACCTGGTAAACCTGTATTAATTAGGTCGTATAAGTCGGTTAAATCCGCACCATCTTGCATTACATTTAAAGTTCTTACAATATCATCACCTCCAGCATCTTGTGTAAAAGTTACAGAACCTGTTCTACTATTTGTATCTGTATTTTCAGTAACTGTAACAGAAACCGTTGCATTACCAGTTCCAGAACTAATATCAATACTTATCCAAGCGTCATTTGATACGGCAGTCCAACTTACGTTTGAATTAACAGTTACATTGTTGCTAGACGCCGCCGCAGGAAGTGCAGGCAAACTGCTAACGGTTAAAAAATCGCCAACTACTATAGTACAATCACCATCAGTAATAGAATTACCTAAATAATCTAAAAAGCAAGCTCCAATACCGTAACCAACCATATCATCTGTTGTTGGTGTATAGGCTCCCATATCAGCACCTTTACCTGCAGAACCAGTACCCGAGAATGTGAAAATTTCACCATCAGGAGTAGCTGTTATTCCAGTTTCTTCAGAAAAACCTGCGTTTGTTGCACCCAAACTAGTTCCAGTGTAAACGTTTCCAGAGTAAGTTAACGCTGTACCAAGATTAGCATAAGATGTTGGTGTATCCCCTGAAATAACGTCTGAAATATTTGGGTTGGAAGGAGCAAAATAGATTAAGTTATTCGAAACAGTACCTGTTGGATCTGTTGATCCTTTATCTATATTATAATACAAAGGAGCGTTCGTGTTTATAATGGTGTTATTAGAAACAGAAATGTTTTCAACTTTTTGATAATCGCTTGAAACATTTGTTGCAGAACAAAGAACCGAATTATTGGCGCCACCACCTAAAAAAGTAATCCCATTATTCCACTTTGCTTGATCAACAACAGTAATACAATCTTGAATATAATTATTTGTAATGGTATGGTCGCTATCAACGATTCTAATACCACCAGTACCATCAACATTTTCACCTAAAAAATAATTCCCATCAACTGTAGCGTTTGAACCATGACGAAGTACTAAAGAACCTCTACTTCTTCTAAAAGTATTATTGGTATAGATGTTGTTTTTACTTTTGTTAGTGATAATTTCATTTTCGCCATCGGCTTCAACAAAATAATTATTAGAAACCGTACAGCTACTATCTACTTGTTGATATGAACTTGTACCAATACGTATCGTCTCGCTGTCTCCTGCATTAGTTAAATTATCATCAATTTTATCATACTTATAAAAATAATTATTACTAATAGTATGACCAACTATGGCACATGGGTCATTTGAAAAATTATAGGCTAGCTCTACTAGAACCATATTTCCAGATGTTGATTTATTCATAAATGAACAATTAATTACGGTGTTATAAGTTCCGTATAACATAATCCAGTTATGTTTTTCACTGGTTCCAGCTACGACATCATCAGGATGAACTATTAATCCATCCATCACACAATTTTGAATGGTACTATGGTTAGCATAATCGGTGCCATTTCGAAATTCAATCACACTACTAGATCCGTAGCCACCTTGCCAATAAAAACCATCAACAACAACGTAATCACCACCAATATTAAGTTGTAAACCTCCTGTAAATTTAACACCTCCAGGGGTTTCTGCTCTAAAAGTAATTGGGTCGTTAGCAGTTCCATTTCCAATAAAATCGATCGTTGAATCAGAGTTGTAAGTACCATCTGCTAGTATAATAATATCTCCTGCTACATAAGCTTGATCCTCTAATTCTTCAGGATTATTGATATTATAAGTTGTTTGAGCTGTCACACTAAAACCACATATAAATACTATTAAAGTGAGAAATGCTGTTTGTAATTTTTTTGATTTAGGATGTTGACTTTGAGTAATTTTTTTCATAATAATTTAGTTTAATAGCTGTATAATTGGTAAACCAAAGTGGTTAACCAAATTTAATTAAATAACTAAATAATTCAAACTTTATAGTAAATAAGAATAAAGTTTTAGATAATGTGTAAGGTTTTGACGTTAAAGGTGTTATCTAAGTTTGTTCAGTCCTTCGTAAACTACAATACTAACAGCATTAGCAAGGTTTAAACTTCTTACATATTCGCTGTATAGAGGAATTTTATAGACGGAAGTATTGTTTTCAGTAATAGATTTTGGTAGACCAACAGATTCTTTTCCAAAAATTAAAAACATATTATCTTCAAACGGAATATCCCAATGAGTTTTTGTGCCATGACTAGATAAGAACACTAATTTCTCATCTTTATTTTTTTTAAAAAAGTCTTCAATATTATTGTAATAGGTTACTTGAAGATGTTGCCAATAATCTAAACCTGCGCGTTTTAGTTTTGAATCAACTATCTCAAAACCAAATGGTTTAACTAAATGTAAGTTTGAGCCAGAAGCCAATGCTAAACGACCTATATTACCAGTATTATTTGGTATTTCGGGCTCTATCAAAACAATATTTAATGGCATGCTTGTTAGTATAATATTATTTTATTCGGTTTGAATAAATTGTGAATTAACGAAGATACAATTTTAACTTTCTAGCCAAAGACGTTGAACGGTATTTAAATCTTTTTTCATAGCATTGTAAACTATGTTTTTATCGATGGTCAACGTTCTATTTCCCTTTTCAGCACCTCCTAAATCATACTCTAAATGAAGACTTACTGGTACATTAATTTGATATTTTTTTAACAGAGAAAAGTATTTTTTAAAATCTACCATACCTTCTCCAATGGGCATATTAATAGGCAACCACTGTCCGTTAACTTTCTCCCATTTATAATCTTTCAAAACAATTGATTTTATTGAATCTTTTATAAGTTTTAATCCGTTTTCCCAAGAAAGCCCACCTTCTACCATGGCATGACGAATGTCATATTGAGTACCAAAATAATTGGTTTCTGCGAGTTCCAATAGCATTTTAACTTCCCAAATGGAAGCTCCAATAGATCTTCCCGCATGATTTTGATAACATCCAATAATTCCGAATTGTTTGTTAAGTAAACTTAAATTTTTTATTTGTTGTTGATAATGAAGAATATCATCGTTCATCGATTGACTTTCAGAATACTTAAACCAATCTGTTCGGTAATATTTAATGCCATTTTCAGCGGCAGTTTTAAGGATATTTACATCTGTTTTATTTTCAGCCGAGGAAATTGCAGTGGTTATCATATTACATTGAGAACCACCTTTTTTAATATTTTCTATTGCTTTTGGTAAATCATTGATAACATGCTCCGGCAATACATGTCCTTTTGGTCGTACCGTTAAATCTACACCCTGAAAACCCATTTCAGCTACTTTTTCACCCAATTGGTAATAATCTAAAAACTGTAAATGCTTTGAGAAAATATTTATGGAGAGTGTATCGTTTAAATTATTCGATTGGAATAAATTAGATGAAAAGTTCATTAAAGGAATTAATCCCATAGCTAATGCAGATTTTTTGGTAAACTCCCTTCTAGTTATGGGTTTCATAATAATCCTTTTTTAACGTGAAATAATTAGCATTTGAGATTGCCTATGTCGATTTTCATTTAAAACGCTCAGTATATATGATCCATTTGATAATGATGAAACATCTATGGAACTTTCAGTTTTTTGGCTTTCGTTAGAATTATTTAATATTTTTCTTCCGTCTAAACTGAATATGTCAATCTCATTTAAACCCAGAGCTAAATTTTTAATTGTCAAAATATCACCTGCTGGATGTGGTGAAATGAGTATCTTTTTTTCGTTTAGAGTTACATCGGTTGAAGATAATGTGCCTGTTTCTTCAATACTAAAATTAGCAAATAAGACTTCTTCATCTCTTAAATCGGAAGGACTATTTAAACTTCTGTAAATACCCCATTTAGGGCGAACAAAGTCGGCATTAGTTTGCCAATTTTTAATAGCATTGTTAGTATAACTTAATAATACCGCTGAATCACTGACTCTTTTAATTTCTATGGAATAAGTTCCTGAATCTGGACTCGAATTATTTCCATATTTTATGGTTTCGGTGGCTTCAACCCAAACACCTTTAAAGTTGGATAAGGGAACTTGTGTTAAAGTAGATTGTGAATTAGTTTCAGCATACCTTAATTCTAGTCTATCTGGTGACGATTTCCGCGCTGTAAGCGTATACATAGGCATACTTTCGTAAAGACCACCAACAGATTTTAACTGGTGCAAATGAGTAAAACTTGAAGATACTTGAAAACCAGTATCTAACTTAAACTTCCATTTGTAAATAACGGTTTCTCCTTCAACACCTTTTAGTTCGTCTGGTGACTTGTCGTATGTTTTTATTTCGTTACGTTGACGATCTGTAGAGCCATTACATCTATCAGTATCTGTCGCAACATGTATGTAAAATCTAAAAACATCTATGCCTAAAGTGGCATCAAAAGGTTCGTCAATATGCTGAAAAATTGGCGTATGACTACAATCAGGCTCTTCCACAGCGTCGTATCCAGGAGCTAAAACCGAATTTATTAAATCATAGGTTTGCATACCACCAGAACCATCAGCATCAAGCGTAATTTGAGCATTAATTTGAGATACTGAGCATAGTAAAGCAACTAAAAAGTATTTTGTTTTCATAGCATTTGTTAATCTGGTTAACCAATTTGGTTAACTAAATATAATTAAATTACTGGGATATTCAACTTTTAAAATTAGTAAGTTCTAAGTTTTGTAAATAAAAAATTCTTTAACTACAAGTTCTCATTGAATAAAACCTAAGTTTTTAACGAAAAAATAGGGAATTTAAAAAATATAAAACCGTACTGTTAAAAATTACGTAAGCATCTACAAGTAATATTACTTAATAACTTAAAATTAATCCAATGAAAAATTTAAAAACGTATGTAAAGGTTGGTGCACTTGTTGCTACCATCCTTTTTTTTATTGCTGCAGATCATATTGATGCTCCAGCAGTAGCAGGCAGTGAGAGTGACATCACAGACTTTTATGCCTTTCAAGGTGAAAACACAGATAATATTGTGTTTGTTGCCAATGTTCAAGGATTGTTAAGTCCCTCAGCGACTAAAAAAGCTCAATTTGATGAAAACATTATGATTGAGTTTAATATTGACACCAATGGTGACGCTATTGAAGATTTAGTGATTCAAGCAGCTCCAAAAAATAAACGAATGTATTTTTTAGGGCCAATTGCTCCTAATCAAACAGGTTTAGTAAGCACTTCAAATTCAAATCAAGAAGTTAATTCTGTAAAAATAACCAATTACAATCAAAACCCTCGAATTGAATCTTCATCAGATGGTATAAAATATTTTGCAGGACCAAGAGACGATCCTTTCTTTTTCGATTTTGCTCAATATTCTGCTATTCTTGCTGGTAATGCTGACGGTTTTCTAGAAGAGGGTGTAGATACTTTTGCAGGAACAAATGTATTATCAGTTGTTGTAGAAGTGCCTAAACATTTATTAGGTAATTCGAGCTCAATAAATGCATGGGTAGAGTCAAAAAGAAAACAATAATCAACTAAAAAGAATAATTATGAAAACATTGAAATATATTTTAGGAATAGTAGCAGTGGCTACACTATTTCTAAGTTGCGAAAACGAAAATTATAATGATGATGAGGCCAGTTTGTTAACTGTAAACAAATCATATCAGTTTAAAAATAATAAAGACAATCCGTTTATTAATACAACATGGGTGCAAGAAGATCAAATGGGTAGACCAGCCATTAATACGGTTTTAGTATCTACGGGCAGTAAAGATGACTTTAATGTAACTATCCCTTCTGAACAAGGTGCTTTATTTCAGTCCATGTTTCAATCTAATTTAATGGCGTTGAGTCCAGCATTTAATAATCCAACAGATACAAATGCATTAGGTTTTACAGCTGAACAATTTACAACAGCTTTAGCTACAGATGTCCTAACGGTATCTATGGTTGGTGCAACTACTTTTTTTGATGGTACAAACGTGCTAACAGGAAGAGCGCTTGCAGACGATGTAATTACAGTAGAACTGATTTTGATTTTTGGGGGAGAAGAAGGATTGACCAATCCTGAATTTCCACAATTTTCTGACGATAATGTAGATAAGAATGATAAAGAGTTTTTAGGCTCATTTCCATACTTAGCATCTCCTTGGTAAAATAGTGAAAATGGTAAATTATACCTTAAAAGGATTATGCTTTTGCATAATCCTTTTTTTAGTTTTTTAGTATGGCATGAATAAATTTTTCAATTGTATTTACACCACTTTTTGTAAGGTGCTTTACAAATGCACTTCCTATAATGGCACCTTTTGCATATTGAGTTGCTTGTGTAAAGGTTTCGTTATTACTAATTCCAAATCCAATAATTTGAGGATTTTTAAGATTCATTTTTGCAATGCGCTCAAAATAGGCAGTTTGTTCGTTACCAAAACCAGATTGTGCACCCGTGGTACTTGCACTGCTTACCATGTATATAAATCCAGTAGAGATGGAATCTATATATCTAATACGCTCATCACTCGTTTGTGGTGTAATTAAAAAAACATTTATCAATCCGTATTTTTCAAAAATAGTTTGATATTCCTCATGATACACATCAACAGGTAAATCAGGAATTATCAGTCCGTCAATCCCTATTTCTTTACATTTTTTGCAAAAAGCTTCAACACCATACTGAAACATGGGATTAAAATAGCCCATAATAATCAACGGAATTTCCACAGTTTTACGGATATCTTTCAACTGATTAAAAAGCACCTCCGTTGTCATTCCATTTTTTAAAGCCTTGGTAGAACTATCTTGAATAGTAGGTCCATCGGCCAATGGGTCGCTAAACGGCAAACCAATTTCAATCATATCAACGCCGTTTTTTTCTAAATCTTGAATGATTGAAACCGTGTCGTTAATTTTTGGGTAACCCGCAGTAAAATATATAGATAAGAGCTTTTTATCTTCGTTTAGTTTTTGTTTTATTCTGTTCACAATTTAGATTTTAAAATACTCAATATAATTCTGTAAATCCTTATCACCTCTACCAGATAAACTGACAACAATAACATCGTCTTGTTTAAAGGTTCTCTGTTCAAAAATGGCCAAGGCATGCGAGCTTTCAATAGCTGGAATAATACCTTCTAACTTACAAAGTTCTAAACCTGCATTCATAGCATCCTCATCAGTAATGGCCATAAACTCTGCACGCCTCGTTTTAGCTAAATGTGCATGCATGGGGCCAACACCAGGATAATCCAATCCAGCCGAAATAGAATAAGGTTCGGTAATTTGTCCGTCTTTAGTTTGCATCAATAAGGTTTTGCAACCATGAATAATACCTTCTTTTCCTAAAACCGATGTGGCTGCACTTTCACCAGAATCTACACCTAATCCTGCAGCTTCAACCGCAATAATACCAACATCAGGATTATGTAAATAATGATAATATGTTCCGGCTGCGTTACTTCCACCACCAATACAAGCTACAACGTAATCGGGGTTTTCACGACCTTCTTGTTCCTTTAATTGCCATTTAATTTCTTCCGAGATTACCGCTTGAAAACGGGTTACCATATCTGGATACGGGTGCGGACCAATAGCAGAACCAATAATGTAATGTGTATTTACGGGGTTGTTAATCCAATCGCGAATGGCTTCATTTGTGGCATCTTTTAGCGTGCGACTTCCTGATAGTGCAGGAACAACTTTAGCGCCCAACATTTTCATTCTGGCAACGTTCGGTGCTTGTCTTGCAATATCAATTTCGCCCATGTATACAATACATTCCAATCCCATTAATGCGCATACGGTAGCGGTGGCAACACCGTGCTGTCCTGCGCCCGTTTCAGCAATGATTCTAGTTTTACCTAAACGTTTAGCCATCAAAATCTGACCAATAGTATTATTTATTTTGTGTGCGCCTGTGTGGTTTAAATCTTCACGCTTTAGGTAAATTTTAGTGTTGTATTTTTCCGAAAGACGCTTAGCAAAATAGAGTGGAGAAGGACGACCAACATAATCTTTTAAAAGCTGATTGAATTCCTTTTGAAATTCAGGTTCAGCCATTACCTTTAAATATTTTTGGCGTAACTCCTCAACATTTGGGTACAGCATTTCTGGAATAAAAGCACCTCCAAATTCTCCATAATAGCCTTTTTCGTTTACGTTGTAATTCATATTATTTTTTTTATGTCATACTGAGCGCAGTCGAAGTATCTTTTCATGAGATTATTCACTTTGTTCAGAATGACAAACTTTGTTTAAATATTTTTAGTTCTTCAATATTTTTTAATCCAGGTTCTATTTCAAATTTACTATTTACATCTAAAGCATAGCAATATTTTGAAGCTTTACTCTTTGCAAATTTTTTAATGTCTTCAACTTCATTTAACCCGATGCCACCACTTAAAAAGAATGGCTTAGAGGAAGGATAGTTATTTAATACATTCCAATCAAAAGTATAACCATTACCTCCTGGTAATTTTCCTTTAGTGTCGAATAAAAAATAATCAACACTCCCTTCATAAGGATTTAAAATACTAAAATCAAATTCATCTTTAATTGAAAATACTTTTATTACTTCAATGCCTTCAGATTTAATTTTTTTACAATATTCTGTCGATTCGTTTCCGTGTAATTGTACAGCTTGTAAATCGTGTTTTTTAATTTTATCAACAACCAAATCGAGATCGGCATCAACAAAAACACCTGTTTTTTTTATGGATTTCGGTAATTGAGGAATACTCTCAGAATCAAAGTTACGTGCAGATTTTTCATAAAATATAAATCCAAGATAATCAGGTTGCAATGCCGCAACTTGATTAATGTTATCTTGATATTTCATACCGCAAACTTTTAGTTTCATCCTTCTAAAGTTTTTATGAATTCTGTGGCGCTTGCCCCTGGATTATCAGTTTTCATAAAGTTTTCACCTATTAAAAAACCTTGATATCCATAAGGTAGTAATTCTTTTATCGCTTCAATATTACTTATACCACTTTCTGATACTTTTACAAAGTCATCAGGAATCTTACTGCTTAAACTTTTACTAGTTTCTAAGCTCACATCGAAGGTTTTTAAATTCCTGTTGTTCACTCCTAGCATATCTAATGAAGGCATTATGGATTTTTGTAACTCTTCTTCGTTATGAACTTCTAAAAGCACATCCAATTTCAAGCTTTTGGCAAACTCTGAAAATTTCTTGATTTCGTTTCTAGTTAAAATCGCTGCAATTAATAAAATAACATCGGCACCGTAAGCTTTAGCTTCAAGCATTTGATATTCGTCAATAATAAATTCTTTGCGTAATAAAGGCAGATTGCAACTAGCTCTTGCAGTAAGTAAATCATCTAACGAGCCACCAAAATATTTTCCATCAGTTAAAACCGACATACCACAAACACCTGCATTTTCGTAACCAAATGCCACATCTTGAACATTTAAATTATTGTTGATAACCGATTTTGAGGGTGAGCGTCGTTTGTGTTCTGCAATTATGCCAGATTTGCTGTGTCGTAATTTATAAGTCAATGAAACAGTTTTTCTATTGAATAATACTGAATTTTCAAGTTGAGACACTGGAATCAATCCTTTTCTAAGATCAACTTCTTTACGTTTATCGATTACTATTTTATCTAAAATGTTCATTTGCTTAAACCTATTAAAGTATCTAAACTTTGCTTTGCTTTACCAGAAAACAAAGATTCTTTAGCGATTTCAAACCCCTCTTCATGAGAAATTTGTTTGCTAGTGGCAATTGCTAATCCTGCATTGGCACATACCACATTGTTTTGTGCGTCTGTTCCTTTACCTTTAATAATATCAACGAAGATATTAGCTGCATCTTTAACGCTATCTCCGCCAAAAATAGCTTCTTGTTTTATTGTTTTTAGTCCTAAATCTTCTGGAGAAAATAATTTTTCGGAATGATTAGAAACGATTTTAGCTTTCCCGGTTAATGAAATTTCATCATAACCATCTAAGGCGTAAACTATATTGTAATTATGCCTAGAATTTTGATGCAAAAAACTATAAAGTCTTAAAACTTCTAAATTAAAAACACCAAGTACATGATTTTTTGGAAATGAAGGATTAACTAATGGCCCCAACATATTAAAAAACGTTTTAACGCCTAATTCCCTTCTTATAGGTGCAACGTTTTTCATAGCGGGATGAAATAATGGCGCATGTAAAATACAAATGCCTGCTTGATCTAAGCACTTCTTTAAAAAACCTTCATCATTAGAGAATTTTACACCTAGAGATTCCATGACATTTGATGAACCTGAAGTAGATGATACGCCATAATTACCGTGTTTAGAAACATGAACTCCAGCACCAGCTGTAATGAAAGCCGATAAAGTTGAAATATTGAAGGTATTTTTGCCATCGCCTCCTGTACCAACAATATCAATGGCGTTATAGTCGCTAAGATTTATTGGAATACATAATTCTAAAAGCGCATCTCTAAATCCTCTTAATTCCTCAATAGTAATACTACGCATCATATAAACCGAAAGGAAACAAGTAATTTGGCTAGGGTTATACATATTGTTTGATATGTTAACTATAACCTGTTTTGCCTCTTCGGTTGTAAGGGTTTCGTGGTTTATAAGTCTATTTAAAATGTCTTTCATTACTTGTTCTAGTTATTTACCCAGTTTTCTAAAATCGTTTTTCCTTCAGGAGTTAATACAGATTCTGGATGGTATTGTACACCTCTTACATCATAAGTTTTGTGTCTTAAAGACATGACTTGTCCGTTAGCATCAAATGAAGTCGCTTCTAAGCTATCTGGTAATTCTGGGTTGACAACCCATGAGTGATATCGACCTACTTCAATGTTTTTATCTAAACCTTTAAAAATATATTCGTCTTCAACACAAATTGTTACGTTAGTAGCAACACCGTGATAAACGTCATCGAGATTTATTAATGAACCACCAAAAACTTCACCAATGGCTTGTTGTCCTAAACATACACCTAAAATGCTTTTTGTAGCTGCATATTTTTTAATTATTGCTTTTAGCAAACCAGCTTCATCTGGTATTCCAGGACCCGGAGATAAGACAATTTTATCAAATGGCTCTACATCTTCCAAAGCTAATTTATCGTTTCTCACTACAGTAACATCACAATTTAAGTCTTCTAAATAGTGTACTAAATTGTAAGTAAAACTGTCGTAGTTGTCTATAACTAATACTTTTTTCATCTTAAATATCTTCTGCTAATTTAATTGCTTTCGTCAATGCTCCTAATTTATTGTAAACCTCTTGCAGCTCGTTTTCTTGGTTCGATTTTGAAACCAATCCTGCACCAGCTTGCCAATTAAGTTTGTAATCTTTACTCAAAAAGGTTCGAATCATAATGGCGTGGTTAAAATTACCATCAAAATCCATAAACCCAATAGCACCACCGTAATATCCTCTACTTGTTTTTTCGTATTTTTCAATAAGCTGCATGGCCATATGTTTTGGTGCGCCACTTAAAGTTCCTGCAGGAAACGTATCTGCAACGACTTGCATGGTTGAGGTACTTTTGTGTTTTTGCCCTGTAACTTTACTAACCAAGTGAATAACATGCGAGAAAAATTGAACTTCGCGATAGGTAACTACTTTTACATCGCTTCCATGACGACTTAAATCGTTTCGGGCTAAATCTACAAGCATTACATGTTCTGCATTTTCTTTATCGTCTTTCTTGAGTTTTTCCGCTAAAATTTCGTCCTTATGCTCATCTCCAGTACGTTTAAAAGTTCCTGCAATGGGGTGAATTTCAGCTAAACCGTCATCAACAATAAGCTGCGCTTCTGGCGAACTTCCAAAGATTTTAAAATCGCCGTAATCAAAATAAAATAAATAAGGAGAAGGGTTAATGCTTCTTAAAGCGCGATAAATATTAAAATCATCGCCGGTAAATTCTTGAGAAAAACGTCTTGACAAAACCAATTGAAAAACATCTCCACGTTGGCAATGTTTTCTTGCGACTTCAACGTGCTCCCTAAACTCATCATCTGTTAAGTTGGATTTAATATCGCCTTTAGCATTGAAATTGTAAGAGGCAAAATTTTGAACATTAATGAGCTTATCAATATCATCAATATTATTTGGTGCGCCATCGAAACAGTGTGCAAAAATATAGGCCTCATTTTTAAAATGATTAATAGCTATAATGTTTTGATAAACTGCATAATACATATCTGGAATAACAACTGAATTGTCTTTCTTGCCAATTTCAATATCTTCAAAATATCTAACAGCATCATAAGCGGTATAACCAAAAATACCGTTATTTATAAACTTGAAGTTTTCTTCAGATTTGGTATCAAAGCGTTTGGTGAAATTGTAAATCTCATCAACTACATTAACATCTTCTGTAATATTTAAAGATGAAGTGCTTCCATCTGGAAACGTTTGAGAAATTACTTCGTTTTCAACTTTGATAGTAGCAATAGGGTTAAAACAGATGTACGAGAAGTTTTTATGACTTCTATGATAATCACCACTTTCTAACAAAATACTATTAGGATACTTGTCGCGTATTTTATAATAAACTGTAACGGGTGTAATGGTATCCGTCAAGATTCTTTTATGATGTGTATAAAGGCTGAATTTTTTCATTTTTCGTTTCTCATTTTCGTTTAGATTCTGAAACAAGTTCAGAACAAAGAAAAAGGCTTGTCGTGAATGACAAGCCTTTTGGATATTTTTAAGTTTTAAATATACTAGGGTTTTACTTCACGAACGTTAGTTTCGAAAGCACCACCACCAAGTATTATTTAAAATTGTTACCATTTTTTTATTTTATTGGTTCAAATATAGAAATGAAAATAATATAACCCAAAAGTTTAAAACATTTTTTATTTAAAAGTTTGTTAAACTATAAGAAACAAAGCAAACTATTAATTAAATTTAACGTTATGAAATTAAAAGTACTATTTATTGTATTATTTGCAATGGTGAGTTGTAAACAGGATAACAAATCAAATCAGGTTGCAGATAATTTGAAGGAGGTGATGAATAAAGATATTGTTTTAAGTGGCAACGATTTAGAAATTTATGATTTTAATGGATTTGAAAAATTCTTAAACAAAAAAGACGATAAAATTTATATTGTAAACTTTTGGGCTACTTGGTGCGCCCCTTGTGTTAAAGAGTTACCCTATTTTGAAAAGCTAAATAAAAACTATAAGAACAAAGGTGTTGAGGTTATTTTAGTGAGTTTGGATTTTCCGCATTTATATGAAACTAAGTTAAAACCTTTTATAAAGGATAAAAAACTAGCATCAAAAGTAATTGCTTTAGACGATGTTGATATGAATTCTTGGATTCCTAAAGTCGACAAAACCTGGTCTGGATCCATTCCGGCTACTATTATATATAAAAACAGTAACAAAAAGTTTTTCGAACAATCATTCACATATGATGAATTAGAAACAGAATTAAAACAATTTTTAAATTAAGTTATTATGAAAAAAACAATCAAATTAATTTCAGCTGCATGTATGGTGTTGCTAATTAGCGCGTTTACCATTAGTAAAACGGGTGGCAGTGGAGGCTATAAAATTGGTGATATAGCTGAAGATTTTTCACTTAAAAATATCGATGGAAACATGGTTTCCTTAGCAGATTATAAAGACGCTAAGGGTTATATCGTTACATTTACTTGTAATACATGCCCATATGCTGTGATGTATGAAGACCGCATAATAGCTTTAGATAAAAAATATGCACCTAAAGGTTACCCTGTAATAGCTATTATGCCAAACGATACTAATATAAAGCCAGATGATGATTTAGATGCGATGAAAAAAAGAGCCAAAGAAAAAGGTTTTACTTTTCCTTATTTAATTGACAAAGAGCAAACAGTATTCCCTAAGTACGGAGCAACAAAAACACCTCATATGTTTGTGCTTAAAAAAACAAAAAAAGGAAATGTGGTGAAGTATATTGGTGCTATTGATGACAATTATAAAGATGCATCGGCTGTAACAACAAAATACGTTGAAGAAGCTGTAGATGCGTTACTTGCAGGTGAGGAAATCAAAGAAAAAGAAACTAAAGCGATAGGTTGCTCAATAAAAGTAGCCAAAGCAACAAGTAGCGTGAATTAATTACTACTAAAAAATATGAAAATCCGAAGTGCAAAACTTCGGATTTTTTTTCATCTATAATGTAATAAATAGTAAGTTTGTATTTCTAAATTATTATAAAAACAACATGGAAGATTTATCTCAAGATGAATGGAAAGAGCAATTAGCAAATGATGATAATGCTGTGATTTTAGATGTAAGAACAGATGATGAAGTTGCCGAAGGGATCATCCCTAATGCCATTCATATCGATATTTATAAAGGTCAGGAGTTTATTAATGAAATTGAAGCTTTAGATAAAAGTAAAAGCTACTATGTGTATTGTCGCTCTGGAAATAGAAGCGGGCAAGCATGTAAAATTATGGAGGAATTAGGTTTTGAAAACGCCTATAACCTCGAAGGCGGTATGTTGCAATGGACTGGTGATGTAACTGATTTATAAAGAAATTCAAATATTTTAATCTTGATTTAATACGTCTTTTTAATCTTGATTTAATACGTCTTAAGTTATTAAGATAATTCAACGTGCTTATGCTCTTAGTAGGGTAATTATTTTTTTACTCTAAATAAACAACACACTCTTATTTAAAGAGTTTTGTTATAAAAACATTCACTTTTCTATTTTTTTTCGATTAAAACTTGTATATTTATGTGCTTCAGGTTTTGATCTCTCAACTAAATCGCGAACCCTTTTGCGATAGTAAGTAATTTTAATTTCCCCTAAACATTTTTTAATAGCAACTGTATAAAAGTTATGCGGTTTACTAACCAACTAAACAATTTTAATTATGTTTAAAAAATTGATTTTTTCACAACTATTGGCGCTTGTATTTTTATGCGCTAACACTAATTTAAATGCTCAAGATGATTCTAAAAGTTATGTTATGCTTGAGTCTATTATGCTTACTCCCGATTACACAAAACTGGCTGTTCTGGGAGAAAATATGAGAAAGCACAATGCTAAATACCATAAAGATGGACCTTACAAGGCGGCAGTGTATAATATTTCAACAGGGCCAAATACTGGGAAAATCGTGTGGATGATGGGGCCAGTAACTTATACCCATTTAGACTCTCGTCCTTCGGCAGGAGGTCATGATGAAGATTGGAGAGATAATGTAATGCCTTATATTAAAAAGATTAATACTAGTGAATACTGGAGAATGGATACTAAAATATCTAATATGGATATGATGGATGGTGATAATGCTAAATATCCACTGATTTTTGTTAGATATGGAGAAATAAATGAGGATGCTGGATACGCCATCGAACCATTTTTTACCATGGTGGGGAATACCGTTAAAGCTATGGAAGGAGATAATCCTTGGGGATTATATTATAATGAATTCAGACAAGGAAATTTAGGTAGACATGTAGCTTCGGTAAGTTTTTATAAAAATTGGACCGAGTTTGATGATGATTCGATTTCATTTATGGATACTTTTAATAAAACTATTGGAAAAGATAAATGGCAAAGTTTTTTAGATATGGGAGATAATTTATTCACTAATTCATGGGACGAAATCTGGTCTTATAACGCTCATATGAGTGGTAAATAATATCTATTTATAAATAGAATTCACTTAACCTAAATTATTTTAAAAAGCTTTTATCTGAATACAAAAGATAAAAGCTTTTTAACTTTTATATAGCATTAAAAAATACGTTGCCATTAGACGAACGGTATAAAGACTAGGCTGTTGTGTTTTAAGTTAAACATTCATCTTTTTTTTAAGTACTTCACCTTTTTTATTGAAGTTAAAGATGTCAATTTTTATACCTTTACATAAATATTTAGCTTTTAATTGTAAATAAATTAAAAATTAAGTACTTTAAACAAAATTTTTTATGTTAATCCTTTAACCCTTCATTTAAAAAAGTATGGACAACGGTTATATTATATTAGGAATTATTGCATTGTTATTCTTAAGCATGTATGGCTATTCTTATTTATCAGTTTTTCGAGAAAAAATGGTTCAGAAAAGAGAGCAGAAAAAACAATTAGAAAAAGAAGAGTTAAGACGCCAAAGACGACTTGAAAATCAAAAAATTGTTGACGAGCGTGTTATGGCTTTCAACAAAAGAAAAGAAGAAATACAAAGAGAGTTAATGCTTTTAGAAAAAATGAAGGAAAAGCAAAAAGTAAGCTAAATTTGTTCATCAGATATAAAAAGCCCATGTAAATTATAATTACATGGGCTTTTTAATTTATACAGAAACTATTTTAATAATGATTTTTGCTACCTTAGTTGAATGACACATGAGTTTAAACAAATAGTAGAAGCTGCGATTTTAAATCAAGCTTCCAATATAAAAAGTGTATTAGCCACAGTTGTTGACTTAGATGGCTCATCGTACAGACATCCAGGAGTTCGTATGTTATTGTCAAGTGATGGTGATATGGTTGGAGCTGTGAGTGGCGGTTGTGTTGAAAAGGAAGTGTTACGAAGAGCGCAGTCAGTTTTTAAAACAGGTGTTTCAAAAATCATGACTTATGATGGTCGTTACCGTTTAGGTTGTGAAGGTGTTTTGTATATTTTATTGGAACCCTTTGAAGTTTCAAAGGAATTAGAAAAAATATTGTTTTACGAATTAGAAAACAGACGTACATTTACCATAACATCTAATTACAAAAAAGAAGACGAATGTATTGGAGATTTCTTCTCAAGAATTACATTTGAAAATAATGAATCCTTCATTTTTCATCCAAATCATTCTATTCAACTAGATAAAAAAGGTAGTGTAAAAGAATTTAAGCAAATATTTCCACCTTGTTTTAAACTCTTAATAATTGGAGGCGAGCATGACGCCGTAAAGTTATGTAAAATGGCTGCGCTTTTAGGTTGGGAAGTCGATGTGGTAACATCAATAAAAGACCCAAAACAACTTAATGATTTTCCTGGGGCAAAAACGGTAACCGCTAATACACCCGAAGCTTTCATTACAAGTAGTTTGGATAATCAATGCGCGGTAGTATTAATGACTCATAATTATGCGCAAGATTTAAGATATCTTTTAAAATTAAAAGACTGCAAATTACCTTATATAGGTATTTTAGGTTCAGCCAGAAGACGCGAGCAATTACAAAACGAATTGTTTGAATATACGTCTGAATTAGCCGAAACATTTTTAGATACAATTCACAGTCCCGCAGGATTAAATATAGGTGCTATTACACCAGAGGAAATAGCTTTGTCTATTTTATCAGAAATTTTGGCTATGGTTAGAAATAAAAAGCCCATACATTTAAAAACCATCTCTGGAAAAATTCGTGCTCAAAATTGAAACATATTTCGGTTATAATATTGGCAGCAGGAAGTGCTTCTAGAATGGGAAGTGTCAAACAATTATTACCTTTTAAAAACGAAACGCTTTTACAGGCTGTCATTAAAAATGCTCTGGATTCTAATGTAGATAAAGTGTTTTGTGTGTTAGGGGCAAATGCTAAAACAATTATTAACAAAATACAAAGTGAAGAGGTTGCTTTTGTAATTAACTCAAATTGGAAAGAAGGCTTAAGTTCTAGCATTAAAGCAGGAGTTAAACATATTCAAAGCTTAAACACATCAACCAATGCCATTTTATTTCTTCTTGCAGATCAACCCAATGTTGATTCGCATTATATAAACAAACTCATTAAACTATATAAAAGTGAGGCTAAAATTGTTGCTTCTAATTACGGAAACGTAAATGGCGTACCAGCTATTTTTCCTTCGATGTATTTTAAGAATCTTTTAAAGCTTAAAGGAGATAAAGGTGCAAAATTCTTGTTAAATAATGCTGACAAAAACATTGTATCGCTTGAATTAAAATCGTCTCAAATTTTAATAGATATTGACACTCCTGAAGATTATAGGCAATTTTTAAATCATTGAAATTGCTAAAAAATTTTGAATTTATAATATAAATCGAAATCGATTTCGAGCTATTAAACATCAATTATAAACTATTAACTGAAGTTTCTTAAGAAGATTGATTAATTTAACAGACCAATTTAAACTAACTAAACTAATTATGAATAATAAAATTTTAATCTGGTCCATTACCGCTGCTTTAGCTGGTTTCCTTTTCGGGTTTGATACTGTGGTAATTTCTGGTGCCGACAAAAAATTGCAAGCCCTATGGGGTTCGTCCGATGCTTTTCATGGGTCGGTTGTCATGGCGATGGCTTTATGGGGAACGGTTTTTGGCGCGTTGTTTGGAGGCATTCCAACCAATAGATTAGGTAGAAAAACAACTTTAATTTGGATTGGATTATTTTATTTTATTTCTGCGGTAGGGTCTGCCTTAGTAAATGATCCTTACACATTTGCCTTTTTCAGATTTTTAGGTGGAGTAGGTGTAGGAGCATCTACCATTGCAGCTCCGGCGTATGTTTCTGAAATTTCTCCAGCAAAGGACAGAGGGCGTTTAGTAGCGTTGTATCAGTTTAATATTGTTCTTGGAATTTTAATAGCATTTTTATCAAATTATTTATTAAGAAATGTGGGCGAAAATGCATGGAGATGGATGATTGGTGTTGAGGCATTTCCTGCTATTATTTATACAGTTTTGGTTTTTACAGTGCCCAAAAGCCCGAGATGGCTAATTTCTAAAGGGAGAAATGAGGAGGCTAAACAGGTTTTAGAAATTATAAATCCTGAAGGTGATGCAGAGGCCTTAATGCAAGAGATTAAAATTGAAAGTGAAAGCCATACTTCTGGTGAAAATATCTTTATGAAAAAATACCGTTTTCCCTTGATGCTTGCTTTTTTAATAGCTATGTTCAATCAGTTTTCTGGAATAAATGCCTTTTTGTATTACGCTCCAAGAATTTTTGAAGAAGCCGGTTTAGGAGAAAGCACCGCTTTATTAAGTAGTATTGGTATTGGCGTTACTAATTTAATATTTACACTATTTGGTGTTTTTTTAATTGACCGTTTGGGTAGAAAGGTGTTAATGTACATTGGTTCCATTGGTTATATCATATCTTTAGGATTGGTTTCTATGGCATTCTTTTTAGATTGGGAAGGAATGGCGGTTCCTATCTTTTTATTCATGTTTATAGCCTCACATGCTATAGGGCAAGGTGCGATAATCTGGGTTTATATTTCTGAGATATTCCCAAATCACTTAAGGGCAAGTGGACAATCTTTCGGTACATCAACCCATTGGATATTGGCAGCTATAATTCCATCATTAGTTCCAGTACTTTTTTCAACTATAGGAGCCGGCGTGGTGTTTATGATATTTGCTATTATGATGGTTTTTCAGTTGTTGTTTGTGATTTTTATGATGGTAGAAACCAAAGGTATTTCGTTAGAAGAATTAAGTAAAAAACTTATAAGAGATGAGAAATAAAAAATATACTAATGCACTATTCTTAGTTTTAATTTTTGCCTTATTAATTACAACAATAAGTTGTAAAAAAGAAAATAAGAGCAATACTAAAGATGCTTTAACGACTTCAAATTTAGATAGTATCGTAGAAAAGCTTTACAGACCTAATTTCCATTTTACACCTAAAGCAAATTGGATGAACGACCCTAATGGGATGTTTTATTTAAATGGAAAATACCACTTATATTTTCAGTATTATCCTGATGGAAATGTTTGGGGTCCCATGCATTGGGGACATGCTATTAGTAAAGATATGGTTACATGGGAAGAACAACCTATTGCGCTTTACCCTGATGAAATAGGATTGATTTTTTCCGGTAGTGCTGTAGTTGATAAAAATAACACCTCTGGTTTTGGAAAAGATGGTATTACACCAATAGTCGCCATATATACCTATCATAATATGCAAGGTGAAAAGGATGGCAGACTAGATTTTCAAACGCAAGCCATTGCATATTCCTTAGATGAAGGGATGACTTGGACAAAGTATGATAAGAATCCAGTCATTCCAAATCCAGGAATTAAAGATTTTAGAGACCCTAAAGTTATTTGGGACGATTCTAGTAATAAATGGATTATGTCTTTAGCCGCTGGTAATAAAATTATGTTTTATAGCTCATTAAATTTAAAAGATTGGAAATTTGAATCTGAATTTGGTGAACAATTAGGAGCGCATGGAGGTGTTTGGGAATGTCCGGATTTGTTCCCAATGAAAGTTGAGGGAAGCGATGAAACAAAATGGGTGTTAATAGTAAGTATTAATCCTGCAGGACCAAACGGTGGTAGTGCTGCACAATATTTTGTTGGAGATTTTGATGGTAAATCATTTACTCCTAATGAGAAATTTTTAAATCAGTTACAACATCATAAAGCTATTTGGTTAGATTATGGTAGAGATAACTATGCAGGTGTAACTTGGTCAAACATTCCTGAGTCAGACGGTAGACGATTATTTATAGGTTGGATGTCTAATTGGGATTATGCTAGAGATGTTCCAACATTTAAATGGCGTAGTAGTATGACTGTTGCGAGAGAGCTTAAACTTATAGAGAGTAATCAGTCTTATTATGTGCAGAGTTTACCTGTAAATGAGGTTTATAATTACGTTGAAAAGGAGATTGAAAAGGATTCTGTTAATCCAACTGAACTTTCAGCACTATTTAATACTGCCAAAATTAATATGGCAAAACTAAATCTTCAATTTGATTTAAAAAATTTGAAAGATGCAAATTATAGCTTCATATTAAGTAACAAAGAAGGAGATACACTTGCCTTAGGATTGGATAATGAGAATAATGAATTTTATTTGGATAGAACAAAGTCAGGAAAAGTAAATTTTTCTGAAAAATTTGCACCTCACGTTTCAAAAGTTAAAGTATCCGAAAAACTGCAAAATCTTAAAGTACAAATACTTTTGGATAAAACATCCATTGAGGTTTTTTATAATAACGGAGAAACTGTTATGACCGAATTGTTTTTTCCAAACCAACCTTTAGATACGTTTTCGATTCATTCAGATGATAAAACCTTTAAAATTGAGAATCTGAAAATTCAAGAATTTAAGTTTAAATAATTTTATAACTAACAGGATTTTCTAATAATTAATTCGGTGTCAATTATAACTTTTTGAAATTCAATTGGTTTTTGTTTGTGTTTACTTTCAATTTCTTGAAATAATATTTGTGCTGATTTTTCACCCATTTTAGTCCCATTTTGTTCAATCGAAGATAGAGAAGGCGAGATAACTGATGACATAAACCAATTGCTAAAACCAAACACAGCAATTCGCTCAGGAATCTTTATATTATTTTCATTAAAATAATTGATGGCACCTATTGCTAAAAGATCGTTTACCGTAAAAAGGGCATCAACATTATTTCCATGGTCTGCTATAAGCTTTTCAGCATTTTCATATCCATCTGAAAAATCAGAATTGTTATCACATACATAAACCAAGGAAGGATCGAACTCAATATTATTGTCTAATAAAGCCTTTTTATAACCCAAAAAACGGTCAATAGAATTTTGAGGGTTTAAATCACCTCTAAAATGAGCAATCCGTTTGTAACCTTTTTGTATAAGATAGTTAACAGCATCATACGAGGCTTTTCTATCATCTATTAAAACTTTAGAACAATTAATCGTTTTAGCGATTTTATCAACCAGAATGAGAGGAATATTATAATCTATAATTTTTGCTAAATGGCTAAAATCTCTGGTTTTATTTGCTAAAGAAATAATAATACCATCAACACCTTTGCTTAAAAGTACATCAACTTGCTTTTTCTCAAGATCATAATCTTCATTAGATTGCATTAACACAACCATATAGTTTCTTTCCTCGGCTTCTTTTAAAATGCCATCAATAATATTTGAAAAAAAATAATGAACCATAGAAGGGATTATAACACCTACAATTTTAGACTCTTGATTTCTTAAACCTTGAGCAAAAGCATTAGGTGTATAATTTAAACTTTTAGCTAACTCTTGTACTTTTAATTTTGTTTCTTCATTTATATCAGAGTAATCTTTTAAAGCTTTAGAAACTGTGGAGGTTGAAAGCCCAAGTTTATTTGCAAGTACTTTTAAAGTAACCTTTGGCATATTTTGCTATTAACGTTATTGATTTAACTTGAAACTAAAGATAATTTAAAAATATTTCATGAAACAAATTTATTTCATCTCAAAACACCTACAATTCATTATTTTTTACTGTTAAAACCATACATTTTTTTGGGTTCTATTGATAAATTTGTAAATTAAGACTTTTAAATTTATTTACTCTATAAAAAAATACCATAGAAATTTAATAAAAATGAATTGGGAAGCCCTATTATTACTATATTCGCAACGACCGAAAACGTTTTCGGTTAAAAAAAATGCCTTTTTTTAATTTTTTTTTAATTATTACTTTTAAAAATGCAAAATTTGTTTTTATAAATTTTATGGAAACTTTAACATTTTGTTCAAATTCTTTCAGTGAATAAAAATAAACAGGTAAAAGGTATTGATTATTTATTTTTACCTATCACATTAATTTAGAAACTAACAAACAATTAATTATTAACTAAACTCAATATGAAAAACAAATTACTAAAAAAGCTTTTGCTTCCTATGGTCATGCTATTTGGAAGCTTTATCTATGCGCAATCAGTAACAGGTACTGTTTCTGATGCATCAGGGCCTCTACCAGGAGTAAACGTTTTGGTAAAAGGGACATCGGTAGGAACTGTAACAGATTTTGATGGGAACTTCCAAATTAATGCTAATGATGGAGATACTTTAGTGTTTTCTTACATTGGTTATTTAACTCAAGAAGTAGTTGTTTCAGGTACTACAGTAAATGTAACGCTTGCTGAAGATGCAGCTCAACTTGATGAGGTTGTAGTTGTTGGGTATGGTAGTACTACAAAAAAGGAAATTACTTCTGCTGTAACGAAAGTAGGCGAAGAAGAATTTAACCGTGGTACAATTAACAACCCGTCTGAGTTACTTCAAGGTAAAGTAGCGGGTTTAAGTATCTATAACAAAGGTGGTAGCCCGAATGAGGATGCTGTTATTCGTTTAAGAGGTATTTCAACAGTAGGTTCAAACTCATCGCCATTAATTGTAATTGATGGTATCATTGGAGCGTCATTAAACAACATTGACCCGAGTGATATTGACAGTATGACGGTGCTTAAAGATGGTTCTGCAGCTGCAATTTATGGATCACGTGGTTCTAGTGGTGTAATTATTGTTACTACTAAAAGAGGTAGGGCAGGAACGACTTCAGTAGATTATAATGGTTCTGTTGCAATTGCATCTATTGCGAATCAAGTAGAGAATATGAGTGGTGATGAATTTGCCGCAGCTGGTGGTACTGATTTAGGTAGTAGAACAGATTGGATGGATTTAGTGACTAGAGATGCTGTGTCAAATATTCACAATGTGGCGATTTCTGGAGGATACGATCAAACTAGCTTTAGAGTTTCAACAAACTTTAGAGATGCTCAAGGTATTTTAGAAAATTCTGGTTTTAAGCAATTTAACACGAGACTTCAAGCTTCTACAGTTATCTTAGACGATAAATTAAAGATTGATTTTAATGCATCTTATACAAAAAGAGATTCAGAATTTGGATTTAACGAGGCGTTACGTTACGCAGTGCTTTATAATCCAACAGCGCCAGTTTTAGGTGTAGATTCACCATATCCTTATAACCCGGATCCTTATGGAGGGTATTTTGAAACACTTGGTTTATTCGACAGTTTTAACCCAGTGTCTATTGTAAATCAGAATACTAATAATGGTAGTCGTAATGAATTTACTTATGGTGCTAATTTTAAATATTCGGTTACACAAAATATTACTTTAAACGGTACGTATTCTGAGCAATTTAAAAAATTAACCAATGGTGAGTACTATAGAACAACATCATTGTTTAGAGGAGGTGCTAGTAGCCCGTTTAGAAAAGGTTTAGCTAGACTTTACACTAGAGACGATAGATTTAAGTTATTTGAATTATATGGCGATATTAGTATTGACCCATCTGAGAAATTAAACTTAAAGTTTACAGGAGGTTACTCTTGGCAAGAAGAAACATTTAATGATTATTTCTTATCTGCTGGAGATTTTCCAAATGATGATTTAGCTTATTTAGATGCTTTAGAGTGGTCTCAAGATCAAATTAATGCAGGACAAATATCTATTAACAGTAACAGATCGCCGGAGCAAAGAATTATTGCATTCTTTGCAAGAGCTAATGCTACTTTTGATGATGCTATTTATTTTAATGCATCTTTACGTAGAGAAGGTTCAACTAAATTAGGTGAAAACAATAAATGGGGTACATTTCCAGCATTTGGTTTAGGTGTAGACTTAAACAAATATGTAGACTTTAATAATGTAGATTTATTTAAAGTACGTTTAGGATACGGTGTTACAGGTTCTTTACCTTCTGACTACGGTTTAGCGAATGCAAGATTTAGTCCTACGGCTGATTTATTAAGTACTAATCAAGTTACAGATGCTAACCCAGATTTAAAATGGGAGCAAAAAGCGGAGACTAACTTTGGTATTGAGTTTAATGCAGGACGCTTATCAGCTACTTTAGATTTATATACGCGTCAAGTAAAAGATTTCATCTTACAAAGAGCTGTTGATGTAGCCGTTTACCCAACTGGACAAAGAGTTGAAAATGGTGGAGACTTATCTACCAATGGTTTTGAATTAGCATTAAATTATGATATTATTAAAAAGGAGGATTTAACATATAACTCGGGAATCGTATTATCTAGTTACAAAACAACCTTAGATTCTTTTGACGCTACAACATTAAGAGGAAACTTAGGTGCTCCTGGGCAAAATGATACAGCAGTGATTTTAGTTGCTCCAGGTGAAGCAATTGGTGAAATTTGGGGTCCAATTTGGGATGGTACAGTTACTAATGGTAGCCAGAACTTTGTTGATGTTAATGGTGATGGTACAATCCAAGCAGAACAGTTGATAGGTAATATTATTGACGCGAATGAAGATGGTGTAAGAGATGGAGATTTAGCTAAATTAGGTAAAGGTATTCCAGATTTCGAATTAGGATGGTCTCATACATTAACGTATAAAAACTGGGATGTTAATGCGTTTTTTAGAGGTGCTTTCGGACACAGTTTAGTAAATAACTTTAGAGTATTTTATGAGCCTAGAGTTGGAAGTCAAGGATCTTACAACCTTATTAATACAAAGTATGCTGATCCAGCTATCACAAATGCGAAATTCAGTTCTTTGTATGTAGAGAAAGCAGATTTTGTTAAGTTAGATAACATATCAGTAGGTTATAATTTTGATATTTCTGATGATAACAAATACATTAAAAACTTAAGAGTGTCATTAAGTGCTCAAAACTTGTTTACCATTACAGGATATACAGGTGCTGACCCTGAGCCGGCTTTAACAGATAGAGGTTCGGTTGATAATGGAGGATTCTTAGGCTTTAATGCTGATCCTTTAACTCCAGGTATAGATAGAAGATATAATTATTTTGCATCCAGAACAATTACCTTAGGTGTAAATGTTAACTTTTAATAAAAAAAACTATGAAAAACATTTTTAAATTAATTTTAATGAGTAGTGCACTTATTTTTGCAGGTGCATGTACAGATTTAGACGAAGTACTTGTTGGTGAAGTAAGCGAACCATTTAATGGTGAAGAACCAACCTTTGGTACTTTTGATGGCGGTGGTTCAGGACCATCGGATGCAGTATCGTCTGCATATAACCAATTAAGAGAATCAGGTTCTGCGAACCATGGTGGATATTGGTCAGTTCAAACAGTATCATCTGATGAGGCAGCAATTACCCAAAAAGGTGGTGACTGGTATGATGGTGGTATCTGGATTGATATGCACAGACATACTTACGGACCAACAAACGGTCCTGTAAACGGGACATGGGGTCAGCAATATTCTGCAATTGGAGCTTGTAATACAGCTTTAGCTGCCGGAAACCTAGATGCAAATCAAACCGCTCAAGTAAGAGCATTACGTGCATTTTTCTACTATAGATTACTTGACCTTTACGGAAGAGTAAAATTAGTAACAACACCTGGTACGGATGCTCCACAATCTACAAGAGCACAAGTTTTTAATTTTGTAGAAAGCGAGTTATTAGCGTCTTTAGGAATTGCAAGTGTAATTGGAATGGATTTATCATCTAGTCCATTAAGTGCGTCTCAAACACGTTACAGAATTAATCGTTTTGCGGCTTTAGGATTACTTGCTAAATTATATTTAAATGCTGGAGTTTATACAGGCACTCCTAGATATGCTGAAGCGTCTGTTGCTGCAGGTTATGTAATTGACAATGGCGGATATACTTTATGTGATACAGGTTGTTCAGTACCTAATCCAGCTAAAAGACCTAGTGTAGCTTCTGATCCAGATACCTTAGAAGGGTATGCAGCGGTTTTTGCACCTAATAACAATACGAATCCTGAAATTGTTTGGGCTATTGCTTACGACAATGTTTCTGGTACGAATATGAATTTCGCACAAATGACGTTACACTATTCAAGTCAGTTTACGTGGAATTTACAAAATCAACCATGGAATGGATATTCTGCATTAGAAGATTTTTACAATTCTTATGATGCGGCTGATAAGCGTAAGACAGCAAACTTTATTGTAGGACCACAAGCTGATTACGAAGGTTCTGCCATTTTAGATTATGCTAGTACAGAAGCTGATATATCATTAGTTTATACAACTGATATTAATGAATTAGAGCCTAATGCTTCGAGACAAGGTGGTGCGCGTTTAGGTAAATTTAGTTTCCGTCAAGGACAAAGAGATAACATGGATAACGATATGCCAATCATTCGTTTAGGTGATATGTATTTAATCCGTGGTGAAGCTGATGCGAGAGTTGCAGGTGACTGGAACGTTGCTTTAACAGATGTAAACACAATCAGAGCAAGAGCAGGTGTTTCTGCTTTAGGTTCTTTAACTGCTGATGACTTTTTAGCAGAAAGAGGTCGTGAAATGTTTATGGAAGTAACACGTCGTCAAGACTTAATTCGCTTTGGTAAATATAATGATGCATGGTGGGAAAAACCTGCTTCTGCAGCATTCAGAAATGTATTCCCAATTCCACAAGAGCAAATTGATGCAAGTGGAGGAACTTTAACACAAAACCCTGGTTATTAATTAGAGTTTTTGTTTTAATATAAACGGGTTATCAGCTATATTTGATAACCCGTTTTTTTATGAATTTATTTCCTGATAAATTGAAGTTATTTTATTACATACTAATTTTATTAGTGACGTTCTCCTGTACTAAAGCGAAGGATAAAACTAGTACACTTTTCAAAATTAAGAGCACTCATATTAATTTTGAAAACACCTTAGTAGAAACTGAAGAGCTAAACCCATATACCTATAAAAATTTTTATAACGGCGGTGGAGTTGCTCTAGGCGATATTAATAACGATGGACTATTAGATATTTATTTTACAGGGAATTTAGTCAACAATCAATTGTATTTAAATAAGGGTAATTGGCTTTTTGAAAACATAACCGAAAAAGCTGGAGTAGCCTGTGACAATGTTTGGTCTTCAGGTGTAACATTTGTTGATATAAACCACGATGGTTTGCTAGATATTTATGTTTGTAAAGCGGGACCACCAAGTAATCAATCTAATCGGCATAACGAATTATTTATTAATAATGGTGATTTAACATTTTCAGAGCAATCAAAAAAATATGGTTTAGATATAGTTGGTTTATCTGTACAGGCTAATTTTTTTGATTATGATAAAGATGGAGACTTAGACTGTTATTTATTAAGCAACTCTATAAGAGCTGTTGGGAATTATGATTTGATAAAAGACCAGCGTAATAAACCCACAACTACTGGTAATAAGTTTTTAAGAAACAATAATGGATTTTTTGTTGATATTACACAAGAAGCCAATATTTATTCTAGCGCCATTGGTTTTGGATTGGGCATAACGGTAAGTGATTATAATAACGACAGTTGGCCAGATATTTTTATTTCAAACGACTTTTTTGAGCGGGATTATTTTTATGTAAATCAACAAGACGGCACGTTTAAAGATCATTTAGAAAATCAATTTGAATCTATTTCGATGGGTTCTATGGGTGCCGATGCAGCTGATTTAAATAACGATTCCAGAATCGATATTATGGTAACAGAAATGCTGCCAAAAACCTTAGAAAGACAGCGCACCAAAACGCTTTTTGAGTCATGGAATAAATATGATATGGAGGTTAAAAATGGGTATCACTATCAGTTTTCGCGAAATGCATTGCATAGAAATATGGGCGATGATACTTTTTTTGAAGTAAGCAGGTTTTCTAATGTAGCCGCTTCTGAATGGAGTTGGGCATCTCTTTTGTTTGACGCCGATAATGATGGTTTAAAGGATATTTTTGTTAGTAATGGTATTGCTAAAGACTTGCTTGACAGGGATTACTTAGTCTATATGGCAAATGAAGATCAAATACGTGATATGATTAAAAATGACAAGCAGGTCATGAAAAAACTAATCAACCTTATGCCATCGCAACCAGTTCCAAATGTGGCATTTAAGAATCATGGCAATTTTGAATTCACGGATGAATCTATAAATTGGGGTTTAGACACTCCAAGTTTTAGTAATGGAAGTGCATATGGTGATCTTGATAATGATGGCGATTTAGATTTAGTAGTAAACAATGTAAATATGTTAGCTTTTATTTACGAAAACCAATCAGATACTACGTTGCAAAGTAGTATTACATTAAAGCTAAAAGGCGATTTTCAAAACACATTTGCCATAGGCGCTAAAGCGGAAATATACTTTGATAATTCATATAGTATTTTAGAAAATTTTCCATCTAGAGGGTTTCAAAGTTCGGTTTCACCCGATTTGTTATTTGGTACAGGTGCTAGTAAAACCGTTGATAGTTTAATTATTAGTTGGCCTAACGGAACAAAAAGTAAACATCAAAATTTAAAGACTAATCAGGTTTATAATTATACGCAGCCGTCATTGGATACTTTGATAAAACAGAATTTTGGTAATCAGAATTCAAATAATCCATTGCAACTCACTGATAAGTTGATAAATTTTAAGCATAACGAAAATAATGCTGTAGATTTTAACAGAGAGCAATTGCTACCCGAGATGTTTAATAATGAAGGACCTAATATTGCAAGTGAAGATATCAATAATGATGGAAATCCTGATTTTTATATAGGAGGCGCTAAAGGATATTCTGGAAGTTTGTTTTTATCACAACCCGATAAAAGTTATAAAGAAATTAAAGCACCATTTGAATTAAATTCAAAATCCGAAGATACTGATGCCATATTTTTTGATAGTGATAATGATGGAGATTTAGATTTATACGTATGTAGTGGAGGTAAGTCTTTTTCAAAATTTGACTTTTCTTTAAATGACAGACTTTATATTAACGATGGTAATAGTAATTTCAGCTTAAGTTCAAACGCTTTACCATTCAAATCTCCAATAAGCTCTTCTACAGTTTCTGTTTATGATTTCGACCAAGATGGAGATGTTGATATTTTTATAGGAGAACGTTTTCAAGTGGAAACCTATGGAATTCCAACCAGTGGTTATATTTTAGAAAATAAAGGAGGTAATAAATTTGAATTCTCAAAACAGCAATCATTAAGTAATATTGGTTTAATTACAGATTCTCAATGGGCAGATTTAAATAATGACGGCGTTAAAGATTTAATTGTGGTTGGCGAGTGGATGCCTGTTTCAATTTTCATAAATAAAAAGGGTGTCTTAACCAACGAAACAAAATCATTTGGTTTAGAAAACACTTCAGGTTATTGGAAAACACTCAAATTAGTTGATGTTAATAAAGATGGAAGTTTAGATATACTCGCTGGCAATAAAGGAACAAATTCTTTTTTCAATGAAGGTATAAGAATGTATGTTTCAGATTTTGATAATAATGGTACGGTTGAGCAAATTATTTGCTATAAAAGGGGCAATAATTATTACCCTATTTTGGACAGAGATGAGCTGATTTCGCAAATAGCTAGTTTAAAACAAAAACTACTATTTTATAAAGATTTTTCAAATGCAACCATACAAACTATTTTTAGCAAAGAGCAACTAGATAAAGCCATTATTCTCGATATAAATACAACAAAAACGACATTATTTATAAATAAAAATAATACATTTAAAGCCCAAGATTTACCAGTGGAAATTCAATATTCAAACGTTGAAGCTATAGTTGTTTTTGATGTAAATAGCGATGGTAATTTAGATGTTATTTTTGGTGGCAACCAATATTTGGTTAAACCTCAATTTGGAAGACAAGATGCCTCCCGTGGGTGGCTATTATATGGAGATGATAAACATCAATTTAATAATGTTATTCCATTAAATATTAAAGGACAGATTAGAGATTTTAATATTGGTAAAATAAATGATAGAAATTATTTATTAACTACGATTAATAACGATAGTTTAAAAGTTTATGAAATTAAATAGTTTAAAAAAGTTAGGAATTTTTTTAGTAATAATTTTGGTGTGTTCTTGCCAATCAGAATATACAAAACTTGTTAAAAGGGAATTAGCTAGTGGTAAGACATACAATAGTGTTTTTCATGGTTTGGAATTTGGTCAAACTAGAAAGGAGTTTTATGAAATTTGTTGGAATCTAAACAAACAAGGTATTGCGACTCATGGAGGAAAAAATGAAAATGTGCAAACTATTTTATATCCAAAAGACAGCACCCAAACAACAAAAAAAATTAAAATGCTGTTTTACGCAAAATTTAATCCTGAAGATATTATAACAGCAATGGACGTAACATTTTCTTATGTAGCGTGGGCGCCATGGAACAAAGATTTAGAATCTGATGATCTTTTGCCTGTAATACAGGATTCTTTAATGAAATGGTACCCTGGGAACGCATTCATGAAAGTTAAGAATACTTTGGTGAAAGTTGATGGAAATAGACAAATTCAATTGAAAACAGAAACAGATAGAGACGTTTCTGTATTGATTGAAGATTTAAAATACAAGCTTAATCATTTGAAAAAGTAAAATTTAAAAAATGAAACATATATATATATATTGTTTACTTCTTATAGCGTTTTCTTGCAATAAAAAAGACGAAGCTCAAAAGGAAATAAAGCCTCAATTTGAATTATTGCCTCCAGAAATAACGGGGATTAATTTTAGTAATGATTTGGAATCTACTGATGAGTTTAATGTATATCGATACAGAAATTTCTACAATGGTGGCGGTGTTGCCATTGGCGATATTAATAACGATGGATTAGAAGATGTTTACTTAACTTCTAATATGAACGAAAACAAATTGTATTTGAATAAAGGAAATTTTCAATTTGAAGACATTACCGAAAAATCAGGAACTGCTGGAACAAAAGCTTGGTCTACAGGAGTTTCAATGGTTGATATTAATGCTGATGGTTTTTTGGATATTTATGTTTGTAATTCCGGTGATGTTAAGGGCGACAATAAACAAAACGAATTTTTTATAAATAATGGTGATTTAACTTTTACTGAACGTGCTGAAGAATTAGGGTTAGATGATAAAGGGTATTCTACACATGCTTCCTTTTTTGATTATGACCAAGATGGGGATTTAGATGTTTACCTTCTAAATAATTCATATCAGGCCATAGGGAGTTTTAACCTTACTAAAAATGAACGCCCAAAAAGAGATGTTTTGGGAGGTGATAAACTTTTTGAAAATAAAGACGGAAAGTTTATTGACGTTAGTGAAAAAGCGGGTATTTATGGAAGTGTTATTGGTTTTGGTTTAGGCGTTACCGTGGGCGATATGAATAACGATAATTGGCAAGATATTTACGTTTCAAATGATTTTTTTGAACGCGACTATTTATACATCAATCAAAAAGATGGAACGTTTAAAGAGTGTTTAACAAGTTCGATAAACTCAATAAGTGGCGCTTCTATGGGAGCCGATGCTGCAGATATTAATAATGATGGTTATAACGATATTTTTATAACCGAAATGCTTCCCAGTGAATATGATAGATTAAAAACTGTTACAACTTTTGAAGACTGGAATAAGTATCAATACAACCTAAAGAACGATTACTACCACCAGTTTACAAGAAATACATTACAACTAAATAATAACAATTTAACTTTCAGTGAAATAGGAAGATTTAGTGGTGTGGAAGCATCTGATTGGAGTTGGGGAGCCTTATTTTTTGATATGAATAATGATGGATTAAAAGACTTATTTATTGCCAATGGCATATACAAAGACTTGACCAATCAGGATTATTTAAAATATATTTCGAATCAAGAAGTGATTGAGTCTGTTGTAAATAACAATCAAGTGGATTACAAAAAACTGATTGATATTATTCCTTCAAATAAAGTGAAAAATCATGCCTATGTAAACTCGGGCAATTTGAAATTTGAACGTCAAGAAAACGGATTAAATACTAAAGGCTTTTCAAATGGCGCCGCTTATGGCGATTTAGATAATGATGGTGATATGGATTTGATTGTCAATAATGTAAACATGCCATTATTTGTTTATCAAAATAATTTAAATGACCCCGAAGCGCATTATTTAAAAGTTGTTTTAAAAGGAGAAGGTCTAAATAAAAATGCAGTTGGTGCTAAATTAAAATTGAGCAATAAATCAAACACTTATTATTTAGAACAGCAGCCAGTAAGAGGTTTTCAGTCTTCTATGGATAACAGACCAAACTTTGGCTTTAAAGATAAAGACAGCTTAACATTAACGGTTATTTGGCCTTCAGGGAAAGTGTCGATGTTGCAAAATGTTGAGGCTAATAAAATAATTATTTTAGAAGAAAAAGATGCTAATTTGACTATGGATTCTTCTTTAAATAAAACTGAAACTGAGAATCTTTTTACAAAAGCAGAAAATATCTTAGACTTTGTTCATAAAGAAAGTAACTATATCGATTTTAATGTTGAGCGCTTATTACCCTTTATGCGAAGTGCAGAAGGGCCGAAAATGTCGATAGGTGATGTTAATAATGATGGTCAACAAGATATTTTTATTGGAGGTTCAAAAAGTAATGAGTCAAAGTTATTTATTCAAAAGAACAATCGTTTTATACCAAGCTCTTCTAAAGTTTTTGAAAAGAATAAAACTGCTGAAGATACCGAGAGTGTGTTTTTTGATGCTGATGGTGACGGGGATTTAGATCTTTACGTGTGTAGTGGAGGTGTAGAGTTTTCAAAATTCAGCCCTAATTATTTAGACAAGCTATATATCAATAATGGAAACGGAGATTTTACCGTTTCAAATCAAATATTGCCAACACCAATAGGTTATCATAGCAGTAGTACTGTAACAGCAGCTGATATTGATAATGATGGGGATATTGATTTATTTGTAGGAGAAAGAACCATACCGAACGCCTATGGAATGGCAGGTTCAGGATTCTTACTAGTTAATGATGGTAAAGGTAATTTTGAAGAGAAATCGAATGAACTTGCCCCTAGATTTAAAGATTTAGGAATGATAACGGATGCATTGTTTATAGATATTAATAAAAACGGGTTTAAAGATCTAGTTGTTGTTGGTGAGTTTATGGGGATTCGAGTTTTCGAAAATCAAAATGGACGTTTTACAGAATCAAAAAATAATCAGTTATCAAACTTAAAAGGGTGGTGGAATACCATTGAACAAAGTGATTTAGATGGTGATGGGGATATGGATTTAATAGTTGGGAATCATGGGTTAAATAGTAGGTTTAAAGCTACGGAGAGTTCTCCAATAAAACTATATGCAAACGATTATGATGGGAATAGCTATTCAGATCCTATATTAGCCTTTACAGCGAATAATGGAAAGGAGTACCCATACGCTTTAAGACATAATTTGGTAGACCAACTAAAGTATTTAAGTAAAAAGTATCCGGATTATGAATCATTTAAAGACGCCACAATCCAAGATATTTTTACAAAGGAGCAACTAGATAGTAGTTTAGTTTTAGAAGTTAATATACTTAGTTCAGTTGTTTTATTAAACCAAGGTGATTTTAATTTTGAAGTAAAGGCATTACCTAACGAAACACAGTTCTCGCCAATTTACGCTATAACCACTGCAGATTTTGATAATGATGGTGACCAAGACATACTTTTAGGAGGTAATTTAAATGGTGTAATGCCTGAATTTGGTAGGTATGATGCGTCTTTTGGAAATTATTTAGAAAATATAGGTGGTGGAAATTTTAAATATCACCAAACTGGAAAAGGTTTAAAAGTAAATGGACAAATAAGAGATGTAAAAATAATTAATAATGAAATATTCATTGCTAAAAATAACGACTCACTAGAGGTTTATAAATATTAATATGATAAAAAGAATAGTCTTTATTTTTTTAATTATTGTAAGTTGTTCGAAAGACAAAAGTGATAAGGTAGACGTTGAAAATAATGTTGAAGATGCTACATTTATTAATGTAAGTTCAGACCTAACAGGAATAGATTTTTCAAACGATTTGCAATCTAACGGCCAACTAAATATTATTGAATATTTATATTATTACAATGGTGGTGGTGTCGCTGTGGGTGATATCAATAATGATGGTTTAGATGATATTTACCTTTCTGCTAACGAAAAACCAGATAAATTATATTTAAACTTAGGTAATTTAAAGTTCAAAGATATTTCAGTTAGTAGTGGTATTAGTCAAGATGCTACTTGGTCCACCGGAGTTGCTATGGCCGATGTAAACAATGATGGATTTTTAGATATTTACGTGTGTAAAGTAGGTAATTATAAAGGTTTAAAAGCTACCAATGAGTTGTATATTAATAATGGCGATAATACTTTTAAGGAAGAAGCCAAAGCCTATGGGGTTGATTTTTCTGGCTTTTCAACACAATCGGCGTTTTTTGATTATGATAACGATGGTGATCTAGATATGTATTTAATGAATCATTCGGTTCATTCGCCTTATTCTTATGGAAACGCTGAGTTAAGATCTAAATCCGATGCACTTGCAGGAGATGTTTTTTACGAAAATATTTCTGAAAATAACCAAACCAAATTTGTTGACGTTACAAAACAAACGGGTATTTATAATAGTGCTATTGGTTACGGTTTAGCAATTGCAACTGCCGATATTAATAATGATGGATTTATGGATGTTTATATAGGTAACGATTTTCATGAAAATGATTACTTGTATATAAATAATGGCAACAAAACATTTACAGAATCGAGCGATAAATATTTTAACCACACATCAAGATTTACAATGGGTGTTGATATTGCCGATATTACAAATGATGGCAATTTAGATATAGTTACTTTAGATATGATGCCGTATAAATCAGATATATTTTTAAAATCTGGTGGTGAGGATTCGGATAAAGTAAATCAAATAAAAAAGTCGTTTGGGTTTCAGCAACAATATGCTAGAAACCATTTGCAATTAAATAAAGGAAATCACTTTGTGGACGCTTCGTTGATTACTGATACCTATGCAACAGACTGGAGTTGGTCGCCATTAATTTTTGATTATAATAATGATGGTTTAAATGACCTTTACATTACAAACGGAATTTATAAAAGACCGAATGATTTAGACTATATTAATTATTTAAGCAATTTTGATTTTGCAAAATATGCCGAAACTACCCAAGATTCATTGGAGCTAAAACTTATAAATACGATGCCTATGCTGAATCTTCCAAATGCTTTGCTAAAAAACAAAGGAGATTTAGCTTTTGAAAGAACGCTGGTAGACGAAAATAATACTAGCACCTATTCAAACGGTGCCGCTTTTTCTGATTTAGATTTAGATGGAGATTTAGATATTGTTGTTAATAATATAAATGCAAAAGCATCGGTACTCGAAAACAAAACATCCCAATCAACGGATAATAATTATCTGTCTATTAATCTTTTTGAATCTAATAAAAGTCTAAATACAACCGGCGCAAAAATATATGTATATGCCGATGGCAAACAATTTTTTAAAGAGCAGTCAACCATAAAAGGATTTTTATCCAGTTCAACAAGACAAGTTCATTTTGGTTTAGGTAACATCACAAAAGTAGATTCATTGAGAGTTATTTGGAAAGATAGAACTCAATCTTTGTTAACAGATTTAAAGCTAAATACCATTGTTAATGTTAACAAGGGAGAAACTACAAATTATAATTACGAATCCAAAAAGGAAATTCCTTTCAATGTTTTTAATTATGAGCATAAAGAAAATAGCTTCCTAGATTATGAAAGAGAAGCGCTCATACCAGAAAATTTATCTATTGAAGGCCCTTCGGTTGTTCAAGCAGATTTTAATGCAGATGGTTTACAAGATTTATTTATTGGAGGAGCCAGAAATCAAGCTCCAGTTTTATACATGCAAAATAAAAATGGAACCTATTCAATAAAAGACATTCCAGCTTTTCATTTAGATAATATTTATGAAGATGTAGATGCCATTGCTTTTGATATTGATGCTGATAACGACTTAGATATTTATGCGTTAAGTGCCGGTAATGACCATAAGGAAGGAGATCCTATGCTTGAAGATAGAGTATACATAAATGATGGTAATGGCAATTTTACTAAGCTTAATTCGAATCTTTTGGCAACAAACGGAGGAACAGTGTCTAATTTCGATTTTGATAACGATGGGTTGCAAGATTTGTTTATAGGAAACAGGTCTATTCCAGGTGCTTACGGATTGTCTCCTTTTAGCTTTATTTTGAAAAATAAAGGACAAAACAGTTTTGAAATTGTTTTAAAAAGACGTTTCGGAATGTTAACTGATAGCAAATGGGCAGACCTTGATAACGACGGTAATATTGAGTTGATTATTGCAGGCGACTGGATGCCTATTCTTATATTTTCTTATAACAAAAGCACCGGTAAATTTGATAATAAAACGCAGCAGTTTGGGTTGGATAAAACGTATGGTATGTGGAATGTGATTAATGTTGCCGATATTAATGAGGACGGAAAACTAGATATTATTGCCGGTAATACAGGACTTAATTTTAAATGGAAAGCCTCAGTTGAAAAGCCTGTAAAAATTTATTTAGACGATTTTGATAAGAATGAACAATTAGATCAACTTATTTTTTATGATTTTTTTGGAACCTATGTCCCCTTTGCTTCAAAGGATAAATTAGTACAACAAATACCATCATTAAAGAAGAAGTTTTTAAACTATAACACCTTTTCTAAGGTTGAAACAGTTTTTGATTTAACCCAAAAAAATGAAGCAGATATTTTAGAAACCAAATATATTTACGAGTTGCGTTCTATGATTTATTTGAATAATGGAACAAATTTCAAGCCTCAACCATTGCCAAAACAAGCCCAATTAAGTACAATTGAAGATGTTTTGGTTGATAATAATCAAATTATTTTCACGGGAAATTATTATGGCTTTACTACTGAGTTAGGACAGAGTTCTTCTAATCCAGGTGGTGTTATATCTTCATCAGTGAAAGATAATTTCGAAATTGTGAAATCATTACATTTACCTAAAGATTTTAGCGGTAGAAAAATTGTAAAATTAAAAGAAGGACAGTATTTAGTTATTGGAAATAACGGAAAATCATATTTAGTAAATTAAAAAATTAGAATACGTATACAATGAAACATTTAAAATTTGGAATTTATTCATTTCTAATAATGGCTATTTTAGCCAGTTGTAGCAAACCAGCTGAATCTATTCAAGTATCACCAGAATTATTCCATAAATCTGTAGATAAGGTCATGGAAATTCAAATTCATGATATTTTTTCACCACCAGTAGCTAGTAGGATTTTTGTATATCCAAATATTGCTGCCTATGAGATTTTGGCGCAAAAAAGTTCAAAATTTAAATCACTTGTTGGAACAGTAAATGAATTAACAGCAATTCCCAAAGTTGATTCAACGCAACAAGTAAATCTGGAATTATCAGCTTTAATTGCACATATGGAGGTTAGTAAGAGCCTTATTTTTTCTGAGGAGAAAATGGAAGTGCTTCAGGATAGCTTATACAACGTTTGGGAGCAGGCTAACAAAGTAGAGTTTGATGCATCAAAAGCGTATGCCTTTGATGTGGTAAATCACATTAAGCAGTATATGAGTACTGATAATTACAATCAAACCAGAACCATGGCTAAGTTTACGGTTGATACCGACGACCCTACTAGATGGCAACCAACACCACCATCATATATGGATGGTATTGAGCCGCATTGGAATAAAATAAGACCTTTTTTACTAGATTCTGCTCAACAATTTAAACCAGAACCGCATCCAGAATTTTCACTAGACAAGGATTCTAAATTTTATGAAGAATTAATGGAAGTGTATAATGTAAGTCAAAATGTTACAGAAGAAGGAGACGAATCTGAACCAGTGCAGATAGCTAGATTTTGGGATTGTAATCCATTTGTGTCAGTTACCAGAGGTCATTTTATGTTTGCAACCAAAAAAATATCTCCAGGCGCCCATTGGATAGGGATTACTAAAATTGCATCCAGAAAAACAAATTCAAATGTCGAAGAAACTGTTAATGCTTACACAAAAACATCCTTAGCAATTGCTGATGCTTTTATTAGTTGTTGGGATGAAAAGTACCGTAGTAATTTAATAAGACCAGAAACGGTTATAAATCAACATATTGATCCAGATTGGTTGCCTATTTTACAAACGCCACCATTTCCCGAATACTCAAGTGGTCATTCGGTGGTTTCAGGTGCGGCTTCTGTGGTATTAACTGAAATTTTTGGTGATAATTTTTATTTTGAAGATGATACTGAAATCCCTTTTGGATTACCTATTCGCAGTTTCAAATCGTTTTATGATGCCTCAACTGAAGCTGCTTTAAGTCGTCTTTATGGAGGTATCCATTATAGAGCGGCTATAGACAATGGGTTAAAACAAGGAAAGAATTTGGGACATTTTGCAGCTGATAAACTAAATCTTTAGGAACTTAATTCTTAAATGCTTTTTTAAGAAGTATAACACATAGGATTTAGAATTTAACTTTATCTAATCTAAAACCTTAAAACACTTTCAGTTTTAAGGGTTTTTGTGGAGAGATAAGCTTGTTTGTTAAAAGCCGAAAACGATTTCGGTTGGCATAGGCTGTTTTTGAGCTTGAAATTATAATTTGTATTGAAAAATTAAGGAAATTGGTAAGGATTGCTTATCAAAGTACTCATTTAAAATAATCAAAATGAAAAAAAATAAGTTTTATTACTGCATAGTTGCAGTTGCATTTCTTTTTGCAGCATGTAACAAAAAAGAAACGAGTTTTAATATTTCTTCACCCGACTCAAATATTTCAGTTGAGTTTACACTATCAAAAGATGGTCAACCATTATACATGGTTAATCATAAAAGCAAAACAGTGATTGATACCTCTTTTATGAGTTTCGATTTTAAAGATTTACCAGCTTTAAAGGATAATTTTAAAATTGTTAGTACAAGTTCTAACACGGTAAATGAAGATTGGGATATGCCTTGGGGTGAGCAACTAACTGTAAACAACAATTACAATGAATTGGTTGTAAATTTAGAAGAACAATCTGAAGTGAAAAGGCTTGTAAATATTCACTTTAAAGTCTACAACGACGGTGTTGGTTTTAGATATGAGTTTCCAGAGCAAGAACACTTAAAGGAAATTTTAATTACCGATGAAAACACAGAGTTTAACTTAACAGATGATCATAAGGTATGGTGGATCCCTGGAGATTGGGATATTTACGAACATTTATATAACGAAACTAAATTTTCTGAAATTGATGCTTTATCAAAACGAAATCATGAGAATTTAGCAGCAACTTACATTCCAGAAAATGCGGTAAATACCCCGGTTACAATGAAAACTGCAGATGGGTTGTATTTGAGTTTTCATGAAGCCGATTTAACTAATTATGCAGGCATGACATTAAAAGTTGACCATGAAAATTTAAAAATGGTTAGTGAGTTGGTTGGTTCGGATAGACTAGGTGGAAAAGCGAAAGTAACTTTACCGTTTAATACGCCTTGGCGTACTATTCAAATTGCAGAAAAAGCAGGAGATTTAATTGAATCCAAAATGGTTTTAAATCTTAATGACCCTAACGAAATTGGTGATGTTAGCTATTTTACACCTATGAAATATGTCGGTATTTGGTGGGAAATGCATATTGGAAAATCGACTTGGGATATGGAAGGAAGTCAGGATATGAATACCTGGACTGAAGGAAAATCGGCTACGTCTAAGCATGGAGCGACCACTGAGAACGCTAAAAAATATATAGATTTTGCTTCACAAAATGGCATCAAAGGATTATTGGTGGAAGGTTGGAATACTGGTTGGGACAAATGGCTTTCGGATGCTGATGCGCGAGAAGGTCTTTTTGATTTTATGACACCTTATGCCGATTATAATTTTGATGAGGTTATGGATTACGCCGAAGAAAAAGGTGTAGAGATTATTATGCATCACGAAACTTCGGCGGCACCACTTACCTACGAAAAACAAATGGATGAGGCTTATAAATTCATGAAGGACAATGGTATTAATTCCGTTAAAACAGGTTATGTTGGTGAAATTATTCCGAAAGGAGAATATCATCATGGGCAATGGATGGTTAATCATTATCATAAGGTTTTAGAAGAGGCAGCTAAAATGAAAATTGCTGTTAATGCTCACGAACCTATAAAAGCTACAGGAAAACGTAGAACTTATCCTAATGCTATTTCTAGAGAAGGGTTAAGGGGTCAGGAATTTAATGCTTGGGCTACAGATGGAGGGAATCCACCTAACCACATTTCTATTGTTGCTTTTACTAGAATGTTATCTGGTCCCATAGACTTTACACCGGGTGTTTTCAATATTAAGTTTGATGAATATAAAAAAAGCAATCAAGTAAATACTACGTTAGCACATCAACTTGCCTTATATGTTGTAATTTATAGCCCGATACAAATGGCTTGCGATTTGCCAGAGCATTATATGGTTGACGGGAAAGTACATCCTGCATTTAAATTTATTTCAGATGTAGGTGTAGATTGGCAACAATCAAAAGTTTTAGATGGTGAAATAGGAGATTATGTTACTATTGCTCGTCAAGAACGTGTTACTGGAAATTGGTTTGTTGGAGGTGTTACAGATGAGAATGAAAGAACCCAAACTGTGGCTTTTGATTTTCTTGAGACAGATAAAACGTATAAAGCTATTATTTATAGAGACGCGCCAAATGCACATTGGGATAATAATCCGCAAGTTTATGAAATAAAAGAAATGGAAGTAACAAAAGAGTCAACAATTGACATAAAATTGGCTTCTGGAGGAGGATTTGCAATAAGTATTATTCAAGATTAAAGGATAATAAAGACTAAACTAACTAATAACATTAAGATATGAAACTAACTAAACCAAGATTATCGTTTTGGCAAATCTTTAATATGAATGTTGGATTTCTTGGAATTCAATATAGCTTTGGATTGCAACAAACGGCCATAAATCCAATTTTTCTATATCTGGGTGCTCCTGAAGATATGTTACCAATACTTAATATTGCTGGACCTGTTACGGGTTTAATAGTGCAACCTATTATTGGTGCTATGTCCGATAAAACTTGGTCTCCTCGTTGGGGAAGAAGAAAGCCATATTTTTTAATAGGTGCCATTATTGGCAGTATTTGTTTATTTGCCTTCCCTACAAGTCCAGTCTTATGGTTTGCGGTAGGACTTTTATGGATTTTAGACGTAGGTAACAATATGGCAATGGAACCTTACAGAGCTTTTGTAGGCGATAAACTTCCTGAAAAACAATTGAGTTTAGGGTATCAGATGCAAAGTCTTTTTGTTGGAGCAGGTATTTTACTTGCCATGGGTTCAATTGTATTGTTTCAAAAAATATTTGGTGCAGAGGCAGTTTCTGATGATGGTGTGATTCCTACTTGGATGTATTATTCTTTTTCTTTAGGAGGCATATTATCAATTTCAACAGTATTATGGTCTGTTCTTAAAACTCCTGAAATACCGCCTTCAGAAGAGGAATTATCAGAGATTAATGCAGCCAAGAGTAAACCATTTATGGAACGGGTTTGGCAACCATTTAATGAAATTGGTATAGCCATAAAAGAAATGCCAAAATTTATGTGGAAAATAAGTGCTGTATACTTATTTCAATGGTACGCGTTATTTGTTTATTGGCAGTATATCACTCCTTTGTTTATGAAAACCATGGGTTATGGCATTTCTGATGCCGCTTCACAATCAGCTCAAATGAGTTTGACTTATAATATTGTAACAATGGTGGTAGCACTTGCTTTAGTACCTCTAACTTTAAAATTTGGAGGTAAGAAAGTGTATGCTTTTAGTTTAATAGGTACTGCAGTAGCATTATTTTCAATTCCATTCATAGAAAATATGACATTGGTTTTAGCTCCAATGGTTTTATTCGGAATTGGTTGGGCAGCTATGATGGGAATACCTTATACTATGGTCTCTAAAGCTGTACCTCAAGATAGAAGAGGGGTTTATATGGGTATTTTAAATATGATGATAGTTATACCTATGGGTATTGAAACACTAACTTTTGGACCAATATATAAGTATCTTTTAGGTGGAAATGCTATTAATGCTATCCTGTTTGCTGGTGTTTTCTTTATTGTTGCCGCCTTATTAGCGTTTCGTTTAAACGAACCGAAGTCGGAGATAAACGAGTAATTTTAATACAATAAATTATGAAAAATTTAGGTATTAAGATTTCCATCTATCTCAATTACTTTGTGTTTGCTATTTTATTAAATAGTGTAGGTATTGTTATAGAGAAATCTATTGATGTTTATAAGGTAACCGAATCTCAAGCATCTGTTTTAGAGGCGTTTAAGGATTTGCCAATTGCTTTTGTATCTTTCTTAATTGCGTCGTTTTTACCACGATTAGGGTATAAAAAAGCAATGTTAGTGGCTTTAGCTATTGTGTTTTTTGGTTGTTTGCAAATGATATTTGGTAATTCATTTTTCTATACTAAAGTGCTGTTTCTAACTATAGGTGTAAGTTTTGCATTGATAAAATTATCAGTGTATTCACTTATAGGCATATTAACATCATCAAAAAAAGAGCACGCATCTTTAATGAGTTCCATAGAAGGGTTTTTTATGGTTGGCATTGCATTGGCATATTTTTTATTTCCTGCTTTTTACTCTGAAGATGAAAATTCTTGGTTAAATGTCTACTACCTTTTATGTGGACTTATTACAATCTCTTTTGTTTTTCTGCTTTTTTCTAAGGTTGAATATGAAGTTGAAGCAATAGGTAATAGTTTGAAGGACGACTTAATGGAATCAATAAAATTGATAATTGTGCCTTTGGTTTTGGTATTTATTATTTCAGCGTTTTTGTTCGTAATGATAGAACAAGGAATCATGACTTGGTTGCCGACATTTAATAAAAAAATATTCAATTTTAATTCTGTTTTAAGTGTTCAAATGGCTAGTATCTTAGCACTTACTTTGGCACTTGGCAGATTCATAGCAGGGTTTCTAACCAAGTATATAAATTGGGTGGTTTTAGTTGTAGTTTGCGTTGTAATTTCTGGTGGCATATTAATTTATATTTTACCGCAACTGCAAGGCGACGTTGAAGCCATTGGGGAAATTACTAGCTTATCAGATGTGCCAACTCTTGGTTTTATATTACCCTTAATCGGGTTGTTTATTGCGCCCATTTATCCATTATTAAACTCAACGGTATTAAGTTCTTTGCCAAAAAGTTTACATTCGCCTATGTCTGGTTTAATTATTATTTTTTCGGCTTTAGGCGGTACAATAGGTTCAAGAATTGTGGGTGAATTATTTGAAAGTGTTGGTGGTGCCAATGCGTTTTACTTTTTACTAATTCCAATGGGATTATTAATAGTTTTTGTATTACTTATCGATAGAATGTCTAAAAAACAAGTTGTGGTATAATGAAGGTTTTTAATCTACAAATTGAAGATACTTTAAGTAGACTACTGCTTCAAGAAGATACTGATGGCGATAAGAAAATAACCATTGAAGATAAGGGACCAAAGGCATTTGATCTAATTTCTGAAGATGGTACAAAGCATGTTATAAAGGGAACGTATCAGCTATCTAACTTGCTACAGGAATTGGTTATCGCTAAGTATGACGGTAAAACGTCTGTAAAAATTCCATTAAACAAAATTGACGAACCACCTGTAAGCCGAATATCCCGGATGATTCGTGATTTTTACTGGAAAGGGTTAACAAGAAGCATGGACGCCCAAGGTGTTGAAAAACTGATTTCAGACACAAAAAATGAATCACTAACTGCAGAAAAACTCCCGATATACATTCCTTTTCAAGATGACTTAGCTTTTAATTACTATAAGACTCTAGAGACAAAATTAAATATAAATGCGGCTAAGTTGCCTGAAGTTATTTCTCCAGAATTTGTAAAATCATTAAATGATAAACCAGGTATTTTATCATTGAAATTAGAAAAGGAAAATGGAGAAATTAAAGGTGTTCCTTTTGTGGTTCCAGGAGGAAGATTTAATGAAATGTACGGTTGGGATAGCTATTTCGAGTCCGTTGGGTTGCTCGTTGATGGGAAAGTGGATTTAGCAAAAGCTATGGCGGATAATTTTCAATATGAAATAGAACATTACGGAAAAATATTAAATGCCAACAGGTCTTATTATTTAACACGAACACAACCACCATTTTATACGAGTTTAATTCGTGAAGTTTTTGAAATTACTAACGATAAAAATTGGTTAAAAAGCCATTTAAAAACAGCAATTAAAGAGTATGAATCCGTTTGGATGGTTAAAGGTAAAAGACTTACAGAAAATGGATTAAATAGATACTTAGCCGAAGGGTTGGGAATACCTCCTGAATGTGAAGAAGGCCATTATGATGCTGTTTTAAAACCTTTTGCAGCAGAGGTTAATTGTAGCATTGAAGATTACATTACTAAATATCAGAAAGGTGAATTGCAAAATGATTTTTTAGATACTTACTTTCTCCATGATAGAACCGTAAGAGAGTCGGGGCACGATACTTCTTATAGAATTGAAGGTAATTGTGCCGATTTAAATTTGGTAGAACTTAATGTGTTACTGTACAAATATGAATTAGATTTTGCGGAATTGATAAAAAATGTTTTTGATGATTCCTTTAATGCGAATTCAAATTCATACACAAGTTCGTATTGGTTTAAAAAAGCTGACAATAGAAAGCAGTTAGTTAATACGTTTTGTTGGAATGCTGACTTAGGGTTGTATGTAGACTATAATCATGTTACTAAAACTCAATCTACATTTGTGGCTGCAACTACATTCACGCCGCTATGGTGTAATTTAGCTAGTAAAGAACAAGCCACAGTATTAGTTAAAAATGCATTGCCACTTTTAAAAGAAAAAGGAGGAATTGCTGGAAGTACTAAAGCGAGTAGAGGAGACATTTCAGAAGAGCGCCCTGCACGCCAGTGGGATTATCCTAATGGTTGGGCACCACACCAAATGATGATTTGGAAAGGACTGATTAATTACGGTTTTAATAAAGAAGCTCAAGAATTAATTTACCGTTGGCTATTCATGATTATTAAGAATGCAGTGGATTATAACGGTACTATTCCAGAGAAATATGATGTTGTTGAAGCCACTCATAAAGTATTTGCAGAATACGGAAACGTTGGTACCGACTTTGAATATATTTCTCAAGAAGGATTTGGCTGGATGAATGCTTCATATCAATATGGGTTATCCTTATTAGAAAATCGATACATTCAAAATTTAAACAAACTTATAGAACCCGAAAAGATTTTCTAAAGTCCATAAATGAACTCACTCAAATTAATCTTAACCAATCTTAAATATTTTGCACCAGTTTGGGTGTTTAGTTCTTTAAACTTCATAATTGGTACTTGGGTATTATATATTCCTTATGTAAAGGAAAAACTAAAACTTAATGATTCAGAATTGGGATTGGCGCTATTTTGTCTTGCTTTAGGCGTGCTATTATTTATTCCATTTGTACCGTTTTTGAGTAAAAAAATAGGCTTAGGGCGCTATACGTTAATTGGCGTTTTATTATTTTCAATGGCATTTTTGTTACCGTTGTTAGCTCCAAGTTATTTAACGCTTTGTGCTTCATTATTTTTTGCTGGAATATTTTTAGGAACTACTGATGTGGCTATGAACGCTTTAGTCTCAGAAGTTGAAAGAAGGAACTCATGCAACATCATGTCTGCTGCTCATGGGTTTTTTAGCTTAGGAGGTGTGTTAGGGGCAATGTTTGGGAGTTTTTTAATGCCATTTTTCTCAAAGCCATTTTATCACATGGTCGTTATGGTGTTGTTTATCATATTGGTTAATTTAATCTTAGGAAAATATTACCTTCATATTGCTGAAAAAGCCATATCAAAGGAGAAAACAAGCTTCCATTTTAAAACACTCAAACCTTTATATGTTATAGCCTTAATAGCCTTTGTTATTATGTGTAGCGAAGGGGCTATAGAACATTGGAGTACACTTTATTTCACCGACGTTGTTAGGGTTGCTAAAAATAATTTAGCAGGGATTGGGTTTATCGTATTTTCAACAACTATGACCATAGGACGGTTTTTTGGAGATAAAATAAGTGAGCGAATAGGTTCCATAAAAATTATTCTTTTGGGATGTATATTGGCATGTTTTGGCTATTTGTGTATTCTATCGGCTCATTTTTTCATTACTATCTTAGGATTTGGAATTATAGGACTTGGATTATCAGTAATTATCCCTGAATTATTTAGAATCGCTGGAAAAACGAAAGGTATAAAAGCATCCGTGGGCATTTCATTTGTGTCTGGCGTTGGGTTCGTTGGTTTTCTTTTAGGGCCAGTTATATTAGGTTATATTTCAAATGCCTTTAGCTTAAAAATTAGCTTTTTTTCTTTGTTATTATTAACAATTTTGGCATCACTCATTTTATTATTTAAGAAAAACAATAATTAAACACCTTTAGTTTAGTATTATAATTCACTAAAATTGGTAGTTACGAAATCGATTTCGTATAACTAAAAAACACTTTTACGCTCAAAATTTTATTTAATGGAGATTGTAATTGTAATTTGCCGTTAATAAACTAATCTAAACTAAATTTGAAAAGTATTGATATTTTATCTGTAGGCGAAGTGCTTGTAGACTTTATTGGTCATCAAATAGGCGCTCAAATCAATCAAACCAGAGATTATCATCGTTATTTAGGAGGCTCTCCGGCAAACGTTGCTATGAATTCTGCTAGATTAGGGCTTAAATCCGTATTAGTCGCTACAGTTGGTGATGATGGTTTTGGGGAATATATTTTTGAAAGACTTGCCGAAGTAGGAGTTAATACAGATTCTATTCATAAAATAATTACTAAACCAACAAGTGTTATTTTTGTTTCAAGAACAGATGGTACTCCTGATTTTATACCATTTAGAGAAGCCGATGCTTATATTGTAGAAAGTCAAATTTCAAAAGAAATGCTTTCTGACACGAACATTTTTCACACAACCTGTTTTGCTTTAAGTAAAATTCCAGCTCAGACAACTATTTTATCTAAGGCTGAAGAGGCCTTTAACTTAGGATGTAAATTAAGTATAGACATTAATTATGCTAAAAAGCTTTGGAACTCAAGAGAGGAAGCGCTTACAGTAATTAAAACGTATTGCAAGTTTAATCCATTGGTTAAAATTAGCGAAGACGATATGTTTAGGCTTTTTGAACAAAAATTACCCCATCAAGAAATATTCGATTTTTTTCATGATTTGGGTGTTAATACGGTATGCCTAACATTAGGTAGTCAGGGTGTTAAACTATCTCAAATAGATAAAGAAACCATACAATTACCGGCAATAAAAATTGAACAAGTTATGGATGCTACTGGCGCGGGTGATGCTTTTTGGTCAGGCTTCTTATTTGCTTATATAAAGAAAAAAACTATGGAAGAATGTTTAGAAGTCGCTTTACAATTGGCCGCTTTAAAGCTTCAAAATGTTGGAAGGCTGCCAGATAATATTAATATTTTATCTAAACTATTATAAAGTCAATGTTAGAAAGTAAAAACTCAAATCGAGATGATTATAACGGTGTTATGCTTAATGCATATCCTGATAGCATTGGAGAAAAGCTAGGTGATACGATTAACATGCTTAAGACTACTGAGTTTAAAGATGTATTTTCCTTATTTTATGTGCTTCCTACTTTTTTTAATAGTGATTTAGATCGTGGATTTTCTGTTATAGATTATGATCTTAATAAGGAGTTAGTTTCAGATTCTGATTTAGAAGATTTAGAGAAATTGAATATTCAATTAAAATTTGATATTGTTTTAAATCACTTGTCTGTGGCATCACCTCAATTTAAGGATTTACTAGAAAAAGGAGAAAAATCAAAATTCAAAGATTTTTTTATAAACTGGAATACCTTTTGGGAAGGTAACGGAACGATGAATAAGGATGGCATAATAGTGCCAAAAGAAGAGTTTCTCAGTAAATTATTTATGAGAAAACCGGGTCTTCCTATTTTAAAAGTAATTTTTCCTGATGGTTCTGAGAAACCCTATTGGAACACATTTTACCAAGAGATAAAGTATAACGAAATTAACGAAAAGGATTTAGAAAATATTCAAGGGTTAAGTTATGAACAAGCTAAATCAATTTGTGATAAGGTTAACAATGCTATCAAGCAAAACCAAGATTTTAAAACTTTGAATTTTGAAGAAAGTGATAAGTTTAAGAATGAGATTATTTCAGTGGTTGAAAAAAACAGGTCTTATTTAGGACAAATGGATGTGAATGCTAAATCTCCATTAGTTTGGGACTTCTATGAAGAAACACTTTCCAAACTAAAAGATTTTGGTTGCAAAATTTTACGATTGGATGCCTTTGCATATTTACACAAGGAAATTGGTCAATCTAACTTTTTTAATAAACCTGGGACATGGAATTATTTAGAACGCATCAAGCAAATTGCAAATAAAAATGAGCTTATGCTATTGCCAGAAATTCATGCAGAATATGGCTTGGGCTTGCATGATGAAGTAGCTAAAGAAGGCTACTATATTTATGATTTTTTCTTACCTGGATTGATTATACATACCCTAGAAAGTAATACGAGTAAAGCACTTTTAACATGGGCTAAAGAAATTATAAATAAGGGTTATAAAACCGTGAATATGTTAGGGTGTCATGATGGGATTCCGGTTTTAGATTTAAAGGGCAAAGAGGTTAATGGTAGATATAATAAAGGATTATTAGAAGACGATGAAATAGCATCTATAATGTCTAAAATATTAGAGCGTGGTGGACGTGTTAAGAATCTTTATGATGCTTCTGGCAACAAGATATCTTACTATCAAATTAATGCCACTTATTTTAGCGCTTTAGGCGAAAACGAACAAAAATTATTACTTGCAAGAGCTATTCAAATGTTTATGCCTGGGATTCCGCAAGTTTGGTATTTAGATATTTTTGCTGGAAAAAACGATTATGAAGCTGCTGATAAAGGAGGAAGTGCTGGACATAAGGAAATCAACCGTACAACATTATCAAAAGCTGATATTGAGAGAGGTTTAAAAAAAGATGTGGTTTTGAATCAGCTTAAAATAATGCGATTGCGAAATACTTCAAAAGCCTTTTTAGGTGAGATTGAAATAACTGAAAATAGTGATAATGAAATTGATATAACTTGGACGAATCAGAGTGAATTTGCCCAATTAAAAGGAAATCTAGAAACATTCAATTTTAGTATACATTATTCAGAAAACGGAATTAAAAAAGCTATGAATTTTAAAAATTAAAAATGTTTAATTAAGTGTTTGTTCTCAGTATTTAGAGTACTGGAATTAGTAGGAGAAAAGCTCGTAAATTATTTACGAGCTTTTCCATTTCTATACTTTATAAAATTAATCCAAAATGGGAGGTACACCAGCGTTTAATAATTTTTCCTCTAAAGTAGGAATGTCAACATTAATAAATTTATCTAGTAGTGGCTTAATCCTATTAAAGAGTGCTTTCGCCATATCTAAACTTTCCATGTGCATTTTTGTTGGTCCGTAAATAGTTCTAAAACCTCTTTGAGCCACAGATAATCTTGATGAGATTGATAGTACATCTTTTTCACCAATTTCATCTTTAGAAGAATTTCCGTTAAGTTTTTGGTTTAGTGCTTGTAGTTGAGCTTTTAAATCACCAATCTCTTTTTCTAAATCACCAGGTTCTCCATCTATGTAAGCTGTAGCTTTATCAAATGCTTCTAATTTTTTTGAGGCATTTCTAAAATTATTCAAAGTGATTTCCAACTGAGTTTTGAATGTTTTAAGATCTTCCATATAAGTGTCAATATTACTACTCATTGGGTTTTTAAGAACATTTTCCTTAATAATTTCAACCTCAAAAGTTTGTGGTGCTGATAAGGCTGTGATGTCTCCCTTAATATTCGAAAACATAGTAACCGTATAAGTACCTTCATCAGCATAAGTAGTACCTCGAGATTCTGTAGGATCGTCATTAATTCTATTCATATTTAATGAGGTTTGCATTGGAGTTCTTAAGTTCCAAGCAACACGATTAAATCCTTTTTTATAAGGCGCATTTGCGCGTGTTACAAAATTTCCTTTACTATCCTTAATAACTAAAATAATGGATGCACTTTCTTCATTTTTCTCTTCGTCTAAAGCATCCCAACCAGGAAAAGGAATATTCTTATTTTCTTTCTTAAGCGTCTTTTCTCTCTTCTGACGGATAGATTTTAAACTTTCAAAGTTTTTGGGTAAATAATAAGTAAATACTGCGCCAAAATCTGGATTATCAGCTGTGAAATAACTTTCACCTTGGCTAGAAGTTCCCCCACTAATAGGGTTGTATTGTAATGCTTTTCTAGGTTTAAATAATTTAGGGTTTGAAAAGTCATTTACGTTCATGCTTCTTAATGGACTATAATCATCAAGTACATAGAATCCACGACCAAATGATGCAGCAACCAAATCGTTTTCTCGTTTTTGAATAGCTATATCTCTAAATGAAATGGTTGGCAATCCTTCTGAAAACTTCATCCATTTTTCACCTTGATTTAATGATAAATAAATACCATATTCAGTTGCCAAAAACATTAAGTTAGGATTTACATGGTCTTGCACCAATCTCCAAACTAAAGTGTTTTCAGGAATTCCATTAGTAATAGATTTCCATGAAGCTCCACCATTAGTGCTTTTTAATAAATAGGGTTTGTAGTCGCCATATTTATGATTATCTAAAGCTACATAAACTGTTTTCGAATCATGTAAATCTGCTTTTATATCGTTTACAAACGCGGTTGACGGTACATTTGGTAAACTAGAAACTAGAACTTTTGTCCAAGTTTCACCTCCATTTTTTGTGTATTGAATAATGCCATCATCGGTACCAGCATAAATAATATTTTCATCTAAAGGAGATTCCGAAAGCGATGTAATTGTATTATAAGTTGACATAGCATAAACATCCCAAGCAGCATCCCAACTCATCTGTTTACCCATTATTGGTAAGGTTATGCGTTCTTCGTTTTTGGTTAAATCTTTTGAAATCGGTGTCCAACTATCACCCCTGTTATCAGACCTCCAAACACGTTGCGTTCCAAAATAAATTCGTTTAGAATCGTGATAGCTAACTATAATTGGTGAATCCCAATTATTACGCTCATAGGGTTCGTCAATACCTTCTTGTGGTTTAATAAAAACCGCTTCGCCTGTTGTTCTATCTACACGATGTAAATTTCCTTGTTGTGACTGAGCATATACTATATCTGGATTACCAGGTTCAGTAGCTGGTTGATGACCATCACCACCTAAAAGTACAAACCAATCAGAATTTGCTATACCGTTAGACCTTAAAGTTCTTGAAGGACCACCTTGTGAATTATTATCTTGGGTTCCACCGAAAATATTGTAAAAAGGTTTTGCGTCATCCACAGCCACTTTATAAAACTGTGTAATGGGTAGATTATTTACAAATTTCCAGGTTTTTGTGTCATCAAACGATTCATAAATACCACCATCTGTTCCTACTAGTAAGTAATTAGGATCATTAGGTTTAAATGTCATCGAATGATTATCAGAATGCTTATTACTTTCATTCATAGTATAGAAAGTTTTTCCACCATCTTCCGATACCTGAACACGTACATCCATAAGGTATATTTTGTCAAATACATGAGGAGAAGCCACTAACTCTTGATAGTAATGTGGTCCTGTTCCTCCTGAAACGGTGTTAGACATTTTTTCCCAACTTGCGCCCATGTTATTAGAGCGATAAACAGCTCCTTTTTTTCTGTCTAATTCAATAGCTGCATATAATACATCTGGATTAATTGGCGAAATGGCTAAACCAATTTTTCCCATATCACTACTAGGTAGTTCAGTTTTTAATTTATCCCATGTTTCACCACCGTCTATACTTTTATCACTACTGGGTAGCCCAGTTTTTAATTTATCCCATGTTTCACCACCGTCTATACTTTTATAAAGGGCTGTACCTTCGCCACCACCAACATAAGCGGCAACGGTTCTGTGACGTTGCCACGTTGCAGCGTATAAGATTTTTTCATTTCTTGGGTCCATTACTAAATCAGTAACACCTGTCCATTCATTACTACTTAAAACAAGTCTCCATGTTTCACCGCCATCAGTTGTTTTGTATAAACCGCGTTCACCTCCAGAACTCCAAAGAGGCCCTTGGGCAGCTACCCAAATTTCGTTAGAGTTTTTTGGGTTGACAATGATTTTAGAAATGTGTTCAGATTTTTTTAGCCCTTTGTTTTTCCATGTTTTTCCAGCATCGTAGCTTACATAAACACCATCGCCGATACCAACATGACGCCCACCTACATTCTCGCCTGTACCTAGCCAAATAGTATTTGGATTATTAGGGTCTAGAGTTAAGCAACCTGTTGAATAAAATGATTCCTTGTCGGTCAAGGGAGTCCAAGTTGTTCCGGCATTTATTGTTTTCCATACACCGCCAGATCCTACAGCAACATACCAAATATTTTGGTTGGTTGGGTCTATGGCAATGTCAGCAATTCTACCCGACATGAAAGCGGGACCTATGCTTCTAAACTTAAGACCTGATAAGGTGGAATCTTTTTTGGTTTCTTGTGCATTTACGGAAAAAAGTAAGCAAAATGCGAAAAGTAATGTAATGAAGGTTTTTGAATTAGTCATCTGTTTTTTTTATTTCAAATTTAACTATTCATTAACAAAAATATACCAGCTTTAATAAAATTATAACATTTATAAAAATGATAAAATTTAGTATTTTATCTTAAAAGTTTACTTTTATTTTTGAATGAATAGGTTACATATATTTTGAAAAGAATACAGCATTCATAAGAAGTTTATTAGTTCCATACCAAAACGCTCTAAAGTTGGTATTATCAGTAAAAACAATGACTTTACCTTTGCCCGATTTTTTCACTTGAAACGGAACAGTTTCTTTTAAAACTTCTAAATTTGGTTTTGAGATATAGCCACTTAAAAGAGGATTTTTACTATACTTTATAGGGTTGTTATAGCTTGAACTATCTGCTTTTATAAATATTTCGGTGTCTCTAAAGATTGCTAACTTATTATTTTTATATCCAAAATTTATAGGGTGCGATCTATCTATTTCAGTTTCAAAAATCGACCCACCAATAGTTTGAGCTCCTTTAAAATCTTCTTTTTGTTCAAACGAAATATTTTTCGCTTTCACTTCAGATTTAGCATATTCAAGCTTAATAAATTTATTGGAAGACAACCATTTTACGGTGTTTTTATACCCGATTAAAGTACCACCATTTTTAACCCAATCTTTTAATGTGTCAATCGTTTCGGAATCTAATTTTAGTTTAGAACTTGGGATTATTATTGTAGTATATTTTGAAATATCTAAGCCTTTTAAATAAAGTACATCGAGTTTAGTAAGATGCATTTGATAACGCTGATCGAACAAATGCCAAATCTCGCCAGCATCATAAGAGGTAACTTCGTTACCAACTAACATAGCAACTTTTGGTGTTTCAATATTTTTGAAAGAAGAGCTTCCCAAATCTATACCTTCGGTTAAACCCGTATTAACACCAAATATTTTAAGATGACTATTTTGTGCTATATTTTTTAAAGTTTCAAATAACTCATCTGAGTTTAAACTTTGGTTTTGAACAGGTATTAAAATAGTACCGTAATCAAAATTTTCATTGTTCAAAGAAAATGGATTGAGTCCTACTTTAGCTCTTAAACCTTTGTTTAAAATGGCATTTAAAGCTTTCGGGGTATAATATTCGTGCCATGGCATGAGATATGCATAGTTGCTTTTAGATGTTACCACCCCTTTATTAAGCTCTAAATTTTGAACTAACTCTCCAGTATTTGAAGTTGATTTTAATTCAGCATAATCAGTGTTAAATGCTAGTGGATATGTCCATCCGGAAATATCATAAAATAAACTGTCTGTAAAAGTGGTGCGTTTTTCAAAAATGGCCTTTATAATTTTACTTTTTGATTGATTGATTGAAACTACAAAACTGCTTTCCTTTTTAAAGCTTTTGCCATCAACGGTAATATCAGCGTTTAATTTATTTAGACTTATGTCATGTCTTTTTAAAATTTCAGCTAAATGGAAGGTTTTAGCTAAGTCTTCTTCATCACCAAAAACAAATCCCTTTATATTACTTTTTGCATTTTCGTTTCTAACAGTATTGTAAAACTCTCTTTGATAATTTAAAAGTTTAACGCGCATTTCGTTTGCCGCTTCTAGAGTTGACAAGGCTGTGGTAAACTGATTTCTAATTGTAAAAGGGAATGTTAATATACCGTTTATAGATTCTTGGGCATGCCCACGAGAACTAGCTTGCTCAAACAATATACCAACAGCACCATTAATATCTGGAAAGGTAGAACCCTTTCCGTAATAATAATCATCATAACGTTCTTCTGTAAAATATAGCGACCCAATTTTATTTAAAGCTTTAGCATGATAATTTCCTATTTCTTTTGTTAACTCCTGATTTGCTTTAGGAGTTAATGGATGCACTCTTGATTGAATACCTGGTTGGAAAAAGAAGGTAGAGCTAGTTGCCATTTCATGATGATCAGTCAAAATATTTGGCATCCAAGCATTATAAGTGTTAATTCTGGCTCTAGATTCGGGTAATTGTGCGGGTAACCAATCTCTATTTAAATCAAACCAATAATGATTGGTTCTTCCTTTGGGCCATACTTCAGTGTATTCTCTATCATTTGGGTCAGGGTTAATATTTTTACTTTTATTAGCATTTACCCAAGAAGCAAATCGTTGTAACCCGTCGGGGTTAAATGATGGGTCTAATAAAACAACAGTGTTTTTTAATAACGCATCAATTTGAGTCCCTTGTGCCGCAGCCAAATAATAGGCTAATAATAAACTTGCATTAGAGCCGCTTGGTTCGTTCCCATGAATTGAAAAACCTTGATAAACAACTATTGGCATAGAATCTACATTTAAGCTGTTACTACCTGTTTCAACTAGCTTCAAGTGGTTTAACCTAATATTTTCAATATTAGCATGATTTTCGGGCGAAGTAACCGTGAGTAAAAGTATGGGTCTACCTTCAAATGTTTCTCCTCTATTTTCAATATTTATTCTATCTGAAACTTTACTCAAAGTAGTCATATAGTTTACTAACTTGTCGTGTGTAACATGCCATTCTCCAACATTATGCCCAATAATACTCTCAGGAGTTGGGATTTCAGGATTATATGTAACATTTTGAGGCAAATGATAAGAAAGTTCAAACTCATTTTGTGCTCCAAGTAGGCAGCCGCATAACACAAAGAGTGTTAAAATATAGTGTTTCATTTGATTATTGTTTTGTGAAATTTAGTTTTGATGCTACGATAACAATTAGATATTGTAATTTTAATAATAAATATCTGATTAACAAACTTAAACATTTTAAAAGATTTACATCTATTTAGTAATTTTATTCAGATGCTTAAATTGATTAGATTTGTTCACATCTAGTTTTCTCCAATTAATATGAAAGTTAATCTTAAAAATGGCTTTGTTGTTTTCCTTTTCATTTTTGTTAATAGCAATTTTTATGCTCAATACACCCCGTTTTTTCAAAACTATGCTTTGACAGAATATAATGCCGGTAACCAAAACTGGGGCGTTTCGTTCTCTGAAAACGGAAAACTTTATGTGGCGAATGACAAAGGATTGCTTGAATTTGATGGGGTTAAATGGGATTTTTATCAATTACCTAATAAAACCATTATAAGGTCGGTATTAGCAAAAGACAGTCTTATTTATACGGGATCTTATGAGGAATTCGGGTATTGGAAAAAAACAAAAAAAGGAGTATTAGCATATACATCATTAAGTGATTTTGAGAAAGATAAAGAGTCTGTTGACGAAGAATTTTGGCAGATATTGAATATTGATAATGATATTTATTTTAGATCGTTTGCAAACTTATATATTTATAGAGAAGGTAAAATCATTAAGATTAAGCCCGAATCAACCTTAATTTCTTGTAGTAAAGTTGATGATACTATTTATGCTTCAACGCTAGATAATGGAATATTTAGAGTGCAAAATGAGTCTTTAATACAATTAAAGAACACAGAAAAATTAGAAGATACCAAGGTAATTTCCATTGTTAAACTTAATAAAAAATTACTTATCACTACAGCATTAAAAGGTTGTTTTTTATATAGCAATGAAACCCTTGAAACATGGGAGTCGCCAATTAATAAAATTATAAAAGAACATCAACTCAATAAATATTTGCTACTAGAAAACGGCAATATGGTTTTCGGAACCATAAAAAATGGAGTTTATATTACTAATAATTTTGGCGAGATATTATTTCATATTGGTAAAGAAAACGGGCTTCAAAATAGTACGGTTTTGGGGTTATGCGTTGGTGCCAATAATAATTTGTGGGTGGGATTAGATAATGGCGTTACCGTTATTGATTTAAATTATAATTATTTACTGTATAATGATAATTCAGGTGAGTTAGGAGCAGTTTATGATATAATTAATTATGATAATAAAACTTATATAGGGAGTAACACAGGCTTATTTTACTTAGACCAAAATGATACAAAACTTAAATTCATAAATGATTCTCAAGGACAAGTTTGGGATTTAGTAAAAATTAACAATCAATTATTTTGTGGTCATAACAATGGTACCTATATCATAGAAAATAATAGGCTAAATAAAATATCGAATTTTACTGGTGGATGGGTTATTAGGAAAGTTCCTGAACAAGACAATTTATTTGTTCAAGGAACCTACGCTGGATTGGTAAGATATAAATACATAAACGGGAAATGGGATGTAAAGCATTTAGGAGAAACTACCATACCAATAAAGTATCTAGTGTTTGAAGATGAGTATACTGCTTGGGTAGCACATGCCTATAAGGGTGTTTTTAGAGTAAAATTTAATAAAGAATTTGAAAGAGTAGTTGAGGTTAAAGATTATAAGAATAAAGGTCTGTGGTCTGATTACAATGTTAGGGTTTACAATATTAAAAATGATATTTGTTTTAAAACGAATGAAGGATGGCAGAAATACGAACCATTAATTGATAGTATTGTACCAAATGATTTGCTAAACAAAACCTTTGGTTTTAACACAAACATTATCTCTCAACCTGATACCGATTTGCTCGTAACTAAAAACGAGAACGATAAAATTAGCTTCGTTTCTCTACCGGATGCAGAAACTACAAATATAAATTTACCAAATAAGCTTTTTAAAAAGCGACTTGTAGTTGATGCGGAAAGTGTCTCTCAATTGCAAGATTCTGTTTATACTCTAAATTTGTATGGAGGTTTTATGCTTATAAATAAAACAGAAAGCCTAACTAAAAGAGATTCGCTTCAAAAACCAATAATAGAGCGCGTTGAAATAGATAAGAGTTTGGTAGATATAAGCGAAGAAGATGCTTACGTACTTCCGTTTAATAAAAGTATTAGTATCTCAATATCATCCACAAGTTTAAATAATCATTATTTTGAGTATTCTCTTTCAAACTCTAGCTCTTTAAACTGGAATCGTTTAGAAAATGAAAAATTAGAACTTTCACGATTGAGCAACGATGATTATAATATACATTTTAGGTCAGTTAGTATTTCTGGTGAAACATCACCCTTAAAAACGATTAAATTAAAAGTTTTGCCACCATGGTATAAAAATGGCTATTTCTATTTATTGATGGCTGTTTTCATTAGTTTAATTGCTTATTGGATTCATAAACGAAAAGTTGCTAAAGAGCATAGATTACTTCGTCAAAAGCTTAGTGAGGAGCAAGAAATAATATTAAAGGAAAGGGCTATTGAAAATGAGAAAAAACTTGTGCAGATTAAGAACGAATCGTTAAAAAATGAAGTAAAGCTTAAAAGTAAACAGCTGGCAAATACAGCTATGGCATTGGTAAAGAAAAATGAATCAATGCTCGAAATAAAAAATGAGCTTGCTAGAAATGAAGCAAGTTTTAAAAATACCTTAGGTTATAAAAAATTATTAAAGAAGATTGACAATTCTATTGGGCATGAGGATGAATGGCAAATATTTGAATATAACTTCAATCAAGTTCATGAAGAATTTTTCAATCAATTAAAAAGTAAATTCCCAAAACTAACACATAAAGATTTAAAGATTTGTGCCTACATTAAAATGAATTTATTAACTAAAGAAATTGCGCCATTGATGAATGTTTCAATTAGAGGGCTTGAAACTCATAGATATCGATTAAAACGCAAGTTAAATTTGGGTAATGATAAATCTTTAGGTGATTATTTGCGAAATTTCAAATAGAACACCCTTCAAATTGGTATAATCACCACCTCACTGGTACGTCATTAATACGTCATTTTAGCCGTAAAGCCTTTATTTATGATAAAATTTACCCTTTATATCCTACGTCAATAAGGTTTTTTTGGATTTTTTAAATTTATGACGTATTTTATGTGTACGTCTTTTTTTGACATCCACTTATATAGTTCCTAATTTAGTAAAAACTAACTTTTTAAATAAGACTATATGAAAACAAGATTTACTTTATTGTTAATTTTTCTATTTTCTGTTTGCGCTTTTTCACAAGATATTTCAATTGCAGGTACTGTTGTAAGTGCCGAAGATAATATTCCTGTGCCAGGTGTTAACGTAATAGTAAAAGGTACAACAAGAGGTGTAAGTACAGATTTTGATGGTAATTATACTATCAATGTTAATAGAGGAGAAACCCTTGAGTTTAGCTCATTAGGTTTTAAAACTGTTCTTATAACCATTCAAAACCAGACAACTATTAATGTGTCGCTCGAACCAGATATTGAAGCACTAAACGAGGTGGTCGTTATCGGGTATGGGACACAAAAGAAAGCTGATTTAACAGGGGCAATTACAACTGTAAAGTCAGAGAGTATTGAAAAAACGCCAAATAGTAACATTATGCAATCCCTACAAGGGAAAGTTGCTGGGGTGCAAGTTACTAGTAATGGTTCACCAGGTGATTCACCAACAATTAGAATACGTGGTGTAAACTCATATGCAGCTGGAGGTTCACCTCTTTTTGTTGTAGATGGGATGTTTTATGATAACATAGATTTTTTAGATAGTAGCCAAATAGAAAGTATTTCTGTTTTAAAGGACGCTTCTTCAATTGCTATTTTTGGTAGGAGAGGTGTTAATGGTGTAATCATCGTAGAAACGAAAAATGGTAAGTTTGAGCAAAAGCCTCAAATTACATATACAGGTTTTACAGGGGTTCAGCATGCACAGAATGTTGTAAAAATGGCAAATGCTGAACAATTTGTAACAATGGCATTTGAGTCGGGTTCAACGGCTGATATACAATTCGTTGAAAACGCCATACAACGTTTCGGTAGAAGCCGAATTAATCCAAATATTCCAGATGTTAATACTGATTGGTATCGAGAGGTTTTAAGAGACGCTACCATTTCGAGTCATAATATTGGGGTTACTGGAGGTAGTGAACTTACTACATATGGTGTAAATGCCAGTTACTTTTCTCAAGACGGTTTATTAGACATGAAGAATGAATATGAACGTTTTAATATTCAATCTAATTTAGAAATTAAATTATCGGACAGACTAAAAATAGGAACAAATGCTATTTTTAGTAATGCCACAAAATACAACCCAGAAAATGGGGCTTGGTTCCAAGCATATTTTGCAGTACCAATTTTACCAAAATATGACCCACTTAATACTGCTGCAGAACCAATAGCGTTTTCTGACGCAACCTTAATAGGTTATAGAGGGGCTCAAAACCCATTCCCTGTAATGACTTTTAATAATAATCAATTAAAAATTAAAAAGATATTAGCTAGTATTTTTATGGAGTATGATTTGATTCCAGAAAAGTTAAAGTTTAAAACATCTTATAGTCATGATTATTCTACCATAGCAGAACGTAATGTAAGATTGCCTTATTTTATATCGGATAGATCTCAACGTGAAGTATCTTCTATTAGAAGAGCAAATGTTACGTTTTCTACTCAATATTGGGATAATACGTTGACATTTAAAGATACGTTTGGAGACCATGGTTTAACTGTACTTGCTGGTTCTTCCTTTGGAGATGAACAATTCAATACGTTCTCTGCCACAGGTAATGACATTCAAGGAATTAGCTTAGAAAGCTCATGGTATTTAAATTTTGCAGACCCAACATCGTTTGGCAATCAAGTCAACGAAATTGGTGACCGCTTCTATACCTTGGCTTATTTTGGAAGACTAGAATATAGCTTTAAGGACAAATATCTTTTAAATGCAACTGTAAGACATGAAGGAGATGCAAAGTTTCCAAAGAAAATTTGGGAAACAACGCCTTCAATTGGTGTGGGTTGGGTTATTTCTAGCGAAAGCTTTATGGAAGATAATGGTGTTTTCGATTTCTTAAAGCTTCGTGCTAGCTGGGGACAACTAGCTAATGGTCAGTTAGGTGGTAGTTCAGGAACAAGAACAATATCTCAAGTTACTACCGCAATAGGAGACACGCCAACCAATGGAATTATTAGCTCTAGTAATTTTACGGATTTAGAAAGAGAAATTTTGGAGGAAACAAATTTTGGTATTAGTGCGCGATTGTTTGATAATAGAATGACTTTAGAAGCAGACTATTTTATAAGAGATACTAAGAGATTAGTTTTACCTATTGATCAACCTATAGTAAGTAATACGATTCTTGAGAATGCTGGAGAAATGAGAAATGAAGGTTTAGAAATAGCAGTAAATTGGAGTCAACAATTATCAGATAATTGGAGCTTTTCAGTTGGTGGTAATATAGGAACTCTTAAAAATACAGTGACACAAATTAATAGCGAGGCTGGTTATTTTGATACTGGAAGCGCTGAGTTTCGTCAAAGATCTATGGTAGGACAACCAATAGAGGCATTCTTTGGGTTAGAGGTTGCCGGAGTTTATCAAAACGATGCTGAAGTACAAAGCGATCCTATCGCTGTGGCAAATAATTTAGAACCAGGTGATTTTAAATACGTAGATCAAGATAATAGTGGTACTATTGATGATGCTGATAGAGTGGTTCTAGGGTCTTTTTTACCTGACTTTAATTATGGAGCAAATATGAGTGTTTCATATAAAAACTTTGACTTGTCAGTTGATATAGCTGGACAAACAGGTAATCAAATACTTAACCGAAAAAGAGGAGAAGTAATTTTTACTAATGACACTAATGTTGATGCAGATTTTGCGATTAATAGATGGCATGGTGAAGGTACAACTAACTCATACCCATCTTCAGCAGGTAGAAGGAAAGGTTGGAATCAAAGAATGAGTACGTTTTATGTTGAAGACGGTGATTATTTCCGTATCCAAAATATTCAATTAGCATATACTATACCAGCAGGTTCATTAATCGGTAAAAATATGCCAGAAACTAAACTGACCTTTACGGCAGAACGACCTTTTACATCTTTTAAGTATAACGGATTTAATCCTGAAGTTGCGAGTGGAATTGACCGTCAAACGTATCCAATTCCAGCAATTTATACAGTAGGAGTAAATATAAAAATTTAAAAAAAAAGCAATATGAAAAATTTTAAACAACTATCAAAACAGCTAGGATTTATTCTGGCGTTATGCATGCTAGTGTTTTCATGCAGTGAAAAATTACAAGAAAATGATGGTCAATTGGCAGCAGATGACCTTGATTTTACACTTACAGAAAATATGATACTACCGCTTATAGGAGCCTATTCAGAAGTGTATTCAAGAGGTTGGGAAGATCCATTATTACTTGGTGTTAGAGGAGATGATGTAAATGCAGGAGGGCTAGGTGATCAGCCACTTTTTGCGGAAACTGATTTATTTAATTATGATAATGGTTTTTGGATGTTCAACCAAGTTTGGGAAAACTTTTATGGAGATATAGTTGATATCCTAAACTCTGGAGAAACTATCGAAAGATATAAAGCATTTGCCACGGGGAATGACATTGCTTTAGCAGATCAATACATAGCTGAAACCAAAGTATTAAGTGGTTTTCAACATTTGCAAATGTCTCGTCTTTGGGGAGATATTTTTATAATTACATCTTCAAATGTAACGGCAGATATTGAAAGAGGTGTTGCGACCAAACAAGAAGTGATGCAATACGTTTCAGACTTAATGGATGAAGCGATGCCTTTTCTTCCAGATATGCGCCCTAATGAGCGACAAGATGTTGTAGGGGGTGTAACTAAATATACCGCTTTAACGGTAAAAGCCTTAGCAAATTTAGAAATGGAAAATTATCAGGGTGTTGCAAATGCCACTGGTGAGATTATTGCTTCTGGTAAATTTTCTTTATACTCAGATTTTTATCAACTTTTTAAAAAACCTGGTGAATTAAGTAACGAAAGTTTATTTGAATTACAATTCTCAGATTATAACTCAGATACTGGTGCAGTTAACAACCATTTATATGCTCCATTTGGGCCATCTAATTGGACACCCGCTGTTTCTACCGCCTCTGGGGGTTGGGGTTTTTATGAGCCTAGTTTGAAATACATAAAATTTATGTTGGATAGAAATGAGGTTACACGTCTTCAAACAAGTGTAATTTTTACACCGCGAGGTATTGCTGAAGTTATGTCAGATCCAAATTATGCAACGTTACCAGGATTTATTTCTAATACAACACCAGATGGAGATAGATTTAACGATTATCCTAGAGCTATGTTTGCAAGTGGTAAGCATTACTTGCCTTCCGTTCAATTAACACCAGGAAGAAATTCATATGGGTCAAGTAAAAATTTCATCGTGTTTAGATATGCGGAAATACTACTTATGCATGCCGAAGCTTTAACTCAAGGAGCGTCTAGTAGTGCTATGTCCGCAGATGATGCAGTGAATTTGGTAAGAACAAGAGCAGGACTAAGCACCTTGTCAGGAGTAACTAATCAGCAAGTTATGGATGAAAAATTCGCTGAATTAGCTATGGAATGGGGTGTTAGATATTATGACATGATACGTTTAGATAGGTATGATGAGCTAAGTTATGATGGTAGAACTTTTACAGCAGATAAAGAGTTACTTCCATACCCTCAGGCACAATTAGACCTTTTACCGCTTCAAAACAACTAAAAAGATTTTATTATGAAAAAACTATATAAATATTTATTGACATTCATGGCATTAATTATCATGTCATCCTGTTATGAAGGAATAGACCCAATAACTCAGGTAGATCCAGGACCAGATGCTGGAGCACCCATTGTAACTATTATGAGACCTGTTGAAGGTTTTGAAATACAGGTTCCTGATTTAGTAACTTCAACAACAATTGATTTTGTTGCAGAGGATGATATTGAAATAGCCTCAGTTACTGTAAATTTAGATGGGGCAGTAATAGCATCCTACGATTCGTTTATTGATTATCGTATTTTCAAAAATGAATTTGTTTATGACAATATAGTTACTGGAGATCATGTACTTACAGTGACTGCAACAGACTTAGCAGGAAACTCTACATCATCTATTGTTAACTTTAGTAAACAACCACCATATACACCACTATTCAGCGGCGAAATGTTCTATATGAATTTCGATGGAAGTTATACTAATTTAATAACTGTAACAGATGCTACAGAAGTAGGCTCTCCAGGGTTTTCTTCTGATGCTGTTTTAGGCTCAAACTCATATGCAGGAGCTACAGATTCTTATTTAACATACCCAACTACAGGGATGTTAGGGAGTGAGTTTAGTGCTTCTTTCTGGATGAAAGTAAATGGAACACCAGACAGAGCAGGTGTCTTGGTAATAGGACCTCCAGATACAGCAAACCCAACAGCGCAGAACAACCGTAAGAGTGGATTTAGATTTTTTAGAGAAAATGCGGGTGGTATGCAGCGGTTTAAGTTAAATGTAGGAAACGGAACAGCCGATTCATGGTTTGATGGAGGTGCAGCAGCAGATGTTATGCCAGATACAGGAGAATGGACACATTTTGCATTCACAATTTCCGGAACGGAGTGTGTGGTTTACATAAACGGACAAGTCGTTAGACAAGGTGCTTTTTCAGGTGTAGACTGGGCTGGATGTGATATTCTTTCAATTATGTCTGGAGAACCAAGATTTGCAGGATGGAATCACAAATCAGACCTAAGTAATATGGATGAGCTAAGATTATTTAGCAATGCATTAACTCAAGATGATGTAATTAATATGATGGCACAAAGTAGTAAAGTACTAAATATGTCATTCAATGGAAGCTATACAGAGTCTATAAGTAAAACGGACGCTACAGAAGTGGGAAGCCCAGGTTTTGCCGGTGAATCATATAAAGGATTGAATGCGTATGCAGGAGCTACAGATTCATATTTAACATTCCCTACAGCAGGTTTATTAGGCTCAGAACTTAGTGCAACCATGTGGTATAAGTTAAATGCGGATCCAGACAGAGCAGGTGTATTAGTTATTGGTCCACCAGATGATGCTAATCCTACAGCTCCTAACAACCGTAAAAGTGGTTTTAGATTTTTCCGAGAAAATGCTGGCGGTATGCAACGTTTTAAATTAAATGTTGGGCATGGTGCAGGCGACTCTTGGTTTGACGGAGGAGCAGCAGCAGATGTTGATCCAGCATTAAACGATTGGGTGCATTTAGCCTTTACAATTTCTGGAACTGAATGTGTAGTTTATATTAATGGTCAGGTAGTTAGGCAAGGTGCTTTTGCTGGTGTTGATTGGACTGGTTGTGATATCCTTTCAATCATGTCTGGTGCACCAAGGTTTGTCGGTTGGAATCACAAGTCAGATCTGAGTTATTTGGATGAATTGGCTCTATACAACAAGGCTTTAACTCAAACAGAAATCCAAGCAATAATGAACGCTGATTAAAACTTTAAATTCAATTTATAATTTTTTAAAGTTTTAGTAATAGTTTTTTATAGTTGTTTGTTTAATGTGAATTTAGCTGCGTTGCATCAATGCAGCTAAATTTCTTAAATCGCACTTACATGGCACATTATGGACTAAAAATAGCATCTCTTTTTAGTATCTTAATCATATTATTTTCTTGCAATAAAAAGAAAGCACACATGGCTAATGTTGAAAATGAAAAAACGTTTTCAACAAATGATGAGTTATTAGATACTATACAGAAGCAAACCATAAATTATTTTTGGGAAGGGGCAGAACCTAACTCTGGTTTAGCCAGAGAACGCTTGCACATGGATAATATTTATCCAACGTCACCTAAAAACACTGTAACAACAGGTGGTAGTGGTTTTGGTTTGATGGCAATTTTGGTAGGCGTAGAAAGAGGTTTTATTTCTAGAAAAGATGCGTTAAATAGATATTTTAAAATAGTAGATTTTTTAGAAAAAGCCGACCGTTTTCATGGTGCATGGCCACATTGGATTAATGGTGAAAGTGGAAAAGTGACTCCGTTTAGCAAAAAAGATAATGGTGGTGATTTAGTTGAAACTGCTTTTTTAGTACAAGGACTTTTAACAGTTGCTGAATACTTTAGAGACGGAAACGAAAAAGAACAACTACTCGCATCAAAGATTGATAAACTTTGGAAAGAAGTTGAATGGGATTGGTACACCAAAGGTGAAGATGTGTTGTATTGGCATTGGTCACCAGAGTATCAATGGGAAATGAATTTTCCTGTGGGAGGTTACAACGAATGCTTAATTATGTATGTACTTGCCGCGGCATCGCCAACACATCCTATTGAGCCATCGGTATATGATAAAGGTTGGGCTGGAGATGGAAAAATTGTTTCAAACGAAAAATTCTATGGAGAAGATTTGGTTTTAGATTATTACGAACATGATGATTCACCAGTAGGACCACTTTTTTGGGCGCATTATTCTTATCTTGGGTTAAACCCAAAAGGACTTTCAGATAAATATGCGGATTATTGGAAACTTGTTCAAAATCAAGCTAAAATTCATTATAAATACGCTGTTGATAATCCAAAAAAATTCAAAGGATATGGAGATAGTTTATGGGGGTTAACTTCAAGTTATTCAATTAAAGGCTACGCAGGTCATAGACCAAATGCAGACTTGGGCGTTATTTCGCCAACAGCGGCACTATCATCCTTTCCGTATACACCAAAAGAAAGTATGCAAATGCTAAAAAACATATATAAAAACCACGATTCATTAATAGGAAAATATGGCCCATATGATGCCTTTAGTTTACAAGATAATTGGTATTTACCAAGATACTTGGCAATAGATCAAGGTCCAATTCCTGTAATGATTGAAAATTATAGAACAGGTCTCCTTTGGGATTTATTTATGAAGAATAAAGATGTTTTAAAAGGGTTAGAAAAACTAGGTTTTACAGTAAAAAACTAAAAATTAATGTATAGATACTATTATTTAATACTCGTTGCTTTCATTCTATTTTCCTGCGGATCAGATCGTGGTCCAGGGTATCAAGAACCTTATATGCCTGATGATGAACCCGTAATAGAACCTTTGTCGGATGAGGAAATGATGAATTTAACCCAAAGAGAAACATTCAAATACTTTTGGGATTTTGCCAATTTAGACTCCGGAGCGGCAAAAGAGAGATATCACCCTAGTAACCCAACTTTAAATGATAATGTTGTTACTTCTGGCGGGACGGGATTTGGCTTAATGGCTATATTAGTGGGTATTGAAAGAGGGTATATAACGAGGGTAGAAGGGGTTCAAAGACTTGACAAAATTTTAGATTTTTTGGAAGGAGCCAATCGATTTCATGGAGCTTGGTCGCATTGGATTGATGGAGGAACAGGAAATGTTATTCCATTTAGTACAAAAGATGATGGCGGTGATCTTGTTGAAACGGCATTTTTGGTACAAGGGTTAATTTGTGTAAAAGAGTATTTTAAAGATGGATCTACTGAAGAACAAGCACTAGCTAATCAAGCCGATGCTCTGTGGAAAGGTGTAGAATGGGATTGGTATACACAAAATCAAGAAGTATTGTATTGGCATTGGAGTCCAAACTATGGGTTCGATATTAATCTTAAACTTCAAGGCTACAATGAAACTATGATTACTTATGTTTTAGCTGTGGCTTCACCCAATTATTCCATAACTAAAGAGGTTTACGAAAAAGGTTGGGCGAATTCAGGAGCTATCGTATCTGCTGCGTCGCAATATGGGTTTCCGCTAGTTCTTAAACATGCTGGAGGCTCTAATTTTGGAGGGCCATTGTTTTTTAGTCATTATTCTTTTTTAGGCTTGAATCCGAAAAACTTGACAGATCAGTATGGTAATTATTGGAATTTAGCTGTAAACCACACAAAAATAAACAGACAGTATTGTATTGTTAATCCTAAAAACTATGATGATTATGGTGAAAATTTATGGGGTTTAACAGCAAGCTATTCCAGAAATAGTGATGGTTCCATTGGCTATTCAGCTCATAGTCCAACAAATGATCTAGGTGTTATTTCACCAACAGCAGCAATAAGTTCTATCCCTTATACTCCTACGGAGTCTTTAAAAGTTATGCACTATCTCTATCAGAAAAAAGAAAAAGTATTGGGGGTTGCTGGGTTTTACGATGCTTTTAGTCCTCATTATAATTTTTGGGTTGCAAACGCATATTTAGCTATAGACCAAGGTCCACAAATTATAATGATAGAAAATCATAGAACAGGTTTACTTTGGAATTTGTTTATGCAAAATGAAGATGTTAAAAATGGCTTGGATAAATTAGGTTTCAATTATTAAAAATTTAATGGTATTATTTAGCAACATACATATTTTTAAAGCAATAGCTACCTTGTTTTGTATGGTTAACTCAACGGTTAATAGCCAAAATAGTTTTGAGTTTGTAGTGCTTCCAGATTCGCAAACCTTAGTTGAAGAATTTCCTGAAGTTTATAAAAGCCAAATGGAATGGATTGTAAACCAAAAAGATAGATTTTCGTTTGTATTGCATGTTGGCGATATTACTCAAAATAATTCTGAAGAAGAATGGGAAGTTGCAAAATCAGGGCTTTCACTTTTAAACCAAAAAGTTCCTTACAATTTAGCCTTAGGTAATCATGATATGGGAAGCCAACCTGGAAAATTTGCCGATACTAGAAACACTGTTTTGGCAAACACCTATTTTCCAATAAACCAATATATAAAGAACTCTAACTCTATAGCAACATTTCCTGAGAATACAATAGATAATTCTTGTGCGGAATATAACCTTGCTGGAACCAATTGGTTGGTATTCTCCTTAGAGTTTGGCCCTAGAAATAAAACGATTGATTGGGCAAACAACATAATTGAAAAATACCCAGAGCATCGCATAATCGTTAATACACATTCATATATGTATAACGACAATACCTTGCAGGATGGCGATGATTGGTATTTGCCTCAAAAATATGGTGTTGGTAAAGCGATTGGAGAGGATGCTGTAAATGATGGAGGTCAACTTTGGGAAAAGTTTATTAAAAAAAACAAAAACATTAGAATGGTATTTTCAGGACATATATTAGGTTCGGGTGTAGGTCAATTAGTATCGCAAAACGATTATGGATTGAAAGTATACCAAATGCTAGCTAATTATCAGAAAAATGTAAAAGGTGTTGAAAGAGGCGATTCTGGATATTTGCGATTAATAAAAGTGAATAAAAACGATAAAACAATTTCTGTAAAAACATATTCACCTTGGTTGAAGACCTTTAAAACAGAACCAGAGCATGAATTTACATTTAAAGATGTTAACATTTAAAAACAGGATATATGGCTCTTTATAAAAAATATAAAAATTACATTGTACTGTCATTCTGCCTTCTTATTTGTGTCGGTTTTTCTTTTGCACAAAATAGTAGTTTGTACGAACATAAAGAGTTTATAAGTAATACAGATACTTTGCAATACCGTATTTTATATCCTAAAAACTTTTCAGAAAACATACAATACCCAGTAGTTTTATTTCTTCATGGTGCCGGAGAACGTGGTAGTGATAATAACAAGCAATTAATACACGGAAGTAAATTGTTTCTAAATGATATGAATCGAGGTGCATTTCCGGCAATAGTTATTTTTCCACAATGCCCTAAAAATGATTATTGGGCATATGTATCTATGAATAGAACTACAAAACCGATTACAATAGAATTTCCACTTGATTTACCACCAACTTTACCATTGAAGTTAGTTATGTTAATGATGGAAGATTATATGAGTAAACCTTATGTAAACAGAGATAAAGTTTACGTAGGTGGCTTGTCAATGGGTGGTATGGGAACCTTTGAAATACTATACCGTAAACCGGATATGTTTGCTGCTGCATTTGCTATTTGTGGTGGAGGAAATCCTGAGGGAGCTAAAGCATACGCTAATAAAACAGAGCTTTGGGTATTTCACGGTGCAAAAGATGATGTAGTTGATCCTCAGTTGTCAGTTCAAATAGTAAGTGCCTATTTAAACGCTGGTGGCAAACCAAATTTCACATTATATGCGGACGATAATCATAATAGTTGGGATTCTACTTTTGCAGAACCTAAACTTTTACCTTGGCTATTTTCAAAATCAAAAAATTAAAAAATGAAAACACTAACTAAAACTAAATTTATTTCGATTCTTATAATAGCCTTAATTTTTATTGGCTGTAATTCAGGTACTAAAGAGACTTCTGCTAACAATCCTTTTGAAGCTAAAGTTGATTCAATTTTAAGTCTGATGACTGTTGAAGAGAAATTAGGTCAGCTTAATTTACCGTCTTCTGGTGATATAACGACAGGTTCTTCATCAAGTTCGAACGTTGCTAAAAAAATTGAAGAAGGTAAAGTAGGCGGTCTTTTCAATATAAAGACAGTTGGAAAAATAAAAGATGTTCAAAAAATAGCTGTAGAAAAAAGTCGATTAGGTATTCCATTAATATTCGGAATGGATGTTATTCATGGTTACGAAACAACGTTTCCAATTCCATTAGGGTTATCAGCTTCTTGGGATATGGAAATGATCGAAAAAACGGCGCAAATGGCGGCACAAGAAGCCACTGCCGATGGTATTAACTGGACGTTTTCTCCAATGGTTGATATTTCCAGAGACCCACGATGGGGACGAATTTCTGAAGGTTCGGGTGAAGATACATACTTAGGAAGCAAAATAGCCGAAGCTATGGTAAAAGGCTATCAACAAGATGATTTAGCAAAAAATAATACCGTGCTTGCCTGTGTAAAACACTTTGCTCTTTATGGTGCACCAGAAGCAGGTAGAGATTATAACACCGTTGATATGAGTCGTATAAGAATGTACAACGAATATTTGCCACCTTACAAAGCTGCAATTGATGCAGGAGTTGGAACTGTGATGGTATCTTTTAATGAAATTGATGGGGTTCCAGCTACTGGAAACAAATGGTTGCTTACCGATTTGTTGAGAGAAGATTGGGGCTTTAACGGTTTTGTGGTTACTGATTACACAGGTATTGAAGAAATGATGTACCATGGTATTGGCAATATGCAGCAAGTTTCAGCTCAAGCCCTTAAAGCAGGATCTGATATGGATATGGTATCGGAAGGTTTTTTAAATACTTTAAAAAAATCTTTAGATGATGGATTAGTATCAATGGATGATATTGATAAAGCTGTAAAGCGCATTTTAACCGCAAAATATCAGTTAGGATTATTTGATGACCCCTATAAATATTGCGATTTAGAACGACCAAAAGCAGAAGTTTTTACAGATGAAAACAGAGCATTTGCTAGAAAAGTGGGAGCAGAATCTATGGTACTACTGAAGAATGATAATATTTTACCACTAAAAAAGTCGGGAACTATAGCGCTTGTTGGCCCGTTGGCAAATACTGCGGTTAATATGGCTGGTACTTGGAGTGTAGCAACAAAACAGGAAAAATCTAACCCACTTTTAGAAGGTTTAAAAACTGTTGCAGGTGATGATGTAAATATTTTATACGCCAAAGGAAGCAATGTGGATTATGATTTAGAGTTTGAAAAACGTATTACTATGTTTGGAAAAACTATTCCAAGAGACAATAGAACAGATAAACAATTGTTGGATGAAGCTTTGGCAATCGCACGGAAATCAGATGTTATAGTGGCTGCCATTGGAGAACCTGCAGAATTAAGTGGTGAAAGCAGTAGCGTTACCAAACTACAAATCCCACAAGCGCAGAAGGATTTACTTAATGCGCTTCTAAAAACAGGAAAACCAGTTGTTTTAGTATTGTTTACTGGAAGACCGCTAGCTATTGTTGAGGAAAACGAAAACGTACCAGCCATATTAAATGTATGGTTTCCTGGTAGTGAAGCAGGTTTAGCAATTTCTGATGTATTGTTTGGTGATGTAAATCCTTCAGGAAAATTAACAGCAACATTCCCGATGAACGTTGGACAAGTACCTATTTTTTATAACCATAAAAACACAGGTCGTCCACTCGGGAATTCAGAAGGTAAATTCGAAAAGTTTAAAAGTAATTATTTAGATGTTCGAAATGAGCCATTGTACCCATTCGGTTATGGTTTAAGTTACACAACTTTTGATTATTCCAACTTAAATTTAGACAAAACAACCATCAATATGGATGATGAATTAACAGTTTCTGTTGATGTTACCAATTCGGGAGATTACGACGGAAAGGAAGTTGTTCAATTATACTTAAGAGATGTTGTAGGTTCTGTAACCAGACCAGTAAAAGAATTAAAAGGGTTTCAAAAAGTTGAAATTAAAAAAGGAGAAACAAAAACAGTAACCTTTAAATTAACTGTCGAAGACTTAAAATTTTATAATTCAAACCTCGATTTTGTTGCAGAACCAGGAACATTTCGAGTATTTGTAGGTACGAATTCAGATACTAAAATGATGACAGAATTTGAATTAACTAACTAATCTCAACCATGAAAATTCCCTCCAATATTAGGTTTTTAGTCATCGCATTTGTTTCAAGTTTTTCGTTTTCACAAAACTATGAAGCGAAAGTTGATTCGTTAATGAGTTTAATGACGCTTCAAGAAAAAATTGGGCAAACGGTGATGTATGGTGGTAGTTGGGACCAAACTGGACCAATTGTTGGGTCTAATAACGGGAAGTTAATTCGCGAAGGTAATATGGGAACCATGTTAAACGCTTTTACCGTAAAAGGCACTCGCGATTTGCAAAAAATAGCGGTTGAAGAAACACGCTTAGGTATTCCACTATTATTTGGGTATGATGTTATTCATGGTCACAGAACTATATTTCCAATTAATTTAGGAATGTCTGCCAGTTGGGATTTAAAAATGATTGAAGAAAGTTCACGTATCGCCGCAGAAGAAGCTTCGGCTGAAGGGTTGCATTGGACGTTTGCACCTATGGTTGATATTTCAAGAGACCCGCGTTGGGGTCGTATTTCAGAAGGCGCTGGAGAAGATGTGTATTTAGGAAGTGAAATAGCTAAAGCTTATGTTAAAGGATTCCAAGGTGATGATTTATCAAAACCCAATACCATTTTAGCATGTGCAAAACATTTTGTAGCCTATGGTGCAGCACAAGCAGGTCGAGATTACCATACCGTAAATATGAGCGAAGGTGAATTACGAAATGTGTATTTACCACCATTTAAAGCCACTATTGATGCGGGAGTTGAGACATTTATGTCGGCTTTTAACGAGCTGAATGGCATACCAACATCAGGAAACAAATTTACCCTTAGAGACATTTTAAGAGACGAATGGGGTTTTAAAGGACTTGTGGTTTCAGATTATACATCTATAAACGAAATGATTCCTCATGGTTTTGCTAAAGATAGCATTGATGCAGCTAGAATAGGTATGAATGCAGGTGTTGATATAGATATGATGGGGCACGTTTACAGAAAACATTTAAAACAATTAGTTAAGGATGGTAAGGTAAATGAAGCTATTATTGACGAGGCTTGTAAACGAATTTTATTAGCAAAATACAAACTAGGTTTGTTTGACGACCCGTATCGTTATATTGATGAAAACCGAGAGGCTACAACTAAATATAAACCAGAATTTTTAGCGAAAGCTAGAGAAATTGCATCGGCATCATCGGTGTTGTTACAAAATAAAAATGAAGCATTACCACTTTCAAAAGATTCAAAATCTATAGCATTTATAGGACCGTTAGTTAAAGACGAATATGATATTTTGGGGAATTGGGCAGCAAAAGGCGACCGTAACGGTAAAGCCATAAGTGTTTTCGAAGGTGTTTCTGAGTATTTAAAATCTGACCAAATTTTATATTCTAAAGGATGTGAGATTTTAAAGGATGACGACTCTGGTTTTGATGAAGCTATTTCAATTTCTAAAAAAGCAGATGAAATTGTTCTGGTTATGGGAGAAGGTCATCATATGAGTGGTGAAGCAGCTTCAAGAACCAACCTAAAAATTCCAGGAGTTCAACCTAAACTCATTAAAAAAATTCGTGAAGCAAATCCTGATAAAAAAATTGTTTTGGTGTTGATGAATGGTCGTCCGTTAAACTTATCTGATGAGGTTGATTTGGTTGATGCTATTTTAGAAGTTTGGTTTCCAGGTACAATGGGTGGAGCTGCAATTACAGATTTATTGTTTGGAATAGTTAACCCTTCTGGTAAATTGACAGTTACTTTTCCGAGAAATGTTGGGCAGGTACCTATTTATTACAACATGAAAAATACAGGACGCCCTATTCCTGAATATAACCCAAATGAAGACTATAAAAGTAATTATATAGACTCACCAAATTCACCTTTATTCGATTTTGGGCACGGGTTGAGTTATACGTCATTTGAATATTCTGATTTAAAATTGTCTTCAAATACATTAAACTTTTCAAACGAAATTTCAGCTTCAGTAACCGTTACAAATACAGGTAAAATGGATGGCCATGAAATCGTTCAACTTTACGTTCATGATAAAGTAGGTAGTGTTACACGGCCTGTAAAAGAATTAAAAGGATTTCAAAAAATATTCCTTGAAAAAGGCGAAAGTAAAACCGTAACATTTACCATTTCAGCTGAAGATTTAAAATTTCACAATAGCAAAATGGACTATAATGTTGAACCTGGTGAATTTGAAATAGCCATTGCATCAAGCTCCAACTTTAAGTTTAAGCATAATTTTACACTAATTGATTAATAGCCAAAATATGCCATACATGATACATAAGATAAAATATTTATTTGTGCTATTGTGTATGGCTTTTTCATTTGAAGCGTATTCACAATCAAAAACCATTAATTCTGGCTGGCAATTTTCAGAAGACAAAAATTCTTGGGAAACCATAAATATTCCACATACTTGGAATAAGTTGGATGCTTTTGATGACGAGCGTGGTTACAGACGTGGATTAGGCTATTACAAAAAGCAAGTATTTATTTCCTCTGATGAACAAGAAAACGTTCATTATTTAAAATTTAATGCGGTAAATCAAGAAGCTACTGTTTTTGTGAACGGACAAAAAGTTGGAAATCACAAAGGTGGTTATACAGCCTTTAATTTTGATGTAACTGATTTTGTTGAATTCGATAAATATAACTTGATAGAAGTAGTAGTTGATAATTCCCATAATTTAGACATACCACCATTAGATGCTGATTTTACTTTTTACGGAGGCATATATCGTGATGTAGAGTGGATTACTTTGCCAAAACAGCATGTGTCTCTATCTGATTTTGCCTCAGAAGGATTTTATGTGAATTACGATAATGTTTCAGAAGAAAAAGCGAGTATTACCGTAAGTGTAATTTTAAAAAACGCAGCTTCAACAGATGCTAAAACACAGTTAAAGCTATCGCTAATAGATGCCGAAGGAAAGGGTGTAAAAACTCTTTCGGAAAATTTTACCCTGCCATCTGATGCTTCAAATGAATTTAAAATTAAAATATCTGACATATATAACCCAAAATTATGGTCACCTGAAGATCCTTATTTATATCAGTTAAAGTTGTTTTTATATGATGAAAAAGGCAGTGTTTTAGACTCCAAATCAACAAATATCGGATTTCGTTGGGCAGCCGTTGATCCTGTAAAAGGCTTCTTTTTAAATGGGAAACCTTTAAAATTAATTGGTGTAAACCGTCATCAAGATTATAAAGGTTATGGTAATGCAGTACCTATCGAGCTTCAAAAAAAAGATATAGAACTCATCAAAAATATGGGAGCGAATGTTATCAGGTTTGCTCATTATCCGCATGCACGTGAACTATATGATTTATGCGACAAACTAGGTATTGTGGTTTGGACAGAAATACCTATTATTAATAAAGTTACCAATTCCGATGCTTTTTTTAAAACCAGTATTAATATGCAAAAAGAGCACATAAAGCAATATTACAATTATCCTTCGGTAGTAATGTTTGGTTACATGAATGAGATTTTTATAAGGTTAGCTTTTGATGGTAAATCTACCGAAGCACAAAAAGAAGAACTAAAAAGCACAAGTTTAAAATTAGCAACACAGTTAGAAGATTTAACCCGAAAATTAGCACCAAATCATATTACTGTTATGGCTGGTCATTTAAACGAGGTTTATAATGAAACTGGAATTGCAGATTTACCAATGATTTTTGGCTGGAACTTATATTTTGGTTGGTATGACAAAGACATTCCAGATTTAGGCATATTTTTAGATGAGCAACACCAGCGTTATCCAAATCGTTCATTATTACTCTCAGAGTACGGACCAGGAGCAGACGTTAGAATTTTTACCAAGACACCTAAAAAGTTTGATTTCTCAATAGGTTATCAGGCTAAATTACATCAATCTTATTACCAGCAAATTACCGCTAGACCTTACATGACTGGAATGACTGCTTGGAATTTTGCAGATTTTGGTTCCGAGTTTCGGGGAGACGCCATACCCCATGTGAACCAAAAAGGGTTGGTACAATACGACAGAACACCTAAAGATATTTACTATTGGTACAAATCGGTTTTGGATAAAAAACAGCCATTTGTTCATATTGCAACAGGTTATTTGAATGATTTAATTCTGTTTGGTGATGAAGCGTACCCTGTTCAAATATTTTCAAATCAAAATATGGTTCCAGTGTATTTGAATGGCGTAAAACTTAATGAATATGAAGCAGAAAATGGAGTTGTTGAAGTCCAATTACCTTTAAAGAATGGGAATAATAAAATTGAAGTACGAACCCAAGAAACTCATAAGACGAAATTTCTTGAAGTCAAAAGGGTTAAATCTTTAGATTTTAAAAATTTCAATCGGTTTGGTATAAATATAGGCTCACATTTCCATTTTTATGATGTAGAGCATCAAATTACTTTCGTACCAGATCAACCTTATAAAGAGGGTTGGTTTGGTTATATTGATGGAACTGCCTATGGAATGGCAAAAGATAAAAACCAAGGTATTCCTCACAATATTAAAAATTCAACATCGGAACCTTTGTTTCAAACCATGTTAGAAGGTTGTTCAATGTACAAAGTTGATATCCCAGAAGGAACCTATCAAGTCAATTTATTTTTCGTTGAGCCTCAAATAAAACCTACTGAAAATATATATAATTTATCTGATTCTGAAACAGAAACAGCTCCCAAAAAACAACGTGTTTTTGATGTTTATTTAAATTCGAAGACCATGGAAAAGCAATTCAATTTGGCAAGAGCATATCCAGAAAAATATGGTGTAATACTATCTTCAAAAATAAGTATAAGCTCGCAAGAAGGCTTAACTATTAATTTAAAAGCTATTGAAGGTAAACCTGTAATTAGTGGTATATTAATTGAAAAACTAGACTAGATGAAATACATATTTTTATCATTTTGTATGTTATCAGTGTTGTGTTTAAACGCACAGGCTGTAACAACATATACGTATTCTGTTAAAGGGGGTGATACCTTAAAATTGGATGTCTATGCGCCAAAGAAAATGAAAAAATCTGATAAGTTTCCCGTGTTACTTTGGATGCATGGAGGTGGATTCTCAATAGGAGCAAGAGATTTTATTGATGATGCTAAACTATGTGAATATGCTGCAAAAAATGGATATATAGGCGTTTCAATATCTTATCGATTATTAAGAAAGGGAATATCAACTGGTTTTGGGTGCGAATGTGCAAAAGAAGACAAACTAGAAACTTTCAAACAAGCCGCTATTGATTATTTAGATGCAGCTGCCTTTATTGTTGAAAATGCTGAAGCATTACAAATTGATACCACAAAAATTATTGCAGGTGGTAGTAGCGCTGGAGCAGAAGGTACTTTAAATGCGGTTTATATGCGAGAGCATTTTGCTGATAGCCTTAATAAATACAATAATGTAAAATTTGCAGGCGTTTTTTCCTGTGCTGGTGCAATTGTTAATGCAGATTACATAACACAAAGTAATGCGGTACCTACGGTTTTATTTCATGGTACGAAAGACCAATTGGTGCCCTTTGATACAGCGCCTCACCATTTTTGTGAACCAGAAAAACCAGGGTATTTAATGTTAGATGGCTCTAAAATTATAGCTAAAAAACTTGAAGAATTAGAAATTTCATATTACTTCAATATTGTAAAAGAAGCTATGCATGAGATTTCGACAATTCCATTTGAAGATTTGGATAAAGTTTTTAATTTTTTTGAGCGTACCGTAATGAATAATGAAGTTATTCAAACAAAAATCATAAAAAGATAAGCATCATGAGATTTATAAAATATATCATTTTTATCGCGATTGTATTTCAATCATGCAAGAATGAAAAGGAACAGAAAGAAGAAATAAAACCAATAAAGCGCCCTAACATAGTTTATATTATGGCGGATGACCATGCAGAACAAGCTATTAGTGCTTATGGGCATATTATAAGCCAATTAGCCCCAACGCCAAATATAGACCGTATTGCAAAAGAAGGCGCTCTTTTTAAAAATAATTTTTGCACCAATTCCATTTGTGGACCTAGTAGAGCTGTGGTTCTAACAGGAAAATTTAGTCATGTTAATGGTTTTAGAATGAATGGAGATAGATTTGATGGTAGCCAACAAACTTTCCCAAAATTACTACAACAAGCGGGCTATAACACGGCAGTAATAGGTAAATGGCATTTACATGGTTTACCTCAAGGGTTTAATTATTGGAATATTTTAACCGATCAAGGGAATTACTATAACCCAGATTTTATTTCTATAAATTCGGAAACCAAAGTTGCAGATACTACGAGAATTCAAGGGTATGCAACCGATATTATTACTGAAGATGCCATAAAATATCTAAGTAGTATTAAGGATGAGGATAAACCTTTTATGCTCATGTTACAACACAAAGCGCCACACCGAAACTGGATGCCAGCATTGCGTCATGCTAATAAATATGATTCTATTCAATTTCCATTACCTGATACATATTTTACAAATCATGAAGGTTCATTGGGTTCAACAGAACAACAACAAACAATTTACAAAGACATGTACGAGGGTCATGATTTAAAAATGACCAAGAAAAAAGGTAGTCCCGAATTGGCATGGAATCCTTGGGCAACAGATTTTGAACGTATGACTCCAGAACAACGTACAGCATGGGATAATGCATATCAGGCAAAGAATGATGCATTTCACGATGCTAACTTATTGGGAAGAGCACTTGCAGAATGGAAAGGGCAGCGATATTTACAGGAATACTTAGCTACGATAGCATCTGTTGACGAAGGTGTTGGTAAAGTTTTAGATTTTTTAGAAGAAAACGGATTAGCAGAAAATACCATCGTTATTTACACCACAGATCAAGGATTTTACTTAGGAGAAAAGGGGTGGTTTGATAAGCGATACATGTACGAAGAATCATTGGCAATGCCATTATTAATTAAATATCCAAACGCTATAAAACCAGGAACTGTAATTGATGATTTAACGCAAAACCTCGATTTTGCAGAAACTTTTTTAGATTATGCTCAGGTAGAAATTCCTGAAGATATGCAAGGTAAATCATTACGACCATTATTAGAAAACTTACCAAAAAGTGATGATTTTAGAGATGCAGTATATTATCATTATTACGATTACCCTGCTTTTCATATGGTTAAAAAGCATTATGGTGTAAGAACAAAACGTTACAAATTAATGCATTTTTATGATGATATCGACGCTTGGGAATTATATGATTTAGAAGAAGATCCTAAAGAAATACATAATCAAATTAATAACCCGGATTATGATGAAGTCAAGACTCAATTAAAAGATCGATTAGTGGCTCTTCAACAACAATATGAAGTCACAACAGAGGAGTTTGAACAAGCACCAAAAGAGCAGGTTGAAAGGGCTTATAAACAATTTAAAAGATTGCGTGGTCAAACAGGTACTAAGTATGATGCAATAAAGGATAAAGACATAAAACTTTAGCAGATGAAAAAAATAGTATTAGGTTTAGTATTATTAATTGCTTTTTCATGTAAAACTGAAAAAAAACAAAATACAGAAGACCATCAGATATTAGATTTAAGCAAATATGAAAAAAGAGATTACCAGACTTATTGTAATCCTTTAGACATCGACTATACTTATATGGTCTATAATTCAAGTAAAAACCTGTCCTATCGTTCAGGTGCAGATCCTGCTGTTATTGAATTTCAAGACGAATATTATATGTTTGTAACACGCTCTTTTGGCTATTGGCATTCCACCGATTTAGTCAATTGGAAGTTCATTAAGCCTCAACAATGGTTTTTTGAAGGATGCAATGCGCCAACTGCTTTCAATTATAAAGATTCGTTGGTGTATTTTGCAGGAGATCCAGCTGGTTACGGGAGTATTCTTTATACCGACGATCCAAAAAGGGGAAAATGGACCCCAACACCTTCAATTTCAAACAATATCCAAGATTCAGAATTATTTATTGATGATGACGGAAAAACCTATCTGTACTGGGGCTCATCTAACGTACATCCATTACGTGTAAAAATGTTGAATAAAGATGACCGTTTTCTTGAAACAGGCGTTAAAAAGGAATTGATAAACCTTGTTGAAGAAGAACATGGTTGGGAACGTTTTGGCGAAAATAATTTCCACCCTACTTTAAAAGAGGGCTATATGGAAGGCGCTTCCATGACGAAGCACAACGGAAAATATTATTTGCAGTATGCTGCTCCGGGTACTCAATTTAATGTTTATGCCGATGGAGCTTATGTTGGAGATACACCGTTAGGGCCTTTTACTTACATGAAAAATAATCCCATGAGTTTTAAACCAGGTGGTTTTACCAATGGTGCGGGACACGGAATTACAGTTAAACAAACCAATGGGCAATATTGGCATTTCGCTACTATGGCATTAGCTTCTAATGCGCAATGGGAACGTCGCTTGTGTATGTTTCCTACCTATTTTGATGATGAAGGATTAATGTATTCCACTACAGATTATGGCGATTATCCGCGCTTTGCTCCAAGTCATCCTACAAAAGCAGGACAACATAATGGTTGGATGTTGCTTTCATACAAAGGAAATGTAACCGTATCATCATCCTTAAAACAGATTATGAAATTTACGTCCAATGATGATGATGTAGAAGTCACTGAATTACCACTTGAGAAAAACGCGAAGGAGGAAATTATTTCCAGAGTATTAACCGATGAAAACCCAAAAACCTTTTGGGTTGCCGAAGCAAACAATGATAAACAGTGGATTACCATTGAAATGAAACAACCGGGAAATATTCACGCATTTCAACTGAATTTTCACGATTACGAATCTGGAATTTACACACGTGTCGAAGGCTTAAAACACCGTTTTACCATTGAAACGTCAGAAGATGGTAACAACTGGCAAACAGTTGTTGATAGAAGCCAAAGTGATAAAGATGCTCCTAATGCATATATTGTTTTAAACGAGCCGTTGAAGGCAAAATATGTAAGATATAAAAACGTTGAAGTACCGGGTGCAAATTTTGCTATGTCGGAGTTTAGAGTTTTTGGTTTAGGTTTAGGGAAAAAACCAGAAAAAGTTTCAGGTTTTGATATTAAAAGAGATAAAGACCGAAGAGATGTGTCCTTTAACTGGAATCCTGAAGAAGACGCACAAGGTTACAACATTCGTTGGGGAATTGCACCAGACAAGCTATATCAATCTTGGCAAGTCTACGATACTAATACACATTTTATGAGATGTTTAGACCGAGATACACCTTATTATTTTACAATTGAAGCTTTCAATGAAAATGGGATATCAGTAAAAAGTGATATTTTATATACAGAATAACTTTATTTTACCGCATCCGATATAGTAGTAAATAAATATGCTGTTTTAAGCGATAACTGGGATTTAAAGTATCCAACAGACCACTTACCAGTTTAAATTCAGGTAAGTTTATAAAACCAAAAAAACCGATTGTTAAATCGGTTTTTTTAAAGTGGAGTCGGAGAGAATCGAACTCTCGTCCAAACAAGTAACCAAAGGGCTTTCTACACGTTTATTCTTTTCTTGTTTTTTCGATTGTAAGCTGGTTAAAGACAACCTACTTACAACTTAGCTTTTTTAGTTTCAAAAGGGTATCAAAGCACTACCCAATCTATGTTAACATTTACGATGCCTCAAAATGGAACGCCGTTAACCAAGGCTTTCCGGAGACATAAAGCTTGTACACCTTGTGTACCTAGGCCAATCTTACTAAAATTCAGATTAAGCAGCTAAAGCGTAGTTATTCTCGCCGTTTAAAGTTTGGTCTAGCCTTTTACGTGTTTCAATGCCATTACACGACGTGCTTACCGTTCAATTAATCTCGCTGTCAAAACCAGTCGACCCCGTTTTTAATGAAATAGTAAATTCTGTCACTTCGAGTGTCCCGAATTTATTTCGGGATGTATCGAGAAGTGGGCGTCACCCTTTCGGGTCAGGCTTTCGGCAGTCGCTTTTTTTGAGAAAAACAAAAAAGAGCTCCAACAAATGCCTCAATCCTTAACGCGGGTTGCAAAGGTATTTAAAAAGTTTGTAATTCATTTTAAATCCTACTATTTTAGAGCAAAAATTATTCCAGTTTCAAAAACTATGCAAATTGTCAGTAGCCCAAAAGTTGAGGATGTTTTTAATCGTTACCCAAAAACCGTAAAAAAACAAATGCTAAACCTTAGAAAATTGGTTTTAAAAACAGCCTCACAAATTGACAGTGTTGAGAAGCTTGAAGAAACTCTTAAATGGGGAGAACCAAGTTATATAACAAAACACGGAAGTACTTTACGTATGGATTGGAAAGCTAAGAACCCAAATCAATACGCTATGTATTTTCAATGCACTTCAAGCCTAGTCTCAACATTTAAAACCATCTATAAAAACACATTTAAATATGAAGGAAAGCGGGCTATTTTGTTTGATTTAAATGATAATATCCCTGAAGCGGAATTAAAACACTGTATTTCATTAGCTTTGACCTATCATAAAATAAAACATTTGCCATTGTTGGGCGCCTAAACCATATCTATGAAATTTGCTATTATAAAAGAGCGCAAAAACCCACCCGATCGTCGCGTGGTTTTTTCACCATCAAAACTAAAAGAAGCCAAACAGCAATTCCCTAAAGCCGAATTTAAAGTGGAATCAAGCGATATTCGTGTTTTTCCAGATGAACAATATGAAGCTGAAGGTTTTGAAGTTATAAATGATGTTTCAGACTGCGATGTTATGATTGGTGTAAAGGAAGTACCAATTGAGGCACTTATTCCAAACAAAAAATACTTTTTCTTCTCTCACACCATAAAAAAGCAGCCCTATAACAGAAAGCTTTTAAGAGCCATTTTAGAGAAAAATATAGAGTTGTACGACCATGAAACCATAGTAAATGAAAAAGGTTTCCGATTAATAGGCTTTGGAAGATATGCTGGTATTGTTGGAGCTTACAACGGATTTAGAGCGTGGGGATTAAAGTATGATTCCTGGAATTTACCAAAAGCAGGACCTTTGCCTAATCAAGAAGCACTAATAAAAGAGCTCAATAATATTAAACTTCCAAATATTAAAATTTTACTTACTGGTAGTGGAAAAGTATCAAATGGTGCACAAGAAATGCTAGATGCAATGGGTATTAGGAGTGTTTCAGTTCATGACTATTTAAAAAATACATTTAACGAACCCGTTTACTGCAAAATAGATGTTTTAGATTACAACAAACGAAAAGATGGACAGGTGATTGACAATACGGATTTTTATAATAATCCACAAGAGTACGTGTCTGACTTTATGCGATTTGCCAAAGTAACCGATTATTATATTGCTGGTCATTTTTATGGTGATGGCGCACCTTATTTATATACAAGAAATAACGTAAAATCTCCAGATTTTAATATAAAAGTTGTTGCCGATGTTAGTTGCGATGTTGATGGACCAGTAGCCACGACACTTCGAGCATCAACTATTGCAGACCCTATTTATGGCTACGACCCGCAAACCGAAACTGAAATAGATTATAAAAATGAAAACGCTATAACCGTTATGGCCGTCGATAATTTACCTTGCGAGCTTCCGAAAGATGCCAGCGAAGGTTTTGGAGAACAGTTTTTAAAACATGTTATTCCTGCGTTTTTTAATAATGATAAAGATGGTGTTTTACAACGTGCTAAAATTACTGAAAATGGAAAACTAACTGAAAAATTCTCGTATTTACAGAACTATGTAGATGGAAAAGAATAAATTTAGGGCAGAATTATCTCAATGACCAAAACCGCCTTAGTAACAGGAGCAGCTTCAGGTTTAGGATATGAATTATCGCTTTTATTGGCAAAAGATAATTATAATCTAATCCTTGTGGATATTGATGCGCCAAACCTTAAGAAAGTAAAATCTGAATTAAATATAGCTTTCAAATGTAAAGTTGATATTATCATCAAAGATTTAAGTAAACCCAATGTGGCCTTAGAAATTTATGACGAGATTAAAGATATTTCTATAGATGTATTAGTTAATAATGCCGGTTTTGGATTGTTCGGTACTTTTTCTGGAACGGATTGGGAGCGCGAACTTGATATGTTGCATTTGCATATTTTAACTACAACACACCTAACAAAATTATTTTTAGATGGAATGCTTAAAAAGGGTTCTGGAAAAATTTTAAATATTTCGTCTTTGGCTGCTTTTCAACCTGGACCGCTCATGTCTATTTATTACGCATCAAAAGCGTATATGTTATCATTTTCTGAAGCTATTGCAAATGAATTAAAGGGCACAGGAGTTACGGTAACCGTGCTATGTCCCGGTCCTACAAAAACAGATTTTCAAAGCGTGGTTTCAGAAAATAATATCGATAATAAAATTGCTTTTAATATGGCATGTCCGTCAAAAGTGGCAATATATGGTTATAGGGCTATGCATAAGGGAAAAACGGTTGCTATCCCTGGTAGATTTAACAAGTTTTTATCAGTTTTGCCTCGGTTTTTAACAAGAAATAGTGCAACATCAATAGTAAGAAAAATTCAAGATAAAAATAGAGATTTATAATATCTTATCCTTTGTTAGTGCTTTAAACACTATAAAACCAACATACAAAAAAGCGCCAAACAATAAAGTAAACAACCAAGCGTCTTTATGCGTAAATGGATTAAAAATAATATTTATAACATCTTTTGATAAGTGTGTTGGATTACTAACTATTTCCCAAGAATTGTAACGTAAGAACCGTCCTAAATACACACCAAATCCGCACAGAAAAATGATGAATGTTGTAAAATAACATATTCTGTTTGCGCTCATTATTTTGTTTAAAAGCGTTTTCATGTCAAAAAGAGAGAGAAAAAATACCAACAGTCCAGTTAAAGCAAAAGCATTAATCACTAAAATATCAAGCCATAGTAAATCATTAGTGCTTATTTTTAAATGTAACAAATCTGTAATGATGTAGGGTGCATTGGGCAAAAAAAGTAGCCATACGCAAAACCAAAAAGCAAGTGTTAATTTATTGAGCTTGGGAAGGCTCATCAAATAACTAGTTATAACAAAAGGGATGATTGCCAGAAACAAATTCCAAACCAAGAACAAATAAAAAAATGAATTCATGATTTTCAACCGAATCATAAGTAAACCTAAACTAAAAAGTATGGATAAGAAAACAAATGCATATGTTTTAAAGCGATTAAATAGTAAGGTTTTTATGTGATCCATAGTTTATAGATTTTATATTCAATAATTAAAACAGTTATTATTCCTAGCGTGTAGGCTATTAAATCTGAAATATGGAATGTGCTTCCTAAAATCAGTTTTGCTAGATAATTATCTTGCAAATTGAGCATTTCTAGATAATTTGTGAGTTGTAAAAATTCTATAATAAAGGCAATCACTAAAACCGAAATAGCAATTTTAAAATGATTTTCAGGGATAAAACTTTTTATTATACTATAAAGTAGAATTACTGCAAGATAATCACCAAAAGTATGGCGTATAAATCCGGTTTTTAAATAAATGGCAATCAATACTTCTGTTGTTAAAAGTATTATGGCGATTATTAAATAGGTTTTGTTGAGTTTCATGTTTAGTCTCTTGATAATTTAATTAGTAGTTCCTTTTACTTTTCCAAACCAAACCCACGTTTGCATAGTTGTGAAAAAAGCTGAAGCAAAAAAGCAAATTATATCCGGTATTGTTATTGAGCCGTAAAGGCATAAACCAAAACTGAAAATGGCATAAAATGGAAAGTACTTTTTGAATATATTCATGCTACTTTCAACATCTTTCTTTAGCTTAAAGAATGGATAAATGGTAAGCATAATTGTTAAACCACAACAAATTGAAATTGGGATAAATGAGACAATTATAAATGGCACCATTTCACTTTCAAAATTTCTTGAAAATAGTATTGTCCAAAAAATACAAGTAGCCATAATACTTGCCTTCAATATTATTAGAGGAGTTTTCATAATTATTTTTCAGAATCCAATTTGAAATTATCATAACTTAATTCTTGCCAATTTCTATCATTAAGTTCTTTTATATAGTTGTTGTATTTTTTGTTTACCAATCTATTATTCTTTCCTTTAAATTCTAAATAGTCACAGTAATGTTTCAATAAGAAGGTATTATTGTTTGATAGATTGTTTAAATATCTAAAATCCATAGATTGAGCATAATTTATATTGTAAAAGGTGATGTGCTTATCCCAGTTTACAACACTACAAACAATTAAAATTGTAAAGGCGGTATGTGTGTTAACTCTAAGTAGGTACCAAAAATTTTTAATTTTCATAACCTTAATTGATGTTGTAATCAAACCAACTATTGTTAACAATAAATAAATCAAAACTCCAATCCGCTTATATGTTAAACCAAAATAATAAATGTATTGGTAGTCTTTAACGGAGGTGTTTATTACTAAAATGATATTGAGAATGATCCATAAATATGATAAATTTTTTAGGGTTTTATTGTTTCGATAAAAGTTTAAATTTCCTCTGAAAAAATAAAGGATAATTATTATTGCCATTACTATTGATGCAATAAGTGCATTGATGCCACTATGAACTTGATTTGAAAAAATGGAGGCTCTTAAATCATTTGAAGAAAGTAAATAAGTAAAATCGGTTATTAGAAAAATGATAATAAGTAGGTTTAAAAGTGAAATGAGTATGACACCTAATTGATTTTCTTTTTTTGAGTTCTCAATTGAAAACTTACTTGAATTCTTTAAAATATTGCCCGTTTTTAAATCGATTTCTGTAGCTGGGTTTACCGCAATCGGTGTTGAGATGTTGTACAGTAAATAATAACCCAATGCACTAAGCAATATCCATTGAAAGTTTAGAAAACCGAAGTCAATTTTTGAAATAAGATTACTAAAAACAGGGTTTCCATTTTTGTAAAGACTTATAAAAACAATAACAACTACCATTGGAATTCCTATGATTTTTGTCCAATGAACGTAATCAATAGTTTTGTTTGGCTTTACTTTTTGTTCATTTTCAATAACACTAAAATTCCGATGAAAAAAACCAGCTATAAATGTGTACAATCCATTAATCCAATTAATGTAAATGGATGAATTGTACTGTGAGACGTGGCCAATAAGCGTGAAAAAAGCAACACAATTAGCAACGATTGAAAGTGTAGATTTATAAAAAAAGATACTGATTGCTGTTATTATATAAAGAATACAGAAGGCAATTGTTCTTTTCTTTTTAAATGCAATCGGATTGTAAATACCTAATATTAGAATGGTTGTTAAGCTAAATAAGGTTAAGTTTAACCCAATATTTTGTTTGTAAAATAGGGTGCTGAATAAGAGTGCTCCTGTGAATAGTGATAGTTTTTTCATGTTTTGATTTTAAATTGCTTTAATAATTTTCAGTTTTCTTCAGAGTTTGGGTTTTGAGTTCAACAAGATGAATTTTTATGTGTTTATAATATTTAATGCTTTGATGTCTTTTTGATATGCTGTAGGTAGTATTAATATTTTTAATAGTTTGTCTATTTTTAAATATCTACACCATTTATAAACTGGAATTATTAAATACATTATTCCTGTTTTCCTTAATTTGAGTAATTCACGAACATGCTTTGGCAATAACATTTTTTGAGTTTCCAATAACAATTTGTAACGAATAATGCCCAGGTGTTTACGATATTGTTTATAAAGGTCTTTGGTATATGCTCCATAATTGAGATCTTGCTTTAAGTGTTGTTTTCTAATCTCATCAAAATAACTATAGGTTTTTGGTAATTCATTTAAACCCATGTCTTTTCCAACTTTTGTAAATACATTAATTACCTCTTGTTTTTCTGAATATGAAAGTGGGCGCTCAAGAAGTTCATAAGATCTTAAGGAGTAGTCAATAAGCATATAAAGCACATCTTTGTAAGCCCAATCGGGAATTGGTTTCCCGCGTTTATTTTCTACTGATGTATGTATTGTATTTATTTTCTGAATAGCTTTTAGTGCAGATTCATCATCCGAAAACACGATTTGACGCGCATAAGAAACTGTTGAAAATAATCTGCTTAGAGGGTCTTTAGGAAGCTGTCCTGTAAAATACAACCAATCAACAGCCTTGTTTAGAGCAAATTCGGCTGAAGCACCGGCAAATATGAGGAGAATGGTATCGCTATTTCCCCAAATATTTCTAACGATTGAATGTTTATCTACGAAATCTTTCATGATATATATTAAAGTACTTTGAAATACAAAGTAAATGATTAAAAAAATTATTGTTTGTTAATTAATTTTTCAAGTGCATCAATATGTTTTTTAAATTCTAAAGCTCCAAGTTTTGTAGTAGAGTATCGTGTATTTGGTTTTCGTCCTATAAATTGCTTTTCCACTTTAATATATTCTACATTTTCTAAAGCTTTGGTATGGCTTGCTAAATTGCCATCAGTTACATCCAGTAATTCTTTTAACATATTAAAATCGGCATACTCGTTCACCATTAAAATGGACATAATACCCAATCTAATCCGATGATCAAAAGCTTTATTTATATTGTTTATAATGCTCATAAATTCAACTTCCAGCAAATGGAGTTCCAAAAATACCGACAGCAAGTTCTAACCAAACCAATGTTAAAAGTACTATAATCGCAACAATTAAAATTATTCTGGTGTTTTTAGTTTTAACAGTTTTAACAACGAATTCTAAAGCTAAACCTGTTCCAAATAATAATATTCCAGCAATTAAAAAGTCAAATACAGACCAATTTACTTCATTTGAAAATTGCATACCTATTAATGGAATTGATAGTATAACTACTACTGAAAGAAATATGATTAAAAGCCTTTTGTTTTGTATAATTAAATTTCCCATTTTATTAAATTTTAATTTTTATCATATTTAAAGTACATCCAAGTACCATAAACTATGTGCATAACCCCAAAGCCTAAAACCCAAAACCAAAACCCATAGCTAGGTATTAAAGCACAAATTAAACCCAAAATAATTTCTGTAAAACCTAAATATTTAATATCTCCAATACTGTATTTAGATGCACTTACCAAAGCCAACCCATAAAAAATGAGCATTAAGGCAGCGGTGTGTCCATAACGTTCTTGGTTTAGTATGATTAAAATGTAAATGCCTCCAGTAATTAAAGGAACCAAAAAATTAAACAATAACCGTTTTGATGAACTATCCCATATTTTTTCGTTGTTTTTCTTGGCTTTTTTAGTTGTTAAATAAATTCCTGTGACTATACTTAAAAATGCAACACCTAATAATATAGCAAAACAAATTCTAAAAATAGTTCCATCTAAAATTAAATAACCTCTGACCGAGGTTGTTACTAGCCAATAAGCTATGGTCGCACCAATTAGTGCATATATACCAGCTAAGATTCCAGAGAGTCCACTCAACGAAATAAAACGAGATGATTTATTCATTAAATCTTTAATCTCGCTTATGTCTTTTAAATAATCTTTTGATTCCATATAAAAGTACTTTGAAATACAAAGTAAATAAATAATTTTCAATTTTTCATCATAAATTTTTGTTAAGTTTGAAATAATATCTTTTTTAAAGAAATGAAACCTGCTGAAGATTATATTTTAAGGCAAGAAGAGCCTTATAAAACTATTTTGTTACAACTTCAAAGCATTATTGAAGCGGTTGTTCCTAATGCACAATTATTTTATAAATGGAAAATACCATTTTATTACTGTAACGGTATTCCATTGTGTTATTTGAATCAATCTAAAGACTATGTGGATTTAGCTTTTTGGCATGGTGATGCTTTACAGGAGTATAGAGAGTATTTTGTGGTTACCAACAGAAAAACAGTTACATCTCTACGTTTTAAAACCGTTGATGATATAATAGATGAGGTTATTATTTATGTTATTGAGCAACAATTGTTAATAAACACCAATCCATTTAAGCTTATTTTAAAGCCAAAATCTAAAACTTAGAAATTACTTTTCTTATAGCAACTAAATTAGTGAGAAGCCCTTCTAAGTTATCTAAATGTAACATATTGGCACCATCACTTTTTGCATTCGCAGGATCAAAATGCGTTTCAATGAATAAACCATCTACATTATTTACTACACCAGCTCTGGCAATAGTTTCAATCATATCTGGTCTGCCACCCGTTACTCCTTCACTCTGGTTTGGTTGCTGTAAAGAGTGGGTAACATCTAAAACTACAGGAGCATAGTTGCGCATGGTTGGAATACCTCGAAAGTCAACAATCATATCTTGATAACCAAACATAGTACCTCTATCGGTTATCCAAGCTTTATTATTACCTGCGTCTTTTACTTTTTGTACAGCGTGCTTCATGGCTTCGGGACTCATAAACTGCCCTTTTTTCAAATTCACCACTTTACCCGTTTTAGCTGCCGCAACTACCAAATCGGTTTGGCGCACTAAGAAAGCAGGAATCTGCAAAACATCAACATATTGTGCTGCTAAAGAAGCATCTGAAATCTCGTGAATATCGGTTACCGTTGGAATATCGAAAGTATTTGAAACTTTTTGTAAAATTTTTAAAGCTTTTTCGTCTCCAATACCAGTAAAACTATCAATTCTGCTACGATTAGCTTTTTTGAAGCTTCCTTTAAAAACATAAGGGATTTTTAAGTTATTGGTAATAGTAACTACTTTTTCTGCAATACGTAGCGCCATATCTTCACCTTCAATAGCACATGGTCCACATAAAAGAAAAAAGTTATTAGAATTGGTATGCTTTAACTTAGGAACGTCGTTAAGGTTCATTTGCTTAAAAATTTAAGCAACAAAGTTACATATTAAATATTTTCTTTTAAACTATTTCTTATTATCCATAGCGCCATGGCAAAATTCGCAAATACGAATAGTCCGCCATACACAAAAAACTTTTTAGTTTTATCAGTAAATGAAGTTATATCATATAAATAAGCTAGTATTAAATATGAAGATAAGCACACAAATGTAATGCCTAAAACAAAGTTTAGTTTTTTATTAGGCTTAAATATTTGCCAAATAAAAGGTATGGCAAATAATAGTATAGGATATGCATATATGCCTTCATGTCTATTAACGTCAGTAAACCAATAGGCACTTATGGCAATAAAATACAGATAAGGAATTAACTTTGTATATCGACTAATGGGGCTCATAAAATTATATTTTTGATGTTGAGAGCTTGGTAGTTTGATAAAATTAACGAAAACAAAAAATAAAAATTATAATAGAGACATTATATAACATATTTTTAACTAAATATCACGTACCTTTGCACGCTTAAAATAAGGCGCTATTATGGCTAATATTAAAAACATTGCAATTATTGCACACGTTGACCACGGAAAGACTACGTTGGTTGATAAAATTATGTATCACTGTCAGTTATTTCGTGAAAACGAAAACACAGGAGATTTAATTCTTGATAATAATGATTTGGAACGAGAGAGAGGTATTACAATTACTTCTAAAAACGTTTCGGTTGTATATAAAGACACTAAAATCAATATTATTGACACACCTGGTCACGCCGATTTTGGAGGAGAAGTGGAGCGTGTACTTAATATGGCAGATGGTGTGTTACTTTTAGTTGATGCCTTTGAAGGACCAATGCCACAAACGCGTTTTGTATTGCAAAAAGCTATAGATTTAGGCTTGAAACCTTGTGTAGTTATCAATAAAGTTGATAAAGAAAATTGTACGCCAGAGGAAGTTCATGAAAAGGTATTCGATTTAATGTTTGAACTGGGTGCAGAAGAGTGGCAGTTAGATTTTCCAACCGTTTATGGTTCTGCCAAAAACAATTGGATGAGTGATGATTGGCAAAATCAAACTGAAAATATCGAACCATTACTTGATATGGTTATTGAACATATTCCGGCTCCAAAAATTGAAGAAGGAACTACCCAAATGCTAATCACATCTTTAGATTTTTCATCTTTTACAGGAAGAATTGCTATTGGTCGTTTAACAAGAGGACAATTAAAAGTAGGGCAAAACATTTCTTTAGTAAAAAGAAATGGAAGCATTGTAAAATCGAAAATAAAAGAGCTACATACTTTTGAGGGTTTAGGACGTAAAAAAGTAGACGAAGTTCAAGCAGGCGATATTTGTGCCTTGGTTGGTCTAGAAGGATTTGAAATTGGGGATACTGTTGCCGATTTTGAAAATCCACAAGGTTTAAAAACCATTGCGATTGATGAACCAACTATGAGTATGTTGTTTACTATTAACGATTCTCCTTTCTTTGGAAAAGACGGTAAGTTTGTAACCTCTCGTCATATAAAAGATCGTTTAAATAAAGAATTAGAAAAAAACTTGGCGCTGCGTGTAAATGAAACGGACAGCGCGGATAAATTTTTGGTATTTGGCCGAGGCGTATTGCACTTATCGGTTTTAATCGAAACCATGCGTCGTGAAGGATACGAATTACAAATCGGACAACCACAAGTTATTATTAAAGAAATTGATGGTGTAAAATGCGAACCTGTTGAAGAAATGACCATTGATTTGCCTGAAACTGTTTCAGGTAAGGCTATCGAAATGGTAACTATGCGCAAAGGTGAAATGTTGAGCATGGAAGCAAAGGGTGAGCGTATGGTTTGTCAGTTTATTATTCCTTCAAGAGGAATCATTGGATTGCGAAATCAGCTCTTAACTGCAACTGCGGGTGAGGCTATAATGGCGCATCGCTTTAAAGAATATCAACCCTTAAAAGGAGGTATTCCAGAACGTCAAAACGGGTCATTAGTGTCAATGGAAAAAGGTCAGGCTATTCCTTATTCTATTGACAAATTACAAGATAGAGGTAAGTTTTTTATTGACCCAGGAGAAGATATTTATGAAGGACAGGTAATTGGCGAAAACTCTCGTGGTGATGATATGACCATTAACGTAACAAAAACCAAAAAGTTAAGCAACGTACGTTCTTCTGGCGCAGATGATAAGGCAAAAATTATACCTGCAATTAAATTTTCATTGGAGGAGGCTTTAGAATATATTCAAAAGGATGAATATGTTGAAGTAACACCAAACCATATTAGGTTGCGTAAAATACTTTTAACAGAGGTTGAGCGTAAGCGAAATAAATCAATATAACATGGAATTATTAGGGGTTTCTTATGTTGAATGGATTGGTTATTTAGCTATGGCTACAGTGCTAATATCATTCTTAATGAAATCTGTTGTAAAATTACGAATAGTAAACTCTTTTGGGTGTTTACTATTTGTTGTATATGGATTTGTGCTAACCCCAATTTCAAAACCAATTATTATTACTAATCTGGCTATCTTAGGTATTAATTTATATTATTTAACTAGAAAAAAGTATTAATTAAGAGTTCCAACTACGAATAAGGGTCGGGTTATCTTTTAGTTGGAAGATTAATAAAAGCTAAATGATTTTGTATATTTGGTTTCTTTATTAATGCTAAAAGAATAATTTAATTGTTTTTAGCGTTTAGCTATTGGTTTCAGCCATGTTTAAAAAATTAAATGCTAAGAAAACTTAACATTAATTGAAAAAATTAATAGACTACATAAACAATAAGGTTTTAGTTAAAATTGCCTCGTTACAAACTGCTTCAGTAATAACTAGAATAATAGCCGGATTACTTACTTCTAAAGCAGTTGCGGTTTTTATTGGCCCTGTAGGTTTAGCCTTAATAGGTAATCTTAGAGATTTTGTTAGTGCCTCACATTCTGTAGCAACTCTTGGTTTTTATAAAGGCGTTGTAAGATATGTTTCTGAATTTAAGGATAATACCATAGAGTTAAGTAAAACACTATCAACAGTTTATTATACTGGTTTTATATCAACTATTATAGTTTCCATTTTTTGTTATTTCAACGCACAGTGGATAAATGACACCATTTTCCCAGTATATAATAATTACACTTTTGTAATTGAAATATTTGCTATTGTACTTCCTTTTTATGCTTTAAATGTATTTTCATTCTCAATAATGAATGGCTTTTCAAAGTATAAAATACTTATTGTCATTAACATTATTGGGCAAATACTTAGTGTTTCTATAGCATTACTTTTAATTTACCAGGAAAAGCTGAAAGGTGCTTTAATTTCAGTAGTTATAGCAGAATCTATAATATTTCTAATAACATTGGTAGGTATTATTAATAGACGAAGCTTGGTGCCGTTAATACGTGTTGAGAATGTGAGTTTTGGGTTTTTTAAAAAAATGAGCACCTATTCATTGATGGCGCTTTTTACAGCAGTTTTTTTACCATTAGTAACTATTGCAATTCGATCATATATTATTGATAATGTTGGTTATAAAGATGCAGGTTTTTGGGAAGCCATGACTAGGATATCTAAATATTATTTAATGCTTGTTAGTTCCTTAATAGCATTATACCTTTTACCACGTTTCTCTGAAATTGAAGGCACTAAAGCATTTAAAAAAGAAGTATTTAGCTTTTATAAAACGATAATACCCATATTGGTGATTGGTATGCTACTGGTTTATTTGCTTAAAAAGTATATTATTTTGGCAATTTTTACCGATGAATTTTTACCAGTAGAGGATTTATTTTTATGGCAATTGTTGGGAGATTTTGTTAAAATATTGTCTATAGTTATTGCATATCAGTTTTTAGCTAAAAAAATGTTTTGGCATTACATATTAACCGAAGCTTTTTTAATTATTATTTTATACATTACTAGTATTTATTTTATAGATGTATTTAACAGTGTTAAAGGTGCGGTTGTGGCGCATTTAGTAAGCTATGTTATGTATTACAGTATAATTTTACTGATTTTTGGAAGCTCGCTTTTTGGTATTGATACTGAAAAAAGTTAGACAACTTTTATTAATTTACTTTACTTAATCATTGAATTTACCAAGCTTTATAAAGAATAATTTATTATTAAAAGTAACTTCTGCCAATACAATAGTTGTTTTTATTAGAATGGTCTTTTCAGTTATTACCCAAAAAGCACTAGCTATATTAATTGGTGCTGAAGGTATTGCTTTGGTTGGGAATTTAAAAAATGTTATAAGCTTTTTAGAGCAGTTTTCTATTTTAGGCACATCAAATGGAATAATAAAATATATAGCTGAATTTAAAGAAGACAAAACGCAATTAAATAATTTGTTTTCTACAACTTTTGTTTTTGCAACTTTAGCTTCAATTGTTTCTTTTTTAATTTTATTTTTTGCCTCAGAAACCCTAAACGAATTAATTTTTGGGTTAAATAATGACTACGTTTTTATATTTAAAGTTTTAGCATTTATAATGCCTTTTATGGCATTAAATGCCATTTTATATGCACTACTAAATGGTCTTTCTGCCTATAAATTGTATACAAAACTAACATTACTAACAATTATAATAAGTACAGTTTTAATTGTTTATTTTACTTTAAAATTTAATGTAAAAGGGAGTTTGCTAGCTATTAGTTTAATCCCCATAATTCAATTTTTAACTTATATTATTCTGTTTCGTAATTCGTATAGACCATATATAAATTTAAAGAGCATATCGTTCAATTTAAGTTTTAAAAGTAAATTGCTGTCTTATAGTTTTATGATGATAGTCGTTATCTTTTTTATTAACGTAACGGATGTTGCTATAAGAAATTTAATAGAAAAAGAGGTTGGAATCGCAGATGCTGGTTATTGGACGGCCATGACATCTATTTCAAAAACCTATATGCAATTTTCGGCAGCTGTTTTTCCATTGTATATATTACCTCGTTATTCAAAAATTACAAACACAATTGATTTTAGAAATGAAGTACTCAAAATTTATAAGATGCTATTACCTTTTATAGTTGTTGGAATGTTATTAGTATTTTTTTTAAGAGATTTAATCATACAGCTTCTGTATACTGATGAATTCCTATCTATAGGGAGCTTCTTCAAATGGCAGTTATTAGGAGATTTAGTTAAATTTATTGCAATCGTTATTTCGTATCAATTCTTAGCTAAGAAACAGATAGGATATTTTATTTTTACTGAACTTTTATCGGTTTTATTGTTCTATGCTTTTTCTGAATATTTTATAGGCTTATATGGAACTGAAGGTATTGTAATAGCGCATTTAGTTAGATATATTATATATTTTATTGTTGTGTTGTATATTTTAAGAAACAATTTTTTTGGAATGATTAAAGTGCTATAAACGGGTAAATAAAATGGCTAATTTTAAAACATTATTTTTTAAATATTTATACCTTATAGTATTTGCGTTTATTTTTGAATGCTTTTTTAACAAAATAACGGAGGATGTATTTTTAAATCTAGTTGAGAATATTTTATTTGCAGTTATAGTCATTTGTCCACTATATATTTTTAAGAATTATAGATTGAAAAAATATTATCTGAGTACATCCTTTATTATTTTTTCCTTTGTTATATTTTTGGAAACGGCGTTTTATTATTTGTTTAAAACCATATTTACCGAATCGGCTATTTTTATCGCTTTTGATACCAACTCTAAAGAAACCAAAGAGTTTATTGGGTTTTATATAGATAGGCCTATTATATTTTCAGGAGTTGTAATGCTAATTTTGACTTTGTTGGCATTGTATAAATTAAATAAGCATAGCTTCCAGTTTCAACCTATTGGAAGGAAAATAGCTTTACTTGTATTGAGCATCGTTGTTGTCCTAAAGTTCTCAGGACTCATTATTTATAATTTACCTTATATGGTAGTGAGGTCTGCCGTTCTGTATTATGTTGAATCCAAAAAATTAGCTGAATACGCCATAAATAAAAATGGAGATTTTACCTTTGTTCAAAGAACCTTTGATGAAGATGAAGATGAGATATATGTAATAATAATTGGTGAATCTACTGCACGTTCACATTTAGGAATTTATAACTATTATAGAAATACAACACCATTACTTGATGAAATAAAGAACGACTTATTAATATATAATAAAGTCATTAGCCCTGATACTTATACCATTGCCAGTTTAACAAAGGCGCTTACGTTAGGCAATTATGAAAATCCTGATGGTAAATTTGATGGTTCAATTATTCAATTATTAAACCAAGCAGGCTTTCAAACGTACTGGATTTCGGCGCAGAAGCCATTAGGAGCTAATGATTCACATATCACTAAAATAGGAATGGGAGCAAATGAATCTTATTTCATGAACATTAAAAATGCTAAAGAAGAAACGGTTTTTGATGAAGTTTTGGTTGAAAAAATGAATGAAGTTTTATCTGGTAAAGCAAATAAAAAAGTTGTTTTTTTGCATACTTTGGGTACTCATATGAACTATAAAAACCGCTATCCTGAAAGTTTTAAGTTTTTTAACGATGTACCTGAAACTAAGTTTAATGATAAACATATTTATGATCAAATAAACGCTTATGATAATGCTGTTAGATATACAGATTATATTATAAATAAAGTTATTGAATCTATTAAAAACACCAATACCGTTAGTTGTGTGTTATATTTTTCAGACCACGGAGAAGAAGTTTATGATGATATTGAGTTTGCTGGACATTACAGAGACAGGGTGCAAACCAAAAACGTGTATGAAATACCGTTAATATTATGGCAATCTGAAAACTATAAAAATAAAAGAGTTATTTCATCTTTGAATCTTGATACAAAGTATATGATTGATGATTTGTTTCATTCAATGGCAGATTTATTTTGTATAAAATCCAATGAGGTTGATTCTTCACGAAGTATTTTTAGTGAATATTTTAAAGAAAGAAAACGTATTGTTTTCGACACCGTTAATTATGATATTTACTTTAAAGATTAACTTGGACCACAAATAAAATTCTAATTAGAGGTTTTGAAAAATAAAACTGTTAAATTATTTAAATTAAAGTTATTAAATTTTTGTTGGTTATAACTTAGGAATCAAATTATATAGTAGCTATTAATCATTATGGAATTTTTAAAAAAAATTAAAAACTTAAGACTTTACAACTATGCAAAACTAGTTATATATCTAGCAGTAGGAGTAATTGTAATATCTCGAGGAGCTATATACTACCCGGATAGTTATACTTTTTTGGATATGGCGTTTAACCATTCGCCAATTTATTGTTTATTTTTAAAAGCATTTGTCTGGATATTTAATAGTAATTTTGAAATACCTTTAGTAATAACTCAATATATTATCATTATTTTAGGGATTGATTTTTTATTAAGATATCTTAAATCGCTATTTAAAATACATTTTATTGGAGCACTTATTTTACAACTAATTATGATTGCTCCGTGTATCTATTTGCATTTTTTAGGGAGTGCAATTTTATCGGAAGCAATTACTTACCCAATTTTTTTAGTGTTTTTTAGGTACGCCTTAAAAATGTTTGTTACTACGGACTTAAAATGTGCTTATAGATTAAGTTTTATACTAATAATTTTAATTTTAACTAGAGGGCAGTTTTTAGCTTTTGTTCCAGTTTTACTTTTGATAGCTCTATATGTTGTTTTTAAAGATAAAAAAGGCTTAAAAAGTATACCAGTTTTAATTGTTATTGTTGTATTACCGTTAATTACTAGTTTATCTGAAAGAGTGTATAATAAGATTGTTTTTGGTTATTTTGTAAATAATACCATGAATTATGTTCATTTAATAACCTCACCATTTTTTGTGTCAAATGAAGCAGATGCGGACTTGTTTAAAGACCCAGAGGAGCAACAGTATTTTAAAACAATATATTCGAGTTTAAAAAACTCAAAACTATTAAGAAATCAACTTGATGATAAACTTTTAAAACATGATTATCAATTTTACCATCAAAATTTCTCAAATATATGCAATAAAAGAATATATAAACTTGGATTAGGATTTTATGAAAATGAGAAACTTAGTTTTGAAGAGCAAAACATAAAATTAAACAATCTGTGTTCAAAAATGTTGTTTCCTCTTATAAAAAATAATTTTCAAGATTGGTTTAAATTGTTTTTAAAAAACTTAGTAAACTCATTTGTTAGTGCAAAGCAAATGTTGTTATTTTTAATATTATTATTTTATGGTATTATTTTTTTATATAAGAATAAGGATTCTTTAAGTAAATTCATTGTTTTAGGTATATTACTTATGTTTGCAAACAATGTACTCATAGCTATACCTATGCACTCAGTCAAGCGTTATGTTTTTTATTTTGATTGGTTGATTTTTGCCATAGTTATTTTGTTTATAAACGAAATTTTAAACCTTAAATTAAGTAATGAAAATTGAATTGTCTATTGTAATGCCCTGTTTGAATGAGGCTGAAACAATAAGCTTTTGTATTAATAAAGCAAAGAGTTTCCTGTCAGACAATAACATACAGGGTGAAGTTGTTATTGGTGATAATGGCAGTACAGATGGCTCTCAAGAAATTGCTAAAAGATTAGGTGCGATAGTTGTAAATATTGAAAATAAAGGCTATGGAAATGCATCCATAGGAGCAATTAATTATTCAAAAGGAAAATATATTATCACTGCAGATACAGATGATAGCCATGATATTTTAAATTTATTGCCCTTTGTAAAAAAATTAGAAGAAGGGTTTGATCTCGTTATTGGAAATAGATTTCAAGGAAAAAAACTATCAGAATCTATGCCTTTTTTACATCGTTATATTGGTAACCCGGTGCTTACTTTTATTGGCAATTTATTTTTTAAAACTAATATAGGTGACTTTCATTGTGGTCTAAGAGCCTTTACTAGAGAAGCTTTCAATAAAATGAATTTAACAACCCCTGGAATGGAGTTTGCATCAGAAGTAATTGTTAAAGCGTCCTTGTTAAATTTAAAAATAACAGAAGTACCTACAACAGTTTACCCATCAGGTAGGTCTAGAAAAGCTCATCTTCGAACCTTTCCAGATGGTTGGCGACATTTAAGATTTTTATTGCTTTACAGTCCCAAATGGTTATTTCTTATTCCTGGAATATTTTTTATGTTATTAGGTTTAGCGGGAACATTAACAACACTATTTTCAAACGAGTTAATATCTGAAAAATATATACCATTATTTTCTGGATTGTTATTGATAAGCTTTCAATTTGTTGTTTTCTATGCTTTAACAAAAATTTATGCCACAAATCATGGTTTAATACCAAGAAAGGAAAGTTATAATAAATTGTTTTTATATTTTACTTTAGAAAGAGGTTTGTTATTAGGGTTCCTTTTAGTTGCTTTAGGAGTAGTATTATCTTTTTTTGTTTTACATGAAGACACGACCCTTGAACATATATTAAATACTATGGTTCCCGCTACGACAATTGCTGCAATGGGAATACAGTTAATTTTATTTAGCTTCTTTTTTAGTATTTTGGGTTTAAAAGAAGAAATATAATTATTAGGCAATGTCGAAAAAAATTTGTTTAATCACAACTTCTTTGGCTAATGGTGGAGCACAGCGGTTTTGTGCCTCACTTTCTAAAGTTTTAGACCGATTAGGTCATGAAGTTCATATAGTTACTACGAAAGATTTTGTTGATTACGAATTTTCTGGGTCCTTGTTTAATTTAGAACAAACATTAGAAGGGAGTAATTCTACTTTAAAAAAGATCAAAATTTTAAAAAAATATTTTAGACTTCATGACTTCGATTATATAATAGATAATCGCACGAGAAGTCAATTTTTAAAAGAATTTTTTCTATATCGTTATATATTTAAAGCAAAAAAGATAATATCAATAGTACATAGTCATTATCTTAAAAATTACTTACCTAAATCTGTATTTTTAGCAAAACTAATTTATAACAACAATTATAAAATAGTAGCGGTAAGCAATGCAATTCTTAATACAGTTATAAATAAATATAAGTTCAAGAATTGTGTTCAGATATATAACCCAATTGATTTAAGTAGGATACAACGAAATGTAAATGAAGCTATTGAAGTTAAAGAGAACTATATACTATTTTATGGTAGAATTGAAGAAAGTGTAAAAAATTTAACTTTACTACTTAATGCATATAAAAAATCGGTCCTTTGGCAGAATAATATAAAGCTAAAAATAGTAGGAGATGGGAAAGATACTTTTTTATTAAAAGAAAAAATTAGTGAATTCCAGCTTGAAAATGATGTGATTCTCACTTCATATATAAAGAATCCATTTCCATTTGTTAAGAAGGCTCTTTTTACAACTTTAACTAGTAGACATGAAGGTTTTCCCATGGTTTTAATTGAGTCCTTGGCATGCGAGACACCAGTAATTTCAGTTGATTGTAAATCTGGACCAAAGGAAATTATAAAACATGAAAATAATGGTTTGTTGGTCGAAAATCATAACCCAGAAGCCTTAGCAAAAGCATTTGATTCCTTTGTATTAGATAAAGAATTATATCATAATTGTAAAAAAAATGCCAAGTCTAGTATAAATAAATTTTCAATTGAAAATATTTCTAAAGAATGGGAAAAACTTTTAGTTTAGAATAATCAGGTTTTATTGGTAAGCTAAGAATATGCTGTAAGGTAAATTTTTCTTATTTTTAAAAAGTCCTGAAACTTCTTAATATATTTAAGTAGCATCTTTGGAAACCTTATTAAAAGTTTCTGTTTTACATTTAAATTACTATAATCTATTTCCTTTTGTAATTTTTTATATAATTCCTTATCATTGGTCATTTTGCAACGTAAAACAAGCGCATATCTATTAATATCTAAGTATTTTTTTAATGAAGGATTACTTAATTCTTCTTTATTATAACTGTTTATAAAATCGTATCTTATATAATTATAGTCTTTCTCTTTTTTTGATAAGCTATTGTCAACATAAAAATTGTATCTCATAGTTACTGTTGGATTGAAGCTCACCTCATAATTTAATGCAAACCGAATCCATAAATCTAAATCTTGTGCTGTTTTATAATTTGTATTGAAGCCTCCTAAAGTTTTAAATGCTTCTTTTGAAAAACCAATTGCCGATGTCCATGCGACAGAATTTATTAAGCTCGCTTTAAAATAATCTTCTATTACTAAACATTCGGTATTATATCTAAAATTGAAAGTTGCCTTTTTACAAAAATTTTCATCGTGAAAAACCACATAATTATTACAGTAAAGTCCAACATTAGGAAATAAATCTATTTGTTTCTTTAATTCAAACAAATGATTAGGATACCAAATATCATCTGCATCTATCAGTGCAATATATTTTGACTTGGCTTGTTTCACACCAAAATTTCTAGCGACAGAAGCACCTTGATTTTTTTGTTCAAAAATGGTGATTTTCGAACTTTTTATGGATTTAACCACGTTTAAGCTGTTATCTGTACTTCCATCGTCAACAATAATTATTTCAAAATCATCAAATGTTTGATTTAGGATACTATTAAGAGTTGCCTCGATGTAACTTTCTTTGTTATATAATGGTATGATAACGGAAAAAATGGCCATTAGTTTTTATTTATTGTACAAAAATAACCCAAACGGTAAAAATCGTATAAGAACAAAAGGGGATATGATGAGTTAAAATTAAGCTTTAGTAAATTTTTAAATAGCTTAAATGTTGAATTGATTAACATTGTTAAACGAAAGTTTAATATAAATAGGTAGTACTTATATATTTTTGAATCGTATTTATCTAATATTCCTCTATTTGCTAAGATAGCTAGGTTTTGCATTGCTAATTCTGTTTTTTCAATAAATGTGTTTGCTGAATCTTCGGAATCATGAATTACGCTATTTTTAATAGTAGTGATTTCAATGTTATTTTTAATTAAATTCTTAAAAAAAGTAACGTCTTCATAGCCGTATTTTAAAATAGATTCATCAAAAGGATTGTTATAGAAAATAAATTTCTTAATTAAGAAGTTTGACGAACACAAACTCTTAGATTCCCTTTTTTTAGTTATCAACCATCTAAGTTTATAAGGTTTCTTTGGAATCTCCTTCCTGTATGTCATGCCTCCATTTATTACCTTTTTATCAATGTGTAATAAATAGGATTTAATAAAATCAGCATTTTCTGGAAATGTTCCAGCATCTATAAACAATAGATTGTCGAATTGAGCATTTTTAGCTAACAAATTTCTAATAGCACTTCGCCCAATATTATTTGGTAATTCTTTATAAAAGCAATCTTTTAAAAGGTTAATGTTTTTGTTCGATGTATTTATGGATGACTTAGATCCATCGTCATAAACAAGAATTTCAAATGTAATGTCGCATTCATTACACTGTTTATTTAATTCTTGCGCAAGAGGGTAAGCGTTATATTTATATGTTGGAATTAAAATTGAAAGCATCTTTAACCCTTTCGCTGCACCACTTCATACACCTGATTTTCGTCACACTTTAATGTTTTGCTAGGGTATTTAAGCAAAAGGGCATAATCATGAGTAGCCATTAAAATGGTGTTACCATTCTTGTTTATTTCCTGTAAAACCTCCATAACTTCTACACTGGTTTGAGGGTCTAAATTACCAGTGGGTTCATCGGCTAGTATAAGTTCTGGGTTATTTAGTAAAGCTCGTGCAATGGCCACACGTTGTTGTTCACCACCGGAAAGCTCATGCGGATATTTAAAACCTTTGGTTTTCATATCAACCTTTGCCAAAACTTCCTCAACCCGTTTATCCATCTCGGTTTTATCTTTCCAACCTGTAGCCTTTAAAACAAATAGTAAGTTATCGTTAATGGTTCTATCGGTTAACAATTTAAAATCTTGAAATACAACACCTAATTTTCTTCTTAAAAAAGGTATTTCATTATCTGTAAGCGATTTTAAGTTGAAATCCACAATGTGTCCTTCACCTTCAACTAAAGGTAAATCACCATAAAGTGTTTTCATAAAACTACTTTTACCAGTACCAGTTTTACCAATTAGGTATACAAAATCGCCTTTATTTACTTCTACATTAACATTTGAAAGTACAAGGCTATCACCTTGATAAATAGCAGCATCTTTTAATTGCAAAATGGGGTTCGACATAAAGAAAATGAGTTTTTTAAGAGTTGTAAATGTATTACTAAAAAGTTAAATCTTAAAAGGTAACGATTAAAAGTTTGCTTTATTTTCAATAGTAATTTAACATTTAATAACTAGGTTTATAATTATAGCACGATTGTTGCGTTATAGGGATTATATTAAATTATCTTTGAACATCAAATTAAAAAACGAATCATTAATGAGTAATAAAAATATTGTTTCCTTTTTGGTGGCCATATGTTTTTGCTTTCATATTCTAGCACAGCAATCTGCCACTTATACGAGTAATTTAGTTGATTACCAAAAGGCTTTATCGCTTTACAATAATCAACAATACCTTGCGGCTCAATCTTTATTTAGTAGTGTAAAAAAAACGGCTAAAGAAGAGATTTTACAATCTGATTGTACATATTACATTGCGAATTGTGCGGTTAGACTTAACCAACAAAATGCAGATCAATTAGTAGAAGATTTTGTGAAAGAATACCCAACGAGCACAAAACGAAATACAGCCTTTGTGGATGTTGCAGATTATTATTTTGAAAACTCTAAATATGCCTATGCTCGAAAATGGTATGATAAAGTTGATGAGAATGCCTTAGGAAGAAAGGAGAAAGAAAAATTCAACTTTAATAACGGGTATTCTGCTTTTTCTGTGAAGCAATACAAAGAAGCAAAGAAGTATTTAAGTAGAGTAGAGAATTCCCAAGAGTTTGGTTCTCAGGCTAAATATTATATGGGTTTTATGGCTTATGAAGGAGACGACTACGACCAAGCCAATGAGTATTTTGAGCAAGTTAGCGACCAAGAACGATATAAAGAAAAGCTTTCTTATTATCAAGCCGATTTAAACTTCAAACTTGGAAATTTTGAAAAAGCTATTGAGCTAGCAAAAGCTAGGTTGAGCTCTAGTGATGAGAATGAAGTCTCTGAACTTTCCAAAATAATTGGTGAAAGCTATTTTAATTTGGAAAAGTATGAAGCATCTATCACCTATTTAAAAGCTTATCAAGGTAAAAAGGGTAATAGAGACCGAACAGCTAAATGGAACAATACTGATTATTACCAATTGGGTTATGCCTATTATAAACAAAAGGATTATGAAAATGCTATTTCTGAATTTAATAAAATCGTAGGAGGTAATAATTCTATTGCTCAAAACGCCTACTATCATTTAGGAGAAAGCTATATTCATTTAAACAAGAAGCAAGAAGCTTTAAACGCTTTTAAAAATGCCTCTGAGATGGATTTCGATTTGAAAATTCAAGAAGATGCTTGGTTAAACTACGCTAAGATTAGTTACGAAATAGGAAATCCGTATCAATCTGCTCCTCAAGTACTGGCAGGATATTTAAAGAAATATCCGAATACAAGTTATAAAGAAGAAATAGAAACACTTTTAATCGATTCTTATATTACGTCCAAAAATTATAAAGAGGCGCTTAAATTATTAGAAGGTAAAAAGAGTTTTGAAAATAAAGTAGCTTACCAAAAAGTGGCATTTTATAGAGGATTAGAACTTTATAATGAGGGTAATTATTTAGAAGCAGAAACCTTGTTTGATGCTTCTTTAAAAGAGCCGAGAGATCCAAAATTTACCGCCAGAGCAACATTTTGGAAAGCCGAAGCCGATTATAATTTAACAAATTATGACGAAGCATTAATTGGTTTCAAACAATTTCAGCAACAAACCGAATCGTCTTCAACACCTGAATACGAAAATATTAATTACAACTTAGCTTATACCTACTTTAAATTGAAAAACTACGGACAAGCTACGCAATACTTCAATCAATATATTTCAAATAAAAGGGGCGATAAGGTTAGACTGAACGATGCATATTTGCGATTGGGCGACGGACATTTTGTTTCTAGTGAATACCAAAGTGCTATAAATGCTTATGAAAATGCGATTAAAATAAACGAAATAGACTCTGATTATCCAGCATTTCAAAAGGCTATTAGTGTTGGATATACGGGGCAATCTTCAAAAAAGATAAAAGAATTGGAAAACTTTATTTCAGATTATCCAAGTTCAAAACTACGTGATGATGCGATGTACGAACTTGGTAATACCTATGTAAAAGCAAACGAAACCGATAAGGCAATGGCTATTTACAATCGACTAAATAGTGAGTATAAAATGAGCTCGTTTGTGCCAAAAGCTTTGCTTCGTCAAGGATTGGTTTATTATAATTCAAGTGAAAACGAAAGTGCCTTAGCAAAATTTAAAACCGTTGCTAGAGATTATCCTGGTTCGCCAGAAGCGGTTCAATCAGTAGCCACTGCAAAATTAATTTATATTGATTTAGGACGTGTAGATGAGTATGCTTCGTGGGTAAGAACGTTAAATTTTGTTGAAGTGACCGATGTAGAGTTAGATAATGCAACATATGAAGCAGCCGAAAAGCAATACTTAGATGGTAATACAGATAAGGCTATAAAACAATTTAATGGGTATTTAAGTCAATTCCCTAGAGGTTTACATGCGCTACAAGCACATTTCTATGTGGCGCAACTGTATTACAAAAAAGATTTGTTGGAGAATGCAGCACCTCATTATAAGTATATCATTGAGGCTTCACAAAGCGAATATACCGAGGAAGCGCTTACCCGATTATCGCAGTTTTATTTAGAGAAGAAAAACTGGAATCAATCGATTCCATTATTGCTCAGACTTGAAAATGAAGCAAACTTTCCTCAAAATGTGGTATTTGCACAATCAAATTTAATGAAAGCATATTACCAATTAAATAATTACGAAGATGCCTTTACCTATGCAGATAAAGTATTAGCAAGTTCGAAAATTGATAATAAGATAAAGAGTGATGCGCATGTTATAATTGCTCGATCTGCAATAAAAACTAATGATGAAGCTAAGGCTAAAGCTGCCTATGTACAAGTTGAAAAAGTAGCTACAGGCGAAACAGCAGCTGAAGCATTGTATTATAACGCCTATTTTAAAAATAAAGAAGGGAAGTACGAAGCGTCTAACAATACAGTACAAAAATTGGCTAAAGACTTTTCAGGATATAAATATTACAGTGCCAAAGGTTTGGTGCTTATGGCTAAAAATTATTATGCTTTAAAAGATGCATTTCAAGCCACTTATATACTTGAAAGTGTAATTCAAAATTTTGTTGAATTTGATGAGGTTGTTTCCGAAGCTAAAGCAGAATTAAGCAAAATAAAAACTGAAGAAGCTAAAACAAATTCATCTATTCAACCTGAAGATTAATAATCATCAATCATAAATCAAAAACATATGCGAAAGCACATTAAAAATATATTATTAGTAGCAGTAATGTTCAGTGCTACTATAGCATTCTCTCAAGATAGAAAAAATGATACAATAAATACTGGGGTAATTGATGTTGTAAAACCATATACACCAACTATCTCTGATGCTTTTAAAGTGAAAGAAACACCCACTTTAGATGATGAAACTACAGAAACTAAAAAAGTAATTAAATACAATATCTTCTCGTTTCGAGTAGCATCTACATTTACACCTGCTAAGGGTAAGGCTGCAGTAGTTGAAAAAAGACCACCAGCAAAATTATTTGATAATTATGCCACTTTAGGCGTAGGTACTTATACCTCTATCTTAGGAGAGATCTACTTAAACCATGCCATTAGTAGAACCGAAAGTGTAGGTGGATATGTAAGTCATCATTCATCACAAGGCGGGATTGAAGGCGTACAGTTTGACGATGGTTTTTCAAATTCAAAAATTAACGTTAATTATAGTAGTCGTTTACGTGATTTAGCATGGAATGTAGAAGGCGGTTTTCAACATCAAATGTATAATTGGTATGGTGTTCCTGATTCTCAAGTTGCACAAGCACAAGCTGATAATATTGATGTAGGTCATTCTTTTTTTAATGCTCATTTTGGAGGTGATATTTCTTTTGAAGATACTTACATAAATTCAGGTAGTTTCTTTTTCAGACGTTTTGGAGATAACCAAGGATCTGGTGAAAACAGGTTTATTGTAAAAGCTAAAGTAGATATTCCAGTAAATGATGTGGAAATATCTACCGATTTTAAGTTTGATTACATTAATGGAACGTTCGATAGAAATTATTTTACCAACGAAGAATTACGATACGGTAATTTTCAAATAGGTGTGACACCTACATACGAACTTAAGCAAGACGATTTGACGGTGAATTTAGGAGTATCGGCCTATTTCTTGAATGATAAAGAAAGTGGCGATAGCAAGTTTTATTTGTATCCTAATGTATCAGCTACGTACCGTTTAGTTAATGATGTTTTAATTGCTTATGGTGGCATAAAAGGCGATTTAATTCAAAATTCTTATTATGATTTGGCAACAGAAAACCCGTTTGTTTCTCCAACCTTGTTTATCATGCCAACAGATCAATTATACAATGCCTTTATTGGTTTAAAAGGAAAACTCTCAAGTAATATGAGTTATAACATTAGTGGGAGTTATTTATCAGATAGAAACAAAGCCCTATATAAAACCAATGTTGTTAAAAATGTATCACCCGAAAAAAGTTATGATTACGGAAACTCTTTTGGAATTGTTTATGATAATTTAGATACGTTTAGTGTTGCTGGTGAAATAAATGTAGATGTAAATCGAAATTTTAAATTAGGATTAAAAGCAGAGTATTATACATATAACACGGATAACGAAGCTGAAGCTTGGAATTTACCAGATGTAAAAGGCTCATTGTTTTTAGATTATCAAATAAACGAGCACTGGTTTGCTGGGGCTAATTTGTTTTACATTGGCGAACGAAAAGACCAAATAGAATTAGAAGGTGCTTTACAACCTGAAGATTTAATTACTAATGTGATTTTGGATAGTTATTTTGATGCCAACGCACATTTAGGATATCATATAAACGACCAAATTTCAGTGTTTGCTAAGGCTAATAACATAGCAAATAAAGCATATCAAAAATGGCAAAATTTCCCTGTACAAAGTATTCAATTTTTGGCTGGAGCTACCTTCAAGTTTGATTTCTAATTTCCTGTGAAAACAGGAATCTGTTAATATGAAAAGTTTATTATTCTTAGTATTATTTGTGAGTTTTAATTTTTGTTATGGGCAAAATGATTCAATTTTTATAAGGAAAAATATTGAGCCTTTTTCAGATAAACCAGTTTATAAAACAGATACAATAGTTTTTGATACACCAAACGCAAGAAATATTTTAATTGGTAACGTTATTTTACCACAAACAAGTAATCAGCAATTAACTAAATCGTATGGATTGTTTTTTGAGGAATTTGGTGTTAAAGATTGTTCAGAAAGTCAGGATGAGCCAAAACCTAATAAAATAGTTGAAATAGACAGAAGTAAAGAAGAATGGGGTATTAAAGCTATTGTGTATACTAATTGTTGTCAAGATTTTCTAGCTGATGTTGAAGTAAAAAATGATAATACACTTAATCTTATATTCATTAATTATGGAATGTATTGTTTTTGTAGCTGTCCTTTCGAAATCACTTATAAGTTTAGGGTTATGGAATTTGATGATTTAAAGAAAATAAAGTTTGTTTCAATTAATGATGAAGCAAAAACTAATTTAGAATAGGAATTTACTTTTCAATTCAGAATTTTGTACTAATCCACTTTTAAGATAAAACCTAAAAAGCGTTCAATTAAGAACGCTTTTTCTATTTTTACCTAAATCAATTTTATAAAAAATGAAAAACTTTCTGCTATTTGGTATTTTAATAAGCTTAATTTCATGTCAATCCAAGGAAACCGTTGATTCAATTATAATCAATGGAAACATCTATACGGTAAATAATGTTTTCGAAAAAGCTGAAGCTTTTGCGATTAAGGATGGCAAATTTGTAGAAATTGGTAACAGTAAAGACCTTCAAGATAAATATGTTGCAGATACTATTATAGATGTCAAAGGGAATACTATTGTACCCGGATTTATTGATGCGCATTGCCACTTTTTAGGCTTAGGCTTCAATCAAATTGCTGTAGATTTAGTAGGAACTAAAAGTTTTGATGAGGTAGTACAACGTGTAGTAGATTTTCAGAAAACCAATCAGCTTAGTTTAATAACAGGACGCGGTTGGGATCAAAATGATTGGGACGTAAAAGAATTTCCAGATAACACCTTATTAAATCAACTATTTCCAGATACACCAATTGCATTAACAAGAATTGATGGTCACGCTATAATTTGTAATGATGCTGCTCTACGCTTAGGTAACGTGACTGTGAAAAGTAAAATTGATGGCGGTGAAGTGGTGCTTAAAGATGGGAAACCAACAGGAGTTTTAATTGATAATGCCGAAAATTTAGTTATGGATTATTGGCCAAAACCATCAAGGGATGAAAAAGTAAAAGCCTTATTGTCGGCTCAAAAAATTTGTTTTGACTTAGGGTTGACAACGGTTGATGACGCTGGATTAAATCAAGATGCTATTGAGATTATTGATAGTTTACATAAAACAGGGGATTTATCCATGCGAGTTTATGCCATGGTTTCCGCCTCTAAAAAAAATCTAGACTACTATTTAAATAAAGGTGTTATTAAAACCGATAAATTAAATGTACGCTCCTTTAAGTTTTATGCCGATGGTGCTTTAGGCTCTAGAGGCGCCATGTTACGTGAACCTTATTCAGATAAACCAGGTCATTTAGGATTGTTAGTGAATAGCATTGAAACCCTAAACGAAACTGCAGAACGCATTGCGAATTCCGAATATCAAATGAATACTCACGCGATAGGAGATTCTGCAAATCATGCAGTATTGAATACTTATAAAAAAGTATTGCAGAATAAAGCAAATCGACGCTGGAGAGTGGAACATGCTCAAATAGTTTCTCCAGAAGATTTTGAGCAGTTTACAGATATTATACCGTCTATTCAACCTACGCATGCAACCAGCGATATGTATTGGGCTGAAGATAGGGTAGGACCACAGCGTATAAAAGGAGGTTATGCTTATAAGGATTTATTAAAAGCTTATGGTAAAGTAGCTTTAGGTACCGATTTTCCAGTGGAACAGGTGAGTCCGTTTTTAACCTTTTACGCTGCTGTAGCACGTCAAGATTTAGAGCAATTTCCTGATGGTGGTTTTCAAATGGAGAATGCTTTAAGTAGAGAAGAAACTCTGAAAGGGATGACAATTTGGGCAGCTTATTCAAATTTTGAAGAAGAAGAAAAAGGAAGCATTGAAGTTGGCAAGTTTGCTGATTTTATCATTTTAGATAAAGATATTATGACAATTGAAATAACTGAGATACCCAATATTAAGGTGATAAATACGTTTGTTGATGGAATAGCACAATAATGTTTTAAATGAAGAAATTACTTGTTTGTATATCAATTTTATATGTAAGCATTTGTTTTTCACAAAACCTTGAATGTTGTAAAACGATTCAAGAAGTAGAACAAGCTATAACGGGCGATTGGAAGTTGAAAGGGGACACTGAAAATGTAATTTACAGGTTTACTTTCGGTAACAAAAATGGGTATGTAGAAGTGCTTGAAGAGTTAAATTTACCTCCAAAAGCAGAAAATAAGGATGTCAATGGTTTGGTTAATGACGATCATACCTTAGTTAAGATTAAATATGATAAAGGTTTGTTTTATATAGATTTAATCTATTTGTATGGTGATGTTTCAGAACCAATTAATGTGCTGAATAAGGAGAGTTTTATTTACGGGATTGGAGATTCAAAGCATATCTTTATACGAGACAAAAACTAAACACTTAATCGTGCTAAATAATCAAAATGGCCACCTTCTAAAACTAATTCACATTTAAGCCCAACAGTTTCACAAGCTAGCCTTAAAGTATTAAAATCTAAATACAACCACTTCATAGGCAATTCGTTTTCGCCTTTATAACTTAAAAAATAGTCTAATTCTCCGTAGTAATTAGCATTGGTGTCTATCCAAAGTCCACCATCTTCATCTTCATACATATATTTAATATCGGATGAATCGATTAGAATTTGACCGTTTGGTTTCAACAGACTTTTTAAATGAGTTAAATATTTAGAAACTTGAATCATTTCCTGAAAAATACCAGTGCCATTCATCAGTAATAAAACAGTATCAAAAGTTTTAGTTTCTTCTAAAACATGCATCACTTCAGCATTTAAAACACCACGTTGTTTAGCAACTTTAATAGCGCCTTTTGAGATATCAATAGCTTTAACAGTAAACCCTTTTTCTTGTAAATACAAACTATGACTTCCACTGCCACAACCAACATCTAAAACCAAACCCTTACATAATTTTAATGCTTTTTTTTCAATTTTTGGCATTTCATCAAAGCTTCTAAATAAATAAGGAAGCGGTAACATATCTTCATCAGATATACTTGTAGATGTTATTATATCTTCCGTATAATGTCCGTTTTGATAATCTAATAATGCTTTTCCAAAAAGGTCTTTCATTGCAATTAATTGTCAGCTCGTATGTCCCGATTTTATATCGGGATGTATCGAGAACTTTAGTTATTTTTACACCATGCAAGACCTTATAGATAATCTTCCAGAGCTCGCCAAAGATAAACATATCGAGAATAAAAAGTTTTTTGCGAAGTTAAAAAAGAAACCGCCTAAGAATTTAGATTATGTAATGCAAGATTTACATGATAATGAATTTAAAAAAACAGATTGTTTAAAATGTGCCAACTGCTGTAAAACTACAGGACCACTTTTTACTGATAAGGATGTGGAACGCATTGCTAAGCATTTTAAAATGAAATCGCACCAGTTTATTAGTCAATATTTAAGGATTGATGAAGAAAACGATTATGTGCTGCAAAGTGTACCCTGTACGTTTTTAGGGGCCAATAATTATTGCTCTATTTATGAAGTGCGACCAAAAGCTTGCAAAGAATTTCCGCATACGGATAGAAAAAAGTTTCAGCAAATATCCAATTTAACTTTAAAAAATGTTGCTATCTGTCCAGCAGCTTTTAACATTGTTGAGGCTATGAAGCAAATAATAAAATAAGTATATTTAAATCAAAAAATTTTGGAAACACTATTAAATTATTTTGAAACCATTCCACCGTTGCATCGCGGGCTTATTATTGTTGGAGGTTTAACATTTTTCTGGATTTTAGAAGGCGCATTACCATTGTTTAATTTTAATTATAAAAAATGGAAACACGCTATCCCAAATATATTTTTTACCATAACAACAATACTTGTTAATTTACCAATGGCATTTCTTTTATTAATGTCATCAGATTGGGCAATTGCAAATGATTTTGGGATTTTAAACTGGCTACCAGAAATGTCTTTAACACTTTGCATTGTTTTAGGTGTATTTTTAATGGACTTTTTCGGAGCCTATTTACCGCACTTAATTGAGCACAAAGTACCGCCTTTGTGGATGGTTCATTTAGTACATCATTCCGATCATAAAGTTGATGCTACAACAGCTAACAGGCATCACCCTATAGAAAGTATAATTCGATATACATTTACTTTAATTGGAGTTATTGCAATAGGAGCTCCAATTGGAATTGTTATGTTATATCAGTCCTTGTCTATTGTTGCAACACAGTTTAGTCATTCAAATATAAGATTGCCAAAAAAGGTTGATAAATTAATAAGTTATGTTTTAGTTTCGCCAGATATGCATAAAGTGCATCACCATTATAAGATGCCATACACAGATTCTAACTACGGAAACATTTTTTCGGTATGGGATAGGTTTTTTGGAACCTACATGGAACTTGATACCGATAAAATTGTTTATGGCGTAGATGTGTTTCCAGACGAAAAGAAGAACAGCAACATCAAAGATTTACTAATACAGCCGTTTCAAAAATATCAAAAGCCAACAGTAATGTCAAAAGACAATTAAATGTCATTCAGAACAAAGTGAAGAATCTCATCAAAATAATACTTATTTTAAATATGAGTTGTAATACTCCAAATACGATAGATATTCAAGGACACCGTGGTTGCCGAGGGTTGATGCCCGAAAACACACTCCAAGCATTTAAAAAAGCCTTAGAATTAGGTGTACATACTTTGGAATTGGATTTGGTGGTATCTAAAGATAATGTGGTTGTAGTATCTCATGAACCCTACATGAATAGCGTAATTTGTTGGGATGCAAACGGTAATGAAATATTGAAGTCAGATGAAAAAAATCACAATTTATATCAAATGATATTTGATAGTATTAAGCAGTATGATTGCGGTACAAAGTTTCATCCAAGATTTCCGGGACAAGAAAAATTCAAAGCTTATAAACCTTCATTGGAGGAGGTTATTAAAGCCTCAAAATCATTAAACCCCAATATCAAATTTAATATTGAGATTAAAGCAGAACCTAAATATGATGGAATTTTTACACCGAAGCCAAGGGAGTTTGTTAAGTTAGTTTTGGATGTGATAAATCAAAATAATGCATTTATTGAAACAAACTTACAAAGCTTTGATGTTCGCATTTTAGAAGAAATCAAAAGGCAAGAATCAAAAATGAAAGTCGCTTTATTGGTTGACGAAGATGAAACGATTGATGATAAATTGGCTAAACTTAGTTTTAAACCTGAAATTATAAGTCCGTATTTTAAATTGCTTTCCAAAGAAATAGTGGCTCAATATCAAAAGGAACACTATCAAATAATTCCATGGACTGTTAATGATGTTGATGATATGCAACAAATGATAGATTTTAATGTAGATGGCATTATAACCGATTACCCGGATAGATTAGTAGAAATTCTAAAATAAAAGTGTCATTGCGAATCACGTTTTTACGTGATGTGGCAAGCTTTTAAAAGTATTATATATCACTTCATGAGATTACCACGTCGCTTTGCTCCTCGTAATGACATAACTTTACTCATAAATCAAATACTTTTTACGAACTAATTTAAAAGCTTCTAAATCAGTTTTCCAAGTAGCTTTAATATCTTCTTCGCTTAATCCCGCTTCAATTTGTTTTTGAAGCTTGTCCGTTCCAGCATGTTTGGTGAAATTTTCAGTATTAAAAAACAAAGATTTATCAGTTGAATTTTCATAAGCTTTAATAATCCATTGCAAAGTCATTTCATTTTTAACTTTAGTATTGCTTAAATCTTCGCCATAACATAATTTCCTTTTATGCTTGGGATATTTGGCTCCAAAATTTTCAATAGGGGTATAACTAAAACTAAAGATTTCTTTATTTAAAAAAGGCGCGCCATAGCGTTGAAACTGAAATTCTGTACCACGACCAGCATTTATGTTTGTGCCTTCAAAAAGACCTAGACTCGGGTATAATTCAATAGACTTATCGTTTGGTAAATTTGGTGAGGGTCTAATAGGTAGGCTATAAGAAGTCATATGAGTGTAATTTTTTACAGGGATAATAGTAATATCACATTGGAGCCCATTTTCTAACCAGTTTTCACCGTTAATCATTTGTGCGTATTCACCAATAGTCATACCGTGTACTAAAGGTATAGGATGCATGCCTAAAAAGCTTTTGTTTTCAATTTCTAAAGTGGGACCATCTATATAGTGTCCATTAGGGTTAGGTCTATCGAATATTAAAACAGGAATATTATTTTCTGCACAAGCTTCCATAAGATAATGTAATGTTGAAATGTATGTGTAAAATCTAACACCTACATCTTGAATATCAAAAACAACAATATCTAGTCCTTCAAGTTGCTCAGCAGAAGGTTTTTTGTTCTTTCCGTGAAGAGAAATTATTGGCAATCCTGTTTTGGTATCAAATCCATCTTTAATCAACTCACCAGCATCAGCAGTTCCTCTGAAACCATGTTCTGGAGCAAATACTTTTTTTACATCAATATTTAGAGCAATCAAAGAATCAACCAAATGGGTGTTTGCGCTGTCATTTTTAAATATAACTGATGTCTGATTCGCAACAATACCAACACGTTTTTCGTTTAAAAGGGGTAAATATTTTTCAACTTGGTTTGCACCAACAATAATAGCTTTGTCATCCTGAACTTGCTTCAGGATCTCATTTTTTTTATATGAATCATCTTTCACTTTAGAAGCACAAGAAATCATTACTAAAACAAATAATAAAACTGTATTTTTGAAAACAATAAACCTCATTTTGATAATTTGAATTTCGAGTTTTTTATAGCTAAACGCATAATTGGTAGTAAGGCGTATAAAAGTAGTATATCAGCACCAATAATAAAAATTGGTATTACTGCTATTGCTATTGGTATGATAGTTATGATGGTTGCTATTGCAACAGGCATTGGTTTGCAACAAAAAATACGCGATAAAGTTGTGGCGTTTAATGGGCATGTTACTATTACAAAATACGATAGCAACAGTTCTCAAGAAAGTGGATTACCCATTTCAAAAAATCAAGAGTTTTACCCAGAGTTCAAATCAGTAGATGGGATTAGTCATATTCAAGCCGTTGCTTCTAAATTTGGTGTCATTCGTACCGAAACTGACTTTGAAGGAGTTTATTTAAAAGGTGTTGGGTCCGATTATAACTGGGATTATTTCAAAGAGTTTATAAAAGAAGGGCGTTTACCAGATTACTCTAAAAAACGAAACGAAGAAGTATTAATATCCTCATATTTAGCAAACCGATTACATTTTAAATTAGGGGATACGTTTCAAATGGTTTTTGCAAAAGACGACCCCGAGAAACTTCCAAACATCATAAAGTATAATATTGTAGGCATTTACAATTCAGGTTTTCAAGATTTTGATGCTAGCTATTTAATAGGCGATATTAGGCATATTCAGCGTATTAATAATTGGGAAGACGATCAAATAGGAAGCTTTGAAGTGTTTTTAAACGATTATAATGAAATAGAAAAAAAGGGCGTTGAAATCTATCAAAACACGCCATCAACATTAAACACACAAACTATTACCGATAAGTATTATTCCATTTTCGAATGGATAAAAATCTTCGATAAAAACATTTATGGGATTATAGGTATTATGATACTGGTAGCGGGCATAAATATGATAACCGCGCTTTTAGTTTTAATATTAGAGCGCACGCAAATGATTGGGATTTTAAAAGCACTTGGTAGTAACAATTGGAGCATCCGTAAACTCTTTATTTACAATGCGTCCTACCTTATTTTATTAGGTCTGTTTTGGGGTAATTTGTTAGGTTTAAGCCTACTTTTAGCGCAAAAGTATTTTAAACTTTTTCCATTAGACCCCAGTGTATATTACGTTACCGAGGCACCGGTTTATATAAGCTTCGGTTACATTTTGGCATTGAATTTAGGCACCCTTATTCTTTGCCTTCTTATGCTTTTAATACCTTCATACATCATCACAAAAATTTCTCCTGTAAAAGCAATTCGTTTCGATTAAAAAAAAAGCCGCAAATTAAGAATTTACGGCTTTTGTTATATTTAATTTGTTAACGACCATAGACAACACAACTTCCTAATCTATCACCTTCATGTTTTATAAGATGCATTGCCGCTGCAGGTAATGAGACATTAATGACATGTGGATTGTTATCTACATTATGGCAAATATCTACTTTGAAAGCGGAAAGACTAGCAATTAAACCTATGGTTATTAGACCTGTAATAAAAGATTTTGTTTTCATAATAAAAGTATTTGGGTTACATGACAAACATAAAGTGTTTATAAAAGGATATTAAATTTTTTGGACTAAAAGAACCTTTTTGAAGATTAATGGGGGAGACAAACGATGAAGTGATTAATAAATTCGATAACAAAAGGCTGTTTTTGCTTAAATATTCATAACAAATACAGGTTTTTTAAATCAATTATGTATTTTTGCACGATATGAATTACGCTAAAAACATACTTGAAACTATCGGAAATACTCCTTTAGTAAAACTCAATAAACTTACAAAAGATTTGCCCTGTTTAGTATTGGCAAAATACGAAACCTTTAACCCTGGAAACTCTACAAAAGACCGAATGGCGCTTAAAATGATTGAAGATGCTGAAGCCGACGGACGTTTAAAACCCGGAGGAACCATCATCGAAGGTACTTCAGGCAATACAGGTATGGGTTTAGCGCTAGCAGCTATTGTAAAAGGTTACAAATGCGTGTTTGTAATCAGTGATAAACAATCCAAAGAAAAAATGGACATACTTAGGGCAGTAGGAGCTAAAGTAGTAGTGTGTCCAACCAACGTTGAGCCAACTGATCCTAGAAGTTACTATTCTGTTTCAAAACGATTAAGTGAAGAAACGCCCAATTCATGGTATGTAAATCAATACGATAATCCAAGTAATGCTGCGGCTCATTATGAAACTACAGGTCCTGAAATCTGGAAGCAAACCGATGGTAAAGTGACACATTTTGTTGTTGGAGTAGGTACAGGCGGAACTATTTCGGGAGTTGGAAAATACTTAAAAGAGCAAAACCCAAATATTAAAGTTTGGGGTGTTGATACCTATGGTAGTGTATTTAAAAAATATCATGAAACAGGTATTTTTGATGAAAACGAAATCTATCCATACATCACCGAAGGTATTGGGGAAGATATTTTACCAAAAAATGTTGATTTTAGTATTATAGACGGTTTTACAAAAGTAACCGATAAAGATGCGGCTATTTATACTCAAAAGTTAGCCAAAGAAGAAGGTTTTTTCCTAGGCAACTCTGCAGGTTCTGCAATAAAAGGTGTTTTACAATTAAAAGAGCAATTTACTAAGGACGATGTTGTTGTTGTACTTTTTCACGACCACGGAAGCCGATACGTGGGTAAAATGTTTAATGAAGAGTGGATGCGAGAACGCGGATTTATTGACGATGAAAAAACAACTGCTGAACATTTAGTAAAAGCTTCGGGCAACCAAAATTTAATAACGGTGAAAACTGAAGAATTGGTGATGCATGCTATCGAGCGAATGAAAACCTATAAAATTTCGCAAATACCAGTTGAAGATTCTACGGGATTTGTAGGTGCAATTGATGAGGCAGACTTATTACGAAAGTATATTGAAAACAAAGATATTTCAGATTTACCTATAAAAGATGTGATGCATAAACCGTTTCCAATAGTAAATAAAAACACGTCGGTTGATGATATTTCAAAGCTATTTAGTAGAGATAATAATGCGGTTTTAGTAAAACTTGATGATGACAATTATCAGATAATTACCAAGTACGATATTATCAGTGCGTTGTAATAAAAGTAAATTTAAGATATATGGTTTTGCTGGTTTAAAGCTGTCAGTTAATAGGTACTTTTAATTGGTCATTTCAATAGCCCAATTATTATTTTCTTTTAAAAGATTTCGCAGGGCGTGTTTAATAATCCATTTTCTTTCTTTACTTATTTGTTTTCCATTCCAAGATTCAATCAATTCTTTTCCAACATCATAATTATCCTTAAAAATATCATTGATGCAGTTAGCGACTGATTTTTGAATGTATTTTGACGGGTCGTCTTTTAAATTGTTTAAAATTGGAATTATAGGTTTAGGATTTTCAATGAAGATATCTAGTTTCTTCGCCCAAGGTAACCTAGGTCTAACACCTTCACTGGATAATCTCCTAACATGTTTGTTGGGGTTAACAGACCAAATCATCATTTGTTGCATGGTTTTTTTAAGGTCTTTTTCAATAAATGGTCGAATAGTGTATTCACCAGTATTGCGCTTAGTGATTTTTTCAATGGCAATCATGGAAATTTCAAAATCGTTCAACCCATATTTTTCAACATATTTTGCTATTGGCATTATCCAATAAAACTCAGTAAACATTCCTGTTTCTTTTTCGTTTTCTGGACCTAAAATATCCATGAGTTTTACTATTCCCTTTTTGTAGTCTTTATCAAGTCTTAAGTACAATTCATCCGCAATCAATTCAACTCGGTCTTTTAACTCTAAATCAACAACATTTCTATCAATACTTTTAATAAAATCTTCTTCGTTGAAATTCGTTCCATTTGCTTTTAGCTTTTGTGATATTAATTCTGCTAGATTTTTGTCAAACCAATATTTCAACTTTTTGTATGCCATAATTCAGTTAATTCAACAAGTAAAGAAATTTAAAAAACATATTAACTGTTCTCAATATCACTAATATGATGCTCTAATGCTTTTACAGAAATTTGTATTTCAACAATTAATAACCCTAAAGAAATTATTAATAAAAGTAATGCTAAACCAAAAACCCAAACTGCAATAATATGTTGTTGAATGTAAATTAATAGCATTGTTAAAACACATAATAGTAAACTACTAATACCAAAAATTTGCATGGAGCGTGTTAAATATAAGCGTTGCTTTATATTTTTTATTTGAGCTATTAAAATAGAATCTTTTTCTTTTTTATACTTGTCGTGCAAACTCCGTATTACCGATGCATAAGCTAAGAACCTATTGGTATACGCAAGCATAATTAATGAAATAGCCGAAAACAATAAGGCTGGAGTTGTTAAGGTTAGTTGTTCCATATTTTTGTTATTTCAATAAAGCCACAATACGCAAAGGTGCACCAGAGCCTCCTTTGATTTTCATGGGTAACGCTACAATGTAAAATCCTTTATTAGGTAGCTTGTCAAGGTTGGTTAAGTTTTCAAACGCCGAAATATTTTTAGACATCAAATTTACATGACTTCCAAAATGCTGAGATTGACCATAATCAATACTCGCAGTGTCAATTCCAATGGCGTTAATGTTTCTATTAGTAACCAACCATTGTGCAGCTTCTGGTGATAGCCCTGGAAAATGTAAAAGCTTTACAGCCTCTTCACCGCGTTGATTAGTACCTAAATATTTTACAACATCAGGATAAAAGCTAGAAAACCCAGTATGTAATAACACAATACTCCCATTCGGTATTTGCATATCTTCTTTTGCTTCCCATTGTGTTAAATCTTCAACCGTAATTTGATAATCAGGGTTATTTAAGGCTTTAGTTGAAACATCAATTTTGATGGCTGGTGCAACTAGGTTTTTTAAAGGTATTTGGTCAACCGTTTCACTATTTTTAGAAAAATGAATAGGCGCATCAATATGAGTGCCTCCATGTTCTGCCGTAGTAAAATTGTATGCAGAATAGTAAAAACCCTTATCTGTTTGTCCATTAAAAACAGTATCGAGTTTAAACTGTTTTGCTGTAACCCAATAAATAGTTTCTTCAGAAAACTCATAACTTAAATCAATAATTTCTGAATACTCAATGACGTTTTTTGATTGTTCACCAGATTCTGATGTGTCTTGTGTTGTTTGTTTACAAGCAATGAAAGCAGAGATTATAAAAAAGTAGATGATATTAGTTTTCATTATTTTTATGAATTCATTTTTTTTAGTAAAACATTTTTTGAAAGGAATAAACTCTAAGCCAACTGTTGTAAACCCTGAGTTATTTGATTTTCAAATTTGATTTTATCATCAATGTATAGTGCTATGTTTTTATACTTTCTTTTTATCCCATAAAGCCCAATCAACTCATTTTCTTTTTTTAAGTGAATTATAATATTATGACTTTCCAAAGCACCTAAAATTGATAATTTTCGGGTGTCTTTATTTAGTTCTATATCTTTTGATGAAATTTCTATAGTGTCAATATCTCTTAAATCAATTGTTGTTTCAGTCATAATTCCATATCGAAGATATAGTTTGTTCCTTTCAATTGATATGGGCCTTTTTAAAATGGATTTCAGGAATCCTAGAATTTGAATACCAGAATAAATACTTAAAAATGTTAAAATCCAAGCAGCTATACTGCTCCACTTTATAAGTAGTATATGCAACACAAAAGTTTCAACAGCTACTATTAAAATAATTGCAAGCAACAGTGCTATGGTTCCGCTGTTTTTGTGATAGGAAAATTCATTGTTTTTTAAGTATCTTTTTTTCCAATAAATAAACCCGTAATAAAAAACGGCTATTTCTGTAACAATGGGCATTACAATTCCTTTTGGGAGCAATTCATAACAAGTTTGTTTTAAGGTCGTAAAAAAATCAAAGGAATCCGTTTTATTTAATTTATAACGTTTAATGCCTTTTCTAACATTATAGATTACGTAGGATAGAACGGAAATTTCAACAATAGGCAATACCCAAGTTTTAAATAGATTAAGATAATATTGATTTTCTGTAGGAAGTATAAGTGTGCAAATGATGATACTTAAAATTAATAAAGGAATCACTGTTGTTTTTGGAATATTAGTTTTTCTAATGAGTAATAAATACATCAAAGGAACAGTTAGTAGCAAATCAAACGTTACACCAATTGATAATACGGTAGGATTGATTTTAAAAATAGATGAATTAACAATTAGTACCATCAGCCCGATAATCAACAAGGGCACCCCAAATATGATGAGGTTTTTTGAAATGTTTATTGTTTTGTTGATATTACGCATTATAATGGCTTAAAATAACATGTTATAATATATAATAGGTAGGTAAACGAAGTTATCCTTTTTTTTACATAAAATCAAGCTTGCTGTTTTATTTCTTTTGCTATTTTAGTGTGATGCAAGAAGATTTTCTACATTACATCTGGAAACATAAAAAATTTCAAGTTACCCATTTAAAAACTACTAATAATGAAGCGGTTTCTGTAAATAATGTTGGGCAACACAACCTAAACTCAGGCCCTGATTTTTTTAATGCACAAATAAAAATAGATCAGCAACTTTGGGCTGGAAATGTTGAAATTCATATTAAATCGTCTGATTGGTTTTTACACAATCATGAACAAGATAAGGCATATGACAATGTAATTTTGCATGTGGTTTGGGAGCACGATACGGATGTATTTAGAAACAATAACACGCCAGTACCAACACTACAAATAAGAGATTTTGTTGAGACTTCTGTTTTAAATAGTTATAAAAAGCTGTTTTCAAAAGAAAACAAATGGATTAACTGCGAGAATGATTTTAAATCTGTTGATGATTTTCTTTTAAAGAATTGGTTAGAACGCTTGTATTTTGAGCGCTTAGAACAAAAATCTAAAACTATTGAAACACTTTTAGAGGAATCGAAAAATGATTGGGAAGGAGTTTTGTTTAAAATGCTGGCTAAAAATTTTGGACTAAAAGTTAATGGTGAAGCGTTTTTAAGTGTTGCCAACTCTATTGATTTTTCAATTATAAGGAAAACACAGTCTAACCAGCAAACTTTAGAAGCTTTATTGCTTGGACAATCTGGTTTACTAGAAGAGAAAATCGAAGAACCATATTATTTAAGTTTATCAAAAGAGTATCAGTTTTTAAAGCAAAAATTTAAACTAGAGAAGAATCAAGTTACTCAAATTCAATTTTTTAGATTACGACCGCCTAATTTTCCAACTATTAGGTTATCACAATTAGCAAGTCTATACAGCCAAAATCAAAATTTGTTTTCAAAAGTGATAGAAGCAAATACATTAGAGAAATTTTATAAACTGTTTAAAGTAACAACTTCCAGCTTCTGGAAAACGCATTACACATTCCAAAAAGAGTCAAAAGCATCAGTAAAATTGTTGACGAAATCGTTTATAGACTTATTGCTTATAAATACTATTATTCCAATTAAATTCTGTTATGCAAAACAAAAAGGTAACGATATTGATGACTTAATAATAAAATTGGGTACTGAAATTCATTCTGAGAAAAATAATATTATTACTGCATTTAATAATTTAAAGCATGTTTCAAATTCAGCATTAGACTCCCAAGCACTCATTCAACTCAAAGCATTTTATTGCGATAAAAACAAGTGCTTACAATGTGCTATTGGGAATTCACTTTTAAGTAAATAAACTTTTAAACAAATAAACTAAATGCTAAATTGCAGCATGAATTTTTTTTATAAACTTCTGCTATATTTTCAAAAACGTGGATATTACGTTTGTCAACGTATTGCTGATAGGTTGGGTATAAGAGCAAAAGTAGTTCGCACATCCTTTATGTATCTAACTTTTGTTACTGTTGGTTTTGGTTTTGCCCTATATTTGTTTTTGGCATTTTGGATGCGAATTAAAGATTTAGTTTACACAAAGCGCTCTTCAGTATTTGATTTATAATTATGAGTAACCCAATAATACGATTTTTTAGAACCAGAATTTACACAGCTATTTTTTTACTCATTATAATTCTATTTATAGGAGTAGTAGGCTATAAAATGATTTCTGGATATTCCTGGATTGATGCTTTGTATATGACCGTTATAACCATGACAACGGTGGGTTATGGTGAGGTAATTCCTCTTGATGAAAAATCTAAAATTTTTACCATATTTTTAATTCTGGGAAGTATAATTATTGTGGGTTATGCATTGTCTATAATTACAGAGTATATTTTAAGCAAAAGCACTATTGAACAGATAAAACATAAAAGGATGCAAAAGAAGATTGAAAACCTTAAAAACCATGTGGTAATATGTGGTTATGGCAGAAATGGACGTCAGGCAGCTAAAAAATTGATGGCCTACAAAAAAAAGTTTGTTGTTGTAGAAAGGGATAGAGAGATGGAAGAGCGCTTACAAATGGATGATGTTTTGTATGTAATTGGAAATGCCAATGAAGATGAAACCTTAATACATGCAGGAGTCGATCGTGCGTCATGTTTTATTTCAGCATTACCAAATGATGCCGATAATTTGTTTGTGGTATTGTCTGCAAGACAACTTAGTAAAACTATAAATATTATAAGTAGAGCTTCTCAAGAATCATCTTACGATAAACTAAAATTTGCAGGAGCCAACAACGTTATATTGCCAGATAAAATAGGAGGCGATCATATGGCATCTTTAGTAGTTATTCCAGGTTTAATGGAATTTATAGATAATCTTTCAATTGTTGGAAAATCCAATATAAACATTGAAGAAGTGGCTGTTGAAAAACTGTACAATATAAATACTATTAAGACAATAAAAGATTTAGATTTAAGACGAAAAACTGGCTGTAACGTTATTGGTTATAAAGATGAAAATGGAGAGTACATTGTTAACCCTGAAGCAGACCTAAAATTGGTTCCCAATTCTAAAGTTATAGTTTTAGGAAGACCGGAACAAATTGAAGCTTTGAATTCTGAATATAATATCGAATAGTAGAATCATCTATTTTAACAAGCATTCTTTTAAAAAATGAATTTTTTTTAGCATCTTGCCAACTTTAATTCAAAAAATAACACTAAAAACTAACTAATATTAAATTCTTATGAAGAAATATCTTCTTTCAATTATCACATTAATATTTCCTGTAATTACTTTTGCTCAAGAGGAAGAAATAGGGCTTGATGAAAAAATAGATCAAGCATTTGCTCCCATAGCTCAGTTTTTTACAGATGTAATATTCTTTCCAGTTTATCAGGATGATGTTTATACCATACCATTTGTTTTAGTGTTGTTGGTGGGTAGTGCTTTATTTTTTACTATTTATTTTGGGTTTCCAAATATTAGATATTTCTGGACAGCTATTAGCACAGTAAGAGGAAAATATGAGGATATTGAGAAACACGGAGCTAAAGAATTATATGGTGAAGGTGGTATTGCACAAGGTCAGGATTTGTCCAAGGTCGATATAGAAGAGCATTTGGTTAGTGTGCAAGACGATTTAGCCGTTGATGGAGATATAGTAGATACAATTAGGGACGAAAGTTCTGATGGTGAGGTTTCTCACTTTCAAGCGCTAGCAACTGCCGTTTCCGGTACCGTTGGAAATGGTAATATTGCCGGTGTAGCCTTAGCAATTGCACTTGGTGGACCAGGAGCTACATTTTGGATGATTATTTGTGGTTTATTAGGAATGTCTACCAAATTTGTTGAGTGTACGTTAGGAGTGCAATACAGGGATGTAGGCGAGGATGGAACTGTGTATGGAGGTCCTATGTATTACATTAGTAAAGGACTTAAAGCAAAAGGCTTTAAAACAATCGGGAAAATTGCAGCTGGTATTTTTGCTGTATTCTGTATTGGTGGTTCTTTTGGTGGGGGTAATGCAGCTCAATCTAATCAGGCAACGATTGTAATAAAAGAATTATTTGATTGGGAAAGTACAGCAGCGGGTGCCATTGTTGGTCTTGTTTTAGCAGTATTGGTTGGTATCATCATAATAGGTGGTATTAAACGTATTGCTTCAGTGACTGAAAAAGTAGTGCCTTTTATGGCGTTAATGTATATTGTTGCATGTATTTATATCATCTTCAGTAATTTTGGTTTAATTGATGATGCCATTGCTCTTATAGTAAGAGAAGCGTTTAACCCAACCGCATTTGGCGTTGGTTCTGTTATAGGTGTACTACTGGTTGGATTCCAACGTGCTGCTTTTTCAAATGAAGCGGGAGCAGGTTCTGCCTCTATTGCGCATTCAGCTGTAAGAACAAAATATTCTGCCAGTGAAGGCTTAGTGGCCTTATTAGAGCCTTTCATTGATACCGTTGTTATTTGTACCATGACGGCTTTAGTAATTATTATATTTAATTTCGGAGGCTTTTTTGAATACGGAGGAGATGGTTCTGGAGTTGTATATATTGATGGATTACCTTTTGAGGGTGCAGGAATTACATCTAAAGCGTTCGCAGAATATATACCATATTCAAATGTATTCTTAACAGTTGCTGTTGTATTATTTGCAGTATCAACTATGATATCATGGTCTTACTATGGGTTGCAATCTTGGAAATTTTTATTTGGAAGAGGAAAAACAGCTGATTTAGTTTATAAATTATTATTCTTAACTTTTGTGGTTATTGGAGCCGCTGCAAGTATGGGATCAATTTGGTCGTTCTCAGATGCGATGATTTTCGCTATGATTTTCCCAAATATGGTTGGTCTGTTCTTGTTATTCCCAGTAGTTAAAAAACAATTAAAACGCTACCTTGATGCTATTAATCTAAAAAAGGAAGCGATAGAAGAATAAACTAACTAAGACTATTACATATGAAATCCCATTTCACGTTTACTAAACAACAACGAAATGGGATTTTTTTATTAATACTTCTCATTATTATCATGCAATGTGTTTACTTTTTTGTTGATTTCACATCTGATAATATTGATGTTGATAAAGAAACTATATTAAAATTTGAAAGGGAAATAGATTCGCTCAAGCAAGTCCAGTTAGAAGAAAGTAAACCAAAAATATTTCCGTTCAACCCTAATTATATTACGGATTATAGAGGTGCTACTTTGGGAATGACTAATGAGGAAATTGACAGACTACTTAATTTTAGAAAACAAAATAAATGGATTAATTCCACTGAGCAATTTCAAGAAGTTACCCAAGTTTCCGATTCCTTATTAGATGCAATATCACCTTATTTCAAATTTCCAGAATGGGTAACAAATCCAAAGCCATCAAATATTACATACTCATATAGTAGTCAACCAAAATCTTACGGGCAAAAGCAAGATTTAAATACCGCAACTGCACAACAATTACAAAAGGTAAATGGTATTGGTGACTATTACTCTAAACGAATTGTTGAATACAGAAATAAATTTAAAGGTGGTTTTATCTCCGATGTTCAATTACAAGACATATATGGATTAACACCTGAAGTTATCGAAAGAATTACGAACGATTTTACAGTAAAAACCCCTAGAGTTATTAAAAAGTTAAATTTAAACTCTGCAACAATAGATGACTTGGTTACCGTTCAACATATTGACTATGATTTAGCAAACGAGATTATCGAACAGCGTATACTTAGAGAGGGCTATAAATCTTTAGACGAATTAAAAAAAGTAAAAGGCTTTCCTGTAAATAAAATCGAGATAATTAAATTATATTTGCATCTCGAAAAAGAAAACAAATGAATAGCATGTACTTCACAGAAGAGCATAACCTTTTTAGGAAAAGCCTACAAGATTTTTTACAAAAAGAAGTTGTTCCACACATAGAAAATTGGGAAAAAACCGGAACAATAGATCGTTTTATTTGGAAAAAATTTGGCGATATGGGATTCTTCGGTATTAACTATCCCGAAGCCTATGGTGGTATGAATTTAGATTTATTCTACACCGTAATACTTCTTGAAGAGCTTCAAAAAGTAAACTCAGGAGGTTTTGCAGCAGCAATTTGGGCGCATGTATATTTAGCCATGACGCACCTCAATGCGGAAGGCGATGAAACCATAAAGCAAAACTATTTAGCTCCCAGTATTTCGGGCGATAAAATAGGATGCCTTTGTATAACCGAACCTTTTGGAGGTAGTGATGTGGCTGGTATGCGAAGTACGGCAGTAAAACAAGGAGACCACTATATATTAAATGGTTCAAAAACATTTATAACTAACGGGGTTTACAGCGATTATTTAGTGGTTGCAGCAAAAACAAACCCAGAATTAGGGAATAAAGGTATTAGCATGTTTGTTATAGATAGAGAAGCTAAAGGAGTTTCGGCAACAAAATTGGATAAATTGGGTTGGCGTGCATCCGATACGGGTGAAATAGCTTTTGATAATGTTAAAGTGCCTGTTGAAAATTTAATGGGTGAAGAAGGTAAAGGCTTCTCATACATTATGCAACATTTTTCGTTAGAGCGTTTAATCATGGGAGTAAATGCCCATGCTCGTGCGGAATTTGCTTTAGAGTATGCACTACAATATATGAGTGAGCGTCAAGCCTTTGGTAAATCCATAGATAAATTTCAAGCACTACGTCATACAGTAGCCGATTTATATACCGAAATGGAAATTTGTAAAGAATACAATTATTCTGTTGCCTATAGACTCAACAAAGGTCAATATGTGGTAAAGGAGGCAAGTATGTCTAAGCTTAAGTCTACAAAAATGGCCGATGAGGTTATATACCAATGCTTACAATTTTTGGGTGGTTATGGCTATATGGAAGACTATCCTATGGCACGACTACTGCGCGATAGCAGGTTAGGACCTATTGGTGGTGGTACTTCAGAGATTTTAAGAGAAATTCTTGCTAAAATCATCATCGATAAAAAGGAATATAAACCAGCAACTTAAAATATTTTTTAATTTTAAATTCAGAATTCAGAATTAATTTTATATTTGCAAACTGAAAATTCTAAAAGAGAGGAGGTTAAGACACTATGTTAATAATACCAATTAAAGAAGGAGAAAATATAGATAGAGCGCTAAAGCGTTTTAAACGTAAGTTTGATAAAACGGGTGTTAAGCGTCAGCTTCAAGTGCGTAAGCAGTTTACAAAACCATCTGTAGAGCGTAGAGCGCAGATACAAAAAGCGCAATACATTCAAAGTTTAAGAGACGCTGAAGAAGTATAATAAAGATATCATTACATAAAAATCCCGCAGTATGCGGGATTTTTTTTTTGCACAATAATTAATTAAAAGGTTGTATTTTTAGCTAAATGAATTTAACAACTTAAAAGCTTAATCTTGCCTTTCAAATCATTTACAGATTATTTGCTCTTAGAGAAAAACTACTCTGCACTTACCGTAAAGGCTTATCAAAATGATTTAGAGAATTTCTCGGAGTTTATCAAATCAGAATACGATTCGAATTCAATAATCAAAGTTAATTATTCACAGATAAGAAGTTGGATCGTGTCACTAGTTGAAAATGGATTATCAAACCGAAGTATCAACAGAAAAATTTCAGCGCTCAATACGTATTATAAATTTCTATTAAAAGTTGGAGATATTACTTCCAATCCCTTATCTAAACACAAAGCTTTAAAAACAAGTAAAAAAATACAAGTGCCATTTTCAGAAGCCGAAGTAGAAACGGTTTTAAATGATTTAAATTTTGGTGATGATTTTGAAAGCGTTCGCAACAAGCTTATCATTGAAATATTTTATTCAACAGGTATTAGAAGGATCGAGCTAGTAGAATTAAAAGTGTCAAGTATCGATTTACATAATAAAACGTTAAAAGTATTAGGTAAGAGAAATAAGGAACGAATTGTACCGTTATTAAATTCAGTAGTACAAACTACAATACAGTATTTAAAATTGAGAAGCGAACTTGAATGTATTTCAAATGATGATAGTTTATTTTTAACGAAAAAAGGATTAAAAATATACGAAACACTTGTTTACAGAATAATAAATGATTATTTTAGTTTGGCATCATCAAAAGTAAAAAAGAGTCCACACATACTAAGGCACTCTTTTGCAACACATTTGTTAAACCAAGGTGCAAGTTTAAATGCTGTTAAAGAACTATTAGGACATTCAAGTTTAGCTGCTACACAAGTTTATACTCATAATAGTATAGCAGAATTAAAAAAAGTGCATGTTAATGCACATCCTAGAAGTAAAAAATAGTATAAGTTATTGTCTAACCAAAAAAGGAGTAGTATGGTACGAGCTTTAATATAATAAGTACTTCAGTTATTATTAAGGCCAATTAAACCTGACTTTTTTAAATTAAATGCAAGCAGATGAAAGTAAACACACAATCCGTTAATTTTAATGCCGACAGAAAACTCATTTCATTTATCCAGAAACGTATGGATAAGTTAGATATGTTTTATGATAAAGTAATTAAATCAGACGTTTATTTAAAAGTTGAAAACACAAGCGATAAGGAAAATAAAATATTCGAAGCAAAAGTTAGTGTACCAGGAGATAGTTTTGTTGTTAAAAAACAATGTAAAACCTTTGAAGAAGGTGCAGATATGGCAATTGCATCCTTAGAAAGACAATTAAAAAAGCGAAAAGAAAAATTAAGAGCAAATTTGCATTAAAATTTCTTAAAAAATGTTTTGAATAAAAAAATAAATCTATACATTTGCAGTCCGTTAGAAATAACGGGCTTTTTTATGCGTCAAAAAGTATAAAAACGCCGATGTAGCTCAGCTGGCTAGAGCAGCTGATTTGTAATCAGCAGGTCGTGGGTTCGAGTCCCTCCATCGGCTCAAAAATAAATCTTTTTAATCAATTTTTAAAAAGATTAAGTTCTTTAAAAGAGTGAAATAAGTTTAATTGGGGAGATACTCAAGCGGCCAACGAGGGCAGACTGTAAATCTGCTGACTACGTCTTCGCAGGTTCGAATCCTGCTCTCCCCACTTTTTAAAGTTCAAAATATGAGCTTTTTTAAAGCACATTAAACACAGGATTATTAAATATTGCGGGAGTAGCTCAGTTGGTAGAGCGTCAGCCTTCCAAGCTGAATGTCGCCGGTTCGAACCCGGTCTCCCGCTCTAATATTTAAGCCGGTGTAGCTCAGGGGTAGAGCGTTTCCTTGGTAAGGAAGAGGTCACGGGTTCAATTCCCGTCATTGGCTCTATATTGAACAAAAAATTAGAATACACTAATATTATTATATAACTAAGATTAAATTATTTAAAAAACATGGCAAAGGCAACTTTCGATCGTTCAAAACCACACTTAAATATAGGTACAATTGGACACGTAGATCACGGTAAAACAACTTTAACTGCTGCTATTACTAAAGTATTAGCTGATGCAGGTTATTCTGAAGCACGATCATTTGATCAAATTGATAATGCTCCAGAAGAAAAAGAAAGAGGTATTACAATTAATACATCTCACGTAGAATATCAAACAGCTAACCGTCACTATGCGCACGTTGACTGTCCAGGTCACGCGGATTACGTAAAGAACATGGTAACTGGTGCTGCTCAGATGGATGGTGCTATTTTAGTAGTTGCTGCTACTGATGGTCCAATGCCACAAACTCGTGAGCACATCCTTTTAGGACGTCAGGTAGGTATTCCTCGTATCGTTGTATTCATGAATAAAGTGGATATGGTTGATGATGAAGAATTACTTGAATTAGTAGATATGGAAATCAGAGATTTATTATCATTCTATGAATATGATGGAGATAATGGTCCTGTAATTTCTGGTTCTGCATTAGGAGCACTTAACGGAGAGCAAAAATGGGTTGATACAGTAATGGAATTAATGGAAGCTGTTGATAAATGGATTGAAGAGCCAGTTCGTGATATGGATAAGCCATTCTTAATGCCAATTGAAGATGTATTCTCAATTACAGGTCGTGGTACAGTTGCTACAGGTCGTATTGAAACTGGTGTTGCTAAAACTGGTGATCCTGTTGAAATTATCGGTATGGGTGCTGAGAAATTAACTTCTACAATTACTGGTATCGAAATGTTCCGTCAAATATTAGATAGAGGTGAAGCTGGAGATAACGCAGGTATCTTATTAAGAGGTATTGAGAAAACTCAAATCTCTAGAGGTATGGTTATTACTAAACCAGGTTCTGTAACACCACATGCTAAATTTAAAGCAGAGGTTTATATCCTTAAAAAAGAAGAAGGTGGACGTCATACTCCATTCCATAACAACTACCGTCCACAGTTCTACGTACGTACAACTGACGTAACTGGAAACATTGCGCTTCCAAGTGGAGTTGAAATGGTTATGCCAGGAGATAACTTAACTATTACTGTTGAATTAATTCAACCAATTGCAATGAATGTAGGTTTACGTTTTGCAATCCGTGAAGGTGGTAGAACAGTTGGTGCTGGTCAGGTAACTGAGATTTTAGACTAATACGTTTAAATAAATATTAAGCTTAAGGTATTCCGATTTCTCGGAATACCTTGACTTATGTTTACGGGTTTAGCTCAGTTGGTAGAGCACTGGTCTCCAAAACCAGGTGTCGGGAGTTCGAGTCTCTCAACCCGTGCAAAATCAAAAAAGGGTTATACCCTATATGTTGAATGAAATTTTATTCAATTCATATTTAATTAAGAAATATCAAAATGGCTGGAATTGTAAATTATATAAAAGAATCATTTGGAGAACTAAAAAATAACGTGACTTGGCCAACTTGGGCTGAAGCTCAAAGTTTAACAGTTTTAGTTGCAGTTTTTTCAATTATATTTTCTCTAGCTATATGGGGAGTTGATACAGTTTTTAGTAAAGTCATAGCATTTTATTTTGAAAAGGTTATAGGTTAAAAAGAAAGATTATGTCTGAGGTTACTGAAAAAAAATGGTATGTTGTTCGAGCTGTAAGTGGGCAAGAAAACAAAATAAAAACTTATATAGAGAATGAGATTGCTCGATTAGGTTTACAAGATTTTGTTGATCAAGTATTAGTTCCAACTGAACGAGTTATTCAAATAAGAAATGGGAAAAAAATTCACAAAGAAAAGGTGTTTTTTCCTGGCTATATAATGATTCAAGCCAACTTAACGGGAGAAGTTCCTCATATTATAAGGTCGGTTACAAACGTCATCGGATTTTTAGGAGAAACTAAAGGAGGTGACCCAGTACCGTTAAGACAATCTGAAGTTAACAGAATGTTAGGTAAAGTTGATGAGCTATCTGTAGAAGAAAGCGCAAATGTAGCTATACCTTTTACTAAAGGTGAAACAGTTAAAGTTATTGATGGGCCATTTAATGGATTTGATGGTACGATTGAAAAAATAAATGAAGAGAAGCGTAAACTTGAAGTAATGGTTAAAATTTTCGGAAGAAAGACGCCCCTAGAGTTAAGTTATATGCAAGTTGAAAAAGTATAATTAGTGTTACATTAAGATAGATGTGTCTTTCGCTTCCAATTGATTGACATCATCAAAATTAAATTTTTAAAAATGGCAAAAGAATTAGGTAAAGTAGTTAAGTTACAAGTTCGGGGAGGTGCTGCGAATCCATCGCCACCGGTTGGACCCGCTTTAGGAGCTGCAGGTGTTAACATCATGGAGTTCTGTAAGCAATTCAATGCCAGAACACAAGATAAGCCAGGTAAAGTATTACCAGTGGTTATATCTGTTTACAAAGATAAATCATTCGACTTTGTAATCAAAACTCCACCAGCAGCAGTTCAATTATTAGAAGCGGCTAAGGTGAAGAAGGGTTCTGGAGAGCCAAACCGAAAAAAAGTAGCTAAAGTATCTTGGGATCAGGTTAAAACTATTGCAGAAGACAAAATGGTAGATTTAAATGCATTTACGACAGAGTCTGCTATGAAAATGGTTGCTGGTACAGCAAGATCGATGGGAATAACTGTAACAGGAAAATTTCCTTCATAATCTATTAAAGACATTATAAAATGGCAAGATTAACAAAAAAGCAAAAAGAAGCTTTAGCGAAAATAGAAAAAGGTAGAATTTATTCAGTTGATGAAGCATCAGCATTAATAAAAGAAATTACCAATACCAAGTTTGACGCATCAGTTGATTTAGCAGTACGTTTAGGAGTAGATCCTCGTAAAGCTAACCAAATGGTAAGAGGAGTGGTTTCACTTCCTCACGGAACTGGTAAAGACATGAAAGTATTAGCATTAGTAACTCCAGATAAAGAAGCAGAAGCGAAAGAAGCTGGGGCAGATTACGTAGGTTTAGACGAGTATCTTGATAAAATCAAGAGTGGTTGGACCGACGTTGATGTAATTATCACCATGCCAAGTGTTATGGGTAAATTAGGTCCTTTAGGACGTGTATTAGGTCCTCGTGGTTTAATGCCAAACCCAAAAACTGGTACGGTTACTATGGATGTTGCAAAAGCTGTAACAGAAGTAAAAGCAGGTAAAATTGACTTTAAAGTTGATAAGACTGGTATTGTACACGCTGCTATAGGAAAGGCATCATTTAGTGCTGATAAAATTGCTGGAAACGCAAATGAATTATTAACAACATTAATAAAACTAAAACCGACAACTGCAAAGGGAGTTTACGTAAAAAGCATATTTATGTCTTCAACCATGAGCCCAAGTATTGCTGTTGATCCTAAAATTGGTTAATTAAGTTAAAACTTTTATTATGACAAGAGAAGAAAAATCACAAGTAATTGAGGACTTAACTGCAGAATTAGCCAACAATGCAAATATTTATTTAGCAGATATTTCTGGATTAAACGCAGGAACAACCTCAGATTTACGTCGTGCTGCTTTTAAAGCAAACGTAAAATTAGCAGTTGTTAAAAACACATTACTGGCAAAAGCAATGGAAGCATCCGATAGAGATTTTGGAGACCTTCCAACAGTTTTAAAAGGAAATACATCAGTGATGTATTCTGAAACAGGTAATGTACCAGCTAAGTTAATTAAAACCTTCCGTAAAAAATCAGATAAGCCTTTATTAAAGGGAGCATTTATTGAGGAAGCAGTTTATATTGGCGACAACCAATTAGACATGTTAGTTGATATCAAGTCTAAAGAGGAATTATTAGGAGAAATCATTGGATTATTACAATCTCCTGCTAAAAATGTTGTCTCTGCACTTAAATCAAGTGGAGGAAAACTAGCTGGAATTATTAAAACACTATCTGAAAAAGAAGGATAGTATTAAATAGTACGCACTTTATTACAAATATATTATTATTAAAATTTATTAAAACGATAGAAAAATGGCAGATTTAAAAGATTTCGCAGAACAATTAGTTAACCTTACAGTAAAAGAAGTAAATGAGTTAGCTACTATATTAAAAGATGAGTATGGTATTGAGCCTGCTGCTGCAGCTGTAGCTGTTGCTGCTGGTCCTGCTGCTGGTGGTGATGATGCCGCTGAAGCTCAAACTGAATTTGATGTTATACTAAAAGCTGCAGGTGGTTCTAAATTAGCAGTTGTAAAATTAGTTAAAGAATTAACTGGTCTTGGCTTAAAAGAAGCTAAAGAATTAGTTGATGGTGCACCAAGCCCAATTAAAGAAGGTGTTTCTAAAGATGAAGCTGAAGGCTTAAAAGCATCTTTAGAAGAAGCTGGGGCTGAGGTTGAGCTTAAGTAAGCTTAGTATCTCAAAAACATAAAGGTTTAGGTCTGAAGCATTGCTTTTAAGACCTAAACCATTTTGTGTATATAATCATTATATACCAATTTAAATTTTTTTTTAATCAAAATTCCGTCTATTGATGTTGTCAACACAAGCTGAAAGATTAAATTTCTCCTCTATTGTAAATAGAACAGAATATCCAGATTTTCTAGATATTCAGATTAAATCCTTCCAGGATTTTTTCCAATTAGAAACAAAATCTGAAGAAAGAGGTGATGAAGGGTTATACAATACCTTCATGGAAAATTTTCCAATCACAGATTCTCGTAATCAATTCGTTTTAGAATTTTTAGATTACTTTGTAGATCCACCAAGATATACCATTGAAGAGTGTATTGAAAGAGGATTAACTTACAGCGTTCCGCTAAAAGCTAGGTTAAAGTTATATTGTACAGATCCTGAACATGAGGATTTCGAGACCATTGTTCAAGATGTTTACTTAGGAACTATTCCTTACATGACTCCTAGTGGTACATTTGTTATTAATGGTGCAGAGCGTGTAGTTGTATCTCAATTACACCGTTCTCCTGGAGTGTTTTTCGGACAATCTCACCATGCAAATGGAACTAAATTATATTCTGCAAGAGTAATTCCATTTAAAGGATCTTGGATTGAATTTGCTACAGATATCAATCAGGTAATGTATGCATACATTGATAGAAAGAAAAAATTACCTGTAACAACTTTATTCAGAGCCATTGGTTTTGAGCGTGATAAAGATATCTTAGAAATTTTTGATCTAGCTGAAGAAATAAAAGTATCTAAAACTGGATTAAAAAAATATACAGGAAGAAAATTAGCAGCTCGTGTACTTAACACTTGGCATGAGGATTTTGTTGATGAAGATACAGGAGAGGTGGTATCAATCGAGCGTAACGAGATTATTCTTGATCGTGATACTGTTTTAGATAAAGACAATATTGAAGAAATTCTTGAAGCAGATGTTAAAACCGTTCTTTTACATAAAGAAGGCACAGAATTAGGTGACTATGCTATCATTCATAATACGCTTCAAAAAGATCCAACAAACTCTGAAAAAGAGGCTGTTGAGCATATTTATAGACAATTGCGTAATGCAGAACCGCCTGATGAAGAAACTGCTCGTGGAATAATTGATAAATTATTCTTTTCAGACCAACGTTACTCTTTAGGAGAAGTTGGGCGTTACAGAATGAACAAAAAGTTAGGTCTTGATATTGGAATGGATAAGCAAGTGCTTACTAAAGAAGATATCATTACTATTATAAAATATTTAATTGAGCTTATCAATTCTAAAGCAGAGATTGATGATATTGATCACTTATCAAACCGTCGTGTACGTACTGTTGGTGAGCAATTATCTCAACAATTTGGAGTTGGTTTAGCACGTATGGCTCGTACTATTCGTGAGCGTATGAACGTTCGTGATAACGAGGTATTTACACCGATTGATTTGATTAATGCGAAAACATTATCATCTGTAATTAACTCGTTCTTTGGTACAAACCAGTTGTCTCAGTTTATGGATCAAACCAATCCATTAGCTGAAATTACTCATAAGCGTCGTCTTTCGGCACTTGGACCAGGAGGTCTTTCTCGTGAAAGAGCTGGGTTCGAGGTTCGTGATGTTCATTATACCCACTATGGTCGTTTATGTCCGATTGAAACTCCTGAGGGACCAAATATTGGATTAATTTCTTCATTATCAGTATTTGCTAAAGTGAATTCTATGGGATTCATTGAAACACCATACCGTTCTGTTGAGAATGGAGTGGTTGATATAAAAGGAGCACCAGTTTATTTGAGTGCAGAGGAAGAAGAAGAAAAATTGATTGCTCAAGCAACGGTTAAAGTTGATGACAAGGGTAAAATATTACATGACAAAGTAATTGCAAGAATGGAAGGTGACTTCCCTGTAATTGATCCTAACGGACTTCATTACACGGATGTGGCACCAAATCAAATTTCATCTATATCGGCATCTTTAATTCCTTTCTTGGAGCATGATGATGCTAACCGTGCGTTAATGGGATCTAACATGATGCGTCAAGCAGTTCCTTTATTGTTGCCACAAGCACCAATAGTAGGTACTGGATTAGAGCGTCAAGTAGCTTCTGATTCTCGTGTATTGATTAATGCAGAAGGGAACGGAGAAGTACTTTACGTAGATGCGAATGAAATTCAAATAAAATACGAACGCACTGAAGATGAAGCTAAAGTAAGTTTTGATAACGACATTAAAACCTATGAGTTAGTAAAATTCAGAAAAACAAACCAAGGGACATCTATCAACTTAAAACCAATTGTGGTTAAAGGAGATAAAGTAACCAAAGGTCAAGTTTTATGTGAAGGATACGCAACGCAAAAAGGAGAATTAGCTTTAGGTAGAAACATGAAAGTAGCCTTTATGCCTTGGAAAGGGTATAACTTTGAGGATGCGATTGTAATTTCTGAAAAAGTGGTTCGCGAAGATATTTTCACATCTATTCATATTGATGAATATTCATTGGAAGTTCGTGATACCAAATTAGGTAACGAAGAATTAACTAATGATATTCCAAACGTTTCAGAAGAAGCTACTAAAGATTTAGATGAGCACGGAATGATTCGTATTGGTGCAGAAGTAAAACCTGGTGATATTTTAATTGGAAAAATTACCCCTAAAGGAGAAAGTGATCCAACTCCTGAGGAAAAATTACTTCGTGCTATTTTTGGTGATAAAGCAGGTGATGTAAAAGATGCATCTTTAAAAGCGTCACCATCTTTAAACGGTGTTGTAATTGAAAAGAAATTATTTTCAAGAGCTGTTAAAGATAAGCGTAAAAGAGCCCAAGATAAAGATGATATTATTGAATTAGAAGCTCAATACGATAGAAAATTTGACGAATTAAAAAGCATTTTAATCGAAAAATTATTCAATATCGTTAATGGTAAAACAGCTCAAGGTATTTTTAACGATTTAGGTGAAGAAGTTTTACCAAAAGGTAAAAAATTCACTTTAAAAATGTTAAATGCTGTTGATGATTATGCGCATTTGGTAACTGGTAAATGGACGACTGATGACCATACTAATCAACTTGTAGCCGATTTAATTCATAACTATAAGATTAAAGAAAACGATTTACAAGGTTCTTTACGTCGTGAAAAGTTCACTATTTCTGTAGGTGATGAATTACCTGCTGGTATTATTAAACTAGCTAAAGTTTACATCGCTAAAAAGCGTAAGCTTAAAGTAGGAGATAAAATGGCGGGTCGTCATGGTAATAAAGGTATCGTAGCTCGTATAGTTAGAGCTGAAGATATGCCTTTCTTGGAAGACGGAACACCTGTTGATATCGTATTAAATCCACTTGGTGTACCATCTCGTATGAACATCGGACAGATTTATGAAACGGTACTAGGATGGGCTGGACAAAAATTGGAACGCACATTTGCTACTCCAATTTTCGACGGTGCTACAATCGATCAGATTAATGAATTAACTGACGAAGCAGGAATACCTAGATATGGACATACGTATTTATACGATGGTGGAACAGGTGAAAGATTTGATCAACCAGCAACTGTAGGTGTTATCTACATGTTAAAATTAGGACACATGGTTGATGATAAAATGCACGCACGTTCTATTGGACCTTACTCATTAATTACACAACAACCTCTTGGTGGTAAAGCACAGTTTGGTGGTCAGCGTTTTGGTGAGATGGAAGTTTGGGCACTTGAAGCTTATGGAGCATCAAGTACCTTACGAGAGATATTAACTGTAAAATCTGATGATGTTATTGGTAGAGCTAAAACATACGAAAGTATTGTAAAAGGTGAGCCAATGCCAGATCCAGGGTTACCAGAATCATTCAACGTACTAATGCACGAGCTGAAAGGTTTAGGTTTAGATATCAGATTAGAGGAGTAATAACTAAAAAAATCATTTCAACCATATATTATGGCAAGAAAACAAGATAAAAATACAGTAAAGAGGTTTAATAAAATCTCAATTGGTTTAGCATCGCCAGAGTCTATTTTAGCAGAATCTAGAGGTGAGGTTTTAAAGCCAGAAACTATCAATTATCGAACACACAAACCAGAACGTGATGGTTTGTTTTGTGAGCGTATTTTTGGTCCTGTAAAGGATTATGAGTGTGCTTGTGGTAAATATAAAAGAATTCGCTATAAAGGTATTGTATGTGACCGTTGTGGAGTAGAAGTAACTGAAAAGAAAGTACGTCGTGATAGAGTAGGACACATCAATTTGGTGGTTCCAGTAGCTCATATTTGGTACTTCCGTTCGTTGCCAAACAAAATTGGTTATTTATTAGGGTTACCATCTAAGAAGTTAGATATGATTATTTACTACGAACGATATGTAGTAATTCAACCAGGTAATGCCAAAAATGAAGAAGGCGAGCCATTACAAAAAATGGATTTCCTTACAGAAGAAGAGTATTTAAATATTTTGGATTCACTTCCTCAAGAAAACCAATATCTTGATGACAACGACCCAAATAAGTTTTTAGCTAAAATGGGTGCTGAATGTTTAATTGAATTATTGGCAAGAATTGATTTAGAAGCATTGTCTTATGAATTACGTCATAAAGCTAATACTGAAACGTCTAAACAACGTAAAACAGAAGCCTTAAAACGTTTACAAGTTGTAGAATCTTTACGTGAATCAAATCAAAATAGAGAAAACAGACCAGAGTGGATGATTATGAAGGTTATTCCTATCATTCCGCCAGAATTACGTCCGTTAGTGCCGTTAGATGGTGGTCGTTTTGCTACATCGGATTTGAATGATTTATACAGAAGAGTAATTATCCGTAACAACCGTCTTAAAAGATTGGTTGAGATAAAAGCTCCTGAGGTTATTTTGCGTAACGAAAAACGTATGTTACAAGAATCTGTAGATTCATTATTTGATAACACACGTAAAGCATCAGCTGTAAAAACAGATTCTAATCGTCCGTTAAAATCATTATCAGATTCATTAAAAGGTAAACAAGGGCGTTTTCGTCAAAACCTTTTAGGAAAACGTGTAGATTATTCTGCTCGTTCGGTAATTGTTGTTGGACCTGAATTAAAATTATTTGAATGTGGATTGCCAAAAAATATGGCAGCAGAATTATACAAACCTTTTGTTATTAGAAAATTAATAGAAAGAGGTATTGTTAAAACTGTAAAATCTGCAAAGAAAATTATAGATAAAAGAGAGCCAGTGGTTTGGGATATCTTGGAGAATGTTCTAAAAGGACATCCAGTATTACTAAACCGTGCTCCAACATTACACAGATTAGGAATACAAGCTTTTCAACCAAAATTAATTGAAGGAAAAGCAATCCAATTGCATCCATTAGTGTGTACTGCATTTAATGCGGATTTTGATGGTGACCAGATGGCGGTACATTTACCTCTTGGTCCAGAAGCTATTTTAGAATGTCAATTATTAATGTTGGCTTCTCATAATATCTTAAATCCAGCAAATGGTTCGCCAGTTACTGTACCTTCTCAAGACATGGTTTTAGGTCTTTATTATATGACTAAAGAGCGTAAATCGACTCCTGAGGTAAAAGTGAAAGGTGAGGGCTTAGTATTTTATTCTCCAGAAGAAGTAGAAATTGCTTTTAATGAGAAGAAAGTAGATTTAAATGCTGTTATAAAAGTAAGAACTATTGATATTAATAAAGATGGTAAGCTTCAACCTATGATTGTTGAAACTACTGTAGGTCGTGTATTATTTAATCAGCACGTACCTCAAGCAGCTGGATATATCAATCAAGTACTTACTAAAAAATCTTTAAGAGATATTATTGGAAACATACTTAAAGTAACGTCAGTTCCTGAAACTGCTGATTTCCTAGATGCTATTAGAGATTTAGGATTTAAGTTTGCATTCCAAGGTGGATTATCATTTAGTTTAGGTGATATTATTATTCCACCAGAAAAACAAGGAATGATTGATAAAGCGAATTCTTTGGTTGATGGTATTATGGGTAACTATAATATGGGACTTATTACCAACAATGAGCGTTATAACCAAGTAATTGATATCTGGACTTCAACGAATGCTGAATTGACAGAATTGTCTATGAAACGTATTCGTGAAGATCAACAAGGGTTTAACTCGGTATATATGATGCTTGATTCTGGAGCGCGTGGATCTAAAGAACAGATTCGTCAGTTAACTGGAATGCGTGGATTAATGGCAAAACCTAAAAAATCTAATGCAGGTGGTGGTGAGATTATTGAAAACCCGATTCTTTCTAACTTTAAGGAAGGTCTTTCAATTCTTGAGTACTTTATATCAACACACGGTGCTCGTAAGGGTCTTGCGGATACAGCATTAAAAACGGCCGATGCAGGTTACTTAACGCGTCGTTTAGTTGATGTTTCTCAAGACGTAATCATTAATACAGAGGATTGTGGTACGTTAAGAGGTGTTGAAGTTGAACCATTAAAGAAAAACGATGAAGTTGTTGAAACTTTAGAAGAAAGAATCGTTGGACGTGTTTCATTAAATGATGTATACAATCCTTTAACGGATGAATTATTAGTAGCTTCAGGACAATTAATTGAAGATGATATAGCAAAAACTATAGAAGAATCTCCAATTGAAAGCTTAGAAGTACGTTCAGCATTAACTTGTGAAGCCTTACAAGGTATTTGTGCAAAATGTTACGGACGTAATTTAGCTACTGGTAAAATGGTACAACGTGGTGAAGCTGTAGGTGTTGTAGCTGCTCAGTCTATTGGAGAACCAGGAACGCAGTTAACACTTCGTACGTTCCACGTAGGAGGTATTGCTGGTAACATTTCGGAAGAAAACAAATTAGCTGTTAAGTTCGATGGTATTGCTGAAATAGAAGACTTAAAAACTGTTAAAGGTAAAGATGGAGAAGGTAATGATGTTGATATTGTTATTTCAAGAACATCTGAACTTAAATTGGTAGATAAGAAAACAGGAATCGTTTTAAGTACAAATAATATTCCTTATGGTTCAACCATTAATATTAAGAGTGGAGATCAATTAAGTAAAGGAGATGTAGTTTGTATTTGGGATCCATATAACGGTGTTATTATTTCAGAATTTGCTGGTAAAGTAAAATATGAAAACATCGAGCAGGGTATTACATACCAAGTTGAAATTGATGAGCAAACTGGTTTCCAGGAAAAAGTGATTTCTGAATCTAGAAATAAAAAGCTTATACCAACCCTTCATATTGAAGATGGAAAAGGTGAAACAATCAGATCTTATAACTTACCAGTTGGAGCTCATTTAATGATTGATGATGGAGAAAAAATTAATGTTGGTAAAATATTAGTTAAAATACCTCGTAAATCTGCAAAAGCGGGTGATATTACAGGAGGTTTACCGCGTGTAACAGAATTGTTTGAAGCACGTAACCCTTCTAACCCTGCAGTAGTAAGTGAAATAGATGGTGTGGTTTCTTTTGGTAAAATCAAGCGTGGTAACCGTGAAATTATTGTAGAATCAAAACTAGGTGAAGTAAAGAAATATTTGGTAAAATTATCTAATCAAATTCTTGTTCAAGAAAATGATTATGTAAAAGCAGGTATGCCTTTATCAGATGGATCTGTAACTCCTGATGATATTTTAAATATCAAAGGACCTTCAGCAGTTCAACAATATCTAGTTAACGAAGTACAAGAAGTATATCGTTTACAAGGTGTGAAAATTAATGATAAGCATTTCGAAGTTGTTGTTAGACAAATGATGCGTAAAGTACAAATTATTGATTCAGGAGACACTCTTTTCTTAGAAGACCAATTAGTACATAAAGCGGATTTCATTAAAGAAAACGATGATATTTTTGGAATGAAGGTTATTGAAGATGCTGGAGATTCTGCAAATATGAAACCAGGACAAATCATTTCTCCACGTCAGTTACGAGATGAGAATTCGATCTTAAGGAGAGAAGATAAGAACCTTGTAGTGGCTAGAGATGCTAAACCAGCAACCGCAACGCCAATACTTCAAGGTATTACTAGAGCATCGTTACAAACGAAGTCATTTATTTCGGCAGCATCCTTCCAAGAAACTACAAAAGTTCTTAATGAAGCTGCTGTAGCTGGTAAAGTTGATACTTTAGAAGGCCTGAAAGAAAATGTTATTGTTGGTCACAGAATTCCTGCAGGTACAGGAATGAGACATTACAATGATATTATTGTAGGCTCTAAAGAAGAGTTTGACCAAATGATGCAAGTAAAGCAAGAATTAAATTATAACTAATTGATTGTCATTCCCGCGAAAGCGGGAATGCTTTTTTATAAAGTATTTATTATGGCTAACGAGAAAGATAATCCTAAACCAGGTCAAATTAATATTGAATTAGATGAAAAGATAGCCGATGGAATCTATTCAAACCTAGCTATTATTAATCACTCAGTTTCAGAGTTTGTTGTTGATTTTGTAAGTATTATGCCAGGGATTCCAAAGAGTAAAGTTAAATCAAGAATTATTTTAACTCCACAACATGCAAAAAGGTTGTTGAAAGCATTAGGAGATAATGTGGCTAGATTTGAAAACGCTCATGGAGAAATTAAAGATTATGAGCAACCTCCAATACCGCTGAATTTTGGTCCGACTGGACAAGCTTAAAAAATTAATTTAGAAACTGTACTTACTTATAAAATAAGAAATTTTAACACCTGACTTTTCTTTTTTAAATTACTAGTTAACTTTAAAAAATACAAACCTGTATTCATTGAAGGTAAACTTATACTATTACTTTTAGTAGTTATATCTTTAATTATGGTTTTTCCAGATATATCATAAATATCAATTGAATAAAACTCTAAGCTATTTGAAAAAGCAATAGTTTGGTTTTTTACTGGGTTACTTACAATTTTCAGCTTGTTATTTTCTTTGTTTTCTAAAATAGATAAACTCTCATTACAGGAATCCGAGTTTGAATTAATGTTTTCTATTATTAATCCAGGAGTTAAATCCTTTCCAATCAGGCCAGGGTAGTCCGTAGGATATTTTTCTGCTCTAAACAAGGAGTTTGAAGTGGTTTCTTCATCAGTTGCAAATTGATTGAAAATAGTTTGACCTGATGGATTTCTATAAATCCATGCAATTTCTCCATCAGCATTTATTTCTGTAAGCCTTCCTATCGAACTTTCACAAAATAACATATTACCATTTGGTAAAGCTATAACACCACTTCTAGTGGGCTGATAAACGGTTTCGTCTAAAACGTCACCATCCCAACTCCAAAAGAAATCTTCTGGCTTAAATTTGTTGTTTAATATTTCATAACCGGAGACAGTTGGTTCTATGTCTATTATATTAATCGAACTATGAGTTTGGGTTGAACCAACATCATTGTTGAATACAGATATTTTTCCAGCATTGGTATAACTGCTAGCAATCCATTTAGGATCATGTTGTTCGAATAATTTTCGATCGGACACCGTACCTTGTCTATATACTTCTGGATTTCCCCAACGCCACAAAAAATCTCCTCCCATGTTATAATTGCCACCCGAATGTGTTGCTGCTTCAGCTGTAGTAGTACTGTGATCAATGATGTAAATTTCTCCTAAGCTTTTAGATGACATTATTATTTGGTCTAAATCAGGGCTATAATCAACACTATTCATATGTATCCAATCAGAATGTAACATATTGTAGTCTGAATAATTAAAGTCAACAAGTTCAGGATGATCGATTACTACGCCATAATTTTCTTTCGATGAATCATAATCTTGAATTATATGATCAAAAAATCGCCATTCCCATATTATTTGAATATCATTAGTGCCGATGGGCTGGAATTCGATAATTTTTTCTGATTTCAATTCATCATCTATAAGTGACGGATTTTTCCCTGCATTAATTTGATCTGTTTCAGATATAAATTCTCTTATAATGGCTAAAATATTTCCGTTGGGCATGGGTTCAATATCATGATGTTGCCTTAAACCAAGTTCTGTAGTTAAATTATAGCTCCATAGAAGTGTATTATCCCAATCTCTAATCTCAAGCCCTTGCGATCCTGATCTAAGTACGGTACCATTCTCAAGTAAATAAGGAACAGATCGTGGTGTTCCATTAAAAGTCCATTCGTTAATAAGGTTTCCACAATTGTCAATTAAATAGACAAAAGAATTTGTTAGTGGAGAAAATAAAGTGTACCCATCAGAAACTGTATTTTGATTATATCCTAATAATCCTATAGTTTCTTGAGCAGTTGTTAAGTTAATATTTGATAAATAGACGAAGAGTGAAAATAAAAATAGTTTTGTTTTCATTGCAATTTTATTGAAAATTACAATTTTTCGTTGATATAAAAAAGCCTTTGAACTTAATCAAAGGCTTTTAATTTTAAGCAACTTCTCTATTGAAATGAAATTGTAAAGCACCTGATGGGCACTTTTTAATTTGTTTAATTATTTTTTTAGCTGGAGCACCATCAAGGTCAATCCAAGGGATAACAGAATTTCTAAAAACGTTTGAAAGCTCTCTTGCACAACGCTCGGCGTTTATACAAATACACGGTTGGTAGGTTACAGTAATGTCGGAATTACTGAAAATGTTAGCAGTTGTTTCCATAAGTAGATCATTATTTGGGGTTATAATCTGAAATAAATGTAACTAACTACAACGTTGTAGTTGTAAATTACTTGATAAAAAACGCAATAAAATCGATGAAATACTAATTTTTTTGAAAATTATCGACGAACTACATAATAAAGTTTGTATGAATTAATCAAACTCTGAAGTGAAATGAAGCTTTATATTTGGATATTTTTGCTGAGTCATCTGCAAAGAAAACGCAGAATCTGCTAAAAATACTAGTTGATTTTGTTTGTCTTTCGCCAAAAAACGTTGCTTTACTCTTACGAACTCTTTGTATTCATCTGTTTTGGAATTTTTAGGATCCACCCAGCAAGCTTTAAAAACATTTAAATTTTCATAAGTACATTTAGCACCGTATTCATGCTCCAATCTATATTGTATAACTTCATATTGTAAAGCACCAACAGTTCCAATCACTTTTCTACCGTTAAGTTCTAAGGTAAATAATTGAGCAACGCCTTCATCCATTAATTGGTCAATACCTTTAAATAGTTGTTTGGATTTTAAAGGGTCGGCATTATTAATATATCTAAAATGCTCCGGAGAAAAACTTGGTACACCTTTATAATTTATGTTTTCGCCTTCAGTTAGTGTGTCTCCTATTTTAAAATTCCCTGTATCATGCAAACCAACAATATCACCAGCATAAGAAACATCTACAATCTCTTTCTTCTCCGCAAAAAAGGCATTTGGACTAGAAAATTTCATCTTTTTATTATTTCTTACATGTAAGTAAGGTTTGTTTCTTTCAAATTTTCCTGATACAATTTTTACAAATGCCAAACGGTCGCGATGATTAGGATCCATATTGGCATGAATTTTAAATACAAAGCCAGTAAATTTATTTTCACTAGGTTCAATTAAACGCTCTTCGCTTTGTTTGGGTCTAGGTTTAGGGGCTATTTCAATAAAACAATCAAGTAACTCTCTAACTCCAAAATTATTCAAAGCCGAACCAAAAAACACTGGTTGTATTTGGCTATTTAAATACTCATCTTTATTAAATTTAGGATAAATACCTTCAACCAATTCAATTTCTTCACGCAACGTATTAGCTGATTTTTCTCCAACCAATTCATCAAGTTTGGACGAAGATAAATCAGAAATTTTTATAGTTTCTTCAATATTTTTTCTGCTGTCACCACTAAATAAGTTGATGTTTTTTTCCCAAATGTTATAAATTCCTTTAAAATCGTAACCCATTCCAATTGGGAAACTTAGGGGTACTACTTTTAATCTGAGCTTTTGTTCTATTTCATCTAATAAATCGAATGCGTCTTTTCCTTCTCTATCCATTTTATTGATGAAAACTATCATTGGAATGTTACGCATTCTACAAACTTCAACCAGCTTTTCGGTTTGTTCCTCAACACCTTTTGCAACATCAATTACAACAATAACACTATCAACGGCTGTTAGAGTTCTAAACGTGTCTTCTGCAAAATCTTTATGCCCAGGAGTATCTAGAATATTAATTTTTATCCCATTATATTCAAAAGCCAAAACAGAAGTAGCTACCGAAATACCACGCTGACGCTCAATCTCCATAAAGTCGCTCGTAGCCCCTTTTTTTATTTTATTACTTTTTACGGCACCAGCTTCTTGAATAGCACCACCAAATAGTAACAGTTTTTCTGTTAATGTAGTTTTACCTGCATCTGGATGTGAAATAATACCAAAAGTTCGTCTGCGTTGTATTTCTTTTAAAAAACTCATAAATGTTTTGCAAATGGGTTGCAAATATAATATTTATAATATCAATAATAATAGAAGATTGCGGCCCTTTTCATTTTTCTAATTAGATTCATGTTTTTTAAAAATATACTTGGTATTTTTGTTTTAATATGAAAGAAGAAAAAGTAATTCTCGTTAATGAAAAGGATGAGCAAATAGGGCTTATGCCAAAATTAGAAGCGCATGAAAAGGCCTTACTTCACAGGGCATTTTCAGTATTTATTTTTAATGATAAAAATGAATTAATGCTTCAACAACGGGCTCTAGATAAATACCATTCTCCAGGACTTTGGACTAATACCTGTTGTAGTCATCAAAGAGAAGGCGAATCTAACATTGAAGCAGGTAAAAGGCGTTTACAAGAAGAAATGGGTTTTGTTGTTGACTTAAAAGAGTCTATTTCTTTTATTTACAAGGCACCTTTTGATAACGGATTAACCGAACATGAGTATGATCATGTATTATTAGGACACTATACTTCCGAACCAGTTATAAATACGGATGAAGTTGCAAGTTGGAAATGGATGCCTCTTGAAGAGGTTAAAGTTGATATTTCTTTGCATCCTGAACTCTATACAGCTTGGTTTAAAGTGATTTTTGATAAATTCTATGAACACATAAATGTAAAATCATGAAGGTAACAGTAAGTAGAAAAGCTCATTTTAATGCAGCACATAGACTTTACAGAAAAGATTGGAGTCATGAAAAAAACGACGAAGTTTTTGGTAAGTGTAATAACCCAAACTTCCATGGCCACAACTATGAATTAATTGTAAGTGTTACTGGAGATATTGATAAGGAAACAGGGTATGTAATAGATATGAAGGTTTTAAAAGAGCTGATTAAAACAGAAGTTGAAGATGCCTTTGATCATAAAAACTTAAACCTTGAAGTTGCAGAATTTAAAGATTTAAACCCAACAGCTGAAAATATAGCAGTAGTTATTTACAATAAATTAAAACTTAAATTGATTTCCAACTTAGAGCTGGAAATAACACTGTATGAAACTCCTAGAAACTTTGTAACATATGCTGGAGAATAGACATTTCAGTTAAAATTAAATTCCTAATAAATCAGCAAACATTAAGAGTTAATGTTTAATTTAGCGGCAAATTAAATTTAAGTATTATGGCAAATGTTAGAGACCTAAAAAAAGATATTAATTATGTTTTAGGCGATATTATAGAAGCAGTTTATGTTTGGGAATATTCAAACACAGACAAAGACACTAAGAAAAGTGAGGCAATCATTGATGAAGCAATTGCAACTTTTGACGAATTAATAGCTAAAGTGAATGCTAAAAATGTTGAAAATCCTAAAGCACATTTTAAAGCAATAAATAAAGAGTTAGAAACTAAAGGAAAAGCATTAATTGACAAGATTAATAAATTAGGATAAAATTTTAACGGGTATATTGCAAATTTAATTTTTGCAATTATATTTGCATCCGTTAATGACGCCGATGTAGCTCAGCTGGCTAGAGCAGCTGATTTGTAATCAGCAGGTCGTGGGTTCGAGTCCCTCCATCGGCTCTAAAATTAAAAGCCCTTTCAGTATATGAAAGGGCTTTTTTATTTTTTTAACTTCTAAACATAAAGATTTATTCTGTTTCCTTTATGTTCTCAATAAACTCTTCTAGCTTCTTACCATATTTAGATGCTTTTACTTTCGGAGTTAAAGAGTTATTAATAGTATCTAAAAATTTTACTTGCGCATTGTATATTTCTGTAAGCGCTAAATAAGGAGCTACCTCACTATCTTTGTTATTTAATGCAAAATTAACCGTGTATAAATATTTGCGCTTAAGCGTATTATTTGATTCTTTTATAAGAGAATCTAACTTAGTGGTATCTCCATTTTTTTGAGCTTCAAATTGTTCTTTCAATAAATCAAGATTTCTATTATTCATTTTAGATATCATTTCTTTATATGATTCAAAAATTTTCTGTTGCTCTGAACCTTTTATTTTTGCGTCAAAAGCAAAATTTTTAAGAGATGTATTTATTTCGGTAATACCCTTATCAGCAAAAAAGGTAATTCTATCTTCTTCACTACTGTTTTTATCTAAATACAAATAAAACACCTCTGGTGAATCAATATCACTGTAGAGTTCTATATTCGCGTTGTTACCGTTAATAACTAATGAGTCAACCGTTACTAATAGAGTATCTTCAACCTTTTTAAGATAAACGACTCCTTTTTTTAATCCTTCAATGTTAGCTTTTACAATTAAATCTTTTTCTTTTTTACCACATGCTACAATAAGAAGTGTGAAAATTAAAAATGATATTTTTTTCATAAGTTATCTAGGTTTTTTGATGAGCAAATATCTTATAATTAATTTTTAAATACTAATGGGTTTCAAAATTTTTGATTTTCATTTTTTTGACGTATCTTTTGTTAAATAAATCACAAAATGCCGAAATGAAATTATTTTTGGCACGAGTATTGCTTTTATATGTTTGTTACATTCATAGAAAATAAGTTTATTGAGTGGTTACTTTAAACTTAAGATTGTAATTCATATTTTGGTTAGTTAGTTAGTAAAAAAGCATCTCTAAAAGAGGTGCTTTTTTTATTTTTCAACAGCAAAATCAACTCACAATTAAGCTATATAATATGCATTTCATCGATTATTTGCACTTTATCGAGACTAAATGTTAAAATTATATGTATTTCATCGATTTATAATGTATTTTATCGTTAAACAATATTTATTAATTATATATTTGGAGTGTACTAAATAACATACTTTTTAGTTCAATGGATTAATTAATTAATATTTGCATTATGTTGTTGATATGGTTTCCCCAAATCTAACCTCATAATATAAAAAAGCAAATTGAGAAAAAACCGAGTTTGAGGGAACTCGGTTTTTTTATGCAATAATTCTAAACGTTAAATTTATCCGTTTTTCAATGTCTTTTTTTGTTTTGGGTATTTGATGCAACCAGTATGCTTGCGTTTTACCTTTCATCAATAATAAACTACCATGTTGCAATGTTAATGATCGCTTTTGTTCTTTATTAAACTTATGCTTAAAATGGAATACGCGTTCTGCTCCCAAAGAAACTGAAGCAATTACTGGGTTTTCACCTAACTCTTTTTCATTATCCGCATGCCAACCGTTGCTATCTTTTCCATCACGATATAAATTTGCCAAACAACTAGTGAAATTTATTTTCAGTTCACTTTCTATAGTATCTTTAATCTTTAGTAAATCACCTGTAAAAGGGTTTGGTGTCATTACAATATTGCTGTATTTGTATCTATTTTTATTACTAGCATAAAAAGCTGTTAAACGAGGTTGCAAATGTGTTTTGCCGTAAATAATAATACTGTCCTGTTGCCAATGTAGGTTTTTAAGTAAACTATTAAAATAGGTATCAGCATCTTTTGTACTAAAAAAATTTGGATAGTAAATTACATCCGCATCAATCATGTCTAAATTTATAGCACGTCCTAATAGCATGTTCTTTTATTTTCTAAATTAGCACAATCATGATAAATATAAAATATTTAGCTTTAGTTTTATTTGGGTGTCTTTATTTAAACACGTTTGCACAACTGCCAGAAGGCTTTGTGTATGTGAAGGATATTATTCCAGATTTAGAAGTTGAATTACGTTATAATACATCTAACAATTTTGTGGGAAAACCTATTACGGGCTATCATTCTAAGAGGCTTATTCTAACTGTTGAAACGGCTAAAGCTCTAAAATTAGTTCATCAAGATTTACAGCAACAAAACTTATGTTTAAAGGTGTATGATGGCTACAGGCCGCAACAAGCGGTTAATCATTTTGTAAAGTGGGCACGTGATTTAAATGATACCATTAATAAACATATTTTTTATCCTAAAGTTAAAAAAAGGGACTTGTTCAAGGAAGGTTATATAGCATCAAAATCTGGACATAGCCGTGGCAGTACGGTAGATTTAACCATTATTGATGGTAATACCGGAAAGCCTTTAGATATGGGAAGTATCTACGATTTTTTTGGAGAACAATCTTGGGTTGATTATGAACACATTACAGATAAGCAAAAGGTCAACAGGCATTTATTACAAGCTGTTATGATGAAATACGGGTTTAGAAACTACCCAAAAGAATGGTGGCATTTCACATTAAGAGGAGAGCCATTTCCTGATACCTATTTTAATTTTCCTATTAAATAAAAAAAACCTATCTTCAAGTATGAAAACAGGTTTTAGTGTTTTTGATTGATGAATAGGTTGTATTATTCTTTATCTAATTCTTTTGTCATTTTAAATCCAAGAAATAAACTTGCACCAGCCATAAAGAAGATAATTGCAGGATAAACAGCATCTTCATCTAGAGTTGTGTACTCCGTTAAAAGCATCGCAATAAATACACCAATACCAATGCCCATTAGTAACAATGCAAGGTTTAAAATGAGTACTTTCCAAATAGGAGCGGTATGGCTTTTACCTTTCATAAAAATACTGGCATCAGCACCTTTTTCTATTAGCGCTAAACGCTCTTTGTTTCTAGTTGATAAGTATAAATAGACTATTCCAAAAACAGCTAGAAACATACTTATTGGGATTAAAATTTCCATAATTCTTTGATTTTAATTGATTATTTTTAATGTGTTCATAGCTTATGACGATATGCTATTCATTTTGGTTACACTTTATTACAAAAAAATATTTTTAATGAACTTGTAACCTAAAATATAAAAGTGTCGTCTTACCTTTAAAATGACCACTAACGATCAACACTATATCAACCTTATAATTAAAGGAGACACGAATGCATTTTCTGTATTGGTGAATCGCTATAAGGATTTGGTATATACTTTAACGTTAAGAATGCTGAAAAATAGGGAAGAAGCTGAAGAAGTGGCTCAAGACACTTTTATAAAAGCATACAAATCGTTAAGTAGATTTAAAGGTGATTCTAAATTTTCAACGTGGATTTATAAAATTGCTTACAACACGAGTTTAGATAGAATAAAAAAAAATAAAAAATATATTAATGATGTGGCAATTAATGAATTTACTGAACACCAAGTAAAAACCATGGATAATGCCTTAGAAAAGTTAGAGAATAACGAGCGAGAGCAAGCTATTCAAGATTGTATTGCTTTATTACCAAGCGATGATAGCTTTTTGTTAACTTTATATTACTTTGAAGACTTGTCATTAGAAGAAATATCAGAAGCTATTGGTTTAACACCCAATAATGTAAAAGTAAAACTGTTTAGAAGTAGAAAAAAATTAGCCACTATTTTAAAACAGCGATTAGAACCCGAAATAATTGAATATTATGAGCGAGAACGTCAATAAATATTTAGATGATTTATCAAAAAAAGTGATTAAAGGCAGTGATATTGAAAGTCCCTCTTTTAATTTTACTAATTTGGTTATGTCTCAAATTGAAATATTAAATAAAAAGCAAACAATCGCTTATAAACCATTAATTTCAAGAACAACATGGGTTTTAATATCCATAGGAGTTTTGGCAATAATAATATATGTGTTGTTTTTTAGCAATCCTACAGAGGGTTCAAGTTGGTTAAGTCAATTAGACTTTAGTTTACTCTCTGATAATAAAATTTCGAACACTATACCGGATTTTAAACTTTCAAAAACATTGATGTATGCTGTGGTTTTATTTGGTTTAATGATATGTATTCAAGTACCACTGCTTAAAAACCATTTTGATAAACGCTTTGAGCTATAAAAACATGCTTAATACCAACGTTTCTTTTTCTTTTTGGAAGCCTCACTTTTTCTTCCTTTTTTGTGCTTACTACCTGTTTTTTTAGATTTATGAACAATGGGTTTAGCTTTAGGATCTAAAGGATAAGGATGGTCTTCTATAACATCAATTTGTAATTGAATAAGTTGCTGAATGGTTTTTATATATGATTTTTCATCAGCAGAACAAAACGAATAGGAGATTCCTGTTTTTCCAGCTCTAGCAGTTCTACCAATTCGGTGTACATAGGTTTCAGGAACGTTTGGTAAATCAAAATTAATCACAGCATCTAATTCATCTATATCAATACCGCGCGCCGCAACATCAGTGGCAATTAAAATATTTACGTAGCCATTTTTAAACTTATTTAAGGCTTCCTGACGCAAATTTTGAGATTTATCACCATGAATACTTTCTACTTTATAGCCATTTTTTAAAAGTGTTTGTTCTAGTTTATCAACGCCAAATTTGGTGCGTCTAAAAATTAAGATACTGCCCTTAATAGTGTTTCTTAATAAGTGTAAACACAGTTCTATTTTATTACGTTTTGGAACATAATAAAGTACTTGGTTTACATTTTTTGATGTTGAAGAATTTGGTGCAACTTCAATACGCTCTGGGTTAGTTAAAATAGTGTTGGCCAGTTGTTCAACCTTATAAGGTATAGTAGCCGAAAACAATAACACTTGTTTTTCTTTAGTACATAAACGCTCAATTTTTTTAACGTCATCAATAAAACCCATATCGAGCATTAAATCGGCTTCATCTAAAACCAAGGTTTCTACATAATCTAAATTAACAAAGTCTTGTTTATGTAAATCGAGCAAACGCCCTGGAGTTGCAATTAAAATATCAATGCCTTTTTTTAAAATATCTTTTTGCGGTTCAATAGAGGTGCCTCCGTAAATAACCGAAGTGCGAAGGTTTGTATAAGTACTGTAGGTTTTAAAATTTTCTTCTATTTGAACAGCAAGTTCTCGGGTTGGGCTTATAATTAAGGCTTTAATTTTTTTACCTTTTTTGGGTGCGTCTTGATTATCAAACAACAATTGTAAAATTGGTAAGGCAAAAGCAGCTGTTTTACCAGTTCCTGTTTGAGCAGAAACAATAACATCCTTTTTATTTAGGACAAAAGGAATTGTTTTTTCTTGTACTAAAGTTGGGTTGTCATATCCAGCTTCGGCAACAGCTCTTAAAATAGGTTTATTTAGTTGTAAGTCTTTAAACGACATGTGTAAATTTTAAGGCAAAGATATAACAAACCTACACAACCTTAATTTTTTATATAACCACTTAATAAAACTCTTTTTTTAGGAGGAATGGCAAGACTCTTTGCTGCTATTTTAAGTAAAGTTTGGTCTTTTTCTTTGGCGTGCACTAATTGAAATAATTGTGCAACAGTTAAACTGCTTTCGGGTCTTTCAACCAATTTAAATGCATCGTTAACAGCAACATTACCTTCTTCTAAAATAGTTAAATAGGTGCCACCAAAACCATGTTGAATAAACTGCCTAATAACGTGTTGTGTTCCAAATTTATGACCAAGTTTATAACAAGGTTCGCGGTATTGCGAAATCCTTACTAAAGCATCACCAACTTTATAGATGTCGCCTAAAAACACTTTGGTTTCATCAAAATCAGAAACGGTAAGGTTTTCACCAAACATACCCCAAGTCCACTCTAAATGTGGGTAAAGGTTTTTCCAATATGGGTACTCTTCTGCTGAAAACATATAGCAGGCTTTAAACTCGCCACCATGATGCACTCTATCGGTCACTTCATCACCTTTTATGTCATTTTTAGTGAGATAAATAGGTTGGTTGGTAGGCTTTTTATAAATACCTGTGGTTTCTTCTTTACCATTCCAAATAAAAGTAACGGGTTTTGCGATGTTTGTGGAGATGATTTTCATGGTTTGTTAATGTGTTTGTAAATGGTAAGTGCCATAGTACTAAGATAGCAAAAAGTGGAAGATAATGAAGCGTCAAGTTGTACGGAAGTGCGATAACCATTATCCGCCTCATGCAATGGATTCTCCTTAGAAAATTTGATGGGCATACTACTTTGTATCACTGGAAACTATTCCTTAAGACTGATTAACTGCACTGTGTACAATAAAACATGTTGGTTCGGGTCATGAATTTATAAGCAATGTTGTAAATGACTCTTCCTTTTTGTCCTTTATTAATAAATAAATTTCTGTTATAACCTTTCTTGAATTACTAATTATATCTATTTCAAATTGAGTTCCATCATACTCAATTATTTTTTTCCAAGTTTCTCCATCGTCAATCGATAACATAACCAAACTTTTAATTTTTTTGTTATGTTTAAATCTTATATTTGACCAAATTTCCAATTTATTTAGTTTGTTTCTCCTAATAGCAATCCTATTGAAAGTCGATCTTCTATATGGGTTTGGTATCACTTTTTTATCAAAACAAATCATATCTTTTGTTGAAATCAAAAAATTAGTACCTCCATTGTAGTCCGTACCAAATAATATTTTATTATTTAATTCGGCAATTCCCGTATAACCACCTTTTTGGATGTGATATTTATTTAGTTTTTTCCAACCTAACTCTGGTGTTGAAGATAACCGATTAAAATATTTATTGGATTTATTAAGCCAAATGTTTTTTTGATTATCACCATCTGTCATTATAAGGCCATTAACTACATTGCTCCATTTTAGTATATGAATGTGCTTATTTACTCCTGTCTTTTTGAAAAAATCTATTTTATTCCATGTGTCTCCATTGTCAATAGAGTGATAAATATAGCCAACAAATTTCCATTTCTTATTTTCAAAAATATTAGCATATTCACCAATGAATAACTCCCCCTTGGGAGTTTCAGTAAATGCGTCCTGAAGAAAGTAACTATCACAGGTAGAAAGTTTTAATACTTCCCTTAGCAATTTTTTATTTTCAGAAAGCTTATAAAGTATGCCAGCAGCGCAGCAAAAAACACTATTTTTTTTATTTATGTATATACCCGATATTTTATCTTTGAGTTCAAAAGAATTTATTAAGATACCTTCGGGCGAAAATTGAAATAGTGTAGATTCATTATTGATAATATTTCCCCATAGATTTTGTGAATCATCAATAAAAACCAAAACCCAATCTATATCACTCTTAGAAATTTCAAAGCTTTCGGATTTAATCTCGAGCAACTTATCTTTGCGTGTAAAAAATCTTAATGGATTTGCACCGTTAAACTTTAGTATTTGACTGTTTCTATAAAAAAATAAAAGGTATTTGATTTCCCAAACAATAAATGAAGAAAGTTCTACTAATTTACCGGAATAATATATATCAGAAATGAATTGAAGAGCCTTCTGAACTGTTATTTTTTTTCCAAATATTTCTGATATTGTCATTGATTGTTTTTTCCCATAAGTAGAACTAACCATGCAAAATTCCTCATAAATTTTATGGCTAATAATTTTTGATCTAATCGAAAAAATAAAGGATAAAGCTTATTAAAAACCTTCAAGTAACACAATGGAGATAAAAAATGAAAAAAATGCAAAGATGGATTTTGAAACTGATTTTTTATATCAAATATTTCTGACACAGTAAAATGATTCCAAGGGTATGATTGGAAATCATAATTTGTAAGCTTAAGAGTTGCTCTACCAAATCTAGTTATTGGGTTGTTTTTTAAATTTTCAAGCATTATAATGTGGCCATCTTTTTTAAGAACCCTTTTACATTCTCTAATAATGTGTTCATGATCTATGTACTGAAAAACACTGCGAGAAAAAATAACATCAAAAGAATTATCTTCAAAAGGAAGATAACTTGTGATTTTATAACAAATAAAGTTAATACTGGGATATTTTAGTTTTGCTTTTAAAACACGTTGATTATCACCATCTAAACCAGTGACGCAAAACCCAATTTTGTCAAAAGCGTTCGACATGTAACCCATGCCACAGCCCAAGTCAAGTAGATTTCCTTGGATCATATTACTTCTTAAGTATTCACTAATATAGGGGTTAATATCAGTATAATGTCTTCTGTTTTTTTGCCTATGAAGGGTTTTATCATTTGACTCATTTCTGGAGTATTTGGTAGATTTGTCCATTATTAAAAATAATATTAAATCGTTTTTATTTAGTGCGTATTAATCTTTCTGTTTGTCAGTAGATTAGCAACGAATATATCATTTTTTTCGGACATTAGTAATTAATTCAAGTGACTAATTGTAGGATTAAAAAACGAAGCAAAGGTTGAGTAAATTTATTTTTTGAACTAATAAACAAGAACAATGCCTTGCAAAGACATAATTATATCAATTTTTATTTAATCTATTACATTTCACAAGGAATTGACTGCCAACTTTCTGAAGTCTTCTGTTTGCAAAAAAGAGATTGCCGCGTCGTCCCGATAGCTACCGGGACTCCTCGCAATGACAAAGTTGTTATTTTATCATTTCATAACTACGTTTGATAAAGTTTGTTAATTCTTCACCTTTAAGTAGCCCTTGAGATAAACGTGCTAAATCTAAACTTTGGGTTATTAAACGCTCTTGTTTCTTTTTAGTTTTCGTGTTTAAAATTTCGCTTACCAATTCGTGGTTGGTGTTTACAACCAAGTTGTACATTTCTGGCATATTACCCATACCAAACATACCGCCACCACCAGTTTGCTGCATCTCTTTCATACGACGCATAAATTCTGGTTGGGTGATAATAAATGGGTTGGCATTGCTATCCATAGCTTCCAATTGAACCATAAATTTTTCAGATGGAATAACATCTTTTAAAACCTCTTCTAAAGTTTTCTTTTGGTCGTCATCCAATTTAGAAATTACTGTGTCGTCTTTCTTAATTAAATTGTCAATATGATCGCCATCTACACGTGCAAAAGACACTTTTTCTTTAGTAGTTTCTAACTTCTGAATTAAATGTGAAACAATAGGTGAGTCTAACAATAATACCTCATAACCTTTTGCTTTGGCAGCTTCAATATAGCTGTGTTGTGCATCTTTGTCTGAAGCATACAGAATCACTAATTTGTCATCCTTATCCGTTTGGTTTGCCTTGATTTTGTTATACAACTCTTCGTATGTATAATATGTGCCATCAACGGTTGGGTAAAGTGCAAAAGCATCGGCTTTTTCGAAGAATTTTTCTTCAGAAAGCATTCCGTACTCAATCACGATTTTGATATCGTTCCATTTTGCTTCAAAATCTTCACGATTATTGTTGAACAACGATTTTAATTTATCGGCAACTTTACGCGTTATGTAAGATGAAATCTTTTTAACGGCTCCATCAGCTTGTAAGTAACTGCGCGATACGTTAAGAGGGATGTCTGGAGAATCAATAACACCGCGAAGCATGGTTAAAAATTCTGGCACGATTCCTTCTACATTATCAGTTACAAAAACCTGATTTTGATATAATTGAATTCTATCTTTTTGAATTTGCATGTCGTTAGACAGCTTCGGGAAGTATAAAATTCCTGTTAGGTTGAACGGGTAATCAACATTTAAATGAATGTTGAATAACGGCTCTTCAAACTGCATGGGGTACAACTCACGATAAAAATCTTTGTAATCTTCATCTTTTAAATCTGTAGGTTGTTTTGTCCAAGCGGGATTAGGGTTGTTTACTATGTTATCAACGGTAATTTTTTTGTGCGGTTCTGTAGTTTCTTTACCGTCTTTATCTTTAGTGGTTTGAGGTGTAAAATCCGGGTCGTTTATTTCTTTAGTTCCAAACTTAATAGGAATAGGCATAAACTTGTTGTATTTAGTCAATAACTCGCGAATACGAGCTTCTTCCAAAAACTCCTTTTCATCATCAGCAATGTGTAGGATAATCTCCGTACCTCTTTCTGTTTTATCAGAAGTTTCTAATGAAAATTCAGGAGAACCATCGCAAATCCAATGGGCTGCAGGTTCATCTTTATATGATTTGGTAATAATTTCAACTTTTTCAGCTACCATAAATGCCGAATAGAAACCTAAACCAAAATGTCCAATTATACCAGAATCTTTCGCAGAATCTTTATACTTATCTAAAAATTCTTCAGCTCCAGAAAATGCAACCTCGTTAATGTATTTTTCAACTTCTTCGGCAGTCATACCGATACCTTGGTCTATAATATGAAGTTTTTTACCTTTTTTATCAATTTTAACTTCAATTTTAGGGGTTCCGTATTCAACTTTTGCTTCACCTATACTGGTTAGGTGTTTTAATTTTAAAGTGGCATCAGTAGCATTACTAATTAACTCACGTAAAAAGATTTCGTGGTCGCTATACAAGAATTTTTTAATGAGTGGGAAGATATTTTCTACCGATACATTAATATTTCCTTTTGTCATGATTTATGAATTTTGTTATTGTTTTTATTACTTCTCATATCCATAGTCAACAAAAATGCCAATTACTTAAATATGACAAACTGGCATTAATATTTTGGGAATTACTATTTTGCAAATTGAAGATTAAATTTTGTATTTTGCTTAATCTAAACTGAATAAAAACATGTACAACTCTAAAATAATAGGCTTAGGCAAGTATCTACCTGATAATGTGGTTACTAATGACGATTTATCGAAAATGATGGATACTAATGATGCTTGGATACAGGAACGAACCGGTATAAAAGAACGTAGATGGATTAAACCAGGTACCGATGATTCTTCTGCTATCATGGGTGCTAAAGCAGCAAAAATAGCAATAGAACGTTCTGGTTTAACTAAAGATGATATAGACTTTATAGTATTTGCTACCATGACACCAGATTACTATTTTCCGGGTTGTGGTGTACAGATACAAGATTTGCTTGATATGAAAACCGTTGGTGCCATTGATATTAGAAATCAGTGCTCTGGGTTTGTATATGCTATATCGGTTGCAGACCAGTTTATAAAAACTGGTATGTATAAAAATATTTTGGTAGTAGGAGCCGAATATCATTCTAACGGATTGGATAAAACCACTAGAGGACGAGGAGTAACTGTAATTTTTGGTGATGGTGCAGGAGCTTGTGTATTATCTAGAGAAGAGGATACTACTAAAGGTATTTTATCTACACATTTATTTAGTGAAGGAAAGTATGCTGATAAATTGATTGTTGAATCACCAAGTATTAAACATTGGGTGCCACAAATAATCGAAGCTAAAGATGAAGACTTATCATATTTCCCGTATATGGATGGTACTTTTGTATTTAAACATGCGGTAGTTAGGTTTAGCGAAGCTATAGTTGCAGGATTACAAAAAAATGGATTGAAGAAAACCGACATAGATATGTTAATTCCACATCAGGCGAATTTGCGAATTGCTCAATTTATTCAAAAGAAATTTGGACTTAGAGACGACCAAGTATTTAATAACATTATGAAATATGGAAATACTACAGCGGCGTCGGTAATTATTGCTTTAACAGAAGCACATGAAGAAGGTAAAATAAAACCTGGTGACAATGTTGTTTTAGCTGCTTTTGGAAGTGGATTTACATGGGGAAGCGCTATAATTAAGTGGTGTTAATTTTAAATTAAATGGATAAAACAAAAAACCCGAAACTGTAAAGTTTCGGGTTTTTCTAGCTATTAATCAACTTCAACTAACACTAATGTGAAGAATCTTAAAGTAATAGACGTAAAAAGTCTAAAAAAATTGCACAAGATTATATATTTAACTTGATTTTAACAGATGTAAAAAAACTCGAATTAATATTCGAGTTTTTAATTATACTAATCTTTTAATTACGAAGTATTTTGTGTAGACGACTAACTCTAAAATAATTACTAAAATTCGTGATTGGTTTGATTGTATACTACGTTAAACGTAATTTTATTGTGCATATTGTATAAAAAATAAAATTTTAACATTTTATTTAACTTTTTAATAAAAACAAAACCCCAAAACAGAATTATTTTGGGGTTTCTTATTTAATTTCCCTACAATACACTAACCATCAATTATTTTGCAGAGAAGAATTAAATTTAATTTTATAGGAAGCCTCCGCTACCATCTTTTACATTGTCATCTCTATTTTTACGGGATTTAGCACGGAATTTTCCACCACCAAATCTGTAGTTTAAGCTAACGTTCCAAGTGTTACTTTCCCAGTTGAATTCTCCGTTTTGTACAAAAGGTCTGGAACCTTCAAAACCGAATCTCATGGTGTCAAACACATCATTGTAATTAAAAGAGAACGTAGCTCTATTTTCTTCAAGGAAACTATAGCGCATTCCTAGATTTACGAAATACATAGGTTTCATATCGAACTGAAGCGTTTTATTTTTTCCTCTGTAAAAACCAAATGCCGTAAATGCTAACTTTTTGCTAACGCTAAAATTATTGAACATTCTAAAGTTAAAAGCAGCATTATCTACTTCTGTTACGTTAGTTTCAATATCCGCAACGGTTGCATTTTCTATAAGAACACCATCTCTGATGTTTTCAGCAATACCTTTCTGAGTTTGAGAATAGAAATCAAAACTTCCATTTATGCTCCACCATTTTGTTGGTCTGTAGTTGGTTGTTACTTCTACACCATACGCTGAAGTATTATCAAAATTGTCATGAGTTAAAATAATACGTCCAGAGGTTACGTCACTTCTGTCAATAAATAACGCTCTGTTAATTTCATCCGAAATAGCACGGTAAAAAACACCAGCTGTTACACTTCCTTTTCTATCGTTTAAATTTCTGGTATAATTTAATTCTAAAGAATTGGTAAATTGAGGTTGTAAATCTTGCTTTCCAAAAGAAGAAATTAAAGGTGTACTCCACTCTTTTATTGGATTTACTTGACCAATACCTGGGCGATCAACACGTCGGCTATAACTTAATTGATAAGAGTTTTTCTCTGAAGGACTATATGTAATAAAAAGTGATGGATATACTTGAAAATAATCATTTGTAAAAGGAATTTCAGTTACGTCATCTGTAACTACATCGGTTTGTAAAGCATTAGCATCCTCTTTTACATTTTCCAATCTCGCACCTACCTGGTAAGTCCATTTATCCAAACTTTTACTAAAAGTAGCATAGGCTGAATAGATATCTCTGGTATAATCAAAATCTACGCTAGGGGTTGGCACTAAATTTCCCATGTCGTTATACGATTGACCAGTAGAGGAGTACATAATATTAGTGTTAAACAGCCATGCTTGTAAACCTAATTCTAGTTTTGTGGTTTCAGATAATGGGTTAACATAATCAAGGTTAATTGTAGTACTTTCATTTTCAGTATCGTTAAAATCCGTATAGTCGCTTAACGGACCAGCAATTTGGTCAAAAAATACAGGGTTAGTACCATCAAAAATATTATGGTCTATTTCTAACTCAATATTTTCACCTTCTTTTGAAAAATCTAATTTATAATCGAAATTATATTGTGATGAGTTATTGCTGCCCTCGTTAGAAAAAATTTGGTCTTGATTAAAGGACATATCATCATAAAAAACTGCCGTTGTTCTTCCAACGGTACTATTTTCAGAGTCATTTTGATTAGTGAAAATAGAGATGGTGTTTTTGTCATTTAAATAAAAATCAACACCTACTTTATATTGTTGGTTGTTTCTTTTATCTAAAAACCTGAACAGTTGTTCTGAATTATTTTCAGGTCTTACAATGTTTCCTAAATTTCTATTTTTTGAAATATTAGTACTGTAGTTACCAAAAAAGTTGAACTTTCCGTTTCTATAATTCATATTTATAGAACTATTAAACTTTGGTTCTACTTCATAACTTAACCCAACGTTTGCACTTCCATTAAATCCAACCATGGTGTTTTTGTGTAACACAATGTTGATAATACCACTCATTCCCTCAGGATTATATTTTGCAGAAGGGTTGGTTATTAATTCTATAGATTTTATGGCGGTAGAAGGAATTTGTTTTAATAGTTGAGCCGTAGGGATGTTAGATAATTTACCGTCAACCATAACACGAACGTTAGAGTTTCCACGTAAACTTATATCACCAGTTTGAGCATCTACATTAACAGATGGAATACCAACCATTAATTCTGAAGCAGTTCCAGTTGCAGCTAAATCTTTACCTATAGTAATAACCTTTCTATCTACTTTTTGTTGAATGGTTGATACTTCGGCAACTACGGTAACTTCGTCTAAGCCTTCGGCTTCTTCTTCTAATAGGATATTTCCTAAATCTACTTTATAACTTCCTCTACCTATAGTTATATTTCTTGATATCGTTTTGTAGCCTATATATTGAATACTTACAATAAGATCGCCTTCTTCAATTTTTTCAATTTCAAAAGAGCCATCGTCCAAAGTAATACCACCCGTAATGGTTTCACCTTTTGCATTTTTTATAATAATATTTACATAAGGTAAGGGTTGCTTAAGGGTAGCGTCTAATACAACACCAGAAATGCTTCCGGTTTTGTCTATATTTTTTTCAGGATCTGTGGTAAATGCTTTTGCAGAAATTGATATAATTACAAAGCATAAGAAAAGTAATTTTTTCATTTGATTAGTTTGTTTTTTGATTGATGTTTCTTTGTAGACGCAAAATTTGACTTTCTGTTACTATATTTATTGATTATTAACACTATTTTAACAAATGAATAAAAAGACTTTAGTGCTCGGAGCTTCGGTAAAATCTAATAGATACTCTAACTATGCTATACAGAGACTAGTAGCAAATAATTTTGAAACGGTGGCTTTCGGATTAAAAAAAGGAATAATTTCGGGTGTGGAAATCAGTACTGAATTAGTGCCTTTTGAAGATATTCATACAATTACATTATACTTAAATCCTAAAAGGCAGGAAGCATATTATAATTATGTTGTTTCGTTAAAACCTAAACGTGTTATTTTTAATCCAGGAACCGAAAACCCTGAGTTTTATAATATTTTAAAAGAGAATAATATTCCTTTTGAAGCCGCCTGTACATTAGTGTTACTTTCTACGAATCAATATTAAACCTATAAAGGTTAAAAGTCCATTAATAGGTAATAACTCATAACCAACAACATATCCACCTAAACTTTCGGCAGGGATATTGCCAATTATTGCTGTTAATACAACCGACAGAACACCAACAATCCAAACATACTTATCTTTTATTTGGTAGTTAGTAAAGATTCCGAAAGCAAATAGCCCTAAAAGCGGACCATAAGTGTAGCCTGCTACGGTTAATAAGCTGTCTATAACATTGCTACTAAGTACATATTTGAAAACAATTATAACAACAATAAGAACCAAACTCATTACAATATGAGTTTTTTTGCGAATACTTTTTTGCTTCGCTGGAGACTTTTTTTCAATACCTAAAAAGTCCACACAAAACGATGTGGTAAGCGATGTTAAGGCACTATCTGCACTACTATAAGCTGCGGCAATTAAGCCTAACATAAATGTAATTGCCAAAGTAATTCCTAAACCACTGTTTAATGCAATTTCTGGAAAAAGTAAGTCGGTTCTAGGGTTACCATCCATTAACGGTGTAGAGATACCATGTTTTTTGGCGTAAATAAATAATAATGCACCAAGTAACATGAATAAAAAGGTAACTAGCACCAAAACAATACTAAAGGACACCATATTTTTTTGAGCATCTTTAAGAGATTTGCATGTTAAATTTTTCTGCATCATATCTTGATCTAATCCTGTCATACATATCGTAATAAAAATACCGCCAACAAATGATTTTATAAAATGACTTCGCTCTAAAAAACTATCTGTTACTAATATCTTACTGTATTCTTTTAATTCTGATGAACCTAAAAACTCACTAAAACTCCATCCCAAACTTTGGTTTATAAAGTAAATGGATAGTATAACTGCTACCAGCATGAATAGCGTTTGTAAAGTGTCAGTCCAAACAATAGTTTTTATTCCGCCTTTATTTGTGTAAAGCCATATTAATAAAATAGAAATAACAACAGTAATTTCAAAAGGCACATTCCAAGCATCAAAAACAAATTGTTGTAAAACAATTGCAACTAGGAAGAGTCTGAAAGAAGCACCTAAAACACGAGATACAAAAAAGAAAAATGCACCAGTTTTATGGCTAACCACACCAAACCGTTGTAATAAATACTCGTAAATTGAGGTTAGATTTAATTTGTAATAAATAGGCATTAATACATAGGCCACAATAAAGTAACCAAACATATAACCAAGTACTACTTGAAAATAGCTAAATTGAGAGCTATCAACCCAGCCAGGGACTGATATAAAGGTCACTCCAGAGAGTGAAGCTCCTACCATCCCAAAAGCTACTACATACCAAGGAGATGTTTTTCCAGCCTTAAAAAAATCAACATTGCTGTCATTTTTTCCAGTGAAATAAGATATTATAATTAATACACCAAAGTAGGCTGCAATAAGAAGTATGATTTGAGTGGCAGTCATATAGAAATATTTTAGGGTTTTAAATTACAAATATTAAATTGTAACGCATACGAAATTTAAAAGAGTTGGTTAAAATTAGTGAAATTGATGTCTAAATAGTAATTTCGCAGCTATGGATTTTTCTTCAAAATTATTAGAGCGCGCCGTAAATGAAATGTCGCAATTGCCTGGTATAGGTAAGCGAACCGCATTGCGTTTAGTGTTGCATTTGTTGAGACAACCTATGGAACAAACTAAAGCATTATCTGAAGCTTTACAGTTTATGCGGAATGATGTGAAATTCTGTAAATCTTGCAATAATATTAGCGATGTTGAACTTTGTGAAATTTGCTCCAACCCGAATAGGAATGAAGAAATTATTTGTGTAGTTGAAGATATTAGGGATGTTATGGCTATTGAAAATACAAGTTCTTATAAAGGATTGTATCATGTTTTAGGAGGTAAAATTTCACCTATGGATGGTATAGGACCACACGAACTAAATATAGAGCCGCTAGTAAATAAAGTAAAAGAAGGAAAAGTAAAAGAGCTTATTTTTGCATTAAGCTCCACTATGGAAGGCGATACAACTAATTTCTATATTTACAAACAGATTCAAGATTACAACGTTTACACATCAACTATAGCTCGAGGGATTTCCGTTGGAGATGAATTAGAATATGCTGATGAAATAACGCTCGGGAGAAGCATTGTTAATAGAGTTCCCTTTGAGTCCTCCTTAAAACTATAACTATTTAGGTATTTGAAACTCTCAATTGTTATACTAAATTATAATGTACGCTACTTTTTAGAACTCTGCTTAAAAAGTGTGCAAGAAGCTATCACCAATATAGATGCCGAAATCATTGTGGTTGATAATAATTCTGAAGACGATAGTTGTATAATGGTTAAAGAATTATTTCCTGACGTAAAAATTATAGAAAACAAAGAGAATTTTGGCTTTTCAAAAGGGAATAATATAGGAGTTGCACAAGCAAAAGGTGAGTATTTGTGCATTTTGAATCCAGACACGGTAGTTGCCGAAGATACCTTTATGAAAGTTTTTGAGTTTGTAAAAACTATTGATAACTTAGGAATTGTTGGATGTAAACTGATTAACGGAGTAGGCGATTTTTTACCAGAAAGCAAGCGTAATATACCATATATAGAAGCGGCATTTAAAAAGTTGTTTGGGAACTCTAACGAATATTATGCAAAACACTTAAGTGAAAATGAAACTGGTAAAGTTGATATTTTAGTAGGAGCATTTATGCTTTTAAAACGTGAGGTTTACCATAAAATAGGAGGGTTTGATGAAGATTATTTTATGTATGGCGAAGATATTGATATTTCGTATAAAGCACTAAAACTTGGATATACAAATTATTACTTTGGAAATACAAGTGTAATTCATTTTAAGGGAGAAAGTACTTTAAGAGACAAAAATTATGCGCGTCGTTTTTATGGTGCAATGCAAATATTTTATAAGAAGCATTTTAAGAAAAATGTACTTTTTGATATACTTGTTTGGCTAGGCCTTAGGGTGGTTTATTTGTTTAGTAAAACGCCATCAAATGATGTTAAACGCATTAACAAGTATTATTTTATTTCTGATAAAATGAATGAAAACTTAAAATCTGTTTTGCAAAAGGATATAGTATGGACTTCAGATTTAAATACTGTTGAGAATAACTCAGAAGTCATTTTCGATAATAATTTTTTATCATATAAAACCATTATTAATTTAATGGAGAATAATAAAAAAGGTAAATCAGTTACCTATAAAATATTACCTAAAAAGGCTAAATTTGTACTAGGAAGCGACAATGCTATTACAAGAGGTGAGGTCATTAAATTTAATTAGTTTTGCAAAAAAATCAGCGAAAGCAATGTTTTTTTATTAATTTTGCAAACGAAAAATAAAATACAAGCATTTAATTATCAATATGGCAAAGTTTGAACTTAAATTACCAAAAATGGGCGAAAGTGTTGCGGAAGCAACCATAACCTCTTGGTTAAAAGAAGTTGGTGATACCATAGAGCTAGACGAACCAATATTAGAAATTGCTACTGATAAAGTAGACAGCGAAGTTCCTAGTGAGGTTGATGGCGTTTTAGTAGAGCGTTTCTTTAATGTTGATGATGTGGTACAAGTTGGTCAAGTTTTAGCTATCATTGAAACTGATGGAGATGATATTGAATCTGCTCAAGAAGAACCTGTGGTTGAAACAAAACAAGACGATGCTGTTAAAGAAATCACTCAAAATATTAGTTTAGCTAGAGAAACGGTTGCGCCTGTTGTATCCAGTGAAAATAGATTTTATTCGCCTTTAGTAAAAAATATTGCTAAAGAAGAAGGTGTTTCTCAAAATGAGTTAGATGCAATTGTTGGTACTGGTAAAGAAGGTAGGGTTACAAAAAATGATATCCTAGCGTATGTGGAAAATAGAAGCAGTACGAAAAAACCAGTAACTCAAAGTGTGGAGACTCCGCTTATACAAACTAAAACTGTTGAAAGTGTAAAAGAGGAAAAAGCACCCGTAATTGCTTCAGGTGAAGATGAAATTATTGAAATGACAAGGATGGGCAAATTGGTTGCGCATCATATGGTTGAATCTGTACAAACATCAGCCCATGTACAAAGTTTTATTGAAGCTGATGTTACTAAAATTTGGAATTGGAGAAATAAGGTTAAAGATGCTTTTGCAAAACGTGAGGGCGAAAATTTAACGTTTACACCTATTTTTATGGAAGCTATTGCCAAAGCGCTTCGAGATTTCCCGATGATGAATATTTCAGTTCAAGGTAATTCTATTATAAAAAAGAAAAGTATTAATTTAGGTATGGCTGCAGCTTTACCAGATGGTAATTTAATTGTGCCTGTTATTAAAAATGCCGACCAGTTAAATTTAGTTGGTATGACTAAGCAGGTAAATGATTTAGCTAATCGTGCTAGAATTGGTAAGCTGAAACCAGATGATACCCAAGGAGGCACATACACGGTTACAAATGTTGGGACCTTTGGAAGTATTATGGGAACACCTATAATCAATCAGCCGCAAGTTGGTATTTTAGCTCTTGGTGCTATACGTAAAGTGCCTGCAGTTATTGAAACTAGTGAGGGTGATTTTATAGGTATTCGTTACCGTATGTTCTTATCTCATTCATATGACCATCGTGTTGTAAATGGTGCACTTGGTGGGCAATTTGTTCAAGCCGTAAAGAATTATTTAGAAGCTTGGGATATTAACCGAGAGATTTAATAGAAAATGTTTTGGAAAAAATCTACTCTTTTTTTAAAGAATTTGGGATTATACTAACCTATTATCTTGTAGGTATATGTGCAATTTTCTTGTTTTTCTATATAATTTATTTAGTAGTAATGATGATTATTTAATAAATAGCACATGTTAATTCTAAATATTAAATCAATCGTAATAAAGATTGATTTTTTTATTTTTACAAACACAAAATTTTAAAATGCAATTAAATCTAACTAAGCCCATTTGTTTTTTCGATTTAGAAACCACAGGTGTTAATATAACAACTGATAGAATCGTTGAGATTTCTATTTTGAAAGTACACCCCAATGGGAAAGAAGAAAGCAAAACATGGTTGGTAAATCCAGAAATGCCTATTCCTAAAGAGGTTACCGAAATTCATGGTATTACAAATGAAAAAGTGGCTAACGAACCTACTTTTAAAGAAATAGCTAAAGAGGTTCATAACATGATTAAAGATTCAGATTTAGGCGGATTTAACTCTAATAGGTTTGATATTCCTTTATTGGCAGAAGAAATGTTACGTGCAGAAGTGGATTTTGATATGAAGAATCGCTTAGCGGTAGATGTTCAAACTATTTTTCATAAAATGGAACAGCGCACCTTAAGTGCAGCCTATAAATTTTATTGTGACAAAACTTTAGACGATGCACATAGTGCGGAAGCAGATACAAATGCTACTTTCGAGGTGTTAAAAGCTCAAATAGCAAAGTATGATGAAATAGAGAATGATACTAAGTTTTTAGCAGAGTTTAGCTCACGAAAAAAGTTTGCTGATTTTGCAGGGTTTATAGCTTACAATAAAAAAGGAGAAGAGTGTTTTGCTTTTGGTAAACACAAAGGGAAATTGGTGACAGAAGTATTAGAAAACGAACCTGGTTATTTTGGTTGGCTGTTAAATGCTGATTTTCCCTTGTATACAAAAAAAGTACTAACAGCAATAAAATTAAGAAACTTCAATAATAAGTTAGGTTAATATGAAGCTTATTTGCATCGGACGTAATTATACTGAACATATAAAAGAACTGGAAAACGAAAAACCAACAGATCCTGTTGTTTTTCTTAAACCAGATACGGCTATATTGCTTAAAAAACAACCATTTTTTATTCCAGATTTCTCCAATGATGTGCATCACGAAGTAGAAATATTAGTAAAAATTAATAGAGTTGGTAAGCATATAGATAGAAAATTTGCTCATAAATATTATAACGAAATTGGTCTAGGAATAGACTTTACCGCACGCGATTTACAAGCTCAATTAAAGGAGAAAGGATTGCCATGGGAAAAAGCAAAAGCCTTTGATGGTGCTGCGGTAATAGGCAATTGGATGCCATCAAAAACAATAAAAGATATTAATGATGTTGAGTTTTCTTTAAAAAAGAACGATAAAATTGTTCAAAAAGGAAATACAAGCCATATGCTTTGGAAAATTGATGAAATTATAGAATATGTATCAAAATATTTTACTTTAAAGATTGGAGATATTATATTTACGGGTACGCCAGCAGGAGTTGGCAAAGTTATTGCTAACGATTCATTAAAAGGATATATAGAAAACAAAGAAATGTTTTCAATTACAGTTAAATAAATGGAAAAACATTACAAATTATTTCGAGTACGTGAATTGGCCGATAATGATGAAGATTTTATTGCAACTTTAGCGGAAGCTTTTTTAGAAGAAGTCCCAGTGGATGCTGAGCGATTAAAAAAAGCAGTTGCCGAAGAAGATTATCACAATGCATATCAAGCTGCTCATAAAATGAAGCCAACCATAGATTTATTTGAGTTAGGTGTTTTAGACACCTTAATTGAAGTCCAAGATTGGGGAAAATTTGAAAAAAGAGGTGAAGATATTAAACCACAATTAGCTATTGTCATTTCTGCTGTTGAGCAAGCTGTTGAAGAAATACGATCAGACTTTAATTTATAATGTTTGCGGAAATAATAACTATTGGTGACGAGCTTCTTATTGGTCAAGTAATCGATACCAATTCTGCATTTATAGCGAAACAACTTAATAAAATTGGGGTATCTGTTTATCAAATCACCTCAGTGCAAGATGACAAGCCACATATTCTCAAAGCACTAAAAGATGCTGAAGATAATGTGGATATTATTATTCTAACCGGAGGATTAGGACCTACAAAAGACGATATCACCAAAAAAACAATAGCTGAATATTTTAATGATGAATTGGTGTTAGACAACTCGGTTTTAGAAAACATCGAATCTATCTGGAAAAAATATGTAAGGCAAACACTTCTTCAAGTTAATAAAGACCAAGCGTTGGTGCCATCAAAAGCTACAGTTTTAATGAATTCCAATGGTACTGCACCTGGGATGTGGCTTGAAAAAGACAAAAAAACATTTATTTCGTTACCAGGAGTCCCTTTTGAAATGAAGTCTTTAATAACTAATAATGTTATTCCTAAGCTAAAGGAAAAGTACGACTGCCCATTTATTTTACATAAAACCTTATTAGTTTATGGTTTAGGAGAAAGCACTTTAGCAGCAAGAATTGAAGCCTGGGAAGATGCGCTTCCAAAGCATATAAAATTAGCCTACTTACCAAGTTTAGGTAAGATGAGATTGCGCTTATCAGTTAAAGGATTTGATAAGCAACAAATTGAAAGCGAAGTTCAAGCACAAATCAATAAGGTATTACCATTAATTAAAAATGAGTTTTTTGGATATGAAGATGAAGATGGCAATGAAGAAGCTATTATAGGAAACCAACTTACTAAATTAGGAAAAACGCTTGCTATAGCCGAAAGCTGTACGGGTGGTAAATTAGCAGAGTTGTTTACAGCTAACTCCGGAGCTTCAAAATACTTAATGGGTGGAGTCGTTACCTATTCCACACAATCAAAAATGGATGTTTTAAAGGTTTCTGAAGATATTATTAAAAAGTATTCCGTTGTAAGCGCTCAAGTTGCCGAAGCCATGGCACAAAATGTTTTAAAACTTTATAAATCAGATTATGCTATTTCTACAACAGGAAACGCAGGTCCAACAAAAGGCGATTCAGATGCTGAAGTAGGCACTGTTTTTATAGGTATAGCTACAAAAAATGGCGTATATTCAGAAGAGTATAACTTTGGAAATCACCGTGCAAGAGTTATAAATAAGGCGGTAAATAAAGCTATCGAAATACTTCAAAAAGAAATTTTTAAAAATTGATAAAATTTAAATTGTCATAATACAAAGATTTTATATATTTGCACCTCGATTTTAAGCAACAAGAATTTAAAGTTATAAATAATGTCAAGAGTTTGTGAACTTACAGGAAAGAAGGCAATGGTTGGGAACAACGTGTCTCATGCAATGAACAAAACTAAACGCAAGTTTAATGCGAATTTAGTAAAGAAACGTTTTTATGTTCCAGAAGAAGACAACTGGGTAACTTTAAAAGTTTCTACATCTGCTCTAAAAACTATCAACAAAATAGGTATATCTGCAGCAATTAAGGAAGCAAAATCTAAAGGATTTTTAAAATAATAGCTGTTAATTAGTATAAAGACATGGCAAAGAAAGGTAACAGAATACAAGTAATATTAGAATGTACAGAGCATAAAGAGTCTGGGCAACCAGGAACTTCACGTTACATTACTACAAAAAACAAGAAGAATACGCCAGATAGAATGGAAATTAAAAAATTTAATCCAATTCTAAAACGTATGACAGTTCATAAAGAAATTAAATAATTAGAAATTTTTTTAAGAAAATTTCAAATAACATAAATAGGGAGTTTTCATTAAAAACTTCAAATAAAGTATAAGTCATGGCAAAGAAATCAGTAGCATCACTACAAACAGGATCTAAAAGATTAACAAAAGCAATAAAAATGGTTAAGTCTCCAAAAACAGGTGCTTACATGTTTGTTGAGTCTATCATGAGTCCAGAACACGTAAACGATTTTTTAAGCAAAAACTAAAACATCGTCGCATAATATTATAAGCTGCTTTCTTTATACGAAAGCAGCTTTTTTATTTTATATTTGGACAGTAACTGACACAATTGCATAATACCATATTTGGTAAGATAATTGACAACAATAATTTTGGCGTTACCAGTTTCCTGAAACAAGTTCAGGGTAAACAGGTCAGGCTTTCGGCAGTCGCTCTCTTTGAGGAGCTCTAACAAATGCCTCAATCCTTAACGCTAGTGCAGTTTAGTTTAGGCTAAACAAATCAATGAATTAACGAAGAACAAGTAAATGAGCTTTTTTAAAAAAATATTTTCCTCAGAAAAAAAAGAAACCCTCGATAAAGGATTAGAAAAAACAAAATCTAGTTTTTTTGGTAAGCTAAGTAAAGCTGTAGCCGGAAAATCTAAAGTTGATGATGAGGTCTTAGATAACCTTGAAGAGGTATTAGTATCCAGCGATGTTGGTGTAAATACTACCCTTAAAATTATTGAGCGTATTGAAGAGCGCGTATCAAAAGATAAATACTTGGGAACCGATGAACTAAATACCATTCTTCGTGAAGAAATTGCAGGTTTATTAAGCGAAACAAACACGGGTGAAGAAACCGAATTTTCTATTCCACAAGACAAAAAACCATACGTTATTATGGTAGTGGGCGTAAATGGTGTTGGTAAAACAACAACGATTGGAAAACTAGCATATCAATTTAAAAAGCAAGGGTTAAAAGTGGTTTTAGGAGCTGCTGACACCTTTAGAGCTGCAGCCATAGACCAACTTCAGGTGTGGGCAGATAGAGTAGATGTACCATTGGTTAAACAATCTATGGGCTCCGATCCTGCTTCTGTGGCGTTCGATACGCTGCAAAGTGCTGTAACCCAAAATGCCGATGTGGTTATTATCGATACAGCAGGTCGTTTACATAACAAAGTAAACTTAATGAATGAGCTGACTAAAGTAAAACGTGTGATGCAAAAGGTGGTTGATAACACTCCAAATGATGTATTGTTAGTATTAGATGGTAGCACAGGTCAAAACGCATTTGAGCAAGCAAAACAGTTTACAGCAGCAACTGAGGTTACCTCACTAGCTGTTACAAAACTGGATGGAACTGCTAAAGGAGGTGTTGTGATTGGTATTTCCGACCAGTTTAAAATTCCAGTAAAGTATATTGGCGTAGGCGAAGGCGTTGAAGATTTACAGGTTTTTAATAAATATGAGTTTGTAGATTCGTTTTTTAAGTAAATAATTCTTGGGAAGGCAGAAACCTCAACCTGATTTTTTTGTAACTTTATACAATGAGTTACAATATTTATCATAACCTTCAAATAAAAACACCTGCAAAAATGGTGTTTGATGCTGTTTCTCAACCTGTGCATCTTGATAATTGGTGGACTTTAAAATCTTCTGGAAACCCCGAATTGCATTCAGAATACAACTTAAATTTTACCGATACTTATAATTGGTTTTGTAAAGTCTCCAAGGTTACACCTAACAAATCGTTTCATTTTAAAATGACAGATGCCGATAAAGATTGGAATCCAACAACTTTTGGTTTTGATTTAGAATCGAATGAAAACGGAACCATGTTAAAGTTTAGTCATGTTAATTGGCAAAATGCTGATGATCATTTTAAACACTCATCTTTTTGTTGGGCAATCCTCTTAAATGGACTAAAAAATTATCTTGAAAAAGGAATAGTCATACCTTTCAAAGAACGTAATTAGGTTCTGGTTTTAATTATTAATGATATGATTTTAGTATTTTTATAAAAAATACTAACCATGAATCGAATAGTTTTATTCCTGATTACAATTGCCATTATTTCTTGTAAAAATCCAACTGAAGGAACACCAGTATTAACGGAAACTACAGATACCACTGCGGTTAAAGATTTTAGAGAGTTAAAGGTCTTAGATTCTAAATATATTAACACTTCTGAACTTTGGGAGCAAGTAAATAAAGCGCTAGAAGACTTCTCTGAAGACAGCTATAACAGCTTAAAACCGCTTGTTTTAGAACAAGATATTCCAACGATACAAAAGCACATTCTTGAAGGTAAGTTATCCTATGAAACGCTTACAAAATTCTATTTATATCGTATTCGAAAATTTGACAGAGAAAATGAATTATCGTTAAATGCTGTTATTTCAATCAATCCAAACGCCATTAACGAGGCAAAACAAAAAGACAGGGAACTTTTAAATAGAAAACTAAAGCACCCAATTTTCGGGATGCCCATTCTGTTAAAAGATAATATTAATGCCACAGGTATGCCTACAACTGCCGGAGCCGTAGCACTTAAAAATAATAACACCAATGATGCCTTTATCACCAAACAATTAAAGCAACAAGGCGCTATTATTTTAGGGAAGGCAAACTTAAGCGAATGGGCTTATTTTTTCTGTGGCGATTGTCCAAGTGGCTATAGTGCCATCGGTGGTCAAACCTTAAACCCGTATGGGCGCAGAATTATAGATACAGGAGGTTCTAGTTCTGGAAGTGGCGTAGCAGTAGCGGCTAATTTTTGTGTTGCTGCCGTAGGAAGCGAAACCTCAGGGTCTATTTTATCACCTTCAAGTCAAAACTCCATTGTAGGGCTAAAACCTACCATTGGTTTGTTAAGCAGAAGTGGTATTGTGCCTATTTCATCAACACTTGATACACCAGGGCCGATGACTAAAAATGTAACTGATAATAGTATTTTATTAGATGCGATGTTAGGTTTTGATGCTTCTGATTTTAAGTCTATTAAAACGGATTTAAAGGAAAGAATGTACAAAGGCTTGGAATCGATGTCATTAGAAGGCAAACGTTTTGGCGCATTTAAAAGGCTTTTGGAGGATTCACTATATGTTCAAGCGCTTTCCGATTTAAAATCCAAAGGCGCCACAATTGTTGAAATTGACGAAGAAGATATTGGTTTACCTAACTTTTTGAGGTTATTGAATTTAGATATGAAAAAAGATTTGCCAGAATATCTTTCCAATCACGCTAATAGCACCGTTACAGTTAAATCGGTTCAAGATGTGATTGATTTCAATAAAAGTGATTCGTTAAAAATTATGCCTTACGGACAACGATTATTTGAAGGTATTGTTGCCGATGTTGCTGCAGAAAATGAGTTTTTGAAGATTAAGGACACATTAAAAACCAATGGAAGGCAGTATTTTGAAATACCTATGAAAGACCATAATTTAGACGGGTTTTTATCAATAAATAATTATCATGCAGGTTTTGCGGCTGTGGCTGAATATCCAGCAATAACAGTACCTATGGGTTACACTGAAAAAGGCGCCCCAAAAGGCTTAACGTTTATTGGAAAACCGCTTACCGAAAAACAATTGCTTGGGTGGGCGTATGTGTATGAACAAGCTTCAAAAAAACGTAAAATCCCTAAAAACTATAATTAGTTTATTAAGTTGTTAATCATTCCCCATAAATCATTATCAAAGGTCGATAAGGCAAAATTTTCGCCATCGGCTGCGTCGCCTAGTCGAACAATCACGAGCTTTTTGCTAGGAACCACATATATTTTTTGATCATTTTTTCCTAATGCAACAAACATATCATCAGGAGCATTTGGTATTAATTCACCATTAAATTCTAATTGACTTTGTGGTAAACGATAGCTGCTTTTCCCATTAAGCCACCATAAATACCCATAGGCTTCATTTATATTTTGCGAGGTGTTTGTAGCTGCATTTATAAAGCTTTCAGAAACTATTTGCTCGCCATTCCAATTTCCATTCGCATAAATCAATAAGCCAAAGCGCGCCATACTTAAGGTGTTGCTCGCATATACACTTAAATCTCCTAACGAAAACCACCCGCCATTCATTCCAATTCTATCCTTTAGTTTGGCATTAAAATAATTATCCCAGGTATCATTACTTGCTTCAGCAATTACATCTTGCATTTTTACATACACATTATGATAGGCCCATCGCGTTCCTGCATCAGCAACATATTGCAAATTCCCAGGTGAAACATCATCACCTAAACTATCATCCAAACCTGAGTTCATTGATAATAAGTTTTTGCAGGTAATCAAGTTTTCTTTTTCTAAAGATGCACTTGTCCAACCCGTTCCTAAATAATCTGAAACCTTATTGTCAATAGTAATCAATCCCTCGTCTTGCGCTATTCCTGAAACCGTGGTTGTTAATGTTTTTCCAGCACTCGCCCAATACCAAAGCTTAGTATCGTCATGACCGTTAAAGTATTCTTCCAATATAATTCTTCCGTTATAAAGTATTATAAAACCTTTGGTATTTTTTGCTTCCAGATAATCTAAAAGGGGTTGTTTTTCGCTTTCATTCCATCCTAAATCGGTAACAGATAATGTGTCCCAAGTATCAGAATTTAAAGGCGGAAAATACAGTTCGGTGTTTATGGGATTAGGTGTTTCTGTAGGATTATCAGAAGAACAACTTAATGCGAATACGGAAATGAAAAAACTTAGGTAAACGATAGATTTCATAATGTAGGCTTTCAAATTTGGACTCTCAAATATATAAAAGGTTTAATTGAAAAAAAACTGCACATTAGGTTTAATCGAGTATCAGCCTTAATTGTCATTCCTACTAAGGCAGGAATCTCGCTTTTAATGATATGATTTACCAAAGCAAAAAAATGATAAATAAATCGTTAATCATTCCGTATCTTTGCGCCCTGATTTATAGAAAGTATGCGCACCAAAACTCTAAAAAAGAACAAGATAAATGTAGTAACGCTCGGTTGTAGTAAAAATGTTTACGACAGCGAGGTACTTATGGGTCAATTAAAGGCCAGCGGAAAGGATGTGGTTCATGAAGAAGAGGGTAATATTGTGGTTATTAACACTTGTGGTTTTATCAATAATGCCAAAGAAGAGAGTGTGAACACCATTTTAGAGTTTATGCAAAAAAAGGAAGATGGCGATGTTGATAAAGTTTTTGTTACAGGTTGTTTGAGTGAGCGTTATAAACCTGATTTGCAAAAGGAAATTCCTAATGTAGATGAGTATTTCGGTACTACAGAACTCCCATTATTGCTAAAAGCTTTAGGGGCTGACTACAAACACGAGCTTATTGGTGAGCGTTTAACGACCACACCAAAAAATTATGCTTATTTAAAAATAGCCGAAGGTTGCGACAGACCATGTAGTTTTTGTGCGATTCCTATTATGCGTGGAAAACACCGAAGCACGCCCATTGAAGAAATTGTTATTGAAGCTGAAAAACTAGCTACAAAAGGAGTTAAAGAATTGATTTTGATAGCTCAAGATTTAACCTATTATGGTCTTGATTTATATAAAAAGCGAAATCTTGCGGAGTTATTGGAAGCACTCGTAAAAGTTGATGGCGTGGAGTGGATTCGCTTGCATTACGCATTCCCAACTGGGTTTCCAATGGATGTTTTGGATGTGATGAAGCGCGAACCTAAAATTTGCAATTATTTAGATATTCCGTTACAACACATTTCCGATAGCATTTTAAAAAGTATGCGTCGCGGAACGACTAAAGAAAAAACAACACAGTTATTACAAGAATTTAGAGCCAAAGTACCAGAAATGACTATTAGAACCACGCTTATTGTTGGGTATCCTGGTGAAACCGAAGCGCATTTTCAAGAATTAAAACAATGGGTTACCGATATGCGTTTTGAGCGTTTGGGTTGTTTTACCTATTCGCATGAAGAAAATACACATGCTTATAATTTGGAAGATGACGTTCCTGAAGACGTGAAAATTGAAAGAGCCAACCAAATTATGGAAATTCAATCGCAAATATCTTGGGAACTCAATCAACAAAAAATAGGGCAGGAGTTTAAAGTGGTTATTGACCGTAAAGAAGGTAATTACTTTGTTGGTAGAACGGAGTTTGATTCCCCAGATGTGGATAATGAGGTGTTGATTGATGCCACCAAAACCTACTTGAAAACGGGCGAATTTGCGAAGGTTAAAATTATTGAAGCCGAAGATTTCGACCTTTACGGTGAAGTTGTAAATTAGAAATTGACTTGGTATATTAGTACAAAGTTTTGTTAGTTCGAGTGTCCCGATTTTTCATCGGGATGTATCGAGAACTTATAAAGTTTCTTAATTTTGATTAATGAAATCTAAAAGTTTTACAGATTTTTTAAAAAACATAAGTCTAAAATCCTGCCATGTGTTGGATGCATCCATCTCAAAAGCACAATACACACTTTTAGATTTGTCCGAAGCCAATACGGAGTTAGATACTGTTGATGTTTCGTCGTCGTCAAAACTAGAAACGTATATTCATAACCACATTAAAAAACAGAATGCTAAAGTTGCTTTTGGTGGTTATTTAGAAGTAAGAACTATTTATAAACGCAGTAAGCATTTTAACAATACCGAAGCCGAAGAGCGCAACATCCATTTGGGTATCGATTTATGGAGCGAAGCCAATACACCTATTTTTGCACCTTTAGATGCCACCGTACATAGCTTTAAAAACAATATCAATTATGGCGATTATGGACCCACCATAATTTTAAAACACCATATTAAAGCCATTGAATTTTATACACTTTATGGCCATTTGAGCGTGTCATCGATAGACAATTTAGAAGTTGGAAACGTTTTTAAACGAGGGGAGCAAATAGCTACTTTAGGAGATGCTACGGTAAATGGCGATTACCCGCCACATTTGCATTTTCAAATAATAAAAGATTTACAGGGATTTGTAGGCGACTACCCAGGTGTTTGTAGTAAACAAGATTTGGCATTTTTTAAAACGAATTGTCCTGACCCGAATTTACTGTTGAAATTGTGAATAATTCATAGTTTAGACTAGCTAAGCTGTAAATTATTCACGTCGTTAAAATCTAGTTTTTTATTAAAGTATAATATTAATGCAAGAATTAAATACTTTAATATAGGAAAAAATCCCATAATTCGTTGTAATTGCTGGTTCTCATCTCTCAACTTATGAAAAGCATCAAACTCAACTGGAAATCTCTCGAATAATAATCCTGTTCCATAAAAAGAGTATATAAATTTCACTAATAATAAAATAAAGAAAATCATTATTGAAATCGCAAAAGTCTTACTAGAACTTATCGGAATTAAATTCTTTATTTTATTAATTGCCCATATCAATAAAATTAAATAAGCTAGCAAACCAATCAGTTCGGGTAGCCAGAGTATTGATAGTGAATAAGGTAAATTAATAAAAAGTAGTTGCTCGGATAGGTATTCCATAAGTCCAGAGAACTCATAAATCGAAAGAAATGTAAAAATACCTATGCCAATAATATTTAAAATTTTCAAAATCAGTTTTTTATTGTAAAATTTGGTTTATACCAGATAAGAACGAAGTTAGTTGAAATTTTTTAAAGCCGAAAATATAGAAGTTTTTAATTCTGTTTGTAACTGGGTGTTTGCAACATATTTTTGGTTGACTTCTATTTCAATCCCTATATAATTTGATGTAAACTGTTTGCGTAAATAAGTGGTAAACCCATCAGCTTTTCCTAAATAGGGGTAATTAAAACGTACGTTGAGGTTAGGGTTTACCGTTTTAAGCGCGTTTTTAAATGTTTTACAAAACGCTTTTTCAACTATGTTTTTAGAGTCGTAAAGCAACCCTATATCGGCATGTCTTTCTGTATTGTTTAAAATCGGTGTAAACGAATGCACCGAAATATGTAAAACGGGTTCGCCCGATTCAATCCATTGGCATATGGTAGTTTCAACTTGGTTTCTATATACCAAATAATGCGATTGTATCAGGGCTGATTTGTCAGCTTTTGAAAGTGTTTTGGTGAATTCTGAAAACAACTTTGGGTGGTGCAACGACCGATTAAGTTCTATAAGCAATCGGCTAATTTCAGAATGTAAAGTATAATCAGCAAGCGGTTCTAAGGTTTTAAACAAATCTAAAGCACCTAAATCGAAACCCCGATGCGAGTTTAAAACTAATTGCGACCCTTTAAAGTATGGTTGATACGGTTTAGGAATGTCGTTTCCTCCATGTTCACAAGTTAGAATCAGTTTCACGGGACAAACAGTTTATTTTCTTGCAAACAATGCGCTAACTTTTTGTAAACTGATTTGATATGGGTTTCTGAAAAATCGTGCGCCATAGCCTTTAAAATACGTGTGGCCAATGTGCCTTTTGATAATATGGTTTCAATAGCAAAATGATGGCTTGTATCAATATCAGGTTTTACCAGATTGTAAAGTTGTTTCCATATATCTTGAACGGTACAGGCTTGCTCTATTTGAAACAAATTAAGGTACTTTAAATCTGAAACTATATAATTTTCGCCCGCTTTAATAGTTGGGTTTAAAATAGCAAAAAGGGCTTCTTTAGTCCACGATTTTTGCGTGCTTAATGTAGAAGTTTGCTCGCTTACTAAAAGCTTAACCACTTCAATAATAAAAACACAAATGGCGATATCAGCTTGCGGACATTCTTGTATATCTACCAATCTAATTTCAATAGCATTTCTATCAAAACGCGCAATGGCACCACGCGAGTTAAGAAAATAATGGTCTAAAATATCTTCGGTATCATGGGGTTTTATCGCCTTATTTATAGGGTTGAAAATAGATTCTTGATACGCTTTTTTAGAAAATACTTGCTCTGGAATTACCAACCCGGTCATTTCAGGAATTTCCTTTTGATTGGTTTTATAATACTCCAATCGGGTGTCTTTAAATCCTGTGTTTTTTCCTTCTAAAATAGGTGAACTGGCACACAAACCGGGAATTAAAGGTAAAATTATGCGAATGGCGGCATGCAGTTTTTCAAATTCATCATCATCAAAAAATGGTAAATTAATATGTGTGCTTTGTACGTTGCTCCAACCATGACCTCTACAATTAAAAATACGATTGTAAAGTGCGTAAACCTCGCTATAACTGTGTTTCCAAAGCTCCATATCCGTTGCAGGATTCATTAAAGGATGTGCTGCCGTAGGTAACAATTGCGCATGTATTGAACTTAAAATGCTGTTGATTTCCTGTATATTATTATGAAATGCATCGGCTAGCGTGTTCAAATCTTTAGTGGGGCCGTTGGTTTTTAATTCCACCACATGTGCCACGAGTTCGTTGCTCCAAGCGATAGCGCCGTTGTCTATATCGTCAATAACGCCATTATTTTTTAGCCTTAATAATTCATCAACAATAGGAGCAACCTTAAAATCGGAATTATAAACGAGCATATATTCCAACTCAATACCAAAAACTTCAAATAAGTGATATTTTTTGCCCATATTAATCCAGTCTGTTTTTTAGAGCGGTTAAAATTTTGGTATAAACCAAATCGCCGTAATACCCATCTTCAACACCAAAATCGATATTCGGGTTGTCGTTAATTTCAATAACCATGGGCTTTTCGTTAACAACTTTAATATCAATACCTAATAAGCCATCACCAATTAATTTCGCCGACTTAACAGCCATTTTTAGCACTTTTTTTGGTACGTCTTCAATAGGTAAACAATCTGCATCTCCATCTTGGTCGTCTTTCTTTTTAGCTTTCCAGTTATAAATTTGCCAGTGGCCTTTCGCCATATAGTATTTACAAGCAAAAAAGGGTTCGCCATCTATAATACCGATACGCCAATCGTAGTCTGAAGGACAAAATTCTTGAGCAATTATCAAATCAGATTCCTTTAACATGGTATTTGCTAAATGGTTAAACTCTTCTTTCGATTTGGCTTTTTTCACCCCAAATGAAAATGTAGAATCTGGTGCTTTAAGTACACAAGGCAATCCTGTGTGGTGTAAAACATCGTTTAAGTTGTCTTTGTGAACAATAATGGTTTTTGGTGTGTTGATATTGGCATTTTGCAGCGCCTCCGCCATATACACTTTATTACAGCATTTTAAAATAGCATCGGGGTAATCTATTATAGCAATACCTTCTTGTTGTGCTTTTCGGGCAAAGGCATAAGCTTCGTTGTTTACTTCGGTGCTTTGTCTTATAAGTAAGGCATCAAATGATGATAGTTGCGATAAATCTTTGGGTTCAATGATTTCAGCATAAATATTCATTTTTTCAGCAATCTCCATAAACTTTTTCAAACCTTTTGGGTTGCTTGGTGGTGCAGGATCGTTTGGGTTTGCTAAAATGGCTAAATCGAAATCGCTTTTGGTTAATTTAGGTGTATCGTATCTTTTTTTAGAGAAATACTGATTTGCAAATTCTTGAACACTTTCGAAGTGGTCGTTTGGTATTTCAGATTCTGAAATAACCTTGACGCTTTGTATGTTCCACTTTGTGTTGAAACTAAACTTTACACGAAACAATGGAACTTGAAAATGCTTGTAAAATAAAGCACTCAACTCTTTATATTTTTGAGCTACGTTTTGTCCGAAATAAATACTTAAAGTAAACTCTCTAGATTTTATATTTTTTAGACTTTGCTGAATAATATCATCAAACTCATCGGATACAATTCTAACTAGTTTTAGGGTTTTTAAATCGACAATGTTTTTTACAGTTGGAATCGCTAAATGCCCACGGGCTTCGGCTAAAAGCGAAACGTAGTATCCTTTTGACTGGTAATGATATTCTCTACAAAGGTTGAATATACGAGCCTTTTGTACTAATGAAAATTTAGGATTTGTTAGATAGTCTTGTGACGAAATCACGGTAATATTCTCAATCGTAAAATTCCATTTATCTGGTTGATTGACAACAATATATTTCTGCATTAAAGTGGCGCTTATAGCGTATTAAATTTTACACAAAATTAGTGTTTTTTACAATCCGAAATATTTTAAAGAAAAATATTAATTAAAATAGGGTCCATAATAAACAAACCGTACAAAAACCAACACATGCCAGAATCGTGGTCATAACGGTCCAACTTTTAAAAGTTTGTTTTTCAGTAAGCCCTAAATATTTACTCACCAACCAAAAGCCGCTATCGTTTACATGAGACATAATTGAGGCACCTGATGCTATGGCAATTACTAAAAGTGCTTTGTTAATTTCGGTTACCCCATCTAATAACAAAGGCGCAGTTAAACCAGCAGCAGTAATCATTGCAACGGTAGCAGACCCTTGTAAAATACGAACCAAAACAGCCGCTAAAAAAGCGAACAATAGAATACTTACTCCCTTATCGGCAAAATAATTGGCTAACATTTCGCCTGTTTTAGTGTTTACCAACATTTGTTTAAAAACACCACCGGCACCAGTTAGTAGAATGATTATACCAGCAGGAGCCATCGATGCAGTTGTTATTTTTAATAAAATGGTCTTCGTGGTTTTTCTTCGTATTCCTAAAACATACCAAGCAATAATATTAGCTATGATTAAGGCGGTAAAAGGATGACCAATCATTTTTAACCACGATTTTACGTTTTCTGAAATATTAAAACTTTCTAATAAAGGACTGTTGAGTAATGTATTTCCAACAATTAATACAATTGGAATTCCTATAATGGATAGTATGACACCAACTCCTGGAAAATCATTATTATCATCTCTAGTATTGGTTAATTTTGGAGCTTCCACATATATTTTTTCAGAAATATATTTTGCAAATACGGGTCCACTGGCTATGGCTGTTGGGATACCAACTATAAAACCGAATAAAATAACCCAACCTAAATCTGCCTTTAAAATATCGGCAACTGCAACGGGTCCGGGAGTAGGAGGAATAAAAGCATGAGTAATGGCTAATCCAGCCAAAAGTGGCATACCATATAGCAATAGAGACTTTTTGGTTTTACGTTGTAATGAGTAAATTAAAGGCACTAAAATGATGAAAGCGACATCAAAAAACACCGGAATTGCCACAAAAAAGCCTGTTAACATTAAAGCCCAAGACGCTCGTTTTTCACCAAATTTTTGAAGCAGATAATTTGCTAAAGCTTCGGCACCACCTGAATGTTCTAAAATAGCACCAAACATAGCACCTAAACCAACTACCAAGGCAACAAAACCTAAGGTGTTTCCCATACCTTCTTGCATGGTTTTTATGATGGTTTCTGGCGACATACCAGCAATGACACCAACAACAATACTAGCTATGAGTAATGCTATAAAGGCCTGAATTTTTAATCGAAGTATTAAAACAAGTAATACGGCTATTCCAACAAATACGGCGGTAATAAGGGTATAGTCAATCATGAATTTTACCAGTTGGTGTGAAAAAATTGAGATAATGGTGCATCAATCTTTTGATAAGTATGTGCGCCAAAATAATCACGCTGTGCCTGTATTATATTCGCAGGTAATTTTGCACTGGTCATAGAAACCCAATAATTATAAGAAGACCAAAACGTATCTAACGGCACTCTGTTTGAAATAGCAGATTTGATAACCTCTTCTATGTAAGGCTCTAACGACTTTAACTGGTTTATAATATCAATATTATCAAATAGATTAGTTTGATTTTTAAATAATTCAGAAACTTGTTGCATAAGCTCCGACCTAATAATACAACCGTTAGTCCATATTCTAGCTAGTTCAGATAAATTAATCGTCCAATTATAAGCTTTTGCAGCTTCGTTTATAACGTCAAATCCTTGCTGATGATTTATAATTCTTGCAAATCTATAGGCATTTTCAAGGTCTTTAATATTTGGAATATCAGGAGTTCTATTTTCTTTTGTAAAATGTTGTGAAAGTTGAACTCTTTTTTCTTTAAATGAAGATAAATAACGCGCAAAAACAGCCGATGTCATCATAGTGGTAGGAATGCCAATTTCTAGCGCTGTTTTACTCGACCAACTTCCTGTTCCTTTATTTCCAGCTTTATCTAAAATGGTATCAACAATATAGGTATTACCTTCTTTTTTGGTTAAAATGTTCGCAGTAATTTCTAATAAATAACTTGATAGGTCTCCTTTATTCCAATTAGAAAATACTTTCGAAATATCTTCATTACTCATTGTTAGCGACATGATGGCATAAAGTTCTGCAAGCAATTGCATTTCTGAATACTCCACACCATTATGAATCATCTTTACAAAATGACCAGCACCATTGTTAGCTATAAAGCAACAACAAGCCTTATTGTTTTTGTCCCGGGCAGAGATTTTTTCAAGGATAGGTGCTACTAAGCTATAACTATGGATGTTACCACCGGGCATCATAGAAGGTCCTTTTCGTGCGCCTTCCTCACCACCAGAAATACCACAACCTATAAAATGTATGCCTTTTTTTTGAAGTGCTTCATACCTATTTTTAGTATCTAAATAATGTGAATTTCCTCCGTCAATAAGAATATCATCGGCATTCAAATAGGGTTCTAGTTGTTTGATAACAGCATCTACAACCGATCCTGCTTTTATCATCATTAAAATTTTTCTAGGGGTTTCTAGTGAAGCAATGAAGGAGTCGATACTCGTATGTCCAGAAATATTATTGAAGGCAGTATTCTGATTTAAAAAATCTTTAACAACGTTAGCTTCTTCGCCTTCGCTTCTATTATATACAGATAGTTTAAAGCCCTTTTCAGCAATATTTAGGCTTAAACTTTTTCCCATAACACCGAGGCCTATAACTCCAAATTGTGATTTACTCATTTAAGTTTAATTTTGAGGTGATTATTGAAACGATATTTTCTTTTGAATTAGTAATTGAAATATGAATCCCATAGGATGGTACTTCTAAAGTATCAAATTGCGATTTTAGCAAAGTTGATTTCATATAATGATTGTTTCTTTTTTCCAAACGCGCATTAATTTCATCGAAAGTACCTGATAAATATACCCAATTTATATTTTTAATTTTAGAGCTTAAAATTTGTCGGTAGCTTTCTTTTAAAGCGGAGCAAGCTAAAATAGCACCACCATTTAACTCCCATTGTTCTATATTTTCAGAAAGTAATTCTAACCAAGGCTTTCTATCGCCATCGGTTAATGCGATATTATTTTTCATTTTTTCGATGTTAGAACTCGGATGAAAATCATCAGCATCGTAAAATGGAAGATTACTCTTTTTAGATAATAATTCCCCAATCGTGGTTTTTCCGCATCCAGAAACCCCCATTATAATAATCATTCTTAATTATTTAATTTACCCGTCTTGCATTTAGATAAATTCTGTCAATTCGAGTGGTCCCGATTTTTTATCGGGATTGTATCGAGAATAAGAATTTAGCATACAAATTAGTTCTCGATACGATTTTTTTATCAAAAAATCACTCGAACTGACATCACGAAAATTATTTTTAACTCAAAATACGCAATGGGTATAATTTATGAAAATAAATATAAGTCAAAAATAATTAGTTGCTCGTTAGATAGCGCATATTGTTCAAAAAAAACACAAAAAAATCCTGAAGTTTATTTCAGGATTTTTAATTCTATCGTTTCTGCGTTGGCAGGAATGTGATTAATCTTCAACCAAAACCCAATCGCCTTTGGCTAATAAAGGTTCTGCTTGTTTATATTTTAAAGTTTTGTTCTCACCGTTTATAACATGTTTAATTGTTACACGGTCGTTACGACCAATTTTTGGTCGGTCTCGAACAATGGTTTCTACAACTTCTTGCTGGCGTTGGGTATTTCCTGCAGCCCTATTTTGAGCAGAACGCTCATCCAAATTAGGAATTTCGTCTTTTTGAACGTTTAATTTTTCCTGCTTTCTAGCTCTCGCTTCTTGTATGGTATCTTGTGTTTCTTGAGGTAATTCACCTTTAAATAAGAATGAAATAACATCTTTATTCACTTGGTCAATCATGGCTTTAAACAATTCAAAAGCTTCAAATTTGTAAATTAAAAGTGGGTCTTTTTGCTCATGAACCGCTAACTGCACCGATTGTTTTAATTCATCCATTTTGCGTAAATGCGTTTTCCAAGCATCATCAATAATCGCTAAAGTGATGTTCTTCTCAAAGTCTGTAATTAATTGTTTACCATTGGTTTCATAAGCTTTTTCAAGGTCGGTAACCACATTTAAAGTCTTTACGCCATCGGTGAATGGTACCACAATACGCTTAAATTTATCACGTTGTGTTTCATATACATTTTTAATTACTGGAAAAGCTATATCAGCATTACGTGTCATTTTTTCACGGTAATGTTCAAAAGCTGTTTTGTAAATTTTTGAAGTAATTTCTTGTGCTGATAACTTCCCGAATTCATCTTGAGAAATAGGCGAACTCATAGAAAAGTATCGAATTAATTCAAATTCAAAATTCTTATAATCGTTAGCACCTTTATTAGTTTCGGCAATACCTTCTGAGGTGTCAAAAATCATATTTGCTAAATCTACTCGTAAACGCTCACCATGTAATGCGTGACGACGACGTTTGTAAACCACTTCACGTTGCGCGTTCATAACATCATCATACTCTAATAATCGCTTACGAACCCCAAAGTTGTTTTCTTCCACTTTTTTCTGTGCACGCTCAATAGATTTTGAAATCATAGAATGCTGAATAACTTCGCCTTCTTTTAATCCCATTCTGTCCATCATTTTTGCAATTCGCTCGCTACCAAACAAGCGCATTAAATTATCTTCCAACGATACATAAAACTGAGAACTACCAACGTCACCCTGACGACCAGCACGACCACGTAACTGTCTGTCTACACGACGTGAATCATGTCGCTCTGTACCGACAATAGCTAAACCTCCAGCTTTTTTAACTTCTTCGCTTAACTTAATATCCGTACCACGACCCGCCATGTTAGTGGCGATAGTTACTTGTCCAGATTTACCGGCTTGATCAACAATTTCAGCCTCTTTTTTATGCTGTTTCGCGTTTAATACATTATGAGGTATTTTTCGAATGCTAAGCATTTTACCAAGTAATTCTGAAATCTCTACAGATGTTGTACCAATAAGGACAGGTCTTCCGGCCTCTGATAACTGTGTTACATCATCAATAACCGCGTTGTATTTTTCGCGTTTGGTTTTATATACTAAATCTTCTCTATCATCACGAGCAATTGGCTTATTTGTTGGAATTTCAACTACATCCAATTTGTATATTTCCCAGAACTCGCCAGCTTCTGTAACTGCAGTACCTGTCATACCTGATAGTTTGCGGTACATTCTAAAATAGTTTTGCAGTGTAACGGTAGCAAAAGTTTGGGTAGCATCTTCAATTTTTACATTTTCTTTTGCTTCAATCGCTTGGTGTAATCCGTCAGAATAACGACGACCATCCATAATACGACCCGTTTGCTCATCAACAATCATTACTTTATTATCCATTACCACATATTGGGTATCTTTTTCAAATAAAGCATAAGCTTTTAAAAGTTGATTTAAGGTGTGAATACGTTCCGATTTTACTCCAAACTCTTTAAATAAATCTTCTTTAAGATTTGCTTCTTCTTCTGGAGAAAGGTTTTGTTCCTCAATTTTAGCAATTTCAACACCTATTTCCGGTAAGATGAAAAAATCAGGATTGTCTTTTCCAGATATATATTCGATACCCTTATCGGATAGTTCAATTTGATTATTTTTCTCTTCAATTACGTAGTACAAGTCTGCATCCACCTTTGGCATTTCGCGGTTGTTATCCTGCATGTAAAAGTTCTCAGTTTTTTGAAGCAATTGTTTTACACCTTCTTCACTTAAAAACTTAATAAGTGCTTTATTTTTAGGAATACCACGATATACTTGAAGTAGTTTAAAACCACCTTCTTTAGTATCACCTTCAGCAATGAGTTTTTTAGCTTCGGCTAACACACCCGTTAAATACTTACGTTGTACGCTTACAATATCCTCTACTTTAGGTTTTAATTCGTTAAACTCATGGCGGTCACCTTTTGGAATAGGTCCAGAAATAATTAAAGGCGTACGCGCATCGTCAATTAAAACGGAGTCTACCTCATCCACAATGGCATAATGATGAGGTCGTTGAACCAAATCGTCTGGAGAATGCGACATGTTATCACGCAAATAATCAAAACCAAATTCGTTATTGGTTCCATAGGTAATATCTGCATTATAAGCTTTTATTCGAGCAGCTGAATTAGGTTGGTGGTAATCAATACAATCAACACTCAAACCATGAAACTCAAAAATAGGAGCCATCCACGCGCTATCACGTTTTGCCAAATAATCGTTTACGGTTACTAAATGCACGCCTTTTCCAGCTAATGCATTTAAATATACTGGCAATGTTGCTACAAGGGTTTTACCTTCACCCGTTTGCATTTCGGCTATTTTACCTTGGTGCATTGCTACACCACCTATAAGTTGTACATCGTAGTGTACCATGTCCCAAGTTATTGGTTTTCCGGCAGCATCCCATGAGTTTGACCAAACGGCTTTATCATCATTTAAAACAACGTAGCTTTTGTCTCCCGATAATGTGCGATCAAATTCATTGGCTTTAACTTCAATGGTAGTGTTGTTTACAAAACGTTTTGCAGTTTCTTTTACCACCGCAAAAGCTTCAGGTAAAATATCGTTTAAAACATCTTCGGTAATTTTATAAGCGTCGTCCTTAAGCCTATCTATTTGCTCGTAAATATCTTCTCGTAAGTCAATATCATCAGTATTTTCAGCATCTTGAGCAAGATTTGCTATTTGTTCATCTATAGGTTTATTAGCTTCGGCAATTTTAGCCTTAAACTCAGCAGTTTTGGCTCTTAACTCATCATGAGATAAGGCTTCTAATGCTTTTTCAAAAGTTTTAATTTTTTCAACTATAGGCATTATGGCTTTAACATCTTGTTTCGATTTGTCGCCAACAAAAACCTTTAGTACAGAATTTAAAAAATTCATAGGTATTAATTTATATGTTAGGTTAAACTACAACAGGTATAATTTAACGTTATTTTTAGGTAGTTTTTTCATGCTTTATAAAAAGCAATCAAAGATACATTTTGTAATCAGTTTTATAAAGTTTAGAGATAAAAAAAAGCCTCAAATCGAGACTTTTTAACTATTCTTTATGCTTTTATTTTAATATTCATCTTCATTCCAAAGATAATCTTCATCCGTTGGATAGTCGGACCAGATTTCTTCAATCGAATCATACGAATCACCTTCGTCTTCAATCGACTGTAAATTTTCAACAACTTCTAACGGAGCGCCAGTTCTAATAGCGTAATCTATCAATTCGTCTTTGGTTGCTGGCCATGGTGCATCACTTAAATATGATGCTAATTCTAAAGTCCAATACATTTTTTATGCGTTTAATTTTTTGCAAAAATAAATTTTTAGTTTAAACAGACAAGAAAAAAATGAATTATTTAGTCAATAATTTTAAGAACGTATGCCATTGTATTTTAAACAGTTGAAATTTATTCGTGCTTTTTTAATAAATACAAGCCTTTTCAGCGAATCTTGTTTGGGCGTTACCCCTAAAGGGTCGGGCTTTTTGTTACAATCTTTCTTATTTGTTCTCGATACGTTTTGTTTATGCTTCACAAAACACTCGAACTAACATAAAAAAGGATTTTCACTGCAATCCCTAACGCAAACCGTTTCCATTTACTACCACTAGAAATAAGTTTAACTTTTAACTAATGGCTTAAAATTTCTCTGGAATCCACTTAATTTCATTTGCTTGCAAGTCGTAAGACAACTTTCGTGCCAATACAAAAAGGTAGTCAGAAAGACGGTTTAAATAGGTTAAAGCATTGGCTTCAAAAGGTTCTAAATCGTTAAGGGCAGAGGCTAACCGTTCTGCTCTACGGCATACACATCGGGCAATGTGACAGAATGACACCGTTTGATGTCCACCAGGAAGTACAAAATGAGTCATAGGAGGTAAAGCCTCATTCATCGTGTCCATTTCTTTTTCTAGGAGTTCAATATCTGCTGCCGAAATTTTTTCAATATTTAAACGTTCTTTACCACTTTTTAAAACGGCTTTTTCAGGGTCAGTAGCCAAAATAGCTCCAACAGTAAAAAGCTTGTTTTGAATAGTAATTATTAAATTTTTGTAATGTGCGTTAATATTTTGATCGCGTATTAAACCCAGATGCGAATTTAATTCGTCAACCGTTCCGTAACTTTCAATACGGATATGGTGTTTAGGCACACGTGTTCCACCAAATAATGCTGTGGTTCCTTTGTCTCCTGTTTTGGTGTAGATTTTCATTTTTTAATTGTCTCGCAAAGGCGCAAAATGCGCCAAGTTTATTCAAATTTAATGGAAACTAAACGACTTAACAACTAAACGCCTAAACTCTTATTACAAAATGCTCTTTTAATTGTTCTTTTCTAAAAAATAAAAATCCCCAAAAAAAGGTATCAATAGTCACGCTTACTTTTGGGTGTTGTTTTATGGTTTCCCAAGCTTCTGTCATGCCTTTACTCCAATAAATATCATCAAAAATAAAAACAGAATCATTATGTACTGTCTTCAAAAGCGTTTCAAAATAGTGTAAAGTAGCTTCTTTTTGGTGGTTCCCATCAATGAAAATTAAGTCGTAAGTATTAGTATTTAGTTTTTCAATTTCATTATTAAAGTCACCAGTTATAAGATTGATGTTTTTTAAACTATATTTTTTAAAATAGTCTTTTGAGAATTTTGAAATATTCGGACAACCTTCAACAGTGGTAATATTTGCTTTAGGATTTCCTATACTTAAGGCTTGTGTAGCAATCCCTAAAGAAGTTCCAAGCTCTAGTATAGTTTTAGGCTTAAAATAATTGGAAAGCCGATACAAAAGTTTAGCTCTTTTAATTGTACTTCCAGCATTTTTGGCCATTTTCGAAACTCTTCGTACTTGCTGTTTCATTACTTGCGAACCTGCTCCTAAATCGGTTACTTGTATTTTAGAATAATTTTTTAAGAGGCTCTTTTTGTAATCAATTATGGCTTTATAATCCGCATAAATTGTTTTGTCATAAAAACAATTTGTTATCAAATTATAAACAAAAGGAGAGTGTACTCCATGTTGGTTGGTAGATTTTAAAAGGAATTTTATGTATTGAATAATTTGATACAAATTAATCTTCAAGTTTTGATGAGAGTTCAAACCAACGCGCTTCTTTAGCTTCAATAATATCAATAATTTCTTGTAATTGAACAGATAACTTGTTAATGTCGTCCTGCGATAACTCTGGATTATCAAATTTGCTTTCTAATTCTTTTTTATCAAAAGCTAAGGAGTTCAGTTTGCTTTCAATATTTTTAAGCTCTTTCTCCTCATTATACGATAGCTTATTGGCTTCGTTTTGTTTCCAAGATTTCTTTTCTTTTTTATCTTCTGTATTATTTTGAATGGCGGGTTGGCTATCTTCATATACTCGGTAATCGGTATAATTTCCTGGAAAATCCTCCACATTCCCATCGCCTTTAAAAATAAACAGGTGGTCAACTACTTTATCCATAAAATAGCGGTCGTGAGATACCACAATGATACATCCTGGAAAATCTAAAAGAAATTCTTCCAAAACGTTTAAAGTAACAATATCTAAATCGTTTGTAGGCTCATCAAGAATTAAAAAGTTTGGGTTTTGAATTAAAACGGTACACAGATACAAGCGTTTGCGTTCGCCACCACTTAGTTTTTCAACAAAATCGTATTGTTTTTTTCTACTAAATAGAAAACGTTCTAATAGTTGTTGTGCACTAATTTGTCGTCCCTTTTTCAAAGGAATATAATCACCAAATTCTCGAATTACATCAATAACTTTTTGCTCTGGTTTAATCGTAATTCCGTTTTGTGTGTAATAACCAAATTTAACAGTATCGCCTTTTACTACTTTGCCAGAATTAGGTTTATCGGTTTGCGTTAAAATGTTTAAAAAGGTGGTTTTTCCAGTGCCATTTTTTCCAATAATACCAACACGTTCACCTTTCTTAAATGTGTAATCAAATCCCTTTAAAATGGTTTTATCTTTAAATGCCTTTGATACATTATGAAACTCGAGGATTTTGCTTCCAAGTCGCTCCATATTGAGTTCTAGTTGTACTTGATGGTCGTTTCTACGCTGGTGTGCACGATGTTTTATATCGGCAAAATCATCAATTCTAGATTTAGATTTGGTAGTTCTCGCTTTAGGTTGGCGACGCATCCAATCTAATTCCTTCTTAAATAATTGCTTTGCTTTCCCAACTTCTACAGATTCTTGCTCAATTCTGGCTTCGCGTTTTTCGAGATAATAAGAGTAGTTTCCTTTGTAACTATACAATTGCCCTTCATCAAGTTCTATAATTTCATTACAAACACGCTCTAAAAAATAACGGTCGTGTGTTACCATAAAAAGGGTGATGTTTTCTTTGGCAAAAAAGGCTTCTAACCATTCAATCATTTCTAAATCTAAATGGTTTGTTGGCTCATCAAGAATTAATAAATCGGGTTTATTAATCAGCGCATTGGCTAAAGCTAATCGCTTTTTTTGTCCACCAGAAAGCGTGCTTATTTTTTGACTTAAATTATCAAGTTTTAGTTTGTAAAGTATTTGTTTGTAAAGCGTCTCGAAATCCCATGCTTGGTGACGTTCCATAGCTTCAAATGCTTTTTGGTAAGCTTCTGAATCGTCAGGGTTTAAAAGTGCTTTTTCATAATTTGAAATAACTTTTAAAATAGGATTATCGCTCACAAAAATAGCTTCTTCAACTGTTAAATTAGCATCAAACTTTGGGTCTTGTGAAAGAAAAGAAACCTTTATATCATTACGATATGTTACGCTGCCAGAATCTGGTTCGTCATCTCCTGAAAGGATATTTAAAATAGACGTTTTACCCGTGCCGTTTTTTGCGACAAAAGCGATTTTTTGGTCTTTATGAATACTAAAAGAAACACCTTCAAAGAGGGTTAGTTCTCCGTAGGATTTTGATATATTTTCAACAGTTAAATAGTTCAAAGCAAAAATTTTATGCAAATAACGGATAAAAAACCAAAAATTCCGATATATGTTTTATTGTTCAAAGTGAAAACTTATATTTGTGATAAATCAATTGACTCCAAATGAACAGGTATCTCATTTTTATTTGCTTAACTGTCTGTATTTTATTTTCTTCATGCCTAACTAATAAAGATCTTGTTTATTTACAAAATAAAGATGGTGCTGATATTGAGACTTTTAATTTAACAGAACAGCCTAAACCTTATAAAGTTCAAGTAAACGATATATTGAGTATAACTGTGAAAGCCCTTGATGAAGAGCTAGTTGGTATATTTAATCCAGTTGAAACTACAAATGCTTCTTCGGGTAATCAAGCGGGATTATATTTTAATGGTTTTACCGTGGATTTGCACGGTAATATTGAGTTTCCTGTATTAGGAAAAATAAATGTTTTGGGGTTTACCATTGATGAAATAGAAGATAAAGTTGAAAGCGAACTTTTAAAACAATATTTTAAAGAAACAGCCGAGATTTTTGTTACTGTTAAATTGTCTGGTTTACGCTATACAGTTACTGGAGAAGTTGGAGGTACAGGAGTTTATACATTATTTCAAGATCGTGTAAATATTATAGAAGCACTTGCAAATGCTGGTGATATAGCCTTAACTGGTGATAGAAAGGATGTTTTAGTAATTAGACAATATCCTGATGGACAAAAAATTCATCATATAGATTTGACAGATATTAAAGCTATGAAATCCCCGTTCTATTATATACAACCTAATGATATTATTTTGGTGAAACCATTAAAACGTAAATCTATTGGAGCTGGACAAACAGCATTTCAAAACTTAACTACAATAGCATCTATTTTGTCAGTTTTGGTGTCGACATATTTCTTAACTAAAAACCTATAATGTTGCGATATGGAAGAAGAATTTGATGTTTCAGAATCAAAATCAACATTTGATATTAAGGCTTTTATAATTAGGGTTTTAAGTTATTGGAAATTATTTGTCTTGTTTATTGGTGTAGGTGTTTTTATTGTTTATCAGCAAAATATTCGAAAACAACAATCTTATAGATTAGGCACTCAAATTTCTATAGAAGAAGAGTCGAATCCATTGTTTACTTCAACAACAAGTTTAACATTTAATTGGGGTGGAGTTTCTGGTAAAGTACAAACAATTATTAATTCTTTAAAGTCTCGTTCTATTCATGAAAAAGTTGTGGACAACTTACAGTTTTATATAACCTATTTGAAGCAATCAAGATTTAGAAAGGACGACATATATACATATGCGCCATTTGCAATAGAAATAGTACCAGATACGAAACAACTACTCGACGTACCAATAAGAGTAACTTTTTTAGAAAATAATAAGTATGAAATATATATTAATTTTGAAAATAGCGTAGTTAAAACCCAAAATTTTACAGATAAAAGTAAATCAAATTTAGATGTTCCGTTAGGTGAGTTTAAGAGCGTATACAATTTAGATGAAACCATACAAACACCTTATTTAAATGGCGTTTTATATGTTAAGGAAGGAAGGAAGGTTAACCCAAATGAAGAATACTATATAGAGTTTAACGATTTCGATGCTGTAGTTGCTAATTATAGAAGTAAGCTGAATATTGACAATCCTAGAAATTCAGCCATATTAAATTTAAGTATGGTGGATGTTAATAAAGCCAAAATAGTAGACTATTTAAATGAAACAGTTACTGTTTTAAGTGAAGACCAACTCAACAGAAAAAATCAATTTGTTACAAACACCATTAAGTTTATTGATGAGCAATTAGATCGAGTTAAATCTCAACTAACTTTAAATGCAGATTCTTTAAATAATTATAAGCAAAAAAATAAAATATTTAATTTGAATGAAGAGAGTTCTGCAATAAATACAAAACTTGTCTCATTAGAATTAGAAAAAGACGACACAAATAGAAAACTAGCTTATTACTCAAGTTTAAAAACATATTTAGAAATGAGTGATACGTTTACTGAATTACCGGCACCAGCGGTAGCAGGGATAGAAGATTCTAATATACTTGCCAACATCAGTAAGATTAACGAATTATCTGTACAAAAGTCTAAGTATGGTTCTACGGTAAGAAAAGATGCTACTATTTTTGCAGATTTAAATAGACAAATTGATGGATTAAAAGAGGTTCTTTTAGAAAATATTAGTTCTGCTAGTAATGAGTTAAGAAGAATTTTGCAGTCTACTAACTCTAAAATAGCTATTGAAGAGGCAAAAATAAGAAAGCTACCAAGGGCACAACAAAAATTGTTTGATATACAAAGACAATACTCTTTAAGTGAACAAACTTATAATGTATTTTTAGCAAAAAGAGGAGAAGCAGACATCATTAAATCTGCTAGCGTATCTGATATCTTAATAATTGATAAAGCTAAAGATACAGGAGCAACGCCTATAGATTTGAAATTGAGTTCAAGATACTTATTTGCCATCATTGGTGGTATTTTACCTCCATTATTGTTAGCATTTTTGTTGACCTTCTTTGATAATAAACTACATAATCCTCAAGTATTAGAGGGCTTATCTAATATTCCGCTTTTAGGCGTTATTGGTAAAAACAGTTTAGACAATAATTTAGCGGTTCATTTAAAACCAAAATCTACAATAGCTGAGGCATTTAGATCTGTCAGGTCTAGCTTGCAGTATTTTTATAAAAAAAACATTCAGGAAGGAACTAAAACAGTTATGGTTACGTCTTCTGTAAGTGGTGAAGGTAAAACGTTTTGTTCTATAAATATTGCCACCGTTTTTGCCATGAGTGGTAAGAAAACGATATTAGTAGGTTTAGATTTACGAAAGCCAAAAATATTTGGTGATTTTGAAATTGAAAACGATATAGGTGTCGTTAATTATTTGATTGGACAAAAATCGTTTGAAGAAGTTGTTCAAAAAACGAAAGTTGAGAATTTAGATGTGATTACATCCGGTCCTATACCTCCCAATCCCTCCGAGCTATTAATGAGTGAGTACATGGATGGACTGATTGAGAACCTTAAAAAAACGTATGATTTTATAGTTTTAGATACCCCTCCTATAGGATTAGTTGCAGATGCATTAGAGCTAACAAAACATGTAGATGCATCTATTTATGTAGTAAGACAAGATTATACCAAAAAGGGGATGATTAGCCTTGTTAATGATAAATATAACAAAGGAGAAATAAAAAACTTAAGCTTTATTTATAACGGGTATAACCAAAAGGGAAGATATGGTTACGGCTACGGATATGGTTACGGTTACGGATATGGCTATGGAGCATATGCAAATGGTTACCATGATAACGATTCTGTTAAAAAGTCATTTCTCAATAAAATAAAATCTCTTTTTAAATAACTTAAAACAATTGCATAATTATTTTGGATAGTAATAAAGAGCATTGGTTATACACAATTTCACCGAACCAAAAGATAATAGACCTAAATCTTAAGGAGATATGGAGGTATAAAGATTTGCTTTTGCTGTTTGTTAAGCGTAATGTTATTACTGTTTACAAGCAAACAATACTAGGTCCTCTTTGGTATTTTATACAACCTCTTTTTACTTCGGTAATTTTTACGTTGATTTTTAATAATATGGCTAATATTCCAACGGGGAAAGGTGTGCCAGCATTCTTGTTTAATTTAGCAGGAATTACAGCATGGAATTACTTTAGAGAATGTTTAACAGGAACGAGTGACACATTCAAACAAAATCAAGGCATTTTTGGAAAAGTGTACTTTCCTAGAGTTATTGTACCTATATCAATAGTTATTACAAATTTAGTTAAATATGGTATACAACTTTTAGTCTTTATAGGGTTTTATATTTATTATGTTTTTTTTACTGACGTAGCTTTTAATGTAACCCCTCAAAAAGATATAATCTTTTTACCAATATTAGTGGTATTAATGGGTGTTTTAGGTTTGGGAATGGGAATGGTTATTACATCAATGACAACAAAATATAGAGATTTAAAATTTTTGATAACTTTTGGAGTACAATTATTAATGTATGGATCTGCTGTTATGTACCCGTTGTCATATTTTAAAGAAAAACTACCAAATATATCGTGGATTGTAGAGTATAACCCCATGACAACGATAATTGAAGCCTTTAGGTTTATAACTTTAGGAGTTGGAGACTATTCAATTAATAAAATAATTTATGCAAGCTTAGTAAGCCTTGTAGTTTTTTTATTTGGACTTATTATTTTCAATAAAACGGAAAAAAGTTTTATAGATACTATTTAATGAAAAAGGATATCATTTTAAAAGTAGAAAACTTATCTAAGCAATATAGATTAGGTCTAGTTGGTACAGGTAGTATTGGACATGATTTAAATAGATGGTGGAGTAAAGTGAGAGGAAAAGAAGACCCTTATTTGAAAATTGGAGAAAGTAATGATAGAAGCACTAAAGGAGATTCTGATTATGTATGGGCATTAAAAGATATAAACTTTGAAGTTAATCGTGGTGAGGTCTTAGGTATAATTGGTAAAAATGGCGCAGGTAAATCTACGTTATTAAAAATACTTTCTAGAGTAACAGCTCCTACAACAGGTGAAATAAAAACAAAAGGAAGGATAGCATCATTATTGGAAGTTGGAACGGGGTTTCATCCTGAAATGACTGGAAGGGAAAATATTTTTTTAAATGGTGCTATATTAGGGATGACCAAAAAGGAAATTCAGTCTAAATTAAATGAAATTGTAGAATTTTCTGGTTGTGAGCGTTATATTGACACACCCGTTAAGCGTTATTCTTCTGGTATGACTGTTCGTTTGGCTTTTGCAGTTGCCGCTCATTTAGATCCTGATATTTTGGTTATTGATGAAGTACTAGCCGTAGGAGATGCCGAGTTTCAAAAAAAGGCTATAGGTAAAATGCAAGACATTAGTAATGCTGATGGAAGAACCGTTTTATTTGTGAGTCATAACATGGCAGCAGTAAAAAGCTTATGCTCAAGAGCTATTGTTTTACAGCATGGTGAAACAGTTTTTGAAGGCGAAACTAATAAAGCGGTCGATTTTTATTTGAAGAGCGATGTCGCAAACGAGTCTGCACATTATATTAATAAACTCTATAGCGAACAATCGGATATTTTAGAGGTGTCAGTTAGAGATAAGAATAATAGTGTAAGCGGCATTTTTGGTTTTGATAATCAAATAAGTTTGAATGTAAAAATTAGAACTAATAAAAAGCATTTATCAGTTGGTGTACTAGGTTTTAGAGTTATAGACCAATTAGAAAGAGCCATTTTTACTTCAGAAATTCAACTTAAAGACTTTATAAAATTTGAGGGTGAATATAGTTTTAATATTGAGTTACCTTTTAAAACATTGGTGCCTAATGATTATAAAGTTCATGTTGCATTTCATATACCAAATCAGGAAATTATAAGGAATTTAGAAAATATTGTGGGTTTTAATATAGAGGAGACGGGCTCTGGTTTCCACAAGTATTCTGGTAAGGATTATGGATGTGTGGTTTTAGATAATAAATGGAGTTTGAAGAAATGATTAAAACATTTAAAAATATAATTAAACGCAATTTTTTAAAAAATCCGAATATTAAAAAATCAGATAGTATTAAGAAATATTTGAAAAATGGCAGGATTCCTTGGTCAAAAGGATATCATCAGTACAAAGAAGAGTTTATTACTGCGGCAATAAATAATCACGAATTACTTGAACAAATTAAAAGTAAAAGTTCGTTAAATGATTATGGTTATAGATTAGACGAAAGGGTTATTGAATATCCTTGGATATTTTCAAAAATAAATACGGAGAATCAAAAGATTCTAGATGCAGGTTCTACTTTCAATTTCAATTTTATTATTAATCATCTAAGTATAAAAAGTAAAGATCTAACCATTTTTACATTCGCACCTGAAGCAAATAACTTTTGTGACAAAAAGGTTTCTTATGTATACGGTGATTTAAGAATATTACCATTTAAAGATGAATTATTTGATGTTGTAGTATCGCAGTCTACAATTGAGCATATTGATATGGATAATTCAATTTATGGTTATGATATAACACATAACAAAGACAGTAGTAGAAAGTCTTATGAATATTTAAAGGCTGTACAAGAAATGATTAGAGTATTAAAAAGTAACGGAAATTTATTACTTACCTTTCCTTTTGGGAAGTTTGAAAATCATGGTTTTTTTCAGCAATTTGATAGTCAAATGTTGGAAAGAATTATAAAGTTATTGGAACCTTTTGGGACTTATGATGAAACATTTTTTCAATATAAAAATGATAGTTGGAATTTTTCAAATAAAGAAGATTTAAAAGATGTTGTATCGCATAATCCACATACAGGAAAAGGAAAGCTAGATGATGGAGCAGCTCATTGCAGAAGTATTGTTTGTTTACATTTTATTAAAAATTAAATGACTTGGGAAGAAACTATAATTAAAATAAGACAAGATGAAGATTATAGCCAATTAGTCGAGCAAGCTTATTTTGATGAAAATTTGAAACTAAACGTAGAACGATTCTCAAAGAGCGAAGAATTTGAGGAGACACTAAAAATAGTAAAATCTTATGCTCCTAATGCTAAATCTATTTTGGATGTTGGCTGTGGTAATGGAATAAGCGCTATAAATTTTGCATTAAACAAATATCAAGTAACAGCTGTTGAGCCAGATTCGAGTAATACAGTTGGAGCGGGAGCAATAAAAGCACTTAAGGCTATTTATAAACTGGATAATATTGAAGTTTTTGAAGCTTACGCAGAAGACCTTAACTTAAAATCCAATACTTTTGATGTTGTGTATGTAAGACAAGCCATGCATCATGCCAATAATTTGGAAAAATTTGTTCTAGAATGTATAAGAGTTTTAAAACCAAATGGGCTATTTATAACAGTTAGAGACCATGTAATTTATGATTCGAATGACAAAGAATGGTTTTTAAAATCGCACCCTTTGCATAAATTTTACGGTGGCGAAAATGCCTATAAAGCGAGCGAATATAGAAATGCTATTAATAAAGCTGGAGCAACAATTTTGAAGCAATACAAATATTATGATAGTATAATAAACTATTTTCCAAAAAGTGTTGAAGAAATTGAAATGATGGAAAAAGAAAATATTTTGAAACAAAAAAAACGATTAAAAAGCAAAGTGGGAATCATTTCAAATTTTCCATTAGTATGGAGTTTATATAAATTGATAAAAGGTTACAATCCTTTAAATGAAAAAGAAGTTCCGGGTAGAATGTATTCTTATTTAGCTAAAAAACAATGAAGATATTAATTATAGGTTCAAAAGGGTTTATTGGATCACATTGTTACGACCATTTTAAAAAAGAACATGAGGTTTGGCAGTGCGATGTGGTAACGGATTATGTTTCGAATAATTATTATTTAGTTGATGCTACTAACGCTGACTTTAATTGGATTTTTGAAAGCAATAAATTTGACATCTGTATTAATTGCTCAGGAGCAGCTAGTGTACCAAATTCTATAAAGAATCCCCAAAGAGATTTTACTTTAAATGTTATAAACGTATATAAGCAGTTAGATGCCATAAGAAAGTATAACCCAAATTGTAGATACCTTAATTTTTCTAGTGCTGCTGTTTATGGCAACCCAGAGAGTTTACCTATACACGAAATTGCTAAAACTAATCCTATTTCTCCCTACGGCTATCATAAAAAAATGGCAGAGGATATTTGTCATGCATTTTATTCAAATTATGGAGTATTAAGTTGTTCTCTGAGGGTTTTTTCGGCATATGGTGTAGGATTACAGAAGCAGCTATTCTGGGATTTAAATCAAAAAACTTTAAAAACTAATAAAGTAGAATTATTTGGTACCGGTAAAGAATCAAGAGATTTTATTCATATAGCAGATGTCTTACAAGCTATAGATTGTGTTATTTTAAAGTCTGATTTTAAAGCTGATGTTATAAATATAGCTTCTGGAAAGGAACTTTTTATAAATGATGTTGTAAAAATATTTTATGCTTTTTTAGACAAAGAAATTAACTACAAATTTTTAGGAAAAGAACGTTTAGGAGATCCCTCTAATTGGAAAGCCGATATTTCAAAAATTGAAAGCTATGGATTTAAACCAAAAGTTGATATTTATGAAGGACTAAAAGGATATGTAAAATGGCTGAACGAAAGCGCATAGGATTTAGATTTTCATATAACGAAAATTGGATTGCTGGAAGCTACTATATTCTTAATATTATTCACGCATTAAATACTCTAGAGGACGAAAAAAAACCTAAAGTCGTTATACTTTCTGAAACTATTGAAAATTTTAACATAGTAAAAAATGAAACTAACTATCCATTTTTAGAGTATTTTATATTTCCATTTCCTAAATTAAAATATAATTTATTACAGAGAGCAATTAATAAATTAAGCAGAGTTGTTTTTAGAAAAAACCTCATTACTAAACTACACAAGCAACCCAATATAGATTTTTTATATCCTAATCATATTGATGCCATTAATGTTCCTAAGTTAAAAAAGGTTAATTGGGTTCCAGATTTTCAAGAAGAGCATTTACCACAATTTTTCTCAAAAAAAGAAATAGAAAGACGTAAACATATTCAAAAGGAAATTTATTGTAATGGAGATATTGTTGTACTGAGTAGTCTGGATGCTGAAAAAGATTTTAAAAGATTATACCCAAGGTCAAAAGCAAAAACTTTTGTGCTTAATTTTGCAGTTACACACCCTAATTTCAACCATATAGATTCTAAAAAGTTGCTTAATAAGTATAATCTCAATGATCCCTTTTTCTTTTCGCCAAATCAGTTCTGGGCACATAAAAACCATATGGTTATATTGAAAGCGATTAAAAAAATAAAAGACAATAACCGTAATATATTGGTTTTATTTTCAGGGAAGGAAAGCGATTTTAGAAATTCAGAAAATTTCAACCTTATAAAAAGCTATATTGCTGAAAATCAGCTTGAAAATTATGTAAAACTTTTGGGTTTTATTGATAGAGAAGAACAACTTTGCTTAATGAGTAAAGCCATTGCAATTATTCAACCTTCTTTGTTTGAAGGGTGGAGTACGGTAGTAGAAGATGCGAAAGCATTAAATAAGTTTATTATTCTTTCTAACTTAGCTGTTCATTTGGAACAAATTAATAAAAACGTTCATTTTTTTAGTCCAAATAATCATGAAGAGTTAGGACAGATTTTGGATAAATACAATAAAGAGTATCCAGAAACTTCAGAGTTTAATTATAAAGAAAGCATATATAAGTTTGCTGAAAAGTTTATGGATTTAACATCAAAATAATATAGGTATATCAAAAAATGCTAGATGACCATTTAATATCAATTATCACTGTTAATTATAATAACAAATTAGGTTTGGAAAGAACCTTAAAAAGTGTTCAGAGTCAAACCTATACCAATTTTGAGCATATCGTAGTTGATGGCGAATCTACTGATGGAAGCAAAGAAATAATTGAATCAAACAAACAGTATTTCACCTATTGGGTTAGTGAGCCGGATAAAGGTATTTACAATGCAATGAATAAAGGAATAAAAGCGGCTAAGGGCGATTATTTATTTTTTCTTAATAGTGGCGATGATTTTTTAGGAACTGATTCCTTAGAGAACATAAGTACTCACTTGAAAACATATGATTTTATATATTTTAATATCAATGTTAAAGATGGAAATAATAGTTATGTAAAAAAGTGTCCCAGTACAATGAGTTTTTCATTTTTACATAACGATACCATCCCGCATCAATCCATTTTTATAAAAAAGAGTTTGTTTAAACACGTGGGAAATTATGATGAAAATTTAAAAATCGTATCAGATTGGAAATTTTTAATCCTGGCACTAATAAAACATAATGCAACTTACAAACACATTGATGCAGTTTTTACAAATTTTTACAGAGGAGGAATAAGTTCTTTGGAAGCAAATAAAGTTCTGGTAAATAAGGAACGCGAGCAGGTTTTAAAGCAAGAGTTTTCAGTTATTTTAAACGATTTAAATGAAAATCTTAAACTACAAAGAACGTTAAGAACATTAAGAAAATCTAGAAAAATAAAACTATTAATTAGATTGGGATTAATAAATAAATTTTAAGTAATAAGTCCCATTATTATAACAAAAAATGGAGTTTTTTGTATCTGTAATTATTCCGGTTTATAATGGTGAGCATTTTATTGAAAAGGCTGTTGTTACTGCATTGGAACAGCCTGAAGTAAGTGAGGTTATTGTTGTAAACGATGGTAGTACAGATAACACATTACAAGTTGTTGAAAAACTTAGAATTCAAGAACAAAGAGTTCAAATTTTCCATCATAATAACAACCAAAATAAAGGTCGACCTGCTAGCAGAAACTTAGGATTAAAAAAGGCAACGAATAACTTTATTGCGTTTTTAGATGCTGATGATTTTTACCTAGAAAATAGGTTTGAAAACGATAAGAAAATTTTTAAAGAATACCCCAATACGGATGGCGTGTACAATGCTATCGGAGCTCATTTTTACAGAGATGCCGAACCTTTGGAAATTGAAAAATTGAAACTAACTACTGTCACAAGCAAAATAAGACCAGAAGATCTTTTTGAGACTTTGCTTTACTATAAAAAAGGCCATTTTTCAATTGATGGATTAACTGTAAAAAAATCAATTTTTAATGAAACAGGATATTTTGATGAATCTTTAAAAGTTTCAGAAGACACTCATTTAATTCTAAAAATGGCACTAAAATGTCAATTGCACGTAGGAATTATTGATAGGCCTGTCGCTATGAGAGGCGTTCATCAATCTAATGTTTTTAATAACGAAGGGCTTTATGAAGAAAATAAAATTAGAGTATATGAGTCGCTAGTATTTTGGGCTTCTAAAAGTAAAGTTGATTTAGATAAAATAGACCATTTGTTAAACATTTTATGGATTTTTAAGTTTCGAAGAAACGAGAGTATTTTAAAGAATGTTGGCTATTGGCTTTTACTTAATATGAAGTCACCCAGACTATTGTTGACAAAACTGAGTATAAAATACTTCCCAGTGGTTAGGCTTAGAAAGAAACTTTTCCCATTTTTGTATAAATAACTGTATTCTATGAGTCTTTCGCCTATTGTGCTTTTTGCTTATAACCGACCAATGCATACCAAAAAAGTATTAGATGCTTTGGCAATAAACCCAGAGGCGAAAGAAAGCGAATTATATATTTTTTGTGATGGACCAAAATTGAAAATCAGTTCGGATGGCTTGAATAATATTAATGAGGTAGTAAACATAGCTAAGAGTGAGAATAGATTTAAAAATGTCTATGTCCGCATAAATAAAAAAAATAAAGGTTTAGCAAAATCTATAATTGAAGGTGTAACAGAAGTAGTTGAAAAATATGGTCGTATTATTGTTTTAGAAGATGATATTGAAGTATCGTCTGGATTTTTAAAGTTTATGAATGATGCCTTAAAGCTCTATGAAAGTAATGATAATATAATGCACATTTCTGGCTATATGTATCCACATAAAGAAGACCTTCCAGAAACCTTATTTTTTAATGTACCACTTTGCTGGGGTTGGGCAACGTGGAGTAATTCATGGCAGCGTTTTTCTGAAGATTCAATATATCTTTGGAATGAATTAAAGCACAAAAAGAAATTTAAAGATTTTGATAAATTTGGTGGTGATTATTTAAGTAGTCAATTAGCTCATAATATCACAGGTAAACTGAATACATGGTTTGTTAAATGGCATGCATCAGTCATGTTACAGAAAGGTTATACCTTATTCCCAAGAAAATCTATGGTTCAGAATATTGGGTTTGATAACTCAGGAGTTCATAACGGAATCCAAACGGAATTTCACATTAGTAGTTTAGCTAAAACCATAAATGTAGAACCAATTAATTTAGTTGAATCCGAGAAAGTACAATTGATTGTAAAGGATTTTTATAAACAGATTAAGGAAAATCAATCAAAAATCAGTTTTAAAACAATAATTAAAAATAAGGTTAGAAGTATGATGTTTTCGGTCTTTCCTGAGTTAAAGAAAGTCTTAAAATACAATCAACAAATAGTAAAAACCAAAACCTATTTAGGTAAAAACACCAAAATTTATCCGCCTTCAAGGTTATCAAACACTATAATTGGTAATTATACGTACATTTCGGAAAATTCAGTTATCAATAATACTATCATTGGAAAATTTTGTTCAGTAGGGGCAAATTTTATGGCAGGTAGAGGTGTACACCCTACAATAGGTATCTCAACACATCCTATGTTTTATTCAACAGCTAAACAAAACGGTACAACTTTAAGCCTTAACAATAGAATAGAAGAATTTGAACCAATAACCATTGGGAATGATGTTTTTATAGGAATGAATGTTACTATCTTGGATGGTGTGACCATTGGAGATGGTGCTATAATAGGAGCGGGAGCAGTAGTTTCTAAAGATATCCCGCCATATGCCATAGCAGTGGGAAACCCAATAAAAATATTAAAATATAGGTTTAATCAGGATACTATAGATAAGCTATTAAAACTCAAATGGTGGAATTTTAATGATGAAAGCTTATCACTTATTGAAAAACATTTTTTTAAAGTTGAAGAGTTTATAAGTGCTATTAAAGAAGAAGAAAATAAAGAAACATTATAATTTTTGAAACATAAAATTTCTATTATAACAGTAAACTATAATAACCTTGAAGGTCTGAAAAAGACTATTGAAAGTGTTAAAAGTCAAACCTATCAAAGTTTTGAATATATTGTTATTGATGGATGTTCAAACGATGGTAGTTCAGAGTTTTTAGAAAAAAACAAGGAGTTATTTGACTATTGGATTAGTGAACCAGATAACGGGGTTTACCAAGCCATGAATAAAGGTTTAAAAAAAGCTACTGGTGAATATTTGCTGTTTTTAAACAGTGGCGACCATTTTATAAGTAATAAAGTACTAGAGGAAAATTATAGAGAATTAATTGATGCGTCTATCATTTATTTTAATCTTCAAGTAGTAGAGAATGAAAAAACATTCATAAAGGAATATCCTAGTACATTATCATTTTCATATTTTGTAAGCGACACACTTCCACATCCAGCTACTTTTATAAAAAAAGAAGTTTTTTCAAATACCCATTTATACAGAGAAGACTTTAAAATTGTTTCGGATTGGAAATTTTTCATGGATGCTATCTGTAAATATAATGTTACTTACAAGCACATTAATAAACCACTTTCTACATTTTACATTGGAGGGATGAGTTCAAATCCTGAAAATAGAATTTTTAAGCAAAATGAAAAAAATATAGTTTTAAAAGAAGAATACACAGCTTATATTCAAGATTTAGATGATGTTATTGCTTTTAGGAATACCTTGAATAATCTTAAATCATCGAGAATTATAAAGATTTTAGTTAAACTTGGGTTTTTAAACAAATTTTAAAAGATGAGCAAATTGGTTTCTATAATAGTTCCTTGTTATAATCAAGCACATTTTTTAAGCGATGCTCTACAATCCGTTTTAAATCAAATTTATGTTAATTGGGAATGCATTATTGTAAATGATGGTAGTCCTGATAACACTGAACAAGTAGCAAATGAATGGTGTAAAAAAGATAAAAGATTTAAATACATATCTAAAAATAATGGTGGGCTCTCAAGTGCAAGAAATGCTGGGATAAAATCTTGTGATGGTGAATTCATTTTGCCCTTAGATTCGGACGATATTATTGATAGTAAGTTTTTAGAAATATTAGTTCCACATTTAGTAAACGATAATAGTTTAGCTATTGTAAGTTGTTATACTAAGTTCTTTAGCAAAAAAACATCAAACGTAATACATGAGTTAAAACCCAAGGGAGATTCATTCCGTAACCTACTTTTTGAGAATAATTTAATTGCAACATCGCTTTATAGAAAATCATGTTGGGAGGAAGTTGGTGGTTATGATGAAAATATGAAGAATGGATTTGAAGATTGGGAATTTTGGATTGCCATTACAAAATCTGGCTGGAAGTATAAAGTCGTTGAAGATTTTTTGTTTTTTTACAGAAAGTCCAAAAAATCAATGCTCATAGATACTTTAGAAAATCATAGAATTTCTAACATGGAATATGTTTTTGAAAAGCATAAAGACCTTTATAAAGAAAACTATGATAATACCCTCAAGTACCTATTTTTTTTAATAAATATGTATAGAAATACTAACTTGAAAATCGAAAATTCAAGCACCTATAAAATAACTAAAATACTGAGTAAACCTTTTAAAATATTTAAAAAATAACTTAAAATAATTACAAAAAGCATTTATGATTTCAGTTGTTATCAGGAATAAAAATCAAGACAAAGCATTAGGTTTTTTGCTTAAAAACTTAACTGAAAGATATGCTGATGATATAGGTGAAATTGTAGTAATAGATAATTTATCATCTGATAAAAGCGAAGAAGTTTCGGCTAACTATGGTGCTAAATTTGTTACGATAAAGGATTTTAGTTATGGTGGTAGCGCCAATTTTGCTACACGACAAACTCGGTTTCCAATTGTTGTTATGTTTAGCGCACACTCTTTTCCTGTAAGCCACGATTTTTTTAAGCTTATTAAGTTGAAGTTTGATGAGAATCCAAATTTGGCAGGACTAAGATGCTTGCATAATCCCAATGATTATAGAAATTTTATAAATAAGATATCAGCCAAAGAAGATCCTAACAAGTCTGGATTAATTTTTTCAGGGTCAGCTTTTAGTAAGCAAGTTTGGGAGAAACATCCTTTTAGAGAAGATGTTGCTACTTTTGAAGATAAAGAGTGGACTACTCGTGTATTAACGGCAGGCTATGATATTGATTTTGCGGAGTCTATATTTTGCTATCAAATAAACAGAAACAAAAAACAATTGTTTTTTAGATTTAAAAATGATTTGATTGGTAACTATCAATTGTGGCATGAAGATGTTAATTTTTTTAGTGCTTCTAAAGGGTTTATAATGTCATCGATAAGGTTGGTTAAATCTTTTTTTGTTGACTTTTGGTATATTATACTGAGATACCTTCATACTATCAAGTTTTTATTTAACAAACCAAAGAAATTTTGAAGCTTCGGATCTTAAAAAATGACTAAAAGAAATAATTTTGATTTTTTAAGATTTCTATTTGCCATTTTCGTGGTTATATCACATTCTTACCCACTGTCAGGTAGCGATGAATCATCGCAATGGATTTATCAAATTACCAATGGACAAATAGTATTGGCTAGATTAGGGTTAGATGGGTTCTTTATTATTAGTGGATTTTTTATTTATCAAAGTCTCCAACGTAGTAGTGGTTTACTTAACTATTATAAAAAAAGGTTTCTTAGGCTTTTTCCAGCACTTTTTATAGTCCTTTTATTAACTATTATTTTGGTGCCATTTGTTTATTATGGTGATATTCCATTTTGGAAAAATCCACAAGTCCTTTCATATGTACCAAACAACCTTTCATTATATAATTTCCAACCTGTAATAAATGGTGTTTTTGATAATAACCCCTACCATTCAATAAATGGCTCATTATGGACCATTAGATATGAGTTTTCTTTATATATAGGATTGTCGTTATTATATTTCTTTCGAAATAATAAGGTATTGAAAAGATTGTTACTCTCGTTTTGTCTGGCAATTTTATTATTTATATATAATTTTTTCTTATCAAGATTTGCAGGATCTTCCGTTTTTGGAATGTTAGGTTATGAAATACTTGATCTAGGAACTTTCTTTGTTTGCGGAAGTTTATTGGCAGCTTTTGAATTTGAAAAAGTAAATAAAAAATGGGTTTTATGGGTGATTATTTTATTAGCTATTGTTTCAATACATTTTAATTTTTACTCTAACGTCAAGCATATTGTACTACCTATGATTATTTTAATGGTTGGGTTTATGCCACTTCCTTTTTTTAGTACTTTTGGTAAAATAGGTGATATGTCTTACGGAATTTATATATACAGTTTTCCAATACAACAAACGCTGGTATATTTCTTTAAATTGAATGTTTATCAATTAATATTTTGGTCCCTTTTACTTTCAATTTTATTTGGTTATTTATCATGGCATTTAATTGAGAAAAAAGCATTAAAATATAAAAGAAAACCAATCTTTAAAATAGATAATATTTTTAAATCATTGAAAAACTAATTTTTTGATAACGATTACTTTAACATACCGAGATAGAGATTTAAGCATTGTAAAAAAGTGCTTAAACTCATTGAAACATCAAAATTTAAAGGATTTTAAGGTTGTTTTAGTTGATTATGGAAGTAAGACAAGTTTTTCAAATGGGCTTGTGGATTTGGTTAAAAATTATTCCTTTGTTAAACTAATACAGTGTCCAGTTCAAGGACAGTTATGGAATAAATGCAGGGCAATAAATATTGCCTTAAAGCAGTGTGAGACACCTTATTTTTTAGTTGGAGATATTGATTTAATTTTTCACCCAGACTTTGTTCAAATTGCCAGTAAACTAGCTTCTAATAAGGTAACTTATTTTAAGTATAGCTTTTTATCGAACGAAGAGTCGTTAAAAGATGCATCATATCATGATTATAAGATTGATTTTGAGGGAGGAAAAGAAATAACAGGCACAACGTTGTTCCCAGTTGAAGCCTTAAAAAAGGTGAACGGGTATGATGAGTTTTACCATGGCTGGGGTGCAGAAGACACTGATATTCATATGCGTTTAAAAGCTTCTGGAATAGATGTGAATTTTTATGATAAAGAGATATTACTAAAGCATCAATGGCATCCAAAAGCTTATAGAAGTAAGAATAGTTCAAGCCCTTTTCATTCAAACTTAGAGCGAGTAAACCACAATTACATGTACACAAGCATAAGCAACAAAGTTATTGTTGCAAATTATGATTACGATTGGGGCGTACTTCCTAATAATGAAGGTTATTTAAAACTTTCCGATAACCCAGATATAGAAATTAATATTCAGCCTATTGACTTTCACTTTTCTGCATTATTAGCAAGTTTCAAAAACTTAAATAATAAGGTTGTTAAAGCAAATATATATCCAGTAGGAATTAAGCAAAGATTAGTTCAAAAGATAAAAAAGCTATTAAAAAGGAAGTACTTCAATTATTTAGAATTAGAAACTATTAACAACCTATTGTTAGAAGAAATAATTAAAAACTACAGAAATAAACCTTACACTTATAATTTTGATAGAAAAAAAGGGGTTATTAATTTAACAATTTACTTTAACTAATGAAGATATTATTAGTTTCCATGCCTTCATTACATTTTTTTAGGTGGACAGAGCAATTAGAAAATTCTGGTCATGATGTATATTGGTTCGACATTGTTGATGGCAATACAACTTCAAGATTGCCTTGGGTAAAAAAAATAAATGGGTGGAGACTTAAATACCCAAATTTTAAAGGACGCTATTTTATTAAAAACCGACTACCTTTTTTGTATAAGTTATTCAAACCTTTAGTTGAGCGAAAGGTTGAAACTGAGTTTGAAAAAGTGTTATTACAAGTGCAACCAGATATTGTGCACAGTTTTGTGCTGTATATTTCTTGTACGCCGATTTTCCCAGTAATGCTTAAATATAAAAAGCAAAAGTGGGTGTATTCTTCATGGGGAAGTGACTTATATTTTTTTCAGAATCAGACAACATATTTGAATGACATTAAAAGAGTATTACCTAGAGTTGATTTTTTATTTACCGATTGTCAAAGAGACATCAAATTAGCAAAACAGTATGGTTTTGGCGGTGATGTTCTAGGAGTTTTTCCTGGCGGAGGAGGATTTAATTATAACGATACTAATAAGTTTATAAGACCAGTTTTTGAAAGAAAATTAATTTTAGTAAAAGGTTATCAAGGTCGATCAGGACGTGCCATAGCAGTCCTAAAAGCACTGCAAAAAATATCGTCAAATCTTAAACCTTATAAAATTGTTGTTTTTGGTGCCGATGATGAGGTTGAATTGTTCATAAATAAAAATTCAATAGGTATTGAATTAGATATTGAGTGTTTATCGAGGCAAAACTTCCTACCACATAAACGTATTCTAGAATTTATGGGAAGTGCATTAATTTATATTGGTAATAGCAATTCTGACGGAATGCCCAATACCCTACTGGAAGCCATTGCACAAGGAACTTTTCCTATTCAATCAAATCCTGGAGGTGCAACCGAGGAAGTTATAACTCATGGAGAAAATGGGTTGATAATTCAAGACTGTAATGATTCACAAGAAATAATATTGCATATCAAAACAGCACTTAATAATTCTGATTTAATAGAAAGGGCTTTTAGATTTAATCAAAATAAGATAAAGCCCAAATACGAAAGAGGTTTAGTCCAATCACAAGTTTTACAAGCCTATAACACTACTATCAAATAGTATATCATAAATGTTTACTCAGCAAACCATAAAGGATACAATTTTAAGCTTTGAAGAAAAATTTCCAGTAGATACTTGGGTTGTTAATGGAGTCCACATTTGGCCGTATGTGAGAATAAAAATTTATATACATGCCTTGATATTAATGAACAAAAATGAATCACCTCAAACTGAAAACCCTCCTTTTAATCAAAATTTCAGCAAAAAATCATTAAAAAAGCTAAGTAAGGTATTTTTGGTTTTTAAGGCTTTAATTAATCTTAATGCATTCTTTTTTAACTTAAAAAAAAGGCAAATAATTTTTTTCGGATCTCATATTCATCGCGTATTATATAATGGAAAATACTTTAATCGATTTTATGATTCCATGATAGACTATCATAATTTACAGAATGATGTTTATATGATGGAGTATCAAAAAATTTATGACGCTTCATATAATAAGAAAGCAATTATACCCTTAAGTAAATATTTAAATTACCATAAATTATTAGCTAAATTACTGAATAGGTTTAAAAAAGAAATCAATGTTTTAAACTTAAATAATTATGATGCTTTTTATAAAGAGTTAAGTAATTACAATTTTAATGTAACGGCCTTAGGGGTTTCAGAAAAAGAAATTATTGACTGGACTAATAGGTTAAAATTAACAAGCAGTTTTTTTGAAAAATTCTTCAAAAAAGTTAACCCTAAAAAAGTAGTTTTTCTTGGTTATTATGGGTTAGATGATATATATTCTGCTTTATTAGTCGCAAACAATCTTAATATTGAAACTATTGATTTCCAACATGGTCCTCAAACCAATGTGCATTTAGCATTTGCACACTGGAATAAGTTGCCAATAAAGGGGTTTAACACCATGCCTAAAACTTTTTGGAATTGGGATAATGAGTCAAAAAATAGTATAGATAAATGGGCAAATAATACAAACACTATAAAATCAAAAGTTGCTGGGCAGCCATACGTAGCGTATTGGACGAGCAAGTTTAATGATAGTAATGAGAACAAAAAGCAATATGTTTTTTACAGTTTACAAACATCACCATTTAGTATTGAAGACTTATTAACACCAAAAATTGTTAAGTTAATACAGGAGAACAATTACCATTGGATTTTAAGATTACACCCAAGAAACAATTTAAATTTAGATACGTTAGATAGGTTTTTGGTAAAAAATAATTTAAATGAAAAGTGTATAGTACAAGATGCTATTTCTTCACCGCTACCTGAAGTTTTAAACAGTTCAATGGCACATATAACTAATTATTCTGGATGTTTAATTGAAGCTAGATTACTAAACGTTCCCACAATATTAATTAATATTGCCGGTAAAGAAATGTTTAATCAATATATTGATGATAAACTTGTTTTCTATATAGAGCAAGATGATGAAGACTTTATAAAAAAGACGGAATCAAAGTTAGAAGCGTTTAGTAAATTAAGTTTTAAAACAAAAAAGACAAGTGTGTATAATCCACTAAAATAGTCACTAAAATTATTGTTTACAAGTAGGTTTTTATCTAAACACCCTAAAAAAAAGTGTATTTTAGCGATAGATTGCAAAATTAATTTAAATGAAAAAAATAGGCTTTATCCCATTAAGAAAAGGATCAAAAGGTATTCCAAATAAAAATAAGCGCAAAATGGTTGGAAGACCATTATTTACTTGGGTTTTAGGAGAGGCTATTTTTTCTAATTTAGACGAGGTTATTGTTTATACTGATGACGAAAGTATTATTGATTTTATAAAGAAGGAATATGATTGGACAAATAAGGTTAACGCAATACTAAGAAGCGAAGAAAGTGCCAGTGATACAGCTTCAACGGAATATGCTATTTTAGAATTTTGCGAATCTATAAACTATAATTTTGATGTGTTTTGCTTATTACAAGCAACATCTCCTTTTACTCAAAGTAACGATATAAATACCTGCTTGGAAAAACTTAGTGGTGATAATGACTCTGCATTGACAGTCGTTAATACACATCGATTTTTATGGAATAAAGATGGAAAGCCAATAAATTATAATCCTTTTGAGCGACCACGACGACAAGATTTTGAAGGCTTATTGATTGAAAATGGAGCAGTTTATACCACCACTAAAAAAGCATTACAAGAAAATAAAAATCGAATTGGGAATAATGTGGCTGTAGTTAAAATGCAAGAAGAGTCTTTACATGAAATTGACTCGGAATCAGATTGGATTGTTGTAGAAAACTTGCTAATTGAAAGACAAAAAAGAAGTAAAAAGTCAGACAAAATAACACATTTAGTATTAGATGTTGATGGCGTTTTTACGGATGGTACGATTACTTACACTAAAGATGGAGAGCATACTAAAAGTTTTGATATGCGTGATGGAATGGGACTTGAAATTTTAAGGCAGTACAATGTTGAGGTTATGGTAATGACTTCTGAAGACTCAGAACTTGTTGCAAAACGCATGGAAAAATTAAAAATCAAGCACGTTTTTTTAGGTGTAAAAGATAAGTTCTCGTTATTGAAAATGGTAGCAAAAAAAGAAAATATCAGTTTATCTAATGTCGCATATATTGGTGATGATGTAAACGATTTAACAAATATTTGCAGCGTTGGCTGGTCGTTAACGCCCAATAATGCAACTGATGTTGTGAAGCAACATGCTGATATCGTACTATCTAAAAATTCTGGTGCAGGAGCAATAAGAGAAGCTTGCCAGTTTGTAATGAATTATAACAAAAGATTTTAATAAGCCCAAAATCTAATGAATACATATAAAAAACCTTATATCATAGCAGAAATTGGTTGCAACCATAAAGGAGATATGGAAATAGCCAAAGAACTCATTAAGGTTGCAAAAATATTTTGCAACGTAGATGCAGTAAAATTTCAAAAGAGAAATAATAAGGAACTTTTAACCGAAGAGCAATATAATCAACCCCATCCTAATCCTGCAAATTCTTATGGAAACACATATGGTGAGCACAGGGAGTATTTAGAGTTTGATGTTAATCAGCACGAAGCGTTAAAAGCTTATTGTGAAGAAATAGGTATAACTTATTCAACGTCTGTTTGGGATTTAACTTCAGCAAAAGAAATAGCCTCATTAAAACCAGAATTTATTAAAATTCCTTCGGCTTGCAATAATAATGTTGTTATGTTAGAATGGTTATGTAATAACTACGATGGTGAATTACATATTTCAACAGGAATGACAACCAAAGATGAGATTGAAGACTTGGTAAATCTTTTTAAAAGGCACAATCGAAATAAAGATTTGGTGCTTTACAATTGCACGTCTGGGTATCCTGTTCCTTTTGAAGATGTATGCTTATTAGATATCAATTTATTAATTGAAAAATATCAAAATGAGGTTAAGCATATTGGTTTTTCAGGGCACCATTTAGGAATAGCTGTTGATGTTGCAGCTTATACTTTAGGGGCTAATATTATTGAAAGACATTATACCATTGATAGAACATGGAAAGGAACAGACCATGCAGCTTCTTTAGAACCCATGGGTTTAAGAAAATTATCAAGAGATGTAAATGCCGTCTATAAAGCTTTACAATTCAAAAATCAGGATATTTTACCTATAGAACAAGTGCAACGCGATAAGTTGAAAAACCAAAAAGTATAATCATGTTTTCATCCAAAAAAATTAGATTATTTTGGTGGAATGAAATTAAGATACAAGGGAAAACCAAAGAAAATTATGGTGATTTGCTTGGGAAATATCTTGTTGAAAAAATATCGGATAGAAAAGTTGTTTTTGGATGGCCAAAGAAGTTTTCATTTTACGATTTTTTTGCACCAATCTACGTCACGGTAGGGAGTATTTTAGCAAACGTAAATAATAAATGTATTGTTTGGGGTAGTGGTATTGTTTCAAAAGATTACCCTATTAAGGAGGCTAAATTTTTAGCAGTTAGAGGCCCACAAACAAGGGTGTTTTTGTTAAATCTGGGGTATGAAGTTCCAGAAATATACGGAGATCCTGCGCTATTATTACCAAAATATTACCATCCCAAAATAAGTAAAGAATACAAAATTGGAATAATACCTCATTATAATGATTTTAAAAAAGTAAAAGACTTTTATGAAAACGAAGATTCCATTTTACTAATCGATTTGATGACAAATAATGTAGAAAAAACCACAAACGACATTCTAAAATGCGAAAAAATAGTGTCGTCTTCATTACACGGTATTATAGTGGCACATGCATATGGTATTCCAGCAATTTGGCAAAAATTTTCTGATGATGTTTTTGGAGATGATATTAAATATCAAGATTATTTCGAATCTGTTCAAATTCCTTCATACAAATCTGACATTAAAAATTCTAAGATGAGTTTAAATGATTTGCAATGTCTTTTTGATGGTAAAGAAACACTTCCAAAACCAGAGGTAATTGAAGGGATATGTTCTAATTTAATGGCAGTTTGCCCATTTAAAAGTGAAAAGTAAATGAAGAAAAAAGTGTTTGTTTTTTTTCCAGATGGTGTTGGTTTAAGAAATTTTGCCTTTACAAATTTCAAAGAAATTGGAGAAAAAATGGATTTTGAAATTCATTATTGGAATAATACAATTTTCTCACTAAAAGATAATTTGGGATTTAAGGAAGTTGTTATTGGAGATCATACGGTACATAAATTATTACCTATTTATTCACGAGCAAGAAAACGTGCAGAGTTGAACATTTCTCGAGATAAATTCAAGGATAATGTTTACCCTACTTATAAATTCCCATTCAACTATAAAGGCTTAAAAAATATATTTAAAAGCCTTTATACCAAGTGGCTAATTGGCCTGTATTCTTCCGAAAAAGGTGTTGTAAAACTTAGACATAAAATAAATAGTTTAGAGCGCTCTACTTCAAAATACAAGTATTGTAAATCTCAATTGGAGAAACATAAACCCGATTTGGTTTTTTGCACTACACAGCGGGCAACACAATCTATAAGTGCTTTATTGGCAGCTAAAGATTTAGGAATACCAACAGTAGCGTTTGTATATTCGTGGGATAATGTACCTAAAGCGATGCAAGTAGTTGAAACCGATTATTACTTTGTATGGAGTGATTTAATGAAACAACAGGTTTTACAATATTATCCATTTGTTAAAAATGAACAAGTCATTGTTACAGGAACACCCCAATTTGAGCCTCATTACGATGTTTCTTTACAACAAACACGTGAAGCCTTTTTTAAAGAACATAATTTAGATATTAATAAAAGATACATTTGTTATTCAGGCGATGATGAAACAACTTCACCGTTAGATCAATATTATTTAGAAGATTTAGCCAATGCGGTTAGGAGTTTAAATACCAAAGGCGAAAATTTAGGAATCATTTACAGAAAATGTCCAGTAGATTTTACTTCAAGATATGATGCAGTAGTTGAAGCTAATAAAGATATTATAGCCGTTTTAGATCCTATTTGGAAGCAAGTTGGTAGTCAATGGAATCATGTGTTACCAACTCCAGAAGATTTCAAGATGCTTTATAACGTTTGTGAACATAGTGAGTTTGTAACTAATGTATGCTCTTCAACAGTTTTTGATTTTGTTGCTCATAATAAACCATGTATTTATTATAATTATGAACAGCCACAGCTAAAAAAAGGTATTCGAGATATTGGCCAAAATTATAAATATGTTCATTTTAGAAGTATGCCTAGTCAAGAGGCAGCAATATTTTGTAGAGATAAAAATGATTTGGAAAGTTTAGTAAAACAGATTTTAGATGGAGAACTTTCTAACGTTGAGGAATGTAAAAAATGGTACAAAATTGTAGTTGGCGAAACACCAACCAAAGCCTCAGAGAATATTTGGAATGCCATTCATACCATATTAAAATGAAAATAGGGTTCATTACATCGGAGTATCCACACCCCAGTGTTAAACATGCTGCGGGAATTGGCACCAGCATTAAAAACTTGGCAGTTAATTTAGTAAAAAAAGGGGTTAAGGTTACCGTATTTGTATATCACCAAAATGAAAATAATATTGTTGAAGATGAAGGAGTAACGATTCATTTAATTGCTAAAAAAAACTATAAATTCTTCACTTGGTATTATTATAGGTTACGATTGCAAAAGTATATAAATGAGGTAGTCAAAAAGGATAAAATTAATATCCTTGAAGCTGCTGATTGGACGGGAATTACAGCTTTCATGCGTTTCAATTTGCCTTTGGTGATTCGATTTCATGGAAGCGACGCCTATTTCTGTAAGTTGGAAAACAGAAGGCAGAAGTTTAAGAATTTTGTGTTTGAAAAATTGGCTTTAAAAAAGGCAGTGGCTTATATAGCTCCAACAAGTTATGCTGGGTTTGAAACACAAAGAATTTTTGGATTAGACAAGAAAAAAATAAAAACTATCCATTATGGTCTTCAATTAGAAAACTTTGTAAATAATACACCTAATGAATATGATAGAAATACGATTCTCTATATAGGAACAATCATTAGAAAAAAAGGTGTTTTTGAATTAGCAGAAATTTTTAATAGGGTTATAAGAAGTAATCCTGATGCAAAATTAATTTTGATTGGTAATGATTCGTCCGACATTAAAACAGGAGAACCATCTACCTACAAATTGGTTGAACAAATTTTTTCTGATGAAGCACATAAGCATGTTAATTATTTAGGTAAAATACCGTATTTAGAAGTGCAAGAACATATTAAAAATGCTCATGTTTGTGTATTCCCATCATTTGCAGAAACTTTAGGAATGGTAACTATTGAATCTATGGCGCTTCAAAAACCTGTTGTAAATACAAGTATTGGTTGGGCACAAGAAATAATAGATGATGGCAAAGACGGTTTTTTAGTGCATCCAACTGAAATTGAATTGTATGCAAGTCGTATTGTGGAACTTTTAAATGACGATGTTTTGTGTTTGAAGTTAGGAAAAGCGGCAAGAAATAAAGTTGAAAATCGGTTTGATATCAATAAGAATGCTGACATTAATATAGAATACTATAAATCTGTTTTAAACACATGATTCTTTTAACACACAAGGGCGAAGAAGTTTTTGAGATTATTGATTTAGAAACCAATCAAATAGTATTTAATACCATAAAAAACCCTATAAAAGCAATGTTTATCATTGCAAATAAGTATAAGGAAAGAATTTTAGTTTGGTGTCACTATTCACTAAAAGAGCATTTAAATATAGACGGCATTAAGGAGTCATTTCAACTAAAAAACACCATGCTTTCTTATTGCGAAGATCAGTATTTACCGAAGCAAATAGGCTATGTAGAAGACTCACCATTTTTAAAGGTGAATAAATTCGTAAAATACCCAACATGGTTAATGAGTAGTCAAGTTGGTGCTATTTATGGTTCGGAACTATTAAAGTTTGAAAATAAAATAAAACTGAGCGGTTCTTTTGATTTTGTTCTTAACTCCATTGCAAAATTGGGAATGCCAAAAGGGTTGTTTTGCTATTCAGAGCCTAAAATATTAATTCAATCAAATAAGTTAACAGAGGAACACAAAGCTTCAACTTTCCAATTGTTTAAGTTTGTTAAATTGCATTATAAAAGCGTTTGGGTTTTGTTATTACTAATTAGTTATATAATTTATGAACGAAAGTTTCCAATCTTACCATTCATTAATAGCTTATTCTATAAAAAAATAAAAACTAATTTTAGTTTAGACCTCGAATCAATTTCTAATAGTGAAATAGATAAAAATAAAACGGTAGATGTAATTATTCCAACTTTAGGTAGAAAGCAACACGTGTGTAATTTTTTAATTGATCTAACCAATCAAACGCTTCTACCAAATCAAGTTATTATTATTGAGCAAAATCAGGATCAGAATAGTAAATCTGAATTAGATTTCATCTCGAATAAAACATGGCCATTTAAAATCATTCACAAATTTACACACACGACAGGGGCTTGTAATGCGAGAAATTTAGCTTTGAAAAAGGTAACTTCAAAGTATGTTTTTCTCGCTGATGACGATATTAGAATACAACCCAACCATATCGAATATACCATCAACAAAATGTTAGAATACCAATTAGCTGCCGTAACTTTAAGTTGTTTGCAAAAAAAAGATATAAAAACGCATTTAAACCAAATGCAATGGAGCACTTTTGGTTCAGGATGTAGTGTTGTAAAATCGATTTGCTTGAAAGGTTTAACGTTCGATATGAATTATGAATTTAGTTTTGGTGAGGATTCCGATTTTGGAATGCAATTACGCAATAATGGAGTTGATGTAATATATTTACCAGAGCCAGAAATTGAGCATGTTAAAGCACCAATAGGTGGTTTTAGAACATCTTTTGAGCATATTTGGACATTGAAAGGTGATAAACCAAAGCCTTCACCAGCAATAACATATTATAAGTTAAAGCATCAAACCACAAAACAGTTAAAAGGCTATAAACTTGTTCTGTTTTTGAAGTTTTATAAGGCTCAATCTATAAAAAACCCTTTCAAATACTATAAAACATTTAAAAAACAATGGCAACAAAGTATTTATTGGGCAAATCAAATGAAGAATAATTTAGTATGAATTTCTCCTTAATAGTATGTACATACATGAGGCCGAAGGCTTTACAATCACTGTTAGATTCAGTAGTAATTCAAACGCTATATCCTAATGAAATTATAATAGTCGATGGTTCAACAAATAATGCTTCTTCAAAGCTTTTAGAAAACTCAAATTACAAGAATTTAAAGTACACTTTAGTAGATGATTTGCATCGTGGGTTAACAAAGCAAAGAAACTACGGGATTAAAATGGTTAATAACAATACTGAAATTATTTGCTTTTTAGATGATGATATAATTTTAGAAGAAAATTATTTTGAAAACTTACTAAGTACATATAAAACACAAAAGGATGCGCTTGCAGTTGGCGGTTATATTAAAAATGAAGTCTATTGGGAAAAAGCTGCTTCCCCTAAAAACAGTAACAAATTCTATTTTGATGGATGGATGCGTAACGAGCCTTCACGTTTTAAATTAAGAAGGAAATTTGGTTTGTTACCTGATACTCCGCCTGGGTTTTTGCCAACATTTGCACATGGTAGGTCTATTGGGTTTTTACCACCTTCGGGTAAAACTTATGAGGTTGAACAAATTATGGGTGGTGTTTCCAGTTATAAAAAAGAAGTTTTTGATAGATTATCATTTTCAACATATTTTGAAGGTTACGGACTTTATGAAGATACCGATTTTAGTTTGCGACTTGCAAAAATTGGCAAGTTATATGTAAACACTTCAGCGCAATTATCCCACTATCATAATGAAGAAGGAAGACCAAATAAATTTAAATATGGTAAAATGGTGATAAGAAACGGATGGTATGTATGGCGCGTTAAATATCCAAAACCGAATATTAAGTCAAAATTTAAATGGCATGCAACGGCTTTTTTATTAACGGTTATTCGTTTAAGTAACACTATTACGGATAAACATAAAAAACAAGCATTTACAGAAAGTTTAGGCCGGATAGTTGGTTGGTTTTCCCTTATATTTAACAAGCCAAAAATTAATTAATGCGTACGATTTCTATACTTAATATACCTAACTTTTATTCGTCTTATTATTTATACGGGCTTCACAAAGTGTTCAAAGTTAAATTTAAAATGGAAAGGGCTTTTCTTAAGTACAATAATAAGCCAGTAATTATATTTAGAGTAGATGATAAAATCGCAGTAATAAATAATGATGATCCTGTTTATTTCGATCAAAATTTATATGAACAAGTAGACGCCTATTTTGTTACAAACAAACTTTTGGATATTGGATCTTTTCAACAAAAAAAAGTAAAAGCGTTGTTTCCGCACTACCCAATAAATATTTTACCCCTTTACTTAAAACTCTTCAACCTTAGTTTAATTAAATATTTAAAGCTAAAAGTACTAGCGAGAGAGATTTATATTTTATTAAGGAGACCATCTTATAGGGAATATCATTTAAAAACAGAAAAAGATAATTATATATTTTTCACTGCAAGTATTTGGAAAAAAGAAGCAGAAACAAATAATATTAGAGCAGAATTTATTCGCTATTGCAAACAAGACGCTCGTATAAATTTTGAAGGGGGTTTTATTCCTCGTTCTGATGGAAATAATTTTGATTTTGAAGATGAATTGAATGAAAAAAAATACACACCTAAGGCCTTTTCTAAATTAAGCAAAAAGTCTAAAATAGTCTTAAATAACCCTGCTGTTTATGGTGCTGTTAGTTGGCGTTTAGCGGAATACTTGAATCAAAGTTTATTTGTTTTATCATTTCCGTTTAAAATAGAGCTCCCAATTCCTTTAAATCATGAAAAGGACATTTACTATATTGAAAATACTAACGATTATGGAAAAGTATTTGATAAAGTTTTAAATAGTTCTGATTTTCATAAAAAAATAGCTGGGAATGGAAAACGATACTTTTCTAAGTACTGTACTCCCGAAGCCCAAGCTAAATATGTTGTAAATGCTATATTTGAATAAAGTTTGTATTATTTTGAATATATAAAAATGATCAATGAAATTCTTAATCATATCTCATGTTGAACATAAATTAAATGGCAAAACCATTTCAGCTTATGCACCTTATGTTCGTGAAATGAATATTTGGTTAAAACATGTTGATGAAGTACATATTGTTGCCCCCAAAATTTCAGAAAAAAAGAATGCCATTGACTTAGATTATAAACATAATAACTTGAACTTTAAAGAAGTTTCTTCTTTAGAGTTTACAAGTATAAAAAAGGCGTTTTTGTCTATTTATAAAATACCTTTGATTATAATAACTCTCTTTAAAGCTTGTAAAAGAGCAGATCATATACATTTACGCTGCCCAGGAAATATTGGTTTATTAGGCTGTTTGGTACAAATCTTTTTCCCACATAAATTAAAAACAGCTAAATATGCAGGAAATTGGGACCCAAAGGCGAAACAACCATGGAGTTATAAATTTCAGAAGCGGTTGTTGTCAAATACTTTTTTAACGAAAAAAATAACAGTTTTGGTTTACGGTGATTGGAAAAATCAGTCAAAAAACATAAAACCCTTTTTTACAGCTACCTACTCAGATAATGAAAAGGAGCCACTAAAAAATAGAAATTATTCTAAATTATTGAAATTCGTTTTTATAGGAAGTTTGGTTAAGGGGAAACGTCCGTTATTAGCAATAAAAATAGTTGAAGCGTTATATAAAAAAGGAAAAAACATTCAATTAGATATATATGGAGAAGGTATTTTAAAGGAAGAACTCCAGCAATATATGGTAAATAATAAGTTAGAAGGTTTTGTAAAAATATTGGGTAATAAAGAAAAGGAAATCATAAAAAAAACTTTAAAATCGGCTCATTTTTTAATATTACCATCAAAATCCGAAGGTTGGCCAAAAGCCATTGCTGAAGCTATGTTTTTTGGTGTTATTCCAATAAGTACTTCAATGTCATGTGTTCCTCATATGTTGGATAATGGTAAACGAGGTATTTTGATTGAATCTGAATTAGAAAAGGCTGTATATAAAATAGAAAATTCATTAAACGACATTGAACAGTTAAAATTAATGTCAAACAATGCTTTAAAATGGTCTCAAAATTATACATTGGAAACCTTTGAGGTAGAAATTATGAAACTATTAAAAGTTTAAATGAAAGTATTACAATTAATAGACTCTTTAGAAGCAGGTGGGGCTGAGCGTGTGGCAGTTAATATAGCTAATGCTTTGTCATCAAATATTGAAGGGTCTTTTTTGTGCGCAACTCGTAAAGAAGGACTTTTAAAAGAAAGTCTTTCAACCAAAGTGGGCTATCTATTTTTGAATAAAACTAAGACTCTTGATTTTACTGCAATTAAAACGTTAAGTAGTTTTATTAAAGAACATGAAATACAAATTATTCACGCACATTCTTCCTCATTTTTTCTAGCAACTTTAATAAAATTATTAAACCGAAAAATTATTGTTATTTGGCATGACCACTTTGGCAACAGTGAATTTTTAAGTAACAGAAAAGCTGGTGTTTTAAAATGGTGTTCCAAATATTTCACACATATTTTTAGTGTAAACAAATCTTTAGAAACTTGGGCAAAACAAAATTTAAAGTGCAGAAGTGTTACTTATTTACCAAATTTCGCAACAATAAACCAAGTCTTAGCCAAAACCAGTTTAAAAGGAGAAGAAGGAAAGCGAATAGTGTGTTTAGCAAATTTAAGACCTCAGAAAGATTATATTACGCTGCTGGAAGCTTTTGCAATAGTTTTAAAACGACACCCTGATTGGACGTTACATGGTATAGGTAAAAGCTTTAATGATGATTATGCAAAATCAATTGATAATAAAATTAAAGAACTTGATTTAAGCAAATCGGTTTATTTGTACGGAATCAAACCAGATATTTATAATATTTTAAATCAGTGCGAAATCGGAGTATTATCTTCAAAATCTGAGGGCTTACCAATTGCATTATTAGAATATGGTTTAGCTAAATTAGCAGTTGTTGCAACTAAAGTTGGGGAATGTGAATCGGTTATCGCCCATCAACATAATGGAATTTTGGTTAATCCTTCAATGCCTAATGAATTGTCTAATGCATTATCTTTATATATTGAGAACCCCGAATTAAGACATGATTTCGCTATGCGTTTTAACCGACAAATTGAGAAAAATTTTTCCCAAAAAAAGCAAATAGAAACCATTTTAAGCACATATAATTCTTATCTAAAATAAAATTGAAAAGCTTTAATTACATAAAAATCATTGTATTACATGTTTTAATTGGCTTTTTAATCCATACGTTTTCAGGGTTGTCAAAAGTGTATTTACTAGTAATATTTATTTATTTTACGAACGAAATATTTAAAGTAAAACCATCTCAACGCGCCATAAAAGTTTTAATAGCTTGTAGCTATGTAGTAGGAGCAGAGGTGTTTTTAAGGATGACTGGAGGTAATTTTCTATATGAAGCTTCAAAGTATTTGGTCATTCTATTTACTTTAATGGGCATTCTTACTATTAACTTAACTAAGCAACCCATTCCCTATATTGTGTATATTTTTCTTCTTATTCCTGGAATATTGGTAGCAGGATTTAACATCACAGAAGAAACTACTATTCGTACAGCCATTGCGTTTAACTTAAGCGGACCCATATGCTTGGGCATAGTATCTATATTTTGTTACAAAAGGCAAGTACTTTATGATAATATGCATAAAATATTGTTATACATGGCATTGCCTTTAATAGCTATGACAACATATTTGTTCTTTTTTACTCCAGATATTCGAGAAACAATTACTGGAACGGGCTCTAATTTTGCTGCCTCAGGTGGCTTTGGTCCTAACCAAGTATCTACAGTTTTGGGGTTAGGAATGTTTGTATTTAGTGTGCGTTTTTTTATGCTTTCACCGACCTTAACGCTAAAAATAATCAATGGTTTATTATTGGCAGCTATGAGTTTTAGAGGTATAGTAACCTTTAGCCGAGGAGGTGTTATAACGGCACTTTTTATGATTGCCGCCTTTATTTATTTTTATTTTAAAAAGGTTAATGTCAAAGCAAAGTTTAGAATTAGCAGAATGGTTTTGATTTTTGCGAGTCTAGGATTATTGGTTTGGCTTTATTCATCAATTCAGACAAGCGGTTTAATTGAAAATAGATATGCCAATAAAGATGCATTAGGTAGAGAGAAAGAAGATATTTCTACAGGAAGAACTGATTTAATTTCTTTTGAATTAGATGAATTTTTTAAAAACCCAGTTTTAGGTGTAGGTGTTGGAAAAATAAAAGAATTAAGACAGCAAAATGAAGGTATTGAAGCGGCATCTCATAACGAAATGAGCCGTATATTATCTGAACATGGACTATTTGGATTAATAGCGTTGTTAATTTTATTAGCAGCACCATTACTATTAAGAGTCAAAAACAAATCAAATATCTTTTTTTATTCCTTATATATATTTTGGTTTTTTACTATTAATCACTCCTCAATGCGAATCGCCGCACCTGCTTTCGTTTACGGGTTGTGTTTGTTAAGTATTCAATATAAAGCAAAACCGAAAGGGAAAATTGATAAAACGAAGTTAAATAGACACTAAAATCATTAAGAAATTACCTTGAAATGTATCGTTTACATAGGAAATAAATCAAATAATTATAAAAAAACAAATTTGTCATCAATTGATGTATTGGCACCTTTATTAAGCGAAACTAACTTTAAAGTTATATCGGCATCACATAAAAAAAGCATCATTATTCGATTATTACATATGCTTTATACCTGTTTTAAGTATAGAAAAAAAGCAGATTATGTTTTAATTGATACGTATAGCACATTAAATTTTTACTACGCTTTTTTTGTGAGCCAACTGTGTAGAATTTTAAAATTAAAGTATATTCCATTATTACACGGTGGGAATTTGCCAGAAAGACTAAAAACCTCACCAGTACTTTCAAAAGCAATATTTAATAATGCCCATATAAATGTTGCGCCTTCAATTTTTATAAAGAGAAAATTTGAAGAATTTGCAGTTTTGAATGTTATTAATATTCCTAATTCAATAGAATTAGCTAAATACCCATTTAAACAAAGAAATTATAGCAAAGTTAAATTACTCTGGGTACGCTCGTTTTCAAAAATTTATAACCCATTATTAGCCATAAGAGTTTTAAAAATGTTAAAAGATGATAACCTAGAAGCGGAGCTTTGTATGGTTGGTCCTGATGGTGATGGAAGTTTTTTAGAAGCTAGAGAACTGGCAAAACAATCAAAAGTAGATGTTACCTTTACAGGGAAACTATCAAAAAAAGAATGGATTTCTTTATCTACAAATTATAATTTTTTTATAAACACCACCAATTTTGATAATATGCCTGTTAGTGTTATTGAAGCTATGGCACTCGGTTTGCCCGTCATTTCTACTAATGTGGGTGGAATGCCTTTTTTAATTGAAAATGGCAAAGAGGGTGTTTTAATAGAACCTAACTCAGTTGAATCATTTGTTGACGCAATAAAAGAGTTACATAGTACACCAGATAAAGCAAATCAAATAGCATTGTCTGCTAGAAAAAGGGTTGAGAATTTTGATTGGAATATTGTTAAAAATCAATGGATTAAACTCTTGCAATAATTTCTAGCTTAATTAAATTTACTTATTATCTTTATAGTCTCTCAAGTTTAGCTCTAAATAATGTCTTATACAGGTATTCATTTTAATATATCAGAACGTAAAATTCTACTTCGTATCTTCGATATATTATCAATTCTTATTGTACTTTATTTTGTTAGCAACACTTTTGATTTTGATTATTTTACAATTACAAAAGAAAACTGGAGATGGACTCTAGTTTTAATTTTATATGTTTCGATATTCGGAACCGTGTTTGAATTATACGATTTGCAAAAATCTAGTAAAATTGAAAAGTTTTCTACTAGTATTGTATTTACCGTTTCAATAACCGTATTATTTTATTTACTTACACCATTTTTCACACCAGTTTTACCTGATAATCGATTGCAAATTCTATTCTTTTATTTTGCGATGCTAGTTGCATTGTTTTTATGGAGAATTGCTTATGTATCCTTTATAGTGTCACCTAGGTTTTATAAAAAAGTATTAATCATAGGAGAAACTTCAAACATAGAAACCATAATAGAGGCCTTTAAAAGTTCCGACCCTAATTATAAAATTGTTGGCTTTGTAAATTGTGAATTAAATAAGTTTGAGTCCATTAAATTCAATGCTATTCCTCAATATACACCTAAACAAATAAAACAAGTTATTAAGGACGAAAACATATCAGAAATTGTTATTGCTAGCTACAATTCTGAAGCTATAACCTCAGAAATATATTATACACTCATTAGGTTGCTGGAAGAAGGTTTGCCTATAAAGGAATATACTCAGGTTTATGAAGAGATGACCCAAAGAATACCGGTACAATTTGTTGGAAAAGATTTTTATAAGTATTTCCCATTTAGTAGAAGTAATCAAAATAAGTTATATCTGTTTTTTCATCGACTTTTTGACATAATAATTTCGGTATTAGGTATTTTAATTGGTGTATTGTTTTTACCAGTCATTCTTCTTGGAAACGCTATAGGTAATCGTGGACGTCTTTTTTATTTACAAGATAGGATGGGTAAAAATGGTAAGGTTTTTAAAATAATTAAGTTTAGAACCATGATTAAAAATGCTGAAAAATCTGGTGCGGTTTGGGCTAAAAAAGGAGATGTAAGAATTACGCCTTTTGGTAAGTTTTTAAGGTATTCTAGATTGGATGAAATACCTCAATTTTATAATATTTTAAAAAGTGAAATGAGTTTAATTGGGCCGCGACCAGAACGTCCATTTTTTGTGAAAGAACTTTCGCAAATGTTACCTTTTTATGAAACGCGTCACATCATTAAACCCGGTTTAACAGGTTGGGCGCAAGTAAAAACACGCTATGGGTCTTCCGTTGATGATAGTTTGCTTAAACTACAATACGATTTGTATTATATAAAACATCGTAGCTTCTTTTTAGATGCTAATATTCTTGTTAAAACACTCAGTACAGTGATATTTTTTAGAGGACAGTAACCTGCTTTTTGTAGTAAGAAATTAAATAAAGGTATCTTATAAATAAAGCAATTAAAAACGGAATCAATCCAATAGCAAAAACTTGAACTCCTATAATCCAATGAAGTGTTAAAAGGCACAATAGGATTGCTAAAAGTTTTATGTATTTAATAAACCATGCACTTACTTTCTTCCGAAAAAGCTGACCAATTACTAATACGTTTAAGGCAAAAGCCCAAAGCAAGTTGTAATTTTGATGTGTTCCTTTATGGTCGGTAGCAAACCAAAGTAGTAGTATAAAAACACCTACTAAGCCAGTAATTATAAACAGAGTAATATCTAGCCATTTACTTTGTGAATTCTTTTTACGGTCTTTGTATGTAATAAATAGAATAAAGAACCCTATAAGTCCAAAAACAAATAGCGGACTTGTGAAAAATGAATTTGATTTAACTCTCTCTTTTTCCTGGAATAATACACGACTGCTTTTTACTAAAGGTTTTTCACCATTGTTTAAACTTGCACTTTCAAAAAATAGATAAATGTTTTCGGGTAAAAACATGTGGTCTTCAGAAGTGGCTTTTCTATCAATTACAGAGCCCAAAGCCACATCAATACCCAAACTTCCCCAAGAGTTTCTGTTTAAATTATTCTGAATTAAAGTTCTAAAAGTAGCGTCTTTGTAATCTTCTGGTTTATTAAAAGTAATGGAATTATTTACTGCTATTTTAGCAACATCCTTAATTTTTGTAGCACAATTATCGAAAAAGAAATCGTATAAATAGCGTCTGTTTTCTGGTTTATAATTATTGATTAAAAAGTCGTAGAGTTTCTGTTTCTCAGCTTGATTTAAGTTTAAAGCTTGTTCTTTTATAGTTCTATTGTAATAGGCATAAATTTGATAAAATCTTTGAAAATCGATTTTGCTAATTAAATAGTTAAGCTTTCCTTGAGCAAACTTTAAATAAAAATTAGGAGCATCAAAATCGTATTCGCCATAGCCATAAGTAACGTCAAGATTATTTACGGGGTCTTTGATTCTAAAGGCACTATGGCCAAAAGAATCATTTAGAGATTCACCTGGACCAATTGTAAGTACACTAATTTCAGCTTGTTCGGATAAAGTAATGTTTTGGGCAATAACTAATTTTACAGATATAAAAAGAAATAGAAAAAGTAGTGCTTTTTTCATGTATTAAATTTACCTAAAAATACTGAAATCAAGTTTTAACGAAAACACGTTGGAATATAATGCCACACTTTGGTCGCCAATATCTGTAAAAGCGTAGTCAATTTGAATACCATTGTATTTAAAACCAACACCAAAACTGGGTTGAAAACTTAGTTGCTCGCTATTATCAATTTGTAATTCATTTTGAAAATTACCCATTCCAGCACGTAAATAAACCATGTCTATGTATCCAAACTCAAAGCCTAAGGCAGGATTAATGCTAGCAAATGATGTTGAAATAACATCATTATTTTCTTCAAACCTAATATTTAAATTTACCGCTGTTAACAGTGTATAATCCACATTAAAATCTACCATTTTTGAAACACCTATTTGTAATTTAGGTATAGTAATTTCGGTTGTTTCGGGTAATTCTTGATTTTGTCCGGCAACGGCGTTTTGCACTTTGGCAAATTCTTCTTCGTTAATAGCCCATGCGTTAAAAGTAGTTGTGATATCCCGCGCCATAACACCAAATTTCCAGTTGTTATTGGTTTCAAACTGAATGCCTAAATCTAAACCGAATCCCCAAGAAGAAGCAAAATCACCTATAATTCTACGGATAATCTTAGCGTTTACACCATAATTCAAACCTTGCACTGGTAATGCTCTGGCATAGGAAAATGTAAGTCCGTAATCAGCAGTTGAGAACAAACTTATTCTGTCGTAATTAATATTACCTTGTTCATCAATAAGTTGTGTAGTGTTTAAAATATCATCTACCGCAAAACGAATCAGCGAAACTCCAATAGCACTTTGATTGTCTAAAGGCATAGCAAAAGCAGCATAATCGTAATTTGCAATGTTAGCGAAATAACTAGAGTGCATTAATGCCAACTGGTTATCTTCAAGTTTTAAAAGTCCAGCAGGATTCCAATATCCAGAATTTACATCGGCAGTTTGAGATGTAACGGCACTACTCATACCCAATGCAGCAGCGTCTACACCAATGTTCATAAACTCATTAGAGTATTTTCTAACAGTTTGACTAAAGACTGAAACAGACAAAACAAAAAATAATGCAGTAATGTAAGGTCTCAAACGCAATTTTTTTACAAAGATGCACATAATATTTAAACCTATAAACTTGAAAATATAACAGATATTGCTTTCAACTGAAATTGTTTGCTATTTTTACAATATTAAAATAAATATATGAAGAAATTTATACCAAATGGATTAACGCTCTTAAACCTACTTTGTGGCTGTATTGCTGTTATTTTTGTGGTTAACAGTAACTTTGTAACGGCTTCATTTTTTGTTTTTCTCGGTATATTTTTCGATTTTTTTGATGGTTTTGCGGCCAGAAAACTAAACGTACAAAGCGATTTAGGCGTACAGCTTGATTCGTTGGCAGATATGGTTACGAGTGGAGTAGTACCAGGATTGATAGTTTATAAGCTTATCGAGCTTTCCGATTTAAGCTGGGGAGAAACCAATGTTATGCCATATTTTGGTTTAGCAATAACCTTGGCATCTGCTTACCGACTGGCAAAATTTAATATTGACGAAGACCAACAAACGTATTTTAAAGGCTTACCAACGCCTGCAAATACACTTCTAATAGTATCATTACCATTAATTTTAGAGTTTCAAAATAGTGATGCTATTAACGCTATTATTCTTAACGAATGGTTTTTAATTGGCCTTACCATACTAAGCTGTTATCTACTAAATTCAAGCATCAAACTTTTTGCTTTAAAGTTTAAAGATTATAGTTTTAAAGGAAATGCAACTAGATATATTTTTATTTTACTGTGTTTGGTATTATTAATTGTTTTGCATTTTGCAGCCATACCTATGATTATTCTGCTTTACATACTCATGTCTTTACTAGATAATTTAACTTCAAAATAAAATTTTAAATGGCTTCTGGTTTTTTTGCTTTACTAGATGATATTGCTGCATTAATGGATGATGTAGTAGTTATGAGTAAAATATCCACAAAAAAAACAGCGGGTATTTTAGGGGATGACTTAGCGGTAAATGCTGAAAAAGCAACTGGTTTTGTTTCCTCTAGAGAGTTGCCTGTGCTTTGGGCAATAACCAAAGGATCTGCGCGAAACAAGCTTATTATCCTCCCAGTTGCATTTTTACTAAGTGCTTTTGCGCCTTGGGCAATTACATTAGCGCTTATTCTTGGTGCCATTTATTTGGCTTATGAAGGCGCGGAAAAAATTTATGAATACGTTGTGCCTCATGAAACTGAAACTGAAGAGCACGTAGGTTTAAAGGCTAATCTTTCTAAAAAAGAACTATTAGAGCTTGAAAAAACAAAGATAAAATCAGCCATTTTTACAGATTTCATTTTATCAGTTGAAATTGTCATTATTGCACTTGGAACGGTATTAGAAAAACCCATTTTATTCCAGGTTTTAGTAGTCTCAATTGTTTGTATTATTGCTACTGTTGGAGTTTATGGTATTGTGGCATTAATAGTTAGAATGGATGATTTAGGCTACAGGCTAGTTAAATTCAGTAAAAGAGAGAAAAGCATTTCAAAAACCATAGGTTACTTATTAATTAGAGCTTTACCGATAATAATAAAGAGTTTAGCCGTAATAGGTACAATTGCGTTAATACTTGTAGCAGGTGGTATTTTTTCTCATAATGTGGAATATATTCATCACTTTTTAGAGAAAATAGAATTACCGACAATTGTTGAAGAAATTATTGTTGGACTTCTGGTTGGAATTTTATCTTTATTTTTTGTGAAAATTTTTAAAAAGATTTTTTATAAGAAAAATGCCGATAACTAATCTCTAATCTTTTTTTTACGAAGTTCGAAGTTTTGCCCTAAATACACTTTACGTACCATTTCATCATTGGCAAGCTCTTCAGGTTCACCAGCTTTAAGAATACTACCTTCAAACATTAAATAGGTTCTATCAGTAATTGCAAGGGTTTCTTGTACGTTGTGGTCGGTAATTAAAATACCAATATTCTTTTTGGTAAGTTGTGCTACAATACGTTGAATATCTTCTACTGCCACCGGGTCTACTCCTGCAAAAGGCTCATCCAAAAGAATAAAATTAGGGTCAGTTGCTAAGGCACGTGCAATTTCTGTTCGTCTACGCTCACCACCAGACAATAAATCGCCACGACTTTTTCTAATATGCCCTAAACCAAATTCTTCAATAAGCGACTCCATTTTATGATGCTGCTCTTTTTTGCTAAGTTTAGTAAGCTGTAACACGCTTAAAATATTGTCCTCAATACTCAATTTTCTAAATACCGATGCTTCTTGCGCCAAATAGCCTATGCCGTTTTGAGCCCGTTTGTACATGGGGTATTTGGTTATTTCGGTATTATCTAAATAAATATGCCCACCATTGGGTTTTATAAGGCCTACAATCATGTAAAAAGAGGTTGTTTTTCCTGCTCCGTTAGGACCTAAAAGACCTACAATTTCACCTTGGTTAACTTCCAAGGAAACATCTTTTACTACTTTTCGTCCGCTATAGGACTTCATTAAATTTTCGGCTCTTAAAATCATATTTGCAATAACGTAAATTTTATCTATTTATTGGCTTCCAAAGCATCCCAAAATTCGTAGGCGCGTCGTAAATGTGGTATTACAATAGTACCACCAACCAAAGTAGCGATACTTAAAGCTTCAACAACTTCTTCTTTTTTTAATCCCATTTTATAGCTTGTTTCTAAATGATACTTTACACAATCATCACATCGTAAAACAGCAGAAGCCACTAAACCAAGAAGTTCTTTTGTTTTAACATCTAAAGCCCCTTCTGCGTAAGCGTTCGTATCTAAATTAAAAATACGCTTAATAACTTTGTTGTTATCAGCAAGAATTTTATCATTCATCCTAGAACGATAATCATTAAATTCAGTAACAATATCAGACATGCTTTTTCTCTTTTCGTTTTTGATTTCTAACTACAATTTTTGAAATGTAAATACTTACTTGGTATAAAATTAAAATCGGGATAGCTACTATAACCTGACTTGCAATATCTGGTGGCGTAATGATTGCCGATAGCACTAACACTAAAACCAAGGCATACTTTCTGTATTTTCTTAAAACCTCTGGGGTAACCAAACCTACTTTTGTTAAAAAGTAAATAATTATTGGCAATTCGAAAATTAAGCCCGATGCTAACGCAGAAGAACGCACTAAAGCAATGTATGAGCTAATATCTATTTGATTGTCAACAACATCAGAAATGCTATAATTCGCTAAAAAATTAAGCGAAAGCGGGGTTACTATATAATACCCAAATAAGACGCCTATAAAGAATAATAACGATGAAATAATGATAAACCCACGCGAATGTTTGCGTTCATTTTGATGCAATCCGGGGCTAATAAATTTCCAAAGTTGATAAATTACATAAGGAAATGAGATAACAAATCCACCTAAAATAGCGGTCCAAATATCTGCTGAAAACTGCCCCGCCATGGTACGGTTTTGAATAATCATTGGCATTTCTTCAGCACAAAAAGTGGTGCTAACACCTATATAATTTGCTGCCCTACATAGAAAATCATAGGTTGGGAAGTTCATTTTTAAGGGCGCAAAAATAATTTGCTCAAAAATAAAACGGCTAAAAATAAAAGCTAAAGTCGCAACACTAATAACTGCAATGCAAATTCGAATTAAATGCCAGCGTAAATCTTCAAGATGATCTAAAAAAGACATCTCATTAATATCTTTTTTCGCCATTATATAATACCTTCTTTTATTAAATCGTGCAGATGCACTACACCTGCATATATACCATTTTCTTCTACAAGCAATTGCGATATATCGTTTGCTTCCATAAGCTCCAATGCATCAATAGCCATAGCACTATTATCAATACGTCTGGGGTTAGAACTCATAATATCCTTAGCGGTTAATTTTGAAAAATCATCAACCTTAGATAGCATTCTTCTTAAATCGCCATCCGTAATAATTCCGATTATCTTGTCATTATCAACAACCGCCGTTACACCGAGCATTTTTTCGGAAATTTCAACAATCACCTTTTTTATACTCGTATCTGGGTTCACTTTTGGTTTTTGGTTTACAGAAGAAATGTCTTCAACACGCAAATACAGTTTTTTACCTAAAGCACCACCTGGGTGATATTTAGCAAAATCATTACTAGAAAAACCTCTAAGGTCAAGCAAACACACAGCAAGTGCATCACCAATAACTAGTTGTGCCGTAGTACTAGTAGTAGGCGCTAGATTATTGGGACACGCTTCTTTTTCAACAAAAGCATCCAAGATATAGTTTGCATTTTGCCCCAAAAAAGACGCTTTATTACCCGTAATGGCAATAATTTTGTTTTTAGCACTTTTAATAAGAGGAAGCAGTACTTTAATTTCTGGAGTGTTGCCGCTTTTTGAAATACAAATTACAACGTCATCTTTAAGAATAAGTCCTAAATCACCATGAATGGCGTCAGCAGCATGCATAAAAATAGCTGGTGTACCAGTAGAATTTAAGGTAGCTACAATTTTATTTGCTATAATAGCGCTTTTACCAATACCTGTAATGATAACACGACCTTTGGAGTTATATATGAGTTGCACAGCATGAGCAAAATCATCAGTAATTAAGTTAGACAAATTTAAAATGGATTCTCCTTCCATTTTAATAGTTTGTTTCGCTATATTTATAATAGAATTATTGTCTTTCAAATTTTACTATTTTTTTGTTGCTTTTTAAAGATTTTGTTATCTTTAAGGATGACCAAAATTTAATTTGTTTTAATTTAGATTTTAGTTACAAAACTAACGAAAAAAATATGAGGGTTCTCCAAATACAATATTAAATTAGTTAATTAATTTTAATGACGATTTGGGTTTTATACGAATAAATTAATTTTTTAGTAATTGATGTTAATAGCAAAAACTGACTTACATGCTGCGTTAAAAAAATATTTTGGATTTAATAAGTTCAAAGGTCTTCAAGAAGGTGTAGTAGAGAGCATTTTATTAGGAAATCACACATTTGTAATTATGCCAACAGGAGGAGGAAAATCCCTCTGTTACCAGTTACCCGCTTTAATGCAAGAAGGTACAGCGATTGTAGTGTCTCCTTTAATTGCCTTAATGAAAAATCAAGTTGATGCCATACGAGGAGTATCAAAAGAAGATGGGGTAGCACATGTATTAAATTCTTCACTAAATAAAACTGAAGTAAAACAAGTAAAACACGATATTGTAAATGGTGTTACAAAATTGCTTTATGTGGCTCCAGAATCGCTTACCAAAGAAGAAAATGTTGATTTTTTAAAGTCCGTGAAAATTTCTTTTATGGCCATAGATGAGGCGCATTGTATTAGCGAATGGGGTCATGATTTTAGACCAGAATACCGAAATTTAAGACATATTATTGGTAGAATAGGAGATAACATTCCGATAATTGGACTAACGGCAACTGCAACACCAAAAGTACAAGAAGATATTATTAAAAACTTAGGAATTGCTGGAGCTAAAACATTTAAAGCTTCTTTTAACCGACCTAACTTATACTACGAAGTACGTCCAAAAACAAAAAATGTAGATGCTGATATTATTAGGTTTGTAAAACAAAATCAAGGAAAATCTGGCATTATATACTGTTTAAGTAGAAAACGTGTTGAAGAACTCGCACAAGTGCTTCAAGTAAATGGTATAAATGCGGTGCCTTATCATGCAGGACTTGATGCAAAAACACGCGTGAAACATCAAGATATGTTTTTAATGGAAGATTGTGATGTGGTTGTAGCTACTATTGCATTTGGCATGGGTATCGATAAACCCGACGTACGTTTTGTAATTCATCATGATATTCCTAAAAGTATTGAAAGTTATTACCAAGAAACTGGTAGAGCAGGACGTGATGGCGGTGAAGGCCATTGTTTAGCCTATTATTCTTATAAAGACATTGAAAAGTTAGAAAAGTTTATGTCCGGTAAGCCTGTAGCAGAACAAGAAATTGGTCAAGCTTTGTTACAAGAAGTTGTAGCATTTGCTGAAACTTCCATTTCAAGGAGAAAATTTATTTTACATTATTTTGGTGAAGAGTTTGATAATGAAACCGGAGAAGGTGGCGATATGGATGATAATATTCGTCATCCTAAAAAGAAACACGAAGCACAAGATGATGTTAAATTGCTTTTAGAAACCATTGATATTACTAACGAAAAATATAAATCTAAAGATTTGGTTGCTGTTATCATTGGTAAAGAAAATGCCTTGATAAACTCTCATAAAACCAATGAATTACCCTTTTTTGGTAAAGGAAAAGATAAAGATAAAAAGTATTGGATGGCTTTATTGCGCCAGGTTTTAGTGGCTGGTTATCTAAAAAAGGATATTGAAACTTACGGAATTATTAAGTTAACCAAAGCGGGTAAAAACTTTATAAAAACTCCGGAAAGTTTTATGATGACAGAAGATCATATTTTTGAAGGAGAGCAAGAAGATGGAAGCATTATTACAAGTGCAAAAAGTAGTGGTAATGTGGCTGACGAAGTTTTAATGGGGATGTTAAAAGATCTTCGTAAAAAGAACGCTAAAAAATTAGATGTACCGCCTTTTGTTATTTTTCAAGATCCTTCTTTGGAGGATATGGCTTTAAAATACCCAATAAATTTAACCGAACTAGCCAATGTTCATGGAGTTGGAGACGGAAAAGCTAAAAAGTATGGAAAGGATTTTGTGGAGTTAATAGCTAAATATGTTGAAGAAAACGATATTATTCGTCCAGACGATTTAGTAGTGAAATCTACTGGTAGTAATTCAGCGAACAAGCTTTATATTATTCAAAATATTGATAGAAAATTACCGCTTGATGATATTGCTTCATCAAAGGGTATGAGTATGGAAGATTTTATTAAAGAAATGGAAGCTATTGTATATTCTGGTACTAAATTGAACATAAGCTATTGGATAGACGAGATTTTAGATGAAGACCAGCAGGAAGAAATTCATGATTATTTTATGGATACGGATTCTGATAGTATTGACAAGGCTATAAAAGAGTTTGATGGTGATTATGACGATGAAGAACTTAGACTATATCGTATAAAATTTATTAGTGAAGTAGCTAATTAATTTTTAATCCATTTTACCATTTTTTACGTTTGTTTAACGTGATTGTATGCAAGGGTTTTCGAAAGTAAGCTAGAACAAGCAATAAATTATACACGTTGTTGTACGCTGGCTTTTTTATTCAGTTGCCATATTCTGCCAATTCAATTTCTTCGTCACTTGGCAACCAACCATTATTAATTTTGTCAATTAGTTCGATCAAATGCTTTTTTACTTTTCGTTGAGTAAAATCCAAACAAACAACTTTGTCAATTTCTATTTTAGGGTCATGAGCAAGAGTTGTCGCAAACCAAAAGCCTTCACTGAAGTTATCATGTGAAGTAGTCATTAGGCTTGAGTCATAATCAAATTCCTTTTTATTCTGAATCTCATAATCTACAGCACGTCCTACAAATTCTTCGTCAAAGTATTGTTCTGTCCAATATGATAAAGTTCCAGCACTACAAGTGTAAGATACATTTTTGTTCATGCATACTTTTACAACCACCGGAACTAATTCCTCATCTTCCTTATTCGCTATCGTAAAAGCAACCCAATCATTTTTCGGCAATGAAGATTTCCATTCAGAGTTATTTCTAATCTGAACATAATATATTTTTCTTCTATTTATCCTGCCTATTAGTTCCATTTTTCAGCTTGTGTTCAATGCAATGATGTAAATCTTGGTTACTGAAACAAGTTCAGCACAAGTAAACGAAGTTATCCTTTTTTTTTAACTAAATCAAGTGATGATTTCCCCCGTTTCATCTCAATATAAAATCTACAAATTAGTTTTAAAACTTAAAGCCTTTTAATTCCTAACATTTTAACTTACTTCCTTATATTTGCACTTTCTTAAAAATTAGAACAATGCAAGACGGTTTATACGCAAAATTTAACACAACAAAAGGAGAAATTCTAGTAGCTTTAGAATACAAAAAAACACCTGGAACAGTAGGTAATTTTGTAGCTTTGGCTGAAGGAAATTTAGAAAATAAAGTAAAACCACAAGGAACACCTTATTATGATGGTTTAAAATTTCATAGAGTCATTCCAGATTTTATGATTCAAGGCGGTTGCCCACAAGGTTCGGGTTCAGGAAACCCTGGTTACCAATTTGATGATGAGTTTCATTCAGATTTAAAACATGATGGTCCAGGTGTATTATCAATGGCTAATGCGGGTCCTGGAACTAATGGAAGTCAATTTTTTATAACACATATTGAAACACCTTGGTTAGATAATAATCATACCGTGTTTGGTAAGGTTGAACACGGACAAGAAGTGGTTGATGCTATTGAACAGGGTGATAAAATAGAAACTTTAGAAATTGTTCGTGTAGGTTCAGAAGCTGAATCGTTTAATGCCATCGAAGCCTTTAGAACATTTGAAGGTTCTAGAGAAAAAAGACTGGCTGAAGAGAAGGCTAAAGCCGAAGCTGAATTAGATAAATTGGCAGCAGGTTTTAAATCAACTGAGAGTGGTTTACGTTACCAAATTCTACAGAATGGAAATGGTGCTAAAGCTGAGAAAGGTAAAACCGTATCGGTGCATTATAAAGGTCAATTAGCTGATGGAACTGTTTTTGATTCTTCATATAAACGTAATGAACCTATAGACTTTTTATTGGGTATGGGTCAAGTCATTTCTGGTTGGGATGAAGGGATTCAACTTTTAAAAATAGGCGATAAAGCACGTTTTGTTATCCCTAGTCATTTAGGATATGGTAGTAGAGGTGCTGGAGGCGTTATTCCACCAAATGCTACTTTAATTTTTGATGTAGAATTGATGAACGTAAAATAATATTTTCATCATTTTTAAAATATTTTAAGCACTTCTATTGAAGTGCTTTTTTTATATTTGTTTATGACTGACGAAGAACTACAAAAGCTTAAATACCCTATAGGACAATTTGATTGTCCTAATAATATTTCAAAGGAACAAAATGAAAGCTGGATTTCTATTTTAGAGCATTTCCCTAACCGATTAGAAAATCTTGTTAAAGACTTAACCGAAGACCAGTTAAATACAACTTATAGACCCAATGGATGGACTATAAGGCAGGTTGTTCATCATCTTTCTGATAGTCATCACCATAGTTACGCTCGTTTTAAATGGGCTTTAACTGAGGATAAACCAGTTATTAAAGCTTATTTTGAAGATCGTTGGGCTGAACTTTTTGATACTAAAACTGCACCTATTGAGATGTCTTTAATGCATTTAAGGGCTGTTCATTATAAGCTTGTTTATTTCTTAAAAGGCTTGTCTGATAGCGATTTAAATAAATGTTTTATTCACCCTGAAACACAAAGTGAAGTGGTTCTGAAAAAAAACATTGGTATTTATGCGTGGCATAGTAATCATCATTATGCACATATTGAGAATACATTAAAACGTAATGGCTGGGTTTAAATGATAAGGGATGTAACTATAAACGATGCACAACAAATTGTAAATATTTACAATTATTATGTGTTAAATTCCATAGTTACCTTGGATTTAGTTCCGTTCTCTATTCAAGACTTTGAGGAGAAAATTAATGCTATCTCTAGCCAATTCCCATTTATTGTTTTTGAGGAAAAAAATCAAATATTAGGGTATGCTTATGCTAATACTTTTAGAACAAAACCAGCATACAAAAACACTGTTGAGTTAACCGTTTATATTGACCACGAAAATCTTGGGAAGCAAATAGGCAAAAAATTATACACAGAACTTATTATGCAACTTAAAAAGCAAAAGTATCATGTATTAATAGGAGGCCTAACCTTACCAAATGATGCCAGTGTAAAATTGCATGAAAATTTTGGATTTGAAAAAGTGGCTCATTTTAAAGAAGTAGGTTACAAATTTAACGCGTGGTATGATGTTGGTTTTTGGCAACTCACTCTCTAGTTAGTTTTTCCATTTTATATTACAACCAATACTCGGTTTTTGAGGTTCTAAATTCTCCTTATTTTCCAACAAACAATTAATAGCCTGCCTTAAATCTTTACCTGTTAATGGGATACCATTGCCAGGTCTAGAATCATCCAATTGCCCCCTGTAAGCTAGCTTTAAATCTTTATCAAATACATATAAATCAGGCGTGCAAGCCGCATCGTAAGCCTTTGCTATGTCTTGTGTTTCGTCGTATAAATAAGGAAAAGGGTAATGGTTTTCTTTAGCATGAATGGTCATGTTTTCGGGGGAATCCTGCGGATAGTTTATCACATCATTACTCGATATAGCAATAAAACTTATTCCTTGTTTTATATAGAAATTAGCAATAGAAACCAATTCAGAATTCACGTGAATCACAAAAGGACAATGGTTACAAATAAACATAATAACAGTTCCTTTATCACCTTTTAATTCTTGAAGCGATAGCGTTTTATGAGATACTGTATCTAGTAAATTAAATTCTGGAGCTTTTGTTCCTAGCGGAATCATATTTGAAGGTGTACGTGCCATAATAAATAAGTTTATTCAAAGTTCGGGATAATTTGTATTTTTAAAAAATGAATGAGACGATAACTTTTGAAGACTTCACGAAAGTAGATTTACGTATTGGTACTATAATTGAAGTTAATGATTTTCCTGAAGCTAAAAATCCTGCCTACCAATTAACTATTGATTTTGGGGATTTAGGCATAAAAAAATCCTCAGCGCAAATAACAACACTTTATAAAAAAGAAGATTTAATTCAAAAACAAATAGTAGCTATTGTTAATTTTCCTAAAAAGCAAATAGCAAAATTTATGAGTGAATGCTTGGTATTGGGAGCGGTAAATGGTAAAGATGTCATTTTATTAAACCCAGAGGAAAAAGTAAAAAACGGTAGCGTAGTCTCCTAGTATATGCAGGAATTAGATCAAGTAAAAATAAATTTTGATACTAACGGATTATGGGTTTTAAACATAGCACTTGCAGTAGTCATGTTTGGAGTTGCCTTAGGTATTAAAGTTGATGACTTTAAGTTGCTATTAAAAACGCCTAAATTGCTTTTAGTTGGCATATTATCCCAGTTTATTTTATTACCCCTTTTAACATTTGTTCTCATTATAGGAATTAAACCAGAACCTAGCATTGCTTTAGGAATGATGATGGTTGCCGCTTGCCCTGGAGGCAATATATCAAATTTCATGTCTCATTTAGCAAAAGGGAACACAGCTTTATCTGTTAGTTTAACAGCATTTGCAACGTTTATTGCCATTGTAATGACGCCTTTTAATTTCCAGTTTTATGGTAGTTTATATGAACCTACTTCGCAGATTTTAAAAGAAGTTGAATTAAACCCCTTCGAGTTAATAAAAATTGTGGTTTTAATTCTAGGTATTCCTCTGGTTTTAGGGATGTTTTTTAGATATAAAAACCCTCAAATGGCAACCAAGTTGTCAAAAGTATTAAAACCATTTTCTATTATTGTTTTTGCTTTAATAGTCGTGATTGCCTTTTCAAATAATATAGAAGTTTTTAATAACTATATCCAACATGTTTTGCTAATCGGTATTTTTCATAACGCTCTGGCAATAATTTTGGGGTTAATGGTCGCAAAATTGTTTAGATTGTCGTTTACAAATCAAAAAACACTGGCTATTGAAACTGGCATTCAAAACTCAGGATTGGGTTTACTGCTCATATTTACTTTTTTTAATGGTTTAGGTGGAATGGCAATTTTAGCTGCATTTTGGGGTATTTGGCATATTATTTCTGGTTTAACCTTGGCTTTTTATTGGTCTTATAAATCATCAAAAAAATAACAGATTGAAAAAGGTTTGGCTACATAGTGTACGTGCTTATTTAAAACTGGGATTGTTTTTTTATTTCAGAAGAATTCATGTTCGTAATATACAAGTAATCCCAAAAGACAAACCTGTTTTGTTTTTAGCCAATCACCAAAATGCCCTATTAGATGCTCTTTTAATAGCGACTCAAGGTAATAGGTTTTCATATTATTTAACACGAGCGGGGGTTTTTAAAAGTTCTTTTGTTAGTCGAATTTTGAAAAGCCTACAAATGCTTCCTGTTTATAGAATTAGAGATGGTTGGAACAACTTATCAAATAATGCGATGATTTTCGATACCTGTTCTAAGTTATTTAATAATAATGAGGCTATTGTTATTTTTCCCGAAGGCAGTCATAATATTAATAGAACGGTAAGACCTTTAAGTAAGGGATTTACACGAATAGTTTTTGAAACTTTAGATAAATTTCCTGATTTAGATTTACAATTAATACCTGTTGGTGTAAACTTTATTAATGCCGAAAAATTCCCAGATAGTGCTTCCTTACTTTTTGGAGAACCACTTAATGCGAAAGACTTTGTTTTAGATCGTAAAAATGAAGGCACTCAAAAGTTAAGAGAACGTATTCAATTAGAAATTTCTAAACTTACAACACACATTTCAAATGATACATATGATGAAACTTTAAAAAGACTTGTGGATTTGAACGTTGACTTTTTAAACCCTAAAAGCGTAAATAATACAATATCGAGCAATTTTAAAAAGCATGATGTAAAAAAAGCAAATGTTTTTTCGGTTTTAAAACCGTTTTTTAAAACACTATTGATTATTTCATTATTTGGACCTTACTTGATTTGGAAGTTACTCGTAGAACCAAAAATTGATGAGGTTGAGTTTATATCAACGTTTCGTTTTGCTATAGCAATTACTTTGGTACCAATGTGGCTGTTTTTGTGTGTACTATTCATTGCTATTAACTTTTCTTGGTTAATGGCTTTTGCTTTTTTAGCGTTGACATTATGTTTAGCATTACTTACCGTAAAGACATAAAAAAATCCGTTATTTTAGGTTATAACGGATTCAAATAGTTTTTAATAAGCGATTATATATCGTCAAACTCTATATCTGTAAAGCTTTCAGGACTTTTTAAATTAGCTTCTGTAACACCAGGAGTTTCATCGTCATATTCCTTTTTAAAATCTTTTTGATGACGTTCGCTAATAACTTCATCACCTTTTTCATTGATAATATATTCGGTCATTTCCGCTAGTATATCTTTAAATTCAGCGAAGTCTTCTTTATAGATATATATTTTATGTTTTTTGTAATGAAACGAACCATCGTCATTAGTAAACTTTTTACTTTCAGTAATTGTTAGGTAATAATCGTCTGCTTTTGTAGCTCTAACATCAAAAAAATATGTGCGTCTTCCTGCTCTTAATACTTTCGAAAAAATTTCCTCTTTCTCCATCATATCATTATTATTCATATAGTTGAATTGAAAATTGTTTATTAATCAAAAATCTAAAAAAAACCGATACTAACCAACATTTTTTAAAGTTTCTTTTAAATTCATTGATTTTCATTGCATTTTATTAAATAAAAATTGATGAACTACACTGGTTACCCATTAATCATCTTTTTGATTTGTTTCGCTTAGTTGTTTTAAATATAGGTGTTTGTAATACCCATCTACATTTATTAGAGCGTCGTGTGTACCTTCCTGAACAATTTCTCCATTATCTAATACAATTATCTTGTCAGCATTTTTTGCAGAAGATACTCTATGGCTTACAATAATAGATGTTTTCCCCTTTGAAATTTTTTCAAGGTTTTTAAGAATTTTCTCTTCTGTTTCGGTATCAACAGCCGATAAGCAATCATCTAATAACAAAATATTTGGAGATTTAATAATAGCTCTTGCAATAGATACGCGTTGCTTTTGTCCACCAGACAATGTAATACCACGCTCTCCTAATTTAGTATCATAACCATTATTAAATTTGATGATGTTTTTATGCACTTGAGCATATTTTGCTGCCTCAATAACTTCATCATCTGTAGCATCTTGTTTTCCAAACTTAATATTGTTCTTTATGGTATCAGAGAACAAAAAGGCATCTTGAGGTACATAACCAATACTATCTCTTAAATCAGTTAAGTTTAATGTGTTAATATTTTTGCTGTCAATTAAAATTTCTCCGTTGTCAATATCATACAGCCTTCCAATTAAATCTAAAATTGTAGATTTCCCAGACCCTGTTTTACCTAAAATAGCTAATGATTTACCTTCATCAATATTAAAGCTAATATTATTTAAAGCAGTGATATTGGTATCATCATAAGTAAAAGAAACATTTTTAAATTCAATAGCTCCTTTAATAATTGTATGTGTGTCAACCGTGTTTTTAATTTCAGGTTCTAACTTTAAAAATTCGTTAATACGTTTTTGAGATGCTTCGGCTTGTTGCACAATGGAAGTCACCCAACCAACCGTAGCTACAGGCCATGTGAGCATATTTACATAAATAATAAACTCCGCAATGGTACCGATGCTTTCTATTTCACCATTAATATATTGCATACCACCTATATAAATAACAAGCAAGTTACTTGTGCCGATAAGTAGTATCATCATGGGAAAAAACCACGCTTGTACTCGGGCTAAACTTATTTGCTTTTCTTTACTTTCGGAAGCTAAACTTTTAAAATTTACGGAAGTTCGTGGTTCAATACCATAAGCTTTTATAACCGATATACCACTAAACGATTCTTGAGTGTATGTTGATAGGTTTGATAAGTATTGCTGAACAATGGTACTACGCTTATGAATTTCTTTACTTAACTTATAAATAACCACCGATAATATGGGTAACGGAACAATGGTGTATAATGTTAATTTGGGTGATGCGCTTACCATATAAATTATGACAATAACAAAAAGTGTAATGGTGTTAATGCTATACATGATGGCTGGTCCAAAGTACATTCGAACTCGACTGACATCTTCGGTAATTCGATTCATTAAATCGCCCGTTCTGTTTTTCTTATAAAAGTTTAGAGAAAGTTTTTGATACTGGTTATAAACCTCATTTTTTAAATCAAACTCTATGTAGCGAGAAACATTTATAATAGCTTGCCTCATAAAAAAAGTAAGTATACCACCTATTATGGCAGCTCCTACAATGTATAGTATGGCTTCAAGCAACTGTTTTTCAAAAATGCTTTCAGTAATTAAGCCTTTAGAATAGTTTTCAATTACAATAAAAATTTGTTTTACGTATCGGGGAGTATAAAGTAAAAATAACCGGGCAGCAATGGTAATAATTACACCTACTAAAAGTTGAGTTTTGTATTTTAAAAGATATTTATTTAAGTGCTGTAATTCTTTCATTTAGTAAAAAACTAAGGAAGCACAAATATAGCGTATTAATGATAATTAAAAGGAATTGAACGTAAAGCTAATTGTTAAATATAGCTTAAAGTATTGCAATTAATTAAAATGAATAAATAGTGTATTTTATTTAAATATAGTATTATTTTTGCAGCGTGAAAACCATGAATATATTTCATCTTTTTTAATTTAAGTTCTTTGTAATTATGCTAAACAGAAGACATATTCGCGTAAAAGTAATGCAAACTATATATGCCTTTAAAGGTGGTGAAAGTGATGATTTTAGTAAAGATCAAAAATTTCTGCTATTTAGTATAGATAATATGTACAACCTGTACTTGTTATTAATCTCGTTATTAATTGAAGTTCAAAAAAGAGCTGAAGACGATTTACAAAAAAAACAGAAAAAGCATCTTGCCACTAATGAAGACAAAAATCCTAACCGGAAGTTTGTAAACAACCAATTATTAAAGGTTTTAAAAGAAAATACAGACCTTAAAAACAAGTTTGAAACTCATAAAATTAAGAATTGGGATTTAGATGGCGAGTATGTAGATATTATTTTTAAAGCAATAACCTCTAGTGAATTGTATGCAGAATATATGAAAACTAGAACTTCAGACTTTAAAGAAGACAAAACTTTTATTATAGATATTTTTAAAGAGGTAATTGCGCCCAATGAAAAGCTATATGAATATATTGAAGACAAAAATTTAACTTGGCTAGACGACCTTCCTACAGTAAATACAACTATTTTAAAGTTGTTGAGAAAGGTAAAAGAAACATCGGCTGAAAATTATTTTACTCCAAAACTTTATAAAGATGCTGATGATAAACAGTTTGCTATTGATTTGTTTACCAAAACACTTTTAAACAGAAGTTCTATTAATAAAGAAATAGAGAATAAAACACAAAATTGGGACTCTGATAGGATTGCAAATGTTGATTATGTATTGCTGCAAATGGCTATTTGCGAATTAAAAAGTTTCTCTTCAATACCAGTAAAAGTTACCATCAATGAATATTTAGAAATATCAAAGGAATACTCAACACCTAAGAGTAGTATTTTTATTAATGGTATTTTAGATAAGCTGGTAAAAGAGTATGAAACATCAGGATCGCTTAATAAAATAGGCAGAGGGTTGATGTAAATTTTGTTAATAACAACCCAAAAATTTTAAATGCTTTAAATTATTACTATTTTTACAAACCAAATTAAAATAAATATCATGAAAAAAGTAATATTAGGATTAAGCACATTATGCTTGATTGCCTTTACATCGTGTAAAGAGAATGCCGCTAAAAAAATTGAAGAAGGCAACTTAACAGCAGCTGCTGAAAGAGATGCCAGTTCATCAAAATTCCCAGTAATTCAATTTGATAAAACTGAGCATGATTTTGGCGAAATTGAAGCTAAAACAGCCGTTGAAACTGTTTTTAAATATAAAAATATTGGTGATGCACCATTAGTAATTACTGATATTAAAAGTTCTTGTGGATGTACGGTACCTCAAGATTGGAGCAGAGAGCCATTAGCTTCTGGCGCTGAAGGACAGTTTACAGTTAAATTTAACGGAACTGGTACTAATAAAGTAACAAAAACGGTTACTGTAACTGCAAATACAGAAAAAGGAACTGAAATGGTTAAAATTATGGCGTTTGTTAAACCAGACCCTAATGCACCTGCAAGCGCAAACCCTACACCATCAATTAGTAATTCGCCAGTTCAACAGGTTAAGTCTAGTACAAAACCTGGACACGAAGGACATAACCACGACTAATACATAAAAAATGGGAGAAGGAGGATTAAGTAGTTTATTGCCATTTGTATTAATGTTTGTAGTTGTGTATTTCTTTATGATTGCACCACAAATGAAACGTGCAAAAAAAGAAAAGAAATTTGCTGCAGAATTAAAACGTGGTGATAAAGTGGTTACCAAAAGTGGGTTACATGGTAAAATAGCCGAGTTAAACGATAAAGATAACAGCTGTGTTATTGAAACAATGGCTGGAAAGTTAAAGTTTGAGCGTTCTGCTATTTCTATGGAAATGAGCTCTAAGCTTAATGCACCCGCGAAATAAAAAAACGAATTAAGCATATATATAAAAGCCTCCATATTCTGGAGGCTTTTGTTTATTTGGAAATGTTGTATTTATCTTAACATAACATTCTTGACAGTAGCCTTATGTTTTCGTAAGTTTGCAGCATGGGAAAAGGAATGCATGAAAGACAGAATAGTAGAATCTTCAATTTTAGTTTTCTAGTTTTTAGAACACAATCGGATAAATTTATCCCTCCAACTTCATAATCTCGAGTTTTAAAACTCAATTCAATCATTTCGTTATCAAACTCGTTGATAATTAGTTAATGTTTAAGTATTCAATATTATTTACTTAATGTAATTATTGTATGCTTTAATTATTTAATAAACACACAGACATGAAAATTATACAAATCAAAAGAAAAACACAAGTTGAAAAGCGGCACACCGTAAAGATGGGTGAGCTTACAACCAAAGTAACTTATATTAAAAAATATCTGTTTGGATTACCAATAAAAACCTTGCATAAATACCGCGAAACATATTATGGCGAAGTTAAAGATACTAAAGACTGTATGTTGTTTATTTAGCAGTTTTTGTATTTATCATTCAGCCCAATACCTTTTAAAATCATGGGTTTAATTTTATCAAGGCGAGTTTGTTTGGTAGCCTCACGTTTTGCCGTGTCTATATATTCACAGTATTCTTTTTGTTTATAAGGGGTTAAGGTTTTAAAGGCATCTTTTAAGCTTGTGTTGTTACTTAATGCGTTTTTAAGCTCAATAGGTATTTCAAGCTTTTTTTTACTGCGGTCTGGTTTAATTTCTTTACCTAGTTTCTGGTTTTCAATGGCTTCTTTAACATAAGCTAAAACAATGTTTTTGTCAATTTGTTCAATCGATTCAAAACGCATTTGTCGTAAAGCTTTGGTTTTGTTTTCTTGCGCATTAATAAGTAAGTTGTGCTCGTCTTTTAAAAACACACCATTAAAAAACCAGATACCAAAATGGTTTTTAAAAGCTCCTAAACCAACTACGTTTTTACCATTTAAAGTATATACAGGTGCACTCCATTTTACGGTTTCTTCTAACTCGGTTTTGTTAATCATACGGCGCAAAAGCGTTAGCGCATCAGCAAAATGGTTGTTTTCTTCAATATATTCTTCAACGGAATAGACTTTTTTCATGTTTTGAGTTTGTTATTTCGTTTAACGTGTTTGTGTATGATTTCGTTGCGTGATTGAGCAACTAATTTAGTAAACTAAAACGAACGCAAGAAAATTCCGAAGGAATTTTCCAAGTAAGCACTTGCCAAAGCAATGAATTATACACGGTGTTGGCAAATCGTTTTTATTCATATTCAATGTAAAATACAGAGTCTCTATCTCCATTTTTAGTTTCGGTTGATTTTATTGGGTAATCATCCTCATTGTAAGAATAACTATAATTATCAAATAAGCTTCCATTCTGAAACGTAGTAGTTACATTATTGTTTTGAAAAGGAAATGCATACCCTTGGTATTCACCTCTTAAATATGGACCTAAACTAAGGCTACTAAATTTATCTAAAAGTTTAACAAAATAAATTGATTTCAATTGACCATAAAATGGATTTGGATTATTGTCGAATAAATAAATTTGACTATTTATTAATGTATTATCAAAACTATTGTAAGTATTTATTTCTGTAAGATTATTATTCGAATCGTAATTCAATATCGAATAATAATAGTATTTATTAAGTCTAATAACTAATCCAACATTATTTAATTCAAAAGTTACTTCCTTTTGAGGTGATACGATATTATCTGTGCTTTCGCTTACAGTAATAATATTGTCATTGTACGTAAATGTTAGCGTTACAATCTGATTAGGGTTAATAAAATTTTCTGAATAATATGCTTTTTTAAGTCTATTATCATCATCGTAAGTATATGTATTAGTATATATGTTATTTGAATTTGGAGCATATGATTTAGTTTCAATTACATTGTTATTTAGGTCATAAAGAAAATCTGTTTGATAATAGGTTACATTGTCATAATCATAATATAAAAGTCGAGTCAATAGATTATTTTCATTGTACGAATATTCTATATAATATTTGTCATTAATGTATTCTCTAGTAACTTTATAGGTGTAATTGACACTATCATCATCTTGATTAGAATCGGAAGAACAAGATGTGCTAAAATATGTAATGCATAATATTAAAATGAATATTGAATTTCTCATAAGTTCTTTGTAAATGTTTGTTAATTTTTCGTACAAAGTCAAGTTATAAGTAACCGCTATTTTAAAGCGGTCAATTCAGCAATTTTACAAATTACCTCGGTAGCTTTTATCATGCTTTCAACAGGCACATATTCATAACGCCCATGAAAATTATGTCCGCCAGCAAAAATATTTGGGCAAGGTAACCCCATATAACTCAATTGCGACCCATCCGTACCACCTCTAATAGCTTTTATAAGTGGTTTAATACCTAATTGTTTCATGGCTTCTTCGGCAATATCAACAATATGCATTACAGGTTCTATTTTTTCACGCATGTTATAGTACTGGTCTTTAATTTCAGTAATAATAACCTCTTTTCCGTATTGCGAATTAAGTTCGTTTGTTAACTTCTCCATCATTTCTTTGCGCGCTTCAAAATGCTCTTTATCGTGGTCTCTAATAATGTACTGTAAGGTAGTTTCTTCTACATTACCATGAATGTCGTGTAAATGAAAAAACCCTTGATAACCCTCAGTATGCTCTGGTGTTTCGAGTGCTGGAAGCGAGTTTATAAACTCTTGCGCTATATACATAGAGTTTATCATTTTTCCTTTGGCATAACCTGGATGTACAATCTTTCCTTTTACTTTTACAACCGCCTTAGCAGCATTAAAGTTTTCGTATTCCAATTCTCCAATTTGGCTACCATCCATCGTATAAGCCCAATCTGCACCAAATTTCTTAACGTCAAATTTATGAGCGCCTCTACCAATTTCTTCATCAGGTGTAAAACCAACTCTTATTTTTCCGTGCTTAATTTCTGGGTGATTTATCAAATACTCCATAGCCGAAACAATTTCGCAAATACCTGCTTTATCATCGGCTCCTAAAAGTGTGGTGCCATCGGTGGTAATTAAAGTCTGTCCTTTATAAAGAAGCAAGTCTTCAAAATAATCGGGTGATAAAACAATGTTTTCAGCTTTATTTAAAACAATATCTTTCCCGTTATATTTTTCAATAATTTGCGGGTTTACATTGGCTCCTGTAAAGTCTGGTGAGGTATCAAAATGAGAAATAAACCCAATAACCGGAACATCTTTATCTACATTACTAGGTAAGGTTGCCATAATATAGGCATTATCGTCAATATCAACATCTTGCATACCAATGGCTTTAAGTTCATCAGCTAGTTTATTGGCTAAGTCCCATTGTTTTTTAGTGCTGGGTGTGGTTTTTGATGTAGGATCAGATTCTGTATCAATAGTAACGTAACTTACAAAACGTTTTATAATGTGTTCTTTTGAAATCATTTTATAGTGTTTGAGTGATATAATCAATAGCGTATTATACGCCTTAAAGTTACGATTATTAAGATTTTTACCATTTGAATTGCGCAATTTTTTATTTAGAAGTATTTTTGCATAAATAATACTGATGTACAAATTATTACTTCGCCCTTTATTTTTTTTATTCGACCCCGAAAAAATTCATCATTTCACATTTTCATTAATAAAAATCACCTCTAAAATACCAGGGTTTTCAGCATTATTTAGAAGTTTATATCTGGTTAACGATAAAAAATTGGAAAGGCAATTATTCGGACTTACATTTAAAAACCCTGTAGGTTTAGCCGCAGGTTTCGATAAAAATGCTGTCTTGTATAACGAGTTGGCGAACTTTGGGTTTGGTTTTATTGAAATTGGAACGGTAACACCAAAGGGACAAGCGGGTAACCCAAAAAAGCGATTATTCAGATTAAAAGAAGACCAAGGTATTATAAACCGAATGGGTTTTAATAATGAAGGCTTAGAAGCGGCTATAGAACAATTAAAAAAAAATAAAGGTAAACTGATAATTGGTGGTAATATTGGAAAAAACACAGCTACAAAACCTGAAGAATATACGAAAGATTATTTAGAGTGCTTTAATGCACTACATTCGTATGTGGATTACTTTGTACTTAACGTAAGTTGCCCCAATGTGGGAAGTCATGCTAAATTGAATGACAAATATTATTTAGAAGAGTTGATTGGTGCGGTGCAAAAAGCTAATAGTACATTTAAAAAGCAAAAACCTATTCTATTAAAAATTGCTCCAGATTTAAACAACGGACAATTGGATGAAATTATAGACTTAGTTAAGGAAACAAAGCTTGACGGTGTTATTGCCAGTAATACATCTACAGACAGAACGGGTTTAAAGGCATCTAACGAACTACTTGAAAGTATTGGTAATGGTGGTTTAAGTGGGCAACCAATAAAAGATAGAAGTACAAGGGTTATAAAATACTTATCCGATAAGAGTAAAAAAGCATTTCCTATCATTGGAGTAGGAGGTATTCACTCTGAAAAGGATGCTATAGAAAAAATAGCTGCGGGAGCCGATTTAATTCAAATTTATACAGGATTTATTTACGAAGGTCCTAGCCTTATCAAGCGTATTAACAAAGCATTGCTTAAAGCTTAATTACTTTATAAATCGTTTAATGGCTTTTGAATTAGAGTTTTCTAAAATCAATAAGTAACTTCCAGACGATAAATAATTAACATCAATTTCTCCATAAGTTGCAATGCCTTGAGAAAGCATTTGCCCTTGTAAATTAACGATTTGAAAACGGACAGCCTCTTCAATTTTGGAAACGTTAAAGTTGATTTTCCCTTTAGTAACAGGGTTTGGATATAATCTTAAATTTGCTAAATCATTGATTTTATCAGTAGTAATTTCATCAAAATCCACGTTTGGCGATGTGATGCGCTTTTCAATAATTTTATAATACGCATACATTCTAGCGAGTTGCCCATTTGAAAAATGATTTCTACAAGCTTTTCTAGAATAAGACATGATGTTATTAGTATCAGGCTTGTAACTATCACCATGCGCATCTTTTAATTCACCAATATAATTACAAAAGTTGTCTATATTTTTATTTGATAATCCCGGGTCTGCTGGCGTATCGCAAACACTATCGCCATCGGTATCACAATTGCTACCATCAACAAACTCAGTAGTTAATTCACTACTCAAACCATGTGTATGCACTAAAGAAAAGAAATGTCCAAATTCATGCGCTAACGAAGAACCATTAGTAGCGCAACTGTTTTTTATAAAAATAGTATTGACTTTTTCATTTTTACTATAACCACAAATACTTTCATCCGAATAATTTTCGATGTATTCTGTAAAATAAACGTTTATTATTCCAGGGACATAATTGTTTTTAATTAATTCATTTTCGTTTCCTTTTTGAAAGTGGCATAATTGATCGTTATCAATATAATTAACACCTTCGTATAAGGATAATCCTATAAACGCATCGGCATAAGTAGCGTTTAATTCTGCAAGAGCATTATTGAGGTTATCTGTACTTAATCCACCAGAGCCATCAGAATTTCTAATAATGTGAATTTTAATCGGGATGTTACTAATTTCTTTTTTAGAGGTGTAGGTTTTACCAGATTTCATTTGCATGAAATCTTGCTCAAAAGTTTTAAGCTCTTGTTTTATACTATTATAATGGTTAATAAATTCTGGTGAAGTAACCGTACCACAAGTTATTTCAGTTTTACTTTGAGAAAATATATTGAAAGAAAACGATAGAACTATCGAAACTAAGACGAGGGATTTTTTATTAAAAAGCTTCATTGGGGCAAAACATTTTAATAAATGTATACCCTTGCATGATTATTAAACAATAAAAACGATGAAGTTTGGTTAATAATCGATTAATGTGAGAAAACGCAACTTTTTAGGCTAGTTTATAACGAGTTTTTGAGTTTTACTTCTTCCGTTAGAGTCATTTAAACTTAATAAATAAACACCTTGATTTAAGCTAGTTAAATCTAAATTCACTTTGTTTAAACCATTTTTTAAAGAAATCTCTTTTATCAGCCTACCTAAAACATTATAAACTTGAACGGTGCTTAATTCTATATTTTTAATATTAGAAATTGTAATGTTTCCATTTGTCGGATTTGGGTATATTTTAATAGTCTCAAAAGCGTTATTATTATTACTTAAGGTTGAAGAGTTGTAAGTAAAAGTCAGTGTCCCAATTTTATTGCTATTAAATGGCGTAACATTTACTAAGCTTGTAACAACGCCTTGTGGATTTGTAGCAGGGTTACTAAGTGAGTACGAGCTACCATCTTCAGTTCCTGCATCATATGGGAATAAATCAATGGTAAACGTATCTTTCCAACCGTTATTAATAGATGGATTACCCGACCTTAAGTCGATACCATTAACGCCGATAAACCAATCAGGACTTGGCGCAATCATGGATGCTAAAGTAACCAGAGGGAAATCTTCACTAACTACTAGATTATTGATAAAAATACTGCCTTTTGCCGTTCCTAAGCTACTTCCAACTATAACTTGATCAGCATCAGAGCTAGTGTTAACTATATTTACAAATGCTGTGGTACTACCTGTTTCTGCAATATTTTCTATTCCTAATGAAGCTGTTCCGCCCATCATCAAAAAGGTATTAACCGTTTTGTGCGTTGCAACTGCTAAAGGCGACCAATGAGCACTTGCCGGTAAGTCAATAGTACTTTGTCCCATAGTTGGGTTATCTGAAACAGATTCCCAAATGCTATTAAATTCTATGGTGTAATTTGCGGTACTCTGAGAATAAGTAAAGCTTGATATAGTTAATGTAATTAAACAAAGTAGTTGAGTAATTTTTTTCATAGCAGAAGTTATTTAGCTTTTTTAGAGTCGAGATAAAAACGAATCCTTACAAATAGATTGTTAAAACTTCAAACTTCAATTGTTGGCTTAATTAAATTAATAGTATTTTTATCCTCCTATTTTTTTCGAATGTCAAAACCAGTAAAAATTATAGAATGCCCACGTGATGCTATGCAAGGAATAAAAGCATTTATTCCAACTGAGCAAAAGGTGCAATATATTCAATCGTTATTACGTGTTGGGTTCGATACGATTGATTTTGGGAGCTTTGTTTCACCAAAGGCCATTCCTCAAATGGTTGATACAGCTGAGGTTTTATCAATGCTAGATTTAAGTAAAACCACCAGTAAGTTGTTGGCTATCATCGCAAATACAAGAGGCGCTGAAGATGCAAGCCAGCATAAAGAAATTGATTATTTAGGTTATCCATTTTCTATTTCGGAAAATTTTCAAATGCGTAATACGCATAAAACCATTGCACAATCGGTTGAAACCCTTTCAGAAATCTTAGAAATTGCTCACAAATCTAATAAGCAAGTGGTGGTTTACATATCTATGGGTTTTGGGAATCCTTATGGCGACCCTTGGAATGTTGATATCGTAGGCGATTGGACTGAAAAACTGGCAAATATGGGCGTTAAAATATTATCCTTAAGTGATACGGTTGGAACTTCGAACCCTGAAAGTATTGACTACCTTTTTTCTAATTTAATTCCTAAATATCCTAATATAGAATTTGGAGCTCATTTACATACCACACCAACTACGTGGTATGAAAAGATTGATGCTGCTTATAACGCGGGTTGTAACCGTTTTGATGGTGCAATTCAAGGTTTTGGTGGTTGCCCTATGGCGAAAGACGAACTTACAGGGAATATGCCTACCGAAAAGCTATTGTCTTACTTCACTTCTAAAAAAGTAAACGGATTAAATGCCTTGAGTTTTGAGAGTGCTTTTAACGAAGCCTCAAAAATATTTTTAAAATACCATTAAATTTTTTCAATCATAAAACATTGATAATTAATGGTATAAATTCATTTCAAAAATTCTATTTAAAATTATTCTAAATAAACTTTGTGTAAGTAAAAATGAGTTTTATATTTGCGACTTCAAATTAATTATTATTTATAATAAGTCTAAATAAAAACAAAATTCAATTTTAAAATGAAGAAACTAACCCTACTTTTTTCAATCTTTTTAGCATCTATTGCTAGTGCACAAACTATACAAGATTCTATTACTTTCGACCCTCAAAAACAACTTAACGCAGCCCAAAGAATTCTTTCTGGTAACTACGGAAAATCTGTAACAGTTGGTGCTTATGGTGAGTTAACCTACAATCAACCCGAAGCTCAAAATGGCGAGCTTGATGTTCAACGCTTAGTATTACTTTTTGGTTACAAATTCAACGAAAAAACACAATTCGTTACTGAGGTTGAGTTTGAACATGTTGAAGAAGTATTTATTGAGCAAGCCTTTGTTAACTATAATGTTGGTGGAAACGTAAGTTTACGCGGTGGTTTAATGCTAGTACCTTTTGGTATTATAAACGAATTTCACGAACCTACAACGTTTAATGGTGTTGAACGACCAGCAATTGATAACGTTATTATACCAACGACTTGGAGAGAAATTGGTTTTGGAGTAACAGGTAGATTCAACAACCTTTCTTTAGGATACCAAGCCTATGTTTTTAACGGATTTAAGTCAACATCTTTTGATGGAGAAGGCGGTGTTAATGGCGTTCTTGGTGGTTCAAGTGGGCTACGTGGTGGTCGTCAAAAAGCTATTCAATCAACGGTTGATAGCCCAACCTTATCGTTAAAATTCGATTATTATGGAATTCCTGGACTACGTTTAGGACTTTCAGGATATTTTGGAGACACTCAGGCGGAAGACGATGTTGAGGATATTGCTGGTGCCAATATTGGTATCACCATGTTAGGACTAGATGCACGTTACGCATTCCAACGCTTTACAGCACGTGGACAATTTGTTCATGGAAGCTTATCAGGTACTGAAGCGTATAACAATTTAACTGGGCGCGATTTAGGTAGCCAGTTACAAGGTTGGTATTTAGAGGCTGCTTACAACCTTTTACCACAAGAAAAAGAACAACGTTTATTTGCCTTTGCAAGATATGAGCAGTACGATACACATGCTAAAACCGAAGGTGGTTTAACACGAAATGATGCTTACAATCGCAACGATTTAACAACTGGATTAAGCTATCATATTGCGCCAGGTGTTGTGCTAAAAGGAGATTACCAGTTTAGAGACAATGCTGTTTCAGGTGGCGATGTGGCAGACAGACTAAATTTTGGAATCGGCGTTTGGTTCTAAAATAATTTGGGCGTTACCCTTTGGGTTGGGCTTTCGGCAGTCGCTTACCGATTTTGCATCGGTAGAGCTTCAACAAAGCTTCAATCCCTAACGCAACAGATAACAAAAAGGTAATCGCCATTTTTTTGGCGATTACCTATTATCATATTAAGTGAAAAACAATACTTTTGCAACATGATTTTAAAACAAACTTCAATATTAGTCACAACGGTTTTAATGATGTTTTTTGGACTACCAAAAAATATTCAAAAAAAAGTGGATAATGAAATTAAAGACAATTTTAATATTGAAGTCTTTAATTTGAATGAGTTTATAGTTCCTTCAGACATAGTTAAAGAAGTACCATCTCAATTTAATAATAATAATCTATTCAAAATAGAAACTAATAATGGGCTTTTAGGGTATGCGTATGTGGCAAAAGCACCTAGTAAGACAGCTCAATTTGATTATTTAGTGTTATTGGATAAAGATTTAATCGTTTTAAAAACGAAAGTATTAATTTACCGCGAAGAATACGGTGGAGAAATTGGTAGTAAACGTTGGTTAAGGCAATTCATAGGTAAAAAAGAAGGCGACCAGCTAAGTTATGGCGATAATATAATTGCTATTTCTGGAGCAACTATTTCAGTCCGTTCCATGACAAATGCTATGAACGATTTGCTACAGTCTTTAAAAATTTTACACTCAAAAAATATTCTGTAAATGCAACTAAACGGACTAATACTTACACTACCTAAAGAAATTAAATTGTTAATTGGAGCTTTTATAGTGGTGTTGAGTATTGGTTTTTATACAGGTTTGTTATTTGTTGAAGAAACCTCTTCTGCCAATCCAAATGGTATTGAAGAACAGTATTTAGGGAATGAAGCCGACGAAAATGCGAAGGTCATGCGTTTTAAAAAGAGCGATCAAGAAATGCTAACCTTAGTGCATAATCACATCTTATCCATGTCGATTATTTTCTTTTTGGTCGGTGGTATTGTTTCCATCACAAAGCTCGATAAAAAGCTAAAACTATTTCTAATAGTTGAACCTTTTGTATCTGTAGTCTTAACATTTGGAGGCTTATATTTACTTTGGAAAGAAATATTATGGATGAAGTATATTGTTATGATATCAGGAATATTAATGACGCTTACTTTTACCCTTTCTACAATAATCATTTTAAAACAACTTCTTCAAAAACCACGCTAAGTATAATTTCTCGTATTTTTACTTAATGGTACGATGGATTATTTGCTTCTTTTTATTTGGTATAACGCACTCACTATTTGCTAAAGAATGGCAAAATTTAAAATCGTATCAAAAAGCAACTCAAAATGAAAATTTGTTGCCTTCAGATTGGTTAAAAACCGATAGAACCAAAAATACTGTAATTTGGCAACAAGCAAATATCTATAATCTTAAAAATAACTTATTTGACGAATATAATAATGTTGTTCAGCGACGCGATTTTTATCAGTGGCTGTATACATCATTAGAAACAAAAGGGCATGAAGTTGTTTGGGTAAAAATGGCACATTTTATTTCCAAAAAACTACATTTAATTGAAGTGTTTCCGTATTCACTTTTACTACGAAAGCGTATAAAGGAATATGCAAAACTAGGTAGCGAAGTAGTCTTTAAAAATGCTTTTATCGAATTACAACAATTATATGTCTCTGATACTATTTTAAAAAGAGAAGAGGCTATAGAATGGGACAAAAATGTATTGAAAAAGGAACAATATATATGGATAGACTCAATTTATAAAACTATAGATACAAAAAGCTTAAAAACTTTAGAACATATAGCGAAAAGAAAATTTTTGTATGGTTTAGTGGTGCCTAAAGCTATTGAGTTTAAAGGCGAGCTCTCAAACCCGGAGACTAGATATAATTACGCCTTAGAAGTTCTTAAACCGTATTGCGAAAACAGATATAAAAGTTAACAGATTATCTTATAATTTAGTTGTATATTTGCACGCAATTATAAATGTAATTGCATCATGATTTCACATCAAAACAAAATAGTAGGAGAAGGCTTAACCTACGACGACGTTTTATTAGTTCCAGCATTTTCCGAAGTTCTTCCACGCGAAGTTAATATACAAACAAAATTTACGAGAAACATCACCATTAATGTACCTATTATTTCTGCTGCCATGGATACGGTTACAGAAAGTAAAATGGCTATTGCTATGGCGCAAGAAGGTGGTATTGGCGTATTGCATAAAAATATGTCTATTGAAGCACAAGCTTTAAAAGTAAGACGTGTAAAACGTGCCGAAAGTGGAATGATTATAGATCCGGTTACATTACCATTAACAGCAACCGTAATGGATGCTAAACAAAATATGGCTGAACATGGTATTGGTGGTATTCCTATTGTTGATGATGAAGGAACCTTAAAAGGCATTGTTACCAATCGTGATTTACGTTTTGAGCATGATAACAAACGCTCTATTACCGAGGTGATGACAGGTGAAAACCTAGTAACAGCGGCTGTTGGTACATCGTTACAAGATGCTGAAATTATACTACAAGAGCATAAAATTGAAAAACTACTTATAGTTGACGATAACTACAAACTATCTGGTTTAATAACCTTTAGAGATATTACGAAGTTGAAACTTAAACCCATGGCAAATAAGGATGCTTTTGGTCGTTTACGTGTAGCTGCGGCTATTGGTGTAACACCCGATGCTGTTGATAGAGCTGAGGCTTTGGTAAATGCTGGTGTTGATGCGGTGGTTATTGATACAGCTCACGGACATACAAAAGGCGTTGTTGGCGTTTTAAAAGATATTAAAGCTAAATTCCCAAAATTGGAAGTTATAGTTGGTAATATAGCTACGGGTTCTGCAGCAAAATATTTGGTAGATGCAGGTGCCGATGCTGTAAAAGTTGGAATTGGTCCAGGATCTATTTGTACAACGCGAGTGGTTGCTGGTGTAGGGTTTCCGCAATTTTCAGCGGTTTTAGAAGTTGCTTCGGCTATAAAAGGGACTGGTGTTCCTGTAATTGCAGATGGTGGTATTCGATATACAGGTGATATCCCTAAAGCCATTGCTGCAGGTGCAGATTGTGTGATGTTGGGGTCGTTATTAGCTGGAACCAAAGAGTCTCCAGGTGAAACCATTATTTACGAAGGACGAAAATTCAAGTCTTACCGTGGTATGGGTTCAGTAGAAGCTATGAAAGAAGGTAGTAAAGACCGCTATTTCCAAGATGTTGAAGACGATATTAAAAAATTAGTGCCAGAAGGTATTGTAGGTCGTGTGCCTTATAAGGGTGATTTATATGAAAGTATTCATCAGTTTGTTGGCGGTTTACGTGCTGGTATGGGGTATTGTGGAGCTAAAGATATTGCTACCTTAAAAGAAACAGGGCAGTTTGTAAAAATCACCGCAAGTGGTATTAACGAAAGTCATCCACATGATGTAACCATTACCAAAGAGTCGCCTAATTATTCAAGATAATTTTTATAGAAATTGTATTATAAAAAAAAGAGCCAACTTATATATGTTGGCTCTTTTTTGGTTTTTATAAGCTATAACTCAAACCAACATTAATATTTCTACCCATATTAAAAATACCGTCTGGTTTTAATCGGGATAAATGATTGATATAGGTTTTATTAGTTAAGTTACTACCTGAAACTGTAATTGCTAATTCATTTTTAAATACCGAAAAGCTTCCGCCCAAACCTGCACTTAACAAATTATAACCATTGGTGGTAGTTTCAAAAGCACTTACATTGTTTTGTCTGAATGTAGAACGTAGTTTTACAAAAGCATACCCGTTTTTAAGCCACGGTTTTTCAAACTCTAATCGAATTACATTGGTTAAACTGTTAGCTGGAATGAGTGGTAAATAGCTGTTGTTGTCTTGCTTTCCTGTAACCGTCTCGAAACTAGTTTCTAAATGTAACCAGTCTAGTGGATGCGGGTGCAAGTGAAAACCTATTTCACCACCGTATAATTTTGCGTCGTCTTGTAAATACAAAAACACGGGGTCGTCGTCCACAAAATCACCATTTGGTGATAAAAAAATGTAGTTATTTATGGTATTATAAAATCCGTTTACAAAAAGCTCAACATGCTCGTTTTTAAATTCTAAAGCGACATCGGTTTGAAAGTTTTGCTCACTCGTTAAGTCAGGATTTCCAATTTCGTATCGGTTCGTACCTTCATGAGACCCATCAGATGTTAATTCAGATAAATTAGGTGCTCTAAACCCAGTTGCTAAATTTACTCTAGCTGTAATATTATTAAATAGGTTCGTTTTTACACCAAAAGCACCATTAAAACTATTAAAGTCTCTTTGAATACCAGATACTACATCAATGTTTCGGTTATCATATCGCGCCCCGAGTTGTATATCAACTTTTTTAAAGTGAATGTGTGAAGTAGCCAAAACGCCAAAATCGTTGGTTGTGGCATCAGGGATTAACTGTTCTTCACCATAATTAGTATTTACTTGATTCATACCTTGAACACCAACGATAGTTTCGAACTTTCCTAATTGTGGCAAACTGTATTTTACATCGTAATTTGCAGTTTTTAGTTTCATGTGTAAGGCTGCTTCTAAAATGTCATCTTCCTCTTCATGATCTTCTTCATCTTCCTCATCTTCATGCTCATGATGTTCTTCAAACTCCTTTCTATCATTATAAAGAAACCCTAAATTGATATCTAATTTTGAGTTATTAAAGAATACTGTAGATTTTGAACTCAGTACATGGTTAGTTACATTTTGATATGGTAATAAAGGTGTTTTGTTAGTTGATTGTATACCAATATCTTCAGCAATTCCTAATTTTGAATTGTTTACATTATACCTGAATTCCGTTTTAAAAGTATCACCTTGATAGCCAACACCAGCTTTAAAATCTTGCTCTCTAAAGCGTGTATTTGTAACCCGGTAATCATTGGTTTTATAATCAGCATGTTCTGCTAAACTTCCTCTGAATATAAATTTAAAATTGTTTTCGGACGCCTTATAACCGGCATTGGTATTGTAGCCATTGGTATTACTAAAATAATTTAGATTGAGGTCGCCAGATGACGAGTTGTTGCTTGCAAAACGCTCTGGATTTAAATATAAAACACCACCTAAAGCATCACTTCCGTAAAGTAAAGACGCGGGACCTTTTATAATTTCTACACTTTCAATACCCGCATCATTGATACCTAAACCATGCTCATCACCAAACTGCTGATTTTCTAATCGAACGCCTTGTGTGTACACCAAAACGCGGTTAGAACTTAAGCCTCTAATTACGGGTTTACCAATACTAACTCCAGTGGTAACGCTTTCTACACCCGCAATATTTGTAATGCCTTCTGAAAGTGTAGTAGCACCATTAGCCTTTAAATCTTTAACGGTTTTTTGTTCTACTTTCATTACATTTTCACTCTGTAATTTGTGAAAAGGCGTTGAAATAATAATGCTTTCCATCTCAATAGCTGACGGCATTAAGCTGATACTTATTTTCTCGGTCGTAGGAATGGTTATTTGAAAAGATCGCGTTTTATAACCTATTATGGAAAAGACGATATTGTGATTCCCTGATGGTAAGTTTTCGAAAATAAAATTCCCGTTTTCATCGGAGGTTGTTCCTTTTTCAATATCTGAAAAGTAAATATTTACAAAAGCTAAAGATTCGTTAGTATTAGCATCGGTTACGGTTCCTTGAATGCTGTTTTGACTATATAAGTTTGATATTGCTAACAATAGCAACATATTTAAAAATAATTTCATAAATGATTTTGATTAATTTAATAATATTTTTTGCTGAGTAGATTCAGCATATTTTAAGATTATTAAATTAAAGTAGGAGGACCCCGAAGCGCGAAATGCAAGTGCTGAAACTCGCTTAAAAAAAAGTATTGAGAAACTATCTCTGTAGATTGCTCAATGGGCGAGTATATTGCAGAATAAGAACTATTAAATGTGAAATTTTTGTTTACTTGAAATTTATGGAATTCACAATCAAAATCAACTTCATGAATATGAGTAGATTTTTCTCCAAGGCAAACTTTATGTTCATGATGAGAAAAAACATGAGTAAACTTAACGGTAGCAGGAATTAATAATGCTACCATAAGCAAAAGGCAAATTACTTTAAAAACTATATGTTGTTTTAAGTCAGTCACTAATTAAAAAAACGTTTAAACCCAATTCTACTTAACATCTTTTTTTCGAAATTCCAGAAAAATTTATGTTGACCAAATAACCAGCCAAATCCTACTAGTAAAAATTGGTACATAATAAAAAGCAATACAATTCGTGTAAACCAGTAACCAAAAGTACTAAAATTTTCGGTGGTTATATTTAAAAAATGTAAAATGGGTTTACCTATATAAGAAGCCGTAGAACCCGTTACCGCAAAGACAATTAGTATTATTATAATTTGTACGTTAGATTCAATACCCCAACGTTGTTTCAGTTTTTCCAAGACTTGCAATTTTTATGCAAAAATAACTAAAACTAAATTAAATTCTAGGAACCCAACCTGCTAATCTTTGATTATATCTTATTTGAAAATAGATGAAATAATTATAAAGTTTATAATTTACTTCATATCCATAATCGATTTGTGGCTGATAATCAATTTGTAATTCATATAAATTAGGGTCATATAATTGAGGTTGAAGTACACGCTGATTCCAGGCAATAACATATTGATTATTTCTAACTTCCATATATTCTTGAGAGTAAAAACCTTCTGGTCTGGCAGTACTATTTAACCAAAAATTAAAACCTGGCTCAATAATAATAATCTCATATTCTAAATCATCATTAGCGATGGTAACGGTATCATTATCTTTTACATTTTCTAAACGCTCATTTTTTACTGTAGATACCGTTTTCGGAGTATTACAATTAAAAATAAACACGCTGAGAAGTAAATAGTATATTAGATTTTTCATAGCATTAATATTTTATTTCATTTTTAAATATATAACTCATAGGTCATTCTTGAAAGTGAGAATGAGTTAAATGCTCCTTTTAATGAGTAAACAGTGCTAATACTAAAGTTACAAAAACTGTTCCTTAAATGCTTAATTTTAAGACCTTTTAACAAAAAAAGAGCTAAACATTTGTTTAACCCTTTTCAATTATGTCTAAAGTAAAATATTATTTTCTTCCAAAAAGACCTCCTAGCAAACCTCCAAGTCCGCTTTTCTTTTTGCTACCGCCTAAAACCATACCAGCAACATCATCAATAACACTACCATCGCCATCGGCATCAAGAATAGACTCTAAGAAGCTTTGCTCTTGTTGTGGTGAATTTCCTTTTAATAAACCTCCTAATAAGCCTTCAATACCGCTTGGGCTATTTACTTGTTTTTGTCTTGTTTCTTTTCCTAAAACACCCATAAGTATTGGTGCCGCAACCTTAAGAATTTGAGCCACACTACCTGCATCCATACCGGCTTTGGCCCCAAGGGTATTTTCAACATGTTGTTGTTTATTTCCTAAAACATGACCTAAAATTTTACTACCATCATTTAAAACATTGGAATCTACACCACCACTAAATAAACCACCTAGGTTATCTAGAATACTACCATCATGTTTACTATTTAGTGCTCCTAGTAAACCCTCAGCACCTTGTGGTGTCGCAGCATTACGCCTCATAGCTTGCATTAATACGGGTAATGCCATAGTTAATACATCTTGCGTTTTGTTTTGCGGTTGTTTCGTTTGACTTGAAACACCACTTATAATTGTTTTTCCAAGGTCACTGTTTAATAAGTCTAGAATTCCTGACATGATTTATTGTTTTAATTTTTAAAAATGGATTTCAATGTACAAAAAAAAGTCCTAAAATTTGATTTTAGGACTTAAGTTTATAGTTATGCTTGTATTAGTTTAAAATACTAATTATTTGAGACGCTAATTCAGTACCAATTCTATCTTGAGCTTCGTTGGTTGCAGCACCGGTATGCGGTGTTAATGATAAGCCTGAATTCATTAATAATTGTATTTCTGGCTTAGGTTCTTTTTCAAAAACGTCTAAAGCAGCTCCAGCAACTTTACCTTTTTCAATCGCTTTTACAAGGGCAATTTCGTTAACCACACCACCACGAGCAGCGTTTGCTAGTATAACGCCATCTTTCATCATATTAAATTCTGCTTCATCAATCACATAATCTTTTTGAGCAGGTACATGAAGTGTTATAAAATCGGATTGTTTTAATACCTCTTCTTTAGAAATGGTTTTGATTTCAAAATTTACTTTTTGACCATCAAAAAACTCTAACTCCAGATTTGCTTTATCTAAAAACGGATCGAAAGCAACAACTTTCATTCCAGCGCCTAAAGCTACTTTAGCGGTAGCTTGACCAATACGACCAAAACCTAAAACACCTAGCGTTTTTCCTTTAAGTTCAACACCTTTTGCATAAGCTTTTTTCAATTTACCAAAATTCGTATCACCTTCAAGAGGCATTTCTCTATTTGAGTTATGTAAAAAACGCGCTAATCCGTAAAAATGTCCGAACACCAATTCAGCAACAGAATGGGAAGAAGCAGCAGGCGTGTTAATTACATGCAATCCTTTTTCTCTAGCGTATGCAACATCAATATTATCCATACCAACACCGCCACGACCTATTATTTTTAAACTAGGACAAGCATCTATTAAATCTTTACGAACCGTGGTAGCACTTCGTACAAGTAAAACCGTTATTTGTTTTTCGTTGATATAGTTTATTAATTGTTCTTGCGCTACGGTTGTGGTAATAACTTCAAATCCACCTTTTTCTAACGCTTCAATACCACTTTTTGAAATTCCGTCGTTTGCTAATACTTTCATTTTCTGTTTACTTGTTAAAAGTTGAACACATTCAACTTTATTAATTTTTATGCTTTACTTTCTAATTCACTCATTACTTCTACTAACGCTTTTACACTATCTAATGGTAAGGCGTTGTACATAGAAGCTCTATAACCACCAACACTTCTGTGGCCATTTACACCACTTATTCCAGCCTCTTTAAGCATGGTTTCAAAAGTATCTTTTAAATTATCATTTACTAAATTGAAGGTTGCATTCATATTCGAACGGTCTTCTTTTGCTGCAAAGCCTTTAAATAGTGGGTTTAAATCTATTTCAGAATACATTAATCGTGCTTTCTTTTCATTCTCCTTTTCAATACCCGCAATGCCACCAAGACCTTTTAACCATTCTAAGGTTAGCATAGATGTATAAACTGCAAAAACAGGAGGCGTATTAAACATACTGCCTTGTTTGATGTGGATTTTATAATCCATAATAGAAGGAATATCTCTTGATACTTTTCCTAAAATATCCTCTTTTATAACCACCAATGTGGTTCCTGCAGGTCCCATATTTTTTTGAGCACCGGCATAGATTAAATCAAATTGACTAAAATCTAATGAACGTGAAAAAATATCACTACTCATATCACACACCATAGGAATATCGCACTTTGGGAATTGTTTTATTTGAGTTCCGAAAATGGTATTGTTTGAAGTGCAATGGAAATAGTCATAATCTGAAGGAATATCATATCCTTTAGGTATATAGTTGAAGTTAGCATTCTCAGAGGAAGCAACCTCATAAATATCATCAAGTTTCTGTGCCTCTTTAATAGCTTTTTGACTCCAAGCACCAGTATTTAAGTAACCTGCTCTTTTTTCTAAAAGATTTAATGCTACCATTAAAAATTGAGTGCTGGCACCACCTTGTAAAAATAAGGCTTTATAACCCTTGCCTTCTAAACCTAGTAATTCTAAAGCTAATGCTCGGGCATTTTCCATAATATCTACAAATGCCTTGCTTCTATGTGAAATCTCGATTAACGATAAGCCACTATTTTCTAAATCCATGATGGCCTCTGAAGCTTTTAGTAATACTTCTTGAGGTAGAATACTTGGTCCTGCACTAAAGTTATGTTTTTTCATTTTGTACTGAAATTTTAAGGTGTAAAGTTGCTAATTAATTGGGTATTTCATGTTAAAAATTCAATAATTTTTTCATCAAATTGCTAACAAAAATTCAACAGAATCGACACTATCTGCATAATCCCAAAGTTTTGGTTTTTGAGTGGCTCCAAAGGCAATTTCATTTTCTATAAATCCGTTAGAAACTATACATTGAATTAGCCCTTTGTCTGCTTCCAGTTTTTCTTTTAATTGATTAGGGTTTTCATAATATTCGTAAAACAATGTAGCAATTGGTGATGCGTAACTGTCGTCTTCTTTAATCATAAAAAAGCCATTTTCTAGCATATCAAATTCACTCATTAAATACACCGCTTTGTTATAATCGTAATTATTGGCATATTTTGCTTTATCTATTATAGGATGCCAATGATACATAGCTTCAAAAAAAGCATCAAACTTATAGCCTTTAGGCACGAATAGTTTTGATACGTTTCTGCAACCTAAACCATAATATCTAAAAATATCTTCCGAAAGGTTTTTTAAATCTTCAGGAGTTTCGTTACCCGTTAAAACTGCAACAGAGTTTCTGTTGTTACGAATAATGGATGGCTTGCCTTTAAAATAGTATTCAAAATAACGCGCAGTATTATTACTTCCTGTGGCAATAACAGCATCAAAACCGTCCAATTTCTTTTCTGTAAAGGTTATTTTGCCTTTAAAATTAGGTTCTACATATTCCAAATACTTCGCTAAATAGGGTAGTAAGTGTTTATCGTTTGAGGATTGTTTTACCAATACAGTATGTCCTGTAATGAGCACAGACAAAAAATCGTGAAACCCAACTAGAGGAATATTTCCCGCCATAATAATAGCTACTTGTTTGGGTTTTATGGCATTAATATGGTAAGGTTTTAACCAAGTATTTAAGTTGTCTTGGGTTAAAGAAGTTGCCCAACCTTTTAGTGCAAATCGTATATTTTCGGGTGTAAACCAACCGTTATGCTCTTCGGCAAGTTTTAATTGGTGCTTAAAACCATCAAAAAACAAATCGTTATGTTTAACATAATCGTTCTTTTGGATAGCTTCATTAGAAAATTGCTCTATAAATTCTCCTAATTTTACAAAAGCGTTAATTCTTTCTTGTAATTGCATTCCTAATTTGGTTATGAATGGTTTTGGCGTTATTTTTGCGACTGCAAAGTTAGAAAGAAAAAAACGCTATGGCAATTATTATAACAGACGAATGTATAAATTGTGGTGCTTGCGAACCTGAGTGCCCAAATACAGCAATATATGAAGGCGCAGACGATTGGCGCTATAAAGATGGTACGAGTTTAGAAGGTACTGTAGTATTAACCGATGGTAGAGAGGTAGATGCTGATGAGGCACAAGAGCCTGTTAGCGATGAGGTTTACTATATTGTACCCGATAAATGTACGGAGTGTAAAGGATTTCATGATGAGCCACAATGTGCTGCGGTGTGTCCTGTAGATTGTTGTGTACCTGACGAAGACCATGTAGAAACCGAAGAAGAATTGTTGGCAAAACAACGCTTTATGCATCCTGACGGATAATAGACCATTTATAATTTATAATTAAATCCTGAGCAAACGCTTGGGATTTTTTGTTTACAATTGTTTATAAATTCACTTTTAAATTTGTAGGATTTGGATTAAATTGGCTTTTGATATAAATTACCTGTGCTGAACTTGTTTCAGTATTAAAACGACTTCATATCACGTCGTTGGTAGTAATTGGATGGAAGATAAACTCAACATATATGATTTAATAAAAGACTATCAATTGTCTGCTAACAAAGTGGTGAAAATTTTCAAGAAAAAATACGGCATTGAAAATCTTTTGGAAGGATGGCACTCAAGGAAGTATGAACAGACTGGAGAATTAAAAGCTAATGGATTAAAATTTTATGCTTTTCATGGGATTGGTTTGTCTGCTCATTTTAATGATAAGATAGTAGATTTTGATTTCGCATTTTTTCCTGAACAAAGATGGGATGGCTTTGATTTATGGAGATTGAAAGGGTTTGTTAGTAGTCAACCAGCGAAATATAAGGTTTTCATGAATGAAAATTATCTTGAATCGGAATTTGAGAAATTGAAAAAAAATGGAGAGATAAAAAATCCAAAACTTGAATTTTCCACGACTTTGTATTTCTGGTCTAAAGACATTCCGAATGAACCTATAGAATTAATAGATTTTGAGAAAGAAAAGGTACAGAAAAAATGGTGACAAATATTCTAAATTAATGAGCAAAAAATCAGGATATAAATATCAGGTTGAACAAGCGCTTCTTAAAAATAAATGGGAAATAAAAACCATTGGTTCGAATGAGGATTGGTGGGATGATGAACATTGGAAAATTTATTATAAGGATGAATTAAACATATGCCTTTATCTGTGCTTCATTGTTGACCCAATGTTTAAAGGAGAAAGAAAAAGCGGACAAGGAGTTTATGAAATTTTAGCTTCAACTGAGTTTCCATCGAATTGGAATGATGATTCGAACCGAATAGCTTCAATCAGAATGACGAAAAGGAAATTTGAGATTAAACTTGAAGAATTCATAAAGGATTTGGAAAGATATAAAATGGAAAAAACTACTACCAACGCTGTGTAAAAATGCATTAAAGCGCATTTTGCACTAAACGATAATCGTAACCCAAATTAATCTTCTGCTTTAAACGCTTTCATTTCTTCTAAGGGCTCAATAGCATTATAGGCTTTCCAAATAGAAGGGTCGTATTGGTTTAACTTTTGGTAAGGTACATCTTCCGGTTCTTTAAAGGCGGTAAAATCACCGGCGTTTAATGTAGATGTGTTTATTATAAACAACTCCTTTTTCGACCGCATACTACCTTCAATAAGAAAATTAAAACCTACTTTGTTTTTCTCGCTGCTGTTTTCAATAAATTTAAGAGGTCGGTTTACATAAAAGTAGCGTCCTTCCTCTTGATTGATGTACTTTGGCGCATAGGTGCTATCTACTGTTTTTTGATAAATGATGGTGCCTTTATTAATGTTTTCAACATATTTTATACCTAGTAACAATTTTAAATTGAATTTTTCACCACGTTTGCCTTTACCAAAATCGTAATCTAACTTTATAACAGCAAAGGTTTCGTCTGTTATATATAGTTTTCCAGCATATTTAGCTTTAGATTTTCTGGGCTCGAATCCAATAATATAAACCAACTCACCATTAAAACTGGTAACATTTATAAACTCATATTCATATAATTCTGGGTTTATAATTTGCTTCATAAAAGAATCATCGTAGGTCTGTGCCGCATGTAATAAACCGTGTGTTTCGCCTTTAAGGTTTTTAACATCGTAGATAGGGTCGTTATCTTTATTGTGGTTATGTTCAGATTTTAGCGACATAGAATCTTCAACCTTAATAATGCCTGTTTTTAGTTTATAGGTAAGTGTGGTGTCTAAATATTTTAAAATTAAATCTTGTGCTTTGGTTTGTACATTTTCTAATGAAAAATTGTTGCGTTTATCAACCAAACTGGTGGCTTTTAAAACATTTAGTTTGGCATCTTTTCTGTTTTTTATCATTAAATCGCCTAAATAATCTTGAAAATACACTGTGTTGCTATTTACAATGGCTCGTGTTAAGGAATCAAGACTTTTATTGACGCCATCATGCTCCTTATTTCGCATGCCAGTAGCCATAGTGACTTCGGTTTCAAAACGGTTAAAATCGGCGTAAGCTGTATTACGATGAAAAAACTGAAGGGTTTGGTGGTCGTGCTTGTAATTCTTATTTAAATTACTGTTTACCTGTTTAATAATCTCATCAGCATTAGGAGTTTTATTACTTAAAAAAACTTCGTTTAATTGATTGATAGCTTCTTCCAATTCAATTATATAATTTAAGTTTTTGATGTCTTGAATACTCATTGATTTTGTCTGATACCCTAAACACGAAATGTCAATTGATTTTAGGTTTTCATCATTAAGGTTTATGGTAAAGTAACCTTCTTGGTTTGAAATAACACCGCTGTATTCTCCAGTTTGAATGGTAGCATACGGAATGGGCGATTTAGTATTTTTATCAACTAATCTTGCAGTAACACTTTGCGAAAAAACAGAAAAATAGGATAGACAAATGGTAAGAAGTGTAATGAGGTGTTTCATTCTGGATTATTTATACTTACTAAACGATTAAAGCGTGATAATGTTACAAAAATATTAAAGGGTAAACTTTAAATTATTAGGTTTGTTTTAAACTAAATAATATGGCAGGAGAAAAAGATTTAGCAAAATTGATACAGCAAATGGTTCCTAAACTTAATGAAGGGTATTATGTTTTTGCAACCGTTAAAAACACTGATAAAATTAACAGAACAGACACTATTTGTGAGTTTAAAGAAGATGAAGGCGTAACCATTGTAATTGAAAAAAATAAAGCAGATCAGCTAAATTTGACTTATGAATTTTTGTTATCGTGGATTACCTTAACGGTACACTCATCATTGGAAGCAGTAGGTTTAACAGCTGCATTTTCGGCAGCATTAACAAAACACCATATAAGTTGTAATGTGATAGCTGGATATTACCACGATCATATTTTTGTTGCAAAAAAAGATGCTAAAAAAGCCATAGAAGTTCTGACTGATTTAACTAATAATTATAAATAAAAAAACCGAGCATTTAGCTCGGTTTTTTTTATAAATTTTGTGTTTAAAAACTAAAGTTTAATCTACCAAATACGTACGTTCCATCTGAGCCCATTTGAACGGAATCCGCTAGACCACCTTGGTCTGTCCAACCATCAAATTGTGGCGTTGGGTATATGTTAAATAAATTGTTTGCTCCTAAACTGAATTTAACTTGGTCGCTTATTTTGTAACCTAAGCTTAAATCAACCGTTAAAGCAGCCTCATACACATCAGTAGCTACGTCGTATAAAGCATCTGCTTCTGCTTGATTAGTAGCGGGAGAATCAACCCACTGAAAATCTTGAAGTATTACTTCGCTAAATTGAGTTAATGCAACATTGGCATCAAATTTATTGCATGAATACCCTAAGTTTAATCCAAATTTATAATCAGGAGCCGCTGCTTTTAAATATGCTTCAGAAAATGGACCAAAGAATGTAAATTGGTTTAAACTACCATTGTTTATACTTTTAATTTTTAAATCATTAAAGTTACCTACTAAACCAAATCTAGCTTTTCCGTTTTGTCCTACATCGGTGCTATAGTTTAATACAATATCTAAACCATTTGTTCTGGTATCAACACCATTAGCAAAAAACTGAGCAGCATCAACATTTAAAGGACCTAAAACGGCTTGGTCTGTAAAATTATCGGTTAAAATAATTCTGTCGTTTACGGTTATAGAATACGCATCAACTGTTGCAGTAAAACTGCCTTTTTTAAATGTGAATCCTATACTAGTGTTAACAGCTTTTTCCTCGCTTAATTGACCAATACCAAATGCTTTGGTAACGGTGCTATTATTAGCAGAAAGTAAAGAAGGTACAGATTCGCCAGCCACAATATTGTTAAATATAAGATTGTAATATAGCTGTGCTAAAGATGGCGCTCTAAATCCTGTAGAAACTGAGCCTCTTAATGAAAAGTTATCACTTAAATTTAATCTACTAGCTAATTTAGCATTGAATGTATTACCGAAATCGCTATAATTTTCGAACCTAACAGCAGCAGCAAGCATAAAACTTTCACTTACATTAAGTTCGGTGTCAAAATAAATACCATAGTTTGTTCTTGTTCTGTCTACTTCATTAGCAGGACTATAACCAGGAAACCCTTGAGATCCACCTGGTAAATCGTCACCGTTTGTGTCTTGAGCTACGGTTTGGGTTGCAGGGTTTGTTAAAAGCACACCGTTTTCGTCATACAAGCCGTATGATGCCGCTTCACCAGCAAAAATTCCGAAGTTTTCAGTTCTGTATTCAAAACCAAAAGCTAAACTTAAACCAGAGGCAACATCATCTAAATATTTATTAAAATCTAAACCTGTAGTATTTTGAGAAAGAAAGTGTCCACCAGCATCAAAATCTGTTGGAGATGCATCTTTTAGCGATGCATTATTACTATCTTTTATATAATAATGAAAGTTGTTTTTACCGTAGGTGTTGTTAAAATCTACATTCCAACCGTTAGCCATGGTATGTCTAACACCAACTGAAACAGAACCATCAACTATGTTTGAGGTTATTCTTGGTGTAAAACCATTTGGATATAAACTAGGAACCGATCTGTTATCACCATCATCAAAGCTGTCTCTTGAAAAAGCGTAAGCGTTGGTATCACGGTAGTTTCTACCTCCAAAGGCATAAACTTCAGTGTTATCATTAATTGGTAAAGCAGCATTTACCATAAAGTTAAAGCCATCTATACCAGCACTTCCGTAACCTTTTCTCCATGAAAAACCAGGTCTTAAGGTGTTTTGTCTGGATAAGAATTCTGTTGTAAAGTTTACAAACCCGCCATCATCGTTTAAAGCAATACCATAGTTGGCATCAATTTTTACGGTAGCACCGTCCCAACTTTTTTCTTCACCATCCAATCGGTTTTTACCTTCAACATTGTAAAGTGTTTCACCCGTTGCATCTTCCCATCCATCACCAATAGCGGTACTATAAGCACCATAAGTAACACCACCAGTAAAGCCATCAGTATTATCTTTTAATACAATATTTATTACACCAGCTATTGCATCAGATCCATATTGAGCCGAAGCACCATCTCTTAAAACTTCAATTCGCTTTATGGCGTTTGCTGGAATCGCGTTTAAGTCCGTACCAGAATTTCCACGCCCTCTTGTTCCAAAAATATTAACAAGTGACGATTGATGCCTACGCTTACCGTTAATCAATACTAAGGTTTGGTCTGGTCCTAAACCACGCAGTGATGCAGGAACAATATGGTCTGCACCATCAGAACCAGATTGTTTACTGGCATTAAAAGAGGGAGCAGCGTATTGTAAAATTTCATTTACTTCAACTTTTCCTGTTGTTGTTGCAATATCAGCAACATCAATTACATCTACAGGAACCGCTGTATCTGTTGCTGTTCTTTTTGGACTACGAGAGCCAACAAGTATCACTTCATCAAGGCTAACACCTTCTTCAAGAACAACGTCCAAAACATTTTGATTGTTTACAGCTATTGTTACGGTATTATACCCAACATAGCTAAATGTTAAGGAGGCATTTGCACTTACATTAATGGAGTATTTTCCATCAAAATCAGATGTTGTACCATTTGTTGTGCCTATTTCAGTAATATTAACACCAGGAATGGGAATTCCTGCTGCGTCTTTAACAGTACCACTAACGCTTTGTTGCGCAAATGTTACGGTTACAGAAAAAAATAGTAGATAAAAATAGATTGTTTTCATATTAATTATTTTCGAGTTAGTTGCGCTAATATAAATTAAAGTTTAATTAAATGCTATTTGAAAGTGCTTTGAACTAATTTTTTTACCATTAAGTATTGAAAATTTCAAATGAAAAAAAAGTGCTAAATCCTGTTAATATAGCCTATATTTGCACTCGCAAAAATTATATTAAAATTATGAAAGCAGGTATTGTAGGATTGCCAAACGTAGGGAAATCGACTCTATTTAATTGTTTGTCTAATGCTAAAGCGCAAAGTGCAAACTTTCCGTTTTGTACTATAGAGCCAAATATAGGTGTTGTAAACGTACCCGATCCACGTTTAGAAAAATTGGAATCGTTAGTAAAGCCAGAACGGGTAATACCTGCTACCGTTGAGATTGTTGATATTGCTGGTTTAGTAAAAGGTGCGAGTAAAGGTGAAGGTTTGGGTAATCAATTTTTGGCTAATATTCGAGAAACGGATGCTATTTTACATGTATTACGTTGCTTTGATAATGATAATATTGTGCATGTTGATGGAAATGTAAATCCTATTCGAGATAAGGAAACCATTGATATGGAATTGCAATTGAAAGACCTTGAAACGGTTGACAAAAAGTTAGATAAAGTAAAACGTGCTGCCAAAACTGGGAATAAAGATGCCCAAAAAGAAGAAGCTGTTTTATTAAAAATAAAATCAAGTTTAGAGGCTGGAATATCTGTTAGGGCAACGGAATTTAGTGAAGATGATTATAACGATTTTGTAAAGCCATCACAGTTTATTACTGATAAGCCTGTTATGTATGTTTGTAATGTTGATGAAGGCTCTGCAGTTTCAGGGAATGCGTATGTTGAGAAAGTTAAAGAAGCTGTAAAAGATGAAAATGCTGAGGTTTTAGTTTTAGCTGTCGGTACCGAAGCGGATATTAATGAGTTGGATGATTACGAAGAGCGTCAAATGTTTTTGCAAGACATTGGATTAGACGAACCAGGTTCTGCTAAATTAATACGTGGCGCTTATAAGCTTTTAAAACAGCAAACTTATTTTACAGCTGGAGTAAAAGAAGTACGTGCTTGGACTATTGATATAGGAGCTACTGCACCACAAGCGGCAGGTGTTATTCATACTGATTTTGAAAAAGGATTTATTCGTGCTGAGGTTATTGCTTATGAAGATTATGTATCTTTTGGTAGTGAAGCTAAGGTGAAAGAAGCTGGTAAAATGCGTGTTGAAGGTAAAAATTATGTGGTTAAAGATGGCGATGTGATGCACTTTTTGTTTAATGTTTAAGGTGTTTTTTTATCATTTAGATATTCTATTTAAATAATTTTATTGCTTATATTGTAAGAATTTAATTATATTAGCAACGTTATTTAAATAAACCTTACTTATAATGCCCCAGATTATAGTAAAAACGCTTATAAATTCAGACAATAAAACCTGCTTTGATTTAGCTAGAAATATTGATGCACATCAAGAATCATTAAAGCATACTAAAGAAAAGGCTATTGCTGGAAAAATGACAGGACTCATTGAACTTGGTGAATGGGTTAGTTGGGAAGCAAAACATTTAGGATTTGTACAGCATTTAACTTCAAAAATTACCGAGTTCGAATCACCCAATTATTTTGTAGATGAAATGGTTTTTGGAGCCTTTAAATCTTTCAGACATGAGCACCGCTTTCAAGAAAATAAGAAGCAAACAATAATGACTGATATTTTTGATTTTAAATCGCCTTATGGTACTTTAGGGAGGTTTGTCAATTGGTTATTCTTAAAAAGATATATGACTAATCTATTAAAAAAGAGAGGTCAATTTCTAAAACAACAAGCAGAAGAAGTAGCTCATGATGCTTTACAAATAAAAGTAGAACAATCAATTTTAGTGTAGTACTTCTTATTCTTACTTGAGTTACACTTAGAATAAAAAAATAGCATTATTTATTTAAAATAAATGTTCTCAACAACATTGGTTTTTTATTGTTAATTACTTTACCAGACTAAGGTTTCATTTTTTATACCGAAATGTTATATTAGCGTCCTATCTTAATTTTTTGCACTTTATATGTCTCAAGAAACCAACTATACCGAAGAAAATATACGTTCCCTTGACTGGAAAGAACATATTCGTATGCGTCCGGGAATGTATATTGGTAAATTAGGTGATGGTTCGTCTCCTGATGATGGTATCTATATTCTCTTAAAAGAAGTGTTAGATAACTCTATTGACGAGTACGTTATGGGTGCTGGTAAAACTATTGAGATTTCTATTCAAGGAACCAAGGTAACAGTTAGAGATTATGGGCGTGGTATTCCTTTAGGAAAAGTGGTTGATGTGGTTTCTAAAATGAATACGGGTGGAAAGTATGACTCTAAAGCTTTTAAGAAATCAGTTGGATTAAACGGTGTAGGTACGAAAGCAGTAAATGCACTTTCATCTTTTTTTAGAGTAGAATCTACCCGAGAAAATAAAAGCGCTTCCGCAGAATTTGAGCAAGGGAATTTAATCAATCAAGATTTACTTGAAGATACTTCGAGACGAAAAGGTACTAAAGTATCTTTTGTTCCAGATGAAATCATTTTTAAAAACTATAAATTCAGAAATGAGTATATAGTAAAAATGCTTAAAAACTATGTGTACTTAAATCCAGGCTTAACCATAGTTTTTAATGGTGAAAAGTACTTTAGTGAAAATGGTTTAAAGGATTTATTAAGCGAGAATATAAATGAATCGGATAGATTGTATCCAATTATTCATTTACGAGGTGACGATATCGAAATTGCGCTTACACATAGTAAAACGCAATATAGCGAGGAATATCATTCTTTTGTAAACGGGCAAAATACCACTCAAGGCGGGACCCATTTAAATGCCTTTAGAGAAGCTTTTGTAAAAACCATTCGTGAGTATTATGGTAAAAACTATGAAGCTTCAGATATTAGAAAATCAATAGTCAGTGCTATAGCAATAAAGGTTATGGAACCTGTTTTTGAAAGTCAGACAAAAACAAAATTAGGATCTACGGATATGGGAGGCGACTATCCAACGGTGAGAACCTATATTAACGACTTTGTAAAAACTTATTTAGACAACTATTTACATAAAAACCCAGAGACTGCTGAGAAAATTCAACGCAAAATTCTTCAGGCTGAACGTGAACGAAAGGAATTATCTGGTATTAGAAAACTGGCAAAAGATAGAGCTAAAAAGGCGAGTCTTCATAATAAAAAATTACGCGATTGCCGTGTACATTTTGGTGATACTAAAAACGAACGCAATCTTGAAACTACCTTGTTTATTACAGAGGGAGATTCGGCGTCTGGTAGTATCACAAAATCTCGTGACGTGAATACACAAGCGGTATTTAGTTTAAAAGGAAAGCCCTTAAACTGTTATGGATTAAGCAAAAAAATTGTTTATGAAAATGAAGAATTTAACCTCTTACAAGCCGCTTTAAATATTGAAGAATCCTTAGAAGATTTACGTTATAATAATGTGGTAATTGCCACAGATGCCGATGTTGATGGGATGCATATTCGTTTATTATTGATTACGTTTTTTCTTCAGTTTTTTCCTGAAGTGATAAAGGAAGGTCACTTATATATTTTACAAACGCCTTTGTTTAGAGTTAGAAATAAAAAGGAAACCATTTATTGCTATTCTGAAGAAGAACGTCGCGATGCCATAGAAAAGTTAAAGCCAAAACCTGAAATCACTCGATTTAAAGGTTTAGGGGAAATATCTCCAGACGAGTTTAAACATTTTATTGGAGACAATATTCGCTTAGATCCAGTCATGTTAGATGATGGTATGTCTATTGAAGATTTGTTATCATTCTATATGGGAAAAAATACACCTACCCGACAAGAGTTTATTATTGATAATTTGAAAGTAGAATTAGATTTAATTGAAGAAGAGAAAGTTTAAAAACTTATGATAGAAGAAGAAAACGACGATTTAGCCAACCAACAAGACGAGCCCCAAGAAACCATTACCCGAGTTACGGGAATGTACAAAGACTGGTTTTTAGATTATGCATCGTATGTTATTTTAGAACGTGCGGTTCCTGCTATTGAAGATGGTTTTAAACCTGTACAGCGTCGTATTATGCATTCTATGAAAGACTTGGACGATGGTCGTTATAACAAAGTCGCGAACATAGTCGGTCATACGATGCAATACCACCCTCATGGTGATGCAAGTATTGCTGATGCCATGGTACAAATTGGTCAGAAAGACTTATTGATAGATACTCAGGGTAACTGGGGAAATATTTTAACTGGCGATAGCGCAGCAGCGTCTCGTTATATAGAAGCTCGTTTATCTAAGTTTGCTTTAGATGTTGTTTACAATCCAAAAATTACTGAGTGGCAAGCCAGTTACGATGGTCGAAGAAAAGAGCCTGTAAATTTACCTGTAAAGTTTCCATTGCTTTTAGCACAAGGAGGCGAAGGAATAGCAGTAGGACTTTCTACCAAAATATTACCTCATAATTTTATAGAATTAATTGACGCTTCAATAAAACATCTTCAAGGAAAACGATTAACTATTTTACCTGATTTTCCAACGGGTGGTGAAGCTGATTTTTCAAACTATAATGATGGTTTGCGTGGAGGTAGAGTACGTGTTCGCGCCAAAATTTCACAACTAGATAAAAATACGTTAGTTATTACTGAAATTCCTTTTGGTACAACCACGTCGTCTTTAATTGATTCTATTTTAAAGGTAAACGAAAAGGGGAAAATCAAAATAAAAAAGATTGAAGACAATACAGCGGCAGAAGTTGAAATTTTAATACATCTACCATCAGGATTGTCTCCAGACAAAACGATTGACGCCTTATACGCTTTTACAAGTTGTGAATCGTCCATTTCACCACTAGGATGCGTTATTGAAGATAATAAGCCTTTGTTTGTTGGAGTTTCTGAAATGCTACGTCGTAGTACAGACAATACGGTTCAGCTTTTAAAACAAGACTTAGAAATTAAGTTAGATGAGCTAGAAGAACAGTGGCATTTTGCATCGTTAGAACGCATTTTTATTGAAAAAAGAATTTATCGTGATATTGAGGAAGAAGAAACTTGGGAAGGAGTTATTAAAGCCATTGATAATGGACTTCAACCACATATTAAACATTTAAAACGTGCTATTACTGAAGAAGATATAGTACGTTTGACAGAAATTAGAATTAAGCGTATTTCAAAATTTGATATTGATAAAGCACAGCAAAAAATAGATGCTTTGGAAGATCAAATTGCAGAGGTTAAACATCATTTAGCGCACCTTATTGAATATGCGATAGCTTATTTTACAAGGCTTAAGAAAGAATATGGTGCTGGGAGAGAGCGTAAAACTGAAATTAAAACCTTTGATGATGTTGATGCTACCAAAGTAGTTATTAGAAACACAAAATTATATGTAAATAGGGAAGAAGGCTTTATTGGAACTTCACTAAAGCGTGATGAATATGTTTGTGACTGTAGTGATATTGACGACATTATAGTATTTACCAAAGAAGGAAAAATGATGGTCACCAAGGTAGACTCTAAAACCTTTGTTGGGAAAGACATTATGCATGTTGCCGTATTTAAAAAGAAAGATAAGCGGACCATTTACAATATGATTTATAGAGATGGAAAAGGAGGTCCATCTTATATCAAACGTTTTGCTGTAACAGGTGTAACTCGTGATAAAGAGTACGATTTGACTAATGGAAATAAAGCTTCCACAGTATTGTATTTTTCAGCAAACCCGAATGGAGAAGCCGAAGTTGTTACCATTTTATTGCGTCAAGCTGGAAGCATCAAAAAATTAAAATGGGACATCGATTTTGCAGATGTTCTTATTAAAGGTCGTGTATCAAAAGGAAATTTGGTTACTAAATACTCCATAAAGCGGGTTGAATTAAAAGAAAAAGGGGTTTCTACATTAAAACCTCGAAAAATTTGGTTTGATGATACTGTACAACGCTTAAATGTTGATGGCAGAGGTGAATTGGTAGGTGAGTTTAGAGGTGAGGATAAATTACTTATTATTACCCAATCTGGATTAGTTAAAACAGTAACACCAGAAGTTACTATGCACTTTGATGATGATATGATAGTGCTTGAAAAGTGGATTCCTAAAAAGCCTATTTCGGCTGTTTATTTCAATGGTGAAAAAGAATTATACTATGTAAAACGCTTTTTAATCGAAAATGAAGGCAAAGAAGAATCTTTTATTTCTGAACACCCTAAGTCACAACTAGAAATTGTTTCAACTGATTGGAAGCCAATGGCTGAGGTTGTGTTTGCAAAAGAAAGAGGTAAAGATAGAAAGGACAATTTGGAAATAAATTTAGAGGAGTTTATAGCTATTAAAGGTATTTCTGCTTTAGGAAATCAATTGACTAAAGAAAAGGTGAATCAAATTAATTTACTAGATCCCTTACCCTATGAAGCTCCTGAAGAGGTACATGCAGACGAATTAGAAGTTGTAGATGAAGAAGAGGTTAAAAGTACTCAACAATCTAGTTCAGAAGAAAGCACTTCGTCCAATGACGACTCTGAAAATGAAGACTCATCAGAATCTGGAGGCAAAGGGCAAACTACCTTGTTCTAGTAAATCTATTTTCTTTTTTTCTGAATCCTAAAGTTTAAAAACTCTACAAATAATGAGAAAGCTATGGCGAAATATAAGTAGCCTTTTGGTATTGCGCCAACCTCGTTGCCAAATAGTTTTGCATGCGATAAATGAGCAGCTTCAGTAATTAACATAAAGCCAATTAATATTAAAAACGCTAACCCGAGTAACTGCATGCTAGGGTGCTCATTTATAAATTTACGTATAGGGTTAGCAAAACCAATCATAACAGCTATCGAAATAACCACAGCTATAATCATTAGCACCAAAGTATAATTATGGTTGGGATGTAAGCCATTAGTCATACCAACTGCCGTAAGAATTGAGTCAACTGAAAATATAAAGTCAATTAGCAATATTTGTGTTATCGCATGAGTAAGAGATTTAATTTTTCTTCCTTTCAGCGCATTCTCGTCGTTTAAAGGCATTTCAACTTTTTCATGAATTTCAGAAGTGCTTTTGTAAATCAAAAACAATCCACCAACAAATAAAATTACGGCTTGCCAGCTTATAGCAATATGTAACCAGGTTAACTCAATAATATAAAAGGGTTCTTTTAATCCAATTAAAAAGCTAACAAAAAACAAGAGAATAATACGTTGTACCATTGCCATAATCAACCCAATGGTAGTAGCTTTTGATTGTTGATGTTCCGGTAGTTTATTAGCGGCTATAGATATAAATACAATATTGTCGATACCCAAAATTATTTCTAAAAACGTTAAAGTAAGCAATGCCATAATAGCATCACTGGTAAGTAAAAAGTCTAACACAGCTTCAATTTTATAAAGCAAAATTAGTTAAAAAAACTACGCGGATTAATAAGTGCCAAAACTTATTAATTATAAGCTTCGGGTGATAAAACAGCCAATATTGTTGGGTTACACCTTATAGACAAATCATGGACTTAATAGATATTTATTGGTTTTTAACAACTTAGCATCTAACTTGGCTATAGATAAAAATCAATTATGAAAAAATATTTACTCATATTTCTAATTTCAACAATAAGTTTTTTGGGTTACAGCCAGCAACTTTACATGGAGTTAGGATCTACTATTTCATCCTTTGATTACGAAAACTCACAAGGTCTACCTTTAGATAATTTATTGTCAAAATCCGATTCCTATTTTGGCATGGGATATAGACAAGTAATCAATAATCAAAAAACGCTGTTTTTAGCTTTGGGTGCATCTTACAATAATTATGGTGCGATTGGTAGTGAAAGTAGTGTGGACAATTTTTTTGAATGGGATGTTAGCTATTTAGGAATAAAAGCTGGTCTAGACTACCGCATTTTTCAGTTAAAAGATTTATCATTTTTTGTAAAAGGATCCGTTGCTTCAGAGTTTTTAATAAGAGGTAATCAAACTATAAATAATGATGTTTATAATTTGGTAGGTGAAGAAGAATTCAACAATAATATTTTGTTTTTAAGGGCTGGAATAGGATTACAATACCCCATATCTAATAGCACCGCTATTTATGCAGGATACTCTTATGGAAAATCAGTTTTAATAAGTAGTGGTGAAAATGCTGAAAAATTAAAGCTTAATGCGCATCAATTTGGAATTGGGTTTATTATAAACCTACCCAATTGCTTCTGTGATTTTTAAATCGATACCCATTTCGTGGACAAAGGGTGGACAAAGTATGGACACCCTATGTTAGTAGCACATATTATATTAACTTAGACTTAAGTAAAGGGTTAACATGTTAATCTTTAAAGAATTAAATATATGAAAGTAAACATATACATAATATTTATTTTCTGTTTTGTTTTATCAATTCAGGCACAAGATTCAAAATCGTATTCTTTAGTACGATCCAGCTTAGGAGTTGGTGGCTCATCTAAAGTTATTACAACCAATAACGGAAAATATATAGTTAGTCAAAGTATTGGTCAATCTGGTGTTATTGGAACACATTCAAATAAGGGGTATTATTTAAGACAAGGGTATCAACAACCAATAAATAAAATTAAGGTTGTAAATGAAGTATTTGAAAATAACAATTTAGCAGCTTCTGTTTTCCCTAACCCTTTTGAACATGCTGTTTTTGTTTCTTTTAATGAGAATATGAAACAAGATATTACTGCTTTGGTTTTTGATGTGACTGGAAAACAAATTTATTCAAAAACATTTTCTCCATCACAACGTATTGAACTCAATCTTGGTAACATTTCGAGCGGATCTTATGTGTTAAAAATTTTATCGAACAATAAACTATTTAACGCAAAACTTATAAAAAATAATTAGTACTTATAAATCAACCCAATTATGAAACATATACTAACCTTAGGATTATTTCTTTTTTTAACAATTAAGGCATTTGCCCAAACAGATGGCATAAGCTATCAAGCTGTTATTATAGCTCCAGATGTTTTAGAATTACCCGGAGTAGATTCAGAAGGCAACTATTTACCAAATGCAAATGTGGCTGTTAAGTTCATAATCTTCGATTCCGGCAATCAAGTTGAATTTGAAGAGATTCAGACCACCACAACCGATGAATTTGGTAGAATCAACCTTATTATAGGTGCCGAAAAACATGATGATTTTGAGAAAATCAGTTGGGACGGTACAGCAAAAGATTTAAAGGTTGAAATCGATTTTGGCAATGGCGATGGGTTTATTGATATGAATAGAGAAATATTAACCTTTGTCCCATATGCTTACCACAGAAATATTACAGCAACCGGTACTTTAGATGTTGATGGCGATACTTTTTTAAATAGAGAGCTTACAGTTAACGGACCAACTACTTTAAATAGTACACTTTTAGTTGATGGTGGTAATGAAACAAATTTATCAGGTGATTTAAATGTTGATGGCGAAACCAATCTTAACAACACAGTGAATGTTACTGGACAAAGCCCAACAAATTTATCTGGGGCATTAACTGTTGGAGTTTATAACGGAGTACCAGATGTTAATGCACCAACGGTACTTAATGGGAGTTTGGAAGTTAAAGGAAAGTCAACTTTCGGTGCCTTAGAATCCAGAACTTTAAAAGTAACAGATAGTACAGAATTAAATGGAGTGCTTCAAGTAAATTCTGACACTCAGGTTAAAATAACATCTGCTTTAACAGGCTCAGACTTATTAATTGGTAGTTATCCTTTATTAGTAGAAGGTGGAAATCAAGGTATAGCCATAAAGGTAAATACTGAGGATGCCTCAAATAGTAATAATTTTGTTTCGTTTTGGGATGAAACGCCAGTTGGAACGTATGGACCATATAACCCTACAGTGCTTAACTCTGCAATTAGGGATTTATTTGATTTCATAGGTATAAACGATGCGGGAATATTTGATGGGTTTAATCAAAATGCAGGTCCTAATGCGAATACACCATCAGGAGTAACGTTACCCGATACAAGTGGAACTATGTTATGGGGTAGAATTGAAGGTGAAACAAATTCAAATGAATTTTCTAATAATGCCGATTATAATTTAGAACAGTTAAGTGTATATTATGATCTTATAGATGGTGGTTTAGATTTGGTTTGGGAATTAACTGATCTTTCTAAAACAACTATAAACATAACTGCGTCATTAACCAGTAGCACCGTTTGTGTTGGTATAGGAACCTGTGTCACTGCTCCCATACCATCATTTGTTGCTTCAGCGAGTGCTTCGGCAGCTCTTCAAGCTATTAAAGTTTTTTCAGCTGTACTTAATGAAGTTTTTGCAGCTTACATGTTAAATACGTTTTACGATAATAAGAATAGATTTAGAGGTGTCTCATATGCTTCTGGAGCAGGAGATTATGCAGAATATTTACTTCGACTGGATTTGAATGAAAAAATGAGCTATGGTGACATTGTTGGTGTGAAAGGAGGTAAAATATCAAAAAACACATCTGGTGCAGAGCGTATGATGGTTATATCGTATAAGCCAGCAGTTTTAGGGGCATTACCTCAGGAAAGTCAGGAACAATTTTTCGAGAAAGTTGCTTTTATGGGGCAAGTTCCTGTAAAAGTAATAGGTAAAGTTAGAATAGGAGATTATATTATTCCGAGCGGAGGTAACAATGGAGTAGGAATAGCAATATCGCCAGAAAATATTACGTCCAAAGATGTTAAAAATATTGTTGGAGTAGCTTGGGAAGCTTCCGATAATGAGTATGGTTACAATCTTATAAATACAGCAGTTGGTATTAACAACAATGATAACAGTCCAATTGTTGAAAAATTAGAAAAGCAAGTTTTAGATCAACAAAAAAGGCTGGATGAACTCGCAAGTTTACTAACTAAAACCATTGAAAGGTTAGAGGCTATAGAAAGCGGCGAAACTTTAGCAAAATACGATGACCATTCAAATCAGTATTTTGAGGATTCTAAAGATAACGTAGATTATTATGGTCGCAAATATGAGATTAAGGACCAATTTGTTTATTACGAACTGACTGATAATGATATAGATGAAGCATTAAAAATTGCTGAGAAAACCTTAATTGAAGTAGGTGGAAGTAAAATTGAAAATTTTGTTTTGAAAAAAATAAAAGAAGACCCAGAATTCAAGCAGAAATTTGCTTCTGAACTCAGAAGTGCGTTTAAGCAACAAGTTCATTTCCATAAAGAAATAAACGAAAAATCAGGACATTAAAATTCATCAATAAATCTTATTGAATAGCAATATTATGAGAAGTAATTTTCTAATTTCAGTTTTAGCTGTATTGTTTGTGGCTTCTTTTTTAGGAGCCCAAACAACTGTTGTACCTGATGCTAACTTTGAAGAATACCTAGAGACTCATAATTTAAATGGTGGAGTGGTTGCTGTAGGAGATGATAGTAGTATGGGTGATGGTGTAGCTAATAATGGTTTGGTTTTAACTAATAGAATTAACAATGTTATCTCACTTGTGCTTAATGGTTTGTCAATTAATGACTTAACTGGTATTGAAGATTTTGTTAGTTTAGAAAACCTAATTTGTAATGGCAATAATTTAATAAGTCTTAATATTTCAAATAATATTAATTTAAAATCACTACTCTGTAGTTCTAATCGGCTTACAACTTTAAATATAACTTCGAATACTAATTTAGAAGACCTAGATTGTTCCAATAATCAGATTTCTACACTAAATGTGGGTAACAATCTGTCATTGAAAATTTTAAACTGCTCCAATAATAAAATTTCTGATGTAGATGTTAGTCAAAATGTCGATTTAAATTCTTTAAGAATTTCTAAAAATAGAATAAGTGATTTAGTATTAACTAACAATACAAACTTAGAAAGTCTTTACTGCGCTTCCAACCAAATCTCAACTTTAAACCTATCAACAAACACGAATTTGAAAGTTTTAGATGCCTCAAATAATTTGATTTCGGCATTAGACTTAAGTACTATTAATTCGGTACTTTGTCCAGACCCACAAACCGATCCTGTTACTAGTTGTCAAGGAGGATCTACTATAAATGTATCAAACAATAAACTTACGTCTTTAATTGTTGCAAATGGTTTTAACGATTTAATCACATCATTTAAATCACAAAATAATCCAGATTTATTTTGCGTTCAAGTGGATGCTGACTTTACACCAAATGCCAATTGGACAAAAGATGATTGGACCTATTATGCAGAAACAACGTGTACAGATATTTACACATATGTTCCTGATGATAATTTTGAAGCTTATCTCGAAGCCAACGGATTGGGAGATGGTACTAATGATAACAATTTAGTGTTAACATCAATAATTAGCAGTGAGTTGGCGCTCAATATTTCAAATCAAAATATAGATGATTTAACAGGGATTGAAGATTTTACTGCGTTACAAACACTTAATTGCAGTACCAATAATTTAGATAAAATCAATCTTACTAATAATACAGCTTTAATAAATTTTAATGGTTCAAATAATAACTTATCAAACCTAGATTTAAGCAATAACAATGGTTTAAGTGTTTTAGATATTTCATTCAATTCGTTATCCGATTTAGAAATAAGCAATAATCTTTCTATTACCAATTTAAACTGTTCCAATAACAGCATTCGGTCATTAAACTTAAGTAATCACGCATCTCTAACAGATTTTAACTGTGATTCCAATGCCCTAGAAGTTCTAAATATCCAAAATGGTCAGAATGGAAACCTTGCCAATTTTAGTGCTATCAATAATGTAGACTTATCGTGTATTGAAACAGATACAGGAACTGTCCCAGCCGGTGTAACTTGGACTATTGATGCAACAGCATCTTATGCGGTTAACTGCGGAACGTATGTTCCAGATGATGCTTTTGAGAATTATCTTGAAACCAATGGGTTAGGAGATGGTATAGCAAATAATAATTATGTTTCAACAGCAAGTGCTAATACTTTTACAGGAAGCCTAAATATTGCTGGTTCAGGAATAGCTGATTTAACAGGTATTCAGGATTTTGTAGTCTTAACAGTTTTAAACTGCTCTAATAACAACATTGCTGAACTAAATTTAATTACAAATTCAGCTTTAACAAGTTTAACTTGTAATAATAATACGTTGGAATTTGTTGATATTAGAAATGGAAACAACACTAATTTAACAACCTTTAACGCTACCAATAACACCAATTTGTTTTGTATAAATGTTGATGCTTCGGTCATTGGAAATATTCCAGGAAGCTGGGTTAAAGACCCTATTGCTAGTTATAATGATGATTGTGCAAACAATAGATATACAGCCATTCCCGATAATAATTTTGAACAAGCTCTGATTGATTTGGGAATTGATTCTGGGGTTTTAGATAATCAAGTTTTAACTGCCAATATTGAATATCTAAAGTCATTAAATGTAAGTGGTGAAAATATTGAAAGTCTTGAGGGAATTAAAGCCTTTTTATCATTAACAGAATTAGATTGTAGTAGTAATTACTTAGATGAATTGGATGTTAGTGGTATGGTTAATTTGGAAAATCTTTACTGTGGTTCAAATTATTTTTTAACCAACAATACTGCTAATGCAAACGGCTTGTTAAATACTACAGGAACCATAAGTTTAACAAAATTATTTTGTGCAAATAATAACTTAGCCGATTTAAACATATCATTAAACACCAACCTAGAAGTACTTGATTGTTCAAACAATGATTTGTCGATTTTAGATATTAGCAATAACAATAATTTGACAGAAGTTAATTGTAATAGTAACCAAATAACCAATTTGTTTACGGCAACAGTTAACAACAATTCATTGATTAAATTGAGTTGTTCCAGTAATACCATAAATACGTTATTAGTTACTAACTATTTAGCATTAACAACTTTGAATTGTAGATCAAATACTTTAACTCAACTTGATATAACATCAAATGGGGCTTTAGAAGTTTTAGATTTTTCGGATAATGATTTGACTGATATAAACTTATCTGGCAAAACTAAATTAATAGCAGTTTCTGGGTCGCAAAATGACTTGACTGATGTCGATGATTTACTGTCTCCTGTTCTTGAAAGCTTAATACTGGATAGCAACCAGATTAATCAATTAACTACGGTGTTAACTAATTTATCTGCTATTAAATATTTGTCGATTAGCGACAATCAATTAACTGATTTAAATGCTAGCTCTAATAATAATTTAATTGAACTTAACGTCAGTAACAATCAAATAACAAGTTTACAATTACCAACCAATTTAAATCAACTTAAAACATTTAATTGTAGTAATAACCAAATTACGGGTGATTTCGATTTAACAACTATGGGTATTGCTGCATGTCCAACTCCAAACCAGAATAATCCTTTAGATTTTTGCCCAGATTCTATCACGATTAATGTATCTGGTAATCAGCTAGAATTTGTAAATATTCAAAACGGGATAAATAGTGATATTTTAAATTTTAATTCGTCTAATAACCCAGACCTTAGTTGTGTTCAAGTTGATGACGTAAATAATATTGGTGTAAACTGGTTTAAAGATGCTACAACGGAGTACGGTTTGGATTGTAAATTTGGTCAAACCTACGTACCTGATGATAATTTTGAACAAACCTTAATTACATTTGGTTATGATACTGGTGCCTTGGACGATTATGTACCAACAGCAAACATTGAAGTGATTATTGATTTAGATATTAGCGGAAACAACATAACAGATTTAACTGGGATAGAAGATTTTGCGGCGTTACAGAATTTAGATTTTTCAAACAATGTAATCAGTTCGGTTGATTTAACTCAAAACACGAATTTAATTCAAATTAACTGTTCTAGTAACGCATTAGCTAGCTTAGATTTAAGTAATAATACTAATGTTATTGATGTAAATATCTCTAATAATGCATTTACAGAATTTGATGCGAGTTTAATTCCAATGCTTCAAATTTTTAATTGTGATTCTAATCAAATCATGGATTTGGATTTGCAGCAAAATACTGCACTCACAAGTTTAAGCTGTCAGTCAAACCAATTGGAAAGTTTGAACCTTAAAAATGGTCAAAACCCTAATCTTGCTAATTTAAACGCCCAAAACAATGCAACCTTAACTTGTATAGAAACCGATAACGGAGTTGCGCCTGGGGGAGTTACTTGGTTAAAGGATGCTACGGCAAATTATTCAATGAATTGTCACTATGGAGAAACCTATGTGCCTGATGACGCCTTTGAGCAAGCTCTCATCTCATTAGGGTTTGATTCAGGCACTTTAGATGACTATGTTTTAACGGCAAATATTGAAAACCTTTCTACTTTAAATATTGGTAATCAAAACATTTCAGATTTAACGGGTATTGAAGACTTTTTAGGTTTAACAAATTTTAATTTTGAGGGCAATACGGTTAATAATGTAGATTTAAGTAATAATATATTTTTAGCAAGCTTAAATGCTTCAAGCAATGCAATACCTACGATTGATTTGTCCGCAAATACTAGTCTAGTATCGCTTAATATTTCAAACAATAATATTTCACAAATCAACTTAGATTCTAATACATCCTTAGTGACTTTAAATGTATCAGGGAATATGTTGACTGAACTTAATGTTGATGCTTTAATTAACTTAAGAATATTAAATTGTTCCGAAAATCAACTTAGCGCATTACAAGTAATATTAAACCAAAATTTACAAACACTTTCTTGTCAATCAAATCTTTTTATTAGCGATCAGTTGAATATTCAAAATGGAAATAATGAAAACCTTACCATATTTAATGCAACAAATAATCCAGACCTTTTATGCATTTTGGTTGATGACCCTTTTACAGTCATAACAAACGCAGACGGCTCGTATGATGGTTGGTTTAAAGACTCAACCGCAAACTACCAATCTATCTGTAACGATGCCGATAATGATGGAGTTGCGAATGCGGATGACCAATGCCCAAACACACCTTTTGGCGATTCAGTAGATTTATTTGGGTGCTCTATTTTAAGTTTAACTAATAATAATTTCACGATTTTAATTACTGGCGAAACTTGTTTAAATAACAATAATGGTAAAATTAATATTACTACACTTGAGTATTATAATTATACAGCAACTTTAACTGGCGACGATTTTAATAAAGAATACCATTTTACTAACGAGATTGATATATTAAACTTGCTTGCGGGCAGTTATCAATTATGTATCACCATTGCAGAATTTCCAGAATATGAAAGTTGCTACACCGTTGTAATTACGCAGCCAGAACCTTTAGACGTTTCAACGGGGAAAAGTTCTAATGGAAAAAAGGTTAGTATTGATTTATCAGGAAGTACGAGTTATAACATTGAATTTAATGGGTTAAAGTTTAAAACTACTGATGCTTATATTACATTAAGTTTACAAAATGGTAAGAATAGCATAAAAGTAAGCACAGATTTAGAATGTCAAGGTATTTACGAAGAGAGCATATTGGTATCTGACGATTTGTTTGTTTATCCAAATCCGTTTCAAGAAAAAGTTAATGTCCATTTGGGAAATATCGATAAGGAACACATTAGTATAAGTGTATATTCCTATTTAGGGCAATTGGTGTATAACAAGGCACTTTTAAACTATAAATCTAATACCATTTCTATAGATACCGCTACATTAAATGTGGGGCTATATACGGTATCAGTACAATCAAAAACGTCATTATCAACATTTAAAATTGTAAAAAAATGAAACATGTATTAGTCATAATCTGTTTAGGGTTTTTAGTTTTTGGATGTAGTAAATCTTCGGTTGATGATACAAATCCAGACGGAGAAAATCCAGGTGATGGTGGTATTGATGTTACTGATAAAGCCGTTGCACTATACTTTCCGCAAAAAAATATGTTGTGTAATGAAGGTACCAATTTAACACCCACCGAAAGCACCGTGTTTTTTGAATGGCGAGCAAATGATTCTGAAAATTATAAAATAACCATTGAAAATTTATCGACTGGTGAAATTATTCAGGATGAAACAACCACGGATATTATTCCAATAGTTATAAAACGAGCAACGGCTTACAAATGGTTTGTAGAATCCACGAAAGGAGGAACAGCTCATAAAAGTGAAGTGTGGCAATTTTATAATGCAGGACCAGGAGTACAATCTTATGCACCATTTCCAGCAGTAATTGTCGCTCCAAATATGGCAGAATCTTTGCCAACCACAAGCTCAGTCACTTTACAATGGACAGCTGATGATGTAGATGATGATATTGTTGGGTATGATATTTATTTTAGCACAGATGCAACGCCTAGCATTTTTTCAGCTGATGTTGCTGCAACAGAGCTGAACGTATCTACGGCTTCGAATACAATTTACTATTGGAAAGTGATTACCAAAGATAGCTTTGGAAACACTTCAGATTCGGGCATTCATCAATTTAAAGTGCTATAATTGAAGCCACACACATTAGCTTTTCTTTTTTAACTGTCGTTGTATTTTTTCAATGGCCGATTCAATAGATTTTTCGGGTTCAATAATATTATATTCACCCCAAAACCTCGGGTCTGAAAAACCAGAAGCCTGATCTACTAAAATAGAAGTAGGTCTTAAAATATTTTGCCTGTTATTAGCTAAACTTGTTGTGTTTAATTCCCAATCTGTTATAGCCATTTCACTATTTAAAGTGTACACGCTATTAAATAATTCCCCTTTCCAATTAACCTTAAAAGTTAGCACAATATTACTGTATGCATAATGCCATTTTCCATTTTGTGTTCTATAATTTACTCTATAGGTAGCTTCAGTAGGATAAACATCAACTTTTCTAGGTTTTTTACGAACATATAGCTGGCTTGAAAGCTCTTTGTTTTCAACATTTAAGCTATAAATTGCATTAGTTAGAGCCAAAGTTTCAGCGTCAATATAAAGTTTACCATAGTACAAAGGCTCCGTTATATTTGGTTTTTGTTTAAATTTTACAACAAATACCATCGAACCGTTTATTTGAGTAGATTTATCAAAGCTAAAATCGTATAAGGGAATATTTTCATCTGTAAAAATGTACTCAGGATACTTTATAATATCGGTATAAAGATTAGAAAAGGGACCACCTTGTAGTTTCATTGCTAAGGTATCAAGCCTATTGTAATTCGTATTTTTTCTTGCTTTTACAAGCTGAATAATATCTCTTCTAGAACTTGTATAAGGTTGTTTATGGATTTGCACTACAGCTTCAGAAAGGGATGCATTTTTGCGTCGTTTTTTAATCGTTTCTCTATAAAAAGCTGTCATTAAGGTGTTACTATCATTATAAAGGGTGCTTTTCTTTTTAAGAGTTGCTCTTAGTAAAGCTCTAGCATCTGTATAAGTTTTTATTTGTACAGGATTTAAAACAGTAATAGAAGGAATAAGAATAATTTTCGCATTATTCTCTATGCTTGAAATCTCGAGTTCTTTTTTCTCGTAGCCCAATCGAGAAATCACTAGAAAGTCTTGCATCAAAGAATCGGGAACTTTTAAACTAAATTCGCCATCAGAGTTTGAAACAGTACTGATATTGGTGCCTTTAATAACTAAATCGGTAAATATTAATGGGTCATTTGTTTTGCTATCGATTATAGATCCTTTAATTTCTTTAAAATTCGTAACTTCTTGAGCATTTATATTCAATATAAAACAGAAAGAAAGCAGCAATATAAATGGTATATTTTTCATGATTTCTTAGTTTTTAGTGAGATTTTTGTTTAAAAGATACAAAAAATTGATAATTTAAAGTGTTAAAAAACCAAATATCTGCATCTAATTAATTGTATTTTAACACTTTATATTTTGCTTAATAACGCTTTCAAAAATTGTATTTACAAAAGTATTCTTAACTTATTTTTTAGAATGTTAAAAATCGAATAGCCGTATATTTACATGTTTTTAAATTACAAGATGCATCAACACAGTATACCTTTTTATAAAACAGGCTATTTTTCGTCATTAATTTGTGATTATTTAGATGAAAAAACAGAGTTAAAACCCTTTTATAATAGGTTTCCTAATATTGAGAATTTTAAAAATCAAATTGAAGAAAAGTCTCTTTCTTTTCAACCGCAATCTAGAAGTATTTTAGTTCAAGCACTTAATAGTCAATACAGTAAAATCGAAACTTCTGAAAATACATTACAAAACATTGCGAGTTTAAAACTTGATAATACTTTTACCATTACTACAGGCCATCAGCTAAATTTGTTCACGGGACCTTTGTACTTTTTATACAAAATAGTTTCAGCCATTAATCTGTCTAGAGAATTAAAAACTCAATATCCCGATTATAATTTTGTTCCAGTTTACTGGATGGCGACTGAAGACCATGACTTTGATGAAATTAACTATTTTAACTTTAAAGGGAAAAAAGTACATTGGAACAGAGAAGCATCTGGTGCTGTTGGAGAATTATCAACAGATGGATTAGAAAATGTTTTTAAGCTATTTTCTTTAGATTTAGGGTCTTCACAAAATGCTGAGCGTTTAAAGTCTCTATTTAAAAGTGCTTATTTGGAGCACAAAAATTTAGCAGATGCCACTCTATATTTAGCCAACGAATTGTTTAAGGAGTATGGACTAGTAATTGTTGATGCTAACGATAAAGACTTGAAAAAGCAATTCATTCCTTTTATGGAAGAAGAATTAGCATATCAAATATCCTTTGATGCTGTTTCTAAAACAACTAAACGACTAAACAACTTATCAGATAACTACAAAGTACAGGTAAATCCGCGAGAAATTAATTTGTTTTATTTAAGCAAAAATTTACGTGAGCGCATTGTGTTTGAAGACGACATTTACAAAGTTTTAAACACAGATATTGTATGGAGCAGGAGTGAGATACTAAAACACCTCGATGAGGTTCCAGAACGGTTTTCACCAAATGTCATAATGCGTCCGTTATATCAAGAAGTAATTTTACCTAACCTTTGTTATATTGGAGGTGGAGGAGAGTTAGCGTATTGGTTTCAGTTAAAACAATTTTTTGATGAAGTAAAAATACCTTTCCCCATATTATTATTGCGTAATTCTGCTTTAATTCAATCCGAAAGTCAACACAAAAAACTTGAAAAATTAAATATTTCTGCTGAAGATATTTTTTTAAAACGGGATGCTTTTATTAATAAAAAGGTAAGGGAAATATCTAATATAGACATCGATTTTTCAAGCCAAAAAGAGCATTTAATAAAACAATTTGAAGACTTATATAAATTGGCTGAACAAACCGACAAATCCTTTTTAGGTGCTGTAAAAGCTCAAGAAGTTAAACAGTTAAAGGGATTGGATATCTTAGAAAAACGCTTACTTAAAGCACAAAAAAAAGCTCTGTCAGACCAAGTTTTCAGAATGACAGAACTTCAAAATCAATTGTTTCCTAATGGTAGTTTACAAGAGCGAAACACTAACTTCTCAGAGTTTTACTTAGAATTTGGAGAACAACTCATACCTAAACTCGTTGAATGTTTAGAGCCATTAAAAGGTGAATTTTTAATTTTAACCTTTTAAGTTGTTATTTATTTAAATGCAACACATGCATTACCTTGAAACCTCCAATTAATTATAGTATTATTGGCATTAGCCGTGAAAGTGGTTTTGCAATAATAGGTTTCTTTACGCTCTTCTATTTGGTTTAAATATTCGTTATACCGTTTAGTAATATAGCCGTCGTTAGTGTATAACCATGTGTACATTTTGTTCCCATTTGGCATAGTATAAACATCTGCTGGAGGTCCCCAAGATGTAATAAGGTTGTTAACATCATGTCCCTCCCAAGTTTTTACTCTGTTGGCATAGTTTTTTGAAGAAATACAGGAACTAGAGCATACTGTAATAAAAAGAATTAAGACGGTTTTTATAACTATAGTTTTCATTTTGTGGAATATTAAAAGTTAACAAATAAAGTGGATACTTAATTACGATCTAAATCAAAATCTGGAAATTCTTGCATTGTATTTGCGCAATTTTTTACTTCAAGTTCAGAAAGGGTTGGGCTCAATTTGATTAAAGTGCACCTTGAACATCTTCTTTGATACACATACGAAAAAAGTGTATAGTCACCTGGTTCTAAACTTATGGTTATTGCTTTTGTGGCATCAATAATATAGTCTGGTGCTAAATCACTGTCCAAAATGGCAGATGCCTCTTTATAATCTTCAACAAAGTAAACGTGCCTACTGTAAAAACTTTCGTTGTTTATTAGGGTTAATGTACCCGGGGTATTACATGGCTCTTCCTTGCTACAAGACTGGATTACTATAGAAATACATAATACCAAAAACAAATTGAGATATGTTTTAAATAGAGTTTTCATAATTTTTTAGTTTGAATAGGTTATAAATTCTTCTTGACATGTGTAAATGTCCATTTCTAGACTACTATCTACAACATTCCATTGACCAGTATTGGTCTTATATCTTAAATAGAGCGTGTAAGGTCCTTCAGGTAAAGTAATTGTTTTTTTACCTTGAGCATTTATAATATAATCCCCATCTCTATCAGAACGCTCTACACTTGAAGCGTTTTCGTAAACATGTAGTTGATAAGAGCGATTGTTGTTGGTTATAGTAAGCCAACCGTTTCCATCGCAAGTTTCTTGGCCTTCTACAGAACAGGAAGTAAAGTTTGCAACTAATGCAATTTGTAATATTAAAATAAATACAGGTAATACTTTTTGTTTTACTTGAGTTTTCATAATACATTATTTTGTGGATTAATGTTTAGTTTTTGGAGTTTCTTGCCTCTGGTTTTGTCTGCAGCCATAACCAGCGCAAGACTCCACAAAACTTGTTTGTCAACTTAATGACAACACAAACCTATATCCTTGATTTTGTTAATAAAAATTTCAATGGGGTACAAAGGGGGTACACCTTTTAACTTTAGTGTTTAAAAGGGTTTTGAGACGTTGTGTGAAATAAATTAAATAGCTAAAACAGCGTTTTCAAGCGAATCTTGAGGGGTTAAATCCATTTTTTTTCTGAGACGTTGTCTTGCTTTTTTAACCCCGTCGGCAGAAATATTTAAAATAGTGGCAATTTCTTTTGATGACATATTCATTTTAATAAGTGCCATAAATCGAAGTTCATTTTTGGTGACTTCGGGGTATTTTAACTTCACATTAGAACTGAAATCCTTATGTACTTGCTCAAAGTACTGGGTAAAGTTTTCCCAATTCTTATCATCCTGCTGATCAAAATTTATGGTCTTTATGAGGTCCTGATAGCCTTTACTCTCTTTTGAATTCGCCTTTAATGTTTTAGCCTGTTGTTTTAAATTTTCTAAAACTTCGTTCTTTTTAGCTAAGTGCAAAGCATGAGTAGTGAGTTCTTTCTTTTTAAAATCTAGTTCCGCTTTAACACGTTCTTTTTCCAAACGATTGCGCTTCATTTTTTGACGTATGGCGTAAAGCCCTAAACCAAAAAGTAGTAAGGAAAGCACCAGACCACCCCCCAAAAGTATTTTTTGTAATTTATTTATCCTAGCTTCCTGTTCCAGAAGGGAAATGGCGGTTTCTTGTTGTGCAATTTGTAATTCCTTTTTTTCGGTTTCATAGATTGCTTTAAGCTTTTCTATTTCCTTTGCTTTTTCAATATGGTACAAACTATCTTGTATCATTTTAAAGGTCGTAAAATCTTCTAATGCAGGACCATAAGATCTTCCTTTTTTATATATGTTGGACCGTAATTCATACGAAAGGGAAAGCATATTTGGCAGCTTAACCGAATCCGCCAGCTTAATGGCATCATTGGCATATTTCATAGCCATCTGCATGTTGTTCTGCTTATAATAAAAATCACTTATTTGATAAGAAGCAAGAATAACATCCATGATACGGTCATTTTTCTCCCCAAAATCCATAGCAGTTCTTAAATAATTTAATGCCTTATTTGGTTGGTTTAACTGCATATGCGTTTTGCCCAACTCTAAGAGTGTTAAGCCTTCAATCGTTGGTGATGGTATTTTTCGAGCCAATTGAAGCGCCTCATTGAAGTTTTTTTCAGCTTGGTCATAGGCCTTAAGATTATAATAATTAGTGCCTATGTGCTTAAGGCTTTGAGCCAAATATTCAAGGTCGTTTTCTTCCTCATAAATTGCTTTGGCTTCATACTGGTACTTATTAGCGCTTTCATAATTGCCTAATTCATATTCTATCCGCCCAATTTCAGAAAAAGTATCGGCTCTTTCCAGCTTAAAATAAGGATCTGTTAAAAGCTTTAAAGCGCTAAAGCAATAGTCGAGCGCTTTTTCGAGATCTCCTTTTTCTCTCAGGATAAAGCCAAGAAATTTATAAGATACCCCAACATTGGAGGAATCTTTGTTCGCTCTGGCGATACTGATGTTTTTTTGGGTTAGTTCCATGGCAAGAACATGATTTCCACTTTCAAGAGCCAAAGTAGCAAAAGCACTATTCACCAGAGATTCTCCTTTGCTGTAGCCCTTAGTTTCAAATATTGTCTTGGCTTTTTTAAAGTATATCACAGCTGAATCTTTTTGTCCTAATATTCTATAGCTGACCCCGATATTGTAGTTTGCATAACCAATTTCCTCTGTTTCTTTCAATTTAGTTGCCAAATTAAGCATGTCTAAAGCATATTTTTTAGCTGATTTCACATCGTTATATAATGTTGCATAGTGTAGCCTGTCAAGTATGTAGACCTTATCCGCGTTATCTGACAGGTTATTATAAACATTTAGTAAACTGTCAATTTCGTGATTGGTTTGAGAAAATAATGTTAAAGGAACTAGGGAAAGTATTAAAAAGACCTTTTTCATGAATCAACGGGTTGGTGTTTGATAAAAATACCGTTTTATTCGTTTTAAATCAAGTTACAATAAACTTTCTGGCTTAATGAAAAAAAGACTGAGCTTATATGCACAGTCTTTTTCTAACTAACTCAAAAAAAAAAATTTAAAACTTAGTCCCATTGTTTTTGAGTGGTGCTTAATCCTTGATAGAAAAACACCCAATTATCTCTGAATACTGCACTACTAAGATCACTATGATCACCTTGTATGTTGGCAGTTACTTTATCAACGGCACTTGTTGAAGAAACTGAATTGGCTCCATTAATTCCACCAGGTGCTGTGTAAAAACATATGAAACCAGGTGCTTCGGTTGGCGTATTATTGCCTTTAAAGAGATAATGAAGACTGCCTCCACTTTCTTGGTTATTCGTAGGAAGATTGCTTCCAAAATCCATATAACCTTTCGTGGCACTTGTAGTTGAAACTTTTACTTTGGCTCCAGTACCAGTACCGGAGTTTGGTTTAAACTTAAATGCAAATAATAGACTATTGGAAGGCATACTTGGTTGAGTGGTATTAGCTCTAATCCATCCAGATGATCCGGAGAATAAACCAGGACTGCTATTATATTCTGCATCAGTAGTACCAACTTTATGGACTTCATTTAGATTATCCGCTAGTATATTGTATTCTGTTTCAGTTATGGCAATCCAATCTCCATTACTGGCAGTTTCGTAGGCAGGTTTTGAGTCTGAAAGCAAAAAATATATATCATCTATGTTGTTTAAGGTAACATTTACAAGAGCAATAGATTCTGCACCAGCTTCAGAAGCAACAACTACGGCTTGAAGTGTTGTGTTGATTTCAAAATCAAAAAGAGAGGCATCAGCGACGGTAACTTCTCCTGTTTGGGGGTTTATCGCAAAAGCTCCATTTGGGTTTTGTGAAATTATTGAAAAGGTGCCTGAAATGTTGGTAGAAATAGTTCCTATGGATGCTCCAGTTTCTGGATTTTCATCCATAGTTTTGTTAAGGTCATTAGCACTTATCACGGTCGGTACTTCATCTTTGCTACACGATGAAATTATAATTAGCAAGCCTAATAGTAATACTTTAATTAAATTGTTTTGTGGTTTCATAATGTATGGTTTTAATATATTAAGTTTAAATCTTCACAACTAGATAGGTCGAGTTCCTTATTTTCGGCTAAAGTTGACCATGAAACGAAGCATCTCGAACCATCTTCATTACAGCCACCTGTAAATAATCTTATATGTGTTGTGTAATTTCCAGCGGGTAGACTAATAGTTCCTTTTGAACTTGGTTCAACAATTAAATCACCTGGAGTGTTTGATGCTTTAGGACTACTTTTGTAAAAGTGTAAACGGTATTTAGCATTGGTATTTTCGATTATTACATTACCCGTGTTATCGGTAGAGCAACCTTCCTCTTTACTACATGAAATATTTAATGCTATTAAAATTGCAAAAAATGTTAATTTTGATAAAGTTTTCATAATACATTGTTTTGTGGTTAATATTTTGTTTTTGTAGCGCTTGCTACTGGTTATATCTGCAGCCTAAACCAGTGCAAGACACCACAAAACTGTATGGTCAAATTAATGACTATACAAACCTAATGTATTGATATTGTGTATCTTAATTTTGTCAGTAGACAAACTATGGACATAAAAATTTATGGCATGGACAAATGGTGGACACCCTGCGTGGAAAGCTATTTTTCTATAGGTTAAGTACTAAGTCTTGTAGCGAATCTTCGGTAGTAATACCTAGTTTTTTGCGAAGCCTGTAGCGTGCTTTTTTAATACCTTCTTGCGATATATTTAAAATATTGGCAATTTCTTTTGATGATAAATTCATTTTCAATAATGCCATAAGCCTAAGTTCATTGGGAGTTACCGCTGGGAATTGCTGTTTTACATTACTGTTAAAATCTTTGTGCACTTCTTCAAAGTACTTGCTGAAGTTCTCCCAATTGTTATCGTCTTTCAAATCAAAGTTAATGGTTCTTATTAATTGATTAAATCCTTTTGTGCTATTCTCAGAAGATTTAAATGCTTTAGCTTGCTGTTTTAAACTCTCTAATACTTCATTCTTTTTTGCAAGATGAAGCGCGTGCGTTGTGAGTTCTTTCTTTTTAAAATCAAGCTCTAGATCTAATTTTTCTCTTTCAATTTTACTGCGTTTTAATTTTTGTCTTACGGCATAAAATGCAATTAGAGATAGTAAAAAACCAATACCGAATAGGATTTTGTAAAGGTTGTCGATTTCTCCTTTTTGTTTTAAAAGGTCTATTTCATTTTTCTGAAGTAAAATTTGCTGCTCCTTTTTCTCAGTTTCGTATTGTGTTTTTAATTCATCAATTTGTTTTGCAATGTTTTGATTGTAAATACTATCATGAAAAATTTGATATTGTCTTTGATCATCCAAAGCACCCTTTAAATTGCCGATTTTTTCATATGCTTTTGATCGATTACGGTAGCCATCTTCAAGTAAATCAATCAACCCCATGGAATCTGCTAGCCTAATGGCTTCAGAATGATTATGAATTGCTCTATTAAAATCGCCACTCCTGTAGGATGCATCTCCAATTTCATTAAAACTAATGATAAGGTTATTGTTAGAACCGATTCTCTTCGTTATTTCATGCGTTTCAAGTAAAAGCTCCAAGGCTTTTTTATGATTCCCTCGCTTTGAGAAAATACCAGCCATATTTGAAAGGTTGCTCGCTATAAAATCATCACGATTCATTTTTTTAGATAAAACCAAACTCGCTTCATAGCACTCTAAAGATTTGTCAAGATTATCCATATACCAGTATAAATTACCCAGTTCAATATACATGGTCGCTATCCAAAACACATTATTTAATTTTTTAAAAGCTTCTAAAGACTCCGTTAAAGGATGTAGCGCTTCTTCATAATTACCTCTAAGCATTTCAATCCTACCTATGTCCCCGAGAGCTATGGCTTTACCAACTTTATTTTCAGGTTTAATCGTGTCTAGTACTCGAGATGCATTGAGCGCCTCTTCCATAGCCAATTTAAAATCACCAGTATCCATATAAATGGTAGATTTTCGCTGAATATTATCAACCATATGAGGACCATGTTTTAAGGCTGTAGCTACTTTTAAACCATCATCTGCTAATTTTAGCGCTGTTTTAAAATCGCCTTGAATAGTTTCAAAGATGGCATATTCATTTAATGCAAACCATAGGTTTTTTTTATCATCAAAATCAGAAAGTGTTTTTGCTGACTTTTTAAAATAATATCTCGTAGAATCCAAATCAGGAACAAACCTGTAATAATAAGCCAAATTAAGGTACCCCAAACCTTCACCGGTTTTGTAATTTATTTTTTTTGAAAGTGCTAATCCTAATTTAGCATGTTTAAATGCTTCTTCAGGCTTTTTGTGTTTAAATGCGTGATATAACTTTTGGCTTGTTTTTACTTTTTCAATACCCTCAGGTTGATTATCAAATGCGGTTAAAAGGCTATCTAGTTTTTTATCATTTTGAGAGGATAAAATAATTGGAAATATTAGCAATATAAGTTTAAAAAATATCAGTTTCATCAATAAATTACTTGTTTTTGATAAAAATACCTATAATTATCAGCAAATCAAATGCTTGAATAATAATAACTCTTCATTGAATAATAAATTCAAAGGTTAGTATTAAATTTACCTTTTTAGTAAGGAATAATTATTTAGCTATATAAAATTATGCATAAAGTTGATATGGACTTAGTGGAAATGACCATGGATGTCATGAAATACGTGATAGATAGGTTGTCATCTACTAAAAACAAAATTGGGAAACCTAAAAAAGAAGAGGAACTTAAAATTTTGGTTGGAGAAACAATAACTAAAAACGGAATTGGAGGAGAGCAAGCTTTTAAACTCTGGAATAAGCACTTATCAAAGTCGAATGTTCCCATTGACCATCCTAGACATTTAGCATTCGTGCCTGCATCACCAACAAGAGCAGCTGTAATGTTCGATTTAGTAACTTCAGCATCCAGCATTCACGGTGCGTATTGGATGGAAGGTGCTGGTGGTATCTTTTGTGAAAATGAAGCCATGCGATGGATAGTGTCTTTAACCGGGTTACCAAATGGTGCATTCGGAGTATTTACAAGTGGTGGTACTGCTGCAAATCTTTCCGCCATAGTAACCGCAAGAGAATATTGGCGTAGTTTAAATGACCAAAATAAGATTGAAAAAGGATTAATCATAACTTCGATAGGTGCGCATTCATCAATAAAAGCGATGGCTAAAGTTGCAGATATTGATGTTTTATTGGTTGATACGGAAGATAGGTTAGAAGCCGATGCTTTAGAAAAAGCAATTAAAGCCTTAACCGCGCATCAAAAGCAGCGTTTGTTTGCTGTGGTTGCTACTGGAGGCACAACGAACGCTGGAATTGTGGACGATTTAAATGGGATAGCAGAAATTTGCGAAAAGGAAAATTTATGGTTTCATGTTGATGCCGCCTATGGAGGTGGTGCTTTAGTAGCCGATTCTGTTCGTCATTTATTCAATGGTATTGAAAAAGCCGATAGTGTAACCATAGACCCACATAAATGGATGTTTTCTCCTTACGATTGTGGTGCTATTATTTTTAAAAATCCAGAACTAGCGAAACAGGCGCACTCTCAAGAAGGTTCTTATTTAGATATTTTTAAAGATGAAGGAGCACATGGTTTTAATCCATCTGATTATCAAATACAATTAACGCGTCGTGTTAGAGGGTTGCCTTTATGGTTTTCATTAGCAACACATGGCACCAATCGTTATAAACAAGCGGTTGAAAGAGGCATTGAATTGGCACAAATTGCAGGAAAAATAATTAATGAGATGCCGCATGTAGAACTCGTTAGAGAGCCAAGTTTATCATGCGTTTTATATAGAAGAATAGGATGGAAGCCTGAAGATTATACGCATTGGACATACGAAAATCACAAAAAAGGATTTGCATTAGTAACCCCTACAAAATGGAAAACAGGTAATACTTTTGAAACAGTATCACGCTTCTGTTTCATAAATCCAGATACCACGGAAAAGGACATAAAAATGATATTAAATTCTATGAATTAAAAATTCAAAAAAAATAGTAATCCTAATTCGTCAATAAAAAATCAATTCCTATTTTTGCGCATGCAACACGACAAGGTATTAATTTTAGACTTCGGCTCGCAATACACACAGCTTATTGCCCGTAGAGTTAGAGAACTCAACATATACTCCGAAATTCATCCATTCAACAAAATTCCATCAAATATTGAAGAATACAAAGCAGTCATCCTTTCAGGAAGCCCGTTTTCAGTAAGAGGAGACCAAGCTTTACATCCAGATTTATCACAAATACGAGGAAAAAAACCAATGTTGGCGGTTTGCTATGGTGCACAGTACTTAGCTCATTTTTCAGGAGGAGAAGTAGCACCATCAAATACACGTGAGTATGGTCGTGCTAATCTGTCTTTTATTCAGAAAGGCGAACCGTTTTTTGCTTATATAAAAAAGGGAAGTCAAGTTTGGATGAGTCATAGTGATACGATTAAGCACTTACCAAAAAATGGAATTTTACTAGCAAGCACTCACGATGTTGAAAATGCGGCTTATAAAATTGAAGGAGAGCCAACTTATGCTATTCAATTTCATCCAGAGGTGTATCATTCAACTGATGGAAAGCAACTTTTAGAAAACTTTTTAGTAGGAATCGCAGGATTATTACAAGATTGGACACCAGATTCTTTTGTTGAAGAAACCGTTGATGCCATCAAAGAAAAAGTAGGAAACGATAAAGTGGTATTAGGTTTATCAGGTGGAGTAGATTCTACGGTAGCTGCCGTTTTACTTAATAAGGCTATTGGTAAAAACTTGTATTGTATTTTCGTTAATAATGGACTCCTTCGTAAGAACGAATTCCAAAATGTTTTGAATCAATACGAGGGTATGGGACTTAATGTAAAAGGTGTTGATGCCTCTAAGCGTTTTTTAGATGCTTTGGCTGGAATTGAAGACCCTGAATTAAAACGTAAAGCCATTGGTAATGCGTTTATTGAGGTATTTGATGATGAGGCACACAAGATAGAAGACGTTAAATGGTTAGCACAAGGAACTATTTATCCCGATGTTATTGAAAGTGTATCGGCTACAGGCGGACCATCAGCAACCATAAAAAGCCATCATAACGTGGGCGGTTTACCAGATTTTATGAAGCTTAAAATAGTCGAGCCATTACGGGCTATTTTTAAAGATGAGGTTAGACGCGTAGGTGCTACTTTAGGCATCGACCCAGAGCTTTTAGGTCGTCATCCATTTCCTGGACCAGGATTAGGTATTCGTATTTTAGGAGATATTACAGCTGAAAAGGTGCGTATTCTACAAGAAGTTGATGCTATTTTTATTAATGGACTGAAAGAATGGGGGCTTTATGACAAAGTTTGGCAAGCGGGTGCCATGTTACTGCCAGTTAATAGTGTGGGAGTGATGGGCGATGAACGTACTTACGAAAAATGTGTAGCCCTTAGAGCGGTTGAAAGTACCGATGGTATGACTGCCGATTGGGTAAATTTACCTTATGAATTTCTTCAAAAAACCTCAAACGATATAATAAATAAGGTAAAAGGCGTTAATAGAGTAGTGTACGATATTAGTTCGAAACCACCTGCAACAATTGAGTGGGAGTAATTTATTTCTAAAACTTTGGTTTTAGTGATTAATTTTTTGGCACACTATATGCAATTGAAAAAGAAAAACGTATTAGGTATATCCTAAAGTTAAATAATATACGTATATATTTAAATTAAGCATGTTTCATTATATTTATAGCCAGCATTCCATCAACATGAATAGATTTTTATTAGCATTAATTTTTGTTTTCTCAATTAGCTTTACTTCACTTAACGCACAAAATTTTAGTACGCATCAAGTAAAAGAAGGGGAAACTATCGAAAGTATTTCTAAGCGCTATTATGTATCACCTGTTGATATTTATGCATTAAATCCTGAGGCAAAAAAGGGTTTAAAACCCAATACAGTTTTAATTATCCCAATTTCAAAAGCAAATAAACCAGAAGTAACTATTGTAAAAGAGTTACAAGGGTTTAAAGAGCATAAAACGAGACGAAAAGAAACACTCTATAGTCTTTCCAAAGAATATAATGTTACTGAAGACGAAATAAAAAAGCATAATACATTTCTTTATGCAAATCCATTAAAAAAAGGCGATAGATTACAAATTCCTGTTTTTAAAATTAAGGAAATAGTTGAAGAAAATCCATTAACCTCACAATATACAGTATTGCCTAAAGAAGGTAAATGGCGTATTGCATACAAATTTGGAATTACAGTAAAAGAGTTGGAATTACTTAACCCTGAAATGGGCGAGGTTTTAAAAGAGGGTCAGATAATTAATGTACCTAATTTAGAAGCAGACGAGGTTAATAAAATTGACGAAAAGTATAGCTACTATAAGGTATTACCCAAAGAAGGTTTTTACCGATTAAAACTAAAATTAGGTTTAGAACAACAACAATTAGAAGCACTTAACCCAGGTTTAGAGGAAACAGGTTTAAAAGAAGGCATGATTTTAAAAATACCATATTCAAATTTAGCGAGTGGTATTATGAGACCAGATGCTAATCGTATTAATTTGGTTGATAGTATTTCAGATTTTAGTACAAAACGTATTGCTATCATGTTGCCTTTTAGATTACATCGCGTAGATTTTGATAGTGTAGTTGATACCAAAAAAAGCATAAAGAATGATCCGTATTTAGATGCTTCATTAGATTTTTACTCGGGGGTTTTAATGGCGTTAGATTCTTTAAAAAGCCTTGGGGTTTCTTTAAAAGTAGATGTTTATGACACCAAGCATCAAGTGGCGGAAGTGTCCAGAATTATTGATGATAACGATTTTGAGTCTGTGGATGCTGTTATCGGACCATTAACGTCAGATACTTTTGATAAAGCAGCTTCAAAGTTGCGAGCTTATAATACGCCTATTGTTTCGCCAATAGGGTCTAATTTAAATTTGTACGACAATGTTTTTCAGTCAAAACCTTCAGACGATTTACTTAAAAACAGAATTGTAAGTTTTGTAAGAGCCGATAGTTTATCAAGCAATATTATTATAATTTCTGATAGTAAAACCATCGATACTAGTAACGATCTTAAGCGTGAGTTTAATAGAGCTAAACAGGTTTTTTCTAGAAAAAATAAAGAAGGTAAAGATGAATTTTTCGTAACTAAAGAAGATATTCAAGGTGCTTTAAAACCAGGGAAAAATATTGTGTTTTTAGAAACTTCAAACGAAGGGTTTGCTTCAAATGTAACTAGTGTTTTAGCTTCGCTAAATCAAAAAGTAGATCCAGAGGTACAACAAGAACCTTCAGAAATTATATTAGTTACTACCAATATAAATGCGGCTTTTGAAGGCGACCAAATAAACAATACACACTTATCGAAATTGCAATTTCATTTTGCGACCACCTCAAGAGACTATAATGAGCAAATCAATAATTCTTTCGTAAAAAAATACGATAAGTTATATAATATTACACCTAATAAACGAGCTACAAAAGGTTTTGATTTAACCATGGATGTCGTGTTGCGATTAGTATCCTCAGAAAACTTATACACGTCTTTAAACAAGGCTCCATTAACCGAGTATGTAGAAAATAAGTTTGCGTACAAAAAGAAACTATTTGGTGGCTATTATAACGATTCGGTTTATTTGGTTAAATACGACAACTTAGCTATTGTTGAAGTAAAACAATAAGCCTTTCTGCTTTACGTTTTATATTACAATAATAGTTTTCATGTGATTAGAGTTTTCTTTATAATTTGCTGTTTTTTAAGCGTTCAAAAAGATGAACCTGCCATGTCATGGAACGAATCTTATCGACTATCATGGGCAGATTTTAAAGGAAAGCCCAATAACAATGTTAGTGCCGTAGCCATTACCGCTTCGGGAATTACCTTTGGATTTTCGATTACACAAACAGATAGCGGAAAAGTAGTTAAGTTTTCTACGGAAGTGAATGCGCACTTTTATCCAGATCAATCGTGGTACAAAAAAGAGTTGGCCGATAATCATGTTTTAGGACACGAACAATTGCATTTTGATATTACCGAATTATACACACGTAAGTTCAGGCAACGTATCAGCCAGTTAAGGACCTCTAACAGTATTAGGCAAGAATTAAAAACGCTTCATAACAACATTATCAAAGAACTTGAGACTGCTCAGAATACATACGACAATGAAACGGATTATTCTAGAAATTATGAAGCTCAAGCCATTTGGAAAAGCTATATTGAAGCCGAACTTAAAAAGGTGTCAAGATTTAAATCCCGCGAGTCAGAATAAGTGATTGAAATTTTTGTTAGTCAGTACTTCTCGATACAATTCCGATTGTATCGGAATCACTCGAAGTGACAAAGGTTTTAAAAATAATAATGCATGTTACCAGACAAACAGTTTTTAATTGATTTAGCTCATACCAAAATGCCATTTGGTAAGTATAAAGACCGCTATCTAATTGATTTACCTGAGTATTATGTGGTTTGGTACCATAACAAAGGGTTTCCAAAAGGGAAATTAGGAGATATGCTTAAACAGGTTTACGAATTAAAATTAAACGGATTGGAAGACTTAATTAGAAATATAAAGACCCAATATCCTAAAAAGTGATTTTTTTATGCGTTTAACGTTTATGTATATGGAAAGTTGCGTGTTTGCGTGCGAGGATTTTCCGAAGGAAAATCAGACGTAGCAAACGTGCAACGACCTTTTTTTAGCACAACACCAGCAATTTTTTATATACTTTGTTGGCTGTAGACTTTATTCTTTATTCAATTTCATTAATATTAATCGGTCGGGATTTAATTCTAAAATGAGAAATTTTTTTCCGAAATCGCCCAAAGCAGGAGTCGTTGTCAAAGTCCGATTACTATGGTCAATTTTCCAGGTTCCTATTTTTGGTGTAGTTTCTCCATCGTTCTTTTCAGAGTTTTTCGGATAACCAGTTTTAAGTCCACCGTTCCAGTAAAATATTGTGACTAATTCTTTGTACTCGCTGTTGTATTCCAGTCTTTTAGCCAATATTATTCTACCGTTGGGTTCAATTTTATCGACTTCCCATACTTCCGAATCATTGCCATATAAGTACCTCACGTTAATACTTTCTCCGTTCTGGTTTTGTCCACTAACAAGTCCAAAAGTGAAGAAAGTTAAAATTAATATCAGATTTTTATAAATCATCGGTTTTTCAGCTTACAGCCAACTATTTAGGATATGAAATCGTTTTAATGTTTTATATCCGACGTTAAACGAAGTTAGTTAATTTTTCGTACAAAATCAACTTATTTTGTTAAGGTAATTTTAAGTTCTTGTTCTTTACCTGTAAACACAAAATGGGTTTTGGTTTCCGTTACATCGATAGCATCACTGTTAACATTATGGTTTTTAAATACTGATATTGGTAGTTTAATTTCTAATGTCCAATTAGTATTGGTTTGTTGAACGTTAAAATCTAAACCATACTCGGTTTTATGATAAAACACAGAAAGGTTGTTGTCTGCTACTTCAACATTTTCAATGGAAGCATCATTCCAACTTGTTGGCATTTGCGGTTCTATAATTACTTTTTGTTGTGATGCCATAGGGTTTATACCAAAAAACTGCTGTATAATGGGTACAGCATATCCGTAAATATTCCACGCTTGCGTTATCATGCCATAGTCAGGCGATACTTCGTACATACTACCAGGAAAGGCATAACTAAAACTTTTGGTCATGCGCTTTAAATAATCTAAGGCTTTATCAGGGTTTTCATAATTGTTTTCGGCTATAATTAAAACACTGGTTGGTAGTGTCATAACTGCTCCGGTATACGAAAATTGTTTACTACCCTTAAACGAGCCTTCATCCGTGCCAGCTGTTTCATCTCTATCAATACCTGTAACGAAAACTCCAAAAGGGTTTACAAAGTTTTCAGCAGTTTTAAGTGCTTTTTTAGCTTTATCGGTATCTGCAATGCCCATTTCCATAGGCGTGTTTACCACCCAATTATGATGTAAAACAAATGGTTTTAACTCCGCACTTGGGTTTGCCAGTATTTTAGATTTTGTAGCTTTCAGTTCTTCAACAGCCCAAGGTTTATTTAAGGTATCTGCTCTTACAATTGCATCGTCAATAAGATGAAGCGCTTGTTCGTCGGTTCCAATAAAATCGGCATACGAATTAAATTCGGCGCTCCAAAATTCGTTATTTATTTTTGCCTTAAGTGTATATGCTAATTCTTCAAATTTACTTGCATTAGCAGCGTCATTTAATTCAGTCGCTATTTTTGAAGCATCAACAAAAGCACGTTGGGTGTACACAGCCACATCAATCATTTCAGAATCCATTCCATGAATTTCCATCATTCCAAAACCATCGGGAAACAGATTTTTATTATCATCATTGGCTTGCATTAACCAGTCTAAACCTTTTACAATGGTTGGGTAATAGGTTTCTAAAAATGATTTTTCACCATTCCATTTATAAACTTCCCAAATTAAAGAAGCAAACTGCGGTGTTTCATTAATATTTCCAGGGTTAAAAACGGCTCCGTTGCTCGACATTTCATGTATAATTTTACCGTTGCCATTAACCGCATTTGAGACGCTATCCAATAATTTTATCGTGCTATAAACCGCCTCTTTTTGCCCAATGGCCATATAACCTTTTAGAGCATATTCGCTATCAACACCAAACCACCACGGGTAATCTGGAATACCTGCTGTAATACCTGTTCCTATTTCGGGAACTGTTCTAATAAGCCAATCGCTATTATATTTTAACCACTCGAAAGCTTGCTCAATATTTTTGTCTGGAATAGTGAGTTTAGATTTTTCAGCCAGTTTTTTATAGCGTTCACGTTTTGAAGTAAAATCAGAAATAATATGATCTGATATACTTTGGTAGGTATTTAATGCATCACTTTCTGACGTGTAAGAACCTGCAATAACATAATTAATAACATGCGTTTTACCTGAAGACAACACAATTGTACTTTCTAAACTATTTGCAGATGTATTATTTTGAGTTGCGTAGTTTTCCGTTTTGGGAGTACTTTCAAAGTCTAATTGCGAACCAAAAACGGTATACCAAGGGTTTAGACTATCTTTTACTTTCCAAATTTGGTTTTTGTCGTCATAGGTTGCTTCATCTTTACCATCAAACATATTGGTGCGCTCGCCTAACCAAGTGGGTCTTAAATCGGTATGTCCAGTAAATTTTAGATTTATATTCTTTTTACCACCATTGTTTTTAATAACAAGTTGAATAACAATTCCTTGTTTATCATCGGGTACAAATTGCCAACGTTCTATTTCTAAATCTTTTTCATCCCAACTAAACGTATGTTTGTTAGTAAAAGGGTAATTAACAAATTGTTTCGCCTTATTTAGTTTTAAAGTATCTAGGTTATCAATAATTTCAATATCAAACCCATCCATTAACTTTATAGGATGATTCCAAATACCACCCATTTCACCTTTAATATGCCAACCCAAATCAGGGAAACTGCCATCTTGATGACCCACCATATACACTCTGTTTCCAGCGGTTACATAAGATGAATTTAAATAAGCTGTTTTTCCGGCAATATTTGGAGAATTTTCAGATAGCTGTTTAAAATTTTGCTCGTTTTCTTTACTGCAATTAAAGAAAGCACAGAGAACGAGTAAGCTTATGAGGTGTGTGTATTTCATTTTGAATATTAATTATTAGCTGGATTTCTTACGAAATTAAGTTATTTTACTTCTAAATTCAAATCATATTGGAGTGTTTATAAGTTGATTTAATAAACTAAAAAACTATTCGCTAATAACTATTTTAATTTTGTAAATTTGCCTGCGTTTATAAGCGCAACATGACAACTACTACAAAATACATATTCGTAACCGGCGGTGTTACATCTTCCTTAGGAAAAGGTATCATAGCTGCATCTTTAGCTAAGCTTTTACAAGCTCAGGGTTACAGAGTTACCATTCAGAAATTAGATCCTTACATTAATGTCGATCCAGGAACTTTAAATCCTTATGAACATGGTGAATGTTATGTAACTGAAGATGGTGCTGAAACCGATTTGGATTTAGGGCATTATGAGCGTTTTTTAAATGTACCTACAAGTCAAGCTAATAATGTGACTACGGGTCGTATTTACCAGAGTGTTATCGATAAAGAACGTCGTGGCGAATTTTTAGGCAAAACGGTACAAGTAGTTCCGCATATTACCGATGAAATAAAAGAACGTGTTCAGATTTTAGGTAATTCTGGCGATTATGATATTGTAATTACCGAAATTGGTGGAACCGTTGGTGATATTGAATCGTTGCCATACATTGAGGCTGTTCGTCAATTGCGTTGGGATTTAGGTGATAATAACGGCATTGTCATTCATTTAACATTGGTTCCTTATTTATCGGCGGCAGGCGAATTAAAAACAAAACCTACTCAGCATAGTGTAAAAACGCTTATGGAAAGTGGAGTACAGGCTGATATTTTAGTTTGTAGAACGGAGCATGATTTACCAAGTGATTTACGCCGAAAACTTGCTTTATTCTGCAACGTTAGAGAAGAAGCGGTTATTCAATCTATTGATGCATCAACCATATATGATGTTCCAAATTTAATGCTTGAAGAAGGATTGGATAAAGTAGTCTTGCAAAAACTAAATCTTAAAAGTTCTAAACCAGATATAGCCCGTTGGAATCAGTTTTTAAAGCGCCATAAAAATCCTATTTCTGAAATAAATATTGGGCTAGTTGGTAAATATGTAGAATTGCAAGATTCGTACAAATCTATCCTAGAAGCATTTATTCATGCGGGCGCAGAAAACGAAGTAAAAGTTAATATAGAATCGATACATTCTGAATATTTAAACAGTGATAATGTTAAACTTAAATTATCGCATTTAGATGGTATTTTGGTGGCTCCTGGTTTTGGTGAGCGCGGTATTGAAGGAAAAATTGATGCTGTAAAATACGTGCGTGAAAACAATGTACCATTTTTTGGTATTTGCTTAGGTATGCAAATGGCAGTTATTGAATTTGCCAGAAATGTTTTAGGAATTCAAGATGCAGATTCAACTGAGATGAATCCAGAGACCAAAAACCCTGTAATAGATTTGATGGAAGACCAAAAGAGCATTACAGATAAAGGCGGAACCATGCGTTTAGGTGCTTGGGACTGTGATTTAAAAATGGGAAGTATAGTTCGCGATATTTATAAAGCCGAAAGCATCAAAGAACGCCATAGACATCGTTATGAATTTAACGGAACTTACAAATCACAAATGGAAGCTGCAGGTATGGTTGCATCAGGTTTAAATCCAGATACAGGATTGGTTGAAATCATCGAACTTCCTACGCATCCTTGGTTTGTTGGTGTACAATATCACCCTGAATATAAAAGTACAGTAGCCAACCCACATCCTTTATTTGTGGCGTTTGTAAAGGCTGCATTCAATTATAAAAAAAAGCATAGAGGTGTCAGTATGGCACAAAATAAATAGTGGATAGTTTTTTGATAGACTGTCATCATTCCTGCTACGTTGGGAATCTTTTAAATTATACTGAAAGAATACATGGAAGAAAAAAAATTAGACATTAATTCGATAATAGGATTCATCCTTATTTTCGGAATATTAATGTATATGCTTTGGCAAAATCAGCCAACACCTGAAGAACTTGAAGCCCAAGAAAAAGCGAAGCAAGAACAAGTTGAAGCAGAAAATAAAGCGAAAGCTTTAGAACAAACCAAAGTTACTACCGCTGAAGATTTTGTTTTGGGTGAAGATGTGGATTCACTTCAAGTAATCAAATTACAAAATAAATTAGGTGCTTTTGCATATTCTGCAATAAATGCATCTGATAAAGAAACTATAGTAGAAACCGAGTTACTAGATTTAAAATTTAGTAATAAAGGGGGTTATCTTTCAGAAGTTAAATTGAAGAAATTTGTTGATTTTGATTCTGTTCCTATCTATTTAATAAAAGATAACAATACGCTTTTCAATATAAATTTTGGAACTACCGATAGTAGAATTTTAAATACCAAAGATTTACCATTTCAGCCAACAGTATCTAAGAATGGAGATGTAACAATAGTTTCTATGAAACTAAAGGTATCGGAAAGTAAATTTTTAGAATATCGTTACGAGATAAAAGATAACGATTATATGATGGATTTTACCATCCGTTCTCAAGGGTTGAATGATGTTATCAATAGCTCCCAAGCAATTAATTTAGATTGGGATTTAAAAGGGTATCGTCATGCCAAAAGTATTTCATATGAAAATAGGTATACCGATATTCATTATGAATATGAAGGTGGAAAAGATGATTATACAGGAATGGGTGATGCAGATGATGATATTGAAGATGTAACTTGGATTGGGTATAAGCAGCATTTCTTCACATCTGTGTTATTAACAGATACTCCGTTTAAAACAGCGAACATTAAAACCAAAAATTTGGTTGAAGATGAAGCTGTTGATACAATTTACACCAAACAGTTTGCTTCAAAAATCCCATTAGAGTTAAAAGGTGGAGAATTAAATCAAACAATGGATTGGTATTTCGGACCAAGTGATTTTAAGGTTTTAAATGCTTACGATAGAAATTTAGATGAAATAGTACCTTTTGGATGGGGTATTTTTGGTTGGATAAACCGTTATGTGTTTATGCCGTTATTTGGTTTCCTTGGTGGCTTTATGCCTTATGGTATTGCCATTGTGGTGATGACTATTTTAGTGAAAATATTATTGTCGTTTGTACAGTACAAGCAATTCTTATCTCAAGCAAAATTGAAAATTCTAAAACCAGAATTAGACGAAATTCGTGAGAAGCATAAGAACAACAAAATGAAAGCGCAGCAAGAAACTTTGGCGTTGCAAAACAAAGCAGGAGCAAGTCCTATGGCGGGTTGTTTACCAGCTTTAATACAGTTGCCCGTGTTTTATGCGTTGTTTCAGTTTTTCCCATCAGCTTTTGACTTAAGACAAAAAAGCTTCCTTTGGGCAGACGATTTATCGTCATATGATGTCATTGCGAACTTACCTTTTAATATTCCTTTTTATGGTAACCATGTAAGTTTGTTTCCAATTTTGGCTTCTATTGCTATTTTCTTTTACATGCGCCTAACAACGGGACAAAATATGCAATCGCAACCAACGCAAGAAGGTATGCCCGATATGGCAAAAATGATGAAGTACATGATGTACTTTTCGCCAATAATGATGCTATTCTTCTTTAATAACTATGCCTCTGGGTTAAGTTTGTATTACTTTATTTCAAACCTAATTAGTATTGGTATTATTTTAGTAATTAAGAATTACATTTTGGACGAAGATAAAATACACGCCCAAATTCAAGAGAATAAAAAGAAGCCTAAAAAGCAAAACAAGTTTCAAAAGAAAATGGCAGAAATGATGGAGCAGGCAGAAAAGCAAAAGCAGGCGCAACAAAAACGTAAAAAATAAAATTATATATTTTATAATTATAAAAGCTGTCGCAATTTTTCTGGCAGCTTTTTTGTTACACACAATTATAGATTGTTTTTATCGTTTCAATGTTATTATTAAAGGAGTAATATGAAATTTTTAAGTATAATATTTTTTTTAGGAACCGTCACAATCCTTTCTGGACAAGACATTAACCAGTTTGATGCAGAGGGGAAACGTCATGGTATTTGGAAGAAAAACTTTGATGGCACAAAGGTATTAAGGTATGAAGGAGCGTTTTCTCATGGGAAAGAAATCGGACTTTTTAAGTTTTATAAAAACCTAAAAAATAAAGCAGTATTAACAGCTACCAAGCAATTTAATGAAACAGATAACGTCGCTGAGGTTAAATTTTTAGCATCCAATGGAAAAATTATTAGTGAAGGACAAATGGATGGTAAAACATTTATTGGTACATGGAAATACTATCAAAAAAACTCTGATAAACTTTTAACCCTTGAACATTATAACGAACGTGGAGAACTGGATGGTGAGCAACTGGTGTACTATGAAAACGGACATATAGCGGAAAAGCAATTTTATAAATCTGGAAAACTAGAAGGAGCCTCCATTTGGTATTCTGAGAAAAATGTGGTTTTAAAAGAAATGTTTTATGTTAATGGCGAATTACATGGACCAGCAAAATTTTACAACCCTAAAGGTGAATTGCTATCAGAAGGCCAATATAAACGTGGTAAAAAAAATGGGGTTTGGAAATATTATGATGCAGGTAAATTAAAAGAAGAAAAAGACTTTACTTATAAACCTAAATACATAAAAAAAACTCCTTAATTTCTTAAGGAGCCTTCTTTTTCATAGACAATTTAGTAAGTACTAAACCTTGCCTACAAAATCAACAAACCAAACTAACTTTTTACTCATTGGCAGGTAAAATAACTTTATCAATAACGTGTACAACGCCATTGGTTCCTTGGATATTTACTAGTGTAGTTATTATATTACTTATTCTGTCATTTGCATCGGTTAATGTAAATGCGGTTGCATCTGCGGTTATGTTGCCACCTAAAGTTGTTACTGTACCACTTTGTAAGCCGCTTGATTGAACATTAGCACCTACGATATGATTTAACAATACGGCATCTACCGTTGCGGTTTCTAAATCGGTTAAAGCATTCAGTTCTAATTCTGCTAATAATGATACAAAAGCATCATTTGTTGGTGCAAATACTGTAAAAGGTCCAGCTTCTCCATTTGATACTGTGCTTATATATGGAACAGTAGGGCTTCCAGTGTCAGCATAAGCTAATGCATCAACTAATATGGATAAGTTAGCATTCGTTGTAGCAAATGTTGCAATAGTTGGTAAGTCTATCACTTGATCTATGACGTGTACGATACCATTAGTTGTTCCAACATCTGCTATAGCTACCGAAGCTCCACCATTAAATGTTACTCCAGAAGTTCCGTCGTAGTAAATACTTAATTTTGTCGAACCTGGTCCGTCAGCCATAGTGTTTGTATAACCAGTATTACCAATAAGTGCTGAAGATTCTATATTCACATCAGCAATTACATGGTTTAACAAGATTTGAGTTAAAACATCATTAGGTACATCTGATAATGAACTAAAGCCTTTAGCTTGTAAAAACGCAGTAAATGCTGCGTTGGTCGGAGCTAGAACCGTTTTGTTTCCAGGAGCAGATAAAGCGTCTACTAATCCAGCTTGTACAACAGCATCAACTAGAATACTTAAATCGGCTACTGATTGTGCTGTTTCAACAACGTTCAAAGGTTGAACTGTTGTGTTATCGTCATCATTACTACAAGAAGTTAAAACAAGTGTAGCAACTAAGAGATACATTAATTTTTTCATTGAATTTAAATTTTTCATTTTTTGTAAGGTTTAATATTGTTTAACAAAAGTATAAAATAATTAAACAAAAAACCAAATTTTGTTGAATAAATTTTTAAAATAATTAAACAAAATATATTTTGTCGATATTTTTACTGAATGTAAAAGCGTACTTTTATTTGTAATTATATGTATCTTTGTGCATTATTTTTTTTTGATGAAACGAGTAATAATAGGACTTTCAGGTGGTGTAGATTCTAGCGTTGCAGCTTATTTGTTAAAGCAGCAAGGTTACGAGGTTATTGGCTTATTTATGAAAAATTGGCACGATGATTCTGTTACCATTTCTAATGAATGTCCTTGGTTAGATGATAGCAATGACGCTATGCTTGTTGCTGAAAAACTTGATATTCCTTTTCAAACAGTTGATTTAAGTGAGCAATATAAGGAGCGTATTGTGGACTATATGTTTCATGAATATGAAAAAGGACGAACACCAAACCCTGATGTGCTTTGTAATAGAGAAATCAAGTTTGATGTATTTATGAAAATTGCTTTGGAGCTTGGTGCCGACTATGTGGCTACGGGTCATTATTGTAGAAAAGGGATAATTCAAAAGGATGGAAAAGAGATTTATCAGCTTTTAGCAGGGGTTGATGGCAATAAGGATCAGTCGTATTTTTTATGCCAACTCTCACAAGAACAATTAGCAAAATCTTTATTTCCAATAGGCGAACTTACAAAACCAGAAGTAAGGGATATTGCAACTAAATTGGATTTGGTAACAGCTGAAAAGAAAGATTCTCAAGGCCTTTGTTTTATTGGAAAAGTAAAATTACCTGATTTTCTTCAGCAACAGCTGAAACCAAAAGAAGGTGTCATTGTTGAAATTCCAAAAGAACAAGAAATTTTTCGAGACAATAAGGTAAACTTTGATTCTGAAGAAGAGAAATTACAATATCTATCGCGTAAAATTGATTACAAAATTGATTATGGTAAAATAGTTGGTAAGCATCATGGAGCACACTATTTTACAAAAGGTCAGCGAAAAGGACTTGCAGTAGGCGGTACAGTTGAACCTCTATTTGTAATTGATACTGATGTAGAAGAGAATGTCATCTATACAGGTCAAGGTAAGGAGCATCCAGGTTTGCTGAAAAAGGTGTTGTTTGTTTCTAATGATGAGTTACATTGGATACGTGAAGATTTAGCCTTAAAAACGGACGAAAATTTGCAAGTAAAAGCCAGAATACGTTACAGACAACCATTAGAAAATGCTATCTTGCATAAAGTTGAGAGCGGTTTGTATGTTGAATTCGAAAATTTTCAATCTGCCATAACTGAAGGTCAGTTTGTTGCTTGGTATCAAAATGACGAGTTGCTAGGTTCAGGCGTTATCTCCTAAAATATTTACATGTCTAATAGAGTTACCAAACTTTTCAATATTAAATATCCCATTATTCAAGCTGGTATGGTTTGGAATAGTGGTTGGCGATTAGCTTCTGCTGCCAGTAATTCTGGTGTTTTAGGACTCATAGGAGCGGGCTCTATGTACCCAGAAGTATTGCGTGAACATATCCAAAAATGTAAAAAAGTAACCGATAAGCCATTTGGCGTTAATGTACCTATGTTATATCCTGATATCGAAAAAATCATGAATATAATTGTAGAGGAAGGTGTTAAAATAGTATTTACATCGGCAGGAAACCCGAAAACTTGGACCTCTTGGTTAAAAGAACGAGGAATAACGGTTGTACATGTGGTAAGCAGTGTGAAGTTTGCGTTAAAGGCGCAAGAAGCAGGTGTTGATGCTGTAGTTGCAGAAGGTTTTGAAGCAGGCGGACATAACGGACGTGATGAAACAACCACCTTAACGCTTATTCCTATGGTGAAAGAACAGATTCATATCCCATTAATCGCTGCTGGTGGTATTGCTACAGGACGAGCCATGTTAGCAACCATGATTTTGGGTGCTGATGGAGTACAGGTGGGTAGTAGATTTGTGGCGAGCCTTGAAAGTTCTGCTCATAATGCCTTTAAGCAAGTGGTTGTAGATGCCAAGGAAGGCGACACCCAATTAACTTTAAAGGAATTAGCTCCTGTAAGATTGATTAAGAATAAGTTTTATAACGAAGTTCAAGAATTGTATAAAACAGCACCAACGGTTGAGCAGTTAAAAAAACTTTTAGGAAGGGCGCGTGCTAAAAAAGGTATGTTTGAAGGCGATTTAGACAATGGTGAATTAGAAATTGGGCAGATTGCTGGATTAATTCACGATATTAAACCCGTTGCTGAAATTGTAACAGACATCATTCGGGAGTTTGAAGAAGCAAAAAAGCAAGTTTTATACTTGTAACTTTTAAAGTAGTAATGTAAACAGCAATCTTATTTTTTTAATAATTCATCAATGAATACCTTATATAATCTACTTGCACCATTATCATATTTATCAAATTCTAAAAGCAAATCAGTTATTGATAATGATAATGGTAAATTAGTATTTGTGTTATCGTGTTTACTAGTAAAATAAAGTGTATTGGTTTTAAAATCAACAAACGGACAATAATCCATTTTATCACAATTTACCAAATTGCCTAAATTTTCAGCTTGTGTCCAACCATTTTCGGTATGATAACTAATATACAAATCACCACTACCTAAGCCATCTTTTCGGTTATAACCTCCAAAAAGTAAATACGATTCATCGGGAGCAATAAATGCATTGTACTCATAACCATCAGAGTTAACTGTATCTGGCAAGACTACAGGCTCTGTATAGTTTCCATTTTTTAATTCACTTATATAAATATCGTCCTTTCTTTTTAGGGTAGGATTATCTCTGGTAAAGTAAAAATTACCATTATTAGAAATGGAAGGGTAAAACTCTCCATGTTCGGTATTTATAGGAGCTCCCATGTTTGTCGGTTCAGACCAATTGGCGTCTAGGTCTGTTCTTTTTACATACCAAATATCAAAATCTTTGGGCTCTGTCGATGAACTATCAAGAGGTCTGGTGGAAACAAAAAATAAGGTTAATCCATCATGCGAAAAAAAGGGTTCTAAATCAAAATGCTGCCCTGAAAAAGAAGCCACTTCAGGTTTCAACCAGGTATCATTCTCTTTTTTAATATGAATAATAGCAGAAAGATTTCCCATAACACTTTGTGCAGTAAACATAACCTCATTTCCGTTTGGCGATATAGCAATATCTCTAACGTTAGGAAATTGTTTAATAATTTCAGGCATAAAAGGTTGAACTGCTTTTTGAGAGAAGCTCACTAAAAATGTTAAAATAAAAACAGGTGTGATAAATGATTTCATAACAAAGTATTTAGCACAATATACTAAATGGAAATCTATAGAATTCTAAAAGGAATGTTAATGTTAGTGTATTAAAAAGGAGGAAATAAATCCCTCCTTTAATTTTGAAACTTCAAGCTCTGCTTTATAATCCCTTTAAAAAAATAATATAGCGCTAAAGTTTTCTAAAATGCTATTTAACTAGTTAAGAGAAAATGCTTTTTACAGCAACGCTAATTTATAAAATAATTCTTTCAAAAAATAGAAAACGGAGCATTATTATTAACATTTGTTAATTTATAAGTGTTTGTTAAAAGAACCTTACAAAATTGGTTAAAACAACCGCTAAAGTTTACTTTTGCCAAATGCAATTGAGTAATTACACCAAAGAATTTAAATATAATTGGCAACTAGCTGCACCCGTTATGCTGGGTATGTTGGGACATACTTTTGTGAGTTTTATTGATAATATTATGGTGGGGCAATTAGGAACTGCTGAACTTGCTGCCGTTTCTTTGGGTAATAGTTTTATGTTTATAGCTATGTCTCTAGGTATTGGGTTTTCTACAGCGATTACACCTTTAATCGCAGAGGCTGATTCAGCTAAAGATTTTGTTCAAGGAAAATCGTCCTTTAAACATGGATTGTTCTTGTGTACTGTGTTAGGGGTTCTACTATTTTTAATGGTATTTTTTGCAAAACCACTCATGTATTTAATGAAACAACCTGTTGAAGTTGTTGAATTAGCCATCCCATACTTGGATTTAGTGGCATTTTCATTAATACCGTTAATAATTTTTCAAGGGTATAAACAGTTTAGCGATGGGTTGTCAATGACTCGTTATCCAATGTATGCTACAGTATTGGCTAACGTGGTGAATGTGGTTTTAAATTACCTATTAATTTTTGGAAAATTCGGCTTTCCAGAATTAGGTATAGTAGGAGCAGCTTATGGTACATTGGCTTCAAGAATTATTATGGTATGGCATTTATGGTTTTTATTGAAAGGAAAAGAAAAGTCTAAAGCCTATGTTACCAACCTTAAATTCTTTGTTTTAGATAAGTTAATGATTAAAAAAATATTAAACCTAGGCGCACCAAGCGCTATGCAAATGTTTTTTGAGGTTGCCATTTTTACGGCGGCCATTTGGTTAAGTGGGCTGCTAGGAAAAAACCCGCAAGCTGCAAATCAAATAGCACTGAATTTATCGTCTATGACCTTTATGGTTGCCATGGGATTAAGTGTTGCTTCTATGATTAGAGTAGGTAATCAAAAGGGGTTAAAAAATTATTTTGAACTAAGGCGAATTGCCTTTTCAATTTTTCTTTTAGGAACTATTCTAGCCATTGGCTTTGCTACTATTTTCTTTTTATTTCATGGTAGTTTGCCAAAGCTTTATGTAGATTTTAACGATACGCAAAACTTGTTAGACAATACCGAAGTTGTAAGCATAGCTTCAAAATTATTAATTGCTGCGGCTATTTTTCAAATTAGCGATAGCGTTCAAGTTATTGTATTGGGAGCTCTCCGCGGGTTGCAAGATGTTAAAATACCAACTATTATAACCTTTATATCCTATTGGTTGGTTGGTTTTCCTATTAGTTGGTTTTTAGGGAAAGAAGAGGCGTATGGTAGTTTTGGTATTTGGATGGGATTATTGGCGGGTTTAACCACTGCTGCTATTTTATTGTATATTCGATTTAATTATTTAACTAAAAAGTTAATTTTGTCAAACAACTAATAACTATCAATGGCACTTCCAAAATTTATACTAGGTGATAATTCTGATTATCCAGACGCTATATTTATAATTCATACTGAATTTCCTAGATTTATTATTAATCTTGAGAATGATGAGGTAGAATGGTTTGAAGATTTTGATGATGAAGACCAAAATGAGCTTCAAACAGAAACAGAAAATGCCATTAAGTTAGCAACAGAATTTTATGATGCAGAAATAGCTAAATACGAAGATTAGTTGATTAAAAATGATTGAAAAACTTTTAGAATACGATACCGAACTCTTTTTGTTTTTAAACAATTTAGGATCACCTACATGGGATAATTTATGGTTAATAATTACCAATAAAATTTATTTTGGACCCTTATTAGGCATTATTTTATTTGTTGCTATTTATAAAAAATTAGGATGGAAAGCGTTACTGCTGTTGATTTTGGTAACTGCTGTAATGATTACATTTACTGATCAAATCACAAATGTGTTTAAACGTGGTTTTGAAAGAGCCCGACCATGTGGAGAAGCCAGTATAGTGGACCAATTACGTTTTATAGCTGTAAGATGTGGTAAATACGGATTCTTTTCTGGGCATGCATCGAATACTATGGCAGTGGCCATTTTCGGTGGTTTGCTTTTAAGACCGTATTATAAAAGGCTGGTTTACGTTTTGGTTTTAATTAGTTTTATAGTAGCCTACAGCAGAATTTATGTTGGAGTACATTATCCTCTTGATATCGTTTGTGGGTTAATTTTTGGAGCTATTTCAGGGTTTTTATTTTACAAATTAGCAATTTACTTGTTAAAAAAGTTTGCTAACATTTTGTAAATAGGCATGCTATTAACGACGCTGTCCAGAAAATTCCATAGCTTCTCCTTTCCCAAACCCGTAACTAATACCAAAAGTTATAAAGCGACCTCTTTTATCGCCGTTGTATAAATAAAAATCTGGTTGCGATGTTTCAGTTTCAGAAACTTGTGAAGCAAATACATCTCGAACACTTACGTTTAATATAACTTTTCCTTTCAATATTTTTTTACGTACACCAAAATCAGCAAAAACATTTTCAAAAGTTTCACCTTGAAGAGTTTTGAACCTAGAAAAGTAATTTCCTGACAATTCAAAATCAAACTCTAAAGGCAATTTAAATTTTGAAGTTAATCGTGACGACCAATTATTACCTTTAAAATCAAAAGTCGTTGTTTCAAAAACACCTTTTCTGCTAAAATAATTAATATTAAAATCGCCATTTAATGAAAACCAGTTTGTGGGATTGTATTTGCCATTAAATTCAAAACCAGTGGTGTTGCTTACGCCTATGTTTTCGGGTTGCGAAATACTTACATTTTCAACAAAAGTTGATACACGTTCTATAACATCAGTAGTATAGCGGTAGTATAAACTGAAATTTAAAGAGGCTTTACCTATTTTTTGAATGCTGGTTAACTCATACGAATCCGTATACTCAGGTAATAAATTTGGGTTACCTCTCGAGATACTAAAATTATTTCTAATGTTAGAGAATGGGTTTAAACTTCTTAATCCGGGTCTGTTTATTCGTCTGGAATAGCCTGCTTGCAAAGAAAAGTTATCATTTAGTTTGTAAGAAGTATGCACGCTTGGAAACAGATTGGTGTAATTGTTACCATTTGTTTCATTAGTATTTATTAAAATAGTTTTTAAATCTGTACTTTCCATTCTTAAACCAAACTTCACTCCCCAAAGGTCACCTTCATAGGCTCCGGTAGCATATAGTGCAAAAACTTTTTGGTCTAAATCAAAAACATTAGTCAAATCTAAATTATTAACCCAATTACCATCTATTAAATCACTAACTGCAAAATCATTAGACACGATATTGATAGCATATTGTGAGCCTGTTTCAAGAGTATATTTTTCTAAAAAAGGATGTGTATAATCAAGTTTAAAAATATAGTCTTCAAGTTTATAGTCGGTACGTGTTTCTTGTTGAGAATCAGAATCGTCACCAACTATTACTGTATTTAAAAAATCTGAAGACTGGTCTTTTCTAAACGAACTTCCTAGAGCACTAAACAGTAAGTCTTGGTCTTCATGTCTTTTAAAATCTTTTTTGTATTGCAATTCATAACTCAATTTCGGATTGGTAGCTTTAGTTTTTTCATCGCGTATCCATCTATTGGTAATGGAATTTGAAGCATCTATACTGTTGAAATTGGCTATTGAAGATTGGTCTTCAACTTCATAAGCATAGGTGCCAGAAAGGGTAATAACGTTATAGTCATTTAAATGATAATCTGTACCGATAAGAATATTGCTGAATTTTTCATCAAACTCGCTTTCTCCAAAGCTATTTATCGAAACGTTATTTATTAAATCGCTATTTATAGATTTAGATTCTCTTGGAAAAGACCTTATGCCAAAACCCAATTGACTAAATAAGTTGAACTTTTCAGTACGTTTATTGATACTCAAACCAAAACTGTTACTGCTAGGTTCTCCAACATTAATTGAAGCAGAACCATTTAACCCTTTTTTTTCAGATTTTTTAATTACTATGTTGATAATGCCAGAAGTACCTTCGGCATCATATTTTGCAGACGGATTGGTTATAACTTCAATTCTTTCAATCATATCAGCAGTTATGGTTCCTAGTGCATTACCATCTGCATTGGTTAAAACAGATGGTTTACCATTAATTAAGATTTGAACACCTTGATTGCCTCTTAAACTAACTTCGCCTTCTATGTTTACGCTTACAGAGGGTACGTTATTTAATACCTCTAAGGCACTGGCTCCTGTTGAACTCAGGTCTGTGCCTACATTAAAAACACGTTTATCTAACTTAAATTCTGTTTGCGATTTTTCTGCTCGTATTAAAACCTCGCCTAAATTTTGCAAATCCTCGGATAGTGAAATAATGCCTAAATCTATCTTATTATTTGTTACAGAAAAGTCTTTAAAAGTTTGCGTAATAAACCCGATAAAGCTTACTTCTATATAAAAATTGGATGCTCTAGTTTCAATAGAAAAAACACCATTAACATCTGTTATTGTGCCTGTTATGGGATTTTTGCTGTTGGTGTCTATTATAGTTATAGTTGCATATTCAATGGGCATTTTACTATTTATTTCAATTACATTTCCAGTTATGTTAAATGATGGATTTTGAGCTATTGTAGCTTTCCAAAACATAAATACAAGGCAGTGTAAAAAGAAATGTAAATATTTGAAATTCATAAATAATCTTATTATAATTTCAATAAATAATATGCAGCCGCAAATGGGGTGGTTTTATTATCTTCTATTAGTTGAAGTTGCTTGATTAATTCTTTTTTGATTTTTGGTGCATTAAAAAAATCAGATTTTAATTGATTTTCAATAGTTTGAATTAACCAGAATTTATTTTGGTCATTTCTTTTTGCTTGGAAATAAGTGTTCTTGGTAGTTAATTGTATATAGTCTAAAATGATTTTCCAAATAGCATCAATACCTTCATTATGTAAAGCACTACAAAGCGTAACTTTAGGTTGCCATTCAGATTCTTTTTCTGGGTAGAGGTGAAGTGCTCTGTTAAACTCAACTTTGGCAAGTCTTGCATGTTTTAAATTATCACCATCTGCTTTATTAATGGCAATAGCATCTGCCATTTCCATAATACCGCGTTTAATACCTTGTAATTCATCACCAGCACCTGCTAATTTTAGTAATAAAAAGAAATCTACCATACTATGCACCGTCGTTTCACTTTGCCCAACACCAACAGTTTCGATAATGATAACATCAAATCCAGCAGCTTCACACAAAATAATTGATTCTCTTGTTTTTCTGGCAACTCCGCCTAAACTATCACCCGAAGCAGAAGGTCGTATAAAAGCATTCTCATCTTTCACTAATTCTTCCATACGGGTTTTATCACCTAAAATACTACCTTTGGTAATGGTACTTGTAGGATCGATAGCAAGCACTGCAACACGTTTTCCTAAAGAAGTTAAATACTTGCCAAAGGTTTCAATAAAAGTACTTTTTCCTACTCCAGGAACTCCAGTAATACCAATGCGAATAGACTTATTTGCATGTGGTAAACAACCTTTTATTGTAGCATTTGCTTTTTCTAAATGTTTTGGATTTTTACTTTCAACGAGCGTAATGGCTCTACTTAAGGCTGTAATATCTTTATTTAAAATTGAAGCTATTAAAGTGTTTGTATCCACTTCAACTTTACGTTTGTTTTGAATAGATTTTATGGACGACGAATTTGTGATTTCCGAAATAGAAATACCCTTTTTTTCTTCTAAAGCCGATTTGTTTTTTTTAGCCACTAGTACATGTATGAATGACTAATTTACAATTTTATTTTCATTAGTATAACACCTATAAAGTTGGTTTTATGCCTACTTTAATGGCACCGAAACTTTAGTGTCGTCCCAAGCCATTGTTAAGAATAAATTATCTGTCGAGTTGTCAAAAGCAATAGTAAACTGTTCTATAGTAGTGTTTAATTTTTCAACAGGAACATCAATATTTACCACATCATAGTTTGGATCCCACATAGGTTTCATTTCGGCATTTACACCCCAAGAATATTGTTTTGAGTTAAATATTACAGTCCAAACGGAATCTTTAGGAACTGTCCAAAGCGTATATTTTCCCTCTGGAAGTGGCATACCACCAACTTCTAAATTTTTATTGGTTTCAAAGGTTGTTGCTTCGTTTGCACCAGTACGCCAAACTTGATCGTAAGGCACGAGAGCTCCAAAAACCTCTCTCCCTTTTTTGTATGGTCTGTTATAAAATACTTTTAATTTTAAGTCGTTTAATTCAAATTTAACAGTGTCCTTAGGACTTAACCTCTTTCCAAATATATCTCCCACAAAAACGGAATATAAAAATAATCCTAAGGCTACTATCGATAAAATAATTAAAGTACGTTTTAAAAAGGTGTTCATATAGAGCAATTTAATAAGGCATAAATATACTTTAAAAAGTAATAATTAAAGAAATTCAAACGCATATTTATTAGCTTTGTTATACAACAGAAAAAATATTATTTCTTTTTTGCAACACTTCATTTTTTTTATCGTCTTTTAAAAAGAACTAACTTAAACCAAAAGTAGTATTAGTATGTTTCAGGTTGACATTATTGAAAAATGTAAACAAAACAATCGGAAGGCACAATTGCAGTTATACAACCAGTACTGCGACGGGATGTATATTGTTGCTAAACGATTTTTGAAAGATGCTGATGATGCTGAAGATGTAGTACAAGAAGCTTTTATTAAAGCTTTTACTAAACTGCATCAATATAAAGCAGAAGTTACTTTTGGGGCATGGTTAAAACGTATTGTTGTAAATAAAAGTATCGACTTTTTAAAATCTAAAAAACAACAGCTAGTTGATTTGGAAGAGGTGCACCTTAAAGTAGTTGATACTGCGAATGACGACAAATGGTTGGTAGAAGATGCAATTACATTAAACGATGTAAAAGAAGCAATTAATAAGTTACCAGATAAGTATCAGTATGTGGTGATGCTGTATTTAATTGAAGGGTATGACCATCAAGAAATATCAGAGATTTTGAATATATCTGAAGTCGCATCACGTACACAACTATCTAGAGGTAAAGCAAAATTACAAGAACTGTTAACACTTAAACGAAATGGCACGAGACATTAGAGAGTTATTTAAAGATGATAAAATAACGCATGAAAAGATGCCAGAAAATCATCAAGAACGATTTCTTAATAAGTTAAATGAAGCATTACCAGAAGCAAAAGGCTCTAAGTATAATTGGATGCAAATTGCTGCAAGTGTTTTAGTATTACTTGGGCTTAGTTTTGGAGCTTTTAAATATTTTCAGCCACAAACTGATGGAGATTTACCAACTGAGGTAGCCTCAACAAACACGGTAAAAACTAAAACTTTGGGTGATATTTCACCTGGATTAAAAAAGGTTGAAGATTACTATTTAGCTAGTATTAACTTAGAGTTGTCAAAAATGACTTATACACCAGAAACCAAAGATTTGTTTGATGGTTATTTAACACAATTAGATGCGCTTGATAAAGAATACAAACGCCTTTCGTTAGATTTAACCGAATCTGGTCATAGTGAGTTAACGGTTAATGCATTAATTGATAATTTAAAATTTCGTTTAAATCTTTTGTATCGATTAAGAGAACAATTAAAAGAATTAAACACTTCTGATGAAGAAGCCATTCAATCCATCTAAAAAAATCAAAAAATGAACACGACAATTATAAAATCAAAACTATTAGCCCTGTGCTTTCTCGTAACAGGAAGTTTGATAGCACAACAAAAATTAACAAAAGTATCTCAATCCATTAATGTTAATAAAGATGTTACGATTGACCTAAACACCAGTCATACCAACATTATTATTGACACTTGGAACAAAGGTACCGTTGAAATTGAAGCTTTTATTGAAGGCGAGGAGTTAAGTAAAGAAGAACTTCAAGATATTTTAAAATCATGGGATGTGGATATTGACGGGTCTAGCGATTTGGTTTCAATAAAAACTAAAGGTGCACATTCAAAAGTTTGGGCATACCGAACACATTCGCAAAGCGATAATGACGCCTTACAAGCTATGTTAAAAGAATTAAAGTTTGAAATTGCAGATTTACCAGAGATGAATTTCGATTTTAATTTTGAAATGTCAGAGATTCCTGAAATGAATTTTGAAATGCCTGAATTACCAGAATTACCAGAAGGTGTAAACAGTATTCGATTTGACTACAATGCTTATGAAAAAGATAGAGAAAAATATTTAAAAGAGTACTCAAAACAATTTGAATCGCTTTATGGTAAAGATTATGCTAAGAAAATGGAGGCATGGGGAGAAAAATTTGGCAAAGAATGGGGTGAGAAATATGGAAAACAAATGGAAGCTTGGGCTAAACAATTTGAAGGGAAAATGAACTCTGAAGAGTATGCCAAAAAAATGGAAGCATGGGGCGAAAAATTTGGTAAGGAATGGGGAGAAGATTATGCAAAAAAAATGGAAGTTTGGGGAGAACGTTATGCTCAACAAATGGAAAATCAAGCCGAAAGAATACAAGCACAAGTTGAACGGGCTCAAGAACAAAAAGAACGTATGCAAGAATTGAAGGAGAAACGTACTGAAGCACACGAAAAAATGGCAGAGGATCGTAAAAAATATGCTGAAGAACGTGCGAAACTAGCGGAAAAAAGACGTGTTTTAGTTGAAAAATTAGTAAGTCCTGAAGCTAATTCTAAAGTTAAGAAAACAATTAAGATTAAAATGCCTAAAGGTGCAAAATTAAAGGTTAATGTTAAGTATGGCGAAATTGAGTTTGCCACAAATATTGATAACCTAAAGGCGGATTTATCATATTCTAAATTTACAGCTTATAGCATTAATGGAAGTAGAACTTCCATTAATGCTTCTTATTCCCCTGTTTATATAACTAACTGGAATTTGGGTGAACTAAACTTAAATTATGTTGATAAGGCTGAATTAAAGAATGTAAAACATTTAGTATTAAATGCTATATCTTCAAATATCAATATTGGGAATTTGTCTGGAAGTGCTCTTGTTGACGGTAATATTGGCGATATGAAAATTTTAAATATTGATGATACTTTTAGCAACTTAAATGTGATTCTTCAAAATATTAAAGCCATAATTAATTTACCTAAAACGGATTATAATTTACAGTATAAGGGAACCCGCTCTCGATTTGCACATCCAAAAAAATCTTCAAAAGAGAATGTTTCTAATTTTTCAACTGGTAGTTTGGCTAGCGGTAAAAGCATTGTTGTTAACGCTAAGTATAGCAACGTGGTTATGCAATAATTCCCCTCTTTATTACATGTTAAGCTGTATTTAACGGCTAATCTTCCAAAACTCAAGTTTTCTTCTCACAACAAAGCCCATTTTTTTATATAATGCAATAGGCCCCGTATTTGTTACATCCACATGTAAAAAGGGTATTTTGTTCTTTTTAAAAATACCATCAACAGTGTAAGTAATAAGCTGTTTTGCATAGCCTTTTCCAGTATGATCGGGATGAGTAATGACTGCACTTATTTCAATAAAATTTTTAGTTTGAAATCGTTCACCTGTTACCGCTACTAATTTATTGTTTTTAAAAATGCCATAATAGGTTCCTAGACTATTGGTTTTTGGTTTAAAATATTCTGGATAAACCAGTTTAACTAACTCAATTAATTGATTATAATGTGTTTTGTTTATCTCTATAATTTGTTCCTCGATGGGATGATTTATTTTGTTATAAATAATCATCTGCAAGCCTACATATTTTACAGCCGGTTTAAAGTTTGGAGGTAATTTAGGTTCATTAGCTACAACGAAAAAAGTATCAATTAATTTCGCATGTTTTTGAATGGCTTCAGAAGTGTCTTGATTATTTATATAAGCACCAAAAGGGGCATATTCAGGATGGTAAAATTTTACATTGCCGTAGTCAATGGCATGATTAGTATGTACATCTGTTAATGCATTCCAAACAGGATTATCTAATTCATCTTCATTTATTTTCATCTGTTTAATTTTATTGTTTTATCGGTCAGATGTAATTCGCCAATAATCATTTCAGTTGGTATCAACTTCTTGTTATGGCTTATTTCATAAATATGAACTTTAAAATTTTACAGCATTATTTATTCGGTCGACAATAACATCTAAGGGTGTTGAATAATCAAACCACAAAGTGTTCTCATTCTTTTTAAACCAGGTTATTTGACGTTTCGCAAACCTGCGCGTGTTCTTTTTAATTTCAGAAACCGTAAAATTTAAATCCCAATCGCCATCCAAAAACTTAAATAGTTCTTTATAGCCAACCGTGTTTAAAGCATTTAAATCTTTATAAGGAAGCAATGTTTTTACTTCATCTAACAATCCATTTTGCATCATAATATCTACACGTTGGTTGATGCGATTGTAAATAGTTTCTCTTTCGGCAGTGAGTCCGATGCTTATAGTTTTAAACGAGCGATTTTCTTTCTTTTTGTTTAAAAACGAAGAATAAGGTTTTCCAGTCCCAATACAAATTTCCAAAGCACGAATGACGCGATGCGGATTATCTATAGCAATGGACTTATAGGAATCTATATCAAGTTCTTTTAATTGCTTTTGTAAATATTCAAGTCCTTTCGTTTCAAGTTGATCGTTTAATTTCGTGCGAATACCTTTTTCAACATCAGGAAAATCATCTAGTCCTTTGGTTACGGCATCCACATATAAGCCAGAACCACCAACCATAATAACTATATTGTAAGTTTTAAATAGTCTGTTTAAACATTCTAAAGCATCTTTTTCAAAGGCGCCAACGTTGTAATCATCTTGTATTGATTTATGATGAATGAAATGATGCTTGGCTTCCGATAATTCCACCTTTGTAGGAGCCGCAGTGCCAATATGCATTTCTTTGAAAAACTGTCTTGAATCTGCTGAGATAATCTCGGTATTATAATATTTTGCCAGTTTTATACTAAGGGCTGTTTTACCAATAGCAGTAGGTCCAATAACTGAAATAAGATATTTATTCATCATCTAATTTACTACCACATTTGCTACAAAATTCGGCATTATGCGCATGATCGTCGTACAAACAGTTTTTGCAAGATTTAACTGAAGTTGGAGGGTCTTTTTTCTTGGTTTTAGCCATTTCTGCGGAAACAATACCGGTTGGAATTGCAATGATTCCATAACCAAGTATCATAATGGCCGAAGCAATTAATTGCCCTATTGGCGTTTGAGGAGCGATATCACCATATCCAACGGTTGTTAGTGTTACAATTGCCCAATAAACACTTCTTGGAATACTCGTAAATCCAGCATCAGGCGCTTCAATTAAATACATGAGAGTTCCTAAAATAATGCATAGAATAACCACAAACGAAAGGAATACGGCTATTTTAGCACGACTTTCTTTTAAAGCGATAACAAAATTTGTTGATTCGCCCATGTAACGAGCTAGTTTCAATATTCTAAAAACCCGTAACAACCTGAGTGCTCTTAAGGCAACTAATGAGTGCGACCCAACGATAATAAATGACAAATACATCGGGATGGTAGAAAGTAAATCTACAATGCCATAAAAACTAAAAATATACTTTCTAGGAGCTTTTATGGTTATAATTCTAGTGATGTATTCTATAGTAAATAGTATGGTAATAATCCATTCTAATACCTTAAAGAGCGTGTGAAACTTTGCATCTAATTCGCGCACGCTTTCAAGCATTACCAGAATAATACTAGCAATAATTACATAAAATAAAACAACATCAAATAATTTTCCAGATTTGGTATTTGCTCCAAATATTATTTCATGTAATTTAATTTGCCAAGGTCTTAATTCCCTCTTTTTTAAGAATAGAAGGTCAATAATTATATGAAAATATATTTTAGATTTCTTTTTAATTCTGGAAATCCTACCTGATAAACTTTTATTACGTGGCTTTTTAGACATAAACTCAAAAGTAATAAAAGTTTAATTATGTTCGCTTTAATACTATCAAAGTGTTTTTTTGAATATCAACTATTTTACTCATAAACTCTTTAAGATACGGATAAAATTCAGGGGGATATATAGATTCTTTAAAATCAATTTTAAATGTTAAATTAACCTTATTACCTATAACCTTAGTTGAAAATGCAACACTTCCCGTGTTATTAGGTAATGCTATTATAATATCTTCAGGTTTTTCTTCTACAATATAATCATTTCCAATATCAAGGCTCATAATGTATAGGTAATTATCTTGATACCCAAAGTCTATTGGATATGTTCTTTCTTGAAGTTTAAAAGGGTTTTCAGTAAAAAACTTGATAACAAAGGGGTTTAAATATAAATTTTCTGCGGTATCTTCTTGATTATATTCAATGTCATATAATTCGGAAAAATGATCACTTTCAATATTACTAGTAAGTTGATGATTATATATTTCAATAAAGGCTGATTTATTTTCGAGATTATCTAAATAGGTATTTATATTCGGAAAATATGCTTTTTTCGAATTTAAAGCGTGGTAACCCGTTTTCCTGTTTTTCACAACTCCTTTTAGGTTTTGGTTCTCATCAAAACTGAGTTCAACATTATAAAGGACTGATGATTTTGAAGCTGGAATTAAATCAACCCATTTACTACCGTTTTTAAAATCTAATAAACGGCCATATTCATTTAGACATCTAAAAGGGATATCACCAAAATTTAAATAATTATCAGTAGCATCCAACAAGTAAGTGTTGTTATTAATAGTAGTTTGAACAATGAGATAATTAAAATCGGAAATAACAGGGTATATTTTAGTAGGGAACCCATTATTCCTTGTAGAAAGTAATATGGGTTTAACTTCAATACCACTTTCTTCCAAGAGGTTGTGAAGTAATATATTTATGGAAGCTACATTACCTGATTTATTTTTTATTAAATCTTTGACTGAAACATCTTTAAAAATTTTATTCTCATTATTCCATGTATAATTTTCTTGCACAAATTGGTAAATCGATTTTGCTTTTTTTAAAGCATCCTTTTCGTCAATTATACTTTCTGGCAATAAATCATCTAAATCAACAGATTTCCCAAGTTGTTTTCCAATATTTGGATCGGTTTTTAACTCATGATCTACAGTTTCCCACGATTTAGTATAATGAGAAACAGAGCCATCCATTCCTTTAAAGGTTTTAAGCTCGTATTCAATTCTAGCCAGATAATTGCTTTCCGCTGTCATGTAATCTTCTTCAACAAATGCTGGGATATCTGTCATTGCATAAACTCCAATACCACAATCTGCACTTGCACCGTTATACATTTCAAGGCAATTTTTCTTAATTTCGTTAGTATTGGTTGATAATTTTTGCCCACCAACTAGTTTAATATTGTAGAGCCAATTACCTGGAATGCTAGTGCGATATTCACTATAAAGCTTTGGTATTTTACTTTGAAAATTCCATTCTTTATACTTAAACATAAAAGGAGTGATGAAGGTGTAACTATATGTAATGACACAGCCTACTTGAATATTTGGCAATGTAAACTTTACTAAAGTGTAATTTTCGTTATAATCCTCTCTAAAAATGTTTTTCTCATCTAGGTGAGTTTTAACAACTTCACCGTTTATTAAATTATAAGTGGTGGCAACAATATCTTTTACTTTTTCACTTCTTCTACCACTATTGTATAGGTATAATGTGATTGAAGCATTATCAAAGCCTTCGGTGCTTAATATTTTTATTTTATACTTTTCATCCGTTCTTAAATCATAATCATGTTTATCAACGTAGCTATTACCTTCTTCATAAATTACAAGGGCATTTGCTGTTGAATCTTTTTGGAAGGTTTTTGATTCAATGTCACCACGACTCACGTTAAACGATTCTGGATTATAATTTTCTTGAGAAACACCTCTCAAACCAATTATTAAAAAAATGATAATTGTAATGTTCTTCATAAACTAATCTATGCTGACAATTTTAACACGCTTATTTTTTCGAAGATAACTCTGAATAATATGTTGCGTGTCTCTGTTATTTTGCATCGGGGTTATTATGGATTCTAAAATCTCTAAATTGTTAATTTGATAATTTAAATTAAAATACCCTAATCCTTTAAAAACACCATTTTCAATTAATATAGCACTGCGCTCGTCAACATCACGTCCTTTATCAATAATTACCATATTTTTATTAGCATAACTATTTTTGTTAATCAATGCTTCTACACGTTTGTTGTATAATTCAGGGGTTTCTTTTTGAATACAAGCGCCTTCACATGTTTTAATTTCATAATTAAAACAACTTGTTTTGGTTTTATAAAGGCCTGTAAGTTTTTGACACAAATTATAATCTTCAACAGCATTTACCATAAAACTTTTTCCACTTTGTCGATTGCTAAACGTAGTTATGGGTTTTTTTCTACCATCTGCAACATCAATTTTTAAGTTAACGTAGTTGTTCTCGTCCACAAAGCTATATAGAGCATGGGTAAAAATTGAGCGTCGTAAGGCTCGATTATAAATGGGTTTTATACGCTTTATTTCTTCGCTTTCTTTTAAAAGAGCAACCAGTTCGCTTCCAGTAGCTTCATAAGTTACTGTATAAACTTGGGCTTGTATTTTTTTTGATTTTTGATTGGTATTTGTAAAATGCTGATTGATACGTTTTTTTATGTTGTTGCTTTTACCAATATATATAATATCTCCATCGGTATTATGAATGTAGTAAACACCAGTAATGGATGGTAATTCTGCAATAATATCAATATGTCTCGGCTCTAATTGATATTTAGGATTTAATCTTATAGATTGTTGAATGATGCTTTTTGAGGAGTCTTTATCAATGAGCATTTTAAACAACTTTACGGTTGCTAAAGCATCACCAGAGGCACGATGTCGGTCTGATACTGGAATGCCTAAAGAGCGCACCAGTTTCCCTAAACTATAGGATGGTTGATCTGGAATTAAATATTTTGAAAGTTCTACAGTACAAAGCGATTTTCGTTCAAATTCAAAACCTAATCTTCTAAATTCAGTGCTTAAAATTCTATAATCAAATGAGGCATTGTGTGCTACTAAAATACAATCGTCGGTAATTTCTACAATCCGTTTTGCAACTTCATAAAATTTTGGAGCGTGACGCAACATGCTGCTATTTATTCCGGTAAGGTTAACTACAAAGGGTTGAATATCGCGCTCGGGATTTATTAAACTAATAAACTGGTCTACAACTTCATGTCCGTCATATTTGTAGATGGCAATTTCAGTGATGCCTTCTTCATTATACTTACCACCAGTGGTTTCTATGTCTAATATTGCGTACAATAAATACTTAAATATTTAATTATAATTTCTACTACCAAATATACTACTTCCAACTCTTATCATATTGCTACCACACGCAATAGCTAATTGGTAATCTCCACTCATTCCCATGCTTATGGTTTCTAGTTTACAGTTTTCGGTTTCAAGCTCTTTTAAATTATCAAAAATAAATTTTAATCGGTTGAATTCTTCTTTAATTTGGTTTTTGTTATCTGTAAAAGTTGCCATACCCATAACACCGGTTATCTTAATGTTTTTAAACTCCTTTAAGCTATCAGATGCAAATATTTTTGAAGCATCATCTGCACTCATTCCAAATTTAGAATCTTCTTCAGCTATTTTAATTTGAAGCAGACAGTTAATAGTTCTGTTATTTTTTTTCGCTTGTTTGTTTATTTCTTTCAAAAGTTTAAAATTGTCAACCCCATGAATTAAACTCACAAATGGTGCCATATATTTTACTTTGTTGCTTTGTACATGACCAATCATATGCCATTCAACATCTTTAGGCATAAGGTCATACTTATCTACCATTTCTTGAACTTTGTTCTCTCCAAAAACCCGATGACCTGAATTATAAACTTCCATTAAATCGTTTATAGGTTTGGTTTTTGAAACAGCTACCAAAGTAACATGCTTTGGAATAGTAGATTTTATACGGTTGAGGTTTTCTGAAATACTCATTATTCTAATTTATTTTGATACTATTTTAGAATTCATAAATAGTAACACCACTTCGTAACTTGGGTTCGATAAAAGTACTTTTTGGAGGCATTGTTAGTCCTTCATCAGCTATTGCTTTAAGTTCGTTTACGGTAATCGGAACTAAACCAAAACCAACTTGAAACAAACCATCGTCCACTTTTTCTTTAATATTTACCAAATCGTTTTTACCATGTGAATAATGAATTCTTGTATCATTTCTCAAATCGGTTATTCCTAAAATAGGTTCTAAAATGGTTTTATAAAGCACTTGGGTATCTAAGGCATCTAACGCCGTATTAAAAGCGTAATTATTTTTTCTGAGATAAAGTGAATAAAATTCACCATCCAAATACATACTAAAATGATGCTTTTTAGTAGGTTTATAAAACTCAGTTCCTCTATTTTCTATACGAAACATGGCATCCAGTTTTATTAAAAAAGACTCCTTTGATAAACCATTTAAATCTTTAATCAACCTATTAAACTCATGAATTTTTAAATCAGACTCCGGAATAAGGTAGGTCATAAAATAATTATAGGGCTCTTTACCTGTATGGTTTTTATTTTCAGATTTTAATTCATCTGAAAGCAAATAGGATGACGCACAGCGATGATGACCATCAGCAATATAAACCGTTTGCATACTTTCAAACTCCAAATTTATAATGTTCACCAAAGCATCATCATCTACTTTCCACATATAGTGTGTATCACGATAAGTGGTGGTAAATTCAAATTCTGCACGTTCCTTTTGTGCTTCTAGTATTATATTTTCAATAACTGTGTTGTCGGGATAAGTTAATAGCACTGGTTCCGCATTAAAACCTACTGTTTTTAAGTAATCTTTAAAAATAATTTCACGATACTCGATGGTGTCTTCGTGCTTTTTTATAATATCGTTTTTATAGTCATCTGCACTTGCTGCAGCTATAATACCAGAGAACGATAACCCTTCACGGTTTACAATTTTATATATGTAATATGAAGGCAATTTATCCTGAATAAAAATGTTGTCTTCTTTAAATTCCTGATATCTATTTCTCACCAAACTATAGCGCTCTTTACCAACAATATCTTTATGGTATTTGTAACCAGGATTTATAATATGTAAAAAAGAAAACGGATTGTAGTCTAAACGCGCTTCCAATTCTGATTGGGTATAACTTTGGTACGAGCGCGATGCTACTAAGCTAACTTTATCGCGGGTTGGACGGACTGCTTTAAATGGAATTATTTTTGCCATTACATATATTACTTCAAGAATTGTGAAGCCACATCCTCTGCTTTTCTACTTTGAGAATAATCATAAAAGCCTTCACCAGATTTAACACCTAATTTACCAGCGCGAACCATATTTACTAATAATGGGCACGGTGCATATTTAGGGTTTTTAAAACCATCATACATTACATTTAAAATAGATAAGCAAACATCTAAACCAATAAAATCTGCTAATTGTAATGGTCCCATAGGGTGCGCCATTCCTAATTTCATAACCGTATCAATTTCTTGAACTCCTGCAACGCCATTATACAAAGTTTCAATGGATTCGTTCAGCATCGGCATTAAAATACGATTAGCAACAAAACCAGGATAATCATTAACTTCAACTGGCACTTTACCTAAAGTTTTGGAAAGCTCCATAATGGTATTGGTTACATCATCACTGGTATTGTAACCGCGAATAATTTCAACCAATTTCATAATTGGAACAGGGTTCATAAAATGCATTCCTATTACTTTTTCAGACCTATTTGTTACGGCTGCTATTTGCGTAATAGAAATAGAGGAAGTGTTGGTAGCTAAAATGGTATGAGCGTCACAAACGTTATCGAGTTCCTTAAAAATGTTAAGTTTTAAATCCACATTTTCGGTAGCTGCCTCAACAACTAAATCAACCTGCTTTACACCGTCTTTTACTTGTGTAAAAGTTGTAATGTTAGATAAGGTATTTGCTTTGTCCGAATCCGTTATAACCTCTTTGGAAATCATTCGGTCTAAATTCTTCGAAATAGTATCTAATCCCCTTTTTAAAGAAGCTTCACTTATATCAATCAGGTTTACTTTAAATCCGCTTTGAGCAAAGGTATGGGCAATACCATTTCCCATAGTACCTGCTCCTATAACTGAAATATTTTTCATTAGTTTATTTTAAAAACAATTTATTATTTGAGTAGCAACACGTAATGCTTCGGTACCATCATGTAAGGTAACCACAGGTGTGGTGTTGGTATTAATAGCATCGGCAAATGTTTCTAATTCATCTAAAATGGAGTTGTTATCTTCTATTTTTGGGTTATCAAAATAGATTTGCTTTTTAATACCTTCGGCATTCTGCAAAATCATATCAAAATCTCCTGGATTTTCAGGAGCGTCTTTCATTTTTACGACTTCACATTTTTTAGTTAGAAAATCAACCGAGATATAAGCATCTTTTTGAAAGAAACGTGTTTTACGCATTTTTTTGAGCGAAATCCTGCTAGCTGTTAAATTTGCTACACAACCATTTTCAAATTCAAGTCGTGCATTGGCAATATCTGGTGTATCACTAATAACCGAGACACCACTAGCCGAAATATTTTTAATTTTCGATTTTACAACACTTAATACGATATCGATATCATGAATCATTAAATCCAAAACCACTGGAACATCAGTACCACGTGGATTAAATTCTGCTAACCTATGCGCTTCAATAAACATAGGCGATTTAATATCGTCTTTTACCGCTAAATAAGCAGGATTAAAACGTTCAACATGCCCTACTTGTCCACGTAAATTGTTTTCTGCTAAAAGCTCCCGAATGTGTTCCGCTTCTTCAACCGTATTGGTAATAGGCTTTTCAATAAAAATATGCTTGCCTTTAGCTATAGCTTGTTTAGCGCACTCATAATGAGAAAGCGTGGGAGTCACAATATCTACCATATCAACAGCATCAATAAGGGCATCAATAGAATTGAAAAACTTGTACCCAAATTCTTCTTCTACCTTTTTGCCATTGGCTTCATCGGCATCATAAAAACCAACTAAATTATATTTATCAGATTGCTTAAGGAGTCTTAAATGAATTTTTCCAAGGTGGCCAGCACCAAGTACACCAGCTTTGAGCATAATTTTTTACGTTTTCAACAAAAATAAGATAATTAATAGATGAAATTAGCTATTTACGATGAATATTTTGACGTTTTGTTGCTAATAATTAATTCTGCGTAAATAGTTTCAAGCTTTAAAATGTTTAACTAATTTTAGCGAACTAAACACCACCAAAAATTGAAGGATACTTTTAAACATAAAGGATTAAGACAACAACTTGTTAACATTATAGAAGCCAAAGGAATAAAGGATGAAAAGGTATTAAAGGCCATTGGTAAAATACCTAGGCACTTGTTTATGGATTCTGGTTTTTTAGACCATGCTTATCAAGATAAAGCATTTCCTATTGCTGCGGATCAAACTATTTCACAACCATACACAGTAGCTTTTCAAACAGAATTATTGGAAGTAAAACCTGGAGATAAAATCTTAGAAATAGGCACGGGCAGTGGTTACCAAACAGCTGTTTTATGCGAACTAGGAGCTAAAGTTTTTAGTATAGAGCGCCAATTAGAATTGTTTAAAAAAACCAGTAAATTTTTACCAAAATTAGGATATCGAGCTAAGAAACTCATTTTTGGTGATGGTTATAAAGGCTTAAAAGAGGAAGCACCTTTTGACAGTATTATTGTAACTGCTGGAGCGCCTTTTGTACCCAAGCCTTTGTTAAGTCAGTTAAAAATAGGAGGTAGGTTAGTAATTCCTGTTGGTGATGATGTGCAAGTTATGACCCTTTTTATACGAAAAGGCCCTAAAGAATTTGAACAGCAGGAGTATGGAGAATTTAGATTTGTACCATTATTAGAAGATAAAAACTAATCTAATCGCCTAAAATTTTAGTCTCAAAACCATCAATACTTTTGGTGTTTTTTTCTTCCCAATAACTTTCAATGCGTGCTTTTCCTTGTTTTTGCGACCAAGAATTTAGCATACCGCGTTCTTCCTTAAAATCCATTAAAGGAACGGCGTAACCGCACGATGTTTGTACCATGTCAACCTCTAATTCAATAATTTGACGTGAGCCTGTATTTTCTTCAAACAAACTCATGTATTTTTTAAATTCATCATCACGCTCATGATATATGTTGGCGTGTCCGTACAATCTTAAAATAAGAGGCTTGCCATCAAAAGCACAAAACATAATAGTCATTCTATCGTGCTGTAAAAGATGAGCAGCCGTTTCATTACCACTTCCAGTTAAGTTTAACCAAACCAATTTATTAGGACCCAAAACTCTCAGGGTGTCGTGACCTTTAGGAGATACATTTACACGACCTTCTTGTGCAGCAGTACCAACAAAAAAGATTTTCTGTTCCTTTATAAAATCCTGTAATTCTGGTGTTATTTCAGATAGTATTTTACTCATGTCATCAATTTAAGGAAGGTATTTTTTTGGAATGGGGTGTTCTTCGGTTTCCTGTTGCCAATAAATATTAATAATCCACCAACGCGCTCCATCATAAAGCAATTGAATACTATTGATACCTCTCATAAAAGGTTTGGTGTCGGCTTCACTCTTAAACGATTCATAGGTGCTAAACACTTGGGCTATATTACCAAACACATCGGTTTGCCTATGGATTTCTTTTTCAAAAAAACCATTTTCAACCAACCATTTACCAGAGCTTTTTATGTAATCTTCGGGTTTTAAATACCGAACCATAAAATCACCTTCTGGGTTTTTACCCGACGGGATAAGTTTGGCATTGGGTTTAAAAAGGTATTTAAATTGTTTCCAATTGCGCTCCATTCCTTTACTACCAGAGATAACATTGTATAACGACCTGATGGTGCCATCTAAAGTTGTAACACTAAGGCTATCAATTTTAAATTCAGCAGCCTCTTTTTCTTGTTTTGTATTGTTTTGTGCCTGAACATTAAGGGCAATAAAACCAATTAACAAAATGGAAAACCATGTTTTCATAAAACTCGTTTTATAATTTTTAATATGCTATTTGTATATCTTTTTAACTCTATCAAGGTTGCGCTTATTGTCTCTATCCTTTATAGTTTCACGTTTATCGTACAGTTTTTTTCCTTTAGCCAGGGCAATTTCAAGTTTCGCATAGCCTTTGTCGTTTATAAACAAACGTAACGGTATAATGGTTAAGCCCGTATTTTGAACCTCTTTATTAAGCTTTTTTAACTCTTTTTTATTTAAAAGCAACTTGCGCTCCGCCTTAGGTTTATGGTTATAATAAGTACCGTATAAATACTCTTCAATCGTCATATTAATTACAAAAAGTTCACCCTGTTCATTAAACTCACAAAAACTTTCGGCAATGGAGGCTTTACTACTTCGTATCGATTTTATTTCGGTTCCCGTAAGCACAATTCCAGCGGTGTATTTATCCAATATTTCGTATTGAAAACGCGCTTTTTTATTCAGTATGTTTATATTCTTTTGCATGCACCACAAAACTACATAATTTTATGAAGCTACGTTTTAAATAAATTATTTTCATTTTAATTGAAGCATACCTTTAACATAATGCTATGTTAAAATTGATGACTTAAGGCAGAAATTATTTTACCTTTTTAGAAATTAATCCATTATGAATAAGCATTCTATCTCCCGAAGAGCCTTAGTTAAAAGTTCTGTTTTTGGAATTTTAGCCGTTTCTATTCCTAGTATTACTTATGCTAAAAGTATTTATGACTTCAATAACACAAACAACGCAAAGGATAATTTATCCAACCGATATCCAGCTATTGATGATGCCATAGTGAATGAAGTTGTAGGGAAATCTCATTTTGATTTAGACCGTGTTAAGGAGTTAGTTGACAAACGCCCAGAATTATCTCGAGCTACTTGGGATTGGGGTTTTGGTGATTGGGAATCAGCTATTGGTGCGGCGTCTCATGTGGGTCGACGGGATATTATCGCGTATTTATTAAGCAAAGGTGCCAAAGCCAATATTTTTACGTTTGCCACTTTAGGTGCTTATGATACCGTAAAATCTATGATTGAATTCTATCCTGGAATTCAAGAGAATTACGGACCACACGGTATTAGTTTGTTACAACACGCCACAGTGGGTTTAAGAATGAAAGATAAAATGACCGCAGACCAAATTACAAATAGCGAAAAGTTAATCAGTTATTTAGAACAGTTAGGAAACGCAGATGGTGCTACTTTCGAAGAACTTACAGAAGGCAAAGAAAAATATTTAGGCGATTATAAATATGGCGAAGGCGATAACGAAGGCTTTTCAGTAAAACAAAATATGCGCGACATGCTAACCTTTGGTTCGTTAGGAAATTTTGGAGGTGCGCTTTACAAAGTAAAAGACCACGAGTTTCGCTATAATAAATTCCCATCGGTATTCATAAGTTTTCAAGTTGAAAACGAGCAAGTAATCTCGGTGACTGTAAAAGAACCCGATTTAACCTTGGTTGCCAAAAAAGTGTAACCCTATTTTATAATTGCTATTACTGACAGAAACAACAAGAATCACCTTTATTGTTTCATTGTAAAACCAAGCTTGATGGTAGCTTGCCACATGTCAACTTTACCGTTTTTTATGTTGCCTCGGGTTTCTATAACCTCAAACCATCTCAAGTTTTCAACAGATTTTGATGCCTTTTTTATGGCGTTTTCTATAGCATCGTCACTCGATTTTTCCGATGTGCCAACAATTTCAATTTTTTTGTAGATATGATTTTCCATGATTTAATATGTTTTGTTCCTAAAAGATACGAAAATTATGCTAGAGACTATTGGGATTGAGTGAATCAAAATTTGTATTTTTGGCATTCATTTTAACAAATAATTTCAATACTTAATATGAATTCATACGATGTAGCCGTAATAGGCTCAGGTCCTGGAGGATATGTTGCAGCCATTCGTTGCGCACAGTTAGGCATGAAAACGGCCATAATAGAAAAATATTCAACGCTTGGAGGCACATGTTTAAACGTAGGTTGTATACCAAGTAAAGCGCTTTTAGATTCGTCGCATCATTACGAAGATGCGGTCAAGCATTTTGAAGAGCACGGTATTGAAATCCCAGGAGATGTTAAAGTGAATCTAGAAAAAATGATTGCGCGCAAGCAAGCCGTGGTAGACCAAACTACAGGTGGTATTGATTTTTTAATGAAGAAAAACAAGATTGATGTATATCAAGGGTTGGGAAGCTTTAAAGATGCGACGCATATTACTATTTCGGGTGATAAAACTACCGAGATTGAAGCTAAAAATACCATTATAGCAACAGGTAGTAAACCATCCAATTTACCATTTATCAAACTTGATAAAGAGCGTGTTATCACATCCACTGAAGCCTTAAAACTTAAAGAAATACCAAAACATTTAATCGTTATTGGTGGTGGTGTTATTGGTTTAGAGCTTGGGCAAGTTTATAAGCGTTTAGGTTCAGAAGTTACTGTTATAGAGTATTTAGATAGAATCATTCCAACTATGGATGCTGGTTTATCAAAAGAATTAAACAAGGTTTTAAAGAAAGCCAAATTTAGTATAAACGCGTCTCATAAAGTAAAATCTGTAGAGCGTAAAGGCGATGAGGTTATTGTAAAAGCAGATAACAAAAAAGGGGAAGAAGTAGAATTTAAAGGCGATTATTGTTTAGTATCCGTAGGGCGTCGTCCGTATACGGATGGATTAAATGCTGAAGCTGCTGGTGTTAAAATAACCGATAGAGGTCAGATTGAAGTCAACGACCATTTACAAACATCGGCAAAAAACATTTATGCTATTGGCGATGTAGTTAAAGGCGCTATGTTGGCGCATAAGGCAGAAGAAGAAGGTGTATTTGTTGCTGAAACCTTGGCGGGACAAAAACCACATATCGATTATAATTTAATCCCAGGGGTTGTTTACACATGGCCAGAAGTAGCGGCTGTAGGTAAAACCGAAGAGCAATTAAAAGAAGCGGGTGTAGAATACAAAACGGGCTCGTTCCCTATGCGTGCTTTAGGTAGAAGTAGAGCGAGTATGGATTTAGATGGGTTTGTAAAAATTCTAGCCGATAAGAAAACCGATGAGATTTTAGGTGTTCATATGATTGGTGCTCGTGCAGCAGATATGATTGCCGAAGCGGTGGTTGCGATGGAATATCGTGCATCGGCGGAAGATATTTCGCGTATGTCGCATGCGCATCCAACCTTTACAGAGGCGATTAAAGAAGCCGCTTTAGCAGCAACCGATGATAGAGCTTTACACATATAATTCTCAAGCAAAGTAGGAATCATAAAAAAAGCGAACCGATTTAGGTTCGCTTTTTTGTTTTTATTTTTTACCGCCTAAAAAGCCTAAAGCTACGGCTGCAATACCTAAAGCAATAGTAATATAAGCGTTGGTATTATCTTGTGCTTCTACACTAAATTCTCCAATACTTACAGAAGCTTCGGGCGCTACTAAGGTGTAAATACCATAGCCTAAAAGCCCTAAACCTACTACTAATAATACTGTTTTTACTTGTTTGTTCATACCTTAATTTTTAATTAGTTATGCTAACAAGATAGGTATTTTAACATAAAGCATACCCATTGTTTATAAATTTTACGTAAAATCTTACATAATATGTTGCCTTTTCAACAATAAAAAATTAACTTCGTAGAACTGAGTGAAGGTGAAGTATTAAATGATTTTAAATCATATCGTTGTAGCCAATTAAAATAAACCAGAATAAATGATAAAAACAGAGTTCGGAACTTTTGATGGTAACAAATGGGAAAGTGTTTCTCAATTATGTTTTAAGAATAATTTTAGAGAAGAATCTTATCAAGAAATAAAGGCAACTCCTGGCGATTTTGGAATTGAAGGCTTCACTCGAACTGGGAAGGTTTTTCAATGTTATTGTCCAAATGAGCATTATTCTACAAATGACCTTTATGAAAATCATAGAGATAAAATAACTAAAGATTTGAAAAAACTCAAAACCTACGAAACGCAATTGAAAAAAATACTAGGAACTACCAAAATCAAAAAATGGTATTTTGTTACTCCTATTTATGCAAAAAATGATATAGTTCAACATTGCACACAAAAAAAGGAAGAAGTAAAAAGTTGGAATTTATCAATAATTGATAATAATGATTTTGAAGTAATATTTGAGGATATTAATTTTTTACACCCATTTTTAAACACCGCTATCGAAAATACAAAAATCAAAATTGATGTAATTCCCGACACTCAAATAGAATCAGTTGACAAATTAAAATGGAAAGACTCTAAAATATCGTTAATAGAAAATTCGCAAAATAAAAACGCTCATAGAATTAGTAGTAGTGCTACAAACTTTGATTCAAATCTAGATAAGTTGGTAGATATAAACGTTCAAAATTATTTAGAAGGCAACAACATATTAATCAAATGGAAAGAGGATTATCCATTAGATTATGAGAATTTTTTAAATATTACAAGTGTAATAGAATCAGAAATTGAAGAAAGATGCATAACTAACACTAAAGAACCCAGTGAATTATATGAAGAGTTTAGAATTTTATTGAAAGGTGAATTGCAAAATTCATTTAAAAATTTAGCTCCTCAAATGATTTCTAAACTAACAAATTGGGCATTAGCTGACTGGATATTTAGATGTCCAATAAATTTTGAATAAATGGAATTGTACGCTGAAAGAATTACATTTTCCAAGAAACCTATTTCTATTCCACCAGAGTATAGACCTTCATATACCATTGGATTAATTGTACTAATATTAAAAATATGTTGTCAAAGTTCTAAATCTAGCCTACTAAAACTTCATTTAATAAATTGGGCTTTAAAAAGTGATGAAAATAGAAACTCACTTAAAAAATTCGTCCTTAGCAATTATACTGAAAGCTCAAAAACGTGGGGAATTGAGCCAAGTCTTAATAGAGCTTTAAACTATTCAGTTCATGAAGGAATTTGTTTAATTTCAGAAGGAAAATATCAATTAGAGGAAAAGGGGGAGATTTTTTATCAAAAGATAATCGAAGACCCAGAATATTTAAATGAGGAAATTGAATTCTTGAAATTTCTTGGAAAACGAAAAATCACTGATAATCGAATTGAATCAATATATAAAAAATGGAAAAACCAAAATGCTTAAAATAAACAACATAAAAATAAATGTAAATACGAACAACGGTCTTTTTGGTACTTTCCATACATTTAAAAAAGGATTGAATATAGTTCGAGGAAATAATACTAGCGGAAAAAGCAGCTTATTCCAAGCTATAGTATATGCACTCGGCTTTGAAGAATTAATTGGTGGCAGGTTTGAAAAAACAATGCAATCTGTTCTGAAGGACCAAGTAGAATATCCAAAAAGCACATTTCATAATGTACTTCAATCTTTCGTTTTATTAGAAATAGAAAATTCAAATAAAGATATAATTACCTTAAGAAGGTTTGTTCATAGTCCTAATAGAAAATCGCAATTGGTAGATGTTTATTTCGGAAGCTTATTAGTTAATCCAACTCTAGAAAATCGTCCCATGTTTATTCACGACAATGGAGGTGCGTCTGATGAAAATTATGGTTTTCATTTATATCTTGAAGAATTTCTAAATTGGCATCTTCCAAAGGTTTTAACAAATAAAGGAGATTTACGTAAAATATATATTCAACAAGTAGCATCAAGTTTTATAATTGAACAAAAATCTGGATGGTCAGATTTTTTTGCCACAATGCCTATTTATGGTTTAAACAATAAAGAAGCTAGGGTTGTAGAGTTCATACTAAATATGGATGTCTACGGTAATAAAATGAAAAAGCAAGAATTAGGTATTACAAAAAGAATCCTTGAAAATGATTGGTCGAATTTAAGTAAAAGCTTTGAAAAGTTTACACAGAAAGGAGGTGGTAAACTAGTTGGTTTATCTGATTCTCCAATGATAATTAATAACCTCAATGAAATTGATATTCTACTTTCTAAAGATAAAAATGACTATACCATTTCAAACTATTTAGATATTATCATTGAAGAGTTTGATACTTTAAATCAAAGCGAAACAGTTACAATTAAAGATAAAATAAATGGTGATGAAAATTTAATTGTAAAAAATGAAGAACAATTAAATCAACTAAGTTTTGACATAGAAATGCTATCAAGTGAATTAACATTTGACAAGCAAAAATTAAGTAATTTCAATTATCAATTAGAAAACTTAACTGAAGATTTAAGAAAAAATAAGGGAGCTTTTAAAGTTCAAAAAATGGGAGCCGAAATCGAATTAAAAGTTTCTCAAAATAATTGTCCAACTTGTAGCCAAGAAATAAACGATTCTTTACTTCCATTATCTGTCAAACAAGTTCCAATGCGTTTAGAAGATAACATAAACTTTTTATCCGCTCAAATTAAAATGCTAGAAGTAAATATTGAAAGTTTAGAATCTAAAATTATTAACAAGGATAATAATTTAAATAAATTAAGAATCGCACAGAACAATCTGAGAAGTCAAATAAGAGAACTAAAAAAAGAACTAACTTCTGACGATAGACTTCCTTCAATAGTGGATATTGAATATCGATTAAATTTAAAGAAAAGAATTGAGTTTTATTCAAAATATCTGGAGGACTTTGCAGAACTAAAAGAAGAATTATCGTCTCTTTCTAATAAATGGAAACGAATATTAGAAGAGCAAGAAAAACTTAAAAAAGACACCTTTTCTCCAAATGATATTTCTAAATTAAAATCATTATCTGATAATTTCAAATCACTTTTAAGTGTATTTAATTATAGTAGTAAAACAATTAATGATATTGCAATTTCTGACGAGAATTACTTGCCTTTAGCAAAAAAACCAAATGATGAATTTTATTATAATATTAGATTTGATTCTTCAGCTAGCGATTTTGTCAGAAGTATTTGGGCTTATACTTGTAGTTTATATAAAACTTCAGTTGATAAAAATGGAAATCACCCAAATTTATTAATGTTTGACGAACCTAAACAACAAGATATGTCAATTAATGATTTTACAAAATTTTTAAAGGAATTGGCATCATATAAAAATGCTCAGACTTTACTATTTGCTTCATTTGAAAACTCGGACGAAACATTTAAAAAAGCAACATCTGATATTGAGTTTCACTTGAATTACATTGACGAAAAATTAATAAAGCCAGTTGAGTAAAAGCAAAGGCTAAAACAAGCATAAAATAGTAGTGGTTTAGTTGCTAAAATAAAAGTAGATAAACCGCTCCTACTTCTTATACCAAATTAATAAGCGTAACCTCAAAATTTATATTGACAAGATGAGGATGTATATTCCTAAAACAAATCGTTTAAAACCTTAGCTAAACGTATACCTGCAATTTGTAATTGGCTTCTAACGGTATTAAAATTTTGGTACGAGTAGCGGTATCTTAAATTTTCGTTGGGTTGTACATTGTTATACACCTTTCTGGTAAGTTGGTGGGTTTCGTTTACCCAATCTATTATACTCCCTTTCTGTATCGCTTTTATTTGAGATTTGGTAACATAATCGGCATTGTTTGCCAACTCGGTATAGCTCATACCGTAGTCGTCAATCATTTTACTATCCCAAACACTGTGTAAATTGGTTTCGTTGTAAAACCATTGTACTTTAAAATCGTTTCCGCCGCGGTCTTCTTCCAAACCAATATGCATAGGTTGGTGTAAATCCCCAATTAAATGAATTAAAAGTTTTAAATAAAACGCTTTATCATCATCACTAGATTGTTTGTTTTTTATAACAGATTGGCAATACGCTATTCCTGACACCAAATCGCCATCAGGGTGTTGTTTAGAGGCATCGTAATCCGCCTCTAAAGGCATATTTATATAATGCCACGTGTAGTATTTTTTATAGCGGTCATCCGATTTTATTTCATCAGCAAAGGTTGAAACAAAAGCTAACGACTCACGTTTAAGCAGGCGTTGTACTTCTTTTTTAGTTTTATAGTTAAGGTATTGGTTGGCAATTTCTCCAACTACTCTGTGTCCTGTAGCACCCCATTTTGGTGATGCTTGTATGGGTTGGAAAAAAGTAAAAAATAAAGTAAAAACTAAAATTAGTGTTGGTTTCATTTGGGTATTATTTTCTTTTGTTACGTTTATTATAATTTTTGTCGCCTCGGGTTTTAGGCTTTTTGTATTTCTGGGCAATTTTAAATTTATACGAACCGCCTAAATTTTCTTTCTGGTTTTTTTCAGACTTTTCATGAAAAGCGGGTCCGGGTGCATCTTCTTCGCGTCGCTTGTTTGGGTTATTACGTTCTTTAATTTGTGGGCGTTCTTCCTCAATCAATTCTTTAGAAATCTCAACGGTTTCAGGGAGTTCTAAAACGGGAATCGTCATTTGCATTAAGGTCTCAATTTTTTCAATCGATTCCTGTTCCTGTTCTGTTGAAAACACAATCGATTCGCCTTTACGCTCCGCACGACCTGTTCTACCAATACGGTGCATATAATTTTCAGGATAATCGGGTGTATCAAAATTTATAACATGGCTTACATTATCAATATCCAAACCACGCGCCATCACATCGGTAGCCACTAAAATACGGTTTTCGCCCTCACGAAATTGTTCGATGCTTCGCAAACGATAGTTTTGTGTTTTATTGGAATGAATCACACACAATTCTTCTTTAAACGTCTCATCTAATTTATCAAACAAACGGTCTGCCATTCGTTTATAAGCCACAAATATTAAAACCTTGTTGTAGGTTTCGGTGTCTTGCAACAAATGCGTCAACAAGTTTACTTTGGTGTAAAAATTCGGAACATTATAACGGGTTTGTTCGATGTTTTCAAGCGGTGTACCCGAAACCGCAATAGAAACACGTTCGGGCGCTTTAAAAAACTCATTAATTAAGATATCTACATCTTGCGTCATGGTTGCCGAAAACATAATGTTTTGGCGCTTTTCGGGTAAGATGTCGAAAATATTAATAAGCTGATGCCTGAATCCTAAATCGAGCATGACATCTACTTCATCAATCACTAATTTTTGAATGGATTTTAGCTGAAGCACACGACTTACTGCCAAATCATACAATCTACCCGGAGTAGCCACTAAAATATCTATGCCTTGAGCAATGGCTTGTTTTTGAGTGTTGATGTTGGTACCACCATAAACCCCTAAAACCCGATTGTTAATGTATTTTGAGAGTTTTTCAATTTCATCAACCACCTGAACCACCAATTCGCGCGTTGGCACTAAAATTAAAACACGTGGGTTTTCTTGGGTTGAAAATTTTAAATTTTTTAAAATAGGAAGCATATAGGCAAAGGTTTTACCAGTACCTGTTTGTGCAATACCAACCATATCTCTACCCGAAGCCACCACATTAAAGGCTTCTGCCTGAATTGGTGTAGGTGTTGTAAACCCTAAATCGCTTAGTGCGTTGTAAAGTGGTGTGTTTAAATTTAAATCGGTAAAAGTCACAATCTGCTATTTTGGCGCAAAGTTAAGCTTAATAATCTGTTTAGACTAAATGCGCGTTATCTATTTCAATACGGTATGTAGCTTTAAAAGTTTTACCAGCTTGAAGCTCCATAATACCTTCTTTTTCTTTAAGGTTTTGATTGGTTTGTTCACTATCGGCAATTCCTAACCATGGCTCAATACAAACATAATTGCCACTGGGTTTTGCCCAAATGCCCAAGTAACTAAAATCGGGATAATCTACGGTTAAAATGGTCCCATGATGCTTACTTTTTAAACGAACGTTTCTCGACTTTAAATCTTTAAAAACAAGAGCGTCTGCTTCAAACAATTCGTGAGTTAATGCAATGGTGTTGGAGTTGTTAAAAACAGCCTCCGATTTGTTTGAAATAAGCCCGTTAGCCATATTTATAAGATGCCTTTTGGAGTTTTCGTTATGCTCAAATTCTAAATAATAATCCTCGTAAGATTCATTATCAAAAACAGGACATTTAAATGCTGGATGCCCGCCAACCGAGAAATACATGGGTTTTGAATCCCTATTTTTTACAGTGTGTAAAATGTCGATACAGTTATCTTTAAGCGTATACGTTATATAAAATTCAAATTGGAATGGATAGGTTTTTAGTAGCTCATCGTTTGATGTTAACCTGAACGTTAGGCTGTTTTCAGTCTGCTCGAATAATTCCACATCTTTATTTCGTCTTAAAAAACCGTGCTTTGGATGTGCATAGGTTTTACCTTCATATATAAAACTATCGTCTTTTAACGCTCCAATAACCGGAAATAAATTAGGGGCATAACTACCCCAAACCTCTGGGTCGGCATCCCACATAAAAGCGGTGTTATTTTTAGTTGAAGAAATTTCACAGAGTTCGGCGCCCGTTTTTTTAACGGCGATTTTAAGTTTATGGTTTTGTAATGTGTACATGCTAGGTTTATGTTTAAACTAATTTACAAAATACTTAAAATTTTAAGTATTCTAACTAACTTTGCCTTGTAATTATTTTTTATTGAGAACCGAGCGACTTCATAACATAGAAAACATCGAATTATTTAAAAATCAGTTATTGATTTGGGCACAGCAATTTGATGATGTTGTGTGGTTAGATTCTAATAACTACGCTCAAAAACATGCTAATTACAATGCAGTTTTGGCTGTGGATGCCTTCACAAGTATTCAAACCGATTACCAACAAGGTTTTGAAAAATTAAAAGAATACCAAAGCATTACAAACGATTGGATTTTTGGGTATTTAGCTTATGATTTAAAAAATGATGTGGAAGCCTTAGGTTCGAATAATTTTGATGGACTGGGGTTTCCGGATTTATTCTTTTTTCAGCCTAAAAAATTATTTCTCATTAAAGGAAATGTCATAGACATTAGGTATTTATCTGTTGTTGAAGATGAAATAGAAAACGATTTAAAAGGAATTCAGCAATACAAAGAATCAACACACGAGCATATTGATAATCCTGTAAAAATCAAGCTTCGCATACATAAAGACGAGTATTTCGAGAAAGTAAATAATATGCTGGAGCATATTCACCGAGGTGATATTTATGAAGCTAATTTTTGTCAGGAATTTTATGCTGAGGATACCGCCATCAATCCCGTAGAAACCTATAAAAAACTGAATGCCATTTCCAATCCGCCATTTGCTACTTTTTTGAAATGTTATGACAAATATTTGTTATCAGCTTCTCCAGAGCGGTATTTAAAAAAAGATGGTGATACCATTGTTTCGCAGCCGATAAAAGGTACTGCAAAGCGTTCGGAAAACGCACAGGAAGACGCCCAACTGAAGGTAGATTTAGCAAATGATGAAAAGGAACGTAGTGAAAACATCATGATTGTTGATTTGGTACGTAATGATTTATCAAAAACCGCCATAAAAGGCAGTGTAAAGGTTGAAGAGTTATGTAAAATCTATACCTTTGATCAGGTACACCAAATGATATCAACCGTAACTTCGAAAATTGATAGTAAAACCCATCCCGTAGATGTTATAAAAAGCACCTTTCCAATGGGTAGTATGACGGGCGCTCCGAAAATTTCGGCAATGAAAATTATTGAAGCCTTGGAAGAAACTAAACGCGGACTTTACTCAGGTACGGTCGGTTATTTTTCACCTTCAGGAGATTTCGATTTTAATGTTGTTATCCGCAGTATTTTATACAACGATACCAAAAAGTACGTGTCCTATTCTGTTGGTAGTGCTATTACTTCAAAAAGCGACCCACTAAAAGAATATGAAGAGTGTTTAGTTAAGGCTAAAGCCATGCGTGAGGTGTTAGAGAATTAGAAAATAATAGTTTAAATTTATAAGATGAGAAAAGCAGTGTATTTAGTATTGATTAGTGTGTTAATACTTGGGTGTAAAAAAGATGTAAACAAGCCGCAAGTGTTTGATTATGGAACTATTGAAAATGGTGTGTATAGCAATACTTTTTTCGGGTTTAAACTTCCAGTAAACGATACGTGGTATGTTTTAAATAATGATGAAGCCAATAATGTTTACAAGGAAGGTAATAAAATTGCAGCGGGAGATAATAGTTCGCTAAAAGAAATACTTTCGGCTTCTGATATCAATTTAGCTAAATTATTTACGGCTTTCAGGGAAGAACCGGGAACGAGTATGTTTTATAATCCATCTTTATTGATAAACGCTGAAAACCTAAATAACGCAGCTAATATAAAATCTACTTCGGATTATTTAAGGGAAGCTAAAAAAATATTAAATCAAACTCAGATGCAGATTCAGTTGATGGAAGAAAAGGAAAACGTGAAAATTGGTTCGCAGAATTTTGGATACATTAAATTGAAAAATACGTTTGAAGAGCAGGATATCATTCAAGATTACTATGTAACTATTAAAAACGGGTTTGCACTTGCTATAATTATGTCTTATGTAGAAGAAGAGGGTAAGAACGAAGTTTACACCATGTTTGACGCGCTAGAAATTTAATTGAAAATCGAAAACTTTCAACAACATATTGAATCAAAATTTCCTTTTTTAAAAGAAGGCAAGTTTCTTATTGCTATTTCTGGAGGTATTGATAGTGTGGTTTTAACACATGTATGTCACAAGCTTAAATTAAACATGGCTTTGGCGCATTGTAATTTTAATTTACGAGGTAAAGAAAGTGATGCGGATGAAGAATTTGTTTTACAATTAGCTGAAGATTTAGATTTAGAAGTTTTTATTGAAAATTTTGATACCGAATCGTACGCAAAAGACCATAAACGGTCTATTCAAATGGCGGCAAGGGAGTTGCGCTATACGTGGTTTGAAGAATTATCAGAACAATTGCAGTTTGATTATGTTTTAACGGCGCATCATGCCGATGATAATTTAGAAACCTTTTTAATCAATTTTACAAGAGGTACGGGACTTGATGGATTGACGGGCATTCCGGAAATAAAAGGCAAATTTGTGAGACCTCTTTTGGCGTTTTCAAGTGAGAATATTGCAACCTATGCAAAAGAAAACCGTATTAAGTGGCGCGATGATAGTAGTAATAAATCGGTTAAATATTTACGAAACAAACTGCGCCATGAAGTTATTCCTATTTTAAAAGAAATAAACCCAAGTTTGCTTCAAAGTTTTCAATCTACATTAAGCAACTTACAAGATACTTCGAGTATAGTTGCAGATTCCATAGACGATTTTTTAAATAAAACCATCGAAAGCATATCGGATTATGAGGTGAAATTTAAAATTTCAGAATTTAAAAAAACAAGTAATTCCAAAGCCTATTTATTTGAGACTTTTAAAGAGTTTGGATTTTCAGAATGGAATGATGTTGTCGATTTGTTAGATGCTGAAACGGGTAAATTAGTACTTTCTCAAACGCATCGATTGATAAAAAACAGAGAGCATTTATTACTAAGCAGAATTAGTACAGAAGACAACTCCATTTATGAGGTTTCCAAAACGGATAAAGCAATTAAAACACCTTTAGGTACATTGTTTTTTGATGAAGCTGATGCTATTTTTGGAAAACGGACGAATGTAATTTATGTAGATAAAAGCAAGTTAAATTACCCTTTGAAAATCCGTAAATGGCAAGAAGGCGATGTGTTTTATCCTTTGGGGATGACTGGAAAAAAGAAACTTAGCAAGTATTTTAAAGACGAAAAAATGTCGTTGCTAGATAAAGAAAACACGTGGTTGTTGTGTTCTGAAAATACTATTGTTTGGGTAATTAATAAACGTGCTGATGATAGGTTTAAGGTTACTGATAAAACAAAACAAATTTTAAAAATAGAATTGCAATAAATGCTTGTACAAGGACAAATAGTTGATATACCAAACAAACGCATTTATAAAGGTGAAGTAACTTTTGAGAACGGTAAAATATCCTCTATTCAAGAAAAAGAACATAACACAAACCAATACATTCTTCCTGGTTTTGTTGATGCCCATATTCACATAGAAAGTTCTATGTTAGTTCCCAGCGAATTTGCAAAACTTGCGGTTACACATGGTACGGTGGCTACGGTTTCTGATCCACATGAAATAGCCAATGTGTTAGGGGTTGAGGGTGTAAACTTTATGATTGAAAATGGTAAGAAGGTGCCTTTTAAATTCAACTTTGGAGCGCCTTCATGTGTACCAGCAACTAATTTTGAGTCGGCTGGCGCCGTTATAGATTCTAACGGTATAAAATCACTTCTTGAAAGCCCAGATATAAAGTATTTAGCAGAAATGATGAACTATCCTGGAGTTATTTTTAATGATGAAGAAGTCTTAAAAAAAATCGCATGGGCAAAACATTATAACAAACCTGTGGATGGTCATGCACCAGGGTTGAGAGGAGCCGATATTACAAAATACATCAACACTGGAATTTCAACCGACCATGAATGTTTTACTTATGAGGAAGCTTTAGAGAAACTTCAAAAAGGCATGAAAATTTTAATTCGAGAAGGTAGTGCCGCCAAAAACTTTGAAGCTTTAATAGATTTACTTCCAGAGCATTTTGAGAATATGATGTTTTGTAGTGATGATAAGCATCCTGATGATTTATTAATCAACCATATTAATAAATTATGTGCGCGGGCTGTTGCAAAAAATATCGATGTTTTTAAAGTGTTGCAAGTTGCATGTATAAATCCTGTAAAGCATTACAATTTAGACGTTGGTTTATTGAGAGTCGGTGATGGTGCCGATTTTATAGTTGTGGAAGATTTGAAAGACTTTAAGACGCTTCAAACCTTTATTGATGGGAGCTTAGTGTTTGATAATGGACAATCGTTAATAGAATCGGTGTCTTTTAAAAACCTAAATAACTTTAATTGTTCTAAAAAAGAAGTTTCAGATTTCAGGATCGAATCATCAACAAAAAAAATTCGTGTTATTGAAGCTTTAGAAGGGCAATTAGTTACTAACGAATTAGTTGAAAATGCATTGTTAAATGATAACAATATTGTTTCAAACGTGGATGCAGATATTCTAAAAATGACAGTTGTTAATCGTTACAATAATGCAAAACCTGCCATTGCATTTATAAAGAATTTTGGATTACAAGAAGGTGCTATTGCTTCTTCTGTAGGTCATGATTCTCATAATATTATTGCTGTTGGAGTAAGTGACGAAGCCATATGTAAAGCCGTTAACCTATTAATAGAAAATAAAGGAGGCATTTGTGCTGTCTCAGAAGCTACAGAAAAAATTGTACCATTGCCAGTTGCTGGAATTATGAGCGATAAAGATGGAGTAACCATAGGGAAACAATACGCTGAATTGGATACAATGGCAAAACAGTTAGGTTCTAAATTACACGCACCTTATATGACCTTGTCTTTTATGGCATTGTTGGTTATACCTTCGTTAAAATTGAGCGATAAAGGATTATTTAACGGAACTGATTTTAAATTCACACCTCTAGAAGTCGATTAAAATATGCCAGTAATTGAGTCTACCTATAAACCTCCATTTTATTTTAAAAACGGATTTGTTTCAACCGTTTATTCTGGATTAATCAGACGCATTTCACTAAAGCAAGAACGGGAACGCATTACACTTAGTGATGGTGATTTTTTAGATTTAGATTGGAGTTTTTCAAACCAGAAAACCAATAAGGTAATTATTTTGTTGCACGGACTAGAAGGTCATGCACAACGCCCTTATATGACGGGAGCTGCAAAACTTTTTAACCAAAATAGCATCGATGCTGTTTGTGTTAATTTTAGAGGATGTAGCGGTGAAAGAAATTTAAAATACAGAAGTTACCATTCAGGTGCTACTGATGATTTAGAAGAGATTATCGACCATATAATTAAAGAAAAAAACTATGAAGAAATCTATTTAAAAGGTATTAGTTTAGGAGGAAATCTTATATTAAAATATTTAGGCGAGCGTACTAATGTGCCTAAACAAGTTAAAGCTGCTATAGGTGTTTCGGTTCCATGCGATTTAAATGGATCCTGCAAGGAGTTGCATAAGTTGAAAAACAAATTGTTCCGTGATAGATTTTTAAAGGATTTGTTATTTCACCTAAAAGAGAAACAAAAAGCTTTTTCCGATAAAATAAGTTTAGACGATGTGAATTCAATAAAAACATTGTTAGACCTTGATAACGTTTATACCTCAAAAGCGCATGGTTTTAAAGATGCTTTGGAGTATTATGAAAAATGTAGCGCATTACAGTTTCTTGTAAATATTAAAGTCCCAACTTTAATTATTAATGCTCTAAATGATTCTTTTTTGTCGCCCGAATGTTACCCCATAAAAGAAGCTAAAAAGAATTCAAATCTTCATTTAGAAATGCCAAATTATGGCGGACATGTAGGGTTTATTGATAAGAGAAATGTTTATTATAACGAAAAACGTGCACTAGAGTTTATCAATAAAATTACTTCTTAAGCACTTCAGGAAAACTATTTACGGTAATATCCCATAACTCTGGAAGCAGAAAGTAAACAAAAAGGGTTAATATGATTATGGAAACTAGATTCATAAAAAGACCTTTACGAACCATATCTGGAATTTTTAAATAACCCGAACCAAAAACCACAGCGTTCGGTGGTGTAGCTACAGGTAGCATAAATGCACAAGACGCCGCTACAGTGGCGCTTACCATCAGGATAAAAGGGTGCACTTCAATACTTAAAGCCATAGGTGCAAGCACAGGTAATAGCATAGCGGTTGTAGCGAGATTTGACGTGATTTCTGTTAAAAAGTTTACGGCTGCTATTAAAAGTAATATTAAAAAAATGAGATTTAATCCTGCAAAGGAAGTCATTTGATTTCCTATCCATAACGCAAGTCCACTAGTCTCAAAACCTTTGGCGAGTGCCATTCCACCACCAAATAAAAGGATAATTCCCCAAGGCAGATTTTTAGTATCCTTCCAACTTATTAATTTTTTACTTTTTGTTTTTGAAGGAATTATAAATAGAATAACAGCAAATAAAATAGCGATAATAGTATCATCAAGTTGAGGGAATATTTTTTGAAGCAAAAAGGAACGTGTAATCCAACAGAAAGCTGTTGTAGCAAAAACAATAGCAACAATTTTTTCTTCATAACTCATACTTCCTAAGGAGTTTAGCAATCGTTTAATTTCGGCTTTCCCACCAGGGAATTCTAATTGCTTAAACGTAAAAGCGTAGGATGTTAAATATTTCCAACAGATAAAAATTAATACTAATGAAATAGGAAATCCAAATATAAACCACTGTAAAAAAGTAATTTCGTAACCATAGGTTTCTAAAACAACCCCTGCCAAAACTAAGTTAGGTGGTGTTCCAATTAAAGTCGCAATACCACCAATAGATGCGCTGTAAGCAATGGCTAACATTAAAGATTTACCAAAAATCAGGTTTTCATCTTTTTCTGTTTCAGGATTATCTTTTAATTGTTTGATTATGGCAATTCCTATAGGTAACATCATTACAGAGGTGGCTGTATTCGATATCCACATTGACAAAAATGCGGTAGCCACCATAAAACCCAAGATGATTTTTTTAATGTTTGAACCAATAAGATTGATAATATTAAGAGCTATCCGTTTGTGCAAGTTCCATTTTTCAATAGCAATAGCAATAATGAAACCACCTAAATAAAGGAACACATATTTATGGCCAAATGAAGCGGTGGTAGATGCAATATCTAAACTACCAGAAAGCGGAAATAATACAATAGGTAATAAAGCAGTAGCAGCAATGGGGATGGCTTCGGTAATCCACCAAATGGCAATCCAAGCGGTTGAAGCTAAAATACCATTTGCTTCATCTGATAAACCTTCGGGAGAGAAAAAAAGACGAATTAATATATAAAATAACGGACCAAGAAATAAACCAATTCGCTTCGTATTTATCATCTAATTAATTTTGAAATTGAAATAATACTTTTTTAATGTTAAAATAACAACAATCTTTAAAAATAACTTCTATTTTTTTGTATTTTTAGTAGCAATTCTAAAATATTCTTATAACCATGCCAACATTCAATTTAAAGATTAACAACAAAAAGCATACGGTAGATACCGATGCAGACACCCCGTTATTATGGGTTCTAAGGGATGAAATTAATTTAGTTGGCACCAAATATGGCTGTGGTATTGGTCAATGCGGTGCTTGTACCATTCATGTGGATGGTAGTGCTATGCGTAGTTGCTTACTTCAAGTGTCTCAAGCCGAGGGTAAGAATATCACAACAATTGAAGGTCTTTCTGAAGAAGGTGATCACCCAGTTCAAAAGGCGTGGTTAGAACACGATGTGCCACAATGTGGGTATTGTCAAAGCGGTCAAATTATGAACGCTGCTGCCTTTTTAAAGGAAAATCCAAATCCAACGGATGAGGATATTGAAACCGCTATGGATGGAAACATTTGCAGATGTGGTACTTACACAAGAATTAAAAAAGCCATTAAAACGGCTTCCAAACTTTAAATTAGGCATCATGACAAAAATAAAAACACAATATAATCGTCGTTCTTTCTTAAAAGTATCTGCTGCTGCAGGTGGTGGTATGCTTATAGGGTTTAGCTGGCTAACGGGATGTACTTCGGATAAAAAAATGGATAAAATTGCTGTTCCTAATGAATGGTTTGATATCAATGGTTATATTAAAATTGGCGATACAGGATTGGTGACGATTTATTCACCCAACCCTGAAATTGGTCAAAACGTAAGAACCTCCATGCCCATGATTGTTGCTGATGAATTGGATGTAGACTGGGAAAATGTAGTTGTTGAACAAGCGCCATTAAATACAGGCTTTTATCAAAATCAATTTGCAGGCGGAAGTCTTTCTATTAAACTAAGTTGGAATGCGCTAAGAATGGCAGGTGCAACCGGCAGAAGAATGTTATTAGAGGCTGCAGCAAAAGAGTGGCAATTAAATGTTTCAGATTTATCAGTTGAAAAGGGTATTATAAAAGAAAAAAATGGCGAAAGAACAGTGTCTTATGGAGAAATTGCTTCAAAAGCGGTTGGTATAGAAATTCCTGAAGAAGTTGAACTTAAAGAAATTTCAGATTTTAAATTGATTGGTACTAGTATCAAAAATGTGGATGGTAAAAAAATTGTCACTGGAGAACCTTTATTTGGTTTAGACTTTCATAGGGAAGGCATGAAACTTGCCATGATTCAGCATCCTCCAGCTTTCGGAATGAAAATAAAAGATTTTAATGAAGCAGAAATTAAGGCTATGCCAGGAATAGATGATGCTTTTATTATTGATACCACAATTGAAGAACCAGATTGGTGTGATGAAAAAGGTTTCCTCCAGCTTATAGCTATTGTTGGTGATTCGACATGGCAATTAATGAAGGCTAAAAAAGCTATTAAAGCGAATTGGGAAACTATAAGACCATTGGAGAGTTCAGAATCTCATTTAGCGAATTTGGAACAGGCACTATTATCTGGGAAAGTTGGCCAAAGCAGAAGAGATGGTAACCCTGAAGCGGCATTTAAAAAAGCTGCCAAAGTTATTGAACGTACTTACAGTTCTCCTTTTATGGCTCACAATACTATGGAACCTATGAATTTCTTTGCTAATGTTACTGATTCCTCAGCAGAACTCATTGGGCCTGTACAAACACCTGAAGCTCTTGAAAAATCTGTTTCTAAATTATTAAATCTTGATTTAGAGAATGTAACCGTTAATATGACGCGTATGGGCGGAGGTTTTGGAAGAAGATTGTATGTGCACTTTGGTGTTGAAGCGGCAGCTATCTCAAAGAGAATTGGGGCTCCAGTTAAACTTATTTATTCAAGAGAGGATGATATGACCCAAGGAACTTATCGCCCTGCATATAGATCAACTTATAAGGCTGGGTTAGATGAAAATAATAATCTTATCGCCTTTACTGTTAGAGGCGCTGGTCTTCCAGAAGGACCAGTATTTCCAAATCGTTTTCCGGCGGGATCAGTAGATAATTATGCTGCTGAACAAATTTCAGGCGAAACGAATATTACTACAGGCGCTTGGAGAGCACCGCGTTCTCATTTTACCGCTGGAGCAGAACAAGCATTTTTGGATGAAGTTGCGGAATTAGCAGGAAAGGATCCCATAGATTTCCGTTTGGAGTTATTTAATCGTGCTATTAGTAACCCTGTTGGTGATGAATATGAATATGATGCTGAACGATATGCAGGCGTTTTAAAACTTGTTAAAGAAAAATGTAATTGGGGTGAAACAAAACCAGGTGTTTATCGAGGCGTGGCAGCGTATTTTTGTCATTCTAGTTATGTTGCAGAAGTTGTTGACTTGGTTTTAGAAAACGGACAACCAAAAATTAAAAATGTATGGTGCGCGGTTGATTGCGGAATTGTAGTCAACCCTGATGGAGCAAAACATCAAATTGAAGGAGGGGTTATCGATGGTATTGGTCATGCCATGTATAGTCAATTAACGTTTGATAATGGAGTACCTAATCAAATGAATTTTGATACATATCAAATGATTCGTCATTCACAAGCTCCTGAAAATATAGAGGTTTTCTTTATTGAAAATGAAATTGCACCTACAGGATTGGGTGAACCAGGGCTTCCGCCTGCGGTTGGAGCATTGGCCAACGCACTTTACCAAGCAACAGGAAAACGAATCACTGAACAACCTTTTAGCCTTAATATGAATGTTGGGGAAAAACAACTTTTAGGGTAGGATTTTATTTTATAATTAGTCATTTTTAATGAGTTTATCCCCAGACGAAAAAGCTAAAACACCCGAAATGTTTTTAAGCTTAAAAACAAAATCACCTTTTAAAAACAGTGTGGGTTTGGGAGCTATAAAGTCATCTCTTGAGCATGTTTCAAAATACATGAATATAAGTGATGCGCTAAAACTTTCTCTTAAAATAAATCAAAAAGGAGGGTTTGATTGCCCAGGTTGTGCATGGCCAGATCCAGATGATGAGCGCTCTTCTTTGGGTGAATACTGTGAGAATGGTGTAAAAGCTATTGCAGAAGAAGCTCAAAACAAAACAATCAACAGAGATTTTTTTGAAAAACATTCGGTGGATGAACTTTCGGCGATATCTGATTTTGAAATTGGTAAATCTGGTCGATTGGCGGAACCTATGTTTTTAGCTGAAGGAGCATCACATTATCAACCTATTACTTGGGAAGCTGCTTTTGAAAAAGTTGGAGAACATTTAAATGCTCTCAATAACCCTGATGAAGCTGTTTTTTATACTTCTGGAAGAACTACCAATGAAGCTGCGTTTCTCTATCAACTTTTTGTAAGAGAGTTTGGAACATCCAATTTGCCAGATTGTTCTAACATGTGCCATGAAGCAAGTGGTAGTGCCTTATCTGAAACCTTAGGAATTGGGAAAGGCTCTGTAACGCTAGATGATTTATACAAAGCTGAGGTGGTTATAGTTATTGGGCAAAACCCAGGCACCAATCATCCTAGAATGCTTACGGCATTAGAAAAATGCAAAAATAATGGCGGTAAAATTATTGCTATAAACCCGCTTCCTGAAGCTGGACTTATAAAATTTACTAATCCCCAAAATCCTTTTAAACTACTTTCTGGTGGTACTCAAATAGCCGATGTATTTGTGCCAATAACCATAAATGGAGACGTAGCTTTTTTTAAAGCACTTCTACTTAAGCTGTTGGAAAAAGAGGAGGAATCTGGTAATGTATTTGACAAAGCTTTTATTGAGGAATTTACACATGGTTATCAAGAGTTTACAACGAATTTGAAAACCTATAGCTTTGAAGCTTGTTTGGAAGCATCAGGAGTTTCAATTGAAATTTTTAATGAAGTTTTCAAATTGATTTTAAACAATGAAAAGCTCATTATTTGTTGGGCTATGGGCTTAACGCAGCACCAAAATGCAGTTGATAATATTAGAGAAATAGTCAATCTTCTGTTATTGAAAGGGAGTATAGGTAAAGAGGGTGCTGGAACTTGTCCTGTGCGAGGTCATTCTAATGTTCAAGGGGACAGAACAGTCGGTATTTGGGAATCAGCACCACAGGCATTTTTAGATAAAATAGAAGCTAAATATGGCTTTAAGCCTTCAACAAAGCATGGTTATTCGGTAATTGATGCTATCAAGGCTATGTATGAAAAGAAGGCAAAAGTGTTTTTTGGTCTTGGAGGGAATTTTATTTCAGCGGTTCCAGATACCAAGTATTCTGCACAAGCATTGGCAAATTGTAATTTAACGGTGCATGTAAGTACCAAACTTAACCGTTCACATTTAGTAACAGGCAGAGAAGCCTTGATTTTACCATGCTTGGGTCGAACCGAAAAAGATTATCAAAAAACAGGTGTTCAAGTGCAAAGTGTTGAAAATTCTATGGGAATAGTATCATCAACCAAAGGAATTTTAGAGCCTTGCTCCGACAATTTATTGAGTGAAGTTGCGGTAGTCTGTGGTATAGCAAATGCCACTTTAAAGGAGCGTTCAAAGATTAATTGGTTGCAATATAAAGATGATTATAATTTGGTTAGAGACGATATTCAAGAAGTAGTTGATGGTTTTCAAGATTATAACAACCGATTAAAACAACCATCAGGTTTTTATTTACCAAATGGTGCACGGATTAGACAATTTAAAACTAAAACAGGAAAGGCTAATTTTTCAATAAATAAATTACCTGCTTGGAAACTTAAGAAAGATGAATTGATAATGATGACGATTCGTAGCCATGATCAGTTTAATACGACTATTTACGGATTAGACGATAGATATCGAGGCGTTTTTAACGAAAGACGTGTTATTTTTATGAATAAGGAGGACATGAATCTTCAGCATTTATCAGAGCATCAAGTAGTTAACTTAAAATCTGAATATAACGGTGTGGTGAGAGAAGCTAAAAATTTTAAAGTAGTTGGTTATGATATTCCCAAAAATTGTTGTGCTACGTATTTTCCTGAAACCAATGTGCTTGTGCCTTTAGATAGTTTTGCTCATACAGCTAAAACGCCTGCATCTAAAAGTGTTATTATAACGGTGGAATCGGTAAAATAACTCCAACTACTACCCACCAATAGTAATCATACTTCTATTATTGTTATGTAATTTGGGTTCTTGTAGCTTTTCTAAAGTATCCATACCTCCACGAACTTTAAACTTTGCCTGTACTGCTTTTTGAATTATAGATTCAATAGGTTTTCCTGTGCGAAGAGTAGTTAATAAATCTGATTCTGTTGATGAAAACAAACAGTTTTTTAGATGACCGTTAGCAGTTAATCGTAATCTATTACAAGAATCGCAAAACGGGTTGGTAACCGAACTAATAATAGCAAAACTACCTTTGTAGCCCTCTATTTTGTAATTTTTTGAAGTGTCGTTTGGCGCGTCTTCTAACCTAACAACTCGGTCTTTTGAGAACGAAGCATTTACATAATTCATAACTTCAACATAGGATACCATCTTACTCATATCCCATTTATTGCCATCAAATGGCATGAACTCAATAAAACGAACAGATATTGGTAAATCTTTAGTAAAATGTATAAAATCGATGATTTCATTATCATTAAAACCCTTCATCAAAACGGCATTTACTTTTACAGTAAAGCCTTCTTTTACCAATAATAAAATGTTGTTGTAAACTTTCTCAAATTCGTGTCGTCTTGTAATATGTTTGAATTTGGCAGCATCTAAAGAATCGAGACTTACATTAATTTTTTTAACACCGTTTGCTTTTAATACATCAATAAACTTATCGATAATTACAGCATTAGATGTGATAGATAACTCAACAGGTAGAGTTGCTAGTTTTTCTAAAATAACAGGAATATCTTTCCGAATCAAAGGTTCGCCACCGGTAAGTCGTATTTTGGTAACACCATGTTTTACAAAGGTTTTGGCTATTTCATAGATTTCCTCATAAGTCATTAAATGACTTTTAGGAGAAAGTTGTACACCTTGCTCGGGCATACAGTAAGTGCAGCGTAAATTACAACGTTCAATTAACGAAATACGTAAGTAGGCATGGTCTCTACCATGTGAATCTTGTAATATGTTCTTTTTATTTGTCATTAGTCGTGTCTCGCACCTTTTAAAATTCCAAAAATGTGTAATACGGAAGGAAATATAGCATCCATAGATTCTTTAGCACCATTGGTTGATCCTGGCAAAGCTAAAACCAATGTGTTATTAATAGTTCCAGCTACACTTCTTGACAACATCGCATAAGGCATTCGATCTTGTCCGTAACTTCTAATCGCTTCTTCAATTCCTGGGATTCGTCTATCTAGAATTGGTATTAAGGCTTCTGGTGTTACATCGCGACCCGAAAGTCCTGTACCACCGGTATAAATTATTAAATCAATACCTTGGTTTTGATAAGAATTAGCTTTTTCTTGAATAACCTCTTTTTCATCAGGAATAATCACATATTCAGAAACTACAACCTCACAAGATTTTAATTTTTCTATAATGGCTTTTCCGGCTTTATCTTCTTTATGTCCTGCTGAAATAGAATCGCTACAAACCACAACTGCTGCCGTTAAATCTTTTCTGAATTTATCTCTAAAATCAGATTTTCCGCCTTTTTTTGATAGCAATTTTATGGCATGAATCTCAATGCCTTTATCAATAGGTTTAAGCATATCATACATATTAAGCGCAACCACGCTAGCACCATGCATTGCTTCAACTTCAACTCCAGTTTTATAAATGGTTTTTACAGTAAATACAACCGTAATTTCTAGTCCATTAATTTCATATTCCACACCAGTAAATTCAATAGGTAAGGGGTGACAATCTGGTAAAATATCAGGAGTTCGTTTCACACCCAATAAACCTGCTGATTTACTCATAGCAAATACATTGCCTTTAGGTACGTTGTCGTTTTGAATCGCCGTTATCGTTTCAGGTTTGCTAACTTTTACAACTGCTTGTGCAACTGCGGTTCGAAGTGTTGTTACTTTGTGAGTTATATCGACCATTATTGTTATTTGTTTAGGTGTTTGTTGTTCAGATGTTTTCGACTTAAAGTCAATCAGCTAAACAAGATACATTTTAACTATTCACTTTCCATTGATGGCTTTCATCTTCAAAAATTTCCTTTCCAAACACAGGAACATCTGCTTTAATCGCTTCAACAATATATTCTAATGCTTCAAAAACGACTTTTCGTCTTGGTGAAGACACAAAAACGAATAAACAAATTTCGCCAGCTTTTACAGTACCTAAACTGTGATAAATGTGCATGCATGTTAAATCGAATTTCTCAAAAGCGGATTCTCTAATCTCATGAAATTTTTGATTTGCCATATCCTCATACGCAGTATATTCAATAGCAGAAACAGTTTTTCCATTAATTTCATCTGCTCTTACTTGACCTAAAAAAATATTATGAGCACCAATACTGGTTTTGGTTTGATGTTTGTAAATCGAGTTCCCTATAAATTCTGATGTAATAGCGCCTTCCTTGAAAACACTTTTCATTGGTTTTTTATCTTTCATTTTGACATCATTTTAAATGTTCTTTTATTTTATTATTTATTTCTGAAGCGCCTTCCACAATACTAAAACAGTTTTGAACTTTGTGTTCTTGTAACAATTGTGCAGCTTGTTTACTTCGTATTCCTGATTGACAAAAAAGAGCTTTCATTTTTTCTGAATCTAATTGATGTAGATTATACTCTAATTGACTTAAAGGCAAATTGATAACTTCCAAGCCTTTAATTTTTGGTTGTTCAATCGCATCTCTAACATCAATAAATTGAACGTTTTCTGAAGTCAATAGGTCTTCAATGGATGCTGTCTTTATTTCGTTTACACAATTAAAATCGATATTGGTTTTGTCGAAGTTATCTTTATTATTTAAAACAGAATGAACGGTTTCTTCCGATTTATTAAATTTTAAAATGGAATTTTGAAGTGTTAATGCGTTGTAGCACCATACTTTTCCTGAAAGCACATCACCAATACCTAAAATTATTTTTAGAACTTCATTAGCTTGCATGCTCCCAATAATTCCAGGGAGAACACCCAAAACGCCAATGTCTGAACAATTTGGAATACTTCCTTGTTTCGGTGGATTTGGAAATAGGCAACGGTAACTTGGTCCATTATTATAATTGAATACAGAAACCTGTCCTTCAAACTTATAAATGGCTCCAAATACTAAAGACTTTTGAGTTATTAGACAAGCGTCATTCACTAAATAGCGTGTTTCAAAATTATCGGAACCATCAACAATAATATCGAATTTTTCAAATAGATTAAGGGCGTTCAGATACGTTAATCGTTCCGCATAAGTGTTAATTTGTATACTATCATTTAAATCTTCCAATCGTTCCTTGGCAGCTATGGCTTTGTTTTTTCCTAATGAAGATTTACCATAGAGCACTTGACGTTGCAAATTAGAAAGTTCGACCACATCAAAATCAATAACACCAATGGTTCCAACACCGGCAGCCGCTAAATATTGCAATACAGGACAACCTAAACCACCTGCACCAACCACTAAAACTTTAGCGCTTGATAGTTTATCTTGACCAATTTGACCAATTTCTGAAAGAACAATATGTCGGTTATATCTACTCATGTTATCCGCCTGCAAATGGTGGTAATAAGGCTATTTCGTGCCCTGTTATTTTAGTGTTTTCGTTAACCAATTCTTGATTTTGCGCCACTTGAAAATTTTTGGTTTTTAGTGTGTTATACTTTCTATAAAGCGTTTCTAAAAGTTCGTAAACGTAGGTGCCTCCAAATTCTAGAGTTTCTTCTTCTAAATGCGTTATGTCTGTTAATTGTCCGAAGTATTTAATCGTTATATTCATTTTCAACAGTTTTATATTCGGTTTGTGTATTTACATTCATCGTATGTTTTATTTGATGCTTGTCTAAAACAATATTTTTCACTTTACAGTTATTTACAGCAATACGTAAACGTCGTTCATCTTGTTGTAATAAGCTATAAAAAGTTTTTGCAACCTGTTTTTTATAAAGGGCAATTAAGGGCATTGATTTTCCATCGCTTTCCATTTGAATAATATCGTGAGTGTCATCTGCAAAATCAATTAATTCCTGGAGTATTTCTGAAGTAATCAAAGGTATATCGCAACTTAAAATTAAATTATATTCGGTTGAAGAGGCTTCTAACGCTGAATATATTCCTGCAACTGGTCCCGCATTTTTAATAACATCTTCGATTCTATCAATCATAAAAACATCATAATCTGGGTTGTTTGAAACAATGATAATTTTAGATACTAAAGGCGACAAAGCATCGATACTATATTGAACAAATGGTTTGTTTTTCAAAATTAAAAAGCCTTTGTCTGTTCCCATGCGCGAACTTTTTCCACCTGCTAAAATAATACCTGTTATGTTGTTTTTGTCAAGCATTTTATGTGAATATTAATTTAAAACAAGCAATTACTAAAACGAAAGCTAGAATGTATCTTAAACTTTGATTGTTTATTTTTTTACTGCCATAGTAGCCGCCTAATACGCCACCAACTAAAGCAATGGCAACGAGAAGAAACGATTCAATCTCGATAGTAACACCACTACTTATTTGACCTATAAGTCCAGATGCTGAGTTTACCCAAATAAATAAGGCAGAAACCGCGGCTGCTTCTTTCATGTTCCCCCAATGCAACAACAATATAATTGGCGTTAGTATAATGCCGCCACCAATGCCTATTAAACCTGAAAAGAATCCAATAATACCACCTATTATTAAAGCTTGACCGATTTTCAAATCTTTGATAGTTTCGTTCTCTTTTCCAAAAACGTTCAACATTTTAAGTATGGCAAATACCAATAATACAGCAAGTATTTTTTTATAAATAGTAGCGTCAACCTCAATGGTTCCTCCTAAAAACGCCAATGGAATGGACGTTACTGCAAAGGATAAAAACAGCTTTTTATTAAAAAAACCACCTTTATAATAGTAATAAAATGAAATACCAGCAACAAACAAATTGAGTAATAGGGCAGTGGGTTTCATGGTTTCTGGAGCGAACGAAAACAATGCCATAAGCGCCAAATATCCACTGGCGCCTCCGTGACCCACACTTGAGTATAGAAAAGATACTATCGGTAAGATGAGTAAAAAAATAAATATGTTTTCGGTTTGTAACATTTAAATACGCTCAATTTTTTCCAATTGCTTGTCTAAAAACTCCCAGCAATTTTTATTAATCTCATCAAAAGCTAGAATTAACGATTTACCATAATCTGTTAGTTCTGCGCCACCACCACCTTTGCCACCAATACTATTAATGGTTACTGGTTTTTTAGCTGATTTATTAACGGAGTCTAGCAAATTCCAAGCTTTTTTATACGATATGTTTAATGCTTTTGCCGCTTTTGATAATGATCCTGTTTTATCTATCGCTTTTAATAATTGTACTCTGCCTTCGCCTAAAAGTACATGCTTATCAGACTCAATCCAGATTCTACTTTTTATTTTATAACTCATTGCTAAACAGGTAACAGAATGGTTTCAACTATATCGTTTATTATTATTTCATTTACATCTTCAGGAGCAAAAACTAAAGCATTCGAAATAGCAAAAGTTTGTTGCATCGACGAGTTTTGTCCTTCAAGAATTTCAACGTTATCGTCATTATAAATGGCTTTTAAAAATTGAGGTCTATCACCATTTTTATTAAAATTTGAAACAGATTTAGCCATAACACGAGGTAATTCTAAAACTTCTTGATTCATCATGCTTTGTAAGGCAATAAAAACATAAACATAAAAACAAGTTAATGCAGCCGCTGGATTTCCGGGAAGAGCGAAAATAGAAGTATGCTGTTTATTGCCGAAAAACAAAGGTTTCCCAGGTTTCTGTTTTACTTTATAAAACAGTTCTTCAACTTCTAACTCCTTTAACGCTTTTCCAACAAAATCGTAATCGCCAACCGAAATACCACCTGTAATAATGACTAAATCATTCGTATCAATAACTTCATTTAATTTGGAAAGGGTTTGACGATAATCGTCTTCAACTTTGTGAATGGTCACATCATAAAATTTTAAACTGTAAAGTGCGCTTAAAAGCATTTTGGAATTACTCTCGTATATTTTTCCATAGGTTAATTCTTGTCCGCCTTCAATCAATTCATTTCCGGTAGTAACTAAGGCAATATTTGGTTTTTTGTAAACAGAAACTTCGGTAATACCAAGAGAGGACAAATATCCAATGGCAGCTGGTGTTAATTTAGTACCTTTTTTAAGTGCTAAGTTGCCTTGCTTTACTTGTTCACCCAAAGGGCGAATATTATGTTCTTGATTTAATTGATGTTCAATAACGATGATGTTTCCATTTACTTTTACCTTCTCTTGCATCATAACGGCATTGGCAGAATCGGGGACTGGTGCTCCTGTAAAGATTCTAACGGCTTCTCCTTTTTTTAAAACGAGTTCATGGTTATCTCCAGCTTTTACTTCGCCTATTAAATTATATGCTAATTCATCATGTAAATTTAGCGCATAACCATCCATTGCTGATTGCCTAAAAGGAGGCATGTTTATTGGAGAGCTGACATCATCATTCAAAAAATAACTACCAGCTTTTTCAACAGGCTTTGTAACTTCTTTTAAGAGGGGTTGCGTGTGTATTTTAACTAATTGAATGGCTTCCTTAATAGAAATCATAATACTTTTCGTTATGTCTTTACAAATATAACGAAATAGTTAATTGAATTCATTAAATTAAAATACATTTCTTACATTTAAGCAGTAAACAATTAATATGCTTAAAAAAGTTTTTGGAAGCGCCGTTTTTGGCGTGGAAGCTACAACAATTACTGTTGAAGTAAATGTAGATTCGGGTATTGGTTATCACCTTGTAGGATTGCCCGATAACGCCATAAAGGAGAGTAACTATCGCATCGCGGCGGCACTTCAGAATAACGGTTATAAAATTCCAGGAAAAAAAATCACCATTAATATGGCACCTGCCGATTTAAGAAAGGAAGGAAGTGCATACGATCTTACTTTAGCCATAGGTATTCTGGCGTCCTCAAAGCAAATTGAAGCTCCCGAATTAGAGCGGTATATTATTATGGGAGAACTGTCACTGGATGGTAGTTTACAACCCATAAAAGGGGCGTTACCTATTGCTGTAAAAGCTAGAGAAGAAGGTTTTAAAGGCTTTATTTTACCATCCCAAAACGCCAAAGAAGCTGCTATTGTAGATAATTTGGAAGTGTATGGTGTTGATAATATAAAACAGGTTATAAACTATTTTGATAAAGGAGAAACATTAGAGCAAACCATTATAAATACTCGCGAAGAGTTCGAAAAAAGCCTAGATTTTCCTGAGTTTGATTTTAGCGATGTTAAAGGACAAGAAGGTATCAAGCGTTGTATGGAAATTGCTGCAGCAGGCGGACATAACATTATTTTAATTGGTCCACCTGGAGCAGGAAAAACCATGCTGGCAAAACGTTTACCTAGTATTTTGCCACCTATGACCCTTCATGAAGCTCTGGAAACTACAAAAATACATTCGGTTGTGGGTCGTGTAAAAGATACTGGATTAATGGCGCAACGTCCATTTAGGAGTCCACATCATACTATTTCAGATGTAGCTCTGGTTGGTGGTGGTGCATTTCCACAACCCGGTGAGATTTCATTATCGCACAATGGGGTTTTATTTTTAGATGAGTTACCCGAATTTAAACGTGGTGTTTTAGAAGTATTGCGTCAGCCTTTAGAGGATAGAGAAGTTACTATTTCACGGGCTAAATTTACGGTAACATACCCGTCGTCGTTTATGTTGGTGGCGAGTATGAACCCAAGTCCTGGAGGTTATTTTAATGATCCCGATGCACCTGTAACCTCGAGTCCTGCTGAGATGCAACGCTATTTGAGTAAAATCTCTGGTCCGTTGTTGGATAGAATAGATATTCATATTGAAGTAACACCAGTACCTTTTGAAAAATTATCGGACGACAGAAAAGGCGAAACCTCAGTCGAGATTAGAAAACGCGTTACCAAGGCCAGAGAAATTCAAACAAAACGTTTTAAGGAAAGTGATGCGGTGCATTATAATGCACAGATGAATACCAAACAAATTCGTAAATATTGTATATTAGATGAAGGGTCTAAGCAATTACTAAAAACGGCTATGGAGCGTTTAAATTTATCAGCCCGTGCCTACGATAGAATTTTAAAAGTAGCACGTACCATTGCAGATTTAGAAGGCACTGAAACCGTTGATGGGTCTCATATTAGTGAAGCCATTCAATATAGAAGCTTGGATCGAGAAGGCTGGTTAGGATAAAGAATTTTAGCAATCATAAATTATAAAAAGATGAAAGACCTATTTTTTTTACTGGTTTGCACCTTGTTTTCAATAAGTGTTAGTGCACAAAGTTACATAGGTGCATGGGAGCGATATCATACTTCTGACGAAGGCGAAAACTTAAAAAGTGTTGTGATATTTGCGGATGGATATCTAGCGATTGCAACATTTAATGCAGATACAGGTAAGTTTATTTCTACCGATGGTGGCACATGGAAATTAGAAGGTGATACTATGACCGAAACCATTGAATTTGATACAAACAATCCGGAACGTGTAGGTACTGAAATAAGCTTCCAAGTAACTATAAATGATTCCGTTATATCCATTGTAGGAGAGGATATGGATATGAAAAGAATTGATCACGGAACTCCGGGAAAATTACAAGGTGCTTGGTTAATGTCTGGTAGAATTAGAGATGGTAAAGAGCAAACGCGCGATGCAAGCGGACCAAGGAAAACCATGAAAATATTATCAGGAACGCGTTTTCAATGGATTGCATACAATACAGAAACAAAGCAATTTATGGGAACAGGAGGCGGAACATATACGACGATAGATGGAACGTATAAAGAGCACATAGAATTCTTTTCAAGAGACGATTCAAAAGCGGGTATAAGCTTGTCGTTTGACTATAGTTTGGTTGATGGTAATTGGCACCACAAAGGATTATCCAGCAAAGGAGACCCCATTCATGAAATTTGGAGTATAAGAAACTAATTATGTAGAAAATGATTTAAGTAATAATTAAAGTAAATACCAAAGCTAATTTTAAGTTTATAATATGAAAAAAACCATAATGTTTTTAACTTCAATATTTCTTTTTGCCTGCAACACTTCCAAAGAATCCCAAAAGGAAGTAACACAACCTATTTTAACCACAGGGCAAACATCAACACCTATGAGAGGTATTCCAAAATTAGATTTGAAAGCTGCTAATACGCTTGCAGAATTACCGCTGCATTGTATGAATACCGAATACCCAAACAAATTATCCCAAACTATTGGCAGTGACGAAGATTTATTACCACCGCGAACCTTACATCCAGCTTTTTACGGGTGTTTCGATTGGCATTCCGCAGTTCATGGACATTGGAGTTTGGTGAGTTTACTAAAGCAGTTTCCTAACTTAGATAATGCTGAGGCTATTAAGCAAAAGTTACTAAATAATATATCCAAAGAAAATATTAAAGCTGAAGTACAGTACTTTCATGGAAAACACAATAAAAGCTATGAGCGTACGTATGGTTGGGCATGGTTACTTAAACTCGCCGAAGAACTACACACATGGGATGATGCCACGGCCAGAACTTTAGAAGCTAATCTGCAACCTCTAACGGATTTACTTATTGAAAAATATATTGAGTTTTTGCCTAAACTCAACTATCCACTTCGTGTGGGAACGCATACCAATACCGCATTCGGACTCTCTTTTGCGTATGACTATGCCAAAACCGTAAACCACCAAGCACTAAAAGATGCGATTACTGAACGTGCTAAATTTTTCTTTTTAAACGACCAAAATTGCCCTATTACATGGGAACCCAGCGGAACCGATTTTTTATCGCCGTGTTTAGAGGAAGGAGCATTAATGAAACGCTTGTTACCAAAAGATGAATTTAAAGTATGGATGAGCAAGTTTTTACCCCAGTTAAAAGATAAAAATTATACCTTGGAAGTGGGCGTTGTCTCAGATAGAACCGATGGGCATTTGGTACATCTAGATGGGGTTAATTTTTCGCGCGCATGGAGTTTAAATACCATTGCAGAGGATTTGCCAGAATACTATCATTTAAGACACATTGCAAGTCAGCATATCAACTATTCCTTAGCAAATATTGTTGGCGATAGTTACGAAGGTGGGCATTGGCTGGGGAGTTTTGCTATTTATGCTTTAAACACTGTAACAGGTCATTAATTTTAACATAATTTAATGTTAAAGAATGATTGTTTGTTGAATACAATTTATCAAATAGACTTATTTTTAGTTTTTTAAATGACTAACTCATCTTATTATGAAATTATCTTCAAAGCTATTAATAGCGTTTTCGCTATTCGCATTCGGAGCTATGGCTCAAAATCCTTTAATAAATTTCCCTGCTCTTAGTCCTAATGGACAATTCATAGCTTTTAATTTTCAAGGCGATATCTGGACAGCAAATATTAATGGTCAGGATGCAAAACGCATCACCGTTCATGAAGCATACGATACCAATCCTATTTGGAGTCATGATGGTAAATCCATCGCTTTTCAAAGTGATAGATATGGAAATGATGATGTTTATATAATACCAGCAAATGGTGGTATTCCAAAGCGTTTAACTTATCATTCAACAGATGATGTTATTACTGATTTTACTAGTAAAGGTGACGTCATTTTTTCTACACGTAGAAATTTTGTACAAGTTGAAAGAGAGTATGAAGCTCATATAGTTAATGAGTCAGGAGGAACACCACAGCGGTATATGACTGCCACGGGTTTTGATTTCAAACTTTCACCAAATGGTAAGTTTGTTGTTTTTGTAAAAGGAAGTTGTAGGCTAGAAAGAGAAGCATATCAAGGTTCTGCTAATAGAGATTTGTGGTTATATAATATTCAGAATGATACTTACACACAGCTTACTACATATGATGGAAATGATTTTTATCCACAATGGGGTAATGACAATACCATTTATTTTCAATCATCAAGAGGTGGAAAATATAATATTCACAAACTAAGTATTGATAGCTCTGGAGCGAAGCAAGGTGCGATATCTCAAGTGAGTAGTTTTAAAGATATGGGCATTTTTTCATTTGATTTAAGTAAGAATGGAAAAGATTTGATTATGACGAAAGGGAATCAGGTTTTTATTATTGATGCTACAACGAATGTGCAAAGAGAGGTGAAAATCAATATAGCTTCCGATTACAGATTCGACCCGATAGCGCACAAAACCTATACAAATGATGTTGATGAAATTGCCATTTCTCCAAATGGAAACTATAGTGCGTTGGTTATTAGAGGTGAAATTTTTCTAAGTGAAACGGATAAAGATAAAAAACGAACCGTTAATGTATCTAACTCAGCTTTTAGAGATAGAGAAGTTAATTGGCTAAACGATAGTACACTAGTTTTTATATCGGATAGAGATGGACAAAATGATATATACTTAGTAAAATCAAATGACGCTAACCAAACCGATATTTTTAAAACCTTAAAACATAAGGTTGAAAGGCTGACTAATACTAACGAAAAAGAAAGTAGTTTGGTACTATCGCCAGATGCTAAACAAGTGGCTTTTGTAAGAGGCAACGGAAAACTGGTTGTTGCCAATATTGATAGCAAAGGAAAATTGTCTAATGAAAAAGTATTACTTGATGGATGGGATAACCCTAGCGGTATATCATGGTCTCCAGATTCTAAATGGTTGGCTTATAATTTAAGCGATTTAGATTTTAATGGTGAAATTTATATTCACAAAGCTGATAACTCTATGAAACCAGTCAATATTTCTATGCACCCAAAGCAGGACAGAGGTCCTGTTTGGAGTCCTGATGGAAAAAAATTGATGTTTTCTTCTAATAGAAATAATAGCGACTATGATGTTTGGTTTACGTGGTTAACAAAGGCTGATTGGGAAAAAACTGAGCAAGATTGGGAAGAAGAGGGTGATACGTCAAATGATAAAAAGGAAAGTGATAAAGATTCGAAAGACAAAAAGAAAAAGGATGCAGTTAAAGATGTTGTAATTGATTTTCAGGATATTCATGAGCGTCAAGTACAAGTAACATCGTTTGTTGGCGGCGAATTTGGACAACTGTTTTCTAAAGATGGTAAAACCATATATTATACCACAGGAGATGGTAGTAGAGGTGATGCCGACGTAGAATCAGATTTATATAAAATAAATTGGGATGGTAAAGACAAAAAAGCGATTACTACCAAAAATAGTAGACCATCAAACCTTACTGCTGATAAAAAATTATCGACTATATATTTTACTAAACGTGGTAGTGTGAATAGTTTAAATATGTCTAATGATAAGACTGAAAGTCTACCTTTTTCAGCAAAATTGGATATTGATTATAATAAAGAGTCAAAACAAATATTTGATGAAGCTTGGAATGCCATAAATGATGGTTTTTACGATCCAAACTTCCATGGTCAAGACTGGAAAGAACTTAAGAAAATATATGAGCCATTGGCACTTGGAGCTTCAACGCGTGCCGATTTTCAAACCATGTTTAATTGGATGTTAGGGCAAATCAATGCGAGTCATATGGGCTTTAGGTCTGGAGAAAACCGAGAAGATTTACAAAGAGAATCTACAGGGTTATTAGGTGTAGAATTAGAACCAACATCCAATGGTAACCTTAAAGTGGTAACCGTTGTTGATGATATGCCTGGTGATAGAAGTGTTAGCAAATTGTTTTTAGGAGATATAATTACAGGTGTTAACGGAACAAAACTTTCAAAAGATTTAAATGTGTATAGTTTGTTACAAGGGACTGCGAATGAGAAGATTTATTTAGAAGTTAATAGAAATGGTGCATCACAAGAAGTTATTATCCGACCAACAAGTAGTAACAGAACCGAAAACTATAATGCTTGGGTTGATGAACGTAAACGTTTAACAGATGTTTATTCTAACGGTAGATTGGGATATATTCATATTCAGGGAATGAACTGGACGAGTTTTGAACGATTCGAGCGAGAACTTACTGCCGCTGGTTTAGGAAAAGAAGGTATTGTTATAGATGTGAGATATAATGGTGGTGGTTGGACAACTGATTATTTAATGGCTGTGCTAAATGTAAAACAACATGCATATACGGTGCCACGAGGTGCTGCAAAAAATTTAGAGAAAGAACATAAAAACTTTATGGATCATTATCCGTTTAGCGAAAGATTACCATTAGCGTCATGGACGAAACCTTCTATTGCTTTATGCAATCAGAATAGCTATTCGAATGCCGAAATATTTTCACATGCTTATAAAGCTTTAGATTTAGGTACTTTAGTTGGTGTACCAACCTTTGGAGCGGTAATTTCAACAGGTGCGGCACGTTTAATTGATGGCTCTTCAGTAAGAATGCCTTTTAGAGGTTGGTATGTAAAAGAAACCATGTCGAATATGGAATTAGGACCTGCTGTTCCAGATATTATTGTTTATAATAATCCAGACGATAAAGCTAAAAACAAGGATACTCAATTAAAACGAGCGGTTGACGAATTATTAAGTCAGTTAAAATAAATTATATAGATTTTTTTGAAAAACCTTTTTAAAAATATAGGACCTGGACCCTTAATTGCTGCTGCTTTTATTGGCCCTGGCACTGTAACGGTTTGTACACTTGCAGGTGTAGGGTTTGGTTATGCACTATTATGGGCTATGGTTTTATCAATCATTGCTACCATTGTTTTACAAGAAATGTCGGCAAGATTAGGGATTATAACCCAAAAAGGATTGTCTGAAATCATAAGAACAGAAATAAAACACCCTGTTTTCAAATTTTTAGCCATTCTTTTAATTCTATCGGCAATTGTTATTGGAAATGCAGCTTATGAAGCTGGCAATATTACCGGTGGCGTTTTAGGGTTAGAGGCCATCGTTGGAAATCCAAGTTTGCAAATAGGTGAATTTTCAATTAATGTACTAAGCATTGTTATCGGCTTAATCGCTTTTGTTTTATTGTATTTAGGGAATTATAAAACTTTAGAGAAAGCACTTATTGGTTTGGTTACTCTAATGAGTATGGCGTTTTTAGTAACAGCTATTATAACAAAACCTAATATAATTGAAATTATAAAAGGCGCTCTTATCCCGAGATTCTCAAAGAATAGTTTACTTACTGTAATTGCGCTTATAGGAACAACCGTAGTGCCCTACAACTTATTTCTTCATGCTTCGTTGGTTAAGGAAAAATGGCATCATAAATCCGATTTACAATTTGCACGTAAAGACACATTTATAGCTGTTATTTTGGGTGGTTTAGTCTCTATGTGTATTATAATTTCGGCAGCTTCTATACAAAGTACCGATATTAAAAGTGCATCAGATTTAGCTTTAGGATTGGAACCTTTGTTTGGTAGTTTTGCTAAGTATTTTCTAGCGATAGGACTTTTTGCGTCAGGAATTACAAGTGCTATTACAGCACCATTAGCAGCTGCTTTTGTAACTACAGGTTGCTTGGGATGGTCATCAAACATGGCATCTAAAAGGTTTCGGGCTGTTTGGATGATCATTTTAGTTTTAGGGGTTTTATTTTCATCTTTAGGAATTAAGTCCATCGACATTATAAAATTTGCTCAAGTAGCAAACGGTATTTTGTTACCAGTAATTGCTGGATTTTTAATTTGGATTATGAATAAAGACTCCGTTTTGGGTAGTTATAAAAATTCAATAAAACAAAATATTTTTGGGTTTTTAATTCTAGGAATTAGTATCTTACTATCAGTAGCAACGCTAAATAAAGTATTTAGTTTAAATCTGTTTTAGTGCACAATCAAATTATAGATATAAATGCTGATGTTGGTGAGGGAATAGGTAACGAATCCTTGTTAATGCCTTATATTTCTTCATGTAATATTGCTTGTGGTGGTCACGCTGGAGATTACGAAACAATGCTTGAAGTTGTAAAGCTTGCTAAACAGCATAAAGTGAAAATAGGAGCGCATCCATCATTTCCTGATAAAGAACATTTTGGTAGAAAGGTTATAGAGATGCCTTGTGCAGCATTATTTTCTTCTATAAAAAAACAGATTGATGATTTAATCAAGATTTTAGATACGGAGCATTTGGTAATTCATCATATAAAACCCCATGGTGCGCTTTATAATTTGGCAGCAATAGATGAGCGAACTGCAAATGTTATTGTTGAGGTAATGAAAAGTTTTGTTTTACCTATAAAACTGTATGTTCCTTATAAATCGGTTATTGCTGATTTGGCATTAAAGAACAACATTAATATTACTTATGAAGCTTTTGCGGATAGAAATTATAATGATGATTTAACGCTGGTTTCAAGACAAGAAAAATGGGCATTAATTGATGATGAAAGTGTCATATTTGAGCATGTTTTTAAAATGGTTTCAGAGCATAAAGTTAAAACCATAAATAGCATAGAGGTTGCATTAAAAGCAGAAACCTTTTGTATTCATGGTGATACACCAAAAGCAGTGAAATTAGCTAAAAGTTTAAAAAACAAATTAGAGAAAAGGGGTTTTAAAGTGATGTAACCTACAATGGCTTTTAAATTAACATACAAACCTTTTGGTGAGCGCGCTATTTTAATAGAATGGCCTCAAAAAATTGATAAGTCAGTTTTAAAAGATATCCTTCTTTACAAAGAAAAAATTCAGATTTATAATACTGATTTTTTTCTTGATTTAAGAGTTGCATATAACTCGTTACTGGTAATTTATAAAAATAGCATTAATAACTTTTCTGTTGAGGTTTCAAAACTAAAAGACATTTATTTACAAAATAGCGTAATTACTAGAACAATTTTTCGAAAATGGAAGATTCCTGTGTGCTATGATGAAACATTTGGTTTGGACTTAGAGTTCATTTCAAAAGAAAAAAATATTTCTAAGGCAAATATAATTAAGCGTCATTCGCAAGCCATTTACACCGTTTATTTTATAGGTTTTCTTCCTGGATTTTTATACTTAGGAGGTTTAGATGAGATATTACATACCCCAAGAAAACCATCTCCAAGATTACGCATTGAAAAAGGTGCTGTGGCTATTGGTGGCAATCAAACAGGAATATACCCAAACGAAAGCCCTGGTGGATGGAATATTATTGGGAATGCCCCTATTAATTTTTTTGATGTTTCAAAATCAAGTCCTTGTTTCGCTATGGCTGGAGATTCGATTCAATTTTATCCTGTTACACTTGATGAATATCATCATATAAAAACTTTAGTAGAGGCTGGTGTATATCAAATAGAAAGCGAGGTGTTTGATGATTAAAGTTTTAAAACCTGGGTTTTATTCTACAATTCAAGATTTAGGGCGTATTGGTTTTCAGCAATTCGGTGTGCCGTATTCGGGTGTAATGGATAGAAAAGCAGCAACAGTAGCCAATGCACTTTTAGGAAATGATGAAAGTGATGCAGTTATTGAAATGACTATGACTGGTGCAACATTTCAATTTAGTACAAACACCTTTATCGCAATTTCAGGAGCCGATATGTCTCCAAAATTAAATAACCAAGCTATTCAATGTAATAAAATGGTGGCTGTAAAATTTAATGATGTATTGTCGTTTGGTAAATTAAATACTGGTTTTAGGTGTTATTTAGCGGTTTTAGGCGGTTTTAATACCGAAATTGTAATGAATAGCAAAAGTATGTACAAGAACATTACGGAGCAGTCAGTAATCAAAAAGGATGATGACTTGATGATTTTTAAAGATTCTATTACAAACATATCGCATCACGCAAGTATTAGGTTTAATACAGACTATATAAATTCTAATATTATAGAAGTGCATAGAGGTCCTGAATTTTATTTTTTATCAGAAAATCAGCAAAAAGCATTGTTTGCAACAGATTTTTCTATTTCAAAAGATAATAACCGAATGGCTTATCAGATGGAAGAAACCTTTCAGAATAATTTAAAACCCATTATAACATCGGCAGTTTTACCAGGTACGGTTCAATTAACACCTTCTGGTAAATTGATTGTTTTAATGCGCGACTGTCAAACAACTGGTGGTTACCCAAGAGTATTGCAACTTACAGAATCGGCTATTAATATTATAGCTCAAAAGTTTACAGGGAATACCATTCGCTTTAAACTTATTCCCCAAAATTAAGTTAAGGTACCGTTATGAAGGTAAAGTATTGTTTAGTTTTGCGACAGACTAGAAAAGTTTTATTATGATAAAAAAGCTCAGCCTAATATCTGTTTTATTAATTCTATTGCTTAGTTGTGAGCAAAAATCGGAAGATGCTAATGCGATTATAGATAAATCTATAGAAGTTTCAGGAGGACAATTTTTAAAAAAATCAATTATTGGATTTGAATTTAGAGGACGACAATATGCTGCCAATCGATATAATGGAAAATTTTCACTTTCTAGACTCACTATAAAAGAGCCTGATACTATTTTCGATACATTAAATAATAATGAGTTTAGTCGATTTGTAAACGGAGAAACTATTGAAGTTCCCGATTCTATGGCTACCAGATATAGCGCATCCGTAAATTCTGTACACTATTTTGCTGTGTTACCCTATGGTTTAAATGGAAAGGCTGTTAATAAAACCTATTTAAAAGACGTTGAATTAAAAGGTAAGACTTATCATAAAATAAAAGTGACTTTTGATGAAGAAGGAGGAGGCGAAGACTTTGAAGATGTATTTATTTATTGGGTAAATACCGAAAGCTTTAAAGTAGATTATTTAGCGTATTCTTATGCTGAAAATGATGGTACGGGTTTACGCTTTCGTGAAGCTTATAATGAGCGATATATTGAAGGTATTAGATTTGTAGACTATAATAATTATAAACCAAAAAACAACATGGTGTTACTTGAAAGCCTAGATTCATTATTCGAAAACAACGAATTAGAATTGCTTTCAAAAATAGAATTGGAAAACATAATCGTTAGCCTTAATTCTAATCAATAAACAGAAGACTGCTGGTTATTTGATTATTAATGATTGTAACAATATAAAGATTGGCATTATTGGCATCATCAATATCTTCATAAGTATTAGTTTTAAGAATTGTATTTACAAAACCCGGTGTTGTATTGCTGTGACCAACTACTAATACGTTTTTTCCTTTTGTAGTGTTTATAAAAGAATCAATCTCAATAGTTCTTGGGTTATATAAAATAAGGTCTAAATTATTATTTGTTGCTGTAGGAAGTGCCGTTTCACGAGTCCTGTTATAATCTGTTGAATAGACAGCATCAAAAGAAACATTTTTTAAAACCTCACTCCATTTTTTCGCTCTTTCAAGCCCCTTTTCAGTAAGGTGTGGGTCATTGTTTAAACTATCACTTCTATCTTTTTCGGCATGTCGAATAAAATAATATGTTGATGTGATTTTTTCTTCTGATGGTATTCTGTTTTGTTCTTGTTTACAAGACGTTATTGACAGAATACAAACGAGAGCGAATAAATTTATAAGTTTCATTTTAATAATTTTTTTGAAGATATAATATTATTGTAAATCTTTAACTAGAATGAGTATGCCTTTTAAGTGTTTATGTATCCGTTTAAATTTTAATCTATAACCACCTACCACTTTAAAGCCTTGTTTTTTGTAAAATTTAAGTGCTTGTTCTTGCGAATCCATGGCTTCAAGCCATATTAACTCACTATTATTTTTAATGGCTTGAGTTTCTACCCATTCAAATAGTTGTTTAGCTACACCTTTACCCTGTATTTCTTCACTAATATAAATTCGGTGAACATACGTAGCTAATTTTTCAGGCTCTTGATTTAATGCTTTATTGAAATTAACTCGAAGAATTCCTGATACTTTGTTGTTGTATAAAACAAAATAATAGCAAGTTTCAGTTTCATTAAGTTCTTTGTTGAGTTGTTCTTTATTATAACATTGATTCAAATACCAACTACAATCTTCTTGCTCCCATAAATGCTTATATGCGGGTGGATAAAGAGCATTCATTAAATCTACCAGCTGATCATGGTTATTTAAGTTGATGGCTTTTAATTGAGTGTTGTCTGAGATATTTATCATTTAGACTATGCTAGTTCTAAAGCGATTTTAATCATATCCTTAAAAGTAGTTTCTCGCTCTTTACTCGTAGTGCGTTCTCCAGTTACTAATGAATCTGAAATTGTTAATATGGAAAGTGCATTTACATTGTGTTTTGCTGCCACAGTATATAACCCAGCGGTTTCCATTTCCACACAAAGCACTCCAAATTTCGACCACTTTTTATACGATTCGAAATCATCAGCATAAAACTCATCCGAAGTAAACACATTTCCAGCTTTTAATGGGATATTTTTAATTGCTGCTGCTTCCACAGCTTTTTTAAATAGATCAAAATTTGCGGTTGGTGCATAGTCAGCACCTCCAAAACGTAACTCATTCACACCTGAATTTGAAGAAGCCGCCATAGCGAGTACAATATCTCTAATTTTTACATGTTTTTGATAAGACCCAGCACTACCAACACGAATTAAATTTTTAACCCCGTATTCGGTTATTAATTCATGGGCATAAATAGAAATGGAGGGAACACCCATACCAGTACCCATTACCGAAACATGCTTTCCATTATAACTGCCTGTATAACCGAACATATTCCTGACCTTATTAAAACAAACAGGGTTTTCTAAAAATGTTTCAGCAATCCATTTAGCACGTAATGGATCACCGGGAAGTAATATAGTTTCGGCAATCTCACCTTTTTTAGCTTCAATATGAACGCTCATATTTTAATAATTTGAGTTTGAAGTTTTACCGGTAACAATCGATACTCCAGAAGAAGTACCCAGTCTGTTAACTCCAATATTAATGTATTCTAAAGCTGTTTCAGCATCTTTTATGCCACCAGAAGCTTTTATCCCAACTTTATTTTTTGCCACGTTTTGCATGAGTTTTACATCATGAATGGTAGCGCCACCAGAGCCAAAACCAGTAGAAGTTTTTAAAAAATCTGCGCCAGCTTGTATCGCAATTTCACTAGCTTTAATAATTTCGTTGTCTACAAGATAACAGGTTTCTAAAATTACTTTTAGTATGTTATTTGGCATAATGTTTTTAACAGCCTTAATATCTTCTAAAACATCGTCATAATCTTTACTTTTTAGCAAGCCTAAGTTAATCACCATATCAATTTCATCTCCACCATCTTTTAAGGCTAATTTTGCTTCTTCAACCTTTGCATTTGTATTCATAGCTCCTAACGGGAAACCAATTACGCTACAAACTTTAACAGAACTATTTTTTAGATGTTGTTTTGCTAATTTAACATAGCAGCTATTGAGGCAAACCGAAAAGAAATCATAGGTAATAGCTTCATTACAAAGGTTTGCAATATCATGCTTTGTGGCTGTTGGTTTAAGAAGTGTATGATCAATAAACTTATTTAATTTCACTTTTTAAAAGATTTTATGCCTGAAATTATTTATAAGTGAATTTAATCAAATTATAAATATGATTGAACATATTTAATAAAAGAAAAGTAAACGGCAATAATAATTACGACTACCTTTTTATATTGAAAGATAGGTTAAAAGTTAAATCAATATAAAGTATTAAACTTTTGTAATTATAGAGCTATCTGAGGTAGTTTTTGACTTCTCTAAATTCTCCAAATATTGTTTGAATATTTTAGAATTTCTAATTTGTTGCGCTTTATTTGTTGCCATAATATTTGTAGCTGTTTCAACTCTATCTGCACCAGCTTCAATATATTTAAGTATAGATTCATAGTCATCAATACCACCAGATGCTTTTATTTTGACTTTATCTCTAACAATTTTCTTGATCATTTTCACAGCTGTGAAAGTCGCTCCGTTTTTAGTAAACCCAGTTGATGTTTTAATGTAATCTGCACCAGCATCTAAGCATATTTCGCAAACTTTAACGATTTCATTTTTATTTAACTCATCAATTTCAATCGTTACTTTAAGCGGTGTATTTTCTATGGCAAATTTAATATCGCTAATATCTTTTAAGACAGAAACATAATTTCTACTTTTAAGTAACCCAAGATTGATGACCATATCAATTTCGCTTGCTCCATCTTTAATAGCTTGTTGAGCTTCAAATATTTTAGACTTAGTTGAAGCTGCACCTAAAGGGAATCCAACTACAGCAGATATATTGATATCAGTTTCTTTTAGAAATTGATTCGCTAATGATACATAACAACTATTTATACAAATGCCGTAAAAGTTGTATTGGATAGCCTCTTGGCAAAGTTGAATAATATCGCTCTCTGTGGTTGTTGAATCTAATAACGCGTAATCAATATATCTTGTAATATTCATTTTTAATAGTAGGATTTATTTCTTATTAAACTAAAATCAACAAATTGGGTAGATTTGTTGATTTTTTTATTCAAGTTTTGGGACTCATATGAAGCTAAAATAAAGATTTAAATTGAGAGTGTTTGAGTTAATTGTAAGTTTTTATTAACAACAATTTGTTGATTTAAATAACTAATATAGTATAAAATTTTTATCTAAAATTAGTAATGTTTTACATTTCGATTAGGTTTTAGCTGAATAAGGCGTTCTTCGAAACTGCTTGCCTCAATTGGTTTTTCAACGCTTTTAAATAATTGCATAAAAGCTTCATCGTGGTTTTGACGTTTTTGTTCAAGTAAATTAAAGTGAACAAAACTGCACCAGATAATGGATTTTAAATGACTTTTATCTTCATTATACATGCGCATTTCTACTTGCAGTTGACTGGTGTCAAAATTTATTAGTTGTGATTCTATAACAACAGTTTCCATCAGAAATGCAGGTTTTAAATATGCTATTTGATTAGCACTAGACACCCAACTTTTACCTTCTTTTTTAGCCATTTTGTAAATATCAACATCATAATGTTCTATAAGGGTATCTTCGCGATGATTCATAAAATAATTGATATAACTACTATTGTTGAGGTGATTAAAAGGATCACAATCTTGAAATCTAATTTTGGCTTTACTCTGTAGAACTTTAGGAAGTGGATTCATAAATATTCGTTTTTATAATATACCGATTGGTATATTGTTAATTAAAAATTTTTAAATTTTAAGTTCTTTTTCTATAATTTGATCTATAAGATTCATGGTGTCTTTCATATAAAAATCGTCATTCATGGTATAGGTCATAAAAACAGCTCCTTGAATCATTGTATCAATTCGTTTCGCATATTGCATGGCGTTAATTTCGGTAGATATTTCACCTTCTTCAATGGCATCTTCAATTATTGAGCAAAGTTTGTCTTGTATACGCTGAATAGTATCACGTACTTTATTCAACAATTCGCTATTGCTGTTATTTGCGTCTACACCAATATTTAAAACAGGGCATCCACCTAAATGTTTACTGAAATGATAATAATTTCTGTAAAAATCTGTAATTAAAAATAACTTTTGAATAGGGGAGTTGCTCAATTCTAAATGCTTAGATAAGGGCTTTAACAATGAATTAACCATATATTTAAACGACGCATAGGCAAGGTCTTCTTTATTTTTAAAGTTACCGTAAATAGCTCCTTTTGTAAGTCCCGTTGCTTGTGTGATATCATTCAAACTGGTAGCTGCATAACCATTTTTATTAAAAATAGGCGCTGAAACCTCAATGATATATTGTGCTGTAAGTTTTGCTTTTGTCGTCATGATTATTCAAATATATAAAAAATATACCAAACGGTATATTTTTTTAAAAAGGAAAAGCAACAATCATTTTAAATTAATAAAACTCATGTTGCTTTTCAACTAACCAACCAACTAATAGACTCTATTATTTGATTATTGTTACAGGAAATAGAAATTAAATTTAAAACTCTTCTGTAACTAAGTCACCTTGATTTCTAAAAACCAATTTATCATCAAAAGCATCTAATAAAATAATACTATCTGTAGTTACTTTACCTGCTAAAATTTCTTTACTCAATGCGTTTAAAACTTCTTTCTGAATCACACGCTTTACTGGTCTTGCTCCGTATTCAGGATTATAACCTTTGTCTGCTAAATAAGCCACAGCTTCTGGTGTTGCATCAAATGTGATGCCTTGTTGTGCTATCATTTTAGTGATACCTTTTATTTGTAAACCAACAATAGCGATAATGTTTTCTTTACTTAATGGTGTAAACATTATGGTATCATCAATTCGGTTTAAAAACTCGGGTCTTATTGATTGTTTAAGTAAGGCGAGCACATCTATTTTGGCTGCTTCAATAGCCGAATCAATATTTTTTGTTGCCTCAAAACGCTCTTGTATTATCTGGCTTCCCATATTAGAAGTCATTATAATTATGGTGTTTTTAAAATCTGCAACACGACCTTTATTATCTGTTAAGTGACCTTCATCTAATACTTGCAGTAATATATTAAACGTGTCTGGATGCGCTTTTTCAATTTCATCTAACAAAACCACAGAATAGGGTTTTCTTCGCACTGCTTCAGTTAATTGTCCGCCTTCATCATAACCCACGTATCCAGGAGGCGCACCAACTAATCTGCTCACTGCATGACGTTCTTGATATTCACTCATATCAATTCTGGTCATGGCGTTTTCATCATCAAACAAATATTCTGCTAAAGCTTTAGCTAATTCGGTTTTACCAACACCTGTTGTTCCTAGAAATAAGAAGGTACCGATAGGTTTTTTAGGGTTTTGTAAACCGGCACGACTACGCCTTACAGCATCACTTACAGCCTCAATGGCTTCCTCTTGTCCCACAACACGCTTATGTAATTGATCTTCAAGTTTTAATAACTTTTCACGCTCACTTTGTAACATTTTTGTAACTGGAATTCCTGTCCATTTTGCTACAACTTCGGCAATATCATCATACGTTACTTCTTCTTTTATAAGCGAATTTTCAGAATGTTCTTGTAATTGCTTTTGAAATGCCTCTAACTGTTCTTGGGACTCTTTTATTTTTCCGTAGCGTAACTCGGCAACTTTACCATAATCGCCATCACGTTCTGCGCGTTCAGCTTCTAATTTAAAGTTTTCAATAGCTTGTTTCGTGTTTTGAATATTATCAACAACGTCTTTTTCACTTTTCCATTTTGCATTTATCTCATTTCTAGATTCTTTAAGGTTTGCTAAATCAGAACGAAGCGACTTTAACTTAGTTTCATCTTTCTCACGTTTTATGGCTTCAATTTCAATTTCCAATTGCATGATTTTTCTATCTAAAACATCCAATTCTTCAGGTTTTGAATTGATTTCCATTCGTAATTTAGATGCTGCTTCATCCATCAAGTCGATAGCCTTATCTGGCAAAAATCGATTCGTAATATAACGTTGAGATAGCTCTACCGCACCAATAATAGCTTCGTCTTTTATGCGAACCTTATGGTGAGTTTCATATTTTTCCTTAATACCACGAAGGATGGAAATAGCACTTTCTGTATCAGGCTCATCTACAGTAACTTTTTGGAAACGACGCTCTAAAGCTTTATCTTTTTCAAAATATTTTTGATACTCATCTAAAGTGGTAGCACCAATGGCGCGAAGTTCACCACGAGCTAAGGCAGGTTTTAAAATATTAGCAGCATCCATAGCACCTTGTCCGCCACCAGCACCTACTAACGTGTGAATTTCATCAATAAACAAAACAATATCACCGTCACTGGTTGTTACTTCTTTGATAACTGCTTTTAAGCGCTCTTCAAACTCGCCTTTATATTTTGCACCGGCAATGAGCGCACCCATATCTAGAGCAAAAATTTGCTTGTCCTTTAAGTTTTCAGGGATATCACCATCTATAATTCTATGAGCTAATCCTTCGGCAATGGCAGTTTTACCAGTACCTGGTTCTCCAACAAGAATAGGGTTGTTTTTGGTTCTACGCGATAAAATTTGAAGGATTCTTCGAATTTCTTCATCACGTCCAATAACAGGGTCTAACTTGCCATCTTTTGCTAATTGATTTAGGTTTTTTGCATATTTACCTAAAGCATTATAGGTTTCTTCCTGACTTTGGGAGGTCACGTTTTCACCTTTACGAAGTTCATCAATAGCAGCGTTAAGACCTTTTTCGGTTACTCCTTGATCTTTTAGCATTTGTGCTATTTTGCTGTTCGATTTAAAAATAGCAATGGTTAAATGTTCAATAGACACAAAATCATCTTTCATTTTTTTAGCAATAATTGAAGCTTCGTTTAAACTTTTCCCTGCTTCACGAGATAGCATAAGGTCGCCACCAGAAACTTTAGAAAAACTTTCTAACTGCTTATCTAAAGCCTGTTGTAAAATGTTAATGTTAACATTCAATTTTTTTAAAATGAATGGTAATACATTCTCATCTACCTCAAAAACACCTTTAAACAGATGCTCGTTTTCTATTTGCTGATGACCATAACCTTGCGCAATTTGTTGTGCTTGTTGTATGGCCTCTTGCGATTTTATTGTATAATTATTTAAGTTCATAATGTTTTATTCTTTTTCTTTACAGCTTGATTAAGTCAATTATCTTACCAATAGCAATTGCAAGACAAAATGTCTTGACAAACCTTTGTTTTGGTGACTTTTAGTCAGTTTGTAAGATTTAAAATAAGTTACGACTTAGGTAAAAATAACACGATTTACTATGGGATTATTAAATAAACTATTCGGAAGTTCCACCGAACAAAGAGAAGAAAAAGTACTGCCTTGGATTCCTTTAAATGAACTACAACAACTTGAATTTATCGAGCAAAAATCGTCGACTAAAACACAGGTTATTTTTAAGCACTCCACGCGTTGTGGCATTAGTAAAATGGTTATAAATCAATTTACGGATGCTTATAATTTTACCGAAAAAGACGTAGATTTATATTATCTAGATTTAATTAATTACCGAGACGTTTCTAACGAAATAGCTGATAAGTTTCAAGTAATACACGAATCCCCACAACTATTGGTCATTAAGAATGGTGCTACAGTAGCCCATGCTTCTCACGGTGATATTAATAATATAGATCTTAGCAGATTTATATAAGATTAATGAGGTATCTAAACCATTTATACCTTCTTTAAAAAACCTCTTTAGCACTATTATTCATATATTTATGCGAATTAATCAAAAAGCATAATATTATGAAAAAAATAGTTTTAATTGGAATGGTTTTTTTGTTTGCAATGTCTTGTAAGCAAGACGCAAAACAAGCTTCAGATGAAACCGGATTTGATTTTGAAAAGCTACTCAATGATTTTAATGAAGAAGGTCTAGTTTTAGACCCCATAAAAGCTACAAATGCTGGAGATAGCAGGTATAATGACCAGTTTCCTAATTTTTTGTCGGAAGAATATGCTCAAAAAAAACGAGCATATTATACTAAGTATAAAGAGGCTTTAGCAAATATTGACGACTCAAAACTTACCGAAACAGAAAAAATGAGTAAAGCTGTTTTGGAGTGGGATTGCGATATTAACTTGGAAGCCATGACCTTTAAAAAGGATTTGATGCCTATAGATCAAATGTGGTCTAAAAATCTAGATTTCAATCAATATGCCGGTGGCACTAATGCGCAACCTTTTAAAACGGTTGAGGACTATCATACATGGCTAACTCGAGTAGATAACTACTTAGTGTGGTTAGAGTCTGCTAAAGAAAACATGCGTGAAGGTATGGAAAGCGGTTATGTATTACCAAAATCACTTATTGTTAAGGTCATCCCGCAGTTTGAAGGCTTATCCAAAGGCAATGTAGAAAATCACTTGTATTATTCACCTATTAAGAATATGCCAGAAAGCTTTTCGGATGAAGAAAAGGATAACATAAAAGCAGCATATGCGAGTTTGGTTGAAAACAAAATAATGCCTGCTCACCAAGCTATGACGGAGTTTTTAAAAAATGAATATTTACCTAAAGGGAGAACGTCTAGCGGTATTACTGGTACACCTCTAGGTGATGTTTATTACAATCATCAAATTAAAAAGTATACCACGACAACTATGACTGCTGATGAAATTCATACTTTGGGTTTAAGTGAAGTCGCTCGTATTCGTAGTGAAATGGAAGCTGTTAAAGAAAAAGTAGGCTTTAAAGGAGATTTAAATGCGTTTTTTGATCATGTACGTACCAATAGAAAACTCATGCCTTTTACAGAACGTTCACAGGTTATTGCTTACTATGATAGTATTCATGAGGTTATGAAACCTCAAATTAACAAGTTGTTTGGTAAACAACCAAAAACGCCGTTTGAAGTAAGACGTACCGAACCTTTTAGAGAAAAATCAGCTGCAGCAAATTATAATCGAGGCTCGTTAGATGGTACACGACCAGGTATTTTCTTTACACCAATTCCAGATGTAGAAAGCTACAATATTTTTGATAAAGAAGATTTGTTTTTACACGAAGCCATTCCTGGGCATCACTTTCAAATATCGTTGGCACAAGAGAACGAAGAACTCCCAGATTTTAGAAAAACCTTATGGTATAGCGCCTATGGAGAAGGATGGGCTTTATACACAGAATCGATGGGTGAGGAGTTAGGACTTTATAAAGACCCGTATCAGTATTTTGGGATGTTAAGTTCTGAAATTCATCGCGCTATTAGGTTGGTAGTTGATACTGGTATTCATGCAAAAGGATGGACACGTGAGGAAGCCATTAAATATTCATTAGAAAATGAAGCGGAATCAGAAGCCGATATAACTAGCGAAATTGAACGTTATATGGCAAACCCAGGTCAAGCCTTATCCTATAAAATAGGTCAGTTAAAAATAATAGAGCTTAGAGCTCGAGCAACCGAAGCTTTAGGAGAAGATTTTGATATTAAGGAGTTTCATAATCAGGTGTTAGAAACCGGTTGTATCCCATTACAGTTATTAGAGAATAAAATCGATAATTGGATTGCCGCTAATAAATAGAATGGATGGTTGTGTAAAAAAATGATTGGTCCTCATTATTTATTTGTTTATGGTACATTGTTGCAAGACATCAATAATGAGATGTCTAGGTTTTTAGCAAACCATTCGCAGTTTGTTAGTAACGGGTATTTTAATGGAAAGCTTTATGAAGTTAATCAGTATCCAGGAGCAATTTTAAGTGATAGCACAACAGGTAAAGTGTATGGGAGTTTGTTTAAAATAACCAATAGTCATCGTGTTTTTGAGGTTTTAGATGTTTACGAAGGTGTTGCCGAAGGTTTATTTAAACGAGCTATAATAAATACCTTTTTGCCTAATAAAACGGTGTTATCATGGGTATATCTTTATAATCAACCAACAACACATTTACAAATAATTACGTCGGGCGATTATTTAAACAAGGGTGATGATAATTAAGTATACCTACGTATTGATATTTGATAAGAACTTTATGACTTTACTTATCGACTGATATAATTAATTAAAACGACTTCATATCATATCCATAAGCGCAATCACAAAAAGCACATAAAAAAACTCCCAAAGTAATTTGGGAGTTTTCTTTTATTGTATACAATTTGATAGTTTGGGTTTTGAGAGTTTTGGTTTTTTAAACCATTCTAATACAGGTTTAAAATATCTACTAAATTCAAATGGTGCGAGTTCAAACCAAATTTTCATTTCGGTGCCTTTATTATTTTTAATAATAAGTCCGTTTTCAATGTCAAAATCTAAAAAATCACCGCTACTGCTTGTTTCAACTTCACCATCGCTATACGTAAATTGATTGTTTTTACCTAAATAAAACCGTATCGTTGTATAGGTATTAGGTTGTAAGTTAACAATGCCTTTAGTTCTTAAAAAATATCCTGAACGCATACCTTTAATTGGAGTGCTGGTTTTACTTTGTAAATCGACAATTTTATGTTCGTTCCCAGAGGTGTCAATGGCTGTTATTTTTTTTATGTTTAAATCCATTTGAGATACACCACATTCCTTTATTTCTGAATTTTTTAAAATCAATTCTTTTATGTTTCTTCCTTCATAGTCTAATTGTGCCAACAGATTCATTGCATATGGCGAGTAAGACCAAATATTTGGATAAAATGTTCTTTGTTTCATAATACTGTGTATTAAAATTATACGGTGCAAAAGTGCGACACATTTTAAGATTAAAAATCAACCATATTTTCCAATATATATGGTATATTAACCTTATTACATCAATTAGCATATATAGATGTTAATATAAAATACATTGATAAATTTTGAAGTGAATGTGCGGAGTGCTTAGTAATTGCGCATCGTTTAAAAGATGTATATAAAAAAACTCCCAAAATTATTTTGGGAGTTTTTTAATTTTTAAAAGAAACTGGGCTTATTTACCCATTATTCTAAACATGCCAGTACCACACGTTGGACATTTGCCTTTCATGGCTTTTCTTCCATTTTTCATGGTGGTTTCTGCAGCGTCTTTCATTTCTCTTTTAGACTTACACTTTACGCAATATGCTTCCATTTTTTAATTTTTAAGATTCATCATCAATAAAAGTAAGTTTTATAGGGCTAACACCCAAAGAAAATTATGATTTTTTTACTTTAGTTTAGTGTATAACTATTTATTATGTTCTTTAATTGCATTTTTAAGTCTTCACCAGTATCATAAATCATTTGCTCTTCGGTTGGAAATGGAATCGCGCGACGCTCTAAAAATGGAATTAAATTAGTATCTAAAGCTCTTCTATCACCTCGTGATGTTGCATAAATATGCTCAAATATAAATTCACTTGTAATAGGGAATGCATCCACCAATTGATTGGTTTTTAAATTCACGTATTCTACGTTACCAGCCACTTGAGTAGCTTTAAATTGAGTGAACTCATAATATTCGCAACGTACGGTTTTTAAGTTATCCACTTGTATAGCGTTTCCAAGACTGTCTTTTACAACCTGTCCATTCTCATCTAGTAAATTCCTTTTACCATCAGCAACTTGCTTTTCCTTTATAACTTGACGCTCTTTAATTTGCTCTGGAGATACATTAATATCTCTTAAATTAACACGCATATTATAGTCATAATTTACTTGGTCTTCTGGCGTATTATGGTACACTGCCCAAAAGTTGTTAAGTCCATAGCTACTAAAATTAAGTAAATCGTTTTCTAATCTGGTAGGAATCATTTTTCTGGTATCGTTAACCATATCTACCAAAACAAAGTCAGTTCCCTTTTGATGGGCTATATTCATTAGATTACGGACATCTTTGTAATTTGGATTTATAGATTCTATGTCCCTTAACATATTGTAGGCTGCTCTAATGTCAAACTTATTTATAGAATTGAGTAATGCATTAGCATTATTATATAATTGTAACGAAGCACTATTTTTATAGTCAATTAATTCGCTGCTATAATCGTTAAAGTTTAATTGTATGTCCCTACCATTTATATAAAGCGGTAAAAGAGGTTTAATACGCTCTTGACGATTATCTAAATTTATGTAGGTATTGAAAATAGCTAGATAACTTTCTGGGTTGTTATCTTTTTTAAGAAAGTTGATGTTTTCTAAATCTCTTTCCGTAGCTTTATTAAAGGCTTCTTCAAGTAAAATAATAATATCAGTTTTTCCTTTTCGGTCCTTATTGATTTGAAGTTTACCAATAGCGTCATTTATAGCACGATCGTAATTACCATAGCTAATAGTTTTTTCCATTTGTCTTCTTGTACTACAAGACAATATGAAAATTATAACAATTGTAGAGAGTAAAATTTTTTTCATGTCGTTTAGGGTTTTTGGTTTATTGGAATACTCTTCCAATTAGAGTGCCAAAATACTAAAACAACAGATAAAATGCTAATAAATCCGATAAAATGTACAAAATTTATACTTTATGTAAGATATAATTTACTTTTTAGTGTATATGGGAAGTAATTTTGTAGAAACTTCACCAAAACCTATACGCGTTCCATCTTTTTCACAATAACCTCGCATAATCACCGTATCATTATCATTGATAAACTTACGCTCGGTGCCATCTTTCATTTTTATAGGTTTTTCACCTCGCCAAGTTAATTCCAACATGGAGCCATAAGAATCTGGAGTAGGACCTGAAATGGTACCACTACCCATCATGTCTCCTGAATTTACAGGACAGCCATTTACTGTGTGATGTGCTAATTGCTGAACCATATTCCAATACATATACTTGAAATTGGAGTTGCTAACTACGGTTTCTTTAGCGCCTTTTGGTCTGATAGCTACCTCTAAGTTAATGTCGTAACTCTTTTTTCCTTTATATTTTAAGTAAGGAAGTTGAGGCTTTATAGGCTTCGGGCTTTCCACTCTGTATGGTTCTAGAGCATCCAAAGTAACAATCCAAGGTGAAATAGAAGAAGCAAAGTTTTTAGCTAAAAACGGACCTAAAGGTACATACTCCCATTTTTGAATATCGCGTGCACTCCAATCGTTTAAAAGTACCAATCCGAATATATACTCTTCGGCTTCGTCAATTGGAATGGGTTCTCCTAAATCGTTAGCATCCGTCGTTATAAAAGCCATTTCAAGTTCAAAATCCACCAATTTACTAGGACCGAATACAGGTTCCGTAGCACCATTTGGAAGGGTTTGACCTTGTGGACGATGAACAGGAATACCAGAAGGAATGATTGACGAACTTCTACCATGATACCCAACAGGAATGTGCAACCAGTTAGGTAACAGTGCATTATCAGGGTCTCTAAACATCGTACCTACGTTAGTAGCATGCTCGATACTTGAGTAAAAATCAGTATAATCACCAATTTGAACTGGTAATTGCATTTCAATTTCATCTAAACGAAATAATACAATTTCCTTGTGGTGTTTATTTTGTTTTAGTGTGTCGTTATTACTATCAAAAATTTGTGCAATTCTATTTCTCACTGCACGCCATGTTTTACGGCCATCAGCAATAAAATCGTTTAACGAATCCTGTAGAAAAATATCATCTGTTAAAGGAATACCATCAAAATAACCCAATTGGTGTAAAGCACCTAAATCTATAGCAGTATCTCCAATTCTTGTTCCAATGGTAATAATATCATCACGTGTTAAAAACACCCCAAAAGGAATGTTTTGAATTGGAAAATCTGAATTTTTATCGACGTGTAACCACGACTTTCTATCTGGGTTGTTAGCTGATAATGGCATAACTTATATCTTATTTAGTATATTAAATTGTATTCAAACCTACACATTTTTTTCATTTTAAAAGATAAAAATGCCTAAAATTTGAGTTTTCTTTAAACGTTAATAAATTGGTTAAAAACTTAGTAGTAAATATAGATTTTTTAGTGAATTTAACTAATGTATTTCCTATTTTTGCGCAATATTTAACAAGAAATAATTTTTATGCAACGCGACGAACAAATTTTTGAACTTATTGAAGCTGAAAAGGAACGCCAACTTCATGGATTAGAACTTATAGCATCAGAGAATTTTGTGAGCAATCAGGTCATGGAAGCTGCAGGTTCTGTACTTACTAACAAATATGCTGAGGGCTACCCAGGAAAACGCTATTATGGCGGTTGCGAAGTGGTTGATGAAGTAGAGCAAATTGCTATTGATAGAGCAAAAGCTTTGTTTGGAGCAGAATATGTAAACGTGCAACCGCACTCGGGAAGTCAAGCTAATACGGCGGTATTTGCGGCATGCTTAAAACCAGGTGATAAAATTTTAGGATTTGATCTATCTCACGGTGGGCACTTAACACATGGGTCGCCTGTAAATTTTTCAGGTAAATTGTACAATCCCGTATTTTATGGTGTAGAGCAGGAGACAGGAGTTTTAAACTACGATAAAATACAAGACATAGCTACTAAAGAGCAACCAAAATTAATTATTGCAGGTGCTTCAGCATACTCAAGAGATTTAGATTTTAAGCGTTTTAGAGCGATTGCTGATAGTGTAAATGCTATTTTACTAGCCGATATATCTCATCCAGCAGGATTGATAGCTAAGGGTATTTTAAACGATCCGCTTCCACATTGTCATATTGTAACAACAACAACGCATAAAACCTTAAGAGGACCAAGAGGCGGTATGATTATGATGGGGCAAGATTTTGATAACCCATACGGATTAACCTTAAAAAATGGAAGTTTACGCAAAATGTCTTCTTTATTAGATTCTGCTGTATTTCCAGGAAATCAAGGAGGTCCATTAGAACATATTATTGCTGCCAAAGCGATTGCATTTGGTGAAGCGTTGACAGATAACTTTTTACATTATCAATTACAAGTAAAAAAGAATGCTGCTGCTATGGCTGAAGCTTTGGTTGGAAAAGGTTATCACATTATTTCTGGTGGAACCGACAATCATATGATGTTGATTGATTTACGCAACAAAAATGTATCGGGTAAAGATGCGGAACAAGCCTTAGTAAAAGCAGATATCACAGCCAATAAAAATATGGTGCCTTTTGATGATAAATCACCATTTGTAACTTCTGGTATTCGATTAGGTACGGCGGCAGTTACCACGCGTGGATTAAAAGAAACGGATATGGTTGCTATTGTAGAATTGATTGATGAAGTTATAGCAAACTTTGAAAATGAAACGATTTTAGAAGCTGTAAAAGTGAAGGTGAATGCTATGATGAAAGACAAACCTTTGTTTGTTTAACGCATAGTTAAGAGATAAAAAAAATCCTGCTTTATGCAGGATTTTTTTGTTTTGGGCGTTCCCGTGCCCTTCGTCTCTGCTCAGGGCATACGGTCGGGCTTTCCACTATATCTTTTACTTTTGTTATTTATGCGAAGGGAGAAACTCTGTTGTTATGTTTTACATCCTTTTCAAAGTTATTGTCTAATTATTTAGAAAAGTAAAAGGATGCCGTTTCAATCCCTAACGTGTTGGTGTATCATTATGTTTTGGGAAATCGGTTGCGATTTTTCGCTGAAAGACTAAGTTAATTAATCATACGCGTAGTTGGCTGGTCGTTGTTAGTTTCTGCAAGAACATTCGTGGTGTTCATTTAGATATGCAATTGTTTCCATGCTAAGTTTTTCAACAATTGGAATACTTATATCAGTTAGTTTCTTAAAGTAAATACAAGCTTTTCCCATTTTGAATTTACCTAAATCTAGCAAAAGAGTATCACTTTTTTCAGTTTTTGAATAGACATATAGTGAAAATTGTGCTTTGCGTGGCGAGAAACCTAACAAAGGAGCATCGCCTTCATGACCGCTAGCATATTTATAGTGATAACTTCCAAATCCAATGATTGTCGGTCCCCACATTTTAGGTTCAAAACCTGACCATTCCCTCATTAATTCGATTAATTTATAACTATCTGCTTTCTTTTGTTCATTGTCAACATATGATTCAATAAAATCAAAGACGTCTACTTTCGTTTCGGTGGTCTTATTTTTAGCCATTTCGTAATTATTTTGAGATGCTCTTCAATACCTGCTAACGGTTTTGTATAACATATCGTTGTGTCGTGTTTCAATTTACGAATTATTCAGATAGGGAAAGAGGGTTAATATATTGATGTATATTCAATTTTTTTCTATAACCGATACAATGACCGTTATGCGTTGTTGTACTGTGGTCATAATATCAATTATCATATGAATCTATTTCCTTGATTACATTTTCACCTACTTCATCAAGTTGACTATATAAATCAATCATCCAATCAAACTGAAAAGCTGCTAAATTAATTACATTTCTATATGATGCAGATGAAGTGTACTCTTTAAAATCCTCGAAATATTCAGATTGAGAAGTAGCTCTTAAGCTTAATGAATCTGGAGGTAAGAAAGCTGTTGCGAGGACCAACGATTTATCAAACTGAGTGGAAAGATAATTTTCTTGCCCTTTTAGATACCCATTATAACTTTCTTCATTTTGTGAAATGTCATCTACAAGCCTGTGGTAACGAATCAAAAGGGAATCTAAATCTGTGTTGTTTATTTTACCGAAATAATTAGAATTTTTTAGAGCTTCATAGCCGCCTGTGTTAGGTTTGAAATGAAACTCCATAAAGGCAGACCCACAACCCATGAGCAGAAGCAGGTTTTCTTCTTCCTTTTTATCTAGAATTGCCGTTCTTGCTTTCTTACAAAGATTTCCAATATTTTTTCGATACTTAGTTAATGAATCCAACATTCTCATATCTTCTTGAGTATGTGATTTTATCTTTCCCAAGTATTCCCTCAAAATTTTGTCATCTTTCGTGACCTGATTCCAATTGTTTATCTGAAGAGCAATCAAAATCCCAATAACCACCAAAATAATTTCACCTATTGCATATTTTAAATACTTTCCAGTTTTTCCTTCTGAAAGTAGTCGCTGTCGAATGTGTCTGAAGAACTTAATCATGATGCGTACTTTTATTTTCTCCGCAAGCGGCTATCTCAACCAAAGGTCTACCAGACCTTTGATTTTGCTTCGCAAAATTTTGTTTCGATAATCTAAAGAATTTTATCATTGGTTAGTGGTTTCTATTAATGAAGCACAACGACCTTTGTTTAAGCCTAAAATAAGCAATTAATTATACACGTTGTTGTGCTTTCGTTATTTTTTATGATTCAGTTCGGTTTCAATTAAATCCAGAATTTCATTTGAATAGTTCAACATTTTTTTCTGCAAGTCCAATCTATTTTTTTCAAAAGCGGCTTTGGTATATAACGGATTTAAAATATTTGGATTTTGATACAATTCCGATATTATTTTATTGCGCTCTTCATTGTTTTTACCAATTCGTTCTGCTAATTCAAGTCTTTGCCTTAATTGGTTTGGATAAAGTTCTTCTCCGATAGATTTGAATTCCAGATGCAGTTGATTTAATAAATTCATTGATGCAGTCTCATCTTCGAATCCAGTATTAATTTCTGCCGAAAATGAAGCTAATTTAGCTTTTAAACCTTCATTCTTTAAAAGTTTTAAATCTCCACTGCCTAGCATAGATTGATAGCTTCCAACTAATGGTTCTGCTCGAAAATAATTCAGAGCTCCAAAGTGAATAAAATCGCCAATAGAATCTCTTTTATATTCTGAGTCTTTCAATTCTAAACATTCAATAAGTGATTTGCAATATTTAATCACATATGATTGTTGCTTTATAGTTTCAGAATATCTTTTTTTGTTTTCTAGAAACTCTTCTTGTAATGTTTCAAGAATAATTGTTTCGTTATTTTCATTAATTCGATTTTCATTCCAATTATTAATTTGAAGAGCAATTAAAATTCCGATAACTACTAATACAATTTCTCCAATAGCATAAATCAGATATTTACTGAATTTATTTTCGGTCAACAATCGTTGTCTAATTTTTCGGAAGAATTTTAACATCTATTTTTCATTTTGTTTTTTTTGACCACCAATGCGTTGTTGTGCTTTCGTTTTTTTTCACTCTCATTCGTTTAAATAGATGCTAATAAGTGATTGAAGATTATCAATGTCTTCAATAGTTTTCTTGTACCATTTTATTTGATTCGTTTCTAAGGTAATTATTCGGTAATGGACCAAATTTTTAAAATATGAATCTTTCCAAATTAATTTAATGCTTCTAGGTTTTGCATATTCTTGAAACGTAAGATTTGTAAAATTTTCTAAAAAATATGGTCTATTTACTTGATTTACACTTCGTTCTTGGTCAATAAGATCTTTTAAAAACACATAGTTGTCCTCAAAAAGATTTACGACCGCAGACCTTATTTCATCATCTTTTAATACTTGAAGCCCTGACGATTTTAAGTCTTCATAAAAGGCCGTATTTACACGTACAAAACGAAACCCATAAACTTTTCCAAATAACTTATTTATATCTGAATTGTTATCATGTTCTGGATAGTTTAGAAGAGAATCGAGGCTATATAACCCTATCAGATCAAGAGAATCTTTTCTTAAGGCATTTTTTAAAATTGATTTGTCTAATTTTAAACCACTGGATAATTCTGTTAAAATACCTCTTTCTTTTTTCGTGGCAACATTAGCAGAATTCCAATTATTTATTTGAAGAGCCAAAAGAATCCCAATCATTACAAGAAAAATTTCGCCGATAGCATAAAGAAAGTACTTACTGAATTTATTTTCAGTTAGTAGTTTCTGTCTAAATTTTCTAAAGAATTTTATCATTGGTTAGTTATTGGTCATAACGGTTGGGCTATGGTTTCGTTGCGTTGAGTACTAAGTTAACAAAAAGAAAGAAACCCATTGTTCAACAGCATGGAAATTCTGAGAGGAATTTCGGATCAATGAAATACACGTTACTGTACGGTCGTAATTGTCTTTTGAAACTCGTTTGGATTCTAGAATATTAAATCCATCTCCTTACTTTTTTACAATACCTTCTGTACTCTTCTCCAAAATCCTTTCTCAATCGAGGTTCTTCAACGAATATTATGAAAATATTGAAGGTAATAAAGACAAAGAGAGAGTAAATCCATAACTCAACTGATTGAAAATGGGCTGATTGTCCAATCAATATTAAAGTCACACCAACGTACATTGGGTTGCGTGAAAATTTGTAAATTCCAGCAACAACTAATCTCTTTGTTGGATCTATGGGAGAAAGTGTACCTCTTCCTTTAACAGCAATATTTATGATGCACCAAATCATTATTACAAAGCCAATCAGAAAAATAATAGTTCCTATAAAATGATGCAATTGCCAAACTTTGTCAAATAAGTTATTAATCCTAAAACCTGTAATCCATAATGGTATTAACCCTGCTACTAATCCAGGTTGCAAAATTGTAAAAAATAAATTTCTTATGAACAATGAAAACATGTATGGTTTTAAGTTTACCTTGGCTCCATTTATATGCCGTAAAACGGTTTTGTATAAGAATAGTTGCGTGTTTGTCGACGAGGATTTTCCGAAGGAAAATCAGAAGTTGGTAAATACGCAACGACTTTTAATTAAGCACAAAATAGCAATTATTTTTATACGTTGTTGTAGCCAGTTATTTTTTCAGATGCTCTGAAATATCAAAATTTCCGTTTTTCCAATATTTAATTGTTCCTCTATGAATTTCAGAATTCTTTTTTAATCTTAAAAGAACAGAATTCAAATGTTTTTCAAATTCATTATTTGTTTTTTTCATATCGTTCAGACTATCAAGAATAATTTCCATTAGCGTTTCTTTTTCCGCTTGTGAAGAATTCCAATTATCATATTCCGTTATGAATTCAGCAATTCGATTTGAGTCAGATATTTCCCATTCCCAATCTTGCATATTTTCGTCAAATTCCAATTTCAGTTTTTCGGCTAACTTTTTCCGAGTTTTTTGATTTGGAATAAAAATTTCATTTTCAGTACTCATTTTTTTAATTGGCTACAACGGTCTTGTATAAGATTAGTTGCGTTGTTTAAGCACCTAATTTAGCAAATACAAACCGAATAGAAAATCCGCGAGGATTTTCGTAAGTAAGCTTGCATTAGCAATTAATTTTATACGTTGTTGGGCGTAGTATTTATTAGTTCAATTAAATTTCTATAGTTATTGGCAATTTTCTTTAGTCCATTTCTATCGATAATCGTAATTCTTGAGTTATCCAGATATTCACTATTCATTTTTCCATTAGTCACTAAAACAAATTTACCATTCAAAATTTGTCTGCTATAGAAGTTAACTTGTTCAATAGCATTTCGGTTCATTCTTTTATTCTTATATATTTTGAATTCAAAATAATATGTTTCGTTATTAAAATCTGCTGTTAAATCAATTTGAAAATCTCCAACTTTTATTTCTTCCCGAATATTCGTAAATCCATTTCTTTCGAGTAAGTGAATGAAATATTTCGAAAATGAAATTTCATTCATCCCATCAATATCGCTAACGGTTATTTTATTTTGGTAATTCTGTATTCTATCTATTCTAACAATATCATCAAAATCTTGAATTTGTTCAATTTCAATTATTAAAACTCCATCTTTAAAAAGGTTGTAATGATTTCCTCTTATTAAAGTGTCAGAATCGTTTTCATAGTCTTTAAATTCAATGAACCCTGAATATGATAATAACTCCTTATCAACTCCAACAAATAGAAATTTTTGATTGTCGATTTCGTAAAATGAACCAGCGAACTCTTTATTGTCAAAATAAACTGTTGGGTCATTAGTTCTTAAATCCCTGAAAGTTTCATTTTTTAGTTCTTGTTCATAAGGTGTAATCTTTCCTTCCAATCTTTTTCTCATTTGAGAATAATATCTACTTAATTTACTGTTCCCTAGAAAACTAAAAACAGAGGCATAATGACCAGCTCTTAAAATATGATTTTCCATTGTTGGTGAAATATTACTTTGTTCAATTGGTGGGTCAAGAAACCTATTTGTACTAATTGAATTTTCATTAAGAACAGTGAGAGATGCAATTTGGACATCGCCTGGTTCTTTTGTTTTTTGGTCTAAAGCATTTACTTCTTGCTGAATCGAAGTTTGCATACTAGTTGAACCTTTGCATTCAAAAACTAAAATCCTATTGTCTGTTGTTTGACACTTCCAATCTGGTCTTCTTCCAGTTCCGTAAATCTTTTGAATTGTAGAACGTTTTATATTAAATAGTTTTTCGGCAATCACAACCGAAATTCCAATTCCAAAATCTTCCGAGATTGACGTTAGGGTTTCAGAACCATTAACTGTTCTAACATCATTTATTCGAACTCTAAATTCGTTGGTGTTTGAGTAAAGAGTTTCAATTAAGTCTGATTTATCACTAAACTTTAATCGGTTTGAAGGTGCAAACCTCCTAGATTGAATTGTTCCAATATGATAGATTAATTTATATAAATTAAAAGTGATATTTCTGTTGGTAGTGACTTTGTCTGCTGTATCTAATTCTTCTAAAAGGTCTTGGTCTATTTCAACTGAAATGATTTTGTTTGAAAAACGAGAAGTTAAATTTCGGATAAATGTCATTCGTTATTTCTGGTTTTTCATATTACGCCCAACTGGTTATATAGTAACTTTTATTTGGTTTATCCCATAAAAACGTCGGGATTTAGCAAGTTTTTATCAGGGTTATCTCGTAAAGATAATTAATTTTTCTTACAAGAATAACTACGGAACCTAAAGGCAAAAACACTTATTTTTAAAGTTCAAAATTTTATTAGCTTTTTTCGAGAGGACCTTCCCAAAGTACTTGTTCAATCATCCATTTATCGCCTCGTTTTGAGAGTAAAATATAGTCAATACCCCACCAAGCGGTAATTTTTGCCGAAGCAATAGAATTTCCAACATCTAAAACTTCTACTTTTTTTGGTGCATCTGGCTTAGGAAACTGCTTCTTTTCTAATACAATTCGTGCATATGCCAAAGCATTCTCAAAAGACATAGGGTTTTGTTGTTCATAATCACCTTCTTTATTTTTCCAAAAACCAAACTTGTTTAATGATGGTTGTAAACTTGCTTTAAGTTTAGATTCGTCCCCTTCATAAAATCCTTCAATATAATTTAGGCAAGCTTTTTCAACACTTTCTTTTTCAGCATTTGACTGGGCATTTACAAAAGAAAAGGTGGCTAATAAAACGAATAATACGATTGATTTTTTCATGGATTTGTTTTTTTTTGATTGATTTACGAACTTAAATATAGTCTTTTTTTAAAAAGGCTAGTGTTAAGAAAAGTCTATTTTAACGCCGCCAAACCATCTTGCAAACAAATTATAAAGTATGGCCTCTAGGATTCCTAGAAAAAAACCTGCAACCGCAAATATAGCGGGCATACCAATTAGAGCACCAAAAGCGAGTATGGTACCATAACTTAATCCGGGTGTTTCCATGGTAGTAGCTGAAAGTATATCCCAGCTAACAAGCATATCAATTATAAGACCACCAAACGAATATAGAATCCCCAATACTAAACCAATCAGACCACCCAAAAGCGTTTGAAATTTTGCAAATGAGAATACGCCAATTCTTTTTATTTTTTCCATAACCAACTTGTTATAAAATTAACTAACGAACACCAACACCGTGCGGTTATAAAGAACTACTTAGAAGTGTTACTAAGTTAAGTAATATTTTTTTATGGAAGTAAAATAGTTGAAACGCTTTAATCTTCCTCAGGAAAGGTGATATGCTGATAAGCTCCTAAATCTGGTGCAGCGGTTCGGTTTACATTTAAAATATCTACAGATACTTGAGATGCAAAGGTTGCGTTACCTTGGTTAATAGCAGCAGATTCTGTACCAATAATTAGTTTATTTAACTCGGTATCTAAAAAGTTAGGGTCTTGATTAAAAAGATTGCCTTCATATTTACTGGTGTCATTTAAATCGTAATTAGGACCTGTAAAATTGTTGTTGGTATTTTCAAACCTAATTAAGCAATTAGTAAACTTAAAATTAAAAACAACGGAAGCATCTTCTATTTCATCCAGCAAAATTTCAGGATTATCATTTCCATAAATAATGCAGTTATTAAAATTGGCTTCATTTAAATCAGCTAATATGGCTACGTTATCTTCATCAATAATAAAATTATTAAGATAAACTGAAGGGAATTGCCTAAAACTGTTGTTCCAGTAATTTACAATAGTTGAGTGTGTAAAATTGTATTTACCACCTATGGTGCCTGCAAACGATGATTGTCCTGCATTGTTTATAACCACATTTTCACCGGCAATAGAGGTGTTTCTGCCTAAAATACCAAAAGCGCTGGAATTGTAAATTTGCGAGTTTGTTATATTAAGTTTATTGTTCACGTCGTCGGGGTTTCCATCGCTTAAAATACCAACCGTAGCATTTTTAATAGTTGCATAATTAATCGTGTTATTTACGCTTCCATCCAACAACCAAATTGTGCCCCATTGCCCTGGTACTTCCGAAAAATTAGGCTCTAATCGGTCACCTTCAAAAATCACCTCATTTTCGAGCAGTTCTTGGTCTGTACTAAATGCACCATTAACATTGATAGATGCACCGTTTGAAACTATAATGCCAGAATTGTCATGAAAATGTACGCGTGCACCAGCTTCAACAGTAAGAGTTTCATTTACTGGTACAGCGGCAAATCCATATATAACATAAGGTTTTTCATTGGTGAAAGTAAGTTCGGAAGGCAATAATTCCCGTCCTTGTAATTCGGTTTCAACAATCTCACCGCCAATATTAAGTGTGAGCGTTTCAATCACTTTTGTAGTATTATCTCGGTTGGGATAAATAAAAATAGCGTCTTGTACTAAGGTAACTAACTCTACTTTTTGCTGATTGGAGCCAGAATCAAATTCTATTTGATCGGTATATAAATACGTACCATTTGGGTTTGGATAATTATTGATGTCGATTGTAGATTCAATAAAAATATACAAACTATCTTTTGCCAATATTTCTACATTGTCAAAAACTTTACCAGCTATACCATCAACACTTAAACGATAATTAGACGTTTCGCCTAAAGCTAAACGCACCGAAGGAATAAGAATATCACTATCACTTCTATTGTAAACTTTTAAATTATAAGTGCTAGAGCCAATGTTAGTAAAAACAGTATCTAAATACACCGTATCTTTTGAAAATTGAAGACTTCCTGTACTAGGTGAAAAAACAAAATCTTTTCTACAAGAACTCCAAAATATTAAAAAACCTAGGGTTAAAACTATATAAAAGTAACGTTTCATTAAAAAGGGCCTGATTTGATGGCTAAAAATATAACTTTTGAAGCTATGATTTATTATAACATGGACGAAATTTGAATTAGAAGTAGTTGATATTTACTATTATTCTATTAAATGAGTACCCTCAGACAGTTCAATATTGTATATAGAACAAGATTTTCCAAAAGTTTTTTGATATGCTTTTGAAGTTATTTCCGAAAATTCTTTGGCAAAATTTCTATCTACTAAATTTATGGTACAGCCACCAAATCCGCCACCCATCATTCTAGCACCTAAAACGTGTTGACTTAGTTTTGCTTGGTCTACTAAAAAATCTAACTCTTCACAACTTACTTTATATTGATGTTGCAACCCGCTATGAGATTGAAATAATAATAGACCCAAAGCATCCAAATCACTATTTTCAATCGCTTTAGATGCTAATAAAACACGGCAGTTTTCTTCAATTACATAAAGGGCTTTTTGATAATCATTTGGTGTTAACTTGTCTTTTATAGTTTCCAAGTCTTGAACTGTAGCATCCCTTAAGGCATGAACACCGAGTATTTTGCAAACATTTTCGCAAACGGTTCGTCTGTCGTTATAAGCACTATCCGATAAGCTATGTTTTACGTTGGTATTTATTAGCATAAGTTGATGATTTTTAAAATCGATTTGGTAAGGCTTCGATTCCATAGTTCTACAATCTAACAGCAACGCATGGTTTTTTATACCAAACATACTAGCATATTGGTCCATAATACCGCATTTAACACCTACAAAATTATGTTCAGCCTTTTGAGAAATTAGTATCATTTCTTGTTTTGTAAAACCTAAATTGAAAAGTGTGTTTAATCCAAAAACAATACTATTTTCTAATGCGGCAGACGATGACAAGCCAGAGCCAACAGGGATATTACCTTTAAAAACTAAGTTGAAATTGCCAATTTCTTTATTCTTTTTTTTAATCTCAGCAATAACACCAAACACATAATTTTCCCAACTTCCTGATTTAGAAGGTTTTAAATTGTTTAAATCGAATTCAATTTTATTATCCAAATCTAATGCATAGGCGGTACTATAATTAGTGTCGCTATTTTGGATTGCAGCCACAATACCTTTATTTACTGCCGCTGGAAATACAAAACCATCATTATAATCGGTATGTTCGCCGATAATATTTATCCTTCCGGGAGAAAAAATAAGTATTGGTTTATTTTTAAATAATTGGAAGAATTTTGTGGAAACGTCATTAATTAATAATGATTGCATTTAGTAGATTTTATAGGATTATTAATGACTTTTTTATTGATTTCTATTTTTAATTTAAAACTTTTCTACGATACTTTTTTAATCAAATTTATAAAAATTAAATCTTTATATTTGGTTCCTTTATATCACTAATTAAACTAAATATAGCATGATTGGAATAATTTCTTTTGTTGGCTTCACATTAATGGTAGCCATAATTTCTTATTACGCAACACGTTCAACAGATGAAAAATCATCTGATGGCTATTTTCTTGGAGGCAGAAGTTTAACAGCGGGTGTTATAGCAGGATCTCTGTTACTAACCAATTTATCAACAGAGCAAATTGTAGGCTTAAATGGTAGTGCATATACTGATGGATTATCGGTTATGGCATGGGAAACCCTAGCAGCAATAGCCATGGTAGTTACAGCTGTTTTCTTATTACCACGATATTTAAAAGGAGGCTTAACTACGGTGCCTCAATTTTTATCGAAACGATTTGATGTTTCGACCAAGACCATTACTTCAGGATTGTTTTTAACGGGTTATGTGGTTGTTTTACTTCCAGTGATTTTATACTCAGGTTCAGTGGCTATTAGCGGTATGTTTAACGTTCCCGAGATGCTTAATGTATCAAATACAAAAGCCTTGTGGATGTGTATTTGGGGAATTGGAATTATAGGCTCCATTTACGCCGTTTTTGGTGGATTAAAAGCGGTAGCTGTATCGGATAGTATTAATGCTATTGGACTTATAATAGGCGGACTTCTTATACCAGTTTTTGGTCTGATGGCTATTGGTGATGGTAGTTTAACCGCTGGCTTAGATACCTTAATGAGTGCTAACCCTGATAGATTTAAGTCTATGGGTCAACCGGGTCAGGAAGTTCCATTTAGTACTATTTTTACAGGAATGATGTTGGTGCAATTGTTCTACTGGGGAACCAACCAACAAATTATTCAAAGAGCTTTGGGTGCTAAAAACTTAGCTGAAGGACAAAAAGGATTATTGTTAGCGTCCTTTTTAAAGATTTTAGGTCCGCTTATTTTGGTATTACCAGGTATTATAGCATATCATTATTTTGAAGGCGGATTAGCTACCAGTGATTTAGCATACCCGGAATTAGTTCGTGCTGTTCTACCAAAATATCTAGTAGGATTTTTTGCTGCCGTTTTATTTGGTGCCATTTTAAGTTCGTTTAATAGTGTTTTAAATAGTTCAGTCACATTATTTGGTATCGATATTTATAAACAACATATAAATAAAGATGCTGATGAAAAAACAGTGGTAAAATATGGTAAAATATTTGGTATCATATTAGCTGTTTCTGCCATGTTTATAGCGCCTCTTATCGCGAATGCGGGTAGTTTATTTAATTATTTACAAGAGATTAATGGTATTTATAGTATTCCAATTTTTACAATTATTGTAGTTGGTTATACAACGAAACGAGTGCCTGCAATAGCGGCTAAAATTGGAGTTATTTCTGGATCATTGCTGTATATTTTAAGTCAGTTTATACTAAAGCCTCATTTTATTGAAAATGCTTTAAACGAAGCTAAGGCTTCAGGTATTACTGATGCAGCTGCATTAAAGCTAGTTGAAGCGGATGCTTACCCTCATTTTTTACATGTTATGGCGATTTTGTTTATACTTAATATTTTAATAATGCTCGCCATAGGGAAGATAAAACCAAGAGAAACGGCCTACGAATTAGAATATACAAAACAAGTTGATATTGAACCTTGGAAACACACTAAAACCGTTGGAGCTTTGGTAGTATTAGTGGTAGTATCCATTTATATTTACTTTGCTTAAATTTATTAAAGATTTCTTTTGGTTAGATATATAGTTAATTTTATATTTGCGCACCGGAAAATAAAAAGTTTTCCAATATGGTTTAGGTCGCGTAGCTCAGTTGGATAGAGCATCTGCCTTCTAAGCAGACGGTCACAGGTTCGAATCCTGTCGCGATCACAAAAAGTCTTAACTAAATTGTTAAGACTTTTTTGCTTTATAATACTTTCGAAGTTACGATAACAATCTTCTCATCGTGGTGGTTTGTTGTAAAAAACAAATATGCGTGACCTCCATCCTTAATGTTATTTTTTTTGCGAATTTGTTGTACCGTTTCTGGGAAGTTTCGGGTAGTAATATTTGCTTTTGTAATTCCCGCCTTTTTTAAGGTTTTTTTATTGTAAGGGATTACACGTTCTATTCTAAATATTCTACCTGGGAATTCAACTAAGTTTTCGCTTGTATATAAATGGGAGTGTTTATGCAGCTTAAATACATTTAATTGATTTGAAACTTCATCAAAAGCTCCAGCCTTTAATATGGCGGAATTAGGCTCATATAAATAGGTAAGTGGTTTACTGTATTTCGATTCTGAGTTTTTTTTATTGTTTAAAGTAAAATGGAATTGTTGAATATCATCATTTTTAATATTCACCGTTTCAATTTGAATGGAGCTATCAAATTCTTTTTCTAAAACCCAAAGTAACTCTTTAACCTCATTGTTTACAGCAACAACATGAATGGCCTTTACATGCTTCAATTCGTCAATACCAATTGATAAATCCAGTAGTGGCGAGGTTTTAATCAGGATGTTGTTGGAATGATTAAATAATAAGTCGATATGTTCTGGAACATTAGGTAAGCAATCTTTTAAGAAGAAAACTTTGCCTTTTGTGTCATGTCTTCTGGAAGGATCAATATAAATCCAATCATATTTGTTTTTTGAAAGCAATATATATTCAATGCCATCAGTTGCAATGGTCGTTATATTTTTAGTTTGAAGTTGTTTGTAATTATGAGCAACAATATGAGATAGACCTTCATTAATTTCACAATGTTTAACCGTTTTAAACTGTTTTGAAAAGAAATATGCATCAACTCCAAAACCACCAGTTAAATCTATTATTGAGTTTCCTTCAATTAATTGAGATTTATATTTAGCGGTAATTTCAGAAGAGGTTTGCTCAATATTTAACTTATTGGGATAATATATGTTTTTGGTATTAAACCATGTTGGTAATTTTTTTTCACAACGCTTTTTTGCTTCTATTTGTTCAATTATGTCTTTCGTTGAAACTTCTAAAAATGAAGTGCCTTTTAAAAGTAATGAAGAAATATCAGTGTTTAAATTATCATTTATAAACTCTTGAATTTCAGTATTTAGAATTAATGGATTCAAGTTGAATTAAATGTCTTTGGTAAGCTTTTTTACGATCTTATTCTCAGATAAAAACTCCTTTAAAATAACTTTTATAGCCGTATAGGCTGGTACAGCAATGATTAATCCGATGACTCCAAAAAGGATTCCTGTAATTAATATAACAAGGAATATTTCTAACGGATGTGACTTTACACTTTTAGAAAATATAATGGGTTGACTGAAGAAATTATCAACCAATTGTCCGATGATAAACACTATAAACACCCAAAAGGTTTTTGGTAAAATTATATTGCTAAAACTTTCTCCAAGATTACTAGTCATAGTTAAAGTAAGCATTAAAAATGCTCCAACTAAAGGCCCCACATAAGGAATAAGGTTTAAAAGGGCACATAAAAATGCAATAACAATAGCGTTTTCAACACCAATAATTAAAAGGCCAATGGTGTAAATAATAAAAAGAATTAGAATTTGAAAAATGAGGCCTACAAAGTATCTAGAAAGTAGGTCTTTTATTTTAGTTGAAGATTTTTTCCATCGAGATTCTTTGTTATCAGGTATAAAAGTCATGATACCATTTTCAAACAACCGACTATCTTTTAAAAAGAAAAACGAAATAAAAAGTACAGAAAACAATCCAATACTAAAACTACCTAAACCACTTATGATGGAGTTCAAAAAATTAGGAATTAAAGCAAAATCTATTTTAGATAATAAATTTGACTCTTTCAAAGATTGCTCAACATCAATTTGATGCAAGTCAAAATAAGTGATAATTTCAATGTATAAATTCTCAATATTTCTTTGTAATTCATTAATGTTTAATAGTGATAAATTTTGCCCTTGTTTTATTACCAACGGGATAAATAAACCTACTAAACCTGCAAATATTCCTAATAAAAGCACCATGGTAACAATTACAGCAATGGTGTTTTTAAACTTCAGTTTACCCTCTAAAAACAAAACAATGGGTCTTCCAATTAATGAGATAACGGCAGCAATGGCAATATACCCAATAACGGATTGTACTTTATAAAGAAAGAATAGCACTAGAGCGACACCTAAAATAATAGCGACTGCTCTTAGAATACCGCTGGAGATTGTTTTAGAATTCATTTAGTAAATATATAAAATGGTTTACAAAAGTTGCTTAGTGATTTCGTATAATGCGATATTGGTTGCCTGTACCACATTCATGCTGCTATTATGACCAAACATATCGATGTGAATAATGGCATCTGATTGCTCTAAAATATCTGCTGAAACCCCAAAATTTTCATCACCAATTATTAATGCGATGGGTTTTTCTTTTGAAAACTGAAAGGAGTGAATGGGTTTACTGTTTTCAGTAATTTCCAATGAAATAATTTGATAGCCTTTAGCTTTTAATGTTTTAACCACTTTTGAGGCGGATTGCTTTATTTCATAAGCAACTACTTTTTCAGTGGCTCTAGAAGTTTTTGTCATTTTTCTTCCTAGAGAAACATCACCACAAAGGATAAGTTTCTCAATTCCAAAAGCATCTGATATTCTAAATAGACCTCCAATATTTGGAGCATTAGTTACATTATCGCATACCAGCGTAATTGGAAAAGTGCGTTTTGAAAAGTTGGTGTTGTAGTGTGTAAGTTGCATTTTTAGTTGGCAGTATTCAGTAGCAGTTTGCAGTCATTAAAAGCCTTAAGGTCTTTGCGTCTTTGCGAGACATTTTAATTCTCAAAAGCATATTTAATAATATTAGCCCCCATTTTAAGGGCTTTTTCTCTAACATCTGCAGGGTCGTTGTGTACTTCTGGGTCTTCCCAACCATCACCCAAATCGCTTTCATATGTAAACAATAGAACCAGTCGGTCTTCAACAAAAATTCCGAATGCCTGCGGACGTTTGCCATCATGTTCATGTATTTTTGGTATTCCGTTGGTAAATTTAAATGCACTATTAAATATAGCATGATTTGTTGGGAGTTCTATCAAATCCTTATCTGGAAATACCTTTTTTAACTCTTTAGTTATGTAGGGTTGCATACCGTAATTATCGTCAATATGCAAAAACCCACCAGACATTAAATAATTACGTAAATTTTCAGCATCTGCTTCACTAAAAAACACATTACCATGACCAGTCATATGTAAAAAAGGATATTGAAAAATATCGGTGCTACCAACTTCAACTGTCTCTGGTTTGGTACTAATTTGGGTATTTATATTTTGATTACAAAAAGTAATAAGATTTGGTAATGCGGTAGGATTTCCATACCAATCGCCACCGCCTTTATATTTTAAAATGGCTAAATCTTGAGAAAATAAGAAAAGAGAAAAAAGAGAAAAGACAAAAGATATGGTTAACTTCATATTACTCGTTTATAAATGCAACAGAATGGCAAGCTACAATGGCAGCGGTTTCGGTTCGTAATCGGGTTTCTCCCAAAGTTACAGGAATAAAATTATTTTGAAGCGCCATTTCAATTTCTTTAACAGAAAAATCGCCTTCAGGTCCTATTAAAATGGTAATATTGGTTTTTGGCTTTAGTTTATTTTTCAGTGATTTTCTATCGGTTTCTTCACAATGCGCTATAAATAAATCTCCTGTAATATTCTGCTTTATAAAGTCTTTAAAAGGAATGGCGTCATTTAAAGTTGGTAAATAACAACTTAAAGATTGTTTCATAGCCGATTGTAAAATACGTTCAAAACGGTCTGTTTTAATAACTTTTCGTTCACTATGGTCGCAAATAATAGGGGTAATGCTATCTACACCTATTTCGGTAGCTTTTTCTAAAAACCATTCGTAACGGTCGTTCATTTTGGTTGGAGCTACAGCCAAATGTAAATGGTAGCCATTTTTTGATTGCAGTGTTTTTGAAACAATTTTAGCACTACATTTATTAATATTGGGTACTGAAACTTGAGCAGTAAACAACCAACCTTTACCGTTTGTAATATGTAATTCGTCGCCAACCGTTTTTCTTAGCACTTTTACAATATGCCTACTTTCTTCTTTATCAAAAGTAAACTCTTGAGTTGTTTCGGTGATATTTTGATTGTAGAAGAGTTGCATAAAGCGAAGATAAGAGAATTATAATTTTGCCACGAATACACTAATAAATATTATTTCCAATCTTCAAGAGTCCAACCTTCTTGCAATCTTTCAATTATATATGTATCATTCATTATACCGTGAGGAGAAAGTAGTAATTCCTTATCTGATAGTACTTCTTTAAAAATGAGTTTTAATGTATTTCTATCAACTATATTCCAACCATTAATGTTTTCTCCAATAATATGTTTGGACCTTGCAAATCTTGCAATTCTGAAATTATTAGGAATTTTGAAATTCCCGACTTTTTCCACAAGCCTTCTTCGAAATGCAATATTCAGAATAAATTCTGTACACCATCTTTCTTTTTTGTCTACATCTTCTTGAGAAATTAAACCGTTTTGAGAAATAAAATCTAAAACTCTAATGTAGTGTGTTCTATCTATAGTTTTATCAATAAATTGAAGAAAGCCAAAACCAATTTTAGTTTTAATTTTGAAAACATCGCCTTTTTCGATTTTCGCCATATAATTAAATTTTTAACCTCGCCGAAGCTGCTACATTTTGTTCAGCAAAATCACTTTCTAAATATTTTAAATAACCTACTATGGCAATCATAGCGGCATTATCGGTGGTAAATTCAAATTTTGGGATATATGTCGTCCATCCAAATTTTTGCTCGCCATCTTTTAAAGACTGACGAATACCTGAATTTGCAGAAACACCACCACCAATGGCAATATGTTTAATACCTGTTTGTTTTGATGCTAATTTTAACTTGTCAATCAAAATGCCAATAATGCTATATTGAATGGAAGCGCAAATATCGTTTAGGTTTTCTTCAACAAAATTTGGGTTTGCTTTTGTTTCTTTCTGAATAAAATATAAAATAGCAGTTTTTAAACCTGAAAAACTAAAATTTAAACCATCCACTTTTGGCTTTGTAAATTTAAAAGCTTTTGGGTTTCCTAATTTAGCACGTTTGTCAATTTCGGGTCCCGCAGGATAACCTAAACCTAAAATTTTCCCGCTTTTATCAAAAGCTTCACCAACAGCATCATCAATAGTTTCACCAATTACGGTCATATCAAAATAATCATCAACTCTAACAATTTGAGTATGTCCTCCAGAAATAGTCATCGCAATAAACGGAAACGGTGGTTTGTTAAATCCCTCTTCATCGATAAAGTGTGCTAAAATATGACCTTGCATATGGTTAACATCAATTAATGGAATGTTTAAACCATAAGCCAACGATTTTGCAAATGACGTTCCTACTAACAAACTACCCATTAAACCAGGACCTCTGGTAAAAGCAATAGCTTTAAGTTGGTCTTTGGTAATATTAGCTTTTTTAAGCGCTTGATGCACTACAGGCACTATGTTTTGTTGATGCGCTCTAGAGGCTAATTCTGGCACTACACCACCAAACTCTTCATGTATTTTCTGGTTAGCGACAACATTACTTAAAATACGCCCGTTGTGTATTACGGAGGCTGCTGTATCATCGCAAGAAGACTCAATTCCGAGGATATAAATATTTTGTGAAGACATTAATAAATATTAGGCACAATAATTGTTAATTTTGAAAACGAATAAACATCTCAATCGTTATTTTTAGTCGTAAATACAAAAGTAGTTTATTCTTAATAAAGTTATAACTTTAAGCGTATCAAAAAATTTCTAAAAATATTGTACAAGATAGTAGGTATACTACTTATGATATTCATCATTCTGGTGTTAATATTATCGATACCTGCTGTTCAAACAAAACTTGGTAAATACGCTACAAAAAAACTAAATCAAGAATTTAAAACCAACATCAATATTAATAGAGTGAGTCTTCAATTTAATGGCGATGTAGAGCTTAAAGAAATTTACATTCAAGATTATAAAAAAGACACGCTGATAAGTATAAAAGAGCTGAATACTTCCATTTTAAGTTTCACAAAATTGTATAATGGGAATTTGGTTTTTGGCGATATTGATATTATTAACCTATTTTTTAATATAAAAACTTATAGTGGAGAAGATGAAACGAACTTGGATGTTTTTGTAAACAAGTTTGAAGACGATAACCCAAGAAAGGAAAAGAGCGAATTTCTTTTGTCATCTAGTGATGTTTCTATTTACAATAGTATTTTCAAACTATCCGATGAAAATAGAGCTACCACTAAAGTCCTCCACTTTGAAGGTTTAAACATTAACGCAACTAATTTTTTAATAAATGGAAGTGATGTAAGGGCCAGAATAAACACGTTAGCATTTAAAGACAGTAGAGGCGTAGAGGTTAAAAATATGATGACTGATTTTGCATATACGTTAACTGATATGACTTTTGCTAACCTACAAATAAAAACACCTAACTCGGTTTTAAAAGGCGATTTAAAATTTTCTTACCAAAGAGAAGACTTGCAATATTTTACAGATAAAGTTTTAGTAAATGCAAGTTTTAAGGATTCTAATGTTTTTTTAAATGAGCTTAACACTTTTTATAATGAGTTTGGAGTAAATCAGTCAGCTAAGTTTAGTGTTGACTTATTGGGTACATTAAATGATTTAAAAACTAATAACTTAAGGTTAACCACCAGCACGAAAACTAAAGTATATGGTGATATAAATTTTAAAAACCTCTTTAATAAAGAACCCGATAATTTTTATATGAATGGCAGTTTTAGTGATTTAACATCAACATATAAAGATTTAAAAGACTTATTACCGAATGTTTTGGGAGAAGCCATACCAACCTCGTTTGATAGGTTAGGCAAGTTCACCATTGTTGGAAATTCTAAAGTTACATCATCTAATATTATTGCTGATATTGAAATTGACACAGATTTAGGATTTGTAGATTCAAACTTAGAAATAAGTAAAATTAATGATATTGACAACGCTAATTATAAGGGAAAAATAATTTTTGAACAGTTTGATTTTGGTACTTTCTTGGAAGATCCTACCATAGGAAGTGGTTCATTAAATTTTGATGTTAACGGAAAAGGATTTGTTTCAGAAACGCTTAATACGGAAGTTAAAGGAGATATTTTTGAAATTGAATATAATAAGTACAATTACAAAGGAATCAAAGTAGCAGGGACTATTAAAAACAGAATTTTTGATGGTAATTTGTTTGTGAAAGACCCAAACCTGCAATTAAGCTTTAATGGACTTGTTGATTTCTCGGAAAACATAAAAAAGTATGATTTTGAAGCGGTTGTAGATTACGCTAACTTAAACACATTAAACTTCGTAAAAAAGGATAGCATTTCTATGTTCTCAAGTAGTGTTAAAATGAATATGAATAGCAGTAGTTATGATGACGCTTATGGAAGAATAGCTTTTCAGAATACCGTTTATAGAAACGAGAATGACACGTATTACTTTGATACCTTTAACATCTCATCAAGATTTGAGGGCGATACACGTTTTATAGAATTCAGTTCGCCAGATATTATTGAAGGTGAACTAAAAGGACGTTTCGTGTTCAAGGATTTGAAAAAACTATTTGAGAATTCTATAGGGCATATTTATACCAACTATATTCCACATAAAGTAAAAGCAAACCAAAATATCGATTTCAATTTTAAAATTTATAACAAGATTATTGAAGTTTTATATCCAGAGGTGGAACTAGGATCAAACACTTTTATACGTGGAAGAGTTGAAAGTGAAGAAGAGAAGTTTAAACTTACCTTTAAATCGCCAAAAATTAAGCTCTTCGATTATTTTGCAAATAATATTGAAGTTCAAGTAGATAATAGTAACCCCGTATTTAATACCTACGTAGAAATTGACAGTTTAAACACTAAATATTATAATGTTTCAAAATTCAATTTAATTAATGTAACGGTGAACGATACGTTATTTATGCGATCCGAGTTTCATGGTGGAAAAAATAATAACGACGCTTATAATTTAAGTTTTTACCATACTATAAATGATAAGAACGAGTCTGTTATTGGTTTCAAACAATCCGATATTACCATCAAAAACAATAAGTGGTTAATCAATGAAGCCCAAGATAAATTTCATAAAATTTCATTTGATAAAAAGTTAACAAAATTTAATATTGATAAGTTTAAAATCAATCATAACAATGAAGAAATAAGACTCTCAGGCTTTATAAAAGATTCAACCCAAAAAGACATTAAGCTTAATTTTACTAATGTAGATTTAGCTAAAATAACACCTGATATTGATAGTTTATCATTAGCAGGTAACGTAAATGGTAAGTTAGACATTCTTCAAAAAAATGGAAGTTATCTACCAAATTCAACCATTGTTATTGACGATTTTAAGGTAAATAACTTTTTATTAGGTTCATTTGATGCTACTATAACTGGTAATGAGTCGCTTACCAACTATAATGTAAATGCTACTATAAAAGATGACGAATCGAAATCTTTTAGTGCTAAAGGAGATATTACAGTTTCTGGCAGGCAATCAAGAATTGATGTGGTTTTAAATTTAAACAAGTTTAATTTATTCCCTTTAAACCCTCTACTAGATGGGGTTTTAAGTAATATTCGAGGTACAGCTACAGGTGATGTTAAAGTTGTTGGAGATTTAAGACAACCTGATATAAATGGTGATTTGGTATTAAATAATGCTGGATTGGGTATTCCCTATCTTAATGTAGATTATGATTTTGGGGATAATTCTTCAGTGGGCTTAAAGAATCAAACCTTTATTTTTAACAATATTAATTTAACCGATATTAAGTATAACTCTAGGGGCCAATTAAACGGAACTTTAAGCCATATTAATTTTTCAAACTGGAACCTAGGATTAAACGTAACAGCCTCAAGGTTATTAATTTTAGATACTCAAGAAACTGAAGAATCTTTATACTATGGCACTGGTTTTATAGGTGGTAGAGCTAGTTTAATGGGGCCCACTGAAGAGTTGGTAATAAGTGTAATAGGAGAAACAAAACGTGGTACGGTATTTAAGATTCCTTTAAATGATGCCGAATCGTTTGGTGATAACTCATACATTCATTTTCTGACGAGAGAAGAAAAAGAAGCTCGAAAAGCAGGAAAAGAAATTGTTTTTGACGAAATAAAAGGTCTCGAGTTAGATTTTGATTTAGATATTACTGAAGATGCGGAAGTTGAAATTATAATTGATAAAAATACAGGACATTCTTTAAAAGGACGCGGTAGAGGAGGCTTGCTTGTTGAAATCAACACGAATGGAAAGTTTGATATGTGGGGTGATTTCTCCGTTTTTGAAGGTGTTTACAATTTCGCTTATGGAGGTATTATACAAAAAGAATTTACCGTACAACCAGGTGGAACCATAGCTTGGGAAGGAGATCCGCTAGATGCTTTAATAAATATGCGTGCAATTTATAGAACACAAGCAAACCCGTCACCATTACTAGACAATCCAACAAACAGAAGTATCCCGGTTGAGTTAAATATTGCTTTAACAGGTAATTTAGAGCAACCTAATCCAGAATTTAATTTTGAATTCCCAAATGTGAGTTCAACTATTAAATCCGAGCTTCAGTATAGATTAGAATCAGAAGAGGATAAACAAAACCAAGCGCTTTATTTAATATCTACAGGGTCTTTTTCACGTGGAATAAACGAGGTTAATTTTTCTGGTACCATTGCTGAACGACTTAATGGAATTATTAATGGTATTTTTACCAATGGAGATAGTAAGCTTAATATTGGGTTGAATTATGAAGCAGGACAAAATAGACCTGACTATCAAACTGATGATAGATTTGGAGTTACACTACAAACCCAAATAAGCGATCGAGTTCTTATAAACGGTAAAGTGGGTGTACCTGTTGGTGGTGCTACAGAAACTGTTATTGCGGGCGATGTTGAAATAGATTTTCTTTTAAATGAAGAAGGAACCCTAACTGCTAAAGTGTTTAATAGAGAGAACAGTATTCAAAATTTCGGAGAGCAAATTGGCTACACACAAGGAGTTGGACTTTCTTATAATGTAGATTTTGATACTTTTAAAGAATTACTTCAAAAACTCTTTAAAAAATCAGTAAAAGAAGAGTCTGTTATAGAAGAAACACTAGAGGTAGAAAAAACAAGCCCATTACCTGATTTTATTTCGGTAAAAACACCTTCAAAAGAATAAGTAAAAAACGCCCTAATTATTTACAAAAAACCTAATTATCAACTAAAACGTTATAGTTTTAAAAGTGATATAAAATACTATAAATGCTATCGATATATGCTATTTGTTTAGTAATTTTACACTTGCAAATTTTAAAAATTAATGCCAAAAACAATAAAAAAATTAGCGGTTTTAACCTCAGGAGGCGATTCTCCTGGAATGAATGCAGCCATTCGTTCAGTCGTTAGAACTTGTGCTTATCATGAAATTCAATGCGTTGGTGTGTACCGAGGTTACGAAGGATTAATTGAAGGAGATTTTAAGGAAATGAGCGCGAGAAGCGTAAAAGGGATTATCAATAAAGGAGGTACTATATTAAAGTCGGCTCGTTCAAAGGAATTTAGAACTATAGAGGGCAGACAAAAAGCTTACGATAATTTAGTTAAAGCCGATATTGATGGCTTGGTGGTTATTGGAGGAGATGGCTCTTTTACTGGGTCGCTTATTTTTAATCAAGAATTTGGATTCCCAGTTATGGGGATACCAGGAACTATTGACAATGATATAGTTGGGACATCTCACACTTTAGGTTTTGATACTGCATTAAATACTGTAGTTGACGCCATCGATAAAATTAGAGATACAGCTAGTTCGCATAACCGATTATTTTTTGTTGAGGTTATGGGACGAGATGTAGGGCATATAGCATTAAATGCAGGTATTGCAGGTGGTGCTGAGGAGATTCTCATCCCTGAAGAAAATTTAGGTTTAGAGCGATTAGTAGATTCATTAAATAGAAGTAGAAAATCGGGGAAAACCTCAAGTATTGTCATTGTTGCTGAAGGTGATAAAATTGGAAAAAACATTTTTCAACTTAAAGATTACGTAGATGAAAACATGGAGGGTTACGACGTAAGAGTGTCTGTTTTAGGGCATATGCAACGTGGAGGCGCACCGTCTTGTTTCGATCGTGTTTTAGCAAGTAGAATGGGTGTAAAAGCCGTTGAGTCTTTATTAGACGGACAAACAAATTATATGGTGGGATTACTTAACGGTAAAATGGAACTAACACCTTTAGAAAAAGCTATTAAAGGAAAAACAAAAATAAATTTAGAATTATTGCGTGTCTCTGATATTATGAGCACTTAACATTTATAGGTAAAATTATGTCAAAATTAAAATTAGGAATTAACGGATTTGGAAGAATAGGTAGAATCGCTTTTAGAGTTGCGGTTTCAAGACCAGATATTGAAGTAGTAGGTATTAACGACTTATTAGATGTAGAACATTTAGCGTATTTATTAAAATACGATTCTATTCACGGTCGTTTTAGTGGTACTGTGGATGTAAAAAATGGAAACTTAGTAGTAAACGGAAAAGAAATTAGAATTACTGCAGAACGTAATCCAGAAGATTTAAAATGGGATGCTGTTGGTGCAGAGGTTGTATTAGATTGTACAGGAATCTTCACTACTTTAGAAAAAGCACAAGCACATATTACAGCGGGAGCCAAAAAGGTTGCGATTTCAGCACCATCGGCAGATGCACCAATGTTTGTTATGGGTGTAAATCATGATAAAGTAACTGCAAAAGACACTATTGTTTCAAACGCTTCATGTACAACTAACTGTTTAGCACCACTTGCTAAAGTTATCAATGATAATTTTGGTATTGTTGAAGGTTTAATGACTACAGTTCATGCTACTACTGCTACTCAGTTAACAGTTGATGGTCCTTCTAAAAAAGACTGGAGAGGTGGAAGAAGTGCATTAGCTAATATCATTCCATCATCTACAGGAGCAGCAAAAGCGGTAGGTAAGGTTATTCCAGAATTAAATGGGAAATTAACTGGTATGGCATTTAGAGTTCCAACTCCTGATGTATCTGTAGTTGATTTAACAGTTAGAATTGAAAAATCAGCATCTTGGGATGAAGTTAAAGCGGCTTTAAAGAAAGCATCTGAAAACGAATTAAAAGGCATTTTAGGTTATACTGAAGAGGCCGTAGTATCTCAAGATTTTGTTTCGGAGCCTATGACTAGCGTTTTTGATGCCGAAGCAAGTATTGCTTTAAATGATAATTTTCTTAAATTAGTATCTTGGTATGATAATGAGTTTGGTTATTCAACTAAATTAGTTGATCTTGCTCAACACATAAGCAAAATTTAATTTAAGCGTATAATAGTTATAACAGCTCCTCAGAGATATTGTACAAAAACCTACAAGCAATCTGAGGAGTTTTTTTATCTTAAGACTTATGATTTTAATTGTTGACAGTGGCTCTACTAAATCTGATTGGATTGCAGTAGACAATAAGGGAAATAAATTACTGGAAAAGATTCGTACCAAAGGGCTTAATCCAGAAATCTTATCTGAGCAAAAACTTAAAAAAACAATTAAGAAAAACGCTGATTTAAAAACCCACAGAAAAGATGTTACGCATGTTTTCTTTTATGGTGCTGGTTGTGGAACCGACAGAGGAAAAGAAATGGTGTTCAACGCTTTAAAAGAAGTGTTTGTAAATGCGGTTATAAAGGTTGAGGAAGATACTTTAGCGGCGGTTTATGGCACTATTAATCATGACACTGAAGCTGCGGTTGTTTGTATTTTAGGTACAGGTTCTAATTGTAGTTATTTTGATGGTAAACAATTGCATCAACGTGTGCAGTCTTTAGGATATATTTTAATGGACGATGCATCTGGTAATTATTATGGAAAAGAGTTAATAAGAGATTACTATTTTAATCATATGCCAGAAAATATTAAAATTGCTTTTGGCGCTAAATTTAATTTAGAGGCAGATTATATTAAATATAATATTTATAAACAGCCTAATCCAAATGCTTATTTGGCAAACTTTGCTGAGTTTATGTTTTTAAACAAAGATTCTGACTATATTTTACAATTAATAAAAAAGGGTATTCGATTGTTTGCTAAAAACATGATTATGCAATACAAGGAAGAGATTAAAACAGTACCAGTGCATTTTGCAGGGTCTATTGCTTTCTTTTCTCAAGACCTAATAAAAGAAGTGGCTCTAGAAATGGGTTTTGTAGTTGGTAATATAGAACGTAGGCCAATCGATGGTTTAGTAGCATATCACACAAAAAATTTATAATGATTTATTTCAATAAAGATTAAAAAAAAAGAGAGGTTTTTGCCTCTCTTTTTTTTTTATAAACTACTTTTTTACGATTTATAAACTCTATTTTCTTGTTCGTTAACTCTAATAAATGTAGTTCGTTTAGTTAGCTCTTTCAGGCGTTGAGCTCCAACATAAGTACAAGTACTTCTTAACCCGCCCAAAATATCCTGTAAGGTATTGTCAACATTTCCCTTATAAGGTATTTCAACGGTTTTTCCTTCGCTCGCACGATATTCTGCTACGCCACCAACATGTTTTTTCATAGCGGTACTTGAACTCATTCCATAAAATTTTCTGTAGGGTTTACCTTGTTTTTCTATAATTTCACCACCACTTTCAGTATGGCCAGCAAGCATTCCTCCTAACATCACAAAATCTGCTCCTGCACCAAAGGCTTTGGCAATATCGCCAGGAGTTGTACAACCACCATCACTAATTATCTGTCCACCCAAGCCATGTGCAGCATCTGCGCACTCAATAATAGCAGACAGCTGTGGGTAGCCAACTCCTGTTTTAATTCTTGTAGTGCATACAGAACCAGGTCCAATACCCACTTTAACAATATCGGCTCCAGATAATAAAAGCTCTTCAACCATCTCTCCAGTTACCACATTTCCTGCAATAATAACTTTATCAGGATATAAGGTTCTTGTTTCTTTAACAAAATCTGCAAAATGCTCGGAATAACCATTCGCAACATCAATGCAAATAAACTTTAAATAGGGATTAAATTTAAATATACTGGCTAACTTCTCAGAATCTTGCTTACTTATTCCAGTACTTACAGCAATATAATCTTCAATGTTTTTTGACAAACTGGATGAAAACACATTCCAATCGGTTATAGAATAGTGTTTATGTATTGCGGTAAACAATTTTTTATCAGATAAGGCTTTTGCCATTTCAAAAGTACCAACAGTGTCCATATTTGCTCCCATGATAGGTATTCCAGACCAAACAAACGAACTGTGTAAAAATTTAAATTCGCGTTCTAAATTTACTTCAGACCTACTTTTTAAAGTAGAACGTTTTGGGCGAATCATAACATCTTTAAATCCCAATTTTATGTCATTTTCTATACGCATTTTCAATAGTTATTAGAGTTATAAATTTACAATTTTTCGAGTTCAAATTTTAATAAATCGGCGAGAAATATAAAACTTAAATAAGTTCAATACTTTTGTTAATTAATATATTTATAGATATGTTTGTTGAAACGTACTTTTAAATGAGTTTTTTCCCAAAATCTATTAAATCCATAAAAGTAAAAAGGAAATTATCTTTCTTTATTCTTATTTCCATAAGTGCTATTCTAATAATTGGATACGCTGTTCTTGAAAAACATATCTATTTTAAAAGTGCCGCTCTTTTTTTATTTATTCTAGCAGTTGTTCAAGTTTTTGTTTTACAGTTTTTTTTAAAGAATCAATTAAAAAATGAGGTTATAAAAGAAAATTTAAGACTTAGGATTGAAGAACTAAAAAGCAGCCTAGAAGCATCTGATAAAATTGCTGACCACAAATCCATCTACCTTTCCAATATGAGCTATGAGGTTCGAACACCTTTAAATACGGTTTTAGGGATGCTCAATATGCTGAAACAAACGGAATTGGATAATGACCAAAAAGCCCAAGTTGAAATTGCCGAATATTCTTCTATGCATCTTTTGCAGTTGGTAAATATGGTAACTGAAAATGCTAAAGTTGATGCTGGCGAATTAGAACTCAATTTATTAACTATGGATTTAAAGTCTGATTTATCAAGACTTTTTAAGGTTTTTGAGTATCAAGCATGGGAAAAAGGGTTGGAGTTTGAGTACAAATTTTTATACGAAGAAAAAGATAAGTTTTTAGTCTTAGGGGATTCAGCCAGAATTCAGCAAGTATTAATTAATTTGATTAATAATGCTATTAAATTCACTAATGCGGGAAAAATATCCATCATAGTTGACCAAACAGTTAGTATTGATGACGACCAAATTGTTACTTTTTATATAAAGGATACAGGTATTGGTATGAAGCAGGAGGAAGTAAAAACTATATTTAAAGATTCTAAAAAAACGTATAATTCCTCTATGATGAGAGACTATAGAGGTGGTGGTATAGGGCTGTCTATTTGTTATCAGCTAGTTAAAAGTATGGGTGGCGAATTAAAACTAGAAAGTAAAGAAAATGAAGGCTCTACATTTTACTTTAGTTTACAATTGAAAAAAACCTTGAATATTAAAACACAAGAGGAAGCTTTCAATCCTATTTTACTTGATAAATTTAATGTTTTAGTTGCCGAAGATAATAGAATGAATCAAAAGGTAATTAAGTTTTTATTAGAACGACAAGGTGCCCAATGTACCTTTGCAAAAAACGGATTAGAAGCCGTTGATCTTTATAAAATTTTAGATTTTGATATGATTTTTATGGATATCTATATGCCAGATATGGATGGTTATGAAGCCACAAAATTTATTAAGGATACGGAAAAATATAATATTAAAAATACACCTATAATTGCTGTTTCGGCAAGTGCTTTTGAAGAAGATATAACGAAAGCAAAATTAGCAGGAATAGATGATTTTTTAGCAAAACCTATTGAGGTTGTAAAACTAAAGGAACTACTTATAAAACACTCAAAAAGTAGAACCTCTGTTTAATACGTAGCTTATTTAGCTGCTATCATACTAATTTCTACATTCACATTTTTGGGTAATCTAGCTACTTGAACCGTTTCACGAGCGGGCCCACTGGTATCACCAAAATAACTACCATATACCTCATTAATTAAACCAAAATCGTCCATATTGCTAATAAAAATGGTTGATTTAATAACGTTTTCAAAAGTCATATTTGCAGCCTCCAAAACAGCCTTTAAATTTTCCATTACTTGCTTGGTCTCCGTTTTGATATCATCTAAAACGAGGATGTTAGTTTGTGGATGTATGGCTATTTGTCCAGAGGTGTATAAAGTGTCTCCATATAAAACCGCTTGATTATAAGGACCAATAGGAGCAGGGGCATTTTTAGTAGTAATAATAGTTTTCATAATGGATAACTTTTATAATTGAATATCTGGCTGGCTTCGTTTTTCGTATTTAAGGTCTTTTAAAATATTTGATTTAATACCTATGAAAAAGTTCCAAGACGCTCTAGTGCTGAATGGAATCCAGCTAAAATTCATTCTCCAACTTAATAAATCGCGTTCAAAACGTAGTTGCGTATAAGTGAAGCCTGCATTTTTTAAATCGTAACCAGAGGAAGCACCAACTGACCATTTATCTGATAATTGAATATCACCAGAAAACATAAGTGAATGTGATGAAATTTCATTTTGCCTTCTTGAATTGGAATAATTAACGGCATAAGCAACTCTTAAAGTCCAAGGTATTTTAAAATTGTACAATTCACTCGGTTCTTCATCGCCGTCTTTGTCTTTATCTCTATTGAGTTGTTGATTTGCAAAGTCTTGTGATACGCCAAATAAATCATCATCACGACCACCGCTTCTTACATTTTCATCAATACCGGGATCTCGTTTATCATCTTTTTTATCTGCTTGTTTACTTGATAGTGACCAACTTGCTGTTAAGTTGGCACTCGTTAGTCTAAAAAGGCTACCGCCATTATCAATATTAAATTTATCAATTCTGTTATTATTACTATCAAGTGCATAAGGGTCTAAAGTAGCGCCAAAGTTAATGCTCAATTTATTTTTGAAAAGTTGTGTCCCACCGCTCATTCTTACAGGACTCCATTGTAAAGAATCACCAGCAAAATTATAAGAGGTTGAAAAATTTAGATTGTTTAAAAGAATGATTTTCTTCGGTTCTGTGGCGGTACTATCTTTGTCTTTAACTTTGGCCTCAAAGTTGTTAGCAACAGATATTCCCATAGAGCTTGAAAAGTTCTTACTTGGAGTGCCAAAAACACCTTGCTCAAAACGCGAATATTCTACTTCACTTGTAGTTAACCCGTCAGCGCTTATTACTTCATAGGAATCGTAGTATTGATCAAACGCTGGATTGATATTGTAACTAATCGAAGGCCTCATTACATGTCTAATCTTTTGTATTTTCGGGTCCTTTCCTTCCTTTTCAAAATTAAACATCCCATAAATGGTAGTTCCAATACTAGTACTAAAATTATAAGTTCTAAACGAATCGAATCCATTTACATCCTCAGTAACAGTTTCTCTATTTACATTATCATAGTATCGGTTAATAGTTTTAAAAGTCCAAACCTCATTATAGCTAGTATTTGCACTAACACTAAAATGCTTAAATACTTTAAAGTTGGTGCTTAAGGGTATAGTATGTTGAAAACCAGCTTTTGCATCGTCAAACATTTCCTTTTTAAAGAATAAAGAGTCCGTTGTTTGAATTCTATTTTCACCACGGATGTTATATTGTAAGTTAATATTTTGGATTAATCCTTTTTTAGAGCCAGTTTTTGAAGCAAAAGGATACATTCTACCAACACTTCCTTGAAATGTGGGAAGCGTCATATTGATGGTTTCAGTATTAGTATTTTGAGAGTGGGTAGCTGTGACACTATAGTTAACTTGTGGTTCGCCTTGAAACGTTTGCGAATAGGATACTGAAGATGACAAGGTGTTATTTAAAAAAGCCCCGGTATTTATTTGATTAATCGAGTTACGGTAATAAGTACTACTACCTAAGTTTACCGATGCTGAAAAACGGGCGTTTGGATTTGCTTTAGAATCTTGGCTATGCGACCATCGTAAATTGTATATGGTGCTTCTCGCATAATCAGGGAAACCACGTTCACTAGTGATTAGGTTTTCATATCTAAAACCTACATTACCTCTAAACTTATAGCGTTTTACGTAGGTGCTTTCCATACGCATACCATAACTCCCATTAGTATAGTAATCACCCAAAACAGCTAAATTTAAATAATCATTAATGGCAAAATAATAACCAAAATTTTGTAAAAAGTACCCTCGGTCGTTTTGCTCACCAAAGCTAGGTATTAATACTCCAGAAGTTTGTTTTTCACTTTGTGGAAAAAAACCAAAGGGTAACCCTAATGGAGTAGGCACATCATAAATAAAAAGATTTGCTAAACCTGTTACAATTTTTTTTCCAGGTACAATTTTAGCTTTCCTAAGTTTTATATAATATTCAGGGTCATCAAGGTTTTCTGCGGTGGTATATTTTGCATCTTTTAAGAAGTAAACCGAGTCATTTTCTTTCTTTGTAATACTAGCAATTACGGTACCTTCACCTTGCTCCGTTTTAGAATTAAAGATGAGGGCTTTTTTAGTTTCGGTATTAAAAATAAGCGAGTCTGGTTCTACTACATTACTCCCTTGAGTTAAAACAGGTTTTTGTATGTAGCCTTCAATAGAATCTGTTATACCTTTTGCATAAACAGTATTTTTATAATAGTCTACTACGATGCTACCAGCTGTAATGTTCATATCACCATAGTCAATCCTCGCATCATTATATAAATAAAGTCTCTGATCTTTTTGGCTAAATTTGGTATAATCAGTAGCGTGGTATTTAACTATGTGTTCTAAAAGTTCTTTTTTAGGTTTTATGGAGTCTTTTATAATAGAGTCTTGTTCTTTTTCTGAAACTTCAGGTTTAGATATCGAATCTGTTGATACTATTACTATATCTTTTTCTGATTTTTCTATGGGTTTCCCTTTTACTGGAATGTCTTGAGCGAAGCTTAACGTGTTAATAAACACTGTAAAACTTAATGCAAAAAGTATTTTAAAGTTGTTTGTACGCAACGCTTTTAAATGTATTTTTGTAAAAGTATGGCTCGGTTTTTGAAAAGCCAAAATTACATATATTTTTCTGGGATTGATTTATTATTTAATTAAAAATTTAAAATTTAAAACCCACTCTAAATGGATAGGTAATAAAGTAAGTTTTTTAATCGTTAATCCTATAAAAACATATCCTTTTATAGCTTTCATTTAAACATAAATTAGTTTTTACTAAATGCACCTGATAAAAAAAAATAGAATTCACCACTTTAAAACGAAGGGCTTATTCCTTTTCGTATGCTTTATAATATTATTAACACTTTCTTCTTTCATTTCTAAAGAAGAGACTCATAATTCCAAAAAGTTTGTAGTCGTGTTAGATGCTGGACACGGAGGTAAAGACCCAGGGAAGCCATCAAAATACGGGTTTAAAGAAAAAGATATTGCGTTAAAAATTGTACTACTAGTAGGTAAAGAACTCGAGAAAAATCCTAATATAAAAGTAGTATACACGCGCAAGACTGATGTGTTTATTGAATTAGCTGACCGCCCAAAAATTGCAAATAAAGCCAATGCCGATTTGTTTGTATCTATTCATTGCAATGCACATCATACACAAGCGTATGGTACAGAAACTTATGTACTTGATGTTGGAAATACAAATCGTAACTTCGAAGTAGCAAAAGCGGAGAATGAGGTAATATTTTTAGAGGATGACTACCATGAAAAATATGGTGGATTTAATCCTAATTCACCAGAATCATTTTTAGCCGTATCCTTAGCACAAGAGGAGTATACGGACCAAAGTATTTTATTGGCGAGCTTAATTGAAAAGAATTTTGCAAATAAAATTAAAAGAAAAAGTAGAGGTGTAAAGCAGGCGAGTTTATGGGTAATTCATCAAACAGCAATGCCTAGTGTTTTAATTGAAACAGGATTTGTCACCAATAAAAGTGAAGGGGCATATTTAAATTCTAGTAAAGGGCAACAAGAAATTTCTACATCCATTGTAAATGCCATTTTAGAATATAAAAATAGCCTTGTTAGAAATACGGGCGAAGATTACGCCGATATTGTTGAAGAAGTTGAGGAGCACATAAATGAAACCCCAAACGATATTGTTTTTAAAATTCAAATAGCAGCTAGTTCAAAAGCCATTGATACCAAACCCTATAACTTTAAGGGATTAGATAGTATTTCACGATTAAAAGAAGGCAATCTCTATAAATATTTTTATGGCAAAACTGCTAATTACCAAGATACAAAAATGCTAGAGGAAGAAGCAAAAAGAAAAGGTTATACCTCTTGTTTTGTTGTAGCGTTTAAAGCAGATAAAAAAATTGACTTGGTTGATGCAATAAAATCAACCGCTAATTAACCTAATTCTTTTTAAATTTATATTAAATTTGTTTTCCAAACATATTTATTTTGAAGATATCAAAAGAAGTTAAAACAGGTACACTTGTAATATTAGGAATTATCCTTTTTATTTTTGGTTTTAATTATTTAAAGGGAAAAAACCTTTTAGAATCTACCAATGTTTATTACACAGAATTTAATTATAATGCGCTAAGTAAATCCTCTTTGGTTACCGTTAAAGGTAATCCCGTAGGTAAAATTACAGACATTAGTTACGACTATAAAACAGGGAAAACGAGAGTCGCTTTTTTTGTAAACGAGCAATTGAAGTTTTCTAAAAATAGTATTGTAAGAATGTACGAAACGGGTCTAATGGGTGGTAATGGTCTTGCCATAATCATTAGTAAAGAAGGAGAACAAGCAAAACCTGGAGACGTATTAAAATCGGAGGTTGAAGTTGGTCTGGTAACAAGTCTTTCAAAAAATTTCTCTGGATTAAGTACCGATTTAAATGCTACATTAAAATCAACAGACACTTTAATGTCGAGTTTAAATAAATTAGTTTCTGATGAATCTGCTGATGGTTTAAAGAGTACCATTGCTGAGTTAAATGCAACTCTGAAATCGTTTAAAAATACTTCAAATTCCGTTAATGGTTTAATTAATGAGAATGATGATAAGATTGCCGAAATTCTCGAAAAGTTTAAAGTATCAAGTGAAAATTTAGCATCATTAACAACTGAATTGAAAGATGCTAACATTGGATCAACTGTAGAATCTTTAAATAAAACATTAGCCAACTTAAACAACTTGCTAGCCACTATTGATAAAGGAGAAGGAACATTAGGAAAACTACTTAAAGATGAAGGTGTATACAATAATATTGAAGCAGCTACAAAAGAAATGGAAGAGTTGTTAAGAGATATTAAATTACACCCAGCTCGATATAGACGAATTTTATCTAAAAAAGAAATTCCTTACGAAGGGGATAAAACCAACTAAACATTAATGGAATATTTACCCAATATACTTTTTGGAATTATACTAGTTCTAGGCATTGGTTTTTTTACGAAAAATGTAAAAAAGCTAATCCGAAATATAAAGTTAGGACATGATGTAGACGTTAGTGATAATAAATTGCAGCGTTGGAAAAATATGGTAATGATTGCTTTAGGGCAAAGCAAAATGGTGAGACGCCCTATAGCTGGTATCCTACATGTTATCGTTTATGTTGGATTTATCATTATTAATATTGAGGTATTAGAAATAATTATCGATGGGCTTTTTGGAACACATCGTATTTTTTCAACTTTCTTACCCGAATCTGTATATGGTTTCCTAATAGGTAGTTTTGAAATTTTAGCAGCATTAGTTTTTATTTCAGTAATCATATTCTGGGCTCGTCGTAATATCATAAAACTCCAACGATTCTGGAAAGCAGAAATGACAAGTTGGCCAAAAAATGATGGTAATCTTATTCTGTATTTTGAAATGGTTTTAATGACCTTATTTTTAGTAATGAACGCAACAGATGTTCATTTTCAAGAAATGAATTCAGGAAACATCATAAGTCAACATATTGCCACGTGGTTTTCAGGATTATCAGAAAACACGCTTCATTTCATTGAAAGAGCTGCTTGGTGGCTACACATACTTGGTATTTTAGTGTTCCTAAACTACTTATATTTTTCAAAGCATTTACATATTCTTTTAGCGTTTCCAAATACCTATTATGGAAAATTAACACCAAAAGGGCAGTTCAATAATGTTGAGGCCGTTACTAAAGAGGTTAAAATGATGATGGATCCAAATGTTGATCCATTTGCTGCACCACCAGAAGGAGTGGAAAATACTGTGCCTGCAAAATTTGGCGCGAGTGATGTACAAGATTTAAGTTGGGTAAACCTCCTAAATGCTTACACTTGTACTGAGTGCGGACGTTGTACGAGCGAATGTCCTGCAAATCAAACAGGAAAAAAACTGTCGCCTCGAAAAATCATGATGGATACTCGTGATAGATTAGAAGAAGTTGGCAAAAACATCGATGCTAATAAGGGTGAATTTAAACCAGATGGTAAGCAATTATTGGATGACTATATAACTCGCGAAGAATTATGGGCTTGCACCAGTTGTAGTGCTTGTGTTGAAGCTTGTCCCGTAAGTATAGACCCTTTGTCAATCATACTAGACATGCGTCGTTATTTAGTAATGGAGCAATCAGCAGCACCAATGGAATTAAACAATATGATGACGAATATTGAAAATAACGGAGCACCTTGGCCTTATAATCAAATGGACCGATTAAACTGGAAAAACGAATAATATTTATATGATAAAGAAAGTGTTTAAAATTAGAGTAATAGCTATTATATTATTTGTTTGTCTTTTTAAAGGGTATTCACAGACTGATAATAACGATGATTTTAAAGAAGTTGAGAGTATTGCTAAAAAGATGTTTGTTGACATGAACAATAGAGATTATGATGCCATTATCGACATGATGCATCCTAATGTTTTTGAGATGGTTCCTAAAGAAACGTTAAAAACACTTTTTAAAAGTGCTCTAGAAGGAAATGAAGCGTATTCAATTGAGTTACCAACTAGTATACCAGAATACAAAGTCTCAAAAATTTTTAAAAGTGAAGAAGAAAATTTAGAATACTCCTTTGTTTCTTATGAAATGGACATGAAAATGACATTCAATAATGAAGAGTTTGATGAAGAAGCTAAGGAAATGATGATTCCAATGATGAAGGCTCAAGGAATGGATGTAGAGTTTATTTCTAATAACACGATGAGTGTTTCAATGAAAGATAGAATGACGGTTATTATGAAGGACGATTCTACAGATAATACTTGGGTTATGATAAATTATGATCCCGACTCACCATTATTTTATCAAATAGTGCCTTCTAGTTTAATAGAAACTGCAAAAGAGTATAAGCAAAATTTAATGCTGGAAAGTAAAAAGAAAAGAGAATAAAAACGATGAGCGAAACAATAAAAGTGCCAACTATGGCGGAATATATGGCTCAAGGCAAACAACCAGAAGTGTTATTTTGGGTAGGTTGTGCTGGAAGTTTTGATGATAGAGCAAAAAAAATAACGAAGGCTTTTGTTAAGTTATTAAACAAGGCAAACGTTGAGTTTGCTGTTCTAGGTACTGAGGAAAGTTGTACAGGAGACCCAGCAAAACGTGCTGGAAATGAATTTTTGTTTCAAATGCAAGCGGTTACCAATATTGAGGTATTAAATGCGTATGAAGTAAAAAAGATAGTTACGGCTTGTCCGCATTGCTTCAATACTATAAAAAATGAATACCCAGAATTAGGAGGTAATTATCAGGTGATGCATCATACACAATTCCTAAAAACATTGCTGGATGAAGGACGCTTAACTATTGAAGGCGGGAAATTTAAAGGCAAACGTATAACCTTTCACGACCCATGTTATTTAGGAAGAGCAAATAATGTTTATGAAGCACCTCGAGAGTTAATTCAAAAATTAGAAGCAGAGTTAGTCGAGATGAAAAACTGCAGACGTAACGGATTATGCTGTGGAGCAGGAGGTGCGCAAATGTTTAAAGAACCAGAAAAAGGGGATAAAGACGTAAACGTAGAGCGTACAGAGCAAGCCCTAGATGTAAAACCTGAAATTATTGCAGCGGGTTGTCCGTTTTGTAATACCATGATGACCGATGGTGTTAAAGCAAAAGAAAAAGAAAGTGACGTTGCGGTTATGGATGTTGCAGAATTAATCGCAAATGCTGAAGATTTATAAAAAATAATGCTAGTAGATTTTAATACTTTACCTGAAGAATCTCGTGTTTGGATTTACCAAGCAAATCGTTCATTTACTGAACAAGAACTTGAGGAAATTCAATCAAAACTTGACACTTTTATAGAAAATTGGACGGCTCATGGCAGTGATTTACAATCAGGTTATATCATAAAATATAAACGATTTATAATAATTGCTTTAAACCAAAAGCTGAATGCCGCTACAGGTTGTTCCATTGATGCATCAGTCCATTTTATACAGCAATTAGAAAAAGATTATAATGTTGATTTAATGGATAAAATGAATGTGTCTTACAAGCAAGGTGAATTTGTTGCATATAAAACACTTACTGATTTTAAAAAAATGGCAAAACAAAAAGCCGTTTCAAAAAACACTATTGTATTCAATAATTTAGTTAATAATATTGCCGAATTTAAAGAGAACTGGGAAGTCCCAGTAAGTGAAAGTTGGCATAGTAGGTTTTTAAACTAAAAATGACATTATTCCTAAAAAACTTTCATAATTCAATTAGAATTTTGATTTTTACCGCTTTGAAAATTGAGGCACGAAATTATGGCTAACGATATCTTTTTACTTAATATATCTGGACCAGATAAACCAGGTTTAACTTCAGGTTTAACAACTGTTTTGGCGGATTATGATGCAAAAGTGCTTGATATTGGTCAAGCAAATATTCATGATACCTTGTCACTAGGGATGCTTTTTGAAATTCAGTCTGGTGAAAAATCATCTGCGGTTCAAAAAGATTTACTATTCAAAGCTTATGAATTAGGCATCACAGCAAAATTTACACCTATTAGTCTTGATGACTATGAACATTGGGTAGGGCTTCAAGGAAAAGACAGATATATCGTTACCATTTTAGGAGATAAACTATCGGCGCATCAAATATCTGCAGTTACTAAAGTTTTGTCTGATAAAAACTTGAATATAGACGCTATAAAAAGACTTACAGGCCGTTTGTCGCTAGTTAGGGAAGAAGAATATCCGCGTGCTTCCATAGAGCTGTCAATTAGAGGAAAAATTAATAATAAAGCAGAACTTACTGAAAAATTCATGCAGATTTCTCATGATTTAAACGTGGATATCGCTTTTCAAGAAGATAATATTTATAGACGAAACAGACGTTTAGTGTGTTTTGATATGGACTCAACCCTGATTCAAACCGAAGTCATTGATGAATTGGCTGAATTAGCTGGTGTTGGAGAAGAAGTTAAGGCTATTACTGAAGCTGCTATGAATGGCGAGATTGATTTTAATGAGAGTTTTACAAGACGCATGAAGCTTCTTAAAGGTTTAAGTGAAGACGTTCTACATGACGTGGCTATTAATTTACCCATAACCAAAGGAGCTAGAAGACTTATAGATACTTTGAAAAGCTATGGCTTTAAAACGGCTATATTATCAGGAGGGTTCACCTATTTTGGTCACTATTTACAAAAAGAATTGGGTATTGATTATGTATATGCTAATCAGTTGGAAATTAAAGATGGTCTTTTAACAGGTAATTATTTAGGAGACATTGTGAATGGTAATAGAAAAGCCGAATATCTTAAAGAAATAGCTCAAAAAGAAGGGATAGATATAAATCAGACTATTGCTGTTGGTGATGGCGCTAACGATTTACAAATGCTAAATCTTGCGGGATTAGGGATCGCTTTTCACGCAAAACCAACTGTTAAGGACAATGCCCAAAGTTCTATCTCTAGTATTGGGTTAGATGGCGTACTCTATTTGTTGGGCTACCATGACAGACACATAGATTTAATAGAATAACAGTAGGTTATTTTAGTTAACTATTTCTTTATAAAACTATCTTAAAGTCTTTTCATCTTATTCTTAAAAGTATTATTTTGGCATGATTATTAATATTACCTAATTAAAAGTATTAATAAGCCTAATTAATCGTTTTATGCGTCAAATCTTATTCACAGTTTTTTCTTTATTAATTTCATTTTCAATATTTAGTCAATCCAATAATCCATTAGTTTCTTCAGATTCAGAAGGACAAAAAAAATGGGTAGATAGTGTTTATACATCCATGACTTTAGCTGAAAAAGTTGGTCAGTTGTATATGGTTCAAGTCATGTCTAATCAGGATGTCGCTACAAAAAATAAGATTATCAAACTTATTAACGAACATCATATAGGTGGATTAATCTACTCAAATGGTGGACCATTAAGGCAAGCACGATTAAATAACGAATTGCAAGCGATATCAAAAATACCATTGCTTATTGGAATGGATGCCGAATGGGGATTAAGCATGCGCCTGGATTCCACCTATGCATTTCCATGGAATATGACCCTTGGAGCTATAAAAGACAATAAACTCATTGAACAAACAGGTAGACAGATAGGAGAGCATTGTAAACGTTTAGGGGTTCATTTTAATTTTGCACCTGTTGTAGATATTAATACAAATCCTAATAATCCCATTATAGGAAATCGTTCATTTGGAGAAGACCGAGATAACGTAACCGAAAAGGCGCTGGCTTTTATGAAAGGGATGCAAAGTGCTGGCGTTTTAGCTAATGCAAAACATTTCCCAGGGCACGGTGATACGGAAACCGATTCTCACCATACATTACCGTCAATAAATTTTAGTGAAAAACGTATTGATTCTATCGAGTTATACCCCTACAAAAAATTAATACAAAAAGGACTTTCAAGTGTCATGGTTGCACACTTAAATGTACCAAGTTTAGATTCAACAGGCTATCCTTCATCGTTATCAAAGCATATTGTAACAGATATTTTAAAGGAAAGGTTAGGTTTTGAGGGGTTGATTTTTACTGATGCTTTAACTATGAAAGGTGCTGCTGATTTTGATGAAACAGGAGATATTGATTTAGCTGCTTTTATGGCTGGGAATGATGTGATGTTGATGTCGGAAGATGTAAGTATTGGTGTTTCTAAAATTATTGAAGCCTATAATAAAGGAGATGTTACTGAGGCGCGTTTAGAGCATTCCGTTAAGAAAGTGCTACAAGCAAAATATAAAGTGGGTTTAAATAATTATGAACCTATTGGTTTGTATAATTTATCTAAAGATTTGAATAGAGTTAAAGACGATGTTTTATATGAAGAGCTTATTGAAAATGCTTTAACGGTTCTACAAAATATTAAAGCTACGCTACCAATTCGCCAATTAGAAACGAAAAATATAGCTTATGTGAACTTAGGTGATGATTCGGGAGATATATTTTTTAACGAACTAAAAAAATACGCTAAAGTGCATCAAATATCATCAGAAAATTTAGATGATTTAACGGATAGACTTCAACCCTATAATACTGTTATTGTTGGGCTTCATCGCTCGAACCAAAACCCATGGAAAGAATATGAATTTACTAAAGAAGAACTTAATTGGTTAAGTGAAATAGCTAGTACTCACACAGTTATTTTAGATGTTTTTGTAAAACCGTATGCACTGATGGATTTAAAAAATATTGATAACATTGAAAGTATTATAGTAAGCTACCAAAACAGTAAGATTGCTCAAGAAAAATCTGCCCAACTTATTTTTGGTGCGATTGCTTCAAAAGGGGTATTACCAGTTTCTGCAGGAAATCATTTTGTGGTCGGAGAAGGCATTCCTTCATTTGGAATAAAAAGATTAGGCTATACTATTCCAGAAAGGGTTGGTATGAGTTCAGAAAAATTGAATAAAATTGACTCGGTTGCTCAATATGCCGTAAACAATAAGATGACTCCGGGAATTCAATTATTGGTAGCTAGGGAAGGAAAGGTTATTTATAACAAAAATTTTGGAAAGCACACGTATGATGGCAAAGAAGAAGTAGAATTTGATGATATTTATGATGTAGCTTCATTAACTAAAATATTAGCTACATTGCCGTTACTGATGGAATTAGAAGAGCAAGGTATCGTTTCGTTAAACGATAAGCTTGCTGATATTCTTCCAGAATATAAAGGTTCTAACAAAGCGAATATAACGTTGTTGAGAATGTTAACACATTATGCTAAATTAAGACCGTGGGAGCCATTTTATTATCGAACTTTAGATTCGGTCACAAAACGCCCTAGTCCTAAATATTATCGTTCAAAACGCAGTGAAAAGTTTAATATAGAAGTCGCTAAAAACTTATATTTAAGAACAGATTATCAAGACTCAATTCCTGAAATAATAAAAGAGTCGGAGCTACTTGAAACGCTCAGGTATCGATACAGTGATTTTCCCTATTACATTTTAAAGAAATTTATTGAAAAGCATTACGACAAAACCCTTGAAGAATTGGTTCAAGACCGTTTTTATCAATCTTTAGGAGCTAATTATACTATGTACAATCCATATCATAAAATAAGCAGTAAAAAAATTGTCCCTACTGAAGAGGATGATTATTATCGCTATCAAAAAATTCATGGTTATGTGCATGATATGGGAGCTGCAATGCAGAATGGTATAGGTGGTCATGCAGGAGTTTTTAGCAATGCTAATGATGTTGCCAAAATTATGCAGATGTATTTGCAGAAAGGGTTTTATGGAGGAAAACGATATTTAAAACCTGAAACCATAGATAAGTTTAATACGTGTTATTTTTGTGAAAACAACAATAGGCGAGGTGTTGGTTTTGATAAACCCCAATTGGGAGATGAAGGTCCTACATGTGGATGCATATCTATGACTAGTTTTGGGCATTCGGGATTCACAGGAACGTACGCTTGGGCAGACCCAGAAAAAGAAATTGTATATGTGTTTTTAGCCAATAGAACCTATCCAACAGCAGGTAAAAATCTATTATTGCGTGAGAGTATTAGAACCGAAATACAACGCTTAATTTATGAAGCGATAGAAGAGTAAAATTATATTTAAAAATAAAAAATGAAAATAGGAATTGTTTGTTATCCAACGTTTGGAGGTAGTGGTGTAGTGGCTACAGAATTAGGTTTAGAGCTTTCTAAACGAGGTCATGAGATTCATTTTATTACCTATAACCAACCGGTGCGTTTAGAGTTAATAAGCAATAATGTGCATTATCATGAGGTAAATGTACCAGAATATCCTTTGTTTCATTATCAACCATATGAGTTAGCTTTATCAAGCAAATTGGTAGATATGGTGAAGCTTCATAAAATAGAAATCCTTCATGTTCATTACGCCATTCCTCATGCTTATGCCGCTTATATGGCTAAAAAAATGTTGCAAGAAGCAGGTATCTATGTACCTATTGTGACCACTTTACATGGAACCGATATTACTCTTGTTGGGAGCCATCCATTTTATAAGCCAGCGGTTACATTTAGCATTAATAAATCGGATGCTGTGACTGCGGTTTCGCAAAGTTTGAAGGATGACACCATGCGTTTGTTTGATATTAAAAACGATATTCATGTTGTTCCTAATTTTATAGATTTAGAAAAATATAAAGTTCACGGGTTTTCTGATTGCCAACGTGGAATGATGGCAAAAGAGAGCGAAAAAATAATAACACATATAAGTAATTTGCGACCGGTAAAGCGCGTAGACGATGTTATAAGTATCTTTTATAATATCCAGAAAGAAATGCCAGCAAGATTAATGTTTATTGGTGAAGGACCTGAAAAGGAAAAGGTTGAAAATAGATGTATCAAACTCGGTATTCTTGATAAAGTGGTATTCTTTGGGAAGAGTAATGAAATAGATAAGATATTATGTTTTAGTGATTTGTTTTTATTACCATCACAAACCGAAAGTTTTGGTTTAGCGGCACTAGAAGCCATGGCATCTGGCGTGCCGGTAATTTCTAGTAACACTGGAGGTATTCCAGAAGTTAACGTTCAAGGGGTTTCAGGGTTTTTAAGTAACGTGGGTGATGTTGATGAAATGACCAAAAATGCCTTATATATTCTAGGTGATGAAAACCGACTAAAAACGTTTAAAGAAAATGCTCGAAGAGAAGCTTTAAAATTCGATTTACATAAAATTGTTCCACAATATGAAGCAATATACCAAGATACTTTAAGCAAGTGTTTGGTGATGTAATTAATTTTAAACGCCTTGCCCAAAAGTTAATAAATTATTGTCTGGGTCGAGTACTGAGAATTCTTTTTGTCCCCAAGGTTTTACTTGCAAAGGATCATTAGGATGTATACTTATTTTCTTTTCTAAAAACCAACTGTACAAATTTTCAATATCATTTGTTCTTATATAAACTTGTCCATAATTCTTTTTTGGTTTCAATCCTTTAAATTCAAAAAAGTGAATTTCAATATCATCTTTATAAATCATTAAATAACCATCGTAATCTTCACTTCCAGTTTCTTTAAAACCCAATTTATTTAAGTAATAATCTTTGGTTATTTCCTTATTTCTCATGGGTAATTTCGGATTTATATCTTTTAGCATAGTTTGTGTTTTAAAGTTTCACAATCTAAGTTACCATTTTTTTTAGCACCAATTAAAAAGTTAAATAAAATATACGCAACAAAAAAAGCACTCAAACGAGTGCTTTTTTATTCTTATATAGGGTTTATTTAAAACTGGTAACGAATACCTAATGCTATATCAAAATCTAAATCGTCTCTAAAATCCCCAAAACCAAGTTCTGGTCTAAAGTCTAATGACAATTGTAAAGGAATATCAAAATTATATTCAATTCCAATATCACCAGCGGCAAAAAGCGCTGTTTCACTTTCACCATCTAGCACATTTTTACCATCAAAAGAGGCAATTCCACCACCAACACCAGCATACCAGTTAAAACTTCCATCTAAAACCCAAACCCATTGGTACAAACCTGTAAGTTTAAAGGCATTATAGTTGTTACCATCTCTCCAACCAAAGTCTAGCTCTAAACGGTTGTTGTCACCTAATGCGCGTTGATACGATATTTCGGCTCCTAAGCCGTCGCTATCACCTAAACGTAAACCTAAAGCATTCTCTGAAATGGTTTGTCCGCTTGAAGCGAAAGCAAAACCTAATAGGGCAAACGATAATAAAAATAATTTTTTCATAAATTTTAAATTTTTAGTTCATTAATATATACGGTCATTTTGTCAAAATAGACCATTGTTTAACATTCAGGTTATTTTTACAAAAATAACGCCAAAAATGTATTTATATTTAGGCAACCAATAGATTATTTAGCGTAATGTCTTTAAAAAGCTTAAAATCAGACTTATCGGGTGAATTATTTTATGACGATTTATTAAAGTCTATTTATGCCACTGATGCCTCCGTTTATAGAATACTGCCATTAGCGGTAGCATACCCGAAAAGTAATGATGATATTAAGCGACTTATCAAATTTGCAAAAGAACATAAAAAGTCACTTATTCCTAGAGCTGCTGGTACTTCATTGGCTGGACAATGTGTAGGAGAAGGCATTGTGGTTGATGTTTCAAAATACTTCACCAAAATTTTAAGTGTTGATAAAAATGCTCAAACAGTTACGTTACAACCTGGGGTTGTGCGTGATGCACTCAATAACTATTTAAAACCATTAGGTTTATTTTTCGGACCAAATACCTCTACCTCAAATCGATGCATGATGGGTGGTATGGTTGGTAATAACTCATCAGGAACCACATCAATTCAATATGGTGTAACGCGTGACAAAGTTCTAGAAATACAGGCTGTTTTAAGTGATGGAAGTGAGGTTGTATTTGGTGAAATAACAAAAGATGAGTTTCATAACAAAATGAAATTAACCACTTTAGAAGGTGATATTTATAGAACGATATACTCGGAATTGAAGTCCGAAAGTACTCAAAATCAAATCGTAGAAAACTTTCCAAAACCAGAAATTCATCGAAGGAATACAGGTTATGCCATTGATGAATTAATAAAATCTGAGGTTTTTTCAGAATCTACCACAAAATTCAACATGTGTAAACTACTTGCCGGTAGTGAAGGTACTTTGGCTTTTACCACACAAATTACTTTAAAGCTTGATGTGCTGCCACCAAAAGAAAGCATGATGGTTGCAGCTCATTTTAGTAGTATTGAAAATTGCTTAAATGCTGTGGAATTGGTAATGAAGCATAATTTGTATACCTGTGAAATGATGGATAAAACCATTTTAGATTGTACAAAACATAACAAAACACAACAGGAAAATAGGTTTTTTATCGAAGGCGACCCAAAAGCTATTTTAATGTGTGAAGTTAAGGCTGACACTATAGATGGAGTAAAAAACTTAGCAGAAAACCTGTTGTTGGATATTAAAAAATCGAATTTAAGTTATGCTTACCCAACATTAAAGGGAGAAGAGATTGACAAAGCTAACAATTTGCGAAGTGCGGGTTTAGGATTGTTAGGAAATATTATTGGAGATAAAAAATCGGCTGCTTGTATTGAAGACACAGCGGTAGCGCTACCAGACTTAGCAAAATATATTTCTGAATTTTCAGCATTAATGAAACGCTATAATCAAGAGGCGATTTATTATGCACACGCTGGAGCAGGAGAATTGCATTTACGCCCAATTTTAAACTTAAAAAAGCAAGAAGATGTTGTGTTGTTTAGAAAAATAACAACCGATGTAGCTCAATTAGTTAAAACATATAGAGGCTCCATGAGCGGAGAACATGGGGATGGAATTGTGCGCTCAGAATTTATTGCGATGATGATAGGTGATGAAAACTATCAAATTTTAAAAAGAATAAAAGAAGCTTTTGATAGTGATAATATATTCAATCCAGGTAAAATTATTAATTCTTTACCAATGGATAAAAACCTGCGTTATGTTTCTGATAGAAAAGAACCAGAAATAGAAACGTTACTAGACTTCTCGAAATCTCAAGGTATTTTACGTGAAGCTGAAAAGTGTAATGGGTCGGGAGATTGCAGAAAACTTCCAGAGTTTGGTGGTACTATGTGTCCAAGTTATCGTGCCACTAGAAATGAAAAAGATACAACGCGCGCAAGAGCCAATGTCTTACGTGAGTTTTTAACCAATTCTGAAAAAGCCAATAAGTTTGATCATAAAGAACTGAAGGACGTTTTCGATTTATGCTTAAGCTGTAAAGCCTGTGCAAGTGAATGCCCAAGTAGTGTGGATGTGGCTAGTTTAAAAGCAGAATTTCAGTATCAATATCAAAAAGCCAATGGGTTTAAGTTTAAAGATGAGTTTTTTGCGAAGTCGACCCGATACAACAAAATAGCTTCAAGAGCTCCAAAATTTTATAATTTCCTTTTTCAAAATGGTCTTACTTCAAGTTTAATTAAAAAAAGTTTAGGAATACACCCAAAAAGAACATTGCCAAAAATTACTAAAGTATTCTCTAAAGTAAGTACAGTTAACCATCGGAATAAAGGAGTCCTATCAATAGAAAAGCGAAATAGAACGCTTTATCTTTTTGTTGATGAATTTATTAATTACCTAGAATCTCCAATAGCTATAGACACTAAATTACTTTTAGAAGATTTAGGGTATGATGTAATCCCCGTTTCGGATTTAGAGAGTGGTAGAAGCTATTTATCAAAAGGTTTTTTAGAAGAGGCTAAACATCTAGCAAACAAAAATGTATCCATTTTTAAAGATAAAATTTCAGCAGAAATACCCTTAGTTGGTATTGAACCATCAGCCATTTTAACTTTTAAAGACGAATATTTAAAACTCGCAGATGATAAGGCTTCCGCAGAAACAATTGCAAAACATACGTTTTTAATTGAAGAATTTATTCAACAAGAAATAGTATTAGGTAATATAAAACCAGATCAGTTTACTTTAGAGAGTAAAACCATAAAATTCCATGGACATTGCCACCAAAAAGCTAATAGTAATCAATTATCAAGTTTTGCCGTATTGAACTTACCTAAAAATTATAAAGTGACTATCATTCCAAGCGGTTGTTGTGGTATGGCGGGCAGTTTTGGCTACGAAAAGGAGCATTATGATGTGAGCATGCAAATAGGAGAACAAACCTTATTTCCTGCTGTTAGAAAAGCCAACCAAGATGTGATTATTTCTGCTAATGGTACAAGTTGCAGACATCAAATAAAAGATGGCACGCAACGAGAAGCTAAACATCCAGTTACCATTTTAAAAGAGGCTTTGGTTTAGTTAATTGCGTATTTTAGTCACCTTAATGCATTTTCATTTCCGTATTTCTAAGAATAGATTTACTTTAGCAACAAATTTTTATTATGGCTGGTAATTCCTTCGGTAAACTTTTTAATCTAACAACTTACGGTGAATCTCATGGAACCGCTTTAGGCGGTGTTATTGATGGTTGTCCTCCAGGGATTGAATTAGATATTGAAGCGATTCAAAACGAACTAAATCGAAGAAAACCAGGGCAATCCGTTATTGTTACCCAACGAAAGGAACCAGATACTGTAAAATTCCACTCAGGCATTTTTGAGGACGTAACTACAGGAACCCCTATTGGTTTTGTAATTGAAAATACCAATCAAAAATCACACGATTATTCTCATATAAAAGATAGTTACCGTCCAAGTCATGCCGACTATACCTACGATAAAAAGTATGGAGTAAGAGACTATCGTGGTGGTGGGCGCAGTTCTGCTCGCGAAACAGCTTGTCGTGTAGTAGCTGGTGCTATTGCAAAACAGATGCTTAAAGATGTACAGGTTACAGCCTATGTTTCTGCTGTAGGAACCTTAAAATTGGAAAAACCTTATTCAGAACTAGATTTAGCAAAAGCCGAAACAAATATAGTACGATGCCCAGACGAAGCTATGGCTTCAAAAATGGAAAATTACATTAAAGAAGTACGTGGTAAAGGCGATACGGTTGGTGGCATTGTTAGTTGTGTTATTAAAAACGTACCTGTTGGTTTAGGAGAGCCTGTGTTCGATAAATTACATGCCGAATTAGGTAAAGCTATGCTGTCCATAAACGCTGTAAAAGGCTTTGAGTATGGTAGCGGTTTTCACGGAAGCACCATGTATGGTAGTGATCATAATGATGCTTTTAATACTGATGGCACAACCAAAACCAACTATTCTGGAGGTATTCAAGGTGGTATCAGTAATGGTATGGATATTTACTTTAACGTGGCCTTCAAACCGGTTGCTACCTTAATTCAGGAATACGAAACCATCGATAAAGAGGGTAAAGTTGTGAAAATGCATGGTAAAGGACGTCATGATCCTTGTGTGGTTCCTCGTGCAGTTCCAATTGTTGAGGCTATGGCAGCCTTAGTTATCGCCGATTTTTATTTGCTCAATAAGATTTATAGTTAGTAGCTGTTTCCCGCTTTCAGCAGTCGCTTTTTTATGTCTAATCCATAAAAAGAGCTCCAACAAATGCTTCAATCGGGGCTAATGTACTCAACCCAAATAGATATTTACCTGCAAACATAATTTTAATATTATGATTTATTATTGGTTACATATTGCTTTTATTTTTATTGGTTCTCGCTTCTTTTGGAAAGAAGTAGATTTATGGGCAGATTTAACACGAACAAGACGGGTAAGTTTATTGGATTGCGAAGCCTTTAGGTTTATGGCAAACTCTAAGTATTTTTATTATATGGACTTAATCCGATTAGAAATTCTGTTTAGGTCAGATTTATATAAAAACACCATCAAAAAAGGAATGTTTCCTGTTTTAGGTTCACAAAAAATCATTTATAAAAAACCTTTAAAGCGTTGGGAAAAGTTTGATATCACCCTTATTCTTGAAGGTTGGGACGATAATTGGGTATATCATCGTCAGGTTTTTAAATGTCAAGATGAAATTTATGCAATAGGAATTACAAAAGTGGGGTTTTGGAAAAAACACAAAATTCAAAATATGAGAGACATAATATTTAATAGTGGTATTACTCAAGAAGATATGGAAGCATCACCCGAAATTTTAGATCTTTTTAAAAACGATTACGACATTATTAAGCATACAGAAGTTTTATAGCATTATCTTGTTAATCAAAATCTATTAACTCAAAATTCGTCAAACATTCAAAAATACTTATATTGTATTTCTAAAATTAGAAATTAGCTTATGAAAAAACTAGCACTACACTGGAAGATTATTATTGGAATGATTCTCGGAATCATTTTTGGTTTTATAATGAATAATGTAGATGGAGGCAAAGGCTTTGTCACCGATTGGGTTGCGCCTTTTGGAACCATTTTTATTAATCTTCTTAAGCTTATAGCAGTCCCTTTAATTCTAGCATCTTTAATTAAAGGTATTTCAGATTTAAAAGATATTTCTAAAATAAAATCGATGGGATTGCGTACCATTGGTATTTATATTGGTACAACATTGGTGGCCATTATTATTGGTTTAAGTATCGTAAACACAATTAAACCAGGTAAAGGGATGCCCCAAGATACCCTTGAAAAAATTAAATTAAAATACGAAAACGATGCGGGTGTAACCGATAAATTAATGAAAGCTTCTGCACAAAAAGATGCAGGACCATTACAACCTTTAGTAGATATTTTTCCGAGTAACATTTTCGAATCTTTTGTTGAGGCATCTATGTTACAGGTTATCTTTTTTGCCCTATTTGTAGGTATTTGTTTGTTGTTAATTGGTGAGAAGAAAGCAAAACCACTCATAGATTTCTTTGATTCTTTAAATGAAGTCGTGATGAAAATGGTCGACTTAATTATGCTTTTTGCACCTTATGCGGTGTTTGCGTTATTAGCCAATGTTATTATTGCCTTTGATGATGCCGAAATATTAATAAAACTATTATGGTATTCGCTTTGTGTTGTGGGCGGACTCATTTTAATGATTGGTTTCTACATGATTTTAGTAACCGTCTACGGAAAAAAATCACCTTTATGGTTTTTAAAACAGATAAGTCCAGCGCAACTATTAGCATTTTCAACCAGTAGTAGTGCTGCTACCTTACCAGTAACTATGGAGCGTGTGGAAGAACACTTAGGAGTAGATAAAGAAGTGTCTGGATTTGTTTTACCTGTTGGTGCTACTGTAAATATGGATGGAACTAGTTTGTATCAAGGTATTGCTGCTGTATTTATCATGCAAGTTATTTGGCCCGAAGGTTTAACATTTACAAATCAACTGGTTATAGTTGCGACAGCACTATTAGCATCAATTGGTAGTGCAGCGGTACCAAGCGCTGGTATGGTTATGTTAGTTATTGTGCTTGAATCTATAGGGTTTCCAGCGGAATTATTGCCCATAGGGTTAGCCCTGATTTTTGCAGTAGACCGACCTTTAGATATGTGCAGAACGGTAGTAAATGTAACAGGTGATGCCACCGTTTCTTTAATGGTAGCAAAATCATTAGGTAAACTACACGATCCCAAACCAAAAGAATGGGACGACCATTATGATGAAGTGAAATAAAATTTTTAAATTTAAGAGATAATTGATCAATAGAAAACTCTAAAAACATGAACATCTGTTTCATTATGTATCCTTGGGAAGAAATAGACCCAGAACATGATACAACTTTAGCATTGATTAAAGAATGTGTAAAAAGAAAACATGGTGTAGCCATGTGTACACCTTCAAATTTAACTATACGGAATAGTGTTACAAATGCGACTTGTAAGGTTGTTGGTAGAATGGATAAAACTCCAGGTTCGTTAAAGTCATTTTACAAAAAGGCAGAATTACGCGAAGAAATGCTACCATTAGCAGGTTTTGATGTTATCTTTTTTAGAGCAAACCCACCACTAGACCCTATCATGCTTAACTTTTTAGATTCGGTTAAAGACGATGTGTTTATCATGAATTCTTTAGAAGGCATGCGTGAAGCAAATAACAAGCTTTATACAGCAGCTTTTGGCGATGCTCACAGCAATATTATTCCTGCTACTCATGTCTCAAAAAGCAAAAAATATTTAATCAGACAAATACGAGAATCGAAATCTGATAAAATGATACTAAAACCTCTTAATGGTTTTGGTGGTTCGGGTGTTATTTTAATTGAAAAATCGGCCATGAGTAATATTAATTCCTTGCTCGATTTTTATATAAATAGTGGCGATGGGTCTTCAAACTATGTAATTCTTCAAGATTATATTGAAGGTGCAGACCAAGGCGATGTTCGTATTCTAATGCTTAATGGTGAAGCTGTAGGAGCCATGAAACGTGTTCCAGGAAATGACGACCACCGTTCCAACGTTTCTGCTGGTGGTAGTGTGCAACGACATGCGCTTACAAAAGCTGAAAAAGCGCTTTGTAAACAAATAGGGCCTAAATTAGTAAACGACGGACTTTACTTTGTAGGTATTGATGTTATTGGTGGTAAACTGGTTGAGGTTAATGTGATGTCTCCGGGTGGAATCACCTATATCAATAAAGTTTATAAGCTTAAAACGAAAATTGAAGAAAAAGTAATTGACTTTTTAGAAATGAAGGTGTTAGATAAACTTCAAGCTTTTGATAGACGTACCAGACTTAGAAAAACTGTTCAAGATGCTTAAGGTCATAAAAACATATAAACTCCTTATTATTTGTATTCTATGCAGTTTTACTTGTTCTAATATTTTTGCTCAGAATAATGAAATAGACGAGCTGCAAGATGTCATTACAAAGTTAAGAGTAGATACCAATCATACGTTTCTTAAAACACTCAAACCTTTACAAAGTGATTATTCTATCATTTTTTTAAATGAAGATTATGCTCAAAAAGCTTTTGATTACTCCCATGAAAAATGGAATGGCATTGATAAGGTGCCTGATAGTAGTATGAAACCAACTAGCGATACTGATAAAGCCAACGTACTGTCTGCAACCAAATCAGAATTGAGCAAAGGGATAACGAACGGACTTCCCGAAGATTATGCCATATTAGCAAATTATCTTAACGATGGTGTAACGGTTTATGGATTGCAGTATGTAAATGATGCGGATTCTAATCATAAAACAAGAGCTGCTTTTTTTAAAGTGGGAGATAGATGGGTTATTATTCCTCAAGTGTTTTTAGCTTTTAAATAATTTTGGAAGATGAAAGGAATCGAATTAAATCAGCCTATAGTTACCGTTGATTGGCTTCATGCTAATTTGAATGCAGACAATCTTGTTATTTTAGATGGCACCATAAACAAAGTGTTTGACGCTTCTCAAAAGCAAATTCCCAACACAAGACTTTTCGATATAAAAAATAAGTTTAGTGATACTTCAAACCCGTTTCCGAGTGCTTTTCCTTCGTCTCAACAATTTCAAAAAGAAGCAAGAGCTTTAGGTATTAATAATAATAGTGCCATTGTAGTTTATGACGATAAAGGTATATATTCCAGTGCACGGGTATGGTGGTTGTTTAAAGCATTTGGTTACAATAATGTAGCTGTTTTAAATGGTGGCTTTCCGGCTTGGTTACAAGCTAACTATGCAGTCGAGTCAATGAAATTATATGATGGTCCTTCTGGTAATTTTACACCAAACCTTCAACCTGACCTTATGAAGTTTTTTAAAGATGTTGAAGACGCTTCAAAAAATAAAACCCACAAAATTGTCGATGCACGTTCTCCCAGTAGATTTAATGGCGAGGAGCCAGAACCCAGAGCAGGTTTACGTCAAGGTACAATTCCAAATTCGGTAAACTTACCCTTTGAAACACTGCTCGATAATGGTATTTTAAAACCTAAAATAGAGCTTGAAAAAGCTTTGTATATGGTTGCTCATAAAAACGATCCTGTTATTTTTTCTTGTGGCTCGGGTATTACAGCTTGTGTGTTAGCTTTAGGAGCGGATATTGCGGGCTATAAAAACATTTCGGTTTATGATGGGTCTTGGACGGAGTGGGGAAGTTTAGTAAAGGATTAATCATGCAAAAACTTCCTTTAAAAGATATTATTACTAAAATTAAAAACGAGCAAACGTTTGAAGCAGTAGCTTCAGACTATTCATTTACCATAAAAATTGATGCTTATGTACCATATGTATGTGGTGCGGTACACGATGGTCATCAATTTAGGAAAGAACTTTGGAAGTCTTGCTTGCATACCGAATATGAAAGATGGTACGAAGAAGACCCTGAAACTAAAAACATGGTTAAAAGTCATCCTATTGTGATTGCTGGTTGCGATTCGCGATTTGAATACGATTTAAACCGATCGCCTGAAAGTGCTATTTATTTCGACGCTTGGGGAAAACAACTTTGGAAGTATCCACTTTCCGAAGTGATGATAAACAAAAGCCTTGAAAAACACAGCAATTTTTACAAAGTGGTGCATACTTTAATAGAAACTATAGAGTTTAAATTTGGTTTTTGTACAGTTTACGATATGCACAGCTATAATTGGAAACGTTGGGATAGGGAAGTGCCTACTTGGAATTTAGGAACAAGCAATATTGACAACAATCGGTTTGGAGCAGTGGTTGAAAGCTGGAGACAAAGCTTATCTGAAATAAGGTTTCCTAATAATATAAAATCGACATCAAAAATTAACGATACCTTTCAAGGCAATGGTTATTTTTTAAAATACATTACGCAGAATTTTAAAAATACCTTAGTTTTGGCAACCGAAATTGCCAAGGTGTACTGCGATGAATACGACCAAATTATATACCCCGAAGTTGTACATGCTGTGGAAACCGAATTGGTAAAACGCATACCCGAACACGCTATGCGTGTTTATAATGCCTTTAAAAGTTAGAAATTATGAAGATTGGAAACGACGTTGCTATTAAAGCCCTTTTTGAAATAGATGAAAGTATTGATGCCTTAGTAAAGCAAATTGAACTTTTAAGCTACGTTAACCCAACTAATATTGAAGAACAAAAAACCCTTTTTTTTGCGTCTAAATATTTGACCGACCCCGTTTTTAAGTATCCTGAGATTAATTTTGACAAGTTTAAACTGCATAGAGAGTTATATACACAAAGCATCGAACTTATTGAAGATGAAGCGATAAGAAAACTTTACGAAGACATTATTTATACCTATTCAGGGCTTATACGCTGTATTGAAAATATAGGTAATGATAAAAAGTTTTACTACAACTGTTTGCGTTGTTTTGGTACGCCTACTGAGAATGATGTGGAAAACGCTAAGTTTATTCTTCATTTTGAAGATGAAAATAAAGAAGTACCCGCTTTTCAACCTAAGTATAGCGCTACCGAAGCTGAGGTTTTTTTTAAAGACTTTTCAAAGAAATACGATTTTAGCTATAGCATTAAGCAGTCTGATAAAATGTCGGCGATAGCTATGGTTTTAAATAATATAAAAACACTGGTTTTAAATGCTAATTATACCTATTCCGACAATGAAATTGCTGTTTTAACCAATCATGAAATTGGTGTGCATATGGTTACTACTATGAATGGTATTTTGCAACCTTTAAAAATATTTTCACACGGATTTCCGAACAATGAAGAAACCCAAGAAGGATTAGCGGTTTTTTCGGAGTATATGAGTAATAACTTAACGCTTACACGCTTAAAAGAGTTGGCTTATAGAGTGATTGCTGTAGATAGTTTAGCCAAAGGTTATACCTTTTCAAGAACTTTTAGGCTGTTGCATAATCAATACGATTTAGAGCGTGAAGAAGCGTATTATATCACTGTGCGAGCGCATCGTGGTGGCGGTTTTACTAAAGATTATTTGTATTTAACAGGACTTAAAAAAATTTACGATTACTACCATGAAGGAAAAGATTTAAGCTTGTTACTTACTGGAAAAGTGTCTTTAGATTATGTAAACGAAATAGAATCTTTAATTGAAAGCGAACTAGCTATACCTGCAAAACATATTACGGATTCGTATGCCGAAAACAAAAATACCAATAACAAGGTAGATTTTATTTTAAGGAGTTTAAAGTAGGCGAGAACAAGCAATTACTTATAGCCATTGTCGTACATAGTTACTTTTGCTCGATTATTTTCTTTAAAATGGGTTTGAAATCTATAATTTTTGATGATTTAATTATAATTGCTATATCAATAGGAATTCTAGTATATGTCTCAATATTTTTAACATTTGATGGTAAAATTAGATTTCCTTTGGCATTATAATTTTTGGATTGAGCATTAATACCAAGTAAAAATAGGCGTGTACCTATAACTAAACCAGGGCCGTTATTATATGAACCTTCATTATAAAGTACAATAGGTGAACCACTTGAGCCTGAAAATATAGAAATGTCTAGTAGAAATTCTTTTTTTCCTTCGTAATCTAAAAAGATTGGTGTTGCTGTAGTTCCTTTTCTTGTTATTGGAATATTATTTCTAGTGTCTGACAAACCAATTGGATAACCAATCATGTATAAATCCTCGATTGCTCTTAAAGATTCAATTAATTCTTTTTTTGGTAATTCCGATTGAGTATATGACACATAAAATGGAATCTTATTATTTTCTATAGAGCTCCAATTGATAGAGTCTAATGGTAAAATTGCTAAGTCAACATCTGGGTGTCTAATCCATTTATTTTTTGTTCGACCCGTTTTTGTTTTTAAAATACTACCATAATTTGGTTTGCCATTTATTTCTTCTGTAAAATTCAGGTTTAAACTGTCAGTGTTTTTTATTACATGGTAATTTGTAATAATAGTAGCTATTTTGGTACTATCAACTTGGAATTGAAAGAAAAAGCCAGTTCCAACAGACTTAAACTTTTGATTAATACCATTAATTAATGTATCTCCAGATGATTCAATCCGAATAGTGGAATTAACCAAAAGTTCAGAAAGTCCTAATTTACTTTCTTGGCCAAAAACCTTTGTTATCGAAAACAATATTATTATAATAAAATACTTCATTTTATAAATTATGTACAACGACATGATATGAAGCTGTTTTAATATTGAAACAAATTCAGCACGTATAAGCGAAGTTAGGTTTTTAAAGCTAAAAAATCAATATGTAATATAAGGTTTACATTAAAAGTTATAAACAATTACATGTCAGCGTTATTGATTTATTTTTATTCTAAAAATTTACTTTTTAGCTCTGGCGTGGGTATCCAACAAGTTTCTTGTTTACCATACCATTTGTAGCGGTTTTTGGCAATATAGTCATATACCCAATTACGTATAAAAGGTGGTACAATAAAAAATACACCGATTAAATTTTGAGGAAAGCCTAAATGTGTTGCAATTTTTAAAGCTGCAGAAGATTTGTAAACCACACCCTTATTAGGTGTGTAAAGTAGTATGGAGTCTACTTGGTTTGTATCAATATGGTAAGCGTCAATAATTTGTTTACCTGCTTCACTTTGTAAAGCGGTAAACATAAATTGATTTTTGGTATCGTGTTTAATTACGTATTGCACACTGTTGTTGCAAAGGTTGCAAACACCATCAAATAAAATAAGTTTTTTACCTTCAGGAATATTGATATTCATAAAACAAAGATACGCCTTTATAAGGTATTTAAAAACTCTGTAAGGTCGGTGTCTTTATCTAATTTAAGCTTCTTTTTAAGGCGGTATTTACTTTTTAAAACACTTTCTGGGAGTACATTAAGCATATTGGCAATTTCTTTAGTAGACAAGCTCATGCGTAAAAAGGAAGCGAGCCTAATTTCTTTTTCATTAATGCTTTCGTAGATGCTTTTAAGTTTATTATCAAAGTCGTTATGCACCTCAGTAAAATAAGATTTGAATACTTCCCAATCTTTATCCTCAGCGCTTTCTTTTTTAAGCAACATTACTAAACGCCTGAACTCTACTTTAAATAATTGTGGCGATTGCTTAATCTTTTCAAGATTTTCTTTTAACTCTTGTATAAAGGTGCTTTTTTGCACTAAATGAAGTGTTTGAGACGCCAACTCTTTCTTTTTAAACTCTATTTCTTGCTTGTATATGGCTTCTTGTTTTTCACGCTCAATCCTATTCTTTTTCATACGTTGTTTAAATCCAAAAAACAAGAGTCCTGAAACAGCTACAAAAGTAAACATACCACCAGCATACAAGCCTTTACGTAAATTACTGATTTCAACTTTTTGGTTTAAGGTTTTAATTTCTTCTTGCTGTAAAGCTATTTCGGCTTCTTTCTTTTCAGTTTGGTAAATGGCTTTTAATTCTTCAATTTGTTGCGATTTTTTGGCGTTAAACAAGCTATCGTTTATTTTTTGTGATTCTTTTAAATAATACACCGCTTCATCACTTCTGTTTACTTTCAACAGTATTTCAGAACGGTATTTATAAAGATCTTTTAAATGTGGTAAAGCACCCATTGATTTAGAAAGTGCAACCGCTTGGTCGTTATGGTCTAAGGCGTTTGAAAAGTTATTGGTATGATAGTCTATTTGCGACAAGCCATCATACGCATTAACCAAACTTAATTGCAGATTTTCCTCTTCTGAAATGGCCTTGGCATCTTCTAAAAGCTGTTTTGCTTTCGTATAGTTTTTATTAATGATTTCTATATCTGCTAAATTGTGCAAGGTGTTTGAAAGCGATAGTTTGTCTTCAACCTCTCTTGAGTATTTGATAGCTAAATCATAGTTTTTTTTAGCGTTTTGATAGTCTTTTAAATTTTGATAAGAAATGCCCATAGAGTTGTAAGCATACGCCGCATACATTTTTTCGCCCAAGTGTTCATAAATTTCAATGGCTTGATTAAAATACTCAATAGAAGCTTGATGATTTTCTAAACCAGACTCAATATCTCCAATCTGTTTTAAAACATCGGCTTTTCGCGATTCATGATTTATGTCTTCAAAGCATTTTAGGGCTTTTAGTGCTTCACCAAGTGCTATGTTGTAACTTCCCTTTTCAATATAAATATTAGCCAAAGCATTGTGTTGCGCTCCAATAAATTTTGTTTTTAAATCACCATCAGCTTCGTTTTCTTTAATTAAATTGAGGGTTTCTTTAGTAAGGTCAATAGCACCATTTAAGTCGCCTGTTAGCTGTTTAATGGTGGACATGGAGTGATTTATAAAGATGAGTCCTCTAGTGCTGTTAACGTCTTTAAAATGCTGTTTCGCTACACCGTAATAGTGTAAAGCAGAATCGTTTTCGCTTCTATTACCATAATAATCTCCAAAATGCATATTGGCAACCGCAATACCTTTTTTGTATCCAATACGTTTTGAAATTTCTAATTCTTGTTTTGCGTAGCCTTTAGCTTCTTCAGGTTTTGAAAACATGAGTTTTTCATGAAGCCTTGTTAGAATCATAACCTTAATGGAGTCGTCTTCCTTTCTAAGTTTAAGTTCGTTTTTTAAACTGTCAACAAGTTTTGTGTCCTGACTGTATGTAACATTAGAAGTAAAAAGTAACGTAATAAAAAGTAGTAAAAGCGTCTTCATAATATTTGTTAATTAGCTATTGCTAAGATAGATATTATAACTCTTGGAATTACGGTTTTAAGATTTGATGAAGACGTGCTTGTCCGTTGGATGTCTATAATTTTAACACCAAAATCGATTTAAAATAGTTTTTAAAAAACTGATTATCAATTAATTATAATTATGTAGGAATTTTGCTTGTCCACTTAAGAAGATAGGTTTAAAAATGGCCATGTCCCCTTTTTGTCCACTTAAAAAAGTATGGATTTTTGCTATTTTTTTACCGCTTCAACCAATTCTAGCTGCTCTAAACTTACATTAGTGGTAAAAACACCATAATTTACAACCGCCTTATTTTTTTCAATTTTGTCAATACTACCTATTGCTCGACCGTCTTCCATTCGCACACGGTCGCCAACTTTTAAAACAGGTTTTGGTTTAGGCGTTTCTACGGCTTTTTGTTTTTCAGCTTTCTTCTTTTTGCGAATAACATTTACCTTTTTTTCAACCTCTTTTTTTATTTGGGTTTCTTTTATTTTTTCCTGCTGTTTTTGTTTTGCTGAAACCTTTTTACGTTTGGAATTTTCTATTTGGACTAATTTAAAAAGCTCGCCCATGAGCTCCCGTTTCTGCTTATTAGTAAAATATTTTTCGGCTAAATCATTTACTTTTTGTCCTAAATAAATTAAACGTTGGTTACTGTCATATAACTCTTGATAGCTTTCTAGTTTCTTTTGAATTTTGGCATTAATTTCCTCTAGTTTGTCTGCCTCTTCAATCTTTTTCTTTTCGTTAAGCTTGAGTGATTGCCCTGTTTTTTCGAGTTTTGAGCGCTCTTTTTGAAGCTTTGCAATAGTTGCATCAAAACGTACTTTACTACGCTCAATCTTCTTTTTAGCTCTGTTTATTAAACTATAAGGAATCCCATTTTTTTGAGCAACTTCAAATGTAAAACTACTTCCGGCTTGACCGATAACCAATTTAAATAAAGGTTCTAAAGTTTTTTCATCAAACAACATATTGGCATTTAGCATGTACGGTAGCTCGTTTGCCAATATTTTTAAGTTGGAGTAGTGGGTTGTAATAATACCAAAAGCTTCTCGATGATAAAATTCTTCTAAAAACGTTTCAGCTAAAGCACCACCAAGTTCAGGGTCGCTGCCGGTACCAAACTCATCAATTAAAAAGAGTGTGTTTTTATTACATTTCTTTAAAAAATAATTCATTTGCTTTAAGCGATAGCTGTAAGTGCTTAAATGATTTTCTATGGATTGATTATCGCCAATATCACTCAAAATTCTATCAAACAAACACGCTTTACTGCGCTCATGTACTGGTATAAGCAAACCGCTTTGAAGCATGACTTGCAATAAACCTACTGTTTTTAAAGTGATACTTTTTCCACCAGCATTGGGTCCGGAAATAACAATAATCCTGCTATCATGTTTTAGTTCTATGGTTTGCGGAAATGTTTTTTCTTTCTTTTCTAAATTGTTCAAGTAAAGCAGTGGATGGTACGCATCGCGTAAAAACATACTTCTATCTTCCGAAATTTCAGGAAGAATGGCGTTCATAGATTTTGCGTATTTCGCTTTCGCGGAAATAACATCTATGTTGATTAAAAAGGTTTGATAATCGTTAAGTAATGGTAAAAACGCACGAATATAATCGGTGACTTCTTTTAAAATACGAATCACTTCTTCCTGTTCTTCATATTCTAAATTATTGAGTTCACGTGTGTGTTGTAAGGTGGTTTCAGGTTCAATATAAACAATACTACCTGTTTTACTGCCACCCATAATAGCTCCCTTCACTTTTCGTCTGTACATAGCTTTAACAGCTAAAACACGTTTGTTGTCAACAACGGATTCTCTAATATCATCTAAATATTCAAGATTATGATACATGTTTAAGGCAGTAGCAAAACTGGCGTTTATTTTGCCTTTTATTTTATTAATTGATTGGCGTAATTCAAATAAAAGCGAAGACGCATCGTCTTTAATATCCCCAAATCGATCAACAATATTGTCAACTTTCTCAATAATAACCTTGGTAACCTCGATATGCGAAGCATAATTATTAAGGTTTGGGTAATAGTCTTCAAATTTCTTTAAAAAGGTTACAATGTCGTTTACGGTTATTGATGTAGACACTATTTTTTTAAGACTGTGTACTTCTAAATAAGTATTTTCAATACGTAGCAGCTTTAATTCTTTAGTAAGGTCGTCAAAACCATGATTCGGTATTCTGTTATCATTATAAAATGAAGAAAGATATTCGTTGGTAAGCCCTAAAGCAGCCAGCAACTCTTCCTTTGTTTTGTGGGGAGAAATCTCTAAAGTTTTCTTGTTTCCTAAAGAGGTAACACAGTGTTCGCTCACCTGTTCTAAAACAATTGGGAACTCTAAATCTTGTAAAGTTTTTTCGTGTATATGAATCATTATCGGTAAAACATACTTTTAAAAGAAGAGCAAATTTAAACATTAAACTTAAGATGTTTTACGCTCTCTGCACTTTCTTAATAAATAGTTAATTAACAGTGTTGGGTAATTGTTTAACATAACGCTAACATCTGTAGGTCAGATTTCTACATAACTTGATAACTCAATCAATTAACTGAACTTTTATGAAATGAGCTATAATTGAATTTTGATACTTCAATCTTATTGGCGAATTCCATTTGATCTTTAAAAATAATTAAACAATCAACAAATGAAAACTAACTACAACCTTTCCGCATTAATTTTTATCTGCTTACTTTCCTTTAGTTTAAGCGCATTTGCTCAATTAAACACGCCACGTGGCAGTCAACAAGCTACAATTTCTCAACGTGTTGGAGTGTCTGATGTAACCATTACGTATTCAAGACCTAGTGTAAAAGGACGAGAAATTTGGGGAAAACTGGTGCCTTATGGTATGAATAATCTTGGTTTTGGTACGTCAACAGCGGCTCCATGGAGAGCGGGTGCCGATGAAAATACAACTATTACTTTTTCGCACGATGCACAAGTAGAAGGAAAGCCTATAAAGGCAGGGACTTATGGTTTGCACCTTGAAGTAAGAGAAGATGATACGGCGACCTTAATTCTATCAAAAGATGCTGATGCTTGGGGAAGTTTCTTTTATGACGAAAGTAAAGATGCTTTAAGAGCTGATATTACTACCACAACGGTTCCGCATCATGAATTATTAACATTTGAGTTTAATGAAGTGACGCCAAATTCAACAACAGCTTCTTTAGCTTGGGGAACCAAAGCGTTTCCTTTTAATGTATCGTTCAATGTAACAGATATTGTTTTAAATGATTTTAGAGCAAAATTTAAAGGGCAAGCTGGGTTTCAGCGTCAAAATTGGGAACAAGCAGCGCGCTATTCTTTAAACAATGGCGGTGATTTAAATGAAGCTTTAACGTGGATTGATGCTGCTATTGCTGGACAATTTTTTAGTCAGAAAACATTCAATAATGTGGCAATAAAAGCACAAATACTGAATAAACTAGGAAAAACGAATGAGTATGTAACCATGATGGATGAAGCGGCTTCTATGGCTAATGCCAATCAATTGAATGCTTTGGGATATCAAATGTTAGGAAATAAAGACTATGATAGAGCGCTGACTTACTTTAAAAAAGCGGCTAAGTTAGATCCTACCAATGCTAATGTTTATGACAGTTTAGGGGAAGCCTACAGAACCATGGGAAATAATAAAGAGGCAATTAAATACTTTAAAAAATCGTTATCAATGAATCCGCCAGCAAATGTAAAAGCCAATTCGGAGAAACATTTAAAGGAATTAGGCGTTATATAAACATATCATCAATCAAACTGCAATCAGTTATTAAGCTCAATCAAATTAATTGGTTGAGCTTTTTAACTTATATAATTCCAAATATTCTTGTATTTACTCAATTGTTTGTAGGTGTGCAACAACACTTTGTTTTCCGTTGAGGTTAAAGTAGGGTCATTGTTTAAAATACGTTTAGCATGATAACGAGCACTTTTTAAAATATCATTATCCTTAATAATATCAGCTATTTTTAAGTTTAGCACACCACTTTGTTGTGTGCCCATAATATCACCAGGTCCGCGAAGTCGCAAATCTACTTCGGCTATTTCAAAACCATCGTTGGTTCGAACCATAGTTTCTAAGCGCGTTTTACTATCGTTGCTAAGTTTATGTCCAGTCATTAAAATGCAATAACTCTGTTCTGCACCACGACCCACACGACCACGTAACTGATGTAGTTGAGATAATCCAAAGCGCTCAGCACTTTCAATAATCATTACGGAGGCATTTGGAACATTTACACCAACCTCTATTACGGTTGTGGCTACCATAATTTGTGTTTCGCCTTTTATGAAGCGTTGCATTTCATATTCCTTATCAGCGGGTTTCATTTTGCCGTGAACAATGGAAATTTGGTATTTGGGCATCGGGAAGTCTCTAGCAATACTTTCATAGCCATCCATCAAATCTTTATAATCCATTTTTTCACTTTCCTGAATCAGTGGATAAACGATATAAATTTGTCTGCCCTTTTCAATTTCATCTCGAATAAAGCGAAATACATTGAGTCGGTTTTTATCATACCGATGAACTGTTTTCACCTGCTTCCTGCCAGGTGGTAATTCATCAATTATGGAGATATCTAAATCGCCATAAACGGACATAGCTAAGGTGCGTGGAATAGGGGTAGCGGTCATCACTAAAATATGTGGTGGAGATAAATTTTTATGCCACAATTTACTGCGTTGAGCAACCCCAAAACGATGTTGTTCATCAATAATAGCGAGTCCTAAATTCTTAAATTTCACCTTGTCTTCAAGTAGTGCATGCGTGCCAATTAAGATCTGTAATTCACCATTTTCTAAAGATTCGTGAATTTCCTTTCTTTCTAAAGTTTTACTTGAACCGGTTAATATTTTTATACTGATATTTAATGAGTTACATAGTTCGTATAATCTATTATAGTGTTGGACTGACAAAATTTCAGTCGGAGCCATTAAACACGCTTGAAAACCGTTGTCAAGTGCTATTAACATTGACATTAGCGCCACTATGGTCTTTCCAGAACCTACATCACCTTGTAATAATCGATTCATTTGTGCATTACTGCCTAAATCGGCTCGGATTTCTTTCAAGACACGTTTCTGTGCATTGGTTAATTCAAAGGGTAAATGGTCTTTAAAAAAGGTGTTAAAATAGCTGCCGACTTTTTCAAAAGGAAACCCTTTTATTTTAGATTTATGAATTAAATTTTTGATTAATAATTGAAGTTGAATATAAAATAATTCTTCAAATTTTAATCGAAATTGAGCCTTGGCAAGTAGCTCTTGACTCTTCGGAAAATGGATGTTAAAAAGCGCCTCTTTTTTGCTTATTAGTTTCAGTTCGGAAAGTAAATTTTCTGATAAGGTTTCAGAAAATTGCCCTTTGGTTTCAACAAATAAATGTTGTATTATTTTATTAATCACCCGATTTGAAATGCCTTTATTTGAAAGCTTTTCTGTTGATGGATAAATGGGTTGCATCGCAGATCGAATATTTTTTTCGTGTTCCTCGAGCAATTCTAGTTCTGGATGCGGCATGTTATACTTGCCACTAAACCAATTGGTTTTACCGAAAGCTACATAAGGCTTGTTAAGTTTTAAACTTTCTCGAATCCATTTTAGTCCTCGAAACCAAACCAACTCCATGGTTCCTGTTTCATCTTGAAACGTAGCTACAAGACGTTTTCCGTTTTTTTGAGCAACTTCTTCAAACTTTGTAATAGTTCCAACAACTTGTACATCGGCATTATTACGTTGTAATTCGTTAACTTTATAATAACGTGTCCTGTCAATGTATCTATTTGGAAATAAGTTGATTAAGTCTTGATATGTGTAAATACCTAGCTCCTTACGAAGTAAGTCGGCTCGATTGGGGCCAACACCTTTTAAGTAATCAATAGGAGTTTGAAGGTTAACAGACATAAAAGCGAATTTACGTTATTCCAATTAAGATTAAAAGTGCTATTTTGGTCTAATCCTTGTTATTATTTTAGTATGAAGTATTTAGTGTCACTTTTCTTTTTCTGTTTTGCTTTATTGGGGTTTTCTCAACAAACGGAATATGTTGATTTTAAAAGGATTAATGCCAGTGTTAATTTTGATGTATCTCAAAGCAAAGTCTATGGTAAATTTGAATGTACTTTCGAAATTTTAAAAGATGTAGATTCAATCTATTTAGATGCAGTTGATATGCGTTACATGAAAATGATTATGTTTCCTAAGAATAAAAAAGCAGATCTTCTTCATAGAGGTGAGGTTGTAAATAATTGCAATGATAAAAAAATATGGCTTGTACATGACTTCAAAAAGGGTCAAGAGTATGGTTTGAGATTTTTCTTTTTTAAAAACAATCCCAAAAAAGCCATGTATTTTATCGATTGGGAACATGAAAATGGCAATAAACAGATTTGGACACAAGGTCAAGGAAAATACACGAGCAATTGGTTGCCTAGTATTGATGACATGAACGATAAAATAGAGTTCGATTTATCCATCACTTTTGATAAAGATTATGAAGTTATAGCCAATGGTAAATTATTAGACAAACAGATAAACGAATCAACAATCACTTGGCATTACGATATGCAACAACCTATGTCTAGCTATTTGGTTGCTTTAGCCATTGGTAAATACGATAAAAAAGTAGCGTATTCAAAGAGCGGTATTCCTTTAGAAATGTATTATTACCCTGAAGATTCCTTGAAGTTTGAACCTACGTATCGCTACACCAAGCAAATATTTGATTTTTTGGAAGAGGAAATTGGTGTTCCGTATCCATGGCAAAATTATAAACAAGTGCCTGTCAAAGATTTTCTGTATGCCGGAATGGAAAATACAAGTTGTACCATTTTTGCAGATAGTTATGTAATTGATTCTATTGCATTTGTTGATAAAAACTATGTAAATGTAAATGCTCATGAATTGGCGCATCAATGGTTTGGTAATTTGGTAACCGAAACATCGGGAACGCACCACTGGTTGCAAGAAGGTTTTGCAACGTATTACGCTTTATTAGCAGAGCGCGAGGTGTTTGGTGATGATTACTACTATTGGCGACTTTATGAATATGCACAAGAGCTTTTAGAGCAGGATAAAGCTGGTGGAAGCACTTCATTGTTGGATTCGAAATCGAGTAGCACAACCTTTTATAAAAAAGGAGCATGGGCTTTGCATATTTTACGAGAAAAAGTAGGCGATAAGGCTTTCAAAAAAGCTGTAAAAAACTATTTGCTAAAATATCAGTTTAAAAATGTTGAGACTGATGATTTTATAAATGAAGTTGAAAAGGCTAGTGGGCAAGACTTGAGTGAGTTTGTTGAAAATTGGTTAGAAAGTGATGAGCTTAATTATGGTGAAATGGAAGAAATTTTGTATTTGAATTCAATATCAATAAAACAATACCTTCAATATAATTGTAAAGAAACACCAGAAGTATGTAAATTGTTTTTATTGGGTCAAAATAATTCATTTTATAAAGCTAGAATAGTAAAAGATTTAGGAAATAACATTTCAAAATCAACATTTCTTATTGATGACGTCAAAGTTCGTCAAGCCATTGCAAAAACGTTAACTACAATCCCATCAGAATTAAAAACGGATTACGAATCGCTTCTTGATGACAAATCATATATCACCATTGAAGCTGCCTTGTATAATTTATGGGCTAATTTTCCGCAAGAGCGACATAAATACCTTAATAAAACAAACGGTATTCAAGGGTTTAGTGATAAAAATGTGCGAATGCTTTGGTTAACTTTAGCTTTGGTTACTGAAGATTTTGAGACTGAGAACAAAAAGACGTATTTTGATGAGTTGATTGATTATACAAGCCCTAAATATGGCTTTGAAAGTCGCATTAATGCGTTTCGTTATTTGAGCCAAATACAATCGTGTAATGATGCTTGCAAAGAAAATTTACAACAGGCCACGAATCATCATAACTGGCAATTTTCTAAGTTTGCTAAAGAACTTTTAAAAACAATCAAGTGAGAGCATTAGTTATTTCAGGAGGCGGTAGTAAAGGTGCATTTGCTGGCGGTGTGGCTCAATATCTTATTGAAGATTTAAAACATCATTATCAAATGTTTATAGGTACTTCTACTGGCAGTTTGTTGGTTTCTCATTTGGCCATAAATAAAATAGATAAAATCAAATCGGTTTACACAAACGTTAATAACAGCAGTATTTTTAATGTCTGTCCTTTTGTAATTAAATCTAAATATGGTGTTCAAAACATCGCGATTAATCATTTCAGCGTTCTTAAAAACTTATTGCGCGGTAGTAAAACTTTTGGCGAAAGTTATAATTTAAAAACACTTATAAAGGAATCTATAACAATCGATGATTTTACGCTTTTAAAGGAATCGGGTAAAGAAATTGTTGTTACGGTTTCTAATTTGTCATTAAACCAAGTAGAGTATAAATCTATTAAAGATTTTGATTATGATGAATTTTGTGAGTGGATATGGATATCTTGTAACTATACGCCGTTTATGTCTTTAGTAAAAAAATATGGCTGTGAATATGCTGATGGTGGCTTAGGGAGTATGGTGCCTATTGAAGAAGCGATAAAAAGAGGTGCAACGGTGGTAGATGCTATTATTTTGCAAACAGAAACCAATCAGCTCAATAGGATGCCTTCTCGTAATCCCTTTTCGTTGTTAACCAATATGTTTAATTTTATGTTAGACCGCATTGAGTCTCAAAATATTAAAATAGGTAAGTTTGTTGCATCAAATAATAACGCCATCATTAACTTTTATTATGCGCCTACGGTTTTAACCACCAATTCATTAATTTTTAATAAAGAGAAAATGACCAAATGGTGGCAGGATGGATATAATTTTGCTAAATTTAAAAACCAAGAAGTAAGTCAATTAGAAAATTAAATATGAGGGCATTAGTAATATCAGGAGGAGGAAGTAAAGGCGCTTATGCTGGTGGTGTAGCCGAATATTTAATAAAAGAAGAGAAGAGAGATTATGATTTATTTTTAGGAACCTCCACAGGGAGTTTATTAATACCTCATATAGCAGCGGGTAAGATTGATAAAATTCATAAAGTTTTTACAAACGTAAATCAAAGTAATATTTTTAGTGTAAATCCTTTTGCTTTAAGAAAGAAAGGTGATAGAGAGTTTGTTTCCATAGATTTTATTAATACGCTGTGGCAATTTATAAAAATGAAGCGCACCTTTGGAGAGAGTAAAGCATTACGGCGACACATTAAAAAGCATTTTACTTATGAGGAGTATAATTTAATAAAGAAAACCAAAGATGATGTTGTAGTTACAGTTTCAAACCTATCTAAAAACTGTGTTGAATATAAGTCTATAAAAGATTTTAGCTATGATGAGTTTTGTGATTGGATATGGATTTCTTGTAATTATATTCCATTTATGTCCTTGGTAAAGAAAAACGGATTTGAGTATGCCGATGGTGGTTTGGGTTGTGTGGTTCCAATACGAGAGGCTATTTTACGAGGAGCTACCGAGGTTGATGCTGTTATTTTAGAATCTGAAAATATGGCTTACAATAAAGTGCTAGGTAAAAACCCTTTTTCGTTAATGATAAATTTATTTGGACACCTACTTGATCAGGTAGAGCGGAGCGATATTATTATTGGAAAATTAGCAGCAAAAAATAAAGACGTAAAGCTTAATTTATTCTACACACCTTCAAAACTCACTGAAAACTCATTGATTTTTAACAAAAAATTAATGACCTCGTGGTGGCAACAAGGGTATTATTACGCTAAAAAGAAATGTGAAGAGGCTAGTTCAAACGAACTACGTATGGGTTAATTACCATAAATCAGAAACTTCATCTTTTATAAACGACAGTGCTGCATCACTCGGTGATATGCGCTCCATCATTTCAGTTAAAATTACTTCACGTAATTTGTTTGAAGTGTCTGTTTTTTCAAGCATGCTCGCCTTTCTAATAAGTTGAATAGTCGCATTCTTTGCAGTAGTTATTATGTTCCAGCATTTATCACTAATATAAATTTGTTGCGATAAATTATGTTCATATTCTTGTTCAATGCTTTGTATAAGTAAAGACTCATAACTTTCTTTATTTGAGTCTGTTGGTTGAATTCTTATTAGTAATTTTGATGGAGATATACGCTCTAAAAAAAGTGCCATACGTTCATAAGCTTGTAAGCGCAAGGGCATCGCATTTACTTGTAAATCTTTTTTTAATAAAAATCGTCTACGACCATCTTCATTTCTAGTATGTTCCCTAAAGAAATAGTAAGCAATAACTCCAGTAATGACTGTAGGTATTGCATATAAAAACAAATCGATGATGCGTTCGGTGGTCTCCATAAATAAATTTCGGTTAGGTTATTTAACTTTTGCTCCGCCCAAATATAAACAATCTTTTAATGCTTGCATCCCGTTAAATGGTACAGGTGTTTTTTCATACATATAAGTTCTGCTTAATTCTTTTGATAGATTATGGTCATCAACATTAATCTCAATATCAGACATTTTAAATTGACATGGATGTTCGTAACCAACGGCATGAGTAATTTCAATAAGTTCTTTTCTAAAGGTTTTAAAGTATTGTGCTAAACGTGCTGATTTTAATGTTGGGTCGATGCCATTTTGTAACCATTTGCTTTGTGTAGCAACACCGCTTGGGCAACGATTGGTATGACATATTTGTGCTTGAATACAACCAATACTCATCATAGCTTCTCTAGCAACATTAATACAATCTGCTCCCATGGCAAAAGCCATAGCTGCTTTTGCAGGAAAACCGAGTTTACCACTACCAATAAAAACAATGCGCTCCGTTAGCCCTTTATCTTTAAAAAGTTTGTATAAATCGCTAAACCCATATACCCAAGGTAACGACACATGGTCTGCAAAACTTGGTGGAGCAGCACCAGTACCACCTTCACCACCATCTACAGTAATAAAATCTGGACCTCTGCCTGTTTTTTCCATAATGTCTGCCAACTCTTTCCATTGGTCAAGTTTTCCAATGGCAGCTTTAATACCAACGGGTAATCCAGTGGCTTCGGCAATATCTTCAATAAAATCAACCATCTCAGGAACATTTGAAAAAGCCGAATGATTAGGAGGTGATAGTACATCTTTGCCCACTTCAACATGCCTAATCTTTGCTATTTCTGGACTAATTTTTTTTCCAGGGAGTACACCACCTTTACCAGGTTTGGCACCTTGCGATAGTTTTACTTCAATGGCGCGAATAAAAGGGTTTTCTTCAACCAGCTTTATCATTTTTTTCATTGAAAAACTACCATCTTTTGCACGAACTCCAAAATAGCCTGTACCAAAATGAAAAACAACATCACCGCCATTACTATGGTAGGGAGATAGTCCACCTTCACCTGTATTATGATAAGCATCAGCCATTTTAACACCTTTGTTTAACGATTCTATAGCTTTCGCTGAAAGTGAGCCAAAACTCATAGCAGAAACATTAATGATAGAAGCAGGTCTGTAAGGTTTTTTTCTTTTATTAAAGGCGCCCATAACTTTGGCACAGGGTAAAAACGTTTTATCAATTGTATTAGGATGATTCTCTGGTAATTTAAAAGGAATCATAGCATTATTTATAAAAATATGATGATGTGCGTAAATATCTCTATCGGTACCAAATCCTTCGTAGTTATTTTCTTTTTTAGCTGAGGCATAAATCCACCCACGTTCAATACGGTTGAAAGGCAGTTCCTCTCTATTGTTTGCAACAAAATATTGACGCATTTCAGGACCAATGCTTTCTAAAAAATAACGTAAATGCCCTACTATAGGGTAATTGTGACTTATGGTATGTGCTTTTTGAAAAAAAACATCGCGAATTGCTACTAGTGCTAAAAGTATTAAAACCCAAACCCACCAAGGGATTGAAGATAAAAAACCTAAAACTCCTTCCATATTAATTATTTAAAAAATCGAATGTTATTTGTGTAAACGCTTTAACGCCTAAAATCAATCCACTTTCATCAATATAGAAATCTGGGGTGTGATGTGGGTAAAATTCCTCATTCCCCGGAGTCATCCCACCTAAAAAGAAGAAAAACCCAGGAACTACTTCTTGGTAATATGAAAAATCCTCACCACCAGTAGTTGCTTTTCTAAGTCTAACATTTTGTTGACCAGCCACTTTTTGTAAAGAGGGCAACATTTTATCCACTAAATCAAAATCATTATAGGTTATGGCTGTGTTATTTTGAAAACTTATCGTGGCTTCACCACCATAAGCTTTAGCTAGAGTAGTAACCATTTCTGTCATTCGTTTTTCAATATGTGATTTCATATCAGGATCCAGTGTTCTAACGGTTCCAATAAGTTCAGCAGTCTCAGGAATGATATTAAAGCGTGTGCCAGCTGTAATTTTGCCAACTGTAATCACTGCAGCCTCATTGACTAATTCTGATTCTCTACTTATTATGGTTTGTAATCCATCAATAATTTTAGCAGAAATAAGAATAGGATCTACACCCTGCCAAGGACGACCTCCATGTGTTTGCTTTCCTTTTACATTTATTACAAACCTCTCAACGGAAGCCATAACACCACCTTTTTTGTAATAAATCGTACCTACTTCATAATTTGAACGAATATGCAATCCAAAAATAGCATCGACTTTAGGGTTTTCTAAAACGCCTTCTTTAATCATGAGTTTTGCTCCACCTTCTTCTCCAGGTAAGGGGCCTTCTTCAGCAGGTTGAAAAATGAATTTCACCGTTCCTTTTATTTTATCCTTATTTTTTGAAAGTATTTCTGCTACTCCCATTAAAATAGCCATATGAGTATCATGCCCGCAGGCATGCATCACACCAGTTTCCGTATCTAAAAAGGTGGTTTTAACCTCAGATTTAAATGGTAAATCGTTTCGTTCTGTTACAGGAAGAGCGTCCATATCGGCTCTTAAAGCTATTACTTTTCCTGGTTGATCTCCCTTTAAAACACCAACAACACCAGTATGTGCAATACCAGTCTGCACTTCTAATCCTAATGATTTTAAATGATTAGCAATTTTTTCGGCGGTTTTAAATTCCCTGTTTGATAATTCAGGGTATTTATGAAAATCGCGACGCCATTCAATAACTTTAGCTTCTATTTCGACAAATTGTTTATCAAAATCGTTTTGTCCATGTAAATTAATAACTGCTAAAAGAGCGATAGGTAGTAAAAGAAATTTCATACTTGAATTTAAAAATTGAAGCTTAAAGATATTCAAAATTTACTAAAGCATTAAACAAGATTCAATTGTTTATAATTATTAATAAATCCACTTAATTAAAAGCGTAACATTGGTTATTTTCACATCTTAAAATGAAAATGACATTGGAGACCTATTTAAGTCAGTTAAATGATGCTCAACTAGCACCTACTTTGCAAAAAGAAGGCCCTATGATAGTAATTGCAGGTGCAGGATCGGGCAAAACCAGAGTGCTTACATATCGTATTGCTTATTTAATGAGCGAAGGTATTGATGCCTTTAATATTTTAGCCCTAACCTTTACAAACAAAGCAGCGCGTGAAATGAAAGAACGTATTGCTACCATTGTTGGCAATAGTGAAGCTAAAAATTTATGGATGGGTACATTCCACTCGGTTTTTGCTAAAATTTTGCGTATTGAAGCTGATAGATTAGGTTACCCTAGTAACTTCACTATTTATGACACGCAAGATTCAGATAGGTTAATCGCTTCGATTATTAAGGAAATGAATCTTGATAAAGATATTTACAAGTATAAGCAAATACGTTCAAGGATTTCTTCTTATAAAAATAGTTTAATCACAGTAAGAGCGTATTTTCAAAACCCAGAATTGATTGAAGCCGATGCCATGGCGCGAAGACCTAGAATGGGTGATATTTATAAGGAATATGTGGAACGTTGTTTTAAAGCGGGCGCTATGGATTTTGATGACTTGTTATTAAAAACCAATGAGTTGTTTACACGTTTTCCAGAGGTTCTTGCTAAATATCAAAACCGTTTCAAATACATCTTAGTTGATGAGTATCAAGATACAAATCATTCTCAATACTTAATTGTAAGGGCTTTATCTGATAAGTTTCAAAATATTTGTGTTGTTGGTGATGATGCTCAGAGTATTTATGCGTTTCGTGGTGCTAATATTAATAATATTTTAAATTTCCAGAAGGATTATGATGATGTAAAAGTTTTTAGGCTAGAGCAAAATTATCGTTCAACAAAAAATATTGTAAACGCCGCAAACTCCATAATTGATAAAAACCAAACAAAACTTGATAAAGTGGTTTGGACAGCCAATGATGAAGGGGCTAAAATAAAGGTTAATCGCTCGTTAACGGATGCCGATGAAGGGCGCTACGTAGCAAGTACGATTTGGGAAAGCAAAATGGAAAACCATTTAAAAAATAGTGATTTCGCCATTTTATATCGTACTAATGCCCAGTCAAGGTCAATTGAAGATGCCTTGAGAAAGCGCGATATACCTTATAGAATTTATGGTGGATTATCCTTTTATCAGAGAAAAGAAATAAAAGACGTGCTTTCCTATTTGCGTCTTATTATAAACCCTGCTGATGAGGAAGCATTAAAGCGAATTATTAATTTTCCACCTCGTGGTATTGGGCAAACGACTATTGATAAATTGATTGTTTCTGCAAATGGATATGACAAAACCATATTCGAGGTGATGAAAAACATTGATAAAACAGATGTTAAAATCAATTCAGGAACTAGAACGAAGCTACAAAATTTTGTTACATTGATTGAAAGCTATCAGGTTTTAAATCAAACTGCCGACGTCTTTGAATTAGCGGAACATGTTACCAGAACAAGTGGTTTAATTCGCGAGTTTAATAAAGATGGAACGCCAGAAGGCGTTACCAGAATGGAAAATATAGAAGAGCTTTTGAATGGTATGAAGGATTTTGTTGAAGGACAGAAAGAAATTGCCGATACAACAGGGTCTTTAGCTGAATTTTTAGAAGATGTGGCATTGGCAACCGATTTAGATAATGACAAAGGCGACCAAGATAGAGTGGCGTTAATGACCATACATTTAGCAAAAGGGTTGGAGTTTCCATACGTGTATATTGTAGGATTAGAAGAAGATTTATTCCCAAGCGCCATGAGTATGGGATCCAGAATTGAGTTAGAGGAGGAGCGACGCTTATTTTATGTAGCATTAACGAGAGCTGAAAAACAAGCGTATTTAACCTATGCGTTATCTCGTTATAGATGGGGGAAATTAGTAGATTCTGAACCAAGTCGTTTTATTGAAGAAATTGATGAAGAATACTTAGATATTGTAACTCCTATTGAAGAGCGGCGATTTAACCCCATGCTAAGTGCCGACATTTTTGGTGATGTGGAACCAAATGTGATTAGGTATAAACCAGCAAAACAACCAAAACTTAAAAAAGGAAATTCTGCAAAGAAAGAACCAGAAAAGTTTCAAGTAACAACACCTAAAAACTTAAAACCAGTTTCAAAGACCAACGGAAACACTAATTTATTTGATAGCAAATTGGTAGTAGGTAATATTGTGAAGCATATTCGTTTTGGTACAGGGGAAGTTTTAAAAATTGAAGGCACAGGAGCTGATGTAAAAGCAGAAATAAAGTTTCAGCATGGTGGCGTGAAAAAATTATTATTACGTTTTGCTAAATTGGAAGTAGTAGGTTAATTTTAAATTATGGCTGAGTTTATTCGAATATATGAGGAAAACCCTAACCCAAAAGAAATTGATAAGGTTGTAAAGGTTTTAAGAAGTGGTGGACTTATAATTTATCCAACCGATACGGTTTATGGGTTAGGGTGTGATATTACTAATATAAAAGCCTTAGAGCGTGTAGCTAGAATAAAACAAGTAAATTTAGAAAAGGCCAATTTTTCGTTTGTATGTCATGACTTAAGCAACTTAAGTGATTATGTAAAGCAAATTGACACGTCGACTTTTAAAATTTTAAAAAGGGCGCTTCCAGGACCTTATACTTTTATACTTCCGGGATCGAAATCGCTACCAAACCCGTTTAAAAAACGAAAAACGGTTGGTATAAGGGTGCCTAATAATAATATAGCTTTGGATATTGTTAAAGCTTTAGGAAACCCAATAATATCTACCTCTATCCATGATGAGGATGAGGTAATTGAATACACGACTGATCCTGAACTGATTTTAGAAAAGTGGGATAACTTGGTTGATTTAGTGATTGATGGCGGTTATGGCGATAATGAACCTTCAACAGTGATTGACTTATCTGAAAGTGAACCTGTAGTAATTAGAGAAGGTAAAGGAAGTGTTGAAATATTTTAGTTATCTATAAACATGAAAGATAATCACATAAATTATATTGAATTTAAGGCTGATAATCTTGAAGAAGTGAAAGGGTTTTATTCCAGTTGTTTTGGCTGGAAGTTTACTGATTACGGACCTAACTACGTGGCTTTTTCAGAAAGTGGACTTGAAGGTGGATTTGAAAAAGTGGAATCAAAAATTATTAATGGCGCTTTAGTAGTTTTGTATCATAACGATTTGGATTTAGCTAAAAGGAATGTGTTGAAATATGGAGGAAAAATATCAAAAGATATTTTTTCATTTCCTGGAGGAAGAAGGTTTCAGTTTATCGACCCTTCTGGTAATGAACTCGCTGTTTGGTCAGATCAATAAAAAAAGCCCAACTTTTAGTAAGTTGAGCTTTTTAGATGTTTTTAAAAAAGGATTAGTTTCCTGTAGCTTCTAAATTTTTCATTTCTTTTTCTACCAACTCGTAGAACTGATCTAATTTAGGTAGTACAACAATTCTTGTACGTCTGTTTGTTGCTCTGTTTTCAGCTGTATCATTATCAACTAAAGGCACATAAGAACTACGTCCTGCTGCAATTAATCTACCAGGGTTAACACCTAACTCTTCTAAAACTCTAATGATAGAAGTAGAACGTTTAACACTTAAATCCCAGTTGTCTAATAATGGTTCTTTTCTGTAAGGAACGTTATCAGTGTGACCTTCAACCATACATTCAAAATCTGGTTTTGCTTTTACAACTTTAGCAACTTTAGCCAAAACTTCTTTTGCTCTTGATGTTACATTGTAACTACCACTTTGGAATAATAATTTATCAGAGATAGAGATAAACACAACACCTTTTTCAACATTTACTTCAATGTCTGGATCGTTAATACCTACTTCACGTTTAAAACTTGTTACTAACGCTAATGTTACGCTGTCTTTTTTAGTTATAGCATCTTGCAAGCGTGTGATTTTTAAATCTTTTTCCTTGATGCTTTCAAGTGTTTTTTCAACATTGCTAGCTCCTTTTGCTGATAAAATTTGTAGGTTGTCATTGCTTTTTCTTAAATCGGCAACTTGCTCTTCTAAAGCTTTTGCTCTTGCTGTTGCTGAAGCTCTTTCCTCTAAACAAGAGTTTAGTTTTACGGTTGCAGAGTTAAGCAAATCTTGAGTTTCTTTTTGCTTTGCTTGTAAATCTGTGTATTGTTTTTTAGATACACACGAACTTAAAACTAACATCGCTGTTGCGCCAAGTAATAAAATTTTTTTCATAATTATTTTAAGGATTAATTTTCAAATTTGTTTGCACAAAAGTATATAAAAATCAGTTGTTTCTAACATTTTAACAAAACTTTTGCTATCTAATTATAAATCGTTATAAATCTTATTTTTATTTACGAAATAATCGAACACTATGGATGTTTTTTTATAATATTTTAATTTGCTTTTTGATAAATTCCGGTGTTTTAGTAATCTAAAAATGGAGAAATAAAAGCTTAAATGTGCGCCCAATACAGAAAAAGTGTGTTTAGGCTTTAACTCTAATAAAAATTTGATGGCAGCAACACCGTCTAAAATTAACCGAACCGTTAAAATTAAAAACAAATTTCCTTTAGCATTTTTAGTCAGTGTAAACAAACTATTCCTAAAGTTTAAAAACGTTTTTTTAGGATTGGTTGCATTTAAAGTAGCTCCACCAACATGATAGATTACTGAATCTCCAACATATTTTATAGAGTAACCTAAATTTTTTGCCCTCCAACATAAATCGATTTCTTCCATGTGAGCAAAGAACGATTCATCAAAACCATGTAATTCTTTAAATATGTCACTTCGAATAAACAAACAAGCTCCAGATGCCCAAAATATATCTAAGGAATCGTTGTATTGTCCTAAATCTTGTTCAAGGGTATTAAAAATTCTGCCTCTACAGTATGGATACCCATATTTATCAATAAAACCACCAGCAGCTCCAGCATATTCAAAGAAAGACTTATTTTTATAATCTAAAATTTTTGGTTGAACAATAACTGTATTCGCATTTTTATCAAAGGTTTCAATAATAGGAGAAAGCCAATTTTCAGTAACTTCAACATCGCTATTCAATAGGCAAAAAACATCAGCTTCAATGTGTTTTAAAGCATCATTATAGCCTTTGGCATAACCGCCGTTAGTTTTGTTTTCAATGATTTTTATATCTGGATAATTATGTTTTAAAAATGAAACCGAATCATCAGTTGAAGCATTATCTGCAACATAAAGATTGGCGCCCTCAGAATGTTTAAGAACCGAAGGTAAAAACTGATCTAAAAGCTTTTTCCCATTCCAGTTTAATATGACGATAGCTAGTTTCATCTTATAAATTGGGGTATGTCCTCTAGAAAATTATAACATTCATTTTTATAATCCATTTGACAATAATAATGATTTAATCCGTTGCTAACCATTAAATAGGTTGCATTTAGTTTTAAATTATAGCGTGCTATTTGGTCAAACGTATCTTGTTTGATATCAATTTTTGGTGCTTTGCATTCTACAATTAAATGAATACTTCCATCCGAATTAAAAACAACAATATCATATCTTTTTTTTAATGAATTGATAGTTAATTCTTTCTCAATATTTATCAATGATTTAGGAAACCTTTTTTCATGAATCAAAAATTGAACGCAATGCTGTCTCACCCATTCTTCTGGCTGTAAAATCACGTATTTTTTACGAATAGGATCGAAAATAGAAATTTTATTTTCGCTATTTTTGAATCGAAACGAATATGTAGGGAAATTTAATTTTTGCACTGCACAAATTTGGTGATTTTTTTTCAATGGACGAAGTAAAGCAACTAGTAACGGATATTAATAATGGGAATATAAAGCCTATTTATTTTTTAATGGGAGAAGAACCATATTACATTGATAAGATATCCGATTTTATAGAAAACACCATTTTATCTGAAGAAGAACGTGGGTTTAACCAAATGGTTTTATACGGGCGAGATGTAACTATTGAGGATATTATTGGCAACGCTAAACGATATCCCATGATGGCAGAACATCAAGTTGTTATTGTTAAGGAAGCACAAGATTTATCTCGGACCATTGAAAAATTGATGTCATACGCTGAAAACCCACAACCAACAACGGTGTTAGTGATAAATTACAAATACAAAAAACTAGATAAGCGTAAGTCGCTTTACAAAGCTATAAACAAAGTTGGAGTAATTTATGAAAGTAAAAAGCTTTATGAAAATCAAGTAGCCGATTGGATAAGACGTGTATTGTCTTCAAAAAAGTACACTATATCACCTAAAGCGGCACAAATGCTTGTGGAATTTTTAGGAACAGATTTAAGTAAAATTAATAACGAATTAGAAAAACTTCAAATTATTTTACCAGAAGGTATACAAATTACTCCAGAGCATATTGAGGAAAATATAGGCATAAGTAAAGATTATAATAATTTTGAACTTCGTAAAGCCATTGGAGAGAAAGATAGTTTGAAAGCTTACAAAATAGTCAATTATTTTGCTGAAAACCCAAAGGATAATCCAATGGTGGTTACCGTGTCACTATTATTTAATTTTTTCTCACAGTTACTTCATTTCCATGGATTAAATGATAAATCCCCTCGAAGTGTAGCATCCGCTTTAAAAATCAACCCTTATTTTGTTAACGAATATATTACGGCGGCCCGTTATTACCCGATGCGCAAAGTAAGTGCAGTAGTTTCTACCTTAAGAGAGTTTGATGTTAAAAGTAAAGGCGTTGGTGCTAATTCTGTGCCACAAGGTGATTTACTTAAGGAGTTACTGGTAAGAATTCTAAATTAATATGTTAATGAATGTTGATATTCACGAGAGTTGGAAACCACATTTAGAAGAAGAATTTAAGAAGCCTTATTTTAAAGATTTAGTGTCTTATGTTAAATCTGAATATAAAGCTCACACGTGTTTCCCTCCAGGAAAACAAATATTTAATGCTTTTAATCATTGTCATTTTGATGATGTTAAAGTGGTAATAATTGGTCAAGACCCTTACCATGATTTTGGACAAGCCAACGGATTGTGTTTTTCAGTTAATGATGGTGTTAAGCATCCGCCTTCATTAATAAATATATTTAAAGAAATTGAAAATGATTTAGGAACTTCTTATCCAAAGAGTGGTAATTTACTAAGATGGGCACATCAAGGTGTTTTGCTATTAAATGCTACATTGACTGTTAGAGCGCATCAGGCAGGAAGTCATCAAAATAAAGGGTGGGAAATTTTTACCGATTCTGTAATTAAAACAATAAGTAGCAAAAAAGAAAGCGTTGTGTTTTTGTTGTGGGGTGGATATGCAAAGCAAAAAGCTAAGTTAATAGATAACGGAAAGCATAAAATTTTAACTTCAGGGCATCCATCGCCATTAAGTGCAAATAGGGGGTATTGGTTTGGAAATAAACACTTTAGTAAAACTAACTCCCAGTTGGAGCTAATGTCGAAGAGTTTAGTGATATGGTAATCTCTGGTTTTAAAACGATAGGTTTTTTATTAACCTTTTCTGGTTTTATTGTTTTATTGCAACTAAACTTAAGCAATAGCAAATTAATTATAATAAGAGATGAAATTGTAAGAGTAATTGTAATTAACATAAGCATTTGGGATTAAATAATCGGCAAAATACATAACTAAACGATAAAATGCAAATATACCAGTAATTATCTGCCACAAAATTAGCAAATTAATATTGTAAAGCAATACGTACTTCTACTTATTTTAAACTTTTGTAATATGTTTAATTTAGTATTTCCATTTTTGCTTATATAATAAAAATTTAACGTCATTTTTGTTGCATTATCTATATTAATAATAATTAGATTCAAATTCAATATTTAAAATAATTCGAATATCTTCTTTTGCTTTAACATATAGAGCACTATATGCTATCGCTAAGTAACATTTTGTAGTCAGAATAATTGATTTAATGAAATAAAATTTATTTTTGAATAAAATATAGAAAATGAAGGAGCTAAAATGGGTTACTGCCAAAGAATACCAAGATATAACTTATAAAAAGTGTAATGGTGTTGCACGAATAGCCTTTAACAGACCAGATGTTCGAAATGCATTCAGACCAAAAACAACAAGCGAACTATACGATGCATTTTACGATGCAGGTGAAGACGTAAACATTGGAGTTGTTTTGCTATCGGCTGAAGGACCATCAAGTAAAGATGGAGTTTATTCTTTTTGTAGCGGCGGCGATCAAAAAGCAAGAGGGCATCAAGGTTATGTTGGTGAAGATGGATACCATCGTTTAAACATATTAGAAGTTCAACGGTTGATACGGTTTATGCCAAAAGCTGTAATAGCAGTTGTTCCTGGATGGGCAGTAGGAGGCGGTCATAGCCTACATGTTGTTTGCGATTTAACATTAGCTAGTAAGGAACATGCTATTTTTAAACAAACAGATGCTGATGTTACAAGTTTTGATGGCGGCTATGGCTCCGCATATTTAGCAAAAATGGTTGGCCAGAAAAGAGCTCGGGAAATCTTTTTTTTAGGACGAAATTATTCAGCTCAAGAGGCTTTTGATATGGGCATGGTTAATGCTGTTGTTCCTCACGAAAAATTGGAAAGTACAGCTTATGAATGGGCTCAAGAAATACTGGCAAAATCTCCAACATCTATTAAAATGTTAAAATTCGCAATGAATTTAACCGATGACGGTATGGTTGGACAACAGGTGTTTGCGGGTGAAGCAACGAGGTTAGCTTACATGACTGAAGAGGCTAAAGAAGGACGAAATGCTTTTTTAGAAAAGAGAAAGCCAAACTTTGAAAAAAAATGGATTCCATAATGAAGAAAGTTTCAATTTGGATTTCAGCAATACGTTTAAGAACGCTACCCTTATCAATATCGGGCATTATTTTAGCTTCATGTTTAGCAGTTTACAATGGTGTGTTTGAATGGAGAATTTGCATTTTGGCAATATTAACGACATTGAGTTTTCAAATTCTCTCAAACCTGGCTAATGATTATGGCGATGGTGTAAAAGGGACTGATAATGCTAATAGAATAGGTCCAGAACGCGTGATTCAATCTGGTAAAATTTCTCCAGAAGAGCTATTTAATGCCATTAAAATAAATGTTTTAATATCAATTGTCTTAGCTAGTTTATTGATTTTTATAGCATTTGGTGTTAAGTATTTTTCTTTGGCATTAGTGTTTTTTTTACTGGGCTTAGCTTCAATAGTTGCTGCAGTTCGGTACACTATTGGTAAAAAGGCATATGGCTATAGAGGTTTAGGCGATATTTTTGTATTTATATTTTTTGGCTTAGTTAGTGTTATAGGGTGCTATGTTTTATTTGCTAAAAGAATTGATCATGTTGTGTTTTTACCTGCTTTTACCATTGGACTTTTGAGTGCTGCAGTTTTAAATCTTAATAATATGAGAGATAGACTTTCAGACACTAAGTCAAATAAAATAACCTTTGCTGTTTTATTAGGAGAGAAAAAGGTTAAATTATACCATAATGTTTTAATTTTGTTAGCAATAGGGTTATCGTCGTTATTTGGTATTTTATATTATACATCACCATATAACTTAATTTTTGTTATTGCATACATTCCTTTATTGGTACATTTAAGAAAGGTAAATAAGAATAATGACCTAAAGTTATTAGATCCGGAATTAAAAAAACTTGCGTTAACAACGGTATTGCTAGCTGTTCTTATGGGAATAGGTCATTTATTAGAATAAATTTTAAGCCTATGAAAATTACATTCTATGGTCACGCAAGCTTAGGTATTAAGGTAAATGATGTTGATATTTTGGTAGACCCTTTTATATCGGGTAACCCAAAGGCATCATCAATAGATGTTAATACTCTTAAAGCAGATTATATTTTAGTAACACACGCACATCAAGATCATATTTTAGATGTTGAAACGCTTGCTAAAAGAACTGGAGCGATCGTAATTTCTAATTTTGAAATTGTTTCTCATTTTGAAAAATTAGGAATTGAATGTCATCCCATGAATCATGGTGGACAGTGGGATTTTGAATTTGGTACTGTTAAATATGTGAATGCAATTCATACGTCATCATTCCCAGATGGTAGTTATGGCGGGCAACCAGGTGGTTTCGTAATTGAAGGCGAACATAAAAACATTTATATTGCAGGCGATACAGCCTTAGCCTTCGATATGAAGTTAATCCCACTTCAAACAAAGTTAGATTTAGCTATTTTACCGATAGGCGATAATTTTACTATGGGAATTGACGATGCTATTTTGGCTAGTGATTTTGTTGAATGTGATAAAGTATTAGGCTATCATTATGATACTTTTGGATATATTGAAATAGACCATGAAGATGCAAAGCGAAGATTTTTTGAAAAAGGTAAAGATTTAATGCTATTAGAAATTGGTGATTTTATAGAATTGTAGATGGTTGAAGCATCTTATAAGCAATATATTTTAAATTTTAAGCAACCCAGCGGAACGTCACGTGGGGTATTAAAAACTAAGGAAACTTGGTTTATAGTATTAAAATCGGAAAGCAAAACAGGTATTGGTGAGTGCGGTTTGTTTAGAGGACTATCTATTGATGACAGACCAGATTATGAAGAAAAATTAAAATGGACTTGTAATAATATTCATTTAGGTTTAGAAAATCTTTTGCATGAACTAAATGAATTTCCTAGCATTCAATTTGGTTTGGAAACTGCTTTTAAATCTTTAAAAAGTCAATCCCCTTTTGAAATATATCCATCAAAGTTTACGCAAGGAGACGAAGGTATTCCTATAAATGGATTGATATGGATGGGAAGTGAAGTGTTTATGAAACAACAAATTCACGATAAAATTGCAGCAGGTTTCAAGTGTTTAAAAATAAAAATTGGAGCAATTGATTTTCAAACTGAAATCAGCCTTCTAAAATCTATTAGGAAGCAATTCTCATCAAAAGATATTGAGTTACGAGTGGATGCAAATGGAGCATTTCATCCTAATGAAGCTTTGGAAAAATTAAAAATATTATCAGATTTAGATTTACATTCTATAGAACAGCCGATTAAACAAGGTCAGATAGAACAAATGTCGAAGTTATGTGAAGAAACACCGTTACCAATTGCCTTAGATGAAGAATTAATTGGAGTGTTTTTAGTAACAGAAAAACAAAAATTGTTACAAACTATAAGTCCTCAATATATTATTTTAAAGCCAAGTTTGGTTGGTGGAATGAAAGGAAGTGATGAGTGGATTGAGGTTGCAGAAAAAAATAGAATAGGATGGTGGATAACAAGTGCTTTAGAAAGTAATGTGGGTTTAAATGCTATTGCACAATATACTTATACAAAAAGAAGCAGTTTACCTCAAGGTTTAGGTACTGGAAGTTTATTTACCAACAATTTTGAAAGTCCATTACAAGTAAAAAATGGTACATTGCAATACGATAAATCAAAAGCGTGGGAATTTAAATTATAATTATGGACTACATACAACAAGCATATAAAGGCAAAAATGAAATTTGGATGTTTTTGCTGACATCAATACTAATTTCTGGTATTTTTATTTTGAATTTTGTTATGTATTTGTTTACATCAAAAGAAGACTTACAGGCTGCTTATGAAATGATGAAATCAATTCCTTCAAATATTTCTCTTGTTGTAAACCTTCTGCCGTTTGCTTTTTTACTTGGTTTACTATTTGCTTTAGTTAAATACCTTCATGGAAGAAGTATTTTATCATTAACCACAGCTAGGAAGAAGATAGATTGGAGAAGAATATTTTTCTCTTTTGGTTTAATAGTAGCCATTACAATAATATCATTTGCATTTTCATATTATTCTGACCCTAGTCAAATAGAAGTACAATTTAATCCTAGTAAATTCGCTATTCTTTTTTTAATAAGCATTATTCTGTTTCCATTTCAAATTGGTTTAGAAGAATATCTTTTTAGAGGTTATTTAATGCAACACATTGGTATTATCGTAAAAAATAAATGGTTTCCATTAATTTTTACATCTGTATTATTTGGAATTGCTCATAGTGCAAATCCCGAAGTAGCTGAAATGGGCTTTATAACAATGGTGTTTTATATTGGAACCGGTTTACTGTTAGGAATTATGACTTTAATGGACGACGGTTTAGAACTCGCTTTAGGCTTCCATTTGGGTAATAATTTATTAGCGGCACTATTAATAACAAGTGATTGGTCTGCATTACAAACCGATGCAATTTTCAGATATACAGCCGAAGAAGCCAATACAACCGTTTCGGAGATATTAATTCCTGTCTTGGTATTTTATCCTATTATACTTATTATTTTTTCAAAAGTGTATAAATGGAACAATTGGGGTGATAAATTGATTGGTAAAGTTGTTGAACCACCAATAGAGGACTATAAAATTTTAGAATAATAACGCTATGACACCTAATTATACCAACGTACACAACAGATTTAAGTTAAATGGATTTAACTGTAATCGTGATGATTTACAAGAAGTAGCGTATAGCTACGTTAAAGAAGGTTTAACTTATCAACAAGAAATAGGTAATTTTCTATTAGATTGGTTGGATGATAAATATTATATAAAAGTTAAAACATCTGGATCTACTGGGAAACCCAAGAGCATAAAAATAATGAAACAAGCGATGGTTAATTCAGCCATTGCAACTGGTGATTTTTTTAAGTTAGAACCAGGTGATAAAGCCTTACATTGTTTGCCAACGGAATATATTGCTGGTAAAATGATGTTAATAAGAGCGATTATACTTGGGCTTGAATTAGATTTGGTAGAACCTACTTCAAAACCTAAATTTAATACAAAAAAAACATATGATTTTTGTGCTATGATTCCTTTGCAGCTTCAGAACTCATTGGATTCTTGTAAAAAAATTAAAACGATTATAGTGGGCGGTTCAGCGGTATCAACTGAATTGAAAAATCAGCTTCAAAACTTATCCACTCAAGTATATGAAACTTACGGAATGACCGAAACCGTTACTCATGTAGCGGCTAAAAAACTTAATAATTTCAACACAACTAAAAACGAAACGGAAGCACTTTACTTTAAAACACTACCAAATATTACAATTTCGAAAGATCAGAGAGATTGTTTAGTAATTAGTGCACCTCAAATTTCAAATAATAAGATAAGAACCAATGATATTATTGAAGCACATTCACCTACTGAGTTTCAATGGTTAGGTCGGTTTGACAATATTATTAATTCAGGCGGCGTAAAATTATACCCAGAACAGATTGAAGCTAAACTTAAAGCACATATAAAAACTCCATTTTTTATCACCTCACTACCTCATAAAACTTTAGGCAATAAAGTGGTGCTTGTTTTAGAAGGAGAATCAAATCAAATTGATATTTCAATTTTTAACGTTTTAGAAAAGTTTGAAAAGCCTAAAAATGTATTTGCGGTTGAGCAATTTGTTAAAACGAGTACAGGTAAAATTCAACGTAAAAAAACGTTGAAAAAATTAAATCTATAAATTTCGTAACAAAATCCTTTTTCTATATACTTATACACAAATTTTAAATTATGGCATTCTTAAAACGCGTTTTATCTACAGTAATCGGAATTTTTGTATTCCTAATTATTTGTTTTTTTGGTTTAATTCTTTTGGGAGCATTATTTGGTTCAAACTCTGATGATGTTGTGAAGGTAAAGCCTAATACGGTACTTGATTTGAGGTTAGATTTTCCAATAAGAGACTATGCACCAAAAACGGTTTTTTCTGATTATCCTTTTCTAAACGAAAATAAAAAGAATGGACTTTTTAATATAATTGACGCCATCAATTACGCAGCAAATGATAACAATATAAAAGGTATTTCAATTGATAATAATTTCATTCTTGCTGGAATTTCTCAAACAAAAGCTTTAAGAGGCGCCCTTTTAAAATTTAAAGAGTCAGGAAAATTTATTGTGTCTTACGCCGATATATATACTCAAAAGGATTACTATTTAAGTTCTGTTGCAGACACAGTTTATATAAGCCCTGTTGGGATGATGGAGTTTAAAGGTTTATACTCTGAACGTTTATATTTTAAAGATTTTCAAGAAAAGACAGGTTTAAAAATGGAAGTGGTGCGTTTAGGAAAATATAAAAGCGCTGTAGAACCGTTTTTAGAAAACGAAATGAGCGATAATAATAGAGAGCAAATTTCTGTGTATCTGAATTCACTTTGGAGTGAAATAAAGCATGATATTTCTAAAAGTAGAAATATCCCGGTAGAAAGGTTGAATGTTATCGCCGATAGCTTATTAGCTAGAAATCCTAATTTAGCTAAAACCTCCCAATTAGTTGATAAAATAGCATACTACGACGAATACGTTAATGGTATGAAACAGGCTATGGGAGTAGATTTTAAAAAGGATTTAAATGTAGTTTCTATTGAAGATTATGCTAAATATACAGCAACTAAATTACTATCTAATTTCAGCAAAAATAAAATAGCTGTTATTTATGCTGAAGGCGAAATTATTTATGGCGAAGGCGATGAGAATACTGTTGGTCAAGGTGCGATGAATAAATCCTTAAAAGCAGCTAGAGAAGATGATAAAATTAAAGCTGTCGTGTTACGAATAAACTCACCCGGAGGAAGTGCTTTAGCTAGTGAACTTATTTGGCGCGAAATAGAACTTACCAAAAAAGTAAAACCGGTTATTGTTTCTATGGGAGATTTAGCAGCATCTGGAGGTTACTATATTGCTACCAATGCTGACAAAATAATCGCAGAACCAACAACTATAACAGGAAGTATTGGTGTATTTGGGATGCTTCCAAATGCCAAACAGCTAGCAGATAATATGGGTATTAATGCAGAACAAGTTGTTACAAACAAAAATGCTGTAACCTATAGTTTTTTTGAACCTATGAATGAAAATCAGTATGCTTTTATTAAAGAAGGCGTATTAGATATCTACGAATTATTTTCTCAACGTGTTTCTGAAGGAAGAAATTTATCTAGAGAACAAGTTGAGACTATTGCCCAAGGACGTGTTTGGACAGGTACTGATGCACTAAACATTGGACTAGTTGATGAGTTAGGTGGCTTGGACTTAGCATTGTCACGTGCTGCTGAAGCTGCAGGAATAGAGGATTATAAAACAAAAGAGTTCCCTGTGTATGAAAAGGACTTAGATAAAATGTTGGAAGATTTTGGTTTTATTAAAGCCAAAGAAACCATTTTAAAAGAGGAATTAGGAGAAGAGCAGTATAAGATTTATAAAGAAATAAAAGCCTTATCAAACAAAAAAGGCATTCAGTTATTATTTCCTTTTAGTACTGAGATTAAATAATAAGGTATAAATGTTGTTATAAGGGCTAAACGAGAGTTTAGCCCTTTTTCTATTGTTGCATTTTAAAATAATAGTCTAATGATCGTTTCCCAGAACCGTATACTAGAAAAAATACACATGCCAAAAGTGTTATTGTTGCTAATATTAAATTGCTAGAACTCATTTCACCAACAAAATTTATAGCTATAGCACCTATTAAAATGGGGAGTTGAGCTATAATTGCCCAACGTGTTAATAAACCAAAACCAATTAAAATACCTCCTATGAAATGAGCGGGAGCAACGTAGTGTACCATAATCATTCCACCAGCCATATTTTGCATGGGTTTAAACAGTTCAACTAGCATAGCGCTATTAGACATAAAATCAATGCCTTTTAAAAATAAAAAGACACCTAAAGCAATGCGTAATAAGTCAAGTGGTAAATAAGTGTGCTTATTAGCCCACTTATTAAGCGATTTTATTGTAGCCATGATTAGAAGTTATTGAAATTCAGTTATTAAGATACAAAAAACGCTTGAGATTGTAAAATTAAACTTGTAAAACTCCCATGTTAAATGGTTTTATAATAGGTGAGTGGTTAGCGGCTTCAATTCCCATACTTATCCAAGTTCTAGTATCCAAAGGGTCAATAATGGCGTCTGTCCAAATCCGAGCAGCTGCATAATAAGGCGACACTTGATTGTCGTATCTGTCTTTAATTTTATTGAACAGTTCTTCTTCTTTTTCAGGTGTAATTTTTTCTCCTTGTTTTTCCAGGGAAGCTTTTTCAATTTGTAACAACACTTTAGCAGCAGAGTTTCCACTCATTACAGCAAGTTCAGCACTTGGCCATGCAACAATCAATCTGGGATCATAAGCTTTTCCACACATAGCATAATTACCAGCACCATAACTGTTGCCTATAATAATAGTGATTTTGGGAACTACCGAATTACTAACAGCATTTACCATTTTCGCACCATCTTTTATAATGCCACCGTGTTCACTTTTACTGCCTACCATAAAGCCAGTAACATCTTGTAAAAAAACTAAAGGAATTTTCTTTTGATTGCAGTTAGCAATAAAACGAGTAGCCTTATCGGCGCTATCATTGTAAATAACACCTCCAAATTGCATTTCTTTAGGTTTTGTTTTAGAACCTTTTGTCTTTACAATCTGCCTTTGGTTGGCAACAATACCAACTGCCCAACCATCAATTCTAGCATAACATGTTATTATAGTTTGTCCGTAACCAGCTTTATATTCGTCATATTCAGAGTTATCGACTAACCTTTTTATTATTTCATACATGTCATATTGGTCAGCACGACTTTTGGGTAGAATGCCATAAATATCTTTTGGATTTTCATAGGGTTTCTTAACATCAATTCTGTTAAAACCAGCTTTGTCATAGTCACCAATTTTATCAATGATATTTTTAATTGTGTCTAAAGCGTCTTTATCATCTTTTGCTTTATAGTCCGTTACGCCACTAACCTCGCAATGTGTTGTTGCTCCGCCTAAAGTTTCATTATCTATAGTTTCACCTATCGCTGCTTTAACCAAATAACTGCCAGCTAAAAAAATACTTCCAGTTTTATCAACTATTAAAGCTTCATCACTCATAATAGGTAAATAGGCACCACCAGCAACACAGCTTCCCATAACAGCAGCAATTTGTGTAATACCCATACTACTCATAATGGCATTATTTCTAAAAATACGACCAAAATGTTCTTTATCTGGAAATATTTCATCTTGCAATGGCAAATAAACCCCAGCAGAATCAACCAAATAGATTATCGGTAACCGGTTTTCAATAGCTATTTCCTGTGCTCTTAAATTCTTTTTGCCAGTAATAGGAAACCAAGCACCAGCTTTAACAGTGGCATCGTTAGCCACCACCATACATTGTTTCCCTTTTATGTAACCTATTTTTATAACAACACCTCCAGATGGACATCCACCATGTTCTTTGTACATGTCTTCTCCAGCAAAAGCTCCAATTTCTATAGACTTTGAATTAGCATCTAATAAATAATCTATGCGTTCCCTTGCACTCATTTTACCCTGAGCATGCAGTTTTTCTATACGCGATTTTCCTCCTCCAAGTTTCACTTTACTCAGGCGGGTTTTAAGTTCAGATACTAAAAGTTTATTATAATCTTCGTTTTTATTGAAGTTGATATCCATGTATTTTTTCTTTGAGGCTAATGTACAAAAGTTTCAAAAATTTTATTGGGTTTGTTAATGAAATCATAAAATATATAACATGGAAATATATTCCTTGGAATATATTATTTTTTAATCTATATTTGTACTATAAAATAATAATATGAGAAATATAGTAGCCTTTGCAGGCAGTAATAGTAAAAAATCAATTAACAAACAACTTGTTACATATGCAGCTAGTTTAACCGAGAATAGTAATATTAATATTTTGGACTTAAACGATTTCGAATTACCTGTTTTTGGTGTGGATTTAGAAAATAAGAATGGTTTTCCGGATAACGTGCATAAATTTTTAGAGCACATAAAATCGGCTGATGGTATTATGATTTCTTTAGCAGAGCACAACGGAGCTTATTCGGCAGCATTTAAAAATTTATTTGATTGGATGTCTAGAGTTGAAGGTAAAACATTTTTTGGAAAACCGATGCTTTTAATGGCTACATCACCAGGTGCTAGAGGAGGTGCTTCAGTTTTAGCAATTGCAAAAGATAGATTTCCAAGACATGATGCTAATATTGTAGAAACCTTTTCATTACCACTTTTTGATGAGAACTTTTCAGAAGGAAAAATTACTAATGAGGAATTAAATGATGAATTGGTTGGCAAAGTAAAAACATTTAGCAAATCACTTTAGCATGAATATCAAGCACAATCAAGGTGAAAATAAAGGAAGTTTTTATGTTGAAGTCGATGACATGATTTTAGCACAAATGACTTATACAGTAGCAAATAGTGATAAAATTATTATTGACCATACTGAGGTTGACCCTTCGTTAAAAGGACAAGGTGTAGGTTATAAATTAGTAGAATCTTCAGTAGAATTTGCTCGAACAAATAATTTAAAAATATTGCCTTTGTGTCCGTTTGCAAATGCTGTTTTTAAAAAGAAAAGTGACTATTCAGATGTTTTATTTTAACATATAATCATGGGAGACTTATCAAAAGATATAAATTCAAAATTTGTTAATAATAGAGTTAAAGCTTTAATAAATATATTATATACAGCAAATTGGATTACGAGTCATCAAAACGAATTTTTTAAATCCTTTGGTATTTCACCACAGCAATATAACATCTTAAGAATTTTGAAAGGAGCAAATGAACCCTTAAATGTTCAAGTTATAAAAAATAGAATGATTGAGCGGTCACCAAATGCTACGCGTTTGATGGATAAATTATGTGCTAAAAATTATATTGAACGTTGTCCATCTGAACATGATAGAAGGGTGGTGAAAATAAAAATAACACAGCAAGGAAAAGATTTATTAGAATCCATTCCTAATAATTTTAATAAGGATTTATTAAAGAATTTAAATGAAGAAGAGGCAGAACAATTAAGTATGCTGCTTGATAAAATGAGATAATAAAAGAAAGGAAAGAAAATGAAAACAGTAATTCATAAAGCCGAAGACAGAGGGTTTGCAAATCATGGTTGGTTGCAAGCAAACCATTCATTTAGTTTTGCAAACTATTTTGATAAAGATAAAATTCAATTTGGAGCACTGCGAGTATTAAATGATGATATAATAGCACCAAATATGGGTTTTGGAACCCATCCACATGATAACATGGAGATTATTACGATTCCATTAAAAGGTGTTTTAAAGCATCGCGATAATATGGGTGATCAATGGATACCAGTAGTACCCGGCGAAGTTCAAATTATGAGCGCCGGGACTGGTGTGCAGCATTCCGAAATTAACGGGTCGTCGAAGGAGCATTTAAGTTTGTTTCAAATTTGGATAATTCCAAATAAAAGAAATGTTGAACCACGATATGATCAAAAAAAGTTTAATGAAGAAGGAAGAAAAAATGAGCTTCAAACTCTAGTAACATCTATTGATGGAAACCATGACGGAAGTTTGAAAATTCATCAAAACGCTGTGATTTCAAGAATAGATTTGGATAAAGATTCTACATTTGAGTATCATATGAAAAACAAAAATAATGGCGTTTATGTGATGACAATTTTCGGAAATCATACTATAAATGGTAGTTCGCTAGAAGCTAGAGATGCCGCAGGAATTTCAGAAACTGATAAATTTAGTGTAACAACAAATGAAGATTCAGGGCTTTTGTTTATTGAAGCCCCTTTAAATTAATTTTAGTTTGATTAATAGCAAAAAGCATCCAAAATGGATGCTTTTTTTATTTTAAAAATACGATATTTGTTTTTCTAACAACTAAGACAAATTAAGAACTAAATTATGGCAATGAATAAAAATACAGTATTGGCTTGGGCAACAGTACTCATGATAATTATGGGGATAATATTAATACTAATGGGAGCTTATCGATATGATGATGTTGCAGGCTGGGGTTTTGCAACCGTTGGTATAGGATTTTTTGCTATTGCTTGGGTGTTTAATGCTTTAAAAGGACGCGTATAACATGAGTGACGATAAGAAAGTAATATTTTCAATGTCTGGATTAACCAAGACATTTCAAGGTGCCAACACACCCGTTTTAAAGAATATTTATTTAAGCTTCTTTTATGGCGCTAAGATTGGAATTTTAGGACTTAATGGTTCAGGGAAATCTACGCTTTTAAAAATTATTGCTGGAGTAGATAAAAATTTTCAAGGTGATGTTACCTTTTTACAAGATTACACGGTTGGATATTTAGAACAAGAACCTATTCTTGATGATAGTAAAACCGTTATGGAAGTTGTTCGAGAAGGTGCAGCTGAAACTGTAGCAATTCTTGATGAATACAATAAAATAAACGACCAATTTGGTTTAGAAGAAGTTTATTCTAACCCAGATAAGATGGAGAAGCTCATGAACCGACAAGCTGAGCTTCAAGATCAAATTGATGCTGCCAATGCGTGGGAATTAGATACCAAGTTAGAAATAGCTATGGATGCACTTCGAACCCCAGATGGCGATAAGAAAATCGCTGTACTTTCAGGTGGTGAGCGTCGTCGTGTTGCTTTATGCCGTTTACTATTGCAGGAGCCAGATGTATTGCTTTTAGATGAACCTACTAACCATTTGGATGCAGAATCAGTACATTGGTTAGAACATCATTTAGCACAGTATAAAGGAACTGTAATTGCGGTAACCCATGATAGATACTTTTTAGATAATGTTGCTGGCTGGATTTTAGAGCTGGATAGGGGTGAAGGCATTCCTTGGAAAGGGAATTATTCATCATGGTTAGATCAAAAATCTAAGCGAATGGCTCAGGAAGGTAAAGCCGCTTCCAAGCGACAAAAAACTTTAGAACGAGAGTTAGAATGGGTTCGTCAAGGAGCAAAAGGGCGTCAAACAAAACAAAAAGCACGTTTAAAGAATTATGATAAGTTAATGAGTCAAGACCAAAAACAACTTGACGAAAAGCTTGAAATATATATTCCAAACGGGCCACGTTTAGGAACCAATGTAATTGAAGCTGTTGGAGTTAGTAAAGGGTATGATGACAAATTACTTTACGAAGATTTAAATTTCAATCTTCCGCAAGCAGGAATCGTAGGTGTAATCGGACCAAACGGTGCTGGTAAAACTACCATTTTTAGAATGATTATGGGAGAGGAAACACCTGATAAAGGAGAGTTTAAGGTTGGTGATACCGCAAAATTAGCTTATGTGGATCAAAAACATTCTAATATAGATCCTGAAAAATCAATCTGGCAAAACTTTAGTGATGAACAAGAGTTGATAATGATGGGCGGTAGGCAAGTAAACTCGCGCGCCTATTTAAGTCGTTTTAATTTCAGTGGAAGTGAGCAAAATAAAAAAGTAAAGTTACTTTCCGGTGGTGAGCGTAACCGCTTGCATTTAGCCATGACTCTAAAAGAAGAGGGGAACGTATTATTATTAGATGAGCCAACAAACGACCTTGATGTAAATACCTTGAGAGCTCTGGAAGAAGGTTTGGAAAACTTTGCAGGTTGCGCGGTTGTTATTAGTCACGATAGATGGTTTCTAGACAGGATTTGTACGCATATTTTGGCTTTCGAAGGTAATAGTCAAGTTTATTTCTTTGAAGGGAGTTTCTCAGAATATGAAGAGAATAAGAAGAAACGTTTAGGCGGTGATTTAATGCCAAAACGAATAAAATATAAAAAATTAGTAAGATAAAATGTTAAGAACGCTCACTTAAAAGTGGGCGTTTTTTTAGTTATCACCACCATACATATGGCCTTCGGTAAAATCTTGATAAGGTTTTTCTTTTTCCTCGGCTATCTTTCTATTAATCTCATCTAAACGCTCATTTTCTTTTTTAAGCTTATAAGATTTTCTGATTCCTAAGAGTAGTAAAATACCAAAAAAAACAGTTACAATAATTAGCACGGTAACGATGCTAGATTGGTCAATAAGTAGAAAAGTAGCGAGTTGGTTAAGTAGCATAATTAATGCACAAAGTTGTTTTTGTTACTCAAATATAGCACAATTAATTGATTAGAACAATGAAAAATATATTTGGATAATGTTTGTAACATTTTGTAAACTTACTATACCAACAATTAAAAGCAATTTAAATTTTAAAAGTCATCTTTTTTAACGAAATTGCTTGTCCGTAAAATTGTTCAACCTTAAAACACAAACCATATTATGTCCGATGATTTTGATTTATTAGAAACCTCTTCAAACGAAAAAACCGAAAAAGTAGATGTTAATTGGGGTAAAGCCATTGACACTATGAAATCTAAATTATCTCAAGAGGATGATCCTGAAGTACGCCAAAAAATATTAAATGCTACACTTGATGATGTGGTACATATGGCTGAAAAAGATAGGACTACGCTTTTAGATGCCATTAAAGATTTGACAGATTATCAGGACGAAGTTGGTATTATTTTCGAAAAATTTTCTTCCTTAAACGCTACCGAGCAAAAAGTAATTGACGATGCTCAAAAGGCTTTAGAACGCGCTAAAATTGAACTTGAAGATGCTCAAGCAAAACCAGACACTTGGTGGAATAACCTTTGGGGACGCAAAAGCAAAATAGCTAAAGCTGAATTGGCATTAAAAGAGGCAGAAAAAGCAAGAGCTGGAGCCGATAATAAAGCAAAAGCCATGTTTCAAGAACGTATTGAAAGCGCTGATGTACAAACCTTGTTAAGTGAATTATCATATAAATCGCAAGCAGCAGTATCACGTTTAAAAAATCGCGAAGTTGAGATTAAAGAAGTTGAAGATAAATTACAAGACGCCATTGTTGAAGCTACTAAGAATCATACTAAAGCTTTAGAAAAGAAAAAGGAGGTAGAAGCTAAACTAGAAGAGCAATATGCTTTATTAAAACAAGCTCGTCAAGAATTAGAGGATATAGTTGATAAACAATCAGCTCAGTATGCCGAGGCTATCGGTAAAGTTACTGGACTTGAGCAAAAGGTTGAAGAATTAGAAGGACTTAAAAATGCCTACACAACATTGGCTGCTAGTAAAGACAGTTTTGTTCACAAGCACAATTTAACAATTAAAGTGTTAACATCTTTACGTAGTAACTTACAAACACATCGTGCTAAATTAAAGAGTGATACCGAAGAACGTCTGAAGTATTACGATGGTTACGTTGTGGCTTTAAAAGCAAGAACCGATCAGGAATTTGCGGCTATTCTGGAGCATTTAGGGGTAAAAACCGATGAGCATATTGGTGAAACATTAGCGTCAATGCATACCGCAAGTGCTAAAGCGCGTCAGGATATGATGGATAACATTCCAGTACACGAAAAAGTGATGCAAGGTGTTTACAGTAGTTATGCCGAGGCTTTGCAAGAAATTCGAGCCAAAGACAGCGAAATTCAAAAGAATTTTGCAGAGCGCTATGGTATTGATATGAAAGAGATTTTTGAAGACTATTATAATGCTGATGCCAATGCGCCTTCAGGTGATGATGGTAAACCAGCAGATAAGCCAAAACCAGAAGCTGGAGAAGACGATTTGTTGTCTTAAAATAATAAGGGCGTTACCCCGATAAAAATCGGGGTCAGGCTTTCCGCTAAATCTTTTTAATATGTTATTCCTGCAGAGGAATCCATAATAAAAAGGATAACGCTTCAATCCTTAACGCAAACCAATTTACAATTGTTAATTATCAATTGAAAAAATGTCCATAAACCATATAGTAACACCATTAGATTCAGCGATTCTCGACTCTAAAGAGCACTATGTTTTTTATCATAAAATGATAGACTTTGCTTTTAAAGAGCTTATTGTAGCGGTACAACGTCAAAAACTTTGTAGTGAACAAGAGGTGTTGTTATTTAAACAATATTGCGATTTATTATTGTACTCTATTGAAGCCATGCGTATAAAATATATGTATGATGATGAAGACAATATGAAGGTTGATTTAACCGAGTCGGGATTCCCTAACTATTTAGAATTCAGATATCTATTTAATGATTTGGAGTTGCGTGATGAGTATATGGGAAAGTTAACCCCAATAGCAACTTTAAAAGAAGAGTTTTTAACAACCTTGATGCATAAAAAACAGACTATTAAAAGAAGTAAACTGTTTCAAGCAGCATCAATAGTGTATTATTCTTCAGTTAATAAGCAATTCATTTTTAATCGCTTTGTACAAGGTAAAATTTTAAGTGCATCGCAAGGTGCTCCTGCCGATTTATTAACCAGTTGGAGCTTCTATGATGTATCACATAATCGACCCTTTATATGCTTTATGTACTTTAACTATGATGGTAATAGAGTAAATGATTATAAGGATGATATTTATGAGGTTTTAAAAACAGTAGCCGATAGGGATATGACCTTAGATACTATGGCTTATACTATTGATAGAAAGCTGCCAAAAGTGTCGCCAAAACTTATAAAACGTATCGATTTGGGGCCAATTCACAATGTATTTGCAAAAGATGAAAACGACATAACCCATGCCATTTTAGAGAGTATTTCAAAAAAAGAAATCCCATTAGAATCGTATGCTATTTCATTTAAAATGGATGAGGTTAAATCTAACAGTGAGTTTAAAGAAGGTGGCTTTTTTAGTAAACAAATCCTTCAAAAGTGGGACGATGTATTTAAACAAAATTATGTGTTAGCACCACATCGTATCATACAATTATTGTACAACAAAACACCAGATGTTATGAATAGGTTAGCTAAAGCGCCTATTGAATTAGCAGATTTAAAAATAGATTTAAAAAAGTAACAGTCGCAGTCACAGTATTTAGTTTTGCAAACTGCGACTGAAAACTTATAAAACATGGAACACAATTCTACATTCCCAATAAAATTATCTGAACTCGATATGCTTCGTGATGAAGCAGCATCTTATCTAAAAAGTGTACAATGGGAGCAAGGTGCACGAGCTAAAAACAAAGATAAGGACGCAAAGGACGAGTCTATTTTATTGTATTTATCACGTGCCAATAATGGTACGAATACGGCTGAAATCACATCAGTTTCCAAAACGATTTTAGCCTTAAAAAAACGACTTTTACCAGATTCGGTGGCTATTCCTATTTACTTAAACCAAACACTTTATGCCGTTCAGGAAGGATTAACACTAGGTATTTGGATAAAAGACAGTTATTATGACGCCTCAGGGTTATCTAGCTTAAACGAAAATAAATCAGCTTTAGACACTAATGGAAAGCGTGAGTTTGAAAGTAAAATGCATACGGCTACGGCCTTTATGTTATTTGCAACATCCTATAAAATATTAAACGAGTTAAAACCTTATGCGTCGGATGATTTAAGTGTTATGAAGCGAAAGTTCGCAGGCATTCCCGAAGTGTCATTAATGTCACCATTAAAAGGAGTTTCGTGTAGCTTATTTTATTACGATAAATATTTAGGACATCCAGATATTATAAAATCTGATAAAGATGTCATTGATTTTACGGTGGTTTATTTTGAGGCTTTGATTGATGAAATTCAATTGCGTAAAAGTAGTTTGGAATACACCGAAACTATTGAAGATAGAACCTATAAACTTGAAAACTCTGATTTTGCAGTTTCGGGATGGAGTAATGTTTTTCAAGGTGCCGCAAAAAGTGTCGAGTTTAATAAAATTCAATTTGAACAAATTGTAGGAAATCGTGATGCAAAACATTTTGCACGTCGATTAACAGAGCGCATGTTGAGTTACGATTTTGTTGCTAAAAAGAATCCATTTCAAGAATTGGGTGGTTTTATGCCCGTGTTTATGGGCTACGGTATTCCTGGTACAGGAAAAAGCATGTTGATTGCTGCTATTGCAACACGTTTAAAAGAACATTGTGATACGCTCGATATCCCATTTTTGTTTCACCCGATGCCAGATACGCTTATTTCAACGTTTCAAGGTGGTTCTGCTGAAAAAATGGTAGAGTGGATGAAACCTTTACAAGACCCAACTAAACTTATTTTTGCGCCTATAGATGATGCCGAAAATAATTTACAAGAGCGTACAGCTCAAGGTGTTTCGGCAGGTGTTAAAGAAGTTATAGGTGTATTTTTACGATATACGGAAGGTGCTTATGCGGTAAATTATGGGAATAGCTCCATTGGGTTATTTACCAATTTACCTGAAATGCTTGATAAAGCGGTTATTTCGCGTGTACAAGGGCGTTTTAAAATTGATGGCGCCAGAACAGAACACGACTTTTTAGACCAAGATCATTTGTGGTGGCGAAAACTAGACGAAACGATGCCAAATTTTGTGAACATGCAAGGGCCCGAAAATTATAGTTATCTCCAAGATCAAGGATTGGCAAAAAATATGGGTGAGATTTTGAATGTAACTGATAAACCGACCGAGGAGCGTGTTCATGAAGTTTATGATAAGGTGGAGAAGCAATTTAAAACCAATCAGCATTTGTTTTATGCCAATTTATACAAGGAAATGCAAAAGGCATTCCCCTTTTTCTCTTCGCGTGATGTTCGAAACATTCAAAGTGCTGTGTCGTTGCGATTAACCGATTTTGATTTAGAAGAAAACTGGTTTGAAAATCCTGAAATTTATTTCAAACAAGATTATGAAACCAAGTTTAATATGCTTCAAGAGCTGATGCGTGCTAATATGAAAGGTTTGGATTTTTCAGAGATTCGTCGACAGGAAGTCGTACGTTATTTGGATAATGTGGCTACCATTGCTGATACCGATTTCAAACGTAAAGTTGATGCTAGAGTCAATCAATTAAACATTGAAACAGCGGCTAGAAAAACATTTGATAATGAGTAGTAATCGTTTAAAAAACATACAAAGCACTTTGCTTTCTGATAATCATTATATTCTTAAAAAATACAATTTTCAGTATTTGATGGATAATGGTACATGGGTAAATCAAATGCGAGAAGTTTACGATAGAGGTGATGGTGCAGGAATATTACTTTATAATAAAGAAAAGCAAACAATAATCTTAATAAAGCAGTTTAGAATGCCCACGTATTTAAATGACAATAAAGATGGGTTTATTATTGAAATATGTGCCGGTTTATTAGATAAAGACAACCCTGAAGCTTGCATTATTAGAGAGGTTGAAGAAGAAGTAGGCTATAGAATTAAAACGGTTAAAAAAGTGTATGAAGCATACTCATCACCTGGAGTTATGACTGAAAAAATGCACTTTTTTGTGGGAGAATATACAGATACTATGAAAGTTAACGATGGAGGCGGGTTGGATAGCGAACATGAAGATATTGAGGTTCTTGAAATTCCGTTTACTGAAGCCATTGATATGCTTAATAGCGGAAAGATTGAAGATACTAGAACCATTGTGTTGTTACAATATGCCCAAATTAATAGGTTATTAGATTAGTATGGACAAACTAAAACAAGCCAATTTATATAGAAGTGAATTAATACCAGTAAGTGGAAAGCTGGTTGAGCGTTATAATAAATGCTTGGTAAAACTTGGGTTTACAGCAACTAAGCTTAAAACATTTTCTATTGATGGTATTGGATGGAGCCCTGAAGTTGCCGAAGAGAAAGATGACCTAAACTATTTAAATAACGGCGAAGCAAATCCTCACGGAATTCTTATTTCACCATTACAAAAAGGAAAGCCCGTGTATTTGCCTATTCACACTTTTGATAGAGACATGATGAAATATGTTTTTAAAATTCATGGTGAGAAAATTAAAGATATTACCCGAGATTGTGCAATTTGTTTAGATTTTGATCAAGGTATCGATGCTTTTTACGAACCTTTAGATGTTTTAAAATATAATAATGTTACCATTCATTTTCATCTCATAGATAATTTAGATAAAATTCAAAAAACGCAGTTAGAATTGGTTGACACTTTTAATCGAGATAATAATTTTATTGATGAAACTATTCATCAACAATTACTGGATTCGGCTAAAAAATATGGCGATTTACGCTATCGTGATTTAGATTTACACGAACTTCAATTCACAACAAACTCCTTTTACACCAGAGCTTTTGGAGGCGTTTATATACTACGAGATTTTATTTCACCTATTGTTGTTTTCGAAGATTTAAAATGGTACAAAGAAGCCATAAAGGATACTAATTATGATGTGCTTATCTACCATATAGAGCAACCCGAACTTATGGATAAGTTACGTGATCATATAATAATTGAATATGATTTAGAAAAAGTTGTAAAAACTGAACGTTACGAGCGTATCAAGAAATTCGAGTTTGCACAGTATTTAAAAAAGACACAACATCCTGTAAGGGATATATTGAACGACCCTATTTTATATAAAAGTTATTTAAATAAGTTAGATATCGAATCGCGAAAAAAGGTGATGAGTGTAGAACGTTATTTGGAAAAACTGGAAAACAGCAATGAGTTTAAAATAGCTGATATTGTCGATTTAAAATTCTTTGAGTCATTACACGAACCGCATTCTTCGTTAGATGTAAAACATCAAGATTTAATCTGGAAATTGTTGGTTAATATAGCTCCTAAAGATGTTTTGTATTGGTATTGGTACGATAAGGAAACGTTTTATGAAAGCTTTAAAACATGGGACGATTCCCTTAAAGATTGGGCTATTGAAACTATTAGTAACAATATTTAATAATTATAGACTAATTTTATAAATAGTCTTTTAAAAATATAACCATGACACTAGAACTAATCATTTTTATCGCATCCATACTATTTGGAGCATTAATATACTGGAGAGAATCTCACGGAAACGGTTTATATAGATTTTTTAATAAACTTATGTATTCGAAGGAATTACAAATGAAACCTAATGATAAGACAGGGTTCGTATACCAACAAAAGTTTATTATAAGGCTAGTATTTATTGGCTTTCTGTTTTTAATGGGTATTGTAGTTACGCGATTTTTAATTCCTATTGATTTAGCAACCATTTCCATTTTTGCATCTATGATTGTTGGAACGCTAGTCGGAACTTATTTAGCTAATTTTATATTTAAATCAAGTGAGGTTATTGAAGAAAAAAGTGATTCCTTAGAAGACATCGTTCATGATACTATTGAAAAAGGAAAGGATTTTATTGAAGATTTAAAAACAAAAGATGCTGAAGAGGTCGTTGAAGAAACTAAAGAAGCACCAAAAACTGAAGAGAAAAGTGCCAGAGAACGATTAAAAGATAAAGGTCTATTATGATAAAGAACTACTGGAATAAAGGCAAAAAGCAAAAAACAATAACCATTATTGTTTCAATTATTCTATTGATAACATTATTTGTTTTACGTGATGATTATCAACCGGCTTTACTATTTCTTCGAAAATATATATTCGTTATTCTGTTAAGCGCCATTGTGTTATTTTTTGGATTACGCAAGTTTAGAAGAAGCCCTAGTACCAGCGGTAGACTTGGTATTTTGGCATTATTAGTTATTTTCTTTGGGATATTATACGTTGTAGGTTGGCACTTTAAAATGTATGATTATATGAAAACCTACAATGTTTTTAATAATCTGAATAAAGTTGAGATAAACGAGTTACCATTAACCCAAAATGAGCGTATTCAACCTTTACGAAACATTTTTTCTATGGCAAATGAAAGCGTTGGCGAAACTAAAGATGTATCGCTTCCACATTTAGTAAGAATTGGTAATGAGAACAAATGGACCATGGCAATTCAGCCTACCGAAAAATATGTATGGCAGGGAATGACTGATAACACCGAAGAGGTTTTTGCTGTATCCAGTACCACACCATTTCCAAGGTTTTCAAGTGAAAATAGAATATCCGTTACGTTTTCAATAGGCGAGTCGTTAAAATTTAGTAGAAACACCTATAATGCCGTAGTACAGCGCTTTAATTTCTTTCAGTTATTCACCATGGAACCTAGCGATACCTATTATATGAAAAACGATACAGGGCAATGGGTACAAGTAGTTAGTTTAATAAAGTGGAAAGGTTTTTTATTCCCATATCCAACTTTTGGTGGTGTGATGGTTGTTAATAGTGGAGAGCACGATTTTAAAGATTATTTGGAGCGTATTTTGATAGGAAAAGGCACTTATATAAGTCCGGATGAAATGAAAAATTATCCGTACTTAACACGTCAAAACACATTAGCTGAAAAAGTATCACAGCTTCAGGCAGAGTCGTTAAAGTTTTTAGGCGGATTCAGCGATCCGTTACCTTGGAATATGGAAACCGCTGTAAAAATTCCAGAAATGCCTAAAGACCAGAACCAGCAACCTTATGTAACTGATTTTGATTTTTCAGACACAAATACAGATGCTTATAGCGGACTGTATCATTGGTTTGGTTTAGAACCTGTAGGAAATGAGCGTACTAGTTTAACCTTTAGTGTTTTAATTCCAGCTGATGGAACCGATAAGTTGTACTATTATGATCATGCTTCAAAAAAGCAAGGATATGCAGGTGTTTCTGCAATGCCTTTAAAAGTGAAAGAATCACGTAAAGAATATGATTGGACAGCCAATACGCCAGTAGAATTTAGACCCTATATAAAAGACATAGCAGGTAGAAAGCGTATGTTTTTTATGGGAACGGTGTCGTCTATCAGTGATAAAAATGCACAACAATTTGATGGTTCTGCGACACCAGATTTAGTATTGATTGATAGTGAATACAGGGATGTGGTTTGGATTGATGTAAAACACCCAAGCCAATGGGATAAAACGGTTTACGACCAATTAAATGAAGCATGGAGAGCTAGTGAAGGTATAGGCTATTATTTTACTGAAGAAACAAAAAATATTGAGTTAGGTGAAACGGTACTAGACTCTATTAATAAAATTATTCCAGTAAAGGATGATAAGACTGAATTGTTAGAAAAACTTCAAAGGCAGATTGATTCGTTGAAGGCGGTTGGTGACTAATTTCTAAAACACCAATTCCATCTTAATATTACTGCGCTTATAGGGGCTATCTGCTTCTACAGGAATTTCAACAAAGCCGTATTTTCTATAAATATAAATAGCATTTTCTAACTTGGTGTTAGAATAGAGTATAAGCTTAGGTAACCTCATTGACTTTGCAAAATCAATGCAATACTGCATCAATTTTTGACCTATTTTATAACCACGATAGTTAGGTGAAACTGCCATTTTTGTGAGCTCAAATAAACCTTTCTCTCTCATAGGCATTAAAGCAACGGTACCAACAATAGTATCGTTAAGTTTTGCAAAAAATATGTGACCTCCTTTATTAATAATGTATTTATCTGGATTGCTTAAAACTTCTTCATCAAAGGGTTCTACATAAAAAAACGTTTCCAACCATTCTTTATTTAATTCATAAAAATCCTTAGAATATTGTTTTTCAAAAGAAATAATATCAACGGTCATTAGCTCTAATAAAATCAGTTATTAAATAAGTAATTAGTTTACCAACTTGGTTAGCTGTTTTTTTGGTTGGTGCTGCTTCACAAATATGTAAATAACAGGCGTTTTCATGTCTTGCAAATACATTTAAAAAGCGTCTTGTTTTAGCGACACTAAACCCACTTGGAGTTATAGCACTACTTGGTATATTTTCAATAGTATCACAATCTATTTCAATGCCAAATTTCGCTTCAGACACGTGTTTCAAAGCATTTTTGAGTTCACTTTTAAATTTAAGTTCATCTCTAACTTCTAAAGCTTCAAACGTATTATACTTTATGTTTTTAAATTTGTTAAGTGTTTTAAAAATGGCATCAGACGTATAATTTTCATGTATTCCAAAAATAAAATAGTTACCTAAAAACCCTTCCGCGAAAGCGTAACTAAAACCATTACCACTGTGTCTGCCTTCTTCAGGTCTAAAATCAGAATGCGCATCAAAATTAATAACGTTTATGGCCTTACTTAAAGCTAAACTAGTTCCTTTTATATTCCCGTACGCATTATTATGTCCACCACCTACTATGATAGGTTTTTTGCCTGCAAGTACAATTTGATGAATTAAATCGGAAACATATGAGTCAATAATTTCCACAATTTTTCTAGCCTTTATAACATCCTTTTTTTTCCATGGATTTAGGTTTGATGCTTCAAGCAATTCATCAGAAAAATCTAAATGTCCAAGAATTAAAACCCTATTAGCTTTTGTAAATTGGTTATTTTGAATATTTAATAAAATTTTTAAAGTAGCATCCCAAGCTTTTGAAGTGCCCGTATTTCCTAAGTTTGCGAATACTCCAACATCTTCAGGTATACCAAAAATTACATAGTCAACGTCTAAATTTTTAAGTTGCTCGTATATATTGGAAATGCGGGTTAATATTTGAACATTTTGACCAAATTTGGATTCACCGGAGCGTTTGTTTAATAATTTATTACGAGTCGTATTGTTAAATAAAACCAGTTTATCCATGAAAAAATATAGTTTGGATATAAAAATACATCATTAATTAAAGCATTTAAATAAAAATATAAAAATTAAAACAAGATTAACTTTTAAGAACACTAAAAACAAGTAATTATGGAAAACAACAAAAGCAGCATGGGGCTTAAAGTAGCATTAGGTATTGCAGTAGTTTTATTTTTGGCAACTGGATTTTATACCATGAACTTATACTCTAACAGCAAAAAAGTAGAGAAAGATTTAACTGAGCAGAAAGAATTAGTAATGAATGATTTAAACGCTATGGCTAAGCAATATGACGAAGCTATAGGAGAGAATGAAGTAGCTAACAATAATTTAATTGAAGCTAGAGCACGTATTCAAGGTTTAATTGATTCATTAAAAATATCGGAGACTAACGTAAAAAGTTTATGGAGATATAAGCAAAAATACATGTCTTTACAAAAAGAAATGGACGTATTATTAGCTCAAAACGATTCTTTAAAATTAGAGAATTCTTATTTAGCTACGTCTTTAGATAGTACAAGAGTTCGTTTAGAAGAGCGTACAATTTTCACAGATTCTTTATTAGTACAAAACAATGCTTTAGCTGAAGTTGTATCTAACGCATCAGTACTTACCGCTGTAGATTTAAAAGCTTCAGGTGTTATTGTTAGAACTTCTGGTAAAGTAATCCCTACTGAAAGAGCTAGTCGTAGTGATAAAATTAGAGTTTGTTTTATTGTTGCTAAAAACAAGTTGATTCAAGCAGGTGAGCAAGAATTATATGTTCAAGTAATTGATTCTAAAAACAACACTTTAGGTTTAAATGAGCAAGTATCATTTGGTGAGAAAACTTTAAACTATAGCTTAATTAGTAAGTTTAACTACGAAAACGACAACTTAAACATTTGTGAGTTTATAACTTCTAATGGTGATTTTGCTACAGGACGTTATATAGTAAACGTTTTTAATGAAAAAGATTTAGTTGCAACTTCTGAGTTTACGCTGAAATAATATTGATTATAACACTTAATTGAAAAGTCTCAAACGTAATGTTTGAGGCTTTTTTTATTTATAGAAGGCTATAAATTTGAATACTGTAAATATTAATATACTTTAGTTTAAATTTTTAAATAATGCAAACCATAGGTTTAATAGGTGGAATTACTCCACAATCTACCATTATGTATTACGAGGTTTTGAATAATCTTGCAAGCAAATATTTTGGAGAAAATCATTCATGTAAAGTTATCATTAATTCGGTTGATTTTGCTGAGATTTCAAAATTGCAAAAGGAAGACAGATGGGATTTATTAAATGATATTATGGCAAATGCCGCTAAAAGCTTAGAGGCTGCCGGTGCTAAAAGTATTTTAATTTGTGCAAATACCATGCACTTAACTATAGAAGCCGTAAGAAAATCTGTGAGTATTCCCGTTATACATATAGCTGATGCCACATCGGAAAAAATTAAAGAGAAAAATCTAAAAACCGTAGCTCTTTTGGGTACAAAATATACTATGGAAAATGATTTTTTTACTAAAATTTTAGAATCTCATGGTATAAAGGCCATGGTGCCAAATCTTGAAGATAGAAATATAATTCATAATATAATCTATAAAGAACTGGCAAAAGGTGTTTTTATCGATGCATCTAAACTTGTTTATTTGCAAATTATAGAAAAATTAATAGATGATGGGGCAGAAGGTGTAATTTTGGGTTGCACTGAAATACCATTGTTAATTAAGCAAGAGGATGTTAGTGTGCCTGTTTTTGATACTACAACAATACATGCAACTAAGGTATTTAACGAAGCTATAAATTTATGAATCCAAACGAATTACATGTTAATTTTTTAAACTCCTTTAGCAGTATTTCAGAAAGGAATATTGAGGAACTTCTTAAAATTACTGAGTTAAAATCTGTAAAAGGAGGGACTCAAATTGTAAAGTTGAATGAAGTACCATCAAAGGTGTATATGCTTGTTTCAGGTGTTATAAGATGTTTTTTAAGCACCGAATCTGGTAAAGAGTTTAATAAAAGTTTTTATTTGCCCTTTAGTTTTGTTGGACCTGTTACGGCGTTAATTCAAAAAAAGCCTTCTTTATTTGTTTTTGAGGCACTCACAGATTGTGAAATTTATGAAGTTGATTATTATAAATTAATGGATTTATGTAAAAAGGATGAATCTCTTAATATGTTGTATGCTAAAGTTTTAGAAACTGTATACATGACTTATGAAAAGCGTTTAGTAGAGTTAATATCTTTAGATGCGAAAAATCGATATATTGAATTAAAGCGACAAATACCAGATGTTGAATATTTAATACCTCAATATCATATTGCTTCTTATTTGGGTATTACAGCTGTACAGTTAAGTAGAATAAGAAAAAAAATAGCTAAGGATTAACATTTGTTAATTATTAATTACATGTTAAATTCTATATTTGACTTGATTTCCTTTCAAAATATAGAGGATTGATAGCTAACTAACCAAAAAAAAACAGGTAAATAATTTTTACCTGTTTTTTATTTTCAATGCTTTTATGAATTTTATTTAAGCCCACCTACCATATCTTCAGGCTTTACCCAAGCGTCATATTCTTCGGCAGTTACATAACCTAAGTTAATAGCTTCTTCTTTTAACGTTGTACCATTTTTATGAGCTGTATTAGCTATTTCCGCAGCTTTATAATAACCAATTTTAGTATTTAAAGCAGTAACAAGCATTAAAGAGTTATTAAGTAATTTTGTAATTACTTCATTGTTTGGTTCTATACCTACAGCACAATTTACATCGAAGCTTATGCAAGCATCACCAATTAATTGCGCAGAATGTAAAATATTGGCAGCCATTACAGGCTTGAATACATTTAACTCATAATGTCCTTGCAATCCGCCTACAGTTATTGCCACATCGTTACCCATTACTTGTGCACAAACCATAGTTAAAGCTTCACATTGAGTAGGGTTTACTTTTCCAGGCATGATCGAGCTACCAGGTTCATTGGCAGGAATAATAATTTCCCCAATACCACTTCTTGGTCCAGAAGCCATCATTCTTATATCGTTTGCTATTTTGTTTAAAGAAACAGCTAGTTGTTTTAAAGCTCCATGCGTTTCAACAATCGCATCATGTGCCGCTAACGCTTCAAACTTGTTTGGAGCAGTTATAAAAGGCAGTTCCGTAAATTTAGCAATATATTCAGCTACCCGCTTGCTATAACCTTTAGGAGTATTTAAACCTGTGCCAACTGCTGTTCCACCTAAAGCTAATTCGCTTAAATGTGGCAAAGTGTTTTCCAAAGCTTTTAAACCATGATCTAACTGCGCTACATATCCAGAAAGTTCTTGACCTAATGTTAATGGCGTTGCATCCATAAGATGTGTTCTACCAATCTTAACCACATTTTTAAATGCTTCTGATTTTTTTTGAAGTGTATTGCGTAATTGTTTTACTCCGGGAATAGTAACATCTACAATTTTCTTGTAAGCCGCAATATGCATCCCAGTTGGGAAAGTGTCATTTGAGGATTGTGATTTATTTACATCATCATTAGGTTGAATCGTTTTGTCGCCTTCTCCTATAACTTTTCCAGCCAATTGATGCGCTCTGTTAGCTATAACCTCATTTACATTCATATTGCTCTGTGTGCCAGAACCTGTTTGCCATATAACTAAAGGAAATTGGTCATCATGCTTACCTTCTAGTATTTCATCACATACAGCAGCAATTAAATCGCGTTTTTCAATTGGTAAAACTCCTAGTTCACAATTTGTATATGCCGCTGCTTTTTTAAGATATGCAAATCCATAAACAATTTCTAAAGGCATAGATGCAGCTGGTCCTATTTTAAAATTATTTCTTGAGCGTTCTGTTTGTGCTCCCCAAAGTTTATCGGCAGGTACTTTTACCTCACCCATCGTATCTTTTTCTATTCTAAAGCCCATTATAAAATGATTTAATGTATGATACAAAGTTAATTGTTTTAAAGCTTTTATTAGTATGATATTTGCTAGTTTTACAAGTTTTTTTTAACAGAGAAATAACAGTATTATTTTTATTAATCCCATTAAATATACTAATTTAGTAGGATTATAAATTTAATATAAACAAAATAATAATATGGCAACAATTAGATTAGGGGATATAGCCCCGAATTTTACTGCAAAGTCAACAGAAGGTAATATCAATTTTCATGAATGGTTAGGAAATAACTGGGGCATACTATTTTCGCATCCAGCTGATTATACGCCGGTTTGTACTACAGAACTAGGAACTGTAGCAAAATATAAATCAGAATTTGAAAAGCGTAACGTGAAAGTTGTAGCGTTAAGTGTTGATGGACTAGAGTCCCATCATGATTGGGTTAAAGATATAAACGAAACTCAAAATACAACTGTGAACTTTCCAATTATAGCCGATGAAGACAGAAAGGTTTCCGAACTATATGATATGATTCATCCTAATGCTGATGAAAAAGCAACGGTTAGATCGGTTTTTGTGATTGGGGATGATAAAAAAGTGAAGCTTATAATTACATACCCAGCTTCTACTGGAAGAAATTTTGATGAATTATTACGTGTTATTGACAGTTTACAATTAACAGCTTATCATAAAGTTGCAACACCGGCAAATTGGAACAATGGAGATGATTGTGTAGTATCACCTTCAATAGCAACGGCTGATATACCTAAGCATTTTACAAAAGGCTTTAAAGAAATTAAGCCTTATTTAAGAATGACCCCGCAACCCAATTTGAATTAGTGTAAAACTCTGTTAATAAATTTTAATTTGATATTGTGTAACAAATCACTTTGCATTATCTTTGCGTCAGATTATTAATTGACACATACACTATGTTTGAATTTGACCAATATTTAGGATTTTTAGCATTTTTAACCATATTAACTATTGGCTTTTGGTTAATGATATTTTTATTAACCTTTGTTATCCCATATTGGATAGGTGGTTCTTTAATTGAAAGATTAAAAGAAATAAGAGAAGAAAAAAAGGCTAAGCGCAAAGCTTAATCTCAAATAACATATAATAAAAAAAGGAAGCTAATTTAGCTTCCTTTTTTTATGACTTATTTTATCAGTAAATAATTATTTATTTTTAATTATCCTTCAATTTCAAAACTTTCACCACCTCTTTGGCGTTCTGGTTTCTTTTTCTGATTGAACCTGTAAGTAAATGATAAATTTACTGTTTGTCCTCCTCTAAATTGTAAATCTCTTGTACTAGTAAAAGTAGGGGTGTTTATATCTCCTTTATATCTTCTACTATTAAAAATATCGCTTATATTGAATGCAATGGATGCTTTTTCGTTAAATAAGTCTTTACTTAAAGCCATATTAGCTGAAGCTATGGCTTTTCTTGTATTTTGGGCATCCTCACTTGGTCCCCTATAATCTATATTTGTTTGCCAATCTATTTTACCAGGAAGTGTGTATTTATTACTCAATCGAATATTCCAACTGATGTTTTCAGCATCAAAACTCACACCTTCATAATCACCTCTTGTAACAGATTTAAAAAGATTGAAATCTGTATTTACACGCCATTTTCTTGAAGGACTGTAATTAACATTGAATTCAAAACCATAACGGTCATTGGTAGCTAAATTTACAGGCGTTCTTCTAATTACAGGCAATGTAGTGCCATTTACAACAACAGTTTCACCAGTTTCTGAACTTACCCAGTTACTATCGTTAGTTTCATGTTGATAATAAATAGACGAACTTATGGTCACTTTTTCAAATCTATTTAGATAACCTAAATCATAAAGCCCAGAATAACTTGGGTCTAAATCAGGGTTTCCTTGAAAAATATTAGTTAAACTCGTTCTAGACGGAAATGGATTTAGGTAAAAACTACGTGGTCTTTGTATTCGTCTGCTATATCCAAGTGTAATACTTTGTGAGTCACTTAATTCATAGCTGAAATTAATGGTAGGGAATAACCCAGTAAACCGTTTCTTCTCAAAATCACCTGAGGTTGGTTGATCTATTGTAATTTGTGTGTCCTCTAAACGAAGACCAAATAAATAAGAAAATTTATCTATTTTACTACCGAATTGTGTGTATAGCGCGTTTATATATAATTTAAAGTTAAATAAGTTTGATAAATCGTTATCAACTTCAAATTCGTTAGTATCTGTATTTAAAAGCTCAACACGAAAATCTGTTTTTCGAGTATTAAAACCACCTCTATAACCCAATTCAAATTGGCTATTATCACCTATTGGTAACACATAATCAGTTTGTAATAAAATATCAGTTTGCGAATCTAATCTATCAACTTTATCGGTAGCAACACCGTTAGTTATAATTAAAGAGTTTTCATTTTGATTACTTTCTTCATACTGAAAATCGAATGAAAGTTTATGCCCACTTGTATTAAAATTTTTGGTAAAATTTGTAGCGTATTGAATGGTTTTTGAGTTGCCAACTTCTGGGTCTAATCGATTCGTTTCTCCTGTTAAATTAAAATTATTATCATATTGCAATAGTCTGTTTTTTGAATCTTGCTCTGAATCATTATCACTGTAAACCAAAGAAGTTGTTAATGAGGCAGAATCATTTATATACCATTCTACACCAATATTTGAGGTTAATCCTTTTCTTGTATTTACCCAATCTTGTTTTTCATCTAAATAGTTACCATTCTCTTTATATTGGGTAAATGTATAGGAATTTCCTAGTGTTTCACGATAGTTATAGCCTGTTGTATTAAAAAAGTTAACATCACCAGTTCTGTAATTAACATTTCCAGAAATACCAGCAGCATCAGGATATCCAACATTGGTGGTTAAAGCACCATTAAATCCTTGTAATTTACTTCGTCTTAAAATAATATTTAAAATTCCTGCGGTTCCCTCAGATTCGTACCTAGCAGAAGGTGATGTAATTACTTCAACCCTTTCAATGGATTCGGCAGGAAGTTGTCGCAAAGCCTCCGTTGAGTTTAAACCTACAAGTCCAGAAGGTTTGCCGTTAATTAAAATCCGAACATTGTCGTTTCCGCGCAAAGCAACATTTCCTTCTACATCTACTGTTACTGATGGTATATTATCAAGTACATCACTAACGGTTCCTCCACTTACAGTTAAGTCTTTACCCACGTTATATATTTTCTTGTCTAATTTTATTTCAACAGTTGTACGTTCAGCTATAATTTCTACGGCATCTAATGTGCCATAATCTATCTCAAGAGTTATAATGCCTAAATCCTCATCTGTTTCAAGTTTTTTATTTAAAAAAGACACCTTTTTATAAGAAATATACTCAATTGAAATATCGTATATGCCATCATTAACTATGATGCTAAACTCTCCATTTACGTCAGTAATACCACCGTCAACAATTTTATTTTCTTTTTTACTAAAAAAAGCAATGGAGGCATATTCTAAAGGTAATTGGGTTTCTTTATCTACTACTTTTCCCTTAACTGTTATATTTTTATCAAATACAACATTTGGTTCTTTAGGTTGAGCGTAAAAAAAAGACACAAAAAATAGGGAGGTAACAATTGAAGTTAAAACTTTGGTCATGATTAGATTTTACTTTGTTGGACGGCAAATTTATCTTAAAGTTTAATGGATAAAGGTTAATGTTTTCTTAAAAGAAATTAGAAAAGAAAAGGAAGCTTAAGCATGCTTCCTTAGTATTAATTTATAGAGTTTAAAACTAGCCTTCAAATTCTCCGTCATCATCACCATTATTTTCTCGCCTTTCACGTTGTTTCTTTTGCTGATTAAAACGATATATGAATGATGCATTAACTTGGCGCTGTCTCCATTGCGATTCACTATCTCTAGAGAAAAACTCAGTGGTCGTTAAAGATTTTCTTTTATTTGAATTTAGCAAATCCCTTACATTTAATGATATTGTGGCATTATCATTAAAAATATCTTTACTAAACGCTAAATCTATAGAAAATATACCTTTGTTTTCGCTTTGGGCATCTTGTCTCGCTGCTCTATAAAACATATTTGTTTGCCAATCTATTTTTGAAGGTAGCGTTACTTTGCTACTAATACGAGCAAACCAACTAGTATTTTTAGCACTATAATCTACACCATTAAATTCGCCATCAGTTTCAAATTCAAAGAAGTTAAAACTAGTATTTAAACGCAACCATTTTTCAGGATTGTAAAGAATTCCAAATTCAGCACCAGTTCTTTTATTTGTTGATAAATTTACAGGAACCGTTCTTATAATATCTATCCCATCAGATGTTTGGTTGCCTGTATTTTCCTGAATACGTTCAAAAGAATCGGTTTCATACTGGTAGTAAACAGACGTTGTTAAAGTAAGTTTATCCCAACGTTTTAAGTAGCCTAAATCAAAAGCACTTGCAAATGCGGGTCTTAGATTGGGATTGCCTTGAAAAACATTGGTTCTACTAGAACGTGAAGGAAATGGATTGATAAACCATCCCCGTGGCCTGTTAATTCTTCTATTGTAACCAAATGTAATACTTTCTTCAGAATCGCTGTTTTTTCCTAAGTCATAAATTAAGTTTAGAGTAGGGAAGAGTCCTAAATAATTATTATCAAAATCTATATCAATTGGAAAACCAAAAGATTCTTCCAATTCCTGATCGGTTAATCTAGAGTCTATTTTTCCCTTAAGTTGTGTGTTTTCTAAACGTAAACCTAGTAAAAATGAAAATTGTCCAAATTTAGATCCATATTGTGCGTAAAAGGCATTTACATTTTCAGTGTAGTCAAAAATATTTGATATGGTATCATTAACAAAAAAAGTATTAGTACTTATATCTTCTTGCTCAAGTGTATAGTCGGTAATAGTATTTTCAAAATTACCTCTGTAACCAGCTTCAAATCTTGAATTATCACCAATTGGTAACACGTAATCTATTTGAAATAATGATTCTTTTTCATCCTCATCTTGAATTACGTTTTCTTGTTGAAAAGCTTCAGGATTAGTTTGGTTTGTAACTAAATAATTTTCATCAATAAAGGTAAGTTGTTCTTCATTGCCTTTTTCCAATTGAATATCGGCCGTTAGTTCATGCCCTTTGTTATCAAACTTTGTTATATAGTTTAATGCAAATTGGAAATTGTTTCCATCTTCACTTTGTCTTTCAGCTCTTAAGGTTTTTTCAACAATACTTCCGTTATTAAAACGATCACTATTGTTAAGCGATTTATCTCTATCTTGACCATATCTATAGAAAATGCTACCAGTTAAAGATGTTTTTTTAGATAAAAAATATTCCATACCCAAACTAGCATTATAGTTTCTGTTTAAGCGTTCAACTTCTTCATCTTCAATTATTCTTTCATATTCTGGAAAGACGGTCGCATTATTTTCAATTCTATCAAAATATCTGGTATCACTAAAGCTGTTTCTTGGTGCGTCAAAATATCTAAAGCCAATATTAGAAAACAAGTTAAATTTTTCAGTTCTATAATTGATATTAGCAGAAAGTCCTGCATTATCCGGATTACCAACAGTAAAATTTAGAGAACCGTTAAAACCTAAAGTTTCTTTTTGTCTAAGAATAATATTTAAAATTCCTGCAGTACCCTCGGCATCATAACGCGCAGAAGGGGAAGTTATAACTTCAACACGCTCTATGGCTTCAGCTGGTAATTGACTCAAAACATTAGTATCACCAAAACCTGCTAGTGCAGATGGTTTACCATTTATTAATATTCTAACGTTTTCGTTTCCTCTTAAGCTTATGGCTCCTTCAATATCTACAGAAACAGAGGGTACATTATTAAGGGCGTCGCTTACAGTTCCGCCAGCTGTGGTAAGGTCTTTACCAATATTATATATTTTTTTGTCTAATTTAATTTCTACGGTAGTACGTTCTGCAATAACTTCAACTGCATCCAGTTCTCCATAATTTATTTCTAAAAAAATATTGCCTAAATCCTCGTCTTGAGTCAAGTTTTTATCGGATAGTGTAACTTTTTTATAAGAGATATATTCTATTGAGATATCGTAAACCCCATCTTTAACGGTAATTTTAAATTCACCATTTATGTCACTTATACCCCCATCAACGATTTTATTTTCAGTTTTACTAAAAAACGCCACCGTGGCATATTCTAAAGGAATTTGCGTGTCTTTATCAATAACTTTACCAGTTATGGTAACATTTTTGTCTATTGGAATTGTGGGTTCTTTAGGTTGTGCATTTAAAATTGTTACGCAAAATATTAGCGCAATTACATTAAATAATGTTTTCGACATGGTTAGATTTTTCTTTCTTAGACAGCAAATTTATTTGAAAGTTTAACCAAGAAAGGTTAATGTTTTGTTAATTGTTTAAAAAAAATACAAAAACGTTAAACAAAATTATCAAATAATATTTAAAATTGATTCAGGAGGTCTACCAACAACAGCCTTATTACCATTTATTACTATCGGGCGCTCAATTAACTTAGGGTTTTTAGCCATGGCGGAAATAATTTGGGCATCAGTTAAGTTTTTATTTTTATATTCTTCTTTCCAAATAGCTTCACTTTTTCTAACTAAATCTATTGGCTTTATATTAAGTAGCTTTATTATGTTTTTTAACTCTTGCTTTGTTGGAACATCTACAAGGTAATTTACAATTTGAAAGTCTTTTCTAGATTTTTCAAGAATTTCTAATCCACATCTTGATTTACTACATCTATTGTTGTGATAAATTTTAATCATAAGGTATTGTTGTCTTCTGTTTTTTGTCCCATCATCATTAAATATGCCTTTAAAAAGGTATCAATATTACCATCCATAACCGCATCAACATTTCCGGTTTCATGGTTTGTTCTAACATCTTTAACAAGTTTGTATGGGTGCATTACATAATTTCTAATTTGGCTTCCCCATTCAATTTTCATTTTACCTGCTTCAATGTCGTCACGTTGTGCTAGTTGTTTTTGTAGTTCAATTTCATATAACTGCGATTTAAGCATTTGCAAGGCTCTAGCTCTATTATCATGTTGAGAACGAGTTTCAGAACATGAAATTTGAATTCCTGTTGGTTTATGAGTCAGCTGTACTTTGGTTTCTACTTTATTAACATTTTGTCCGCCCGCTCCACTAGAGCGTGCAGTGGTTATTTCAATATCGGCGGGGTTTATTTCAATTTCTATGGAATCATCAACAAGAGGATACACATAAACCGAAGCAAAACTGGTGTGTCGTTTTGCATTACTATCAAACGGAGAGATACGAACCAATCGATGCACTCCATTTTCACCTTTTAGCCAGCCAAAAGCAAAATCGCCATCAATTTCTAAGGTCACCGTTTTTATACCTGCAACATCACCTTCTTGAAAGTTGAGCTCTTTAACTTTAAAGCCACTTTTTTCGGCATACATTAAGTACATACGCATTAGCATACTAGCCCAATCGCAACTTTCTGTCCCACCAGCCCCAGCTGTAATTTGGAGTACCGCACTTAAACTATCACCTTCTTCAGAAAGCATGTTTCTAAACTCAATATCTTCCAGTAAAATGGACGCTTTATTATAGCTGTTTTCTAAATCTTTAACTGTGGATTCGCCTTCTTTGAAAAACTCATAAATAACTTCGAGATCTTCAATTAGAGTTTTTAAAGTTTGGTAATCTTGTACCCATTTTTTTTTCACTCTTATCGATTTCATTATGGCTTCGGCAACCTTTGAATCGTTCCAAAAATTAGGGTCGAAGGTTTGTTCCTCTTCGTTTTGTATTTCTATAAGTTTGGCATCTATGTCAAAGATAGTGCCTTAGTTTGTCAAGGCGGGTATTGAGGTTTTTAATTTGATCGGATGTAATCATGTATACTTTATTTTGCGCAAAAATAGAATTAATAATTTATATAGAAACACAAATTTTAGTTAATAGGAAATTTCTACTTTTAATCGACTTTTTGTACCAGTCAGATTTTAATAATATATATTTGAATGCTATTAATTAACAAATAATTTTACACTTTTCCCTAACTTTTAATTTTATTGACTGACTAGTTGATTAATTATTTGATTTAATTATTAATGCTATAATAAATTTTAAATCGATTGAGGTTAAGTATAATCATTCCTTTATATAATGTTGAAAAGTACGTAAGTACTTGTCTTGATAGTATCTTAAATCAAGGTTTAAATGAAAAGGAGTATGAAATACTGATTATCAATGATGGCTCGACAGATAACAGTTTAGAAATTGTTGAAAACTTTGAACAAAAGTATTCTCATATTCATGTATATAGCAAAAAAAATGGGGGTGTTGGAAGTGCAAGAAATAAAGGGATTGATTTAGCAAAAGGGCAATATATATATTTTATAGATCCAGATGATTATTTGGCAGATAATGTATTAGAGATAATTTTATATTATGCCGAAAAAAATAATTTACAAATATTAGCATTTTCGTCTCTTGGCACTACTAAAACGGATATAAATAAATCTCAAACAAGTAATGCCAAAAGCCTTCCGATACAAATATTTAACGGTAGAGAATATATAGCTTCTTTTAGTTTCAAGAATGAAATTTGGTGGTATATCATAAATCGAGATTTTCTAAACGAAATTCCCCTAAGATTTATTGAAGACAGATGGATGGAAGATGCAATTTTTACAGGCAATATATTATTGAAAGCAGAGCGTATTTCAAAGTTGGATATTGATGCTCACAGACATGTGAAAGTTGAAGGGTCGGCAATGACAAGTAAAGAACCTAGTCATTATTTAAAAGTTATTAATGATAATGCAAATGCCGCCTTAATGTATAAACCGCTTATTGAGGGTTTAGAAAAGAATGAAGAGAACAAAGTATGTATTGAACGCTTAAAGGCACGTCAGCAATCCTTTGTTTTTTTTTTAATGATACGGATGCTAAAATCAACCATAAAGTTTGACAAGGTTAAAAAAACAATTACAAATATGAATAACATAGGGGCATATCCATTAAACGCATTTATCGGAAAAGATTACAATGGGTTTGTTTATACATTGCTGGTAAAGCTGTTCAATATAAAAAGGATTTATTATATGCTATTTTTAATATCTAACCCTATTTTAAAATTGAAAAGGTAAAAACTAATTGAATATAAGTATTACATGAACAACGTATTAATTACATCTGGTGGTAGGAGAGTTTCATTAGTTAAAGCTTTTAAGAAAGAATTAAAAGCTATTTTTCCGCAAGGAAAAGTATTTGTTGCAGATTTTAACCCGAGTCTTTCTCCGGCTGCTCAAGTGGCTGATAATTTTATAAAAATCTGTAAAGTTGATGATGATGATTATGCTGAATGTTTGTTGAAAGTTTGTCTTGAAAAAAATATAAAACTAGTTATACCAACAATAGATACAGAGCTACTGATATTATCGAAAAACAAAGAAAAGTTTTTAAATCACAATATAACTATAGTAATATCTGACAAAGGTTTAATAAAATCATGTAATAATAAAATTAAGACGCACAGCTTATTTAGAGATCTAAATATTAGTGTAGCTGAAGAATATTCTAAGCAGGACTATAAACTCCCGATGTTTGTTAAACCGTTAAAAGGGAGTGGTAGTAACAACAATTTTATAATAAGAAAAGAATCACAAATATCTAAACATCTTTTAAATAAAAAATCACTTAGATTTTTTGAGTATTTTGATAAAGCCATATACGATGAATATACCTGTGATTTGTATTATGATGTTAATAGCAATTTAAAATGTGTTATACCAAGAAAACGAATTGAAACCCGAGCTGGTGAAGTAAGTAAAGGGGTTACGAAAAGAAATTTATTAAAAACATATATCGATAAAAACTTATCGTTATTAAAAGGAGCTATTGGATGTATTACAATTCAGTTTTTTTTGCATAAAGCAACTAATGAGATAAAAGGTATAGAGATTAATCCGAGGTTTGGAGGTGGTTTCCCATTATCATATTTAGCGGGAGGCAATTATCCAAAATGGATTATTCAAGAATTTATGCTAAATGAAAAGATAGAATATTTTGATGGTTGGGAAGACAACCTGTTGATGTTAAGATATGATGATGAAGTTTTAATAAAAAACTATGAGAATTAAGAATGTTGTTGTTTTTGATTTAGACGATACACTCTACAATGAAATAGATTTTTTAAAATCTGCCTACAAAGAAATCTCTGTAAAAATAAGTAAGGAGGTTTCAGTAAAATCACTAATTATCTACAATCAAATGCTTGAGTGGTTTTATAATAATCATAATGTATTTGAAAGGGTTATCAAAGCGTATAACTCATCACTTAATGTTGAAGAATTACTTAATATTTACCGAACTCATAGGCCGAATTTACAATTAGAAAAAAGCAAAGTAGGCGTATTAAATGATTTAAAAAAACGTGGTGTATTTATGGGGCTTTTAACCGATGGCAGAAGCCATCAACAAAGAAGTAAAATAGAAGCTTTAAAATTAAACAATTGGATTTCGGAGATAGTAATTTCAGAAGAGTTTGGTAGCGAAAAACCTGATGTAAATAATTATAAGTATTTTGAAAACGTTTTTGGTGAAGCTCAATATTCTTATATAGGAGATAATATTAAAAAAGATTTTGTAACCCCTAACAAGCTTGGTTGGACAACCATATGTTTAAATGATAATGGTTTAAACATTCATAAACAAACCACATCGATGGTTCAAAAAGAGTATTTAGCGCAATATAAGATTGATGAATTCTCTGAACTGATGAAGATAGTTTTTTAGTAAAGATTAAGCAGTTTAAGTTATAAATATGAAGTTAAGTGTTTTAATTCCAATGTATAATGCAGAGTCTTATATTGCTAACTGCTTGGAAAGTTTAGTAAATCAGGACATAGAGGCCAATGATTATGAAATCATTATAATGGATGATGGTTCATCCGACAATAGTGTCAAGATTGTTAAAGACTATCAAAAATCTTATAACAATATTCTTTTACATCAAGAAAGTAATTCAGGATCAGATTCAACTAGAAATAAACTTTTAAAATATGCAAAAGGGGATTATATCTATTTTTTAGATGCAGATGATTATATAGCATATAATTCTTTAAAAAGTATCTTAGAGTACGCTGAGAAAAACGAATTGGACTTTATTGGTTTTGATACTGTGCTAACAAAAAAATTAGATGAGTATGATTTAAAAAATTGTGTTGATAATCCTTCTGAGCTCTCAATTATAACGGGTTTGAAATATCTTGAAGAAAATAAAGGTTTAAGACATGAGGTTTGGTGGTATTTGATAAAAAGAGATTTAATATTATCTAATGGTATATGTTTTGATTCAAACGGGAATAACTCTGATGTTATTTTTACTGTAAAATCCATTTTAAGAGCAAAAAATTTAGTTTTTTATCCATTACCTATTCATAGATATGTGCAAACAACATCCTCAGTTATGAGAGGCGAAAGCGCAGATAAAAAAAGAAAATTAATTGATTCTATGTTTAGTATGATAATTAGTTATAGTAATTTAATTAATGAAACTGAGAGAGAAACTATAAAGTATAAAAAAACTATAATTGATAATCTTAAATTTAGAAGAGATGTTTTTACTTTTTTCAATATTATAAATATGATTCGAGAAAAATATAGTAAAAATGAAGTGGAAAACAGATTAAAACAACTAAAAGGGGTTTATGCATACCCGATAAAGAATTTTACGCAAGATCATTACAAGTCTTTAAAATATATATTTTTAAATTGTTTTGTAAATAGTGAATTTATTTTGATGACTATGTTTTCAGTTAAAGATAAATTAATTAAGTAGTTGAGAATCCTTACTCAAAATATATATAATCTTTTTAAAAGGGAAACTAGCCAAAAGTATATTCCAGAACTTGACGGGCTTAGATTTTTAGCGATTCTATGGGTCGTTTTATTACATATTCAAGTTTTATATCAAATTCAAATTAATCCAACAATTTCAGACCATGGTTTTGAAAAACTATTGTGGTATATAATTAATAATGGGCATATGGGAGTTCCTTTATTCTTTGCGATTAGTGGATTTATATTAGGGCTTCCATTTGCTAAACACCATCTAGTTGGTGTAAAAAAAGTGTCACTTAGAAAATATTTTTGGAAACGCATTACAAGGTTAGAACCTCCATATATTATTGCATTATCTTCAATTTTTCTTATAAAAGTCGTTTTAAACAAGAGCGTTTTTTTGGAGCTTTTACCAAATCTAGGAGCAAGCCTTCTTTATTTACATAACTTTATTTATCATTCTGCAAGTAAAATAACTCCGATTGCTTGGTCTTTAGAAATTGAAATACAGTTTTATGTTGTGGCCCCTATTATTGCATTAATATATCGCCTTGGGCTTAAAAGACGTAGATTCATATTTTTATTAGCCATATTCATCATTCCTTTTCTAAGAAACTTTATAGACATCAGTTTTTTTTCATTTTTTAGATATGTTCATTATTTTTTAGTAGGCATGTTATTATGTGATTTATATGTCACTAAAAGCCAAATAAGCATTAATAAAGGATTGGCTCTTGTTCTAGGTTTAATTCTTTTATTCTCCCTTTTGTTAAGTGATTCATATGGCTTTTGGGCAAAAGTTATTTATCCTTTTTTAATTTTCATGTTCTATTATATTGTTTTGAACACTCAATTTTGGCAAAATGTTTTTAGAATTAAATGGATATCAATAATTGGCGGCATGTGTTATAGCATTTACTTATTGCATTATGTTTTAATTTCTGTTATCATTAAAAGAACTTCACTATTTAGTTTTTCAACAGATTATACAATTAATATTTTAGTACAAATTTTAATTTTATTGCCTATAATATTAATAGTTTGTTCAATTTACTATTTGTTAATTGAGAAACCCTGCATGAACATAAATTGGCCAAAGAATTTTAAAAAATATATTTTGAAACATATATATATCCTATTAAGACCGAATAAGGTAAAGTAATTGCTTATGGAAGCTTTATTAACTTCATTTTATAAAGAACCCTTAGAGGATAAAGTAGCGTATAGAAAACAAACTTATTGTTAAAAATAAAAGCTATTACCTTTATTTTAATATGGCTATATTCTTCAGTAACCTGCCTTCTATTATAAGGGTAAGCGCCTATTTTTTTTAGTTTATTTAAAATAATATTGATATTTTTTATTGATATGTTAGATCGAATTATTTTAAAAAACATAAAAAAGGTATTCAAATTAGAAGTGTATTTTATCTTATGTATTACTTTTTGGATGTCATTTTGTTTTTTCGATTTAAACTCTTCAGCAAGTGCATGTAATCTGAATATCATGCTTATATAACCTTCTATTAATTTAGTAAGATGCTTTTGAGATTCATTGTTCATAATCGAATCAGGATTTTTAACATATCTATGCGCATCAATGGGAAGGAATAAAAATCTTTTAGCATCTGTAAGAATTCTAAATGTAAACACAATATCTTCCATAAATTTCCCTTCTTCGAAAGTATGACCAGTATCTATTAAAAATTCTCGTTTTAATATGTACCACCAAGCTTCAGAACGGTGTAATTTACTTTTAAGCATATATTCTACACCTGTTGAAACAGATGTTTCATTAAATTCGTTAACAGTTTCAGATTTAAATAAACTTAAATCATCTGTTAGAATTGTTTGAAAACCCAAGATCTCGACGTCATTGTTTATAGCGGATTCCAAAATAATATTCATGGTATTATAAGCAAGGTAGTCATCCGAATCGATAAAATATATATATTCACCCTTTGCCAATTTTATACCCCTATTTCGTACAGCACCGAGTCCTCTGTTTTCTTGAGTATATAGAATGATGTTTTTATGTTTAGAAATAAACTCTTTAACCAAAGAGATACTTGTATCCGACGAACCATCGTCAATAACTATAATCTCAAAATCTGAAGGATTTAAATTTTGATTAACTAAACTGTTAAGACATCTTATGATGTGATCTTCAACATTATAGCATGGTACAATGATGCTTAATTTCATTAGTTTCAATAGTTTTTCGCTAAACTAAGCAGATGGCAGTAATTAATTTAATATTTAAGATAAAATGCATTAAAATGCGATGTATAATTTATTCTTGTGAATCAAGTTTATCCATGATTTGCTTATCCAAATTAATATCAAACTTTCTTGCAAATATGGCTTTTGAATTATGGAGTTCTTCAAAATCATTTATAGTAAAAGTTATTGGTGATGGTGTTTCAGTTTTTGGCCATTTCACATAAGTTATGTTAGGTTTTATTAAGTCATTAGAAATCTTTGTATGAAGGATGCTGTGGAAAAAGATTTCATCGGGAACCTGAGTGTATTCGTGATATTTTAAATAATCAGGGTTATTGATTAAAAATGAATGTATAAGTTTTATACTTTTCATTGGTAATGCCCACCATTGCGAGCCTCCATAAGGCGTGATTTTATCAGGAAATGTGCGATTTAAAAAAATCATATATAGTTTATACCACTTGTTACTAAAAAGTAATCTAAAAACCTGCTTAAAAGTTCTTTTTCGATAAAAAAGTCTAAGATAAACGGGAGGTATTTCTATATTATTTGTTGAATGTTTGTAAGGGTGAAAATTATAATGATTAATTCTTGACAATCCTCTATTGTCAAATGATTCAGACGTTATCCTTTCGCTTGAAATAAAATTGACGTCTTTGTGCTTTTCAAAAAAATGGTTAATAAATTCATTACTTTTTAGTGGGTAATCCTGGCCGCTCAATAGTATGCAATGGCCTTGTCTTTCATCCAAAATCACCATTTTAATTAATTGTAACGTAGCTTTTACAATACTTATATTGCCCCAAATAATATTGATTCGGTTTTCATCATCAACAAATTTAATATTGCTAAAACTTGAAAGCTCTTTTTTAAATAAACCAATGTTCGCAGCTTTATCTATATGCACATAAAATTGTGTTTTTTCTGTATATAGTTTTTTTATGAGTCTCTCAACCTGTGTTGTATTTTTATGTGCTAGAATAAGGTAGTTTAGATTCATAGTATTTTAAAAGCATTTAAAAATATGAAAATTACTTGTTCAAAAAACTTTCAATCTGAAAAACAAGCATTACATCTTATTGTTGACAGGATAATATAAAATAGGTTGTTTTATTTTTGTGTTTCAAAATTTAAAAATTAATTTAAGTAGCTTAGAAATATTGCTATATTAGTCCTAAGAAATTTTTCAAATAAAGAAATGAATAAATTGTTTAGAAAATATTTTTTTGACGAGTCAAATAATATAAGTTATAAAACAGCCTTAATTATTTTTATAGCCCCAGTGATATTGACATTGGTCATGGCTTTAATATTAGTTATTCCTATTACAAGAAGTTTTGGATTATGGTTGCTAGAAGAAAATCATCCTGTCGAATTATTGACTTTTATTACTTTTATGCTTGCAGGAATTTTCGGAGTATTTTTTGCTCTTAGAATTTTTCCTAAAGAAAAAATGTTTATATCAATATTTTATGGCTTATTTTCTATATGTTTAATTTTTATTGCTATGGAAGAAATAGCGTGGGGACAATGGTTTTTGCAATTTGACACACCTGAATATTGGAAAGAAATAAATATGCAGGGAGAAACAACGTTACATAACCTAAATGGTATTCAAGGAAATACTGAAATTTTGAGATTTTCTTATGGTTTTGGTGGGATAATAGGAATTCTTTTAAAAAATAAATTTATGTTTTTCAAAATTGCCCCTCCTACTTTTTTATTAATATGGTTTTTGATTATTGTTTTTCATTCTATTTTAGATTTTTCAAGTGATTTTTTAAAATTGAATGTAAATATAGATTTTGTTCTTAGTAAGTTTTCTGAGCTTATTGAATTATTAATAGCAATTAGCTCTTTTCTGTATTTATGGTTAAATAAAAAGATTTTGTTTGTAAAAGGAGTTTAACTCACCTGTTTTGAGACAACTATGATATTCAATAGATTAAACGCATAAGCCATGATGAAACTCATTACTAACATTTCGCCACCATCTTCTAAAAGCCCAAGTTTATGACTGTCATTATAAAAAACATGTACCATATCTAGGAATATTCCAAAAAAGGCTAAAACAAGTAAAAAGATAAAGAGATGCTGCGAAATTTTCTGAATATTAGTTTTTGATTTTAAATATGCTAAAATAAGAGCCGCAATAAAACAACCTCCAACTGTAAAGGAAACGATTAATTCACCATAATCTTCTCCACGTAATCTAAACCTAGGTTTTAAGTCAAAATATTTTGCCAAATATTCACCAAAAGTTTCGTGAATTGTTAAAGAATCATCTAGTAGGACATATAAAAATAGAAGTGACCATATTAAAAAAGAGATACTCTTTTTTTTAATAAATAAGTGAAACATAATAATAAAAACCCAAAATTCTTTTAAGTACTGAAAAATCTCAGAATACCCATTTTCATTAACAATAGAATAGAGATTATTCCGACCAATAACCCCATAGATGTTTAAACAATGAACAGCGATGAAAATAAAATCTGCCGAAAGCAATAGAATAAGTAAAAGGGTATGATAATTTTTTGAGTCGATTAAACTTGTAAAGAAGAGTTTTAGATTTTTAAACATCATTATATTGAATGAATATTTTAGTGTCTAAATGTAAATTTAGAAAGTGAATGTAACTCATTTATTAGCTGAATTACTTTTAAATTCGATTAATAATTAAAAGCATAGTTTTTAAACAGATAGCGCTTAATAGCTTAAATGAATTTTTAATTATTTATTTTAGTTTTTTTAAATAAATAGTATGATAATAGACCTTAGAAGCGATACCGTAACAATACCTTCAAAACCTATGTTGGAAGCCATGATGAGTGCTCCAGTTGGTGATGATGTGTTTAGAGAAGACCCAACCGTAAATAAATTGGAAACCCGTATTGCTAATATGTTTGGTAAGCAAGAAGCACTATTTTTTCCAAGCGGTACAATGGCAAATCAAACGGCACTTAAATTGCATACCAATCCAGGAGATCAGGTAATTTGTGACGCATACGCCCATATTTATAATTACGAATCGGGTGGAGCTTCGTTTAACAGTGGGGTTTCATGCAAATTAATTGACGGTAAAAACGGCATGTTTACTGCAAAACAAGTAAAAGATGCCATTAACCCTGATGCTTATTATTATAGCAAAACAAGTTTAGTAGAAATAGAAAACACATCCAATAGGCGAGGAGGAACGTGTTGGGGTTTTGATGAAATTTTAAAAATTAAACGTGTTTGCGATGAGCATAAGCTAGGTTTTCATTTAGATGGCGCAAGAATTTGGAATGCTTTGGTTGCAAAAAATGAAACACCTAAACAATATGGAGACGTGTTCGATACTATTTCGGTTTGTTTAAGTAAAGGCTTGGGGTGTCCTATAGGGTCTTTATTAATTGGAGATTCTGATATAATGGAAAACGCTATTAGGATTAGAAAAATATTTGGAGGTAATATGCGTCAAGCAGGTTATTTAGCTGCTGCTGGCCTGTATGCGCTGGATAATAATATGGAACGCTTAAAGGAAGACCATGACAAAGCAAAAGATATTGGAAATGCTTTTGGCAAATTATCAATCATTAAATATGTAGAACCTGTTGAAACTAATATTATAATTTTTGAATTAAATAACGATGTTAGTGAAAAAGCCTTTGTACAAAAACTAGCCGATAAAAACATTCGTATTATTGGAATGGGTAGCGGAAAGTTAAGAATGGTCACGCATTTAGATTATACTGATGCGATGCATGAAACATTTTTAAAATGTATAAAAAATCTTTAAAGGTTATTTAAACAAATCCATTCCAGGAATATTTGGCATTCCTTCTTTGGCAACCGCGGCAAGTTCTGTTTCGTTTACATTGGTCGCTTTTTCAATAGCTTTATTTAAGGTAAGTATTAAGTAATCTTCAAGTTGTTCTTTATCTTCAAGTAAATTATTGTCAATTTCAATAGATTTTATGGTTCTATTAGCGGTAATAGTAACTTTAAGCTTATCATCATTACTTGCTTCGTCAATTAAAACGGTATCTAAACGTTTTTTAGTTTCTTCAACTTTTTTCTGGGTTTCCTTAAGTTTACCCATCATATTCATCATATCTCCAAACATAACTTATAATTTTTGTATTACATTACAAAACTATTTAATTTTTCTATTTTTGAGGACTTAAATTTTAAGAATTAAAATCCCTTTTTTTGAAAAAAGAAATTCAAGCTCCGATAGCCAAAAAAATATCAAAAGAATTAAAAATTCACAATGATATCAGAATAGATAACTATTATTGGTTAAATGATAGAGAAGACCCAGAGGTTTTAGCTTATTTAAATGCTGAAAACGCTTATACCAAAGCGATGATGAAGCATACCGAAACGCTTCAAAAGGATTTGTTTGAAGAAATGAAAAGTCGCATTAAAGAAGACGACACCACAGTTCCTTATAAATTAAATGGTTATTGGTATATAACACGTTACGAAACAGGTAAGGATTATCCAGTTTATGTGCGTAAGAAAGAAACTTTAGAAGCAGAAGAGGAGGTACTGTTTGATTGTAATAAAATGGCTGAAGGGCATTCATATTTTAACTTAGGAGGCATTGCCATTAGCCCTGATAATAAACTCGCTGCTTTTTCAACCGATACCGTCAGTAGAAGGCAATATACAATTCAAATAAAAAACCTTGAAACTAATGAAATTTTAGACGATAAAATTTTGAATACCACTGGTAGAGCTACATGGGCAAACGATAACAAAACCTTGTTTTACACTATGAAAGATGAGGTTACTTTAAGGTCTAATAAAATTCTTAAACATAAACTGCATACTAATACAAGTGAAGATACAGTTGTTTATTATGAAGCCGATGAAACTTTTAACACATTTGTATATAAAACAAAGTCTAAAAAGTATATTGTTATTGGGGCTTCAAGTACTTTATCATCTGAATATAGAATTTTAAATGCAAACACACCAGATGACGAATTTAAGGTGTTTCAGAAAAGAAAAAAGGAATTGGAGTATAGTATAGCTCATTTTAATGATTCGTTTTATATTATTTCGAATGTTGATGGTGCTACCAATTTTAAAATCTCAAAAGCTAACGAAAATTCGACTGAATTAAAGTATTGGAAAGACCTTATTCCACATAGAAAAGATGTTTTAATTGAAGATATTGAAATTTTTAAAGACTATTTAGTTGTAAATGAACGTGAAAACGGACTCAATAATTTACGGATAATAAGTTGGGATGGTAACGAAGATTATTATTTACCCTTTAATTCAGAGACTTATACAACTTATATTGGTAATAACCCAGACTTTGATAGTGATGTTTTACGCTATGGTTTCAATTCATTAACACATCCCAGTTCTATAATTGATTATAATTTCAAAACTAAAAAAAGTGAAATTAAAAAGGAGCAAGATATATTAGGGGGTAAGTTCAAAAAGGAAAATTATATATCAGAGCGCATTTGGGCAACAGCTCGTGATGGTGTAAAAATACCTATGTCAATAGTTTATAAAAAAGGTGTTAAATTCGATGGTACCAATCCGTTACTCCAATACGCCTATGGTTCATACGGTTCAACCATTGATCCATCATTTTCTTCAATTCGATTAAGTCTTTTAGACAGAGGGTTTATTTATGCCATTGCCCATATTAGAGGTAGCGAATATTTAGGAAGAAATTGGTACGAAAATGGAAAATTACTAACCAAACAAAATACGTTTACCGATTTTATTGATTGCTCAAAACATTTAATTGAACAAAACTATACTTCGACTAAACACTTATATGCATACGGAGGTTCTGCAGGTGGTTTACTTATGGGAGCTATTATAAATATGAATCCTGAACTTTACAACGGGATTATTGCTGCGGTACCTTTTGTTGACGTAGTTACAACTATGTTGGATGATTCTATACCACTCACAACGGGTGAGTATGACGAATGGGGCAATCCTAATGATGAAAAGTATTATCATTACATGAAATCGTATTCGCCTTACGATAATATAGAATCTAAAGCATATCCAAATATGTTGGTAACTACGGGTTTGCATGACTCGCAAGTGCAGTATTGGGAACCTGCTAAATGGGTAGCAAAACTTAGAGAGCTTAAAACCGACAGCAATAAATTGCTGTTACACACCGATATGGATTCGGGTCATGGTGGGGCTTCCGGACGATTTGAAAGCTTAAAAGAAGTAGCTTTAGAATATGCCTTTTTGCTAGATTTAGAAGGAATTTATGGTTAATAAAAAAAAATGTTTTATTTTTGACCGATTTTAGACTGTATTTATTTTTGAAAGTAAGTCGGTTTATAAAAAGCATTTATGAAACACAGAAATCAAGTTTTTGATAATGTATTAGATTTAGTAGGCAATACACCGCTTGTTAAACTTAATAAAATAGCTTCCAAATTTAAAGGTAACTTTTTCGCAAAAGTAGAATCTTTTAATCCAGGACACTCTTCAAAAGACAGAATAGCACTTTACATTATAGAGCAAGCTGAAAAGAAAGGCATCCTTTCTCCAGGTGATACTATAATTGAAACTACTTCTGGTAATACAGGTTTTAGTATTGCCATGGTGAGTATCATTAAAGGTTACGATTGTGTTTTAGCAGTAAGTTCTAAATCTTCAGCAGATAAAATAGATATGCTAAAAACTATGGGTGCTAAGGTTTATGTTTGTCCTGCACATGTAAGTGCTGATGATCCTAGATCTTACTATCAAGTGGCTAAGCGTTTACATGAAGAAATTAAAGGGTCGGTTTATATCAATCAGTATTTTAACGAGTTAAATATTGATGCTCATTATAAATCAACAGGTCCAGAAATTTGGAACCAAACGGAAGGCAAAATAACACATTTAGTCGCATGTAGTGGTACAGGTGGAACTATTTCTGGTACAGCTAAATATCTAAAAGAGCAAAATCCTGATATAAAAGTTATTGGAGTTGATGCTTTTGGTTCGGTAATTAAGAAATATCATGAAACTAGAGAGTTTGATGAAAAAGAAATTTATCCATATAGAATTGAAGGATTAGGTAAAAATTTAATACCTACTGCTACAGATTTTGACATGATTGATGAGTTTGTTAAAGTAACAGACGAAGAAAGTGCACATATGGCGAGAGCTGTAGCGAAATCTGAAGGTTTGTTTGTGGGTTATACCTCAGGGGCAGCAATGCAAGCTATTAAACAATTAGGGGAAGAAGGAAGATTTAAAAAAGATGATAATGTAGTTGTTATTTTTCCTGACCATGGTTCACGTTACATGAGTAAAGTGTATAGTGATAAATGGATGAATGATCAAGGCTTTTTTGATAGTATTAATGAAGCGGCTGCACAGAATATTCAGTATATAAAATAAAAATAAATAACACTTATAAAACAAATGGTGTTTTGCTTGCAAGCAAAACACCATTTGTTTTAATTACTTTGTTAATAATTGGGCATTAAAAATTATGTTCAATCCATTTAAATATTTAATTTTGCAGGAACTAACTAAGGCTAAAGCTTTTCTTAAATTTAAATTCGCATATTTTTTTTGCGCTGTATTTAAGTAATTACTTGGTGGTAGTTATGTCTTAAAATTAGTAGCAATTAGATTTATAGTAGATGAAAGATTTATTTGAAAAGATTTATAAGGACAAAGGGCCATTAGGAAAATGGGCTTCTCAAGCAGAAGGGTACTTTGTATTTCCTAAATTAGAAGGAGAAATTTCAAATCGTATGAAGTTTCAGGGAAAAGATGTAATTACATGGAGTATAAATGATTATTTAGGTTTAGCCAATCATCCAGAAGTTAGAAAAGTAGATGCTGAAGCAGCAGCTCAATATGGCTCTGCATATCCAATGGGTGCAAGAATGATGTCTGGGCATACCAATTTACACGAAAAACTTCAAAATGAGTTGGCAGCCTTTGTTAAAAAGGAAGCTGCTTATCTTTTAAATTTTGGTTATCAAGGCATGGTTTCTACTATTGATGCCTTAGTAAGTAAGGACGATATCATTGTTTACGATGTTGATGCACATGCTTGTATTATTGATGGTGTTCGTTTGCATATGGGTAAGCGTTTTACATATAAGCATAATGATGTAGAAAGTTTAGAAAAAAACCTAGAAAGAGCTACTAAAATGGCTGAACAAACTGGAGGAGGTATATTAGTTATTTCTGAAGGAGTGTTTGGTATGAGAGGAGAACAAGGACGTTTGAAGGAAATTGTAGAACTTAAGAAGAAATTTAATTTCAGATTTTTTGTTGACGATGCTCATGGTTTCGGAACCTTAGGAGCTACAGGAGCAGGAGCTGGAGAAGAGCAAGGTGTGCAAGATGGAATTGATGTTTATTTTGCAACATTTGCAAAATCCATGGCAAGTACAGGGGCATTTATAGCCGCTGACCAAGAAATCATTGATTATTTAAAGTATAATTTACGTTCACAAATGTTTGCTAAATCATTGCAAATGCAATTGGTGGTTGGAGCATTAAAGCGTTTAGATATGCTTAAAACGATGCCTGAGTTAAAACAAAACCTATGGAAAATAGTTGATGCTCTACAATCAGGACTTAAATCAAGAGGTTTTGATATTGGTACGACGCAAAGTTGTGTAACTCCTGTGTATTTAAAAGGGAGTATCCCTGAAGCCATGGCATTAGTAAGAGATTTACGCGAAAATTATGGTATCTTCTGCTCTATTGTGGTATATCCTGTAATACCAAAAGGGTTAATATTACTAAGAATGATTCCGACAGCAACGCATACATTACAAGATGTAGAAGAAACATTAGATGCTTTTGATGCTATTAGAGAACGTTTAGACAACGGAACATATAAACGACTTTCTGCAGCAGTAATGGCTGCCATGGGAGAGTAATTTTTTAAATTAAAGTAAAATAAAAAGTCCGATTCAATTGAATCGGACTTTTTTTATGAAATCGTTTTTCTAAAAGTTTTTCTTCGTTTATATACTACAGGATCAAAATGCTTCCATATTTGATGAATAGCAATGTTGTCTTCTAATTCTGGTGTTCTAAAGCAGGTTTGAATACCTTTTTGTTTAAATATGTCATAATATTCATTAAAAATTACGGCATGAACTCCTTTGTTTTGATAATCCGGATGAATACCAATTAAATAAAAAATAACGTCTTTACTATTTTTTTTAGCATCTAAAATATACTTAAATCCAAAAGGGAATAACCTGCCTTTTGCTTTTTGTAAGGCTTTTGCAAAAGCAGGCATAACAATGGCAAAACCAATTAGTTTATCATCTTTGTCAACAACAAATTTGATGTACTCGGGGTTTACAAAACTTATAAACTTCTTCTTAAAATAGGCCTTTTGTACATCATTTATAGCTACAAAGGAAGCTAATGATGCATAACTTTCATTAAACAAGTCGAACATTTTATCAGCATAAGGCATTACTTCTGAGGTTTTTGTAAACTTTAGAGCCTTAAGTTGATAGCGCTTTTTAATAAGTTCTTGTGCTTTTAAGAAAAACTCAGGTTTTACATTGCTAAAAGGAAATTTGCTTTCTGAGTACGACTTTTCAACTTCATAATTTGCAGCTTCGTAATGTTTTACGTAGTAGGGGTGATTGTACCAAGTAATCATAGGCGCAAGAGAATCGAACCCTTCAGTCATCACACCAACCTTATCTAAATTTGAAAAACCTACTGGACCTTCGGTATATTCAAGACCATTAGATTTACCAATTTTTTCTACTTCATTTAAAAGTGCTTTTGAAACATCTAAATCATCAATAAAATCAAACCAACCAAAACGCATTTTTCTTTGATTTTGGTTTTTAACTTCTAACCAATTGATGATTGCTGCAATTCTACCAACAATCTCATTATTTTTATAGGCAAGAAATAACGAAGCATTAGCGTCATTGAAAACAGGGTTTTCTTTTTTATTAAAAGTTTTAATTTCTTGGCTAATTATTGGTGGTACCCAATACTTAGAATCTTTATATAATTTAAAAGGGAACTTTACAAAGGCCTTTAAATCTTTTTTAGTTTTTACTTCTTTTATTGTAATCATATTAAATCTAAGCTTCAATCCATGCTAGCTGCCAAAGTCGGTTTCCTTCTTCTTTCTTTTTTTAATGACATCATCGGTGTTTTCATCACCTTTATTTTTTCTTTTTTTACCTTTTCGGTTGGAACGCCTTTCACCTTCTTGTTTAGCCGAAGTACCGTTATCTATTTCTTTATCCTTATGGAAATCTAATCTGTATGATGCCCCAACAGTAACACCAAAAACTGCTGGTGTATCCTTTGTATTAAAGGTTAAAGCGGTATCTAACTGAAAATCTTTTCCAGCTAAATAAGCGCCTCCAAACCTAAAAAGATTGTCGGCATAAAAATCACTCTGAATACCTTGTGCTTCGCCAAATATAACCCATTTTGGGTTGAAAGAATGCGTAAGCGTTAATATGTATTGAAAATCAGATTGATCAGTTCCGATTCGGTCTTTTATTAAATTCAAAACAAATACCCAACCACCAGCAAAGTTATTTTGGGTTGCTATCATAACTTTCGGGCTAAAGCCTTCAACTCCTGGAGCAATATATGGATTGTTTTCCGTATCATAATTTGCTCCTACATAAACCGAGACAGCTGGGATTAAGGTTTTCCATTTAAAACCTTGATTAGCTTTCCAACTATATAGATTAGGTTTATCTTCTTCAGCATTTTTGTAAGGGTCAAAAATCAAATATTTTGCACCAACTGTTAAAAATTTAAAATTGGCACGTTTGTTTTCTACAGAAAAACTCGAAGTATATGTTTTCTTATCACTTTGAAAAGTCCCTTCTATATTTAATTCTAATTCTTCGAAAAGCAAACCATAACGCACTGCAAAATCAATTCCTAAACCATCAACTTCATAGGTTGGCACAGGTGTTCTTTTTTCATTTATCATATAAGGGCCAACTTCAATTTGTGCAACGTTGGTGCCAACTGAAAAAGCACTTCTGGAAACGCCTGGTCTATTTGAATTTATTACATCGGTATACTGGCTGTACCCAGTAGTAGCTGTTAAGACTAGTAAAAAAAATAAGGTAGATTTAAATGGGCTCATGGTAATTTGGTTTAACTAGGCTTCTAGAATTATTTACTAAAAGCTTTTCAAATATAGATATTTTATAATTTTTTTATCATTTTTCACGGTTTTTTAAATGTTTAGAATTGTATTTTTGCACAAAATAATTGATTATGCAGTACGCATCTGTTACAGGTTTTGTTAGAATGATACTCATCATTCTATTAATTTATTTCGGGGTTAAAATACTAGCTCGTTTATTTGCGCCATTACTAATAAAATTTGTTGCTAAAAAAGCTGAGCAACGCTTTGGCGACCAATTTGGTCAATTTCAAAAACATACGCAACAAGAAAAACCTAAAAAAGAAGGCGAAGTTACCATTGATAAAATCCCAAAAACTAAAACTTCAAATAAAGACGTTGGGGATTATGTGGATTACGAAGAAATTGATTAATTTTCAAAATCATTTTCTTAAAACCATTTCATGCAATTTTCAATTAAAAAATTTCTTCCGCACCTATTAGTTTTAATTGGTTTTATAATTCTTTCATTAGCTTATTTTAATCCTGTTTTAAGTGGTAAAACCATTTATCAGAATGATATAGTTCAGTTTATTGGGATGAGTAAGCAGCAGTCTGATTTTAAGGCTGAAACAGGGGAAGAAACCTACTGGACTAACAGTGCGTTTGGTGGTATGCCAACCTATCAGTTAGGAGCAAAATACCCGCATAGCTATATTAAAAAACTCGATTTAACACTTCGGTTCTTACCACGTCCTGCTGATTATTTATTTCTGTATTTGCTAAGCTTTTATGTGCTATTATTAGTTTTGAAAGTCGATTTTAAACTCGCAGCATTAGGAGCCATAGCATTTGGTTTTTCAACCTACTTGATTATTATTTTAGGTGTTGGACACAATAGTAAAGCGCATGCCATTGCCTATATGCCACTGGTTTTAAGTGGTATTTTGTTGGTTTTTCAAAAGAAATATGTTGGAGGATTTTTGGTAACCGCTGTTGCTATGGGGCTTGAGCTTGTGGCAAATCATTTTCAAATGACCTATTACCTAATGTTTTTAGTCATTGTATTAGGTGTAGTGTATTCAATTGATGCTTTTAAAAAGAAGATGCTACCACATTATTTTAAATCTGTAGGTATACTTGTTGGTGCTGTGGCGCTTTCAATTGCTTTAAACGCTACCAATATTTTGGCAACCAGTGAATATGTAAAGGAAAGTAAGCGTAGTAAAAGCGAATTAACTATAAAATCTGATGGCTCGCCAAAAGAAGTTACTCCTGGTTTGGATAGAGCCTACATAACCCAGTTTAGCTATGGTTTCTGGGAAACTTTTAACCTGTTTATACCACGATTTATGGGTGGTGGAAATGGTGAGGATATTGGAAAAGATTCAGCGACGTATGAAGCATTTAGGAAGTTAGGTGCCACTACCACACAGGCAGCACAAGAAGTGAAAAGAGCACCCATGTATTGGGGAAAACAGCCTATAGTAGAAGCCCCTGCATATGTAGGAGCAGTTATTTTATTTCTTTTTGTGTTTGCGTTATTTTTAGTCAAAGGGCGATTAAAATGGTGGTTAGTAGGAGGAACTGTATTATCTCTACTATTATCTTATGGAAAGAATTTAGGTTTTTTAACCGATTTCTTTATTGATTATGTGCCGCTTTATAACAAATTTAGAGCCGTTACATCTATACAGGTAATTTTGGAACTATGTATTCCTGTACTTGCTGTTTTTGGTTTAGTCAAATTGTTTAACGACTTTGAAAAGAAAGAAGATAAACTTAAAGCTTTAAAATATTCTACGATTATTACAGGTGGTTTAGCACTTGTTTTCTTGTTATTTAAATCCTCAATATTTGATTTTGTTGGTGTAAATGATGGTTTTTATCGTCAGAATTATGGACCAGATTTTGTAGAGGCGTTAAAAATAGATAGAAAAGCACTTTTTACTCAAGATACCCTTCGGACCTTGGTTTTGGTGTTGCTTTCTGCGGGTGCTATTTTCATGTATTTGAGAGATAAGCTCAAAGAAAAATGGGTAATAGCAGGATTTGCAGTTTTAATCCTTTTTGATTTGGTAGGTGTTGATAGACGCTATGTAAATAACGATGATTTTGTTTCTAGCCTTGCTATGAGCAAACCTTTTCAAGCGAATGAAGTTGACAAAGAAATTCTCAAAGATACATCACATTTTAGGGTTTTTGATTTAGTTTCTGGTCCTTCAAAGCCATCCTATTTCCATAATTCTTTAAATGGTTATAATGCTGCTGAATTAAGGCGTTACAGCGAGGTTTTTGAATGGTATATTTCAAGAAACAACTTGAACGTTCTAAATATGCTAAATACTAAGTACATTATTGCGCAAGATGAGCAAGGTAATGTGTTTCCTTATAATAATGAAGATGCTAATGGTAATGCTTGGTTTATTGAATCGTTAGAAAAAGTTGATTCTGCAAATGAAGAAATAAAACTTTTAGATTCTTTAAACAATAAAAAGAAAGCTATTTATACTTCTCAAAAAACTATTGAAAGCATAAAACCTGAATATGTGGTTGACTCGCTGGCATCAATTAAATTACTAGAAGTAAAACCTAACTATTTAAAATATCAATCTAACAATTCAAACGATGGGTTTGCGGTATTCTCAGAAATCTATTACCCAAAAGGCTGGAAAACCTTTATAAATGGTAAAGAGACAAGTCATATGCGTGTTGATTATATTTTAAGAGGAATGCCAATTCCGGCTGGTAAACACACGGTTGAATTTAAATTTGACCCAGATGTTGTTAAAAAGGGTAGTAAAATAGCACTTGCTAGTTCTATACTGCTCGGGATATTGCTACTAGGAGGCCTTTTTTACGAATATAAAAAGAAATAGACTGCCTTCACTGGAACGACAAAAATGGACAAGAAGAAAGTTTTAATCATAACCTATTATTGGCCACCTGCAGGAGGTCCTGGGGTACAGCGTTGGTTAAAATTTGTGAAATATTTACCAGAGTTTGATGTGCACCCCGTTGTCTATATTCCTGAAAACCCTAATTATCCTGTTATTGATGAAAGTTTAAAGGAAGAAGTAACAGATGCTGCCACTATCATAAAACACCCAATTAAGGAGCCTTACAGGTGGGCTAGCATGTTTTCTAAAAAATCAGTAAAAACAATCAGTAAAGGCATTATTTCGGACTATAAAAAGCAAAATATTGTTGAAAAGTTAATGCTTTTTATTCGAGGTAATTTTTTTATTCCGGATGCTAGAGTAGGTTGGGTAAAGCCATCAGCAGCTTTTTTACAAGATTACATTCAAAAAGAGCAAATAGAAGTGATAATTACTACGGGTCCGCCACATAGTGTCCACCTAATAGGTCTAAACCTTAAGGAAAAACTTGGAGTGAAGTGGTTAGCAGATTTTAGAGACCCATGGACGACTATTGGTTATCATAAACAACTCAAATTAACTAAAGCATCTAAAAAAAAGCATAAGACTTTAGAGAAAGCCGTCTTAAATAAGGCAGACCAACTTATAGTAACTAGCTTCACTACAAAAAAGGAATTTGAGCAAATTACAAAGCAACCTATTGACGTTATTACTAACGGATACGATAACGAAAAACATACAAGTTTTGAGATGGATTCAAAATTCACCATGTCTCATATTGGGTCTTTATTGTCAAAACGAAATCCAGAAGTTTTGTGGAGTGTTTTAAAAGATTTGGTAGCTCAAAATTCAGACTTCTCAAATGATTTTCAGCTTAACTTTATAGGCTCTGTAAGTGATGAAGTGTTACAATCTATTAAAAATAATAGTTTAAGTAACTATATTAATAATGTAGGCTATGTTAAGCATAATGAAGCTGTTAAATATCAAAAAAAATCACAAATACTACTACTTATTGAGATAGATTCTGAAGAAACGAAATGCATCATACCAGGGAAGTTGTTTGAGTATATGATTTCGAACAGACCCATTATTGCTTTAGGCCCTAAAGAATCGGATGTGGAAAAAATTATAACCGAAACCAACACTGGTAAGTACTTCTACTATGATGATTATGAATCACTAAAAAAAGCTATCTTAGAGCATTATAAGGGTTATAAAACCAATAGTTTAAAAACGCAACCAATAGGCTTGCAAAAATACCATAGAAAGGCATTAACTGAATCGCTTTCAAAATTACTATAATGGGGATAGTAGCTTCGCAATCTTTCAAAAACATTATTTCTACCTATTTAGGCTTTTTTATTGGAGCCATTAACACGTTGTTTTTGTACACTGAGTTTATGAGCGACGCGTATTATGGTATGGTTGGGTATATGTTGTCTTTAGCTTATGTTATTATGCCTTTAATGGCCTTTGGGGTACATAATACGTTAGTAAAATTCTATTCAACCTATAAAACGCGTAATGCGTTACATAGTTTTTTAACGCTTATGCTGTTTTTACCAGCATTATTAATAATTCCTTTAATTCTATTTACACATACCTTTTATGAAGCTATTGCCAATTTTCTTGCTGTAAAAAATGAGATTATTAGAGGTTACATCTGGCATACTGTTATTATAGCTATTGCGCTCGCGTATTTTGAGGTATTTTTTGCTTGGGCAAAAGTGCAAATGCTTACAGTTTTTGGAAATTTCATGAAGGAGGTTTTTTATAGAGCTTTAACGATGGTGTTGTTGTTTCTATTACATTTCAAAGTAATAGATATTGAGCAGTTTATGATTGGATTGGTGGTTATTTATGTGTTAAGAATGTTGGTGATGCTCGGGTACGCATTTTACATTAAATTACCAGTAATTACTTTTAAACGCGTTAATAATTTAAGCAGAATTTTAAAGTACTCTTTCCTTATAATTATAGCGGGTTCTATTGCTACGGTGCTTTTAGATGTAGACAAAGTGATGCTTGGTAGTTATATTGATATTAAGGAAATTGCCTATTACAATGTGGCTATTTTTATTGCCGCTGTTATTGCGGTGCCACAAAGAGCAATGCATCAAATACTATTACCATTGTCGGCTAAATACTTAAACGATAAAGATCACGATGCGCTGGAGGATTTATATAAAAAAAGCTCGTTGAATTTGTTTATTGTTGGCGGTCTTATTTTTTTATTAATTGTATTAAATATTAACCAACTTTACCATATCATTCCAGAAGAGTTTAGTGGTGGCTTGTTTGTGGTGTTTATAATAAGCTTATCAAAACTTTACGATACCGTATTAGGGAGTAATAACGCTATTTTGTTTAATAGCGACTATTACCGCATGGTACTGGTTTTAGGTGTTATTTTAGTAATTTTAATGGTGTTGCTAAACATGCTATTTATTCCGTTATTTGGAATAAATGGTGCTGCTATTGCAACGTTTTTAGCTATTTTTATTTATAACACAATTAAGTTGTTTTTCGTTTACAAAAAATTCAAAATATTCCCGTTTACTATATATACACTTAAAATAGCGGTGTTGATAGTGGTCAGTACTTTGTTATTTTATTTCTGGGAATTTCCTTTTAACCCGTTTATTAATATTGCATTAAAATCTACCATAGTATCTGGGTTGTATGTATTTGTAGTATATAAGTATAATTTTTCTGAAGATATTAGCATACTTATAAAGCGCTATTTAAGGTTGAAATAGGGATTTCATGTTTGTCCAATAGCCACTTTTTATAATAATTAAGATTCCTGCTTCCGAAGGAATTAAAAACAGAAAACCCCACGATGTTGCTTTGAGGCAAACGTATCGCAGGGCTTTCCAAACTAACCAACCAAAATTTTTATGATCGTCTTCTTTTTGTTGTCGATCTTGTATTGTTACTAGAATTACTTCTACTTGTGGTAGCTTTTGGTCTGCTACTTTGTGTAGATCGTGTAATAGTACGTTGTGAAGTACTTCTTGGCTTACTTACAGTACGTTTTGCTACTTGTGTCTTTCTAGTTGTATTATTGCTTCTATTATATGTACGAGAATTTGAATTATTTGGTTTTTGAACAACAGTTCTTTTTTGCTCACGTCTCACTTCATTCGTTCTTGTATTAGTTCTCGTATTTCTATTATTTAACTCTGCATTGTTTCTAGTTATTGTTCTAGAATTAGTATTTCTTCTTACAGTGTTTTCTCTATTGGCAGTAGCGCTATTGTTTCTGTTCGAATTGTTATCTCGTCTCACAGCATCTCTATTGCCACTCGTTCTGTTTGAGTTATTATCACGTCTCACAGCTTCTCTATTACCACTTGTTCTGTTTGAGTTATTATCACGTCTAATTACTTCTCTATTACTATTGGCTCTATTAGAGTTAGTATTTCGTCTTACAGTAGTTTCTCTGTTACTGTTATTTCTAACTCTAGCATCATTTCTATTAACACGTGTATTATTCTGAGCCATTGTTCTTCTAGAGTTAGCATTCGTATTCACACGAGTTACATTTCTAGAGCTTCTGTTTGCTGTTGCATAACTTCTGTTTCTTGCAATAGTGTTACCACGTCTGCTAGCAATCGCAGTTCTAGGTCTGTAATTGTTATAAAACGGTCTGTTATACACATAACGTACAGGGTTATAAAATTGTCTGTAAGGTCTGTTATATACTACACAGTAATCATAAGCAGGAATACTGTAATAACGGTGCCAAGGTCTGTAAACATAAACTCTGTTATAATAATTTATGTATCCTGTATAGTGCGAAAACACATTATATCTATTATAGTGTACATACAATCCACCAACACGCGATAAGTAACCAAAGTTGTTATAGTAAATATTTACATTACCAATTTGATTTACACGTCCGTAGTAATCATAATATATTGGGGTATTTTCAACTTGAATTACCGCACCATACTCGTCGTATTGTACGTATGCATTATAATCGTATCCAGAATTAAAACTGATGCTTACGTTTGGTGAGTTTACCGAAACGCCTAAGCGAGAATTTCCTCTTAAAATATTAAAATCGAATTGTCCATCACGGAACACCGAAAATTCAATGCCATCTTCTACAAATATGAAAGAGTTTCCGTAACCTCCATATAAAGTTGTTGCAGTGTGTGTAGTGGTGTTGCTTGTGTCTGCATTAACAGTAAATCCTGTAAGGAATAAACCTGCTAATAAAAATATAAACTTTTTCATAATTGTATGTTTTAAATGTGATACGCTTGGTTAAATACAAACAGCGTGCCAAAAAAACTAAGCTTGACTTAAACCCTTGTGAATAAAGCGATTAATTGTTCATAACTTTTTTGAAGTCGAAAATATATAATTTGAAATTGTGGGAAAAATTATCGAACTTCGTTTTAATAGATTCAATAATTATCAGAATATTTGCTATAATTATTAATATTAAACCAGAAAACTATATGGAACAAGAATCAAACATTGATGCCACTCAAACAAATATTGAAGCTGCGTTAGATTGGATTCAGTTAGCGAATTCATTGAAGTGGCCATTTGTAGTGTTAATTGGGCTACTCATTTTTAGAAAACCTTTGGTTGATTTAATTAATAGAATTACAAAAGTTGGTTATGGGACTAAATCTTTGGAAGCTAAACAACAAGTAACGGTTAGTGAGACAAAAACAGAAGAAATATCGCATATAGATAGAGTTGTTGGTTTATTTAGACCAGAAACAATAGAAATGTTTAAAGAAGCAGTTTCAAACGAATCAGAATATCAAAACCTCGATAGTAATGATGAGAAAATTGAAAGATTAATTAATTATGGGTGTTTGCTATATATAATGAGGCATTTTGATATTATATATAATAATATATTTGGCTCTCAAATAAGAATATTAGAATATGTAAATTCACATTCTGCACAAACAAAAGAATCGGTTAAGTTTTTCTATGATACCGCGGTTAAAAATCATTCAAAATACTATGAAAATTACTCTTATAATGAGTATTTAAATTTTTTATTCCATTTCACTTTAATAAGAGAAGATAATGGAGAATTAAATATAACAATTTTGGGAGTTGATTTTTTAAAATATTTAACTGAATCAAATAAAGATGTGAACAAATTATATTAAAATATATGTAGTTATTAATTTAATAAAATCTAATATTATATGATAACAAGATTAATTATAAGATTCAAAACCCTTCAAAAACAGTTTCTTTAATCTCGTTCCATTCTTCCAACAGTAACCCATAACAACAGGTGTTACGTTTAAAACCATCTAACAAATACACGTTTTTACGTAATACACCTTCAAGTTTACAACCTAGTTTTTCAACTGCTTTTCTAGAGGCTAGGTTCCGTTCATCCACTCTAAATTCTACCTTTTCAAAGCCCAGGGTTTCAAAAGCATACCGTAGCATTAAAAACTTCATGTTTTTATTAAGTTCTGTACCCTGAAATTCTTTCCCAATCCACGTAGAGCCTATTTCTAACACCTTGTTAGTCCAATTAATATTCATATAACGTGTACAACCCGCAAAAGCGTTTTTCTGTTTATCAAAAATTATAAACGGTAAAGCGGTTTGTTGCTTATGTTGTTCTAAGGCTGTTTGTACATACGCTTTTAAATCTTCGGGGGTATCAATTTTTGTAGGCGAAAATTGCACCAATTTATCTTGTTTGCCTATAGGTATTAAATGTTTGTAATTACTTAATTCTAAAGGCGCTAAGCGTACACGTTGGTTTTCTAAAGTTGGTATAGTCATATACGAAACAATGTTGTCAGTTCGAGTATTCCGATAACATTGGAATGTATCGAGAACTTTATTATAAGGCTTCTCGATATACTTCCAAAAAATTTGGAACCACTCGAAGAGGTAGTTATTAAATAATTTATCAATTTAATAAGATTGCTTTGTTGCAAAAACGCGTCGCAATGACGTCAGATTTTGTACTTTTGCAATCGAAAATAAAAATACTGTATTTCCATGCAATTATCTAAAGAAAAAGTTTTAGAAGCAGCTAATAAAGTTTCAAAAAACACCTTAATGGAAACCTTAAATATAGAAATGGTTGATTATGGCGACCATTTTTTAACCGCTAGAATGCCCGTTAACTCTAGAGTGTATCAACCAGACGGCATATTACATGGTGGCGCTACGGTGGCATTAGCCGAAAGTGTAGGTAGTTTTGCTTCCGTTATTTTTTCAGATCAGGAAAAGTTTTTTGTAAGAGGTATAGAAATTACAGCCAACCATTTAAAAAGTATAAAAGAAGGGTTTGTATATGCCAAAGCAACCTTTTTGCATAAAGGCAGAACCACACAGTTACTAGATATTAAAGTTACCGATGAAGCCGACAATTTAATTGCTGTTTGTAAATTAACGACCATTTCACTTCCAAGAACCAAATAATTTATGACTTCGGGAGATTTTTTCTCGCGTATTGAAGCGCAATATCAAAACCAATTACCTTTTGTAATGTACAGAAAGCCAAATCACAACATGGTTTCTGGCTTATTACAAGAAGACAGTCATTTACATTTTACGGATAATTTTATAGAAAAGGGGTTCGTGTTTTCACCTTTTGACGACATACAAAAAACTGTATTAATACCTTTTGAAACGTCTGAAACCATCTCGACATCTTCTGTGATTTCCGATAACTCAGGAAAATCATTCCTTACTTATTCAGTTGCATCGGAAACCAAACAACATCACGTTAATCTTGTTAAAAAGGGCGTTGAAGCCATTGAAAATGCCCAATTCAAAAAAGTGGTGTTATCCAGACAAGAAACTGTAAACTTACCTAATGCACAAGCAATATCTATTTTTAAGCGTTTATTAAACACCTATAACAACGCTTTTGTGTATTGTTGGTATCATCCAAAAGTAGGGTTGTGGCTTGGTGCAACACCTGAAACTTTAATTAAAATTGAAGGCAAACGTTTTTCTATCATGGCGTTGGCTGGTACTCAGGATTATAAAGGCACTTTACATGTTGATTGGCAACGTAAAGAGCAACATGAGCAACAGCTTGTTACCGATTTTATAGTTGATAATTTAGAATCGTCTTTAGAAAACTTTACCGTATCAAACCCAGAAACGGTTAAAGCAGGTAATTTACTGCATTTGAAAACGATGATTTCGGCGCAGTTAAAATCGAACACAACACTAAAAGAGGTTATTAGAGCATTACACCCAACACCAGCCGTTTGTGGTTTGCCGAAAGCTGCTGCAAAACAATTTATTTTGGAACATGAAGGGTATAACCGGGAGTTTTATACGGGTTTTTTAGGCGAATTAAATTACGATACGGTAGTTGCTCCAAGAACAGGTAAAAGAAACATAGAAAACAGAGCATACACAACCTCACGAAAAAGTACGCAATTGTATGTGAATTTACGCTGTATGCAACTTAAAAATCAACAGGCTATTATTTATGTTGGTGGTGGTATTACAAAAAGCTCGAATGCCGAAAGTGAATGGGAGGAAACAGTTTCAAAATCTTTAGTGATTAAAAGTGTTTTATAATTGCCCGATTGGTTACCTATTTATTATTTTTACACGATTATTAAAGTGTAAATGACATACCCGAAAATTCCCTTAGCGCAAACCGTAGTTCAGCTTTGTAAAGCAAAAAACATAAAGCACATTATAATTTCTCCAGGAAGCCGAAATGCACCTTTAACAATTGGCTTTACTCATGATTCGTATTTTAAATGTTATAGTATTGTTGATGAACGTGCAGCAGCCTTTTTTGCTTTAGGAATAGCACAACAATTAAAAGAACCTACGGCGGTGGTTTGTACATCGGGGAGTGCACTTTTAAACTATTATCCAGCAGTTGCCGAAGCGTTTTATAGTAATATTCCGTTGGTGGTGTTATCTGCCGACCGTCCGAAACACTTAGTTGGCATTGGTGATGGGCAAACCATCAACCAAAAAAATGTATTTAAAAATCATATTTTATATTCAGCTAATCTTAAGTTGGATTTAAAGGATGAAAAAAATATACCAGTACATGAAGAGTTACCAATTTTAAAGAACTTAGAAGATAAGTTCGAGCGTTTACTTGGTTTACAAAAAGATATTCAAACGCATAATGAAGAAGAAATAAATGTTGCCATTAATTATTCAATATTTAAGAAAGGTCCTGTACATATTAATATTCCTTTTGATGAGCCTTTGTACGAAACAGTTAAAAAACTAAGTGTTCAGCCCAAAACCATAGAGATTGCATTAAAACCGAACGACATTGAAGATTATGTGTTAAAATCATGTCTTGAAGATTGGAATTCGGCTACTAAAAAAATGATGTTAGTTGGGGTGAATACTCCAGGAAGTGTTGATAAAAAATGGTTTGACGAACTCGCAAAAGATGATAGCGTTATTGTATTTACCGAAACAACATCCAACTTACATCATCCTAGTTTTTTTAATAGTATTGATCAAATTATTGCTCCTTTAACACCCGAGGAACAAAACCAGCTTCAACCAGACATATTAGTGACTTTTGGTGGATTGATTGTTTCAAAGAAAATCAAACAATTGCTACGCAAGTTTAAACCAAAACAGCATTGGCATATTGATGAAAAAATGGCCAATGACACGTTTTTTTCTTTAAATAACCATATTGAAGCCACACCAAACGAGTTTTTTGAGGCTTTTCTGCCCAAAGTAACACATTATGTAAAAAGTGATTATAAGCCTTTTTGGAATCGTGTTAAGCAAAATCGTTTAAAAAAGCATAAAGAATATTTAGACCAAATTCCATTTTCAGATTTCACCTCTTTTAATACGGTCTTAAATACAATTCCAAATAATTACATATTACAGGTGGGTAATAGTTCCGCCATTAGATATACCCAATTATTTAGCTTAAATAAAACCTTGGAAGTTTACTGCAATCGTGGGACTAGTGGTATAGACGGAAGTACTTCTACCGCCATTGGTTGTGCTGTAGTCAGCAAGAAACCAACACTTTTAATAACAGGCGATTTAAGTTTTTTGTATGACAGTAACGCCCTTTGGAATGATTATATACCCAGCGATTTTAAAGTTGTTGTAATTAATAATCAAGGTGGTGGTATTTTCAGGATTCTACCAGGGCATAAAAACACTGAAAATTTCGATACTTTTTTTGAAACAACTCACAATTATAATGCGAAGCATTTATGTAAGATGTATGATTTTGGATATAAAAAAGCGACGGATAATAGCACGTTAAAGCTTGCTTTAAAATGGTTGTATTTAGATGATAATCAACCCAAACTATTAGAAATATTTACACCGAAAAATGTAAACGACGAAGTGCTTTTGGATTATTTTAAATTTATTAAGTAAATACTTGGTAGACTGATGCTTACAATTTGTAAAAATTAACTATATTTAGTGAGTTATCAATTTAACATATTTTATTAACACATTTAAAAGAAATCAATTATGAGTAAAAGAGACGAACTAATTGCAAAGTATGCTGCAGACTTAAAAGATAAATGCGGTGTTAAGGCTGACATGGATTTGTTGACTAAAGTAACAATAGGTTGCGGTCCATCCATTTACAATGCAGATGCTGCAACAGTTTCAGGTTCAGACGAGTCAGAATTAGCTACAGTAAAAAATAATTTCCTTATTAAAAAATTAGGATTGAAAAATGGTCCAGATTTAGATAAAGGTATCGATGCTGTTATGGAAAAATATGGTAGATCTAATCGTAATAAATATAGAGCCGTAGTTTATTATTTATTAACTAAACATTTCAAAAAAGAGTCTGTATACTAAAATATACTTTCATTTTAAGTTTATAAGCGTTACAATATTGTAGCGCTTTTTTATTTTCAAAAAACTAATATCATTACCTTTGCAGCATGATACAATTAGGGCAAAAAAATACACTGGAAATATTACGTGAAACAGACCACGGTATTTATTTAATTGATGACGAGGATAATGAAGTTTTACTACCAAATAGATACGTTCCAGAAAGTTTTAAAATTTGGGATAAGATTGAGGTTTTTGTGTATTTGGACAATGAAGAACGTCCGGTAGCTACCACCGATATGCCATATATTATGCTAAATGATTTTGCTTTATTGCGATGCAATCAAGTAAATGATTATGGTGCTTTTTTAGATTGGGGCTTAGTTAAAGAACTTTTTTGTCCATTTAAAGAACAAGCTTTTAAAATGAAACCCGGTGGTTGGTATTTGGTGCATTGCTATATGGATGAAAAAACCGATAGGTTAGTGGCTTCAAGTAAAACCAATAGATTTTTAGATAATAAAGTACTTAGCGTTAACCAATTTGATGAGGTAGATTTGATTGTTTCACACCCATCAGATATCGGAATGAACGTTATCGTGAATAAAGTACACTCAGGTTTAATCTACAAAGACAGCATTTTTAGAGATTTAAGTGTAGGTGATAAACTTAAAGGGATTGTAAAAAAAATTCGTCCGGGAAATAAATTAGATATTTCATTAGGGCAAATAGGATATAGGAATATAGAACCTAACGCTCAACGTATAATGGAAGAATTACAGGATAATAGTGGGTATTTAAATCTTTCCGACAAATCGAGTCCTGAAGCTATTAAAGAGGTTTTACAAATGAGTAAAAAGAACTTTAAAAAAGCCATAGGAACTTTATACAAGCAAAAGCAAATTATAATAAAAGGCGATGGTATTCATTTGGTTTAGTTTTTTATAATTATGATAAATGAAGATACTATAGTAGCATTAGCAACACCCTCTGGAGCGGGAGCCATTGCTGTGATAAGATTATCTGGTAAGGAAGCCATAACACTTGCCGACAATCACTTTAAGTCAGTTTCAGGTAAAAAACTATCAAAACAAAAAACGCATACTATTCATTTAGGTCATGTTATAGACGATAAGCGCGTTATTGATGAAGTATTAGTATCTATTTTTAAAGACCCCAACTCGTATACAGGCGAAAATGTTGTTGAATTATCTTGTCATGGCTCTATATATATTCAGCAGGAAATTATCCAGTTATTCCTTAGAAATGGTTGTAGAATGGCAAATGCAGGCGAATTTACATTACGTGCATTTTTAAACGGTAAGTTAGACTTGAGTCAAGCCGAAGCTGTGGCTGATTTAATTGCGAGTGATAATGAAGCCTCACACCAAATTGCGATGCAACAAATGCGAGGAGGCTTTTCAAGTGAAATAGCGAAGCTTCGTGAAGAACTGTTGAATTTTGCATCCTTAATAGAGTTGGAACTCGATTTTGCAGAAGAAGATGTTGAATTTGCAGATAGAAGTCAGTTTAAAGATTTAATAGAGCGTATTACGTTTGTTTTAAAACGTTTAATAGACTCTTTTGCTGTGGGGAATGTGATTAAAAATGGTATTCCTGTGGCTATTGTTGGCGAACCTAATGTGGGGAAATCTACACTACTTAATGCACTTTTAAATGAAGAACGCGCTATAGTTAGTGATATAGCTGGAACAACACGAGATACTATTGAAGACGAATTAGTAATTGAAGGTATAGGATTTAGGTTTATTGATACAGCTGGCATTAGAGAAACCAAAGATGTTGTTGAAAGTATAGGCATTAAAAAGACCTTTGAAAAGATGGAAAAAGCACAAGTTGTTGTGTTATTATTTTCAGCAGAGGAATTTAAAACCGAAAGCAAGCGTCTTAAAGTTGAAATAGAAAAAATTAAAAATAAGTTTCCGCTTAAACCATTATTAATTATTGCCAATAAAGTAGATGTTTTAAATGATTCAGAACGAGAAGCATTGCACTCGGAGTTTGAAAATATCCATTTACTATCTGCTAAAACTGGGGTAGGCGTTGATACCCTAAAAAAGAAACTTATAGGATTTGTAAATACTGGAGCCCTCAGAAATAACGAAACTATAGTTACCAATACACGACATTACGATTCCTTACTAAAGGCTTTTGAAGAAGTTCAGAAGGTGAAATCTGGCTTGGAAAGTGGTTTATCTGGAGATTTGTTAGCCATAGATATTCGTCAAGCTCTATATTACTTCGGAGAAATTACTGGCGAAATTACCAATGACGATTTGCTTGGAAATATATTTGCCAACTTCTGTATTGGAAAGTAACAATCTTTTTCAACTTTAACAGTATTCTTTCTTTGTTTTTAATGTAACTTATTAATAATTAGTGTTTTGTGTCAATATAATTTCTTAACTTTATATGTTTCGAAGGTTAAGTCAACATAAGTCGTATATTGGTTTACCCATTATTTTCTCCTCATAATAGCATATTAAACATTAAACCAATCTGGTTCTAATGTTAAATCGGTTTTTTTAATTCTTAAATAATAATATTATGAAAACGGCTCTTAAGTTTTTAACAATCTTTTATTTCTTTGCCCTAATTCTCTTTGCTTGTAGTAGTGGGAATGATAATGGTGACCAACCAATGGAACCAACCGAAAAACAAACCATTTACGAGAGCAATCTCTTTACCATGTATCTGCCTAAAAACGTTAATGAAGTTAAAGGTGTAATCTTTTTTCTAACTGGAGGTAGCGGAGATAGTAGACCGTGGGTACGTGGAGATGTTACTAGCCCTCCTGAGGCAGTACTAGGAAGACAGCAGATTGTACAAATTATGGAAAGTTATAACCTTGTTTTAATTGGAAATGAAAGTTCTCATTATTCAGAAGCCTCTCCTTATCAGAGCATGCTATCTGCTTTACAAGCTTTTGCAAATGCTAGCGACCATCCTGAGTTGGCATTCGCTCCATTACTACCCTTCGGATATTCTACTGGAGGACGCGCTGCATTAAATTTTGCTTTTAATTATCCTGAGCGTACTGTTGGAGTTTATGTATACAAGGGAGACATATCCAACATTTCAGACCAAAGTTGGGAAATAATACGTAATATACCTACTTTTCTTCATATGGGCGAACTTGATACCAATGTAGGCAGTACAATTCCTTATCAATTTGGATTAAATCGTGAAGAAGGTGCATTATGGGGAGCAGGAATAGAGAAGGGTGTTGCACATGAATTTAACCCACCATTTGAATTTATAACCGATTGGATGAAAGCTTCCGCTATTTCTCGTATTCCGAATTCAATAACGTCAAACAGTACTCCTGTATTGAAAGAGATTATGAAGGAATCGGGCTGGTTGGGAGACCATGATACATTTAACATTATGACGTATAATGAATTCCAAGGTGATTTAGGTTCAGCAAGTTGGTTGTACAACGAAGAAACGGCTGAAGGATGGAAATCAATTTTCGAGTAACCCCTTAGTCCTGACTGAAACTTAGATAAGAAATTAAAAGAAATAATGTCTCTTTTTTGACTAGCAAGTTCCTGTTTGTATGGATTATTTTTTAATAATTAATATAAAAAATTCGACAAAACGCTTGTTTTTTACGATAAATTGCATAGATTTGTGCTTTAATCCCTTAAATCTTAAACATGAAAATGAAGATTATCTTAATCAGTTTTAGCTTTTTTTTAATGGCAGGTATTGGTTTTGCACAAAAAAAGAATGAGGCAAAAAGCATCATTAACGAAAAAGTGTCTATTAAAAAGTATCATAATAAGGAAGAGCTTGAGAATATGCAAAAAGGACAGTTATTAGTCCTTTATATGGAGCGTATTAAAAGTTTAGTCAACACACTTCCATATATAGCTTTTGCTACTAAACCAGGAGTAACGATGACTACTTTAGGTATACCAAACACCAACGATAATAGAAAAATATTGGACAATCAATTTGAAGCGACTGAAGATTATGTTAAAGCCACGACGGAGTTTCAAAATACCATTTTACCATATTCAGATACTCGTAATTTAATAGCGGCTATTTTATTTTATGAAGAAATAATGAAATCGTTGCATGAGTATAGTGAATTTCATTAATTAGTTTTTGTAAATAACAAACAATAAAAAAGAGCATGATTAATTCCATGCTCTTTTTTATTGAAATTATTTATTTGATTAGAATCTTTCCCTAGAGTTTTAGTCTAAAAAAGTGTAGTTCATCGATAAAATTTCCTTTAAAAAATGTTTGTTTTATGCATTTTGTCGAAATAATTGGTATTTCATAGATTTTTTTCTATTTTTGAATAATAATTTCAAGAAAATCTTGTATGACATTTAATTATAAAAAGATAACTATGAAACGCTTAATCCATACTGTGTTGGTATTTCTATTCATAATAGGAAATATATATTCACAACAAGAAAAAGGAATTATAGGCTCTAATAATTGGCTGCGTAATTGGACAGAATTTAAGCCTAATCAAACCGAATACGGAGAACCTACTCAAATATTAAGTGGAAGTATTACAAAAGATACGAGATTATTAAAAAGGGATGTTTACTTATTGTTAGGAAGTGTATTTGTAACAAATGGTGCAACCCTTACTATAGAACCAGGTACGGTTATATATGGTGATTTTGCTACTAAAGCTTCATTGACAATAGCAAAAGGTTCTAAAATAATAGCAGAGGGAACTGTTACCGACCCTATAATTTTCACCTCTAAAAGAAGTGTAAAAAGACCAGGTGATTGGGGAGGAATCGTTGTACTAGGTAATGCCCCAATAAATAGATTTGGTTCAGGCTCTGTATCACAATTCTACCCAAACCTTACTGGAGCAGACTATGCTAACACCAATTATGGTGGCGATGATGAAGTTTGCAGTTCAGGTATCTTAAAATTTGTAAGAATAGAATATGCAGGAAAGAGAATTACAAGAGAAACTTATTTTAATGGATTATTGCTTGCAAGTGTGGGAAAAGAAACGAAAATTGAAAATGTAATGGTTAGCCATTCTGGTGGAGATTCTTTTGCAATTTGGGGTGGATTAGTGTCATTGTCACAAGCAGTTTCTTATAAATCTAGTGGTACTGACTATAAATTTAGTTACGGAACACGTTCAGACATTTCAAATTCACTAGCGGTTCGGTCACCTTATTTATCTAACGGCTCAGGCTCTAGATGTATGGAGGTTAAATCATATGATAAAAAACAAGAATTTGATTTTTCTAAGAACAGTACGCACGTTACAGCAAAGAATTTAACATTGTTAAATGATAGCGATAATTTAGTATCTGATATTAAAATGAACTTGGTAAAAGCTGCTATTTATGTTGGAGAAAATGCTAAATTAGAAATGGATAAAACAGTCGTATCAGGCTTTAACCCTGCGGTTATTTTAGACGATGGTATTAAAATTAACCAAGACAATTTGGAAAAAATTGTTCTTACTGAGATGTATTTTAATAATTGTAATGGGAATATTTTTATTGAGAACAACTCAAATAATGAAGACCTAGAGAACTGGTATGGTAACAGTGCATTTTTTAATGTGTATTCTAAAAGCGAAAATGCTGAAACATTTATTGATGTTAAAAATGATAGAATACCAGATTATAGATTACGAATCAATAAAATAATTGCATCAAATGATGTTGATGAAGAAATAAGAATTGATTAAATAAAAATTTTATTAGTTAAATAAAGCGCCCCAAATCTCTAAAATTTCCTTATTGTAAAGTCAATGTGGAAATTTTAGTGTTTAATCTACAATTATTATATAGGTGAAAAATAGCAACTTATAAGGTGAAAATATAATTGTTTCTAGTCGTTTTATTTATTAAAAAATAATACCGTATGAGAAACTTTACTATTACTAAAGTTGTTGTTTTTTTTATTTTTTGTGTAACTGTAAATACAAATGCGCAAATAGTAATTAGTAAACCTAGTTTAGGATTTACACAAGCTTGTGCTAGTCCTTCATTTAATACGTATAACGTAACATTTTCGTTTTCACCAGAGTCAGGAATTACAGGAACAAATCAATTTATAGTTGAGTTATCAGACGATGCGGGAAGCTTTGCAACACCTACAGTTTTATATACTTCAGCTCAAGGTTCAGTAACAACATCACCAGCAACATTAAGTTTTTCAATACCGATATCAACCTCAGGAGAAGCTTATAAAATTAGAATAAAAAGCACCTCGCCTGTGGCAACCAGCACACCATCTGATGCTTTCGCAGCTTACTATAAAATTCAAGACACGCCATTTTCAATAAATAATTTAATTTCTACAGCAGCTTATTGTTCCGGCGGAAGTTATTTGCTAACTATTGATAATCCTGGAACGGGAGACAATGATTCGCCTTTACAATATCCATCTTTAACATTTAATTGGTATAAAGAAACAAGTCAAACAACATCAGTATTTATTGCCTCGGGTGAGAGCTTATCAGTAAACCAACCAGGAACTTATTTTGTAGAAACTAATTATGGTACATGTACATCAAATTCGTACTCAAATCGTGTAACGATTAGTGAATCCACATCTAGTACTTCATCAGAAATAAGTTCTAGTCTAGGGAATCCATATTGTTCCAGTGAAGGGGCGACTACCTTAAGTGCAATTAATGGTAATTCTTATCAATGGTATAAAGAAGGTGTGGCTATTTCGGGAGCAACTAGTCAAATGTATGAAACAAACGAACCTGGTAAATACTCGGTAACTATAGATTTAGGAGGTTGCTCAATAAGTGCTTCTATAGATTTAGAAAACAGTGGTTTTTCCAGTAGTATAGATGTACCAGAGAATAACACTATTGATGAAGGCGAAACACTTGTCGCTACAGTAACAACCGATGCTATAAATCCTGAATTTGAATGGTATTTAAATGGCACACTAATCTCTGGTGAAATAAATAACAGTTATGAAGCAACACAAACAGGAAACTACAAAGTTGTTATATCCCAAACAAGTGGTTGTATAGCCTCTACCGAATTTATGTTTATAGTACGTGAAGCTTTTCCAAATGTATCAAATATTCCCAATTTAATTAGTCCTAATGGAGATGGATTAAATGATACTTGGGTTATTCCACAAGAGTATGTTAATGGAGCTAATGCAGAGGTTAGCATTATTTCATCCCAAGGAGAGATTGTACATAAAACAAACGATTACCTTAATAATTGGCCAGAAAATCAATTAGACTTTAAAGATGTAAACCCGGTTTACTACTATATAATAAAAACAGCGGATAATAAAACTAGAAAAGGTTCTATAACTGTGGTTAAATAATATGAAGAAATATCTACTATATATAGTTTTATTTTTCATTACAATACAGCAATTCCATACTCAAGAAAATGGGGTAGTTGCGTTGGATTTACCAGTTAGGAATTCTTTAAAATTTAATAGATATGCTATAAACCCAACGTTTAGTTTTGTTAGAGAGCAAAATAGATACATTAGTTTTACTAATAAAAGAGAATGGGTACAGTTTGATGATGCTCCTCAAACATATTTGTTTGGTTACTCAGGAAGGTTTAAAGAAAACATGGGTATAGGCTTAGGCTTATTTCAGCAAAATTATGGCGTATTAACAACCTTTGGAGGTGTAGTTAATTTTGCATACAATGTAGTTTTGGATAACGACCAAAATTTAACCTTTGGAACAAATTTAGGTGTTTATAAAAGCGGAATTAACGAGGGCAAAGTCATTACAAATTTTCCAGACCCATCTTTACAAAATATACCATCAAATACCATAATTACTTTAAATCCTGGAATTAACTATGGTACAGAATTTTTCGATTTTGGTATTTCAATAAACAATGTAGTGTCTTATAACTTCACCAATTCGAAAATGATTGAAGAAAATCCAGAGCAAGGTATTCAAGGGCATGTTATGTATACAGGTTATATGAATAGTCGAGGTTTTTTTGATGAAAGTAAGTTTTCAACATTAATACAATCAGAATTTAAAAAAGATAAAACCATTATTTCAGGACTAATTATGGTTACAGTACCTAAAGGTATTTGGGCACAAGTTGGTTATAATACTTTATACGGTGCCTCAGGAGGTTTAGGGTTAAATATTACTAGTCAAATAGCTTTAGAATATAATTACGAAAAGGCAATAGGTAATTTATCAAGTTTTGGAAATTCGCACGAAATTGCATTAGCTTATAAATTTAAAAATAGATATCGATATAACTATAGTGGTGATGATGACGAGCAAGCATTACTTATTCAAGATAAAAGGCCTACCGTTTCAGCTCGTAGACCAATTAATAAACCGAAAACAACTGTAGATAAGAAAGAAGCCGATGTTGTTTTAAATGAAGTGAGCGCAGATGAACAAGCAAAAATTGAAGCAGAAAATAAAGCCAAAGAAGAAGCTGCTGCTAAACTGTTAGCAGAAGAAGAGACGCAGGCAAAAGCAGCGGCTGAAGAACAGGCTAGAATTGAAAGAGAAAACTTAGAAAAGGCTGAGGCGGAAGCACAGCGTTTAGCAGAAGAAGCCCAAGCTAAAGCTGCAGCCGAAGAACAAGCAAGGCAACAACAAGAAGCGGCTCAAGCACAATTAGAAGCCGAAAATAAAGCGAAGGCAGAGGCAGAAGCTGAGGCTATACGATTAGCAGAAGAAACTAGGGTTAGGGAAGAAGCTGAGAAGCGTATTGATACCGTTCAACTGGATGGCGTTTTAGTACCAATAGCGAGAGATCGTGAAGCATTGGTAATGGAGAGTCTAACAAAGCTTACGAATAATTCTAAAATTGAACAACAAAACTTGTTGAACCGATTAAGAGATGCTGTAGATATTAGACAACAAGATCTTAATGACTTAAAAGAAGAAAATGATTTAAGTGAACAAGGTATTTACAAAGCGCCTAAACCTTTTAAGAGTGTTACTGCTGAAAATGCTATTTTAGAATCGTTAAAAGTCGAGATAGATGATGTTATAAAATCACAGAATGACAAGATTACAGAATTGGAAAGATTATATAATGAAAGACTTAAAAACGTTTCAGATAAAGAAGATGACGTTAATGCGTATTACTTAAATGCAATACAATCTTTAAAATCAGAACAGCTACAAGCTTTACAAACTAAAGAGAATTTACTATCAACGTTGGAAACCATTAAAGTTGCAACAGAATTTGAAAGAAAACGTAGAATAAAACGTGCGGCTTACGATAATGAAGAAGTAAGATATGCTAAAGATAGAGCGGCATTAAACGTTATAAAGCAAAACACAACAGTTCAATCAGTGCCTTATGAAATTGAAGATTTTGATTTTGGTGAAGAACGAAACACTAATAATATTCAAATTGTTAACGACGTATCTAATGCAGATAGCGGTTACTATTTAGTGTTGGCAGTTCATAGCGACGTTGCAAAAAGAGATGACTTTTTAACAAAAGCTGTGGCATCAGGAAAAGCAAACATTGATTTCTTCTTTGATGTTAAAACTAGCAAATATTATATCTATTATCAGAAATTTGATGACGTAGAAAGTGCGTCAAGAGCATTGCAATCTAAAAGCAATAACCCATTAGATAGTCAAATGTCGATGGTGAAAATAGAGAATTAATATTGGCTATCTGCTATAAATAAATTAATTTTTTGATAGATTTTAAGCATTTATTACAAATAACGTATGTAAATGACTACAAATATATTTTTAAATTAAGATTAAAGTATCATTTCGTCGATAAACAGCTTAATTTATACCTTCACTTTATTATTTATACAAAAATTTTCACGATATTTAACCCGTTTAAAAACATTAAATTTAGACGAAGGAAATTCGTTGTAGTGATATGACTACAAATTAAATGTAACTAAACTAACTAAATATTTTCTTCTTAATCCCCCAATTATGAAGAAACAAAAAATAACCTGCTTATGGAAAAAACTACTTTTGCTAACAAATTGCTTGTTGTTTTAGTTTTTTTATTATGCTTTGGCAGCATGATGGGGCAAAACCTTGTTCCATTTTCTCCTAGATACGACGAGGCAATTAAAGGAGATATCCTTTTGATAGGGAACAGTAACGTAGGACTTCACGTCACAGATCCTTATAATGGCACGGATACAAATGATAGAATTGATGCGGCCGTATATGTAGATGTTGATAGTGATGCTACAACGTTTAACTCTAGTACAGCAGATTTAGATGTACCAAACGATGTAAACTGTTACCAAATAGTTTATGCAGGATTATACTGGAGCGCCGTAGTAAACGGATCAGACCCTATTTCGGAAATTAAATTTAAAGTTCCTGGAGGGAATTATGTTGATATAACTGGTACTGAGGTATATTTTCAAAATGCGGCAAATAACAATAATTCCAACACTTATGTTTATTACCATGATGTAACCAGTATGGTTACAGCTTTAGCAGACCCTGAAGGTACTTATGCAGTGGCTAATATCTCATCATTAGTTGGACCTAAACCAAATTCTGAAGGACTTTCAGCAGGTTGGTCGCTTTTTATAGTTTATGAAGATCCTCTTTTACCAAGTAAATATATAACCTCTTTTGATGGGTTTACAAAAATAACAAGTACTATAAGTGAAACATTTCCAGTTTCTGGCTTTACTACGATTCCAACAGGTCCCGTAAGAGCTAATTTTGCGTTTAGTACAATCGAAGGTGATAGGAGATATACAGGTGATTATTTACGTTTGAATGGTACTACCATTGATGCAACTAATAATGCGGGAACGGTAATCAGACCAGGTAATAATTTCTTCAATAGTACGGTTTCTTATATAGACCCAGCAACAAATACACCAGAGTTGTTTACAACAAGAAATCCTGACGGATCTAATACCCTTGGATTTGATGCAGGTATTATACCTATTCCTAATCCTGGCAATACACTAATAGCCAATGGTGCTACTTCGGCAACCATTAGTTTAGGAAGTACATTAGATATTTATTACTATTATTTTAGTGCCTTCGCTATTGAAATAATTGCACCAAATATTGTGTTAACCAAAATTGTTGAAGATGAATTTGGTAATGATATTGGAGGACAATTAGTAAATCTTGGTGATGAACTTTATTACACCATTGGTTTTCAAAATACAGGTAACGATGATGCTACAAATTTAACTATTAGAGATATTCTTCCGGAAAACATTGTTTTTAACTACCCTACAGATTTAGGTGTTTTACCACCAGGAGTAACCGTTCAGAGTTATAATCCTACTACTAAAGAAATTATTTTTAGTATCGACAGGTCAATTGTTGAAGAAAACGATCCCGTTACAGAAATTCGTTTTATGGTAACTGTAGTATCGTCTTGTAGCTTGCTAAATGACGCTTGTTCAAATGTTATAAATAATCAAGCATATGCAACCTATCAAGGAACAATAAACCCTACATTTACGATATCAGACGACCCAAGTTTTGCAACTAATACAGGATGTTTACTTACCCCTGGCGCTACTAACTTTTTGGCAGACCTAAATTGTGATTTTACTGAAGAAGTTATACTATGTGGGTCAAGTGTTACATTAACAGCTGGTGATGGTTATGATTCATACTCATGGTCTACAAGTCCTTCAGGAACACCTGTAATAGGAACAACGCAATCTATTACCGTTTCGAGTACTGGAACATATTATGTGCATAACACAGCAACAGCTCCGTGTCAATCCATAGATCAACAATTCGATGTTGTTACTTTTGGAGCAGGCGTAACGAACCCATTAATTCCATTTGCAGATGAAGTAGTTATTTGCCCTAATGATGGAAAAGAGTTGCCAAATTTTTATTTATGTGGAGCTAACGATTCAAGGTTTATACAAACTGGAATAACTGACACGACATCAATAATATGGGAAAAACTAGATGAATCGAGTTGTGCCGCAGTCGCTAATCAAGATTGTGCTAATGAAGACTCAGCATGTACATGGAATCAAGTTGCTACAGGTCCAGATTTTACTATTGATACTTCTGGACAATATAGATTAACTTTAAATTATACTGGTGGGTGTTTTAATCAGTTTTATTTTAATGTTTATACTAACTTATTAATTCCTACGGTAACCTCAAGAGATATTTATTGTACTACACCAGGTGAGATTACTGTTGGTGGTGTACCTAGTGGCTATGAGTATAGTATTGATGGTACAAACTATCAAACTAGTAATGTGTTTTCAGTAACAACTGCAGGACTCTATAACGTTTATATTAGACAAATAGGTGTTTCACCAAATCCATGTATTTTCAGTGTTCCTGATGTACAAATAAGGGATAGGGATTTCACGGTTTCAACGATTGTTACTCAACCGCTATGTCATGATGAATTGGGCAGTGTCTCAATTGCAGCAAATGATGTTCGTCCGCAGTATTTCTTTTCAATTTATGACGGTGCAACACTTGTAAATAGTGTAGGTCCCATTACACCAAATAACTATACATTTAGTAATTTAAATGCAGGGACTTATACTATTAATGTTTCCACAGAAGATGGTTGTGTATACTCAGGAGATATCGAGATTATCAATCCTCCTTTATTAGAAGCAACAGCAGCACTAACAAAACCATTAACATGTACTGATGGGGAAATCACGGTTTATCCTTCAGGAGGAACACCACCATATTATTATTTTGTTAATAGTACAACGGTTTTCCAAGGTACACCAATAGTAAATGTACCAACAGCTGGAGTTTATAATATTACAGTTGTTGATTCAAATAACTGTTCAGTAGATGTTTCTATTAACGTTGATGCAACATTACCACCAGATTTTAACGTGTCTCAAACTAACATATTATGTTCTGATGAAACGAATTCTGGTAGTATAAATATTAACGTAACGAATCCAAACGGAAATTCTTTAGAATACAGTATAGATAATGGTGTTACGTATTTAAGTTCACCTGTATTTTCAGGCTTATCGGCTGGAAACTATGATGTTATAGTAAGATATACAGCCGGAACAGATGTTTGTACTACAGCACCTCAACCTGTTACCATTACAGCAGCAACAGCAATTGATGGTACAGCAACTTTAACGACACCATATACATGTACTACAAATGGTGTTATAACTGTTTCTGCTGTTTCAGGAGGAACGCCTCCATATGAATATAGTATTGATGGGGTTAATTTTCAAACAGGAACAACTTTTACGGGATTAACAGATGGTACATATACGGTAACTATTAGAGATGCTAATATCTGTACATTTTTAACAGCTCCAATAACGATTGATCCGTTAAATCCACCAACAGATTTAGATTTTAGTAGTACACCTGTAACTTGTCCCGCACTGACTTCTGATGTTACTATTACAACAACGGGAGGAACATTACCTTTAGAATACCGAATTATTTCACCGTCAACTACAGCATATCAAACCTCAAATATTTTTGCAGGTTTATCACCTAACACTTATACGTTTGAAGTACGAGATGCAAACAATTGTACATATGTTGAGTCTTATACTATTCCGCCATTACCACCTATAAGAGTGAGTATGGTAATAACAAAGGATTTAGATTGTACTGCATCACCAGATGGGACTATTTCAGCAATAATTACTGGAGGAACTGCTCCTTTTAATTATCAAGTATCGTTTAATGGCGGAGGCTACGGAAGTTCAACTTCAGTAACAGGGTCATCATTTACTCATACGGCGACAGCAGATGGAACCTATCAATTTTTAATAACAGATGCCAATGGTTGTACTGTTGAATCCGGAGTTCAAACTATAAACGCTATTACATTACCCGAAATAATTTCTGTTGTACAAACGCAACCTATTTTATGTAATGGTGATAGTAATGCGGCAATTCAAATTACAATTAATAATAGTGTAGGAACGCCTGCATTTGTGTTGAATGTATTCAACAATACGACAGCAACAGATTACGGTACTCAAACATCAGGATTGCCTGCTGGTAATTATACTATTACCTTAACGGATTCAAAATCTTGTACGGATGTAGAAACAATAACCATTAATGAACCAAGCCCTATAGCTTTCGATTTATCAAAAGTTGATATTACTTGTAGTAATCCTGGAGGTTCTAGTTTAGGTTCTATTACGGTTGAAAATGTAACAGGAGGCACAATTCCTTTTACATATTATATTACAAATAATTTTGGTGATGTTATTCCTGGAAACCCATATGCCGCAGCAACCAATGAAGACCATACGTTTAATATTATTAATTACGGAACTTATACTGTAAATGTTGTTGATGCAAATGGTTGTAGCTTAGCTCAACAAATTGTAATTGCTTCGCCACCATCAGATTTATTGATTGATGTTACTACTGTAGTACCAGATTGTACCACAGGAGGAACTGCTACTGTACAAGCTATATCAGCGGTTGGTAGTGGTAGTTACGAGTTTGGTATTTTAGAATTTAATTTTGCACCATATACATCTACTTTTTTACCACCTGATTTACCCGGTGGTGACACAAGAACGTTTACAAATTTAACACCTGGTGTTGTTTATACTTTTGTTGTACACGACTTAGTTACCGACTGTTATTATGTTAAACAAGCAGATTCAGCAATAGCACCTGCTTCACCTTTAACATCTTCTGTTGTTCCAAACAATGTTATTTGTCAAGGAGAAAATAATGGTAGTGTTACATTTACTATTGATAATTTTGATAGTACTACCACTTCGGTAGATTATGAAATATTTACAGCATTTACGCATGTACTTGTTGATGGACCAACAAATTTACCAGTTACTTTTGGAGTGCCTGAAACAGTAACAACGCCAACTCCGGGGACTTTAGCTCCTGGACAATATTATATTCGTTTTACTGAAAATGGAACAGGATCGTATAACGGTTGTGAATCTGCTTCAGTGATTTTTGAAATTAACGAATCTGCTGTAGATTTAGATATTTCGGCTACGGTTGATAAAAACGCAAATTGTAACCCTAATTCTGGAGTAATTAGTGCTATCGCAAGTAATGGTACAGCTCCTTATTTATATCAAATAACGACAACACCTGCTGCTCCGTTAGCAACGGATCCATCGTGGAATTCTGCAAACGTATTTAATATGGACGCAGGTAGTTATTATGTACATGTTATTGATGCTTATGGTTGTATAAAAACGACTCCAGTTCTAGTATTACCTTCTGATCCCGAACCAGTTATTGATGCTATTGTGAGTAATCAATGTACAGTAACTGAGGGTAATTTTGAAATAGATGTTACTTTGGTAACCCCAGGAATTGCACCATATAGTTTTAGTATTGACGGTGGTGCTTTCCAAACAAGAACAGCACCTTTTACCATATCAAATTTATCATCAGGAACACATACTGTTGAGATACAAGATGCTAATGGTTGTGGTAATTTAGTAACAGTAGATATATTAGCTCCTATTAACTTAATACCAGATGTAACTGCTATTCCAACGTGTAATGATGATGATGGTGAAATAACGATAACAGGTTCTGGTGGTTCAGGTACTTATTCGTATTCAATAAGTCCAAATCCAGCTTCCATAAGTATAGTTGGAAATGTATTTACTGGTGTACCATCAGGAACGTATACAGTTACAATTACAGACGTAATAACAACCTGTTCAGAAAATATAGATATTTTTGTGCCAGCAGCTACACCTGTTACATTTACAACAACATCTTCACCAGTAACATGTTTAGGAGATAATGATGGCTCAATTTCGATTAACATAACAAATTATTCAGGACCGTATGATTACGAAGTATTTGATAGCACGTCTACGTCAGTTTTCGGAGTTATATCAGCTAATACATCAACAAATCCAGAGGTAGTTACTGGCTTATTATCTGGTAATTATACCATTGTCGTTACAGAGACAGCAAGTCCGTTCTGTTCAACAACATCAAATACAATATTCGTTGGATCTCCAGTAGATGCCTTAACCGTTGTTGCAACCGAAACATCTAATGTTACTTGTGATGATGATAAAGGCACCATTACTGCAACAGCAAGTGGTGGTTGGGGAACTTATGAATATGAGTTAACAGGAGCTGCTACAGTGGCTTATTCATCAAACGGAACGTTTACTAATCTATCGGCAGGAGCCTATACAGTAAATGTTAGAGATGCAGGTGGATGTATTGCTTCGGATAATATTACACTTGTTATTCCGCCACCAATTAGTGCAACCGTATCAGCAAGTACTTCGTTGCTATCTTGTTTTGGAGATGCTAATGCATCGATTACAGTAAGTACCGTAAGTGGAGGACAAGGAAGTAATTATACATACACGCTGAACATGACCTCACCAACTGTGAGTTCTTCTGGACCTCAAACATCTCCTATTTTTAATAACCTAGGAGCAGGAACTTATAATATTGTGGTAACCGATGGTTATAATTGTTCATTCAATTCACCAGATATAGTTATAGCAGAACCAACTCAAGTACAAGCGAGTTTAGTTAAAGAAACATCACAAACGTGTTTAACTAATTCAACATTAACTTTAAGTGCAGTAGGAGGTACAGGAAACTACGAGTATAGCGATACCGCTTCGTTTTCGACCGTTTTGGGCTCCTTTATAACATCTACTACGTTTTCTGTACCAGTTGGAACTTACGATTACTATGTAAGAGATGCTAATGGTTGTATATCAAACGCTTCTAATGAAATTACGATTGATCCACTACCAACATTGAATATTATTTTAGATGTAAGTAACGCAACTATTAATTGTAATGGTGATACTACTGGTGTTATTGTAGCAACTGCCGAAGGTGGTTTAGGAAGTTATATTTATACCTTAGAAGACACGTTAGGAAATCCAATAACTCCAGTAACTCAAGATAGTCCAGGAGTATTTACGAATCTTCCTGTTGGCACGTATCAAGTAAGGGTTGATAGTGGAGATTGTTTAACTACAAGTTCACAAATAACCATTACTGAACCAGCACAACCTTTAACAGCTAGTTTTGTAGCTAGCAACGTTACATGTCCTGGAACAAGTAATGGTATGTTAGAAATTACTGCCTCTGGAGGAACTGGCGTTATAAAATATGCAATCTCTCCTAGGTTAGATCAGTTTTTTGAGACATCAACTTTTCAAGACCTTCCAGCGGGCAATTATCAAGCTATTGCTCAAGATGAATTGGGTTGCTTTGTACTTTTCGATTTTATTATTGAAGACCCAATACCGGTATCATTAACTATTGTTCCAAACTCTATAATACCTGAGGCTTGTAGTGGTGATTTAGATGGTGAGTTTAGTATTGATATTAGCGGAGGTGAAATGCCCTATAGCGTAGCTTTAGATGATATTAATGGAACCTACATCACGGGAAGTCCTACACAAACTCAATTCGATTTCACTGGTTTAGCTGGTGGAGATCATATTGTTTATGTTTTAGATAATTTAGGATGTCCTACAGAGTGGAATATTACATTCCCGCCATCTGTACTTATTCAAGCTGAGCTTGATATTGAGTATTGTACTAATACAGTCGATGCTACGAGTAATATGGTGACTGTAAATGTTGATGATAGCTCGGTTGACTTATCTGATTTAGACTATGCTTTAGATGGTGGTGCTTTCCAAACAAGTAATGTATTTACAAACCTTGCAGCAGGTAATCACTATATAACGATTAGACATACTAATACGTGTGAAGAAATTATTGATTTTGAAATCGAGCAGTTTGATCCATTAACATTAGTGCTCGAAGATGGTAATTTAAATGAAATCGTTGCGGTTGCTGATGGTGGTTCTGGTGATTATGAATACGAATTAAATGGTGTCTCCAAAGGAAGCACTAATACATTCTTAATTTATGAATCTGGTGATTATACTGTAACGGTAACTGATAGTAATGGATGTATAGCTTCTGCAACTAGATATTTTGAGTATATAGATGTTTGTATACCAAATTATTTCACACCAAACGGTGATGGTAATTTGGATGAATGGGGACCTGGTTGTACATCACAGTATAGAGAGATGACCTTCGATATTTTTGATAGATATGGTCGTAAAATAGCAACTCTAAGAGTTAATGAAAAATGGGATGGGATGTATAAAGGTAAAGAACTTCCAACGGGTGATTATTGGTATGTTGTAAGATTAAATGATAGAATGGATAATCGAGAGTTTGTTGGTCACTTTACACTATATAGATAATGAAAATCGGAGATAACCTCTAAAAAAGAATTAAGCAAATGCGAAAATTAATTATATATCTTCTTTTTATTGTTCTAGCTAAAAGCTACGGACAAGAGTTGAATTTGCCAGTTTTCACCCAATATTTGGCAGATAACAACTTCGTTATCTCTCCTACATATGCAGGTATTGGTGATAATTTAAAAATTAGAGCAAACGGACTTACACAATGGGTAGGTATTAAAGGAGCGCCAGATAACCAATCTATTTATGGGGATTTTAGAATTGCCGATCGTTCAGGAATAGGACTTTCATTTTATAATGACAGAAATGGTAATACCATTCAAACGGGAGCAAAATTCTCTTTTGCTCATCATCTTATTTTAGATTATTATACGAAAATGTATTTATCGTTTGGTATTTCATATAACATAAACAATTTTAGGATAGACATTAATAATTTTAATACTACATACGAAAATCCGACGATAGACCCTTTTGTTACAGATGATAGACGTACTACAAATCATAATTTTGATATTGGTGCACTTTATAGATTGAAAGGCTTCTTTTTAAGTCTTAACCTCAATAATATGTTGGATAAAGATTTTGATAGTTCTTTAAGAAAACTAGAACCTAACTTACTGCTAAATTACCAAGTATACTCAGGTTATACGTTTAGAGGACCTAAGAAGAGCGGGCTGGAATTTGAACCCTCTATTTTTTATCAAATGTTTACAAGTGATAAGCGATCTAGTACAGATTTAAATTTTAAATTCAGAAAGTATAATAGAAATGACGATTATTATTGGGGTGGTATCTCATACCGTTTTCTAAATGATCAAATATTAAAACCTCTTAATATTGGCCCAATGGTAGGGTTTAAAAAATCTATTTTCTATTTTGGATATGCCTATCAAGTAACAATGAACGATTTATCTGGGTTTAATTCTGGTACTCATGTAGTTACTATTGGATTAGATTTCTTGCAGGGAATTAGTAACTGTCCTTGTACACAAGATCCGGTTCATTAATTGATTATTTACTTCACTATTATTTTAAGTAAATTATAACTTTTAGCTTTTCGTAAATAGCACTTCTTTTGTATATTTTTGCAATGCCTTAAATTGGTTGAGGTATTTAGTAAAACAAGCAACTAGTTAACGACTATTTCGTCAAAATAGTTAATATAAAATTGAATGAAAAAACTAATCTTACTTTTATCCCTGTTCATTGTAACTATAGGAAATTCACAAATATATGAACCCGTAAAATGGAGTACTTCCGTTCATAAAATTTCAGACACAGAATACGAATTAGTTTCTAAAGCGACTATTGATAGTGGATGGCACTTGTATTCTCAAATAGTTCCAGATGGTGGTCCAATCCCAACAACATTTACGTATAAAAATGCGAATACAGGCTTTCAATTACTGGGGAAAACGATAGAAGAAGAAGGGCATGTTGTTGATGATCTTGTATTCGAAATGAAAATCAAATTTTTTGAAGATGTTGCTATTTTCAAACAAAGAGTAAAAATTCAAGACGAGGTATCTGTTATCAATGGATCTGTAGAGTTTATGGCGTGTAATGATGAAAGATGTACACCACCTAATGATATAGATTTAGTTTTTAATTTAAACGGTTCTCAATCAAGCTCTGAAGAACCTTCTGTGAATACTACGGATAATATTTCATTGGTAGATAATGCAGAGGTAAATAACATGCTATATGGCATGTCCCCGGAGGATATTAAAACTAATATTGATTTACCAGAAAAATCAAGTACACTTTGGGCAATCTTTGGTTTGGGATTTTTAGGTGGTTTGCTAGCACTATTAACTCCTTGTGTTTTCCCAATGATCCCTTTAACAGTTAGTTTTTTTACTAAAAAAAGTGGAGCAAGTAAAACATCAGGTATATCCAAAGCGCTGCTTTATGGCTTTTTTATTTTTGCTGTATATGTAATTTTAAGTGTACCATTTCATCTTTTAGATTCAGTTAACCCAGACATTTTAAACGATATATCTACCAACATTTGGTTAAACATAATCTTCTTCGCCATATTTGTATTTTTTGCTTTTTCATTTTTTGGCTATTACGAACTAACCTTGCCAGCAAGTTGGACAAATAAGACAACAAGAGGAGAAAATGCAGGTGGATTAATAGGTATATTTTTCATGGCACTTACTTTGGCTATTGTATCATTTTCATGTACAGGCCCTATTTTAGGTTCATTATTAGCGGGTTCTTTAACAGCTGATGGTGGAGCGTGGCAACTTACAGCTGGTATGGCAGGTTTTGGAGTATCGTTAGGTTTACCTTTTGCCTTATTTGCTATGTTTCCAAATATGATGAATGCTTTACCAAAATCTGGAGGCTGGTTAAACACTACTAAAGTTGTTTTAGGGTTTTTAGAACTAGCATTAGCCTTTAAGTTTTTATCAAATGCCGATTTAGTGGCGCATTGGGGTATTTTAAAAATTGAGCCTTTTTTGATAATTTGGATTATAATTTTTGGAGGTTTAGCCTTATATCTTTTTGGAAAAATTAAATTTCCTCACGATTCACCTATAAAAAAACTGTCTTTTTCTAGAATTTCATTAGGAATTTTAGTGGCTGCCTTTACTATTTATTTAGGCACAGGGTTTAGAGTTAACAAGGAAACTAATACATATCATTCTCTAAAACTATTAAGTGGATTAGCACCACCCGTAACATACAGCTTCTTTTTCCCGAATATCTCCACCAATAATTTAAAAATATTTAAAGATTTTAAGGAAGGGTTAGCATATGCTAAAGAAGTAAACAAGCCTATTATGTTGGACTTTACAGGATATGCTTGTGTAAACTGCAGAAAAATGGAAGAGCATGTTTGGTCTGAAAAGAAAATAGATGACATATTAAGAAACGATTATGTTTTAATATCTTTATACGTTGACGACAAAAAGGAACTTCCTGAAAACGAACAGGTTTTAGTAAATAGGATTAATGGTGGTACCAGAAAATTGGAAAACTATGGTCATAAATGGGCAAATTTTCAAACGCAGTTTTTCCAAACTAATTCACAACCTTTTTATGTGTTATTGAATTCAGAAGGTACCGAAATTTTAAACCAACCTGTTGGTTATACGCCTGATGAAAATGAATATGCTACTTTTTTAGAAGAAGGTTTAGAAGTTTATAATCAGAGTCAAAAATGAATAATGCCATAAGTATTTCGAAGCTTGAACAATATTTCTCTAAATTCAGGGAAAACATTGTAGGTATTGATGCATTTTTTGAGTCCCCTTACGGAAGAAAAAAGATTATTTATGCAGATTGGACGGCAAGTGGACGACTGTATCGACCTATAGAAGAAAAGCTTTTAAATGATATAGGTCCATTCGTTGCTAATACACATACCGAAACATCCATTACGGGTTCTGCCATGACTTTGGCTTACCATGAAGCTAGAAACATTATAAAAAGGCACGTAAACGCTTCAAGTGATGATGTATTGATTACCGTTGGAACAGGAATGACAGGTGCTATAAATAAGTTTCAGCGTATTTTAGGGCTTAAACTCAATGAAAATTTAAAAGATCACACAGACGTTCCCGAAGAAAAGCGACCTATAATTTTTGTCTCTCATATGGAACACCATTCTAACCAAACATCCTGGTTAGAAACCATAGCACGAGTAAAAGTAATTCCTTCAAATGAAGAAGGCTTACCGTGTTTAAATGCTTTAGAAAAACTATTGTTGGAATATCAAGAAGTTCCTATAAAAATTGCCGCAATTACTGGTTGTTCCAATGTAACTGGTATTAGAACAAACTATCACCAAGTTGCTAAAATTATGCATCAAAATAACGGCTTATGCTTTGTTGATTTTGCTTGTTCTGCACCCTATGTATCTATAAATATGCATCCTGAAAACCACGATGAGTATTTAGATGCCATAACGTTTTCACCACATAAGTTTTTAGGTGGTCCAGGAACGTCAGGAGTCCTTGTATTTAATAAAAAATTGTATAAAAATTTAGTACCTGATAATCCAGGAGGTGGTACCGTAAACTACACAAACCCTTGGGGCGACCACGATTATATTGATGATATTGAAACCCGTGAAGATGGCGGAACACCAGGTTTTCTTCAAGCTATTAAAATAGCCCTTTGTATTCAATTAAAAGAAGATATGGGCGTTCAGAATATTTTAGAGAGGGAGCACGAATTGTGTCAGGTTGTATTTAACAGACTATCTAAAATTAAGAACTTAACCATTTTGGCACCCAAACATACAGATAGATTGGGTGTGTTTTCATTTTATATTGAAGATGTTCATTTTAACTTAGTTGTAAAACTTTTAAACGATCGGTTCGGAGTTCAAACCCGTGGAGGTTGTTCCTGCGCTGGTACTTATGGACATTATTTACTCCATGTAGACCAATTAACTTCGAAAGCTATTGAACAAAAAATATTAGAAGGTTGCTTGATGGAGCGTCCAGGTTGGATTAGAATGTCCATTCATCCAACTATGACTAATGCTGAAATCGAATTTATTTGTGAAGCTATTAAACAAGTTGCTGAAAATATAAAGGAATGGGGAGCGGATTATAAATACGATGCTTTAAAAAACGAGTTTATCCATAAAGGCAATCATGATATTGAAAGTGCTATAACCCAAGATTGGTTTAAGCTATAAAAAGCTAAGCTGAAACTAAGTTTTTAATAATATTTTTTTTAATAATTTTTCCTGGATTGCCAACTACAACGGAATAATCTGGAATATCTTTTAAAACTACAGTACCAGCTCCAATTATACACCATTTTCCAATTTTTACTTGAGGTATTACAACGGCACCAGCACCTATATGTGTTCCTATACCAATATTAACAAGGCCACAAATGGTAGCATTTGGTGAAATATGTACAAAATCTTGAATAATGCTATCATGATCAACACTAGACATAGTATTAATTATAACATGTTTACCAATTGATGCGTTAGTTTGTATTGTAGATCCTGCATAAACCACTGTACCATCGTCTATGCTAACACTAGGGTCAATAATGGCAGACTTATGGATAGCTTTACTAAATTCACTTTTTAAAATTTTAGCAATTTCAAACCTTTGATAGTTATCACCTACACCAATAATAAAAGGAACACCTTGGTGAGGGAAATTAGATTTATGACTGCGAACACCGTGTTTTACATCTTTAAATAGTTTATGGGAATTTTTTGGATTGTCGTCAAAAAGGTCACTAATAGTATAGCCATTTTGTTTTAAAACAGATTGAATTACTTGAGAATGTCCACCAGCACCATATAATCTAACTTCTCTATTTTCTGACATTATAAATGGTATAGAATTAATTTATGAAATTATCACAATTAATTTTTTGAAAAAATGACATTTATCAGTTTTCGAATAGCAGAGTCTTAAGTGCTAATTATTAGTAATAAATGTGAATATATCATCCAAATTGAAGATGTTTTTACTTTTCAACAACTTCAACTTCAAATAGTTTATCCCAGCGTTTACCTGTAACAAAAATGGTTTTTGTTTTAGGATTGTAAGCTATACCATTTAAAACATCTAAACCTTCATGCTGGGTGACTAATTTTTTAAGTGGAGAAAAGTCGATTACGCCAACAACAGCACCATTTTTTGGATTAATAATAGCAACACCATCTTTTTGATATCTGTTAGAATAAATCTTTCCTTCAATCCATTCCATTTCATTAATGCCTACAATCTTTCCTTTGTTGGTATATACTTGAATAAAGTCTTCTTCTACTAAGGTTTCAGGATTTAACAACCAAATTTTTTCAGTACCATCACTTTTAAATAATGTTGTATCGTTGTTGCATAAACCCCAACCTTCTTTACTATTTCCATATTTAAAGCTACTTAGTTTCTCAAAAGTATTCACGTCGTATACAAAACCAGTGCCTTTTTGCCACGTTAATTGATAAACTTTATTGTTTAAAATAGTAAGGCCTTCTCCAAAATATTCATCGGCTAAATCAATGTTTTTAATAACTTCACCAGTTTTATAATTCATCTTCCTAAGCTTCGATTCTTTATACTGCCCTGTACTTTCATAAAGTGTGTCATTAAAAAACTCAATACCTTGTGTATAGGATGTTATGTCGTGAGGATATTCATTAATTATTTTATAGGTATAAACTTTAGGTATTTCATTGTTTAAAATGGTTATTACTGAAGTTGTAACTTGGTTTTCATTATTAAAATATACAGTAGCTTCAATGGTTTGCTTGCCTAATTTAAAATCTTTTAATGAAGTGGATTCACTTATTTTTTTACCGTTTAAAAGATATAAAACAGAATCAATAGCATGATTTTTTTTATTTTCTAATGAAAGCTTTAATGTTTCGTTAATCGATATATTTCCTTTGATAGCATTCGTTATTATTGAGAAATCACTTTTTTTTTGCCCAGAATTTGATCCGCAGGAAACCAATAAAACACTTAATAATATGATTGTTAGATATTTGAACGTATTCATTTCTCATTATAAATTTAAAGCAAGATATTTATTTAAAATCAGTTTAAAAAATCATTGTGAAAATTTTAAAAGGGTTGTATCTTTGCAGTCGGCAAGTCCTACACAACCAGCTCCTGTTGAATCCTCCAGGTCGGGAACGAAGCAAAGGTAAATGGTCGTAGCGGTGTGATGTAGGTAGCTTGCCTTTTTTTATGCCTTTTAGTTTGGTAAATCTTTCTATCTTTAAACTCTAATTTTATTTTATAAATGTCTAAAGTTGTTTTAATAACAGGTGGTTCTTCAGGTATAGGAAAATCTATTGGTGAGTATTTAGCTGAAAAAGGATTTATAGTTTATGGGACGAGTAGAAACCCAGAAAATTATAAAAACAGTAAGTTTCCTATTCTAGCCTTAGATGTAAAGAAAGTAGAAACTATTAAACAAACGGTATCCGAAATCATTTCTAAAGAAAACCGATTGGATGTTTTGATTAATAATGCTGGAGCTGGTATTACTGGACCTATTGAAGAAATACCTGAAGCTGAAATTAAAAGCAATTTTGAAACTAATTTTTTCGGGCCAATTAATGTCATTAAAGCGGTCTTACCTCAAATGCGTAAACAACAATCTGGATTAATTATAAATATCACATCCATAGCAGGTTACATGGGGTTACCTTACAGAGGAGTTTATAGTGCGAGCAAAGGCGCATTAGAGCTTTTAACCGAAGCTTTTAGGATGGAGTTAAAAGATTTTAATATAAAAATGACCAATGTAGCTCCCGGTGATTTTGCAACCAATATAGCCGCCGGTAGATACCATGCACCATTGCTTGGTGACTCACCTTATAAGAAGCCTTATGGCGATACTTTAGAACTTATGAATGAGCATGTTGATAATGGGAGTAATCCTAATATTATGGCAGAGGCAGTTTATAAAATAATTATTAACCCAAACCCAAAAGGACATTACAAAGTAGGGGAGTTTATGCAGAAATTTTCTATTGTTTTAAAGCGTATTTTACCGGATAAGGTTTATGAAAAAATGCTTATGAAGCATTATAAGCTTTAACTACCTACTTATTAATCAGCCCAAGAAGTTGCTCTTCAAAATATACTGAAAATATATTGGCGTTGCTATTAATAATCTCCTTGTTTCTGTCTATTAGAATAGTTTTAGTCATAGGGTAAATAGCCAAGGTATCCATCGCTGTTTTCGGGTTTTTGAATTGATATTCATCAGTCAAATCAAAACCATGATTAAGCAGTAATGTTTTCGATTTTTCCAACCCATAGCTATCAATATTAATAGTTATAAAGTTTATTTCTGGGTATTTCTCTTTTAATTCATTTAACTTCTTATGACTGTCTCTAAAATGGTCATAATAGGTTTGTGACCAAAAACAAATACTAGTAGGGGCATTTACAAGGGTATTAATCTTTAATGGTTCGCCTTCATAATTTACTAGCTCAATATCTGGTAAATGTGATCCCTTTCTAAGACTATTAAGCGATTTGGTGTATTTGGTTAACATCTTAATATCTTTCTCGTTACTACTTTTTGCAGTATACGATTTTAAGATGGCATCATTACTTTCTGGGTTTTCACTTCTAGATAAGTACATAATGGTAAAGTAATGTAGTAAATCACTTTTAATGTCTTTATTTGTTATCAGACTATCAATAAGCTTTAACCTGTCTAGATTATAACAAAGCGATGTTCTATCAAACTCACCACTATTAGTATGGCCGTCATGTAATTCCAAAGACATATTGCTTACGTTATGTCTTAAAAATGTGTTGTAGTTAAAGTATCTACTAAAGAAAGTATCGTTGTAGTTAATGTTTTTTCTATAACTATAAAAATCATCTGGCACCGATTTTAAAATAGCCGCTTTATTCTTACCGTAGTGTATAAAAGGATAAACTTCTTTACTCGAATAATAGGTGTAATTTATATTTGCTAGAGCAATTTTCTCAAACAGTTCTGTGCTTCCATATTTCTTTTTAAATTCTTTATATGCTTTTAGCTTACTATCTTTTAAGGAATCTAGATGCTTCTGATAGGTAGCAGGATTTAATTGACATAGTTTAATAACTTGTTTTTCTTCCTTCTCACTTTCAAGAAAATCGTTTATTAAATAATTATTCTTTTTATCTCCTTCTCCTGTAAAAACTAGCGATTCATCAAAATCTAAGGTATTTAATCTAAACAATACACTGTCTTTAGGTTCTAGCAACACTATTTGGTATTCGCCACCATGCCTAAAGGTATACATGCCTTCTTTTAGGTCGGTAATCTTGTAAAGAAACCTATTTCTACCATCTAACTTTACGGTGTCAATAACTTCTTCGTCTTTAGAGAGTACAACAAAGTTTGTATTGGGGTTAATAATTTCTCCTCCAATGTATGCATAAGCGTCTTCAATCTTTTGGTTATCTTTTTTACAACCAAAAAACGAAAGAAAAGCAACTGCAATAAAAATATAATACTTCATAAATCCCTCTAATGAATTTTTTATATGGATACAATAATATCCACAACAAAAATATAGCTTGTATTAATAAAGTGCTGTTAAGGCGTTGTTAAATGTTTATCTAGTCAAAATACAGATTAGAACCGTATAATTCTTACAAACCATATAATTTTGGTTCATGTGTACGGACTTATTTCATTTGAAGAAGTACCTAATTATTAATAGTATAATTCTGAGGGGGTATATAAATTAAAAGCTATATATGTTTCGCCTTACCAATGGAATTTTCTACTTTTGCAAAAAATTTAAAACAAGCTTATGTTATCAGTTTCAAACCTTTCAGTTCAATTTGGAAAACGTGTGCTTTTTGATGAAGTAAATATTTCATTTAATGGCGGCAATTGTTATGGTATTATTGGAGCAAATGGTTCAGGGAAATCCACATTTTTAAAAATTATTTCAGGTAAGCAAGAACCTACTGCTGGTCAGGTACATTTAGAAGCTGGAAAACGTATGTCTGTACTTGAGCAAGATCATAATTTATATGATGAGCATACTGTTTTAGAAACTGTTTTAATGGGTAATAAGCCTTTGTTTAAAATTAAATCTGAAATCGATGCTCTATATGCTGATTATTCTGATGAAAATGCTGATAGGATAGGAGAATTACAAGTTCAATTTGAAGAAATGAACGGTTGGAACGCCGATAGTGATGCAGCTTCTATGTTATCAAATTTGGGTATAAAAGAAGAATTTCATTATACTCAAATGAGCGATTTAGATGGAAAACAAAAGGTAAGAGTTTTGTTGGCTCAAGCCTTATTTGGAAACCCCGATGTACTTATTATGGATGAGCCTACCAACGATTTGGATTATGAAACTATTTCGTGGTTAGAAAACTTTTTAGCAAACTATGATAACTGTGTGATTGTGGTTTCTCACGACAGACACTTTTTAGATGCCGTTTGTACACATATTTCTGATATAGATTTTGGAAAAATAAGCCATTATTCAGGTAATTATACTTTTTGGTATGAATCTTCGCAACTAGCGGCACGTCAACATGCTCAACAGAACAAAAAGGCTGAAGAGAAGAAAAAGGAATTGGAAGAATTTATCCGTCGTTTTTCTGCCAACGTAGCAAAAAGTAAGCAAGCTACCAGTAGAAAAAAGATGATTGAAAAACTTAATATTGCTGATATAAGACGAACTAGTCGTCGTTATCCAGCTATTATTTTTGAAAGAGATAGGGAAGCGGGCGATCAAATTTTGAACATAGATAACCTTGCAGTGTCTTTAGATGGTGAAGTATTATTTAGAAATATTCATTTGAACTTAGCTAAAGGCGATAAAGTAGTCGTGTTTTCAAGAGATTCAAGGGCTACAACAGCTTTTTATCAAATTATAAATAATAAAGAAAAGGCCGATGCTGGTAAATTTTCTTGGGGAGTAACTACGACTCAATCGTATTTACCATTAGATAATAGCGAGTTTTTTAATAACAATTTAACTTTGGTAGATTGGTTACGTCAATGGGCTACCACTGAAGAAGAACGTGAAGAAGTTTATATTCGCGGATTTTTAGGAAAAATGATTTTTAGTGGTGAAGAAGCACTAAAAAAATCGAATGTACTTTCTGGAGGTGAAAAGGTACGATGCATGTTAAGTAGAATGATGATGGTAAGAGCTAACGTGTTAATGCTTGATGAGCCAACAAATCACCTAGACTTAGAGAGTATCACGGCATTTAATAACTCCTTAAAAAACTTTAAAGGCACTGTTTTGTTTACTACACATGACCACGAGTTTGCACAAACCGTAGCTAACAGAGTGGTAGAGTTAACTCCAAATGGTGTTATTGACCGTTATACAACGTTTGACGAATATATGCAGGATAAGAAAATTAAAGAACTGCGCGATAAAATGTACGCTGTAACGGCTTAATTAGTCTTGTAATTCTGAAGTAATACTTTCAACAATTACTACGGCTTTATCAAGTTCGTCTTTATTGACAAAAACTTCTTGAAACCCAGGAAAATTACCACCGCCAAAACCTGCCAATCGAGCCGATTCTGTTTGGTCTTTTACAACAGGCACGATATCTGCATTTTCTAATTCAGATACTATACGCTGTACAATAATCATATCTCCAGTAAAAATTTTTATATAGTTTGAATCAGACATAGCATAAGGTTTTAATTATTATACTTAAATATACTAAATATTGCCTATTTAATAACATTCGTTTTTAAAATAAATACGGCTTTAAATGTTAAAAACGACCAATTAGTCCAATTCTATTACCACTAAAGGTAAAATTCCAGGAAATTTGTTTTTCTTTTTTAGGGTAGTTGTAGGCCTTGTCTTTAAACAAGAATTTATCGATACTATCCACAACTACAATACTAAGAACAGTAGATACCCCTATATCAGTCAGCCAATGTGCTCCAGCAAATAATCTGGAGATAGGAGCCACTGCTCCTAGAGAGTAAACAGCTACTTTAGACCATGTATTATCAAACTGTTTAGCAATGGCATGTGCCATAGTAACCGATAAAACTGTGTGGCCAGATGGGAATGAGTGAAAAGCAGGTTTGCCAGACCAAAATCTAAACTCAGTACTTTTATATCCATTTCCAGGGCGTACTCTACCAAAAGCAGTTTTGCTAAAACTTTGAATAAGTCCTGAAGTAAATGATGACGAAATAATTAAAACACTCGTTTTTCTTAAGTTTTCGTTTTTAGTAAAAAGTCCTACGCCATACAAGGTAGCATTTGTTATAAAATAGACTTGTGGACTTCCAAAGCGTGTACCAGCTTCTTGAAATAACTCTGGAACATGAGGTTCGTTTCTCACAAAAAAAGCACTTGCTTCATCATCAATAGTAGATAAAGCTAATGAACCAACAATAACAGTACCTAAAGTGGTAAAATCTTTTGTATCCCAAAAAAAAGGTCTTGAAAAAGCATGTCCTACACTTTTAACACTTTGCTTTAAATCGTATAATGCTAACTCACCAATAGAAGATGTGTCCTTGATTTTAGTAGAACTAGTCTCAAGTTGTTGTGCGTTAAGATTGCAAACAAAAAGAGCAATAAAAAAATATAAAAATGAGATTTTTGCTTTCAATATTACCTTAATTCAGCACCTAACTGACTTTCAAATTGCTTTTGAAGCGTATTCATTATTTTATCAATTTGCTTATCAGTTAACGTTTTATTTTCATCTTGTAACGTAAAACTAACAGCGTAACTCTTTTTACCTTTTGGTAAATTTTTACCTTGATAAACATCAAATAAGTTCACGTTTTTAAGCAATGTTTTTTCACTTTGCTTCGCAATCTTATAAATCGATTCAAACGTTACGTTTTCATCAAGTAACAAAGCGAAATCTCGTTTTACTTCTGGGTATTTTGTAATGGCTTTGAAAGTAATTTTATTGCGCCTTACAATCTCTAATATGGCATCCCAATTAAAATCAGCAAATAAAACCTCTTGGGTTATATCAAAATGCTTTAAAATCGGTTTTTTAACCAATCCAAAATCTACCAACTTCGTTTTACCTAAGCTTAAGCTAATACCTTCACTAAGTAAATCACTTTTTGTAGGAGATTCGTTATATCTAGAAATTCCTAAACGCTCTAAAATAGTCGTAATACTTCCTTTTAAATAGAAGAAATCACTCTTTTTGCCTGCGGATAACCAGCTTTCATGCGATTGATTACCTGTTGTTAATAATGCTAGACGTTTGAATTCTTCGCGTTTATCGTCGTATCCATGATAGGTTTTACCAAATTCAAAAAGTTTTAAATCGCCTCTTTTTCTGTTTATATTAAAAGAAAGGGCTTCCAAGCCTGAAAATAATAACGATTGTCTTAAAACCGATAAATCATTGCTTAAAGGATTTAACATGGTTATGTTGTGTTCCTCCTTTAATTGTTCGGTTAAAGCTACATAATTTGGCGTAGTGAGTGAATTAGATAGAATCTCGTAAAAACCTTGCGATACTAACTGATTGCCTACTATATCTTGAATTTTATGGTCTTCAAATCTTGTAGTACTTGATATTGATGCATTTAATTTTACAGTGGTTTTAATGTTATTATAACCGTAAACTCGCAAAACCTCTTCAATAACATCGGCTTCACGTTCTACATCATTTCTGTAAGCAGGTACGGTTAAACCTAAACCAGTTTCGGTAACATTATTAACTTTTATTTCTAACGAGGTTAAAATACGTTTTATAATTTCCTTTGGAATTTCTTCACCAATCAGTTTTTTAGCATTTTCAAAGCTAAGACGAACCTCGAAGTCTTTTATTTTATTTTGATAAAGGTCTATAATATCACTCGTTATTTCACCACCTGCCAACTCTTGAATTAACAAAGCAGCACGTTTTAAGGCATATTCGGTAATATTAGGATCTATCCCACGCTCAAATCTAAACGATGCATCCGTATTTAAACCATGACGTTTAGCCGATTTACGAATACTCACTGGGTTAAAATAAGCACTTTCTAAAAAAATACTCGTTGTACTTTCTGTAACTCCCGAGTGAATACCACCAAAAACACCTGCAATACACATGGGTTTTTCGGCGTCACAAATCATTAAATCATCCTCATGTAAGGTGCGTTCTACACCATCTAAAGTGGTAAATTTTGTGCCAGATTTTAAGGTTTTAACCTCAATTTTATTTCCAGAAATTTTTACAGCATCAAAGGCATGTAGTGGCTGTCCTAAATCATGTAACACATAATTGGTTGCATCTACAATATTGTTTATCGGGCTTAATCCAATAGCTTTAAGTCGGTTTTGTAACCAACTAGGTGATTCCTTTACTTTTATTCCTGAAATGGTAACACCACAATATCTTGGCGCTAAATCTTTATTGATAACGTCTACATCAATCTTTAACGTTCTATTGTCTACATGAAATGCACTAACCGAGGGTGTTATAAGCTCTAGGTTTATTTCTCTTTGAATAAATCCCGCTTTTAAATCGCGTGCAACACCTAAATGACTCATAGCATCAGCTCTGTTTGGTGTTAATCCAATTTCGAAAACATGGTCGTTTTCAATATCAAAAATTTCAGCAGCAGGCGTTCCAACTTTTAGGCTGTCATCCAAAATCATAATCCCATCGTGCGAAGCTCCTAAACCCAGTTCATCTTCGGCGCAAATCATACCATGACTTTCTTTACCTCTAATTTTACCTTTTTTAATGGTCCATGCTTCCCCTTCAGCAGAGTATAAAGTGGTTCCTATAGTAGCAACCGGCACTTTTTGTCCTTTAGCAACATTAGGCGCACCACAAACAATCTGTACAGGGTTTTCTTCACCAATATTAACGGTCGTTAACTTTAGCTTGTCGGCATTTGGGTGTTTAACACAGGTTAAAACCTCTCCAACAACCACACCTTGTAAACCACCTTTTACCGATTGGTAAGCTTCAACACCTTCAACTTCAAGTCCTAAATCCGTTAATAATTCGCTGGTTTGTTCTGGCGTCCAATCAGTTTTTAAAAATTGCTTTAACCAGTTATATGAAATTCGCATAAATCAATATCCTATTTAAGTTTGCAAAGATAAAAGATTGCAGTTAGCATTCAAACAATGCGTTTTTAAATTGTGAACTAAAAGAAATATTTTGTTAGTATCTTGCCATAAATTCGATTAATACATTTTAAATCTATTCAATGAGGTCCATTTTTATACTAGCAACGCTACTTTTGTTCATTTCCTGTAAAGAAGAAAAAAAGACTGAAAAACTAGATACTGGTACGTATAGAGCGTTATTAAAAGTAAACGATATGCTCGATTTGCCCTTTAATTTTGAAGTATTATCTGAAAACACGTTAAAAGTGTTTAATGCTGAGGAAGTTATAGATGTTGATGATATTACTTATGAAAACGATTCAGTTTATATAAAATTACCAGTTTTTGAAGGCTTTATAGCTGCTAAAATTGACAATAAAATGCTTCAAGGGTATTTTATTAAGCCGAGTTTAGATAGAGTGATGGAATTTAAAGCAGAAAAGAGCACCACGCGTTTTGATGTTTCTGAAAAAGCGTCATTTGATATTTCGGGCAATTGGGAAACTGTTTTTAGTCCTGATAGTGAAGATGATACCTATATAGCAAAAGGTATTTTTAAACAGCAAGAAAACAAGGTTACAGGAACTTTTAGAACTACCACAGGCGATTATCGGTTTTTAGAAGGTGTATTGAATGGTAATCAATTGCAACTATCGGCCTTTGATGGCGCACATGCGTTTATGTTTACAGCCGCCGTTACTGATAGCACGTTACAAGGGATGTTTTATTCTGGGAACCATTTTAAGGAGCCTTTTGTGGCAAAGCGTAACGAGGCTTTTGAGCTACCCGATGCCAACGCGCTTACTTTTTTAAAAGAAGGCTATGATAGTATTGCGTTTACATTTCCTGATGAAAATGGGAACATGGTATCGTTAAACGACGCCCGCTTTAAAAACAAAGTAGTATTGGTACAAATTATGGGGACTTGGTGCCCAAATTGTTTAGACGAAAGTAAATACTACGCTGAATACTATAAAAATAACAACGATAAAGATTTAGAAATTATAGCATTAGCTTTTGAATATGCCAAAACTGAAGCGAGTGCTTTTAAAGGGATTAAGCGTTTAAAAGAGAGAACAGGTATTACATACCCCGTTTTATTAGCCCAAATAGGTAGTAGTAGTAAACAAGCTGCGAATGAAAAATTGCCCATGTTAAACCACGTATTGTCTTACCCAACTACTATTTATATTGATAAAAAAGGTAAAGTAAGAAAGATACACACCGGCTTTAACGGACCTGCTACGGGTGATAAGTTTACAGAGTTTAAAACTGAATTTAACGACTTTGTTGATGAGTTGTTGAGTGAGTAATTTTGATGTTGCGCTTATCGGTTAGTATATGAAAAGTAGGCGATTCCTAAGCAAGAAACTTTCGGTTAAGCATAAAGTTTGATACGAGCCAAAAGCCTTGATTTTATTACTAATTCGCCTATTTTTTATATACATTGTTATAGGCCTTCATTATTTTTAATCCCAAGTCCCATTAAAGAATTCTATTAATACTTTATAGAATACATCTGACCAAATTGAATTTCTGCCATAAATCCCGATTGGGATGTGTCCATCGTTTGGAACTATCCATAAATATGAATTGGGTATTGATTTATAAAAAGATATAGGGATATCTACAGGAAAGAAATCGTCTCTGTCACCATGTATGATTAGCGTTGGACATGTAATTGTGGCTAAATATGGCGAAGTAAAATTCATATCATTATAGGTTTTTGCAAAATTTCGAAATTGATTGACCAATATTCTAATTTGTTCTTCGCCTCTTGGTTGGTGAGGTTCCATATGTCCTTTCCACCTTTCATAAGTCACGGTTTCCATGATTTTTCTCGCCTCTAATGGAAACATTGTAGTTCCAGAGACAAGTATCATAGAAGAAATTCTTGTACTATCCATAGTTGCCATGTGAGTTAAAGTCATTGCGCCTGTACTTTGTCCAATGGCTTTAACCTTATCTATTTTAAGCGCATCTAATAAGCCATAGATATCTTGAGCAGATAATTCATGTGTGAATTCCTTTGAAGGGTTTGTTGAATTCCCATGTCCTCTTAAATCTGGCGTTATTACCATAAATTCATGTGAAAGGTCATCTATCCAACTATCCCAAGCCTTATGACTGAGAGAAAACCCATGCAGTAAGAGCAAAGGTTCTCCTTCGCCATGTGTTTCATAGTATATCTTTACTCCATTTGTTTCGACGAAATTTCCATCTTGTGCGTCAAGGCTTTGAAAGCCAAGCATTAGTAAAAATGCTGTAATGAATGTTTTCATATTTTAATTTTTTGATTGCCTATAACGACATGATATGAAGTCGTTTTAATGATTTATATCAGATGATAAGCGAAGTTAGAATTTTCCTATCAGAAAATCAATCAGGTAATAAAAATTTGTAAGTAAAGTTTTTAACATTTAGGTTACTTCATAAGTATCATCCGTGTCTTCATCATCTTGTTTTTCATCAATCTGTTCAATAGTATACGTAGGTAATTTATCTTTTCTATTGAAGTTTATAGGAAAGGGCACCACGGTGCATAATAGTATAAAAAATATGAGCACTATAAGGCGCATGAGTTTTTTTAGTTTCATTGTATATCATTGTTACGCTATTTAAAACAAATAGCATTATTTAATTATCACTGGTATTGAAATCAGTAATATTAAATACAATGAGATTTTACAATGCTAATATCGTTAAGAACGATTTTTAAAAGTGAAGATTTATACCTTAAAACCGATTGGCTTTGAATGCAAAAACGTGAATAATTAAGTCTTTTTTCATTCTCAATTAAATAATCATAGTCGATGCTTCTTTTGAACTGGGTTTGGGCGTTAAGTGAAGCAATTTGATGTATTTTAAAAACACCATTTTCGGTCTTACTTTGTGACCAAACAAGTTCAATACCAATAGGGTTGTTTGTTGTAATAGGTGCTGTAACATCTAAAGACAGTGTTAACCCTACTAAAATTAAACAACTAAGAAGAACTTTTTGTATGTTTTTAAAAGTTTGCATTTAAGCACTAATATAACGAAATTATACTATTATAAATTAAAATCTTCTAAGATTAAATTATAATCGTACTGCAAATCTTCATGAAAAGTCCCTATGATTTTTTTAGATAGTAAAACTTGCCTGTTAAACATATTAACCAACTGTGTACTGCGCTTAATACTTGGTTTAAAATCTTTTAATTTTTGGCAAAAGTAGAGTAGGAGTTCTACTTCGGTTTCCTTTTTTTGCGAGTAGCGAATAAACTTTTTTACGTTTCTAAGGATTTTTCTGGTGCTTTTTCTAATGTAAAAGTAGCTATCCGTATTAATTTGTTCAAACTCGTTGTCCATATAACTTTTTACACTGTCTATATATCCTGTTTCGTTATGCGATTCGAATAATAAATAGGTAAGAAGCTCTTTATTTTCCTTTTTAAAGCGCGATAAACGCAAACAAAGTTCTTGTATTTCTTGTGTTGAAAGCGTGTTTAGTTCTTGCTTTATTTCTTTCAGTGTAACCGCTTTCATAGGTGTAAGTTAGCCTAATTATCTCAATTTTGGAAAATCGGAAGGGTTTACCTCATGCATAACTGCATAAACAGCTTCAAAAATATCCTCAGCGGATGGTTTTGAAAAGTAATCACCGTCATTGCCATAAGCAGGCCTATGAGGTTTTGCAGTGAGTGTTTTAGGTTCGCTGTCTAAGTACTGAAATGCGTTTTGTTTATTTAATATGTTATCTAAAATATAAGCAGAAGCACCTCCAGGAACATCCTCGTCAATAATCATAACGCGGTTAGTCTTAGCTATACTTTTTACTATATCATGATTTAAATCAAAAGGTAATAAGGATTGTACATCAATTACCTCAGCATCAATACCAACAGCTAGTAAATCTTTCGCCGTTTGCTCTACAATTCTTAATGTAGAACCATAGGAAACTAGGGTGATATCGGTTCCTTCTTTTAAGGTTTCAACAACACCAATAGGTGTTTTAATAGCACTTAAATTATTGGGCATTTTTTCTTTTAAACGATAGCCATTTAAACACTCCACAACTATAGCTGGATCGTCACCCTGTAATAAAGTGTTATAAAAACCAGCAGCTTTGGTCATGTTACGCGGCACTAGTAAATGAACACCTTTAACCAGATTTAAAAGTCCACCCATTTGAGATCCTGAATGCCAGATTCCTTCAAGTCTATGACCACGAGTTCTTATAATTAAAGGCGCTTTTTGTTTACCCTTTGTTCTGTAATGGGTTGTTGCTAAATCGTCACTTATAATTTGAATCGCATATAAGATATAATCCAAATACTGAATTTCGGCAATTGGTCTTAAACCACGAAGTGCCATACCAATACCTTGTCCTAGGATAGTAGCCTCTCGTATTCCAGTATCTGCCACTCTAAGTTCGCCGTATTTTTCCTGTAAACCTTCTAATCCTTGATTTACATCTCCAATATTTCCAGTATCTTCTCCAAACACAAGGGTTTCAGGGTGTTTGCTAAAAATAGCATCAAAATTATCACGAAGAATAATACGTCCATCAACTTGTTCTGCATCATCACTATAGGTTGGCTTAACTTCTTTTATAAGCACATTGGAGCGTGCATTTTCTGAATATAAATGCGAGCTGAATTGCGGTTGTACTTTTTCAAAAATAGTATTAATCCAGGTTGCTAACTGTTCCTTTTCAGAGTTCGATTCACCAATAGTAAATCTTAACGCTTTTCTAGCATGAGATAGAATGTCTTTTCTAGTAGGCTCAGTGATTGTTGTTAAACTATCTTTAAGCTTTGAGATAAATACACCGTTAGCGCTGTTTACCTCTAATTGTTTTAAAAGAAGAATTAGCTCTTGCTGTTCTTTTTTAATAGGCTTTAAAAACGTATCCCAAGCACGTCTCTTAGCTTCTCTAACTTCACGTTTTGCGGCTCTTTCTATTTCAATAAGTGCTTCATTGGTGGCAATACCACTTTCAATAATCCACTCACGCATTTTTGTATTACAATCATGTTGTGATTCCCAGTCTAATCGCTCTTGATTTTTATAGCGTTCATGCGAACCAGAGGTTGAATGTCCTTGCGGCTGTGTTAGTTCTAAAACATGAATTAAAACGGGTACATGTTCTTCTCTTGCAATGGCTCCAGCTTCTTGATAAGTTTCTACAAGATTAGCATAATCCCAACCTTTAACTCTTAAAATTTCGTAACCTTTAGAGTCATTATCGCGTTGAAATCCTTTTAAGATTTCAGAAATATTTTCTTTAGTGGTTTGATGTCTTGCATGTACTGAAATACCATATTCATCATCCCAAATACTAATCACCATTGGTACTTGTAGTACACCAGCAGCATTTATGGTTTCAAAAAACAAACCTTCGCTTGTACTAGCATTACCAATAGTTCCCCAAGCGACTTCATTGCCATTACTTGAAAAATTAGTTTGATTGATGCCCTTAACATTTCTAAAAATTTTAGATGCTTGTGCTAATCCTAATAACCGAGGCATTTGTCCTGCAGTAGGAGATATGTCGGCACTAGAATTATATTGTTTAGTTAAGTCTTTCCAACTTCCATTATCATTTAAACTATGCGTTGCAAAATGACCACCCATTTGGCGTCCTGCAGACATAGGTTCTAATTCCAAGTTGGTATTGGCATACAAACCTGCAAAAAATTGTTCTTTGGTAAGTTCTCCAATGGCCATCATAAAGGTTTGATCTCTGTAATACCCAGATCTCCAATCACCTTTCATAAAAGCTTTTGCCATTGCTAATTGGGGCACTTCTTTACCATCACCAAAAATTCCAAATTTTGCTTTACCGGTTAAAACTTCACGGCGACCAAGCAAGCTACATTCTCGACTTTCAACAGCTATCTTATAGTCTGCTATAACTTCAGTTTTAAAGTCTTCAAATGATAATTTATTTTTCAAATTGGTGATACTTTGCATAGAGGCATGCTTTTTATGTTGCAAAAATAGCTAAAGTTTGCCTTATTTACAATTAAATGATGTTGTAATTTATTGAGAATAATTTAAAAATGACGATATATAGGGTTAAAAATTATCATTTATTCAATAAAAATAAGATATACTGACAATAATTTAATAAACCGTTTTTTAAAACCAACGCCTTCTAAACAGTCCTAAAAGTGCCTGTGGATCGACAGTAAATTTGAATCTGATTTTTTGGTCATAGCGCGGTTGACCAATTTCCCAACCTAAATTAGAATATATTGGGAAATATATTTCGAAGTAATCTGTAACTAAATTAACTCTTATTCCAGAGTCATATACAAACTTTGCTGATTCAGATTTGTTTTTAACCAACCCTATATCGCCATAAGCAAGTATGTAGTTCCATATTGTTGTACTGGCATTAAAGGTGGTTATCCACTGATTTGCAAAGGGTGTTTCTAACTTCGATTTAAAGCCTCCTTCTGCATCAATGTATTGTTGGCTAAAAATACCCGTGGCTTCTGAACGCCCTAAGTATGAGTAATCGAACAAATAATCGGTTGGTCTATCCAAGGCAAAACTGAAATAATCGGAATTTGGGTCGTTGTCATTTTTTAAGAATGCACCGGCAAAAGCTCTAATATTTAATTGCCTATTACTTTCAAACAGTTTTCTGTACTCATAATTAAAAGATAGTTTGCTAAACTTATCGGCTATTTGAAAATCCGTATACCACTTATTAAAATTAATTAAATTGTCGTTAGAGTGTATATATCGTGCATTAAAAACACTATAATTAGGCTGATTGCTTGTTAAAACGTTACTAACATCTTTATCCCTATGAATATCTATGTATCTAAATGATAATGACTGACGTTTATTAGAGCGGAAATCATCATCATCTCTAAAGTTTAAGGTTAATGAAGGTGTAAGTTTTCTAACAAATAAATCTTCAGCATAGGAAGCATACCCACCTACAAATCCATAATTTATATAATAAAGATTACTATTCTCTAAATAATGAGTTTTAGAAATTGATGCTGAGCCAGTTAATGACTTGGATTTGAAAGCATATTGAGGCTCAATTTTATAGTTAAATAGTTTTCTTAACACAGTTTTATTATACGCTCTTACTCCTAAAGTGAACCCATCATAAATATTATTAAATTCTGCAATTGGCATAAAAAACACCTGATTGTAGTTTGGGTCTTCAATGTCTTTAAATAGTCGAAATTGTAAAGGTTTGTTATTAAAAAAGAACCCTTTTAATGATTTCCAATTATCTCTTTCATTTATCTCAGGAATCACTCTATTGTAATTTAAAACGAGCTTGTTAGCATCGTTTCTTGGAATTGTAAGCGTTTTATTTTCATCAATATTCTCAACCCATATTTTAGATACAATACTGTCATTATTTAGGCTGTACAATGAAATAGGCATATTGTTATCCCGCTTATTCTTTAAGGTAACAGTAATAGAGTCTTCAGTTTTTACAACTTTTTTAATTTTGAAATCTATTTTTTTTCTGGTGTTTATATAATCTTCAAAAAACCAATCAATGTCTTTTTCGGTTTGAGACTTTATGTAGGCTTCAAATGCCTTTGTGGTTGTCGGTTTTAATTTGTTTTCAATTATAAAAGACCCTAAACTATTTTCAACTATGTTACCATTAACAAAATCATCTAAGTATTTAAGACCTATTCCTGCTTTATATTTATTTCCAATATTGCTATTAAACTTTAACAAGGAATCTTTTTGCATTGATAAAGGCTGGTCTCTATTGGTTCTTGCCATTAACATAAATGCAAGAATATATTTATCGTTAAAATTCATTTTAGCTGCATGAAACGAACGTACGCCCCAAAAACCAGCTATAGTACCAAGAAATTTCATGTTAGGATAATGCTTTTCGGCATAATTCATTAAATAGTATATCTGTATACCATCTAAAAGCCATTGTTCTTTTCTTGGATTTATTAATAGTGTATTTTCTAAATAATTTTGCAAAGCTATTTTTAAAAGCTTTAGTTCATATTGAAAATGGTTTGGGTAAGGTTTTATAAAACTAGGTAGAAAATTTAATCCATATATTGGATTTTTATCATAATCTATCTGACTTAGCAAAAGTTTTTTGTGAGGATATTTTCCAAAGTTGTCAAAAATAAAATTAGTAACTCTTTCTGTAATTAAAACTTTGTCAATCACCTCAAGATTTTCATCACCGATATTTGATATCACTGAGAAATCATCAGTTTGTAAAGTATTAAAATTTGAGTTTTTACTTAAAAATAATTTTGTACTTATTCTATCTTTTCCTTCTAACACAACTAATTGATTGTTTGGTAGTTGTGATGTTTTGCTTACATCTAATTCTGAAGTTAATGCATATCCGTTGGGGTATCCAATTTCTAAATTAATATCAGCTTTTGGAATATACAAATCGTCAAGATTTTTATTGCTATAGTACTGCCATTCGCCATCATAAACAGCTGGCGTTATGTACCAGTATCTTAAATTTAAATCACCATTATCTGTTATACCATAACTGGTGAATTTTGCATTAGGAACTTGAACAATATATTCTAAATGAATAGTGTAAGAATCGTTTGGTTTTAAAGGGTTTTTTAATTCTACTTGTAGTACATCGGTCTGATTTTTTAGTGGACTAAACGCTAAATCCTCATTGTTTTGCTTTATAGATGTTATAACCGAGTAACCTCTATCTTCATTTTTTGCTAAATGAAAATCGTTTATATACTCATCTGCAATTCGAATGGCTAAAGGTGTCTTTTTTGTTGAATAGCTATTCGCCCAATCGTTAAGATAAATAGTTTGTAATTCATCTTGCGATGTATTTTGGTAGTGTATGGTTTGCGAAATTTTAATTTTCTTATTAGTAATATCAAAATTAGCCTTTATATCAATTTTATTTTGAGAGAGGCTAACAAAAGGAAGCAATACAAAAATGATATAATTAAAAGGGCTTAACTTCAATTTTGAAAAACATTATAAGGTTAAAATTTCATAAAAGGCTTCGCAATATAATAAATACCTACGTAACTCATTTGAGTTGCCTATGGTATTAACATTATTAACGTAAAATTTGAATTATTGGTTTTTTAGAAATTAGGACTTAAGCCTGATTCTTTATAGAAATTATCTAGTATATTAATAACTTCTTCATCCGAATCTACTAAATGAATGAGATCTAAATCTTTAGCACTGATATTTGAAAAAGAGTCTAATAAGGTCTTTTTCACCCAATCTAATAATCCTTCCCAAAAATCGGTTCCAACTAGTATAATCGGGAATTTACCTATTTTATGTGTTTGAATAAGCGTAATTGCTTCGAAAAGTTCGTCTAAAGTTCCAAAACCACCAGGCATAACAACAAATCCTTGTGAGTATTTTACAAACATAACTTTACGAACAAAAAAGTAATCAAAATCTAAACTTTTATCTTGATCTATATACGGGTTGTCATGCTGTTCAAAAGGTAAGTCAATATTTAGTCCTACCGAAGTTCCTCCACCTAAATGCGCTCCTTTGTTACCAGCTTCCATAATTCCAGGCCCGCCACCAGTAATTACTCCGTAGCCAGCTTCTACAATTTTTTTTGCGATACTTTCGGCTAGTTTATAGTATTTATCACCTGGTTTTGTTCTTGCAGACCCAAAAATGGAAACACAAGGACCTATTTTACTCATTTTTTCAAAACCGTTTACAAATTCCCCCATTATTTTAAAAATGGCCCAAGAATCGTTGGTTTTAATTTCATTCCAACCCTTATGGTGTTGTTCTTTTCTCATATATTTTTATTCTTTTATGTGTTCAATTATAAAATTATTAATACGTCGCAAAATAATATTTAAAAATTAGATTACTTTAATTGCAGTGAATATTATTATGAAAATAGCTGTAAATAAGAAAAGGTAAATCCTTAAAGATTTACCTTTTGTATTTTGAACGATTAATAATATTTAAAGTGGCTTTCTGCCACTTATAATATTATATAGAACCACAATAATTGCAATAACTAATAAAATATGTATTAAACTGCTAGTCCCTATGCCTTGAATAACTCCAAGAAAGCCTAAAAGCCATACAACAATACATATTACTGCTACTAACCAAAGTAAATTTCTCATAATAAAATAGTTATAGATTGCTACTAAAGATACTAAAGAAATTTGAGACTATATTAAAACCAGTTCTTTTTTTAGGAATTTGGCAGTATAGCTTTTTTTGTGTTTTACAACTTCTTCTGGCGTGCCTTCAACAATTATTTGTCCACCACCTTTACCACCTTCGTATCCAATGTCAATGATGTGGTCAACAGTCTTAATAACATCTAAATTATGCTCAATTATTAATACTGTATTCCCTTTATTAACTAACTTGTTTAGCACAATCATAAGTACTCTAATATCCTCAAAATGTAAACCCGTTGTGGGCTCATCTAGAATATAAAACGTATTACCAGTGTCTCTTTTAGACAATTCAGTGGCTAGTTTAATACGTTGTGCTTCACCACCAGAAAGTGTAGTACTTTGTTGGCCTAAAGTAATGTAGCCCAAACCTACATCTTTAATCGTTTTTAATTTTTTATGGATTTTAGGGATGTGCTCAAAAAATGTTACAGCTTCATTTATTGTCATGTTTAAAACATCACTAATATTTTTTCCTTTGTAACGAATCTCTAAAGTTTCACGATTAAAACGTTTTCCTTGGCAAGTTTCGCACTCTACATAAACATCTGGAAGAAAGTTCATTTCAATAACACGCAATCCACCTCCTTGACAAGTTTCGCAACGTCCTCCTTTTACATTAAAACTAAACCTTCCAGCTTTATATCCGCGAATCATGGCTTCAGGGATTTTTGCAAACAAACTTCTTATTTCATCAAAAGTTTTGGTGTAAGTTGCGGGATTGCTTCTAGGTGTTCTGCCAATGGGTGATTGATTAATATCAATTACCTTGTCAATATTTTCTAATCCTTTAATGCTTTTATATGGCATGGGTTTTTTAACACCATTAAAATAATAAGCGTTTAAAATAGGGTAGAGTGTTTCGTTAATTAACGTAGATTTTCCGCTACCAGAAACTCCAGTAACCCCAATCATTTTTCCTAAGGGAAATTTTACCGATACATTTTTCAAATTATTACCAGTACAACCGTCAAGAGATAAAAACTTACCGTTGCCTTCACGTCGTTTTAAAGGGACTTCTATTTCCTTTGTACCGTTTAAATAATCAGCAGTTAGCGTGTGATGGGATTTAAGCTCTTTAGGAGTGCCAATACTTATGATTTCACCACCGTGCTTTCCAGCTTTTGGGCCTATATCTATAACATAATCAGCACGTTCAATCATATCTTTATCATGCTCAACTACAATTACTGAGTTCCCTATATCACGTAGTGACACCAAAGAATTTATAAGTTTTTCATTATCGCGCTGATGCAATCCTATACTGGGTTCGTCCAAAATATACAATACACCTACTAACTGCGAACCAATTTGAGTTGCTAAACGAATGCGCTGCGCTTCACCACCAGAGAGTGATTTTGAGCTTCTATTAAGTGATAAATAATCTAACCCAACATCTAATAAAAACTGTAATCTTGACTTTATTTCTTTTAAAACCTCTTCAGCTATTTTTAACTGTTTTTCTGAAAGGTGATTATGCAAATCGTTAAACCATTCGGCTAACTCTACAATATCCTTATTGGCAAGTTCAGCTATATTTTTATTATTAATTTTAAAATAGAGAGATTCTCTTTTTAAACGCGAACCTTCGCAAACAGGACATTTAATTTTGTCCATATAGTCTTTTGCCCAACGTTTTAAAGAGGTAGATTCGGCTGTTTTGTATTGGTTTTCAATAAAATTGGCAACACCCTCAAAATCTATTTTGTAATCACGAGTAACGCCTAAAACTTTACTTTCAACTGAAAATTTTTCATTACCACCATATAGAATCATTTGTTTTGCTTCCTCCGGAATATCTTTATATGGGTCGCTTAGTTTGAAATCGAATCGTTGCGCAATAGTTTCAAACTGTTTGAAAATCCAACTACTTTTTTCCGGTCCATGAGGTGCTAAAGCTCCCGCTTTTATTGAAATAGTGTCATCTGGAATAATTTTTTTCTCATTAACCTGATATAAAGTTCCAATACCATTACAATTATCACACGCGCCTTTTGGAGAGTTGAAAGAAAAATTATTGGGTTCAGGGTTTGGATACGAAATTCCAGAGGTAGGGCACATTAAACTCCTGCTAAAGTATCGTGTTTCTTGTGTATCTTGGTCTATTACCAATAATACATCCTCTCCATGATACATAGCCGTGTTAATGGTTTCAGTTAAGCGTTTATCATTATCAACCGTATCATCAATTTTTAGTCTGTCAATAACAATTTCAATATCATGTGTTTTGTAACGGTCTAATTTCATGCCTTTTACTATATCATGAATTTCTCCGTCGGTCCTAACCTTTACAAAACCTTGCTTTGCAATTTGCTCAAATAACTCACGATAATGGCCTTTTCTAGAGCGTACAATAGGTGCTAATACATTAATACGTTTGCCATTAAAATCGTTCGTAATAAGTTCTTTAATTTGCTCGTCGCTATAGCTTATCATTTTTTCGCCAGTGTTATAACTATAAGCATCACTAGCACGTGCATAAAGCAATCGCAAAAAATCGTAAATCTCAGTGATTGTGCCAACTGTAGAGCGCGGTGATTTACTAGTTGTTTTTTGCTCTATGGCTATTACTGGTGAAAGACCATCTATTTTATCAACATCTGGTCGTTCTAATCCTCCTAAAAATTGACGTGCATACGCGGAAAAAGTTTCAATATAGCGTCGTTGGCCTTCAGCATAAATAGTATCGAAGGCTAATGATGATTTACCACTTCCGGAAAGTCCTGTTATTACAACAAGTTTCTCACGGGGAATAGATACATCAATGTTTTTTAGGTTGTGAACTCTAGCACCTTTTACTTCAATAAAATCGTCGAATTGGCTCATAAATTGGCAAAAGTGCAAAGGTACAATTTTAGTTGTTAAATTCTTGGTAGTTAGTATTCTGAATTTATATTAAATGTTAAAAAAAAAGGAAGCTACAATTTTGTAGCTTCCCTTTAGGAGTCATTATAATTATTAACTTAAGATTTTATCTTTACCAATTCGCCCGTGTCAATAGACTGAGTGTAATTTGCAGTTACCTGTTTTAAATATCCAAAAAACTTTTTTCCATCTTTTCTTTCAAGAGTAACTACGGTATCTCCATTGTTATCTGTTACTTTCTTAACAACTACCAATTCTTCATATACGCTCTTGTAATTAGGAAGACCGCCACGCTTTGCAATAAAGTTTAATCGTGGAAAATCAATGTGTTTGAATGATAGGTTTTTAGGTGTGCTAATTTTTAAAATGTCACCAACTTCGGGGTCATTGTTATTATAATCATTATTCAATTGTGTAGAAGCGAATGATACGCTACAGGCAAACAATAAAAGGTAAACTAATTTTTTCATAACGATACATTTTAAATTTAACAATACAAAAATAGTAAGTAAAAATTATTGATAATATTGAGTTAAAGGTGGTTTTGTTTTCTCATACCTTTAAATTTTAAGGGTTGATATTGATAAAATGATTTGTTACGATTCAATTCCCCCTTTTTCTTATCCGTTAAAGAGAAGTAGAGTTGATTTTAAGAAGAATTAACCATCTGTTTTATGGGGTAGTTCTAATCGAAATATTTTTTATTAATTAACAAAAATTTAACTATTCACAAACAAGTTAGAGGGCGTCGAATAAATCAGTCATGACAAAAAAACCTTAGGATATATTCTTTAAATATTATTTTAGTTTTATTGCATATTTATTATAATTGTTTACTTAAATTAAAAACGAAACTTATGAAGCTATTAGGAATAGGATCTAGAATTAATCATACTGAATATGGAAAAGGAGTTGTAACCAATGTAACGTCTCAACACTACTGGGTTACTTTTATTGATAATGGATTAGAAACCATTGATTTAGATAGTGAATTTGAAATTATTGAAGCTGCCGACGGAGATGTAGATACTGTAAGTTTTTTTGATATTGAAAGTAGCTTAGTAAGTATTTTAAAAAAGTGGAGTGATATAAGTGAAATTGTTCCTATTGCTGATAAATTTAAAGGTGGTAAACTTATTTTAGAACCAGCCGATACAAGTTTAAAATCTTACGAATTACCAATAGATACTTTTTTTCATAAAATAACAATGGTAAGAGATAGATTGCGTGTTATGGAACAACGAATAAATTCAAGTGATTTAGACGAACAAGGTAAAAATGATTTACAGCAATATATTACTAGAATTTACGGAAGTTTAACCAGTTTTAATATTCTGTTTAAATCAAAGAGTCATAATTTTGTAGGACAGCGAAGTAAATAAGTTAATTACTAACTTTAATCCCTTCTATTTCAAAACCAAAAAACAGAAGCTTGTGAAAGGTTGGTAATTGAGCGCCCGTTTCGGTAGTTACCCAATCGCTCCAAGAAGCCTCTAAGCCATCAATAGGTAAAACCGATGTCCACATTTTAAAACTTTTTGGTTTTCCATTCTTTTCTAATAACCATAAATACGAATCTCCTGGAGTTGTTCCACCACTATTGTAAGTTACAAGTAAAGCGTCTTCATTAGTTTCAGTTTTAACCAACCTGCGTTCTACACCAGCATCAAAAACTTTGTATGGGGCAACAAGCCAAAAAGAATCGTTATTAAAGTAATCAACAGCTTTGTCTATTAAGGCTTCGGCCATTTCACGTTCTGTGTTAAACCCATGTATATAGGCCTTACTCTTTGAAATGTCATTAAGATTAAGAGTTACTTTATTTTCTTTCCAATAGACATCGCATGTGTTTTTTACTTTATTCCATTCATAATGATGGCGTTTTTTATAGGTCCATTCAATGATTTTGGTATTTTTATAGGCGTCGTAGTCCAATGCATCTAGCATTTTGTATGCCAAAGCATCGGCTTTTTCACCTTGAATGCCCGTTGGTAAATCTTCATTGTATTTAAAATATAAAAAACCAAAAAAAAGCATACTTGGTAATGTGAGAAATACAATTGCTCCCGTTACTATTTTTAATATTCTTTTTGATTTTTTTGACATAACGCACAACACATCTTAGTTTGTGAAGTGAGCTAAAATATTAAATACTATTGTTTTAGGAAAAGAAAAGTTTTAAAAACCGATAGCCGTATCATCCCCTCGATAATCGGCTCCACCTTCATACGATTTGTCATCCAAAACAAGTATTCCATCGACCTTACCAATTATGGGTGAGTCTTGTTCATTTATGATATAACCTAATTTTTGAAGTTGATTTATAATGGATTTGTCAAATAAATTTGGTTCCATTCTAATTTCATCTGGTAGCCATTGGTGATGAAAACGAGGCGCATTTACAGCTTCTTGCATGGTCATGTTAAATTCATGAACATTTAAAATGGTTTGCAATACCGATGTAATAATCCTTGAGCCACCAGGAGTGCCAACAGACATAAATAATTCACCATTTTTTTCAACAATGGTTGGGGTCATAGAACTTAACATCCGTTTTTCTGGTACAATACTATTCGCTTCAGCTCCAATAAGCCCAAACATATTGGGTTCTCCAGGTTTGCTGCTAAAATCATCCATTTCATTATTTAAAAAGAACCCTAATTCAGAACAATATAATTTTGAGCCATAAGCACCATTTAAAGTTGTGGTGGCAGAAATAGCATTTCCAAATTGATCAACAATAGAGTAGTGGGTGGTTTCATCACTTTCAATAATTTGAATATTTCCATGAGATACATCACTTGATAATGTCGCCTTTTCAAATGAAAAAGTAGACATACGCTCCTTTAAGTAAGCTTCATTTATAAGATTTTTTATTGGAACTTCAACGAAATCTGGGTCACCTAAATAATAACTTCTATCGGCATAAGCACGTCGTTCGGCTTCAGTAATTACTTGAATGGCTTTAACCGAATTATGTCCATATTCACTGAGATTATAAGGTTCAATCATTTTCATGATTTGCGCTAAACAAACACCTCCACTTGAAGGTGGCGACATAGATATAATTCTTAAATCATCATAAGTAAACGTTACTGGAGTACGCCACTTTACTTCATAGTTAGCTAAATCTTCTTCTGTAATAATACCGCCATTGTCCTGAATAAATTTTGCTAAGGTTTTTGCGGTTTCACCTTTGTAAAACCCGTCACGTCCGTTGGTTAATATGCGCTCTAATGTTTTGGCAAGTTCAGGATATTTGATGGTGTCTTTAGCTTTCCAATGCTTATCAAAAGGAATAGAATCTTTATTAGCTTTTGGAAAAAGTGGTTGATATTGTGCAATTCTTTTTTCTTGTTTTTCAGTCACAATAACGCCTCTGTATGCTAACTCAATTACAGGTTTTAAAATATCCTCGATAGGTAAGGAGCCAAGCTTTTCATGTACTGCAAAAACTCCAGCAACTGTTCCTGGAACGCCAACCGCCATAGCACCAAGCGTACTTTTTCCAGGTATTACATCTCCATTTTCGTCTAAAAACATATTTTTTGTAGAAGCCAAGGGTGCTTTTTCTCTGTAATCAATAGCTCCAATATCGCCATTAGCTTTTCTATAAACCATAAAACCACCACCACCAATATTTCCAGCATATGGATAAGCTACTGCCAACGCCAACTCGGTTGCAGCCATAGCATCAAAAGCATTACCGCCTTTTTTAAGAATATCACTACCAATTTGTGAAGCTTCAACTCTCGCAGAAACTACCATGGCATTTTTGGTAATTAAGCCTATAGATTGCTCTGTGCTTTCTTTATTGTCAGTCGCTTTTTTGCATGAAATTAACAATAGTGGTATAATCAAGAAGTAAATTAGTTTCTTCATAATTTAAATGTTATTTAGTTCATTAAGCTTTTCTTTTGAAAATGCAATGAGTTCATCAAAAAAAAGGGTGAATTCAGTTTCAAATTCTTTATAAAATAGTTCTAATTCTACCACAGCTTCGTTCATGCTAGAACGGTTCTTAGTACGTCTATTCATACCGTCTAAAACCCTTGATATTCCTTCAATAGAGGCATAGCTTAGTAGCCAATTATCAGTTATCATATAGGGCATCATTTTTTGAATTCTTAGAGGTAAAATATCGAAATGTGCTTCCAGAGAATCATAAAAATTGTCAACGTAGCTATCTAACGATTCATCACTATAAGAACTCCAGTTTTTAGCTAAATAATGGTCATATAAAATATCAACGATAATACCTGAATAGTGCCCGTATTTTTCATGAAGTCTTTTAGTGCTTTGCCTTACTACATGATGTGCATCGGTAAAGGTATCAATTTCTCTATGTAGCAATATACCAATTTGAATGTTTTTAGGGTATTTTTTATATTTCTTTCCTTTAATACTATCCGCTATAAAATTGCCAATAGTTACCATATCATTTTCCCCAGACAAATAAATATGCGCTAAATAATTCATTGGTGAAATTTACGAATTTGGATTTAAGAAAACCGATTTTGAAATACTATATTTGCTTTTTAATCTTAAATAATTGTATGACACTTATAAAATCAATTTCAGGAATTAGAGGCACCATTGGAGGGCAGGTTGGTGAGAATTTAACCCCAATAGATGCTGTAAAATTTGCTTCGGCCTATGGTGTTTGGTTAAAGCAACAACGCCAAAAAGACAAGCACAAAGTTGTTGTTGGTAGAGATGCTCGAATTTCTGGGCAGATGATGCAGAATTTGGTTATGAATACACTTGTGGGTTTAGGTATTGATGTGGTTGATGTTGGACTTTCAACAACGCCTACTGTTGAAGTCGCTGTAACTTTAGAGCATGCCGATGGTGGAATTATTTTAACTGCTAGTCATAACCCAAAACAATGGAATGCTCTTAAGCTTTTAAATGCAAAAGGTGAGTTTTTAGATGCTGATGAAGGTGCTAAAATTTTAGAAATAGCAGAAAGCGATGATATGAGTTTTGCCGATGTGGATAATCTTGGGAAAATCACTAAGAATAAGGCCTATATAGATTTGCATATTATTGAAGTGCTTGATTTAGATTTGGTAACAGTAAAACCTATTGAAGAAGCACGTTTTAGAGTGGTTGTTGATGGTGTGAATTCTACAGGCGGTATTGCTATTCCTCTGCTTTTAGAGCGTTTAGGGGTTGATGTTATTAAATTGTATTGTGAACCAAACGGACATTTTCCGCATAATCCAGAGCCTTTAAAAGAGCATTTAGCGGATTTATCAGATGCTGTTAAAAAACACAAAGCAGATTTTGGTATTGTGGTTGATCCTGATGTAGACCGTTTAGCTTTTATGGATGAAAACGGCGAAATGTTTGGAGAAGAATACACCTTGGTAGCTTGCGCAGATTATGTACTGAGTAGAACACCAGGAAATACGGTGAGTAATATGAGTTCAACCCGAGCATTGCGAGATGTAACAGAAAAATATGGTGGAACTTATGAAGCTAGTGCAGTAGGTGAGGTTAATGTGGTTAAACTTATGAAGAAAAATAAAGTAGTTATAGGAGGAGAAGGAAATGGAGGAATCATTTATCCAGCTGCACATTATGGTCGTGATGCTTTAGTGGGTGTTGCCTTGTTTTTAAGTTTGTTAGCGGATAAAAATATTAGTGTAAGTGAGCTTAGAAAAACCTATCCTAACTATTTTATGAGTAAAAAGAAGATTGAACTAACACCAGATTTAGATGTTGATCGTATATTAAAAGATATTGAAAAGCGCTATCAGAATGAGCAATTAACTACCATTGATGGTGTGAAAATAGATTTTCCTGAGAGTTGGGTGCATTTACGTAAAAGCAACACAGAACCAATTATTAGAATTTATACAGAAGCTAAATCGCAACAAGAAGCCAGTGATTTAGCCGATAGATTTATTAAGGAAATTAAAGAGATAGCTAAATAACAAAAAAAAAGCGGAGATAAAATCTTCGCTTTTTTTTTAATTGATTGGTTTTTTATCTCGATGTTTCCAGCGTTTATGTGTCCATAAATAATACTCAGGAGCCTCATAAATTTGTTCTTCAACAAGCTTTAAAAAGATATCAGTAATCTCGTAGTCTTTATACTTTAGGGGGTTTAATGTGATGGTTTTAAACGTTGTTTCATAATACCCACGCTTTATTTTTTTTACACCAAAAAAAACAACAGCCATATCCAATCTTTTAGCAAGCATTTCTGCACCTGTATGCACAGGAACGTTAATACCCATAAACTTATTCCAATAGTAAGCTTTGTCTAGTCTTGGTGATTGATCAGAGGCAAACCCGTTTATGGATAAAACACCTTGTTTTTTTAATTCAACTAAAGTAGGAATCGTTTCTTTGGTAGTAATTAAATAACTGTTATACTTGGCTCTAATCCGTTTAACTAATTTATCAAAATATTTGTTAGCCAAACGCTTGTAAACAGCATTGCCTCTAGATTTAATATAGGTTTGAAGTATAAAAATCCATTCCCAACTCCCGTAATGAGCACACATTAAAATAATGCTTTTATTCTGATTTTCAATCTCCTTAATGAGTTCAACATTAGTAAACGTAAAGCGTTTTTTCATCTCTGCTTCCGATATGGTCATAGATTTTATAGATTCCATAATCATATCACATAAATGATGATAAAAAACCTTGGTAATACGCTTAATTTCATCATTTGATTTGTTTGGAAAAACAAGCCTTAAATTATCATAAACTACTTTTTTGCGATAGCCAACAATCCGGAAGATAAGTATGTATAATCCGTCTGAAACAAGATACAACAATCTAAAAGGTAATATGGAGATAATCCATAAAAATGGATAAACAAGAATATATATTAGAAATTGCATTAATTAATTTTAGATTTGTAATGGCAAATATATGCTAATTTGATTTTAAACGTTTACAAGCTATGGGTAATTTAAGTGCAGTAACCATTATTATAATAGCAGCAAATATCATTATTTCTTATAAAGGATTTAGTGATTATAGTTTTTTTGATAAGTACAAATTTCAGGTTGGTGCCGTTCAACGTGGAGAGCAAATCCGATTATTCAGTTCTGGGTTTTTACATGCTGATAATGCACACTTATTTTTTAACATGTTTACGCTATACTTTTTTGCGGATGTGGTTATAACGCTTTTAAGTACAATGCAATTTCTGATTATTTATCTTGGAAGTTTATTATTAGGTAGTTTGTTATCACTTTATTTTCATAAAAATGAATATCATTATAGCGCCGTAGGTGCAAGTGGAGCCGTAATGGGTGTTATTTATTCTGCTATTTTATTGCAACCCGGAATGAGTTTATATATGTTTTTTATCCCTATTCCTATTCCTGCTTATATTTTTGGAATTGGTTACCTGCTGTACTCTATCTATGGAATGAAAAACAGGATAGGTAATATTGGGCACGATGCTCATTTTGGTGGCGCAATTGGGGGTTACCTTATTACGTTAATACTCTCTCCATGGTTATTTAAAACTAATTTACTTATGATTGGTTTATTAGCTATTCCTATATTAATTCTATTTGTTTTGAGAAGAATGGGTAAAATGTAAAATATGTGGAATTTAATTTTGCAATTGGCATAAGTATTGACATTATTTAGTAGCTGAAAACATATAATATTTTTTAAATCATTGTTTTTCAGTTGTTTAAATAATATATAATTATATTTAAAATGAAGATTGATTTGTTTTAATGACAGATTGACTTAAATATATCTATGAAGAAATCTAATTTTATATCACTTGACAGTTTGTCATTACAGGAATTTGACGAAAATTCAGAGTTAATTCCGTTAATGACACCTGAAGATGAAGAAGCTATAAATAACGAAACTTTACCCGAAACTTTACCCATACTTTCATTGAGAAATACCGTACTGTTTCCAGGAGTTGTTATACCTATTACTGCTGGTAGAGATAAATCTATCAAGCTTATAAATGATGCCAATAAGGGTAAAAAAATTATTGGTGTTGTAGCTCAAAAAGATGAATCGGTTGAAAACCCTACAGCAAAAGAGATTCACGAAATTGGTACAGTTGCTCAAATTTTAAGGGTTCTTAAAATGCCCGATGGTAACGTAACCGTTATTATCCAGGGAAAAAAACGTTTTAGAGTAGCCGAGGTAATTACGGAAGAGCCTTATATGAATGCTACTATAAGAGATATTCCTGAAGCAAAACCAGCTCAAAAGAATAAAGAGTTTTTAGCAATCATTGATTCCATTAAAGAATTGGCCTTAGATATAATCAAGGAAAGTCCTAATATTCCTAGCGAAGCATCATTTGCCATAAAAAATATTGAAAGTAGTTCGTTTTTGGTGAATTTTGTGTCTTCAAACATGAACCTTTCAGTAACTGAAAAGCAGTCACTGTTAGAAATGGACGACTTGAAAAAGCGTGCTTTGGCAACGCTTAAATATATGAATGTTGAGTTTCAAAAATTAGAACTTAAAAACGACATTCAATCCAAGGTTCAAATGGATATGAGCCAACAGCAGCGTGAGTATTTCTTGCATCAACAAATGAAAACCATTCAAGAGGAATTGGGAGGCGTGAGTCATGATGAAGAGATTGAAGAAATGAAGGCTAAAGCTAGTGATAAGCTTTGGGATGAGAAGGTAGCGAAGCATTTTGATAAAGAGCTAGCTAAAATGCAAAGGATGAACCCTCAAGTAGCTGAGTATTCAATACAGCGCAACTATTTAGAGCTCTTTTTAGACTTACCATGGAATGAATTTAGTAAAGATAAATTCGATTTAAAACGCGCTATGAAAATCCTTGATAGAGACCATTTTGGTTTAGAGGATGTAAAGCGTCGAATTATAGAGTATTTAGCAGTTTTAAAGTTGCGTAACGACATGAAATCGCCTATTCTTTGTTTATACGGACCTCCAGGGGTTGGTAAAACTTCCTTAGGAAAGTCTATAGCAGAAGCTGTTGGTCGCGAGTATGTTCGTATTTCATTAGGTGGTTTACGCGATGAAGCTGAAATTCGTGGGCACCGTAAAACTTATATTGGTGCTATGCCAGGGCGAATTATTCAAAGTCTAAAAAAAGCAGGTACATCAAACCCAGTATTTGTTCTAGATGAAATAGATAAATTGTCTAACTCACATCAGGGAGACCCATCGTCTGCTATGTTAGAAGTGCTAGATCCAGAACAAAATAGCGAGTTTTATGATAACTTTTTAGAAATGGGTTACGACCTTTCTAAAGTTATGTTTATTGCAACTTGTAATAATTTATCAACGATACAACCTGCTTTAAGAGACCGTATGGAAATTATTAACGTTACGGGTTATACTATTGAAGAAAAAGTAGAAATTGCCAAACGTCATTTATTGCCTAAGCAATTAAAAGAGCATGGTTTAACTGATAATGATTTAAAAATTGGCAAGCCACAACTTGAGAAAATTGTTGAAGGTTACACACGAGAGTCAGGAGTTCGTGGTCTTGAAAAACAAATAGCAAAAATGGTGCGTTATGCAGCTAAAAATATTGCTATGGAAGAAGATTATAACATCAAGGTAACAAACGAAGATGTTGTAGAGGTTTTAGGCGGACCAAAATTAGAACGTGATAAATATGAGAATAATAATGTTGCGGGTGTTGTAACAGGATTAGCTTGGACTAGTGTTGGCGGAGATATTTTGTTTATTGAATCTATTCTTTCTAAAGGGAAAGGAACCATGACGATTACCGGTAATTTAGGTACGGTCATGAAAGAATCAGCTACTATTGCTATGGAATATATAAAGTCTAATGCTGATGAATTCGGAATTGATAATTCCGTTTTTGATAATTATAACGTTCATATTCACGTACCTGAAGGCGCTACGCCTAAAGATGGACCAAGTGCAGGTGTTACCATGCTTACTTCGTTAGTGTCTTTATTTACTCAACGTAAAGTAAAGAAAAGTTTAGCCATGACTGGTGAAATCACACTTCGTGGAAAAGTACTTCCTGTAGGTGGAATAAAAGAAAAAATATTGGCTGCAAAGCGAGCACGAATAAAGGAAATTTTGTTGTGTGAGGAAAACAGACGTGATATTGAAGAAATAAAACTAGAATATTTAAAAGGGTTGAAGTTTCATTATGTAACCGATATGAGTGATGTTATTAAATTGGCTATCACAAATCAAAAAGTTAAAAACCCTAAAAAAATATAAAATTCAACCTCGATGATTATCGAGGTTTTTTTTATGTTTTCGATTTTTGGAGGATAACAAATTCATAAGTTCCCGTATTGAAAACACAAAAAGCAATTCATTTTATTTAAAATAAAAGATACATGCTATCGTTTTAAGATAGATTTACTTACTTTGTATCAGTAAATATGCTAAGAAAAATTATCTCCATTTTTTGTATCGTTTCTAGCACTTTGTCCTTTGGTCAGGTAGGAGGAGAGACTACCTACCAGTTTTTAAACTTAATATCTTCACCGCGTCAAGCAGCTTTAGGGGGAAAAGTATTTACAAATGTTGATTACGATGTAACACAAGGACTCTTTAATCCCGCTACAATTAATGTAGAAATGGATAATCAGTTGGCAGTAAACTATACAAGCTATTTAGGTGGCATTAGTTACGGAACCGCATCATACGCTTATACCATAGACAGACGTACACAAACATTTCATGCCGGTATAACATATATTAATTATGGCTCGTTTGATGGCTATGATGAAGATGGAAATTCCACAGGAACATTTACAGGAAATGAAGCTGCATTATCATTTGGTTATGCAACACAAATTGGGTATTCCGATTTTTATTTTGGAGGGAACTTAAAACTTATAACATCTAAGTTAGAGCAATATAATTCCATCGGAGCTGCTGCGGATTTAGGTTTGATTTATATTAATGAGTATTTAGATTTTAACGCTGCGTTAATAGTTAGAAATTTAGGAACTCAGATTACTACATATGCTGGATTAAATGAGCGCTTGCCTTTTGAGGTGGCTTTTGGAATGTCGCAGCGTCTAGAGAATGTACCTATTCGCTGGCATGTTACTTTAGAGAATTTACAAGAATGGCCTATTTCTAGACCCAACCCAGCACGTACTACAAGTGATTTAAGTGGCAATCAAACAAGTGAAAAGGTGGGTTTTTTAGGGCAAGTAATCAGGCATACTATTTTAGGAGCAGAAATCTTCCCTGAAGGCGGTTTTAATATCAGATTAGGATACAATTTTAGAAGAGGTGAGGAACTTAGAATTGTAGATCAACGTAATTTTTCAGGATTATCTGCTGGAATCTCTATTAAAATGAATAAAATGCGCTTTAGTTATACGCATGCAAAATATACCAGTGCAGCCAATTCAAACTTCTTCGGGTTACAGATAGATTTACAATAAATGTCTACTTTTGTGCTTCAAACATACGCATGAATAAAATTACAATAGCCATAGACGGGTTTTCTTCAACAGGAAAAAGTACGGTAGCAAAACAAATAGCGAAACATTTGGGATATGTTTATGTAGATTCTGGTGCTATGTACCGTGCGGTGACACTTTATGCTATGCAAAAAGGACTTATTAGTAAGTCAGATTTCAATATAGAAGCACTAATCTATCAATTACCTAGTATTAACATTAGTTTTAAATTTAATAAATCCTTAGGCTTTGCTGAGGTGTATTTAAACGATGTTAATGTTGAAAAAGAAATAAGAACGCTTGAAGTTTCAAGCTTTGTAAGTAAAGTAGCTGAGGTTTCGGAAGTTCGCCAGAAATTAGTCGAGCAACAACAAAAAATGGGAAAAGATAAGGGTGTTGTTATGGATGGAAGAGATATTGGTACTGTAGTATTTCCTGATGCCGAATTAAAGTTGTTTATGACTGCTTCGGCTGAAACCAGAGCAAAAAGAAGATACGAAGAACTTGTTGAAAGGGGAGATGCTGTTAATTTTGAGCAAGTTTTAAAAAACGTAAAGGAGCGTGATTATATAGATTCGAATAGAGAAGACTCGCCACTGATAAAAGCTAAGGATGCCATTGAGGTTGACAACTCCAATATGACTCTAAAAGAACAGTTTGATAAAATTATTCAATTAGTTAAAATGACTATTGAAGATTGTGAATAGAGTATTATAGCCAAAATAAAAAAAGCGGACTTTAAAAAGTTCGCTTTTTTATTTTAAATGTTTTTAATCCTACAAATTTGGAATGATTAATTCTTGATCTGGATAAATTAAATCAGGATTCTTTAAAATATCAGAATTTGCTTTAAAAATATCATGATATTTTGAAGGGTTTCCGTAGTAATGTTTAGCAATTTTTCCTAAGGTTTCTCCACTTTTAACGGTGTGTCTATGATACACGCTTTCATCAGCTACTGAGATGTTTGCTTTTATGTCTGAAGGGTTTTGTCCTCCAATTTCTTTTATCTTATCCCAAAGAATGTTTTTTTCATATTGCGTTTTAGCGGTTCCTTTTATTTTTAAAACACCATTTTCTTCACTCACATTTCCATCTTGAATGTTTAATTTTTCACCTAGCTCTAAAACAGGTTGATACTTACTTTTTGCACTCATAATTATATTAATTTTTAACAGTTTTTGCAATCAACAATATAGGAATTATTTGCATAAAACTCCTAAATATTATTCAACATAATTATTTATATTTTTCAGATGCTCAATACATAAAAAAGTCACATTTAATTTATGTATTCATTTTTAGGTAATTATATTAAAAGTTTGTATTTTTGCACTCCTTTTAGCAAATCGTCGGGATGATAAAAGGATAAAACTGAAAATTATAATAACACTTCTGTATGTTATTTGCTTAATTCACCCGGAACATTCAGAATACAAATTTTAATCAGCACATGGCTGAAAAAGCAAAACAAGCTGAGGTTGAAGCAACTGAAGCAACTACCAAAGAAGCTCCAGTAGTATCTGAAGCTCAAGCAAATCCAGAAAAATTCTTAAAAGATTTCAATTGGCACAATTACCAAGAAGGTATTGATGAGGTTGATGACAAACAACTTAAAGAATTTGAAAAATTAGTAGCAGAAAATTTCGTTGACACTTTAGATGATGAAGTAGTAGAAGGTACGGTTATTCATATTACCGATCGTGATGCTATCATTGATATCAATGCAAAATCTGAAGGCGTTATTTCATTAAACGAATTCCGTTACAATCCTAATTTAAAAGTAGGAGACAAAGTAGAAGTATTAATTGATGTTCGTGAAGATGCAACAGGACAATTAGTATTATCTCACAGAAAAGCTCGTGTAATCAAAGCATGGGACAGAGTTATTAAAGCAAACGAAACTGGCGAAATTGTAAATGGTTTTGTAAAATGTAGAACTAAAGGTGGTATGATTGTAGATGTTTTTGGCATCGAAGCATTCTTACCAGGTTCTCAAATTGACGTAAAACCAATTAGAGATTACGATCAGTACGTAAATAAAACTATGGAATTCAAGGTTGTAAAAATCAACCACGAGTTTAAAAACGTAGTAGTTTCTCATAAAGCACTTATCGAGGCTGATATTGAAGAACAAAAGAAAGAAATCATTGGTCAACTAGAAAAAGGTCAAGTACTTGAAGGTATTGTTAAAAACATTACATCTTACGGTGTATTTATTGATCTTGGTGGTGTTGATGGTTTAATCCATATTACAGATCTTTCTTGGTCTAGAATTAACCATCCAAATGAGATTGTTGAGTTAGATCAAAAACTTAATGTAGTAATCCTTGATTTTGATGAAGATAAATCAAGAATCCAATTAGGATTAAAACAATTAAGCAAACATCCATGGGAAGCTTTAGCTGATGAAGTTAAAGTTGGTGATAAAGTAAAAGGTAAAGTAGTTGTTATCGCTGATTACGGTGCGTTTATTGAAGTTGCTGATGGCGTTGAAGGATTAATCCACGTATCAGAAATGTCATGGTCTACACATTTACGTTCTGCTCAAGATTTCGTTTCTGTTGGAGATGAAGTTGAAGCAGTTATCTTAACACTTGATAGAGAAGATCGTAAAATGTCTTTAGGTATTAAGCAATTATCTGCTGATCCTTGGACTGATATTACTGAAAAATACCCATTAGGTTCTAAGCACACAGGTATCGTACGTAACTTTACAAACTTTGGTGTTTTTGTTGAATTAGAAGAAGGTATTGACGGGTTAATTTATATCTCGGATTTATCTTGGACTAAGAAAATCAAACATCCAAGTGAGTTCTGTGCAGTAGGTGACAAGTTAGATGTTATTGTTCTTGAGTTAGATGTTGAAGGTCGTAAATTAAGTTTAGGACATAAACAAACTACTGAGAATCCTTGGGATGCTTATGAAACAGATTTTGCTTTAGACACAGTTCATAAAGCTGAAGTATCTGAAATCGTTGATAAAGGTGCTACTGTAGAATTTAATGAAGATATCGTAGCGTTTGTACCAACACGTCATCTTGAAAAAGAAGATGGAAGCAAACTTAAAAAAGGCGAAGCTGCAGAGTTTAAAATCATTGAATTTAACAAAGAATTTAAACGTGTAGTGGCTTCACATACTGCTGTATTTAAAGCAGAAGAAGCAAAAATTGTTAAGCAAGCTGTTAAAAAAGCGGAAGCTGCGGCGGCAGAAGCTAAACCAACTTTAGGTGATGCTAACGATGCTTTACAAGCGCTTAAAGATAAAATGGACGGAAAACCTGCTAAAGCTAAAGCTACTAAAGCTAAGAAAAAGTAATTTTTCCATCATTTATTAATATCAAAAAGCCTTCAATTTCTTGAAGGCTTTTTTTATCAATCAAGGGTTCGCTTAAGAATTATTTTTTATGTTTCAACTTCATAATTTTTACCTTACCTTTGTACTCCAAATACGTTTGGAAAGTATATGAGTCAAAAAGTTTTACTTAACGCAAAAGAGGTAAACATCATTCTACATCGATTGGCTTGCCAACTTATTGAAAAACATAACGATTTCTCTAATACTGTTTTAATTGGTTTACAACCACGCGGTATATTTTTAGCCGATAGATTAACAAAAATTTTAAAGGAAGATTATAAGATTAAAAATATCCAACTTGGGTATTTGGATATTACGTTCTATAGAGATGATTTTCGACGTGGACAAAAAACACTGGAAGCCAACAAAACAAAAATCAACTTTTTAGTAGAAGACAAAAACATTGTGTTTATTGACGATGTTTTATACACGGGACGAAGTATTCGTGCGGCATTAACCGCTATTCAATCGTTTGGGCGACCCAACGAAATAGAATTATTAACCTTGATTGACAGACGTTTTAGCAGACATTTACCTATTCAACCAGATTATAGAGGTCGACAAGTAGATGTTATAAATAATGAAAAAGTAAAAGTAAATTGGATTGAACATGACAAAGAAGATTCTGTTTACTTAATTGAAAAATAAATAAAATCAATGAGCGAATTAAGTGTAAATCACTTACTGGGAATTAAGTATCTTAATAAACAAGATATCCAACTTATTTTTGAAACTGCCGATCATTTTAAAGAAGTGATTAACCGCCCCATAAAAAAAGTGCCTTCGCTTAGAGATATTACGATTGCAAACCTGTTTTTCGAGAATTCAACCAGAACCAAATTATCTTTCGAACTCGCCGAAAAGCGATTGTCAGCCGATGTTTTAAATTTTTCTTCTTCACAATCTTCAGTAAAAAAAGGAGAAACATTAATAGACACAGTAAACAACATACTTTCAATGAAAGTAGATATGGTTGTTATGCGTCACCCGAATCCTGGTGCTGGTGTATTTTTATCTAAACATGTTAAAGCAAGTATCATTAATGCTGGCGATGGTGCGCATGAACACCCTACACAAGCGCTTTTAGACTCTTATTCTATAAGAGAAAAACTAGGCGACGTAAAAGGCAAAAAAGTAGTGATAGTTGGTGATATTTTACATAGTAGAGTAGCACTCTCAAATATATTTGCACTGCAACTTCAGGGTGCTCAAGTCATGGTTTGCGGACCAAAAACGCTTATACCTAAGTATATTGATAAACTTGGTGTAAAAGTAGAAACCAATTTGCGCACAGCATTAAACTGGTGCGATGTGGCTAATATGCTTCGTGTACAAAATGAACGTATGGACATAAGTTATTTTCCTTCAACACGAGAATACACACAACAGTTTGGTGTTAATAAAGAGTTGCTAAATTCTTTAAATAAAGAAATAACCATAATGCACCCAGGCCCTATAAACAGAGGGGTTGAGATTACCAGTGATGTTGCCGACTCTAAACAATCTATAATTTTAGATCAAGTTCAAAACGGCGTAGCTATAAGAATGGCCGTAATTTATTTATTAGCATCAAAAATTAAACAGTAAGTTATGATTTTAGAACAAAACGAAAATATTACTGTAATTACACAAGAAAAGGCTACAGTAATTGAATTAGTTAAAAAAATTCAAGCGTTATATCCAAAATTCAAAAACGATAATGTTATAGTGGTTTTAACATCGTTGAAAGCTCTAGGGCTTTCGGATATTACCGAATTTTTGCAAGTATCAAACACACATAGAGGTTCAAAACATTCATTTGTTATAGTATCCGACAAAATTGACTTAGATATTGTTCCTGATGAAATTGTAGTCGTTCCTACACTACAAGAAGCTTACGATATTATTGAAATGGAAGAAATGGAGCGTGATTTAGGATTTTAATATGAGTAAATTTCATCTAGCCCAAGTAAATATTGCCGAACGATTAGCTCCTATGGACGACCCAATAATGCAAGATTTTGTCAATAATTTAGACAGAATAAATGCTGTTGCAGATGTTAGTGATGGGTTTGTATGGCGACTGATGGATGAAGATAAAGAAGAAGGTGCTCGTATTTTCGAAAGTGATAAGTTGCTAATAAACATGTCGGTTTGGACTGATTTAGATGCTCTTTTTAATTACACTTATAATTCTGTACACGTTGAAATTTTTAAACGTAAAAAAGAGTGGTTTAGTAAAATGAAAATGATTCACATGGCGTTTTGGTATGTTCCTGAAGGCTATGAACCTACCTTTCAGGATGCAAAAGACCGTCTGGACTATTTAAATACCTACGGAGAAACACCTTATGCCTTTACATTTAAAAGTAAATTTTCAGCGTCTGATGCGTTAAATTATAAACCTCTTAAGTAATATGAGGCTCTCCATTTTAGGCTGTTATAGTGCCACCCCAAGAACTTTAAACAATACAACCTCGCAAGTATTAGAAATAAACAACCACATGTTTTTAATAGACTGTGGCGAGGGAACACAGGTACAACTGCGCAAACATAAAATAAAGTTTAACCGCATAAAACACATCTTTATTTCGCATTTACATGGCGATCATTTTTTTGGGCTAGTCGGTCTTATTTCAACCTTTAGATTGTTAACTCGAGAAACCGACTTGCACATTTACGGTCCCAAAGGAATTAAAGAAGTCGTTACACTTCAAATGAAGTTAGCCGATTCGTGGACCAATTATAATCTGATATTTCATGAATTGACTTCAAACACATCCGAATTAATTTTTGAAGATGAAAAAGTGGAAGTCCATACAATTCCTCTGGACCATCGAGTTTATACCAACGGATTTCTTTTTAAAGAAAAGGTAGGTGATAGAAAGCTAAACGTTAGAGCCGCTGAAAGAGCTAATATTGATGTGGCTTATTATAGAAAACTAAAACAAGGTTTTGATGTTGTTAATGAAGATGGCGTCACTATAAAAAATGAAACAGTTACTAAAGCGGGTAACAAACCAAAAAGTTATGCGTTTTGCAGCGACACCTATTATAAAGAAGATATTATACCTATAATTAAAAAAGTAGATGTGCTTTACCACGAATCTACATTTTTAAACAAACACGAACATTTAGCTTTAAAAACCAAGCATTCTACAGCAAAACAAGCCGCTAGTATTGCAAAACAAGCGCATGTTGGCACATTATTACTTGGTCATTATTCTACCCGATACGATAGCTTAGAACGTTTTAAGGAAGAGGCTCAAGAGGTTTTTGAAAATGTAGAGTTAAGCGACGATGGCAAAACCTTTGAGTTTTAATTATTCTTAATTAATGCTATCCAGATAATTTATTAAGATTGCTTTTCTACAAAGCTTTTAAATTTTACAAGCCATTTATCTACTTGTTTTTTAAACATTCCTGGAAATAGTTTTGCAAATAGCTTTATAACAAAGCCTCTCAACTCGCTGTAGTGAATTTCAGTAACCATTTTTGTTTCATGCGCATTTACCGCAACAAAGGTATTTCGCATGGTATTGGTCATGTTTTTATGCTCGTATTTTGCGTAAAATTCTTCAGGTAAATTGTTATGAATTATGGTTTCAAATAAGTCAAACTTCTTGTAGACTAGTTTTGATTTTGCACCGGCTTCTCTTTTATTACCGCTTAAATGTTCAATTCTAACAAAATCCTTTTGCGATTGTTTAAGTGCTTCAGGATTTTCAAATTGTTTAACAACCTCTTCAATAGGTTTATTGATGGAAATATGGCAGACAAATTTCATAAAAAGCGTTCTAGTACTTCAAGATAATAAAAAATGATGAATCAAAATACAGAACAGACAGTCTTTAAGCTTTAATTCAGCTCTTTTAAATTCAAGGTCCATTCCATAGCTTCTTCTAAGGATAAGCATCTTTTAATGCTGTTTTTAGAAAAGCGTTTTTCTAAAGTAGCATTCATAAAAGTCATACTATTATAGGTTACTATAGCTCCAGCAACCAACATATTGTACTCATCTAGTACTTGGTTCCAGGTGTGTGGATCCATGGAATAGGAATTAACGCGGTTAGAAATATATCCTAATTGGGCATCTTTCCCGTAATAATCAACGGCATCAGCCATAATATTTTGAATCAAATCCCAATCAAAATGTACGGATTCGTTCAGTTCAGAAACAATCAATTTATCAAGAAAATAAAAGTTTCCAAAGGGCTTTTCAATTTTATAACAATGTAGGCTTTTAAAAAATTTAGAGTCTTCAAATTTCATAATTAGTTTTTAGGGCGTGCAAACTTAAAAAAGTTATTAGAAAAATTAATGATTAACTAAGATTTAATTTTTGTTATTTTGTAGCATATGGATAAGGATTTAAGCAACTATAGAAAATCTTACGAAAAGGGTGAGTTACTTTTAAGCGAAGTGCCCGAAAACCCTTTAGAACTGTTTCAAAAATGGTTTTATGAGGTTGATACGTTTTTTAGTGAAGACGAAACCAACGCCATGACTATTTCTACAATTGGTGATGATGGGTATCCAAAGAGTAGAGTAGTGCTACTAAAAAAATACACCTACGAGGGTTTTATTTTCTATACCAATTATAATAGCGAAAAAGGAAAAGCCATTGCTAACAATCCTAATGTGTGTTTGTCTTTTTTCTGGCATGGCGCCGAAAGACAAATCATTATAAAAGGACAAGCTGAAAAGATTGCTGAGAATTTAAGTGATGGATATTTTGAATCCCGACCCAGAGGCAGTCAATTAGGAGCATTGGTTTCCAATCAAAGTGATGTGATTCCTGATAGGGAGTATCTTGAAAACAAACTGGCGAACTTAGAGAAGCAATACGAAGGAAAAGAAATTCCCAGACCAATACATTGGGGCGGTTATATAGTAAAACCTGTTGAATTTGAGTTTTGGCAAGGGCGCCCAAACCGTTTGCATGACCGCATTCGATACACGCTTCAAGAAGACTTTAACTGGTCAATTAATCGTTTATCTCCATAAAAATACGATAAAACGTATTTTTCATACATTTTTATTTACACTTTATCGATAAAATAAGTAATTTGTCGATTTTGCAAATGTCGTTCATCGAATTCTAGACCTCATAGGGTGCAAACCTGACCGTGCTGAATAACTTTATAGGACCAAATCTAAATTTACCTACTTATGAAGTTATTAATCAAATGGCCAGTACTGGCACTGTTTGCTGTTTTAACCTTTTCATCGTGTTCAACAGACAGCTTAGACGATCAAGCAAATGCTATAGAATTAAACCTTGTAACCCCTGAGGTTAAGGATATTGAAGTTGAAATATTAAACCTTATTAACGACCACAGATTATCTAAAGGATTAAACCCGCTAGGGGATATGACCTTAGTAAAATCGGTTGCCTTTACACATACCGATTATATGGTGGATAAGGACGAAGTATCACACGCCAATTTTTATACACGTAGTAATTACTTAAAAGCCAACGCAGGTGCTAAACGCGTATCTGAAAACGTTGCTTATGGGTATAGTACGGCGCAAGGTGTTGTTAATGCTTGGATAAAGAGCGAATCGCATAGAGAAAACCTAGAAGGCGATTTTACAAACTTTGATGTATCGGCAGAAAAAAACGAAAATGGGAGATGGTATTATACTAACATTTTTATTAAAAAATAACGATTGCTTTAATGCAATTGAAACCTCATAACCTTATTTGATTTGACTGATTTTTAGCAAATGTTGCATTTTAGAGGTATTGTGCAATAAAAATTAAATAGGTTATAATTAATAACTTAACAGTTATTAAATTTAGCTTTAGGTATAAAGCCCTTTCATTTATTTGAGAGGGCTTTTTGGTTTAACTTTGCAATATTCAATTTAAAAAGTAGTGAGGTTCTTAATGTAATAAGTTTTCGACTTAAACTTGAAAACTGAACTTTATTTTATTATTTATTTACACACAGAACCAGCTGTTTTTTATATATGAAATGATATTAAGTGTAGTTTTAAAATAGTGTAAATCCAAAAATAATCGAGAATGAATTATAATCTGATTCCCAATACCTAAAATCCCTATTAGTAAAATACCTTAATTCAACGCTATATTTATCGTTGTGTTTATAACCAAATCCAAATGCTAAATTATTTCTTGTTTTTATTTCTATTACATTAGGACCTTCTATTAGCGATGTGTTTGTTATACTTAAACTTGAATTTCCAACATTGAAATCTAAAACAAAAGAACCATTTACAAAAATTTTAGAATTGTTTTTTAAAAAGAAATAATGTCTTATTCCAACAGGAAATTCAATTGATTTATAGTCAATCTTATAAATTATCTCTTGAGGTATAACAAGGTCGAATGGATTAACCATGATAGTTTTTTCAGATTTATAATATTGATACGTGGGTTCTATTATCAAAGCCCACTTATTTTTATTAAAGGGCATAATAAATTCCGCTTCAAGTCCTAATCTAAGTCCCAGTTTATTCTCAAAATTAACATCTGATAAATTTGCATTTCTATTATTTATTGATAGGGATGTACTTTTTACTCCAGGTCTTAAGGTCAAATTAAACAAGTCTTGTTTCTGTTTCTGTTTAATAATGAGGGATTCTGAATTACTACATTGGTTGTATTTTACAAAAAAATCAAGTAATTCATTTTCCTTATAATCAATGTTATTAATAATTTTTATCGATATATCTTTACACTTTAAATTGCTCCATAATTGCTGTTTATAACTATCGTTGGTGCCTATTTTGTTGTTAGTTGTTTTGTATTTTTTAAAAATTAATTGCTCAATAGCAGAGTTATCATAATTAAAAAAGAATCTTTTTAAATTCTTGTCTTCATATAAATATAAATTTGCTTTCCCTTCAACTAATAGTTTTAAATATAAAACCTCTTCTTTAAAAATAGGATTTTTACTATAATTTAGGTAGTTAGTGTTTTTACTTGACCTATCAATTTTTACATTGCTTCTGACATATTTTGAATAGTTACCAATTCCAAACTCCTTTACCGACTGTATTGTACCTGTTTTGGTTTCACCATTGTCGGAAAGTTTGTATTCAAACTGAATTGGATTGTTTTTCCAGTCTATATTTTTGATTAAGCAATCAATTTTTTGATTTGAGTTATTAATAAAGTACCCTTTCTCAAAAGAAATTTGGCTATAAGTATTTGTGGATAAAATGATTAACAAAAAAAGCAAATAATTTTTTTTCATTATATGAATATTTTAAAACTTACATATTTTTTAAATCTGAGGTTCAAATAACCAACCACATTTGGTATCTAATCCTTTTAATGAACAGTACGTATCCATGAACGAAATATAAAGTTTTATTGTGAGAATTTCAGTATTTATTTAACATTAATTCAATTACAAATAAGCGAAGTATCAAATAAAAAAACCACCAAGAAAGTGGCTTGGTGGTTTTTACAATTATAAAATTTAGCTTTTCATTGTGCTTAGTGTATTCGTGTGTGAGAATTTAAAAATGTAGATGAGTTCTATTAATTAATTTTAACTATGTTGTAAGTAGTTTTAATCATAATCTTTATTCAATTTAGAGGTAAACTATAAATCAGAATATAGTTTAATAACCGTAACAATTAGTATATGTATAGTATTCATCTAAAGTAACGGCACTACTACAAACATTATATGGATATTTGTCAATTCCTTTAGTTGTTAAATTATTTTCATCATAATTATAGCTGTAATAATTAGTGGTTCCGGTATTATTATTGGTTTCTGAAAGCGTATTGTTTTGAGAAAATAACATAGGGTTAGGTAGATTTTGGCATAAAAATGTTGGATAAATAACACCCTTCCATGGATTATTTCCATTGTCATACGTGTAAGATGCTTCGTTATATAGTGTGAAGTTATTTGGAGAATTATTATCATAAACATATAACTTAATTGAACTCACATTCCCATTTTGATCCATAAAATAGTCTGCATATGATATGTTTTGATATGATATTCCATTAGAGTAGTCTTGCCTTACAGTTATTTTATTCTCAGTGTATTCAATGCTAAAAATATTAGCCGTTGAAGGATTATAAAACCTTTTTAATTGAATTAACTTTTCACCATTATATTTTGCACTTAAAGTAGGTAAGTCTTGAGATAAGTCGGCGAATATTAGTCCGACTTCAATGGAGTCGTTTGCAATTTTATTTACATAATATGTCGTGGGATTATCATTATAAGTATTAATTATTTGGTGTAACTCATTGTTATTATTATAAATGTATTTATATTTTGATGTCGCAAATCTTATTTCTTCTATAAGACAATTTTGTTCTGTTTCTATGTTTTCTGGAATAGGTTCAATATTTGATTCATTCTTTGAACAGTTTATTAAAAGTAATGATATGCATATAAATTTAAATATTGGATATTTCATAGGTTTAAGTTCGGATATTAATGTCAGTAAATGTATCAAATGTTGGCCTTACTTTATGGAATGAATCTTTTTATAATTTATAGTAGACCTAAACGAAGTTAGAATTTTCTTACCACAAAACCAATAAGTACTTCTACTTATTTAATAAAAAAACCACCAAGAAGGTTGCTTGGTGGTTTTTACAATTATAAAATTTAGCTTTAAATTATTCCATTTGTATGACTTTAAACTGCGTACGCCTATTAAGTTGGTGTTTATCTTCGGTACAACGGGTTGTGCCATCGCAGTTATTAATTAAGTTTTGCTCACCATAGCCTTTGTACTCTACAATTCTTGCAGGGTCTACACCTTGGCTTATTAAATAGTTATAAGTTGCCACAGCACGCGCTTGCGATAGTTTGTCGTTATAGGCTGATGACCCTCTAGAATCGGTATGCGATTCTATTTTAATTGTCATACCTGGGTATTTATTTACCATTAAATCTACAATTCTATCTAATTCAGAGGTTCCATCTTTTCGTATTACTGATTTATTAAAATCAAAGTAAATAGGGTAGAGTGCTGCTATTGGTATCGCCTCTTTTTTAACAGGATTTAGTGCAAAATCTGCTGTTAAACTTTTAACGTGTCGTTCAATATTTTTAGAGGTAATAGAAGCCGCATGGTCTTCAAAAGCATCTTTTTTGGTTGCCACTACATAATCGGTATCTCTATCAATAATAATCTTGTAATACCCATCATCATTGGTTTCAACATATGTAATTTCTTTGCCATCCGTATCTAATAAAGTTACTTTGGTATTGGCGATGGGTTCGTTGGTATTTACATCGGTTACGGTACCTTCAATAGCCAATTGTGGTATTCTGTTAAACGCATAAATATCGTCACTACCAACACCACCTTCTCTGTTAGAGGCGAAATAACCCGTGAGTCCATTGTTATTTAAAAAATAGGCAAAATCATCTTTATTTGAGTTTACAGGCTCACCAAGATTTACAACGTTAATTATCCTATTGTTTGTATCTGAAACGGCTTCAAAAACATCCAGTAAACCAAAGCCTTCGTGTCCTTCGGAAGCAAAAAAGAGTGTCCCTTCGCTACTTATAAACGGAAAACCTTCGTCCTTTTTTGTATTGACTAGGTTGCCTAAATTTTGTGGTGTTCCGAAAGTTCCATCACTGTGAATATCTACATAAAAAATATCAGATCCACCAATGCTGCCTTTCATATCGGAAGCGAAATATAATTTGGTTTCGTCTTCATTTAATGCTGGGTGCGCATTTGAAAACTTCGTTCCGTTAAAAGGAAGTTCTTCAATGTTCGTCCACCTATCATTTTTTAAGGTAGCCTTGTAGATTTTTAAATGCGTGATAAGGTTTTCATCAGCTCCTAAAATTTGATTATTGAAATCGTTTCTACAAAAGTACATGGTTTGACCATCTTTAGTAATGGCAAGAGAACCTTCATGAAATACGGTATTTACTTTTCCTTTTAATTTAGATTTGTGATCTACAGGAGTTTCCTCGGAGCCTTTATTGGTGACATAAATATCTAAAAAGGGCTCATTGGTTCTTTCATCAATATGTTTTACTAAAACACCTTCATCTCTAGAGGAAGCAAAATAGATGTTTCCATTATGCTCATAAGCTCCAAAATCGCTAAATTTTGAATTAAAAGGCATATTGGTTACAGTATGTTGTTGTTTTATATTATCGAAACCAAACGTATTAAAACGAGCCTCCACATCTTTCTGAGCATCAGGTTGTGCAAAGGTTAATAAACCTGTGAGTAAACCAATGCTAATTAGTATGTTGTTTTTTAATTTCATGGGGTCTTTATTAATTAAAAAATCTTTAAAGTACATGTTTGTAAATACTTCTATTTACTCCATTTTAATCACAATAAATTGTGTACGTCTGTTTAATTGATGTTTAGCTTCTTCACAAGAAACACCATCAGCACATTCATTTATTAATCTACGTTCGCCATAACCTTTATACGATTCAATATTTGCTGGATTCACACCTTTTGAAATTAAATAGTTATAGGTTGATTTAGCTCTATTTGTAGATAAAATATCGTTGTATTCGTGCGTTCCGCGAGAATCTGTATGCGCTTCAATTTTAATTACCATTTCAGGATAATCAACCGTCATTAATTTCACGATTTTATCCAACTCTACAGCATATTCTTTACGGATGTTATACTTTTCAAAATCGAAATATATCGGGTTAAGTTGTGCATTTGCTACAGCTGTAGAATCGCCATCAATTTGATTTTTTTCATAATCGAAATTAACGTTATTCAAGTCTGCTAGTTTAGCGACATCTGGAACAGGATTCAACAGTAAATTGGCACTTATAGTAATAAGCTCTGTTTGAATGTTTTTTGATGTAAAGGTTCTGTAATCATCAATATATTTATCTTGACTCGCTACAATTTTGTAGTCTTGATTTCTGTCTATATTAATTTGATAATACCCGTTTTCATCCGTTTCCATAAAGGCCACTTGATTTTCGTTATTATCGTAAAGCGTAATTTTCGCGCTGGGAACTGGTTTTGTATTAATAGCATCAGTTACAACACCTTCAACATGTAAAACAGGCACTCTATGAAAGGCATAAATATCGTCACTACCACGGCCACCACGACGGTTTGAGGCAAAATAGCCAGTAATACCATCTGGATTCATGCTAAATGAAAAATCATCGCTATTTGAGTTTACCGGAACACCTAGATTAATAACATCTACAATGGTTTCATTATCTTCTTCATCTTTAATTGTTGCAAAAATATCAAGCATACCTAAACCAGTATGACCATCTGAAGAAAAGAATAAAACGCCTTCGTTATTTATAAAAGGGAATCCTTCAGCGCTTTCAGTATTTACTACATCGCCGACATTTTTTAGATCCATTAATAATCCATCAGGACGAATATTAACCACCCAAATATCCGATCCACCTCTAGTTCCAGGTCTATCTGAAGTAAAGTATAATTTGGTATCATCAATATTTAAAGCAGGGTGTTGCGTTGAAAAATTATCGCCGTTAATAGGTAAATCTTCAATATTAGTCCATAAACCATCTACCAAAGTAGCTCGGTAAATTTTCATGTTGGTAAGCCCTTTTTTATCCTTTGTTTCAACTTCTTCATTAAAGTTGTTTCTAGAGAAATACATGGTTTTACCATCTTTAGTAATGGTTACAGGTCCATCATGATAAATGGAGTTTACATCACCTTTTAATTTGTTGGTATAATCTGCGTTCTTTTTTGAATTGGCATCGGTTACATAGACGTCTAAAAATGGTTGTTCGTTCCATCCATATAAGCGTTTTACAGCGACACCTTCATCGCGTGCAGACGTAAAGTAAACTTTTCCATCGTGTTCAAAAGCACCAAAATCACTGTATTTTGAATTAAAACGAACCCGGTCTAAAAAGTACTGCTGTTTTGCACCAAATACACTTGTAATAAAGTTGATGTCTTTTGAAAAATCGTTCGCATTCACTACACCACCCGAATCTTTATAGCGTTGCAACCACTCTTGAGATTCTTCGTATTTTTTCATTCCACGAAGAGCTTGCGCATATTTATAATAATACTCAACAGGCACATTTTTTTGTTTTACAACACTTTTGTAATAGCGCTCCGCATTTCTTGAGTCTCTTAAATAAGCATAACAATCAGCAAGTTGTCTGGTTGCATAATCCTTATTGTAATTGTTTTGAATAAGTTCTCTATAAACTTCAGCAGCTTTTACAAATGAGAATTTGTTAAATAAAGTATCGGCTCTTTTTTGCTTTCCTTGTTGAGAAAATACTGTAAAGCTTAGCATTAATGCGATACAAACTAATATGTAATCTTTGTTTTTCATAGAACTAATATTAGAAATATCTTGGTGATTTTAATTTAGAACTTAAGAATTTGAACTCATAAATAAGCAATATTTCATGAGTACCTGTTGTATAATCTGCTATTTCTGAAATTGGTTTTTCGTAAGCATACCCAATACGTAATTGTCTGGATACTTGAAAATCTGCAATACCACCGATAGCAGCAGTTTGTTCGTTGATTCTATATGAACCACCTAACCAAAACTTTTCGTTAAATAAGAAGTTGGCTGTTAAGTCATACGATACAGGAGCACCATTAGTAGCTTTAATTAAGGCTGCTGGTTTAAATTTAATTGATTTACTTAAATCAATAACACCACCCGCGGTAAAATAATAACTAATACGCTCTAAAGCTTCAAAATCATTGTTTTTGTTGCTGAAATCGTTATTTAATATTCTTGGAGCCGATAAACTAGCATATATTCTATTAGTACTCCAGTAAATACCGGCACCAACATTAGGTGTCCATCTATCTTCAGTTCCGTAAATTAATGGATCATTTGCGTTTGCTTGATCTAAACGGAAGTCTGTATCAAAACTAAACTGCGTGAAACCAGCTTTTAAACCAAAGGCCAATTTTCCATCTGTACCAGTAGGAATACTATATGAAAAATCTCCATATAAGTATGTGAAATTTTGAGGGCCTAAATCATCTTCAATAAACGATAAACCTAAACCAATTCTATCATTCCTAAGCGGCGTATGAATAGAAAGTGTCTGTGTAATTGGGCCACCTTTAAAACCAACCCATTGACTTCTATGCAATGCAACTATGCTTAAAGCTTCTCGACTCCCAGCATAAGCAGGGTTTATTGAGATTGTATTGTACATGTACTGGGTGAATTGCGGTAATTGTTGCGCAACTCCAACCGTACAGCAGAACAATGCAATAGCGATTATATTATGTTTTATAAATTTCATAGGTTAAGGGTTTATCTGGTTCCTAAGTAAACGGGGCCTGTTAAAGGACTCAATCCACTATTTTGTAATTTTATTATGTAATAATATGTTCCGTTTGGCAATTTACCTGAAGCTCCAATTGATGATTTTGGCGATGAGCCATTCCAATCACCTTGAGCACCGGATGTTTCAATACTACCTAATGTGTAATTATTAGATTCGTACACTAAAGCACCCCAACGGTTAAATATTTTAACTTCTGCAACAAAACCACATAAATCAATTCCGGCGATATCAAAAGTTTCATTGTAACCATCACCATTTGGTGTAATAGCTTTAGAGATTACTATATCATTTTCACCACAAGGTAGAACCACACAATCCGCATGAATATTCATAATAACCTCAGTAATGCTTATACATCCTTCATGAGTTGTAGTGTATCTAAATCTATAATCTATTCCACCATCACCAGGTAAAAAATCTGCTGCTAACTTAAGTTGCGTTGGATCAAAAATGCTACCATTAAGCGTTGCATCTGGGTTTCCTTCTAATAGTTCCCAAGTTCCATTCGTATTAAGTGTATCAGATATGATATCATTTAAGTTTACAATACCTTCATCAAAACATCTATCCTCAGCAACGACTTCAGAATAAACTTCATCTAAGGTCACATTCAAGGTTTGTGTATAAACTGCTTCATTATTACATGCATCTCTTACAGTCCATGTTCTAACGATTTGATAGTCTACAAATACATTTTCGTCAAATGAATTTGTTTCGTTATAAACAACCACAATGTTTGCAGAACAATTATCTTCAAACTCTAATACTGGAGCATCAGGAATATCTGTACAACTTACATCTAAAGTAGCTTCATAAGACGTTGTAGGCACTGGCGCTGTAGTATCTTGAACTGTTATAATTTGAGTGTGTGTTGTTGTTAAACCACATTCATCAGTAGCAATCCAAGTACGAGCTATAAAATAATTTGAAGGACAATCACCATCAGTTCTAATATCATTTACTGTCACTGTAGCAGAACCACAATTATCAGTAGCTGTTATTGAAGTAACATCAGGGATGTTATCACATTCAACAGTCATATCACTAGGTAAAGCTTCAACAAACGTTGGAGGCGTTGTATCTTGTACTATAATATTCTGAGAATGCGTCGTAGTTAAACCACACTCATCAGTGGCAGTCCAAGTACGCGTTAAAGTATAGCTATTAGGACAAATTCCGTCTGTTCTAGTGTCGCTAACCGTAACCACGGCAGAACCACAACTATCAACAGCTGTTAAGGTTTGAGGTGTTGGAATAGAATCACATTCTACTACTATGTTTGTAACAGGAAGTGCTTCAACAAATGTTGGAGGTGTTGTATCCTGAACTGTTATAGTTTGAACATGTGTTTTAGTTAAACCACACTCATCGGTAGCCGTATAAGTACGAGTAATAGTATAATTGAAATCACAATTACCGTCATTTCTAACATCGTTTACTGTTACTACAGCACTTCCACAATTATCAGAAGCAGTTAATACTACTGGACTAGGAACACCGTCACATTCTACTACAACATCTCCTGGCAATGACGTTTGGTCAAATTCAGGTGCCGTTGTATCCGACGTTGAAATTATTTGATCCGCTGTTGAAACATTTCCACAAGAATCCGTTGCTGTCCATGTACGAGTAATAGTATATGTGCCAGAACAAGCTCCATCAGTTCTAACATCATTAAATGTTACTACTGGATTAGGATCACAATTATCTGTAGCTGTTGCTTCACCAAAATTAATTGGAGATAAATCATCACTACATTCAGCTGTTACATTATTTGGTAATGTAAGCACTGGAGGAGTAGAGTCAATTACAGTAATAGTTTGATTATGTTCAATTGTTACTCCACAAATATTTGTTGCTGTCCAAGTTCTTAAAAGTGAATAAGAATTAGGACAATCTCCATCTGTTCTTGTTTCATCATATACCACGCTAATATCACCACATGTATTAGATGCTGTAAGCGCATCAGCAGTTGGTACTGAATCACATTCAACTGTCATATCTGTTGGAAGTGTTTGATCAAATGTTGTTGCTGATGGTTGAGTAAATGTATAAGTTGCACTCACATCAAAAGTTTGACATTTATCAGTTATCGTCCAAGTAATTATTACTGAACCACCTGTACAGAAATCTATGGATTGAGTACTGAAATCGTTAGAAACAGTTGGCGAACATCCATTAGCAAAACTACCATTTATAATAGTTGTTTGATCATTAACCCATGAAGCTAAATCAGCATCTAGTTCGTTTTGTGCATTTGTTAAATCGTTCGTATCAAATTCACAAGCATCCGAACTATCGTTCACAGGCGCTGTGTATGTTATAGCCGTAGGCGCTGTTACAGAGAAATCAGCAGATACATTAATAGTTTCACATAAATCAGTGATCGTCCAAGTTACTGTTGCAGTCCCACCATTACATAACTCAGGGATAGTAACAGAAGCACTATCATTGGTAAGTACAGGTGAACATCCATTGGCAATAGCAAAGGCACTGGTTTGCGCAGCCACCCAATTATTAAAGGCGGTATCAACTTCCGATTGATCTGCATAATCACAAGCATCCGAACTATCGTTCACAGGTGCTGTGTATGTTATAGCCGTAGGAGCAACTAATGTATAAGTCGCTGATCTATTTATGGTTTCACAAATATCTTCAATAGTCCAGTTTACAACAATGGCACCACCCGTACATATATCGATAGTTTCATTATTATAATCGTGACTAACATCAGGAGAGCCACCAGTAAGACTACTATTAATAATATTAGTTTGATCCGCTACCCATGTAGCAATATCGTTATCAACGTTAGCTTGAGCAATGGTAATATCATCATTATCAAAATCACAAGAATTAGCAGTTTTACTAGAAGGATCCGTAAAGTTAATACCGTCTGGTTGAGTAAAAGTATAAGTAGCATTTACATTAATGGTTTCACATAAATCAGTAATTATCCATGTTACGGTAATACTATCAGAAATACAGAATGATATTCTTTGACCAGCATAATCATTAGTAATCACAGGATTACAGCCATTAACAACACTACCATTAATTGTTGCATTTTGGTCAGCTAACCATGCATCAAAATCTGCATCTAAATTACTTTGAGCTACCACAGGGTCTGGGTCATCAAATTCAGAAGCTGTAGATGAATCATCTACTGGCGCAGTGTAAGTTATAGCTGTAGGTGCTGTTACAGAGAAATCAGCAGATACATTAATAGTTTCACATAAATCAGTGATCGTCCAAGTTACTGTTGCAGTCCCACCATTACATAACTCAGGGATAGTAGCAGAAGCACTATCA
>NZ_JAKKDV010000011.1 GCF_021728415.1 Flaviramulus multivorans | reverse complement strand
AAAAATTTAGCCAAACCAATATCTGTTAATGGGTGTTTTAATAACCCTTTTATTGCTGAAAGTGGTCCTGTCATAACATCACTACCTAATTTAGCACAATCTATAATGTGCATTGTATGACGTACTGAAGCTGCTAAAATTTGTGTTTCAAAACCGTAATTATCATAAATCTGTCTTATTTCTGAAATCAGGTTTAAACCATCTGTAGAAATATCATCTAACCTTCCTATAAATGGTGATACATATGTGGCTCCTGCCTTGGCTGCTAATAATGCTTGACCAGCAGAAAAAACTAAGGTTACGTTAGTTCTTATCCCTTTATCTGAAAAGTATTTACAAGCTTTAATACCGTCAGCTATTAATGGTAATTTAACCACAATTTGTGGATGTAATGAAGCAAGCATTTCGCCTTCTTTTACCATACCGTCAAAGTCTGTTGATATAACTTCTGCACTTACGTCACCTTCTACTATATCGCATATTTTCTTGTAATGCGCCAATATATTATCGTAACCTGTTATACCTTCTTTTGCCATTAATGATGGGTTTGTTGTAACACCATCTAAAACCCCTAAAGCTTCTGCTTCGGCAATATCATCAAGGTTTGCTGTATCTATAAAAAATTTCATGATTTCGTTTTTAATTTGTTAAAACTGATTCGTTTAAATACGCTAATACTTCCTTACTCACTTTCACACCTGTAAATCCAAATTTATCATCTAATACACCAGCTGGAGCAGAGTAACCGAAGTGGTCAAGACCAAACACTTTTCCACCTTCTCCAACTAAACCTTCTAAATTTATTGGTAAGCCAGCTGTTAATCCAAACAAAGGCTTGTCTTTAGGAATGATACTATTTTGATAGTCTTTTGATTGCAGTCTAAATACACCTTCAGAAATTATAGAGGCTATATTTACTTTTAGTCCATTTTGGGCTTCTAAAATTTCTGCTGCAGCTACTAATGTCGAAACCTCCGATCCGTTGGCAATTAATACCACATCTGGGTTTTCTACTTCTTTGACTAAGTACCCTCCTTTTTCAGCCCCTAAAGCATCTTTATATCTTGAGTTGATTTTTGCAGGAACATCCTTTATACCTTGCCTTGAAAGAATTAATCCAGTAGGCGTATTTTGGTTTTCTAAAGCCATTTTCCAAGCTACTGCGGTTTCAGCAGAGTCTGCTGGACGTAATGCCATAAAGCTTGGTTTCCCACTATGATTTTTTAGCTTTTCTAGTAATCGAATTTGTGCTTCTTGTTCTACAGGTTGATGCGTTGGACCATCTTCACCTACTCTAAAGGCATCATGTGTCCAAACATATTTTACCGGTAATTCTTGAATACCACTTAAACGAATGGCTGGTTTCATATAATCTGAAAACACAAAAAATGTTGCCACCACAGGTATTACACCTCCATGTAAAGCGATACCATTGGCAATGCAAGCCATGGTTAATTCTGCTACGCCTGCTTGTAAAAACCCACCGCTAAAATCACCTTTTTTAAGTGCTGATGACTTTTTTAAGAAGCCGTCCGTCTTATCACTGTTAGATAAATCTGCCGACGACACAATCATATTTTCTACGTGGTCTGCTAAATACCCAAGTACATTAGAAGACGCAACTCTGGTTGCTAAACCTGCTTTATGTTCAACAGTTGAAAAATCTAATACTGGTAATTTTCCTGATAGGAAGAAATCCAACTTATCTGATAATGCTTTATTACTCGTTCTCCAAGTATTAATTTTGGCTTTTTTATTAGCAGCTTGTTTCGTTTTTTCTGCAATTAAGTTCTTATAAAAGTCATTAACCTCATCAAAAATGTCAAATGGGTTTTCAAGGTTAGCTCCTAAATTCAGCATCGTTTTTTCGTAATCAGCACCTGTATGTCCAATAGGCTGACCATGCAATTCACAATACCCTTCGTATGGACTTCCATCAGCCGCAACAGCGCCTTTACCCATAATGGTTTTACCAATAATAAGGGTAGGTTTTTCGGTTTCGCTATTGGCATCCTTTAACGCTTTTCTAATTTCATCATGGTTATGTCCGTCAATAGTAACTACTTTCCATCCCCAAGCTTCATACTTCATGGCTGTATCTTCGGTAGTTACTTCATCAGTAGAGGTGGATAATTGAATATCATTTGAATCGAAAAACATAATAAAATTGTTCAACCCTAAATGACCCGCAATTCTTCCTGCCCCTTGCGACACTTCCTCTTGAATACCTCCATCAGAAATAAAACCATATATTTTATGATTCATCCAATCTCCAAATCTGGCTTGTAAAAATTTAGCAGCAATAGCAGCACCAACACCCATAGTATGTCCTTGACCTAATGGTCCTGACGTGTTTTCTATCCCTCTTTTTACATCCACTTCTGGGTGACCCGGAGTTATTGAACCCCATTGTCTAAAATTCGCTACATCGTCTTTTTCATAATTACCTAACAAATAATATTGTGCATACATTAAGGTAGATAAATGACCTGCATCCATAAAAAATCGATCTCTAAAAGGCCATGTCATGTCGGTTGGATCAAAATTGAAAAATTCAGAATATAAGATGTGCATAAAATCTGCACCTCCCATGGGACCACCCGGGTGTCCTGAATTTGCCTTTTCTACCATAGCAACAGCCAATGCTCTAATATTATCTGCCGATTGTTGATCAATTTTTTTGTTCATTTT
>NZ_JAKKDV010000010.1:3902-5546 GCF_021728415.1 Flaviramulus multivorans | reverse complement strand
ATATGTATAGCACAAATAATTTAACGATGAAGAGTTTGATCCTGGCTCAGGATGAACGCTAGCGGCAGGCCTAACACATGCAAGTCGAGGGGTAACGGGGTGCTTGCACCGCCGACGACCGGCGCACGGGTGCGTAACGCGTATACAATCTGCCTTTTGCTGTGGGATAGCCCAGAGAAATTTGGATTAATACCGCATAGTATATAGAGCTCGCATGAGCATTATATTAAAGGTTACGGCAAAAGATGAGTATGCGTCCTATTAGCTAGTTGGTGTGGTAACGGCACACCAAGGCAACGATAGGTAGGGGCCCTGAGAGGGGGATCCCCCACACTGGTACTGAGACACGGACCAGACTCCTACGGGAGGCAGCAGTGAGGAATATTGGACAATGGAGGCAACTCTGATCCAGCCATGCCGCGTGCAGGAAGACTGCCCTATGGGTTGTAAACTGCTTTTATACAGGAAGAAACACTCCCTCGAGCAGGGAGCTTGACGGTACTGTAAGAATAAGGATCGGCTAACTCCGTGCCAGCAGCCGCGGTAATACGGAGGATCCAAGCGTTATCCGGAATCATTGGGTTTAAAGGGTCCGTAGGTGGATAATTAAGTCAGAGGTGAAAGTCTGCAGCTCAACTGTAGAATTGCCTTTGATACTGGTTATCTTGAATTATTATGAAGTAGTTAGAATATGTAGTGTAGCGGTGAAATGCATAGATATTACATAGAATACCAATTGCGAAGGCAGATTACTAATAATCAATTGACACTGATGGACGAAAGCGTAGGTAGCGAACGGGATTAGATACCCCGGTAGTCTACGCCGTAAACGATGGATACTAGCTGTTGGACTTCGGTTCAGTGGCTAAGCGAAAGTGATAAGTATCCCACCTGGGGAGTACGTTCGCAAGAATGAAACTCAAAGGAATTGACGGGGGCCCGCACAAGCGGTGGAGCATGTGGTTTAATTCGATGATACGCGAGGAACCTTACCAGGGCTTAAATGTAGATTGACAGGTTTAGAGATAGACTTTTCTTCGGACAATTTACAAGGTGCTGCATGGTTGTCGTCAGCTCGTGCCGTGAGGTGTCAGGTTAAGTCCTATAACGAGCGCAACCCCTGTTGTTAGTTGCCAGCATGTAAAGATGGGAACTCTAGCAAGACTGCCAGTGCAAACTGCGAGGAAGGTGGGGATGACGTCAAATCATCACGGCCCTTACGTCCTGGGCTACACACGTGCTACAATGGTAGGGACAGAGAGCAGCCACTGGGTGACCAGGAGCGAATCTATAAACCCTATCACAGTTCGGATCGGAGTCTGCAACTCGACTCCGTGAAGCTGGAATCGCTAGTAATCGGATATCAGCCATGATCCGGTGAATACGTTCCCGGGCCTTGTACACACCGCCCGTCAAGCCATGGAAGCTGGGAGTGCCTGAAGTCCGTCACCGCAAGGAGCGGCCTAGGGTAAAATCGGTAACTAGGGCTAAGTCGTAACAAGGTAGCCGTACCGGAAGGTGCGGCTGGAACACCTCCTTTCTAGAGAAAGACGACTAATTAAGTATCAAAACTATTATGAAAAATAGTTTATTCTCATTGCTGTTAATTTAAAAAATAAGTCACCAGAATACGGTGGTCGGTAA
>NZ_JAKKDV010000010.1:0-3802 GCF_021728415.1 Flaviramulus multivorans | reverse complement strand
AATTATATTTTACTGAAAACTGAACACTGAAGACTATAAACAGTCTCATAGCTCAGCTGGTTAGAGCGCTACACTGATAATGTAGAGGTCGGCAGTTCGAGTCTGCCTGAGACTACAATCTAAGATTGATTTAATTAAAAAAGAGTCGAAATTAGGGATGTTCATTAAATATTGAAAAGGAAATTTTAGAAGTTGAGAATTCAAAGTTCGTAATTCTGAATTCATAATTCTGAATTCTGAAACGGGGGATTAGCTCAGCTGGCTAGAGCGCCTGCCTTGCACGCAGGAGGTCATCGGTTCGACTCCGATATTCTCCACAAGACAATGTCTTGAGATATATTATTTCAAGCATTGCGTTGAGGAAGATAGGCATATATTGTCTGTCGTGACTCACGACACGTTCATTGACATATTGAAAAAAGATACATGAAAATAAGATTAGATTTAGGTCTAATTTTAAATAATAATTCAGATTAATTATACTCACTACGAGCGATGTATAGTTAATCAGTTTTCGATTGACATTAGTCAATTGAAGAAACTCATTAAAAAAGCAAAAAGTACAATAAGCTAAATAAGGGCGTATGGGGAATGCCTAGGCTCTCAGAGGCGAAGAAGGACGTGATAAGCTGCGAAAAGCTGCGGGGATCGGCACACACGATTTGATCCGCAGATATCCGAATGGGGAAACCCACTATATTGAAGATATAGTATCCGTAAGGAGGCGAACCCGGAGAACTGAAACATCTAAGTACCCGGAGGAGAAGAAAACAAAAGTGATTCCGTTAGTAGTGGCGAGCGAACGCGGATTAGCCCAAACCAGTGTTGTTACGGCAATACTGGGGTTGTAGGACCACAATATTGATTGCGCAATGAATTAGAACCCTTTGGAAAGAGGGGCCATAGACGGTGATAGCCCGGTATAAGTAAAGAGCGTTAATTATAGTGGTATCCTGAGTAGTGCGGGGCACGTGAAACCCTGTATGAATTTGTCGGGACCATCCGATAAGGCTAAATACTCCTGAGAGACCGATAGTGAACTAGTACCGTGAGGGAAAGGTGAAAAGAACCCTGAATAAGGGAGTGAAATAGAACCTGAAACCATACGCTTACAAGCGGTCGGAGCCCTTTGGGGTGACGGCGTGCCTTTTGCATAATGAGCCTACGAGTTACCGTTGCTAGCAAGGTTAAGTGATTAAGTCACGGATCCGTAGCGAAAGCGAGTCTGAATAGGGCGCTTTAGTTAGTAGTGGTAGACGCGAAACCGTGTGATCTACCCATGGGCAGGTTGAAGCAGTAGTAACATACTGTGGAGGACCGAACCGGTTGACGTTGAAAAGTCTTCGGATGACCTGTGGGTAGGGGTGAAAGGCCAATCAAACTCGGAAATAGCTCGTACTCCCCGAAATGCATTTAGGTGCAGCGTTGATTAATAGTTTTATAGAGGTAGAGCTACTGATTGGATGCGGGGGCTTCACCGCCTACCAATTCCTGACAAACTCCGAATGCTATAAAATGTTTATCAGCAGTGAGGGCATGGGTGCTAAGGTCCATGTCCGAAAGGGAAAGAACCCAGACCATCAGCTAAGGTCCCCAAATGTATGTTAAGTTGAAATAACGCGGTTGAACTGCTTAGACAGCTAGGATGTTGGCTTGGAAGCAGCCATTCATTTAAAGAGTGCGTAACAGCTCACTAGTCGAGCGGTTCGGCATGGATAATAATCGGGCATAAACATACTACCGAAGCTATGGACTTGAAAAAGTGGTAGGGGAGCATTGTAGTGTCGTCGAAGGTGTACTGTGAGGTATGCTGGAGAAGCTACAAAAGAAAATGTAGGCATAAGTAACGATAATGCGGGCGAGAAACCCGCACTCCGAAAGACTAAGGTTTCCTCAGCTATGCTAATCAGCTGAGGGTTAGTCGGGACCTAACGCGAACCCGAAAGGGGTAGTGGATGGACAACAGGTTAATATTCCTGTACCTGCTCTTACTAAAAGTGACGGAGGCGTATATTTGGTGCGTGCTGACGGAATAGCACGTTGAAGCCAGTGGTAACACGGCGATAGTACACTGAGGCTTCGGCCAAGGTGATAATCCAGAGAAGCGACTTCCAAGAAAAGCGAAAGAAGCAGCCCGTACCCTAAACCGACACAGGTAGTTGGGATGAGAATTCTAAGGAGCTCGAGAGATTCATGGCTAAGGAATTAGGCAAAATAGACCCGTAACTTCGGGAGAAGGGTCGCCCCACTTCGGTGGGGCCGCAGTGAAAAGGTCCAGGCGACTGTTTATCAAAAACACAGGGCTATGCTAAATTGAAAAATGACGTATATGGCCTGACACCTGCCCGGTGCTGGAAGGTTAAGTGGAGGGCTTAGAGGTTTACCTCGAAGGTCTTAAATGAAGCCCCAGTAAACGGCGGCCGTAACTATAACGGTCCTAAGGTAGCGAAATTCCTTGTCGGGTAAGTTCCGACCTGCACGAATGGTGCAACGATCTGGACACTGTCTCAGCCATGAGCTCGGTGAAATTGTAGTATCGGTGAAGATGCCGATTACCCGCTGTGGGACGAAAAGACCCCGTGCACCTTTACTATAGCTTAGTATTGGTTTTGGACAAGTAATGTGTAGGATAGGTGGGAGACTTTGAAGCGGCATCGCCAGGTGTTGTGGAGTCATTGTTGAAATACCACCCTTTGCTTGTCTAGAGTCTAACCCTTGAACAAAGGGGACAGTGCTTGGTGGGTAGTTTGACTGGGGTGGTCGCCTCCAAAAGAGTAACGGAGGCTTCTAAAGGTTCCCTCAGCACGCTTGGTAACCGTGCGTAGAGTGCAATGGCATAAGGGAGCTTGACTGAGAGACCTACAAGTCGATCAGGTTGGAAACAAGAGCATAGTGATCCGGTGGTTCCGCATGGAAGGGCCATCGCTCAAAGGATAAAAGGTACGCCGGGGATAACAGGCTGATCTCCCCCAAGAGCTCATATCGACGGGGGGGTTTGGCACCTCGATGTCGGCTCGTCACATCCTGGGGCTGGAGAAGGTCCCAAGGGTTGGGCTGTTCGCCCATTAAAGTGGCACGCGAGCTGGGTTCAGAACGTCGTGAGACAGTTCGGTCTCTATCTACAGTGGGCGTTAGAAATTTGAGTGGATCTGACTCTAGTACGAGAGGACCGAGTTGGACAAACCTCTGGTGTATCTGTTGTTCCGCCAGGAGCATTGCAGAGTAGCTACGTTTGGAAGGGATAAGCGCTGAAAGCATATAAGCGCGAAACCCACCACAAGATGAGATTTCTTTAAAGGGTCGTGGGAGATGACCACGTTGATAGGCTATAGGTGTAAAGGCAGTAATGTCATAGCCAAGTAGTACTAATAACCCATAGGCTTATTGTACGCCTGTTTTTTTATAAGAGTACAACAGAATTATTAAATAATCATGTTTCTATTTTCAATATGTTAAGATATTTGTTCCAATTTTATTGGAACGCTGGAGACTCGATGTGAAAGCTGACAGTCACAGCTATAACTTAAGGTGGTTATAGCGACGGGGCTCACCTCTTACCATTCCGAACAGAGAAGTTAAGCCCGTTAGCGCCGATGGTACTGCATTTGTGGGAGAGTAGGTCGTTGCCTTTTTTATTCTAAACAAAGATTTAGGATTTATTAATCCCCAACATTAATTTGTTGGGGATTTTTTTTGTGATAAACTAAACTGAAATAAGTAAAAAGCTATTATTAATTAAATAAGACGGACTTTATAGGAAGTTAAGCCTATTAGTTCCGATGGTACTAAATTTGTGAGAGCG
>NZ_JAKKDV010000001.1:353976-1071969 GCF_021728415.1 Flaviramulus multivorans | reverse complement strand
GTGCATAAAATCTGCACCTCCCATGGGACCACCCGGGTGTCCTGAATTTGCCTTTTCTACCATAGCAACAGCCAATGCTCTAATATTATCTGCCGATTGTTGATCAATTTTTTTGTTCATTTTCGAATTTAGTTAGTATTGTTTACCTTCAAATGATGTCACTTTTTAAGGCTGTGTTTTTATATTAAACTACAAGCTTTAGCCCTAAAAAAATATTTTTTGCAAATATATAATCTTTAACTTGTTAGGGCTTACTAAAACTCAAATTAATTTAATAACAGATGTTAACATCTATAAATATTTATTATCTTTAAGTCTCCCTATAACTAATAGTAGTACTCTTATTCATTATTGCAAAAAAAATAATCATGAGTACCATTAAAATTGCCACTTTTAACGTAGAAAATCTGTTTGAACGTCCAATCGTTTTTAACTTCAAAGACCACTCTATTGGTGATGAAATCCTAGAGAATGTAGACAAACTTAGAAAGTTGTTGAAGGAAACCAATTATACCGATAACAGAAAAGCCAAAATTTTAAGCCTATATAAAGATTTAAAAAAATACATAATTATTAGAGAAGATAGAGGTAAATTATTTAAAAAACGAGGATGGGCTGTTATAGGAGTTAAAGCTGATGGAAGTGGAGATTGGGATGGCTCGATTGAATATAAAAAAGCTAGTTTTTCCGATATAGCTCGCGAAAATACTGCTAAAGTTATTAAATCTGTAAACGCTGATATTGCTTGCGTTATTGAAGCCGATAATAGAATTGCTTTAAAACGTTTTGACACACACCTTCTAAACTCTAAATATAAATACGAAATGCTGATTGATGGCAACGACCAAAGAGGCATTGACGTAGGTTTAATCAGTAAATATGTTTTTGGTAAAATTCAAACCCATATTTATGATAAAAAAAGCAACAAAACAGTTTTCAGTAGAGATTGTTTAGAAGTTGAAGTGAAAATTACTGATACAAAATCAATTCATCTTTTAATAAATCATTTTAAAAGTAAAGGTTATGATATTGATGGGACTTCTGCAACAAAGAGGAAACGACAAGCCAATAGAGTAAAAGAAATACTTCAAAACTACGATTTACAAAACGATTTGGTCGTGGTTGCTGGCGATTTAAATGACACCCCTAATAGCGATCCCTTAAAGCCACTTTTAAGTATGACCGATATGCATGATGTTTTATTTTTAGAGCACGGAAACGACATGTCGAAAAGGTGGACCTATCATTATAACAATTTTGAACAAATCGATTACATATTAATTTCAACCGCTTTAAAAAATCATTTTATCAGTGCAGGCATAGAACGAAGAGGCATGTATAACTTAAAAAAACTTACTACTGATTCAAATGGTACTATTCCCATTGAAGAACAATTCGATACTGTTACTCATTGGACCAACCAAGCGTCAGACCATGGAGCTGTTTGGGCAAAATTTGATATTTAAACCAACTAACAGCTAAAAACAAAAAAGCCCCTTGTTTCCAAGAAGCTTTTCCTTTGCAGTGCGGGCGGGGAGACTCGAACTCCCACACCTCGCGGCACTAGATCCTAAGTCTAGCGTGTCTACCAATTCCACCACGCCCGCTAAAGGACTGCAAATATAAACAAGATTTTTAAATTGCAAACTTCAAACTCTTAAAAACATTCTTTTTTTATACTTTTGAAAAGAACTATAAAAATACTTCATGAATAATATTCAATCCTATATTAAACAACATAAAGACCGATTTTTAAACGAGCTTATAGAACTTCTTAAAATCCCTTCTATAAGTGCAGATTCTGCTTATAAAAATGATGTTTTAAAAACATCCGAAGCAATTAAAATTAGCCTCGAAAAAGCAGGTTGCGATTCAGTTGAAATATGCAAAACCGACGGGTATCCTATTGTTTATGGCGAAAAAATAATTGACAAAAACCTACCAACAGTTTTGGTATATGGACATTATGATGTGCAACCACCAGACCCATTAGACTTATGGACTTCACCGCCTTTTGAGCCGGTAATTAAAAAAACAGATTTACACCGTGATGGCGCCATTTTTGCTCGTGGAGCCTGCGACGATAAAGGGCAAATGTATATGCACGTTAAGGCCTTAGAATTTATGACCAGTACGAATCAGCTTCCTTGTAATGTAAAATTTATGATTGAAGGCGAGGAAGAAGTTGGAAGCTCTAACCTTTCGGTTTTTGTGAAAAACAATCAAGAAAAACTAAAGAATGATGTCATTCTTATTTCGGATACAGGCATGATAGCCAATAATGTGCCTTCAATTACAACAGGCTTGCGCGGACTAAGTTATGTTGAAGTTGAAGTAACTGGTCCCAATCGTGATTTGCACTCGGGTTTATATGGTGGCGCAGTGGCAAACCCCATTAATGTTTTAACAAAAATGATAGCGTCATTGCATGACGAAAACAACCATATAACCATTCCTGGTTTTTATGATAAAGTTGAAGAACTCTCAAAAGATGAACGTGCAGAAATGGCTAAAGCACCTTTTAGTTTAGATGCCTATAAAAAAGCCTTAGATATTGATGCTGTTTATGGAGAAGCGGAATACACCACCAACGAAAGAAACTCTATAAGACCCACTTTGGATGTTAACGGCATTTGGGGTGGCTATATTGGCGAAGGCGCTAAAACCGTTATTGCTAGTAAAGCCTATGCAAAAATTTCTATGCGACTAGTACCTCATCAAGATTGGAAAGAGATCACTCAACTTTTCAAAGACCATTTCGAAAGCATTGCGCCTGAAGGTGTAAAAGTAAAAGTAAAACCTCACCATGGTGGTCAAGGATATGTTACACCAATTAATAGTGTTGGTTATGTAGCTGCAAGTAAAGCTTATGAAACAACGTTTGGTAAAACCCCAATTCCTCAACGTAGTGGTGGTAGTATCCCTATTGTATCTCTTTTTGAACAAGAATTAAAGAGCAAAACTATTTTAATGGGCTTCGGGTTAGATAGTGATGCCATTCATTCACCAAACGAACATTTCGGCGTTTGGAATTATTTAAAAGGCATCGAAACTATTCCGTATTTTTATAAATACTTTACAGAATTGTCTAAATAATTTTTGGGTGTTCCCCGAAATTAATTCGGGGCGCGCTTTCCGTTTCAATCTTTTGCAAGCAAAAGGATTTTTACTGCAATCGCTAACACAAGTTAGCAACAAACTATGAAAAACCAGCACACTAATCAACTCTTTCTTCTGGTACTAGCTACGCTTTTTATAAGCACCTCTGGTCCTTTAGGTAAGTTCATAGATTTACCTTCACCAGTTATTATCTGGTGGCGGTGTGTTTTAGGTGCGGTTTTTCTATTTATATATTGTAGATTAAAAGGGTTTAACGTAAAAGTAAACTCAAAAAGAGATATTCCAACCCTTGTTTTAAGTGCCTTACTTTTAGGCGCACATTGGATAACTTATTTTTATGCTTTAAAACTGTCAAACGTGGCGTTGGGTATGCTATCTCTATTTACGTTTCCAGTAATTACAGCATTATTAGAACCTCTTTTCACTAACTCAAAACTAAACTTAACCCATGTTATTTTAGGCGTTTTAGTTTTATTAGGCATTTATATTCTAGCTCCAGAATTCGACTTTGATAACACGTATGTACAAGGTATTTTATTGGGTGTATTCTCTGCATTTTGTTATGCCTTTCGAAACCTTATTTTAAAACGTCATGTGCATCAATATAACGGTACTGTACTTATGTTTCACCAAATTGCATTACTTAGTTTAGTTTTACTGCCATTTGTTTTTACAATGGGCACAAGTAATATAACCACCGAATATCCTTATGTTCTTGTTCTAGCATTACTTACTACCGCTATAGGGCATTCATTGTTTATAAATTCCTTTAAGTATTTTTCTATTAGTACCGCAAGTATTATTGGGAGTGCGCAACCCGTCTTTGGGATTGTTTTAGCTTTTATCTTTTTAAATGAAACACCAACTTTAAACACATTTATTGGTGGTGCTTTAATTTTAGCAACTGTATTTATCGAAAGCATTCGGTCTAAAAAGTCATAATCTTATTGACATTTTTACCTCTACACTTGTAGAATTTAAAATTTTATTCTACATTTGTAGAGAATGTTCTAAATACGTAGAGTTATGCAATTATCAAAAACTGAAGAGGAATTAATGAATCACCTCTGGAAGCTCGAAAAAGCTTTCATGAAAGATTTACTCGATAAATACCCAGAACCTAAACCAGCAAACACAACTGTAGCTACACTTTTAAAACGCATGACAGATAAAGGATTTGTTGGTTATAAATTGTATGGAAAATCAAGAGAATATTACCCTTTAGTTAAAAAGAAAGATTATTTCTCAAAGCATGTTAACGGATTGATAAAAAACTTCTTTAATGATAGCGCATCACAATTCGCCTCATTTTTTACAAAAGAAACCAACCTAACAAAAGAGGAGTTACAAGATTTAAAGGCATTAATTGATAACGAAATTAAAAATAAATAGCTATGCTTTTATATATTTTAAAATCAAGTGCTTGTTTAGCCATTTTTATGCTGTTTTATAAACTTTGTTTAGAAAAAACTAGTGTACATACGTTTAAGCGCTTTTACCTGATTGCAGCGATATTAATTTCAATAGGCATTCCTTTTATAACCTTTATACAATATGTAGAAGTTCAACCTTTAAATTTTACTAATGACATTAACAATATAAATACAGCAGATCTAATTGAAAGCAAAACTTTTATGGACTATCTACCAACCATTTTATGGACTGTTTATATTCTTGGTGCTGCTCTGTTTTTATTTCGATTTATTAAAAATCTTTTTCATTTATTTAAAACAATTCAAGAGAACCCTAAACTCAAAACTCAAAACTTCATTAATGTTTTATTAAAGGACCTCATTGCACCTCACACCTTTTTCAATTACATTTTTTTAAATAAAGTAAAATATGATAACCATCAAATACCTCGGGAAGTTTTACTCCACGAACAAACTCATGCTAGACAAAAGCACGCCTTAGATATTTTGTTTATTGAAATACTCCAAATCATATTTTGGTTTAATCCGTTGCTATATTTTATAAAAAAAGACATCAAACTTAATCATGAGTTTTTAGCAGATCAAGCTGTTATAAACAAAGGCATAAACACAAAACATTATCAACAATTATTATTGGCATTCTCATCAAATGCTTCAAACTATCAATTGGCAAATGCCATAAATTATTCTTTAATCAAAAAACGATTTACAGTCATGAAAACAAAAACATCAAAAACATCCTTTTGGCTTAGAAGTTTGCTACTTCTTCCATTACTAGCTATTTCTTTATATAGTTTTAGTAACAAAAAAGAAGTAATAACAGACATTCCTATTGAATTAACGCAACAACAAAAAGCGTCTAAAGAACAAATTGCTGAGTACAATAAATTAGCAAAAAAATATAATGAACAACCAGAAAACAATAGAAAGATTAACCTAAAAGACCTAAATAGGTTAGAATATTTATATGGTTTAATGAGTAAAGAGCAAAAAGCTAACGCAGAACCTTTCCCTAATTTTCCACCACCACCGCCGCCACCTTTACCAGCATTTGATGAAGATAATATGTCGCCCGAATTATTAAAATTAAAGGAAGCATTTTACAAAAAAACGAAAGAATATGGTGAGGCTGTCCGCTTATATGTGAAAGAAAATGAAGGCAGTTCTGATGCTTTAAAAAAGAATTATGAAGAAGTTATGGCGTTGTATACTAAGTTTAGTAATATGGAAAAGAAGAAAAACCAGTTAATTCCTCCACCTCCACCACCAGCTCCTAAAGAGCCTGAACCTAAAAAAGCTAAACAACCAAATGCACCAACAATTAAAAAAAAGGTTGAGGTTCCACCATCACCGCCAACTCCAAAATCACCTCTTGACCATGTCATTGAAATGGCTAAAAAAGGTGCTAATTTTTATTACGAAGGAAAACCTATTTCGTCAGATAAAGCAATAAAACTAATGAAGGAGAATAAAAACCTTAATATTTCAACAAATTCCAATGACGGCGTAAGCATAGTGAAAATTCAAACTAAACCCATAACTTACTAACAGTTCAATATAATATTTTGATCCGTAAAGATTTAATAATCTAACGGATCATTTTTTTTCGGTATAAAATGTAACATTTCATATGCTTTAACGTTCTAATAGTCAATCAATCAAAAACAATCTTATTATGTTGAAGCGCTTTTTTATTATTTGCTCTGGCTCAGATACCGATATTTTAGAACAATGTTCAAAAGGAGAACAAAATAAATACGCTGGTATTGGCGCCACCGTATTTTTTACAGCGATAATGGCTTTTATAGCCGCTAGTTATGCTTTATATACCGTTTTCGACAACCTTGTTACATCTATTTTCTTTGGTCTCATTTGGGGCTTACTTATTTTTAACTTAGATCGCTATATCGTTTCAACTATAAAAAAATCGGATAATTTTATTGATGAAATAATTCAAGCTTCGCCCAGGATAATGCTAGCTGTTATTATCGCTATAGTTATTTCAAAACCTCTGGAGCTTAAAATTTTTGAAAAAGAAATTAATCAAGTTTTATTAGAGCAGAAAAACGAAATGACTTTAGCTAATAAAGCTCAAATTGCTGAGCAATTCACTCCATCGATAGAAGGGTTATCTCATGATATTAGCTCACTTCAACAGCAAATTGATACCAAGGAAGCTGAAGTAAATGCGCTTTATGATGTTTATATTTCTGAAGCTGAAGGAACCGCAGGCACCAAACTTTTAGGTAAAGGTCCTGTATACGCGGAAAAACGAGAAAAACATGACGCGGCATTGGCCGAGTTACAACAGCTTAAAGCTGAGAATAAAGCCAAAATCAACAATATTGAAACCCAAATTGGTGCCTTAAAAGGCGACTATGAAAGTCAGGTTGTTAATACACAACCAATAATTAATAATTTTGACGGGTTAATGGCAAGAGTAAATGCCTTAGGAGAGCTGCCCTGGTTACCGTCATTTTTTATTTTCTTATTGTTTTTAGCAATAGAAACATCACCCATTTTTGCAAAACTATTGTCTCCAAAAGGCGCTTATGATTTTAAATTGCAAGACCAAGAAATGGCCATAAAAACTAATGTGGCTCAAAACAAAAACCAGCGTGAATCCTTATTAAAAACAGATAACGCCATTAACGACCGCATTTATAACGATATAGAAAACGAAGAAGAACTTTATAGTTATAAACGTAAAAAGGCACGCGAAATCATGCAATTGCAAGCAGATGCCTTTTATAAACAACAAAAAAATGTTTTGTAATTAAGCTGCAGTTTCTGTTTTAAAATGATCGTATAAATCTTTACATCCTAACCCAATAATTGATAGCCTTTTGTTTTTAGTTAAGGCTTCATGATGTAGTTTAGCAATAGCATCTACGCCATATTTATCCATACTTTCTACATCTTGGATACTAATAGTAATGTTATTTACTTTGTCGAAAATATTTTTGAATTCGTTTTGAAACAACGAAACATTATCTCTATTAAGAATGCCTTTAACTTTAAAAAAGTTGTTGCAATTAGTAATTTTTAAATCCATATTAAAGTAATTTTAAATAATTAAACAATAAACTTGAGGGAGAGTAATCAGTTGATTACAAAGTAAATATAAAGAAGAGCAAGAGAGATTTCATTATTTTTTCGACCAATCGATTTTAACTTTAGATGAAAAAAAATAATATGTCAATTTTACCGATGAGCGACCATTAAATACAAGATTTTACTATTTTTACGACACTTAGGAAATGATATAACATAAAACCATGAAAAAACTCATTACTGTACTTTGTTTACTATGTATTTTCAATAGTTATTCCCAAACTGATGAAGAAGCCGATAAAAAAGCTATTCAAAAAGTGCTAAAAAAGCAACGCATAGCTTGGTCGGATAATAATCTGGAAGAATTTATGGAAGGCTACTGGAAAAGCGATTCGCTTAAATTTTATGGTAGTAATGGTGTTACCCATGGTTGGGAAAACACTTTAGACCGATACAAAAGAGCTTACCCTACTGAGAAACATACAGGAAAATTAAGTTTTAGAATAAACGCTATTACCAAAATAACTGATGGCGCTTATTATGTGTTAGGTGAATATCATTTAAAGCGAGACGTTGGCAATGCCGATGGGATTTTTATGATTATTTTTAAGAAAATTAATGGTGAGTGGAAGATTATTGCCGATACTTCTAGTTAAACTATGACGCCGTTTGTTAGAAAAGCCACTTTAAATGATTTACCTGCTTTACTTAAGTTTGAACAAGGTATTATTGTTGCCGAAAGACCTTTCGACCCTACAATAAAAGAGGGACAAATTACTTATTACGACATTGCTGAATTAATTACTAACGATAACTCTGAAGTTTTTGTAGTTGAAATAAACAATGATATTGTGGCCTCTGGTTACGCTAAGATTAAACCTGACAGACACTATTTAAAACATCAAGATCAAGGTTATTTAGGATTTATGTTTGTAAAAGAAAACCACCGAGGCAAAAAGTTAAATCAACTTATTATTGATGCCCTATTAAAATGGTGCAAGAAGCGTGGTATTTTTGAAATACGGCTAGATGTATATGACGATAACATTTCTGCTTTAAAAGCTTATGAAAAAGCCGGCTTTAAAAAACACATGATTAATATGCGTTTAGATATTACAAACTTAGATTTTTAATCTCTGCCACTAAGGTTTTGCAGGTTTAAACACCACTTTTGTGGATACTGGATATTTTTCTAATAAGTGTTTTGGGCGAATAGGTCGTTTTTCAAAACCTCCACCACAATTAGGGCAAACCTGCTTCAAAATGGTTTCTACACAAGATTTACAAAAAGTACATTCGAAAGTACAAATCATAGCTTCATCAGAATCAAAAGGCAATGATTTATTACAATTTTCGCATGTAGGTCTTAATTCTAACATTTATTAATCAATTTATTAATATTAAAATTACTCATTAATTTTGCAAAATGAAAGACCCGAAATACAATCCTAAAATTTTACTCATGGTTGTTTTAGCTGCTATTACAATATTTGGTCTTGTAACCGGTAGATATTTATTTCTTGTGTTTATGTTTCCTTTGGGTTTGGGCTTATTTAAAAGGCGAAAGCAAGATTAAATCTTTTTAACATAATCCGTGATGATAACAATTTGTTGTCCGTCAACTTTACCTTCTATATAATTGGCGTTTTCATAATCTAATCGAATATTCCTAACAGCTGTTCCTTGCTTTGCAACCATACTAGAGCCTTTCACTTTTAAATCTTTTATTAGAACTACCGAATCGCCATTTTCAAGAATAACGCCGTTGCTGTCTCTATGGATAATTTTACTAGATTCCTCCTCGTGTTCACCTGTTGCTCGTGCCAATAATAAGGCTTCATCGTCCAAATACATCATGTCTAATAAATCTTTTGGCCAACCTTCATTACGGAGCCTTTGAAGCATTCTCCAAGCCATTATTTGTACTGCTACATACTCACTCCACATACTATCGTTTAAGCAACGCCAATGATTTGCATCCATTTCAGTGTTTCCTTCAATCTGGTCCAAGCAGGTTTTGCAAACCAATACATCGTTATCTACATTTTCATTTAACGATGGAGGAATAGTGTACTGACTTAAATTTTCTGTGGATTTACAAAGTTCGCATGTATAGTTACTTCTATCTTGTAATGTTTGTAGAACACTCATATTTATTGCTATTAGTTTTACAATGATACTATTAAATGGCAGGCTCCACAAATTTACATTTATGGAAATAAAAAAGGATGCTTTCGCATCCTTTAGTCATTAAATTAATTCATTTTTATTTTCGAAGTTCTGGCACTACACTATACACAGCATCACCATGAACTCCAGTAAAGTATTTGCCTCCTTTATCATTCATCGCTTTTTTAGCGGCTTCGTCTTTCCAATGTGCATTGAATAATTCACCATCTTTATCAAACATTTTATCCATATCTGCTAAAGAATTTAAATAATAGGCTTCAACAAACTGAGTACCATCAGACCCATACGCATGTGACATAGGATAATACCCTTTAATGTATTCGTTTTTATGAGTAACATTTTGTGTGTATTCATTAAATGTATCCATAAATTCTTTATTTGATCCATCCTTTGGGAAGGCAAAATGACTTGTTCGAACATAAACAATCATACCTTCTTTTACATCAGTTAAATTTTTCACATTAGGCATTGTTGCATAAATTTCATCAGAATGCATTGAAGAGTAATAAGCATTTTGTTTTTGAAAAAAAGCTTTTCTTTCATCCTCATTTGGCCATGCTTCCTTTGCCAACTCACCGTTTCTTTTAGCTGCTAAATCGATAGCATTCCAATTCGGGTATGCCTGAACATAAATCAACTCCGTATTGTCTGATGATATGTTATGCAAATAAAAACCAGCACCCATAATATGTTCATTTTTTTTGGTGACTTTATCTAGATATTCTTTTTCAATAGCTTTCCATTCATCCATCTTAAAGTCTTTCATATCCATATTCCAATGCATGGTTGTTACCGAAACATACTGAGGTCCTTGAGGAGTTTCATCTTGAGCAGAAATTGTAATTGTACAAAACAGTATAAGCACGGTAGCTATTACTGAAAATAGTTGGTTGATTGTTTTCATAATCTGTTAAAAATTAAAGTTAATATGTTAGTAAAAATTAAATACTACTTTAAGATTTAAGGGCTTAATGATTATGCTATGATAAATTATTAGGAATTGAGAGAATATAAATATACAATAAAATTGTTGAAAATCAGATAATTATAAAAGCTTATCCTTGAGTTTTTTTGTCATCCCTTTTACTACCATGTCGTATGAGTGGTCTATTAATTCTAAAATTAATTGTGGTTTTAGTTCACCTTTGTAAATGTCGATGGTATTCCAATGCTTATTACTAACGTAAGGCCCAGGATAAACACTGCTGTATTGTTCCCTTAACTGAACAACATATTCCGGGTCGCCCTTTAACGTAATGGTCGCTTCACCACTTTCCCATTTTTTAAGTGGCGCAATAACAAACATTTTACCTAGTACTTTATATACTAAGGTATCCTCATCAAAAGGAAACTCTTCAGTGGTTGCTTTTTTGCTTAAACAATATGATTGAAGTTGTTCTATATTCATTGTAGCTTAATTTAACTTCTTGACGGAGTTATAGTCAATTTTTAACGCTGAATAGTCAAGTTTCCAACCAATGGTTTCTACAATGGTTTCCATTAACAAAATAGTTTCCATAGCTTCATTTTGAGCAATTTGAATAAGCCCACTCTCTGGGATTTTTTCTCTTATATGTGATTTTGCTTCGTTGTGCAAATCGGTTAAATCTGCCGCTTCAAACTTATTGAAGTAACCATCCTTCTTATCGTAATAATTTAAATTGGTTTCTATAGATAATACTTCGGGTTGAGGAAAATGCTCTAGTATAATTTTCTTATTACTATTATCTGCTTTCAGTTGAATTTTTGCTAAATCGTATCCAACATGTGCTTTTGCATTTATAACTACTAACGCTTTCTTTTTACTTGAAATGAGTTTTAAAAACTTTTGTTTTACATCTTCATAATGGTAAATTTCAGCAAAATCGCCTTCAACCGTTATAAACTTACATACCTTTTTTATCTTATCTAAAAGTAGGATAGATTGTGTGTTTACTAAACTTTTAGCTCTTAATGATTTTAAGTAAGTAACAACTCCAAAAGTGACTAAAATGCCAATTATAATTCCTAAAAATACTTCCATTTAATTAATTATTTTATACAAAATGGGTTTACTTGGAGCAGCATCGTTTTCAAAAGGTGCTATTTGAATGTTAATAAAATAAGTACCATCTTCAACCGTATTCGGAACAAAAATTAACTCAGTTATTGTAGCATCAAATCGTATTTTCCCTTTGGTATTCCAAAAGGCATTGTGCGATAATAACTGGCATTCATCTTTCTCTTTGTCTACGCTTGGTAAGTCTATTAACAAATGTTTTATTTCTTTTTCACGTAAATAAACCGCAGCTTCTTTTAATAAGTAAGTGGGATTTGTATGCGAATACTGCTTTGTCAGTTTTTCTTTTGTGTTCGGAATGGTTCTAATTACAATGGCATCTCTTTTTTTGTTTCCAATGGCAAACTGTATTTGCTTTTTTGAGATTACCGAGTCGCCATTTAAGCGCTCTGGAGCTACTGTAATGACTTCTGCTAAAAAGAAAAATTGCTTTAAATGTTCGTTTATTGAATACACTTTCTCAGTAATATGTCCTACACATTCAGTATGTGTTCCATGAGCATGAGGGTTAAAGTAAATATTGTTGAAGTTAATACAGGCACCATCTTTAACGGTAGCAATCCATTCACCGTCCTTTTCAGGTTCGATTTTAGGCTCTTCAACATACCAAGCGTTTACATTATTTTTTGAAGCCCTTAGCGGCATAGAAATATCAATAGGATTTGATAAATCGATTTTAAGTTTTCTGGAATTATATTCTATTGTTGCAATCAAGATAAATTAATTTTAAATAAGTCTGAAGCGATACCATCGCTTAAAAATTTTCCTTTTTTAGTGACTAATAGTTTGTCGTTATCAAGATACAATAATTGTTCATTAATATGCTTTTGAGATTGTTGTAAAAGATACTTTTTGTATTGATTTCCAAAATCTTTTTCAATTTTATTTAATGAAACACCCCAAATGGTTCGTAAACCAGTCATCACATACTCGTTATATTTATCTGCTGTTGACAGGGTTTCTGTTTCCATTGGAAGGATATTTTGCTCTAAAGATTTAATGTATTTTGAATTATTTCTAACATTCCAACCACGTTGATTCCCGTTAAATGAATGTGCAGACGGACCAATACCCAAATACGTTTTCCCTTGCCAGTATGCTGAATTGTTCCTACTAAAATAATTGGGTTTTCCGAAGTTAGATAATTCATAGTGTACAAAATCTGAGGCCCCTAGTTTTTCAATTAAAATATGAAACTGCTCTTCGGCAACATGGTCATCTACATTTTTTATAAGCCCTTTTTTTATAAAATTTTCTAGTGCTGTTTTAGGCTCTACGGTTAAGGCATAACTTGAAATATGAGGGATTTTATAACTTAAAACCCTTTCTATATTTTCTACCCAACGCTTATTACTCAATCCTGGAATACCATAAATTAAATCTACAGAAATATTATCAAAATAGTCGGTCGCAATTTTTAAACAGTTTTTCGCCTCATTGGCACTGTGGGCTCGATTCATAAGTTTTAAATCTTCGTCAAAAAAAGATTGGATTCCAATGCTTAAACGGTTTATCGAGGTTTTAGATAGTTCAATGATACGCTTTTTTGATAAATCGTCAGGGTTGGCTTCAAGAGTGATTTCGGGTTTGTTCGCAACTATATAATGTTTATAAACCGAATGTATTATTAGTTCCAATTTGTTATTTGACAACAAACTAGGTGTCCCACCACCAAAATAAATGGTTTCGATGGTTTGGTTCTCTAATTCGTTTTTTCGTAGTTCTATTTCTTTAATTAGTGCATTAACAAGTTCATCTTTCTTTTTTAAAGATGTTGAAAAATGAAAATCGCAATAATAGCAAGCTTGCTTGCAAAATGGAATATGAATGTAAATACCCGCCATTACTTTTTAACCCTATTCTCATTCTGCTTCACAAAAGCATCCCATCCCGAATAGCTTTTACCAATCTCAACTCTTCCAGAATTATAAAAATGACACACGGCAGCTGCTAGTCCATCAGTAGCATCTAAATTTTTGGGTAAAGTTTTTAGATTGAGTAAACTCTGAAGCATTTTAGCGACTTGTTCTTTACTAGCATTTCCGTTTCCCGTAATGGCCATTTTTATTTTCTTTGGCAAATATTCAGTAATTGGTATTTCTCTACTTAACCCAGCAGCCATAGCAACCCCTTGCGCTCGTCCTAATTTTAGCATACTTTGAACGTTTTTACCGTAAAAAGGTGCTTCAATAGCAATTTCGTCTGGATTATGGGTGTCGATAAGCTCTATGGTACGTTCAAAAATGAGTTTCAACTTTAAATAATGGTCATCGTATTTTTTTAAATCCAATTCATTAAGTTGCATAAACTGCATAGTTTTGCCCACGACTTTAATGAGTCCGAAACCCATAATAGTTGTACCCGGATCAATCCCTAAAATTATTTTTTCTTTAATCATTCTCGCAATAATAACAACCACTTAACGATATGGATGCACCTATAGTTACTGTTAAAAGATTTCCGTTAAAAGATCCATTACCATTTGAAACTGGATTAAAATCTTTACCAAATCCTAAAATATAAGAAGCATCCAAATACACTGAAAGTTTATCTGAAATCCCATAATGGAACTCCATTCCAGCCATTGTATTTAAGTACGACGTGTTGTTTTGTGTGTAATTACCCAAAGGCTTAATTGTTGAAAGTCCAGGACCTGCATGCACAAAAGTACCGATGCGATTTAAACTAAGAATGCTAGATAAATCGTAAACAAATTGTGCGTTAATACGCGTGTAATTCACCTTAAATTCGGGCGTATTATCTAAATTCGAAAACCTATTGTATCCTAAGTCTAATTTTACACCTAATTTTTGCATAAACATATACTGTATTCCTAAATTAATGCTAGGGAAATTAATACTGTTGGCTTCAAAATTATTCACAAAACCATCCGATGACGGATTATTTACACCTAATGCAAATTGCGCTTTAAAGGTACTTGTATCGGTTTGAGAAACTCCTAAATAAAAAAAACATGTTAGACTTAAAACTAACCAATATTTCTTATAAATTTTAAAATTTGAAGACATACAATAATATTAGTTTAATTTGCAATTAATATGAGGTATTCGCTTCCATACAAAACTAAACAATTCTTTTTTGTACTCATTAAATTAAGTATAGTTGTTGGGGCTTTTTATTTTATTTACAACAAATTAGCCAATAACGAGGAGTTAGAATTTTCTGTTTTTGTCGATTTTATATCAAAAAACGACGTTTTTTCATTAAAAACAGTGCTTTTTTTGTTGTTTTTAAGCATTTGTAACTGGTTTTTCGAAATTTTAAAATGGCAGACTTTAATAAATCCCATTAAAAAAATTCGATTTAAAAATTCATTCGAGCAAAGTTTGGGAGCGCTAACAGCATCATTATTTACACCTAATAGAATTGGCGAATACGGTGCCAAAGCCATTTACTTTAAGCCTATTTATCGTAAAAAAGTTATGATAATAAATTTATTGGGTAATATTTTGCAAATGAGTTGCACCGTTTTATTAGGTGTGTTTGGACTCTGGTTTTTTATATCAACATATAACCCAGAAATTAATTATTACAAATTCGCAAAGTTTTTAACCATCGTATTAATTGCATTTGCTTTGTTGGGCTTTGGCTTAACAAAAAGTAAGTTCACTGTTAAGGGGTTTTCTTTAGAGAAAATTAAAGCTTTTATTATCGGCTATCCAAAAAACACATTAATATTAGGTTTCGTTTTTTCAATAATACGGTATGCTATATTTTCGTTTCAGTTTTATTTTTTATTATCCCTTTTTCAAGTTGATATGCCTTATATAAATGCCATGATTGTTATTACCTCTATGTATTTAATAGCATCTGTTATACCATCTATTTTTATTTTTGATGTTGTTATAAAAGGTAGTGTAGCTGTGTATTTGTTTTCATTTATGCATACAAACGAACTCACCATTTTAAGCATCATAACAATCATGTGGTTACTTAATTTTGTTTTACCTAGTGTATTTGGCAGTTACTATGTGCTTAATTTTAATGTGCCTAAAACCACCGTTGAAGCATGATTGTAGTTAGCTTAATTATAACGATACTATACTTGCTTTTAATAGGGAGCTTTGTGTTTGGTTTTGATAAAATAAAGCTTTTCATATTACAGGACACCGCTCCTAAAACCAAATTTTCAGTGATCATTCCGTTTAGAAATGAAGCCGACAATTTACCAGGTTTATTGAAATCTATTGAATCTTTAAATTACCCCAAAGAGCTTTTTGAAGTCTTTTTGGTTGATGATGCCTCTGAAGATGATTCCGTTGAAATTATTCATAAAGTTCTCGATACGATTCCGACAACTATCGGAATCACTCGAACTTACATCAAAATTATTCCAAATAAAAGAGTAACAAACTCGCCTAAAAAAGATGCTATTACAACTGCCATAAACTATGCAAAACATGAGTGGATTATTACAACCGACGCCGATTGTGTATTCCCAAAATACTGGCTAGATAGCTTTGATGAGTTCATTCAAAAAAACAAGGCTGTTTGTATAGTAGGACCTATTATATTATCACAGCAAAACAATTTTTTAGGCAGGTTTCAACTACTTGATATTTTAAGTTTGCAAGGTGCTACTATTGGTGGTTTTGGTATCAGACAGCCTTTTATGTGTAATGGTGCTAATTTAGCTTACACTAAAGCTGTTTTTAATCAAGTAAATGGTTTTGATGGCAATGAAAGTATTGCCAGTGGCGATGATATTTTTCTTTTAGAAAAAATCGCAAAAAAGCACCCTAAAAAGCTTCACTATTTAAAGTGTGAAAACAGTATAGTAACAACGAAACCTCAACCAAGTTGGAGTGAACTAACATCTCAACGAATTCGTTGGGCAGGAAAAGCAAGTGCTTATAATAATTGGTTTGGGAAATTTACTGGATTGGTAGTGTTGTTAATGAATTCTTTAGTTATTGTTGGCTTACTACTTTCAATTATAGGTGTATTAAATTTTAAAATTTGGTGCTATGTACTTATTATAAAGTTTAATATCGATTTCTTTTTAATATATAAATCTGCTTCGTTTTTTAATCAAAAGGAAACTTTATTAAGTTTTATCCCATCCTTTTTCATATATCTATTTTTTAGTGTTTACATAGCTTTTATCTCGTTTTTTTTAAGTTATAAATGGAAAGGAAGGACTTTCAACAAATAGTTCTCGATACAATTTCGATGTGAAAATCGAAATCACTCGAACTGACTAAAGTATTGAAGTAATCGCCACATCTATATACTATAATTTTTATTAGATTTACGATAATGAATTTGCTAAATAAAACATCCAACCCAGCATTTACAAATTACTTCTTTGGTGGCGGTAATACCAAAGAAAAAACCATGACGGTTACTGGTATTTTCGTAAAATCAATGCTGTCTATAATCCTCATTATAATTATATCCATTGGTGTTTGGAAACTTTATAGCAATGGTGAAAACATTAAATGGTATGGTTTAGGTGGTATGCTCGCCGCCATTATTATAAGTATTGTTATATCGGTTCGTCAACAATGGGCGCATATTTTAGTACCTCTATATGCCATAGCAAAAGGATTTTTTCTGGGTAGTATGAGTGTGTATGCACATGCGCATTTTCCTAATTTACCATATCAGGCTATTGGTATAACCATCGTGACTTTTTTTGTTGTATTACTACTTTATCAAACACGTATTATTGTTGTTACTAAAAAACTTCGAAGTGTTATTATTACTGTTGCTGCCAGTATTTTTGTTATTTATATTATTTCTTGGATTCTTAGTCTTTTTGACATCAAAGTTTTTATTTGGGGCACCTCATGGCCAGCAATTATTTTTAATATTGTCGCGGCTATTTTTGCTTCATTATCCTTACTTCTCGATTTTGATTATATAGAGCGCCATAAAAACAAATCGCCAAAATATAAGGAATGGCTTGCCACTTGGGGGCTTTTAGTCACTTTAGTTTGGTTATATGCCGAAATTTTGAGATTAATGCGAAAACTAGCTATTAGGTTTTAACCCAATTAATTCACATTTATTATTATAGGTAAGTTAAACTCCGTAGTTACTTGCTGGCCGCGTTTTATTGCCGGATAAATTTTAGGAAGCGAATCTAAGCTTTTGTAAAGCAATTCATTGATATTGGGTATTTCTTTTATAGTAACACTATCCATATCCGTATTCAAAATAGATAAAACACCCTTATCAGAAACCTGAAACTGCAAATTAATAGTGTCGTTAATATCTTGATTGACAACAATAGTTTCGTTTAGAAGTTTACCTGAAATATGCTTTTTTAAAAAATACTGAAAACAATACATTTTCTCTTCTTTTCCAGCTAGTGAATCGCATTCTGAAAAAGACGGATAGGTATCAACCTCCTTCCAATTAAATGTCTTTAATTCTTCATTTAAAATGGCTTCTGGAGTTGTTTTTTTTACATTAAAACACTCGCATGATGTGAGTACCAACATACATAGAAAAAAACAAATTTGCCTCATTGGTTAAAAGTGAAACTGAAAAGTACAATTTTTTTCGGTTTTAAAATCTCTAAAAAACAAAAACCGAAGTTTAGACTTCGGTTTTTAAAGTATTTCATTTACAAAATGAAAAATTACTCTTTTGGTTTATCTACAGCAACTTCAAAAATTATTGGTAATGAGTATGACACATTAACTTTTTTACCTTGGTGCTCTCCAGGTTTAAACTTAGGTAGGGTTTTTATAACTCGTATAGCCTCAGCTTCTAACTCTGGATGTGGTGCTCTTGAGCTCACACCGACTACCTCACCTTCATTATTAATTTTAAATATAACATTTATGCGCTGTCTGCCTGTTAACTTTAAATCATTTGCTAGTTTGGTATTAAAATTTCTACTGACATGAATGTTAACATTTCTAGACATGCAATCTCTTTGCTCCTGTTCTGATAAATCTTCACATCCAGGGAAAATTGGTACTTGGTCAATAACGGCAAAAGGTATATCTACATCCTTTATAATATCCTCAAAAAATGGATCGTTAAAGCCATCTTCTGCAATAAAAATAAGAAGCCCTTTTACTTTACGCTCTTCCTCTTCGCTTATATTACCCTGTATTTCTATTTGTTTAAACACTTCATAAATTTTTTCGACCAAAGGTGTTTTATCTTTTAAATTTTTATAAATCTGAACTTTAGCAAGTAATTTAGAATCGAATTCATTTCCCCTAAAAACTTGTAAAAGTAAGTTCAGTCCTTCTTCTTCTTCTTTATTGACATTTCCTTGTGTTTCAATTTGCTTTTTAACTGCTTTTATTTTTTCAATCAGCGGAGTTTCATTGACAAGTTTTGTAGTTGTTTTTGAATTTTCATCTTGGGCATTTGAGGTTTGAACACATGATGTGTAAACCATCATTCCTAAAACCATTGGGACTAACAACGCATACTTTAGTAAATTAATTTGTTTTGATTTTGATTTTTGTAACATAGTGATTCGTTTTTTGATTAATGATTGTTTAAAAAATGGATTGATAAATGACATACTCTTTGTTTCGAAAACTTGTGCTAATAAGTTTTGATAATAAGCTGATTTGTTTTGATGTTTTACAGCTTCAGCATCCGCAATAAACTCGTGAAGCACCATCATTTTATTTTGATAGATGTAAACTAAAGGATTAAACCAAAATACTATACGCAACACTTCAAAAAACAATAAATCAAGAGTGTGTTTTTGATTTACATGAACCAATTCGTGTTTTAAAATTGTTTCTTTTTCTTTATCATTTAAGCCTTCGCCTAAAAAAATATAATTGAAAAATGAAAAGGCAGCATTACTTTTAATTAACTGAACTAATTTCAATTTCCCCATTTTTATTTTAGGGCTCTTATACATTAAAGTAAGGATTTTAAAAAGCTTAAATAAAAAAATAGTAAAGGCAATAAAAACTCCTACATAGAATGCATTCTTCCAAGTAAACAAAGTTGTACTTTCAGAAATTACACTGGTAGCTTCGAATGGTAAATTATTAATGGATTGAGGTTGCCCTAAAATAACTTCGGGTAATGAAACTATAAAGTTTTGGGGTATGGCATATTTGAAACCTTCAATTTTTACAAATGGTAGTATTAATGATAATAGGACCGTAGCTAATAAGTAAACCCTATTCCAATTAAAAAATGTTTCTTTTTTTAATAATACATCGTATACTAACAAAAAGAATACTTGAAATGCTATTGTTTGTAAAATGTAATGTACCATAATTATTCTTTTTTGTTAATCTCTTTTAAAACAGATTCTAATTCGCTTAAACTAATATCATTCTTCTTCACAAAAAATGACACCATACTCTTAAACGACCCGTGAAAATAATTATCAACCAATTTATTTATGGATTGATTACTATAATCTTGCTGTTGTATTAAAGGAAAATATACATGTCCTTTTCCTTCTTTTTCATAATCTACTACACCTTTGCTTTCTAAAATTCTAACAATTGTTGAAACCGTATTGTAAGCTGGTTTGGGCTCAGGAAATTCTTTTATAATGGCTTTTACATTAGCCTTTTTTAGTTGCCAAAGTATTTTCATTATATCTTCTTCCGCCTTTGTAAGTTGTATCATTTTATCACAAATTTTTTATTCAACTAAACTTTTAGTTAAACAAATATAACTAAAAAATTAGTTTAAACTAATTTTTTAGTTTAAAAATGTAACAATTAGTATAATTTTACGTCTTAAAAGATGTAACCTTTAATACATTTATGGATATTATTTTAATTATTGTAGCCGCCTTATTTATGCTTTTAGGCATAGTTGGCAGTTTTTTACCCGTTTTACCTGGTCCACTAACCAGTTGGTTAGGACTTTTAATTGTTCATTTTTCAGATACTATACCAATGAATAAATCATTTTTAATAATCACCCTTATAATAGCAATACTTATTTGGGTTTTAGATTATATAATTCCTGCTATTGGCACTAAAAGGTTTGGGGGTAGTAGATATGGTATGGTAGGTACGTCAATTGGTTTAATAGTAGGACTTATAGCTCCTATTCCAGGGGGAATAATTATTGGTCCATTTTTTGGTGCTTTAATTGGCGAATTAATAAACAAAAGTGATTCCAAAACTGCTACTATAGCTGCCTTTGGATCGTTTATTGGTTTTTTAACATCAACTTTTATTAAATTTGTTGTAGCGGTAATTTATTTGGGTCTTTTTATTGGCATTTTATGGGATAATAAAACGGTTTTATTTCAATTTTAAATGAAGAAACCCTGTGGGTCTCTCACCTCCACAGGGTTTATTGTAAATTGCTATTATCAACAAAAAATTGAGGGATTAATTAATTTTTGAAGTGTTGATAGAACAAATATAATTATCGCTTTTCTTTTTGAACTGCGGGAAACCCGTAACATGTTTACGGGTAAATGGTAGTATTAAAGTATAGCAACGGATTTGGGATGAAAAAAAATTGTGTTTTTCTTAAAAAAAATCACACTTTTAATTTTTAATAAAGTTTTACTTACACAAACCCCTTTTCTTTGGCCTTATTAAGTAAAGTTTCATCCTGACCATCATTCACTTCAAAAACTTCTCTAAGGTATTTTTTTCTTTTTTCTACAGCACTTAATGAGATGTCTAAATGAGAAGCAAGGTTTTTAGTTTTTACACCTTGGGATAGTAAATGCAGAATTTTTCTGTTTTTCTCATCTATAACTATGTCACTAGTAATTGCTTTTCTTATATGACTATTAACAGTGCCGCTATAAAATGGTGGATTATTTAAAACTGCTTGAAAAGCGCTTGCAAGTTCGCTAGATGTTAAATCACTTTTTATTAAGAATCCTTCTGGATCAATAGTTTTAATAATGTTATGAATTCTAAAAGACTCATTAAACATGGTTAAAATAATAATTTTAGCATTTGGTAAAACCTTCCGCGCGTATTCAGCTAAATCCTCTCCAGAACTCATTACGCCATCTGAAGACGGAGGTAAGCTTATATCAACAAACAAAACATCATAGGGGCTTTCCTGTACTGCTTTATCAATAAACTTAATTGCTTCATCGCAATTATTGGCAATATCAATTTTTAATTCTTGATTGTCTTTTTTTGTGAAAAGTAATGTGTTCTGATACCCCTCAATAATCATAGGGTGATCGTCTATCATTAATATTTTCAGTTTTTCAACCATACTTTTAAGATATTGGTGCTTCAATTACTACTGTTGTGCCTATACTTTTTTGAGACGATATAGTTAAAGTGCCACTAATTTCATTTATTCTCGAATTCATGTTTTTCAAACCAATACCTGATTTAGCCTTATTTACATCGAATCCAGAACCGTTATCGGTCAAGGTTAAGCAAATTACATTATTTTTTAATTTAAAACTAATTTTAACCTCTGTAGCTTGGGCATGCTTATAAATATTATGAAGTACTTCTTGAATAATTCTGTAGATGTGAATTTTTGTTTTATTTGATACATCGTCCCAGTTAATAGAATCATCATGTTGTAAATTAAAGCTTAAATTATAGGCTAAGGTTTGTGTTTCTACCAACGACTTTATAATGTCTCTAAAGCCTGAACCAGCAACAAAGTCGGTGTTTAAATCATGAGATACTTTACGAATATCTTGCTCAATAGCCTTAAGTTCGTCAATATATTGACTTCTTGTTTTTACAGCCTCTACACTATTATTCATATTTAGACTATCTAAACTCAAACGCGTACCAAATAATCTACCTAAAACTCCATCATGCAATTCCTCTGAGATTCTTCGTTTCTCTTGCGCTCTTGCTTCTTCAATGCTTTCATTTTGTGATAGCATTAAGTTATAAATCTCTTCATTGGTTTCTTGTTGCTTTTGAATAAATCGTAATTCTTTGTTTTTGTTTCTTTGATAAAATACCACATATAGTAAAAAAGAGGCTATAATAACAACCACTGAAATTATTAAAAACCATTTACGTTCCTTTGCAATTTGAATATTTTCCTGCTCTATTTTGTCTGTCTCGAAACGGATTCTGGCAAACTTGTTTCGAGTAGCCCTTTCTACTTTCTGTAAGCTATCACTTAAACTTATATAAGATTTTAAAAATTCTGCGGATTCATTTCCCTCTTCAATTTCTGATAATAGTTTTAGTGATTTCAATAAATCATCGTTATGGTACTTTTGGGAGATTTCTTTAGCTCTATAACCATATTTTTTAGCTAGTTCTTTATTATTTAATTTGTTATAATATTGCGCTAAATTTTGATTTATTATAATTGAATTATATCCATTTGGATTAATACTGTTTGTTATTTCCAAAGCCTTTAAATATAAATCAGGAAGTTGTTCGAAATTGTTGGATAAATAAAGTGTATGGGCATAATTGTTTAATGTTGATGCATAGTAATCTGGGTTTTCAGAATTAAAATTTTCATCCTTTAGAATTTCATTAAAGTATTCCAGTGCTAGTTCATATTCTCCAATGTTCTTATAAACATACCCTAAATTGTTTAAGGAATTATAAATTTTAATTTTATCAATTCCTTTTAAATTTCTTTTTATTGATAATGCTTCTTTATGGTATTTGATAGACTCATCATATTGTTCTAATTCATTAAATACGATTCCTAAATTATTATACAAAAATGATTTTAGTTCCTTAACACTATATGTCTGTTCTAACTGTTCTAGAAGCGAAATAGCTTCGATAGAGTTTACTTCGCTAGCAGTATAGTCCTTTTCATCCCTTTGAATACTTGCTATTCCATATAGCGTTGAAGCAATTCCAAACTTGTTGTTAATTTGTCTGTATCCTTTTTCAGCTTTATAATAATGATAATTTGCACTGTCAGTTTCCGTGGTCGCTTTTCTATACCACTCTGCTACATAATAATGAGAGTTAGCTAGCAACAAGGAATCGGTTGCTTTTGAGTTTAATATGTTGAACTTAATAGAATCTACTTTAGCTTTAACATTTTCCTCTTGAGAAAATACTATGCCAAATGAAAATATACAAATAAGAGATATTAAAATATATTTCAATACTAATGGATTATTCTATTTTTCCAAATGTATTTATAATTTTTCATTTTATATATTAAAAAAGCCCCTTATGTATTACATAAAGGGCTTTAGTATTATTTTCAAACTTTATTAATCACCATGTTGTCCACCAGTTACGGGTGCTTCAATCTCTGGAGATTCTAATACATCATCTTCATTTAAATCTTGTTTTGTACATGATGTGAATGATGCAAAAAGTAATGCTAAAATTAAGGTAATTTTTAGGGCTTTCATATTATTTTCGATTTTAAAGGTTATACAGTTTTCTCTAATAAATTTTTAACTAAGACTTTGACAACAAAATCTCGGTTGAGGGAAAAATGGATAATTAATTTAAAATCGAATGCATTAACATGCAGAACGATAATATTTTTATTTTTTGAGGGAAATGACTTTTACAAGTCTGAATGGATTAATTTTGTTAATTGAACTAAGGGAAATTTGGGCGCTCTATTAACGATGCTAATGTATGCTAAATAACATTCATTTTTATAATATATTCGATAAAGTGAAATATTTTACCGTTTAAGTGTAAAAATATTTAGCATTTAAGCCAATGTAGATTGGTTTTTAACCAATGTTGTTTTTACAATTTTTGTTTTAACATCCTTATCAGGATTGGTTTTATTTATGCGACTAATGAGTAACTCTGCAGCATAAGCACCCATTTCTTTAGCATGCTGCCTAATAGTTGTAAGTTTTGGTAAGGTGTGATCCGACTCAGATTTACTAGCAAAACCTATAACCGATATATCTTTTGGCACTTTTAATCCTAAATTAACTGCCGTATTTAAGGCAATAATCCCAGAGGATGTATCTGCAGCAATTACGCCATCTATATTTTTATGCTTTTTATAAAAGTCTTTTATTACTTGTGGGTGATCGTCACTCCTAGAGATTTTTAAAACCAGAGGTTCTAAACTATGACTTTCTAAAATGGCTTTATTGTATCCACGCTCGCGAAGCTTACCAACACTTAAATCATTTATATTGCTGATAAAAGCAATTTTTTTACGCTTTTCTATAATTAAACTTTTTGTAGCATTATATGTAGCGTCAAAATCATCAACTATTACTTTATCACACAAAACATCGTGTGCAACCCTATCAAACATTACAATAGGCAAACCACTATTAATTGTTTTTTTAAAATGGTCAACTTCATTCTTTATTTGAGATTCTTCTGCAACCGATAAAATAAAACCATCAACACTGCCATTAGCTAACAATTGTAAACTTTCTTTTTCTTTCTCAAGAGACTCATTTGATATACATGTAATAATGTTATATCCTTGTTTATTAGCTTCTCTTTCAATTCCAAAAAGTACTTTAGCTAAAAACCTATTAAGTATGTTAGGAATTATTACCCCAATGGTTTTGGTTTGGTTTTGCTTTAAACTTAAAGCAACTTTATTAGGCTTATAATTATACAATTCTGCTAACTCCTTAACTCGCTTAATAGTATCTTCTCCTATTTCTTCGCTATTATTTAACGCTTTTGACACCGTTGAAATAGAGACATTTAGTTCTTTTGCTAGCTGTTTTAAAGTAACCATACTTGTATAAACCCTTTTTTAGGAAATGCAATTTACAAAAATTAGTTGTTGAGTAAATAAATAATCCTAAAACAAAAAGATGTCCTATAGTTTACAAAGGGAAATTGAGAACGATTAATTTAAATAATAATAGAAAATTATTAGTCTCTCAAGGTTATTTTTATAACTCCATAAACACCTCTTGATCCATAATACGCAGCTTCAGGACCTTTTATAACCTCAATAGACTTTACATTGGAGGGCACAATGCTTGAAACGTCTAACAAAGGCAAACCATTAACAATAAACATAGGCTCAGTAGAGTTTCCTTGATTAGTTGTTGATGTAACAGCGCCTCTTATACTTATACTTTGCCCTGTAACAGTAACACCTGCTACAGTTCCTTCAATCAATTGGTAGATATTATTGAAGCCATTAAGACCTCTTACACCTTCAAAATCAACTTTACCACTTCTTTTTTTAATAGGATTTCCAAAACCTAATTCAATTAAATCAGCTTCATCCAACGGTTGGCTATCATCGGAAAAAACAAAACTCACTCTTTTTTCTCCCGAGTAACTTACACTTAAGATACCATGATCAATTGAATATGCGGTAATAATATTTATATTGCCTTTTGTTTTTACTTTATAAAATCCATCTTTATTGGTACGAGCGTTCGTTTTTATTGAATCGATATAAATGTAAACACCTTTTATTGGTTTTTTATTGAAATCCGTTATGGTTCCTGTTAAGGTAATCTTACCTGTATCACTTTTAGTTTGGGAATTCCCAATAAAACTGAAAAATGCTAAAACTATAATTAAATATAATGACTTCATAGATGATTATTAATTAAACCTTGTGAGGTTATTCGTAAAGATATAAAATTGCAACTAAAAATCATCTTAATTGTAAGACCTTAACATATTATTAAATAAAAAAAGCATCCCTAATTACTGCGTAATTTCAGGATGCCTTATAGTCGGGGTCCGTCTCACCAAAACCCCTTGCTATTAATCGCTTAGATTAATATTTAATGTGAATTCTTGTATTGAAGGTGTACTGTCATTTGTCAATCTTTGTTCCCAAATTTCAAAATAGTCGTTGGTTGCCAACTCCACTTTAGAAAAAACCCTATTTTCTAAACTATTAGTTTTTATTAATTCGGAACTGTTTTTATTAATAAAAACAATTCTTTGACGATTATCATCTAAACCGTCCATAGGTAAAATTTTTGCATCAATTTGAAATACTCTCTTTTTCTGTCCTAAATATGTAATTCTATTATTTTGTGGTGTTGGTAAACTAAATAAGCGTAAGGCATCATTAATCCCAGAAAAATTTACTAAAGGGTTTATAGAACACTTAAAATATACTGTTCCAATTGTTGACTTAATTGTACTATCATTTATGTAATTATTACTGAAATAGAGTGTTCCTTTATTGTTAAAAACACCACTACTAGCATTCGTGTATTCATTTTCAAAATACACTTGAGTAGAGTCTGAAATATATAAAACGCCTTTGTTAACTACTTGGGAGTAACAACATAAAAAGTTAACTAAAACTAAAACTTTCATTATTATATACTTTCGTCTCATGGATCTATATCTTATCATAATACATCCAAATTAATATCCTTATCCATAAAATCATATTCTTTTAAATAGGGTTTATAGTTGGTTAGAATATTATTAAGTTTTTTAACAGTTAATGGTTTATCAATAAACCCCGCACAAGATTTTTCGTTTTCAGCTTTTTCGATATCTTGAGGATTGGTTGATGATGATAGCATATATATTTTAATACGTTTACACTCACGATTATTTAGCTTATTAAACTCCTTCAAAAATTGAAACCCATTCATTTCTGGCATGTTTATATCTAGAAATATATAATGTGGTATAAAAGTTTGTTTTCTATCGCTTTTAGTCTCAATACTTTTTAACGCATTGATTGCGGAAATCCCGCTTGAAAAAGTTGTTACATTAAACTTAATTCCCAATTTTTCTATAATCCTCTGATTTACGAATAAGTCAATTTTATTATCATCAATAAGCATAATATTCACTTTCATAGCCAAGTAATAATTAATTTATAACAGATTTGGTAAAACAATTTCAAAACAAGTTCCTTTATCTATTTCACTGGTAACACTAATTTTACCATTTAAATCTTCAACGATATTTTTAACTACATATAAACCTAACCCATTCCCTGGAGTATCTTCTATATTTGCTCTATAGTATAAATCGAATATTTTTTTAATGCAGACTTTATTAATTCCTTGTCCGTTATCACAAATACTAATGACAACTTCGTCTTGTAAAGCCTTAACTGAAATATCTATCCGCGGAGTAAAGGTTTTAGTTGGTTTTTTGGAATATTTGATTGCATTCTGAATTAAATTTTGAAATATGGAGTTTAACCATTCCGGGTTTGAATTATAACAGTGATAACTTTCAATATCTATAGAAATTTTATATAACTGAAAATCTTTTGTGCCTGATAATACCTTTAATACATTTTCAATGATTTTATCAAATTCAATTTTAATTGGCACATATTTTTTAGTAGATATTACGGATGCTTGCGTAATATTTTCCACCAAAACCTTACCACTTTTTATAGTTGTATCTAACATTTTGGTTAAAGACGTTACTCTTTCATTAACCTCCTCATCTTTTAATAAATTAATTAACCCTTCAGCCGATGAAAAAGGTGCTTTTAGGTCATGGGCAGAACGATATAAAAACAACTCTAAATCTTTAGTTTTTTGTTTCAATTTATCTTCTAAGCCTTTACGTTTGGTTATATCTAGCATAATCGCACAATAAAAATCATTGTTATCTACACTTAAACTACTTAAAGCAAATTCAACCGGAAATTCTTTACCATCTTTTCGTAAACAATACATTTCAATGGTATCAGCTTTTTGATTCCTTTTAATTTTATTAATGCCCTTCAATAGTTCTTTAATATTCTTCTTTCTAAATTTTTTAGACATTAAAACGGTAAGCGGATGTCCAAGAATTTCTACTTTTGAATATCCAAAAGCTGATTCGGCTCCTTTATTCCATTCTGTAACATTCCCTTTATCGTCAGTTACAACTATAATTCCCGCATTTATTGATTGGTAAATTGACCTATATTTTGAGTGAGCAATGTTACTCTCTTTAAGTTGGTTGTTTTGCAAATAAGATTTTGTGACATTTTTATATAATGCCACATACTTTATAGTATTTTCCACATTATTTTTTACAGGTATTATTGTAGTATCCAACCAGAACGGTTTACCAGTGTAGGAGGTGTCGTTTAAAATCCCTTGCCACTTTTTACCCATTCGAATCGTTTGCCACAAATTTTTATATATTTTATCTGAATGAAGATGAGACTTTAACAACTCATGTGTTTCGCCAATAAGTCTGATTGCATCACATTCCATAATTTCACAAAAGTTATGGTTTGCATACTCAATTCTACCTAAGGCATCAGTTACAGAAATTATAGAATTATCTGTAATAATATCTATTAAGTCCTCATTGAGACTATTTAACAAGTTATATTTAATTGCTTCCATAAAACATGTTTTTCATTTCTAAGCTATACTTCTTAGCAGATTCTAAATTGCTAAAAACACCAAAAGGTGTAATTGGGTTAAATATTCTTTTATAAGTTGATATTAATACTCGTATGCCAATAGTATTCGCAATAAATGCTTCAGAAATTCTAAGTTTTAAAAGTTCTGGGTTATTGGCCATTAATTTTGCGGCTGAAATGGAGAAAGTACCTTTAGTGTTTTGAACATCAATAAGAAATGGCATAGGCTTGCCATTGCATAATTTAGTAATGGCCTTTATATATAAATTCGCCTTACTATAATTTAATTTCGAATTTGAATCGTCGTTATTAAACCTGCAGTAAAGCGTTTCTGAACTATCTGTCCAAAACATAGCATTCTCAAAAATTATAATTTCTTCCATATGCTTTTTCTTAGTAAGAGGCATTAAATTGCTCATATGATTGATTACAATATTTAACTGCATGACTATATTTAGTGGAAATTTTATTTGGGACTATCGTTTCGTTCCCAAAATTGTACAAGTCAAGTAGTAATTTTAAATCGTATGATTGTACCAAAAATGATTTTGAAAGCACCAACGTTTTAATTTGTGAACTACGAGACAAAATCTTAAAAAGATTAATAGCATTAAGTTTACTAATTGTAGTTAGATCAATTAATAATGGCTTGAAGTTACCAACCGTTAATGCCAAAATAACTTCAACAAAAATATCTTCAATTTCAAGAAACTTTTTATCAATTTTACCATTAATACTTGTATGGATTATATTTTGATCCACCCAAAATTTAATGTTATCTATTACAATTTCGTTTTTCATCTTACATTAATTGTAAAATTATACGACAACTGGCGTGCCAAAATACTACTTTGGCAAAATGAACGATATTAAATAATTGATTATCTGATGTTTAGGAAATTTTTTGAAAATTAAACACCATGTAAATAGACACGGAATACCGTGCCTATTTACATGGTGTTATATGTATTAACGGTATTCCGTTACTGTTTTACCGGTTTAGAAATGCCTAGTTTTGCCATTCTATCACGCAAGGTGCTCGGTTTTAAATCTAATAAGGCTGAAGCTCCTTTTGGCCCACTTATTTTCCAATTGCAACGTTCTAGAACTTGAAAAATATGATTCCGTTGAACGGCGTCTAATGACAAATCATTATTACTAATGGTTAGCTTTGTTTTTTGCGTTTTAGATTCAAAACCTGGTATCACCAAAGTATCAGTATTTGCTAATATAGCGGCTCTTTCTATTAAGTTTTCAAGCTCTCTAATATTTCCAGGCCATTCATAGGCTTTAAGTTGATTCATAGTGTCGTCTGGGATATATTTAATATTCTTATCGTAAGCTTTATTAAACTTATCAACAAAATGCTCTACCAACAGTGGAATATCATCTTTTCGTTTTCGAAGTGCTGGTACTTCTATCGGAAAAACATTTAGTCGGAAATATAAGTCTTCTCTAAATTGTTTTTTAGCAATTTCCTCTTTAAGATTTCTATTTGTAGCCGCTATAACCCTTACGTCCAACTTTTTAAGTAAAGTCCCACCTACGACTTCAATTTCACCTTCTTGCAAGAATCTTAATATTTTAGGCTGCATATCTAACGGTAGTTCGCCTATTTCATCAAGAAATAAAGTGCCTCCATCGGCTAATTCAAACTTACCTATTTTATCGCTTATGGCTCCTGTAAACGCACCTTTTTTATGCCCAAACAACTCACTTTCAATAAGTTCTCTTGGAATAGCTGAACAATTAACCTTGATTAAAGGTTTATTGTTTCGAAGGCTGGTATTGTGAATGGCTCTTGCCAACAACTCCTTTCCCGTTCCAGATTCCCCTAACAATAATACAGTAGCATTTGTTGGAGCAACTTTTTCAACTTCAGTTAAAACATTACTAAATTCTACACTGCCATAAACCATGTCTTCGTAGTTAAAAACTAAGTCTAACTCATTCTTTAAATAAACATTTTCTTGCTCTAATTGCTCACGTAAAATATTAAGTTCTGTATTTGCTTTTTTTAGTTCTTCATTGGTGACAACAAGTTTATTTTCTGCTAATTTTCGTTCAGAGCTTTCAATCATAAGCGACACTATATTGGCAATAGATGTTGCAAATTCTTGATCTTCAGCAGTCCATTCTCTCAGAGTATTATCAACATGTTCAAAACAAATTACTCCATAATGCCCTTTAGTACTATTGATAAACACATCCATAAGAGATGTTATATTATTCGGTATTAAATAATCTTCTGCAAACATTTTGGTTATGTCGTTATTTTGGGCGTCTTTAATACGTATTGTTTGATTTTTTTCTAAGGCTTTAAAATAATTGGGGTTATCGCTTTGTTTAATTATAGCTCCATTTTCATGCGAATTGCTTTTAAGGTTAAATTGCTTTTCGCAAAAAATTTCGCTTTTATCTGAGTTAAAACTCCAGACACCTACTCTTTCAACATTTAAAGTTTGAGCAGAAAGCTTGGTTATTTGAGTTAAGGATTCATTAAAATTTTTACCAACAAGATTGGCTAACTCCAAAATAACTTCCTTTTTTTGATTAGACGTTTTGGCTTTTTCTTCTAACGCTTTTTTAACCTTGTCCTCTTCCGTAATATCCTTAACCGTGCCAAACAATGCAATCACTTCTCCATTATCACCTAAAATGTTTCCTGATAAAAATGACGCTATAAACTTCTCTCCATTCTTTCTAAAAAACTCCAACTCAAAAGACTTTGTAATACCTTTTGCTACATCTTCCTTTATTGCTAACATTAACTCTAAATCTTCCGTTTTCGCAAAAGGATAAGGTAAATTGAGCCCAATGAGCTCTTCCTTAGCATATCCAAGCATGTCACATAGAGAATTATTGACCATTATAATCTCCCCCTCAAGATTAACAATTAATAAGCCTTCTTGCATCGACATGATTAGCTTATCAGAAAACTCTTTTGCAGCTTTTAAAGCAATTTCAGCTTTTCTACGTTCAGTAATATCTAAAACAGTCGCAAAATCTGCTGTTTTATCCCCGTCTTCGTTGTATGTGCTAGAAATAAATATTTGAACAGGAAAACGAGTGCCATCTTTATGTATATAAACACTTTCAAAATCCTTTATTGGTTTACCTTCTTTTAGCAATTGATAGCGCCTATCGTTTTCTACTTTTAATTCAGGGGGTAAAAATGAATACGGTCGCTTTTGTCCAATTAATTCTTTTTCAGTAAAACCAGTCATTTCACAAAATGAAGGATTCACACTAACAATTTCTGAGTTAAGGTTTAAAACAACTAACCCTTCATTCATGGACTTTAAAAGTCCAGTGGAAAATTCTTTTGCCTGCTTTATTTCGTTAAGATTTTTTTTCCATTCAGTAATATCACGAACAATACCTAAAACCTTACCGTCATTTTGTAGTTTAGCTGATATTTCGGCTTCAATTAAAGTACTATCCTTACGTTTAAGCTGTCTTTCATATGTTATGGCAATACCCTCTGATAATAGTTTTTTGTTTTGGTCATTTTGGATAATATGACCAACTACAAAATCTTGAAATTTTAGTTTTGAAAATTCATTTTCCGTGTATCCTAATGAGCTTGCTGCTGCTTTATTAAAGTCATAAATAGTGCCATCTAATGAATATGAAATTATCGCATCACTAGCTTGATCTACTAAAGATTTATAGGATTCTTCCCTCTTTTTAACTTCAGCCATTATGTTATATTTTACAATGGCTATTTTTGCAAGCTTTACAGCAGAGTTTAATTCTTGTATATCATTTTTAGAAGGTGTTTTTACTGAATTACTATAAATAGCAAAGGTACCTAACACTGTTTTATTTTCAGAAAATATAGGAACAGACCAACATGATTTTAAATTGTGCTCTAATGCAATATCTTTATAGTCTGCCCATAATTTATCTTTACTGATATCGGAAACTATTACTGGCTTTTTTAAAAATGCAGCTGTTCCGCACGACCCCGCTTGTTCACCTATAACGCCTCGTTTAATAGCATGGTTATAAGTTTTTGGCATTGATGGAGCCGAAATAAGGTCTAAATGAACACCATCCTTTTGAAGTATACTAATGGAACCCATGTACTCTGGGTGAAGAGATTCATAATTTAAAACAATATGATTAAAAATCTTTTCTAGTGAAGTGTTTTTAGCTATTAAATCTAAAATTTCGTTTTCACTAACTAATGCCTTTTGCGCTTTAATACGCTCTGCTACTTCATTTTCAAGATCTAAATTTTTTTCTTCAAGTTTATTAATTAGTCGTTCACTATATTCCTTTAAAACTTCTTTCTCAGTAAATTTTACTTGCTTTTTTGATTGTTTACCTGGTTTGTTTTCAGATAACAACCCTTGAACTAAATTTACTATTTCATCAGGGTCTGTTGGTTTTCTTAAAAAATGAGCAGCACCAAGTTTTAAAGCAAAATCTTCATCAAGTTTTTCGGTATAGGTAGAAGTGTAAAAAATAAAAGGGATGTCTTTAAATGATTTATCTTTTTTACATGCCTGACAAAACATATAGCCATCCATAACTGGCATTAATATATCTGAAATAATTAAGTCAACTTTGTTTTTGTGTAGTTTTTCTAATCCTTCCTTTCCATCATTGGCCTCAACTACTGAGTAATTTGCTTGTTCCAGTATTACCTTAAGCAAATAAAGGTTTTCATAAGTATCATCTACGATTAAAATAGTTTTCATTTATGCTAATTCTCCTTTTTCGCATTATAAATTTTTTCCATCTGACTCACAAATTTTTCAGGATTTATTGGCTTTTCTATATAACCATCTGCTCCGGCTTCCATAGCCTTTTCTCTATCTCCTCCCATAGCGTAAGACGTAACTGCTATAATTGTAGTATTTTTGGGCAACCCATTATGTCTTAATTTAAGGCATATCTCATAACCATCCATATCTGGTAATTGAATGTCGATTAAAATTATTTCGGGATGGTTTGCATGTGCTAACTGTAATCCATCAACCCCATTATAAGCCTCCAATACGTTGTAACTACTTTTTGTTAGTAGATATGACAACATATACATATTTTGCTTATTATCCTCGATTATTAAAATAGTTGGTTTCATGCTTTACGGTAATAAATTTAATATCAGAATGTTACTAGCTAAATATATTAAATTTGATTGTGTAATCTTAATTTTTATCGTCGTAATTTTCTAATGGTAAAGTAAAGGTAAATGTACTACCCTTTCCTAGCTTACTTTGTACAGAAATAGTTCCACCTAATTTTTCAATTAAATTTTTACTAATTGCGAGACCTAAACCTGTGCCTTCGTGATTACGACTAAGACCCGATTCAAGTTGAATAAAAGGCATAAACAGCTTCACGAGATTTTTTTCGCTAATTCCAACACCTTGATCAATTATCTGGGTTGTTAAAATATTATCTTTTACGTTCACTTTTACAATTATAGTACCTTCATCTGAGAATTTAATAGCATTTGAAAGTAGGTTAAGCAGGATTTGTTCAACCCTTCTTTCGTCACTTACAAGTGTTATCTCAGTTTCTAAAACCTCCGTTTTTAAAGTAAGTCCTTTAGCGGTTACTTGTGGCAATAAAAAATCTACGGTGTTTTTTAAGGAAGCTAGGTAGTTAAAAGGGTAAAATGTTACTTTTAATTTTCCTGCTTCAATTTTAGAGATGTCTAAGATATCATTTATTAAGCCTAACAAATGCACGCCGCTATTTTTAACCATAGCGAGTTGCTTTTTTTGTTCTTTATTTAATGGTCCTGCTAATTCTTTTAATAAAATACCAGTAAAACCTATAATAGAGTTCATCGGAGTTCTTAACTCATGCGACATAGTGGCTAAAAAAGCAGATTTCATTAAATCGGCAGATTGCGCCTTTACTTTTTCTTTTTCCAATTCAACAGATTGGGCATTTATATCTTCCAAAAGGTTTAATAGAGCTACTTTACTATCATTTAGTTCTTCGGTTCTTGAATTTACCAAGTTCTCTAAATTATTTTTATATAATAACAATTCATTTTCATTATTAATCCTTTCGGTAATATCAGAAAGAATGCCAATATATCCGTACTCATTGTTATTTATGTCCATGAGCTTAATTGCCTTTGCGGCTACCCAAGTAATTTTTCCTGCTTTATTCTGAATTCTGAATTCTGATATAAAATCATTGTTGTTGAGAAGTGATTCTTTCCATTCTTCAATTACGCTTTCTTTATCTTTTGGGTGTAATGCGTTTTGCCAACCGCTTCCCATGGATTCTTCAAAATTCAACCCAGAATATGCCATCCATTGCTCATTAACATAAGTACATTCTCCTTTTTCATTTGCATTAAAAATTCCAACTGGAGCGTTAGAGGTTAGACTACGATACAATAACTCACTCTTTTTTATTTGCTCACTTGTGGTTTCATGTATAAGTTTTAATTGTGCTTCTTGCTCTTTTAGTTTACTAGTTATAAGTTTACTTACGCGCTCTGATTGCCCCATCAAATAAAACACACCCAAACCTCCAAGAATTGCAATTATAAAACCAATTATTGAAAACGATATTGCCGTATTTAAAGAGTTTTTGGTTTGCGCAACATATAGTTTCCATTCGCCAAAAGGGATTTCAATAGGTATCGCCGATTCTTTAAAAAGTGTTACATCGCTTTCTAAAAAATAATCCTCTTTTCCTGTTTTTGGATTTACCCTTGACAATTGGTAAACGAAGCGCTTATCTTTAGAAGTATTAATATTTAAATCATTAAAAAAAGTAGAAAGTTTTGTAACCACTGCCGAAAATCCTGAAAATTTATCATCTATAAAAATGGGTTGTCTACTTATGATTCCAACACCTCCCTGCTTTAAATTAACAGGACCAGCAACAAAAAAATCTTTTCTTTTTATGGTGGCAAGCGCACCACTCATAGCTTCGTTGCTTTTTATAATATTAAAACCGACAACTTCATTATCCTTTAATGGATATACATGTGTGATTGTACCTGTACTATCAACTAACTCTACTACATCAAAATATTCTTGTCTATCTAATAAATCAATTGCTATGTTATCAAAATCGTTGGGTATTCCGTTTCGTTCTACAATATACGCTAGTGCCTTAGTTGCTGAGTAGCTGTACATAACTAAGGCTTGCAGTTTTTCTTTTATTATACTTACCTGAGCATCAATTTCTTTTTTTTGCTCATTTTCATTAATTAAATACTTCTGATATGCTATATATTGGGAAATAGAAAACAGCACAATAAAAGCTAGGAGTCCCGCTACCAAAGGTTTTTTTAAGAAAAGAAAGAATCCATTACTCTTCATGATAAAACACAGTTAAATGATTCCCTTATTTTAAAAGTTGATTTAATTCTCATTTTTATCCTGAAGGTCTTTAATAATATTCTTAAGTTCTTTCATTCTTAATTCTCTTCCTACAAACAATTTATTCATGCGTTGTAACTCTTCATTTTTCAAATTAACTTCTTCGGTTCGTTTTTCTACTAATTCTTCAAGATTATTTCTGTGATTCTCAAGTTCAACTTCAGCTTTCTTACGGTCGGTGATATCTCTTATAATCCCTATTAAAAACTTGTTATTTTTACTATCAATAAATCTAGTTTTCTTTGTAGAAATTATTTTCGTTTCTTTTCCTTCTAATGTTAAAGTTTCTTCGTTAATATTTTCAATTCCAGTAGATATAACATGTTTATCTATACTTAAAAAGCTTTCTCTTTCTTCTGGAGGAACATTTTCTGCTAATGTTTTACCTATAACATCTTCTCTTGAAAGGTTGAAAATTTCACAGAAAGCATCATTTACTAAAAGCAAACGGCTTTTATGGTCTTTTACAAATACAGGGTCTCCAATATTATTTATAATATTATCGAGGTATTTTTCGCTACTTTTAATTTGATCTTCAATTTCCTTGCGCTTGGTAATATCCAAAGTCATACCTATATAGCCATACAAATTATTGTTGGCATCATAGGTTTCAACAGCCTTAACTGATATCCAGGTGATGTTATTATTCTTTTTATTCTGAAATCTGAATTCTATATTAAAATCCCCTCCAGTTAAAACATACTGCTGCCAAGCTTGAACAACTCTTTCTCTATCTTCTGCATATATGGCATTAGACCAACCAAACCCCAAGGCATCATGAAAGGACATACCTGCATAATTTAACCACTCTTCATTCACATAATTACACGAGCCTTCTTTATCTGTCTGAAAAATCCCTACTGGCGCGCTAGACGTTAATCGGCGGAATAAAAGCTCACTATTTTTTAAATCCTCTTCGGCTTGTTTGCGCTTAGAAACGTCCGTGGCTACAATACCCAATGCCATTGGTTTTTTGGTAGCACTGTCATGTATTAAAAAACCAGACATCTCAATAGGTATTAAATCGCCTGTTTTAAAACTTTTAAACTGCGCTTCTCCTTTCCACTTATTCTTAGTAAAAATGTTGGGCATGTGTTCATTTACAATCGTGTCGTGATATTCCACCGGGAAAAAATCTGAAATGGATTCCGGCAGTTTTTCATTTTCGTCTAATCCAACTAATTTTCTTCCATTAGCATTTAAATAAATGGGCTTGCCTTCTAAGTCTGCTAAACCAATAAAATCATCACTGGTTTCCAATAAAGAAAGTAACATTAGGTTATTAGTATCTGCTTCTCGTCTAGCAGTAACATCTCTTGTAACACCGAGTAATGAAATAATTTTTCCTTCGGTATCTCTAAACGGAACTGAATGTGTTTCTAACCATCTTTTTGTGCCTTTAATACCTTTAATTTGGAATATGAGTTGCCTTGATTGACCTTCAAAAACATCGACAATAAGTTTTTTAAATGCCATTTGATGTTCTTTACATACTAAGTTTAAAACAGACTGGTTTTTAACCATTTCTAAGTTATCTGCTTCAATCATTTCTAACCCTGCAGGGTTCATATACAACAATTCACCCTTTCGATTAAGTTGTTTTATACACTCTGGTTCTGTTTCTAAAATGGTTCTTATGTGGTTTTCACTTTCTTTTACAGCTATTCCTGCCTTTTTCTGCTCAGTAATATCTGTGAAATAAATTGTTAAGCCATCAGGTGACGGGTACACCCTGTTTTCAAACCATTTATCCATGGGCTCATAATAGTCTTCAAAATATATTGTTCTTTGAGTTTCAACAGCCTCATAATACACTTTGTAAAAAGAACGATTTACACCATCCGGAAACTCCGTCCATATATGTTTTCCAAGTAAACTTTCAGGTGTTTTTCCTAAAAATTCTGCTGCTTTATTATTTATATAGGTATAACACCAATTAGTATCAAGTGATACAAATCCATCTGAAATATTATGCAGAGTAGTTTCTAATTGTGATGTTAATTTCCGCTCTACTTTTGCTTTTTCAATTTTAAGGTCTTCATATTGTTTTCTATACTTTATTATAGAAAAAATATCCCTTTCTTGTTTAGCTATAAAAGTTGATTTTTCCTTTTCTCCGTCTAAATACTTAATATATAAATATAGTGTTAAAGCATATAAAGTGGCTGCAACAGATTTCCCTAAAACATGGCTAAATAATGATGTTTTAAGTGTTGGTGTTCCATAAAATAAAGCTAAATTAAATGCAAACGCATCAAACATTAAAATAGTCCATAAGGATATAAACAAAATTATAAAATAAGGCAGCTTTTTAAATTTTGTTATTAAGTACTGATAAAGAATTGCAATGAGTAAAAAATCTATAAATAATATGGCGGTTCCGCTAAATAAGTACTTAAAGTTTATATCATAAATAGAATATAAAGGGGTTGTTATATTATTAAGCTTACTGCCTATTACTTGCTGTATATGTGTGATTTCGAATGCAAAAGACAAGATGACATTTGAAATTACAACTCCTATAATAAGCGCTCGAGCGCTTGCAACTCCTTCTTTTATATAAATTAATAAAACTGCAAATAATAACCCACTAAATAAAATAATGGAGCCTGGGTAAATTACGTAATCATCAAAAAATCTGAAACTAAAGGAAGTTCCCAAATTGGCTTGTAAAAATTGTAAAGCTCCTAAAACAATGTAAAGAGGAGCCAGACCAATCCTGGATCTGAGTTTGAATAAAATAAGAATACTTGATATAACAAGTATAAACTCAATGATTATGGTTGCGTAAATTTCCATATACTTTATTCCATTGATTTTTTTATTGAACTTTGTTACTCTTAACTAAAACCGCTTATACTAACAGCAACAACCTATTTGCTAATGGTTTATAAAAAATTTGATAATGAATTTAGTATAAAATCAATATGAAGTAATATTACCGTGAAATTGACTTTATTAAAATATGAGACATCATTTTCCAAACATTCGTAAGATACGATTTGCGTTTAAAATAACAACTTGAAGTTTTTAATTTTTATAGAATATCCCAAAAACAAAAAAGCATCCCAATCTTCTATAAAGAAAAAAGGAAAGCTTTCCATTGGTTTAACTACTTAAACCTTTAGTAAACACTTAGTGTTTACTAACAACACAACTTCTTTAACTTGCCAAAAAAAGCCCTAATCTCTTAGAGCTTTTAGCAATTTGGCGGTCTGGACGGGACTCGAACCCGCGACCTTCGCCGTGACAGGGCGACATTCTAACCAACTGAACTACCAGACCGTTGCATTATTGCGGTTGCAAATATACACGCCTTTTTTTATATCTCAAATGTTTTTTTGTGTTTTTTGTATAAAATTTTAACTAAACAAACTTTTGGCGTTCTATCATATATGTAGTCAGAATATTATTAAAATCTTTATTAATATCCGCCTCTACATACTTTATCTTGTACTGCGCACATTTAAGCCTCAATGCTTCAAAATAATCCTCAACAGCTTTATTATAGTTTTCCTTTATAGAGTCGGCATACAAATTAATATACTCGCCCGTTTCAACATCTACAAAACGCTTCGGTTTATTATCAAAATCAAATTTTAATTCTTTAGACTTATCAAATACATGAAACAAAATAACTTCGTGCTTGTTATACTTTAAATGCCGTAAAGCTTCAAAAAGCTTTGTTTCATCCTCATTGGTCTGAAACATATCGGTAAACAGAAAAATCATCGAGCGTCGGTGAATTTTCTCTGCTATTTCATGTAAATACTTATAAGTTTCGGTTTGTTTGTTTAAGGGCTTTGAAATAACTGCCTCACTTAGATGATTCAATAGCATTTGATGGTGGCGTTCGCTCCCTTTCTCCGGGGCATAGTAATCATATTCATCGCTATAAATACTCAACCCAACAGCATCGCGTTGTCTTTTTAAAATATGCATCAAACACGCTGATGCTAAAACCGAAAAACCAACTTTATTCAACCTATCAATAGAAAACGTATCCATTTTCGGGTAATGCATCGAGCTACTATTATCTAAAATAATATGACAACGTAAGTTGGTTTCGTCATCGTACCGCTTCGTATAGAGTTTGTCGGTTTTTGCAAATAGCTTCCAATCAATATGTCGAGTGCTTTCGCCTTGATTATAAATTTTATGTTCAGCAAATTCTGCCGAAAACCCATGAAACGGACTTTTATGCATCCCCGCAATAAAACCTTCAACTACTTGTTTAGCAAGCAATTCTAGGTTTTTAAACCCTTGCGCTTTATTAAGTTCGTTTTGTAAATTCATATGCCCCTCTTAATCTCCCCAAAGGGGAGAAACACTCTTGTAAAAAAATGTATTTTACAATTTAAAAAACCACTCCAATTAACCACCTACTCTATTACCGCAACAGTAAAAATCCCTCCCCTTTGGGGAGGTTAGGTGGGGCTTTTTTTATATTATCTTATCAACAATTCCGTACGCCAGTGATTCCTCTGCACCCATCCAATGGTCACGATTAAAATCCTTCATCACTTTTTCAAAGGTTTGTCCGCAATTATCAGCCAAAATTTTAGCACTTAACTCTTTAGTTTTTAAAATTTCTTGTGCTGTAATTTCTATATCACTCGCTTGTCCACGTGCACCACCACTTGGTTGATGTATCATTACACGAGCATGTGGCTGTATAAAACGCTTTCCTTTGGTTCCCACAGATAAGAGAATTGATCCCATACTTGCTGCTAACCCAGTACATATTGTTGAAACATCACTTTTTAAAGATTTAATGCAATCGTACATAGCAAACCCCGAGGTTACATAACCTCCAGGGCTGTTAATATATAAATGAATGTCCTTTTTTTCTAAAGCATCCAAATATAGTAATCTGTCTATAACATGTTTAGCAGATTTATCATCTACTTGACCCCACAAAAACACTTTGCGTTCTTCAATTAATTTGCTATCAATAGCATCTTGTACTTTTATTGGTTTACTCATTCTTCTTTATTTTTTACAATGCAACTAAAATAAAAAAAGGTTTACCATTATGGCAAACCTTTTCTACTTTCTTTTAATTTATTTATTACAAAAGCGAATCAATCGCATCTGTATAAGCATTTTTTGGTGCTACACCTACTTGTCGTCCTACTACCTCACCGTTTTGAAATACTAAAACCGTAGGTATATTACGTACGCCGTATTTAGCTGCAAACTCCTGGTTAGCATCAACATCTACTTTACCAACAACAGCTTTACCTTCGTACTCATTACTTATTTCTTCAATAATAGGTCCTACCATTCTACAAGGTCCACACCACGCTGCCCAAAAATCAACCAATACAGGTTTATCACTTTTTAAAACTGTTTCTTCAAACATTGCATCTGTTATCTCTAATGCCATAATATTTATATTTTAATGTGTTTTATTAATTTTAATTACACAAAATTAGTCAAAAAATATTCGAAAGCTTACAAGCTAACAATTTGTTTTGTTTATAGTTACATTGTTTGCAGTTATTTAAAGTATTTGGGCGCTTAAAACAGGCTATTCGCTATATCTTTTTTGCTTTTAAAAGCAAAAAAGGATGCCGCTACTATCCTTAGCGCACAAGGTGGTTTAATTTAATTTATACTTAACATCCTGAGCCTCTAATTCGTTTATTAACTCTTGACAAACTTTTACTTTTTGCTTTCTACTTGGCATCGTTAATTTTATTTGTTCATCGTTATCATAAACCACAAAATTAAGCGCCTGATTTCCTGGGTGCATGTGTATTAATTCTTTTAAAGCAACAATTTTTTCTTTGTTCAAATCGTCAATATCCACTTGTATAGATAATTTTTTAGTATAATTTTCCATCACATCGTGTAGCAATTGAAAATTATTAAACTGCAGTCTTGGGTCTCCCATTTTACCAGTTTCTTTATTTGTCCACCCTTCACGAACAAAGGTTTTTACAAATACAAAGCTATTTTTCATTAAAAAGTGCCTAAACTTTAAATACTCTTCACCAAAAATTCTAAACTCAAAACTATCGGTATAATCTTCAATAGTAAAAGTAGCCCATCCTTTACCTTGTTTGCTAACTCTATGTTGTACATCGGTTACTACACCACCAAAAACTAGCTCCCTATTTACATAGGAGCCTAAATCTTTAAACATCGCTATACTTGCATTACAAAATGTGGTGATTTCCGTTTTAAAATCATCTAATGGATGCCCAGAAATATAAATCCCAACTACCTCTTTTTCACGTGCCAACTTCTCCATGGTTCCCCATTCTTCGCAAGGCGGAACTTGAGGCTCCGCAATTTGAACATCACTGGCATCTCCAAATAAACTTACCTGTGCAGAGTTTTCATTTTCTTGATGCTTTGCACCATATTTTATAGCCTTTTCTAAAAACGTAATGCCATCTCCTTCATCATGAAAATATTGGGCGCGATGTGTGTTTTTAAAACAATCAAAACCGCCAGCAAGCGCTAAGTTTTCAAAGGCCTTTTTATTGGCTGCACGCAAATCTATACGCTTTGCTAAATCAAAAATAGATTTGTAATGTCCGTCTTTCTTTCTATTTTCAACAATTGTGATTACGGCGCCATGACCTACGCCTTTAATAGCTCCCATACCAAAACGTACTGCATTGTCTTTATTCACAGAAAACTTGTAATACGATTCATTGACATCCGGACCTAAAACGGGTAATTTCATGCGCTTACATTCTTCCATAAAGAAGGTGACTTGCTTAATGTCATTCATGTTATTTGAAAGTACCGCAGCCATATACTCCGCTGGGTAATGCGCTTTTAAATAGGCCGTTTGGTAAGCAATCCACGCATAACAGGTTGAATGCGATTTATTAAACGCATAACTGGCAAATGCTTCCCAATCTTTCCAAACCTTTTCAAGCACTTTGGCATCATGCCCATTTGCACTAGCTTGCTCAATAAACTTAGGTTTCATTTTATCAAGCACTGCTATTTGCTTTTTACCCATAGCCTTACGCAAAACATCGGCTTCACCTTTAGTAAAGCCAGCTAACTTTTGAGATAGCAACATTACCTGCTCTTGATAAACAGTAATTCCGTATGTTTCCTTTAAGTACTCTTCCATGGCAGGTAAATCGTACTCTATATCCTCATCACCGTGCTTTCTGCGTACAAAACTCGGAATGTATTCCATTGGACCTGGACGATACAAAGCATTCATCGCAATTAAATCTTCAAACACCGTAGGTTTTAAATCTTTAAGATGCTTTTGCATTCCTGGGGATTCGTACTGAAATACTCCAACGGTTTCTCCTTTTTGAAATAATTCATACGTCTTTTCATCGTCCAATGGAAAGTTGTCTGGATCGAGCAATATATCGTGTTTTGCCTTAACTATTTTAACGGTATCTTTTATAAGGGTTAACGTTTTTAACCCCAAGAAATCCATTTTTAATAATCCAGCTTCCTCAACAACCGAGTTATCGAATTGAGTAACGTACAAATCCGAGTCTTTGGCTGTTGCCACAGGAACAAACTTGGTAATATCATCGGGTGTTATAATAACTCCACAGGCATGAATTCCTGTATTTCTAACGGAACCTTCTAAAGCTCTGGCGGTATTAACAGTTTCGGCTTCCAAATCGTCTCCTTCAGAAATATTCAAAAGCTGGTTAACTTTTTCTAAATCTTCTGCTCTAAATTTTTTGCTTAATTCCTTTTCGTCTAACCCAAAAATCTTGTTGAGTTTCGACATTGTTGGAATTAACTTTGCTATTCTATCGGCATCAAATAATGGTAAATCGAGCACTCTAGCCGTATCTCTAATTGACGATTTTGCCGCCATGGTACCATAAGTAATAATTTGTGCAACCTGATTACTACCGTATTTTTTGATAACGTAATCCATCACACGACTTCGTCCTTCATCATCAAAATCAATATCAATATCCGGCATACTAATACGGTCTGGATTCAAGAATCTCTCAAAAAGCAAATCGTATTTTAGGGGATCTATATTCGTTATCCAAAGACAATAAGCCACCACCGAACCTGCTGCAGAACCACGACCTGGCCCCACCGAAACATCCATTTTTCTAGCTTCTCGAATAAAATCTTCAACAATTAAAAAATACCCTGGATATCCAGTGTTTTCGATAACGCTTAGCTCAAAATCAAGTCGTTCTTTAATCTCTTCGGTTAGGTCTTCGCCATATCGTTTTTTGGCGCCTTCATAAGTAAGGTGTTTTAAATAAGCATTTTCTCCTCGCTTACCACCATCTTTTAAATCTTCTTCGTTCTTAAATTCATCTGGAATATCAAATGCAGGCAATAAAACATCACGTGCCAAATCGTATGCTTCAACTTTGTCAACTATTTCCTGAACATTACTAATTGCCTCTGGAATGTCTTTAAAAAGAGACTTCATTTCGTCTGAAGACTTAAAATAATACTCCTGATTTGGCAATCCGTAACGATAACCGCGACCGCGACCAATAGGTGTTGCTTGCTTTTCACCATCTTTTACACACAATAAAATATCATGCGCATTAGCATCTTCCTTTTTACAATAATAAGTGTTGTTAGTAGCAACCAGTTTTACATCATGCTTTTTTGAAAACTCAATTAAAATTTTATTTACTCTGTTTTCGTCCTCTTGATTATGACGCATTAACTCAATGTACAAATCGTTTCCAAATTGCTCTTTCCACCAGAGCAATGCTTCTTCTGCTTGGTTTTCACCAACATTTAATACTTTACTCGGAACTTCACCGTACAAGTTTCCAGTTAGCACAATTAAATCGTCTTTATACTGTTCTATGAGTTTTTTATCAATTCTTGGTAAGTAGTAAAACCCACTAACAAAAGCATGTGATGATAATTTGGCGAGATTATGGTAGCCGTTTTTATTTTTTGCCAGCAATACAATTTGATAACCGTTATCCTTTCTCGTTTTGTCTTTGTGGTCTTCGCAAACAAAAAATTCACAACCAATAATGGGTTTAATTTCTTTAAGTTTCGGCTTTTCACCGTTTTCAATAAGCGCTTTATTTTTTGTTTGAACGTTTCTGTTATGATTATTAACAGCTCTAACAAAGTGAAAAGCACCCATCATATTGGCATGATCGGTTAAAGCAACCGCAGGCATATTATTTTCACCTGCTACCGTTACAATATCAGTAACACTCATGGTTGATTGAAGCACTGAAAATTGGGAATGATTGTGTAAGTGAACAAAATCTATATCCTCTAAGTCTGATACATTTTGCTGAATTTCTTCAGAAGAAATCTGAACGCTCTCTGCCTTTTTTAAACGTTCGCGAATTTGAGCACTTTCCTTTTTAAGATTGATGTGTCTTAATCCTAAAAGCTGAATTTCTTTAGGGTTTGATTCTTTATATTTTTGAAAATAATCAGGTTGAACATCCAACTGCTCTTTGGTATATTCACCCAAACGAATTAACTCTAAAAAGCAACGTGTAGTTGCTTCAACATCGGCTGTAGCATTATGGGCTTCATCAAACGGTTCGTCAAACAAATGCTCATGTAATTCAGTTAGGGTTGGTAACTTAAACTTTCCATAACGTCCACCAGGAATTTGGCATAGTTGCGCAGTGTGTTCTGTACAGGTATCTAAAACTGGTAATTCTTGTAAAGGATTTGCAACATCTCCACGAACAAATTCAGCACCCATAATGTTTAAATCGAACTTTACGTTATGTCCAACTACAAATTTGGTTTTACTTAAAGCTGCATTAAACTTTTCTAAAACTTCAGCAAGAGAAATCCCTTGCTCTTCAGCTAATTCTGTTGAAATACCATGTATTTTCTCCGCATCATAAGGAATATTGAACCCCTCTGGTTTTACTAAATAGTCTTGATGATCGATACAATTACCCATGGCATCGTGTAATTGCCATGCAATTTGTATACACCTTGGCCAATTATCAGTATCAGTAATAGGTGCATCCCAACGTTTAGGTAATCCAGTTGTTTCAGTATCGAAAATTAAGTACATCTAAAAAGTTTATCTGTTGATTTGTTTTGTTTAAAAACGAGTTTATAAAAATACATAGAATTTATACTTATTTAAAGTGAAGTTATAAACAGTTGTAAACAAAAAACGCAACCCAAGGGTTGCGCCAATCTTAACCAAAAATTAATGTTTACGACACTAATTCTTCATGTACTTTTTCAGTATTAATGGCTGCTTGTATAGCATTTTTTTGCTTTGTCAATAACGAGTCAATAGTTGGTGGTAAAGTTTTATCTTTTAAGATTTCATTGTACTCTTCCAAACTTGCTTCCTCGCCTCTAATGGCTTCTTCCAAGATAGCCTCTTCATTATTTGAGCTAAAAAGTGATTTCAAGGTCATCCAATTTCTATGCATGGTTCCTTTAAAACTACCTGATTCTTCAGGTAATTCACCATAGCGAAGGATTTCTGTTCTTAATTCTTTTGCAAACTCACTTCGTTCCGAAGCTCGCCTTTTAAAAAACATTTTCAATCTATCATTATCAATATTATCAATAGCATTTAAATACCCTTTTTCGGCATCATAGTTTTTTACTAATAATTCATTTAACTTGTTTGAAATTTTTTCACTGTACTTCATAATATTCATTTTCATTTTTAAATTTCATGTGTTTGTTTTTATCATTTTCAAAGCTCACGAGGAATCTTTGATGGTTAAACTAATTATTAAACACACATAAATAATTTGTCTAACCGTTTTATTTTTTAGGATGCCTAATCTTTACATCTTCATATATAACATAAGGCTAAAACCCAGTAATGTCAAGGGTTTTAACGATATTTATGATAGATTTAAGAGTATTTAACAAAATTGGTCGATATTCTAAATTTATATTACTTTTGGCTAACAACTTACGCCAATGAAACTTAAATTTTTACTTTTATTGATACCCCTATTTTTTTTGAATTGTAAACCTCAGCCCATTTCATTATATGTTGGAACGTACACCAATGGAGATAGTGAAGGTATTTATCAACTGCAGTTTGATACCAAAACTGGAATACTTAGCGACTTAAAATTAGTAGCAGCAACTGAAAATCCGTCATTCATAACCTTTTCTCCTGATAAAAGTTTTATTTATGCCGTTGGCGAAACTGAAAACGGAAGCATTTCTTCTTTTAAACTTGAAGATGACAGCACATTAAAATTAATTAATACTCAGAAAACTTTTGGCGGTGCGCCTTGTCATGTTTCTGTAAATTCTGAAGCCACAAAAGCCGTGGTTTCAAATTATCTAGGTGGAAATATAGCTTTATATAATATTAATAATGATGGAAGTTTAAGTGAATCCGCTCAAATTTTTGACCATAATGACTCAATTCAAAAATCGCATGCACATTCTGCTCAGTTTTATAAAAATGATCTTTTTGTCGCGGATTTGGGAAGAAATTCAGTTTATCTCTATGGAAAAGACCAAGATGAAAATTATGTTTTAAAGGCGAACTCCATAATAGAGCTTACAGAAAACGCAGGCCCAAGACATTTTACTTTAACAGAAGATGGTAATTTTATTTACATTATTAATGAATATGCTAGCACCATTACAGCTGCTAAAAAAGCTAATGATAGTTTTGATTTAATAGATCATTATTCTACTTTGGAAAGTTCTTATTCTGGAGATAATTCTTGTGCAGATATTCATTTAAGTAAAGATGAAAAGTTTTTATATGGTTCTAACAGAGGCGAAAACTCCATTGCCGTATTTAAAAGAAATATCACCGATGGAACACTCGAAAAAATTCAAAATATAAGTGTTCATGGAGATTGGCCACGAAACTTTACCTTAGATCCCACAGGAAAATTTATGTTGGTAGCGAACAAAAAAAGTAATAATATTTCTGTTTTCAATGTTGATACAAACACTGGAAAACTGTCCTTTTTAAACGACATTTCTATACCATCACCGGTTTGCTTATTGTTTTAAAAATCATCTGTTTAAATATTTATTCTAAAAAACAAATAAGCTATTGATATTTAAAAATATTAAAGTATCTTTGCGCCCTCATTAATAACCGAGGTCGAGAACCTCAAATAATTAATTATTATGCCAGTAAAAATTAGATTACAAAGACACGGTAAAAAAGGGAAACCTTACTATTGGATTGTTGCAGCTGATGCACGTTCAAAAAGAGATGGTAAATACTTAGAAAAAATAGGTGCTTACAATCCAAACACAAATCCAGCAACAGTTGAATTAAATGTTGATGGCGCTGTAAAATGGTTACAGAATGGTGCACAACCAACTGACACAGCTAAAGCAATTTTATCATATAAAGGAGCTTTACTAAAAAATCATTTGGTAGGTGGTGTTAGAAAAGGTGCTTTAACTGAAGAGCAAGCTGATGCTAAATTCAATGCTTGGTTAGACGAAAAAGCAGCTAAAATTCAAGCGAAAGCTGAAGGTTTATCAAAAGCTGAAGCGAAAGCAAAAGCTGTTGCATTAGAAGCTGAAAAAGCGGCTAATGAAGCAAGAATTGCCGCAGCTGCGCCTGTTGTAGAAGAAGTTGCAGAAGAAGCAACTGAAGAAGTTGAAGCTACTACTGTAGAAGAAACTGCAACTGAAGAAGCTCCTGCTACTGAGGCTGAAGCTTCAAAAGAAGAAGAATAAAAAACATATTTTTTATACTTTTAAACTCCGATAAATTATCGGAGTTTTTTATGCAAAATGGTTTTGCATTATACAGAATTTATTTCTGCAACCTAAAAATTTAATTAATGAGGTCATGAAAAAAGAAGATTGTTTTTACTTAGGTAAAATCGTAAAAAAATATAGTTTTAAGGGTGAAGTTTTGGCAAAATTAGACACTGATGAGCCAGAAATTTATGAACATTTAGATGCTATTTTTTTAGATTTAAGAAACAATCTGGTTCCTTTTTTTGTTGAATCCTCTCAATTGCATAAATCGGAATTGTTACGAATTAAGTTTGAAGAAGTAGATACTGAAAATGATGCGGATTCCATTTTAAAATGTGACATGTATTTACCCTTAGAAGTTTTACCTAAACTAGAGGGTAATCAATTTTATTTTCATGAGGTTATCGGTTTTAAAATAGAAGACAAAAACTATGGTCTAGTAGGAATTATAAAATCTATAAATGATTCTACGGCACAGGCTTTGTTTGAAATTGACAATAACGGAAAGGAAATATTAATTCCTATGAATGATGAATTTATAGTGGAAGTAAATAGAAAAACAAAAACCATCACTGTTGAAACTCCCGATGGTTTGATTGATTTGTACCTCTAAAATATTAAGCAACTAAATCTAGTTGTCTAGTTAAAAGACGCATTGCAGATTGAATACTATCACGTTGTTTTGATAATACTTTACATAATTTTAAGGGCAAATTTGGCTCCATCAGCAAAGCATTGTAAGCTTTAACGCTTAACTTTTTTAAAGTATGAATTTCATCGAATAATTGATTTTCATCTTTTAATACAATTAAGTTTTTGAGCTTCGCACATGCATTATAAAAATCTGCATCTAGCTCAGAAGTATATTCTGTAACATTACCAATATTCCATATTTCACTTCTTAATTCTTTACAAAACTTACGTCTTTCCAAACCTCTTTCTTTAAAAAATGCTTTCAATGTTGGTCTGTCAATAGTATTAAAAATTTCTAGATATATACTCTCTACTTCATAATTCATGTTTAATAAATCATAAAGTCTTTTTGTTATTTTTTCAGGATGACTCATTTTGTCGCTTTTTTAAAAGTTGAACGTGATAACTTTATATACGTATAGATAACTGGTTATGGAACTTATAATTATAATTTTTAACATACTTTAGCATTTTTTAACTATTTATTGTACCGCTTGTCTAATTTTTCGAACCCTTAAGAAATCAGATGCCCAATAAACCTTTTACGTTTAAAAGATTTAAAGTGAATCAAGACAGATGCGCCATGAAAATTGGTACAGATGCTGTTTTATTAGGTGCTTGGACTTCTTTGGAAAACCACCCATTTTCCATATTAGATATTGGAGCAGGCACAGGTATTTTATCTTTAATGCTAGCGCAACGCAGCAATGCACAATTAATTGACGCTATTGAAATTGATGATAATGCTTACGAACAATGCGTTGATAATTTTGAGCAATCACCATGGAGCGATAGATTGTTTTGTTATCATGCTTCTTTGGAGGAATTTGTTGAAGAAATTGAAGACTCATATGATTTAATTGTATGCAATCCTCCTTTTTATTCAGAAGACTATAAAACTACCAACTATCAACGTGATTTAGCCCGATTTCAAGATGCCATGCCTTTTAATCATTTATTGGAAAGTGTATCAAAACTTCTTTCTAAGGATGGGATTTTTGTGGTAATCATTCCTTTTAAAGAAGAAGAAACAGTTATTAAATTAGCATCAAGAATGAGCCTTTATCCAAACAGATTGTTACGAGTTAAAGGAACCCATAACTCAGAAATAAAACGGAGTTTACTCGAGTTTTCTTTCCATGAAAGCAAAATAAAAAAACACGAATTAGTTATTGAAATTGAAAGACATCAATATACCGAAGATTATGTAAATCTTACCAAAGATTTTTATTTAAAAATGTAGATTTATTTTACACGTCTAAAATTGTTTTATTCTTAAAAAAACATCTTTTTTATTTATTATTTTCAATAAATTTGTAGCATCACTGAATAAAATTAAATTTTATGCGACCAGATTTATTTGAAGCTCCAGATTATTACAACTTAGACGAACTCTTAACAGATGAACATAAATTAGTTAGAGATGCTGCCCGCAAATGGGTAAAGCGTGAAGTTTCTCCAATTATCGAAGAGTACGCTCAAAAAGCGGAATTTCCCACTCAAATAATACATGGTTTAGCAGATATTGGTGCCTTTGGTCCTTATATTCCATCTGAATATGGTGGTGCTGGTTTAGATCAAATTTCTTATGGTTTAATTATGCAAGAAATTGAACGAGGCGACAGTGGCGTTCGTAGTACCGCTTCTGTACAGTCCTCACTTGTAATGTATCCTATTTGGAAATACGGTAACGAAGCACAAAGGAAAAAATACTTACCAAAATTAGCCAGTGGTGAATGGATGGGCTGTTTCGGATTAACTGAACCAGACCATGGGAGTAATCCTGGAGGCATGGTAACCAATTTTAAAGATAAAGGTGATCATTATCTTTTAAATGGTGCAAAAATGTGGATTTCAAATGCGCCCTTTGCGCAAGTTGCTGTTGTTTGGGCTAAAGATGAAAGCGGACGTATTCACGGGCTTATTGTTGAACGCGGCATGGAAGGATTTTCAACACCAGAAACTCATAATAAATGGTCATTGCGAGCTAGCTCAACTGGAGAACTTATTTTTGATAATGTAAAAGTGCCAAAAGAAAATTTATTACCTAATAAATCTGGTTTGGGTGCTCCATTAGGATGTTTAGATTCTGCACGCTACGGTATTGCTTGGGGAGCTATTGGTGCCGCCATGGATTGCTACGACACAGCACTTAGATATAGTAAAGAGCGTATGCAATTTGGAAAACCTATTGGTCAGTTTCAATTGCAACAAAAAAAGCTTGCTGAAATGATTACCGAAATTACCAAAGCACAACTTTTAGCTTGGAGACTAGGCGTTATGAGGGAAAATGGTACAGCTACTTCGGCTCAAATATCAATGGCAAAACGTAACAACGTAGATATGGCTATCAATATAGCCCGTGACGCAAGACAAATACTTGGTGGTATGGGTATTACCGGCGAATATAGTATTATGCGACATTCTATGAATCTTGAAAGTGTGATCACTTACGAGGGCACTCACGATATTCACTTACTTATTACAGGGCTCGATATTACAGGATTGAATGCTTTTAAATAAAACTCTAAATGCTGTTATCGAAGCAAAAAGAGCTTGTATAAATTTTATGTTCTTGAAAAGTAAGCGCGATGAAATAACATTGTCTAATTCTTCATTAAAAAAATCATTGTAACTGATAAAAGTTTTTGTCGTCTTAATGTTTAAAGGCAAATTAGCCTTCTATTCAAGGTCGAATTAGAAACTTATCAAAATGATTATAAATCAAGAAAGAACCCTAACAACTTTATTGTTTACAACCATAGTTTTAATATTTTTTGGGTGTAAAGAGTTAAAGCCCGAATCGTTTTCTGGGAAATTATTCATATACGAAAAATCCAATATCGAAGGGAGCAACAAGGGGTTAATAGCTATATACTATAAGGAATATGGCCATATAGAATCTTTCAAATGGCATACAGGAAACAATCACGCCACAATTGTAAGAGCATGGGTAGATACAGTTAGTTATAATGTAAATCATTTTAAGGTTTTTAAGGTTGATCATTTGGGCAATGAACATTTATCTGGTTCCTTGGATGTCACTGAAGAAAAATCTATTCATATTAAGCTTGGTGAACATGAACAGGTATTTAATTATGTACCTAACACGTGGCACAGTTATGATTTTGATTTTACTAGTTTAAGCTTTGCTTTCCAGTCACTGGTAGAATTCCCTAAGTCTTTTACCTTTAATATTCTCGATTTAGATTTGCAAAAATCTCCACCGGAATTGAAAGATTTCGGAAAGGTAGAAATGAACTTTTTAAATGAAGAAAATAAATGGTCTAGGGATTTGTTAAAATATAAAATAGACGGATTAGGTCTTGATTATAAAGGAGGACATATTTGGTTTGATAAAACAGAAAGATTTGTTGTAGGTTTTATAATTGAAAAGCCAGATGAACCAGGTTATGAATCTGGAAAGCTTATGCTTAAGAAGGTTGATAACATCCAAGAAAGGGATTGGAAAGCATTCAAAATTCAAGCGTTAAATACAAAACAATAGTTCAATAAGTTTTAATAAAAATGCCTCCTAATTTAGTGAAGCATTTTTTATTCGATTTTTGTTTACATTTACTTTATGTTTTCGTGTGAAAATGATTATTATTTTTCAAAGTTTACATGTAACATTCATTGAATCACCTTTAATAATCGCTTATTTAGTTATGAATCTTTCATCTAAAAAAAGATTAGACAACGCCTATAAAACTTCAAAAATTGTTGAATTTGATGACGATAGTAAATTTATCTTGTTTAGTGATTGTCACCGTGGCGATAATAGCTTTGCAGATGATTTTGCCAACAACCGAAACATTTACTTTCATGCCTTGAAACATTATTACGCCGAAGGTTTTCAATATTGCGAGTTAGGAGACGGTGATGAGCTATGGGAAAACCTTTCGTTTGACTCTATTTTAGATGCTCATAAAAATGTGTACATGCTTTTGAAGGAATTTCACAAACAGAATCGGCTACACATGATATGGGGAAATCATGATATGGTATACAGAAATCCCGATTATGTAAAAAAACATTTAGCAACCTATTTTGATCCTAAAGTTGGAGAAGATGTTGAGCTTTTTGGAGATATTACCTACCATGAGGGCATCGTTTTAAAACATTGTATGACAGGGCAAGAAGTATTTTTAACGCATGGTCATCAAGCTGATTGGTGGAATTTTTTGTTTTGGAAATGGAGTCGATTTATGGTTCGCGTGCTATGGAAACCCTTAAATGTTATGGGTATTGCAGACCCCACGAGTCCTGCAAAAAATTATAAAGAACTCATTAAAGTAGAACGTAGAACAAAAAAATGGATTATTGAAAACAATAATTTACTAACGATTGTTGGTCATACACATCGTCCACGGTTTCCCGAACCTGGTGATATTGCTTTTTTTAATGATGGTAGTTGTGTACACCCACGAAGTATTACAGGTATTGAAATTGAAAACGGCGAAATATCATTAATTAAGTGGCAAATTGCAACAACTGATGATGGTACACTTAAAATTGTAAGAGTACTTTTAGAAGGTCCAAGAAAATTGATTGATTATAAAACTGAATAAAGCTTAACTCTCAGGAGCTAGCTCTACCTCCAAACCTTCCATATCTGGTGTCATTTGTATTTGGCATCCTAAGCGCGAATTTTCCTTTACATCAAAAGCTTCTGAAAGCATCGCTTCTTCATCATCGCTCATTTCTGGCAATTCGTTATCGCTTAACACATAACATTGGCAAGAAGCACACATAGCCATACCACCACAAACACCAATGGTTCCTTCTGGTGCCAACTCATAAGATCTTACAACTTCCATAAGGTTCATCGCCATATCGGTAGGTGCAATTACCGCATGTGTAACACCTTCTCTGTCTGTTATTTTTATATTAATATCGCTCATTGTTTTGGTTTAATAATAGAGGTATGACATAATTTGTGCCACAAATTTAAGGTTTGTAGCTATATTTTAATTCAATTAATAAGGTAATTTGAATGATTTAGTAAAAAAATAAGAAATCTTTAAAATTTTTCATTTTTTAGATTTCTCTTTTTATTAGAAGTATGCTTTAATTATTGGTTTAACAGAAGTTGTTAATACATCAACTAAGCTTCAACGTTTAACACTTGCTCAATTTGTGGTGCATACTTTTTAATGGTCATTTCTACACCCGACTTTAATGTCATTTGGTTCACACTACAACCTACACAAGCACCTTGAAGCTGGACTTTTACCAACTTATCATCCTCAATGGATAATAATGAAATATCTCCGCCATCACTTTGTAAAAACGGACGAATTTCATCTAAGGCTTTCTCAATGTTAATTCTTAATTCTTCTGTTGTCATATCTTATTTTTTAACTGCCGAACAACCCGCCATAGTTGTAATTTTTATAGCCTCTGTTGGTGGTAAATCTTCATTTCTTCTTACTACCTCTTGAACCACATTTTGAGTTAGTTTTTCAAAGGCTTGCTCTAATGGTGTTGCTGTTTGTAATGCCGCTGGACGACCTACATCTCCCGCTTCTCTTATACTTTGTACTAAGGGTAATTGCCCTAAAAATGGCACCTTTAAATCTTCGGCTAAATTTTTAGCGCCTTCTTTACCGAATATATAGTATTTGTTATCTGGTAATTCGGCAGGAGTAAAGTACGCCATATTTTCTATAATTCCTAAAACAGGCACATTGATACTATCTTGTTGAAACATCGCTACGCCTTTTTTAGCATCAGCCAAAGCCACATTTTGAGGTGTACTTACAACAACAGCACCAGTAATAGGTAAGGATTGCATGATACTTAAATGTATATCGCCAGTTCCTGGAGGTAAATCTATGAGCATAAAATCGAGTTCGCCCCAATGTGCATCAAAAATCATTTGATTTAAAGCCTTTGCTGCCATCGGGCCTCGCCATACAACGGCCTGATTTGGTTGCGTGAAAAAACCAATAGATAATACTTTTACTCCATAGTTTTCAATTGGTTTCATTTTTGATTTTCCACCAACATTAACAGCTAAAGGTTTTTCTGCCTCCACATCAAACATAATGGGAATAGATGGTCCATAAATATCAGCATCTAAAACCCCCACTTTAAACCCCATTTTAGCTAAGGTTACGGCTAAATTTGCTGTAACTGTAGATTTTCCAACACCGCCTTTACCAGAGGCAACCGCAACAATATTTTGAATTCCAGGAATTGGCTTCCCTTTTATTACATTTGGTTTGGGTTTTGTAGGAGCATCTACTCTTACATTCACTGTAATTTTAGCTTTTTCGTAAACTTGTTCGTGAATGGTTTTTAATATATCTACCTCAGTACGCTTTTTTGCTTGTAGGCTTGGGTTTTTAATGGTAATATCCACGATAACCTCGTCACCAAAAGTGACAACATTTGTTACTGCACCACTCTCTACCATATTTTGCCCTTCGCCAACAACGGTTATGGTTTCTAAAGCCTTAAGTATATCTTGTTTGTTTAATTTCACTATCTCTAATTTAGATTAATTCTAAAGTGCAAATATACAGGGAATTGTTTAGATTCTAAAATGGTTTTAACGAAATGATTTATGATTAGAATTGGTTCTGCAAATAAAGCTCATATTGCTTTTGAAGGATCCCAAAACACTTTTTCAAAATTTTGAATTTGGTTGTCTTTTACCTCAATACCTTCACTTTCCAAAAGTTGCTGCATTAAATTGGTTCCATCAAAATGATGTTTGCCAGTAAGTAAGCCTTTCCTGTTTACAACCCTATGTGCAGGTACATCTTTCCCTACGGAACCATTCATAGCGTAACCCACCATGCGTGCACTTCTAGAAGCTCCCAAATATTTAGCTATAGCACCATAACTGGTTACTTTCCCGTAAGGGATTTGTTTAGCAACTTCGTAAACTTTATCAAAAAAATTAAGCGTTTCCATCTTCATTTTTTAAAATTCTTTGATAATGTTTATTAGTGTAACAATAGCAATTACACCCGTTATGCCTCCAATTATATAATTCATATTTTTTTGTGATGTAAAAGACTTACCTCGAATTTTTTCAAAAAAGAAAATATAAATATACAACATAACAAAGGTTCCCATAGCAGCTCCAACTATGTATGAAATGATACTAATTTGACTAAAATCTAACCATCCGATTGATGCCAAGGTAATAGTCATATATGCTTGATATGGAATAGGAAAAACATTTATAGCAGACAAAAACACACCTTGAAAAAAGCGGCTATGTTTACTTTTAATTTTAGGCTGTATTTGCTGTTTTGGTTGCGATTTAGCTATGAGCAAAAAATAAATAGTAATTAATACAAATATGATAAATGCCGCCCGTTGAAGGATATCAATCACTTCGGGGTGCATACTTATATAGCGGGCAAAAATAGCAGCTAAATACGTTTGTAGCAATACAATAACACAAACACCAATAGAGAACATAATACCTCTTACATAACCTTCCTTTAGGCTTATTTTTGCTGCTGTCATATTTAATAACCCTGGCGGTATAACTCCAATAAGAGCAACAACTAAGCCTGTAAAAAAGATAAAAGTTATGTCCACTTTTAGTTTATTTTAAACCTAATATACGTAATTGGTTTGTTTTGTTCTAAATATTGCGATTCGTAAAAGGTTTGAATGCTAGTTACTTCTTCTGGGCTTCCTTCTTGTTTGTAAACATTGTGGTTTGCATAAAGCACTTCGTGTCCAGCGCCATGTAGTAATCCAAGTGTATAACCATGCATAAACTCACTATCGGTTTTTAGGTTTACAACACCTTCTGGTTTTAGAATTTGTTTATACCGTTTTAAAAACTCAAGGTTAGTCATACGATGTTTGGTCCGCTTATATTTTATTTGTGGATCTGGGAACGTAATCCAGATTTCGTCCACTTCATTTTCTGCAAATGCATAATGAATGAGTTCTATTTGTGTTCGTAAAAAAGCAACATTTGGTATCTTTTCTTCGATGGCAGTTTTTGCGCCTCGCCAAAAACGGGCGCCTTTAATATCTATTCCAATAAAATTTTTGTTTGGGTATTTTTTTGCCAATGCCACGGAATACTCACCTTTTCCACAACCAAGCTCTAAAACAATGGGGTGATTGTTTTTAAATACCCCAGTTCTCCAATTACCTTTTAAATTGAAGTTGGTGTTAACTAATTCGTCTCTTGTCGGTTGAAATACGTTTGAAAACGTTTCGTTTTCTTTAAATCGTTTTAGTTTATTTTTACTTCCCACAGGTTTCTGCTAATGTATATTTTAATATTCGGTAAAATTAAGGAAATATACGAGAGCCTTAATAGCTTATCTTTGAAATTAGCAAAAAAGTGCGTGAGGGATTGAGGCATTTGTTGAAGCTCCTTGCAAAGAGCGACTGCCGAAAGCCCGACCCTTGTGGGCACGCCCAAAATATAATTATGGTACTGAAAGAAGGTCAGCATAAAAAACGAATTTTAGTAGCGCCGTTAAATTGGGGATTGGGACATGCTACACGCTGCATTCCTATAATTAACGCTTTAATTGCTGAAGGTTTTGAGCCTATTATTGCTAGTGATGGTGTTGCTTTAACTCTGCTAAAAAAGGAATTTCCGAATCTTTCTTCGGTTGAATTACCTTCTTATAACATAACTTATTCAAGAAAAGGAAAGCACTTTAAGTTGAAGCTTTTAAAAGATTCGCCTAAACTTTTAAAAGCCATTAATGCCGAAAAAAAAGCAGTTGATTATATTTTAGAAAACAATAAACTAGCAGGTATTATTTCGGATAACAGACTGGGTGTGCGAAGTAAAAAAGTGCCTTCGGTTTTTATAACACACCAATTAAATGTTTTAAGTGGAAATACTACTTGGTTAAGTACAAAAGTGCATCAAAATATTATTGAAAAATTTGATATGTGTTGGGTGCCAGATATGGATGGTGACATTAACTTAAGTGGAAAATTAGGGCACGGTAAATCGCTTTCAATACCTTTAAAATATATTGGTCCTTTGAGCAGATTTGCCTACCGTAAATCTGAAATTAAACATGATTTAATGGTTTTAATTTCGGGACCCGAGCCACAACGTACCTTATTGGATGAAAAAATGTTATTGGAATTAAAAAACTATCCTGGGAAAGTGGTTTTTGTTAAAGGTATTGTGGAAAAAGAGCAAGCTATACTGGTTATAGGAAACATAACCGTTTATAATTTTATGACTTCAAGCTTACTTGAAAAAACGATCCAAGAGAGTGCTTTAATACTTTCGCGGTCTGGATACACTACAGTAATGGATTTAGCAAAACTTTGCAAAAAAGCTTTTTTTATACCTACACCTGGGCAATTTGAACAAGAATATTTAGCTAAAAGATTAACAGAAATGGAATTAGTACCTAGTTGTAATCAAGATCAATTTAATTTGAAAAAACTTGATGATGTATGTAATTATAAGGGTTTAAAATCATTTAATTTTGAAGTAGATTTTAAAGAATTATTTAACCTTTTCTAATGTGAATGAGAACTCACTTCCTACACCAAATTCACTCTCTACATATATTTTTTCTTCGTGGGCTTCAATAATATGCTTAACAATTGATAAGCCTAAACCAGAACCTCCTTCTTTGCGTGAACCACTTTTATCTACTCTATAAAAACGCTCAAACAGCCTTGGTAAATGTACTTTCGCTATACCTTCTCCATTATCAGTTATACGCACAATTACTTTGTTTTTAATAAGGTTTTCAATACTCACCTCGGTAGTCCCTTTTTCTCTTCCGTATTTTATAGAATTTACAATTAAATTAACCAAAACTTGTTGAATTCTGTCTTTATCGGCATTAACCATAATAGGGTTATTGTAATCCATATCAAATGTTAATGTTATGCTTTTCTTAGAAGCTTTCATTTCTAACATATCAAAAACATTTTTAACCAAATCAACAATATTGAATGCTTCCATATTAAGACTTAAATCTCCAACTTCAAGTTTAGTAATCATATCTAAGTCCTTTATTATATATCCAAGCCTTTCCACACCTTTATTAGCTCTTTCTAAATATTTTTTGCGCAAATTCTTTTCGTTCATGGCTCCATCTAGAAGTGTTAATATATAGCCTTGAACTGTAAATAGTGGGGTTTTTAATTCGTGAGAAACATTACCTAAATATTCTTTTCTGTACTCTTCTCTAACTTTCAGGGTTTCTATTTCTATTTTTTTATCTCGAGCAAATTTGTCAATTTCCTCAGTGAGTGTTTTCATATCGGTGGTTATTGGGCCTTTAGTTAAAGTTGCCGATTCTAGAAGCGTTAAATCGTCATAAATCTTTTTTACACGTTTATAAATAAACCGCTCTAATCTAAATTGAATAATAAAAAATGAAAATATGAATACACTAGTCGCAAGCGCTAGTAATAAAAACCATTTAAGCTCGTAAAAATAGTATAAAAAAACACCCATTAAGAGTGTTACATACAGGGTTACATATACTGATGTTTTTACTGCAAATCGATATGATTTTTTAAATTTTGATTGCATTAATCTACAAACTTGTAGCCAACTCCTTTTATAGTTTTAAAACTTTTGTCGCCTAATTTTTCACGTAATTTTCGAATATGAACATCAATGGTTCTTCCTCCAACCACAACTTCATTTCCCCAAACCGTATCAAGTATTTCGTCTCTTTTAAATACTTTACCAGGTTTGGACGCCAATAAAGATAATAATTCAAATTCTTTTCTAGGTAAAATAATTTCTTTTCCTTTTGAGATTATTTTATATTCGTCACGGTTAATTACCAAGCTTCCTACTTTAACAGTATCATCAACGTCTTCCTCTTTAAAACGTCGTAACAGCGCTTTTACTTTACTTACCAAAACTTTGGGCTTTATCGGTTTCGTTATATAATCATCAGCGCCAGCATCAAAGCCTGCAACCTGTGAATAGTCTTCACCACGGGCCGTTAAAAAAGTAACTATTGTATTATTTAAATCCGGATTTTTTCTGATTTGTTCACAAGCTTCAATACCATCCATTTCAGGCATCATAACATCCAAGATAATTAAATGAGGTAACTCTTTTTTAGCTTTCTTTACACCTTCAAGCCCATTTTCGGCTTTTATTACTTGATACCCTTCACTTGACAAATTGTATCCTACTATTTCTAAAATATCTGGTTCATCATCCACCAGTAATATTTTAATGTCCTTTTTTTTCATTATTCGGAAATCCTTGTTTCTTGAAGTAAAGATAAAACTAATAACATAATTTTATTGAAATTATAAAATTAATAACATTATGGTAACAAAGAGCTTACAAAAATTTAATATTTCGACATATAACTCAAATCTTTAACAGTTTTTTGGCATCACTTTTGTACTAAATTACTACCTTTATATAACCAAATAGAACTTATGAAAAAAAGCTACTTTTTCTTTTTATTGTTAACCTTAGCCTTTTTTACAACACAAAATAGTGTTGCACAAAATGGCTCTAATGGAACTTCTATTTTACAAAACATAGAGGGTTTATCCATATACCCAAACCCTGTAAATAGTGGCAGAACGTTTGTTTACGTTACATCGAAACATAATTTTAATAAAAAAATAGATTTCTACAATGTGTTAGGAAAACTCATTTTTTCCACATACTTAACAGGTAAAGAATTAAATATTTCTGACCTAAGCAAAGGTGTTTATATTTTAAAAATCACCGAAGGTGATATAAGTGAGACAAGGAAATTAGTGATAAAGTAAAGAAATTGTTACTTTACAGTAAAAAAACAGCCATTAGGCTGTTTTTTTTGGTTATAACTCAAAAATATCTATAAATTTAAGTCTTAATTAATTAATTCCTCTTAATATGAAAAAACTTTACTTTTTACTTTTTTTAAGTTTATTTACTAGCTTATCTTTTAGCCAAACTACTATTTTTCAAGAATCTTTTGAAACTGGCAATTCAGGAACTACTTCTGAAGATTGCAACGACAATGGTGGTGATTTTTTTACAAGAACTGACGGGTCTGATGTCGCTGGATACAATGTAACAGGAGCAGATGGCACTTTTTATTTCGCAGCACAAGACACCGACGGTGCGCCTTGCACAATGGCAATAGAAACGTTAACCTTTTCTGGTATTAATATTTCTACTTATTCTAACATGACTTTTGCTGTCTTGGTTGCCGAAGATGATTCATCTGATGGTTTTGAAGATTGGGATGCAAACACCAGTGTAGTTATTGAAATTAATATAGATGGTGGAGGTTATACAAACCTAATTCAATTTTCTAGTGGTGGTGCAACTAACACAGAACCAGGTTTAGATACAAATTTTGATGGAATAGCAGATAGTACTTTATTAACATCTAGCTTCCAGGAATTTACTGCTTCTATTGGAACTGGATCATCAGCTGATATAAGAATAACTTTCAACAATTTAGACGCTGGTGACGAAGATATTGCTTTAGATAATATTAGAATAATTGATAGCTATGTTCCTACTCCTACCTTAGCGTTGACTGACGCACCTGCAAGTGGTGGAACTCTAACTACTACACCTGAAGCTGCAACTACTGCAACAATTGATTTTACAACTACTAATTTCACCGTAGCAGTTCCATCAGCAGGTGATGGCTATATAAAATGGAATGTAAAAGATGTTGGAGATAATATAATTGATAGTGGAGATATATTTACTACAGATGGAACTGAAACGCCTGTAACAGGTTTGGTTGCTGGTAATACTTATACATTATTTGCAGAGTTAGTTGATAATTTAGGTGCGCCTATTAGTCCTGCTGTTGAATATACACTAACTGTAATAATTCCAACCTATACGGTTGTTACCGACATTGCAGCTTTAAGAGCTGATGTTACAACAAATGGTGTAGGCGGTTATTACGAAATAACTGGTGCCGTTTTGGTAACTCATACAGATGGCTTTAATGATAGGCAATGGATTCAAGATAGCAATGTTGCTGGTATTTTAATTACGGAAGAAGGGGCTGAAGCAGACATTCCATTTTATAATGTAGGTGATAATGTAACGGGACTAAAAGGAGGTACTGACGAAAGTAATGGTTTACTAAGATTTTTACCTTCTACAGACTCTGGAGTTGTAGCTTCTTCAGGCAACAGTGTTACTCCACAATTAGTTACTATTTCAGATTTTAATACTAATTATGCTGATTATGAATCCGAATTAGTTGAACTACAAAATGTAACATTTGATGCCGCCGACGGTGTAGCAACTTTTTCAACTGGAACCAATTATAACGTATCTGATGCTATACCTAACACTGTTGTAATGAGAACAGATTATTTTGGAGCCGATTATATAGGAACTGTAATTCCATCAAATAACATTACTAGCTTAGTTGCTATTGCAGGTCGTTTTAACACAACTGGTCAAATTTATGCAAGAAGCTTATCAGACTTTACCTTGAATTCTAAATATATTGAGATAGAAGGTTTCAAAATGTATCCTAACCCAACAAGTTTAGGCTATATTAATATTTTAAGTAGAAGCAACTCTAAAATGGATGTTTCAGTTTACAGTATTTTAGGAAGACAAATTATCAATGAAACTGTAAATAATAACAGACTCGATGTTTCTAGCCTAAACTCTGGGGTTTATATTATGAAAGTATCACAAGATGATGCTATAACTACAACAAAATTAGTAGTTAGGTAATCATCAACTTTATAAATTTTAAAGCGTTACCATTTGGTGGCGCTTTTTTATTTTATCTACTTTTGCCTTTTGTTCTCGATACAAAAATTGTAAACAATTTTCACTCGAACAGATAACCTTTTGATGATAGATACAAATTCCATTTTTAATATTAACAGTCAAAGTGATTTTGAAACTTTAGCATTACAAATTTTTATATTTCAGTTTGAAAACAATCCCGTTTATAGATCATTTTGTGATTTGCTGTACAAACATCCTAGTGATATAAAAAGAATACAAGATATTCCTTTTTTACCTATTCAATTTTTTAAAAGTCATAAGGTTTTAAGTTCTCAAAAACCTATTCAAACAATCTTTAAAAGTTCTGGAACAACTGGAAATGCTACAAGCAAACATTATGTTACAGATTTAAGCATCTATCAAAAAAGTTTCACTAAAGGGTTTCAAAAGTTTTATGGAAATATTGAAGATTATGTGATTTTAGGTTTACTACCATCTTATTTAGAGCGTGAAGGCTCTTCATTAATCTATATGGTTGATGCCATGATAAAAACATCTAAACATCCCGAAAGTGGTTTTTATCTTAACAATATTTCAGAATTAAAAGACACCTTAATAAAACTTGACTCTGAAGGGAAAAAAGTATTGTTAATAGGTGTTTCATTCGCTTTATTAGATTTAATTGAAACGTATGAATTTTACCTAAAACACACCATTGTGATGGAAACTGGAGGCATGAAAGGTAGACGTAAAGAATTGATTAGAAAGGAGCTTCATAAAAGATTAAAAGCTGGTTTTGGTGTAAATGCAATACACAGTGAATATGGTATGACCGAATTATTGAGTCAAGCCTATTCAAAAGGCAACGGTATTTTTAGTTGCCCCCCATGGATGAAGGTTTTAACACGTGATACTGAAGACGCCCTAAGTATTCAAAACATTGGGCAAACAGGCGGTATAAACGTAATAGATTTAGCCAACATTAATTCTTGCTCATTTATAGCAACTCAGGATTTAGGGCGTGTAAATAATGGTCACTCGTTTGAAGTTATAGGTCGCTTTGATAACTCCGATATTCGCGGTTGCAATCTTATGGTGCTGTAAGGTAACTACCGTTTTACGACTTAACGTAAAACTTCAAACTATGAAAACTTTTATCATTTTATTCATTGTTGCTATTTCTTCAATCTCCGCTCAAACTATTGATTATAACTTAAAAAAGGGATTTGCAGCAAATGGTTATGATGTTGTTGCTTATTTCAGTAATGAAGCTATTGAAGGTAGTAAAAGTTTTATATCAACATTTGATGGTGTAAACTATAAATTTTCTTCAGAAAAAAACTTAAATCTATTTAATAAGAATCCCGAAAAATATCTTCCAGAATATGGTGGTTATTGTGCATATGCAATAGCAGCAAAGGCCAAAAAAGTAAGCATTAACCCTAAAACATTTCAAATAAAAAACGGGAAATTATATTTGTTCTATAATGCATGGGGAACCAATACACTTGAATTGTGGGAGGAAGAAAACGCAAATGTATTGCTTGAAAAAGCTAATGAAAACTGGAGCACAATAAAATTTAAAAAATAGCCTACTTTTTATGTAATGAAAAGAAAATAGTTTCGACAAAATATGCAACTACGATAAAGAAAGATTTATTTTAGTGGTTGATTAGTTAAAGTAAAGCCTGATTTTAAAATCAGGCTTTACGCTTTATATAATTTGTAAAATAAAATAATTCTTTTTACCACGTTGTAGCAATACAAACTTATTATTTATCAAATCGTTGGCAGTTACTTTGTAATCCTCGCTTACCTTTTCTTTATTTACCGAAATTGAATTTTCTTTTAAGGCTCTTCTGGCTTCGCCATTAGATTTTAAAAACCCCCCTTTCTCCGCCAAAGCAGCGATTATATCTAATCCGTTTTCAATTTCAGACTTAGGTATTTGTGTTTGAGGTACTCCATCAAATACGTCTAAAAAAGTTTGCTCATTTAGTCGTTTTAAATCATCACTTGTTGATTTTCCAAAGAGAATATCACTAGCCTTTATAGCATTTTCTAAATCATCTTTTGAATGCACTAATGTTGTGATTTCTTCAGCTAAACGTTTTTGTAAAACGCGTAAATGAGGGGCTTCATTATGTTCTTTTACTAAAATATTTATGGCTTCTTCAGTTAAAAACGTAAATATTTTAATATACTTTTCGGCATCTTCATCACTGCTATTTAACCAGTATTGATAGAACTTGTAAGGCGATGTCCTATTGGCATCTAACCATACATTACCTCCTTCGGATTTTCCGAATTTAGAACCATCCGATTTAGTAATTAGTGGACAAGTAATTGCGAACCCTTTCCCGCTGGCAATTCTTCTTATTAATTCTGTCCCCGTTGTAATATTGCCCCATTGGTCGCTTCCTCCCATTTGGATTGAACAATTTTTTTCTCTGTATAAATGAAGAAAATCATATCCTTGAACCAATTGATAGGTAAATTCAGTAAAACTCATCCCTTCTGAATCATCAGATGAAATTCTGTTTTTAACAGAATCTTTTGCCATCATATAATTTACTGTAATGTGTTTACCAACATCCCGAATAAATTCTAGAAATGAAAAGTCTTTCATCCAGTCGTAATTATTTACCAAAACAGCTGCATTATCGGCATTACTTTCAAAATCTAAAAAATGAGCTAATTGCTTTTTTATGGCTTCTTGGTTATGACGTAATGATTTTTCATCTAATAAATTACGCTCACTAGATTTCCCTGAAGGGTCTCCAATCATTCCGGTAGCTCCACCAACTAAAGCAAAGGGTTTATGACCACAGCGTTGATAATGTGCTAGTAGCATTATAGGTACTAAGTTCCCAATATGTAAAGAATCTGCCGTTGGGTCAAAACCAATGTAAGCACTTCGCATACCTTCCATTAAGTGTTCTTCGGCTCCAGGCATAACGGTATGAATCATACCTCTCCATGTTAATTCTTCAACAAAATTCTTTATCATTATTCGCGTATTTTACAAAACTATGGCAAATATAAAAATACGTGTATAATTACTCATGTATTATGAATAATTCTTTACTTTAGATGCATGATTTTAGTAACAGGAGGCACTGGTTTAGTTGGAGCACATTTGCTTTATAAGCTTGTAACTAGCGATAAAAAAGTAAGAGCTATTTACAGAAACAAACGCAAACTGGACAATGTAAAAAGTGTATTTTCTTGCTATACAGACGATTATGAAACGCTTTATAACCTAATTGATTGGGTCGAAGGCGATATTTTAGACATTCCATCACTATCAGAAGCTTTTAAAGGCATTACAAAAGTGTATCACTGTGCTGCTTTCGTTTCATTTGAACCCGACAAATATCAGCTTTTAAGAAAAACAAATATTGAAGGTACTGCCAATATTGTAAACTTAAGCATCTCTAATAATATTGAAAAGCTGTGTTATGTTAGTTCCATTGCAACTCTTGGAAAAGAATTAAACAACAAACCTATAGATGAAGATACTAATTGGAATGCCGAAGCAGATAATAATGTATACGCTATAACAAAATATGGTGCCGAAATGGAAGTTTGGCGAGGAACCCAAGAGGGATTAAAAGTGGTAATGGTTAATCCAGGAGTTATTTTGGGAGCTGGAATTTGGCGATACGGAACAGGGAGTTTATTTAAAAAAGCTAAAAAGGGTTTTAAATATTATACCTCTGGAACCGTAGCACTGGTAGATGTTGAAGACGTTGTTTCAATAATGACAAAACTTATGGATTCTGAGGTTGTTAATGAACGATTTTTATTGGTTGCTGAAAACTGGACTTATAAAGATTTTTTACAAGCATTATCAAAATCTGTAAACACTAACCCACCGAAAAAATTAGCAAGTAGCACCTTATTAAAATTAGGCTGGAAAATGGATTGGTTAGTCCATAAATTAACTGGGAAAAGAAGACAATTAACGAAGCATTTGGCGCAATCTTTATCTACTGAAACCTATTATAGTAGTGACAAAATTAAAGATGTCTTAAATTATAAATTTAAGCCTGTTAACAAAACTATTGTTTCGATTGGGAATCAGTATCCGAAATAGGTGCTACCAAACCGCCTTCTTCTTCAAACTTCTTTTTTAATAGTAATCTATTTAAAGAATCTAAAACAATTGGGTTTTTCAAAGTGTCCTTTGCGGTAATAATTGAATCTCTTCTTGCGTAAACCGCTTTAAGCGAATCTTCTTCTCGTTTTGTTTTTTCTTTCCATTCTTGAGCGTCCAAATCTTTATATTTCGCTCTAAGTGCCTCTAAACTATCTTCAACTTTATTATAAATAGCTTCATAATCTTTAATATAAAAGGCATAATAATCATTGCTTAATACAAATTGTAAACTATCGATATTATGTTTTTGATATACGTACGTTTTAATATCAATACCATGCTCTGCCATAATCCTTCTGTTGGCAGAACTAGCAGATGCAATAAGCTTTGCGTCAATTAAAATATCAACCATTTTTTCCTTCGAAATTAAATTGTCAGGTTTCTTTGGCGCTTTTAATTTATGACAGCTTGTTGCCATTAAAACTAAACATAATACTGTTACAAATTGTTTCAACATTACCTATTAAAAGTTAATCGTTTAGCAGACTTGATGTTACTAAATTTAGAGTTTTGATATACTAAACTGCCATTTAAAAACGTATGTGTAATTCTCGATTTAAAAGTAGTTCCTTCAAATGGTGACCATCCGCATTTATACAATGTGTTTTCTTTAATAACGGTCCATGGATTATTTAAATCGACCAGCACTAAATCGGCAAAATAACCTTCCTTAATATAACCACGTCGCGCTACTTGAAATAAAATGGCAGGGTTATGACACATTTTCTCTACAATTTTTTCTAAAGATATTTTGCCTTTATGATACATTTCTAACATAGCAGGTAAAGCGTGTTGTACTAACGGACCTCCTGATGGTGCATTAGTGTAAACGTTTTTCTTTTCGTCTATAGTATGTGGAGCATGATCCGTAGCAATTACATCAATTCTATCATCTAACAATGCTTTCCATAATTGGTCACGATCTTTTTCCGTTTTTACCGCTGGATTCCATTTTATAAAGGTGCCTTTTTTATCATAGTCTTCATCAGAAAACCATAAATGATGGATGCAAACCTCAGCAGTAATTTTTTTGTCTTTTAAAGGAATTTTATTGGTAAACAAATTAGTTTCTTTACCTGTAGACAGGTGAAAAACATGCAATCTAGCTCCAGTTTTTTCAGCTAATTCTATAGCTTTTGAAGATGACAGATAACAAGCTTCTTCACTTCTAATAATGGGATGGTATTTTATTGGAATATCATCACCAAATTTATCTATGTGCTCTTTCAGATTCTTTTTTATGGTGCCTTCATCTTCACAATGCACAGAAATAACCATCGATGTACTTTTAAATATTTTTTCTAACACTTCAGGATCATCTACCAACATATTTCCAGTTGAAGATCCTAAAAAAAGTTTTAATCCTGCAACTTGATTTACATCTAGTTTTAAAATTTCATCCAAATTATCATTAGTACCACCAAACATAAACGAATAATTAGCAAACGATGTTTGGGCAGCAATCTCAAATTTTTCTTCAAGCTTTTCTACAGTCGTAGTTTGAGGGTTAGTATTTGGCATTTCAATAAATGACGTAATACCACCAGCAATCGCTGCCCTACTCTCTGTTTCAATATTGGCTTTGTGAGTTAATCCAGGTTCTCTAAAGTGAACTTGGTCATCAATAGCTCCGGGTAATAAATATTTCCCTTCAGCATCTAAAACAAATACATCAGCTGATTTGGGACTTATAGACTCACTTATTTCTTTTATGTATTCGCCTTCAATTAACACATCGCCATTAAAAATAGTGCCTTCATTCACTATTTTTGCATTCTTTATAAGTGTAATTTTTTGATTCATTTTTTCTATTTTTTAAATAGACTTTTTAATTTCATAGAAATGACTCCAAAAACAGCTTCAGATATAATTCTTGAACTTAATTTAGATTCGCCTCGCATTCTATCAGTAAAAATAACTGGAACTTCAACTATTTTAAACTTCTTCAAATTCGCTTTAAACTTCATTTCAATTTGAAAAGCATAACCAATAAATCTGATGGTATCTAAATTTATAGATTCTAACACTTCTCTCTTATAACAAACAAATCCTGCTGTTGTATCGTGAATTTTCATCCCAGTAATCAAACGCACATATTTTGATGCTAAATACGACATAAGTACCCTACTCATTGGCCAGTTAACAACATTTACGCCCTTTACATATCTAGACCCAATGGCAACATCGGCATCATCGCTGTGACATGCGTTGTAAAGTTTTTGAATGTCTTTTGGGTTATGTGAAAAATCAGCATCCATTTCAAAAATATACTTATAGTGCTTTTCTAAACACCACTTAAACCCATGAATATATGCAGTACCTAATCCAGATTTCACCTTTCTTACTTCTAAAAATAATTTTTTTGGGAACTCCTCTTGAAGTTCTTTTACTTTTAAAGCAGTTAAATCTGGGGAATTATCATCAACAATAAGGATATGTATAGCATCCGATTGAGCAAAAATAGCTCTTATTATAGCTTCGATGTTTTCTATTTCATTATATGTTGGTATAATTACAATAGTGTCTGTCATATTTCTGTATGTTGAAACCCAAATTAGTTTTGGCAAATGTACATTAATAAGCGTTTATTTTTTTTAAATATTCCTTAATAATATCCCTCAATATTAAAATTTATGATAATTTTAAGCCATGTATCGCAACATAGTTTCAAACGAATTGTTTACCATTTTAATAGTTATTGGTTTAGTAATTGTTGCTATTGCTAAATTAAGAGCGCCAAAGCGTTTTGAAGATTTTTTGATCGTTTTAGGTAATAATAAATATCTTAAAATTTATGCGAGAGACCAGAAATTTTTAGATGTATTTGACGGTTTGTTGTTTGGTAATTTGATTCTGTCATTATCTGTTTTTTGTTACATTTTTTACCAACACATTACAAATACTCAACAAGTATCAATTAACACCATGTTTAAATTATGTATTGGCATTACTACTTTCATTTTAATAAAAGTACTTGTTGAACGATTGATAGCTAGTGTTTTTGAAATTGATAAAATAATTGACACCTATCTTTTTCAAAAAATAAGCTATAAAAACTATTTAGGGGTTTTATTGTTACCAATAAATGCCTTATTATTATTCACTTTAAAACCTACTTTAACTTTATTTTATATTATAATTATTTTATTATTAATCATAAATATTGTTGGCTTAATAAGTTTGTTTAAATCCAATCAAAGTTTAATAAAAAACAACATATTTTATTTTATTTTGTATCTTTGCGCACTTGAAATCGCACCCTATGTTATTTTATATAAGGTGTTTTTTACTTAATGAACAAACTATTTGCGCCTATGAAAGTGAAAACCATTTTAGTATCTCAACCAGAACCTAAAATAGAGAACTCGCCTTACTTCGATTTACAAGAAAAACAAAAAGTAAAAATAGATTTTAGACCATTCATTCATGTAGAAGGCGTATCTGCAAAAGATATAAGGCAGCAAAAAGTTGATTTAAATAAGTATACTGCTATTATTTTAACGAGTAGAAATGCGGTAGACCATTTCTTTAGAGTTGCCGAAGAAATGCGCTTTAAGGTTCCTGATAGTATGAAATACTTCTGTCAGTCTGAAGCTGTTGCCTTTTATTTACAAAAATATGTGGTTTATAGAAAGCGTAAAATTTATGTTGGAAAAAGCTCTTTTTCTGAGCTTTCGCCATTAATTAAAAAATATAAAGACGAGAAGTTTTTACTTCCAAATACCGATAAGGTAAAAGATGAAGTCCCAGATACCCTGAACGCTTTAGGTGTCAATTGGAAGCAAGCTACATTTTATAAAACCGTTATAAGCGACTTAACGGATTTAGCTAATGTATATTATGATATATTAGTATTTTTTAGTCCTTCAGGAATAGAATCGTTATTTCAAAATTTCCCGGATTTTAAACAAAATGAGACTCGTATAGCGGTTTTCGGTAACACGACTATTAAAGCTGTTGAAGAAAAAGGATTGCGTGTAGATATTGCAGCACCAACACCTGAAACACCTTCTATGACGATGGCTTTAGAAAAATATATTGAAAAGGTAAATAAAGGTAAATAGCCTGATTTTCAGCAAAAAATATAAAAAGGGACGATTTAAAAAATTGTCCCTTTTTATATATAGCTCAAATAAAAATTGTTTATCATCTAGGTATCTAATAAAACCGTATATTTAAATATCTAACTTTTTAAAAACATACAACATGAAGAAAAAGATTTTTTGTTTGATGCTATTAGCTATATCATTTATTTCATTTCCAAATGAACTTATGGCTTCTGAAAAACCTCCGATACATAAAACCACAAATGCTGAGGAAATTCCAGAAGAAATAAGGGTTATGATTGACCGTTTAACCGAAATAAAAGAAATGGATAAATCGAATTTAAATCGTTTAGAAAGAAAGGAATTGCGAAGAGAAGTAAAAACTATTAAGAAAAGTGTTAGAGCTTCTGGCAATGGCATCTATATATCTAGTGGTGCCATTATTATTATATTACTATTAATTATTATTCTTTAATAAAATAAAAAAGCCCAATTTAATTAGATTGGGCTTTTTTAATTAGAATGCATAACGTTGCGGTCCGCCTCGTCTAATTTCTTCATTACAATGCATTTCAAACTTCTTGAAATTTTCTCTAAATGCATTGGTTAATTTAAAAGCTGTTTTATAATAAGCTTCGTCATCATTCCATGTCGCTCTAGGGCTTAAAACACTTGTTGGAACACCTGGACAAGATCTAGGTTGGGCTACTCCAAACACTGAGTGTATATGGTAATCATCATAATTATAAAGTCCTAAATCACCATTTAAAACCGCATTAATCATGGCACGCGTATATTTTAATTTCATTCTTGTACCAACACCGTAAGGTCCACCGGTCCAACCAGTATTTACTAACCAAACATTAACACCTGCTTCAATCATTTTCTGACTTAACATTTCAGCATATTTTGAAGGGTGCAATGGCATAAAAGGTGCTCCAAAGCATGCCGAAAATGACGGTACAGGCTCAACAACACCAGCCTCAGTTCCTGCAACCTTCGCCGTATAACCAGATATAAAGTGATACGCTGCTTGACTTGGAGTTAACTTAGAAATTGGAGGCAATACTCCAAAAGCATCAGCCGTTAAAAAGAATATATTTTTAGGATTTTTTCCTATAGAAGGAACTTGAATGTTCTCAATATGATGTAGCGGATAGCTAACTCTTGTATTTTGAGTGATAGATGTATCTGCAAAGTCCACATCGCCATTTTTATCCAAAATTACATTTTCAAGAATAGCTCCTTTTTTAATGGCGTCAAATATTTCAGGTTCGTTTTCTCTTGAAAGGTTAATCACTTTTGCATAACAACCACCTTCAAAGTTAAACACGGTGTTTTCATTTGTCCAACCATGCTCATCATCACCTATTAAACTTCTATTAGGATCTGTTGATAAAGTTGTTTTTCCAGTACCTGACAATCCAAAAAATATAGCAGTATCTCCATATTTTCCAACATTGGCACTACAATGCATAGGTAATGTATTTTTAAAAACAGGTAGGATAAAGTTTAATGCCGAAAAAATACCCTTTTTAATTTCTCCAGTATAACCAGTTCCACCTATTAAAGCTATCTTTTTGGTGAAATTTAAAATCGCGAAATTATGTTGTCGTGTACCATCTTCATCTGGATTTGCCATAAACCCTGGTGCATTTACTACGGTCCATTCTGGATCAAAATTTTCTAATTCACCCTCAGTAGGACGTAAAAACATATTGTATGCAAACTGGTTGCTCCATGGGTATTCGTTGATAACTCGAATATTTAATTTGTAATTATCGTCAGCACATGCATAACTATCTCTTACAAAAACCTCTTTGTTAGATAAATAGGCAACAACCTTATCATAAAGCTTATCAAACTTATCGGTTTCGAAAGGTATATTTATTTTACCCCACCAAACTTTATCTTCAGTAATATCATCTTTTACGATAAATCTGTCTTGTGGCGAGCGACCAGTAAACTCTCCCGTATTAACCGCTAATGCGCCCGAAGAAGCTTCAACACCTTGCCCTTTAGCAATAGTTATTTGATGTAATTCTTCTGGAGATAATTGATAATTAATTTTGGCATTTTTTATGCCATATTGCTCTAACGAAATCGTTTGCGTAAACTGACTAGAACTTTCCATAAAATGATATAAAATTATTTATTGTGCAAAATTAAAACAATTATTTAAGGTATCCTTTAATTAATTGCTGTTTTTAGACCCCATTTTTAAGAAATCTATAAGCATAAAACTCCAAGCTAAAATTAAAAGTAAGCCACCTATTGGCGTTATAAAACCAATACTTTTAAAGTCGAAACTGGTTAATGCATTTGTTGCCAAACCATAAATTGAACCTGAAAAAAATAAGATTCCAATCATTACCAAAACATAAATTATTCGTTTTGTTTTTAAATTTATATAAGCTGTATTTCCTACAAAAAGGAGTAAAATCGCATGATACATTTGGTAGCGCACTCCAGTTTCAAAAGTTTGTTGAGCTTCAATGGATATTAATTGTTTTAAACCATGCGCACCAAAAGCTCCAAGTACAATACCAATAATACCTAATAAGGATGCTGTAATTAAAATGGTCTTGTTCATATTTCAATAAATTATTCTCAATAAATACTTGATATATTTATTAAATTCGTAAAATTAAATAGTAATTTAGCACTTACTTAATGCCAAACAAAATTACTTAACAAAACCCAAAATGCGAAAAATTTTAATCATTGGTTCTGGAAAATCTACTTCTTACCTTTTAAAATATTTACTCGATAAATCAACCTCAGAAAACATATTTATTACTGTTGGTGATCTAAATATTGAAAACGCCAAAAAACTTATTGGTAATCATAATAATGCTAATGCGATTACGCTCGATGTTTTTGATAAGTCCTCTAGGATTGAAGCTGTTAAAAATGCAGATATCGTAGTATCTATGCTTCCGGCAAGATTTCATATTGAAGTGGCTAAAGATTGTATTACCTACAAAAAGCATATGGTAACCGCCTCTTATGTTAGCCCCGAAATGCAAGCATTAGACGATTATGCTAAAGCGAACGGACTAGTATTAATGAATGAAATAGGGGTAGACCCTGGTATTGACCACATGAGCGCTATGCAAGTTTTGGATAGAATTAGAGACCATGGTGGAAATGTTATTTTGTTTGAATCTTTCACAGGTGGTTTGGTAGCACCAGAAAGCGACAACAATCTTTGGAATTACAAATTTACATGGAACCCCAGAAATGTAGTGACAGCTGGTCAAGGTGGTGCTGCAAAATTTTTACAAGAAGGCACTTATAAATATATTCCTTATAACCGCTTATTCAGACGTACAGAATTTTTAGATATTGATGGGTTTGGACGATTCGAAGCCTATGCCAATAGAGATTCTTTAAAATATCAAAGTGTTTATGGTCTTGATACCATTAAAACGCTGTATCGTGGCACGATGCGTCGTGTAGGTTTTAGTAGAGCATGGAACATATTTGTAACACTTGGAATGACTGATGACAGCTATATTATGGATGGTAGTGAAAATATGACCTATCGGGATTTTGTAAACGCCTTTCTGCCGTATAGTCCATCTGATTCAGTCGAACTAAAGTTGCGCCATCAATTAAAGATAGATCAAGATGATATTGTTTGGGACAAACTAGTTGAACTCGATATTTTCAGTTCAGAAAAACATGTTGAACTCAAAAAAGCAACACCTGCTGAAATACTTCAAAAAATATTAATGGATAGCTGGACTCTTTCAGAAAACGACAAAGACATGATAGTTATGTATCACAAATTTGGCTATGAAAAAGATGGTAAAAAATACCAAATAGATGCTAATATGGTAGTAGTTGGCGACGACCAAACTTATACAGCCATGGCAAAAACCGTAGGTTTACCAGTTGCCATAGCAACCCTTGCCATCTTAAACGGAAAGATTAAAACGCCTGGTGTTCAAATACCAATTTCAAAAGAAGTTTATCAACCCATTTTAACTGAATTAGCCTCATTTGGCATCAATTTTAACGAAAAAGAAGTGCCTTATCTTGGGTATAATCCATTAAATAATTAGTTTTTGGGTTACCTGGTCCCTTTACGAGTTCAGGATAAAAAACACCCTGAAATCCCAAAAGCAAAATCCCTTTCAGTTTAAAAGTAAATAACTACATTTATGTTTTAGATTAAAATTAAAATGAAGCAAAAAACAAAAACTATAACCATTGACGGTATCGATAAAAAAATACTTCGCGCCCTAATGCAAGATGCCAGAACACCTATTTTAGAAATAGCACGTAACGTTGGTATTTCAGGAGCGGCGATTCATCAACGGTTGCGGAAACTGGAAAAATCAAAATTACTTTCTGGTTCAAAATTCATCATAAATCCTAAAGCACTAGGCTATTCAACATTAGCATTTGTGGGTATTTATTTAGATAAAGTGGCAAATTCTGAAGATATTATTAGAGCCTTAAAAAAGATTCCGGAAGTTTTAGAATGCCACTACACAACAGGTGTTTACAGTATTTTTATAAAACTTATTTGTTTAGATAATGCTCACTTAATGAATTTGTTAAGTAACAACATTCAGACTATTACAGGTGTTTTAAGAACAGAATCTCTGATTTCGTTAGACCAACAAATTGACAGACAAATACATATATAGTTTAACAAAATAAAGTAGTTTCTTACGCAACCTTTTAATATAATTGCATCTAAATAAACATGCAATCAATAATTTATTCTTACATGAAAAAATCACTACTCTTTTTACTCGCTTCATTATTTATATCATATTCCGCATTTTCACAAGAGGAAAATGAAGAAACAACTACTGGACAGCAAAACTTTAATGAATTAAAATTAAACGGATTGTTTCTTATTCTTGGTGCTTTTGAAGCAACTTACGAACGTACTTTAAATGAAGAATCAGGTATTGGTGTTACAGCTTTTCTTCCAATTGATAACGATGTTAGCGATGATATTAAATATTATATCTCACCATATTATCGTCTTTATTTTGGAGAAAAATATGCCGCTGGATTTTATGTTGAAGGTTTTGGTATGCTTAATTCTACAAATCGCAATATAGATCTTTTTGATACAGATGAAGATGATTTTAGAACGGACTTTGCGCTTGGTATTGGCTTAGGAGGAAAATGGATGACTAAAAGCGGATTTATTGGTGAGTTAGGTTTTGGTGTTGGTAGAAACTTATTTAACAATAGTAACACGGACTATGAATTTATTGGCAAAGGTGGCATCACTATTGGCTACAGATTCTAAAATATTATTTTAAGTTAAATAAAAAACCCTAAGTTTTCACTTAGGGTTTATTTTTTAAAGGAGTATATTATTTCATCTTCATCAACCAAGTACGTACATCTACTTCTTGTTTGATGATGTTTCTTAAATCTTCAATTTTAACACGCTGTTGTTCCATGGAATCTCTGTGACGAATGGTAACCATATTATCTTCTAAAGTATCATGATCTACAGTAATACAAAATGGTGTTCCGTTAGCATCTTGTCTTCTATAACGACGCCCTACTGCATCTTTTTCGTCATAATCTACATTAAAATCCCATTTTAAATCATCAACTATTTGTTTTGCTATTTCTGGCAACCCATCTTTTTTAACCAATGGTAAAACCGCTGCTTTTACTGGCGTTAATACACTTGGTAATTTTAAAACAGTTCTTGTCGTGCCATTTTCTAGTTCTTCCTCAACTAAAGAATTAGAAAATACTGCCAAAAACATTCGATCTAAACCAATAGAGGTTTCCAAAACATAAGGCACATAGCTTTTGTTCTCTTCGTGGTCGAAATATTGTAATTTTTTACCAGAGAATTTTTCGTGCTGACTTAAATCAAAATCGGTACGCGAATGAATACCTTCCAATTCTTTAAACCCAAACGGGAATTTAAATTCAATATCGGCAGCCGCATCGGCATAATGCGCCAGTTTTTCATGGTCATGAAAACGGTAATTATCGGCACCCATTCCTAAGCTTAAATGCCATTTTAATCGGGTTTCTTTCCAATGCTCATACCACTCTTTTTGAGTTCCTGGTTTTATAAAAAACTGCATTTCCATTTGCTCAAATTCGCGCATTCTGAAAATAAACTGTCTTGCCACAATTTCGTTTCTAAAAGCTTTACCTGTTTGCGCTATACCAAACGGAATTTTTAATCGACTGGTTTTTTGAACATTTAAAAAATTAACAAAAATACCTTGCGCCGTTTCTGGTCGTAAATATAAATCCATGGCGTTATCAGCCGAAGCACCTAATTTAGTACCAAACATGAGGTTGAATTGCTTAACATCGGTCCAGTTTCGGCTTCCTGTTAGTGGGTCGGCAATTTCTAACTCTTCTATAAGTGCTTTTACATCGGCCAAATCTTCGTTTTCTAAAGATTTTGCCATCCTTGAAAGCGTTGTATTTATTTTTTCTTGATAGCCTAAAACACGTTGGTTTGTTGATACAAATTCTTCTTTATTGAAAGCATCGCCAAAACGTTTAGCCGCTTTGTCAACTTCTTTATCAATTTTAGCTTCAATTTTAGCGCAATAATCTTCAATTAAAACATCGGCTCTATATCTTTTTTTAGAATCTTTATTATCAATTAAAGGGTCATTAAACGCATCAACGTGCCCCGAAGCTTTCCAAGTGGTTGGGTGCATAAATATAGCTGCATCAATACCTACTATATTGTCATTCATTTGCACCATGGCTTTCCACCAATAGTCGCGTATATTTTTTTTGAGTTCTGCTCCGTTTTGTGCGTAGTCGTAAACGGCACTTAAACCGTCGTATATTTCACTGCTTTGAAACACATACCCGTATTCCTTTGCGTGTGATATTACCTTCTTAAATTGATCATCTTGATTTGCCATGGTGCAAAAATAAAAAAGGGATTCAAACAAAGTACGTTATAGCGTAAAAAATAACCATTGAAATTCTTTTTTATGATTTAATTATCTTTAGACATGTTTAGCGTTAGGGATTGTAGTGAAAATCCTTTTTTATTGTGGATTTTCACCATAATTAGGAATGACAGAATAAAAAAGATTGAAACGTAAAGCCCGACCCAAAGGGTAACGCCCAAAAAATGATATGATAAAGCCTGTTGTTAATTTGTTTTTTCCGAAAGTATGTTATGCTTGCCATAGCTTGTTGGATGATAATGAAGAAACCATTTGTTTGGATTGTAGACATGATTTGCCCGTTACCAATTTTCATTTTGACAATAATGATTCGGTTGCCAAAGTACTTTATGGACGTGCAAAAATTGAGCAAGGAACAGCGCTTTTTAGGTTCGAAAAAAAAGGTATTGTACAGCAACTCATTCACAACCTTAAATACCGAGGACATGAGGAAATTGGTTTTGTGCTTGGAAATTGGCTTGGTAACGAGTTAAATACTGTTGAAAGCTATAAGCCTATTGATGTAGTTATTCCCGTTCCACTTCATAAAAATAAACTTAAAAAAAGAGGTTATAATCAAGTTGCTAAATTTGGGGAACAAATTGCTAAAGCTTTAAATGCGGCGTATTTAGAGGATGTTTTGGTAAAGATTACTAACACCAAATCGCAAACCAATAAAGGTCGATTTATGCGCTGGACAAATAACGAGGAATTGTTTGCACTGAAAAATATGGATGCCATTGAAAACAAACACATTTTATTGGTGGATGACATTATTACCACAGGTGCTACTTTGGAGGCTTGTATTGGGGTTTTAAATCATGCAAAAAATATAAAAATAAGTGTTGCCACCATGGCAATAGCCTAAGTGTATTAATCGTTATATTTCCAAAATTCATGTACTTTTGCTAAAAATTTAAAATTGTTGATGAACAAAACCCTTTCAAATTTTATTTTAGCTGCCGTTATTGGTTTTATTTTTATAAACTGTGCAAACCGAGGAACACCGGACGGAGGCCCAAAAGACGACACACCACCAACAATTGTTAAGTCTGAACCCGAGAACTTTTCTACTAACTTTACAGGTAACGAAATACGTGTGTATTTTGATGAATATATTACTATTAAAGACTTACAGAAGCAACTTATTATTTCGCCACCCTTGAAAACTCAACCAGAGGTAAAACCACTTGGTGGTGCAAATAAATACATTTCAATTAAAATTTTTGATACCCTACAACCCAATACTACATACGCCTTTAACTTTGGAAATAGTATTACCGATAACAACGAAGGCAACCCTTATCCGTTTTACCGCTATGTGTTTTCTACGGGAGATTATATAGATTCGCTTACTGTTAAAGGTAACATTGTTGATGCCTTAAAAAAACAGCCTGAAACTTTTGTAAATGTTGCTCTATATGAGGTGGATTCAACATTTACAGATTCTATTATTTATAAGAAAGTTCCTAAATACATCACCAATACATTAGATAGTTTAACAACATTTTCTATTGAAAATATTAAAGCAGGAAAGTATCTTTTAGTAGCCTTAAAAGATGGGAATGGTGACAATAAATTTCAACAAAAAACGGATCAAATTGGGTTTTATAAAGAGTATATTGAGGTACCAACCGATTCGGTTTATACGTTGAAATTATTCTCAGAAGCCTTAGATTTTGATGCTACAAGACCAAGGCTTATTTCTGGCGAAAAAATAGCCTTTGGTTATGAAGGAAGTTATGAAGGCATGAACATAAAAATACTATCTGAAACACCACAAGACTTTGAATACCGAATTACAAAAGATGAAAAAAAGGACACGCTTTATTATTGGTATAAACCAAGATTGGAAGTAGACTCGCTTATTTTTAAAGTATCAAACACAAACTTTGAAAAAGATTTTACCGTTAGAATAAGTGAACAAAAAAGAGATTCCTTACGGATTACTGTATCACCAAAAGGTGTTATAGGATATGATGAAGATTTTAAAATTAGTGGCAACACCCCTTTTACAAGTTTTGACGTTTCAAAAGTTACTTTGATAGACAAAGATTCTATTAATGTCGCTTTTACTTCAAAATATGATAGCATTGCTAATACCTATGCATTAAACTTTAATAAAACAGAGGCTAACGGTTATAAAATGCGCATACTACCAGAGGCCATTTTTGATTTTTTTGGAGACACTAACGACACTTTAAATTATACCCTTAGCACAAAAAAGAGTTCGGATTTTACTAACCTGAGAGTTAATCTGGTAAATCCTCCGTTTCCGTTAATTGTTCAAATTATCGATGCCAAACAAGAAGTAAAATATGAGCAATACACTACCGAAGAAAACGTTTTGGATTTTCTTAATGTTGCTCCAGGAAAATACAGTTTAAGGGCTATTTTAGATACCAACGGTAATAAAAAGTATGATTCTGGGAGTTACCTTGAGAAAATACAACCTGAACGAGTTGTCCATTTTGAAATAGACGATGAATTAAGAGCCGGTTGGGATCTTATTCAAACCGTCATATTTAAGTAATCGTAAACGTGTCTTTATCGTCTAAAAAGCGCAATTTATTTCGGTAAGTTTCAATATGTCTTTTTTCTAAAGTTACTAGAAGCGTTTGTTCTTTATTAGGCTCGATATCTGTCATTTGATTTCCCAGTACATCGTACACTGCTGAATGCCCTGAATACTCACTGTTTACGCCATCAATTCCCACGCGATTAACGCCAATACAGTAACTCATATTTTCTATAGCACGAGCCTTTAACAAAGCGTCCCAAGCAGAAATTCTCGGTTTTGGCCAGTTGGCTACATATAATAAAACATCGTAGTCATCAACATTTCTAGCCCATACTGGAAAACGTAAATCGTAACAAATCAATGGGCAAAATTTCCAGCCTTTATATTCAGTAATAAATTGCTTTGACCCAGCCGTATAAACTTTGTGCTCTCCAGCCAATGTAAATGTATGCCGTTTATCATAATATTCCAGAGTTCCTGATGGTGTTACAAACAACAATCTATTATAAAAATTATTGTCTTCTGAAATTACAATACTTCCAATAATAGCTGCTTGCTTTCTGGTAGCTAAATCCTGCATCCAAGAAACCGTTTTACCTGTCATGGTTTCAGCCACCTTTTCAGCATTCATGGTAAATCCTGAAGTAAACATTTCAGGAAGTACAATCACATCTACCTCTTCGGAAATGCTCTGAATTTTTTTACTGAAATTAACCCTATTTTGCTCTGGGTTTTCCCAAACTAAATCTGCTTGAATTAACGCTATTTTTAATTGACTTTGCATCTAAATTTCTATAATTTCCTTTTGGCTTTTATTGTAGCTTTATTATATTTTTCAATTTTATCGAGCCATTTTTTTTCATCTTCAGGCGAAAGTTTCCCTTTCTTTTTTAGTTTTTCATACTTTTTAATGGCGTCTTCATACTTTTTCTCTGCCTTATTAAAATTTGACTCAGCCTTTTCTTTTTGTTTTAAAGCTTTTTCAGCCTTTTTTTGCTTCTTTTCGGCTCTTTTTTGGTCTTTTTCGGCATTTTTTAGTCTTTTTTCTTCTCTTTCAGCAGCTTTAATTCGTGCTATCTCTCTATCAAACGCCTCTCTTATTTGCAGCTGTTCTTCAGTTGATAGAGTCTCCGTTACATCAAGGCCTCCTTTAAATATTTGTCCCTTTTTCACTTCATACATTGCGCCGTTAACACTAACTTCTTGGGCGTTTACAAGACATCCTACACTTATAAACACTAATAATAAAAATAATTTCATGATTTTTTACCTTTTAAATTTATCCATTTATTATTTAGACCCCAAACTATTAAAAAAGTAACTTAAATGTGCGTTAAAATTTCTGCAGCTTTTTTTAAGGTGTCGTCTTTTTTTGCGAAACAAAACCTTAACACCTTATTGTCTAAATTATTGGTGTTAAAAACGGATAATGGAATTGAGGCAATACCAGATTCCTTCGTTAGTCGCTTTGCATAATCTACATCATATTCATTTGTAATATCAGAGTAATCCAACACTTGAAAATAAGTGCCTTTTGATGGTTTAAATTTGAATCTTGAACCTTTAATCAAACTCAAAAACAAGTCTCTTTTTCTTTGGTAAAACTCGGATAATTCTAAATAATGTTTAGGTTCTTGCATATAGTCTGCAATACCTTTTTGGGTTGGGTGATGAATGCAAAACACATTGAACTGATGTACTTGCATAAACAATTCCATGAGTTCTTTTGGGGCGCAACAATAGCCTATTCGCCAACCCGTATTATGAAAAGTTTTACAAAACGAAGCTACAACAAAACTCCTTGATTTTAAATCAGGAAATAAACAAGCACTTTGATGTGTTCCACCGTCATAAACCATGTGCTCATAAACCTCATCACTTAACACGATAATATTCGTATTTTTGGTAAGGCTTTCCAACTGCAACATATCTTCCTTTGAAAACACGGTTCCTGACGGATTATGAGGTGTGTTTATAATAATCATTTTAGTACGATTATTAATCTTTTGCTTCACATCATTCCAGTCTACTTTAAAATCTGGGGCTTTTAATTGTACCGCTATCGCTTTCCCACCGTTTAACTCTATTGCAGGTTGGTAACTATCATACGCTGGTTTAAAAATAATGACTTCATCATTTGGTTTTACAAACGCATTTATAATGGTAAAAATAGCTTGAGTTGCACCAGCAGTAACTGTTATTTCATTTTCTGGATGATAGCTGGTATTATAAAGTAACTCTATCTTTTTTGAAATAGCATCTCTTAATTCTAAATTTCCAGCCATTGGCGCATATTGATTGTAACCTTCATTCATGGCTTTACTAACTAAATCATTAAGTTTTTGGTCGCTACCAAAATCGGGAAACCCTTGAGATAAATTAATCGCATTATGCTGTTTTGCCAACCCACTCATTATAGAAAAAATAGTAGTTTCTACATTGGGAAGTTTAGAAATGTGGTGCATATAATTAAGTTAAACTATTTGTAAGCGCTTTAACAACTCTTGTTTGTAAGTCCTTCCTATAGGGATTTTATGGTCTTTTACAAAAAGGGTGTTGCCAGAAATCTTATCTACAAATTTACTATTTATTATGAAGGATTTATGCACTTGAATAAATTGATTTTCAGGGAGCTTAGTAACCCAATTTTTAAGTGAATCAATATATGCCAGCCTCTGTGAGTTTGTAATAACCGTGACATAATTTCTATCCGATTCTAGAATTAAAATATCATTTAAAACTATTTTATGAAGTGTTTTATCTACGTTTAAAAATATAGTTTCCTCATCTTCGTCGGCAGTATGTTCATGAGGCTTTAATCGGTCTTTAGTTTTGTTAATTGCTTTTAAAAATCTATCAAACGAAAAAGGTTTAACCAAGTAATCTACAATCGTATCAAGTTCAAAACTATTAACAGCGTATTCAGGATAAGCGGTTGTCATGATAATGGCTGGTGGATTTTTAATCGTTCTTATAAAATCCAACCCCGACATATCGGGTAAATTAATATCTAGAAACACTAAATCGATCTTACTAGTATTCAAAAACGAATTCGCCTCAATAGCCGCTTTAAAGGTTCCAACTAAATTTAAAGCAGGAATTTTTTCAATAAAATTCTTTAAAATTTTTTGAGCTGGAATTTCGTCTTCAATTATGATGCAATTCATTGTTATTTAGTTTAGTTACTTCGTGTGATTTTCATCAGAAAATAGTATCGAGAATTTACATGTTCTCGATACAAAATTCTTTTCAAGAATTTCACTCGAACTGACTTTTCATTATAAATCTAAATTTAACGTTACTCTAAACTTATCATTTTTTTCAACGCTAAATGTGTAAGCGTCTTTATAAATAAGCTCTAATCGCTTTTCTAAGTTTTGTAAACCAATTTTAAAATCGTTTGTTGTCACTTTTTGTATATCAAAATCGTTCTCACAAACGAGCTTCAATCTATTATTTTCAACCTCAATATTCACTAAAATATCGCTATGTAATGTACTATGTTTAAATGCATTTTCAATAACCGTAATTAACAACAATGGTGCTATTTGGTGTTGCGATGAATCTATTTTTTTATTATAAATAATCTGCTTAACCCCTTCGGTTCTTATGGTTTGAAATTTTATATAGTTGTCAATAAACTGAATTTCCTTTTCCAACGAAATGGTCTTTTCATTACTTTCATAAAGCACATGCTTTAAGTTATCTGAAAGCATTAAAATTAATTCTGGCGTTTCGTTTGGTTTTTCTAACGAATACGAATAAATGGTGTTCAAATTATTAAACAACACATGCGGATTTATTTGAGACTTTAAAAACTTAAGCTCCATTTCAGCATGTTCTTTTTTCACCTTTACGACTTCCTCTTGCTCGTCAATAAACCGATATAAAATCCATATAAAGGAGAAAAAAATAAGTGGCACCAATGTTTGCCATAAATAATCACTTAAACATTTTTGAAGGCTACATCCACATTGGGCGAATGCATAACAATATAATTGAGTAGCAAAAAAAGAAATGGTAGCAAACACGAAAATGTAAAGTGCGTAAAACTTCTTTTTAACAAAAAAAGGTAATAGAAAAAAGTGATTGATATACACAATAACCACCAAAAGTGAAACATATTGCAAAAACGGATTCTCGCGCCAATAATAATCAGAAAACAAAAACAGTGATACAAATACAAACAACATCCAAAACAAGATATGTACTAATATTTGCGAAATATGTTTATTAATCAATGTCATGTTTTAAATGTAGTTATAAAAGCGAAAAGCATCAAAAAATGTGTATAAAAGTGCATTTTGGAATTGCAAACAACCAAAATTGCTGTTTGTTAATTTAAGTATGCTGTTTGCAAATTTAATTGGGTTTACTCACAAAACTGGAATATGTTTGATATTATCATCAATCAAAAATCATGCAACGAACAGTTTTCTTTTCTATTCTATTACTTGGCCTACAGTTATGTTTTTCCCAATCTTTAAATCATATTGAAACCGATGTCAAAGGCAACGAAGTGCTACTCGGAAAAATCAATAAAACGGCATTAACCAACAACTCTTTTAACGAGTGGTTTTCTAAAAACTATGGCGATTATTTAGTAAATAAAAGTGTCATAAAGCAACTAAAAGACTCATTAAAACAATACGAAATTAAAGTGTTTTTAGGTACCTGGTGCGGTGATAGTAAACGAGAAATCCCTAGGTTTTACAAAGTAATTGAAACTGCAAAATTTCCAGAAAGCCAATTGCAAGTTATTGCGGTAAATAGAACAGAAGATGCATACAAACAAAGTCCAAATCACGAAGAAAAAGGCTTGAATATACACCGTGTACCCACATTCATTTTTTATAAAAACGGAAATGAGGTTAATAGAATTGTAGAATATCCAAAAGAAACTTTAGAGCGCGATATGCTATCTATTGTAACCGATAATAAGTACACGCCAAATTATATGGCGGCAAATTATTTCGATTATTTACTCAATTCTAAAACATTAGACGCATTAAAAAATGAGGAGCCCGAGTTAGTTTCAAGACTTGCTGAGTTTGTAAAAGGCAGCAGAGAGCTAAATACTTATGGGTATTCGCTTTTGCGCTCTAATCAAACCGAAAAAGCACTCTATGTGTTTGATTTGAATACCAAAATATTTCCCTACAAATACAATGTTTATGATAGCTTAGGGGAAGCCTATTATGTAACTAAAATATATTCTGAAGCTTTAAAAAATTATTATAAAGTTTTAAGTTTAAACCCCGATGATAAAAATGCTTTGGAAATGGTTGAGAAGGTTAAGTTAAAAACAGGTAACTAGACTTCTCGATACAAATTTGTTTCACAAATTCACTCGATGTGACGGTTGGAATGTGTTTGTCAGTTCGAGTGAATTTGATTTTATCAAAATCGTATCGAGAACTAAACAATACCCATCTTCTTTAATAAAAAAGAAGCATTCATATTCTGGCAAACACCTTGTTTGAGTTTATAATCAAAGTAGAGTTCGTCATTGACTATCTCAGCATCAAAATAATAGTTCTTTACATCCTCTAACTCTTGTTCAATTTCGCATAAACTTAAATCGTGCGTCGCAATAATCCCAGTTGCGTTTGAAGCTACTAATTTCTCAACAAACTTTCTGGATCCAATAGCCTTATCGGTACTATTTGTGCCTTTTAGTATTTCATCCAACACGATAAAATAAGGCTCTTTTTGAATAGCATCCACAATGTATTTTAAGCGTGTTAATTCTGAAAAGAAATATGAACTTTCATCAGTCAAAGAGTCTGAAGTTCGCATACTTGTAATCAGTTTTACCGGTGAATATTCACTTGATTTTGCACAAACGGGCAAACCAACATTTGCCATAACAATGTGAAGCGAAACGGTTCTTAAAAAGGTGCTTTTTCCTGCCATATTTGCACCAGTTAGAATAAAAAACTGTTCGTTTGTTATGATAACATCACTGTCTACGCGCTTTTCTTTATGGATTAAGGGATGTCCTAACTGTTCTGCTTTTATAACTGCTTCGTTATTTTTTATTTCGGGAAACACAAAATCTGGATGGTTAAACGTGTAATTTCCTAATGAATTATAGGCATCAAAAAAAGTAACTACATCAAACCAATCAGCCACTTTATTAGCATGTTGTTTAATCCATTGCTCAATTCTATAGCTGTTTTTTAAATCGGTTAAAAAGTAACCATTTCCAAAAATGGCTCCAATCATATTGTTTCGATTATCTAAAGCATCCAAAGACTTTGAAAATTCTTTGAAAATAAGTGACGCTTTCTTATCGTTTGATTGAATTTGTTGTTGCTTCTGTTTTAATAATTCAGATGAGAATGTTTCATTTTCAATTAAATCTAATAGTAAAGCGTACTGCCTAAAGGTGTCTCTTACTTTGTCGGTGTTTGAAGCTAAAACATTGATTTTTTTAAGATATCGTCCAGTAATTGCGAGCCCGAGCAACAACCAATAGCCTATAAATTCAGGGGTTGGAATAAGTTTTAAAACGGTACCTCCAATAATTACCAAGGTTAGTATTGAAAACACTAAAGGCATCCATGTCATTGCTTTTGGCAAAAATGGTTTATGGTTTTGTAACCAATGAATAATTTGCTTTTCGGGTGTTTCAACATGCACCAAACTGGACGTTGCAGCATACTGTTGACGCCACTCTATTTTATCTCCTAATTCTTTTATGGCCTCTTGCCTTAAAGTAATATCTTTAATATCATTTGATTTTAAAGCATCCGCAAGTTTTTGTGAGCCTTCTTTTAAAGTGGTTCTGTTTATAAACTGAAAAAAAGACCCGCGTCCAAATAAATCAATATCGAAGCTGTAAAAATGATTGGGGTCTTGGAATTCCAGTCCCTTATCTCTATTATGAAAATCGCCCGATGCTACTTTTATTTCATCCTCATTAATAGTAACAAGTGCTTTATGCAAGGCTTTCTTTGTCTTAAAATCGGTATATTTTGATAGCAATAAGGTAAAAACTACAATCCCAATAACAGCGATGGAAAGTACTACTTGCCATTGCGAAAAAGCCATATAAACACCAAAAACAGTTAGCAAAAAAACTGCTAATCTATACATACTAAAAAGTGTCATGGTATTTGTCAATTTACGGACTTCTTCTCCATAAATTTTTGAATGCTTTTTATAGTATTTTAAGGGTGATTTCATTTTAATTATTTGATTGCTGGGTAAAAAAACAAAAAAGCTCTGAAAATTTCAGAGCTTTTTAGTATTCTTTTTTTATTGTTAATCTCTTCCTCCAAACACTTGAATTGCCCAGTACAACAGTGATGCTAAGGCGCCAATGGCAGCAACTAAATACGTTCTAGCAGCCCATTTTAGCGCATCTTCAGAACCAGCGTACTCTTCTTGAGAAACCATGTTTTTATTCTTCAACCAAGCTAAGGCTCTGTTACTTGCATCGTATTCTACCGGCAAGGTAATAAAGCTAAATAAGGTTGCAAACCCCATAAATGCTACACCAGCAGCAGCAACCCACCAACCTAATCCAAGGCCTGCAGCACCACCAAGCACTAAACCACCTATGATTAACCATTGAGACATCCCAGAGGTTACACTAACCACAGGTACTAAACTTGATCGCATCTGCAACCAGCTATACGCTTGTGCATGTTGTACGGCGTGTCCGCACTCATGTGCCGCAACTGCTGCCGCAGCTGCATTACGTTGATTGTACACGGCTTCACTTAAGTTAACAGTTTTATTTTTTGGGTTATAGTGGTCTGTTAAACGACCTGGTGTAGAAATAACTTCTACGTCATAAATACCATGGTCCGCTAGCATTTTTTCGGCTATTTCAGCGCCACTCATCCCATTACGCAATTGTGTTTTGGAGTATTTATCAAACTTACGCTTAAGTGTGTTGCTTACTAACCAACTCACTAAGGCAATGGCCCCAATTAATATATAATATCCTAACATTTTTTAATTTTTTTTAAATTATGATTTGTAGAATAAAGATAGCAAAAATAACGCCAAATTTTCATTATGAAAGTTTGTCAGTATAAAAAATTACAAATCGAAAGTTTCTGCTATTTCCTTATAAACAACTTCCCCTTTCACAATATTTAATCCTTTTGATAATGGAGCACTGTTTTTGCATGCTACCTCCCAACCTTCATTTGCCAATTTTAAAACGTAAGGCAACGTCACATTTGTTAATGCTACAGTTGAAGTATAAGGAACTGCTCCTGGCATATTGGCAACACAATAATGCACTACATCATCTATAATATAAGTAGGGTCTTCGTGTGTGGTTGCTCTAGTGGTTTCAAAACAACCTCCTTGATCTACTGCCACATCAACTATTACAGTACCAGGGCGCATATCTTTAGTTATCAATTTAGGTGCTTTAGCTCCTTTAATTAATACACCACCAACAATTAAGTCAGATTCTTTAATGCGGTTTCTAATATTATATTCGCTAGAAAACTCAGTTACCACATGGTTTGGCATCACATCGTTTACATAACGCAACTGCTTCATGTTTATGTCCATTATCGTAACATGTGCACCTAATCCAGCGGCCATTTTAGCCGCTTGAATACCTACAACTCCTGCGCCTAAAACTAAAACTTTTCCGGGTGGAACTCCCGGTACACCGCCTAGTAAAACACCACGACCTTTAATAGGCTTTTCTAAATATTTTGCGCCCTGTTGTATGGACATTCTTCCAGCGACTTCGGACATTGGAACCAATAATGGCAAAGTCCCATCTGCATCTTCCACTGTTTCATAAGCAATGCAAATTGAGCCACTTTTTATCATGGCATTAGTTAGAGTTTCACTAGATGCAAAATGAAAATAGGTGAATATTACTTGACCATGTTGAATTAACTCATATTCCATTTCAATAGGTTCTTTAACTTTTACAATCATATCACTTGATGTGTAAACCTCTTGAATAGAATTTAAAATAGTAGCCCCTACTTCTTCATAATCCTCATCAAAAAAACCACTTCCAAATCCAGCATTTGCTTGTACATAAACCTTATGTTTTCTTTTTATAAGCTCATAAACCCCGGCAGGAGTCATTCCCACTCTGTTTTCATTATTTTTAATTTCCTTTGGAACACCAATTTTCATAATATTATTTTAGGTTAATTTCTAAGGACAAATTACAACCAATTAATAATATTTTATAATATTGAATGCTGGTTTGCTCATTTTTATGAATTTAAAGAAAATGAAATAACTATTTTATGAAATAGAAAATTTTATAGGACTATTGAACCCTCAAATTATGAAGTTAACTTATTTTTTACCGTATTTATTCTTGAAATAGATTAACAAAAAAGAAGAAACAACCGTTATGGCATTTGCAAAAATCATAGAAGGGCTATGTATAAGGATTCCGTAAATTAACCAACCCGTAATCCCAATAAAAAACATAATGAGCATTGGCATTGATAAACCAGATACATCTTTCGATTTCCAAGTTTTGTAAACCTGTGGAAGAAATGCCGCTGTTGTTAAAATAGCCGCAGTAAAGCCTATTATTTCGGTGAAATTATCCAAGTATTAATCTAAAAGATTTACAGAACTTACTTTAAAGCGGTTCTCAATTAATTCACCTTCAACCTCAGCTTTTCTTATAACTTCGCAAAAGCCCGTTTCTAAATCGTGTGCATCCCCAAAATCGTCGATGTTGGCACCATCAACAAAGTAAGCTTTATCATCTATTCGAACGGCTAAATCACAACCGTCTTGCGTTGTTAGCCCAAATTGACATTGTCCGCACGAGAGTTCAACAATCTTTGTTTCTGCTTTTTTGTTACATGCTAAGCTTAAAAGCACGATTAAAATGATGGCTACTTTTTTCATGATTTTTAAATTTTAAAAAGCGTTGCGACTATCTGTTATATGGATTCCACATCAAGTGTGGAATGACAAAAATAGCTGACTTCGTTATCACTTCGAGTGAAATTCTTGAAAAGAATTTAGTATCGAGAACTTAATCGACTTCTCGATACAATTTTTCTTCGAAAAATCACTCGAAGTGACGTTAGCCTACAATATTTACAATTTTACCAGGAACCACAATCACTTTTTTAGGTGTTCTTCCAGCTAACTGTTCTTGTGTTTTTTCATGTTCCAGCACGGTTTTTTCAATCTCATCTTTACTCATATCTAAAGGCAATTCCATAGTAAAACGCATTTTACCATTGAATGAAATTGGGTAGTTTTTACTGCTTTCTACCAAATGGCTTGCATCAAATTTTGGAAACGGCGCGGTTGAAATACTTTTGTTATGCCCTAATTGACTCCAAAGTTCCTCAGCTATATGCGGTGCATAAGGTGAAATTAAAACCAACAACGGTTCAAGAACAGCTTTACTTGTACATTTTTGAGCAGTAAGCTCGTTAACCGCAATCATAAAGGTAGATACCGAGGTATTAAAAGAGAAATTCTCAATATCTTCTTGTACTTTTTTAATGGTTTTATGAAGCGTCTTTAAGTTGTCTTTTGAAGGTTCAGCATCATTTACAAGCAATCCGTTTTCACCAACATACAATCTCCACATTTTTTTAAGGAACGAATGCACGCCTGTAATTCCAGAAGTATTCCAAGGTTTGTATTGCTCTAAGGGCCCTAAAAACATTTCGTACATACGTAAACTGTCAGCACCATAATCCAAACAGATTTGGTCTGGATTCACAACGTTGTATTTGGATTTGGACATTTTTTCGACGTCACGACCAACTATATACTTTTCATTATTATTTTTAAGTATTAATCTTGAATTATCACTTATAAAAATTGCATTTTCAAAATCTTCACCAAATTCCGCATCCTTCTTTAAACCATCAATATCAAGTTCATCTGAAGTATTTATATATTTTACTTTAACATGAAGTGGTTGAATTTCATTAGTTTTAATATCTACTCTCACCAACTTCCCGTGAAAAACTCCATTAAGTATTGATTTCAAATCTTCATTAAATCCTTTTACACTTTCAGGGGATTTATTTAATTCATCGAATAGGATTCTTGAAATAAAAATTGGATGTCTTTTAATAAGTTCAATTATTTCTTCTCCCTTTGAATCAAATCCAAAAGAATTAGGTGAAACTCTATATACAAAAGCACTCGTCCCCAAAATCATCCCTTGATTAATCAGTTTTTTAGCATATTCGTCATGAGGTACCAGACCTTTATCGAACATAAATTTTTGCCAAAAACGTGAGTACAATAAATGGCCTGTGGCATGCTCGCTTCCACCAATGTATAAATCTACTTGTTGCCAATAATTAATGGCCTCTTTAGAGAAAATTTCTTGGTCGTTATGCGGGTCCATATAACGATTAAAATACTGCGAACTGCCTGCCCACCCTGGCATGGTATTTAACTCTAATGGGAAAACGGTTTTGTTATCAATCTTTTCGTTTTCCACCACATCATTCTTAACAGTATCCCACGCCCATTTTGTAGCATTACCCAATGGTGGTTCGCCGGTTTCGGTTGGCAAATATTTTTCAACCTCTGGCAACTCAATAGGCAAATGCTTAGCATCTATCATTTGTGGCATCCCATCAACATAATACACTGGGAAAGGTTCGCCCCAATAACGCTGACGACTAAATACAGCATCGCGCAAACGGTAATTGGTTTTTCCTTGTCCCTGACCAATTTTTTCTAATTCGAAAATAGCCCGTTTGGTTGCCTTTTTATAGTTTAAACCATTCAAGAAATCGCTGTTCGCAATGATAGTTTTTTCTTTATCAGCAAAGGCTTCTTCACTAATATCCACCCCTTCAAAAATGTTAGGAATTGGGATATTAAAATGTTTGGCGAAATCATAATCACGTTGATCGCCACATGGTACACTCATTACGGCTCCAGTACCATAGCCTGCCAAAACGTAATCGCCAATCCAAATCGGAATTAATTTCTCCGTAAAAGGATGTATAGCATAAGCACCCGTAAAAGCGCCCGTAATGGTTTTTACATCTGCCATTCTATCGCGTTCGCTACGTTTTGCCGTGGCTTCAATATAAGCTTCAACCTCGTCTTTTTGTTCTGGGGTTGTAATTTGAGACACCAATTCGTGCTCTGGTGCTAAAGTCATAAAACTAACGCCGAAAATGGTATCAGGACGCGTCGTAAAAACATCGATGACTTTATCGTGGTCTATAACATTAAACGTTACTGTAGCACCAACCGATTTTCCAATCCAGTTACGTTGGCTTTCTTTTAAAGAATCAGTCCAATCAATAGTATCCAACCCTTGACGCAAGCGTTCAGCATATGCCGAAATTCGCATACTCCATTGGGTCATTTTTTTACGAATAACCGGATGGCCACCACGCTCGGATACACCATTTACTATTTCATCATTCGCCAACACCGTTCCTAGTGCAGGACACCAGTTTACTTCGGTTTCAGCTAAGTAGGTTAATCTATATTGCAGTAATATTTCTTGTTGTTTAACGCTATCATAATTATTCCAATCTGCAGCCGTAAAAAACTCTACGTCAGCATCACAAACCGCATTTACCTTAGCATTTCCTTCAACTTCAAAAATCTTTATTAAATCTGATATATCTTCCGCTCTATTACTGTCGTTATTATACCAAGAATTAAAGAGTTGAATAAAAATCCACTGCGTCCATTTGTAATAACTTGGGTCACTGGTACGAACTTCGCGCGACCAATCGAACGAAAAGCCTATTTGGTCTAGCTGACGACGATAGGTTTTAATATTTTCAGCAGTTGTTATAGCAGGATGTTGCCCCGTTTGAATAGCATATTGTTCTGCCGGCAATCCAAAGCTATCATAACCTTGTGGATGCAGTACATTAAACCCTTGATGGCGCTTGTAACGCGCATAAATATCTGAAGCGATATACCCTAATGGATGCCCTACATGCAAACCCGCGCCACTAGGGTAAGGGAACATATCCAATACATAATACTTTGGTTTATCTGAATTGTTTTCGGCTTTAAACGTTTGGCTTTCTGCCCAATATTTTTGCCATTTGGCTTCAATTTCGTTGAAATTGTACTTCATTACATCTCTTTATAAGGCTGCAAATTTACGTTTTAAATAGAAAACGATAAAGCGTTTACTTTATTAAAACATTTGTTTATGACGCTAATTTTACATTTATCTTATAAATAAAATTACATTTGAACTCTAATTTGTTTAAAAAAGCAAAAATTGCCTGTTAATAACACGTATAAAGCACATTTAGCCTTATTGGGCGCCAACCTTATTTATGGTGTAAATTACATTATTGCCAAAGGCATTATGCCTGATAAAATTGGACCATCGGCTTTTGTTTTTATACGATTACTTTGTGCAACACCTTTGTTTTGGTTTTTAAAATCCATTCTTATAAAAGAAAAAATAAGTAAATCGGACATACTACGATTGATGCTCTGTGGCTTGTTAGGTGCCGCTGCGAACCAAATGTTGTTTTTTCACGGAATTAACTTAACCTCTCCAATTGATGCCTCCATCATTATGACGGTTGTTCCCGTTATCGTTTTGGTTTTTAGTGCTATTATTTTGAAAGAAGCCATCACTAAAAATATGGTGATAGGAATTATAATAGGCGGGCTAGGAGCCATTACCTTAATTCTATATGGTAATAAAGTATCGGGAACTAGCTCCTTACTAGGAAACCTGTTTATATTTTTGAATGCTTGTAGTTATGGATTGTATTTGGTATTTGTAAAACCCTTAATGAAGAAATACAATGCTATAACTGTAGTAAGTTGGGTGTTTTTATTTGGTTTTATTTTTACATTTCCTTTTGGGATAGGCGATTTTATTCAAACGGATTACGCTTCATTTACATTAAACACCTATTTAGTCATTGGATTTGTTGTATTATTCACCACCTTTTTTGCTTACTTATTTAATATTTACTCATTAAATTATGTGTCGCCATCGGTCACCAGTAGCTATATTTATCTACAACCGCTTATAAGTTTTATCATGGTTACTATTTATGCTGAATTTTTATCACAGAAACAGTATGTACAGGACATAAATATGATAAAAATAGTAAGTTGCCTTTTAGTAGTTATTGGCGTTTATTTGGTTAGTAAAAAACAAAAAACTTAACTTCTTGCTTTCAGTTCTTGTGGTAACAAGCAATGGTATATAAAGGCATTCGTTGGGGTTTCTATATTCAATAATTTTCCTTGTTGTACAACGTATCCATTAAAGTTTTCAAGCTCGCTTGGTTTTCCTTCCATCATATCACGTTGCATAGATGCCGTAGTATTATAATCTAAACTATCAATAACTTTTACGATCATGTCAATATCTTTCGATGTTAACCCAACACCTTTGGCATTGGCAATACGCACCATTTCATGCGCTGTATCATAAATAATTTTTCTAATACCCTCTTGTGTTCTCATGTCGCCAAAAACAGCTCTTGTAATAGCACCAATACCACTTATGGTACCAATAAATAAAAACTTCCTCCAAATATCTAAATGAATATCATCAGACCAAGTGTTATTAAATCCTGCTTTATCAAAAACAATTTTTAAATGTTTGCATCGATTGGATTTCGTGTTGTCATATTCTCCAAAAACAATTTCAGGCTCAAAAGTAAAATGATTTATAACTCCTGGAGACTCAACTTTACTCACTATTTTACATAAACCAGCTAATACATTTTGTTTTGGTAATACAGACAATAATTTATCGGCATTGTCTGCACCATTTTGAAGTGGTAATACCATCGTGGTTTCGTTAATGACTGGTTTTAATTGTTTTGCAATGTCTAAAACTTGCCACGATTTTACTCCAAGAATAACTAAATCTGGATTTTTTATGTTATTAATATCTTCGATTGCTTCAGGATATACTGTAAAATCTCCTAATATACTTTTTACTTGTAATCCCTTATTTTTAATAGCTTCAAGATGTTTCCCACGTGCAATAAAAGTAACGTTAAACCCAGCCTTTGCTAATTTTCCACCAAAATATCCACCAACACCACCAGCACCTATTACAACAATGTTCATATGTTTTAGTTTATATAAATACAGATTAAATATACTTTATTATTTTTACACCGTTAATCCATATTTTATGAGTTCATCTTTTGAAAAAGACCAAAAACGAAGACTTATCTCTTCCTATTTTTCGGTAGTGTTAAGTATTGCTTTGGTATTGTTTTTATTAGGATTGTTAGGAATGCTAGTATTGAACGCAAAAAAAGTATCCGACCATTTTAAAGAGCAAGTCGTGGTTACTATTTATTTGAAAGATACTGCCAAAGAAGTTGAAACAAAACAACTTGAAAAAAGTTTGGCCATGGCTGATTATGTGAAATCTACCGAATATGTTTCAAAAGAACAGGCTGCCGAATTTATGAAAGCTGAAAATGGCGAGGATTTTATGGACTTTGTGGGGTATAACCCGCTTCAAAACTCGATTGATGTGCATTTAAAAGCTGATTTTGTCACTTCTGAACATCTAGAAAAAATTTCAGCCGAAGCCCTAAATAAAGACTTTGTTGACGAAGTAACTTATGATAATGATTTAGTGAATTTAATGAACGATAACGTTAAAAAAATAAGTTTTTGGGTATTGGTAATCAGCGGTATTTTTACTTTAATTGCGGTGTTATTGATTAATAGTTCTATACGATTAGCCGTATATTCAAAACGATTTACCATTAAAACGATGCAAATGGTTGGTGCCACCAAACAGTTTATTCGTCGTCCGTTTGTTTGGAAAAGTGTGCGTTTAGGAATGATTGGAGCAGTTTTAGCACTTATAGGAATGGCAATTGTTTTGTATTACTTAAACAAAACATTCTCAGACTTACAATTGTTAAGTAACCCGGTATTAATAGGTTTATTATTTGTTGTTATTTTTGCCTTAGGTGTTGTTATTACTTGGATTAGCACACATTTTGCAACACAGCGTTTTTTAAATTTAAAAACCGACGACTTATATTATTAAATAATTTAAGTTAGCCTTAACGCAATAGTTTTTAATAAATGCTTTAATTTGTAGCACTTTATAGTAATTATGGGAGAAAAAAAACGAAAAGAAGATTCAAAACCTGTTTTTGTATTTGGAAAGAAAAACTATAAATTTATGTTTATAGGTTTAGCAATCATCGCCTTAGGTTTTATTTTAATGTCAGGAGGCGGTAGTGACGACCCTAACGTTTTTAATCCTGAAATTTTTAGTTGGAGACGTATTCGGTTAGCTCCTATGCTTATTTTAATCGGGTTTGGAATTCAGGTGTATGCTATTTTATTAAATCCTGATAAAAAATAATTACTCTTTTATTCTTTCTGCAAACTTAATTGCCATTTTTGAAAGATACTTGCTAGAATTTTCCATAGCATCGTCTAGATTTTTTGCTTTATCTATTACGGCATCGGTATAAGAAATTCCTAATTTTTCAGCTTCTTCTTGTGAAAGTGATACGCTACCACACATAGCTGCCACAGGAATATTATATTTTTTAGCCGACTTTAAAACACCTTGAATCGTCTTTCCTGAAAGCGTTTGATTATCTAATTGACCTTCGCCCGATATTATCCAATCGGCATCTTTAATTTTTTTATCAAAACCAATTAAATCCTTTACCAAGTCAATTCCAGATGTAAGTTTCCCATTTAAAAAAATAGCTGTCCCAGCTCCCATTCCACCAGCAGCACCTGCTCCTTTTATATCCTGAACATCTTTATAAAATTCCTTTTTAAAAATCCGTGCAATGTTTTTTAAACCCTCATCTAGTTGTCTAACTTCTTCTTTTGAAGCTCCTTTTTGTGGACCATAAATATACGCTGCTCCATTTTCTCCGTGTAAGGGATTGGTAACATCACAAGCTATTTTAAAATCAACTTTACTTAGATTCTCTAAAACTCCGTTTGTATGTATTCGATAAATTTTGGATAAGTTTTTACCTATAGGAGTTAATTCTATGCCATTTTCGTCTTCGAATTTATAACCCAAAGCGGTTGCCATTCCTATTCCGCAATCGTTTGTAGCGCTCCCTCCAATTCCTAAAATTATGGTTTTAGCCCCTTTTTTAATAGCATCTGCAATCAGTTCGCCAGTACCTAAAGTAGTCGTGTGAAAACAATTTTGCTCTTCCTTTTTTAACAGATACATCCCAGAAGCTACAGCCATTTCAATAAAGGCGGTTTCGATGTCATCCATATACAAATACGAAGCGTCAATGAGCCTAAATAAAGGATCGTTCACTTTTACTTTTATGAGTTTTCCGTTTAAGTGATGTTCCAATATTTCGATGGTTCCATCACCACCATCCGAAAGGGGTAAGCTGATTATTTCAGCATTAGGTAGTACTTTTTTTAAGCTCTCTTCAACTACCATACAGAATTGTATACCCGTTAAAGAGCCCTTAAATTTGTCTGGTGCTAGCGCAATCTTCATCTGATAAAATTTATTAGTACTTTTATTTCTTTCAAATGTAAGCATTATGGAGATTTTAATCGCATTAGTTATTGTTGTTGTATTAATGGTTATAGCAGCCTCAAAATACAAATTTCACCCATTTTTATCTTTATTAATGGCTGGCATTGTTATGGGGTTTGTGGGTGGACTAAGTGAGAACGAAATTACTACAGCGCTTACCGCAGGCTTTGGAAAAACACTGGGAAGCATTGGAATAATTATTGCTTTTGGAACCATTATTGGTGCTTATTTAGAGAAAAGTGGTGGTGCCAAAACTATGGCTAATTGGGCGTTAAAAACTATTGGAAAAAGTCGCTCGGTATTAGCTATGAACATTACTGGTTTTATTGTTTCCATTCCCGTGTATTGCGATTCTGGGTTTATCATCCTTTCTTCATTAAACAAAGCTATTAGCAAGCAAACCAAAATTTCTATGACGGTTTTGGCGGTTTCGTTGGCTGCGGGTTTGTATACGGCTCATGTTTTTGTGCCCCCAACTCCTGGTCCATTGGCAGCAACTGCTGCATTAAATGCTGATTTAGGATTGGTTATTCTATTAGGACTTGCGGTTGCTTTTCCTGTTTCATTAATCGGTTATTTTTGGGCGAAATATATACAACATCGGTATAAAAGTCTTCCAAACAATAACAATATGGATACCCCTGAAACAGTATCTAAAATTGAAGCCATACCAAAAACTTCAATCGCTTTTATGCCTATTATCATTCCTATCATTTTAATTGCACTAAAATCCATTTCAGATTATCCAACCCAACCATTTGGAGAGGGTGTTTTATCTAAAACCATTAATTTTATAGGAAACCCTGTAATAGCCTTATTAGTCGGTGTTTTTTTAGCTTTTAAATTGAAGAAAAATGTAAATGATGCTACACATTTTAATTGGGTAACTAGCGGTCTTAAAGAAGCTGGAATTATTATTTTAATTACCGGTGCTGGTGGTGCTTTTGGTTCGGTTTTACAAGCCACAGGTATTGGCGATATTATTGGAAGTAAGTTTTCTCATTTAAACCTCGGTTTGTTTTTGCCTTTTACTATTGCAGCTATTTTAAAAACTGCTCAAGGTTCTTCAACAGTATCAATAATTACTACAGCCGCTATTATGGCGCCTATTTTAGAATCTTTTGGGTTAGACTCTTCATTAGGGCGCGCTTTAACGGTTCTAGCAATTGGGGCAGGGTCAATGACAGTATCCCATTTAAATGATAGTTTCTTTTGGGTAGTCGCTCAGTTTTCTGGAATGGATACAACAACTGCCCTTAAAACCCAAACTGTTTCCACATTAATTCAAGGAACATTTGGTATTATTATAATTATGATAATTGGTTGGATTTTTATTTAAAATGATTTTTATAACAACACGTTATGTTTACTTTATCATATTAGCTATTTTTACCCCATGAATATAATAGACGCAATTATTCTTGGAATAATTCAAGGACTTACCGAGTTTTTACCTGTTTCATCCAGTGGTCATTTAGAACTTGGAAAAGCTATATTGGGTGATCATCCTGTTCCTGAAGAAAGCCTTTTGTTTACGGTAGTATTGCATTTTGCAACCGCTTTAAGTACTATGGTTGTTTTTAGAAAAGATATTTTTAGTCTTGTTAAAGGTGCATTAAAATTTAAATGGAACGACGATTTAAAATTTATTGCTAAAATTGCGGTTTCAATGTTACCCGCAGCCATTATAGGTTATTCTTTTGAATCGCAGTTTGCTGAACTTTTTGGTGGTAATGTTAAGCTAGTTGGCTTTATGCTTATAATCACCGCCTTATTACTTTACCTTGCTGATAAATCAAAAAACACCAATAAAGAAGTAACGTTTATTGACGCATTAGTTATTGGTATATCGCAAGCCATAGCTATGTTACCAGGAATTTCGCGTTCTGGAGCTACTATTTCCACTTCGGTTTTATTAGGTAACGACAAAACAAAAGCTGCACGATTTTCTTTTTTAATGGTAGTCCCTTTAATTTTTGGAAAAATTGCTAAAGACCTTTTAACGGGCGATTTAAATTATAACACTCAAAATATTACAGCGCTCTCAGTTGGATTTATTGCTGCTTTTGTTGCAGGTTTATTTGCCTGTACATGGATGATTGCTTTAGTTAAAAAAAGTAAACTGTCCTACTTTGCGATTTACTGTGCTGTTGTGGGTGTAATTGCTATAATTATTTCATTAAACTCATAATATGGTTTCGAAAGACGATTATCTTTCTGGGCAAGTGCTATTGATAGATAAACCTTTAAACTGGACGTCTTTTCAAGTCGTTAACAAACTACGTTGGGAGCTTAGGCAAGCCTTCAAATTAAAAAAAATAAAAGTAGGACATGCAGGTACCTTAGACCCATTGGCAACAGGTCTGTTAGTGATTTGTACGGGCAAAATGACTAAACAAATTGATACCTTTCAAGGGCAAGAAAAGGAATATACCGGTACAATCGTTTTAGGAAGCACGACGCCTTCTTTTGACTTAGAAACCGAAATAAACGAAACCTTTCCAACCGAACATATTTCTAAAGACCTAATAAAGGAAACGACCCATCAATTTATTGGAGAGATTCAGCAATTTCCGCCAGTTTTTTCAGCTTTAAAAAAAGATGGTAAGCGTTTGTATGAATTTGCTAGAGCAGGTGAAGCTGTAGATATTAAACCAAGAACCGTTAATATTTCGGAGTTTGAAATCACTAAAATAGAAGGTTTAAACATAGAATTTAGAGTAGTTTGTAGTAAGGGCACTTATATCCGTTCGTTAGCCAACGATTTTGGTAAAGCTTTAGGGTCTGGAGCACATTTATCTGTCTTAAGACGCACAAAAATTGGCGACTTTTACGTTGGTAATGCAAGCTCTATTGATGACTTTATTAGAGGCCTAAACAACTAAATTCCTTTATTTTACGTATATTTCACAAACCTATTTATCTAATTATTAAGATTTGAACCTAACAAATCAACATAAAGCCCTACTTATTACCTTATTCCTTTCAGGAACTATAGTGCTATCTGTTTTTAATTTAAGCCTTAAAAAACAGAGTGAATTTATATCTGAAAGTTACTATGAAATTGAACCTGAAAAAGAACTTACAGAAGAAGAAATAAAAATCATAGAAGCTTTAGAGAAGCTTGCAAATGCCAAGGCTGAAACCAATCAAGCCTTTGACCAATCACAAGAAAGCAAGCAATTTGCACAAGCATACAAAACTATTGCACCGCCTGAAGACTATGTACCACAAACTAATCCAACTCCAGATGGTCCTAATACGGCACATCGTAAGTATGAGGATATTGAAGATTCAAAGCTTAACGAGGAAGAATTATCTAAATTTAGTAAAGTAAACGAGTTGCTTAAAAAACAACAATCAGAAGGTAATAACTCAAAAAGCACCATTAGTTTTTCTTTAAAAAACAGAAAAAAAGTTTTCATTCCTATCCCGGTTTACCTTTGTGAAGAAGATGGAAAAATAGTAGTAAATATTACCGTTAATGCACAAGGTAATGTTATTGATACTTATGTAAACAATTCTTCAACGTCTGATAATGAGTGTTTGATTGGGCATGCTCTAGATTATGCGCAACAATCTCAGTTTAGCGCCGATGCTTCCAAAAAAACACAAATTGGTTCTATTACTTTTTACTTTATTGGCAAACAATAGGCTCTAATTCGCATAATATTTTTGTAATATCTTCAATTACATTTTCCCCTTTGTTATTATTGTACCAATACTGTAAATCTTCTTTAAACTCTGGTGTTAATTTTCCTTGTTTTTCCTTAAATCTATTAACATAACTTGTTGCTTCGCTTGGTCGTGGCCCGTAAGTGTTTATAACTTCTTTTGTTTCGTTATCAATCATAATAACTTTGGGTATCGCCTGATTACCATCGGTTAAAAACGCATTCATAAGTTCCAAATTTTCATCACGAAGCACTAGTTTTAAATCTATATGAGAGTTTAATTCTGCTATTTTATTAAGCACGGGTATAACATGAGCTGCATCACCACACCAACTTTCAGTAATCACTAACCACGTTATATTTTGATTAAATTCTGATATTTTATGTTTAACGTCTTCAGGTATTTTTATGGTTTTATCCCAACGTTTCATCCGTCTATCATTAAGCTTCGTATAATTTACCAAAGCTTCCGTTTTTTCTTTTCCAGTAGTTGAGCCCGCTTGAGCTAGCTGCTGAACTAAACTACGGTAAGTATCATAAGTTATACTTTTTTCTAAACTAGATTGTATTATAGAGTTCATTCTAAATTCTTTTATTTGATGATACAAAATTAGTATCTTGTTTTATCATATATAATGACTTTTGTCATGTATTAATTAAACACCTTACAAATAATTATGAGTACTAAACACAGATGCGGTTGGTGTGTTGGCGATGATTTATTTGAAGCTTACCACGATACAGAATGGGGTGTGCCTGTTTATGATGACGACACTCTTTTTGAGTTTTTAATTTTAGAAACCTTTCAGGCTGGTTTAAGTTGGATTACCATATTGCGAAAACGTGAAAACTTCAGAAAAGCGTTTGATAATTTTAATTACAAAAAAATAGCAAATTATAAACAAAGTAAGATAAATGCTTTATTACAAGATGCTGGTATTATTAGAAACAAACTAAAAATAAACGCAACGGTTACCAATGCGCAAGCTTTTATAAAAACGCAACAAGAATTTGGCAGTTTTAGTAAATACATTTGGGGGTTTATTGATGGCAAACCCATTAAAAATAAATTGAAAAACTATAAAGATGCTCCGGCGAACACGTCATTAAGTGATGCTATTAGTAAAGATTTAAAAAAGCGAGGTTTTAAATTTGTTGGCTCAACAGTAATTTATGCACATATGCAAGCCACAGGCATGGTAAATGACCATGAAGTTGAATGTTTTAGGTATAATGACGTTTAGGTGGTTCGTTTAACGGTTTTGTATATGAAAAGTAGCGGATTTTACTCACGGACTTTTCGGTTTGGTACTGACCTTAAATTTATAAAATTCATTTTCGATTAGGCGCTTAAACCGCTATTTTTTATATACGTTGTTGTACGCTGGCTTTTTTCCATTTTCCATTATTCTACATTGTTCAAAGTCCATTTCGGGATAAGCTTCATTTGCCCAATCACTTAACAACTTTAAAACGGGTAAAAGTCCAACTGCTTTTTCGGTTAATGAATATTCAACTCTTGGTGGAATTTCAGCAAAGGACTGTCTTAAAAGTAATCCATCATTTTCCAATTCTTTCAATTGATTAGTCATCACCTTTTTTGAGATTGTTGGTATTAGAGTATTCAGCATTCCAAATCGCATAGAACCATTTGATAATAAATATAAAATAATCGGTTTCCATTTATTGCCAATTATGTTCATTGTATGAACAAGAGAACAAGCATTCGGGTTGTCTATATATTTTCTAGCCATTAGTTACTTTTTGGTTACCACTATTTGTTCAAATGAAAGCATAATAGTTTCTATTTTAAACTAATATTAGTTTCTTTGTGAAACAAATATAATTAAAATTTTAAAATGAAAAATATTTTTATTATCAACGGTCATCAGAAATATCCATTTTCTGAAGGAAAATTAAACGCAAGTTTAACTGAAAAAGCTGAAGGTTACTTTAAAAGTAATGGCTATAACATCAAGAAAACTACTATGGAAGATAATTATGATGTCAATGAAGAAATTGAAAAATTTAAATGGGCAGATGTTGTCTTTTTTCAAACACCTTTAAATTGGATGGGTGTAAGCTGGTCATTTAAAAAATACATTGATGAAGTATTTTCGATGGGTATGATGGGCGAAATGTCTGATGGTGATGGTAGAAGTAAGGAAGCCCCAAAGAAGAATTATGGTTTAGGCGGAAAATTAAACGGAAAGTATATGATGTCAGTAACGGCTAATGCACCAAAAGAAGCTTTTAATAATCCAGAGGAAACTTTTTTTAATGGTATGAGTGAAGATGACTTACTAAAACCTATGCATCTTAATTTTAAATGGTTTGGTTTTGAACCATTACCAACTTTTGTGGCATATGATGTAATGAAAAACCCTGAAATAGAGAATGATTTTAATCGTTTTGAAAATCATTTAAAAGCAAACTTTTAAAGTATTAATTATGAATAGACCAACACCAAAACATACAGCACCAGATTTACAATTCCCATTATTAGTTGGAAATCAATGGAATTTAGCAGACCAAAAACCAGGCAACTTTACTTTGGTTGTTTTTTACCGAGGATTACATTGTCCATTATGTAAAAAGTACTTACAACAATTACAAGAATTGTTACCCGAATTTGAGCAAAGAGGCGTTAATGTTGTAGCTGTAAGTATGGATACCGAAAAGAGAGCTAGACTTTCTCGTCAAAAGTGGGAATTGTCTAATCTTACTTTGGGCTATGGTTTATCTGAAAAATCAGCCAGAGATTGGGCTTTGTATTTAAGTGCAGGTGTAAAAGAGGGTGAACCAAGTGAGTTTAGTGAACCAGGATTATTTTTAATTGACAATAATAACCAAGTTTATTATTCAGCTATAAACAGTAATCCTTGGGGAAGACCATATTTACCATCTTTTGTAAAAGCGGTTGATTATATTATTACGGCACATTATCCAGCTCGTGGAGAAATGTTATAATTTTGTATATGTTAAAATATAGTTTCTGTTGAAGAAAACATTCAAATATTTAGTTCAAAATAGGCATGCCACATGGTTGGAGCTTTTTTTTGATTTGGTTTTTGTGTCCAGTATAGGTATTGTTACGCATCAACTTGCACATACTCATCATAATCATATAGATCCTAAACAAATTTGGATGTTTCCTCTTCAATTCCTATCTATTTGGTGGATTTGGACGCTGCACACCTTATTTGCTAATCGTTTTGACACAGATAGTAGGTACCATAGAATTTCAAGTTTGGCTATCATGTTTTTAATGATAACAATGACTGCCTTTTTAGGTAGTGATTTATTTGAAAACTATGGGTTGTTTATTGGCTTTTATGCAGTTATTCAAATCATTATAGCAGGCCTGTATATTAATTCTACTAAAGCACTTAATGAGTCAAAAGAGTATGCTAGTAAATGCGGTATAATTATAATTATTGGAACAATTATTATTGGTACTTCATTTCTCTTCCCTGATCCTTACAGAGAAATTACTTTAGTTTTAGGAATCGTCTTTGAAATGATAGCTTTTATTCTTGTAAGCAAAAACAAGAATGTACCTCCAGTACATAAAGAGCATTTAGTTGAAAGAATTGGTCTTCTTTCCATTATACTTTTAGGTGAATCTATTATTAGTTTAACAACAGCCTTAAGAGATATTAATTGGGATGCATTGAGTGTCATTGCTGCCGTAACTGGATTTATAATGATAGGATTAATCTGGTGGATTTATTATGATAGCTTTCATGTAATGGAAAGATTAAAAGCAATGAAGAATGGTTTTACTCTTATTTATTCTCACTTCTTTCTTGCTATGGGATTTGTAATATTAGCTAATGTCATCAGACATGCTATTTTGAATGATTTAAACCAAAACGATTTTAGGGTACTGGCAATAGTAGGAATGTGTTTCTTTTATGTAGGAAAACAAACCATATATTTTAAATTTTTACCACCTTTTAGAAAACCTATAGTTATCAATACACTTATTTGTGTTTTTATAACAGTGGGTTCAACGTTTCTTCCAAAAATTGAATATGCACTTATAGGTATAACAATTGGAATGTTATACTACACAATAGGGAATTTTAAGTTTACATTGACAAAGGACGTGTCGAGGTTTTTGGATTAATAAAGATTTGAAACAGTCTTTCAGCTTGCGTACAATGCCATGATATGGACTTTTTTAATTGTTTATATCAGCAGTTAAACGAAGATAGCCGAAATTTTTTACAAAATCAAGTTTAAAAATACTCTAAAAATGCATCTCTAGAAACCTCCTCAGCACCTAAACTTGCTAAATGATTGGTATAAACTTGACAGTCTATAAGTTTATAATGAGTGTTTTGTATAAACGTTATAAAACCCACTTTACTAGCGTTGCTTTGTTTGGCAAACATACTTTCGCCACAAAATACGCCGTTGCCAACATCTACACCATATAGTCCGCCAATTAAAACATCATTGTTCCAAACTTCAACAGATTTTGCATACCCGAGTTCATGAAGCTTTATATAAGCATCCATCATACTTTTTGTAATCCAAGTGCCAGCTTGTCTATCTCGCTTCACTTTAGAGCATTCGTTAATTACCGCTTCAAAATCTTTATTCACTGTAACTATATAATCCTTACTTTTTAAAACTTGTTTCATGCTTTTTGAAACTTTTAGCTTTTCAGGAAATAATACAAATCGCGGATTTGGCGACCACCACAGTATAGGCTCATCATTTGCAAACCAAGGAAAAATACCCGATTTATAAGCTAGTAATAAACGCTCAACCGATAAATCACCTCCAATAGCCAGTAAACCATCTTCGGTTGCTTCGTTTACATTAGGAAACCATATTTTATTAGTTAAATACTGCATCGTAAAAAGTAAAAAACCTCAATGCTAAGTTAAACATTGAGGTTTATTTTATGAGATCCTGAAACAAAATCAGGAATGACAAAATTCTTAAAATGGCAAATCGTCGTGATCATCTGCATTTAAATCGCCAGCAGGTTCAAACGCATCCATAGGTGGTACTGGTGGTAAGTTCTCGCCAGAAGTATCATTTTGTAAGGCTTCAATTCTCCATCCTTGAATCGAATTGAAATACTTGGTTTCTCCCTGCGGATTTACCCATTCTCTACCTCGTAAATTAATGTTGATTTTTACTTGCTGTCCAACTTGGTAGTTGTTTAACAAATCTGTTTTATCCTGTACAAACTCCACCATAATATGTTGTGGATATTGCTCTTCAGTCGTTACAACTATTTCTCTTTTTCTAAACCCATTATTTCCAAAAGTTTGAGTTTCTCCTAACATTTTAATTCTTCCTTGAACTTCCATTTAATCTATTATTTATTCTTATTATTTATTAGTTTTATTATGATAACAATATTTTCCAAGCACTTTCAATATCGCCAAAACTTAAGTAATTACGCGCCAGTTTATGCTTTTGTCTGTGTGTTAATTTTTTTATGTTGGGATGACGCTCTGAAATATCAGTTACAAAATCTTCTACCATTTTTTGTGTTGGTAATGCTTCAATATTCGCAAGCATTCCTAAATCGTTTCCTGTTAAAACCATACTATTTTTAACAAAATCTGGAAAATTATCAACCCCTATACCTAAGGTAGAAATTGGCTTTGGAATCTCAAAAAACCCTTTCTTTGCTCGACTATAAAAACTGCCTCCAGCTCTAGCTACTAAATCTAATTTTTTCTGATCAATCGTCCCGTTTTCATCTAAAACATCATCATCTATATGAAGTTTTACTACTTCGCATATAATTAAGTTTCCCGCACCACCTTCAGTTCCTAATTTTATAATGTCGTTTACCCTACATTCAAATTGTACGGGTGATTCAGCAACCCGAAACGGCTTTACAATATCCGACTTTAACATGGTTAAGCCCGATTTTTCAAACTCGTTAACCTTTTCAGGGTACTCAGTACTGCTTAACGACATTTGATGCACCATATCATAGTTCACTACATTAATCACTACTTCTTTTGTCGCCTCAACATTTTGCAATGTATGTTTTGTAGTGTTATCTCGCACCCTTCTGGAAGGTGAAAAAATCATGATTGGTGGGTTAGAACTAAATACATTAAAAAAGCTAAATGGCGACAAATTTGGGTTCCCATCAGCATCCATAGTACTTGCAAAAGCTATAGGCCTAGGCGCTACCGCACTTAACAAATAACTATGTAAATTATTGGTTGCTAATGTTTTTGGATCAAATGACGGCATTAAACTTTTTTAGGTGATACAAATGTAACTAAACTATAACGCATCAAAAAATAGATTTACTAACAACTTGCGCAATAATATTAACAGATTTGCATTATATTACAAATTAAAATTATAATTGTTAATGATTTTTGAAAAACATAGCAATGCATTCCGTTGGGTTATTATTGTAGCATCGTTCGCCATTGTATCACTTATTTTATGGAAAACTTATGAGTTTTTTCAGCATTTTAAGGATGAAGAACGCACAAAAATGGAAGTTTGGTCGTTTGCACAAACCGATTTAATTAATTCTGATAACAACACCAATTTAGATCTTACTCTTAAAATATTAAATAGCAATACCAGTACACCCGTATTAGAAATTAATAAAGATGGTAGCGTTGGAAGCCATATAAATATTGACGAAAATCAATTAAATGATTCTGTTTATATAAATAAATTAGTTGAAAAATTTAAAAACGAAAATAACCCTATTGAAGTAAAATTTGACGGCAAACTTAATAGCATTATTTACTACGGAAATTCTCCTTTATTAAATAAATTAAAGTACTACCCGCTTGCCTTATTGCTAATTGTTTTTCTTTTTGGAGCCGTTATTTTCTTCTTCTATAGCAGTAATAAAAACGCAACTCAAAACAAGTTGTGGTCTGGTATGGCAAAAGAAACCGCTCACCAAATTGGCACGCCTTTATCTTCTTTAATTGGTTGGACCGAAATACTTAAAAGCGAAAACGTAAACCCCGAATATATAACTGAGATTGAAAAAGATGTTGACCGATTAAAAACGATAACCGAACGTTTTAGTAAAATTGGTTCGCTTCCAACTTTAGAGATTGCTGATATTGTTGAGGAGACCACAAACTCATATGATTACTTAAAAGCACGCTCTTCGAACCTCATTGATTTTGAAATAAAAATCCCAAATGATAAAATTCTCGTAAATCTAAATAAACAACTTTATAGTTGGACTATTGAAAATCTTGTAAAAAATGCTATCGACGCTATGAAAGGCAGAGGTAAACTAACCATTGAGATTTCTCAATTGGAAAACCAAGTGAAAGTGCGTGTTACAGATACCGGAAAGGGTATTCCTAAAAAGGATTATAATAGAATATTTGAACCTGGGTTCACAACAAAAAAGCGAGGTTGGGGACTTGGTTTATCACTCACAAGACGCATTATTGAAGATTTTAATAATGGTAAAATAAAAGTTTTGCACTCTGAAATAGGAAAAGGAAGTACTATACAAATAAGTTTAAAACGCGCCCAATAATTATGCCTGAAAAACAAATTTTTGTAAAAGAAGTAGCTTTAAAAAACAACTGTCCTGTATGTTACACTACGGAAGGTTTGTACTTAACTTTTAGTCAAAAAATTGTTGAGACAAAACTTTATAAATCAATTACTTCTGAAATTATCCACGAATTAGCTTGTAAAAAATGTAACTCTCCTATTTACCCAGTGCAATGGACGGATGAAATTGACTTAGTAGTAGAGTATCAAAAAAAAGCTTTTACACCTAAAAAGCCTTCAACGTATATTAAAAAGTTAGCTTGGTTTGTTATTATCCTTGTAGCTATTGCAGTGGCAGCAATAGTATTTTTAGGGCTTTATAATCAGCTATAAGTTTGACTTAATAGCACTAGCAATTTCTTCAAATTCTTCTTTAGACAATTTTACCTTTTGAATAAACCGAGCATCTTCCATAGAGTTTAATGGAATTAAATGCACATGCGTGTGTGGTACTTCTAAACCAATCACACTTACACCAACTCGTAAACAAGGAACAGCTTTTTTTATAGCGATGGCCACTTTTTTAGAAAAGCTCATTAAACCTGAATAGGTAGCGTCATCTAAATCAAAAATTCTATCGACCTCTTTCTTTGTAATACATAAAGTATGCCCTTTCGCATTGGGGTTTACATCTAAAAAAGCTAAAAAATCATCGGTTTCGGCAATTTTATAACAAGGTATTTCGCCATTAACTATTTTAGTGAAAATTGAAGCCATAATTCTTTTGAGAGTTTTGAATATATGTAAATATAAAAAGATTCCTAATTAGTTTAATTAGAAATCTTTTTAATCGTTCGTTTTAGACTATTTCTAACGAGAAATCTCTATAATATCAAATTTCATAACGCCGTTTGGTACTTGAATTTCAGCAACTTCTCCAACTGATTTTCCTAACAACCCTTTTCCTATAGGAGAGTTAACAGAAATTTTTCCAGAAGCTAAATCTGCTTCTCCATCTGCCACTAAAGTATAAACCATTTCCATACCATTGGTTTGGTTTTTTATTTTCACCTTCGACAAAACTAATGCCTTGGAAGTATCTAACTGAGATTCATCAATAATACGTGCCCCCGCCAAAGCTTCTTCTAATTTAGAAATTCTCATTTCCAACATTCCTTGTGCTTCTTTAGCTGCATCGTATTCTGCATTCTCACTTAAATCTCCTTTATCTCTAGCTTCAGCTATAGCTTTTGAAGCCTTTACACGCTCAACGTCTTTTAGTTGTTTAAGTTCTTCTCTTAATTTTTTTAATCCTTCAGGTGTATAGTATGATACTTTACTCATAACTTCATCGTTTTACTTAATAAAAGATGCTGAACAGGGTTCAGCAACAAAAAAATCTCGCATACACGAGATTGTACCACAAATATACAAAATATTTAAATCAATTTACTTTTTGTTGTAAATTGCCCATTAATTAGAGACGTGCTATGAGGTCTATTTTATGTTGTTTATCCTTTGTTATTTTTACCGCTTGTAGTAGTAATTCTGAAGATAATAATAACTGTAACTTTTTGTTAAATATTGGCGTAAATCTTACTATAGATCTGAGTTTACCCCAATATAGTCAGTTAACTTTTGCTGGAAATTCTGTGTACATTGCTAATGCAGGAAATGCAGGTATTATTGTTGCCAGTACTGGTGCCGATTTTTATGCATGGGATGCTGCAGACCCTAATCATACTCCAAATGCATGTTCCGCACTAACTCCTAATGGATTGTTTGGAACTTGTGGTTGTGATGATGATAACACATATAATTTTGTAACTGGAACGCCTGAAGGTAATAGCGGATTAAGATGTGCTTTAAAAAATTATCGCGTTGAGAAAAACGGTAATATACTTTTGATTTTTAACTAAAAAACCTCAGCGAATTACTGAGGTCTTTTAAGATTTTTTATTTCTTTTCTTAGAATTTTAAAGTAGCACCTACTAAAAAGTTTGTAGTGGCTTGTGGATAATACCCTGAATAATACCCAGTAGTAGTCCCCGTTGGACTTGATGTATCGTCATAATCAAACGACCCAAAATACCCGTTTGAAACATATTCTTTGTTAAATATGTTATTAACCAATCCTGACAACACAATCGACTTAAATATTCCGTTAGGTTTTATTTCATAGTTAATATTTAAATCGTTTAAAAAATAACGCTCCAATTTTGAAGCTTCATTATCTATATTTCCCATATATTGCTCGCCAACATATTTACTTAAGAACGACACTTGTAAATTTTCCAAAGGATTAAAATTAAGGGAATTACCAATAACTAAATTTGGCGAAAAAGAAATGTTAGTATTTCCTAAATCAACCACTTCTCCATTAATTGTAGCATTGAAGTCTTGATTTTTATTACTACTTAAAGCTACATTTGTGGAGGTATTAAAGACTTTACTAAACTGAATATTTGCATCAATCTCTAAACCTAATCTATAACTTTTACCGCTAGTAGCTCTAATTGGGCTTCCAACATCATCTAACTCACCTGTTAACACTAATTGGTTTTGATAAAACATATAATACAAATTCGTATTTACACTAACCTTGTTTTTGTAAAAGCGCCAACCTAATTCAATATCATTTAAAGTTTCGTTTTCGGTTACACCAGCTTTAAAATCATCACGGTTTGGCTCTCTGTTTGCTCTTGCATAAGACAAATAATAATTGTTACTACTTGAAGGTTTATATGTAAATCCAACTTTAGGGTTGAAAAAATTGAAATTAGCATCTGTTACAAAATCAACTAAATCTGAATTTACACCATTAGTTTTATACTCAACAAAACGTCCTTGTATATCAACAAAACCAGTTACTTTTTCTAGCAATTTAAAGGTTGCTTTTGAAAAGACACTAAAATCATTTTTAGTAGCATCTCCTTCATAATACCTATCTCTTATATTGGTGTTAGGAGCTAAATCGCTTCCCCAAATAACTTCTCCAAAATGATCTCCGGAGTAGGTATTATAAGATATTCCTGAAATAACTTCTAATGTATTTTTCTTGTATACGACGTTGGCATTGATTACATAAAAATTATTATCTAACCACCTGCGAACTATAACATCGGAATCTTCTTCAATTAAATTAGCAAAATCTGCCGCTGATTCTTCTGGCTTATACTGCTCAAAATAGCCTTTCCCTTTGGTATAATTTAGTCCTAAATTAGTTGACCAATTGCTATTTAAACGTTCATTCCAATGCAATTGATAATGGTCTTGCCAATAATTATCGGTTTCATTTTCATATGTATATGGGTTTTGACGACGGTTTTCCTGTAATTCTTCCGCTGTCAAGCCAAACCAAGCTTGATAAGTACGTTCATAGTTCCCAAATGTTAAGGCTTTTATTAAAGTATTTTCATCTTTATAAATTCCTTGAAGGAAGTAAGATTTCAAATCGGTGAACGCTCTATCAATATAACCATCAGAATCTATTTTTGAGAATCGTCCAGAAATTTCAAAATGATTATTTAATAATCCTGTACTTAATTTTATAGTATGCTTTCTCGTGTTGTAACTCCCAAAACTATTAGAAATTTCAGCAGAGGCATTCTCTGAAAATGCATCTGTTAAAAGGTTTAAACTAGCCCCAAAAGCTCCTGAACCGTTGGTAGAAGTTCCTACACCACGTTGTAATTGTAAACTCTCTGTTGAAGATGCAAAATCTCCTAAATTTACCCAAAACGTTCCTTGACTTTCAGGGTCGTTGTAAGGAATCCCGTTAATAGTTACATTCACTCGGGTAGCATCGGTTCCACGTACACGAATACCCGTGTAACCTATCCCTGCACCCGCATCACTTGTTGTGACTACAGATGGCAAATAGTTTAATAAAATAGGAATGTCTTGCCCTAAATTTCGCTTTGCAAGTTGTTCTTTTGAAACGTTTGAATGCGTAATTGGAGAATCGGCATCAACGCGTACAGCTTTTACTAAAACTTCATCTAGTTTTTCGGTTTTAGTTGAATCTTGTTGTACTTGATTTTGTTGTGCATTTACACTAACTGATAACACTAAAAGCGTTAAAAAAAGAAATAAATTTTTAGTTTTGATGACTTTATTTTGAAAGTCAAAACTGAATCTCCTAAAATAGTAATTGTACCTTTTTGAAGAAAGAATAAGAAATGTAGATTTCATTACGATTATGTTTATAATCGAATAAAAAGAGGTAATTATTCTTTATTGTTAATAATTGGTTTTATGAAAAGCAATTGGCTTTTCTTTTTTCAAATCCCTAAACAGCATTACCTGTTCTAGGTTCATTGGGTATGATCTCAGCCGATAATAGGCACCCCTTTTTTGAGAACGCTGCAAAAATAGTTATCAATTGTCAATTATCAATTATCAATTGTCAATTATTTTTAATCAATATCTGGTTTTTTTCTGCTAGCTTTTTTTTCGGAAAGTGTTCGTTTCGCTTTTAATCGTTTTTTGATAGCTGCTTTTGTTGTTTTGGTAGGAATTCGCTTTTTTGGAACTACCAACGACGCTTTTATTAATTCTAAAAAGCGTTTAATAACCAATGCTTTGTTTTTATGCTGGCTTCTGCTTTCATCGCATTGCAAAATCAAAACCCCATCATTGGTAAGTTTGGTTTTTAATTTATTTTGAAGGCGTTGTTTTTGAATATTGGTAAAAGCCAATGAGTCAACTAAATTAAAGGATAATTCAACTTTTGAAGATACTTTATTTACATGTTGCCCGCCACTACCCGAGCTTCTAATAGCTTTAAATGTTAGTTCTTGTATGGCAAGGTCTTCGTTAAATTTCACTATACTTGGTGTACAGGTTTAAGCAAATCGTTTACTGTTTTTACTGGATTAAAGGTCTCAATTGGTAATTCAACAAATATAGAGTTCCAATATGCCATACTACCATTCCATAAACCAGGAAGCTCTAGTGCTTGTATATCAATTCCGTTTTGGGTTTTCATGGTTATAAAAGCAGCTTCGGGGTCGACATAGTTCATTAAATCGAATTTTTCTCCCTTATAATTTTTCACACCACAAACTAAATCGGTTGGATTAAAATGCGTTGCATTTTGTACAATATCGTTTTGAGCTTTATTAGTTATATCTATTTGCGCAAACTCTACAATTTGTAATGAGATATTTCCCTTTTCATCTTTTACCCAAAACGGACCTCCTCCTGGTTCACCTTCATTTTTAACCATTCCACAAACACGAATTGGTCGGTTTAACTTATCCTTTAAATAATTTCCTTTTTCTTCAAGTTTGTAATCATCAAAATCATCATCGATAACCACATTTAATTTACTTGATAAAAATGCCGCAATTTCCAACAATTTTGCTTCTCCAACAGAGTTAGCGTCTAATTCGTTTAAATATGTAAATGTTTTTTCTTGAGCTTCTCGAAGCACACCAGCAATCAATTTTTTATAATTTGATAGCTTTTTATTGAGATTGAAAACAACCATGTTGTCAACATTTTTTATGAAAATGATATCCGCATTTAAATCGTTTAAATTTTCTAACAGCGCTCCATGTCCTGCAGGTCTAAATAAAATAGAACCATCTTCGTTTCTGTAAATTTTATTATCTGTTGTTAACGCTAAGGTTTCTGTGGCTTCTTTTTGATAGGAATAAGAAACATTAAACTTAATATTAGTTTCTTTTTCCAAATCATTTTTAAACGTGTTTAATTCTGATTCAAAATAATTATGATGTTTTTCGGAAACAGTAAAATGTAGATTTGCTTGACCGTTTGATGATGCGTATAAAGTAGACTCAATTAAATGTTCTTGAAAAGGTGTATTCGTCCCAGATGGATATTTGTGAAAAGGCAACAAGCCTTTTGGTAAAAAACTATAATTTAATCCATCTTCTTGAAGCATGGTTTTTATAATTTCATAGAATGCTTCATTTTTACTTAGATTTTCAAAATTTGGGTTTAAGGTTTTTGCTTTTAAAAGAACATCTTCATAAAACGGAAAATTCTCTAATTGAGACGTAAACGTTTTTATTAAGCTATCGTTATGCTTTTCAGCATAATCTTCAATAGTGTCTTTATTTGGATTGAAGTTATTTAAAAATTGAAATAAAAATTTAAACATTCTGGTTGCAGCTCCAGATGCAGGAACAAACTTAACAATGCTTAAACTTTCTTGCTTATTTTCATACACTTTAATTAAACGGTTTGTTTCAGTTTCATTAAAACTGATTATTCCATTACCAACAGTTGCAGCAGATATTAAATTTGAATAAGACATCCCATTTTTTATACGGGATACTTGTGCCTCTACTTGCTTTAAAGTAATCCCTTTAATTTCAAATTGTTTTATATCCTTTTCAGTAAACATTATCACTTTACTTTTAATAATTTATCAATATACTTAACAGCCGTTTTTAAACGAGCTTTTTTATCTCCTTTTAGCAAAACGTAAGGGCGTTTATTATCGATTAAAGCTTTTTCAAACGCTTTGAACATGTCTTCTCTATCATCGGGCTTGTCCCTCAAGTCATCTGCTTCCCATGGTGTATCAATATAAGTTAAAAAATACAGGTCGTATGAATTTTCTAGCGCATACTTTTCAAGAATTGGGTCGCAGGTCCCTAAATAGTAAGCTTCTGAATACACCTTAGTTTCTAACAAATCGGTATCACAAATTAAAATAGTATCCGTTTTTTTTGCTAGTTTGTTTTCAAGTTTCATTTGCCCTCTTGCAATAGGTAACAAATCCTCTGGCTCACAGGTTTTACGTTCGTTATTCCATTTGTTTTGAAGATATTCCCGTGCATATTCAGGTACCCAAACCGAATTATAATATCGAGCTAGTTGCCGCGATAAAGTAGTTTTACCGGTTGATTCAGGACCAAACAAAACTACTTTTACGCAGTTTGAAGGTTGCTGTTTAAGTTTTTCTTCCATGCTAAATAACCAAAAATGGCTATAAATGTAAATCCTAAATATTGAAAGCTTGTGAATGTAAATCCTTTATAAAAATATAATGGCACAGAAATAATGTCTCCAATAATCCAAAAAATCCAATTTTCTAATTTTCGTCTTGCCATAAGCCACATACCTACAAAAAATATGGCTGTTGTTAAAGTGTCAATATATGCCACCCAACTTGTCCATTTATCAAACGCTGTGTAAACTACATAAACAAATAATAGAGTTGCTAAAAATATAGCTATACTTATTTTTTTTTCGTTAAACGTTGTTCTTGTAATGGGTGTAACGTGTGTTTCATCCACTTTTCGAGTCCAAATATACCAACCGTAAACGCTCATAACAAAATAGTATCCATTAATCATCATATCGCCCAACAAACCCCATTTTAAAAGCAAATACACAAAAATAATTGTGCTAATCATACCTGTAGGGAATACTAAAACCTCGTTTTGTTTTGAAAACCAAACCGATAAAAAACCAAATACAACTGCAACAATTTCAAGAATAATATCAATGGGTTCGTATTCTGAATATTGACCGAAAAAAAATTCAAAAATGGGGCTCATAATCGTGTCTGTCAGATTTTACAATTTTCATATATAATAACCCACGTTCAATAAGTTCAAAAGCCTCTTTTATTTCGAATGTAAGCAATTTCATGACTTCATCATAATCACCATAAACTTGTGTGCTTAAAGGATTTTCAAGAACTTTTAAATGTGATGCTCTTAGCTTTTTAATAAAATGAATAATGGCTGTTTCATAATCATCATGCAAAGGTGTTAAGGTTAATTCTACTGATATTTTCATGTTATTCTTTTTTTAATTCATCAAAAAACGATTCATCATTCTCAAAAGCAGTACCAATAACTACCATATCTGCACCTGAATTATAGGCGCTCTTCAATCCATCTATGCTCCTAATGCCTCCACCAACAATAAGAGGTATTTTTATTTCTTTTTTTACAGATGAAATTATATCATGACCAATAGGTTCTTTTGCGCCACTTCCTGCTTCTAAATAAATAAGTTGCATCCGTAATAATTCGCCCGCTTTTGCAGAATCACGTATTAACTGAATATTATTTCTTAACAATGGTTTTGTTTTGGTTACGGTTTCAACTGCTGTTTTAGTAATGCTTTCAATTAATATGTAGCCAGTTGGAATAACTTCAAGGTTCGAATTTCTTAATTTTGGAGCAGCTTCAACATGTTTGCCTATAAGATACTCGGGATTTCGACCTGAAATCAATGATAAAAATAGTAGAGCGTCTGCTTTTTCTGAAATCTGACTCACATCACCAGGAAACAAAACAACTGGTAAGTTAGTGTACTCTTTTATTTGTCCAACCAACTTATTAGTGGCATGTTCTTCTACTGTACTTCCACCAACAAAAATATGCGTCGCTATAGATGCATTAACCTTATCTATAAAGCTACTTGTATTTCCAATGGAAAACTTATCTGGATCAATTAAAACAGCTAATAATTTTTTACCATTTGAAATATCCTTTAAAATAGTGTTGTAAATTGTTTTCATTTAAGCAATAGCATATGCGCAAGTAAATCCTTCAAACTCTAAAAAGTGAATATTATATCGATAGTTTTTATTTTTATAATCAATCCAAGCAACTGTGTTTTCATCCTTAATTTCAAAAGGAATTACCAAAAAATACTTTTTAAAACTCAAACCAGGTTTTGCGAAAAGCTTGTACAAGGATTCTTTTACACACCATATAGTGGTTAGTTTTTTAATATAATCGGAATCAATTTCATTTAAATAATCAAACTCATAATCAATAAATTTATGAGCTATAATAGTTATTTTATCTCGTTGCTTTTCAATATCAATTCCAACCACATCATCACTAATAATAACTGCCGAAAAATTAAACGAATGTGTTATGGATATATGTTTCCCATCTTTTAAATGAGGTTTCCCATTTTCATCATAATATAAATCTGCGTCTTGATAACCAAACTCCCTTAATAAATGACGAACGCTTAAAAATCCACGTTGGTGCATTTCGCTTTTCATTCCTAAAACACGTTCTAAACTTTCTGATGATAAATTTAATGACTGCATTAAAACATTATATGATTCCGAAATCTTCCAGATTTTAACAACAGTTTGTGAGTTTGGAGTAATGGTTTTATATAGTGGCATTTAATATTCTGGAACTTATTGATTATCTTTGCACAGTCTAAAATAAATTAGACATTTTGATAAGCGAATTTAAGTATTTTAACCACTAATAACAACGATGATTTGTTATTAAAATAAAAAGAAAAACTGATATGAGTATAAAAACCATTCCTTATGTGGCAAACAAAGTAAAAGATATGTCACTTGCTGCTTGGGGGCGAAAAGAAATAGAGTTAGCCGAAGCAGAAATGCCGGGATTAATGAGTCTTCGTGAAGAGTACAAAGATTCTCAACCATTAAAAGGGGCTCGTATTGCAGGTTGCTTGCACATGACAATCCAAACAGCTGTTTTAATTGAAACCTTACAAGCTTTAGGTGCTGAAGTGACTTGGAGTTCTTGTAATATTTTCTCAACTCAAGATCAAGCTGCTGCTGCCATTGCTGCTGCTGGAACTGCTGTATATGCTTGGAAAGACATGACAGAAGAAGAGTTTGATTGGTGTATTGAGCAAACCCTTTTCTTTGGTGAAGATCGTAAACCTTTAAACATGATTTTAGATGATGGTGGCGATTTAACTAATATGGTTTTAGATAAATATCCTGAATTGGTTAGTGGTATTAATGGTTTAAGTGAAGAAACTACAACAGGTGTTCATAGACTTTATGAGCGTATGGAAAACGGAACTTTACCAATGCCTGCGATTAATGTAAATGATAGTGTTACTAAATCTAAATTCGATAATAAATACGGTTGTCGTGAAAGCGCTGTAGACGCTATTCGACGTGCTACAGATGTAATGCTTGCAGGAAAACGTGTAGTAGTTTGTGGTTATGGTGATGTTGGTAAGGGTACTGCTGCTTCGTTTAAAGGTGCTGGAAGTATTGTAACAGTTACTGAAATTGACCCAATTTGTGCTCTACAAGCCGCCATGGATGGTTTTGAAGTGAAAAAACTAGAAACTGTGGTTGCTAATGCAGATATAGTAATTACAACTACAGGAAATAAAGATATCGTTCGTGGCGAACACTTTGAAGCTATGAAAGACAAAACCATTGTGTGTAACATTGGGCATTTTGATAATGAAATTGACATGGCTTGGTTAAACAAAAACCACGGTCACACTAAAGATGTTATTAAGCCTCAGGTTGATAAATACAACGTAAACGGAAAAGATGTTATTATTTTAGCACAAGGTCGTTTAGTTAATTTAGGTTGTGCTACGGGTCATCCTAGTTTTGTAATGAGTAACTCATTTACTAACCAAACCTTAGCGCAAATTGAGCTATGGAACAATAAAGATGCTTACGAAAACAAAGTATATATGCTACCTAAACACCTTGATGAAAAAGTGGCTAAACTTCATTTAGAAAAAATTGGTGTAGAGCTTACAGAACTTAAACAAGACCAAGCTAAGTATATTGGTGTAAAAGTAGAAGGTCCTTACAAACCTGAGTATTATAGATATTAAATTTTGTTATACTGAACTTGATTCAGCATCTCATAATAATTAAAACCCTTGCAGAAATGTGAGGGTTTTTTTATGATTTGTTATAAGTCACGTCAAGTGCTTCGGAAGTATGATAAATTGTATCGAAAAGTTAGGCAGTTGCTAAATCACCGTACTATTCATCCACTAAATCTTCCTCAAAATACCACCATAAACTGGAATCAATTGAGGATTTCATTTTTCTAATATCTACATCGTCTTTCAAAAAAATCGTTAAGTTTTCAGTAGATTCTGTTTGCTCCACACTTTCTCTAATTTCAATATCTTCTATTTCCTCAAAATGTTCTAAATGTTTTTTAATGCGTTCATCCAAAGATTCATCGCTCAAAAAAATCTTGATAGTGGGTTGACTTGGAGAGTTTCTAATTTCTGATCTAAACGGAAGCATGACTATCTCATTTTAAGTTAGACAACTATTAATTACTAATGTAACACCTAAAGTTACGGATTTAATTAATATCTTTTCTAAATATATAAAACCTATGAGTAAAAAACGTTTTTCAATTTTAAATAATGTATTGTCTCAAATTGAAGAAAACATACCATTTAAAGATACAGAAAACCCAGCAATTTCGAAAGCCACCGTTGGTTGGCATTTAGATCATGCTTTAAAAGTATTTAATGCTGTTTGTGAATGGACAATAAACTCTAATCCTAAAGATTATAAGTGGACATTTAATTATTGGCGAGCTATTTTATTCCCTTTAGGATACTTTCCAAGAGGTAAAGTAAAGGCCCCTAAATATGTTTTACCTCCAGAAATTATTAAAGTTGAAGATTTAAACACACAATTACATACTGCAAAAAATCATGTTGAAATTTTAAAAACACTTCCAAAAACAGCCTATTTTAAACACTTTATTTTTGGTATGTTACCCAAAAAACAAACTTTACGGTTTTTACAAATGCACACTAATCATCACTTAAAAATTGCGAAAGATATTTTAGAAAAATAAAAACCCTTTCTGAGACAGAAAGGGTTTAATATTTTAAAAGAAAATTATTCCTTAAGCTTCAAAAGGCTCAACAGAAACATAAGATTTGTTATCTTTTTTCTTTGTGAATTTTACAACACCATCAACGTAGGCGTGTAATGTATGATCTTTTGAAGAGTATACGTTCTCACCTGGATGATGCGTATTTCCTCTTTGTCTTACGATAATATTACCAGCTTTTGCAGCTTGACCACCAAAAATCTTAACACCTAAGCGTTTCGATTCTGACTCTCTACCGTTTTTCGAACTTCCGACTCCTTTTTTATGTGCCATTGTCTTAAGTTTTTATAGTGTTAATAATTAGCTTAATGCAGCAATTAAATCAGCTTTCTTCATTGAAGAAATACCTTCAATCCCTTTTGCCTTAGCCATCTCTTTTAATTCAGCAACTGTTAATTTGCTTAAATCTTGTTTGGTTTCAGCCTTAGGCGCAGCCGCTTTTGCTTCTACTTTAGGTTCTGACTTTTTAGTTTCTGCTTTCTTTTCTGTTTTTGCTGGAGCAGCTTTTTTTGCTCCTGAAGCAGCAATACTTTCAATAATAATTTCAGTTAAAGATTGACGGTGACCATTTTTTACACGGTAACCTTTACGTCTTTTCTTTTTGAAAACTATTACTTTATCACCTTTAAGGTGCTTTAAGACTTTTGCACTTACTTGTGCTCCGTCTATAGCTGGGGCGCCTACAGTTACTTTGTCACCATCACCTAAAAGAAGTACATTATCGAAAGAAACTTTCTTACCTTCTTCAGTTTGTAAACGGTTAACAAAAACTTTTTGGTCTTTTTCAACTTTAAATTGATGCCCTGCTATCTCTACAATTGCGTACATAGCGTATCGTTTTTATTAATTAATTTTGTTCAAAAATGAGTGCAAATATACTGCTAATTAATTAAACTGCAAACGATTTATGAATTTTGAGACATATTTCCAGATTTTTTAAAAAGTTGCATTACTGTTAGGGCAGAAACAACCGTTGTAGAAAAGCCCATAATAGCAACAACAAAGGTTACCATACCTATATCTACATCAAAACTTCCTTTAAAAGTATGTAGTAATTCAGGTAAAAAATCTATATTAATTTCAGTAGCATAAAATAGAAAAAAGATGGTGAATACAATGGTAGCAACAAATCCTGTTATAACTCCTGTTTTAAAACCTTCTCCATAAGAAAAATCATTAGTGTTTTCAAGTTTTTTTAACCGGACTGCTTCAAAAATTCCGAACGCCGTGATAAAAGCATTGAAAAAACTAAATGCTGGATTTGTATGTTTATGGAACAATGCTAAAACTAAAAAATAAGCTATTAAAACAGCACTTGTAACCAAACCAAAACGAATAGGGAGTGATATTTTTTTCATATTTAAGGTTGAATTAATTCACTTAAATTTCGTGAAAAATCTTGAATAAAAATAATTTTTCTGCGTTTTATACTTTTTTAAGTATTTCTAAAAAGCATAAAATTTTAATTTTAAATCAAAAAAAACATTCCTATTTAGTAATTTTGTACTGTAATTTTAAAATTAAACCCCATGAAAAAGATAAAACATATTCTAGCAGTTATACTAGTTTCTATATTGGCTTTTAGCTGTAAAAACGATGTTAAACCAGAAGTAAAAACTGTTGCTGTTGAAACTAAAGCTGTTAAAGAGCTAGACCCAAATGCTACATATGCAAAAGCAGAATTTACTATTGATGGAATGACCTGCCAAATTGGTTGTGCTGCAACTATTGAAAAAAAGATTGCTAAAATGGAAGGTGTAAAATCTTCAGTTGTAGATTTTGATAAAAAGTTAGCCATGGTAGAATATGATGAAGCCAAGGTTACACCTAGTTTACTTGAAAAAACCGTTACTGGAGTTGCCGATATTTATAAAGTTAGTAACATGAAAACGGTTACTGACTTTTCAACTAAAAAATCTTGTGACGAAAATTGCACCAAATCTTGTTGCACGAACAAAACAGAAGCCGAAAAAATGGCTTGTGCTGCAGATTGCAAAAAAGTATGTTGTGTTAAAAAAGCGTAACAAATTTGTTTGAAATAAAAAAAAAGCATTTTGGTTTTAGTCAAAATGCTTTTTTTATTTCCATCGAATAGTTTCCATTATATGTCTAATATCTTTTTGCAGATAATTAGCAGCTGGTAAAATAGAATCGTAATTGGGTTTTGCGTAGAAATATAACGACCCAGTTAAAAAGTGATTAACGCTATCAGTAACATAAAACTGTGCCTGTGAAGCCACATCGCCTTTAACCTCCGCAAAAGCGCCATACACTTTTCTTTGGCTATTTTCATACGGTGTTACCGGAATTTCATCTGCCTTAATGGTATGCTTTTGGGTAAAGTTTTGAGCATCGCGCAGAAAACTTAACAGATTGTTTTTATTACCTTCTACCGCTTTGTATGTTAAAAAAATAGTGCCTTTTAAAGCTGGGTATTCAAGGTTAACACCATAGCTTTCTGTTCCTGATTGTACTTGCTTTACATCTACTTCTGTTGCCAGCATATTAACTTCAAAAGCAAAGGGTAATTCTAAATTCGCATCAATGTATTTTGCTTGAGGGTATTCTAGCCTCAAAAAGGCTTTTGGTTTAGGTACATAATCTTCACCACATGAAAAACAACATAATATTATTACAGCACAAAGTTTCTTTATCATTATATTATGGTAAATTTTACAAGTTTAATGCGCTTTTTGTCCATCGCCTCTATTTTAAAAACGTAGTTTTCAAAATTTATTTTACTATTCAGTTTCGGAAAACTCTTAGATATTTCTAGAACAAATCCAGCAATCGTTTCTGCTTCACCTTTATTCGTTTCAAAAATAGTTTCATCTTCAATTTTTATAATTTTATAAAAATCTTTTAAAGCTGTTTTCCCTTCAAAAACATAATTGTTTTCATCTAGTTTTGAATATGTTAAATCTTCATCATCAAACTCATCACTTATATCACCAACTATTTCCTCAATAATATCCTCTAATGAAATTAAGCCAGAAGTGCCTCCGTATTCATCAACTACTACTGCAAGATGTACTTTCTTATCTTGAAATTCACTCATTAAATCATCCAACTTTTTGTTTTCTGGCACGAAAAATGGCTCACGAATTAAGGTAGTCCAATCAAACTGCTTTCTATCTATATAAGGCAACAAATCCTTAACATATAATATACCTTTTATTGTATCAATATTATCTTTATATACCGGTATTCTAGAATAGCCATTGGATATAATATCTGGCATAATTTCAGTATATTTTTGATCGATGTTTAAAGCAAAAATATCAATTCGAGGCCTCATCACCTGTTTAGTATCGGTATTTCCAAAAGATACAATGCCTTGTAAAATTTTATGCTCTTCTTTGGTGGTATCTGCGTCACTTGTAAGCTCGAGTGCTTGCGACAATTGATCGACACTTAAGTTTGATTTTTGCCTCCCTAATTTGTTATGAATTGCCAACGTAACACTACGCATTGGCAAACTTATTGGCGATAAAAAAAAGTCTAAAATTCGAAGTGGATATGCCATAAAAGTGGCAAATTTTAAGTTGTTTCTACTCGCATAAATCTTAGGAAGTATTTCACCAAAAAGTAAAATTAAGAAGGTAACAACTACCACCTCAACCGTGAACTTTAACCACGCTGTAGTAATCCCTTCGAACACAAAACTACCTATATATGCGAATAAAATAACAATGGCGATATTTATAAAATTATTAGCAACTAAAATGGTAGCAAGCAACTTTTTAGGACGTTCTAAAAGACCTGATATAATTTGAATACGTTTAGATTTAGCTTCTAAACCTTCTTCAATATCGCTTTTGTTAAGCGAAAAAAGGGCTACTTCGGCACCTGAAATAAGTGCAGAACATATTAACAGTAAAATTAATAAGGCAAAACCAAAAACAACCGAAAAATCGATTGTCATAATTAAGGGTCTAAAAATCAGGGGGTCAGGATCCAAATACTATTGCTTTAGTTAAACATAGAACTCTAAGTGAGTTATTAAAACGGAAGATCATCATTGTCTTCTGATAAAGGTTCACTTTCTAATTGCTGATTCGAAATTGGGTTTTTCTCAACGGTATTATTACTTTCACTTTCTTTTTTTGTTGTAAGAAAGGTAAAATCGTTACACTGTATTTCTGTAGAATATCGATCATTCCCTTTTTCGTCTTGCCATTTTCTCGTTTTCAGTCGTCCTTCAATATAAACCTTATCTCCTTTACTCAAATACTTTTCACAAATTTCAGCGGCTTTATTTCGTACCACTATATTATGCCATTCCGTATTTGTAATACGCTCGTTGGTTTGCTTACTGGTGTAAGTTTCATTTGTTGCCAAAGGAAATCTACCAATGCATCCACCACCTTCAAAATAATGCATTTTGACCTCATCACCCAAATGCCCAATAAGCATTACTTTATTTAATGTTCCTGACATAATTTATAGTTTTTTAAGGCTACAAAATTACTGAATTACTAACCAATGTGTCGCCTTAAGTTTCTGTTTTTTTAAAATTAATAAAAAAATATGATTTGTTCTTAATCAATTAAAAGTTAAATGCTTCAATAAAGTTTCCTATTAAAACTGGAACTGCGTATTCGTTTATTTTTTGCGTTGAAATTCCTTTTTTAGGTAACTTCTTCGTATTAACAATCCAAAAATTTGTGAACAAATGTTGATGCGATAATTTGTGAACAATAGGCTCCTTATTATATAAAGACAGCTCAAAAGATTCTTCCTTTAGTAAATCATGACTTTTCAAGTGTTGCCTAAAACTTTTAGCTTCTATTATGCTATTGGTTTCAATTAGCGGAAATTGATATAAATTTTGCCAAATACCTTTGGTTTTTCGTTTTTCTAAAATAGTTTTACCGTCTTCAGAAATAAATACTAAAAAATTGAAATATTTTTTTTTGGCTTGAGCCGATTTAATTTTAACTGGCAAATCTTTTATCCTATTCTCATTATGGGCTACACAGCTAGTATTAAAAGGGCAAACTGAACAGTCGGGGCTTTGAGGTTTACATTGTCTTGCACCAAACTCCATAATGGCTTGATTAAATTCGGCAGGATTGTCTTTATCAAGTAGCTCTTGGGCTAAATCCTTAAATACTTTATTCCCTTTTGAAGAATTTATAGGTGTTTCAATACCAAAATAGCGCGATAATACCCTATAAACATTGCCATCTACTACTGCAGTAGCTTCGTTAAAACAAATAGAAGCCATAGCACTTGCTGTATAATCACCGATGCCTTTAAGTTTTAATAAGTCTTTGTAATTATCAGGAAATTCTCCATTAAGTTCATTAGCTACATATTTTGCAGTAGCGTGTAAATTTCTTGCGCGGGAGTAATAACCTAACCCTTGCCATAATTTTAAGACATCACTTTCATCTGCACTAGCTAGCTGAAATACATTAAGGTATTTTTGCGTAAATGCATTATAGTATGGCAGCCCTTGTTTTACTTGAGTTTGTTGTAAAATAATTTCTGAAAGCCAAATATGGTAAGGATCTTTAGTTTCTCGCCAAGGCAAACTTCTCTTATTGTTTGAATACCAATATGTTAGTGTTTTTGAAAATATCATCAATTAATTAAATATCGCAAACAAAAATAAACGTTTATAAACTTAAATTTTAATGAATTAGGTTTGAAATATTGAATTTTAAATTCCTATATTTGCATCCCTTTAAGAATTTATAGTAACTAAAAACATAATATTAAAAATGACTAAAGCTGATATAGTAGCAAAAATTTCTGAAAAATTAGGAATTGAAAAAGGAGATGTTCAAGCAACTGTTGAAACATTTATGGAAGAAGTAAAAACTTCATTAGAAAGTGGTGATAATGTTTACCTAAGAGGTTTTGGGAGCTTTATAATTAAAACTAGAGCTGAAAAAACAGGTAGAAATATCTCAAAAAATACAACAATAAAAATTCCAGCACATAACATTCCTGCGTTTAAACCTGCTAAAGTTTTTGTAGAAGGTGTTAAAACTAATGTAGATGTTAAGTAAAACATTAAAAATAAATTATTAATTAAAAAAAAGACACTATTTATGCCAAGTGGTAAAAAACGTAAAAGACATAAGGTAGCGACGCATAAACGTAAAAAACGTAGACGCGCTAACCGTCATAAAAAGAAAAAATAAATCAAGGAAGTAGTTAGATTAGCTACTTTTTTTGATTTTACAAAAAACAAGTTCTTTGAAATGAGTTCATTAATTTTTTAGCACCTTAAAGTGTATTTTGAACTCCACGGATAATAAAAATCCTGTGACAAAAAATAATGTATAATCCATCTGTCACTATTAAACGTGATGGATTAAAATTAACAAAATGGATAAAGAATTGATAATTCGATCTAGTTCCGATGCTGTTGATTTTGCCTTATTAAAAGATGGAAAACTTATTGAATTACAGAAAGATGAAGGTGGTAATAACTTTTCAGTTGGTGATGTGTTTATAGCCAAGATACGAAAAGCTGTTCCTGGACTAAATGCTGCATTTGTTAATGTAGGTTATGAAAAAGATGCATTTTTGCATTATCATGATTTAGGACCCAAGCTCCCTTCACTTTTAAAATTCACAAAACGTGTAAGCACAGGTAAACTAAAAGATTTTTCTTTAAAAAACTTCCCATTTGAAAAAGATATTGAGAAAGACGGCAAAATTGCCGATGTCTTAAAATCTAATCAATCGCTATTAGTACAAATAGTAAAAGAACCTATATCAACCAAAGGCCCTAGAATAAGCTCTGAGCTTTCTATTGCAGGTAGGTATATTGTTTTAGTTCCTTTTTCTAGTCGTATTTCTATTTCTCAAAAAATAGAAGACAAAGAAGAAAAAGATCGACTTAAACGCTTGGTAAAGAGTATCACTCCACCAGGTTTTGGTATTATTGTTCGTACAGTAGCACAAGGCAAAAAAGTAGCTGAGCTAGATAAAGATTTACAAAATTTGCTTAGTCGTTGGACGGCAATGTGTAAAAAGCTACACAAAGCACATCATCCTAGTAAAGTATTAGGTGAAATGAATAAAGCCTCTTCTATTTTAAGAGATATATTCAATGACACCTTTACAGGAATCACTGTTGATGATGAAGAGCTTTACATTCAAATTAAAGATTATGTGCAAGAAATTGCGCCAAACAAAGAATCAATCGTAAAATTGTATCAGTCTAATGTCCCAATTTTTGAAAAATTCGGGATTGAAAGACAAATAAAAACCTCTTTTGGAAAAACCGTTTCTATGGCAAAAGGTGCTTATTTGGTTATTGAACATACTGAAGCACTTCATGTTATAGATGTAAACAGTGGAAACAGATCAAACAAAGCTAACAACCAAGAGGATACAGCATTAGAAGTTAATTTAATTGCAGCTACGGAAATGGCTCGCCAATTGCGTTTGCGCGATATGGGTGGCATTATAGTAGTAGATTTTATTGATATGACCAATGCGGAAAACAGGCAAAAATTGTTTAATCACCTTCGTGATGAAATGAAAGATGATAGAGCCAAACATAAAATATTGCCTCCAAGTAAATTTGGATTGATACAAATTACAAGACAGCGTGTTCGTCCAGAAATGAACATTAAAACTCGTGAGGAAAACCCTGATGAGATTATTAATGGTTCAGAGGTTGAAGCACCTATAGGGATTGTGGAAAAAATAAACCACGATCTTGAAATACTATTAAAAAAAGACTATAAAAAGTTGACTTTAAACACACATCCTTTTATAGCAGCCTTTTTAACAAAAGGCTTTCCATCTGTTCGTTCAAAATGGTTTTTTGAACACAAAAAATGGGTTAAAGTTTTACCAAGAGATGCTTACACATACCTTGAATATCATTTTTTTGATAAAAATGGTAAACAAATTAAATAATTAAAAAAGCCTTACTATTTGTTTAGTAAGGCTTTTTTGTTTTAGATATTATAATTTTACTGAAGTTTACAACAGAGAATCAACTAACTATTTATTAATAAGCTTTATTATTAATCTTTTATTCTTGATTTCTTTAACTATTTTATTTAATGTTTTTAATTGTTCATATTCTTCTTTGGGTATCATTTCTTTTATAATTTTATAATTAGATTGAATAACTAGTTGGGTATTATTACCTTCTGTTTTTACTTCAAAAAGATACTCTCCAGAGTCATTCTTAAAACTTGTTTGATTATTCTCAATATCCAACACTTCAATTTCACACGGAAAATTTAGTATAATCATGAAATAATCTGCATATGCATAATCAAGATAATAATTTAAATCAACCGAATCAAGATCAGTTTCTACTTGCTTATGTTCTATTAAATTTTCTAAAGAAATACTTAAAATATCATTGTTTAAATATGTTACCCCATCTTTGAGCGTTACCTCAGCAACAACTGAAAAATTAAAAGGTGAGGTTTCTTTCAATTTGACAGTGGTTACGGTATCTATTTGTATAGCAGAATCATTACCTTCAAATTCGGTCAAAGCATCGTAAAAATCACTTGCTTCCTTGTTTTGATTAAGATAGCTAAAAAAACTTCTTAAGTCAGTAGACAAACCCCCTGCAACAGAAAATCTGTATTTAAAAAAAATATTCTTTTCACTTAAATTAATATCGCTGTAATAAATATGTCTCAAATAATTATTATTAACATTCATTTTAGGTAATTTTATAATATCTGCTGTTACAGAATCTACCTCTGCTAATTTAAAGTCATACGTTATAAATTTGTCATTCTTTTTTAATTTATCAGTCAAATATGGTTTAGCGATAATAGCATTGGTATTATAAATAGAAGTAGGGATTTCATTTATTTGATATTTGTGATATTCATCGTTGGGATAAAGAAGATTTAATATACCTTTATCATTATTATAAGCGTAAAAGATGTGATCATATTCTCCTTTCCTGATATAGTGAGGATCAATGGGTCCATTACGTTTACTTCGAGCAAATACTGCCGAATACTCAATTTCCAGATCTTCTAATAACTGTCTATACAATCTTCGAATGCTTGAAGGGTTAAAACGTTTTTCTTTGAGAAAATATCCACTGGATTTTATTAACTCATCTAATCTGAGAGGTTCCATTTGAAAATTATCCTGAATGTCTTTATGTAATAGTCTTAACTGGTAAAACTTAGTGCTGTCTTTAGCTTCACCTATAACTCTTTTTTTCCATCTTCTATAGTAAGAAGATTTCTCATAATCAAGTGAAATAGGTTGCGTTACTACATTAAATTCTTCATTATATATATCTTTCCATGTTACGAGCTCACTTTTATTATCTTCTATAGAGTAATATAAATATGGTAGTTCACACGGGGTACAAGTATTTTGGTTTTCTGAAACCCCTTTAACCTTATCCATTTTAAATACACAGTATATCAAAGTATCATTGGATATTACTTGTGGATCGGGAAAGTTATTGTAAGTTTTATATCTTACTTTAAGCTCAGAATTAGTTCTCACAGTATACTCAGAATTTAAACTTGGTAAATTAGAGTATAAATTAACAAAGTCCTTTAATTCATATTTCTTTATATATTCTGAGTAAGCATATGAGGTTTCAATAGTATCTCTTGGTTCGACACCTGGTATAGGATAGCTAATCGGTCCAAATTTATTACTTTTTGATTCTCGTTTAAAAACAAGGCTTGAGTCAAGTTCTATAATACTCCCATCAGATTTAATAGTTTTAACCTTAATCCCTTTTAAATTATTGCTAATAGATTCAGTTAAATTTAAAAATGCAAATTTATCAACGCCCGCAGCATTATTCACAACTAATTTTGCACTGATTGAAGTATGCCTTTTATAACCAGACCAAAATTTAGAATAAGTAACATCAGTATAATAATATACTAAATAAGCATCAGATTTTTTACAATTCTCAAGAAATTTATTATCTGGAATACTATCGTTAGCAAGTAAACTATTACTCAATAACAAAACGACCAACAAAGCAAAATACTTATTAGCTTTTCTTCTGAAAAATGATAGGTTCATTTATTATTTCTTTAAATGAAGTTAAAATTTTATTTGTAATATCTACATTTTCTTTATCAATTATAATATAATCGAAATCAAATTCATAATTACACTCGATTATGGATTCAGTAGGGCTTGATATTTTTAATAGTAGTGAAACACCTTCATTGGAATAGGTATGTTCGATTGAATTGAACATTTGAAAAGGTTCATCCAATTTAATTTTTACATTTACTTTTTTACTGAAAGGGCTACCTAAATGAGTTCCTTCTAATAAAGATTCGCGATCTACCGTTTCAATGATTCTAGGTAAAAAATCTATAAATAAAAGTCTATTATTACCGTCCCTGAATAGTTTTCCATTAATGGAAATTATTCCTTCTGCTTCAATTTTTTTCTTATCATTCTGTATTTTAAAACTAGAAATTGATTCGTTTCCAAACACAAATTCATAATGTTTCTTTCCAATATTATTAATTCTATCCTTACTTAAATATAAGAACTCACGCTTCAAAAAATTTCCTGAAATTCCTTCATAAGATATTCTAAAGTCACCATTCATTAACATTTGATTAGAATCAACTTCTAAATCTATATTATAGCTTATTAAATTTTGATGCGAAGAAAAACTAGGTACGTTATAATATTCTCCTTCTTTTGAGTTAATAATTAAAATTGAGCGTTTTTGAATACTTTGAACTGGAGTTTCTGGAAGATGTATTGGGTCTGTAGGGTCTAATATAATTGGCTTACCATCTATATAAGCCAAACATACAACATGATTAGCAGAACTTAGCGACGGAAAATCACAGTCGCTAATATGATTATAAGTAGCAGCTAATGCAACCTCACTTCTTATACCTTTATAATTTAAAGCTTCTGAAAGAAAATTTGATAAATCTTTGCAATCACCCTCCTTATTTGTAAATACTTCGTTAACATGGGTTGGTACAAATGCTCCCATCCCAATTTCAATAGCTACATACTTAAAATTGTTTTTTACATAACTGTAAAGTGTATCAATTATTTTCAGAGGGTCTAAAACCCCCTTTGTTAATTCATCGATTTTTTGACTTGAAACAAAGTTCAGCCCTCTTCTTGTTTTTAATTTATTAAAATACCAATCATTCATGTATTTTCTTTCGTTATTTTCATAATTGGCTGGTATAATTAGAACTCTCATTAAAGGCTCCTTAATATTTTTATATATCCCAAAGAGCATTAAAAGATCTTCTTCTACTTTTTTTGGTGTCGCTTCAATATTCCATTTTGTTAAACCATCCAACTTAATTGAATCAATTGCTAAATAATCTAAAGAATCTTCATAAATTGTATCATATGCAAAGCGAAAAGTGTTAGGAATTGTTATTTGATATTTTAATGTATCTATTTCATCGTTTGAAAAAAAATGTAGGTTTGAAAAATACATTAATTCACGACATTTAATCGTATATGTAATTTTAGCTTCCGTTTCAGAGGGAATTCTGATTGTTTTAATTTTTTTGCTCGTTATATAATCAAGTTTAACATCTTCTTCGCCTATAAGATTATTCCTCAAAAGCTTAAAATGTTTCCCCTTTCTTATATATAATTGAATATCTGATAGTTCCTCCAGTTCAGTATCATAAAAAATCGGATATATAATTAGCTTATCACTCTTTTTTAACAATACACTTACATGCTTCACAAAAGACGTGTCTTTATTTATTAAAACATCTTCTGATATAGTTTTTATTGCTAAATTTTGTGCAAATCCATTTACATAGAAAACAATATAAAAAATAGATAAAATAAGTTTTTTTAAAGACCAAATCATGCGTACATTATGGATAACTTAATATTTATTACTAATATAGAAATATACTTGGATATTTTTTAAGACGTAAAACGAAGTTATTTGAAAAAATAAATCAAGGTGCTGGATTAGGAATTGAATTATGTATCTCATTAATTTGTGAGAGTACGTCTTTACTTAACTCTATATTAATACTATCAATATTTTCTTTAAGCTGCTCTAAATTAGTTGCCCCAATAATATTACCTGTTATAAAAGGTTGTTGATTTATAAAGGCTAAACTCATTTGTGCCAAACTCAATCCATTACCTTCAGCAATTTTTAAATAGCGCGTTGCAGCCTTGGTGGCTTCTTCACTACTGTATCTGGTGTAATTCCGAAACAGATTTAAACGGGCATTTTGGGTGGCATTTCCTTTAATGTATTTACCAGAAAGCACTCCAAATGCCATAGGTGAATATGCTAATAAGCCAACATGTTCTCTGAGAGCAACTTCAGCTAAATCAACTTCAAAGCTTCTGTTTAATAATGAATACGAATTTTGAATGGTAATTATTCGAGGTAAATTGTGGTGTTTATGCTCTTCTAAATAGCGCATCGTTCCCCAAGAGTTTTCATTGGAAACTCCTATATGCCGAATTCTACCTGCTTTGATTTCAGCATTAAGACTGTGCAGTACTTCATTGAAATTATCTTCCCATCTTGTATCCAATTTATAATCTCGAATACCAAATCTATTGGTATCGCGCTCAGGCCAATGCAGTTGATATAAGTCAATATAATCCGTTTGTAATCGTTTTAATTCGGCGGTTATAGCTTCATCAATAGATTGTTTACTAAATCCTGTGGTGCGAATATGGGCTGTATAATCTCCCGTTCCCGCAATTTTTGAAGCAATAACTACTTTATCTCTATGACCCGTTTTTTTTAACCATGTGCCAATAATTTTGCTTGTCCTTCCTTGGGTCTCAGCGTTCGCTGGAACTGGATATAACTCTGCTGTATCAATAAAATTAACACCTTGATTGAAAGCATAATCTAACTGCGCATGACCTTCATCCTCGGTATTTTGATTTCCCCAAGTCATGGAGCCTAAACATATTTTACTAACTTTTATATTGGTGTTGGGTAAGTTTGTGTATTTCATTTATAGATTATTCGACTATTTATTAGATTCATTAGATTTTTTGGACGACGTGTAAATATAAAAAACCTTTCAGTTTTTTAAGGACTGAAAGGTTTTATAATATTTATCATTCGATAGTTGATTCCTATATAAGCTAGAATAACATCATTAATTCTCGTTTAACAACCTTGAAAGCTCATCAAGTTTAGGAGTTAAAATAACTTCAATACGCCTGTTTTTTGCTCTTCCTTCTGGTGTACTATTTGAAGCTACAGGAGCATATTCGCCACGACCAGCAGCAGTTAAATTTTCAGGGTTTATAGATGGATTTTCTCTTAAAATATTAACGATTGCTGTAGCTCGTTTGGTTGATAAATCCCAGTTGCCACTTAATTGCGAGTTCCCTTGATACGGTACATTATCGGTATGTCCTTCGATTAAAACTGCAATATCTGGATTGTCTCCAAGTACGTTTCCTAATTGCTTAACGGCTCTTGTACCCTCACTACCAACAGCCCAACTTCCTGAACTAAATAATAATTTATTTTCCATGGATACATAAACCTTTCCATCACGTTGTTCTACGGTTAAACCTTTTCCTTCAAAATCGGTTAACGCTCTAGAAATGGCGTTTTTAAGTGCAGTCATTGCAGCATCTTTTGTTGCAATTACATTTTCTAATTCTGCAACACGATTTGAGCGGTCTTCTAACTCCTTTTTAAGTTTTTCAAGTCTCGCATTTTCTGCAGCTAAGGCTTGTTCTTTAGCTTCCAATTGTGCCAAAAGTTCTCTGTTTTTTTGAGAATTTGCAGCTATGGCTGCTGAACTATTTTTTTCCAATGCATCATAGGATGCTTTTAAATTATCATAATTTGCTTTTGTGGCGTTATAATCGGCTTGCAATTTATCGCGCTGTGCTATAGCTTCATCATAAGCCGATTGAAGTTGCTTTAACTCATTTTTGGCTGCTGTTTTAGCGCTTAAAAGTGCTTCGTTATCATCAGAAAGCTTTCTGTTTTCCTTTTTTAATTCGGCATATTTTGCTTCTAAATCTTTGTATACTTTTGGTGATACACAAGAGGCTAAAACCACTAGAGCTAATACTAAGAATGTGCTTTTTTTTATCATTTTGTTTGGGTTAAGTTGTGATTGTATTTTTTTTATTTCTCTATTTCGAGCAAAATCGGACAATGGTCGCTATGTTCTGCCTCAGAGAGTATAACGGCTCTTTTAATATTTTCTTGTAATGGTTGTGAAACCATAGCATAATCTAATCGCCAACCTTTATTATTGGCTCGTGCATTTGCTCTATAACTCCACCAAGAATACTGTTGTTTATCTGGGTTTATATGTCTGAAAGAATCTATAAAACCACTATCTATAAAGCTTCCAATCCATTCTCGTTCAACGGGCAAAAATCCTGAAACTTTACTCAGTCCCTTTGGGTTATGGATATCTATTTCTTCATGACAAATATTATAATCGCCGCAAATTATAAGGTTAGGAATGTTCTTTTTTAATTCATTTATATATTCTTGAAACATATCCATGTATTCTAATTTATGACTTAAGCGGTCATCATTGGTGCCAGAAGGCAAATATAAACTCATAACAGAAAATCCATCGAAATCTGCTCGAAGGTTACGTCCTTCAAAATCCATTGAGGCAATTCCTGTACCATACTCAACATGTTTCGGTTCAGTTTTACTTAAAATAGCAACACCACTATATCCTTTTTTTTGAGCACTAAACCAATAATTATACTTGTATCCTGCTTCCTCAAAAAGCTCCAGATCTAACTGCTCTTTCATTGCTTTTATTTCTTGCAAACAAATAACATCTGGATTTGCCGCTTTTAACCAATCTATAAATCCTTTATTCACTGCGGCTCTTATACCGTTTACGTTGTATGATATGATTTTCATAATCCTATTGAATCTTTTTTACTTTTTGAATTCCAACATAACCTATGTTTTCAATTTCAACTTGAAAGGTATATCCATCTCTTTCAGTAGAAATTATTTTCACAAAAATTAACTTATCTTTTAAAACGTTTAATACTTCTTCGCTACCACTAGTAATTTGTAAACTATATTCACAATCACCGCTCCATTTAATCAAGTACTTAGACTCTTCTCCAGTTTCTAGATTTCTTTCAATTTGTATCGAATCATTCCTTTCAATTATTGATTCATGATTCAATTTTTTATCTACAATCTTGAATTTGCCATTTTTGAATGAGCTACAATCGGTTTGGGAATCACAACTTAAAAAACATATAAAAGTAATGAAATACAAAATTCTCATTAAAATCTATTTTTAGCTAAAATAAATAATACGTTACTTTTACACTATTAAATACAGCAGGAGTTTTAACGAAGCTATCAACAAAATATTTTAAACGATTTATAGTTTAAGTATCTAATGAAGATTTTTATATCTATTCTTATATTCTTAATTGGTTTTTGTGGATTTTCACAAAATCAGACTTCAAACTATCAAACCAAAAAAGTTGCTGTAAAAGACTCTATTCAAATTGATAGTGTAAGTATCAATTCCAACGTATTCTCCATCAAAACAAGGGATAATAAAATGATTGATTCGTCATTTTATTCTGTTGATTTTGCTAAAGCTATTTTGGTGTTTAAAAAACCCATTGAAACCGATTCGGTTATTATAAATTACCTAAAGTTCCCAGAGTTTTTAACCAAAACTTATAAACAATTAGACGACAAAATAATTATTGAAAATAATAGTAATAGTCAAACTTTATATAAGTTGTCTCAACCCAACACATCAAACACATTTATTCCTTTTGATGGTTTAACAACATCAGGAAGTATTTCAAGAGGGGTTACTATTGGCAATAATCAAAACTCGGTTTTAAATAGCGAATTAGACCTTCAAATTACCGGGAAATTAAATGATAAAGTGTCACTAAGAGCGTCCATTCAAGATGCTAACATTCCTTTACAAGAAAGTGGTTATAGTCAACGTTTAGATGAGTTTGACCAAGTTTTTATTGAGTTATTTAGCGACCGCTGGAATATTAGAGCTGGCGATATAGATTTAATTAACACCCGTTCTTATTTCGCTAATTTCTCTAAACGTGTACAAGGGTTAAACTTTAATGTAAAATTAGGAGAAGACGATAAGCAAACCAATCTATTTGCAGCCGGCGCTATAGTTAGAGGGCAATTTACCACCAGTCAATTTATTGCTCAAGAAGGTAATCAAGGGCCATATAAACTACAAGGGCAAAACGGCGAATTATTTGTCCTCATCGTATCGGGCAGTGAAACCGTTTATGTTAATGGTGTTGCCGTAAAACGTGGTGAAGATCAAGATTATATTATTGATTATAATGCTGGTGAAATTATCTTTAACTCCACATTCCCCATAACATCAGAGATGCGAATTACCGTTGATTATCAATTTAGCGATAGAAATTACTCGCGTTTTGTAGCCTATGGCGGTGGGAGCTTTGAAAGCGAAAAATTAAACATTGGGGTATCCGTGTATTCCGAAAATGACGCTAAAAATCAACCTTTACAACAAAACTTGTCTGAAGAGCAGGTTCAAATTTTAGCAAATGCTGGCGATGATAGGTCGCAAATGGTGGCTCCTTCTGAAGTAAGAGAAGATTTAAATGAAAACAGAATTTTATATAGAAAAGAACTTATAGGGGGTGTTGAAGTCTTTGTGTTTTCAAACGACCCCAATGATGAATTGTACAGAGTTACTTTTACATTAGTTGGCAACAATCAAGGTGATTATGCCTTAAGTAGTATTAACGCCATTAATAATATTTATGAATATGTTGGGATAAATCAAGGTAATTATGCACCCATTGTACAATTAATTGCACCAACCAAATTGCAAATTGCTGTTATAAACGGTCGTTATAAACCTTCAGAAAAAACCAATATAAACTTTGAAGCTTCAGCAAGTAAAAATGACTTAAACTTATTTTCAAACATTGACGATGGCAATAATGATGGGTTTGCAGGGAAAATTACTTTTGAGCAAGCACTTATAAAAAATGATAGTTTATGGAATCTTGATGCTTTTATTGATAGTGATTATATAAGCTCTGATTATCGAAATATTGAAGGCCTTTACAACCCTGAGTTTAATCGAGATTGGAATTTAGACCAATCCAATATAAATGGTATAGGATTAAATTTAGGAAATCAAATACTTATGAATTCTGGTTTTAGATTGGTACACTCTAAAAAAGGTTTTGCTAATTATCAATTTGAACACTTGAATTTTTCCGACGGTTTTAACGGTAATAGGCATGTTATAAATGCTAATTTACTTTTAAATAAGTTTAGTATTAGTTCATATTCAAGCTTTTTAAATGCAGATTCGAACACTAATACTTCAACATTTTTAAGGTCATACAACCGTGTTACCTATAGTATGAAAAAGAGCTGGGTAGGCACAAAACTTGCCGTTGAAGATAATGAACAAAGAGCGGTTTCTACGGATACACTCACACCATTAAGCCAGAAATTTAAATCTTACGAGTTGTTTTTTGGGGTTGGCGACAGCACTCAAGTTTTTGCAGAAATAGGTTATAAGCATCGTATTAATGACAGTATTAGAAATAACGAATTACAAAAAGTAAATACTTCAAATACGTTTTATCTAGATTCTAGAATCATTCAAAATAAAAACACCAATCTGTCTTTATATGCAAACTATAGAGCTTTAAAAAGTGTGGAAGCTGGTATGAGTGATGAACGTTCTGTAAACTCTCGTTTGCAGTATAATCAAAAATTATTTAATCAATTGATACAGTGGAATACTATTTTTGAAACAAATTCTGGTACTATACCTCAACAAGATTTTACTTATGTTGAAGTGGAACCAGGACAAGGCACTTACACTTGGATTGATTATAATGGCAACGGTATTCAAGAACTTGAGGAGTTTGAAATCGCACAGTTTCAAGATCAAGGCAAATATATTCGGGTACTTTTACCAAATAGAATTTTTATTAAAACGCATCAAAATAGGTTAAGTCAAACCCTAACTATAAATCCATCTCAATGGTCGGTTTCTGAAAGCAAAAGCAAGAAATTTTGGTCGCATTTTTATAACCAAACTAGTTATTTAATCGATAGAAAAATGAAACGAGATGGGAATAGTTTTAATTTAAATCCTTTTGAAAATAATGAAGATGATCAACTAGGTTTACAATTAAACTTTAGAAATGTTTTCTTTTTTAATCGAGGCAAACAACATTACACAACATCTTACACCTTCTTAAATAACACTACAAGAAATATTTTGTCTATTGGTTTTATTGAAAATAGTTTGAGAAGCCATCAAATACAATTTAATCATAAAATAGCTGAAAGTTGGTTAATTAATATGATTTCAGCTTTTGATAACAATGAAAGTGTAAGTGAAAATTTTGCTAGCAAAAATTATAATTTTGACGAAGCTAGGTTTAACCCTAAATTGTCTTACTTATTTAATGACAACTCTAGTTTTGACATTTTCTATCAATTTGCAAATAAAGAAAATACTATAGGAAACCTAGAATCTTTAAAACAACATAAATACGGCATATCATTTACGTTAGCTAATAGCCAAAAAAGTGCCATAAACGGGGAATTTAATTATTTCTCAAACGTCTATAATGGTAGCGCTAATACACCTGTAGCTTATCAAATATTAGAAGGTTTACAACCAGGAAAAAACTTTACATGGAGCTTGTTAGCGCAAAAAAAATTAACTGATTTTTTAGACCTTAACCTAAGCTATTTTGGAAGAAAAACAGAAACAAGCAAAACTATTCATTCAGGCTCTATTCAGTTAAAAGCTTATTTCTAATATTTAGCGCAATCTACTTTTTTAAAAACCGAAATAATAGTTTTTACAGCTTCAATATAAAAATCTGGTTGAATATTTTCGTAATCATCTGTAGGTTCATGATAGTCTTTATGGTCATCAACTCCAAAATATAAAAACGGAATGCCTTTTTTATGAAAATTAGCGTGGTCTGAAGAATATGTCCAATTATCTAGTCCATCATATCCATCATGCCCTTTTATAAGTTTTATATTTTCTGATTCATCAATACTAGAAACAATATTTTTTAACTGTTCATTAAATGCGGTTCCAACAACAAACAATTCTTTTTCACTGCTTCTGCTAATCATGTCCATATTTATATTAAGCACAATTGCTTTGTCTGAAACAATCGTGTTTTTTACAAAATATTTAGAGCCTTGTAAACCTAATTCTTCTGCATCAAAAGCCGCTAAAATAATAGAATGTTTAGGTGGGTTACTTCTAAAGTATTCAGCAAAACTGAATAAAGCACTTAACCCCGAAGCGTTATCATCCGCACCATTATATATTTCACCAAATTTGATGCCTTCATGGTCATAATGAGCACTTATTACGATATACTTATGAGGGAGTTCTTTACCTTCAATAAGCCCTAGAATATTTGTCCCGTTATAGGTTTTTCCTCTTCTAGAAAAAACAAACGATTGATGGTACTTCTTACCTAAAGGTTTAACTTTTAGTGAGTAAAATTGGTTAATTATATATTTTTCAGCTTTTAAAGCTCCTTTTGTTCCTGTACGTCTTCCTTCAAAAGCGTCAGATGACAAAGATTTTACATGCTTTAATAAATTAGCTTCATTAAATAAAGTACAGGTAGTTAAATCTCCTTGAGCAAAGTTTTGTGCATTAAAAAAAAGAGAGCATATAGCAATATAAAAAAGCCGTTTTGTCATTAATAAAAAAGTTATTGTTTCATTCTTTCCTATATATACGGAAAAAAACAGAAATAAAGATACGAATTCATTTTATAAACAAAGTCAAAAGGGGTTCAATCTTCAGTAATGCCTTTTAATACGTCAAAACTTTCTTAGTTTTATTTATCTTTGAATTTACTAACTATTGCCTTTTTAAAAATGCAAAAAATCCCAAAAGGGTTATCCCTCCTTGTGTTGTTTCTTTTTTTTCTTAGTTGTGATAAAAAAAATAAAAGTTCAGACACTCAGTATCTTTTAAACGAATTATCACATAATAAAACTGGAATTGATTTTAAAAATACTGTAAAAGAAGATGCAAACCATAGCATTATTAATTATATATACTTTTATAATGGTGGTGGCGTAAGTGCCGGAGATATAAATAATGATGGGTTGCCAGACTTATATTTTGTATCAAATCAAGGCGAAAACAAACTATACCTCAACAAAGGAAATTTAACCTTCGAAGACATTACAAAAAACGCCAACGTTTCTGGTAACTCTGATTGGAATACTGGAAGTACGATGGTAGATATTAATGGTGATGGATTTTTAGACATCTATGTTTGTGCTGTTTCTGAACTACTAGATTTTAAAGGGCATAATGAGCTTTTTATTAATAATGGCGATGGCACTTTTATCGAAAGATCAAAAGAATATGGCTTAGATATTAAAGGCTATTCAACACAGGCGTACTTTTTTGATTATGATAAGGATAACGACTTAGATGTTTACATTGTAAACCACGCAGTACATACAGTAACTTCCCATGGTGAAGCTAGTTTAAGAAACAAAAGGGTTCCTTTGGTTGGCGACATGCTATTAAATAACAACAACGGTAAATTTGAAGACGTAAGTGAAAAAGCAAACATATATGGTGGCATTAATGGGTATGGTTTAAGTGCTTCTATTGCTGATTTCAATAACGATGGTTGGGACGATATTTACGTTTGCAACGATTTTCATGAAGATGATTACTACTACATTAACAATCAAGATGGTACTTTTAAAGAAGCTTTAGGGCAATCGTTTTCAACCATTTCAAGATTTTCTATGGGTAGTGACGCAGCAGATATTAATGGTGATGGATTTCAGGATTTAATTGCTTTAGACATGCTTCCAAGTGATGAAAAAGTGCTAAAAGAAACTGAAGGCGATGATGCCATGTATTTAATGCAAGAAAACCTCAGAAACAAAGGATACAAGGATCAATATTCTAGAAATGTGCTTCAAATAAACGAAAAAGGCAGCTATTTCTATGAAACCGCATTGTTTAACAACGTTGAAGATACTGATTGGAGTTGGTCGCCTTTACTGGCAGATTTTAATAACGATGGCAACCAAGATTTATTTATAAGTAACGGAATAAATAGAAGACCAAATGATTTAGATTTTAAAAAATACGTGTCGAATAGTTTTAAAAATAAAAGCCAAAAAGAAGGTCTGGATCATCTGTATAAATCCATTAATGAAATGCCTAGTGGTAAGGTTTCAAATGTCATTTTTCAAGGGAACTCGAGTAAATTTATGAATAAAACCGGTGAATGGATTGAAAATAAAGCGTCGCTTTCAAATGGTGCCACTTATGCTGATTTAGATTTAGATGGTGATTTAGATATTGTTACAAATAATTATAACGATTATGCAACAGTATATGAAAACAAAACCAACAAAGAAAAAAATAGTCTCAGCATCGTTTTAAACTATAAAGAAAATAACAAAAACGGTTTAGGAACTAAAGTTATTCTTTATAATAAAGGGGTTAAACAACTCAAACAATTGTTTACTTCAAGGGGGTTTTCATCTTCTACGGAAACAAAAATTCATTTTGGTTTAGACACGATTAGTACGATAGATTCATTAACAATTATATGGCCAGATAATAGTTATCAAAAACTATTCAATCCTGAAATAAATAATACCTTAACCATTGATTATAACGACACTCAAAATTATTTTGATTACTCCTCTGGTCAAAGCAAAAATCCAATCTTCACTCTAAATGATCTTATTCCCTTTAAGCATGAAGAAGATGATTATTATGATTTTAACAATGAAAAAATTATACCATACCAGGTTTCAAAACTAGGTCCAGCTATAGCCATTGGAGATATTGATGGCAATGGTTTTGATGATGTTTTTTTGGGTAACAGTTCTGGAAAAAAAGCTGAAATATTTTTAAATAACGGAACTTCCTTTACAAAATCACCTCAAAAGCAATTGGAAGAAGATGCTTTTTTTGAAGATAATGATGCTAGTTTTTTTGATGCTGATAACGACGGTGATTTAGATTTATATGTTGCCACCGGCATCAACTCACAGCGGAATAAAAATTTTGAGAAGGACAGAATTTACATTAATAATAATGGGAAATTTGAAATATCACAAAACAAAACATTGTATAATCCTTTAAATACATCTTGTGTTGCTCCTTATGATTATGACAACGATGGAGATGTTGACTTGTTTATAGGTAATTTATCAAATCCCGATAACTTCGGAAAAATGGTAAATTCCGCCATATTAGTAAATGACGGTAAAGGTAATTTTAAAGCAGATTTAAACTTTAAGCTAAAATCTTTTGTTACTTCAGCCCACTGGATAGATATTAATAATGATAACCAAAAAGACTTATTAGTAGCGACAGAATGGGATACTCCTAAAATTTTTGTTAATACCAATGGTACATTGTCTTTGTTAGAAATGCCTAAAAACCTAAATGGTCTGTGGCAAACCATTAATGCGTTTGATGTGGATTTAGATGGTGATAATGATATTTTATTAGGGAATTGGGGATTAAACACTAAATTTAATCCGACTACTGAAAACCCTCTAGTCATGTACTACGGTGACTTTGATGATGATGGACAAAAAGAAACCCTTATTGCTTACACTATAAATGGTAAGGAATATCCTGTAAGTTCAAAAGATGATTTAGCAAATCAATTAAATATTATTAGAAAAAGATTTGTTGAACATAAAAATTACGCCTTAAAAACGGTTGAAGAAATTTTAACTCCCGAAGCTGTAAAAAGAGCTGTAAAATATAATGTACAAACTCTAGCATCTGGTTATTTAGAAAATAACAACGGTACTTTTTCAGAGTTTAAAGAGTTCCCTCAAAAGTTTCAGTACGGTCCTATAAAAAGCTTTGATGCAATCGCTTTTGAGAATCAAAATGCGCTCATAGTTTCTGGTAACTCTTTAAGTATGAGCGCCTATCATGGAGGTTATACATCCTTAAAAGGTATTCTTTTAAAATCTTTAGAAGATTATAATTGGGTTTCAAATTATGGTATAGGACCTTTTAATGTTCAAACAAAAGGTGTGAAGTCCATTAAAATGAAAGATAAATCTGTTTTACTTGTTGTTTCAAACAACGACAGTTTAAGGACATACTCCTATAAAAATTATCAAAAATAAAGACAATAAAAAAGTCTGATAAACATATCAGACTTTAAATTATTTATTGAAAAACTTAAATCTTTAAATAGAAGCTTTCATTAATTCACGATTCATTCTAGCAATGTTGTCTAATGAAATTCCTTTAGGGCATTCAATTTCACAAGCACCTGTATTAGTACAGTTTCCAAATCCTTCTAAATCCATTTGGGCTACCATGTTACGTACGCGGTCAGCAGCCTCAACTTGTCCTTGCGGCAACAAAGCATATTGCGATACTTTTGCTCCAACAAACAACATAGCAGATGAGTTTTTACATGTTGCAACACAAGCTCCACAACCTATACAAGTAGCAGCATCCATAGCTTCATCAGCTGCGTGTTTAGAAATAGGAATTGCATTTGCATCTTGAGTGTTTCCTGAAGTGTTTACCGAAATATATCCTCCAGCATGTTGAATTCTATCAAAAGCACTTCTATCTACAACTAAGTCTTTTAATACCGGGAATGCTGTTGCTCTAAATGGCTCAATAGTAATAGTGTCTCCGTCTTTAAACATGCGCATGTGTAATTGACAAGTGGTAACACCTCTATCGGGACCATGAGCTTCTCCATTGATATACATAGAACACATACCGCAAATACCTTCGCGACAATCATGATCGAACGCTACAGGGTCTTCTCCAGAGCTTACTAATTGCTCATTCAAAACATCCATCATTTCTAAAAAAGACATGTGCTCTGAAATATCAGTAACTTTATAATCCACCATTTGACCCTTTGTATTTGAGTCCTTTTGTCTCCAAATTTTTAGTGTTAAATTCATAGTGTCTTTTTATTATTTGTACGAACGTTGTTTTAGTTCAATATCCTTAAATTCTAATTGTTCTTTATGTAATACGGCATCAGCAGGCTCTCCTTTATATTCCCAAGCGGCAACAAAAGCAAAGTTTTTATCATCTCGTTTTGCCTCTCCTTTTTGTGGTCCGGATTCTTCAGCAGATTCTTCTCTAAAATGTCCTCCACAAGATTCTTCTCGCATTAAAGCATCTTTAGCAAATAACTCCCCTAATTCTAAAAAGTCTGCAACACGACCTGCTTTTTCTAATTCTGGATTAATTTCATTTGCATTTCCTGGAACTGTAACTTCTTTCCAGAACTCTTCTCGAATAGCTTTAATTTCAGCCATAGCTTCTTTTAATCCTTTTGCATTACGAGACATACCACATTTATCCCACATAATTTTACCTAACTTCTTGTGGAAATAATCAACCGAATGCTTTCCTTTATTATTAACAAAGAAATCTATTTTGTCCTTAACAGCTTTTTCTGCTTCTTCAAATTCTGAAGTATCTGTTGGTATTTTTCCAGTACGAATGTCGTCTGATAAATAATCCCCAATAGTGTATGGTAAAACAAAGTAACCATCAGCTAAACCTTGCATTAATGCTGAAGCTCCTAATCTATTTGCACCATGGTCAGAGAAGTTTGCTTCACCTATACAGTAACAACCTGGAATTGTTGTCATTAAATTATAATCAACCCAAACACCACCCATAGTATAATGTACTGCAGGATAAATCATCATTGGTGTTTTATACGGATCTTGATCTACAATTTTCTCATACATCTGGAATAAGTTTCCGTATTTAGCTTCAACAATATTCTTACCTAAATCGTAAACTTTTTCTTTTGAAGGATTATCTATATTATGAATTTTAGCTTGCTCTTTTCCGTAACGTTCAATAGCGGAAGCAAAATCTAGATATACCGCTTCTCCTGTTGCATTTACTCCATACCCAGCATCGCAACGCTCTTTTGCAGCACGTGAAGCCACATCTCTAGGCACTAAGTTTCCAAACGCAGGATAACGACGCTCTAAATAGTAATCTCTTTCATCTTCAGACAAATCGGTAGGTTTTTTACGTCCTTCACGAATTGCTTTTACGTCCTCAATATTTTTTGGAACCCAAATACGTCCGTCGTTACGTAACGACTCAGACATTAAGGTTAATTTTGATTGATAATCTCCTGAACGTGGAATACACGTTGGATGAATTTGTGTGTAGCACGGGTTTGCAAAATAGGCACCTTTTTTATGAATTTTCCACGCAGCGGTAACATTACTTCCCATAGCATTTGTAGATAGGAAATATACATTTCCATAACCTCCTGAAGCCACCACTACAGCATGAGCTGAATGTCTTTCAATTTCACCAGTAACTAAGTTTCTTGCAATAATACCTCTAGCTTTACCATCAATTTTTACAACATCAAGCATTTCGTGGCGATTATACATTTGTATTTTTCCACGGGCTATTTGACGGTTCATTGCTGAATATGCCCCTAATAATAACTGTTGACCTGTCTGACCTTTGGCATAAAATGTTCTAGAAACTAATACCCCACCGAATGAGCGGTTATCTAACAATCCTCCATAATCACGTGCAAAAGGTACGCCTTGCGCCACACATTGGTCTATTATATTAGCAGATACCTCAGCTAAACGATACACGTTTGCTTCACGTGAGCGATAATCTCCACCTTTTACGGTATCATAGAATAATCTGTATGTTGAATCACCATCACCTTGATAATTTTTAGCTGCATTTATACCTCCCTGTGCCGCTATAGAATGCGCACGACGAGGTGAATCTTGATAACAAAAAGCTTTAACATTATAACCTAATTCTGCTAAAGTTGCAGCGGCTGAACCTCCTGCTAAACCTGTTCCCACAACAATTACATCAATATGTCTTTTATTAGCTGGGTTAACTAGGTTAATGTGATTTTTATAATCTGTCCATTTATCTTGAATTGGACCTTTTGGTACTTTTGAATCTAAAGCCATACTATTTCAGATTAATGGTTAAAATGATGATAAAGTGCAATAAAAATAAATCCTAAAGGAATTATTATTGAATAGGCTTTTCCTATATTTTGAAGGGTTTTCTTTCTGCCAGCAGTTGCTCCCATCGATTGAAATGCCGAGGTAAACCCATGTAATAAGTGTAAAGCTAAAAACACGAATGCTAACACGTATGCTCCAACCCTTATTGGGCTAACAAACTTATGGGTTAGCTCTTCATAATAGCGAAATCCTTCAACACCTTCTATGGTTCCAGACCAATCGCCCTTTATGAATTTTGTATTAATTTCTGGAAACCAAAAATCTATAAAATGTAGCACAATAAAAGCAAGTATTGCTACACCGCTATAAATCATGTTTCTACTCATCCAAGTTGAATTTGCAGCGCCATTATTCTTTACATAAGCTACTTTTCTAGCTTTTTTATTTTTAATTTCTAACACAAATCCCATAACAAAGTGGAATACAACACCAAAAATTAACACTGGTTGTAATACAAATTGGATTAAAGGGTTTGTTCCCATAAAATGAGAAACTTCGTTAAAAAGATCAGGATTAAATACTGATAAAATGTTAATTGAAAAATGTTGAAGTAGGAAAAACATAAGGAAGAATGCAGAAAGCGCCATAGCTACTTTTCTTCCAATTGAAGATTTAAAAAATCCACCCATTTTTATAAAGTTAATTTATTTAACACAAAGGTACGTTAGGACGCATATATACACAAATAACAAATGCCTTGTTTTAGCTATTTAGAATGATTTTAAAGAATTTGTATAAAAAGAAAAAAGGTATTCAAATGAATACCTTTTTTTAAGGTTCTTTTTTCTATTAATTAACTACTAACTTCTTTGTTATCATTGCATTATCAGAGTAAATATTTACAAAATAAACTCCTTTTGAAACCCCTATTAAATCGATTGTTTTTGTCCTTGGCGAATCGGACATATCAATTTGAGATATTAATCTTCCGCTTAGGTCATAAATAACGGTTTTTTGTAAGTTAATTAATGAATTGTTTTTTATATTAAATTCATTACGTGCTGGATTAGGGAAAATAGTAATTGCTTTAGCTAATTCATTTTCTTCAACACTTAATGGGCATGATGCATCTGTCATAACTAACTGTCCGCAAACCGCTGAACCAGTACTTCTACTTTGAACATTACTTGCGGCTGTAATGTTGTCTGCCGTTAAAACACGCTGCTGTTCACTATTTGAAAGCGCATAATGCATTACATCATCCATATTATCACCATCGAAAGCAGTATCTATAACATGCCCTAATTGATGCCCATGACCTAATTCATGTAACGCCACGCTATAAAAATCGTATTCTGTAATGCCTGGTAAACCAGAGCCAAAATGCCAATTGGTTTCACTATCAAAAACTATATCCAGTTCTGATACAAACCAATCAAAAGTAACACCACCACATCCAGAATACCATGAATAACATATCCCAAGAACATTAGTGTCAAGTTCTGAACCATTATCGAAACGAATAACATTGGTTCCATCTGAGGAACCACCAACCATATCAACCGCGGTTGCAGTCCCGCTAATGGTCCAATTTATTCCAGTTTGGCAAATCCATTCGTTAAAAGCGCTTTCAAAATCTGCCCTAGCACCAGGATGTTCAGTATCATTAAAGAAATCCGTTTGCATTTGCCATGTATATCCGCCACTTGCGTTAGCTCTAATGTGTTGTACTTGATAAGCTTCATCTCCAGAACCAGGATCGAAAACCACATTACTTTCAGCATATGATACTGTTAAAGTAGATGATAGCGGAGATTGTCCATTGCTGCTATCCTCTACATAAATAGGTCCCGTTCCAGCACCAGAAGGCACTTCCACTGTAATTTCAGTATCACCCCAAGTTAATACTTGTGTATCTAAAGCATTAATGTAAGTACCTCCTCCATCATCTGCATTACTAAACCAAACTGTCCCTTGAGTAGCTCCAAAATCAGTTCCTGTAATAGTTAAAACATCTTTTGTTCCTGCGGTAACAACTGACTTGTCTAGAGTTAAACTACCTGGAGGCAATAACCCTTTTGCCTGATTTTGCATTCTTTTAGAATGAATTTCTTGTATATCAAAACTCGAAATAATGGAATAATCTCTTTTTGTTAAGCCTAATATTTCATTATAAAACGTTGATTTAATACCTTGTTTTTTGTTAAATGGATTAACTGCCAAATCATTATATAAGTTATATTTATAAAACCCTTGAACTGATCCGTAAGGTTTAAATATTTGTGTTGCAGATTTTGATTCTGTTTTTACTTTATCGCTTTCTACTAAAGTAAAAACCCCAATATCTCCTTTTTGAAGTTTTAAACTTGGATGTGCAATTAAGGCTTTCAATCCAACCGTTCCACCCAGAGTTATAACCTCTATAGTTGCTAATGGATTTCCTTTAAAAACTTTATAAACTTCAACGGTATTTGCTGTATAAATTAAGCCGTCGCTCGTGTTCCAAAATGACCTTTTTGAAATAACTTTTCCCTCAATCACCAAACTAGATTTTTCTATTTGCTGACTTAAAGGTAATTCAATAAGCATTTCTTGTGCATTACTTGTTTTTGAAATCAATATTGAAAATAATATTAGAAATAACAAGGATAGTTTTCTTTTCATAATATAAACTTTTGAGTTATAAAACTATGGGGGAGTATCAAATATAGTAAATTATCAATTAAGATTTATTTTGTTTTACTACTTTTATCAAACATAACAAACATATAATATGAAATACTTACCTATTGATAATAAGCTTTTTACGAACAATAGAGCAAACTTTACGGCTAAAATGAAACCTAATAGTTTGGCTGTTTTTAACTCTAATGATATTTATCCTATAAGTGCAGATAGCACCATGCCTTTTGAGCAACATAGGGATATATTTTACTTAAGCGGTGTAGACCAAGAAGAAAGCATTTTAGTTCTGTTCCCTGATTGCCCAAAAGAAAAACACCGTGAAATTTTATTTTTAAAAGAAACTAACGACCATATTGCTGTTTGGGAAGGGGAAAAATTAACAAAAGAAAAAGCTTTTGAAACAAGCGGAGTCAAAACTGTTTATTGGCTTCATGACATGGAAAAAATTATGTTTGAGTTAATGACGCAGTGTGATACTGTCTATATTAATACCAATGAACATTACAGAGCCAATGTAGAAACAGAAACTCGTGAAGACCGTTATACAAAATGGCTTAAAGCAAAATACCCAGCGCATTCTGTAGCTAAAAGCAATCCTATTTTACAAAGACTTCGTTCGGTTAAAGACCCTATTGAAATTAAACTTATGCAACAGGCTTGCGATATAACAGAAAAGGGGTTTAGACGCATACTTAATTTTGTAAAACCTAATGTTTGGGAATATGAAATTGAAGCTGAATTTATGCACGAGTTTTTGAGAAACCGCTCAAAAGGGTTTGCTTATACGCCTATAATTGCCTCTGGAAACAATGCCAACGTACTACATTATGTAGAAAATAACCAACAGTGTAAAGCAGGCGATTTAATTTTGTTTGATGTCGCTGCTGAATACGCCAATTATTCAAGTGATTTAAGCAGGACCATTCCTGTTTCGGGTAAATTTAATAAAAGGCAAAAAGAAGTTTATAACGCGGTTAATCGTGTTAAAAAAGAAGCAACAAAAATGCTTACACCCGGAACTTTTTGGGCGGATTATCACGTTGAAGTAGGCAAACTAATGACTAGCGAATTATTGGGATTAGGATTATTAGATAAAGCGGATGTACAAAATGAAAATCCCGATTGGCCAGCTTACAAAAAATATTTTATGCATGGTACATCGCATCATATTGGTTTAGATACGCACGACTATGGGATTCTAACAGAGCCTATGCAAGCTAATATGGTGTTTACTGTAGAACCTGGTATATATATTCCAGATGAAGGCTTTGGAATTCGATTAGAGGATGATGTTGTTATACAAGAATCTGGAGAGCCTTTTAATTTAATGAAAAACATCCCAATTGAAGCTGATGAAATTGAAGATTTGATGAATAAATAACTCTTTTTCCATTAACAGAAAACATAATATTAACAAATAATTTTCTTAAACAGTTAAATTTATGAAAGCAAAGTTGGGCAGTGGCATTTATATGAGTCTCATATTTTGTTGCTCTTTGCTTTTGTTTAATTGTAGTCCAGATGACGAAAGTTCAATACCAAAAATAGGAAACATCCCAGACTCTGCTTTTGAGCAATCTCTAATTGATTTGGGCTATGATGATGTTTTAGATGGCGAAATTTTAACTGCCAATGTGGTTAATGTAACCGAACTAAATATCACTGGTTATAATTTAGATATAGATGATAAAATAAAAGATTTAACTGGAATTGAATATTTTATCGGCTTAACAAAATTGAATTGTTCAAACCAAAATATTTCCTCACTAAATTTAACTAATAATTTAGGTTTAAAAGAGTTAGAAATAGCAGATATGGGATCTGAAAATTTAGCTAATTTAAACATAAGTAAAAATGTTGAACTTGAGATATTAAAGTGCTTTAGAAGCGGTGTTATAAATTTAGATTTAAGTAAGAATATTAATTTAGTAGAATTATACACATACGAGAATAATAAACTTTCAAATCTAGATATTCTTAATAATACAGAATTAAAAGTACTGTGGTGTTACGGTAATGATTTAAGCGATTTAGATGTTAGCAATAATACAAATTTAGAAGTTCTAGATTGTAGGTTTAACAATCTCATCAACTTAGATGTTAGTCAAAATGCAAAGCTTAAACATCTCTCTTTTTGGGACAACGAAATCTCTAGTATCGATGTTAGTAACAATCTTGCTTTAGAGCTTTTTGATTGTTCAGATAATCCGATTAGTAATATTGATGTTACCAATAATTTATCTTTAGAAGCTTTGGGTTGCAATGGAAATCAGTTAACAAGCATTGACGTAAGCAAAAACACAGCATTAAAAAGTTTAGGTTGTAATAACAATCAACTTACTACCTTAGATATTAGTAATAATTTAGGTTTAATTAGTTTGTCTTTTGGATACAACCCTATTTCTAACATTAACCTAAGTAATAATTTGGCTATAGAGTATTTGTCAATTGATAACACAATAATATCCAATTTAGATGTTAGCAATAACGTAGCGTTAGAAATCCTTTTATGCAACAACAACCAACAACTCTCAACCTTAGATGTTAGTGGTAATTCGTCCTTAGTTTGGCTTCAATGTTATAATAACCAACTTAACACTTTAAATGTAAATGGTGCTGCTAACTTAAATATTTTAGAATGTAATAACAACCTGATTACTTTGCTTGATGTTAGCAACAATTCCAATTTAACCACGCTAGATTGCACTTCAAATAATTTAACCTGCATTCAGGTTAATGATGCACAGTTAGGAAATATTCCAACTAATTGGGTAAAAGACAACACAGCTTCATACGCAATTACTTGTAATTAATAAAAAAAAGGATTGTTAAGCAACAACCCTTTATATAACACTAAAAATTGCAATTTTAAAGAGTGACTAATTCAAATAAATAATTGTTTAATTTTTGAAGTGTGTTAATTTTATCGTTGGTATCAATTAATAACGAAATGTTATTCTTACTACCACCATAAGAAATCATTCTTATTTTAACATCTTGCAATATTTGGAATAATCTATAAGTTTCTTGATGGTTTACAATATTATGCCCTACCAAACAAACAATACTTTGGTTTTTGTCTACTTCTATTAAGGCTATTTTATTTAACTCAGTTAAAATAGCATCAAGATTTCTATCATCATCAATAGTTAATGATACAGCTACCTCCGATGTGGTAATCATATCGATAGAGGTTTTATAAGTTTCAAAAATTTCGAATACCTTTTTTAAGAAACCATGCGCTTGCAACATGCGAGCCGATTTAATTTTTATAGCGGTAATGTTATCTTTCGCGGCAATAGCTTTAACTCCTTTTGTTGACGTTTCGTCAGAAATTAAAGTACCGTAAGCCTCTGGGTTCATGGTATTTTTTAAACGTACAGGAATATTATCTGCTCTTACAGGCGTTACCGTTTGTGGATGTAATATTTTAGCACCAAAATAGGCTAACTCTGCAGCTTCATCAAATGATAAGTTAGAAATTGGATTGGTATTATCTACATATCTAGGATCATTATTATGCATCCCATCAATATCCGTCCAAATTTGAACCTCTTCAGCTTTAATAGCAGCACCTATAATAGTTGCCGTATAATCACTACCTCCTCTTTGTAAATTTGAAATAGCACCATCATTATCTAAACATATAAACCCTTGAGTAATATAAATTTGTGAAGCATCAGCAGCTTCAAAAACTACTTTAAAATTCTCTTCTATATAATTTAAATCTGGTTCTTTAAATTCATCTATACGCATGAAACTTAAAGCAGGAAGTAATGCAGATTTTACACCTTCTTGAACTAAATAACTGTTAAACATGTATGTAGAAAGTAATTCGCCTTGAGCAACAATTTCATTCTCTAAATGCTCTGAAAATGTTTTATAAGTGCATTCAACCAAAAAATTAAACACTCCAGAAACATATGTTTTTACATCTTCATTTAATTCTTTGTTTTGTAAAAGATTATCTATTGTAATAAAATAAGTTTCGTGAAGCTTGTTTATTTTATCAATAGCTTCATTGGATTGATTATTAGCTATATCTTGCGCAATAGACACCAATTGGTTAGTAGTTCCAGACATTGCTGAAAGTACCACAACTTTTTTTTCGCCATCGTTAATAATACTCTTAACGTTGCTCATATTTTTTACAGAACCAACTGAGGTTCCTCCAAATTTCAATACCTTCATTTTCATTAATTTGAGTGTAAAATTAAAACTCATTTATCTATTAACACTGTTTATTAAAGAAAATGTTTATTTTTGTACATAATGTTAAATAATTAACATGAGAACTGTATCTAACTGTGTTGAAGACATTTTGATAGCGCAACCTTATTTAGAAGAAGCGCTATCTCGGAATATTATAAACTTTAGTGCTTTAGCAGTGGAGTTGACTGCACCTATAAGTGAAATGCTTAAAAAAGAGGTGAAACCAGGAGCTATTATGATGGCGCTTAGGCGGTATAATCCACCTGCATCTTTGTCGAATACAGTAAAAATGAAGCGCGTGATACAAAACTTAGGCGATATAACTGTACGCTCAAATTTAACGGATTTTACAGTAAAAAATTCGGATACCCTTATTGATAATCATGCCAAAATTTTAGAGAGAATAAATCAAGAGTCAAAATTATTTTACACTTTTACAAGAGGAATTCACGAAAGCAATATTATTATTTCCAGCAGTTTAAATGATTTTATTGAAGATCAATTAAAACACGAAACATTTCTAGCAGTACAAGATGGTTTATCAGCCATAAGCATAAACTTACCTAAGGACAATTCAAAAATTGCGGGTTTATACTACCATTTTTTTAAGCGTTTAGCTTGGGAAGGTGTAGTGCTTTATGAAGTAATTTCAACCACAAACGAGTTTACTATTTTAGTAGAAGACGAATTTGTTGATAAAGCATTTGCCGCTATTAAAAGAGTAAAATCTTAATTCTTTCATCTTACTTTTTAAAAAATCTAGTCCAATTAAAATAAATAACGTCAGTAAATATATCTTTGCCTAAGATATATTAAAAATGGTTATTCAATATAAAGGAGCAAACATTTATTATACCGATATAGGGAAAGGACAAACACTTGTTCTGCTTCATGGTTTTTTAGAAAACAGTACTATGTGGCAACCATTTATTCCTAAGCTTTCCAAAAACAACAGAGTAATTTGTATTGATTTATTAGGACACGGAAAGACTGATTGTTTAGGTTATATCCACACTATGGAACTTATGGCTGAAGCTGTTGAAGCTGTTTTGAAAAAACTTCACATAAAAAAAGCATTTTTTGTAGGTCATTCTATGGGAGGATACGTAGCTCTTGCCTTTGCAGATAAAAATCCTAATATGTTACAAGGTTTATGTTTAATGAACTCAACAGCTCAACCAGATTCTATTGAAAGACAAACAAACAGAGATAGGGCAATCATTGCTGTTAAGGAAAATCACAAGCGGTTTATTAATATGTCTATTTCTAACTTATTCAGACCAAAAAACAGAACTCTATTTTCAGAAGAAATAAAGCAGGTTAAAAAGGAAGCTTTACTAACTCCTTTACAAGGTATTGTTGCGGCATTAGAAGGAATGAAAATAAGAAAAGACAGAACTTATTTACTAAATAATACTAAACAAAAATTAGTGATGATTATTAGTAAAAAAGACCCTGTTTTAGATTACAATACACTCTTAAATCAAGTTAAAAACACATCAGTTGAAGTTGTTGAATTTAACGACGGACATATGAGTCATATTGAAAATAAAAACGAGTTAGTAAACACAATAATGCATTTCATCGAAAATAAATGACATTTTATCGTTGTTTTGTTTTTTTTATGTAAGTTTAAACCCCAAATGTCCCAAACATGAAAAAAACTACTACCAACAAACCTTCTTTAATCCCAAAGATGTACTGCAATCTCTTCGGTCATGATTACCAAGTAACTAAAAAAGTAACCTACCATGTAAAAGAATACACTTGTAGGCATTGTAGAAAAGAACTAACTACAAACAGCAATGGCAGATTAATAGAGTTAACCCCTAAGTTTAGAGAGATTAATGCTATCTTAGAACGTATCCACAACTCCAGAATGGAACGTTTAAAGAGAAAAGCTGTCACTTCATCGATTTATCGTCAAGTAGTACAATCTTGTGAATGATTTTTAATACTTTAATGGTCTCCTTTTAAACTAATTAAGACATTAAAAATTAAATGAAAAACATTCATTGCAAAATGTTTGGTCACAACTTCAAAGTTACAAGACATGTTACCTTTCATGTTAAAGAATATACTTGTAAAAACTGTAACAAAGAGTTAACCACTAACAGTAACGGGCGTCTTGTTGAATTGACTCCTAAATTTAAAGAAATAAATAATGTCTTGGAGCGTATTCATCAAAAACGCGCACTTAAAAAAGCTAAAAATGATTCACCTCCACCAATAGACAATCTATTAGTTTTTAGTCATTAAAATTTTTCCAGCCTTGTGCTTTTATTGGAATTTTGGTATCGGTTCTGGTAACCAAATGCAATCCTTCTTTTTGTTCCTTAATGTGCCCTATAACACTCAAACTAGGGTTTGCCTTAATTTTTAGATAATCTTCTTGACTTATTGTAAATAATAATTCGTAATCCTCACCTCCATTTAAAGCAACCGTTGTACTATCTATATTAAATTCTTCACATGTTGAAATTACTTGTGGGTCTAATGGAATTTTGTCTTCGTATAAATCGCAGCCTACTTCACTTTGTTTACATAAATGAATAATTTCGGAAGATAAACCATCACTAATATCAATCATTGAAGTTGGTTTAACCTTTAAATCCTCTAATAGTTTAACAATATCTTTGCGAGCTTCAGGCTTAAGTTGTCGCTCTATAATATAAGTGTATGATTCTAAGTCTGGTTGATTATTTGGGTTGACTTTGTAAACTTCCTTTTCGCGTTCAAGAATTTGAAGTCCCATATACGCTGCACCTAAATCTCCACTTACAACAAGCAAATCGTTTGGTTTAGCCCCATTTCTATATACAACTTTATCACTATCTACTTCTCCTATTGCAGTAACAGAAATAAGCAACCCCTTATTTGACGATGTAGTATCACCACCTACAACATCAATATTATATATTTTGGCAGCAGTTTCAATACCCGCATATAAATCTTCTAATGCTTCTAAAGGAAATCTATTAGAAACGGCTATTGAAACTGTTATTTGAGAAGCACTGGCATTCATAGCGTATACATCAGATAGGTTAACTATAACGGCTTTATACCCCAAATGCTTCAAGGGCATATAGCTTAAATCAAAATGTACGCCTTCAACAAGCAAATCGGTAGTTACTACTATCTTTTTATTCTTGAAATCTAATACAGCTGCATCATCGCCAATGCCCTTAACGGTAGATTTATGATTGATTTTAAAGTTTTTAGTTAAATGATCTATAAGCCCAAATTCACCTAAATCACTTAATTGAGTTCTCTGTTGATTCTTATCTTCTATCATACTGCAAAAATAAGAAGCTATTTTTGTTTTTACTATCTTTATACCAAAACTAAATTTATTTAGTTATTATTAAAAAAACTGCTATGAAATTCCTACGATTCATTTTCATCATACTTCCTGTATGTCTGTTATTTTTCACTTTACAGTCTTGCAACACTGAACCAGTTGAAAGATTAGCTATTGTTGATACTGATGGCGATGGTATAGTAGATAGTTTAGATAACTGTGTTTCTATAGCTAATCCAAATCAAGAAGATGATGACAATGACGGTATTGGAAATTTATGTGATAACGATTTTGCAGACCCTAATGCGCCTTTAGCGCAATGTATTGATGGTTTTGCGGATGTTTATCCTTGTAACGATTATGATTTAATGGGCTATGTGTCTATAGATGATTTAGGTGGTGCAGGTTCTTCAGGAAATGATTGTTGGGGTTGGGTAGATCCTACTACCCAAAAAGAATACGTTATTTATTGTGCAAATAATGGTGTTGCTTTTGTAGATATTTCTACACCTAATAATCCTATTGTTGTTGGAAAACTTCTTACAGCAACCATAAACAGCGCATGGCGAGATGCAAAAATATATAATAATTATGCCTTTATTGTTGCTGATAGAGCAGGCAACCATGGCATGCAAGTGTTCGATTTAACACGTTTAAGAAATGTATCTAATCCGCCTGAAACATTTGCTTCTGACGCACGGTTTACAGAATTTGGTAGCGCTCACAATATAGTGATTAATGAATCTAGCCCGTACGCCTATATTGTTGGCACTGGCAAAGGGTCTTCATATTTAGGGGCAACTATTATGGTAGATATCCAAAACCCATTAAACTCAGTAAATTTAGGCACAATTAATGGATATTCGCATGATGCTTTGGTAGTAACCTATAACGGTCCTGACACAGAACATAATGGTAAAGAAATTTACATTGGAAGTAATGAAAATATTATAACAATTGTTGATATAACTGATAAGTCAAACCCTTTAACTTTATCAACAGTAAATTACAGTAATGTAGGCTATACGCACCAAGGTTGGCTTTCGGAAGATATGAGCTATTTTATTTTAGGGGACGAACTTGATGAATTAAATAACGGCAACAATACTAAAACTATTGTTTTTGACTTTACAGATTTAGATAACCCAACATTTGCATTTAATTATTTCGGACCAACCGAAGCTATTGACCATAATGGCTATGTGGTTGGAAACACATTTTATCTTGCTAATTATAGAGCAGGTGTAAGAATGATTGATATATCAAATATTCAGAATAATTCGTTTCAAGAAATTGGTTTCTTTGACACCTATCCGGAAAATGATATTGCAGATTTTGATGGTGCTTGGAGTGTTTATCCATACTTCCCTAGTGAAAACATAGCCATAAGTGATATTAACAGAGGCTTATTTATAGTACGAAAAAGCGATTTATAATTTTTCATCATGTATTTTAAAGAGTATACCCCAAAGTTTGCTTGGATTCTCTTCATTATTTTAAGTTGCTCTTCAAATAATGATAATACCAATAATACTGCGGAGTTAGAAATTGATTTTGTGAAAACTTTTGGTGGAACAAATAATGATAGTGCTCAAGCTATTACGAAAACTCAGGATGGTGGATATGCTGTAATAGGATATACCCAAAGTAGCGATGGGGATGTTTTAAACAAAACTAATGTGTCTTTTGATTATTGGCTACTTAAATTTGATAGTAACAGTAATTTACAATGGCAGAAGACTTATGGAGGAACGGATGATGATAGAGGCAGTGATATAATCCAAACTACTGATGGTGGCTTCGCCATAATTGGCTATAGTAAAAGCAGTGATTTAGACGTTACCGAAAATGCTGGCGCCAATGATTTTTGGATATCAAAACTGGATGCATCTGGAACTATAACTTGGGAAAAGTCATTTGGTTTTCAAGGTGCAGATAGTGGTATTTCTATTATTCAAACCAATGATAATGGCTTTTTATTAACTGGAGTTTTAGATGTATCTGCTTCGGGTGGTCAAGGCAATAGTAAAACTATTTCTTCAAAAAGACACGCTGGAGGAGATTATTGGGTAATTAAAATTGATGCATCTGGCGAAAAAGAATGGAGTCATTTTTATGGTGGCACTTTCACTGATACATCTTATGATGCTATACAAACTGAAGACAAAGGCTATTTAATTATAGGCTCTTCGGATAGTGATGATGTTGATATTACAGGAAACAAAGGGTCTTACGATTTTTGGGTAGTCAAAATTTCAGAAAACGGCAATTTTGCTTGGGAAAAATCTTTCGGAGGTTCAGAAATTGATGAAGCTAGGGCCATAGCTAAAACTAATGATGGTAATTACATAATTGTTGGTGATACTAGAAGCAGTAATTTAGACGTTACAAACAATAAAGGAGCTGCTGACTTATGGATAATTAAAATATCTCCTGATGGAAATTTAATTTGGGAACAATCTTTTGGAGGGAGTAGCTTTGATGTGGGTCGGTCGGTTTATAAAACAGATGATAATGGATTTTTAATATCAGGAAATTCTAGAAGCTCTGATGGTGATGTATTATCAAACTTTGGGCAGAATGATGCTTGGGTTTTAAAAATTGATGCTGACGCTAATTTAATATGGCAAAAAACCATTGGAGGGTCTGAAATAGATTTTGCTAACGATGCTGTTGAACTAAATGATGGAACCATACTTATTGCTGGAGAATCTAATAGCAACAACTTCGATATAACAGAAAACAAAGGTTTTACTGATTTACTCATTATAAAATTAAAATAAAAAATGAAAAATATAATCGTTCTTTTTACACTAACACTTTTTATTTTTTCTTGTAGCAAAGAAAATGATGAAAACACTACTACTCCTGAAGTAAGCACAACCTTTAATTTCATCCATTATTGGGATGAAACGGCCGTTTTTAAAATTCTTTTTAACATTATTCAATTCACTAATGCTAATGGCGATGATTTAAGTATTACTAAGCTGCGATATATAGTTTCAAAAATAGCTTTTCAAAAAGCAAATGGTGACGATATTGTAATAAGTGGTTATAATTTGGTTGATGTAACTAATGGTACAAATTTATCGTTTGTACCGAGTACAAAAATTCCCATCGGCAATTACAGTAACGTAAGTTTTACTTTTGGTTTTGATGATGTTTACAATAGTGGAAATTACCCAGATTTGAATTCAGCATCCTGGAATGTACCTGAAATGCTAGGTGGTGGTTATCATTATATGCAATTAGAAGGCAAATTTATAGATGAGAATTCAAACGAAACAGGTTATGCATACCACACAATAAGAGCGGTAGATAACACTGGCTCAACGCTAGTGTTACAAGATACTTCAATTGAGGTAAACTTAGGTCCTGTAAACATTACACAAAATGTAACTTTTAACATAGCCATGAATATTGCCGAATGGTTTAAAAACCCTAACACTTGGAATTTAAACGAATTAAACAACGCTTTAATGCCAAATTATGACGCGCAAATTATGATGAATGAAAATGGGCAAAACGTATTTAGTTTAGAATCTGTTATACAATGATTTTGAAATGAGCAATAACAAGAAGTTGGAATATCCAAAATGATTATTGGCGAATTACATCTAACCGATAAAAACAATAAAATTTAAACAGATGAAAAAATGGTTAGTCTATATGGGCTTTATAGGTGTTTTCATTTGCATTTCTTGTTCAAATGAAAGTGTAGACCAATATGCTCCTACACAAAGACCATTAGAAATCCCTCCACTTTTTCAAGAAAATATTCTATCACCTATAATTCCTATTGATAACCCTCAAACAGCAGAAGGTATTTCTTTAGGTAAAAAACTATTTTTCGATCCTATCCTATCTGCGAATAACACCCAAGCTTGTGCAGATTGCCATAACCCGCAAAATGCGTTTTCCGATTCCGACAGGTTTAGTGATGGTATAGATGGAATTCTTGGAAATCGAAACTCTATGCCACTATTTAACTTAGCATGGAATTATGATGAAAAATTTTTTTGGGATGGAAGCGTTTTTAGTTTAGAACATCAAGCTTTCATACCTGTATCCGACCCCATTGAGATGAAAAGTTCGTGGACTCAATTAGAGGAAGAGCTTCAACAACACCCTGAATATCCAAACCTATTTCAACAAGCTTTCGGGACATCAACCATTGATTCTACTTTGGTAACTAAAGCTATTGCACAATTTGAACGTACTTTAATATCTGCCAACTCAAAATTTGATAATTATCTGTTAGGTAATATAGAGCTTACCGAAGAAGAGCTAAATGGATTTAACGTATTTATGGATGAAAACAGGGGTGATTGTTTCCATTGCCATGGTAGTGATAAAAACCCGTTATGGACTGATAATATTTTTCACAACAATGGGTTAGATGAAAGATTTTCAGATTTAGGCTTAGGCGAAGTTACTGGCGATCCTGCAGATAATGGAAAGTTCAAATCACCTTCACTTCGCAATTTAGCCTTCACAGCGCCGTATATGCACGATGGTAGATTTGCTACACTAGAAGACGTAATAAATCATTACAGCGAAGGATTAAAAAACTCACCAACGATAGATCCTTTAATGAAAAAAGTAGCTCAAGGTGGTGTTGGTTTATCAGATAAAGATAAAGCCGATTTAAAATCTTTTCTTTTAGCGCTTTCAGATTATGAATTTATTAATAATCCTGATTTTAAAAATCAATAACAAAAAACTATAAAACCATATATTAATATAATGTTAGGTTATATGGTAATCCATGACTTATATTGTATATTTGTGCTCTATTTAGAAACCGTCTTAATAAAATTATCTGTGTAATTTGTTTGACAGATTATTTTTTATGAATGAAGGTTACATGTGATACCTATTGAAATTAAAATATTACATGAATAGATATAATTAATAAATTATGATAACAGTATCAGAAATAGCTAAGAAAAAAGTTGTTGAGCTTATGCAAGAAGAAGGCTATAACGCTACAACAGACTTTGTTCGAGTAGGTGTAAAAAGCGGTGGATGCTCTGGACTTTCTTACGATTTAAAGTTTGATAAAGAAAAGCAAGAAGACGATAAAGTTTTTGAAGACAATGGCGTTAAAATTATTGTTGACAAAAAGAGCTTTTTATATTTAATAGGAACAACCTTAGAATATTCAGGAGGTTTGAACGGAACTGGTTTTGTGTTTAACAACCCAAATGCTAACCGTACTTGTGGTTGTGGCGAATCATTTTCATTATAATAAAATCAGAAAGCATTATGTCGAAGTATACCGAAGATGATTTACGCGAAGAATTAAAAACCAAAGAATACGAATATGGTTTTTACACAGATATAAAGTCTGATACATTTCCTATTGGTTTAAATGAAGATATTGTTCGAGCAATTTCTAAGAAAAAAGAAGAACCTCAATGGATGACGGACTGGAGATTAGAATCGTTTAAAGCTTGGAAAGAAATGACCGAGCCTGAATGGGCTAATGTTAAATACGAAAAACCAGATTTTCAAGCTATTTCATATTATTCTGCACCAAACAGCAAACCCAAATATGATAGTATTGATGAAGTTGACCCAGAATTATTAGCAACATTTGAAAAACTAGGAATTTCCCTTGATGAGCAAAAAAAACTTGCTGGTGTCGCTATGGATGTAGTGATCGATTCTGTTTCAGTGGCTACAACATTCAAAAAAACATTAGGCGAAAAGGGTATTATTTTTTGTTCAATTAGTGAAGCTATAAAAGAGCATCCCGAACTTGTAAAAAAATATATCGGTACTGTAGTACCCCAAAAAGATAACTTTTATGCTGCGCTAAATAGTGCTGTATTTAGTGATGGAAGCTTCTGCTATATTCCAAAAGGTGTACGATGCCCTATGGAGCTTTCAACTTACTTCAGAATCAATCAAGCAGGTACAGGCCAATTTGAAAGAACATTAGTTATTGCAGATGAAGGTAGTTATGTGAGTTATTTAGAAGGTTGTACCGCACCAAGTAGAGACGAAAATCAATTACACGCCGCTGTTGTGGAGCTTATTGCTCTTGATGACGCCGAAATAAAATACTCTACAGTACAAAACTGGTACCCTGGAAATGCCGAAGGTAAAGGTGGTGTTTACAATTTTGTAACTAAACGCGGACTGTGTGAAAAGAATGCAAAAATCTCTTGGACACAAGTAGAAACTGGTAGTGCGGTAACATGGAAATATCCTAGTTGCATTTTAAAAGGTGATAACTCCGTTGGTGAATTTTATTCTATTGCTGTAACCAATAATTACCAACAGGCTGATACGGGAACCAAAATGATTCACTTAGGTAAAAATACCAGATCAACCATTATATCAAAAGGAATTTCTGCTGGTAAATCACAAAATAGCTATCGTGGATTAGTTCAAATCAATTCGCGTGCAGAAAACGCTCGTAATTTTTCACAATGTGATAGTTTATTAATGGGTAACGAGTGTGGAGCTCATACCTTTCCATATATCGAAGCAAAAAACAATTCAGCAAAAATAGAACACGAAGCAACAACGAGTAAAATTGGTGAAGATCAAATTTTTTACTGTAACCAACGTGGTATTGATACTGAAAAGGCAATTGCGCTCATTGTAAATGGTTTTAGTAAAGAGGTTTTAAACAAACTTCCTATGGAGTTTGCCGTGGAGGCTCAAAAATTATTAGAAATAAGTTTAGAAGGCAGTGTTGGATAAATCATTTACATTCAAAATGAAAAAATTACTTATTCTATTTTTATGTACTTCTGTGTTAGTCGGTTGTAAAAATGACACTAAATCCAAAAAGGAAGAAACTCCTGTAAGTCCGGAAAACTCGGAGCGCACTGAAAAACAGAGTGATGGTTTAACCCTATTAAAAGGAGCATTTATTTATCATGGTGATGCTGCAGTTTTGCAAACACATGCTGAAATTTATGGTGTTTTTGTAACCGACAAAATGCTGGAACTAAATAAAATGGCTGAACAATATAAAAAGCAACCAACCGATATGGTTCAGATAGAAATAAGAGGAAAAATAACTAATCAAAAAGACGAAAAAATTCTTTGGGAAAATAAAGTAGAAATTGTTGAGATACTCAGTGTTTCTGCTCCAAAAGATAAAGATAACGTTATAAAACTAGGACAATAAATAGTATGTTAAAAATTAATAATTTACACGCTAGTGTTGAAGATAAAAGCATTTTAAAAGGGGTAAACCTTGAAGTAAAACCAGGTGAAGTTCATGCCATTATGGGACCTAACGGTTCGGGAAAAAGCACCTTAGCAGCAGTTATTGCTGGGAAAGAGGAATATGAAGTTGAAAAGGGCAACATTCTTTTTGAAGGTGAAGATATTGAAGAGTTATCTGCTGAAGAACGTGCACATAAAGGCGTGTTTTTATCATTCCAGTACCCTGTTGAAATACCAGGAGTGTCAGTAACCAATTTTATTAAAACCGCTATAAACGAATCGCGTAAAGCAAAAGGATTAGAAGATATGCCTGCTAAAGACATGCTAAAACTAATTCGTGAAAAAGCAGATTTGTTAGAAATAGACCGTAAGTTTTTATCACGTTCTTTAAACGAAGGCTTTTCGGGTGGCGAAAAAAAACGTAACGAAATTTTTCAAATGGCTATGTTAAATCCAAAATTGGCCATCTTAGATGAAACCGATTCAGGATTAGATATTGATGCACTTCGTATTGTAGCAAATGGGGTTAATAAATTAAAAAGTAAAGACAATGCTGTGGTAGTTATAACTCACTACCAACGTTTGTTAGACCATATCGTTCCAGATTTTGTACATGTTCTTTACAACGGTAAAATTGTAAAATCGGGCACTAAAGAGCTTGCTCACGAATTAGAAGAAAAAGGATACGACTGGATTAAAGAAGAAGTGAACGCTTAAAATTGAGCAAATGGATTTAAAAGAAAAATTATTATCATCGTATTTAGTTTTCGAAGATCATGTAGATATAGACACCTATGTTCATAACCTTCGCAACGATGCAATAAAAATATTTGAAGATAAAGGCTTTCCAACTAAAAAGGAGGAAGCATGGAAATACACCTCTTTAAATAAAATTTTAAAAGAAGACTATAGTGTTTTCCCAAAACAAGAAAATGCTATTGAATACAATGATGTTAAAAAATACTTTATCCACGACATAGACTCGTATAAAATTGTATTTATCGACGGGAAATATTCATCACACTTATCACAAACCACACACGATGGGATGGATATTTGTTTAATGTCTGCTGCTTTAACAAAACCAAAGTATCGATTAATAATTGAAAATTATTTTAATAAAGCTGCAACTAAAGATAGTTTACCATCATTGAATACGGCTTTTTCGAGTGAAGGTGCATACATTCATATTCCTAAGAATAAAATGGTTGAAAAACCAATACAAATTATTCATTTTTCAACGGGTAATGAGTCGGCTTTAATGCTTCAACCTCGTAATTTAATTGTAGTTGACGAGAATTCTCATGTTCAAATTATCGAGCGTCATCAAAGTTTAACCAATAGCCCTGTTTTAACCAACTCTGTTACTGAAATTTTCACTAACAAGCGTGCAATTGTCGATTATTATAAAATTCAAAACGATAGTTTAAACGCTTCGTTAATAGACAATACTTTTATAAAACAAAAGCAAGAAAGTGTTGCTTCAGTTCACACATTTGCTTTTGGTGGTAACCTTGTACGCAATAATCTTAACTTTTATCAACATGGTGAAAGGATTGATTCAACCTTAAAAGGTGTTACTATTATTGGAGATAAACAACATGTAGACCATAACACGTTGGTACATCATATTGAGCCTAACTGTGAAAGTCATCAAGATTACAAAGGTATTTTTGGCGAAAACTCAACCGGTGTTTTTAATGGTAAAATAATTGTTGAAAAAGAAGCACAAAAAACCAACGCATTTCAGGCAAACAATAATATTTTAATTAGCGATAAAGCTACTATTAATACCAAACCACAACTTGAAATTTTTGCCGACGATGTAAAATGTTCTCACGGTTGTACCATTGGTCAGTTAGACGAAAGTGCTCTATTTTACATGCAATCGCGCGGTATTCCAAAAAAAGAAGCTAAGGCACTTTTAATGTATGCATTTAGTAACAATGTTTTAAGCTCGGTTAAAATCCCAGAAATGAAACAGCGTATTACTAAAATTATTGCTAACAAATTAGGTGTAAACCTAGGTTTCGATTTATAAAATATTTTGAAGCTTATCCCGCTATCCGCTGTATCTTTTTTATGTCTTACTAATTTCAGTTGAAGAATCAAACATAAAAAAGGATGCCGCTTCTATCGGGGCTAAATACAGAACTATGTTTAAGGTAGAAGATATAAGAAAAGACTTCCCCATACTTTCTCGCAAAGTAAATGGAAAACCCTTAGTGTATTTTGACAATGCGGCAACCTCTCAAACACCTCAACAAGTTATCGATGTCATTGTAGATTATTATTCAAACTACAATGCTAATATCCATAGAGGCGTGCATACACTAAGTCAAGAAGCTACCGATTTATATGAACAAGCTCGCCAAAAAATACAGCGCCATTTTAATGCTAAGTTTTCGCATGAAATTATCCTAACTTCAGGAACAACACATGGAATAAATTTAGTTGCTAATGGTTTTTCGTCATTATTAAAAAAAGGTGATGAAATAATTGTTTCCGCTTTAGAGCATCATAGCAATATAGTCCCTTGGCAAATGTTGTGTGAGCGCACAGGTGCTTCGCTTAAAGTAATTCCAATGACTCAGGAAGGCGAATTGGAAATGGCTATATATGATACTCTATTATCAAAAAACACCAAACTTGTTTTTGTTAATCACATATCTAATGCTCTAGGAACCATAAACCCTATTGAAACAATCATTGATAAAGCCCATAAAGTAGGTGCCGCTGTTTTAATTGACGGAGCACAATCTTGTGCCCATCTTAAGCCAGATGTTCAAAAATTGAATGTGGATTTTTACGTAGCATCAGCACACAAAATGTGTGGTCCAACTGGAGTTGGTGTGCTTTACGGAAAAGAAGAATGGCTTAAAAAATTGCCGCCTTACCAAGGTGGTGGCGAAATGATTGCCGAAGTAACCTTCGAAAAAACTACATACGCAGACTTGCCCCATAAATTTGAAGCAGGTACTCCAAATATTTGTGGAGGTATTGCCTTTGGAGCCGCTATAGATTATATGAACTCTATAGGTTTTGATGCTATTGCATCCTATGAAAATGAGTTATTGGCATATGGAACAAAACAACTTCTGACTATTGACGGTTTAAAAATTTATGGTACTTCAGAACATAAAACATCTGTTATTTCATTTAATTTGGACAGTATTCATCCGTATGATGTAGGTAGCATCCTAGATAAATTAGGTATCGCCGTTCGAACAGGTCATCATTGTGCACAACCCATAATGGATTACTACAAAATTCCCGGAACCGTTAGAGCTTCCTTCTCATTTTACAACACAAAAGCCGAAATAGATAGCCTTGTTGAAGGTGTAAAAAAGGCTAAAATGATGCTTTCATAGAAACGAATAATTGTTAACTATTTAACGAAATTATGCATTTTGTCGAATAATTAACAAATTTTTTGTGAATTTGCAAGGTACTTTGCAGAATTATTATATCTTCAGCATCGACTAATTCAAACCATTAAAAAATGAAAAAATTATTTTTAAGTATGGCAGCTGTAGCCGTATTATTTACAGCATGTGATGAAGACAAAAACGAAATCGTTCAAGAGCAAGAAATTGACATGAGCGATTTTTATGTTCACACAGATTTTAGTGAAGATTTAAGTTCTAAATCTGCTAGTTCAAAGGAAAAATATAAAACTTGTTATTCTATGGCTGTTTTAAACAAACAACTCGATGCAGATCCAGGATTAGCAAAAAAAATGTATGATGTTGAATATCATACAAGAAAATTTATAACTGCCAAAGGCAAACCCGGTACTAAACCAGGTGGTGGCGGAAGTGGTGGCGGAGACACTGATGTAGATGTGTTACCAATCAATGATGGTTTAGGAACAATCAACATACCTGTTTACGTTCACATTGTTTTACCTAACGCAAATGATGTTTCTAACTCACAAGTTCAGGCACAAATGAATGTTTTAAACGACGATTTTAATAGCACTAATGCAAACCAACTTCCTTCAGGTGCTACTAATTTTGTTAACGATGCTACCATTACTGATATTAATTTTTCTTTAGCAGGAACCTTTAGACATAACGATTCTAGGTCTTCTTGGGGAACAAATAATGCAATAAAATCTGCATACCCACCTATTACACCAGACACACATTTAAACATTTGGGTATGTAATATAGGTGGTGGCATTTTAGGATATGCACAATTCCCTGGTGGTAACTCTTCAACCGATGGTATTGTACTTTTAAATTCTACTTTACCAGGAGGTTCAGCAGCACCTTATAATTTAGGAAGAACTGCAACTCACGAAGTAGGTCATTACTTAAACTTACGTCATATTTGGGGTGATGGAAGATGCAGACAAGATGATTTTGTTGAAGATACACCGTCATCTGACGGAGCAAATTATGGTTGTCCATCATACCCAACTGTTAACTGTAAAACAACGGATATGACCATGAACTACATGGATTACACAGACGATTCATGCATGTATATGTTTACAGATGGGCAAAGAAACAGAATGCGTGCTATTTTCGCCTCAGGTGGAGCAAGAGCATCTATGGCTGGCAACTAACTTTTTATCAACCTAATAAAAATTTAAAAGACGCCTACTTTGGCGTCTTTTTTGTATCTTAATTTTAAAATTTAACCCATGCATTTTATAAAACTTACAAGCTTAATTTTAATGTTGTTTACGCTGCAATCCTGTAAATGTCAACAGAAAACATCCAATTTAAATGATGAAAGCACACAAACCGGTGGCGACTATATTGTTGAATATACAGCTTTATCCAGAGGTATTTATAATCAAATCATTATCAATAAAAAAACCATTTCTAGTTTACAACAAAGAGGTGGCACACCATCATTACATCCATGCGAAGAAAAAAATTGGAATACCATAACAAAAATGCTAGGACCTATTGAAGTTGAAAACATATCAACTTTAGAAGCCCCAAGTAAAGCGTTTCAATATGATGGTGCGGCAATCGCTCATTTAAAAATCACGAAGGGAGACAAAACTTACGAATCAGCACCTTTTGATCACGGAAATCCCCCTAAAGAAATTGCTGAACTTGTTAAAGTAATCTTATCAATTTCCGAAAATATTGAATAGCAACATTTGTTATTGTATTTTTGCCTGAAAATTAGTGATTGTGACTATTGAAGATATACAAAACGAAATTATAGAAGAATTCTCAATGTTTGAAGATTGGGAAGAGCGCTATCAATATATGATTGATTTAGGGAAAGATTTACCATTAATTGACGACCAATATAAAACCGAAAGCAACATAATAAAAGGGTGCCAAAGTAAAGTATGGGTACATGCCGAAATGAAAGATGATAGGGTGGTTTTTACAGCTGATAGCGATGCCATTATTACAAAAGGTATTATTGCTATTTTAATACGGGCGTTTTCAAACCAGCACCCAAAAGATATTATTGATGCCGATACCAGTTTTATTGATAAAATTGGATTAAAAGAACACCTATCACCTACCAGAGCTAATGGTTTGGTAAGTATGATAAAACAACTAAAAATGTATGCTATTGCATACCAAACACAGTTAAAATAAGTTTATTTGTAGATATATTTCGAATAAACATCTGAAAAAATAACATTAGAAAAAATGAGTGATACCATAGATACAACCGAATTAGGTGAAAAAATAGTAAACGTTCTTAAAACGATTTACGACCCAGAAATTCCTGTAGACATTTACGAATTAGGGTTAATTTACGACGTATTTGTGAACGAAGACTACGACGTTAAAATACTAATGACACTTACAACACCTAATTGTCCCGTTGCTGAAACGTTACCTTTAGAAGTTGAGGAAAAAGTAAAATCATTAAATGAAGTAAAAAGTGCCGAAGTAGAGATTACCTTCGATCCGCCTTGGACTCAAGATTTGATGAGTGAAGAAGCGAAATTGGAATTGGGAATGCTTTAATTGATTTTATGTCAGACGAAATCATAAATCGCGTAGCGAATAGCAAATTAGTAACAGTTAACCTTGAAGATTATTATCCAAAAGGACAACGAGTGCTGTTTGATATTAAAGATTGGCTATTTGAAGGTTTTGTATTGCGTGAAAAAGATTTTAGATCTCAGGTTTCAGCTTATGACTGGTCACAATACCAAAATTCTTATGTTGCTTTAACATGCAGTAGCGATGCCATTATTCCCGGTTGGGCTTATATGCTACTAAGTATTCAATTAGAGCCCTTTGTTAACAAAGTAGTTATTGGCACTCTTGAGGAGTTAGAAACTTCCATTTATCAAGATATTATAAATAATTTAGACGTAAGTGAGTTTAAAGATAAACCTATAATCATAAAAGGATGTTCTAACAAACCTGTCCCTCAAAACGCATATATTATGCTTACTACAAAGCTAAAGCCTATAGTTAAATCTATTATGTATGGCGAAGCCTGTTCATCTGTTCCTTTGTTTAAAAACAAACAAGTATAACCTTATTATTTTTATAGAACGCGTTAACAATTGTTAATTTTCGGATATATAAATCTGTTTTTTTGACAGAAATTACCTTATATTTGCACGCATTTTTAATAAACATTACAAGCATGAAAAAATTAACATTATTATTTATCTTTTTAATTGGAGTAAATTCAATCCAAGCTCAAACTAAAGAAGAATTACAAGCTCAAAAAGCAGAAAAACAAGCTGCGGCTAATGCTGCTCAAGCTGAAGCAAATGCAATTCAAGCACAAATAGATGCATTACCTGGTTGGAGAACAGGTGCTTTTGGTACCATTGGAGGAAGCATATCTAATTTTAATAATTGGTATGCACAAGGAGCCCCAAATAATTCATCTGGTAACATTGGATTTACTTTAAATGCCCATGCAAATTTAATTGAAGAGAAATTCTTTTGGAGAAATGCTTTAAGCACTAATTTAAACTGGGTTAAATTAGATAATAAAGATATTGATACGGATGACGATAGCTTTAATCCTACTACTGATGTATTCAATATTTCATCTTTATACGGTAGAAACATAACAAAAAAATTAGCAGTTTCAGGATTAATGGAATATAGAACAACCTTATTAAATAATTTTAACGACCCTGGTTATTTAGATTTAGGAGTTGGAGCCACTTGGACACCAATTGATAATTTAATAGTTGTTATACACCCATTAAACTACAACTTTGTGTTTAGTAGTGGTGATACGGTTTTCGAATCGTCTTTAGGTGCAAAAATCCTAGCAGATTATACCAGACAAATTGGTGCAGTTAACTTTAAAACAAACCTTTCGATGTTCCAAAGTTATAAGAGTAGTGATTACTCAAACTGGACATGGACAAACTCGTTTGGATACACTTTATGGAAAATGATTGGTGTTGGTTTTGATTTTGGTTTAAGAAACAACAAACAAGAAGCACTAAATTATGCCTTAGCACAAACACCTGCTGAAGCTACTGGTTTTGATGATTTAGATAATAAATTACAAACCTATTATACAGTTGGGTTAAGCTATAAGTTTTAATTTGATAATTAAATATAATAAGAAAAAAGTGTTTCAAATTTGAAACGCTTTTTTGTTTAACAATATAAACATCAATTGCCTTTAAACTTTTTCTTAGGATTTTTACCGCCAAAAAGCCTTTTAAAAAAACCATCTCTCTTTTCAGGATTGCAATCTAAGGCATCAATAACTTCTTGAGAAGGGTTTTCAAAACTACTTTTGGTAATTTCATTAAAACGTGAATCTCCATTCATTTTTTGATAAAATTTAGCAAAAATAGGAAGCGCAGAATTTGCCCCTTGACCAATAGCTGTAGAGTTAAAACCAATACTATGATTATCATTTCCAACCCAAGTAACAGTAACCAGTTTAGGCGTTATGGCTGCAAACCAGCCATCCTTATTATTTTGGGTAGTTCCTGTTTTTCCCGCAATAGCATTTTTTAGTCCGTAAGTTGTTCTTATTCTAGATGCTGTCCCAGAATTTACTGTAGATTGCATGATCTCTAATAGTGTTTGTCTTGTAAAATCACTGTAGGCTTTATCTTTAGCAACTTCTGGTTTAAACGTAGCGATTATATTACCATCCTTGTCTTCAATTTTGGTGATTGCATATGGTTTTACATGTTTGCTTTGGTTAACATAGCTCGCATAAACTCCCGTAAGTTCTTTTAAGTTAATTTCAGCAACACCCAATGCTAAAGAAGGTTGATTAGGTAATTCTTTAGTAATCCCCATTTTATGTGCCTGATCTATAACCTTATCTATGCCTACTTCATTTAAAACCTTAACAGCAATTGTATTTATTGAATTGCTTAATGCCTTCTCTAAATTATAATTAAGATGAGGGTCTTCTTCTTCTGACCCTGAATTTGAAGGTGTCCAATCATCAAAATTCGTATAAGTTACTTCCGCCAAAGAAAAGTAAGTACATGGCTTCATGCCATTTTCAATAGCTGCTGTATAAACTAAGGGTTTAAATGTAGAACCTACTTGTCGTTCGCTTTGTGAAACATGGTCATACTTAAAATACCTATAGTCAATGCCTCCAATATAGGCCTTTATAGCGCCAGTAGTTGGTTCAATAGATAACATGCCCGTATTTAAAAATTTTAAGTGATGCTTCAAGCTATCTATAACTGATATGTTTTGTATGGTGTCTCCGCTCCATTCAAACAATTCCATAGGGCGTTTTTTTGATAACGAATCTAAAATCTGCTTATCGGTGAATCCTTCTTTCTTATATGATTTATACCTAGATAGGGTTTTTATGGCTGCTTCAATAACACGCTTATTAGTTTTCCATGGTGCAGATTTACCAAAAGACTTTTCATGAGTAATTTGCAAACTTTTTAGATGTTCTTTCATTGATTCCTCAGCCAATACCTGCATTGTGGAATCTAAAGTTGTGTGAACAACTAATCCGTCGCGATATAAATCGTAGCGTTCGCCATCAGCTCTTTTTAAGGTATCTAAAATGGTGGATAATTGCTTTTTTACTTCCGCTCTAAAATAAGGCGCTAAACCTAAGTCGTGATTAAATGATTTGTAGTTTAACGTAACATCTTGTTTTGTTAGGGAATCTGCCAATTCTTGCGTGATATAATCGTATTTTAACATTTGTTGAAATACCACATTTCTCCGTATTTGACTTTTTTTAAGATGTAACCTAGGGTTATAAAAACTAGTGGCTTTTAAGGTGCCTACCAAAGTCGCAGCTTCAGAATATGATAAAGTAGAAGCTGATTTATTGAAAAACTTTCGGGATGCACTTTCAATACCATACGTGTTATCTGAAAATGGTACCGTATTTAAGTATAACGTAACAATCTCTTTTTTTGAATAGATTTCTTCAATACGTTTGGCAATAATAGATTCTTTGAACTTATTAATTAGCATGCTAGACATTACATGCTTTTTTCTGCCATATAAATTTTTAGCGAGTTGAAGCGTAATAGTACTTCCGCCTCCAGCAGATTTATCTTGCAGTATAATATTTTTTAAAAATACTCGAATTAAACTGACATTATCTATACCATCATGTTCATAAAAACGAGCATCTTCTGTTGCTATTAATGCGTCAGTTAAGTGTTTTGGAAAGTCTTCAAACTCTAAAGGTTGTCGGTCGTAAATGTAGTATTTGCCTATTAATTTCCCGTTAGTGTCTAAAACCTGAGTAGCTTCATCTTGTTTAATGGAGCTAATATCTTCTGTGGTTGGTAATTTCCCAAATAACCCTAAAAAAACACTAATATAAATAATTGAAAAAAAGGCTATAACGGAGCCTCCAAATATCAAAAGCCATTTAACCCATTTTCTTTTTAGAAGTAATGAAATCCTCTCTTTTATTTGGCTCATTGATTTGCTTTTCTATTCTTTTACATCAAATTCGTTATAGTCAGGATATAGAAAATGATTATATGGAAAACGTGTTACATGAATATCTCTTACCTCATCGTAAACACGCTTTTTAAAGTCCTCTAAGTTCTTCTTATTTAACGCAGAAATAAACAAAGCATTGTTACCAACCTTACTCATCCATGTACTTTTCCACTCTTGTAACGTGTAGTGTCTTTCAGTTCTTTCGGTTTCTAAATCGTCTTCATCCAAAGGTTCTGGTTCGTAAGCATCAATTTTATTAAAAACCATTATAGTTGGCTTATCACTACTTTTTATTTCACCTAAAATTTTATTTACAGACTCAATATGTTCTTCAAAGTTTGGATGCGATATATCTACTACATGAAGCAACAAATCAGCTTCTCTTACTTCATCCAAAGTGCTTTTAAAACTTTCTACCAATTGGGTTGGGAGTTTACGAATAAACCCAACGGTATCACTTAATAAAAAGGGCAAATTTTGAATAACCACTTTTCTAACCGTAGTATCTAAGGTTGCAAATAATTTATTTTCGGCAAAAACTTCGCTTTTACTAATAACATTCATTAACGTTGATTTCCCAACATTAGTGTACCCTACCAAAGCCACTCTAACCATAGCGCCACGGTTACCACGTTGAACAGCCATTTGCTTATCGATGGTTTTTATACGTGCTTTTAAAAGTGAGATTTTATCGCGTACAATACGTCTATCCGTTTCAATTTCGGTTTCTCCCGGTCCTCTCATTCCAATACCACCTTTTTGTCGCTCAAGGTGAGTCCACATTCCTCGCAGTCGTGGTAAAAGGTATTCGCATTGCGCTAGCTCCACTTGAGTGCGAGCGTAACTTGTTTGTGCACGTTGTGCAAAAATATCAAGTATTAAATTCGTTCTGTCTAAGACTTTTACGTTTAGAATTTTACTGATATTACGTTCTTGTGCTGCAGATAACTCATCATCAAAAATAGCTGTACCAATCTCATTATCTTCAATATATTGGCGCACTTCTTCCATTTTACCAGTCCCTATAAAAGTTCTAGGGTCTGGTTTTTCCATTTTCTGCGTAAACCGTTTTACCGCATAACCGCCTGCTGTAAAGGTTAAAAACTCCAATTCATCTAGATATTCTTTAGATTTATCTTCGTCTTGTTGCTTTGTTATAACACCAATTAAAACTGCTTTTTCTAATGCAATATCTTTCTTTTCAATCATACCAATAAATAATGTACAAAGTTACACAATTGTAACCATTTTAATTTTTATATTTTTAAAGCTAATTTTGATTTATGACGGATTTTACAGAAGATTTTGAAGTGCACCATAATATGCAAACTATTGCATTTTATAATCTTGAAAACCTATTTGATTTAGAGGACGACTTTCACACAAATGACAACGATTTTTTACCAGGTTCAGTTAAAAACTGGACTCCTAAACGTTATGAAAATAAGCTTAGAAAATTAGGGTTTGCCATTTCTAACATTGGGAGAAAAGAAACTGGAAAACATCCAGCTGTTGTTGGTTTAGCCGAAATTGAAAATGCTAAAGTTATTGAAGATTTAATTGCTTCGAAACATTTAGAAGACTGTAATTATAATTATATCCACTATGACTCTCCAGACGAACGTGGAATAGATGTAGGCATTATTTACGATGCATTGGTCTTTCAGGTATTACATTCAGAAACATTCTCGATTGAATTGTTTGATGAAGATGGTCTCCTCGATTACACACGCGATATATTATTGGTTTCTGGTTTACTAGATGGAGAACTGATACATATTATAGCTAATCATTGGTCGTCAAGACGAGAAGGTGTGCAGGAAACAGAATATAAACGCATAGCCTCATCAAATAAGGTTAACGATATTATTATAAAACTGCGATTAGAAAATGAAAATGCTAAAATAGTTATCATTGGAGATTTTAATGATGAACCTGATAATAATAGCATTAAACATCTTGTTGAAAACAATAAGCTCTTTAATCCCATGGAAACTTTACGCTCATTTAGTAGAGGAACTGTCTACCACAACCGAAAATGGAGTTTGTTCGATCAGATATTTTTCACTCCTAACTTTTTTGCCAGTTCTGATAAGAAATTCGAGTTTTATAAAGCTGATATTTTTGATGAGGATTTTTTAAAACTTTTTAATGGGCCATACAAAGGATCTCCGTTTAGAACTTATGTGGGTAAAAAATACAAAGGCGGATATAGTGACCATTTTCCTATATATGCTATTTTTAAGAAATAAAAAAAGCCTGTTTAAAACAAGCTTTTTTTAATTACAAAATATCTAAAAGTCTATACTTATATCATCTAATTCATAGGTTCCATCAAAATCAACCTCTCCACTTCCCGTATATTTAAACGCTATATACATAGTTCCTGATGCACAAGATAAATCTACAATGCCAGAATCAAACCAGCTACTAAAACTATCACTATCTTGTGTGATGTAAGCATCAGTTAAAACACCCCAAGTAGCGGTAGTTATTCCCGATTCTGTTCCATCCCAATCTGTTGAGAATAATAATTCCATATTACTGCCATCAGAAAAACTATTAGACGTTTTAAAAACTAATGTCTCATTATCTTGAGTATCTAAATTTATTGCTGGGGTTATTAACCAAGATATTGTTGACACATCATTCGAACGGAAAGAGCCTACTCTTGCTGAAATTCCTAAAGATGAATTTGATCCACCAGAAGTATAAGCTTCCCAACCTTCTGTTCCAGATTCTATAAAGTTCGTCCATCCATTACCAGATATAAGTGAGTTTGGTAGCTGAGTTTCAAAATTATCTGAAAATAAATTATTAGTTCCTTGTGTAGTTGCAATACCACAGCTTAACTCTATTGGATCACATCTATCATTATTATCAAAAATAATGTCAGAAGTACTATTAATTATCAAAACATTAAAATCGTCTCTAAAATCTCTACTAAAAATACCTTTTATAGAACCTTTTAATTGAGGCACTTGCAGCGATTTAAAATCGGCAAAAGTACTGGTTTGTAAAGTTATTGTAGAACTTTCTTCACAACTTTCAATAGTTCTAAAACCATCAAACTCATCGTCTTGTTCTCCTGCAAATGTCTTGTTCAATTCGTTTCTGTTTATTTGTACATTACTTAATTGAATAAAGGTATTTTCGTCAGCTTCTGATAAACCTGAGATTGAAATAACTTTAGGCGTAATAGTAACAACTTCATTACTTCTCATAATAAAATCTTTATACTCATACGCTTGAATTTGTTCAACATCACTACCTTCACCTTTGCCAATTACCATAACTCCATTAGATTCTCCTATGGTTAATCCACTTAATTTAATGTATACTTTACGTCCAAATTCATAAGTATCACTCAAACTAGCAACATTTATATCAACTCTAAAACCTAGTCTAGGGTCTGAGGCTGGATCACTATCATCTGCCTTATTTTGAATAATTAATTCTTCAAAAAAGTTTCCAGATCTGTCGCTAGAAATTACATATCCTTCAATGTATAACTCTTCGTCTAAACCTATTATTGCAGTATCATCGCCATCTGCTTGAGCTTGCTCTAAACGAGATTTTACCGCTTCAAAAGTAGTCGTCTTATCTGAAGGAATCATCGGTTCGTTAATTGTTAGATCTGGCAAATTATAATCATCATCATTCACACATGATGCTAATAAAACAGTAAGTGTTAAAACACTTAAAAACGTTAGAAATTTATTTGAATTACTCATAATGCTTTTATTTTTTGATATTATATTTTTCTTTTTCATGACTTAGAATCTTAGGTATACATTAACAAAATAGGTTGTTCCACGTCCGTACCAATATTTAGAACCAAAAACAGGTGTATCTAAAGCTTGATCGTCTCTTAACTGTCTATAGTTGGCGTTTCTACCTTGTTCAAATCCTCCTGATTTATAAACTTCGTCAAATAAATTATTGATACTTGCAAAGAAGCCAATGTATTTATCACCAATTCGCCAAGATTTACCGCCAACTAGGTTTATAACCATATAATCATCAAACTTCTCTTGTTTTAATAATTCTCTGGCTAAATCTTCATCATAATCGTTAAAGGTGTTGCCGTCAAAATCGGTTGTAAAGTTTGATGATCGTGTTAATGGGCTAACATCTATATATGTGTTTGTAAAAAAGTTAGCTGTAGCACCAAACCACCAATAATCTGGGTCTCTGTACTCGAAACCTACTGAATACGCTCTATGAGGTCCTGCTGCTAATTTGTAATCCTTTAAATTAGATTGACCAAAGTCTTTACGTCCATTAACAAATCCTGCAGCAATAGACTCATCATCTGCCTCAGTAGTTAAAATTAAATTAGGATTATTATCATAGGTGAATTGACCCACAGACGCTACACCCTTTAATTTAATGGTAGGAGTTACCTGAGCTTCAATTCCTAACTCACCTCCTATGTGTAATTTATCAATTCCTTGTAAAATCTCTTGAACAAATGCTGTATTATCACCACCAATTCCATCAGCAAAGAAAAACGAAATCTCACTAGCATCTTCAATTTTGGTATAATACCCCGTTAATTTCGCTTTAATTATTGGTGATCTAAAAATATAACTAGCATCCGCTGAGGTTATTTTCTCTTCTGTAATATCTGGAACAATATTATGATTCTCTCTTGAGTTGGAATAGGTGTTACGTAAGGAAGGTGCCCTAGTAATATATCCACCGTTAATATCTAATAAATGTTTACCAGTAATTTTATAGGTAAGCCCTCCTTTGGCACCAATACCTGTAAAAGTTAATTTTTCACCTTTCCCGAAAGAATTATCGGCAAAACCACCGTTTTGGTATAAGCCTTCTCTTTGATACTGCGTATTTGTAATACTTCCTGAAAGATAAAAGTCTACTTTATTGTACTTGAATTGCGCTTGTGCATATCCACTAACTATATTTGCCAAAAGATTATAATTATATTTAAACCTGTCGCCTTCAGTAACAATTCTATTTGGATTTCTTAAATCATTTTGAGCTTCGTCAATATCTGTCGCAAAACCGTCAATATCTAAATACGAATTTGCACCTAATAAATCTTTAACAAGCGCAAAATTTTCAGATTTTAATGATTTGTAATTAACGGAAGCATTTAAAATAATATTTTCTGAAAGTTCAGAACTTAAAATAGTGTTTGCTGTAAGTTGTTTATCGTCTACTCTATCTTCATAAAGTGCATAAATGGCGTTTCCACCATTTTGAGCATTTGATATATTGGCTTGGTATAAGCTGTTCCAATCAATTTGCCCATCATCTAAAAACTGTTGTTGTAAACCATAAGCAATTTCAGGGCTTTCAGGAAAATTTCTTAGTGCATAACTTGGTAACTTTTGATAATATGCCGGACTTGGGTTAGCGCCTCCACCTTCAGGAAAACCATTTACCAAGTCGGTTCCATTATTATCCAAACGACTATTTCCTAATTTACCAAATTGATAGCCAATATTTGTATTAAGTGTTGTTTTACTTGATATATCCCAATAATGATTTAGCATTAAAATAGGTTCTTCTACTTCTTTAATACGCGAATTTCGTTTTTCGCCATCTTGCCAGCCCCAATATTCATTATACTTGATGCCTTTTAAATCATAAACTTCTTGTGTGTTAGGGGAAGACTTTCCACGACGATTAGGAGCATATATAGAAACAAAATTAATACTATGTTTATCATTAATTTTTTTCTCAATAGAAGCAAAAATAGAGTTGGAATCGTATAATGTAGCATCTTGAAAACCTTCATTTCCCCAACGTCTGGCTAACGATACTGTAAATGCCCAATTGTTTTTTAACAACCCCGATGCGTACGTTGCCATTAATCGGTTGGTGTAGCTTCTATCAGAAGATGAATACGTTATACGAGAACCTGGTCTTGCCTCGGCTGCTCTAACATTAATATTGGTTGTTCCTAAAATTCCTCCAAAATTATAACTTGACGGTGTTAACCCCGCTGTTAGTTCTTGGTTTCTCATTACGTCATTTAAACCACCCCAATTACTCCATTGTGGTCTGCCGTTGTATAGCTTGTTCATTTCTATTCCATTTATCAAAACCGAACCATTTTCGGAATCTAATCCTCTGACCCGAAAAAAAGATGAACTAAATTCAAAGGCTGCTGTTCTTTGAAAAACATCCAATGAAGACGAAAGCAATCCTGATATGTTATCAGCTCCACTTGTGTCATCATTAAGTTCATCATCAGAAAGTGTAATGGTAAATAAATCTTGACTTGAAGATAGGTCTCTATCTAAAGTCATATCGGTAATATTTACCACTTTATTTTCGTTAACAACAATGGGATATCTTTTAGTAATATATCCACTTTTAGAAATTCTTAAAACTTGTTCTCCCAAAGGAATTCTTGATGAGAATATAAACTCTCCCAGAGCATCCGTTTGAGTTGTTTCTTCCGTTTTTTCAATAGTAATAGTAACACTTGAAATAGGCTCAAATGAAACCGCATCTTTTACACTTCCTTTGATAATAGTTTGTGAAAAAGTTGTGAAAAAAGAAAAAAAACCAAACAAAAAAATGAGTAATCTTTTTTTCATACTTAGCTTTGTAAAATAATTATTTAATATTTACAAACTTACAGTATTTATAAGAAATATTTACTTTTGGCTTAAATTTTGTAATCAAAATATCGAAAACTTAATATATCAATAATGGAAAAATTAAGATTGTGCGTTCTAACCTTTTTAATCTGTACGTTTTTAAACGTTTCAGCTCAAGAAAAGAAAACCTATAAAATACATACCATTGCCTTTTATAATTTAGAAAACTTATTTGACCCTTTAGATGACCCAACGAAGTTTGATGAAGCAAGCCCCATCATGGAGTTAAATACTAACAAAGAAGAAGCGTACAAAAAGAAGATTAAAAATATGGCTCGTGTTATTGCTGATATTGGGCATGATGTAACCAATAATACCCCAGCAATTATTGGTGTTTCGGAAGTTGAAAATAGAGAAGTTTTGGAAGACCTAGTGAACGATTCTTTATTAATAGATAAAGACTACGGTATTGTACATTATCATTCACCTGATGCTCGTGGTATCGATGTCGCTTTACTTTATCAAAAAAAGCTGTTTACCCCTATTTCTACGAGTAGCCACGAACTTAAAATTTTTGATGATTTATCGAGAAAACGCGTTTATACCAGAGACCAATTATTAGTAAGTGGAAATTTGGAAGACGATTTTATACACCTCGTTGTAAACCACTGGCCATCAAGAAGTGGTGGAGAGGCTAGAAGCAGACCTAAACGAGTTGCTGCTGCAAAATTAACCAAACGTATTGTAGATTCTCTTCAAGTTATAGATCCATACGCTAAAGTATTTATCATGGGTGATTTAAATGACGACCCTACAAACTCTAGTGTAAAAGATGAACTAAAAGCACAAAAAAATAGAAAAAAAGTAGGCTTAAAAGGCATTTATAATCCTTATGAAGATTTATTTAAAAATGGCTTAGGTACTACCGCGTATAGAGATGCATGGAGTTTATTTGATCAAATTTTAATAACGAAGCCTTTGCTTGAAAACGACTATTCTTCTTTTAGGTTTTATAAAGCTGGGATTTTTAATGAAAATTACCTAATCACAAAAAAAGGGCAATATAAAGGTTACCCCTTTAGAAGTTGGTCGAACGGTGGATTTAGCGATGGTTTTAGCGACCACTTTCCCGTCTATGTGTATGTGATAAAAGAGGTTAATTAATGTTAATCTAACCAAGCATTCCAAGGAATTCTCGATAAAAACAACAACAATCCTAAAGTGTAAAAAATTGCTATAGTCTTTAATTTAGCCTTAGACGTTAATTTCTTTTTATGCTTTGAATAACCTATTGTAATCAAAGCAACAGCTATTATGTTAATTAATGGATGCTCTACTAAGTATAATCTATTTACAGAGTCTTTCATAATCTCTCCCATCCCCAATTCACTAAACATTTTTAATCTTGGTGATACAAAGTATAAAACCAATCCAATAAGTAATTGAATATGTGATACTATTAAAGTGAATAATGCTTTTCTAAAATCATTTGCTTCATATTCTTTATCGCCAACAGTTTTTATGATTGCACTTACGGCTGCAATAATTAAAACTAAAAGCACTAAATATGCCCAATATGAGTGCAACTTTAATAAAACATCGTACATAAATTAAATATTTAAAAGTTTAGACAACAAATGTAATAATTAAAACGTAGAAAAAAACCGCTTGTTTTTGAAGCGGTTTTAAATATTTACAATTACCATTTATTTTCAGCATCAGCACTTCCGCCCCAAATTAATGTTGCTAAATACGGATTATCAATAAACGGATTTCTATTACCTTGTGCAGCATAAATAACTTCATTTCTTTGCACTTCAAATGCAGAAACTGGGTCTTCAATGTTCCATTTCAAAAACAACGATATACCTCCAACCTTATTAAAATTTTCTCCATATCTAATATTTAAATACATCACCATTCTAGCAACGTCTCCTCGCCATTCATCTCCTGGGTACCACCGAGTTCCATCAAGTTTATACGTTCCGCTTCCATCTAAAAAAGGGTAATTACTTCTATTGCTATTAACATCATCATCACAAACTCGTAAATGATGCAAATCGGTTACCGCATCTTCAGCACTTAGCATTGATTGAGGAAAAATATGTTCGGTGTTAAATGTTTGGGGTGTATAATTGTTTGAACTAGAAGTGTATTCTCGCCAATATCTGCTTTCTCCAGAATACATTAAAGTAACATTGTCTGTGTTATTTAAGTCGGCATCCGCATTATACAAATATTGGTGTCTTTGTCCGTAAGATAGGATTGTAGTATGATTTAAAGTTACATGAGCTTCTAATTCATTAAACAATAAATCAGCATCTTCAAAAAACGTTATATCACTATAATAACTTTGCACGCTAGAAGGCAGGTTAAAGTTAATTTGTGCTGGTTCTTCTTCCTTTGCAGGTGCTCTATTATCATCAGGGTTACTGCAATTAATAAGTAGTAAACTGAATAAAATTAAAATTTTGTATTTGTTCATTTATGCTATTTTATTAAAGATTAAAAACCGCTTTAAATTAAAGCGGTTTTTAATCTTTACTGAATAATCTTTAGGTTTCTATTGATAAACCCATTCACCACCTGTTTTTATAACGCTTTTTGATTCGTTAGTGGTAGAACCATTGTATATAACATACGTTAAAAGATATTTTTGACCTTCAGCAGTTACAAAATTTCCATTTTCTAACAGCGCGTTAAATGCTTCAAGCAACATCGCATCGCTCCAGAAGTTACTACTTGATGATCTTCTATCAAAACTACCAAAGAAACCAACGTTATCAGCAGGTCCTGGATATATACTACTAAATGCATTAGAAATAAATGTAATATCAGCACCTGTTAACATATATCTTATTGTATTATCTGGAACCCAAGAATTACCGTCATGTCCAAATTGCAGCGACGTACTAATAACAGAGGTATGAGGTGTCCATTTTCCGTCAATTACTGTATAACGATTACCTCTAATTTGAGCTCCGCTTGAGCTAGAAAAATAATCGTATACCATAATAACTTCATCTTCTTCCTGAGCATAAGCATAAGGCGCCGTAATACTTAAAAATGTTGGTAAATAATCTTCTGCAGGTGTAGAACTACCAAAGTTATTAAAGCGACCTGGTTGTCCTGATCCTTCACCCATTGAATCAAAATCAGCAGAGCTTAAAAAATAAACGCCGTCTACTTCTTCCCATTCAGTACCATCGTACATAAAAAACTCACCTTTTTTATTAGTGTCTCCTGTGGCACCTAAAACTTTTATAGCTAAATTAGCGACTCTCCAACGTCCCGCGTCCGTATCAGAAGACACATATTTGAAAGCAATATTAATTGTCTGCCCATCATAAGCTGAAAAATCATAATCTGGAGATGCTGTCATACTTCCAAAAGCTGTTTTATCAAAACTTAATGCTGTCCATGTTGCCGTAGAAAGGTCTCCAGCGTAGTCTGTAGAAACCATGATATCAATTTGATCAGGTACAGATAGGAAATCTATTTCTTGCGTTATTTGTAACTTAAGATTTGATTCTCCGCTTAAATCAATACTTGGAGAAACTAACCATTCTTCATTGGCTACTGCACCTCCAAAGAAACCATTTCCTTGAACATAACCAGATTGCGAAGTCCAAACATCATTACCCCCTGTTGCAGGAGATGTTTCTACCGCAGTCCAGCCTGCCAAACTACCTGCAAAGTTGTATTCTACTAAATTAGCTAACCCCACAACTGGATTGTCAAAATACTGCGCATATCTAGCTAATACAATATCTCCATCCGCGGCACCCGCTATTTGAGTTGCTAAAACACCAGGTATTTCATCCGTGGCATCTACATTTGGGTAAAAACCAAAAGCATCACTTCCTGTTGAAGCGTAATCTGCATTTGTAAGCTGATAAACATCTGCTCCAGAATAATCGCTAACGCCTTCTGCGTTTCCTATAAATAGTTTGTATCCTACAGTTACAGCAGATCCTTTACCCCATGAAGGGTATAAATCGCTTAAAAAGTCTGGCAATAACGCCTTGGCATCATCTTCAGAGCTAAAGTTCCCAAAAGTTAACCCTAAGTCATCGTAATCTTCGCTAGTTAAAACGTAAGTAGCTTCCCCAACAATTGGGTTTTCTTTTGCATCTATATCATTATAAATGTCTTCCATAGGATTACAGCTTGTTAAGGCTACTCCTAGAATTAATAAGTAAAAATATATATATTTCATGTTACAATTTTTTAAAAATTAAGTTTTGCTCCAATACTAAAGGTTCTTCCGTAACCAAAATAAACAAGAGCAGTTTCAGCTACCGAACCACTTCCATCTTGGGCATCTGATATATATTCAGTATCAAACACGTTATTCATTCTAGCTGTTAAACTAGCATCAAACGGTCCAAATTTAAAACCATGTGTCATCGCTATATCAAAAAGTCCATAAGCTGGCATTTCCCAAGCATCAGGTGCTCCTTCAGTACCACGATCACTAGGGTCGAAATCTGCATAAATATTATCGTAATAATTATAATCAATAATTAATCTTGTTTCTGGAGAAAATCTATAGTTAACCCCTAATGCCATAGTTGTTTGTGCAGCATCAGCAACATGTAAATCTTTTATATATAAATCAACTGTTTCTACAACATTTTGGTCTTCGTCAAGTATATCAACATCTGTTACATTACTATCCCATCTCCAATCTCCAATTGACGCCATACCGGTTAAACTCAACTTATCCGTAGCCCTATAAACAAAATCTAACTCAACCCCTTGATGAATTGCATTAACCCCTAAAATATTTGCTGCAGCTCTAGTCCCGTCAGGTTGTTGAAACGTTGCAGTTTCTGTTCTATCATTCCATCTAGTACTATATAAGTTTAAATTTGCAGATAATTTTTCTCCTCTAAAACCATACCCCAATTCAAAACTTGATATTTTTTGATTTGGTGCATCAGCATTTATATTATCATTGCTAAAGTTCAAAAACACAGAATCAAAACCTGGAGCCTTTTCAAAATATCCAAGGTTTGCAAACACATTATGATTCCCATCAATTCTATAATTCGCACCACCTTTAGCACTAAACCCAAAGAAGTTATATCGATCGGTTTCTTGTAAAGGATCACTATCTAAATAGTTAAAATAGTCAACTCTTTTATAAGAAGTATTAGATGCTGCTAACGATATGAATGTATTGAAATTTTCATTTACATCATATTCTAACTGTCCAAATGCACCTAACCAACCTACTAAACCATCATTAAAATAGTCTCTCTTATCGCCCACTTGAAGCGCTGCATTTGGGTTGTTAACATTCCCATTATCTAAGGCATATTGTGCACCTAATAAATCGGTTACTTCAGAGAAATGTATTCCCTTATAGTTTCTGTAATCTAATCCTGTTAACAACACTAAATCGTCAGATAAATTTGTCTTTAATGTTGAAAGAACACCATACCAGTTATGGTCATTACGCGAAGCTCTTAAATACGTTTCAGCGCCATTTGCACCAGCGGCAACATTGTCATCTACTATTTTATCAAAATCTATTGGTCCAAAAGCTCCAATTCTGTAATCACCTTGACCTGTCGTGGCATCAAATCCAAACTTAAAATCACCAGCGGTACCACCACCACCACCAGATCCGAAAGATGCATAAGCAGAGGTATTAATAGATGTATTATCACTTAAATTCCAATAATGGTTTAAGGACATTTGTGGTTTATTATAAAAATTGTCTTCTTGAAACGTTACTTGTCCGTTTTTATATCCCCAATCTGCATTAAATTTTCTACCTCTTTCAGCTCTTCTGAATGTTTCTATTAACTGTCTGTTTTGTCTTTGTCCATGACGCTGTTTTGCACCAAAGGCAGAAAATGACAACTTATGAGCATCGTTAATTTCCTTCGAAATATTTACGAAATAAGATACTCCTGAAAACTCTGTACCATCAACATAACCGTCTCCTTCTGTTTTAGCTGCTGAAACTGTTGCAGCAAAACCGTTGTCCATTAATCCAGTTGAGTATGTTAAACCATATTTAAAATAGCCATCATTACCAATTGAAGTTATTACATTTCCTCCTTCTTCTACGTCAGTTGTTTTTGTAACAATATTTATTGTACCACCAATAGAAGGTACTGCAATTTTAGCAGCTCCTAAACCTCTTTGTACTTGCATTTGACTTGTTACATCGCCTAAACCAGCCCAGTTAGACCAGAATACTCGACCATTTTCCATGTCGTTTACAGGAATACCATTAATCATAACCGCAACGTTTTCAGAATTAAATCCTCTAAGGTTAATTCTACCGTCACCATAACCTCCACCTGCTTTGGTAGCATATACCCCTGGCGTAGATTTTAAAATTTCCGGAAACTCTTGGGTTCCTAGCTTTAATTCAATATCTGCAGATTTAATAGTTGACACTGCAACCGGTGTTTTTCTGTCAACTGCAACCGATGCAATAATTTGAACTTCTTCTAAGCCCACTTGACTTGATTCTAAAGTAATGCTTCCTAAAGTTGCATTTCCAGAAAACGGTACTGTTTTAGATGTATAACCAATGTAAGAAACAACTATTTCTCCGGATGAAGATTTTGTCGTTATTGTAAAGTTTCCATCAAAGTCTGAAACAACTCCGTTTGATGTTCCCTTTTCAACAACGTTAGCACCTGGTAATGGAATATTTGTTCCTGCTTCCACAACTGTACCAGTAACTGTGCTTTGAGCTATTAATGCTGTAGTAAATAAAAAGGCTACAGTCATCAATAAATTTTGAGTAATTTTTCTCATAATTTTTGAAAGATTAATTATTTAATTTTTGAAATTAGTCCCAGCAAAAATACGTATAATTATACATTGAATATTACTCAATTGTTAAGAAATTTAACAATTGTTGATAAATAAAAAGACGCTAGTATTTGATTTTTAGCGTCTTTTTTAAATTTTTATTGATAAAAATGTCGAAGTTTACGAGATATTCTTATAATAACTCAATAAACTTTGTGTTGAGGAATCATGTTCACTTTTCGCAGTATTGTTAAATTCTTGTAAAATTTTAGAAGCTAATTGCTTTCCAAGTTCTACTCCAAATTGGTCATAACTAAAAATGTTCCAAACAATACCTTGAACAAATATTTTATGCTCATACATCGCTATTAGTTTGCCCAAACTTTCTGGTGATAACCTGTTAATAAATATGGTATTAGTGGGTTTATTCCCTTGAAACACTTTAAAAGGAATGATGTTTTTGGGAGTATTTTCTGCAATCACCTCAGCTTCAGTTTTCCCATTTAACAAGGCTTCAGTTTGTGCTAAAAAATTGGAAATCAATTTATCTTGATGATCCTTATTTCCGTGTAATGATTCTTTAAAACCAATAAAATCAGCTGGAATTATTTTAGTTCCTTGGTGAATTAACTGAAAAAATGCGTGTTGTGAATTGGTTCCTGGTTCACCCCAAATAATTGTTCCCGTTTGATAGTCAATAGGATTTCCATTTCTATCTACACTTTTACCGTTACTTTCCATAATACCCTGTTGCAAGTACGTAGCAAACTGGTTTAAGTATTGAGAATATGGAATGATAGCCTCGGTTTCAGCATTAAAAAAGTTGTTATACCAAATACTAATTAATGCCAGTAAAACAGGAATATTTGTTGCAAAATCTTCATTTTTAAAATGTTCATCCATTTTATTAGCACCTTTCAATAAGCTATCAAAATTTTTATAGCCTACGGCTAGACTAATTGATAACCCTACAGCACTCCATAATGAAAAACGACCACCAACCCAGTCCCACATAGGAAAGATGTTATTTTCGTCAATACCAAATTCCTTTACGTTTTTTAAGTTAGTTGAAACCGCCACAAAATGTTTTGCAATAGCCTCTTCTTTCGCTGATTTTAAAAACCATGCTTTAATTGTATTGGCATTTGATAATGTTTCTTGTGTAGTGAATGTTTTAGAAACAATTACAAATAAGGTGGTTTCCGGGTTTAGTTTTTTTATTACTTCATTTACATGATCCCCATCAACATTACTTACAAAATGCGTGTTTAAGTGGTTTTTGTAAAACTGCAAAGAATCAACAACCATTGCTGGACCTAAATCGGAGCCTCCAATTCCAATATTAACTACATCAGTAAATGCTTTTCCGGTAAAACCTTTTAGTTCGCCATTTACAACTTGCTTGGTAAACGCTTCTATTTTTTGTTTCACGCTATATACTTCAGGCATTACATTAACACCTTCTACCTTAAAATTGGCATCTTTTGGCGCACGTAAAGCTGTGTGTAATACGGCTCGACCTTCGGTTTTATTTATTATTTCACCAGAAAACTGACTTTTAATGGCATCTTTCAACTTTAGCTCATCGGCTAATTCCAACAAATACTTTAAAGTTTCTTCGGTAATTCTGTTTTTAGAAAAATCAACATAAAAATCATCCCATTTAATCGTGAATTTATTTGCCCTGTTTTTGTCTTGAGCAAATAAATCCTTCATATGAATGTTCTTTACTGCTTTAAAATGTTGCGATAATTTTTCCCAAGATTTTGTTGTGGTTGGATTTACTGTTGGTAATGACATGTTATGAATTTGCTTGAGTGATAATAGTTTGCTCTGGTTCTTCTTCTTCTATTTCTGGTTTAAAGAAAATATTGTCTAGCTGATATTTTAAGGGCTTTATAAACTCCAAATACTTCACTTTTAAAGAGTCTGAAATAGGTTTAGCTTCTGGTAGTTTTTGCTTAAAAGGGTCTACTTGTTTTCCGTTAACCCAAAAACGATAGCATACATGTGGCCCTCCTGTGTTACCTGTCATGCCAACCCATCCAATAACATCGCCTTGTTTTACAAATTGACCTACTTTAGCTTTACGCTTACTCATATGTAAATATTGAGTTTCATACGTTGCATTATGGCGTATTTTTACATAATTTCCATTACCTCCTCTTCTTGCCGATTCGGTAACTGTACCATTTGCAGTTGCCATGATAGGTGTTCCAATATCAGCGGCAAAATCAGTGCCCTTATGCGGGCGAACTTTATACCCGTAAACAGCTATTCTTCTTTTTAAATTATATCTTGATGAAATGCGTTTGAACTTTACTGGAGCTTTCAAAAAGGCACGTCGTAAGTTTTTTGCTTCTTCATTAAAATAATCAATAATGCCTTTGGTTGAATCTGTCATAAACTCAAAAGCATAAAATGGTTCGTTATTATGCTCAAAAAAAGCCGCTTTAATATTATGAACTCCAGTATAAATAGTATCGTCGATATACTTGTCTGTATAAATCACTTTAAAACGATCTCCTTTTTGTAAACGACGAAAATCGATAGTCCACGCATAAATTTCGTCGGCCATTTTATATGCTAATCGCGGACTTAGCCCTTGTTCTTCTAAAGTTTCAGAAATGTTATTTGTAATTACACCTGTGGCTGTTTTTTCGATATATTTAATAGGTTTTCTGCTGGTGTAAGCATGAATGGAATCGTGAAAATTGATAACCACATATTCTTCCATTGTTGGCTGATAAATAAAACATTTAGGGAGTTCTAAAGAATCTTTTGAACACAAAAGTGTATAAGGTTTTCCTATTTGGAGTCTTCTTATATCAAAAGTGTCTTTTGCTTTTTCCGCAATGTGAAATATTTTTGGATAGCCTACCTTATTACGTTCTAAAATTACTCCAAAACTGTCACCGCGTCTTATGGTGTCTCTTTTAACGATATAATCGTTTAAATTAAACCCAAATTCGAGAATTTCTTCGGGTTCCTCTACAACGGCTAATTCTTCTTTTATTACAGGTTTTTCTACTTCTTCTTTACAAGCTATAAAACAAATTAAAGCTACTAATAGTATTATATATTTGTTCCCCACGTTTCTTTTTCTTTTTCGGTCCATAAATCTGGAAAAAATATTCTTTTTTGATATTTTGGGTGCATGTATTTTACCCATTCACTGCCTCCTGTTGCTTCTGCTGTTTTACCGTTAATATTTAAATAGTGATTTGCCGTATTGTAATGCGCCATAACCCATTTTATATTAACTGTATAATCATAATGTCGCATCGCCTCAGTTAAAGCTTTATTTTCTTTAGCTTCTTTAGGCAGCGACTTAAATTTAGAATACAAATTGTTAAACTGATAAAACTTTGTAAATCTAATAAATTCCTCTTTATACCGCTCCTCAAAAGCTGTTAATGTATAGGTTTTTTTTCCAGTTTTATAATCTTTACCCGCTGCTTGCCAATATAGGTGCTCAAAAGCATGCTCGTATGATGTATTTCTATCAATCGTATCTCTAAATCTTTTATCGATTAAGTTAATAAGCTCGGTAGATGCAAACTCTATTTTTCTGTACTGTGCACTCTGAAAACCACTGGCTGGTGTTAATGTAGTTCTGAACTTATTATACTGATTAACATCCATTCCATCTTTCATGATACTAAAAGATGATGTAAGCACATCAAAGTAACGACTTACACGCATTATTTTATCTGTAAATATTTCGGTTGTTATATTATCATCCTTGGCCACTTGTTCAATCTCACTAAGTATCATCTTGAATAATAATTCAGAAATTTGATGGTACATAATGAACACCTTTTCATCAGGAAAAACGGTGTGTTGTATTTGAAGATTCAATAAGGCATCGGTTTGAATGTAATCCCAATAATTTATGGGTTTACTATGCAATAAACCCTCCAAATGTGTTTCAACATCTTGGTTTATCGCTTCGTACTTTTCTTTAAGTTGGTTGGTTATTTTGGAGTTCAAAATTTCTTAATTATTTACAACTATTTTAAACGGATGTTTTAAACCTTTAAAAGCTTCTAAATCTGCTCTTAACGAGCCTACAGCCAAATCTGCTTTAATGCGCAAAGGTACTTTATTTTTGTCTTTTGAAACCCATAGGGTTAAACTTTCTTCTTCTTTAAAAACACGTCCTGCCATTACATAAGGTCTGAATTTTAAGGTCTCAATTTCGCCAAAGTCTGTGTCTATAGTTTCTTCTCCTAGGTATTTTAATTTAAACCCATAATTTTCTTTATCGAAAAACATATCGGTTCTAATCTCATCACCTACTTTTAATTTGCTCGGATTAATCGAATTACGTAAATAGTAATAGGTAGACACCATGTCTTGTATATTAGGTGTGGTGGTAAAAACTGTTTTTACGTTATGTTTTTTATCGTTTACGTAAGCTTTATTATTTTCTTGGTCAAAATCTATCTCTATATCTTTTGTGTAACCGCCTTCGTCAATATTTCTAATAAACTTATATGGCAACATTGTTTTTCTGTCAAAATAGCTTTCGTATCTATCTTTTACTTTAAAAAACCATTTTATCATACCTGTGGTCCAACCTTTCCCTACTACATGATATACATCCTTATTATCCAATTTAGAAGCTTTTACAGCAAGGGTAGCGTTGCCAGCCTTTAGAAACCCACTATAGCTCATTTTGAATTTAAACCATTCGCCATCACCAAACGCAGATTCTTGTTGGGCATACGACAATTGTAATGCGGTAATTGCGATTATTATAAGTAGTATTTTTTTCATTTTATTTGGGTTATGGAAATGTAACTTCTTTAAAGCTAATTTATTGTTTACAATTAAGAAATTACAATTACTATTCCAAAAATATAAAAAATCTTCTCACAGCCTGTAAATATTGGAAGTTCTTAACACAAATTTGGTATACATAATAAAAAACTCCATCGTTTTGATGGAGTCTTTTTATTTATTAATGGTTTTAAAGGGTGCCTCTTTTAGCTTGTTCGCGCTCTATAGACTCAAAAAGTGCTTTAAAATTACCTGCACCAAAGCCTCTAGCTCCCATACGTTGTATTATTTCAAAGAATAGTGTTGGTCGGTCCTCAACAGGTTTTGTGAAAATTTGAAGTAAATACCCTTCTTCATCAGCATCAATCATGATACCCAATTTTTTTAAGGTTTCAATATCTTCTCGTAGTTGATGACTGTGCTCCTCTAAGCGCCCAGGAACCGCTCTATAATACTCTTCTGGAGGAATCGACAAAAACTCAACACCTCTATCCCTTAACTGACTAACAGTACTAATAATATCATCCGTTGCCACCGCTATGTGTTGTACGCCTGCGTCTTCATAAAAATCAAGATATTCTTCTATCTGCGAGCGTTTTTTCCCTTTAGCTGGTTCGTTTATTGGAAATTTAATACGCCCGTTACCATTACTCATCACTTTACTCATAAGCGCCGAATATTCGGTATGTATTTGTTTGTCGTCAAAGGATAAAAAGTTTTCAAAACCCATTACGTCCTCATACCATTTTACCCATGTATTCATTTGTCCCCAACCTACGTTACCAACCATATGGTCGATAAATTTTAATCCAACGGGTGTAGGATTATAATCCGATTTCCATTCTTGGAAACCTGGTAAAAATGCCCCATTATAATTTTTGCGTTCTACAAACATGTGAACCGTTTCGCCGTAGGTATAAATTCCAGCTCTTACTACCTCGCCATGTTCGTCTTTTTCAACAACAGGTTCCATGTAAGATTTAGCTCCTCTACTGGTGGTTTCTTGGTACGCTTTTCTAGCATCTTCAACCCAAAGCGCAATTACTTTTACCCCATCACCATGCTTTACAATATGGTCATTTATAGGTGACTTACTTGTTAGTGGTGTTGTAAGAACAAGTTTTATTTTATCTTGTTTTAATACATAACTCACTTGATCTTTCGAGCCTGTTTCTAAACCTTTATAAGCATATGATTGAAATCCAAATGCTGTTTTGTAAAAATGTGCTGATTGTTTTGCATTACCTACATAGAATTCTACATAGTCTGTTCCTAAAAGTGGCAAAAAGTCTTGTGCCCCTTCAAATATTTTTTCTAAACCGTAGTTTACTGATTTTATGTCTTTACTCATGATTAATTGTTGATTTGTTGATTTGTTAAGTCGTTTAGTTGATAACAAATGATATATTTTAGCCCTGATTGATGCGAAATCCTTTTGCATCCTGCAAAAGATATAGCGGAAAGCAGGAAATAGCTTCAAATTAATTTATTCCAGCCAAGATTTATGATAACTATCATCGGCTATTTTCATAGCTTCTTCGGTTACTTTTAGAGGTTTGAACGTGTCCACCATAACTGCAAGTTCATCGGTTTTTGTTTTACCAATACTACGCTCTGTCGCTCCCGGATGTGGCCCATGCGGTATCCCCGCTGGATGCAAGGAAATGTGGCCTGCTGCTACATCGTTTCGACTCATAAAATCACCATCAACGTAATACAACACCTCATCGCTATCAATATTACTATGATTGTAAGGTGCTGGTATTGACTGCGGATGATAGTCGTAAAGCCTTGGTACAAAACTACACACCACAAAAGCATCAGTCTCAAAGGTTTGATGTACTGGAGGTGGTTGGTGAATACGCCCTGTTATAGGTTCGAAATCGTGGATTGAAAACGCATAAGGGTAGTTGTAGCCGTCATATCCAACAACATCAAACGGGTGTGAAGCGTACACCATTTCTATAATATCGTCTTGTTTTTTAACTTTAATTAAAAAGTCACCACTTTCATTATTCGTTTCTAGCTCATATGGTCTGCGAATATCGCGTTCACAAAATGGAGAATGCTCCAAAAGTTGTCCAAACCAGTTTCGGTAGCGCTTAGGTGTATAAATAGGTCTGCGAGATTCTACAATAAATAGGCGATTATCCTTTGAGTCAAAATCAATTTTATAAATAATCCCTCTTGGAACTAAAAGGTAATCGCCATATTTAAAATCTAAATTTCCTAAATGTGTTCGTAATTTACCAGAACCTTTGTGAATGAAAATAAGCTCATCCGCATCGGTGTTTTTATAAAAATAGTCGTTTGTAGATTGTTTTGGTGCTGCCAAAATAATAGCACAATCGCTATTGATTAAAACGGTTTTTCTACTTTCTAAATAATCGTTCTCTGGTTTTACTTGAAACCCCTTTAAACGATACGACTGAATATTATTTGTTTTAGCAATTTTTGGTGCTACGCTATATTGTTTTTTAATCTCTTTTACCTGCGTAGGGCGTTGCTCGTGATAACTGTTTGTTGACATTCCGTCAAAACCGATGGTCCCAAATAGTTGTTCGTAATACAAGCTTCCATCTGATTTTCTAAACTGTATATGGCGTTTATGTGGAATGTTTCCTAATTTATGATAAAAAGGCATTTTTATAAATTTTAAGTTAAAAATGAAAAGTTAAAAGTTTAAAAATCAAAACTTTATTATTCAATATAAAGATACAAAAAGCCAGCTCATTCTGGGTTTCTCTTGATGAGATAGTGTAGAAATAAAAGTAAATCTTTCCAAAAAAGTATCATAGTGTTACAAATATCGGAATTAATTAAGAAACTGCATAAAAACACGCCTGCCTTAACAGAAAATTATTAAAACCAAAAGCCAATATTAAAAAACCAAACACTTTGTTTTTGTTCTGGGGAATAGCTAAACTTAGCCTGAATAGGACCAATAAAACTATCAATAGCATACCCCAAGGCATAACCACGATAGTCTGGGAGTGTAAACCACTCACCCGACTCAAAAATATTATCATCAATATTTGCCCAATTCCCTTCGGCTGTAATGTGATGCTTTTTAAATATTTCAAAATCGGCAGTAACTGAAGCCTTCACATAGCTATTACCTGTAAGTGATATAAAATCGTATCCTACAAACGGAATAAAATTATTTATTAGGTTATTGCCATAGCCGCCTAAAGCAAAATCTAAAGTTTTTGTAGTCTCTTCACCCACCTTAAAACCGCCATGGGTTTGTAGATTGAATGCTAATTTATCCGTTAAGCTAAATGCGTATCCCATATCTGCTTTAGCAATAGAAAATTGGTTGAAATTTTCAACGAAACCTGAAGCGTGCACATAAATATGTAAATCGCCATTAAAATAAACTCCTTTTTTAGGGAAATATTTATTGTCGTAGGTATCAAGCTTTAAGTTTCCAAAAAGGCTCAAATAATCGGTATTTTCAAATATGAATTGATCGTTTTGGTTGGGTTGTAAAATTGTCTCAGACGCTACTTTTAAGCGTTTATGTTCTACACCCATACTGAGTGCAAAATCCCTCCTGAAAAGTGTTTGTAAATATATTTGATTAGTTTGGTCGGCAAGTTTAGCGTCTATTTTATTTAAACCTGTAGACATTATTTGCTCGTCATCTAACAGTAATTGTGCATTTATATTTTTATGGAATTGATTGTATCTTGATCTTAAACCTACACTCCAATAAAAGCCTTTATCAATTAAATACTCAAAATTGTAGCGCACATTATCACCCAAAATAATATCTAATGAAGCTAAATCATTACTAAACAACAACCGCTTTTTCGTTAAGTTTACAAGTGCTGCACTTTTATATAAATCGTCATAATGTAATCCTAATTTTAAAAAAGTATTTATTTCAGACTCTTTTAAAGTAGTTACAAGGTCGTAGCCCTCACCATCTTCTGCGTTTTTTAGTTGATATTCAAAGGAATCAAAATTGTTGGTTGCTACTAGATTGTCTATCCCTTTTGCAAAATTTTTATAACTAATTTTTTCATTGTCTTTTATCTTTAATTTCCCTAAAACATAAGACCTCGTATAGTTTTTATTTCCTTCTACGACAATATTTTTTATAGTAATACTATCACGCGCAGTAGGTATAATTCTAGATATATGTTGATTTGATTTATCTGAAACCAAATTTTTTAGCATTTCCATTTGAGATAACGCTGCTTCCTTCCCTTTTTTAATTATTTGAATACCTTCACTAAAGGAAACAACCGAAAAATCAGTGATATCTGGCTTTATGTAAACATCGGTTTTTTTAACCTTTGTTTTCATATCATTAATGGTTCGGAAATTGTTAATTTGAATCAAAACGTCAGGCGCCGAGGTTAAAGCGTTTCTATCTGCCAATCCATCTTGCACATCCACACCAATGATAATATCCATGCCTTTGGCTCGTAACTCATCAATCGGGTAGTTGTTTACAACACCGCCATCAATTAACATGTCGTCATCAATAAACACGGGTTGAAAAAGCGATGGCAAAGCGCCACTCGCCATAACCGATTGGGTTAAATTTCCTTTATCTAGTATAACAGGTTTGCCAGTTTCAATATTAGTAGCAATACAAAAAAACGGAATAGGCAATTCGCTAAAATCTTTTACATCATTAACATGCAAGGTTAATTTTAAAAGCAAGCTATAGGTATTGTATCCTTTTGAAAGCGCCGATGGTAATTTTAATTTAAAATCTTCAAAAGGAAGTTTTACGGCATATTTTTCGGAGTTATCTCGTTCGTAAAATGCTTTTGAAGCTCTGGGCAAATTATCGGTAATAATGTTATCAAAATCAATTTCTTGAAAGATAGAATCGAGCTGTTTACCCGTATAACCCGATGCGTACAGCGACCCAATAATCGCGCCCATGCTCGTGCCTGCTATATAATCAATTTTTACACCTAAGCTATCTATAACTTTTAAAACACCAATATGCGCTAAGCCTTTGGCGCCACCACCACTTAACACCAAGCCGATTTTTGGTTCGGGTTTTACCAGTGTATCATTTTGCGCTTTCGCGGAAAACAATACAAGTAGGCTTAGGATTAATATGATCGTTTTTTGTTTCAAATTATTGTTTTTACCAACTTTGCTTTATGCCTCCACTACTGCCTGATTCCGGTAATGGTCTATCGTAATGTAATTTTTTATTGTAAGCATTGTATTTTAACTTCTCTAACTGAGAATATCTAGCTACTTTAGAATTTACCAGTTCAATTATTTTTTCGAGTTGTCCTTTAGTAAGGTGTTTATTCCAGATTAATTTATCTCCATAAAAAGCAATCCCTTTTATGTCATTAAAAGATTCCGATTTAAGAAACTTATTCCAGTGCTCATCTAATACCTTTCTATCGTTAGTTCTATCTCGCCACAAAAAATACTGTATCAAAATTCCAACTAGCACAATAACAGATACTGCAATTAATAGTGTATTAGAAGTGTTCATTTAAATTGTATTAGTTAGATTTTTTTTACTTCTCATGATAATAATTATAAACCTTTTCAGCTCTTGAAACACCAACTACAGCTTCCAATTCGTCTAACTTTGCATTGGCAACTCGTTTTGCCGATTTAAAATGTTTTAACAACTCTACTACCGTTTTTTCTCCTACTCCAGATATGGTTTCAAGCTCCGTATTCAATGCACTTTTACTACGCTTATTTCGGTGGTGCTCAATACCAAAACGGTGTGCTTCATTACGTAATTGCTGTATAATTTTTAGGGTTTCGCTTTTTTTATCTAAATATAAGGGAATTGGATCGTTTGGATAGAATAATTCTTCCAAACGTTTAGCAATTCCGATAATAGCAATTTTTCCTCTTAAATTTAAAGCGTCTAAACTTTTTAAGGCTGACGATAATTGCCCTTTGCCCCCATCAATAATTATAAGTTGGGGTAACGATTGATCTTCATCCAACATACGCTTGTAACGTCTGTAAACCACTTCTTCCATCGATGCGAAATCATCGGGTCCTTCAACCGTTTTTATATTAAAATGTCGGTAATCTTTTTTACTTGGTTTTCCGTTTTTAAACACCACGCAAGCAGCAACAGGGTGTGTTCCTTGAATATTAGAATTATCAAAACACTCAATATGTCTTGGTTCTTCAGAGAGCCTTAAATCGGCCTTCATTTGCGCCATAATACGGTTTACATGCCTATCAGGATCTACAATTTTCATTTGCTTAAAACGCTCCATTCTAAAATATTTGGCGTTTCTGAGTGATAAATCTAAAATATGCTTTTTATCACCTAATTGTGGTATGGTTACTTTTATGTTTTCACCTAATTCTACCTGAAAAGGTACATAAATCTCTTTTGACTTTGAATGGAATCGTTGTCTGATTTCTGTAATCGCAAGTTCCAGTAATTCTTTATCGGTTTCGTCTAATTTCTTTTTAATTTCTAATGTATGTGAGCGAATAATAGAACCATAAGAGAGTTGTAAAAAATTAACATAGCCATAGCTTTCATCGCTCATTATCGAGAATACATCTACGTTGCTAATTTTGGGGTTTACAATAGTAGATTTTGCTTGATAATTCTCTAAAACCTCAACTTTCTCCTTTATTTTTTGAGCCTCTTCAAACTGCATGTTTTCAGCATAATCTCGCATTTGTTGTTTAAATTGAGAGAGTGAATCTTTAAAGTTTCCTTTTAGAATTTGTTTTATGGCTTTAATATTTTCGTTGTACTCCGCTTCTGTTTCAAAACCTTCACAAGCACCTTTGCAGTTTCCTAAATGATACTCCAAACAAACCTTATATTTCCCCGCTTTTATCTTTTCTTCGGCTAAATCGTAATTACAGGTACGTAAGGAGTACAATCCTTTTATAAGACTTAGCAAAGTGGAAACCGTTTTCATGCTTGTGTAAGGTCCAAAATAGTCTCCGCCATTTTTAAAAACTCGACGTGTTGAAAATACTCTAGGAAATCGTTCGTTTTTAATGCAAATCCAAGGATATGATTTGTCATCTTTCAGCAACACATTATATCGTGGTTTGTGTTTTTTTATAAGATTATTTTCCAGCAATAAAGCATCCGTCTCTGTTTCAACCACGATATGCTTAATGCTGGCAATTTTTTTTACGAGTACGCGCGTTTTACCATTATCGTGAGTTTTTGTAAAATAAGAACTAACGCGCTTTTTTAAATTTTTTGCTTTCCCAACGTAAATAATCATGCCCTCTTTATCAAAATATTGATATACTCCGGGTTGATTTGGTAAGGTTCGTAATTGTATTTCTAAAGCAGGGATATCCATTAAACCAAAGGTATATTAAATTCTAGATAATGTAAAAATTAGCCTTCGTTTTTTAGTATCTTGCACATAACTAAATGAATTACATCCCTCTTTACAATGAAAAAAATAATCCTTTTTGTTACAATTGCTTTACTCTCAAAATCCACTTTTGCACAAGATAACTCTGATTTTTCTATGAGTTTTGATCATTTAGCTCTTTCTGTGAAGGATGTAGATATATCGGCTGAGTTTTATAAATCTATTTTTAACTTAAATGAAATTACCAACAAAGGCAAAACTGATGGTGTACGTTGGTTCTCGTTAGGTGATGGAAAAGAACTCCATTTAATCTCTATTGTTGAAGGCGATATTAAACTTAATAAAGCCGTTCATTTTGCAGTAACTACTTCTAGTTTTGATGCTTTTATTCAAACGCTCACCTCAAAGAACATAGGTTACACAAGTTGGACCGGAGAAGACAATAAAATTACTTTAAGAGACGATGGAGTGCAACAGGTTTACGTGCAAGACCCTGATGGTTACTGGGTTGAAGTAAATAGTGTAATGCAAAAAAAATAATCGCTTTTCTTTCAACTAATTTACTACCTTGCGCCACTTTTTAAAATAGAAAATGAGTAAACATATTATTGGTAGAGTTGATAAGATTGACTTCCCAAAATTGGGTCTATTTAATATTGATGTAAAAATTGATACAGGCGCATACACCTCTGCTATACATTGTTCTGAAATTATTGTTGAAGACCATAGTTTACGATGTATTTTTAATAGTGATGTGCATCAAAATTTTGGTAAAACAGAAATTGTATTTAACGAATACTCGAGAACCAATGTAAAAAGTAGCAATGGCTACAAAGAAAACCGATACAAAGTAAAATCCGAAGTTGTATTTTTTGGAAAAACATACAAGATTAACTTAACTTTAAGCACCAGAGACGACATGAAGTTTCCTGTACTAATTGGCAGGCAGTTTTTAAAACAAAAATTTATAGTTGATGTAGATTTAGAAAACGTTTCTTATTTATATAAAATACACAATGAATATAGTAATACTATCTAGAAACGCAAATTTATACTCAACGGCACGTCTTATAGAAGAGGGCCAAAAGAAAGGACATAAAGTAGAAGTTATAGATCCTCTTAAATGCGATATCATTATTGAAAAAGAGAAACCAACTATCTATTTTAACGATCGTTATTTAGATTATGTTGATGCTATTATACCTAGAATTGGCGCTTCTGTAACCTTTTTTGGTTGTGCTGTAGTTAGACAATTTGAAATGATGGGGGTTTTTACTACCGTTACTTCGGATGCAATAATACGTTCCAGAGACAAATTACGTAGTTTCCAAAGACTGTCGAAAGCAGGTATAGGTATGCCAAAAACTGTATTTACTAATTATTCTCGAGATATTGAACAAGTACTTTCTCACGTTGGAGGTGCTCCTGTTATTATAAAATTATTAGAAGGTACTCAAGGTTTAGGGGTTGTTTTAGCCGAAACTAAAAATGCTGCAGAATCCGTTTTGGAAGCCTTTAATGGTTTACAGGCTCGAGCCCTTGTACAGGAATATATTTCAGAAGCTAAAGGTGCTGATTTACGTGCTTTGGTGGTAGACGGACAAGTTGTAGGCGCCATGAAACGCCAAGGAAAAGAAGGTGAATTTCGTTCTAATTTACATCGAGGAGGTTCTGCAAGTATCATTAAACTAAATCATGATGAACTCAAAGTTGCCATGAATGCAGCGCGAGCCTTAAAACTACCCGTTTGTGGTGTAGATATGTTGCAATCTGCAAGAGGACCTTTGCTTTTAGAGGTTAACTCTACACCTGGTTTAGAAGGTATTGAAGGTGCTACAGGAAGAAATATTGCAAAAAGCATCATTACTTATATTGAACGTAACAAGAAATAAATGCCAGAAAAAAAACAGGAAATACTAACAATTTTTAATGAGCAGATAAAACCTGGAGAAAGTAAAGAAGTTAATTTTGATGTGGCTAATTTACATACTTCATCGTCTGTAAATGTTCCTATTATTGTTGAACGTTCAAAAAAACCAGGGCCCACTGTTTTGTTCACGGCAGGTATTCATGGTGATGAAGTAAATGGGGTTGAAATTGTTCGTCAGCTTATCGCCAAAGGCATCAATAAACCCAAAATTGGCACTATTATTTGTATGCCTGTTATCAATATTTTTGGATTTATAAACTTAAAACGTGAGTTTCCCGATGGCAGAGATTTAAATCGTGTTTTTCCTGGGAGCCCCTCTGGTTCTTTAGCGGGTAGAGTTGCACATAAATTGGTAACTGAAGTTATTCCTCATGCCGATTTCATTATTGATTTTCATACTGGTGGTGCTGGTAGGTTTAATTCACCACAGCTTCGTTATTCAAAAGATAGTAGGAGTCTTGATGTATTGGCTAAAGTTTTTGGAGCTCCTTTTGTTTTGTATTCCAAAAATCTCTCAAAATCGTTTCGAACCACGTGTTATAAGTTAGGCAAACCTTTGTTACTTTTTGAAGGTGGAAAATCGTTTCACATTGATGATACCGTAACAAATTCTGGTGTTAATGGCTCTAAACGAATTTTAAAACATTTAGGCATGTTGAAAACTACCTTTAAAGCATCAAAGCCTAAAAAAGATTGTATTTTTATAAACGAAAGTAAATGGATTCGTGCTAATTATTCAGGCATGTTTAAGCCGTCAATTGCCGTTGGAAATCTTGTTAAAAGAGGCGATGTTTTAGGTAATATAACCGATCCATATGGGAAGTTTAACTTTTTTGTAAAAGCTCAAAATTCTGGTTATATCATTAACGTGAATGAATCCCCTATTGTATATCAAGGTGATGCCTTATTTCATATTACAGCCAAACTAAAACGATAATCTGTAATGACGAAAGCTGAGTTACGAAAAACATATAAAACACGTCGTAGTCATTTATCTTTATCAGAAATTGAAGATTTAAGTATATCCATAGCAAATCAACTTTTAACACTGCCTATTTGGGACTTTACATTTTATCATATTTTCTTGAGTATTGAAGAGCAAAAAGAAGTGAATACCGATTTTATATTGAATATTTTATCTGGAAAAGACAAAAATATAGTAATCTCTAAAAGTGATTTTAATACTGGAAATATGACGCATTTTCTTTTGACAGATAGCACCAAGATAAAGAAAAACGCGTATAACATTCCAGAACCTGTTGATGGCATAGAAATATCGAATGATAAGATTGAAGTTGTTTTTATTCCACTTTTAGCTTTTGATGAGCAAGGAAATCGAGTTGGTTATGGCAAAGGGTTTTATGATCGGTTTTTAGGGAAATGCAACCCTGAAATTTTAAAAATAGGTTTATCGTTTTATCAAGCTGAAAACGAAATTGTCGATGTTTTTGAAAGCGATATTAAACTAGATTATTGCGTGACGCCAGAGCGAGTTTATAGGTTTTAGTTAATTGGTCTTTTTGGGAAACGCCCTTTTATTAAATACAATTAGCATGATGAATCCAGTGCTAATTGCCATATCGGCAATATTAAAAACTGGTTCGAAAAAATTAAAACGTTTACCTCCATAAAAAGGAAACCACTGTGGTAAGTCAATTTCAAATAAAGGGAAATATAGCATATCAACTACTTTACCATGCAACAGGCTATCATAGCCTCCGGTTTCAGGCATAAAAACAGCCACTTGATTGATACTGTCTTCAAATAGCACACCGTAAAAAACCGAATCGATAATATTGCCTAAAGCACCTGCAAATATTAATGCAATAGCCAATATTAATACTCTTGAACTTTTGTTTTTTGTAGCATTATGTAACCAGTACCCAATACCAAAAATAGCCACTACTCTAAATAGTGTTAATATTACTTTGGCGGTTCTATCAGATATAAACGATACAAAATCGCTGATTTTTGTTCCCCAAGCCATTCCATCGTTCTCAATAAAATATATTTTAAACCAACTAAAAACATCAAGACTTTCATAAAGTGTAAAGTGTGTTTTTATATAAATTTTACTTATTTGGTCGATTAACAAAATAAGCGCTATGATAATTATGGATTTTTTTAATGACATTTTTACAAAATAAAAACGTCTCGCATAAGGAGACGTTTCAAATATATAATTAAAATAAAATTATTGCATGTTTTTTGCTTCAATACTTAAAGTAGCGTGTGGTACTAATTTTAAACGCTCTTTGTTAATTAGTTTTCCTGTAACACGACACACCCCGTAAGTTTTATTTTCAATTCTTATTAATGCATTTTTTAAGTCGCGGATAAACTTTTCTTGACGAATAGCAAGTTGTGAATTAGACTCTTTACTCATTACTTCACTTCCTTCATCAAAGGCCTTAAACGTTGGCGATGTATCATCGGTCCCGTTGTTATGATCATTCATATAGGCACTTTTAATAAGTTCTAAATCGTGCTGTGCCTTTTTTATTTTATCTTGAATTAATGCCTTAAATTCAGCTAAATCCTTATCCGAGTATCTTACGTTTGCATCTAAACTCATAATTTTAATGTTTTTGTATAAATAGCTTTGTGTTTACATCATCAAAAGCAATTTCTATACCATGTTCTAAATTATCTTTTATCTCTAAATTGTTTGTTAATGTTTCTGATTTAATATACGAAATATTTGCCTCAACTGCACTAATTATATGTTGATCTTTTTGAAACGTTACATCAATTCTGTCTGTTACTTCAAAACCAGAATCTTTTCTTAAGTTTTGAATACGATTGATGAGTTCTCTGGCTATCCCTTCTTTTCGTAATTCGTCAGTTATTGTAACATCTAAGGCAACCGTTAAAGCGCCTTCATTTGCCACTAACCACCCTTCAATATCTTGCGAGGTGATTTCTACATCAGAGCGTTCTAAAGTAACGTTTTTTCCATTAATAGCAACGTCTAAACTCCCTTTTTGTTCTATTTTGTTAATATCTTCTGTTGTAAAGTTAATTACTACATTGGCTATCGCTTTCATATCTTTTCCAAAGCGCGGACCTAGTACTTTAAAGTTTGGTTTTATTTGCTTAACCAATATCCCCGAAGCATCATCTAATAGCTCAATTTCCTTAACGTTAACTTCATGCTTTATCAAATTAGAGACCGCTAAAATCTCTTCTTTTTGTTGATTATTGTTAACAGGAATCATTATTTTTTGAAGTGGCTGACGTACTTTTATTTTCTCCTTAGCTCTTAACGACAAAACTAATGAAGAAATTGTTTGAGCACTTTCCATTTTGCGCTCTAAACTTTTATCAATAAGGTTTTCATCAAAAACTGGAAAATCTGCCAAATGCACACTTTCAAATGATTCTTTTTTGGTAACAGCATTCAAATCCAAATACAATCTATCCATAAAGAATGGTGCTATTGGTGCACCTAACTTTGCAACGGTTACCATGCAGGTATAAAGTGTTTGATATGCTGAAATTTTATCTTCTTGATAATCGCCTTTCCAGAAACGTCTTCTACTTAAACGTACATACCAGTTACTTAAATAGTCTTGAGTAAAATCGGAAATAGCACGTGCAGCTTTCGTAGGCTCATAATCTGCATAAAATTCATCTACTTTCTTAATAAGCGTATGCAATTCTGACAGAATCCAACGATCTAATTCAGGACGTTCTGCTACAGGAATATCAGATTCCGTATAACTAAACTTATCTAAATTTGTATATAAACTAAAGAAAGAATAGGTGTTGTAAAGCGTTCCAAAAAACTTACGTTTTACTTCTTCTACACCTTCTAAATCAAACTTTAAATTATCCCAAGGGTTTGCATTAGATATCATATACCAACGCGTAGCATCGGCACCATATATTGATAGCGTTTCAAAAGGGTCTACCGCATTTCCTAAACGCTTAGACATTTTTTGTCCATTTTTATCCAATACTAGTCCATTGGACACCACATTTTTGTAAGCTACAGAATCGAAAACCATGGTAGCTATAGCGTGAAGTGTATAAAACCATCCACGTGTTTGATCAACACCTTCTGCTATAAAATCGGCCGGATAAGACTCGTGCTTATCTATTTTTTCTTTATTCTCAAAAGGGTAGTGCCATTGTGCATAAGGCATCGAGCCAGAATCGAACCAAACATCTATTAAATCGCTTTCGCGGAACATTTTTTGTCCTGAAGGTGAAACTAAAATTATTTCATCAACAATATTTTTATGTAAATCGATTTTAGCATAGTTTTCTTCTGAATTGTTTCCAACTTCAAAATCTTCAAAAATATCTTTAGCCAAAACACCTGCTGAAACTGCTTTATGCATTTCAGCTTTCAATTCTTCAACAGAACCTATACAAATTTCTTCCTTACCATCTTCAGTTCTCCAAATTGGTAATGGAATTCCCCAATAACGCGAACGCGATAAATTCCAATCGTTGGCATTTGCTAACCAGTTACCAAAACGACCCGTACCAGTTGCTTTTGGTTTCCAATTAATGGTTTCGTTTAGTTCGAACATTCTGTCCTTAACATCGGTTACTTTTATAAACCAAGAATCTAATGGATAGTATAAAATTGGTTTATCTGTACGCCAACAATTTGGGTAACTGTGCTTATATTTTTCAACCTTAAAGGCTTTATTTTCTTCTTTTAATTTAATGGCTATTTCAACATCAACCGAACGCTCTGGTGCTTCACCATCGTTGTAATATTCGTTCTTTACATACTTACCAGCATGTTCTCCCATTTCTGGACGGAATTTACCTTGTAAATCTACCAAAGGCACTAAGTTTCCGTTTTCATCTTTCACCAACATTGGTGGCACTTCTGGTGTTGCTTGTTTTGCAACCAAAGCATCATCGGCTCCAAAAGTTGGTGCGGTATGCACAATTCCTGTTCCATCTTCAGTGGTAACAAAATCTCCAGAAATAACTCTGAAAGCATTTTCAGGGTTGTCGTTTGGAAGTGCATAATCTAAAAGTTGTTCATATTTAATATCAAGAAGTTCTTCTCCTTTAAATTTACCTAGAATTGAGTAGTTTGATATTTTACCTTTGCTTATCAATTCATTAGCTGCCCAACTTCCAACATCAATTTGTTCTTTGTTACTTGGTAAGTCAAAATATTTACCAAATAAGCTTTTAGCCAAAACAACATTTATTTCTTTTCCGGTATATTGATTCTTTGTATTGACTAAAAGGTATTCTATATTTTTCCCTACGGTTAATGCTGTATTACTAGGAAGTGTCCAAGGTGTAGTTGTCCACGCTAAAAAATAAACATTATTACCTACATCTACTTTAGCTGAACCCACAAAATCTCTTCCCATTGACCCTTTATCTCCATAAAACGGATTTTTAAAAAGGCTTAAGGATTTATCATCTCTCTTTATTTTAAATTGTGCTATTACAGTAGTATCAGTTACATCTTGATAGGTTCCAGGTTGATTCAATTCATGTGAACTTAATCCCGTTCCTGCCTTTGGGGAATATGGTTGAATCGTATAACCTTTATAAAGTAAGCTCTTATTGTAAATCTGTTTTAATAACCACCAAACAGACTCCATATATTTAGGTTCGTAGGTAATGTATGGGTCGTCCATATCTACCCAATAGCCCATTTTTTGAGTCAGGTCATTCCAAACATCGGTATAACGCATAACGGCTTTTCTGCAAGCAGCGTTATAATCTTCAACCGAAATAGTTTTACCAATATCTTCTTTTGTGATGCCAAGTTCTTTTTCAACACCTAACTCAATAGGCAAACCATGGGTGTCCCAACCCGCTTTTCGCTTAACTTGGTAACCTTTCATGGTTTTGTATCGTGGAAAAATATCTTTAATAGCACGTGCTAAAACATGATGTACTCCAGGAAGTCCATTTGCAGATGGAGGTCCTTCAAAAAAAACAAACGGTTTGCTGTCTTCACGAGTAGATACACTCTTTTCAAAAATGTTATGTTCTTGCCAATAGTTTAAGATATCATCTGCCACTTTTGGTAAGTCAAGTCCTTTATATTCAGGAAATTTCACACTCATTATATCATATTTCTTTTCGATGCGCGAAATTAAGAATTTATCCTGAAATGATTGATTTTTATCATAAAAAAAGCCAAAACATTAATTTTGGCTTTTTTCAAACTAATTCAAATTATTATGAAAACTAATTAATAATAATTTTTTTAGTAAATACTTCTCCTGTTTCTGCTCTAAACCAAGCTACATAAGCACCTGTTGCCACATTAGATATTTTTATACCGTTATTCAAAGTTTCTTGTGATACTTTGTCAAACTCTTGAACGATTTGTCCACGCATATTTACGATAGACAGTTTATCAATAACTGTATTTAATTTCTTTCCGTACAAGGTATTGGTTGTGTTTTGGAAATAAATATAGTTTTCACTAATTATTGCCTCTTCTGTGCTTAACACTTGGGATTTATTCTGAAATACAATTGCAAAGCGTTCATTGAATTTGCCTTGTGATGCCGTAAAACTATAAGCCTTATCTTTAGTTAAATCAAAATACTCATCTGTTAAATTATCTCTTAAATAAATCTTTTGGCTTTTTTCAATGTTCTCTGTTTCCGTAATTCTTATTTCAAACGCATTATCGCCTGATGACTTAAAGTTTAAAGGCACTACCTTATCGTCCGTTATAGAACTATAGGCTTGTATGTTCATGTTCTTGCCCTCTAAGTTCAAATTCAAATCGTTGTTGTTTGAATCTGTACATAAAGCATCATAACCATAATCAAATCCATCACTGGTATGCTCACTAAATCCTAACAGTAATTCGCGACGTGTTGCTGGACCCGAGGTGGAACTAAACTCCAATCGAATCTTCTTCATTGCATCACTTGCAATGTTATTATTTGAGGTATTGCTCTTTGACGATTTACTATCTGCTGTTTTTGAAAATACTGAGCCATTGTTGTAAGTACCATCAGCATCTGATTCTTTTACAAAGACACGCTGACTGTTATTAAACTCGACTTGTCCATCGGCTATTATTTCAGTAATAAAGCCTTGCCCTACTGGTAAGTAACGTGTTGGAACTATCGTACCGTCTTGTGACCCATTGTTTGCACCATAGAAGCCTACAAATTGATACGCTCTGGTTGATCCTGTTTTATTTACTTGGGCATAACCGCCATTGTATTCATTCAGGTTATGTGAGCTTCCGCTCCATTGTTGCCATAACTGTAAGGTACCATCTATAACACCTACATTATCATCAATAAACTTATGAATGTCTAGTGCTGATGGATAGGGGTTTCCTAATAAAAACTCTGTCTTGGAAGCATTGGGTACTGAACCTGCTCCGCCTCTATCTACAACATCTACCAAGATAGTCCCGTTGTTAGGCTTACCTTCAAATATATATTGTTGTTCTGAACCTGCTATCCCCGTTCCTTTTTGGGTATAGCCAATCCCCGGTGTTAATGCCGTTGAGGTATTTATCTGTGCCCAATCCCAATAGGTTAAACCGTTTATAAAAGTATATAACCAATAGGTACTTACCGTTCCGTTACCTGTATAGCCTGAAGTGAATATACAGCTGTTCCCGGTCTCGTCTTTAAGCATGTTTAAAGAGAAACTCGTGTTGTTTGTGTTGTTGGTTGCGGCATTGTTATCGGTTAAACTGGTCGCTCCTAATGCACCCACTGGTGAGGCCCAATAGTTATACCAATACGGACTCGAAGTCCCTTCTTGTCGTCTTAAAACCTTGCCCGTAGCTGAGGTAACTAAATCACTGTTTACCGTCTGTATTAACTGTGAATCGTCCTCTAAATCTAACGTGCCATTTAACTCTAAATACCAAGTGTTTTCTATAGAATTATCTCCACTTACTTCAAAAGTCCTGTCTGCATCTATAATTAGACCCAAATTGGTATGCGAATTTGTGGTACTTATATTATGTGATACTCGTATAATGCTCCAATCTTTGTTGTTAGCGGTGTTCTCAATATCCCATACATCGCCATGCAACCAAGTTCCTTCAGCACACCAACAACCATTAGCACCTGTTAAATAAGGCATAGGAGCCGTTTGTTCTTGAACTGTTGTTATATTATATAGAAATGCAGCATTTCCATTCCCAGAAAAATCTGAAGTGGTTGATGTTAATATATCAGTCATTGGATAATAGGCCTTCAAATTACTCCATGATATTGTGCTACTTGTAGCTGTATCTTCAATATTTTTTTCAACTATGGTTCCTTTTACATTTCCAGAGTTATTTTCAATCTCTTGATACACCATTTTTTGCATTTGATCTTCAGTGAGTGCAGTATTAAATACACGTACTTCATCGATATTCCCGTAAAACAATAAGGTATGATCTAAAGCTCTGGCTCCTATGGTAAACTTATCTGTAGAACTTGCTATTGCATTTGACAATGAAGCCTCATCACTTGAGCCTGAAAGCTCCCCATTGATATAGGTCTTTAACTTTCCTGATGATAACGTATTATCAAAAATCAAGGCTACATGCGTCCATTCGTTCTTATTAATTTTTGTGGCTGGTTTTACCGTGGCATCATTCACTCTCGTCCAAATTTGTCTTGAACTATGTGCCTGAATATGCAAATTCCCAAAATTTAAAACATACGATGAATTTGCAAAGTTTTCATCCAATTTTATCCAAGCCATAATCGTCGCTTGATTATATCCTGTTAAATCTAAATCACTATCCAAATAATCATCAACGCCATCAAAATCTATTGTGGCAGATGTTGGTGGATTTGGGCTAAATAAATCCCTGTAATCTAAATCACCTCCTGAAAGCAAATCACTATCAGAATCTGGTAAAATAGATAAATCCGTAGGATCTTCAATGTCTTCGTTTACATCCCAAGTTGCATCAAATACACCATTGGTTTCAAAGGCATTGTTTAAACCATCACCATCTACATCGGCAGCGGTAAAAGTATTTGCCATACCGTTTTCCTCAATATCTAGTAAGCCATCATTATCAGAATCTGTATCTAAAAAATCTGGAATTTTATCTCTATCGGTATCAACTACCACTAACCCTGTACCATAATTTATATCTATACCATTAGTTGACACTGAACCACTTGGTAGAATATAGCCGATAGTTAATTGTGCTTCTACATTGTCTGGAATCCCGTCATCATCAGAATCAATATCCAAATGATTATATATTCCATCGTTATCGTCATCTTCTCCCGTTACAATGTTTAATGAATTAGAGTTAAAATCTAAAAACTGACATTGAGTAAAAGACATTCCAAATTGTCTGGTTGAAGAACCTGATGACGTTTTTAAAGCTTGCATACGCATTGTAAAAGAGTTACCAATAAACTGGTAATACGCTCGTAATACTTTTAATGTTGAAAAACCTGGTCCTTCTTGTAATCCGGAGGCACTGATTTGAATATCTCCCGCTCCTAAATCAAGCACTTCAAGTGAAGTGGGGTTTTCAGTTCCATAAGCTGCAGCATCATAATATACTACAGATTCTTTTAAACTACCACTACCATCGCAATCCCAGGTAATACCATTTACTCTAAAAATCTCTGTTGATGGTATTGTTGTACCTGCGTTAACAACTGTAAATTTAAAAGTAGCCCCAGGCGTACCAACACCTGAAAGCGTTAATTCGGTTTGTAAATATGTAGGATTATCTATAGTGTCATTATCAATATTAGCAATAGTTGCATTTGTTAATTCTGTTATTTCCATAAGTACATCATAGCCTTGAATAGAATTGGCAAATCTATAAACAGCTCCAACCGTTCCAATTGAACCGGTACTTGCAGCAGCATCATAAGTGCCATTTTCAAAAGCTAATTCGGGAAGTGTACACTCAAATCTATTAGCACCTAAATTCTCTATACCATCTGGGATGCCGTCGGCGTCATCATCATAATCTAAATTATCAATAATACCGTCGCCATCTGTATCTGGTTGCGTGTTACAATTTGCATCACCACCAGAAACATTAAAATACATAGTTTGTCCTGTTGTATTGGCCCCACTACCGTTGTTATTTATAACCTCGACGCCGGCTACGACTACTGATACAGAACTGGAACCAGACCAGCCATCATTTGCAATATCATATAGTTTTATGTAATAATTATTACCATTTGTAACACAACCTAAATCATACTTTGAACCGTAACGATCAGTGACTCCAACCTGGGCGGATACATAACAATGATTATCATCACAAATAGTTGCAATTAAATCATTTGCGGTGTTATAAACCTCAAGTTTATTCTCAAAAGAATCATCTGGCCAAATAACCGTTATACGGACATCAGAATATTGTGAATAAGAAAAATTAAATGCGCTTATGGCAATTAAAAATGCTAAAAGTAGTTTTGTTCTCATAAGTTGATAGATTTGGGTAAATCAAAATTAACTTGTACTTATTTTAAAATCTTAGTGGCTTTTTCCAAAGCCACAATTTGTATTGCTATTATTATTTAATTAATTATAACTTTTTTAGTCAGCACTTCGTTTAGCTCTGTTCGTAAACAAACTACATAAGCTCCTGTTGACACATTTTCAAATGTTATACCATTATCTAAAGTTGACATGGATACATCTTCCATCTCTAAAACCGTTTGCCCACGCATATTTACTAAGGCTAAATTTTTAACCTCGCTATTTAATTTCTTTGCATAAAACGTATTCGTTGTATTTTGGAAATAAATATAGTTTTCACTCGCTATAGCCTCTTCTGTGCTTAACACTTGGGATTGACTTTGGAACACTATCTCAAAACGTTCATTGAACTTACCTTGTGACGACGTAAAACTGTAAGCTTCGTCATTCGTTAAATCAAAATAGGTATCTGTTAAATTATCCTTTAGGTAAATTGCTTGGTCTTCATCGATGTTCTCAGTCTCAGTAATTCTTATTTCAAATGCATTATCACCTGATGATTTAAAGTTTAAAGGCACGACCTTATCGTCTGTTATAGAACTATAAGCCTGTATGTTCATGTTCTTGCCTTCTAAGTTCAAATTCAAATCATTGTTGTTAGAGTCTGTACATAAAGCATCATATCCATAATCAAACCCATCACTGGTTTGGTCGCTAAATCCTAACAGTAATTCGCGACGCGTGGCTGGACCCGAGGTGGAACTAAACTCCAAGCGAATCTTCTTCATTTCATCACTTGCAACGTTATTATTTAAGGTATTGCTCTTTGACGATTTACTATTGGCTGTTTTTGAAAATACTGAGCCATTGTTGTAAGTACCGTCAGCATCTGACTCTTTTACAAAGACACGCTGACTGTTATTAAACTCTACTTGTCCATCGGCTATTATTTCAGTAATAAATCCTTGCCCTACTGGTAAGTAACGCGTTGGAACTATCGTACCATCTTGTGACCCATTGTTTGCGCCATAGAAGCCTACAAATTGATACGCTCTGGTTGATCCTGTTTTATTTACTTGGGCATAACCGCCATTGTATTCATTCAGGTTATGTGAGCTTCCACTCCATTGTTGCCATAACTGTAAGGTACCATCTATAACACCTACATTATCATCAATAAACTTATGAATGTCTAGTGCTGATGGATAGGGGTTTCCTAATAAAAACTCTGTCTTGGAAGCATTCGGTACTGAACCTGCTCCGCCTCTATCTACAACATCTACCAAGATAGTCCCGTTGTTAGGCTTACCTTCAAATATATATTGTTGTTCTGAACCTGCTATCCCCGTTCCTTTTTGGGTATAGCCTATCCCAGGTGATAATCCTGAAGCAGTGTTTATCTGTGCCCAATCCCAATAGGTTAAACCATTGATAAATGTATATAACCAATAGGTACTTACCGTTCCGTTACCTGTATAGCCTGAAGTGAATATACAGCTGTTCCCTGTCTCGTCTTTAAGCATGTTTAAAGAGAAACTCGAATTGTTTGTGTTGTTGGTTGCGGCATTGTTATCGGTTAAACTAGTGGCTCCTAATGCACCTACTGGTGAGGCCCAATAGTTATACCAATACGGACTCGAAGTCCCTTCTTGTCGTCTTAAAACCTTACCTGTAGCTGAGGTAACTAAATCACTGTTTACTGTTTGTATTAACTGCGAATCGTCCTCTAAATCTAATGTACCATTTAACTCTAAATACCAATCGTTCTCAACTAAACTGTCGCCATGTGACGTTAAAGTGCTTCCTGAATCTATAATTAATCCAGCAGCTACTAAATCATGACACGCAGTAACTTCATTAGATATCCTCACTATACTCCAATCTTTGTTGCTAGCAGTATTCTCAATATCCCATACATCGCCATGTAACCAAGTGGATTGTGCCGTCCAAGCTCCATCGTTTGCCGTAACATATGGCATAGGTGCGGTCTGATCTTGTATCGTTGTAATGTAATTGATATAAAGGAAATTATTATTGCCAGAATAATCTAAAGTTTTTCCCATTTTAATATCAGTCATAGGGTAATAACCAATCAAATTAGTCCAAGGAATCGTATTACTTGTAGTAGTATCTACAATATCTTTTGGAATAATTTTTCCGCGAATATTACCAGAATTGTTCTCAATCTCTTGATATACTAATTGCTGAATTTGAGTGTCTGTTAAAACCGTATCAAAAACTCTAACTTCGTCAATGCTCCCTTTAAAATATTCGCTACCTGCTCCAGTAGATTTTCTTCCTACTTCAAAATTATCATTACTATTGGTTGTGTTTTCTATAGCCGCTCCAGTAGATGAAACCGTTGATGAAACCACCATAACCCCATCTATATAAAGTTTCATCAGTCCTGTTGAACTTGTGTAAGAACCTGTAATATGATGCCACTCATCAACATTAATAAAACTTGGAGATACAATAGATTTTTCTGAAATACCTGAACCTTTTATCGTAAAAGCCGGAGTATAACCGTTTTTAAGCCAAAGTCTACATCCTGTATCTTCACCTGCTACAGTCCAATGACTCCCGTTCGGGTCATCGCGCTTAACCCAGCCCATAATGGTTACATCATTTAAACCATTAATAAAAGTTGGCCTAGATAAGTAATCATCAACACCATCAAAATCAATAGAGGCATATGTTGGTGGATTAATATTGTATAGATCTCTATAGTCTAAATCTCCTCCTAATGTAGCATCAAAATCTACATCACCGAAAGAGGCGGTTAAATCTGCTACATCTCCAATAGTTACTTCATCGTTAACATCTAAATGGGTCGTAATGGCATCAAAAATATCATCTAACCCATCATTATCTAAATCTATCAAACTCAAAACACTAGCTTGTCCATTTTCTTGAATGTCAGGTACCCCATCATTATCAGTATCACTATCTAAATAATCTTTTAATTTGTCGCCATCTGTATCTTCTAGATTAAACAAATCGGTTCCACCCATGGCAGATTCGTAAACATCATCCAATCCATTATTATTAGCATCGGTAATACTAGCACTAACACCACTCGGTGGAATGTACCCTATGGTAGGTTGTGCTTCCACGTTATCAGGAATACCGTCATCATCACTATCTATATCTAATGTATCTAATGTCCCATCACCATCAAAATCGCAATCAGAACTTACACCAAAATTGGTTAATCTTGTACTTGTTGTTTCAGTTCCTGTTGCTCCAAATACTAAATCTACATGTGAGAAGATATCAAATTCCATGTATAAATAAAAGTCTGGGTCATCTCCGTGAGTACCTCCATCATCTGGTTCGTCTTCCCAATCAGTAGGTCCGCCAGCAATGGTAGGGTCTAGCCTATAATTAGTATAGCCCGCAGGTCCGCCTCCATTAATAAAGCCCGCTTGCTCCAAATTGGTTGTTGGAGATAATGAGCCTGTTACAGAAGATGTTACTGTTGATGGGTTAAACCCAGCTATTTCGGTAAAGTCGTCACCACTTCTGGTATCAATATCTCTTGATTCTAATATAATACCATATAAAATTGCCGGTATACCAATAGGGTTTGTTGGAGTTGCAGTTCCCGCTTCAACCAAATCGAAAGAATAAGTTACATATTCGTCTGCACTAGCATCAAAACCATCTACTCTTAATTCGTTATTACAATCTACTGTAAATGAACCGTTTATTTCAATAATTGTTACAACAATATCATAATATTGATTTTGAAATAAAAGCGCGTTAGAATAAATTACTTTTTCGCCTTCTTGTACATCATCTAGATCTGTAGCAGTTAAAACGGCAGCATTATTAAATTGAATGGCAGCAGAACACTCATAAATGTCTATAATACCATCATTATCATCGTCTATATCTACAGAATCAGGAATACCATCTCCATCACTATCTTGAGCGTATATATTGTTTGCATATAAAAACGCAATGACAAACAATACTTTTAAAAGTAGAAATTTTTTCATAGGTTAAAGTTTAATAGTTGGGACTATTTAATCTCTAAAAGTACTAGTACAATTTTTAGTAAAATGGATTATTAAATCTTTGAGGGAAGATTATAGTTTGCTAAAAGCAGGTTATAAACCTTGAAAATCAATTATATAACAATATTAAAGCATATTCTTTCTGATTGAACGAATGATATTTGTTTTTCGTTAAAACAATCAAAAAAACCAATTAAATGCATCTTAAAAAACATGAAATGCATAAAAATTGGATGAATTGTGCTTCTGTTCTACATAAAAAACTTCGTATTAAATTGGTTATTACTCGTTTAAATTAAAAGCAATATTAATTTAAAAAATCGATAAAACCTAATAAAAATCAGATAAAATGTTGATTTTAAACGATGAAATACGTTTTTGTGTTATTTTAGGAATTACTATCCACCAAAAAATCAGGTTAATTCAAAAACTAAATCTTCAATTTTAGAAAGTAGTTTAATTTTAATCGCCGTGTTTTGAAGCGAAATTTTGTTGTATTTAGATACAAAAATGGTTGAAAACCCTAATTTTTCAGCTTCTAAAATACGTTGTTCCACGCGCTGAACGGGGCGGATTTCTCCAGACAAGCCAACCTCAGCAGCAAAGCATATATTTTTTTGTAAAGCGGTATCTTCATTTGATGATAATATTGAAGCCACAACTGCCAAATCTATAGCAGGGTCATCAACAGTTATTCCTCCTGTAATATTCAAAAACACATCTTTGGCTCCTAAACGAAAACCTGCTCGTTTTTCTAATACCGCCAACAACATATTAAGTCGTTTTGCATTAAAACCAGTAGCACTGCGCTGCGGTGTTCCATAAACTGCTGTACTTACCAAAGCTTGTACTTCAATCATTAAAGGCCGCATGCCTTCTAGCGTTGCTGCAATCGCATTGCCAGATAATTCTTCATCCTTTTTAGAAATTAAAATTTCTGATGGGTTTGATACTTCACGTAATCCCGAACCCTGCATCTCGTAAATACCTAATTCGTTGGTCGATCCAAATCGATTTTTGTTAGCCCTTAAAATTCTAAAAACATGATTTCGATCGCCTTCAAATTGTAATACGGTATCAACCATATGTTCTAAAATCTTAGGTCCAGCAATGTTTCCGTCTTTAGTAATATGACCTATTAATACAACAGGAGTTGCTGTTTCTTTTGCGAATTTTATAAGCTCTGTTGTACACTCTTTAATCTGTGAAATGCTCCCTGAAGACGACTCGATATAATCGCTGTGTAAAGTTTGAATGGAATCGATTATAACAATATCGGGCTCTAAAGCCTCAATTTGTTTAAAAATATTTTGAGTTTTAGTTTCGGTTAAAATATAGCAATTACTATTATCAGGATTGATGCGTTCCGCACGCATTTTTATTTGTTTTTGGCTTTCTTCACCAGAAACATAAAGTGTTTTATAAGGTAACTTTAATGATATTTGAAGTAATAAGGTGCTTTTACCAATACCTGGTTCGCCTCCTAATAACGTTAAAGACCCTGGTACAATCCCGCCACCTAAAACGCGATTAAACTCGGCATCTAACGTGTCTAATCGGGTTTCTTTTGAAGTGTCAATTTCATTTATTCTTAAGGGTACTGAAACTCGCTTTACTGTTGAATTTGGTGATTTCCAATCGCTTTTTTCAGGTTTTTGAATAAGCTCCTCAACAATGGTATTCCATTCTTTACAAGCGTTACATTGTCCTTGCCATTTGGCATATTGTGTGCCACAGTTTTGGCAAAAAAAAGTGGTTTTTACTTTTGCCATTAATATCCGAAATCTGCTTTTATTAAATCTGCCTTTTCAAGAACATCATCTTTTGTAATTCCTGCTATTTCCTTTAGAGTGTAAGCCGATTGATATGTACGCATTGCTTTTTTAGGTTCGCCAGTTTCTTCATAAAAACGTCCTAAATAATACCCTCCAAGTAGCGTTTCTGGGTATTCTTTTCTCGCAATTTTACCCAATTCCTCATAATATTCGTAGGTTTCATTTTTTTCAATAGCAGCAGAAATTGCCTTAAAATCATTAATTAAAATTTGTTTCTGAATACCAAACAAATCGCTTATAGTTTGATATTTCTCTTCAAGATATACTACGGGCGATGTGTCTAATTCTAAAATAACTTCAAGATATTCTTTTTTAGAAATAGGTTGAAACACTTTAAACATATACTCAATGGCATTTGGTATTGCATGTGTTGGTGCTGAATAATGTGATGGCCCTTCAAAGCCATTAAATTTATAATGTAAATTATCATTATCTATGGCAGATAAATCTTTATTCAGCACATCTATCATTTGTTTTATTGAGGATGCGTCGTTATTAGTATTAGACAGATAATAGAACGTTTTTGATTGTTTTTTGGCTAATACTTCAGGCAAATAATCTATCATATTGGGGGCTAATTCTGGGCTAATAGAAATATACCCCTGAAATAAAGGGTTAGGTTTTAATAGGTAATAATTTATAAAATTAGCCGTTTCACCATGTCCAACGGCTACTCTAAAATTACCTGCTCTATAATTCTGTTCCATATAAGGAACAAGCTCCATACCTATAAACTCAAAAAAGGCTGCACCTGTTTCAATAGGCAATGAGTTTTGTTCAGAATACATACAATCATCAAAGCGTTTATCGAACTGATTAACTCCAACGACAATAGATTCTGGCATGTCTTCCCAATATGAAAAATAATCAACATTTCCCGCAACAGCTTCAAACATATAATCACCATCTAGAACCACAAATAATGGGTATGTTTTATCTTCATTGGATGCATATCCCCTTGGTAATTGAATTTTCAATTCGCGCTCCTCTCCTAATTTTGAAGATTGAAAGGTTTCATACTTAACTTGTGCATGAACAATATTTAAAGTAAAAAACAAGAATAGAAGTAAAATGATTGGTTTTTTCATTTTTAAAATGATTTGAGATTTAATACTGGCAAGGTAATAAATTAACCGAGAGATTAAAAGCAAAGTTTTAGCAAGCTGTAAAGAAGTTTTAAACCTTTATTTTGACTTTCTTCTGTTATAAATAGGTAGATAAAGTAATGAAAGTCCTCCAAAAATAATAACTAACAGGGTTTGTGATGACCACATAATATATCCAAAGCCAATGCTTGGTTCTTTTGCAATTCCAAAAAGTGAAAAAGCGGCATAAATAGCTAAAGGGTAAGAGCCAATTCCTCCATTTGTAGCAGCAATACTAAAACTTGCTGCTATAAATCCAATTAATATAGCTGCAAAAGGAATATTAGTTGTTTGCTCTAGAGAAAATGTAGTTACATAAAACATAAGTAGGTACATCCCCCAAATAAAAAGCGTATGAAAAATAAAAGCCCACTTCTTTTTCATTTTAAAAATACTTAATGCGCCTTCTATTAATCCGTTTACAAAATCTTTAATTTTTATTGCGATTTTAGAACTACTCTTTCTTATATACAATGAAAAAAAGGCAATAACTACAGCCAGTCCAATTAAGGCAACTATAATTTTTAAAGGCTCAAATCTTTCGATTAAAAATCCGTAAATAAAATCGAATTCAAGAAAAAGCGTTACTATAATGATTCCCAACATAACAATCATATCTGCAATACGTTCAGCCACAATAGTTCCAAAACCTTTTTCAAAAGGAACGCCTTCATAATTAGCTAAAATAGAGGCTCTTGCAATTTCGCCTGCTCTTGGTATGGTATAATTAATTAAATAGGTAGCAAATACTGCCATAATACTATTGCCTAATTTAATATTGTAACCCATTGGCTCTAGCTGAAAACGCCAACGATAGGCACGCGATAAATGACTTAACAAGCCCAAAAACACACCCAATAAAACCCAGCTATAATCTGCTTTTTTAAAATAAGAAACTAATTCTTCAACTGATATTTGAGAAAGTGAAAACCAAACCAAAAAAACTCCCAGCAATAATGGGAGTGATATTTTTAATATTCTTTTTATTCGGATTTTCATCAGATTTTAATTTCGTAAACCATCTGTAATTAGAGTTAAACTTAATGGGCGATAGGTTTAGAATCTTTAATGCTCTTTTGAGCAACCAAAGAATTATTTCAACAAGTTTGTGGCTTCGTCTGGAAAAACTAAAGAGGGTTTAAACACTTTAGCTTCTTCAATATCCATAAACGCGTAAGTAATTAAAATAAGCGTGTCGCCCACAGAAACTTTTCTGGCAGCAGCACCATTAAGTGTTATTTCTCCAGTTTTACGAGGCCCTGGAATACAATAGGTTTCTAAACGTTCCCCATTATCATTATTAACAATTTGAACTTTTTCTCCCTGTATAATGTTTGCAGCATCCATTAAGTCTTCATCAATGGTTATACTACCTATATAATTGAGTTCTGCACCAGTGCATTTAACTCTATGAATTTTAGATTTTACTACTTGAATTTGCATGTGGCAAAGATAATTAATTTAAAGCGATATTGTCTATGAGTCTAATATCATCTGCATATACTGCTATAAATGCTCTATATGATTTTTTATTTGATTTTCGTTTCATCGGTTTTAGAGTTTTGGTGTCTGCAATTATGAAATATTCTAACTCTAATAAATCATGATTATTGAACTGTTTTTCAACCCATTCCGAAACTTTACTAGCACTTTTTGTGCCAAAAAGTGTTTTGGCAGTTTTTAAGGTTTTATAAATAAAAGGCGCTGCTTTTTTGTACTCTGGTTTAAGTCGGGTATTACGCGAACTCATGGCTAACCCATTGGATTCTCTGTGTATTTTACAGCCTACAATATTTACTGGAATATTGTGTTTTTCAACTAATTTTTTAATAATTGTAAGCTGCTGAAAATCTTTCTCGCCAAAGTAAGCATTGTTAGGCTTTATAATCTCGAAAAAACGTTTTACAATAGTGCCAACACCATCAAAATGTCCGTGCCTAAATTTCCCTTCCATTTCAAATTCTAAACCATCAAAATCAAAATCTTGAGAAATGGTGTTTCCTTCGTAAATATCATCAACAGTAGGTGCATAAACCAAAATATTACTCTTACTTACGGTTTCTAGTAAAGCGACATCTTTCTTAAGTGTTCTTGGATATTTTATTAAGTCTTCCTGATTATTAAACTGCGTTGGATTTACAAAAATGCTTACAACCACTTTATCATTGTTTTCTAAGGCTTTTTTTACCAATTGTAAATGCCCTTGATGTAATGCACCCATTGTAGGAACTAAGCCTAGGGTTTGGTTTTTTGCTTTTAAAGCATCCAATGCGGCAACAATTTGTTGTTTTTCAGAGTAAACTTCCACTATTTAATAAAAAATTAACGCGTGCAAACTTAAGATTTTACAACCAATTAGCATAAATTTTTGTAGTTTTGCATGTTTTTTATTTTGAATTTTTCAAAAGCACAACCTTTACAGAGTAAGCTTTACAAAATTTCTCTTTAAAAGAAATTAATAACTGCTAATGATGTAAAGTCATTAAAGTCAACAAAAACAAACATATGAAAGATAAGAGGATATTATATGTATCATCTGAAGTAGTGCCTTATTTACCTGAAACTGAAATTTCTTCAATGTCTTTTGAAGCGCCAAGATTGGTGAATCAACAAGGTGGACAAATAAGAATATTTATGCCTCGATATGGTAATATAAACGAAAGACGACACCAATTACACGAAGTTATAAGATTATCTGGAATTAATTTAGTTATTAACGACCTCGATATGCCATTAATAATAAAAGTGGCATCCATCCCAAAAGAGCGTATTCAGGTTTATTTTATTGATAATGATGAGTACTTTAAAAGAAAGGCTACTTTAACCGATGAAGATGGTAATTTGTTTTCTGACAATGATGAACGTGCTATATTTTTTGCAAAAGGAGTTATTGAAACGGTTAAAAAATTAAATTGGTCGCCCGATATTATTCATGTTCATGGTTGGCTAGCCTCTTTACTTCCTGTTTATTTAAAAGAATTCTACAAAGACGAACCGTTATTTAACGAAAGTAAAATTGTAACCTCCATTTATAATCAAAGTTTTAACAATACCTTAAATAAAGATATGGTTAATAAGATTAAATTTGACAATATTAATGAGGATGCTATTAAATCGTTGGAAGAACCATCTTATAATAACTTAATGAAAGTTGCCATTGACTATTCTGATGCGTTAATTATTGGGTCGGAAAATATTCCTGAGGAATTAGTTAAACATTTAAAAGCATCTAAAAAACCTATTTTAGAATATAAAAGTAAAGATGAATTTGGTGAAGCTTATACAACATTTTTTAATAATAGCGTTTTAAGCTAACCCATTACATTCATTCAATCATATATGAAAAAGACGATTAAAGCCTTTAAATTTCCCATTGCCTTTCTACTAATTTTATCATCATTCATTGCTTGCGATAAAGATTTTAACGTTATTGAAAGCGATGTTTTAGGAAAAGAAAATTCAAATTTTACTACTGGTGAAACCTTGCTACCAATTGTAGCTTACAATAAAAAACTAGATTCTTTACAAGTAAATAATTTAGCTTCTAACTTATTAGGCGTTTTTAACGATCCTTCTTATGGCTCTACAACGGCAAGTATTGTTACACAAGTCACTCCAACATCCTTTAATCCAGATTTTGGTGTGGATCCGGTTATTGATTCTATCGTAATAAACATTCCATATTTCAGCTCTCAAGTTGGTACAGATGATAATGGTAATACAACTTACGCTTTAGATTCTTTGTATGGAGATCCAACTGCACCTATTAAACTTACGCTTTATCAGAATAATTATTTTTTAAGAGATTTAGACCCAAATGCAACGGGAAGTAGCTCACAAATCTACTATTCTAATTCTAATAGCACTACAAACTCTGTACTGAACGGAACTAGTACAATCAATTTTGATGATCATATTGTGGTAACTATTCATGAAGATAACAATTTTATCCCAAGTGAAGCCGCTATTGAAATTTGGAATATAACCGATTCAGATACTACAACAACAAGGTCTGTGCCTGCATATCGAGTGGTTTTAGAAGACGACGCTGATAAGTTATTTTGGAAAAACACCATAATAGACAAACAAGATGACCCTGTGTTAAGTAATGCTAATAATTTTAAAAATTATTTCAGAGGTGTTTATCTTAAAGCAGAAGCTTTAGTAGGTAACGGAAATATGATTTTACTAAATTTAGCATCTTCAAATGCCAATATTACCATAAATTACACATCTGGTGAAACAGATTCAAGGACAAGATCTACCTATGTAATGAGTTTTACTGGTAATAGACTAAATACATTTATAAATGATTTTAACCTCGTAACGCTTCAAAATGGCAATAAGCAATTAGGTGATGATAAACTTTATTTAAAAGGTTCAGCTGGCTCAATGTCTGTTGTTGATTTATTCCCTAATGGTTTAGATGATTTTCTTGATACGTTCAGAGTTCCTAATGGTAGTGGCGGATATGAAAAAGATAACGATGGCAACTACATACTAAATCGCTTAATCAATGAAGCTCATTTAGCTATATATGAAGATGAAAACATCTATAACGAACTTGATGAAAATGGAGACGCCTATCATAAATACGACCGTATTTTTGCTTATGATATAAAAAACAATTCTCCAACTATTGACTATTTAATAGACGTAACTGAGAACACTCAAAACCCAATAAGCTCAAAAGTTATAAGCTTAAGCCAAAGAGATACAATTACAGCTAAGTTTAAAATTAGACTTACAGAGCATTTGAATAATATTTTGCTTCGTGATTCAACAAACACTAAAATTGGCTTGGTTACTTCGTTCAATGTAAATTATAATAGCACGGTTCAAATTTTAAATAGTAATGATGAAGTAACTCAAATTCCTGCTGCTAACATAATAAGCCCAAGAGGAACTATTTTACATGGAAGTAATTCAAATGTTCCAGAAGGTAAACAACTAAAGTTTAAAATATTTTTTACCGAACCTAATTAATTGATTTGCTTTGTTTTCTATAAATGAAGCTAGTATTATTGTTGAAATTGAATTTCGTCGTATAAAACAATAGGTTCATATAATAATTATAATTGATTAGTAATTATTTTACATATTTGCCTCTAATTAATCACCCCAAAATCAAATTTAAGAAATTATGTGTGGAATTGTAGGATATATTGGCCCTAGAGAAGCTTACCCAATAATAATTGAAGGTTTAAAAAGACTTGAATATAGAGGATATGACAGTGCTGGTATTGCGCTTTTTGATGGAACAGACCTTAAAGTATCTAAAACCAAAGGTAAGGTAGTCGATTTAGAAAATAGAGCAAGCACAGAAATTACAAAAAATGGTAATGTTGGCATTGGCCATACGCGTTGGGCTACGCATGGTGTACCTAATGACGTTAACTCGCATCCACACCTATCAAATTCAGGCGATTTAGTTATCATCCACAATGGTATTATTGAGAATTACGAATCGCTTAAGCAGGAGTTAATTACAAGAGGTTATACATTTAAATCCGATACAGACACCGAAGTTTTAGTCAATTTAATTGAAGACGTAAAAAAACAAGAAAATGTTAAACTTGGTAAAGCTGTACAAATAGCGCTAAACCAAGTTATTGGCGCATATGCAATTGCTGTTTTTGATAAAAATAAACCAGAAGAAGTTGTAGTAGCTCGTTTAGGAAGTCCATTAGCTATTGGTATTGGCGAAAACGACGACGAATTTTTCATTGCGAGTGATGCTTCTCCTTTTTTAGAATATACTAAAAACGCTGTTTATCTTGAAGATGAAGAAATGGCAGTGATTAGGTTTCACAAAGGTGTTAAAGTAAGAAAAATAAAAGACGACTCTTTAGTTGACACTTACATTCAAGAGCTTCAAATTAATCTTGAGCAAATAGAAAAAGGTGGTTACGACCATTTCATGCTAAAAGAAATTCATGAACAACCTAAAGCTATTACCGATACTTACAGGGGTAGATTGTTACGAAACGAAGCCATTATAAAAATGGCAGGTGTTGAAGATAATATGAAAAAATTCCTCAATGCCAATCGTATTATTGTCGTTGCTTGTGGAACATCATGGCACGCAGGTTTGGTTGCCGAATATATTTTTGAAGACCTGGCTAGAATCCCTGTTGAGGTAGAGTATGCTTCTGAATTTAGATACAGAAACCCTGTAATTAATGAAAATGATGTAGTAATTGCTATATCTCAGTCAGGTGAAACCGCCGATACACTTGCTGCAATTAAATTAGCAAAATCCAAAGGGGCATTTGTTTTTGGAGTTTGTAATGTAGTAGGATCTTCCATTGCAAGAGAAACTCATGCTGGAGCTTATACACACGCTGGTCCAGAAATTGGAGTGGCTTCAACTAAAGCCTTTACAACGCAAATCACCGTTTTAACTTTAATTGCATTACGTTTAGCTCGTGCTAAAGGTACTATCAGTAGTTCTGATTTCCGCACACATCTTTTAGAATTAGAAATGATTCCTAAAAAAGTAGAAAAAGCCTTAGAGTCAGACGCCCATATAAAAATGATTGCTGATATTTATAAGGATACCCGCAACTGTTTATACTTAGGTAGAGGTTATAATTTCCCAGTGGCATTAGAAGGCGCTTTAAAATTAAAAGAGATTTCTTATATACATGCCGAAGGTTATCCGGCAGCTGAAATGAAACATGGACCTATTGCTTTAATTGACGAGAATATGCCAATTATTGTAATTGCCACTAAGAAAGGGCATTACGAAAAAGTAGTAAGTAATATCCAAGAAATAAAATCCAGAAAAGGAAAAATTATTGGAATTGTTACTGAAGGAGATACTCAAGTTAAAGAGTTGGCAGACCATGTTATTGAAGTGCCAGAAACCTTAGAGTTATTGTCACCTTTATTAACTACCATTCCGCTTCAACTATTATCGTATCACATTGCAGTTTTGCTAGATAAAAATGTTGATCAACCGCGAAACTTAGCAAAATCGGTTACGGTTGAGTAATCTTGCGAAAATTTTAATGTAAATATTATTGTTGATTTTGTCAAAAAATAACAATATCTCAGTTTTTTCATTTAATTTTATCAATTAAACAAACTTTTAGGCATAATTTTTTTAAATTATACTATGCGTGCATAATTTTTTTATAAATTTATGCCCAAGTAATATTTTATATACATATATTGCTAAACTAAAATTAAACTAACTTAGATTAAATGAAAACAATTCTCCCCTTTTTATTATTGTTTTTTTGTGGAATAACATATTCCCAAACAACAATAACTGGTTCTGTTGTTGATGATAATAGCCAACCCATACCAGGAGCAAACATTATTATTTTAGGAACCTCAACTGGAACAGTAACAGATTTTGATGGTAATTTTACACTTACCTATAATCAAGACCCTCCGTTTTCGGTACAAGCAAGTAGTGTAGGATTTGAAACTGTTACTATGGAAGTAACAACAAATAATCAAACATTAAATTTTGTATTAAAGGAAGGTACCTCTTTAGATGAAGTGGTTATTTCTGCTTCAAGAACACCTGAGCGTATTTTTGAATCGCCCGTAACCGTAGAACGATTAGGACTAAAAGAAATTAAAAACACGGCTTCTGCCGATTTTTATGATAGTTTAGAAAACCTTAAAGGTGTTGATGTAAACACTAACAGTTTAACTTTTAAATCCGTTAATACACGTGGTTTTGCAACCTTTGCTAATAACCGTTTTATGCAACTTGTTGACGGTATGGATAATTCAACTCCTGCGTTAAACTTCCCAATAGGAAACTTAGTTGGTATGACTGAAACCGATGTTTTAAGCGTAGAGTTACTACCAGGAGCATCTTCAGCATTATACGGAGCTAATGCCTTTAACGGTATATTATTTATGCGAAGCAAAAACCCATTTGATTATCCAGGAATTAGTACCTCAATAAAAAAGGGGATAACATCGCAAGAAGCTGCTGGAGATAATGATTACGTGGATATTGGTTTCCGTGCTGCCCACAAATTCAGTGAAAAGTTTGCTGCTAAAGTAAATTTTGGATATTTAAAAGGAACGGATTGGGCTGCTAATAGCGAAGTAGATAAAAATTCTGATGGTGGTACAAGAGAATCAAATTTAAATTACAATGGTGTCAACGTATATGGTGATGATTTTAGTGCTAATATAAAAGACGTTGCCGTAATACTCGAAGGCAGAGGGATTTTACCTGCTGGAGCAAATGCTTTAGTGCCTTCTGAAAGGGTAAGTAGAATTGGATACAATGAAAGAGATTTAACCACTTATAAAGCTGAAAGTGTTAAAGCGGATTGGGGCTTATATTATCGCCCTTGGGAAAACGACTTAGAGTTTTCTTATGTTGGTAAAGTTGGAACAGGAACTACAATCTATCAAGGGTTAAACCGATATAATATTGATGGTTTTTTTCAGCAACAACATAAATTGGAAATAAGAAATGATAATTTCTTTGTTAGAGGTTATGTAGTTTCGGATAAAGCTGGTGATTCTTATGATATGGTTGTTACTGGAATTCAAATCTTAAATGATTGGAAAGACCATAATACATATTTTGGAGAATACGCTGGAACCTATGTCCAGGCATCTCTTGGAGGCGCTACTAATGAACAAGCACATGCGGCCGCAAGAGCGCAAGCTGAGTCAGGGCGTTTTGAACCAGGAACTCCAGAATATCAAACCGCTTTTAATAGAAGTATTAACGACCCTAACTTAATAACAGGTTCAAAATTTCAAGATGCCTCAAAGTATTATCATTCAGATGCTAACTATAACTTTAGTCATTTAATTGATTTCGCCGATATTCAAGTTGGAGGTTCATACAGACAATACAGCTTAAATTCATCAGGAACTATCTATACGGACACTCCGGAAAATGGACCTATTAATTATTCTGAATTTGGTGTTTACACTCAAATTCAGAAAAACTTTGAGCTTAATGATGCTTTAGAATTAAAACTTACTGGTTCCGTTAGATATGATAAATCAGAATTCTTTGATGGTTTTTATTCTCCAAGAATATCAGCTGGTTTAACAGTTAACAGAAATCATAATATAAGAGCTTCTGTGCAAACAGGATTTAGAAACCCAACAACTCAAGATTTATTTATTGGTCTAGATTCAGGACAAGGGTTCTTAGTAGGTTCTTCTCCAGATAACTTAGCAAGATGGTCAAGAGATTTAGATGTTAGTGGAGCAGGTCAACTATTAGGTCAACCAGCTACTATTACGCAAACTGGTGCTGCGCCTTACACAAATTCTTATACTGCCAGTTCATTATTAGCTTTTGGAGCTACTGGTGATCCTACGGTTTTAGTAGTTGCGAACCCAGATTTAATAAAACCTGAACAGGTAACTTCTGCAGAGGTTGGATATAGAGGGAAACTGAATAAATTAACTATTGACTTTAGTGTTTACTACAATAGCTATAAAGATTTTATTTCGCAACAACGCGTTGCTTCGCCTTTATATGGAACAGCTGGTGATGGTGGTTTATCAGTTGCGGCAATTGCAAACGGAGATTGGCAAGGATATAGTGCTTATACAAATGCTGAGGCTGAAGTAAATTCGTATGGAGCTTCCATTGGTTTATCAACGAAAGTATTAGGTAATTTTGATTTAAGCGGAAGTTATACCTACGCTAAATTAGATTTTGATCAAAACAAATACCCAAACTTTCAAACAAATTTTAATACGCCAGAACATAAGTTTAAGGCGGCTTTTGGAAATACCGAGTTATTTAAAAATTTTGGATTTAATATAGCCTACAGATTTAGCGATGATTACTACTGGGAAAATACTTTTGCAACAGGAGTAGTTCCTGAGTATCATGTAGTAGATGCTCAAGTGAGCTTAACAGTTCCAAGTTTTAAATCAACTTTTAAAGCAGGTGCTACCAACCTTTTAGGCGATGAATATTTTCAAGCCATTGGTACTGGTTTTATAGGATCGATGTACTACCTATCGTGGACAATTAATAACTTATAATTATTATGAAAAAGACAATTATGAATACAAAATATATATGGCTGATACTAATCCTGTTAGGGTTTGCAGCTTGTAATGAACCAGAAGATGTTCTTGCAGATTATAATGCACTGCCAGAAATAGTAGAAGAACTTCCTGAATTAAGTGCAGGAAGTGTAAACTTTTCAAACTATGTAGCTTTAGGAGCTTCTTTTACGGCTGGATTTACTGATAATGCTTTATTTATTGCTGCTCAGGAAAATTCCTTTCCTAATATTTTGTCAAAAGCATTTGCAAAAATTGGAGGTGGTGCTTTTACACAGCCCTTAATGAATGACAATTTTGGCGGTTTAGCTGTTGGTGGTTCTAGAATTTTGGCTCCTAGATTCGTTTTTGGTGGTGCTGGACCTGTACCTTTAGAGAGTGTAATAGGGCCTGTAACTGTATCTACAGATTTATTATCTAACCCAACAGGGCCATTCAAAAATTTAGGAGTACCTGGTGCAAAAAGTTTTCATTTACTAGCTAATGGTTATGGAAATCTGGCTAATTTTCCTGCTGCTGCTAACCCTTATGCAGTACGCTTAACGGGTTCAACACCAAATGCATCAATGCTTGAATTAGCCATGGCTCAAAGTCCTACATTTTTCACTTTATCTGAAATTGGAGGCAATGATGTTTTAGGTTATGCAACTTCTGGAGGAGATGGCTCAAATACTATAACAGCTACTCCTACATTTGATTTTGCTTTTACAACTTTAGTTACTACCCTAACTTCAGGAGGTGCTAAGGGTGTTGTAACCAATGTACCATATATTACCGATTTACCTCATTTTACTACGGTTCCGCATAACCCTATCCCATTAGATGCCGCTACTGCCGGATTCTTAAATAGTGCCAGTGCATACGGAGCATACAATGCCGGAATAGTACAAGCCTTTGCCTTTTTAGTTGCTAATACTCCTATGACGCAAGAAATGGCTGACGCAGAAATAGCAAAAAGAACTATTACGTTTGCTGCAATCCCTAATAATGCAGTGGTGATTATGGATGAAAGTTTAACAGATTTAACGGCGCTAAATCCCGCTTTAATAAGTATGAGGCAAGCCACTTCTGCTGATTTATTTGTTTTAACATCATCTTCATTTATAGGAACCGAAGCTGTTCCTGGAAACCCTCAAACAGTAAATGGTGTTGCTATCCCTCTTGCGGATAAGTGGGTATTAACACCTGAAGAGCAAGCAGAAATTAAAACGGCGACGGACGCGTACAATGCAACCATTTCAAGTGTTGCTGGTGCTAACCCTAACGTAGTTTTAGTAGATTTAAATGCTATTTTACAAGACGCGACAGTTAATGGTGTTGTGTTTGATGATTATACACTGCAAACAAGTCTTGTTACAGGTGGCCTTGTAAGTTTAGATGGTATTCATTTAACAGCTAGAGGATATGCATATATGGCAAATAAATTTTTAGAAGCCATTGATACTGCTTTCGGAACAAACTTCGAAGTATCGGGTAATATGGCGAAAGCTGGAGATTATCCAACAAACTATTCACCTTTATTACAATAAAATTCGAATAAAATAAAACACAAAAACACCTTCAAGTTGAAGGTGTTTTTTTATTCCAAAAAACCTGCAAAAACAACTTTCTTTTTAAATTAAAAAAATTATCTTTGCACCCGAAAACTGAAAGTGTTTTCATCAAATTAAAACGCATAATATTAAACAGATAAGTAATGGCTAAAGTTACAGGTAAAGTTGCACAAATAGTAGGTCCAGTTATCGATGTTGAATTCGAAGCAGGTTCTGAACTTCCAAAAATTTATGATTCATTAGAAATTAAAAGACCTGATGGTTCTATACTAGTACTAGAAGTACAATCTCATGTTGGAGAGGATACGGTTCGTACTATTGCTATGGATTCTTCTGATGGTTTAAGCAGAGGTACTGAAGTTGTTGCAACTGGTGCGCCTATACAAATGCCGATTGGTGATGCTGTATATGGTCGTTTGTTTAATGTAATTGGTGATGCTATTGACGGTCTTGGAGATTTACCTAAAGCTGGAAATGCTGGGTTACCAATTCACCGCCAATCACCAAAATTTGAAGATTTATCAACGTCAACTGAAGTTTTATTTACAGGTATTAAAGTAATTGACTTAATCGAACCTTATGCAAAAGGTGGTAAAATTGGTTTATTTGGTGGTGCCGGTGTAGGTAAAACAGTATTAATTCAAGAGTTGATTAACAATATTGCTAAAGGTCACGGTGGTTTATCAGTATTTGCAGGTGTGGGAGAAAGAACTCGTGAAGGAAATGACCTTTTAAGAGAGATGTTAGAGTCTGGAATTATCCGTTATGGTGATGATTTCATGCATTCTATGGAAGAAGGCGGATGGGATTTATCGAAAGTTGATAAAAACAAAATGAAAGAATCTAAAGCAACTTTCGTATTCGGGCAAATGAATGAGCCTCCTGGAGCTCGTGCTCGTGTAGCACTTTCAGGATTAACTATCGCTGAGTATTTCCGTGATGGTGCTGGCGACGGACAAGGAAAGGATGTACTTTTCTTCGTAGATAACATTTTCCGTTTTACACAAGCTGGTTCAGAGGTATCTGCATTACTTGGTCGTATGCCTTCTGCGGTAGGTTACCAACCAACATTAGCAACAGAAATGGGTGCAATGCAAGAACGTATTACTTCAACTAAAAAAGGTTCTATTACATCTGTACAAGCGGTTTATGTACCTGCGGATGATTTAACTGACCCTGCTCCTGCTACAACCTTTGCTCACTTAGATGCTACAACAGTACTTTCAAGAAAAATTGCTGAGTTAGGTATTTATCCAGCGGTAGACCCGTTAGATTCAACTTCAAGAATTTTAACTGCTGATATTTTAGGAAAAGAGCATTATGACTGTGCTCAACGCGTAAAAGAGTTATTACAACGTTATAAAGAATTACAAGATATTATTGCTATTCTTGGTATGGAAGAATTATCTGAAGAGGATAAAATGGCTGTAGGTAGAGCAAGACGTGTACAACGTTTCTTATCTCAACCATTCCACGTAGCTGAGCAATTTACTGGTATTCCTGGTGTTTTAGTTGATATTAAAGAAACTATTAAAGGATTTAACATGATTATGGATGGTGAATTAGATCACTTACCAGAAGCAGCATTTAACCTTAAAGGAACCATTGAAGAAGCTATTGAAGCTGGAGAAAAAATGTTGGCGGAAGCTTAATTTAATTGACAATTCAAATTATAAACTATGTATTTAGAAATTGTATCACCAGAATCAACTTTATTTAGCGGAGAAGTAACTAGCGTTGCTGTTCCAGGTGTAAATGGTGAGTTTGAAATGTTAAATAATCACGCACCTATTGTGTCTTTATTAAAAGAAGGCGTGGTGAAAATTTCAGGTAATATTGAATTAAATGAAGACGTTCAAGATAAATTTACTAAAGGAGACAAAAACACTACTTTATTAAAAATCAACTCTGGAACTATAGAAATGAAAGATAATAAAGTTATTGTTTTAGCTGATTAGTATTTCACTTCTTAAAATATATTAAAAACGCGTAGCTATTGGCTTCGCGTTTTTTTATGCTATTTTTTTATCGATTCTAACTCAATCTTTAATTCTTGAAACATATTCATAATACTGCTTAGTTTCAACTCATCGGCATCATATTCGTGGGTATTGATGCAGCAGGTAAACTCCCAAAGCTCTATAATATCCTCCACTTTAACATCAAATGGTTGATATACTTTATTATCAGAATGTAATTCTAAACTATTTTTTTCTTCTATTTTATTGTAAACACGCTTGTAAACTAAACCATCACTTTTTGTTAAAACAACATAGGTTCTACCATTTTTTACATCATTTACATTATCAATAAACTTCGCCACAATAAAAGAGCCATCTTTAACAGGAAGCATAGAATCACCACTTATAGGAAATGCTCTATGTGTACCTGTTGGTAAAAAAGGGAGTTTTATTTTTTGAAGCTGTTCAATATACTCAGGATCTGCATACCCTTGTAAATAACCTGCCGATGCTTTTGCCGGTATAATTTCTATCAAATCTTCATTGGCCTCATTAACTGTAATAGGAAACAATACACGCTTGTTTCCTACCTCTATAAATGAGGTGTCTTTCGCGCCGCGTAAATCATTTTTCACCAAAATATCTATAGGAATATCAAAGTAATTGGAAAGCTCTATCAAACGATCTATTGGTGGCTCTGAACGCCCCTCTTCATACGACCCAACCATCGAACGAGTCCATTTTAATTCTTCAGCGAAACGCTCTTGAGAAAACTTCTTAAGGCTTCGTAAATGCTTTATGTTATATTGAATATACTTCATTTAAAAATAAACTTTAACAGTATTTTGCTACAAATATAAGCAACAAAAACTACAAATAGTAGCTAATTTTGTTAATCCTATGTATTTAAATTGTCACACATACTATAGTTTGCGTTATGGCACCATTGCCCCAAAGCAGCTACTTGCCATAGCATCTGCCAATGGCGCTAATACATTGGCATTAACCGATATTAATAACACATCGGCCAGTTTAGATTTTGTACGACTTTCTAAAAAATATGAAATTAAGCCTGTGCTTGGTGTCGATTTTAGAAATGGTGCGCAACAACAATTTGTTTTATTAGCAAAAAACAACAATGGTTTTCAAAACATTAATAGCTATCTGTCTACATTTTTACACGATAGTCATTTAAAAATCCCTGAAAAAGCACCTCAACTAGATGACACTTTTGTTATTTATCCGTATAAAAATCAAAATGATTACACACTTAAAGACAACGAGTTTTTAGGTATTAAACCCAAAGACCTTAACGCTCTTAAGTTTTCAAAATGGAATAAATTGCAACATAAACTGGTGGTTTTAAAAACCGTTTCTTTTCAAAATAAAAAAGGTTTTAATACCCACCGATTATTACGAGCCATTGATAACAACACCTTGCTAAGTAAGCTTTCTAAAACCGAAGAAGGCGACCCCAACGATATGATGTTACCATATAATGAGTTGTGTGAAACCTATGAAGAATTTCCACAGCTTATTAAAAACACGCAATCTGTTTTAGAGGATTGCCAAATTGAATTCGATTTTTCGCAAGAAGTTCCTAACAACCAAAAATCGTATACTGAAAGCGAAGATTCAGATTATGCGCTGCTTAAAAAATTAACTTATGAAGGTTTACCGTATCGTTATAAAACCCCTAATGATGTTATTTACAACCGTATTAAAAAAGAGCTAGAAATTATTAACGAAAAAGGCTTTGTATCGTACTTTCTTATTAATTGGTGCATTTTAAAATATGCCCGAAGCAAAGGCTATTTCTACGTTGGTCGTGGTAGTGGTGCCAATAGCATTGTGGCTTATTTGCTTCGCATTACCGATGTAGACCCTATAGAACTGGATTTGTATTTTGAACGATTTATTAATTTGTTTCGCCAAAATCCGCCTGATTTTGATATTGATTTTTCATGGACAGACCGCGATGATATTACCAAATTCATTTTCAAAACTTTTAAAAACACTGCACTTTTAACGGTTTATAACACCTTTAAGTTTAAGGCTTCGGTAAGAGAGTTAGGAAAAGTTTTTGGATTGCCTAAATCTGAAATGGACATACTTACTCGAGGCAAATATCAAATCCATCAGCTCGATAAATTATCACAATTGGTTATTAAATACAGCGAATACATTCAAGGGTTTCCAAACTATTTAGGTATTCATGCTAGTGGTATTATTATCTCAGAAAAACCCATTCATTATTATACTGCCACTTTTTTGCCCCCAAAAAACTTTCCCACCACACATTTTGATATGGTTGTTGCTGAGGATATCGGATTGTATAAATTCGATATCTTAAGCCAACGTGGGTTAGGAAAAATTAAAGATGCTGTTGATATTATAGCCTATAATCATCCTAAAAAAAAGCCTGTTGATATTCACGATATTAAACGCTTTAAAGAAGACGAAAATATTAAACACCTGCTGCGAAATGCCAAAGCTATTGGTTGCTTTTATGTAGAGTCTCCCGCCATGCGTATGCTACTTAAAAAATTACGCGTTGATACATATTTGGGCTTGGTGGCAGCCAGTTCTATTATTCGTCCTGGTGTTGCAAAATCTGGAATGATGCGCGAGTATATTTTACGCTACCGTTATCCTGAACGCATTAAAGAAGCGCACCCTATTTTATTAAAAATTATGCCAGAAACGTATGGTGTTATGGTGTATCAAGAGGATGTTATTAAAGTTGCGCATATTTTTGGTGGATTAACTTTAGGTGAAGCTGATAAACTGCGCAGAGGGATGTCGGGTAAATTTAGATCGCGTGAAGAATTTTTACAAGTAAAGCAACTTTTTTTTGATAATTGCAAACAAAAAGGAGAGCCCGAAACAATAACCGAAGATGTGTGGCGCCAAATTGAAAGCTTTGCTGGTTATGCCTTTGCAAAAGGCCACTCCGCCTCTTATGCTGTAGAAAGCTACCAAAGTCTGTTTTTAAAAGCCTATTATCCTTTGGAATATATGGTCGCTACCATTAATAATTTTGGTGGCTTTTATAGAACCGAACTCTATGTACACGAAGCCAGAATGCATGGAGGTATTATTGAAGCACCATGTATAAACCACAGCTTCAATATGGCTATTATTAAAAAGAAAACTATTTATTTAGGCTTTATGTTCTTACATGCTTTAGAAGCAAAAACCATTGCTAAAATTATTGAAGAACGCATTAGTAACGGACTTTTTAAAAGTCTAGATGATTTTATTGAACGTGTCCCTATTTCCATAGAACAAATTTCAATACTTATAAAAATTAATGCGTTTAGGTTTACAGGAATTAATAAACGGGAATTGCTTTGGGAAGGACATCTTAAAATTAGCAAAACAGTTATTCAAGAACATGTAATAACCTTGTTTAAAACCGAGCGTATAAACTACAAAACACCCCGATTATCAAGCACCGACTTAGAAAATGCTTTTGATGAAATGGAGCTATTAGGTTTTCCATTATGTAATCCGTTTCATTTACTGCAAACTCCAACATCAAACCCCATGCGAGCAGAACATTTAATCCATTTACAAAATAAAACCATTACTATTGAAGGCTATTTGGTAGCCACAAAAAACACCAGAACCTCTAACGGGAAAAGTATGCACTTTGGTACATTCTTAGACTACGACGGTAATTTTATTGATACCGTTCACTTTCCGCCTGTGGCAGCAAAATATCCGTTTCGTGGAAAAGGTATTTACAGCATTACAGGGAAAATAATGGTAGAGTTTGATTGTGTGACTATTGAAGTTTCGGCTATGGAGCGTTCTGCAATAGTTGAAGATCCGCGTTATGCTGTAAACTCTTTAAATAGCACTTTTCAGAATAAAAAAAGCTTTGCAGACCATAGATCAAATCAACTATCTCCCATGTCTCCAAAAATAATGAGGCATACTCCAGAAACTTTGTAATACGTTTAAGTTATGAGTTACGAACGTTCTATTGTTCATATGGATTTAGACACCTTTTTTGTGTCCTGCGAGCGTTTGCTCGATAGTCGCCTTAACGGAAAACCCGTGCTTATTGGCGGCACTTCTGATAGAGGTGTTGTTGCATCATGTAGTTATGAAGCAAGAACATTTGGCATACATTCTGCAATGCCTATGCGTTTAGCAAAACAACTGTGTCCCGAAGCGATAATACTTAGAGGAAACTCTGGTGTTTATACCAAGTTCTCACAAAACGTAACCGATGTTATCAAAGAAACCGTGCCTTTATATGAAAAAACATCGGTCGATGAATTTTACATAGATCTTACTGGTATGGATAAATTTTTTGGTTGCCATAAACTGGCTTCGGAATTACGCCAACGTATTATAAAAGAAACTGGATTACCCATCTCGTTTGGGTTGTCTATTAACAAAACCGTTTCAAAAATTGCCACAGGCGAAGCCAAACCTAATAATGAAATACGTATTCTTTCGGGTACCGAAAAACCTTTTTTAGCACCACTTTCAGTAAAAAAAATACCTATGGTTGGCAATGTTACCTATAAAGCCTTATGCGATTTGGGTGTAAAACGTATTCAAACTGTACAAGAAATGCCCATGGAACTCATGCATCGGGTACTTGGACAAAATGGTTTAAGCATTTGGAAAAAGGCAAACGGGATAGATAATAGTCCTGTGGTTCAATACCATGAACGCAAATCTATTTCAACAGAGCGTACGTTTAATAAAGACACCACCGATGTTGCCAAATTAAAAGGCATTATTATAGCTATGGCCGAAAATTTAGCCTACCAATTGCGTCGAGGTAATAAATTAACCGCTTGTGTTACCTTTAAAATTAGGTATTCTGATTTTCAAACGTATACACAACAGCAGCGCATTCCGTATAGTGCTATGGATCATACCATTATTCCTGTGGTATTAGATTTATACAGAAAATTGTACAACAGGCGTTTATTGGTAAGACTTATTGGTGTGAAATTTAGCCATTTGGTTGAGGGCGGACATCAAATTAATTTATTTGAAGACAATGAAAAACAACTGCATTTAAGTGAAGCTATAGATAAAATGCGCGAACGTTATGGAGATAGAGCAGTAATAAATGCGGCAGGAATGGAAGCCAAAAGCATTAGTAGATGGAACCCTTTTACAGGCGAACCGCCACCACTTTTGGCAAATAGGAGGCGGTAAATTTCAATTTTAAAGCTTCAAAATAATCACTTCCCAGTGTCGATTATTAGATGTATAATTTTTTAAAGCTTCAAAACCAATCCCCTTATGTGCATTTGAAGACCGAATATTTTTGGTATCAACTTCTGTAATAATAGCATCAAAATCACCTCTTAGTTGGTTTGCCATATAATTATACAACCCTCTAAAAACACCTTGACCTCTAAAATTTTTATCTACACATACTTGCCCCATAGCTATATAGTGTCTACTAAGATTTTTTTCTTCCAGTGCCTTATCAATCTCATTAAACATAGGCACTAACAAAGGAATGTCATTTTTAAAATTTTGTAGCATAGATAAGGCATACCCAACAACTTTACCTTCATGTTTGGCAACACAATGTGCACATGCATCATTCATTTTTTTGAGTATATCAAAACTGTGTTTTAAGGTAACAAACCCTTCCTGATGTTTTTCTTGACTCGATAAAACTTCTTTTAAATTTTGCTCTTGAAGTTTTAAAATTTGGCGCAACTCTTCATCAGTTGTAGTTCTGCAGTATGCAACGTCCTTTTTTACCATAATTTAAATAAACAGGATAATATCTTGAGGTTAAAAAGCAGTCATAATGTCTAGAAAATTTTGGTGTTTTTTATAATGGTATTCCCAACACGTTTATACTTAACCACATTCCCATTTGCGCAAAAGGTATATGACGCTTTTGATTTTTGCTCTGAAACAGATAGTAACAAAACATCATCAACTGTACAATTGTTATCTTTCGCCACCTTGTTCTTTACATGATTAATAGTAGCCCGTCCTTTTTTTAATTGCTGCTGTATTTTTTGGTCTAAAGCAGGTTCTTCAAAGTCATCCGCTACATTACATGTTGCATTTATGCTAGCGACTGAAGTATTTGTTGTAGCCTTTTCAGCATCAATATACTCCCAAGTAAAGTCTGTCTTCAGCAAAACACGTCTACCATCTTCAGTTTTTACGATGTAATTGTTTTGCGAAAAACCAAAATTGAAGATGATAAAAAATAAAATAAAAATAGTAGCTTTCATAAAAGTAGGGTTTCGATACCATAAAAATACACTTTTGCACAATACTAATCTTCAACATATTCTAAAATATCCGCAGGTTGGCAATCTAAAGCTTTACAAATAGCCTCCAGGGTAGAGAAACGAATGGCTTTTGCTTTTCCCGATTTCAATATAGATAAGTTTGCAGGGGTTATATCGATAATTTCGGCCAGTTCATTACTACGCATTTTACGTTTTGCCAACACAACATCTAAATTTATAATTATTGACATATTTATATGGTTAATTCGTTTTCTTTTTCAGTGTCCTTAGCGCGTTTAAAAATTTCAGCAAGAATAAAAAATGCTAAACCTACTGGAATTAAAAAGGTAAACTCCGCTTTGAGCTCGTTAAAAAAGTTAAAAGTAGATTTACCAATTGCCGCCAAAAGAAATCTTAAAATCAAAACATTAACAGTATACCAAATAAAGATATTTCCAATCTTTTTAAAATATTTAATATTCTTATCGCTGAAATAGTTTCCATTTTCAATTTCTTTAAGAATAGATAAAAAATAAGAAAACCCATAAATAAGATAGCCCCTCCAAAAAAACAACCCAGCACTAATGGCGTAATAACTCCATTGAATCGCGTTTTTTGACGTAAACCAAGACTCTTTCTTATTTGCCGTTTTTGCCCAATTTTGAAATTCTTTAAATTGATTAAAATCAAATTCTCTCATATCATTGAGCAACACCGAAACTGAGGCTAATAATATGCCCCAAGTGATAATGATTAATATGTTGGTATTGTCTTTCATTTGTATAAATTTTATCGTTTTTAATAAATCAGATGTAATTCGCCATTAAACATCTCTTTAGCATCAAGAATTACTCATACCCCTTTCATTTTTAAATAGTTAGGTCATTCTCTGATTGGATTTCGATACCACGTTTAAAAACAAACGCAATAATAAATATTATTCCAGCCATAAATAAATACTCTTGTATAGGCCAATGCAATCGAGTAACAGCATCTTTACTTATTAGCCAAGTGTTATAAATATTTGCAACGAAGGCTACAACACCTATACTAAAGGCAACATGGCTAATTTTACATATGAGGTTAGCAACGTTTAAGCTAAACGGTTTATTAAAGTTAATTTTAAAAAATATTCTAACCACTAAATAAAAGAGATATGCCTTTATCATTGATATTAAAATAATTAGTATTACAAAAACACTATAGTGGCTCTTAGAAAAATTATATAGTTCTATGAAGTCCAACCCTTGATATAAATCTGTTGAAACCACGTTGTTCACAACTAAGCTAACTAAAAACACTATTAACATTGCTCCAGATTTAATACATAAACCAATAAAAATGATCCAAGATAAAACCTTCATTGTTTTTAAAACTTGATTTGTTTTCATAAATTAATTATTGTTTAACGATAACAAATATAATAAAATTATTGAATAACAATAATTTTTTATTAAAAAAAGATATTTTAAAAAGCTAATTGCTATTTGTATCTTTACCCAATGTTCCCTAAAAAGCCATTACAAAAACTTGAAAATCGCAAGGCAAGCAATGCCTTACGAGAACTTAAAACGCATACGTATTTAATCGACTTTTCATCGAATGATTATTTAGGGTTTTCAAAATCTGAACTCATTTTTAATGAAGCCCATAAGTTTTTAGTTGGTCATAATATCACCGAAAATGGAGCAACTGGCTCGCGTTTACTTTCTGGTAATCATCCATTATTTAACATCGTGGAAAGTATGATTTCAAGCTTTCATAAAAGTGAGTCTGCTTTAATATTTAATTCGGGGTACGACGCTAATGTTGGCTTTTTTTCATGCGTACCACAACGTGGAGATATTATTCTATATGATGAATATATTCATGCCTCAATTCGTGATGGGATTTCTTTAAGCAATGCAAAAGCCTGTAAGTTTAAGCACAACGATTTAGAAAGCCTCAACGAAATGCTAAATCGTTTGCCTTATGATAACGTGTATATTATAACAGAGTCCGTGTTCTCTATGGATGGCGATTCTCCCGATTTAACAGCAATTGCAGAAATAAGTAAAAAAAACAATGCCTTTTTAGTAATTGATGAGGCACATGCTATAGGTGTTTTTGGAGAACGTGGTGCGGGGTTAGTTCAAGATTTAAATTTAGAACATATTGTTTTTGCGCGTATCGTAACCTTTGGTAAAGCCTTAGGTTGCCATGGTGCTGCTATTCTTGGAAGTGAAGAATTAAAGCATTATTTAGTTAATTTTGCACGTAGCTTTATATATACCACAGCGTTGCCACCTCATAGTTTAGCAACAATACATACTGCTTATCATCAATTAATTGAAAATTCCAATAAAAACAAGCTACACGAAAACATTTCATTTTTTAAAAGTGAAATGGTTAAAAATAAACTTGACCACACATTTATTGAAAGTAATTCGGCGATTCAAAGCTGTATAATTTCAGGAAACGAAAAGGTAAAAACAATATCAAAAAATCTTCAAGACCACGGCTTTGATGTAAAACCCATTTTATCGCCTACAGTTCCCGTTGGTCAAGAACGTTTGCGCTTTTGTTTGCATGGTTACAATTCGGAACAAGAAATATCAAAAGTTTTAGAGTTACTTACTACCTTTGTTTCTTGATATGGATCAGAAAATTTACTTTATAACAGGCATCTCAACGGACGTAGGAAAAACTGTGGCTTCCGCCATAATAACCGAAGCATTAGAAGCCGACTATTGGAAACCAGTTCAAGCTGGAGATTTGGAAAACTGTGATACCAAAAAAGTTGAACGATTCATCTCAAATAGCAACTCCAAGTTTCACCCAAATAGTTATGCATTGCATACACCCATGAGTCCACATGCGGCTGCGAACATTGACGGTATTAAAATAGATTTAAAAAAAATTAAAGTTCCAAGCACTAAAAATCATTTGGTTATTGAAGGTGCTGGCGGCCTATTAGTTCCTTTAAATGATACGCAAACTGTTCTAGATTTAATAAAACCTAATTATAGAGTTATTGTAGTGTCAAGGCATTATTTGGGAAGTATTAATCACTCTCTTTTAACAATAAACACTTTAAAAGAAAAGGGGTTTGATGTATCGGTTATTTTTAGTGGTAATGAGCATAAATCGACTGAAGATATCATCAAAAAAATGACCAATGTTACAGTTATAGGACGTATTGATGAAGAACCTTATTTTGACAGAAATGTAATAAAGGAATATGCTGAAATGTTTAGAAACAAATTATGAGTTTACAAGAACGCGATAAAAAACATCTTTGGCATCCGCTTACGCAACACAAACTGCACCCGGAAACTACTGCTATAACCAAAGCCAAAGGATGTATTTTATATGATGATTACGGAAACGAATATATCGATGCCATTGCATCCTGGTACACTTGCATGTACGGGCATTGTAATGCATATATTACCAGTCAGGTTTCTGCGCAAATGAAACAGCTAGACCAAGTGGTTTTTAGTGGATTCACCCACGAACCTGCTATTAAACTAAGCGAATCACTCATTAAAATTCTGCCAAAAAATCAAAATAAAATTTTCTTTAGTGATAATGGTTCAACCAGCGTAGAAATTGGTATTAAAATGGCGTTGCAATATCATTTTAATAATGGTGAAAAACGAAATACCTTAATTGCTTTTGAAGATGGATTTCATGGTGACACCTTTGGAGCTATGAGTGTATCAGGATTATCAGTTTATAACGGTCCCTTTGAGGAATTCTTTTTAGAAGTAAAACGCATCCCTGTTCCGAATAGCAAAAATTTAGACGCTATTTTAAATGCTTTAAAGGATATTGTATCCACAAGTAAGGTTGCGGGGTTTGTTTACGAGCCATTAGTGCAAGGTGCTGCTGCTATGAAAATGCACGACGCCCAAGATTTAAACGCTGTTTTAATGTTTTGTAAAGAACACCAAATTATTACGGTAGCTGATGAAGTTATGACTGGTTTTGGTAAAACGGGAAAACATTTTGCATCCCTTTATATGGATACCCAACCAGACATTATCTGCTTGAGTAAAGCATTAACAGGAGGTTTATTGCCTATGGCATTAACGACTTGTTCCCAAAAAATATATGATGCTTTTTATAGTGATGATATAAGCAAGGGACTTTTTCACGGACACACTTATTCAGCAAACCCACTTGCCTGTACAGCTGCTTTGGCGAGTATAGAGTTATTACAATCTGAAAATATTCAAAATAGTATTCAAGAAATTATAAGCTCACATCAAAAGTTCGGAAATTATATTAAAAAACACCCCAAAGTAAAATCTATTAGGCAAACAGGAATCATTTTTGCTTTAGATTTAAATATAGAAATGGAGCGTTATGGAAATTTGCGCGACAAACTATTTAAATTTTTTATGGATAATGGTGTGTTCTTAAGGCCTTTAGGAAATACTATTTACATTCAAGCACCTTATGTAATTACAAAAAAACAATTAGAGAAAGTTTATTCAGTTATTGAAGATGCTTTAGAAATAGTATAACTTTGCATTCAAAACCAACTTTTGCAAAAACCAATCTCCATAACCGCTGTTGTTTCTATTTCCCCTTTAGGCACTACTTTAGAAAAAGCTTGGGAAAGCTATCAAAACAATACGCATTGTATTACTGAAAAATCATTTCAAAATGGAAATGTTTTAGTAGCTGAGATTCCTGCAAAAGCTAAGCATGACATTGAAGTATTAAGACAATCCGAAAGCAAATATAAATCTCTAGATGATACTGTTTTATATGCTATTTATGCATCTAGGCAGGCTGTTAAGCAAGCCCTTTGGAATGGCTCTGACAATTTCGGCATAAATATAGGGTCTTCAAGAGGTGCAACGCATCTTTTTGAAAAATATCATAAAGACTTTGTTATAAGTCAAAAAGCTAAAACATTAACATCGCCAACAACTACCTTGGGTAACATATCATCATGGGTAGCACACGATTTACAAACCCAAGGCCCTGAAATAAGTCATTCTATAACCTGTTCTACAGCTTTACATGCCCTATTAAATGGGATTGCCTGGATAAATGCTGGTATGTGCAAAAGGTTTTTGGTTGGTGGTAGCGAAGCACCGTTAACACCTTTTACCATTGCGCAAATGAAGGCTTTAAAAATATATGCTGATTACAACCAAAGCTACCCTTGTCGTGCATTAGACCTCAACAAAAAACATAACACTATGGTTTTAGGCGAAGGTGCTTCTATGATTTGCTTAGAAGCTGGCGAACCGAAAAATGCATTAGCCACTATAGTTGGCATTGGTTACGCCACCGAAATTTTAGAACATAACATTTCCATCTCAAAAGATGCTAAATGTTTTCAAAAGTCTATGCAAATGGCATTAGGCGATACAAATCCTAACGATGTTGATATTATTGTTATGCATGCTCCAGGAACTATAAAAGGCGACTTATCTGAACATAAAGCCATTAAAACTCTTTTTAAAAATATGCCTGCACTAACAACCAATAAATGGAAAATTGGGCATACGTTTGGAGCATCGGGTGCACTAAGTATTGAATTGGCCGTTTTGATGCTGCAACACCAAAAATTTATTGGGGTTCCTTACATAGAAAACCAAAAAACACCAGATAGTATTAAAAACATTATGGTTAATGCCGTAGGTTTTGGAGGTAATGCCGTTTCTATATTATTACGTAAAAAGTAAAAGTATATCTTTATAATTAGTATTTTTGATTTTAACAAACTACCAGATACATGAGCGAGACAAAACACAATTGGACTAAAGAAGAGATTCTAAATATATACAACAAGCCTTTAATGGAGCTGCTTTACGAAGCAGCCACGGTACATCGTAAACATCACGACCCAAACACCGTGCAGGTAAGCACATTGTTGTCTATTAAAACCGGTGGTTGTCCAGAAGATTGTGGGTATTGTCCGCAAGCAGCCCGTTATCACACCAATATTGAAGGCAATGATTTAATGAGTGTGCAACAAGTAAAAGCCCAAGCCTTACGAGCCAAATCGAGTGGAAGTTCGCGCGTTTGTATGGGTGCTGCATGGAGAAATGTAAAAGATGGTGAAGAGTTTGACCAAGTTTTAGAAATGGTACGTACCATTAATAAACTTGATATGGAAGTATGTTGTACCTTAGGTATGATAACAGAAAATCAAGCAAAACGTTTAGCCGAAGCTGGTTTGTATGCTTACAACCATAATTTAGATTCATCAGAAGAATATTATAAAGAAGTGATTTCGACACGTGGTTTTGAGGACCGCTTAGAAACGATTGATAACGTACGTAAAACAAATGTTACCGTTTGTAGTGGTGGTATTATAGGTATGGGAGAAAAAATAGAAGACCGTGCAGGTATGCTTGTAGCTCTTGCTACTTTAAATCCACAGCCAGAATCGGTACCCATTAATGCCTTGGTTGCTGTTGAAGGAACGCCATTAGAGGACCAAGAACCTGTTTCTATTTGGGAAATGATACGTATGGTTGCCACAACCCGTATCGTCATGCCAGAAACCCAAGTGCGCTTAAGTGCTGGTAGAACAGAAATGACGCGTGAAGGACAAGCGATGTGCTTTTTTGCTGGTGCAAATTCTATTTTTGCGGGTGATAAATTATTGACTACTCCAAACCCCGATGTAAATGAAGACATGAAAATGTTTGAGTTGCTTGGGTTAAATCCGCAAAAACCTTTTATAAAAAAGATGCAACCTAAAACGGTTGAAGCAAGCGAATCTCAATTGCATCCTTTAGGTGAAAAACCTAAATGGACAAGGCCCGAGCATACTATTGAACGTAACGAAGCGGCTAAACAAAAAGCTAAAGCAGTTAAGTAAATTATAATGATAGTTGTTGCCTTTATATTTATTATTCTTGGCATTTTAATTAAGCATGGTAAACTCTACTTCTTAATAGCTGGTTATAATACCATGCCTAAAGAAGAAAAAGAAAAGTACGATATTGAAGGTGTTGCAACGGTTTTTAGGAATACTATGTTTGCAATGGCATTTGTTATAATTATAGGCTTTATTTTATCAAAATGGCTAAACCTACCAAACATAGAAACTTACGCTTTTTTTGTTGCAATAATTTGTGGTGTACCTTATTTAATTATTATTTCGAACTCCAATAAGTATAAAATTAATAGGTAACATTTTTCGCGTTAGGGATTACTCATGGATTTATTTTTAAATCAAGGAAATCGTGAATGCTACGCATTTGAAGTGAAAAGCCCAAAGTGAGTTACGACGAGGACTTGAAACACATAGCCCGACCCAAAGGGTAACGCCCAAATACTATTTTACATTTGGTAACGTTTTATTAACTTTGGCCATTAAAATTTTATAGCCTTGTTGTTAAACTTACAAGACATACCTCGCGTTAAAACAATAACTAAAGAGGACTTTTTAAAGCACTATTTTAAGCCGCAAAAACCTGTGGTTATTGAGCGCTTTATTGAAGATTGGCCTGCGTATAGCAAATGGAATTTAGACTATATGAAAACCATTGGCGGAGATATTACTATTCCGCTTTATGACGATCGTCCAGTGGATTATAAAGATGGTTTTAACGAGCCACATGCTAAAATGAAGTTGGCTGATTATATAGATTTGTTGAAGCGCGAACCAACAAGGTATCGCATTTTTTTATGGAATGCGATTAAAGAATTACCCGAGCTACAAAAGGATTTTATGTTTCCTGATTTTGGATTGCGCCTTTTGAAAGGGATTCCGATGCTGTTTTTTGGTGGTCGGGATTCGTATACTTTTATGCACTACGATATTGATTTGGCTAATATTTTTCATTTTCATTTTGAAGGTAAAAAGCAAGTTATTTTGTTTGACCAAAACCAAAACAAATACTTATACAAAATTCCGCATTCGTTAATTACCCGAGAAGATATAGATTTTAACAATCCTGATTTTGAAAAATGGCCCATGCTTAAAAAAGCTAAAGGTTACCAAACCGAGCTCAACCATGGTGAGGTTTTGTATATGCCCGAAGGCTATTGGCATTATATGCGGTATATTACGCCAGGGTTTTCAATGAGTTTACGGGCTATTGCCAGAAATCCTAAAAACTTTAGTAAAGCTATTTACAACATTTTAATTATGCGCAATTTTGACAATGTAATGCGTAAAATGAAGGGACAAAAATGGATTGATTGGAAAAACGAGCAAGCCATTGTAAGAACCCACAAAGCACCTTAAATAAATACCTTATTTATACAATTTTATTATATATTTGCCCGCTTTAAATTTTAAATAAAACCATGAAACAATTCATCTTATTAGTATCTATCCTAAGTGTATCGCTTATAAACGCACAAGCTTTTATTGGAAGCGGAGACAACAAATTTCAAGTAGGTGCAAATTTTCAGGATAATGGCAACGGACTCAATATAAGTTATGATTTTGGTGTTGGAGATAATATGTCGTTTGGAATATCTTCTACCTATGTATTGGGTGTTGATGATGCTATTAATGCTGAATTTGATGACCGATTTGATGTAAAAGGCAGATTTAATGCCAACTTAGGCAATGTAATTAGCGGTGATCATAAATTTGATATATATCCAGGATTAAACTTTAGCCTTAAGAATTTAGGTGGCCATTTGGGTGCGCGTTACTTTTTTACAGATGGTTTTGGAATTTACACCGAACTTAATGTGCCTTTGGCTAAATACAATACAGAGGCTTTAACGCCTGCTGAAAAGTTGCACAACCAGTTTACATTAAGTCTTGGTGCTTCTTTTAATTTATAAAATCCATTGTCAATTCGAGTGAATTTTACGATTGAAAATGAGTAAAATTAGTATCGAGAATATGTTTTTGTTTACACAAGCTTGTTCTCGATACAATCCCGATAAAAAATCGGGACCACTCAAACTGACATCTAGATTCGTTAAATAACCTTTATTTGTAGCAGATTTAAATCGCTTATTTAACTAATTCATTAGCTTTTTCGTAGACTAAGTGCGTTTCAAAGCCTTTATACGACAGATAATCGATTAATTTCTTTCTTTTTTTATAAACGTTGGTTTCTTTAATTAAACGAGCCTTTTTTTCGGCTAACTCATTGAAAACCTCGATATACTCCTCATTTTCTATTTCAGTAAGTGCTTGATTTATATTAACTTTGCTTATGTCCTTTTTCTTAAGTTCATAAGTTAAACGGCGTCGGCCCCAAGCCTTTATTCTAAACTTACCTCGCACAAATGTTTTGGCAAAACGTTCTTCGTTAAGAAAGTTATGTTTTAAAAGATGAACTATAATCACATCGATAGCTTCGGGTATCATGTGCATAGATTCTAGTTTTTTTCTAACTTCTTGATGACAACGTTCTTGATACGCACAATAATGCTCTAGTTTTTTAGTAGCCTCTTGTAGTGTATATGTTTTTTTTGATTGCATATTTATGTCTCAAAAATAACAATTGAAACAGTAATAATTAGTAAAAAAAATTATAAAAAACCAAATCGACTGTACTATACAAAGTACATGTTTGAATACTTAACAGCTATGAAAAAAATCCCTCTCACCAAATCCCTCGCTTTTTTTGTTGCCTTTATTGGACTGATTCATTTTAATTTTGGACAAGAAATAGCTTCATTTAGTTCACTTCAAAATATAGGCTGTAGCGGAACCGTTTCTAGTGATGCAAATATAACAACAACTGGAATTTGTAGAAGTTCAGGTATAAACTTAAATGCCGGAGGAACATATAATTCTAGGGATTGGACAACCGCTGGTGTTATTGATGCAAATGATTATTTAGAATGGACTTTAACCCCGAATTCAGGATATCAAATTAGTTTGTCAACAATGAATATTACATATGATCGAAGTGGGCAAGGTCCGACAATGGTTGATATTCAGGTTGACACTGGATCTGGATTTACATCGATATTTACAGATGCGGCAGTTTCAGCAGGAAGTGAAAATAATAATGGAATAGACCTGTCTTCTATTATAAATGTTTCGGGAACTATAACATTTCGATTATATGCTTTTAATGCAGGAAGTGCGGCTGGAACTTTTGATATAGAGCAAAATACGGCTGTCAATAAAGGAATTGTTATTAATGGAGTTGTTACAGCGCTCCCTGGATGTGTTGGTTTAACATCTACTTGGAATGGAGCAGCTTGGTTACCAGCTGCGCCTACAACTAGTGATGCTGCTGTAATTAATGGAAATTATAATACTGGCGCAAACGGTAATTTTAGCGCCTGTAGTTTAACTGTAAATGCTGGTTTTACCTTAAACGTAAATGACGGTACTTTTATTTATATAGAAAATGATGCTGTAGTTGATGGAAATCTTATTGTTCAAACAGCTGGTAATTTTGTGCAAAATGATGACTTAGGGACTTTTACCGTAAATGCTGGTGGTTTAGCAAGGGTTAACAAAACAACTGCGCCAAAAGCACAATGGTACCATTATACGTATTGGAGTTCGCCGGTTGTTGGCGAAACCATCGCTGATGCATTCCCATTTACAGATGGTGATAGGCGTTTTTATTTTATTGCAGCTAATTATTTAGATACTGGTGGCAATGATATTGATGATAATGGTGATGATTGGGCTATAGCTACAGGAAGTGCCGTTATGCAACCTGGTGTTGGGTATGCAGCTACCGCTGGTAGATTTCATTTCCCTGGCGCAACAGATATTGCTTCGTTTGAAGGCCCTTTCAATACTGGCGATGTTTCAACGGGTATCTCATATAACGCTGCTAATATTGCTGGAAGCTGGAACTTTATTGGAAATCCGTACCCAGGCGCCATAGATTTTGATACATTTTATGCTGCAAATTCTGGAGTCGTTAATGGAGCCGCTTATTTTTGGTCACAGGCCACACCACCTGATACATCAAATCCTGGTCATCAACAAGAAAATTTTAGTCAAAATGATTATGCAACTTACACTGTTGGTAGTGGTGGTATTGCTGGAGCAAGTGGTGTTACGCCAACGCAATATGTTCCATCAGGTCAAGGATTTTTCATTACGAGTGTAGCTAATGGTAATGTAACATTTACCAACGCGATGCGTATGGCAGATGGCACCAGTAACTCTCAGTTTTTTAAGAATGCTATCACTAAAGGAAAAACGACTTCTAACGCCAATAGATTATGGGTTAATTTAACCTCAGACAATGGCGTGTTTAATCAAATTCTAGTGGCTTATGTTAATGGCGCGACTAATGACGAAGATGATTCGTCTTATGACGCTAAACGCCTCCTAAATGCTGATTTCCCTGCTGCTTTATATTCTATTATTGAAAGTTCTAACAAAAAGTTCGCTATTCAAGGAAAAAACCCTAATAGTTTAAATGAAGATGAAATTGTAAAGCTTGGGTTTGCAACAAATATTACGGTGCCTACTCTTTATAAATTATCAATTGCTCAAATGCACGGTGACTTTTTAAATAACAATCCTGTGTATTTAAAAGATAACCTATTAAATACAACGCATGATTTATCGGCTTCTGATTATTCATTTACTTCTGAAGTTGGTGAATTTAATGACCGATTTGAAATTGGTTATAGTGCTGCAGCTTTATCTACGGATGAATTTACTGTAAATTCAAATTCTTTAAGAATTATAGAGTTAGATAACAACCGCGTACAGTTTAGTACCTCGGATAATCTGAGCATTCAAAATGTGTTTATTTACGATCTTTTAGGAAGACAATTGTATGATTTTAAAGGACGAAACAGCACTGAAGTCTATACACTTTCTAATTTGAGTAGTACCATTTACATTGCTAAAGTAGCCTTATCAAATGGGAGTGTGATTACTAAAAAAGCAGTGAAAAAATAAACTGATTTAAGTTTATACATCAAAGCCGTAGTCTATAAGATTGCGGCTTTTTTTTATGCAATCCCAAACTTTTTATATGATTATTTATAAGCTCTATCCTTACTTTATAAATAGATTTCAACAAGATTTATCCTCTCTTATCAATTTAGACTTGTGTCAAATTATAAACCAAGAGTCATAATCCAGCAAACACCACTTTTTTCCTTTTGTGTAATTCAACAAAAAAATAGTCCATTTAGCAAATTTTTTAGAAGGAGATAAAATATCAACGTATGTTTGTTAAGTAATTGATATTCAGTATGTTGAATTGTAAAAAATGACGACAAACTGTAAATCACTACAAAAAACATGGATAAACAGAATACCATGTAAAAAACATCGATAAACGATTAATTAATTTAAAAAACAATAAAATGAAAAAAATTACACAAAAGATTAAAGTATTTATGAAGGCCTTAAAAGAGCTTGCTATTGCTGCATCATATGCAACGAATAGATAAAAAAGAATCTTGAATTGAATGATTTAACTCAAGGAAGAACTTTATAAACTATATTTCAAAGACAGTATAAAGTTTCTTCCTGCGGCAGCAATTCCTGATGAATATGTTTTATATCGTTGGTCTGTAATATTCTCTAAACTTGCCGTAATTGTTGTAGACTTATTAATTTGATACTGAGTTCTAAAATTAAGTGTATACCATGATGGACTGTAGGGGTTTCCGTTTACATCAAGCGCATAAATGTAATCTTTCTCGATTTCGGATGGTGCTAACTGATAGAAAGACAACTCGCCATTGTAATTTGCAAATACATCCAATTTAACATCACCCGAATCCCAAACCAAATGTGTGTTTCCAAAACTTGGAGCAGCATGTCGTACAGGTACTTCAATATTATCTTCCACCTCTGTACCACCAACAATATTGTATTGCGAGGTAAGTTTCAACTTATCAGTAAAATTTATTCTCGCACCAAGTTCAAAACCGTAAATCCATGCTTTTGAAGCGTTTTGTATCGCTTGTACATTACTCAATTCGCCATCATAAATAATTTCTGATTCACCATTTAAAGTAAAATCGCGTCTTACCAACGCATTATCTAAATAGGTGTAATAGGTATTTAAATCAAAAATCACTTTATCATCAAAATTTAGTTTTAAGCCTAATTCGCCGCCATATGCATACTCGGGTCTTAAAAATTCATTGGGAACAACCACTGACCCAGGTTCTGAATCGAAAACTTTACCAATATCATCAATATTTGGTGCTCTAAAAGCTGAAGAGGCGTTTAGTTTCCATTGAACCGTATTGTTTGGCGACCAACTAATTCCAGCAGTTCCTGTAAAGGCACTAGATTTGTTTTTGGAAACCTCAAAAGGTAAATTTAAATATTGATTGTTTTCGGTAAAATCGGCATTCGATATAATGTGATTAAAACGTACTCCCGACTGAAATACAAACTTAGTATTCGGTTTGTATTTTATGCTGGTATACGCCGCAATAGATTGCCAACTGGCACCGTTAGGATAGCGAGAAACTGTTGATGTAACGGTATTTGATTGTATATTTTCTTCTGTTCCGCTAGATTTTACTTTATTATAAATGTATTCAACGCCATAGAAAAAATCGGTTTTAACACTTAAGGTTTTATCTAAATCTAAACTAAATGAATAAGCATCAACCGCTTCCTCACGAATATTTCTTATAGAAGATTGATAGTCTCTATCCATTCTACTTTCCTGAAAATTTTGGTAGGAAACCGTTGCTTTAATTTTATCATAAAGGTTTGAGCCACTACTCAGTTTTGTAACTTGTAGGTTAGACATAAACCATTTTTGTGGCCCGTAATTCCATTCTGCCGACCTTAAAGTATTTCCTCGGTATCGTATTAAACGGTCGTAACGGGAAAAGTTGGATGTGGCGGTATAAAATAAGCCTAAATCAAAACTCAAATCTTCGTAAGGCTCAAAATGTGCTTTTTGCATAAGGTTTAATTGATTGTAGCCTGTTACCTTTTGCACCAAAGGATTACTGTTTTGAATTACAACATCACCTGTATTCGTAGCCAATACAAACTCTGGTCGTAAATATTCATCTGGCCCGTGACTTCCCATGCGTAAATCGCCAAAATCTGTATAACTTGCACTGGTAACAAATGCCCATTTTTTATAGCCCAAATTAAAATCGAAATGTCCTGTTTTTTCATCACTTGCGGTTGCATACCTTACAATAGCATTTGATTTAAACAACAAGGAATCTGTGTACGATAATTTAGGTTTTTGGGTATAAAAGCTCATAACACCACCAATGGCATCACTCCCATAAATTACAGAGCCTGAACCTAATGTTACCTCGGTATTTTGAATTGAAAACGGATCGATTGAAATAACATTTTGTAAGTTACCGCCCCTAAAAATGGCATTATTCATTCTTACACCATCAACCGTAATTAATAAACGATTTGTTGAAAATCCTCTAATCATAGGGCTTCCACCACCCAATTGACTTTTTTGAATATAAACTTGTCCTGAGTTTTCTAATAAATCTGCACTCGTTTGTGGGTTTGTAAATTCAATCCCTTTTGAATTGATATTGACTATTTTTTGAGGGATATCTTTTTTGTTTTGTTCGAACTTCGATGCTGAAATAACAATTTCGTTTAAATCTTGAGTATTAGAAAGTAAATACACCCTGTTTGAATTTCCTATTTCGGCTTTTGTAAGCGCTTTTAAAAGGTGAGATAAGTGTTTAAAATATATGGTTTCGCTGTCTGAAAAAATATCTAATTCGGCCTCACCTCTAAAATTTGTAACTACACTTTTTGATTTGTCAGCATTATAAATAGCAACCCCGTAAATGGGTTCTTTGTTTGAAGCACTTAAAACTTTAATATTTTGAGCATTTAAATAAACACTAGCAATAAAAAAAAAGAAAATACTAAAAGAAAGTTTCATGTTTAATTAAAAACTTGATTAAATATTTGTAGGGATTTGGGTATTTTAAAAGTCCCCAAATGTAATTGAAAATAAAGTAACATCATATTTAAAAATGATTGTCTTTGTTTCGAATTAATCTTCACGCTATTTAATGCATCAAATGTTGTGCCTAATAAGGTTTTTAGTAGGATTAAATTTTCTCCAGAGATTGAATATTTGCTGCTTTGTTTTGCTTCAAACTTACCTTCGCTTAAACTAAAAAATTCGTGTTCCATTTCTGTTTCATCGGGGTAAAACCCTAAATACTTTGTTAGTTTTAACAGAAATAATAAATGAAAATTAGAATATTGGTCCTGAGAATCTAACCATAATAATGAATGTTCTAAATAACTGTATAGGGCTTCGTTTTTCTCTTCTTCTTTTAGCGTATTTGATAATACTTCCGATAAAAACATAACGATGGAACTTTTTAAAACATGTGAGTGTAAACTCGCATAAATACCATTTAGTTTAGCTTCTTTTATGGTTTGTAATGACTTATTACTGTTATAAATTAGTTCTAATTGTAATTGAGATAGTAATTGAAAATACGCCGTTTTAGAGTTTCCCTTTTTACTTTTTAAGATGCCTCTTAATAAAAAACTTAAAACCCCTAATTGCTCTGTGTAACATTTAACAATAAGATCGTTGTCTTTGTATTTTAATTTTGAAAGAACAATTGCATTTGTAGAAACGAGCATTATCTAACCACCATTAATTTTAAAACTTTGGTTTCAAAAGTGTCTAAATCTGACAGCATAACGAGATAAACTCCAGAGGCTACAACATTATTTGCCAGATTTCTTCCATTCCAATAGGCAGTACCTCCATCAATTTCCAAATTATAACCCCTATATCTTTGATTAGTTCTAGATTGGGCTTCGGCAACCAAATTGCCTTCAATATCGGTAATTTTAATATTAACGTTTTCTGAAATGTCTTTAATTTTCACTTTGTCGTCTACAATATTAAAATTTGGTCGTACTGGGTTGGGGTAAGCATAAGCCTTTGATAAGTCTTCAAAAGGGCTAGAACCTCCTGAACGAAAAGACACCAATCCTTTGCTAGTTGCTATATAAACAACGCCATTTGAATCATCAATTGAAACATCTGTTATAGTGTTAGATGGTAATGGCGAATTATCTTTTGTAAAATGAAAAATGGTATTCTGCCCATCCGAAGAAAAATAAAATACTCCAGAATCATTCGTTGCCACCCATTTATTATTAGAACCATCAACCTCAATATCTGTAATAAATTGCTGAAACAATAACTCTTTTGCAATACCATCTTCTTCAATAATTATTTCATCTACAGTTATATTATCATCGGTAAAAAAACTTGAAGTATTATATAATACTCTTAGGCCTCTAAAAGTTCCAATCCATAGTTGATTGCGGTTGTCTAATGCCACCGCTGTTGCTAATTCTGTGGACATGTTTTCATCCTCTCTGTAAACCGCCTTAATAAGAGGGTTTCCTCCATTTTCATTATAACCAATTATCCCGAACTTATAAGAAGCTATCCATTTTGTGTTATCATTTCCAATAACTAAATCTGCAAATCCAAGATTTCCACCACCAAACCCATCAGGAATAATGTCAGTGAAACTGAAAGAATTCCATTGATTTGTGTCTGGGTTATATGATTTTAAAGGATTATCTATTCTGCTTGTTACTGTCCATAATAAGCCATTACTATCAAATTCTGAAGCTCCAACTCTTAAGTCTTTATAGTTGGGATCAGTTGGTAAAATTAGAGATTCTAATCCGCTATTTGATTCGTTATATAAAACAGTAGGTACATCATCATTAACTTCTATTAAACCGCTAAAAAATGAGCTAATAAACGCTTGATTATTTTTAAATGGGTTTACGGCAATTTCGTTTAAACATTTTGCGTCGAATACTTCACTATATTTATTATTAATCCATGTATCATTTCTTAAATGACTAAAACCACGGTTGTTTAATGGGTATGGATTATAAAAAAAATTATATTCTCCAAAAGTTACCCAAATACCATTAGGTTCCGCTTCCACAGAAAATGGTATGTTTAGTAGTGGTCCTTCTGGATGAATTTCTTCAAAAACAGTTGGGTTTGATAATGGAGTTTTCAAAATCCCAAAATCAACCGTTCCAACGTAAATATAATCTGCGTCTACAGTTGCTGAAGTATATTTTGTATTGTACAATGGGTCCATATTGACTTGAGAAACAACAGTGAAATTTGAATCATATACAAAAACATTATTCTGAGTTGTAACAACTAAATTTCCATTGTCAGCTCTTAAATCTAAAGGTAAATCAGAATAAAAAAATCTTTCGGTAAATGCATCATTAATAATTTGATATATTCTTCTATTAGAGTTTATAGCATAGAGTTTATCTATCTGAGTTTCAATGGCAACCCAATTTCCCGAATTAATTAAAGTCCAATTTTGAAAGTCTATTAAATTTGGATTTGATATTTGGGCTTTTCTTATGCCGTTTCCATCCATACAAGAAGCATAGATATTATCATTAAAAATTGTGGTTTGGGTCACCGGTATTTGAGAACCTCCATTACCAATAAAGTAGGTGTCTCCAAATTCTAGTCGTTCTAAATCAAAAACAGAGATACCAAAATTGGTTGAAATGTATAAAACACTTTGATAAGGGTTAAAATGATTAATACGCTTATCCGTTGGTGGGATAGTAGGTTTGTCAATAATATCAACAATTGTTAAAATGTTTTCATCATTATCAAAAGCTATTTCGATTAATCCATTTTCATATCCAATAACTAATAATTGGAATGCTTCGCTATAATAAATTGTTGAAATAGTTTCACCTGAAAGCCCATGAACAGTAGTTAGTTCGTCAATCTCATTGGTTTGAGTATCTAGAGTAAAAATTGCATTATCCGAAGCCGCATAAATTTTATTATTCCCTTGAGAAAAGTCTTTAATGTGATTATATGAAAAATGCCCTTCCCAAAGTGCAGAAAAGTCTTGAGAATAGTTAAGAAAAGGGGTTATACAAATAAAAAATAAAACTAATTTCTTATACATGGATATCATTTGGACGCTCAAATATATTTATAACTAACGAGTTTTACTTTAAAATAATATATTTTAAAGTAAAAAAGCTTCCCTTTTTCAAGGAAAGCTTTAATATAATTTTGAGTTAAAGGTTTTAAACAATACCCTGAGCCAACATAGCATCGGCTACTTTTACAAATCCAGCAATATTTGCGCCTTTAACGTAATCTACATAGCCATCTTCATCTTTACCGTATTGAAGACACGATTTATGAATATCAGACATTATATCTTTTAATTTATTATCTACTTCCTCTCTTGTCCATTTATATCTTAAAGAGTTTTGTGTCATTTCTAAACCTGAAGTTGCAACACCACCTGCATTTGAAGCTTTTCCTGGTGCAAATAATATTTTAGCTTTATGGAAAGCAGCTATTGCTTCTTTAGTTGAAGGCATATTTGCTCCTTCACTTACACAAATACATCCGTTTTTTAATAGTGTATTGGCATCATCCTCATTAAGCTCGTTTTGAGTTGCACATGGTAACGCAATATCACATTTTACCTCCCAAGGTGTTTTGCCTTCAACAAATTTAGCCTTAGGATAAGACTTTAGGTAATCGCTTATCCTACCCCTTTTTACATTCTTCAATTCCATTACAAAGGCAAGTTTTTCTTCATTAATTCCGTCAGCATCATAAATATAACCTGATGAATCTGAAAGTGTTAATACCTTTCCTCCTAATTGCAATACTTTTTCAGCTGCATATTGAGCAACGTTACCAGATCCGGAAACTACTACATTCTTACCTTTGATACTGTCACCTTTAGTTTCTAACATTTTTTGTGCAAAATAAACGTTTCCGTAACCTGTGGCTTCTGGTCTAATTAAAGAACCTCCCCAAGACATGCCTTTACCTGTTAAAACACCTGTAAATTCATTGTTCAGTTTTTTATACATTCCGAAAAGAAACCCGATTTCTCTAGCTCCAACGCCTATATCTCCAGCTGGAACATCGGTATTTGGTCCAATATGTCTGAAAAGTTCCGTCATAAAAGCATGACAAAAACGCATAATTTCGTTATCACTTTTCCCTTTAGGATCGAAATCGCTACCTCCTTTACCACCACCCATAGGTAATGTTGTCAAACTATTTTTAAATACTTGTTCAAAAGCTAAGAATTTTAATATACTTGCATTTACTGTTGGGTGAAAACGCAAACCGCCTTTGTAAGGACCAATAGCAGAGTTCATTTGAACTCGATATCCTCTATTTACTTGAATTTCTCCCGTATCATCAACCCAACAAACTCTAAATGAAATTAATCTCTCTGGTTCAACCATTCTAAGTAGAATGTTTTTACCATAGTAAATATCATGTTCAACAATATAAGGGATTACAGTTTCTGCTACCTCTTCAACAGCTTGTAAAAATTCTGGTTCGTGACCATTTCTTTCTTTTACTTGATCTAAAAATGCTTCAATGTTGCTCTTCATATACACACGAATTATATTGTGTTTTTATTAAATAAATAATTTATCGCCACAAATATACGTTATCTTTAAAAATAATGACATTTATTTTAAAAATTCGCAATGGATATTTTTAGGATTATTGCCTAATTCTATTAATATTTGTTTGTTTAGTCAGTTTTTATATATTTGTTGTTAATAACGCCTCAAGAAAACGAACCTTATTATGCTTAACTTGAAACATTTAGCTTATGCTTTTTGCATGTTTGTTATCGCTCAAACAGTAAATGCTCAGCTAGGATTCTCTCACGAAATAGGCGTTATAGCTGGCCCCGTACAATTTCGATCAGATTTTGGTAGTCGAAATGAAGGTGAAACCAATTTTGGTAACATGGGCATTGGTGTAGGTATTATACATTACATTAACTTTTCATATAGAGCAGATTGCAACTGCTACACTACCGATACTTATTTTAACGATCACTTTAAATTAAGAAATGAAATTTCTTGGAATAAAACTAAATTAAATCACCTTGGTCAATGGGTTGGGCCGGACAATATAACTCCAGATGCTGATAGACTTAGGGCTCAGAGTGGTGTTGCTAAAAATTTAGATATTGGTACGCAGATTGAATTTTTTCCATTAAGTATTCGTTCATTTCAAGCTTTTGGATATAGATTTGCTCCATTTGCAAGTTTAGGTGTTCATTATACGTTTACTTCTCCTGAAGCCTATACAACATATGGAAATGGTAATGTTTATGATGAAACAAATATTTATTCGTTCTGGTATTTTGATGATAGTCGTTTACCTCCTGTTCCTTCAGGTGAAGTAAGGCAATATCCCATTGACGATAGTCAATTTTCCTTATGGTCAATCGTATCTAGTGTTGGCGTGCGTTATAAACTTGACAAACTATCCGATTTAATGTTAGACGTTAGGTGGCAATACTATTTTAGTGATTGGGTTGATGGCCTTAACCACGAACTAAGTTTTAACAAAAAAAATGATTGGTTGGTCTGGGTAAATATCGGATATATCTATTATTTAGATTAACCTAGTGCTTGTTTTAAGTCACCTATCAAATCATCAATATCTTCGATTCCTACACTTAATCTTATTAAAGAATCAACCACACCTGTTTTTTCTCGTTCCTCTTTAGGAATACTCGCATGTGTCATACTTGCTGGATGACCTGATAAAGATTCAACACCACCTAAGGATTCTGCCAAAGTAAACACTTTTAAATTTTCAACAATCTTAATCGCTTCTTTATAGTTATTCCCTTTTGTTGTGAAGGATATCATACCTCCAAAATCTGTCATTTGGCTTTTCGCTATATAATGATTCGGATGGTTTTCAAACCCTGGCCAGTATACCTTTTCAATTTTAGGATGACTTGCTAAATACTCAGCAACTGCCTTACCATTTTCGCAATGGCGTTGCATTCTAACATGTAATGTTTTAATACCTCTTAATACCAAGAAGCTGTCTTGAGGGCCACAAATAGCACCACTAGCATTTTGGATAAAATATAACCTGTCCGCTAAATCTTTATCTTTAACTATTAAAGCTCCCATTACCACATCACTGTGACCGCCAAGGTATTTTGTAGCTGAATGCATGACGATATCTGCACCTAAATCTAAAGGCTTTTGCAAATAAGGTGTAGCAAAAGTATTATCAACAGCTAATAGGATCTTATGCTTTTTTGCAATGCCTGAAGCCGCTTTAATATCGATAATATTCATCATAGGGTTGGTTGGTGTTTCAACCCATATAAGTTTTGTGTTTTGATTTACAAAGGCTTCAATATTAGAAGCGTTTTGCATGCCTATAAAATGGAATTTAATACCAAAATCCTGAAATATTTTAGTGAATAATCTAAAAGATCCTCCATACAAATCATTCGTCGAAACAACTTCATCACCAGGTTTTAAAAGTTTTATTATGGCATCAATGGCTGCTAATCCAGACCCAAAAGCAAGACCATAGTTACCATTTTCAATACTTGCTAATGCATTTTCTAATGCATTTCTGGTTGGGTTATGTGTTCTGGAATACTCATATCCTTTATGTCCGCCTGGAGTAGTTTGAGCGTATGTTGATGTTTGATAAATAGGTGGCATTACTGCTCCATAAGCTTTATCATGTTCTTGACCTCCGTGAATAACTTTAGTATTAAATTTCATTTTTCTTTTTAATTTGTACAAATGTAAGTTTTAATTCGGTGTATTCAAATGCAATATTTACCTTTAATGTGGTTTTAAAATTTACATATGCTTTCAAAAAAACTTATCGCAATAATTGGTTGTTTTTTCTTTTTATTATCGTGTAAAGAAGAATTAAAACTAGAATTTTCCGATATTAATGTTTCAACTGATAACAATGATTTGGTTGAAGTCAATATTCCTTTTGTAACCGGAAACACGTTGATCTCAGATAAAATAAATGCAGCAATATCAAAAAATGTTATTACTGCATTGCATATTGGCAACGCGGAAAGTATAACTTCAAAATCGATTGAAGAAAGTATTGCTATTTTTAATCAAGAATATGATACCTTCAAAACCGATTTCCCAGAGACTGTTGCAGAATGGGAAGCACAAATTGATGGTGAAGTTATGTTCCAATCCTCAGAAATAATAAGTTTAGCTATTACTAAATATACCTTTACAGGTGGCGCCCATGGTATTTTAACTATTACATTCTTAAATTTTAATGCACAAACCGGAAATAGTATTGAAAACATTGAATTATTTAATAATCTTAAAAGTTTTAAAACTTTAGCTAAAACTTATTTTGATAAAACTGTTACAGATAAAAACACACTTTTCGAACCTGAAAATTTTGAATTACCGGCGAATTTAGGTTACAATGATGAAGGTATTGTTTTGTTATATAACACCTATGAAATTGCTCCTTATTCAACTGGAATAATTGAATTTTTAGTCCCTTTTGAAGAAGCAAAACCATATTTAGTTTTTAATAGCCTTTAAAAGCGCTAACGTATAGCCATAATGCAATCCTTCGTGGATAACTGCAAACTGCAACGCCTCATCAACATTTGTTAATGTGTTTCCTGTAGTTGAAACCGTATAAGCATTATAATTTTTAAAAATCCCTTTGTTATAATCTTCTTTAGTTTTACTAATAGTAGCAAACAAAAGCTCTTTAATCTGGTCTACTTCAGCTTGTAACACATCGCCATTTGGTTTGGTGTCTTTTCTGTAATTATTAATCATATCGTCCGAAAGTATCGAAGGTAACCCTGATAATCTATAAACTAATAACTGCTCCGAAACCACTACATGGGCAATATTCCAGATAATATTATTATTAAACCCTTTGGGGACTTTGTTTAAATCTTCCAAAGGTGTATTATCAATTATCTTACTTAATATGGCTCTTGTATTATTTAAAACCTGAAATGTAAATTCCATATTATTTATTTTTTTGATAAATATAGTTTTAATTTGTTTTTTAGAAACTAGTGAAAGAATGAAAAAAGTATATTATTTAAAGACATGTAGCACTTGCGTGAGAATTTTAAAAGCGTTGAATTTATCTCCAGAATTTGTTTTACAAGACATTAAAACTGAAGAAATAACCGTGAAACAATTAGAAGAAATGAAGGCTCTTGCAGGAAGTTACGAAGCGCTTTTTAGCAGACGCTCTAAGCTTTATAAAGAAATGGATTTGAAAAACCAAACCTTAACCGAGCGTGATTACAAACAATACATACTGGAGCATTATACGTTTTTAAGCAGACCTGTTATTATTGTTAATGATAAAATTTTCGTTGGAAACTCAGCCAAAACCGTTGAAGCAGCAAAATTATATATTAAATCATTAAATGTTTAGAAACGCCTGTTTTTAAGAATTAACTTAATTATCTTTTAAGCTTTTTCGCTACACTTTTATAATACTCTTGAGTTAATTTCTCTGTCCAAATTGTTGGTTCATTACCATATATGGCAATATAAGAGACCTCACTGTCGGCTGTTGATGTATGCCAATGTTCAATATCTTTTTCACACTTAATTACATCTCCTTTTTTAAGGATTATGGGCTCTTTGCCTCTTTCTTGATAATAACCCTCACCTTCAACAATGATAATTACTTGAGGTGTTGTGTGCTTATGCCAATCTAAAGTTGAGTTGGCACTGAAAGTGGCTTGAGTGATATTGTAGTTTATATCATCATCTGCTTTTACTAGAAAGTTTAACCACGCGTCACCAATATGATGGGTGTTGGGTGCCTTAACACCTTCTTTCATATAAGAAGTAACCGTATAATCGGAATTTTGAGAATAAACTAATAAAGGTAGTATAACCAATAAAATACTTGCTGTTCTTTTCATTGCTAATTATTTTAAATACAAGTTACAAAAAAAGCACCTACATTCCTGTAAGTGCTTTTGTTTTGCTCCCCCTCTTGGGCTCGAACCAAGGACCCTTTGATTAACAGTCAAATGCTCTAACCAACTGAGCTAAGGAGGAGTGTTATCTTTTCGCTTTTGCGAGCGCAAATATATATATATTTTTAATTACTGCAAACTTAATAATTAAAAAAATTATCCAAATAATGCTTTATAAATATCATTTCCGTTTGCAAACAAAACCAAGGCAATTAATATAAAGAACCCTACCATTTGAGCATACTCCATAAACTTATCTCCAGGTTTTCTCCCTGAAACCATTTCATAAAGTAAAAACATAACATGGCCGCCATCTAAAGCAGGTATTGGCAACAAGTTTAAAACTCCTAACATGATGGATAAAAAGGCGGTGATATTCCAAAATACTTGCCAACTCCAAAAGCTTGGAAATATATCATAAATGGCTTTAAATCCTCCAACACCCTTATAAGCACCTGTGCTTGGTGTAAAAATAGCTCCTAATTGATCCCAGTATGAACTCAATTTATCTTTAGTCTTTTTCAAACCAACTGGAAAAGATTCAAAAAAACCGTACTTTTTTGTTTCAAAATTATAATACCCTAGAGCTTCTAGGGTTTCAGGGGTAGAGCCTGTTGCATAAACTAATCCTAATTTACCCTCTTCACTGATTTCTAATGGCATACTAATCTCAGCTTTATCTCTTAAAACTTTAGCGGTAACTTCTTGCCCCTTAAATTTTTCTAACGCCAACTTAACCTCATCGGCATATCTGGTTTCAAAATCGTTTAAGCCAACAATAATGTCTCCTTTTTTAATTCCACTTTTTACATTTGATGATGTATCGGGAACTTTAACTATAACAAATGGTTCTCTTAAGTCTATAAATCCTTTTTCTTTGGAATCAATAAGTTGTGATAAAAAATCTTCTGGCAATATAATTGTTGACTGCTCTCCGTTTCTTTCAATAGTTATATTCTTCCCAAACAAAACCTTTTCAGATATTTCAGAGTAGTTTTCTATTTCATCACCATCAACAGCAATAATTTTATCACCGGTTAAAAGTCCTGCATTATTGGCAACAGTATTTTCTATTAAAAGTCCATCTTTAATATTATCGTTTGGTAAAAACCTATCTCCGTAATAATAGCTCATTCCTATATAAATAAGTATGGCTAATAAAAAATTTACAGTTACTCCACCAAGCATTATTATTAAACGTTGCCATGTAGGTTTAGAGCGAAATTCCCATGGTTGTGGTTCTTGCGACATTTGCTCGGTATCCATACTTTCATCAATCATTCCAGATATTTTCACATAGCCTCCTAGTGGCAACCAACCTATACCATAAACGGTTTCGCCTATTTTCTTTTTAAAAAGTGAAAACTTTACATCAAAAAACAAGTAAAACTTTTCAACTCGTGTTTTAAAAGCCTTTGCTGGAATAAAATGCCCTAGTTCGTGCAAAATAATTAGCAATGAAAGACTCATTAAAAACTGAGATATTTTTATAACAAACTCCATAGTATCTTCAATCAATTTTTTATAATCGCACAAAAGTAAGCTTTTAAACCAACTTTAAAAAGACAATTAAATATCCCTCATTGTTTTTAACATGAATTTATACTTCGTTTCAATTCAGCAATACTAAATTTCATCGTATTTTTGCAAAACAATTACCATTAAACCACTTTTAATGTTATCATTTTTTAAAGATTATAAAAAGTTTGCCATTGTCTTTTCAATAATTTCTATTGTAATAATCGCTCTAATTTATAATACGCTTAATGTTTATAAACCGCTTAATATTTATCAACCTGCAATGGTAAGTACAGAACTTGTTGACAGTACTATTCAATATCAAAAAAAGTATCATAAAATAGCTGATTTTAGTTTAACTAATCAAAACGGAAAAAACATAACCCATAACGACTACAAAGACAAAATATATGTAGCTGATTTCTTTTTTACCACTTGCCAAACAATTTGCCCAATAATGACAGATCATATGGTTGAAATTCAAGAAAAAATTAAAAATGATGACGAGGTTATGTTACTCTCACACACGGTGACTCCAGAAATTGATAGCGTAGCCCAATTAAAACGTTATGCAAAACAAAAAGGAGTTATGGATGCAAAATGGAATTTAGTTACTGGTGATAAAAAACAAATTTATGAGCTTGCTAGAAAAAGTTATTTAGCTGTAAAAGACAATGAATTTGGTGGACAATTTGATATGATTCATACCGAAAACTTCATGCTTATTGATAAAAAGAGACAAATACGAGGATTTTATGATGGTACGAATGCTGAAGACATTGAAAAACTAATTGATGATATTAAAATTTTAAAACAGGAATACGCAAAATAGTTTTTTGGTAACAATTTTTTTAGGCTAAAATTTTACATTACTTTTGCTTCTTTAAAATCAATCTAAATAAGCTTGCAAGACACAATAGCACATCTTAAACGGGGCGAAAAAGGCATTATAGTTGATGTTTCATCAATTCATATCCCATTAAAACTACTAGAAATGGGTTGTTTGCCGGGTAACTCTGTGGAGCTTGTACAGTTAGCACCTTTTCAAGACCCTATGTACTTAAACATAAATGGAACACATTTAGCCATACGAAAAGAAACTGCTACTCATATTTTAATTGAAAAAATAACACATGAGTAAGCAAATTAATGTCGCTTTAATAGGAAACCCCAACACGGGTAAAACTTCGGTATTTAATGCTTTAACAGGGTTAAATCAAAAAGTAGGTAACTATCCAGGTATTACAGTTGAAAAAAAGGAAGGTATTTGTAAGCTACCTCGTGGTGTAAAAGCACATATTATTGATTTACCAGGAACTTACAGTTTAAATGCTTCATCACTTGATGAAAATGTTGTAATTGAACTTCTTTTAAATAAGAACGATAAAGACTTCCCCGATATTGCAGTGGTAATAAGTGATGTTGAAAACCTAAAACGAAATCTTCTCCTTTTTACCCAAATTAAAGATTTAGAAATTCCAACGATTCTTGTTATTAATATGGCAGATCGTATGAATTATAAAGGAATTTCTTTGGATATTGATTATTTAGAAGAACATCTTAAAACCAAAATTGCCTTAATAAGTACGCGAAAAAATCAAGGTATTGAGAATTTAAAAAACCTCATTGCCAATTATAAAGATATTTCGGTAACGCCTTGTTTAAACGCATCGGAAATTGATAAAGATTACTTTGATAATTTACGAAAAGCCTTTCCAAACCAACTACTATACAAACTTTGGTTGGTAATAACCCAAGATGTAAACTTTGGAAAGACTGAAAGAAATGAGATTGATGCAGTTTCCAATTTTAAAACTAAAAGTAAAAGCGATTTAAAACGTTTGCAGCAAAAGGAAACCATAAAACGCTATCAATTTATCAATGATGTTTTGAAAATTGGACAAGTCATTGATGTATCACAGGCAAAAGATTTACGAACTAAACTTGACCGAGTTTTAACTCATAAGGTTTGGGGATATTTTATTTTCTTCATCATTTTACTTACAATTTTTCAAGCTATTTATGATTGGTCGAGTGTCCCCATGGATTTTATTGATAGTGCTTTTGCTTCGTTAAGCGAATGGACAAAAAATCAATTGCCATCTGGTGCTTTTACAAGTTTATTAGCAGAAGGAATTATACCAGGGTTAGGTGGCATTGTTATTTTTATACCACAAATAGCCTTTTTATTTCTTTTTATTTCTGTATTGGAAGAAAGTGGTTATATGAGTCGTGTTGTATTTTTAATGGACAGAGTCATGAGACGTTTTGGCTTAAGTGGGAAAAGCGTGGTTCCATTAATTTCAGGTACTGCATGTGCTATTCCGGCTATTATGGCAACTCGAAATATTGAAAGTTGGAAAGAACGATTAATAACTATATTGGTTACCCCTTTTACAACCTGTTCAGCAAGACTTCCAGTATATTTAATCATAATTGCTTTAGTAATTCCTGAAGGAAGAATTTTTGGTTTAGGATATCAAGCATTAACCTTAATGCTATTATATTTAATAGGTTTTGGAACCGCTATTATTTCGGCTTACATTCTAAATAAAATTTTAAAAATTAGGAGCAAAACATTTTTTGTTATAGAAATGCCTAATTATAAGTTACCGCTTTTCAAAAATGTAGCTTTAACAGTGGTTGAAAAAACAAAATCGTTTGTTTTTGGGGCTGGAAAAATCATATTAGCTATTTCAATTATATTGTGGTTTTTAGCTTCTTATGGACCTGGAGAACAGTTTAATGATGCTGAAAATATTGTAAAAACCGCCTATGCTTCTGAGAATTTAACAGAAGAAGATTTACAGCAAAAAATAGCTTCGCATAAATTAGAACACTCATTTATAGGCATCACAGGACGCGCCATTGAACCGGCTATAAGACCGTTAGGATATGATTGGAAAATTGGTATTGCCATAGTAAGTTCTTTCGCTGCTCGGGAAGTGTTTGTTGGCACGCTTGCAACCATTTATAGTGTTGGTAGTGATGAGGAAGAAACCATTAAAAACAGAATGGCAGGTGAAGTAAACCCGATTTTAGGAGGTCCCTTATTTACCTTTGCCTCTGGTATTTCATTACTATTGTTTTACGCCTTTGCTATGCAGTGCATGAGTACTCTAGCTATTGTAAAACGTGAAACCAATAGCTGGAAATGGCCCACACTTCAACTAGTAATTATGAGTGGTTTTGCGTATATTGTAGCTTTAATTGCTTTTCAATTTTTGAAATAAAATAGTCATAAAAACGACTAAACAAACATGAACACCATTATTCAAAACATCCTAATTTTTATTGCTCTTGGTATCGCCCTAACTTTTTTGGTGCGTAAATTTATTTGGAAACCCAAGAAGAAAAGTTCGAAAGTCTGTGGAAATGATGGTTGTGGTTGCCATTAATTAAAATTTAATCTCTTCATATTATAAATTAGTTACAGGTTTTATTTGTAACTAATTTTTTTTAGTTACATTTGAAAAAAATTTAAGCTTACTTAAAAATATTTTAAAGTAATTAAAAATGTCTATAGCCATAGAAAATTTTGTAAAAGCTATTTACAAAAACGGAAAACGAGATAACAATGATACCAAACCAGGTAACATTGCAAAAGAACTTGGTATTTCAAATGCTGCGGCCACAGATATGGCTCAAAAATTAGCTTCAAAAGACTTACTGCATTATGAAAAATATCAAGCACTAAAACTAACCGACAAAGGCAATAAAATGGCCCTAAATGTGGTGCGAAAGCATCGTTTATGGGAGAGTTTGCTTTTCAAGCTATTTGATATGTCTTTACACGATATTCATCGGGAAGCAGAATTATTAGAACACCAAACTTCGGATTTATTGGCGGATAAGATAAGTGAATACCTTGGAAATCCTAAGTTCGACCCACATGGTGATCCTATCCCAAATGCTAATGGTGAGATTACAACCACTGATACTTCTATGGCACTTTCTCAAACTTCTGAAGGCAAAAAATATACGATTTCTCGATTGATGAGCGACGATAAAGAGTTTTTTGATTTTTGTGCTCAACACGGGTTGAAATATGGGAACTCTCTATTTGTTTCGAAGCAATTCAATAAAAATAAAATGACCCAAATTTCAATAAATAACAATACTATTTTACTAAACGAAGATTTTACTTCAATAATTTATGTCAATGAAAACCATTAAATACACTCTTTTTACACTTAGTTTATTATTATCATTTTTAACCTTTGCGCAAGAGGACGAAAGACTTTCTCAGCCTTTAGTTACAGACCGACCAGATGCTACAGAGGCATCATCAACTGTTGGCAAAGGCACTCTACAGTTCGAAACAGGTGGATTGTTCGAATCTTACAAAACCGGAAATATAAAAACCGAGAATTATACCTTTAATACTATGTTGATTCGTTACGGTATTCTAGATAATTTAGAATTACGATTAGGTTGGGATTTTGTTGAAGGAGTTACCAAAATAAACAACAATAAGCTAGATAATGTTACTAGTGGGTTATCACCCTTATTATTAGGAATGAAAATTGACATAGCCAAAGAAAATGGCGGCTTTCCAGAAATAGCGTTAATCGGGCACGTGTTTCCTGTTTTTAGTGCATCGGCTGATTATAGACCCAAATACACTGGTATTGATTTTAGATTATCACTATCACATACACTCAGCGAAAAATCGAGCATAGGATATAATATTGGTGCCGAATGGGGAAATGATTCTCCCGAAGCTGCAGCCATTTATACACTTGCCTATGGCTATAGCATTACTGATAAATTTGGAATGTATGCTGAGTTATATGGCGATTTACCCGAAGATAGTTCCGCAAACCACTATTGGGATGCCGGTTTTACCTACTTAGTTTCAAACGATTTACAATTAGATACTTATTTCGGTACAAGTATAACCAAAGGGCAAGATATTTTATTCGGACTAGGATTAAGTTATCGAGTAAAGCCTGCTAACAAATTGAAATAAATAATTATGAAAAAACAATTTATCATACTTCTTCTTTCGATTATTTGCATCAGCTGTAAAGAAGAAAAAAAGACTAACGGCAAACTTAATGTAGTTACAACTACAACTATGATAACCGATTTGGTTCAAAACATAGGAGGTGAGCACATTAATTTACAAGGCTTAATGGGTAGTGGGGTCGATCCTCATTTATACAAAGCCAGCGAAGGCGATGTTACTAAATTATCCAACGCCGATATTATTTTTTATAATGGGTTGCACTTAGAAGGTAAGCTAGTTGAAGTTTTCGAGAAAATGAAAAACAAAAAAACCATAGCTATATCTGATGCTATTGATGAATCTACGCTTATTGGATCAGATTATTTTGCTTCAAATTACGACCCACATATTTGGTTTGATGTTGACTATTGGATACAGGCAACTCAATTTGTGGTTAATAAACTTTCCGAAGCTATTCCCGACCAAAAAATAGCATTTGAAACGAATGGTGCTAATTATATTAAAAAATTACAGACCTTAAAGGTTAAGATAAAGAACATTATAGAAACGCTGCCTCAAGAAAAACGTATTTTAGTTACAGCGCATGATGCCTTTAACTATTTTGGAAAAGCTTTCGGTTTTGAGGTTGTAGGTTTACAAGGGCTTTCAACCGCTACCGAGGCCGGTGTTCAGGATGTTCAAAAATTGGCAGCTTTCATTATTGAGAAAAAGTTAAAAGCAATTTTTGTAGAAAGCTCAGTTCCAAAACGTACCATCGAAGCACTACAAGCCGCAGTAAAGTCTAAAAATCACGATGTGGTAATTGGTGGCACACTATATTCCGATGCTCTTGGAAATGCTGGAACTATTGAAGGCACCTATATTGGAATGTTTGAATATAATGTAAATACCATTGTAAATGCATTAAAATAATGAAACAAAAAATAGCAGTACAGGTAGACGATTTAACCGTAGCATACAACTACAAACCCGTGTTGTGGGATATCGATTTAGAAATCCCAGAAGGTGTACTTATGGCTATTGTTGGCCCAAATGGAGCTGGAAAATCTACACTTATAAAATCTATTCTAGGTATTTTAAAACCTATAGCAGGAAGTATAAGTGTTTATGGTAAGCCTTATGAAAAGCAACGTTCGCTTGTGGCTTATGTGCCTCAAAAAGGTAGCGTGGATTGGGATTTCCCAACTACAGCATTAGATGTTGTGATGATGGGCACTTATGGCAGTTTAGGTTGGATAAAACGTCCTGGACAAAAGGAAAAAAAAGCAGCACTTGAAGCTTTAGAAAAAGTTGGCATGTTGCCTTTTAAAAATCGACAGATAAGTCAATTATCGGGCGGACAACAACAACGTATCTTTTTAGCTAGAGCATTAGTTCAGGATGCATCCATCTATTTTATGGATGAACCTTTTCAAGGTGTAGATGCTTCAACCGAAATTGCAATTATTAATATTTTAAAAGCTTTAAGAAAAGCCGGAAAAACAGTTATAGTTGTACATCACGATTTGCAAACCGTTCCCGAATATTTTGATTGGGTAACTTTTTTAAACGTTAAAAAAATTGCTACAGGACCCGTTAAAGATATTTTTAATGATGATAATTTAACAAAAACATACGGTATTAATTATAAAGTAAGTATTCAAGAATAATGACAATAAGTGAATATTTTTCTTTAATTTTCTCAGACTATACGCTGAGGACTATCACTCTGGGAACCGCTGTTTTGGGAGCTGTCACAGGTATGCTAGGTAGTTTTGCGGTATTACGAAAGCAAAGTCTTTTAGGTGATGCTATTTCGCATGCTGCATTACCTGGGATTGCACTTGCCTTTTTAATTACTGGTGCTAAGGATAGTAATATGTTGCTTTTAGGAGCCTTAGTAAGCGGACTTATCGGAACTTTTTGGATTCGCGGAATTATTAAAAAAACACATTTAAAATCCGATACAGCGTTAGGATTAATTCTGTCTTTATTCTTTGGATTCGGCATGTTATTGCTCACTTTTATTCAAAAACAACCCAATGCTAATCAAGCGGGTTTAGATAAATACTTATTTGGGCAAGCGGCCACTTTAGTTGAAAGTGATGTTTGGTTAATGACTATTGTTACTGCTATTTGCTTATTTGTATTGTTACTCTTTTGGAAGGAATTCAAAATGCTCCTTTTCGATGCTGATTATACTAAAACACTGGGGTTTAATACCAAGCTTATTGATGTTCTAATTACGTCCTTCATCGTTTTAGCCATAGTTTTGGGCTTGCAAACCGTTGGAGTTGTATTAATGAGTGCCATGTTATTGGCGCCTGCAGCAGCAGCAAGACAGTGGACAAATAGTTTAAGTGTTATGGTCTTTTTAGCTGCTTTATTTGGTGCTTTTTCCGGCGTATTTGGTACCGCTATTAGCGCTAGTCAAAACAACCTATCAACTGGTCCCGTAATTGTGATTGTAGCAGGAGTTTTTGTTTTAATTTCTTTTGTGTTTTCCCCTAGTCGTGGATTACTTTTTAAACAAATTCGGTTTATTAAAAACCGTCGTGATTTAGAGCTCCATAAAACTTTAGCTTTTATGTTTCATATTGCTGAAACTCACGACAATATTTCGCATCCTCATGCTATTAAAATTTTAAACAATTTTCAAGGATACACAAAAAACACGCTTCAAAAATTAGTAGATAAAAATTATGTGACTATTGTTGGAGACCACTGGAGTTTAACCGAACAGGGTTTTAAAACAGCATCAAATTTATATAATCAACAAAACGAAAACAATGAGTAATGCACAAATTGAAATACAACTTATTGCAAGTTTAGTGGCTATTGCTTGTGCTATTCCAGGAACCTTTCTAGTATTACGTAAAATGGCAATGATAAGTGATGCCATTAGTCATTCCATATTACCTGGTATCGTGATTGGATTTTTTATAACTCAGGATTTAAATTCTCCCTTATTAATACTATTGGCAGCTTTAACAGGTATTATTACCGTCGTTCTAGTTGAGTATATTCAAAAAACCGGCTTGGTAAAAGAAGATACTGCCATTGGGCTTGTCTTTCCAATTTTATTCAGCATTGGTGTCATTTTAATTGCTAAAAATGCAAATGATGTGCATTTAGATGTGGATGCTGTTTTACTAGGTGAATTAGCTTTTGCGCCTTTCGATAGATTGATGATTTCTGGCGTAGATGTCGGCCCAAAATCATTATGGATTATTGGAAGCATTTTAGTAATAACCATTGGTCTATTAATTGCATTTTTCAAAGAACTTAAGGTAAGCACTTTTGATGCTGGTTTAGCCGCATCTTTAGGGTTTTCGCCAGCTATATTACATTATGGATTAATGACGGTTTCTTCGGTTACTACTGTTGGAGCATTCGATGCCGTAGGAGCCATTTTGGTAGTTGCATTGATGATTGCTCCTGCAGCCACTGCTTATTTACTAACCACTAACCTAAAACGTATGCTAGTTTACTCCGTTTGTTTTGGAATTTTTAGTGCCATTTCAGGATATTGGTTGGCACATTGGTTAGATGCATCTATAGCAGGATCCATTACAACCATGTTAGGACTATTGTTTTTAACGGTTTATTTATTTGCACCTAACAAAGGTATTATAGCTGTTTTGTACAGAGAAAAACAACAACGTACAGAGGTTTTACTTATCACCTTTTTGCTTCATTTAAAAAACCATAACGATGAAAGGGAGCGCCATGTAAACCACCTTAACGAGCATATTAATTGGCAAAAAGTACGTTCAAAAACGATATTAGATTTAGCTTTAAAGAATAATATGATTTCAATAGGTAATAAAATAGTCTCACTTACGGAAAAAGGTGATGAGTTTACCACCCAAGCTATTGACTATATAATTACTAATGAAGATGCTCAAATTGAACACATGAAAGATGATTTCTTTTTGTTTAGGGGGTAACTTTAAAAATTATTCCATTCCTCGCTAGAAATATGTAATTGAACAAGAAAATACTTTTTTTGGTTTAAAAGTCAATAAAAAAATGTAAATTTTTCCCACATTATATTTATTAACTGTTACCCATGAAAAAACCTTTATTTTTTACCTACTGCCTACTTATCTCATTTACAATTTCAGCTCAAGAAAAAATCCCATTTATTGATTATGGTAATATATCTGAAGAAGCCGTAAAAGCTATTGAAGCTAATGACTACAACAAAACCATTGAAGTATTAAATAAAATTAATAAGAACGACTCTACGTATTCCAGTGTCTTAATTTCTAAATCTTATTATTTAATTAATCTTGAAAAATACGAAGAGGCCATAAAAGTTACTGATGAAGGATTAAGTTTGAATAACCCTGATTCTAATTTATCCTTTTACATCAATAAAGGTTTAGCATTGTCCAATTTAGAAAAATACGAAGAGGCTATCCAATTATATGAAGAAGGAATAAAAACCTATCCAAAGTATTACCTTTTATGGCATAATAAAGCAGCAGCCTTAGAAAACCTTAATAGAATTAATGAAGCAATTGAAGCCTATCAAAAAGCCATCACCTTTAAACCCAATTTTGCTAAATCACATCTTCAGTTAGGAAATATATGCTACAAACAAGAACTTTTAGCACAAGCACTTATGTGCTATAATATGTACTTGCTTTTAACTTTTGATGAGGATAGTGCCTTTAATACTTTAAAATCACTCAATAATTTAGTTGCCGAAAGAAATGAAAATGAAGCCAATCCAGATTTACAGATTTCTGAAGATGATGAGTCTTTTGAAGATATCGATTTAATTTTAACTAATAAAATTGCTTTAAACGAAGGCTACGAAACGGGAAACAAAATTAACATCTCGCTTACAAAACAAAACCATGCATTACTTACCCAACTTGAAGATTTTGAAGGGAATGGCGGTTTTTGGGACAAAAACTATACTCCTTTTTTTAAATGGGTAAAGGAAAATAATCTGTTCGACATTTTCACTTATACCCTTTCATATTCTATTCAGAATGAAAAATTCATCAAAATAATTAAACAGCAGGAAAAAGAAATTGCTGATTTTGTTGATCAATTTTATGATAAATGGTATAATATTTTAAAAAATAACACTGTATTGTTTGATGGAAAAAAACAAGACGTCGTTTATAATTACTACAACAGTTATACCCAAGCAATTGGTAAAATGACGAACGATCTACCTATTGGCAAGTGGGAGTTTTACAACGAAAATGGGCAATTATCTTCGTTTGGTGAATACGATAACAATGGCAAGAGAAAAGGGAAATGGACATGGCTTCATGAAAATGGCACTATTAAAGAAACTGCATTTTATGAAAACGGAGAGCTTAATGGAGAAAATTTACAGTTTTACAAAAACGGGAAGCCTTATGTTATTGCATCATTTTTAAATCATAAATTAACAGGAGAATATAAATACTATAATGATAAAGGTGCACTCATTCAAAAAAAATATTTTAATGAAGGTGAGTTAGATGGTCTATACCAGTCTTTCTTCCCTGTCGGCGAAGATTTTCTTGAATTTCATATACCATACAAAAACGACTTAGTTAGTGATTTAGCTTTTGAATATTATACAAATGGTACTGTTTATGCAGAAATGCCTTTTAACAATGGTGAACGTCAGGGTTTAGAGAAAAAATATTTCTATAACGAAAAAGTTTCATCTGAAATCAATTATCAAAACGGAGAACTTAATGGTCCATTTAAAAGCTATTATTCTAATGGGAATATATTTGAGGAAGGGCAAAGTTTAAACAATTATTACAACGGTCCATGGAAATCTTATTACTTGGATGGTACTTTGCAGGCAAATTACACATTTGATGAAGGCGCCTTAGATGGAGTATATAATTACTATGATACTGATGGCAAACCCTATTATGATTATCTGTACAGAAAAGGCGAAGTAATAGAATTTAAATACTACGACAAAAATGGTGGTGTTTTAAGTGAAGGTAGAAAAAAAGGAGGCGAATTTCAGTTTACAGGGCATTACCCAAACGGAAATGTTTTATCAAAAGGGCTTTACGACATTAAAGGTGGTAAAGAAGGGTATTGGCAGTTTTTCTCAAAAAATGGCGTTTTAACAAGCAAAGGAAACTACTCGGAGGATAAAATTATTGGTGAATTTATTTCGTATCACAACAACGGTAAAATAGAGGCGGTAAGTAATTATGTAAATGATACTCTTTCAGGATATTATTCGGAATTTTATAAGAATGGTCAACTAAAAAGACAAGGTTGGCATAAAAAAGGTACTGCACATGGTGAATGGCGTTCCTATTACATTGATGGTACTTTAGAAATTATAAATTTTTATCACAAAGATAAGTTACACGGTATTCAAGAATTTTATGCTGTTGAAGGGAAAATTGAGCGTATTTATAAATATGAATATGGCGAATTAAAATCTGAAACCTATTATGACAATGAAGGTAATGTTTTAGGAGAAATTGATTTTGCCCCAAAAGAAAATAATTTCACCGTTGAGTACTTATATAAAAATAAAAAAACAAACACTAAACTAGAATATGTAAACGGCGTTAAACATGGCTTGTACCAATGGTATGACTATTACGGGAATAAATTACTTGAGGGAAATTATGTTAATGGCGATCAAAGTGGAAAATGGATCTGGTACCACAAAAATGGTACAATTGAAAGTGAAAGAACCTATTTGAATGGAAATTTGAATAGTGAAGGTTTTGATTATTACGAAGATGGTTCAATTGAAGCCAAAATGTTTTACGACTATGGGAAAGCTACGGGAACTTGGATTACCTATCATAAAAATGGGAAAATGGCAAGAAGTACAAGTTACTCAAACGACCTTTTGCATGGAAAAAGAATGTTTTATGATAATTCGGGAAAACTACAGCTTACGAGATTTTACGACTATGGAACTCTTATCGGGTATAGCTATTTAAATGAAACATCAGAAGAGTTACCAATGACTCCTATTGAAAATGAGACTGCAAAAATTACAAGTTATTTTGATAATGGAAAGATAGCGAGAGAGCTGGTATATAAAAATGGTGATTTAGTTAACACCTACAAAGAATATTACGCTTCTGGACAATTAGAAAATGAAATGACGTTTATTGATGACGAATATAACGGTACGGATATTGAATACTACACCAATGGGAAAAAAAGAAGCGAAAAAAATTATCACATGGGTGTATTGCAAGGTGTGACCAAAAATTATTATGAAAATGGCCGTTTGAAGGAAGAATTCATTTATAAAAATGGAAGTAAGTCTGGTGAAGCTAAATACTTTAGCGAAAATGGAAAACTCACAAAAAAGGAGTTTTATTTTAATGGTGAAATATACAAATCTGAAATCTACTAAAATGCGAATATTAAGTCTCTTTTTTTGCTTAGCTTTTCTAAATAGTTTTGCTCAAGAATCTGTAGAATATAACCTTTATAAAAAGTTATATCCGAACGCTAAATCCGTTAGAATTAATCAAAATACAACGGTTACAATAAAATTAAATTCGGGGAATATAGATATAACTCAAGAGTTTTTTGAAGAAGATTTATACTTAGATGAAAGTGCTAATTATAACTCTAAAAAAGCTTTAAACTTCTCTTCTTTCTTTGAACTAGATAAAGTTGAAGCTTCATCATTCACTTATACCGATGGCAAGTATAAAGAAATTGAGGTGACAGAGTTTAAAGAAAAAGACGAGTTAGACATGTCATTTTATGACGACAACAAGTCATTAAATTTTATTTTTCCTAGTCTTCAAAAAGGATCAAAATCTGTTTTAAAGTATTCAGAAACTGTAAAAAACCCTCGTTTTTTAAGTCCGTTTTATTTTGGCGATTTCTCTCCAATAGTTAACAACAAAGTTACCATAATTGCTGATAAAGGCATTGACCTTGCGTTTAAAGCCTTTAACACAGATACATTAAATATAAACTTTAAAAAAGTTGAAAAAAGAAACTACAATATTTATACTTGGGAATTAAAAAATATTGATGAGTTTGAATATGAACCCAATACCCCTACTTACAAGACAATACTTCCACATATTGTACCTATTATAACTTCATACAAATCGAACGATATTGATACAAATTTGGCAAAAAATGTGTCCGACTTATATGCATGGTACTATTCATTAGTAAAAGACATTAACAAAGAAGATGTTGATGAAAATCTTGTTAAATTAGTTAAAGAGCTCACTGCCGATAAACCTAACGATTTAGAAAAAGTTAAAGCTATTTATTATTGGACTCAAAAAAACATAAAATATATAGCTTTCGAATATGCCCTTGGAGGATTTATTCCCAGACAAGCTAATGAGGTATTTCAAAAAAAATATGGTGACTGTAAAGACAATTCAAGTATATTATATCAAATGCTAGATATAGCTGGTCTAAAAGGGGATCTAACCTGGATTGGTACACGAAGTATTCCTTACGATTATAACGAAGTTCCTACGCCTTTGGTAGATAATCATATGATTTTATCTTATACAGATGAAAATGATAATACTTACTTTTTAGATGCTACAGGTAGATATGTCTCCATTGATTATCCTACATCATTTATACAAGGAAAAGAAGCCTTAATTTCGGATGGTGCATCTAACTTCATTATTAAAAAAGTACCAATTATTCCTGCCATTAAAAATGCGGTTATAGATTCAACCTCTATTAGAATTGAAGGTGAAAATATAGTAGGAACAGCCAAAATTGAGATTTCAGGATACAATAAAATGGACACCTACAACTATTTAGAAAATGAAACTACCGATGAAAAATTAAAAGCATTTTACAACGCACGATTGAAAAAAGGTAATAACAAGTTTTTAATTAAGTCCTTTTTAGAAACTAACAAATATGATTATGAGAAAAATTTCATTGTAGATTATGATTATACAATTAGTGGCTATGCGAAAAGACTAGGGAATGAAATATATCTTAATTTAAATTTAATTAAAGATTTAGCGGCTTACAAAACTAAAGAAGATAGAAAGCATGATATTGAATACGACCACACAACTTATTTTAACTATATAACTAATTTAGAAATTCCAGAAGGTTACACTGTTGATTATATTCCAGAGAATATTAATTTATCTAATGATTATATATCTGCCAGTATAAATTATGAAGTAACAGATAAAATGGTTATTTATAATCACGCATATAGCCTTAACACTATTACTCTAAACCTAAAAGAGCAAAAGGAGGTTAATTCACTTATTAAAAAATTAGAAAATGCCTTTAAGGAAGTTATTATCTTAAAAAAAATATAATTCATCAAATATGTTAAAAGCCAAATTCATTTTAGTATTTATTTTATTTACTCAATTAGCATTCACTCAAAAAGAGCTGCCGTTTTATACAAGTTACTCTTGGGATAAAAATCCCTCTTACTCAATGACCGAGGATGTTGAGGATCCTATTATTGCTTTGAAGGATAAAATTTTAACCGAATTTTATTTTCAAGAAGAAGGTCTTGTTGAGTATTTTTTAGAACATCGCGTTTTATGGTTAAACTCTGATGATAAAATTGAAAGCTATAATAAAATATATTTGCCATACACGGCAACTTCTGAGCTAAAAGTTAACAAAGCGCGGGTAATAAAAAAGAATGGTGAAATTGTTGAATTAGACGATAGTAAAATATTAACTGCACAAGACGAAGAAACGGGTCAGAACTACAAATATTTTGCTTTTGAAGGTATAGAAAAAGGCAGTTTTATTGAATATTATTATGTTGTAAGAAGATATCCTAGATATAAAGGAAATAAAATAACGTTTCAAACAGATTACAAAAAAAATAACGTAGAATTTGATTTGTATTCACCTAATAATTTGATTTTTGAGTTTAAAACCTATAATGATACTCCTGATATAAAACAAGACACCCTATCAGAAAACAAACTTCACTGGCAATTACATATTGATAGTATTAACTCTTTAAATAAAGAAGATTTGTCTGCTTACAACGCTTCGAAAAAAGCAGTAGTTTATAAATTAGATAAAAATACTGCTGATAATTCTAAGGATATATCTTCATACGGTAAAGTCGCACAAAATATTTATTCTTATTATTATGAAGAATTGAATGGTAAAACTCAAAATCTTCTAAATAAGTTTGTTTTAGAAGCGACTAATGGAAAAGATTTAAATGAGGAAGAAGCTCTTATTCGAAAACTTGAGTTCTTTATCAAATCAAACGTGTACATAACTAAAGATGATAGCGATAGTTTCAAGGATTTAAATAACATTCTTGACAAAAAAATCGCAAATGAAACGGGAATTTTAAAGCTTTATCTCACTCTATTCAAAAGCTTAAATATTAAGCATGAAATAGTAATTACTAGCGATAGACAAGACTTAAAATTTGACAAAGATTTTGAAGCTAATAACTTCTTAACCGATTTTTTAATCTATTTTAATAAATCGAAAAAGTATTTATCTCCACACGAATTAGATTCCAGATATGGATTTCCTCCCGCTTTTTTAACCAACAATTACGGTCTTTTTATTAAAGAAGTAAAGGTTGGTGATTTTGTTTCTGGTCTTGGAAAAATAAAATATATTAAGTCCATTGAGGCGGATAAAACTGTTGATAGAATGATTATTGATGTTGATTTTGATAAAGACAACATATCTAATTGTAGTGTTAAACTAGATCGTTCTATGGCTGGTTATTATGCTATGTATTTTCAACCATATATGCATTTAATTAAGGATAAAGACAGAGATGATTTGATTGAAGGATTTGCAAAAAATATAAATGAAAATATTGATATAACTAACAAGCAAGTATTAAATGATGACCCTGAGTTATTTGGTGTAAAGCCAATTCAATTTAAAATCGATTTTAACACCGAAGCACTCTCAGAAAAAGCGGGGAACAAGTACTTATTTAAAGCAGGCGAATTAATTGGTGAACAAATGCAACTTTACCAAGAAAAAGAAAGAATCTTACCTGTAGAAAACGAATTTACGCGAAGCTATTATAGAACAATAAATATTAAAATCCCTGAAGGGTATAAAATTGCCAATCTAGATGATATTAATATTAAGAATTATTTTACGAAAAATGGAGAAGAACTACTAATTTTTCACTCATATTACGAACTTTCCGGTAACGACTTAGTAATAACAGCTGATGAACATTATAGAGAAAATATAATAGAAACCGAAAACTACGAAGATTATAGAACCGTAATAAATAGTGCTGCCGACTTTAATAAGCTGGTCCTCGTTTTTGAGCCTATATAACCTGCTTATTAATTAAATGGCAAAACACAACGAACTTGGTAAAAAAGGTGAGCAATTAGCAGTCGATTTTCTGTTGAAAAAAGGTTATGACATTATTGAACGTAATTACCGTTTTGATAAAGCTGAAGTAGATATTATCGCGCAACAAAAGTACACCTTAGCCATTATTGAAGTAAAAACTCGTTCGAGTACCGATTTTGGAAATCCCCAAGATTTTGTAAAACCAAAGCAAATAAAAAATCTAGTAAAAGCGGTGGATGAATATGTTACAGTAAATGCTTTAGATGTTGAAGTTAGATTTGACATTATAGCCATTGTAAAAGAAACTAAAGACTATACGATTGAGCATTTAGAAAATGCTTTTTACCATTTCTAAATTAGTTTTCAAAAAACTCTTTTAAAGCGTCAAAATTTTCAGGTTTTGCAGTAATTTCTTTATTCTTATTTAACACAAAATAGGTTGGTGTTGCCTTTACTCCGTAATCGTTACCAATTTCATTATCCCATTTTCCTTTACCATAAACATGAATAAATTCAGGGTATTTTTCAACTAATGGTTTCCAACTATCGGGCTCATCTTCCAAACCAATAGCAACTACTTTTACAAACCCTTTTGCTTTAGTTTTTACAAATGCTTGTAATTGCGGAACCTCATCTAAACAATGCGAACAGGTGCTACTCCAAAATACTATGATATAATTTTCCGCAACATTAAGCTCACTAAGTTTTTGGGTAACTGTTGTTTTATCTTTCTTTATTTGAAATGAAAAGTCGGGTGCTACACTTCCGGTTGAAGTGTCTTTGTATACTATTAAGGCATGTAAAAGATTTTGGTCATTTAAACTTACAGCAACATCCATTAAATATTCTTCTGCAATATAATTTGCAACAGGCTCAATCCCTAAATCTACCATCTGTTGCCATAAATCGAACAGTAAAATGCGCTTAACTTTTGGTGATGTATTTTTCATTTTACTACAAACAACATTAATGTTTTGCTTATAATTAGCAATAACATCCTTTGAATTAGAAGACATCCCAAATACATAATTCAGCATTTTTTCTTCTAAAAAGCTAGAGCTTTGAAGCGTTTTGTTATTAAAATCTACATAATCAAAATAATGCTTTTTTAAATTATTTACATAGGTTTTAACATCTTCCGCTTTTGTTGGAATATATGGCTTATTGGCTTTTATAAACTGAAGTGCTATGGCTTCTTTTGCAGCATTTTCAAAATTTGTTTGGGTATCTCTTTGTGTTTTAAAAATAGCTTTTAACGCAATAGTATCTTTAGCTTGTTTACCATAATAGTTACTTATACTTTGTGTAACCATTAGCATACTATTAGTGTAAGATTCTAATAATTTATTTTCAACTGATTTTATGAATTTCACACCAGTTTCTGAATTGAATGTTAACTCAATATCTTCTTTTCCATTATAAATTATATCAAAATTATAATCTTCTTGAGGAATAGCATAAACCACTCTATACATTCCTTTGGTTGCTGTAGAATCTAATTTGAATTCAAAACTACCGTCCTTTTTTACGTCAGCATTTTTTATATATTCTGATATGGTTGGAGTTACTTTATACAATAACGCCACGTTATAATTTTCAGGTGGTGAAAATTTACCTTTTATGGTATGTTGAGCTAGCAAAAAACTCGGTAATAAAAGCGTTAAAAAAAGAATACGTTTCATTGATGTGTGTGCACTGTTTTTAGTTGATCTTCATTTATTTTAATACAATAATTAAGCCACAATAGGTTGCAAAACATGTAACGCCTGTTTTACAGACTTTATATTGTTGAAAGTTAACATTAATCGCAGACCATTACGAGTTTGTTTTTCTTTCATTACGCAATCGGTTGGGTGCGTTTGTACAAACTGCAACACTTTTGTAAAGTTATTGCTTTGATAAAAGCTACTTTGTTGGTCGTTAATAAAATATCCGATTAACTTTCCTTGTTTCATTACTACTTTTTCAAATCCTATTTTAGTAGCCAACCACTTTATTTGGACGCTGTTTAGCAAATCGGTCACTTCTTTTGGTAATTCTCCAAAACGGTCAACTAATTCATTTTCAAAAGTATGCAATTCTGCCTCCGTTTTTAAATTATTTAATTGCGTGTACAAATTTAAGCGTTCGGTAATATTGTTTATATAACTATCTGGAAAAAGTAATTCAAAGTCACTGTCAATGGTTACATCTTTTACATAAACCTTATTGGCTTCATCTTCATTATACAAATCTTTAAACTCATTTTCTTTAAGCTCTTCAATCGCTTCATTTAAAATTTTCTGGTAAGTATCAAACCCTATTTCATTTATAAATCCACTTTGTTCGCCACCTAATAAGTCCCCTGCTCCACGTATTTCTAAATCTTTCATGGCTATATTGAAGCCACTTCCTAACTCGGTAAATTGTTCAAGTGCGGTAATACGTTTTCTAGCATCATCAGTCATTGCCGAATATTCAGGGGTTATAAAATAGCAAAAGGCTTTTTTGTTACTTCGTCCCACTCTACCTCGCATCTGATGTAAATCACTCAACCCAAAATTGTTGGCGTTATTTATAAATATCGTGTTTGCATTTGGTACATCGAGTCCACTTTCAACAATCGTTGTACTTACTAAAACATCAAATTCACCATTCATAAATGCGAGCATCAATTGTTCAAGTTTTTTCCCGTCCAATTGCCCATGACCAATACCTATTTTAGCATCTGGCACCAAACGTTGTATCATGCCAGCAACTTCCTTAATATTCTCAATACGGTTATGAATAAAGAATATTTGCCCGCCACGTTGAATTTCGTAACTCACGGCATCGCGAATGGTTTCTTCATTAAAACGAATTACATGGCTTTCAATAGGATAACGGTTTGGTGGTGGCGTTGTAATAACCGATAAATCTCGCGCAGCCATTAAACTAAACTGTAAAGTTCGAGGTATTGGTGTAGCGGTTAAGGTTAAAACATCTACATTTTCTTTAATCGTTTTTAATTTCTCTTTTACAGCAACACCAAATTTTTGTTCTTCATCAACAATAAGCAACCCTAAATCTTTAAATTTTACATTTTTATTCACTAATTGATGTGTGCCTATAATAATATCAACCTTACCTTGTTCCAAACCTTCCAAAGTTTCACGCTTTTCCTTGGTAGTTCTAAACCTATTTAAATAATCTACCGTTACAGGAAATTCTTTTAACCGCTCTTTAAATGTTCTGGAATGCTGATATGCCAAAATAGTGGTTGGAACTAAAACCGCTACCTGTTTTCCGTTATCAACTGCTTTAAAAGCAGCACGAATAGCAACCTCGGTTTTACCAAAACCTACATCACCACAAACAAGTCTGTCCATAGGGCGCTCGCTTTCCATATCAGCTTTAATATCAGCCGTTGCAGTACTTTGATCTGGAGTGTCTTCATATAAAAAAGAGGCTTCCAGCTCGTGTTGCATGTAACTATCTGGATTATACTGATACCCTTTTTTAGTTTTACGTTTAGCGTACAGTTTAATTAAATTAAACGCAATATGTTTAACTCGAGTTTTTGTTTTCTCTTTTAATGCTTTCCAAGCATTGCTACCAAGCTTATATATTTTTGGAGGCTTCCCATCTTTTCCATTAAACTTGGTTATTTTATGTAAAGAATGAATGCTTAAATAAAGTATATCACGCTCGCCATACACTAATTTAATAGCTTCTTGTTTTTTGCCTTCCACATCAATTTTTTGAAGTCCACCAAAGCGCCCTATCCCATGGTCGATGTGCGTAACATAATCGCCAATATCTAAATTTGTAAGCTCTTTTAAAGTTATGGCCTGCTTTTTTGCATAGCCATTTTTAAGATGAAACTTATGATAGCGTTCAAAAATTTGATGATCAGTATAGCAGACTATTTTATTATCGTGGTCTATGAATCCATTATGCAACGAAAGAATAAGCGTTGTGTATTGTTTTACATCTAAATGCGAATCGTCAAAAATATCATGAAAGCGTTTTGCTTGTTGCTCGCTTACACATGCAATGTAATTGGTATAACCCTTGTTATGATTAGTGTTTAAATCTTCAATTAACAAATCAAACTGTTTGTTGAATGAAGGCTGAGGCGTCGTGTTGAATTCAATATGATGAGATGTCTCGACTGCGCTCGACATGACCGAAACACTTCCAAACTCAATAATTGAAAAATCTAGTAATTGTTTTTTTAATACTGTTGAACTGCAAAATAATTCATTAGGTTTTGCATGCTTAATATCTGTAGAAAGGGTTTTAAAAGCTTCCTCTGCTTTGTTGTAAAATTCGTCTATTCGTGAAAACATCAAGTCGGCATCCTTTAAACAAACCACCGTTTTTTGCGCTATATATTTTAGAAAACTTTGTCGACTTTCTTGCAACAATTTATTAGCAACATTAGGAATAATATTTATCTTTTTTATTTGCTCGATAGACAATTGCGTTTCTACATCAAACGTTCTGATACTATCAACCTCGTCACCAAAAAATTCAATACGATAAGGTTCGTCGTGCGAAAACGAAAATACATCTACAATGCCGCCACGTACTGAAAACTCTCCTGGCTCAGTAACAAAATCGACCCGTTTAAATTGATACTCAAACAGTACTTCGTTTACAAAATCGATAGATAAATTATCATTAACTGAAACTTTTAAGGTATTACGCTCTAACTCTTTTCTTGTAACTACCTGCTCAAAAAGAGCATCTGGATAGCTTACTATTATGGCAGGTTTTTTTTGCGAATTAATACGGTTTAAAACCTCTGCCCTAAGAAGTACATTGGCATTATCAGTTTCTTCAATTTCATAAGGTCTGCGATAACTTCCTGGATAAAAAAGCACATCTTTATCGCCACAAAGTTGTTCTAAATCGTTTAAATAAAACGCCGCTTCTTCCTTGTCGTTAAAAACTATTAAAAAGGGTTTTTCGGAAACCTTAAAAATATTTGATATTACAAATGAAAAAGAGGATCCTACAAGTCCTTTTAAATGAATCTTATTTTGAGTTTGGGCAATAAGATTTTGCAGATTTTGCGTTTGCAAAGTCTGTGCATAGGTTTGCGAGAGGATGGATTTACTCACCTAATCTTTGTGTTTTTAACGATTGCAAAGATACATTTTACAGTTAATTTTTAACGTATATTCTATCAGAGAATTTATTAGCATTTTTGTACCTTGTTTTTGCATTAGGGATTGAGCTATTTGTTTGAGCACTCCCGATTTTTTTAATCGGGAAGCGAGTAGTAAAAGCCCGCCCAAGCCGAAGCGCAGGAATGCCCAAAAAAAAGAAGTTTTGAGTTACATTTTATAAAAAAAATATGTAGGTTTGCACCACAAAAAATAAGAAATTATGTCGTTTTCAGATTTGTTTGATAGTGGATTTAAAAAGCGAAATGAAGATCATTTTGCGGCCATTGTTCGTGTTGCCATGGATGACGGGATTATAAGTGAAGAAGAAAAAGCGTTTTTAGATAGATTGGCTCGTAATTTAGACATTAGCGAAGCTGACTATAAAGTAATTTTAAAAGATTACAAGTCGCATCCAATTAATCCGCCTTTATCTTATGACAATCGTTTAGAACGTTTATATGATTTATCGAGAATGGTATATGTTGACCATATAAAAGGCGACCATGAAGAGGTTTTACTTAGAAAAATTGGTATTGGATTAGGGTTTCATCCTGATAATGTAAAGTATGTAGTTGATAAGGCTTTAACATTAGTTAGTAATGGAGTTGACTTAGATACCTTTATACATGAAATAAAAAATATGAATAAATAACCTTTGTTGTTTATTAAAAAAAAAGCGAACTCAATAGGTTCGCTTTTTTTTTAAATAGGGTTTATAGACGCAATTGAGGGCTAACCTCAATCAGAAAAGACACACTGAAACTTTATATTTTTATTAACAAACTTTGTTATACATTTACATAGTTATTTTATGATTAATGATAAGGTTTAACTGTTTTCTTTTAACAGTAACGCTAAGCGTCTTTTCGGTAGTTCTCTTAAGCACAGAGAACCAAGTTTCTATTAAATCAGTTAATCACAGCCATGACATAAAATTTGATCATACGTTTAATGCGATAGCAATTTCAGCTAATAATTTACTTCTAGAATTATTTAGTTTTAATGATCAAAAAAACAATAAACCCCTTCTATATTTAGAATCATACGTTGCTTTAAACAAGCTGTTTTTTAATAACAACGAGCTTTATTTAAAAACTTGTGGTTTCATTAATCTAACTTTCACTGCTAGGGAAAAAATCTACCCCTTTCATTCTTTCTTGTAGCATTCTATATTTTTTAGGCCTTTTAAAACTCTAGTTATTTCAAAATAATGACTTAGTGGGTTTTAACTATTCAAAAAAATAATTTAAAATATATACAAAATGAAAATTTCATTAATTATTGTTTCAAGCATTTTAACTTTAAGCGTTTTCGTTCCATTTTTCTTATTCATTATTAATGGAACTCATAATACTTCTAATACCAAAAAACATATTAATTACTTGCTAAAAGATAATGGGGTAGTTTATAGCGCTAAAGAAATATGGCGCAAAAACTTTTTAGGCATTAGTAATGATAAAAAAATACTAACGTACTTAAATTCGAACCAAACAAAATCCATTATTAAAAACATTAATTTAGAGGATATAAAACAGTGCAATATCCTTAAAAGTTATCATAAGGATCGAGACAAAATAGTTAGATTAAAAAGTTCAAGTTTAGAACTCGTTTTTAAATCCTCTGCCAAACAAAACATAACAATTCCTTTTTTCAACATTGACGATGATTTGAGTGAAGATTATGAGATAGAGCGCATTGAAAAATGGCATAAATTAATTTTTGATATCATTACCAAACAATCAAATATAAAATTGGCTTCTTAAATATTAGTATCCATAAAAAAAAGCGAACCATTTGGTTCGCTTTTTTTTATGTTTTATATTTATGAGAGTTTATCCCCCCGCTTGTTGTTTGGCGTCTTCAATCATTTTATCGTTAGGTAAAATAACCACATTTACACGTCTGTTTTTAGCTCGACCTTCAGCGGTTGAATTATCGTGCATTGGTTGTGTTTCACCAAACCAATTAGTTGTTAAACGCCCTGAACTTACCCCACTGCTTGTAAGATAGTTAGTTACAGCATAGGCTCTGTTTTTAGATAGTGTCATATTATAATCGGCATCTCCAACGCTATCGGTATGTCCCACTACAAGAATATTGGTATCTGGGAATTCTTTAAAAACTCCAATAAGCTTATTAAGCGTTGTTTGAGAATTGCTGTTAATATTGTATTTATTTGTTGCAAAATAAACACCACTACCTTCATCAAAAGTTACAACAATACCGTTTTCAACACGCTCTACCTGAGCACCAGGGATTTCTTCTTCAATTTTTTGAGCTTGCTTATCCATTTTATTTCCTATGAGTACACCTGCTGTACCACCTACAACACCACCAATAACAGCTCCTAATTCACCATTACCTCCTTTACCAACATTGTTTCCAATGATGGCACCTATTATAGCGCCACTTGTTGCTCCTATTACGGCTCCTTTTTGTTTGTTATTTGCGTTTTGTACAGCTTTACAGTTTGTAAAACTCATAACTAAAGTGAATACAAATAATACTATGCCTGTTTTTTTTATAAATGTTTTCATGTTTGATTATTATTTAGTGAAATTCAAGTTTATTATAAATGGTTTTCCATCTACATAAACCGTTTGTTGCCATTGCATTTGCGTTTCTGATAAGGCTTTTAACTTTAGTCTAAACCCTTGATTGGTTTCCGATTTACCTTTTTCATTCGTTGGTTTAAGAAGAAAATCATAAAGCCCTGTTTGAGCATCGACTTCTTGAATTGTGAACACAAAATGTCTTTCCCCTGTTAAACAGTTTGAATTATTAATCGTGTAAATGCCAGTATTATTATTAGGTATAAATTTCCAAGTACTGCCTTCAAAGCATTCTTTAGAAACATCGTTTAATAAAGTAACGTTAAAAGTTCCTAAAGCACTATAATCAATAGTGTTTAAAGTCCAATCTCCTTTAATAGTTTTTTTTGAATCTCTTACCGTTTTGGATGCCCCACAGGACATTAATGTTACGGTTATTAGTAATAAAATAATTCGTTTCATATAGTTTATTTTAATTAATGGCTATACTATACATACGAATTTGGTATACCTAGTAGATGTTTGTTTTTGAGCTTCAAATAATTTATAAGATTTTAAACCTCAACAAAAAAGCAAGTATTGTGTTAGTTTTCAGGATGATATGTACTTATATCTGAATTGATTTTAAAAGTTTTTTAACAAGGAATTAACTAATATTCAATACTCCTTAGTCTTCAAATTTCATGATTGTGTACTCCTTGCAATCACCTAAGCAAGAACCAAAAAATAAGCTGTCATTATATTTAAAAATAGTTTCAGCGTTTATAAATTTTTCTTTATCAGATTTAAAATCGGAAATTTTATCGAATACGTTTTCTTGAATTTCCCCTTCAATGTGCTCGAAATTTTCATTAAAAAGGCAGTTTATAAATGTACAGGTTGTATTATTGTAAGTGAGGTAGGAAAAAGTGATAGGCTCAAAAGAAGGGTTTACACTTATAAATTCTACTTGGGGTGCTGAAGGGAATCCAGAATTTGAAGGGCCTTTTGTAATCTTAAATTCATATTGGTTGAACCCATTATTAAACATATTATTATTACCCATACGATTTAATGTAGAAATATTGAGAGCATCTCTTATTCCCCCAAGCGTAATTTGGTGAATGCCATTTATATTGTAAGCTGATATCCCTATTTTTTGAGCTGTAATTTTTCTTAAAAACTTCTTGGTTTTTTCCAGTTCTCTATATTTTCCAAAGGTTAAACTCAATGAATTTACATCTTCGGCTTTATCAGAACCTTTTTCTTGTATAATAGGTGAATTTTTGAAAGTGATAGAGTCATTTTTCTCTACTCTGTACTCTTTAATAGTTGTTTTTGCTTGTAAATCTTTTATACTAAAAGCTAATTCATTTCTTGTTGAAACCAATTGAAACAATTTATCATCATATAAAAACGAATTACTTCTAAAATATTCATTTTCAGCATGAATGAATGGCTTCTCAAAATTCTCAACAGTGGCATTATGGTTTTTTAAGTTGATTTTTATAAGTTGTGTATACGATGTTGTATTGTCCACAGAAATTATAATGTCATCTTCTATAACATACATTTTAATATTCTCAGATGTCAATTCTATGGCATTCGGATTCGAACTTTGAATTTTATGAACTTCAATTGTTTTTCTAATAATTCGATCATCAGATAATGCAAAATTCAATGAGCTAACACCGTTTTTTTTACTTAGAAATTTTTCTTTACTTAAATCGAAGTACGTTTTTTCATACTTACCATCACTATCAAACGTATAAAGGTTGAAACCATTTTCTATTGCAGTGAGTATATAGAAGTTATTTTTATGTGAAATAGATTGCAAAAAAGACTCTTTTTTATACTCAAAATCAATTTCTACCAGTTTTGTCACTTGAAGGTCAAATGAAAAACTAATCATTCCGAAAGCTGTATACTTGTCATTACATATGAAAAGATTATAACTCCCATTACTAATACTGGTTCCTAAAAACTCCTTATACTTTTTAGCTAAAGTTTCTGACGTTACAGTATTAAGTAGCTCAAATTTATTATTGTACAAGTAGGCGTAAATAAAATCTTTATCCTTTAAAAAAACAGCTAAATCATCTGAATAATAGTCGACAATCGTAAATGTTTTTTCTATTTCCCGATCACTTGTTTTAAGCGTGTTTTTAATTCTTAAAACTTCTTCTTGAGCAATTCCACAAAAAGATGAAACAATCAGTGCAACATAAAATATTTTTTTCTTCATAAATAGAATGTCTAGCTAATTTGTAATCCGTTTTTAACATTTGTACCAGCATCCGGATTTACAAACACCAACTTCCCTTCTGGAGTTTCTGTCATTAAAATCATGCCTTCACTTTCAACTCCTCGCAACGCTCTAGGTGCTAGATTCACTAAAACGGTTACTTTTTTACCTACCACTTCTTCCGGTGTAAAACTTTCAGCAATCCCTGACACGATAGTTCTTACATCAATACCTGTATCTACTTTTAAAACCAACAGTTTTTTGGTTTTTGTCATTTTTTCAGCCTCTAAAATAGTCCCGACACGTATATCTAATTTGGTGAAATCGTCAAACGTAATAGTCTCTTTTTGGGGCTCAACGGTTTTTTTAGCTACTTCGTTTGCTTTTTTGCTAGCTGCTAATTTATCAAGTTGAAATTGAATGGTCTCGTCTTCAATTTTAGAAAATAATAATTCGGCTTTCCCTATCTGGTGACCCGCAGGGAGTAATACTTTTTTGGTACTTATTTGATTCCAGGTGTTCTCGATACGATTCTCCGCTGTCGAATCACTCGAACTGACATTCAAAATTGATTTTAACTTCGCAGAAGTAAATGGCAAAAACGGTTCGCTTAACGTTGCTAAAGCGGAAGCGATTTGAAGCGCCACAAACATGATAGTTTTGGTACGTTCTTCATCTACTTTTACCACTTTCCAAGGTTCAGCATCGGCTAAGTATTTATTTCCAAGACGTGCTAAATTCATCATTTCTTGTCCCGCTTCTCTAAAACGATAACGCTCAATAGAGCTTGCTATCACATCTGGATACGCTTTTACAGCAGCCAACGTTTCTTCATCAACTTGCGAGAACTCAGAAGGCTGTGGTACAATACCATCATAGTATTTATTGGTTAAAACCACCACCCGGTTTATAAAATTCCCAAAAATAGCCACTAATTCATTATTATTTCTCGCTTGAAACTCTTTCCATGTAAAGTCGTTATCCTTTGTTTCAGGAGCACTCGCATTTAAAGCGTAGCGTAATACATCTTGCTGACCTGGGAACTCTTTCAAATAATCAGGTAACCACACAGCCCAGTTTTTTGAAGTAGACAATTTATTGCCTTCTAAATTCAAAAACTCATTTGCTGGCACATTCTCTGGTAGGATATAACTGCCTTCCGCTTTTAACATGGCCGGAAAAATAATGCAATGAAAAACGATGTTGTCTTTCCCAATAAAATGCACCAGTTTAGTGTCTTTGTCTTTCCAATAGGGTTCCCAATCTTTTCCTTCGCGTGCAGCCCATTCTTTGGTTGAAGAGATGTAACCAATAGGTGCATCAAACCAAACATAAAGTACTTTTCCTTCGCCTCCTTCTGCTGGAACAGGAATTCCCCAATCTAAATCGCGCGTTACGGCACGCGGACGCAAACCATCATCTATCCACGATTTTACTTGCCCGTATACATTAGGTTTCCAATCTTTTTTATGCCCTTTTAAAATCCAGTCTTTTAAAAAACCTTCATATCGGTCTAATGGTAAAAACCAATGCTTTGTTTCTTTTAAAGTAGGGACATTACCCGTTAAAGCAGACTTAGGATTAATTAAATCGGTAGCATTCAAACTGCTCCCACAATTTTCGCATTGGTCGCCGTAAGCTTCTTCGTTACCACATTTAGGGCAAGTTCCCGTAACAAATCTATCGGCTAAAAACTGTTTAGCTTCTTCATCATACAATTGTTCTGTAACCTCTTCAATAAACTCGCCTTTTACATTTAAGGTTTTGAAAAACTCCGAAGCCGTTTCGTGATGAATTGGCGCTGATGTTCGTGAATAATTATCATAGGTAATCCCAAATTCTTCAAACGATTTTTTAATAATAGCATGGTATTTATCCACCACATCTTGCGGAGAAATGCCTTCATTCTTTGCTTTAATGGTGATAGGAACTCCATGTTCATCACTACCACCTATCAGTGCTACATCGTTTCCAGTTAATCGCAAATAGCGTGCATAAATATCTGCTGGCACATAAACTCCTGCTAAATGCCCAATATGAATGGGGCCATTGGTATAAGGTAACGCTGTGGTAATGGTATATCGTTTTGGTGTGCTCATCAATCTAAAATTAAGCCGTAAAAGTACACATTTTGAGTTCGATTTAGAAAAAAAATGTACATTTACATTATGTCAAAAAACCTACTAATTTTAAGTTTATTTTGTATTGCTTTTTTCTTCGGGAAAAATCTTGTTTTAGCACAAAGTAGCTTATCTCAAAACACTAAAGAATTGATACAGCCACCATACCTAAAAATAGGCGATACCGTTGCTATTGTTGCGCCTTCTGGAATTTTAAAGAATAGAACCAAAGAAATTGACCAAGCCAAAGATTTACTTAAAAGTTGGGGACTAAATGTAGTTGTTGGGAAACACGTCTTTAGTAAAGCCAATCATTTTGCAGGAACAGATGACGAGCGTTGTGAAGATTTTCAGAACGCTTTAAACGATCCAACAGTTAGTGCTATTTGGTGTGCACGAGGTGGTTACGGAACAGTTAGAATTTTAGATAAGTTAGATTTTTCAATATTCAAAAAGAAACCTAAGTGGGTAATTGGGTATTCCGATATTACAGCACTTCATAATCAAATACATAATGTGGGTGTTGAAAGCATTCACGCTATGATGTGTACCAGTTTACAGGACGATTTAAGTAGCATCGCTGAAACCGTTTCAACTTTTAAAGATGCCATTTTTGGTAAGTCTTTAAGCTACACTTTAAAAGGTTCAAAACATAATAAAACAGGGCAAGCATCAGGTGAATTAGTTGGTGGTAATTTAACTATGTTGCATACTATGTTGGGTTCAAAAACTAGTATTGATGTTTCTGGAAAAATATTATTTATTGAAGAAATTGGGGAGTATAAATACCATATCGATCGTATGCTACAAAGCTTAAAACGTGCTGGTTATTTTGATGATTGTAAAGGACTGATTGTTGGCGATATGAGTAAACTTAGAAAAAACACAACCCTTTGGGGAACATCTGTTGAACAACTAATTTTAGATGCACTAGCCGATTTTGATTTCCCAATTGCTTTTAATATGCCTGCTGGTCATGAAAAAGATAATCGGGCTATGATTTTGGGAAGAACAATACAATTAACTGTTGGCAGTGAGCAGTCAACAGTTATTTTTGAGTAGTTAGTGTCTTAATTAGACCCCAAATTGCTTTAAATGATGGTCTAAATGCTTGTAAAATAAATTATTCCATTCGCTCGCTGTTAATTTTCCAAAAGAATGTGATGGTTTATTATCAAAATACGCACTTCCTAAACTTTGTGTCTTTTTTAAAAAATCAATTAACCTAGCTTTTTCCTCAACAAAATTTTTGGCATTAGAAATGACAAACTCTGGTGCCGTCCTACTGTTTTTCTTATAGGGTTTTTCGCTAACTACAAAAGGCTTCACAACAGCTTTTAGCATGAATTTTTTAAATGCATTAGGCTTTTGGTGTTTGGTGTCATAAATCATCTCATAAGTCACATTACAATGCGCTAACATCTGGTCAACACTCATTTTACCCCATAAAGGTTTTGCATAAGCATCCAACTTATTAATTCTTTCAATAATAGCATTAGTTTCACTTAAATCGAAGATGTTTTTCATCTGTTAATATTTATTCGTTTTCAATGGTCATATGTAATGCCCAAATTACTATTTCGGTGGGTTTACAAAAATTGTGAATGGCATTTCATGATTCAAATTTTTGATAGTTAAAACCCACGCTCCTTTTGCAACTGCTCGTAGGCCGCTTGTACTTGTCTAAATTTTTCTTCTGCGCCCACTTGATGCTCTTTTCCTAAATGAATTACTTTATCAGGATGATATTTTTTAGCCATCTTTCTGTAAGCCTGTTTAATTTCATCAACTGACGCGTTTTTATCAATCTCTAATACTTTATAAGCATTATCACTACTGTTATAAAACATGGCTTTTATACTCTCATAATCGCGAGTACTAATGCCTAAATAACCCGCTATAGTATAAATTTGGCGTTCTTCATCACTGGTTACAGTGCCATCAGCTTTTGCTATACCAAACAAAAAATGCATAAGTTGCAAACGTGATGGATGATCCATCATTTGACGAATTTGCAAACACACAGGTCTGACCGATACATTTTGTTTGCTAATACCTTTAAACAGCTTGAAAGCGTGGTTTGCTCGTTCTTTACCATACATGTTTAAAAACTGTTGGCGCACAAAATCCAACTCACGTTGGTCTTGTTTACCATCGGCTTTTATAACTACGGAGGCTAAAATGAGAAGACTTACCTCAAAATCGCCCGATTGGGTTTGCGGACGTTGTCTTGGTTGTGTTCTATAAGTTGTTCCTCTTTTTCTTTGCGTGCGTCGGCCTTCCTCTAAAAAAGGGCGGTCATTTCCATTAGTCATGGCGTCTACCATACTGCCAATTGCAAGCCCTATTATCGCACCGATGGGACCTCCAAACGACCATCCTAAAGCACCTCCTATCCATTTTGAAAAACTCATGTAACTTTATTGTTTTTATATGTTCAAATATACTATTGTTAGTTGAGTTTTTAATGCTTTTGTTACGCAACCTATTTCAATATTTTGCATCTATTTTAAAAAATAAATGAAAACAAAACTTTTTATAATAGTAATATCTACTTTAATCATAGGTGCTTCAAGTTGTAAAACAGATGATGATTTTAATCCTGTAATTTGTACAACAGAATATGTTTATGGACTAAAGATTACGTTGAAAGATATTGATACAGATGCTATAATTACTGAGGGAGTAACTATTGAAGCTATTGATGGACCCCATCAAGAAACATTAGTGCTTAGTGAATCTTCAAATTCTTTTTATGGAGCAGGGGAACGAGCTGGAACTTATACGTTAACTATAACGTCTCTTGATTACCAAACCTATGTAAGTGATCCCATTGAAGTCTCTCGTGATGAATGTCATGTAATTACTGAGACTATTGAAATTTTGCTGCAATCAAATTAAAGCCGCTGCTTTTTCGTTAAGGATAGGAGCGACATCCTTTTTTATGTTCGACACGTTTCATCATCTTAAGATTCCGAACTAAATTCGGAATAAAAAAGATATAGCGTATAGCCTGACCTTATAACGCCATAAGCGTTTTAAGGGAACGCCCAAACAAAAATTGTATGATTTTTGATTAACTTTGCACAGTATTAATTATGAAATAAAAATTTAAAAATATGTATCCAGCAGAATTAGTAAAACCAATGCGTGAAGATTTAACCAAAGTTGGTTTCGAAGAATTGCATACTGCTGAAGCGGTTGATGCTGCTTTAGCAAAAGAAGGAACTACATTGGTAGTGGTAAATTCAGTTTGTGGGTGTGCTGCAGCCAATGCGCGTCCAGGAGCTAGAATGAGTTTGCAAAATGCAAAAAAACCTGACCATATTGTAACGGTTTTTGCGGGTGTTGATAGAGAAGCTGTTGATGCTGCAAGAGGTTATATGGTGCCATTCCCACCAAGTTCTCCGAGTATGGCATTGTTTAAAAATGGCGAATTAGTGCACATGTTAGAGCGTCATCATATTGAAGGACGTCCTGCAGAATTGATAGCAGAAAACCTTGTTGATGCTTATAACGAGCATTGTTAAGACATACGGAAGTATAAAAATTAAAATATTAAAAACCACGATTTGTTCGTGGTTTTTTTGTGCTTAAAACTCATTGAATTACCTTTGTTTTATGATTAAAATATTGGCATATCCATTAACCGTAATTTATTACATACTCTTTTTACTAACCTTAGTAATATTCCACCCTATACAATGGTTTTGCTTTAATGTTTTAGGTTATAAGGCTCATAAAATAAGTGTAGATTGGTTACAGTTTTTCCTGATGCGTTGTATGAATGTTTTAGGAACTCGTTTTACTTTCAATAATCCACATAAAATCGATACAACTCAACCCCTTATAATAGTTGCTAATCATCAAAGTATGTATGATATATCACCTATTATGTGGTATATGCGAAAACATCATCCAAAATTTATTAGCAAAATTGAATTGGGTAAAGGGATTCCTAGTGTGTCATATAATTTGCGTCATGGCGGTTCGGTTTTAATTGATAGAAAAAATCCGAGGCAATCCCTACCTGCTATTATGAAATTTGGGGAATACATTGAAGAGACTAAACGGGCTGCTGTTATTTTCCCTGAAGGTACACGAAGTAAAAATGGCACACCAAAACCTTTTCAAACTAAAGGCTTAGAGATATTATTAAAAAAAATACCTTCGGCCTTAATTGTTCCTATTTCCATAAATAATTCATGGAAAACGTTAAAATATGGTAAATTCCCAATGGGTTTAGGCACTCATATTACTTTTACTGTACATAAACCTATAAATTTAGCTACCTTTGATAATAAGCAGGAACTTATTAATAGTATTGAAACTACTATAAAAGAACATATACACCCTTAAAACATTCAGATGTCGTTAAAAAATGTGCGGTTAGAAGTGATGCAGTTTTTGGAAAAAGACGTAGAATCTCTTATTGAAAAATATCTAATTCCTATAGAGAAAATTTGGCAACCAACAGATTTTCTTCCAAATTCAGAAGGTGATAACTTTTTTGAAGAGGTTAGAGAAATACGTGAGCTATCAAAAGAATTATCATATGATTTTTGGGTAGTTCTGGTGGGCGATATGATTACTGAAGAAGCCTTACCCACCTACGAATCGTGGTTAATGGATGTAGAAGGTGTAAAACAACAAGACCGAGAAAACCCTTGGGCAAAATGGGTACGCCACTGGACCGGAGAAGAAAACCGCCATGGTGATGTACTTAACAAATACTTATACCTTTCTGGGCGCGTAAACATGCGCGAAATTGAAAAAACCACACAATATTTAATTGCTGATGGTTTTGATATCGGTACCGATAGAGATCCTTATAAAAACTTTGTTTACACCAGTTTTCAGGAGTTAGCCACTTACATTTCCCATAATCGGGTTGCAAAAATTGCTAAAAAAAATGGGAATAAACAACTAGGGAAAATGTGTCAGATTATTTCGGGTGATGAAATGAGACATCACAATGCATATTCAGAATTTGTAGAACGCATTTTTCAGGTAGACCCTAGCCAAATGATGATGGCGTTTTATGATATGATGAAGCTTAAAATAGCAATGCCTGCTCATTTTTTAAGAGAGTCTGGGAATAAAATTAGTACAGCTTTCGAAGAGTTTTCAAATACGGCACAACGAATTGGGGTTTACACCTCAACAGACTATGTTGATATTTTAGACAAGCTTATCAAACGTTGGGAAATTGATAAAATTACGAACTTAACCGATGAGGCTGAAAAAGCTAGAGATTATTTAATGAATCTGCCCACAAGAATGTATCGTTTATCCGAACGAATTAAAATCCCTGAAAACTCATTTCAGTTTAAATGGGTAGAACCGGCGATAATAAAATAATTGTTATTATAAATTCCTTTCCAAACCGAGAGGAATTTTTATTTTTATGCAATTATGACTTCAGAAGATATAATCAACAAAACCATTTCATTTGTAAAACATACTTTGGCTGATGCTGAAGGTGGACACGATTGGTTTCATATTGAGCGGGTTTATAAAAATGCCTTGTTAATTGCTAAATCGGAACCCGTGGAAACCTTCGTTGTTTCACTTGGAGCCTTACTTCATGACATTGCCGATAGTAAATTTCATAATGGTGATGAAACTATTGGTCCTAAAGTAGCACGTGAATTTTTATTTAAAATGAATGTAGATTCTTCTGTAATAGAGCACGTGGTTAATATTATTGAAAATATTTCATTTAAAGGCGGCAATGAAACTCAAACATTTAAATCGCCCGAGTTAGACGTTGTACAAGATGCCGACCGTTTGGATGCCATAGGAGCCATTGGTATTGCACGCTGTTTTAACTATGGTGGTTTTAAAAATAGGCCACTTTACAATCCTGATATAAAGCCTAACTTAAATATGACGAAAGAAGCATACAAAGCGTCTAACGCGCCTACCATAAATCATTTTTATGAAAAACTATTGCTATTAAAAGACCGTATGAATACCAATACGGGGAAACGCATTGCCGAAGAGCGTCATAAGTTTATGGAACTATACTTAAAACAATTCTATTCCGAATGGAAAGGCCTAAAGTAATATCTATTTTAATGCTTTAGATTACTGAATAATATGTTTAATCTCCTTTCGGTAGCTTGATGCACTTTTGCCTGTAATCTCATTAAACTGCTTATTAAAATGCGAGAAATTATTAAATCCGCATTCAAAACAAATATCAGCAATACTCATCTGGCTTTCATTTAAAAGTTTAGTGGCATGCACCACACGATGCTCATTTACCAGTTGTGTAAAGGTTTTTCCAGTGGTTTTCTTAAAATATCTACAAAATGCAGGCACCGTCATGCTTACTTTATCAGCTATTTCATCGAGCGTGATATGGCTTTGAAAATTAGCATTTACATACTTATAAATGGTGCTAATCTTAGCACTGTCTTGTGGATTTGTTTCGAGTGCTAACCCATCTGCATTTAAAACCGTGTAATTTTCGGTATTAGCTAGTAAATTTAAAATATTCAGCAACTTTAATAATTGTTCTAAACCACCATATTGTACCAGCTTCATTATTTTAGGACCTACAACAGCTTTAATATCTATCCCGAATTTAATACCTTTTTTAGCGCGATCAAATAATGCTGAAACATTTGCCATTTCTGGGATATTTATAAAATCATTTCCTAAAAAATCTGCTTTAAATTGTATGGTAGTTTCAGTTCCGTTCGCTGTAAGGCGATCTGCAAATCCATTATGTGGTAAATTTTCGCCTATAAGTATAAGCTGACTGTTATTAAAATATGATAGATGGTTTCCAATATGTGTTTTTCCTTGTCCTTTGTTTACGTAAACGAGTTCTAACTCTGGGTGAAAATGCCAAAAAGCATTGTTTTTGTCTACTTTTTCTGCATGCTGTCTCACTAATATAGAACTACCAAAACTAGGGCTAAGTTTTTCTAATGTAGGTTTCTTATTAATCATGTAAACTATTTTAAAACAAATTTACTATATATTATGCATACATTATATGTTTAATTGCCATAATTATATGTTATTTTACCTTAACATTCTCTTAACACTAATTTAATGGATAAAATACCATATAAAATAGTCAAAATTGATGTTTTCTAACACGTATATCACGTGTATCTTTGTAGTGTTAAACATTATGAATCCCAAATCATGAATAACCTAATCTTCAATCCTTAATATTTAGTTAAGTTTAGGTAACATGAAAACAGATAAACTCTATCCTAATAGAGTAACAGAATTCATTAATAATTAGTTTAATGTCTTATTTAGTTTAGTTGGTAAAAGTGAGCTGTGGTGGCTCACTTTTTTTATACATATAATTAAAATTGAATATTTTTAAACTGTACTCTTTTAACAAAAATATATACTAAATTAACTTTACAAAAACTTAACTTAATAATAACAGATAAAATAGCATATAAACTCATTAAAATCCATGTTTTATAAACTTTAATTCCCCTATATCTTTGCAGTGTTGAACGTTAAAAAAACCAAATCATGAAAAACGTAATTAAACACTCAAAAAAAGGAATCTTAATGGTAACATTGTTTGCTACCTTGTTAAGTTTCGCAAATGAAGCTTCATTCTACAGAATTAAAAATGATGCTAAAAGAACCTCACTTACTTTAAGAAATGTAAAGAAAGGAAACCAATTATCTATTATAGATAATCACGGTGTAGTATTATACAAAGAACTTATTGAACGATCTGGTATTTACACGAAAGGATTTGATTTAACATCGCTTCCTGATGGTAGTTATATTTTTGAATTAGACAAAGATTTAGAAATTAATAAAATACCATTTACAGTAACATCTAATAAGGTGGAATTCAATAAAACTGGAGAAAAAACAATTTTTAAACCTTATACTAGAGTTAAAGGGAATGTAGTTTATGTTACAAAACTTGCTTTAAACGAAGAGCCATTGAAAATTGAGATTTACTCTAGAGGTTCTAATGGTAAAGAGCTTGTTTTCTCTGAAAAAATTGAAAACACAAAAAACATTCAAAAGGCTTTCAGATTACCTAATTTGGCAAAAAGTAATTACAAAATTGTGTATTACACTGACGGCAGAACATTTACATCAAATATTTAATTAAAAATTTTCAACATTAATGGTAAAAGTGGGTGTAACAACCCACTTTTTTTGTTTAAAATAACTTTAATTGTCCATCTTTAAAAGACTCATGTAAATCACAATTCAATTTAGGCATTGCTTTATCTTTAAAATACTTATGTCTTGCCAGCTTAACCAGATTATTAATTTGCTCCGCTATTTTACCTTCACCACGCATTCTTGTTTTGTACCGCGAATCGTTTAAAGTACCACCATGGCAACTTTCTATCTGATGCAATACTTTGTCAGCTTTATCAGGCATGGTTTTATTAATCCAATCTGTAAAAATCTGTCCAATAGCACCATTCAGTCGTACAATAGTATGCGCTATTGATAGTGCCCCATGTTCACTTACTGCTTTGGCTAATGGTAAAATTTCATGACTGTTTATGGAAGGAATTATAGGTGCCAACATCACATCTACCGGAATATTATTATTACTCAATATTTTTACGGTTTCCAAACGCCGCTTTGTGGTGGCTGTTCTAGGTTCTAAAACACGGCGCGTTTCTTCTGATAAAGAAGTAATCGACACATTCACACTTATTAAACCATCGGCTGTTAATGCTTTTAAAAGATCTAAATCTCTTAGAATTAAGGCGTTTTTTGTAATAATAGAAACTGGATGTTTGTACTTTAAAAATACCTCCAGACACTGTCGTGTAATTTCAAATTCCTTTTCAGCTGGTTGGTAGCAATCTGTGTTACCAGACATAACAATAGGGTAGGCTTTCCAACTTTTCTTTTTTAGTAGGTTTTCTAATAGTTTAGGCGCGTCTTTTTTTACTAAAATACGTCGCTCAAAATCTAACCCTGCACTGTAACCCCAATATTCATGTGAGTTTCTGGCGTAACAATAAATACACCCATGTTCGCAACCTTGGTAAGCATTCATGGAATATAACATACCAACATCAGGACTTTCTACTTTATTTACTATAGTTTTAGGGAAAACAGGTAAGTAAAGTGTTTTGTTTTTATCGCTTGCTTCACCTTCTTTATGGCAAAATTCAAGAAAATCATCACGTATTTCGTGGCTTAATTCGAAGAAACGATTGGGTACATTAAGCTGTGCACCACGACCTTTTAAAGTAGCTTTGGGGTTCATTAAAGTAAAATTTAAGGTTTGTTGCTGTTTTGAGTAGCTCCTTAAAATTACTTATTATTTGTTTTGGAAAATGTTAAAGTGAAAAGTGATTATTAACAAAATAGTAGTAACCTTACTGTTTAACCAGTTTCATGGTAGAGGTTCTATCTTGTTCGCTAATTAATTTTAAAATGTACACGCCACTTTGTAACGATCTGGAAAAATATTCAAAATCGGAAACCTTTGTAGACTTGTAAATTACTTTACCTAATAGGTTATATAACTCTAAAGATTGTATTTGAGATTTAGTGTCAATATTTACCCCATCAACGAACGGATTAGGATAAATTTTGATGTTTTCAATTTCTAATTTTTTTTTACTCAGGGTAGAACCGTCGCCAGTAAATAGCTGATCGAAATGAGCAGTTGCTGTTCCAGGATCCTGAAGATATACACCTGCTTTCCAATAGCTTGGAAATGTCCAATATGAAACATCTACATTTACTTTTTCCACGCCTTCAAAATCAATAATCATATTTCCATTTACCAATCGGATATCTACGTTAAAGTATCCACCCGGATCAGCTCCTAAATCTACATGCGCATTAATATCCCCTGTAATATCTGTCTTGTAAACCGCCCAAATGTGGTTGTTTGGTGTCTTGTTATTATGCTTGTAAATTCTTAGCAATGGCTTATTTGGTCCACTTCCAGCATTGGCGTCATCATGAATTTGCAATATCGTTACCTGATAGTTATCAGGTGTCTGAGAAACCACATCTATGGTTGCATGTAATGAGCGATCTGCTGAATTAAGATTCCAGTTCACTTCATCTCTCAATTCAGTGCGATTACTATCACCGGTTTGATTAAAAAGAATTTTATCCCCATCAACCACATGAAACCAAGTGCCGTGTGTATAACCATTGTTTAGAACCGTATTTGATGCCGCTGTATTACTACCAGGAGCTTGCAATTTACAATGTGATAAAAAAGCTTGAAATTTAGTTATATCTGAAGGCGCCTGAGCAAATACTCCTGTAATGCTTAGCATGAAACTAAAAATAAAAGCTATTTTTAAACTTGATTTAAGTGTAAAAAAACCACAATAATTTTTCGATAATTTTGATTGTATTAATTTGAAATTCATCATTTTAGAAGCAGTATTCGTGGTGCCAAATAATTGGTTGACCAATTTCACAAAAATTATTGAATAATCCTATTAAAATTTGAGCATTTATAATTATTACTGAAAACTGTAAAAAAACGAAAATGGATTAATGACAAATCTTGTTTTGAATGGTATTTGACCTTGCACGAAAAATTGACTAACTTCGTTTACCAGTGCTGAATTTATTTCAATAACTGCTGATATAAACTACTTGTACTGAACTTGTTTCAGTATTAAAAAAGTTTATATCAAGAACATTGTACGCAAGCTGAAAAACTCACTCAAATTGATAAAAAAAGTACTGATTGGAATAATAGGATATATTCTTGGTATGAGTTTCGGATTCTATTCCGAAGGTTTCTTTCGAGAATTAATTCAAGATATTATGCGATTTACAACTTCTGATAAAATTCAGTTTGTGGGAAAAAATATTTCCATCTTTTCGGACAGAACATTCGAATATATACTCGGATTTGCTTTAATGACTCTTTTATTAGCAAACATCGGACTTAAAACAAAGCAGATTTTTAAAAATATTATACTTTGCTTACTGATTTTTGGAATCTCTATTTTCCTAATTTCAGCTATTAATGCAAATTTAAAAGTAGTTCAATGTACGGCTTGCGAAAACGGAATTGTAAAAATTCATTGGAACAATATAAATTTCGGACTCACAATTGGATTAAGCTCAATATTATCAATAGTTCCAAGTATTATAATATTAGTAAACAAAATAAAAGCCAGCGTAAAACAACGTCTTTAAAAACATCCCTTATTTTCCAGGAAAATCAGCTTTTCTTTTTTGTAAAAACGCCGTTGTACCTTCTTTAAAATCTTCAGTACCAAAGCACTTTCCAAATTGTTTAATCTCAACTTTAAAACCATCTACACCATCTTTATAATTGGCATTTATGGCTTTAATAGCACCACGTATTGCAACCGAAGAGTTATTAGAAATTTTATAGGCTATTTTTTCGCAAAGTGGTAGTAACTCGTCTTGCGTGGTTACATGGTTTACTAACCCGTAGTTTAAAGCGGTTGTAGCATCAATCATGCCTGCTGTCATAATCATTTCCATAGCACGCCCTTTACCAACTAATTGTGGTAAACGCTGCGTACCGCCATACCCAGGAATAACCCCTAACGATACCTCAGGAAGACCTAGTTTTGCATTATCGCTGGCTACTCTAAAATGGCAAGCCATGGCTAATTCGAGTCCGCCACCTAAAGCAAATCCATTTACTGCCGCCATAACAGGTGTAGATAAATTTTCAACAAAATCAAACAACAATTCTTGTCCTTTTGCAGCTAATCGAGCGCCTTCTTTTACATCAAAATCTGCAAACTCACTTATGTCTGCCCCTGCAACAAAAGCCTTTTCGCCTCTTCCGGTTACTATAATAACCTTCGTGTTTTTATCAGCATTGGCTTCATCAAAAGCATCGTGCAATTCTTCAATGGTCTCTTTATTTAAAGCGTTTAATTTGTTTGGTCGATTGATAGTAATAGTAGTAATACCGTTGTTTGCTTCTGATAGAATGTTATTGTAATTCATAGTTTAGTTTAATAAAATCCTTTTTTAGTTAAATGTTTTTTTGAAAACTATATGCTAACAATACCCATGTTGCCTAAATTTAATGGAATTGTTTTTCCGCCTTCTTTTATCGATTTGTAAATGGCTTCAACAATAATCATATCACGTTTACCCATTTCACCTGGAGCAAAGTTAGTGCTTCCTGTTAAAATATGTTTCGCAAAATCGTCCATTTGAATCAATTGCTGACTTCGATGTGGAAAGCTAATGCCTCTGCCCTCAGAAGTTCGTCCTGCTAGAGGTCCATAACTATGACACGGATTCAGCTCTACCCAACCACTTTTAAAACTTACAAAAAGCCTATTTGCGTTAGCGTTATGAGAAGTAAATAAATTGCCAACGGCTCCATTAGGAAATTGCATTTGTGCTGTTATAGTCTCATCGGTGTCTTTAAAATACTCTGGTCTAGTACTAAACTCTTGAGCAGACACGGATATAGGGTTTGTTCCTGTACCATAAATATTACTTTGAATGGCATAAACACCCATGTTTACTAAAGCTCCACCACCAGACAGTTTTTTGTTTAACCGCCACTGGTTGGGATTACCACCAGAATAATACCCAGCATCGGAAGACACGTACTGCACGGTGCCAAATGGCTTTTCTTTTACTAAACGTTTAACCTCATTCGTATAAGGATCGGACTGCATACGATATCCAACACTTAATTTTACACCTGCCTTATTACAAGCATTTATAATAGCATCACATTCTGCAACACTAACCGCCATTGGTTTTTCACAAATTACATGCTTACCTGCCTTTGCTGCTCGAATGCTAAAATCGGCATGCATACTGTTGGGTAACACCACATAAACTATATCTATAGCACTGTTTTTAGCAATCTCATCAAAATTATCGTAATTATAGACATTTTCTTTTGGGATGTTATAGGTTCGCATCCATTCTTTTCCTTTTGATGGTGTACCAGTAACAATACCTGCTAAATAACAATATTTAGTATCTAATAGTGCCGGAGCTAATTGCCATTTGCTATAACCTCCTAAACCAACGAGAGCAACTCCTAATTTTCTTTGATTTTTTTTATCAAAATTATATGCCAAAGCAGACTTAGATAATAAAGATACTCCAAGCAATCCACCAGCTAATTTTGTGTTGAATGTTCTTCTGCTAATTTTCATCGTTCCTAAACTTAATGGGAATAGCGTTTAACTCTTAAATTTATAAAAAATTAAAAGATTATTAACTCGTTAATTACTATTGCTTAGGAAAAACAACTTTAAAGGATGTGCCTTTATTTTTTATCGATGTAAAAGTAATGCTCCCCTTATGCGTTTCTACAATGTTTTTTACCATAGCTAAGCCGAGTCCCATACCACTTGTTTTTGTAGTAAATTTAGGCTCGAATACTTTATTGAAGTTTTCTTCTAAAATTCCAGAACCGTTATCAGCCACTGTTATTACCACATTGTTTTCAAAGGTTTCAACATTAACCGTAATTTTTGGTATTCTATCATCGGGTATGGATTGAATACCATTTTTAACCAAGTTTGTCACTACGCGTATAAGCTGTGTTCTGTCAAACTTTGCAATTATTTCGTCAGCGTCGGCTTTAAATATGATATAATCTTCATTAAAAATATCCAATGCCAATTTTACAATTTTAACCACATTTAAGGTTTCGTTTTGTTGCGCAGGCATTTTTGCGAAATTTGAAAATGCCGAAGCAATAGAGCTCATAGTATCTATTTGTTGAATGAGTGTTTTACTATACTCATTAACTTTGGTATGGATATTTTCGTCTTCAGGATTAAACTTTCGTTGGAAGTTTTGCACAGTCAAACGCATAGGTGTTAGCGGGTTTTTAATTTCGTGTGCCACTTGTTTTGCCATTTCTCTCCAAGCTTGCTCACGCTCGCTTTTAGCTAATTGTACTGCACTTTCTTCAAGCTCGTCAATCATACTATTATATGAATTTACTAAAGCCGAAATCTCTTCACTGGTATCATCTATGTCAATTTTTTCATTACGCTTTTCTAAACGTGTTGTGTTCATTTTATCGCTTATGGTTTTTAACGATTTTGTAATGTATTTTGAAAGCCAAAATGCAATGGCAATTGCCATGAGTAAAACCAACATAAATGCATAACCCATCCGAGTTAAAAATTCTTCTAGCTCTTTTTCAAGAAAATCATCCTTTTCTAAATAAGGTAAATTTAGTATGGCTAAAGCTTTCGATTTTTGGTCGGTAATAATAGTGTATGAAGACTGGAAAATTTCACCATTTTCTTGGTGTTTATCTACATATCGATGTATTGCTGTATTGGTAATGGCATTTAAAACCGTTGGCGTTAAACACTTTTCAGCCGCATAATTTTGTAATCCTGCTTTGGAAGAAATAAGTAAATTCCCTTCTAAATCGTATAAATTTATTTGCAGTTTATGAATGTCGGCTATATTATAAATTTCCTCCTTGAAAATTAATGGAATATTCTCGGTTTTTACTTCCCAAGTATTTTGTCTGCCATTTAAAACACGCTTTAGGTGGGTTTGAATATTTTCCTCCTTACGTTCTAATCGCCCTCTGTGGTAGTCTTCACTTTGTTCTTTATACTGATAGATTGCTACAGCCGAAATTAGTACAGAACCCAGTAACACCAAAAGTATCATGGCAAGAAAAATGCGCGTTCGTAAAGAAAGTTTCTTTATTTTCATTTAAACGATTAATGCCTTAAATATAGCAATAATCAAACCAATTTTTATGGATTAAGCTTCAGGGTTTTTATTTCGGATGTTTTTATAAATTTTAAATCCTAACATGAGCAAAATTCCTAGAATCAAAATACCTACAATCCCCCAAACCCAATTAATAGCGCTTTTTAAAACTACCAAAAACACCACGGCAAAAAGAATAAAAGTGGCGCCTTCATTCCAAATACGCATAAAATTTGATGATTTTACAACCACATCGTTTTGTAACTGCTTAAAATATTGATGGGTTTTTAAGTGATAAATAATTAATAAAACTACAAAGGTTAATTTTACATGCATCCAAGGTTGTTGCAACCAATAAGGTTGTAAAACAAGCAACCAAATAGCAAACCCAGTTGCTAAAATGGCTGATGGCCATGTAATAATATACCACAACCGTTTAGCCATTAATTTAAGTTGCTTTCCTAAAATTTCTTTTTCTGGAGATGGTTTATGAAATGCTTCAATTTGATACACAAATAGTCTTGGAATATAAAATAAGCCGGCAAACCAGGTAATGACAAAAATAAGGTGAAACGACTTTATATAAGGGTAAAATTCCATAAGCTAACTTATTTCAACTGATTCTTTTGCCCAAGTATTAATCCATTTTGATAATAAATTCACAAAGGCATCATCATCATTTAAACAAGGAACGGTTGTGAATTCTTTTCCGCCTACTTCATGGAAAAGCTCTGCGCCTTCCATGGCAATTTCTTCTAATGTTTCTAAACAATCGCTCACAAAAGCAGGTGTAACTATAGCCATGTTTTTTATGCCTTGTTTTCCTAAACGCTCAATAGTTCTATCGGTATAAGGCAACAACCATGGATCGAAACCTAATCGTGATTGAAAAGATGTTGAATATGTCCCTTCTTTAAGTTGAAGTTTTTCAGCAACCAATCTAGTAACTTCTAAACATTGATGCCTATAACAAAACTCGTGTGCTTTACTTGGGGTAACACAACAACTGTTATTTATTTTGCAATGTGATTTAGTAATATCACTTTTTCGAATATGACGCTCAGGAATACCATGATATGAGAACAATAAATGCTCATAGTTTTTGTCTTTCAGATGATTTTTTATGGAGTTTGAAAGTACTTCAATATAGTCAGGTTTGTTATAAAACGCAGGAACCGATTCAATCTTTAAGTTTGGGAAATGTTGCTGGCGTAATTCTTCGGTTAACACCGTAATGGTTTCAGTAGTCGCCATAGCAAATTGTGGATATAGCGGAAATAATAAAACCTCTTCAACCCCTTTATCTACCAATTCTTCAAGTCCTTTTTTTATGGTCATACTTCCATAACGCATGGCTAAAGCCACAGGGTATTCAACTTCCTTTTGTATTTTATTTTGTAATCGTTCTGATAGTACAATTAAAGGAGACCCTTCGTCCCACCATATTTTTTTATAGGCTTTTGCCGATTGCTTTGGGCGCGTATTTAAAATAATGCCTTTTACAAGCGCTGTTCTGGCTGCCAACGGGATATCGATAACACGCTCGTCCATTAAAAACTCCCCTAAATACTTTTTTACATCTTTGGGTTCTGGACTATCTGGTGACCCAAGATTTACTAGTAAAATTCCTTTTTTCATATTCAATTTGAACAATTTTTTTAATCAATCTTCAGATTCAGTTGCTTTCTCCTCTTGAAGTTCTTGAAATAATTTAGGGCGTTCTTCATTGTAATCACAATCTTGAAAAATGCCACAAGAAACATTCGTACGAGCCAACGATTTAGTGTTGATGTTTTTAGATAAAGCTTCAATTTCTGGAGTTAAATATTTCATGTTTTTAAGACTAAAAATATTAATTTAATGACATAATATATTTCTTTGGTGTCGTGCCATATTTCTTTTTAAATGCTGCAATAAAATGACTTGAAGTACTGTAACCAACTTTAAGCCCTACTTCGTTTACATTATCATTACCCGCTTCCAATAACTTTCTGGCAACTTCCATTTTGTAATCAAATAAAAAACTAAAAACCGAATCGCCATAAATTTGCTTAAAGCCTTCTTTTAGCTTTTTTAAATTTAATCCAATTTCATCAGCCAGTTCTTGTAAACTTGGTGGTTCAGCCATCCGATTAATTATAATGTCTTTTGCTTTCCTAATTTTAATAACATTGGTTTCATCAACCAAAAAAGGACATTGTTCAATATCGGCATCTTCACTTCTATTAAAATATAAACTTAACAGCTCGTATGCTTTTCCTTTAAAATATAAGTTTTTAATAGACTGATTTAAATTGTAATTGATAACTTGATTAAGTACAATAGCCATAGATGGCGATATAACACCATCTTTATAATATTTTTTGTCTTTATTATCGTCACTTAAAAATGAAATGTAACCAGCTTCGTTAGAAAATAAACCATGAAATTTTTTAATGGAAATTAAAATGGAAACTATCCATGAATTAGGGTCTATTTGAAGATTTATAGGTAAATCGCGCTGCGGATTATAAAGTAAAAGTGAGTTTTCTTCAAGAATATTAAGAGTGTAACGCCCTTCGTTAAAAATAAATTTACAACATCCTTTTACACAAAAATGAAATTGAATGTAATCGCTATTTATTTCTTTTACAATACTTTGTGACACACTTTCATCATTCTTATAAGTCAAAACCAAAAAACCATCATCTATTTTTGATTCATTAAAAGAACTTTGAGCGATATTTTTTTGTAAGCTTTCAGAGTTGTTCATATGTCATTTATTTAGATTCGTTCTAAATAGATTTTACCAAACCCGTTGATTTTAGTGCAAAAATATGACATTTATCATTGATTTAAATAAAAACTAATTAAAAAACTTAAAACGATACTAAAAGTTCTTTCAGCGTTATTTTTTTTATGAGTATCCCTATATTTTTGTTCAACATTTCAGATATCAGAATGCAGAAGTACAATATATCACGTAGTAACTACTTTTACGCCATTGGTTTAAGTTATAAAAAAGCCGATGCAGATATACGTGGGCATTTTAGTTTAGATGATGCTTCTAAGTTAAATCTATTAAATCAAGCCAAAGAAAATGGTATTGAAAGCTTGGTGGTAACTTCTACTTGTAACCGTACTGAAATCTATGGATTTGCCCAACACCCTTTTCAGCTTATTCAACTACTATGCGATAATACCACCGGTACTGTTGAAGAGTTTCAAGAGGTAGCTTACATTTATAAAAACAACGACGCCATCGCTCATATGTTTCGTGTAGGTTCGGGTTTAGACAGTCAAATTCTTGGTGATTTTGAAATTATAAGCCAGTTAAAAACAAGTGCTCGTATTTCAAAAAAGCATGGTTTACTTAATCATTTTACTGAACGCTTAGTAAATGTAGTAATTCAAGCCAGTAAACGTATTAAAAATGAAACCGAAATTTCTTCTGGCGCAACATCTGTATCGTTTGCATCCGTTCAATACATCTTAAATACTGTACAGGATGTTACCAATAAAAATATTTTACTGTTTGGAACTGGTAAAATAGGCCGAAATACTTGTGAAAATTTAGTGAAACATACTAAAAATGAACACATCACTTTGATAAATAGAACTAAAGATAAAGCGGAGCAAATTGCTGGAAAGTTTAATTTATTGGTTAAAGATTATGCTAATTTACAAGAAGAAATAAGCCATTCGGATATTTTAATTGTAGCTACAGGTGCTCACAGACCTACTATTGATAAACATATTATCCAAACAAAAAAGCCCCTTTTAATTTTAGATTTATCCATTCCTAAAAATGTAAATGAAGATGTAGAGGAACTAGACAATGTTTCGCTTTTGCACCTTGACCACTTATCTAAAATTACCGATGAAACTTTAGAAGCTCGAAAAGCACATATTCCTTTAGCAGAATCGATTATAGAGGAAGTAAAAGCCGAGTTTAATCAGTGGTTAGAAACCAGAAAGTTCGCGCCTACCATAAAAGCTTTAAAACATAAACTTGCTGATTTTGCTTCGGCCGAATTAGAAACTCAACGCAAGAAAAATGCTGATTTTAATGAAGCTCAAGCGGAAATAATTAGCAACAAAATCATTCAAAAGATAACAAATCATTTTGCACATCATTTAAAAGATGAAAGTGTTTCCACAGATGATAGTCTGGAACTAATAAAAAAAGTGTTTCAGTTAGAACCAAAAACAAATGTCTAAACCTATAAGAATTGGTACTCGCGATAGTGAACTAGCACTATGGCAAGCCAAAATAGTACAAAGTCAACTTGAAAATTTAGGGCATAAAACGGAACTTGTTCCTGTAAAATCCACTGGAGATTTAGTTTTAGATAAACCCCTTTATGAGCTAGGAATAACGGGCATTTTTACCAGAACCCTGGATATTGCCATGTTAAACTATGATATTGATATTGCAGTTCATTCACTTAAAGATGTTCCAACCATTTTACCAAAGGGTATTGTACAAGCTGCCGTTTTAAAACGTGGAAACGTAAATGATACTTTGGTTTATAAAAATAATGAGGAGTTTTTAAGTGCCAAAAAAGCGGTAATTGCTACTGGAAGTTTACGAAGACGCGCACAATGGTTAAACAGATATCCAACGCATACCGTTGTAGATTTACGTGGTAATGTTAATTCGCGCTTACAAAAACTCGAAGATAACGACAATTGGAATGGTGCTATTTTTGCAGCTGCTGGCATTGGTCGTATTGGGTTAAGACCTGAAGAAGCCATTAATTTAGATTGGATGATTCCTTCCCCAGCACAAGGTGCTATTATGATTACAGCTTTAGAAGAAGACGAAGAAACTAGAGCCATTTGTAAAGAATTAAATCATGAAGAAACCGAAATCTGCACTACTATTGAGCGCGAGTTTTTAAATAAGCTAGAAGGTGGATGTACGGCTCCTATTGGTGCTCTTGCTTACATAAAAAACGAGGAAATACATTTTAAAGGTGTTTTATTAAGTACTGATGGTTCTAAAAGAATTGATGTTACCAGAGTAAAAAAACTTGGTGAACATACAGATATGGCTCAATATTGTGCAAATTTTGTTATTGAGAGAGGTGGCAAACGCTTGATGGATACTATTAAAAATCAAACAAAGAAAACAAATGTATATTCTACCAAATCATTAACAGAAAGTCAACGCTTATTATTTCACGAAAAGGTGGTTGCTGAAAGTTCAGACTTTATAAAAATAAGCCTTAATAGAATTCATCCTCGTTTTCTTAAAAATGAAATTCAGAATGTTATTATTACCAGTAAAAATGCCGTTGAATCTTTAGTTACAAACTATTCAGCCATCGAATTACAATTTAAAAATATTTATTGCGTAGGTAGAAGAACAAAACGACTGGTCGAGCAAAAAATAGGAAAAGTAAAACACGCTGAAAAAAATGCGAAAGCCTTGGCGGAATATTTAGTTGATTATATTGATGGAACTGAGGTGACGTATTTTTGTAGCGATATAAGGCTAGATGCACTTCCTTATATATTGACCGAAAACCATATTAAAGTTAATGAAGTTGTAGCTTATGAAACTAAGTATGATGGCATTAAAGTAGGTGATTCTGTTGAAAGTGTTATGTTTTATAGTCCGTCAACAGTTGAAAGTTTTGTGAGAAGTAATCATAATGAAGTGATAGCATTTTGTATTGGAGAAACTACGGCTTCCGAAGCAAAAAAACATTTTAAGGATGTGAGAGTTGCAAAAGTACCAACTGTAGAAAGTGTAATTGAATTAGTAAACGAACATTACGTTTAAAATATATGAACATAAAAAACGATTTATTTTTAAGAGCTTTAAAAGGAGAAACCGTTAATCGCCCGCCAGTTTGGATGATGCGTCAAGCAGGGCGCTACCTACCAGAATTTATGGAGATAAAGGCTAAGTACGACTTCTTTACTCGTTGTCAAACTCCTGAATTAGCAAGTGAAATTACGGTACAACCAATACGTAGATACGGCATGGATGCTGCTATTTTATTCAGTGATATATTGGTAATTCCTCAAGCCATGAATATCGAGGTGCAGATGAAGCCTAATTTTGGTCCGTATTTGCCAAATCCTATTCGTTCACAAAAAGATGTTGACAATGTAATTGTTCCAGATGTTACTCAAGCATTAGATTATGTGTATCAAGCCATAAAAGCTACTAAAGAGAAGCTTAATGATGAAATTCCTTTAATAGGTTTTGCGGGTTCCCCTTGGACTATTTTATGCTATTGCGTTCAAGGTCAAGGCAGTAAAAATTTTGATAAGGCCAAAGAATTTTGCTTTACAAACCCTGTTGCGGCGCATCAATTACTTCAAAAAATAACAGATACAACTATAGCCTATCTAAAAGAGAAAGTGAAAGCAGGATGTAACGCTGTACAAGTTTTTGATTCTTGGGGAGGTATGTTGTCACCAGTAGATTATCAAGAATTTTCATGGCAATATATTCAGCAAATTATTGATGCGTTAAAAGACGATGCTCCTGTAATCGCGTTTGGAAAAGGCTGTTGGTTTGCACTGGGCGAAATGGCAAAATCTGGTGCTTCCGCCTTAGGTGTAGATTGGACATGTTCTGCAAGAAATGCGCGTTATTTAACTGGTGGAAACATTACGCTACAAGGTAATTTCGATCCAACACGTTTGTTTTCGCCACCTTCAGAAATCAAAAAAATGGTACACCAAATGATTAACGAATTTGGTAAAGATAAATACATTGTAAATTTGGGTCATGGTATTTTACCTAACATTCCGTTAGATCATGCCAAAGCCTTTATAGATGCTGTAAAAGAATACAATGCTTAACAATATTGTCATAGGAATCAAAGCATATTTTGGTGCTTTTAGTTTAATCTCTAAACTAAAACTCTGGAAATTTTTTGCAATTCCTATGTTAATTAGTTTTGTAACAGCGGTCATAATTTTTGGTTCTGCATATGCATTATCCGATAATGTTGGTGCTTTTATTTCGAAAGTCTGGATTTGGGATTGGGGCAAAGAAACCTTTTCTACCATCAGCAATTTCATTGGAGGGCTTATTATTTTGGTTATTGGGCTTATTCTATATAAACACATTATAATGGCATTATCTGCGCCATTTATGAGTCCTGTTTCCGAGAAAATTGAAGCACATTTAACAGGTGCTCCATCACATTCTCACAGAAACACATCTTTTTTACAGCAACTTTGGAGAGGTATCCGAATAAACGGGAGAAACTTAATCATGGAATTACTTTTAACTATTCCTATTTTGCTTTTAAAATTTATCCCAGTAGTCAATATATTTTCAACCATTCTTTTGTTTTTAGTCCAAGCGTATTATGCTGGCTTTGGTAATATGGATTATACTTTAGAGCGTCACTTTCAATATAAAGAAAGTGTTCGGTTCGTAAGGAATCATAGAGGGTTAGCCATTGGTAATGGTATTGTATTTATTTTGTTTTTGCTAATTCCGCTTATCGGTGTCATTTTAGTGTTGCCTCTTTCCGTTACAGCAGCATCGCTAAAAACAGTTGAAGCATTAAAATTAAAAAACCATTTACCTAATGCATCTTAGTTTTGACTCATATTTCATAGAACCCATTCAAACACAAGATGCTTGGAATATCTGCAATTTTGTAGTTGCTAATGAAGACAGATTAAAACGCTATTTCCCTTTAACCTTAAAAGAAAATTTAACCCCTGACTTATCAAAGCTTTTTACTGAAATAAAAGTAAAAGAATTTGAAGCTAAAGAAGAGTTTTTGTTCCTAATAAAGGAAAAAGAAACAAAGGCCTTAGTAGGCTTGATTTATTTAAAAAAACTCGATTGGGTTAAAAAAAGAGGTGAACTTGCATATTGCATTGGATATGAATTTGAAGGTAAAGGCATTACTACCAATGCTGTTACAATATTGTCTGATTATACTTTTAACAATATAGGCTTAAAAACACTTGAAATTATAGTTCATAAAACTAACATAGCAAGCATCAAAGTAGCCGAAAATTGTAATTTTATTTGGATAAAAACACTTAAAAAGGAGCATACCCCTCCAGGTGAAAACCCTTTAGATATGGAATTATATGAATTGTATAATGAAATAGAGTAACGAATGAAAGATAAGTTCTATCAGTACATACAAGATTTACAAAACACGATTACTTCTAAGCTAGAAGCTATTGATGGTAAAGCCAAATTTCAAGAAGATATTTGGGAACGACCTGAAGGTGGTGGCGGAAGAACACGCGTTATCCAAAATGGTAATGTGTTCGAAAAAGGTGGTGTAAACATTTCGGGAGTTCACGGGAAATTGCCAAAATCGATGCAAACTTATTTTAAGGTTGGTGATGTTGATTTTTTCGCATGCGGACTAAGTTTAGTATTGCATCCGAAAAACCCAATGGTGCCAACCGTTCATGCTAATTGGCGCTATTTTGAAATGTATAATGAAGCGGGAGATATTATAGATAGTTGGTTTGGTGGTGGGCAAGATTTAACACCTTATTATTTGTTTGAAGAAGATGCAATTCACTTTCACAAAACCTGTAAAACAACATGTGATAAGCATAACCTGGAGTTTTATCCAACTTACAAAAAACGTTGCGATAAATATTTTTACAACGCTCACAGAAATGAAGGCAGAGGTATTGGCGGTTTGTTTTTCGATTATTGTAAAGCTTCAGAACAGATGTCTATGGAAAATTGGTATAACTTTGTAACCGAAGTTGGTGATAGTTTTCTTGAAGCCTATGTGCCTATTGTTGAAAAACGTAAAGATTTACCATACACCAAAGCACAACGTAATTGGCAAGAAATTCGTCGCGGACGTTACGTAGAATTTAATTTGGTTCATGATAAAGGCACTCTTTTCGGGCTAAAAACTAACGGGCGTATTGAAAGTATTTTAATGAGTTTACCACCGCATGTACAATGGGTTTATGACCATCATCCTGAAGCTGGAAGTGACGAAGATAAGCTTTTAGAAGTATTAAAAAATCCTGTTGATTGGGTTCAATAATGAAAGATTTATACCATCCTAAATACGTAGAAACGCTCTTTGACAAAATGAGCTCTTCATATGAAAGAATGAATTATATATCATCTTTTGGATTTAGTGAACGCTGGAGAAGGCAATGCGTGAATTCAATTGATATCAAAAAGGATTCTGTCGTTTTAGATTTGATGACTGGTATGGGTGAATGCTGGAAACCTATACTAAAAGTATTAGACCATAATGGAGAATTGATTGGTCTTGATTTTTCGTCAGGTATGCTGAAAATGGCAAAAAAAAGAAAAGAAAAATATTCAAAGCATAAGATTAACTTACTACAAGAAAATGTTTTTAAAAACTCTATAAGAAGCGGTTCTGTGGATTGTATTATTTCTGGTTTTGGACTGAAAACATTTTCAGAAAAACAACTAAATGATTTTGCGTTAGAAGTAAATAGATTATTAAAATCAAAAGGTTCATTTTCTTTTATTGAAGTATCTATTCCTCAAAATAGGATACTAAAGTTTTTTTACCTTTTATACTTAAAATATTGTATCCCATTTTTGGGCTTTTTATTTTTAGGAAATCCTGAAACCTATAAAATGCTTGGAGTATATACATCAAGGTTTAATAGCTCTATAAATACAAAAGAAGTCTTTGAAATGAACGGGTTTAAAGTTGAGTATTTAAATTACTTTTATGGTTGTGCAACAGGCATTAAAGGTCAAAAATTGTAACATTATGTATCCACTTAGAAGAAATAGAAGATTAAGAACCACTGAAGCTATTCGTAGTTTAGTTCGAGAAACCATAATAACCCCTAACGATTTTTTAGTACCATTATTTGTGGTTGAAGGGAAAGGTGTTAAAGATGAAATTCCATCGATGCCGAATTACTACCGTTACAGTTTAGATTTACTTGAAAAAGAAGTGAAGGAACTTTGGAAACTTGGTTTAAAATCGGTGTTACTTTTCGTGAAAGTACCCGATAATTTAAAAGATAATAAAGGTACCGAAGCCTTAAATCCAAACGGATTGATGCAACGTGCTATTAAAACTGTTAAAAATGCATGTCCGGAAATGTTAGTGATGACCGATGTGGCATTAGACCCATATTCAGCTTACGGACATGATGGTATTATTGAAAACGGACAAATAATCAACGATGAAACTGCAGAAGTTTTAGCAGAAATGAGTGTTTCTCATGCCAAAGCAGGTGCCGATTTTGTGGCGCCTAGTGATATGATGGATGGACGCATTCTTACCATTCGTGAAGCTCTGGAATACCAGGGCTTTATCAATACCGGAATAATGAGTTATTCGGCAAAATACGCCTCAGCATTTTACGGTCCATTTCGTGATGCTTTAGATTCTGCTCCTGTTGATATGATTGACATTCCGAAAGACAAAAAAACCTATCAAATGGATTATGCCAACCGCTTTGAAGCCATTCGTGAAACCGAAATGGATATAGACGAAGGTGCAGACATTGTAATGGTAAAACCAGGATTGTGCTATTTAGATATTGTGCGTGAAATAAAAAACGCCGTAGATGTTCCTGTGGCTGTATACCAGGTTTCTGGCGAATATGCCATGTTAAAAGCTGCGGCTGAAAAAGGTTGGTTAGAGCACGACGCGGTTATGATGGAACAAGTAACTGCCATAAAAAGAGCGGGGGCAGATATCATTGCTTCCTATTTTGCTAAAGATGTTGTGAAATTGATTTCGTAAATTAGCCATTAACAAAAACCATTTTAATGAGCGCATTAATTTTTTGGGCAACCATCTCCATTTTCTTTTCCTTTTTATGTTCCATCCTCGAAGCTGTTTTGTTAAGTGTTACACCAACATTCATCAACGTTAAAAAACAAGAGGGCAAAGAGTATGCATCAACTTTAGAGGCTTTAAAAAAAGATGTAGACAAACCTTTGATTGCCATACTCACACTAAACACTATTGCTCACACTTTAGGTGCTATGATGGTTGGTATTGAAGCTGAAAGCTTGCCTTATAAAGTAGAGTTTTTTGGAATTAATACAGTGGGTGTTGTATCGGCTATTATGACGTTTTTAATTTTGGTAGCTTCTGAAATTATTCCTAAAACCATTGGTGCAACTTACTGGAAAAACTTGGCTAACTTTTCCTCAAAAGCCTTAACAGCTTTAATATTTCCACTTAAATGGTCTGGTATTTTATGGCTATTACAACTTACTACTAAACTTATTGGTGGTAAGGGTCATGGTAGTGTTTTTAGCAGAGAAACTTTTATGGCTATGACCGATATGGCGCATAAAGATGGGGTGTTTCACGAAAACGAAAGTAAAATAATAAAGAATTTGCTAACCTTTAAAGATGTGTTTGCAAAAGATATAATGACACCTCGTACTGTTATGCAAACCGAAGATCAAAACACAACTATTGAAGATTTTTTTAATAGAAATATGAACCTTCGTTTTTCCAGAATTCCTATTTATGACGACAATCCAGATGATATAAAAGGGCTCGTTTTAAAAGATGAGGTTTTTAAAGAAATGGCACTTGATAATGGCTCAAAAAAACTATCCGATTTAATACGAAATATCATTGTGGTAAACAGGAGCTTACCTATTCCTACTTTATTTGAAAAACTGGTTGAAAGTCGAAATCACATGGCATTAGTTGTAGATGAATACGGTTCGGTAAGTGGTTTAGTGACTATGGAAGATGTTATTGAAACACTTTTAGGTTTAGAAATTATGGATGAAAGCGATAACGTTTCTGATCTTCAACATTTAGCCAGAAAAAGTTGGGAAGCTCGAGCCAAAAAATTAGGTATAATTGAAGAAGATAACGCTTCAGAATAATGGAAACTTGCATCATCAATTCACCTTTAGGTTTTACCAAAATTGTTGGTGATGAAGAAGGAATTAGTGCTATTACCGTTCTTAATTCCGAAGAAAAAATAACAGATATTATTCCTGTTGAGCTTGAAGATTGCGTCATTCAACTCAATGAATATTTTGAAGGTTCCAGAAAGCGGTTCGACTTAAAATTAAATCCTGAAGGCACTGATTTTCAAAAACAAATTTGGAAACTTCTTGTGCAAATCCCTTACGGTAAAACACTTTCATATCTAGAACTTTCTAAACAATTAGGTGATATAAAAGCTATACGAGCCGTTGCCAATGCTAATGGTAAAAACCCTTTGTGGATTGTTATTCCATGTCACCGCGTTATTGGTAGTGATGGTAGTTTAACGGGGTATGCAGGTGGTTTGCATCGTAAGCAATGGCTATTAAACCATGAAAGCCCATACAAACAACAATCTTTGTTTTAAAGATCTTAATTTTCTGGAATTCATTTCGTTTCAATTTTATAAAGCTGAAACATGAAGGATAAATTTATTTAACTATATTTATTTTTTACAAATCTTTCTTAAATGAAATCATTTAAATTTTTATTATCCCTATTAGTTACAATAGCAGTTTTCTACATTTTTAATACTAAATTAGGGGCTATTCCTCCAATAGGAAAGTTTTTAAGCCCTTCAACAGGGATTTGGCAAAACGAAAAAGACGAATCTGTTAATGGCAATATTCAAATTGACGGTTTATCTGAAATGGTAACTGTGCATTATGATGAAAATCTAATTCCACATATTTTTGCAAATAACGACGCTGATTTATATCGCGCCCAAGGCTATATAACAGCAAAACACAGGCTTTGGCAAATGGAGTTTCAAACCTATGCAGCTGCAGGACGATTATCAGAAATTATAGGTGAAAAAGCTCTTAATTATGATAGAGCGCAACGCCGAAAAGGGATGTTATTCGGTGCCGAAAACAGTTTGGAAGTTATTAAAAAAGATGCAGAATCTTTATCCTTTTTAAAAGCTTATACCGATGGTGTTAATACTTATATAAACGAGCTTAATCCAGAAAATTATCCCGTTGAATATAAACTTCTAGATTATAAACCCGAGCCTTGGACAGTTGATAAAATAATGCATTTATTAATGTATATGACCGATATGTTATGTGGTGGTGACGAAGATTTAGAATATACAAACCTACTACGCCAATTAGGCAAAAACCGTTTTGATTTTTTATATCCTGATTTTTTCGATTTTAATGAACCTGTAATTCCAGCAGGTACAGATTGGAGTTTTATTGATGTACCACAAACTGAAAAACCAGCAAGTGAGGTGCTTCTGGACTCTATTTCAGAAATAATGGAGAAACCAAATCCAGCTAATGGAAGTAATAATTGGGCTGTTGGATCAGAAAAATCGTATTCAGGAAACCCTATTTTAGCAAACGACCCCCATTTAGGACTTAATTTACCATCCATTTGGTTCGTAATGCAGCTAGCAACTCCAGATCATAATTCGTATGGTGCCACACTTCCAGGTACTTTAGGTATTATATCAGGTTTCAATACACATATTGCTTGGGGAGAAACCAACGCAACACGTGATGTGAAAGATTGGTATAAAATTGAATTTAAAGACAATTCTAGATCTGAATACAAATACGATGGAGCATGGAAAAAAACGAGTTTAAGGCTTGAAGAAATTAAAATTAAAGGCAAAGAAACCTTTATAGACTCAGTCATTTACACACACCATGGACCCGTTAGTTACGACCATAGTTTTAAAGGAAATACCCAAAAACAAGGTTATGCCATGAAATGGGCAGGACATATGGGGCATAATTTTGCACGATTGTTTACCGAGTTAAACAAAGGAAAAAACTATGATGATTATTTAAAAGCTATCTCTAATCATGTGGCACCTGCTCAAAACTTTGTATTTGCATCATCCGATGGTGATATTGCACTTTGGATTCAAGGAAAATTTCCAAACAAATGGGAAGGTCAAGGTAAGTTTTTAATGGACGGTAGCAACCCTGACCACGATTGGCAAGGGTTTATTCCTAAAGAATTTAACGCCCATACTAAAAACCCTGAACGCGGTTTTGTGAGTTCTTCAAATCAGCATCCTACAGATTCATTATATCCTTATTATGTGTTTAATGATGGTTATGATACCTACAGAAATCGTGTGATAAATGATTTTTTTAGATCTAAAAACACTTTTAATATTCAAGATTTTAAAGATCTTCAAAATAACAACTTCAATAAAAAAGCATCAGAGCTTTTGCCTTATATGTTTGAGCATATGGATACATCTTCACTATCAAATGAAGAGCAAGAAGTTTTAAAGACGATTAAGGCATGGGATTTTAACAGTGAAACAGACCAATTAGCCCCAAGTATTTGGGATTTATGGTGGAAAAAACTGTATAACCTTACTTGGGATGAATTTGATGTAGAAGAGGTTGCCTTACAAAAACCTTATACCTACCAAGCAATTAATATACTTAAAAACTCCCCGGATGACCCATTCATGGATATAATAAACACAGAAAAAAAGGAAAACTCGCATGATTTATTTTTAATAGCCTTTAAAGAAACTGTAAAAGAACTCAATGATTGGAAGTCTGAAAATGGTGATTATAATTGGCAGATGTATAAAGGTGCTTACGTTGGTCATTTATTACAAGCTTTACCTGCTTTTTCAAGATTTAATCTTCCAATAGGTGGAGATAGAAACACCGTAAATGCAGCCGACAAAAATCATGGTCCATCGTGGAGAATGATTGTTGAAATGAGTTCGCCTCCACAGGCCTTAGGTATTTATCCTGGGGGACAATCAGGAAACCCCGGAAGTAAATATTACGATAATTTTATAGACCCTTGGGCCAATGGCGATTATTTTAAAGCCTTATTTATGCAAGATCAAAACAAAACAGAAGGTATTATTGCCACTCAAATATTAACACCATCACCATGAGAAAAAATATTGTCAATTTTATAGCAACAATAATTATAGCCGTTATTTTGTCTCAATTTTTGCCTTGGTGGTCCGTTATGCTGGCCTCATTTATTACAGGTTTATTTTTAAGTTTAAAAAGAGTAGCTGTTTTATTTGTTCCATTTTTAGCCATTGCTGTTTTTTGGATGGTTTATTCGTTTTGGTTAAGCAATGGCAACGATTTTATTTTAGCCAAAAAAATTGCTGTTTTACTACCTTTAAAAGGAAACCCTTATTTCTTAATACTAATTACAGGAATAATTGGAGGCTTAGCTGCGGGGGTTTCTGGTATATTTGGAAAACAATGTAGTTTATTATTGAATAAAAGTAATTAATAGTATTTACTATGATTTCAAAACTCAATTTAGAAAACATATTATTTTTAGATATTGAAACCGTTCCAGAAGTTCAATATTTTTCTGGTTTGGATGAAGACAAGCAAGTGCTATGGGAGCATAAATCTCAATATCAGAGAAAAGATGATGAAACCGCTGAAGCTTTTTATGAGCGTGCTGGTATCTGGGCAGAATTTGGTAAAATAATATGTATCTCAGTTGGTTACTTTACTTTTCGAGGGGATTTAAGACATTTTAGGGTTACTTCTTTTTATGGTGATGAAGTTAAAATTCTTAAAGATTTTAAAAACTTACTCATTTCTCATTTCAGTGAAGCAAAACATTTACTTTGTGCACACAACGGCAAAGAATTTGACTTTCCATATATAGCGCGTAGAATGATTATTAATGATATTGAATTGCCATATAAATTGAATCTTTTCGGCAAAAAACCTTGGGAAGTTCCTCATTTAGATACTTTAGAACTCTGGAAATTTGGCGACTATAAAACCTACACTTCCTTAAAACTCCTTACCAATGTACTAGGAATCCCTTCGCCAAAAGGCGATATAGATGGTAGCGAAGTTTATCGGGTTTTTTACGAAGAAAATGATATAGACCGAATTATAAATTATTGCGAAAAAGACACTATTGCTGTGGCACAAATATTTTTGCGTTTACGTGGCGATGACATTTTAATTGACGACGAAATTATTCATATCTAAATGTCGAATAACAATATTTTATCTTTTAAAAATTTATCTATTTCCTTTGGTGAAAATGAAGTGATTCATAATATTTCATATCACTTAAATAAAAATGAAATCTTAGGAATTGTTGGCGAATCGGGTTCTGGTAAATCTGTGTCTTCTTTGGCAATTTTAGGACTACTTCCTAAGAAAATATCAAAAATTACCACTGGTTCTATTATTTTTAATAATACAGATTTAACAACACTATCTAGTAAATCGTTTCAAAGTATCCGTGGAAAAAAAATATCCATGATTTTTCAAGAACCTATGAGTTCTTTGAACCCGTCTATGAGGTGTGGAAAACAAGTTCAAGAAATTTTATTACAGCATACCAACTTATCAAAACAAAGAGCAAAACAGGAAACTATTTTGCTCTTTGAAAAAGTAAAACTCCCAAACCCTGAAAGGGTTTATAATGCATACCCACATGAAATTTCAGGTGGTCAAAAACAGCGTGTCATGATTGCCATGGCAATTGCTTGTAAGCCCGATATTTTAATCGCTGACGAACCCACAACAGCTCTTGATGTTACGGTTCAAAACGAAATCATCAAGCTATTAAAAACTTTGCAGGCTGAAACCAAAATGAGCGTAATTTTTATTACGCATGATTTATCATTAATTTCTGAAATTGCAGACAGGGTGCTTGTTATGTATAAAGGAGATATTGTTGAACAAGGTGAAACTGCAAGTATTTTTAAAGACCCGCAACATATATACACAAAAGCGTTAATAAACTCTCGACCTTCCTTAGAGACTAGACTTAAGGTATTACCAACTATACAAGATTACCTAAACAATACTACGAATCACAAGATTATTTCTGAAGCGGATCGTAAACAGAAACATAAAATATTATACAGTAAGCCTCCTTTATTAGAAGTTAAAAATATTGAAAAAGAATATATTTCTAAAAGCGGTTGGTTTAATAAACCTACCTCATTCAAAGCTGTTAATAATGTAAGTTTCAAGTTATATGAAGGTGAAACTTTAGGTTTAGTTGGTGAGTCTGGTTGTGGAAAAAGTACTCTTGGAAATGCTATTCTTCAGCTAGATAAAGCAACTTCAGGTTCTATTTTGTATCAGGGCATAGATATTACAAAGCTTCCTAATTCTGAAATTAAAAAGTTACGTAAAGACATTCAAATTATATTTCAAGATCCTTATTCATCTTTAAATCCAAGGATTCCCGTTGGCGAAGCTATTATGGAACCCATGAAGGTTCATAAACTATATATTTCTGATAAAGAGCGTAAAGAAAAAGTAATTGATATTTTAAATAAAGTTGGGTTGAGTGAAGCGTATTTCAATAGATACCCACACGAATTTTCGGGCGGACAGAGACAACGTATTGGAATTGCTAGAACTATTGCGCTACAACCGAAGCTTATAGTATGTGATGAATCGGTATCTGCCTTAGATATTTCTGTGCAAGCTCAGGTTTTAAATCTTCTCAATGAGTTGAAAGAAGACTTTGGTTTTACTTACATTTTTATATCGCACGATTTGGCTGTTGTAAAATATATGAGCGACCAACTACTCGTTATGAATGAAGGTAGAATTGAAGAATTAGATGATGCAGATGTTATATATAAGAATCCCAAAAGGGAATACACAAAAAAATTAATTCATGCTATACCAAAAGAATTATAGCATGAATATTTTTTTGGTTAAATAAAACAAACTCCTTAAAAATTGTAAATTCTCTTTAACAGTTTCTTTGAATTTGCTTTCATCATTAGTAGGTAGTTCAGGTAGATTTTTTGCAATATTCATAAGTCTCTAAGTTTATGGTAGATTTGGGGAAATCTAAAATTTTACTTTGGTTAATTTGAGGACTGCTAATATGTAATATATTTTTAATAAATCGGTTTAAAATCAAAAAAATTCGACGAAATGCTTTTTTATTTAACATTTTATCGAATTAAAAATATCCTTTTTATACTTTCTGTAAAATTTAGAGGTTCATTTCTGGTATATTACCTTCAACAATTAAATGTCCTTCTGTAGCTTTTTTTATGTCATCTACTGAAACTCCTGGAGCACGTTCTAATAACTTAAACCCTTGATTAGTCACCTCAACAACAGCTAAATTAGTCACAATTTTTTTAACGCAACCAACTCCTGTAAGAGGTAAAGAACAACGTTTTAATAATTTAGACTCACCTGCTTTGTTAGTATGCATCATAGCTACAATTATATTTTCCGCACTTGCAACCAAATCCATAGCACCACCCATACCTTTTACCATTTTACCTGGTATTTTCCAATTAGCTATATCACCATTTTCTGCCACTTCCATAGCGCCTAAAATAGTTAAGTCGACATGTTTACCTCGAATCATAGAGAAGCTTAAAGCAGAGTCGAAAAAACTAGCCCCTGGAAGCGTTGTAATTGTTTGTTTTCCAGCATTAATTACATCAGCATCTTCTTCACCTTCAAATGGAAATGGGCCCATTCCCAAAACACCGTTTTCACTTTGAAATTCAACTTCAATATCTTCTCTTACGTAATTAGCAACCAAAGTAGGAATGCCTATTCCTAGATTTACATAATAACCATCTTTGACTTCCTTTGCTATACGCTTTGCTATACCTGTTTTGTCTAACATTTTATCAGTTTTAACTTCTTTGTCTTACAGTTCGTTGTTCAATACGCTTTTCATATTTCTCACCCTGAAAAATACGTTGTACAAAAATACCTGGAATATGAATTTGGTTAGGGTCTAAACTCCCAAGCGGGACAAGTTCTTCCACTTCGGCAACCGTTATTTTTGCAGCGCCACACATATTAGGATTAAAGTTTCGAGCAGTTCCTTTAAATATTAAGTTTCCTGCGGCATCACCTTTCCAAGCTTTTATGAAAGCAAAGTCTGCCTTAAAAGCATGCTCCAAAACATACATTTTACCATCAAACTCGCGGGTTTCTTTTCCTTCAGCCACTTCAGTTCCATAACCTGCTGGCGTATAAATTGCTGGGAAACCTGCTTGCGCTGCTCTACAGCGTTCTGCTAATGTTCCTTGTGGAATAAGCTCAACATCTAACTCGCCTGAAAGCATTTGACGTTCAAACTCATCATTTTCGCCCACATACGACGATATCATTTTTTTGATTTGCTTTTGTTGAAGAAGTAATCCTAATCCAAAATCGTCAACTCCTGCATTATTAGAAATACATGTTAATCCATTTACTCCAAGTTTGACTAATTCGGCTATGGCATTTTCAGGAATACCACTAAGTCCAAACCCACCTAACATAAAAGTCATGTTATTAGCTACGCCTTTTAAGGCTTCTTGAACATTGGCTACTTGTTTATTAATCATTATTATTCAGTTTTAGCTGCATAAAATTACGAATAATTGAATGATTTCCCGAAAATATAAACAAATAAAAAAACCATCCCTGATAAGGATGGTTTCTATATTACCTATTTAAATAATCTTTTAAAAATTTAAGTCATCTGGAGTTTTTTTGTCTGAATCATCACCAGTATCATTTGTCTCTTTAGAACAATCGATATTTATTGAAAGGTTTTCTGGAGCCACAAAGTCTTCTTTAGAGATATTTAAAGTTTCATCTGCATAACAACTCTTCATATATAACCCCCAAATTGGTAATGCCATGGCTGCTCCTTGTCCATAAGTTATGGTTCTAAAATGCACAGCTCTATCTTCTGCACCAACCCAAACACCTGTAACTAAATTAGGTACCATACCCATAAACCAACCATCACTTTGGTTTTGTGTAGTTCCAGTTTTTCCTGCAATTGGATTTGTAAACCCGTAAGGGTAACCAGTTACGACTTCTTTATAGTCTGGTTGATTAACAGCCCATGTATGTTTTAACCGTGTACCAGATCCGCCCTCTGTAACTCCCTGCATTAATTTGACCGTTACATAAGCTGTTTCTTCACTTAATACATCACGAGTTTCCGGTTTAAATTGATATAAAATTGTACCATTTTTATCTTCAATATTCGTAACCATTACTGGTTTGGTATAGACCCCTTGGTTTGCAAAGGCAGAATACGCCCCTACCATTTCGTAAACACTGATATCTGGTGTTCCTAGTGCTATAGATGGTACAGGTAGCATCTCAGATTCTACACCTAATTTTTGCGCCAAATCCACCACCGTTTGCGGGCCTACTTTATCAATTAATCTTGCTGTAATAGTATTAACAGAATTGGCTAAAGCATTTTTTAAAGTTCTTTGTCCTCCATAACTTCCTCCAGAATTCTTAGGGCACCATTCTTCGGGGTTTCCAAATTTACCTGCTTCAATACAAAATGGGGTGTCTGGAAACTCATCACAAGGAGAATAATGTAGCTGATCAATAGCCGCAGTATAAACAAAAGGCTTAAAAGTAGATCCTATTTGTCGTTTCCCTTGTTTCACCATATCGTACTGAAAGTGACGATAATTCATACCGCCTACCCAAGCTTTCACGTGACCCGTTTGTGGATCCATTGACATCATACCTGGTCTTAAAAACGATTTGTAATAACGCATAGAATCGATAGGTTTCATGATGGTGTCAATCTCTGAAGCCTGCCCGTCTACCCAAGCGAAAACTGACATTTGCACTGGTTTATTGAACGATTCCTCAATTTCTTTATCAGACTTTTTTAAATCATATTTCATGTGTCTCCAACGTTCTGATTGCTTCATAGAGCGATTAAGCAAATCTTTAATTTCACTTTGGTCTAACTCTAAGAAAGGAGCAGTAGGATTTCTGTCTGGTGTATTTTGATGAAAAAACTCTGCTTGCAACCTTGGCATATGTTGTTGCACAGCGTCTTCAGCATATTTTTGCATTCGAGAATCAATAGTGGTGTAAATTTTTAACCCATCATTATATAAATTCCATTTTGTACCATCTGGTTTCGGGTTATTTTTTATCCATTCTTTCATAAACCCATCTAAATATCCTCTAAAATAAGTGGCTATACCCTCACGATGAGATTCTGGAGAATAGTCTAAATCTAATTCGGTGTTTTGAAGAGAGTCTTTTAGCTTCTTATCTATATAATCATATTTATACATTTGTGCTAAAACCACATTCCGTCTATTTTTTACTCCTACAGGATTACGTCTTGGATTGTATAATGATGAATTTTTAAACATCCCTACTAACATAGCAGACTCTTTTACATCTAAATCTTTCGGTTCCTTATTAAAATAAATTCTGGAAGCACTTCGGATTCCGTCAGCGTTATTACCAAAATCATAAATATTAAAATACTGCGATATAATTTCTTCTTTAGTGTATTGACGTTCTAAACGTGTAGCAATTATCCACTCTCTGACTTTTTGAGAAAGTTTTTGGATAACATTAGCATTTTCTCTTCTATGAAATAATTGTTTTGCTAGCTGTTGAGAAATAGTACTTGCACCTCCTTTACTTCCAAGAAAAACTGCGGCTCTTAAAGTCCCGATTGCATCAATACCTGAGTGTTTGTGAAATCTTGCATCTTCAGTAGCAATTAAAGCATCTACCAAATGTTGTGGTAAATCATCATAACTAACAGGTGTTCTGTTATCGTTAAAATAAAATTTTCCTAGGGTTTTACCATCTGAAGAAATAATTTCTGTAGCTAAATTGGTTTTAGGGTTTTCTAAAACTGTATGGTCTGGCATTTCACCAAATACGCCCCAAGATGCTAATAAGAAAATTAATAAAATTGCTAATATGCCACCTATAAACAACTTCCAAAACCACCGAATGTGCTTTGAAAAGTCCTGTGTTTCTTTTTGTCCCTTTTTTGTTTTTGCCATGTACTTTGCTTAATAAATACTTCTCGATACAATTCAGATAAAAAAAATCAGAATCACTCGAAGTGACATTTAATTATTATTTATTTTTTCTACTCTAAAGCCAACATCTGTAACGCCTTCAAGCTCTACAACACCGTTTACTTTTCCATTTTCTCTCATGGCATGTTGAATATTAACAGTATACTCACCAGCTTCATTAAAAACAACTTGTTCTTTATACCAAAGCTTATTTTCTTTAACATCGGTAAGTCCAGTGCCCAACAATTTCCCGCTAGGTTCAGCCATTTTATATTCTAAAGTGTCTTTTATAGTTTTTCCATGAGGAAATGCCATTTCAACTATTAAAAACAGGTTGTTGTACTTATAAGAATTTGTATTTCTTAGGTTAACAAACAAATTGTAAGCATTTGTAGAGTCTGGTGGGTTTATTTTAAAACTTACGATAGAATCTTTATGCCATTTATTTGGAACCGATTTATAGGAATCGAAAACACGATTAGAATCGCAAGACACAATGCTTACAAAAGAAAAAACAAGAAGAAATAACTTTACATTACTTCGGGTCATTATTCGTTTTTTGAGGTTTTCTTTTTCTATTTTTATTTCTATTGTTTCGGTTCTTATTAGTTTTACGTTTTTTAGAACGTTTTGGACCATCGAAACGTGTTAAACTATCTTGACCTACAACGTTTTCAAACTCTGCTTTAGTATCTTCAATAACATTTGAAGCAAACTCTTCAAGACTAGCTACTTTTTTATTTTTATTATTTAGTTCAATAATTTCATTGGCTTGCTCCGTTGTTATTTTATGCCAATTCATCCATTCACCCTCGTAAGCATACCAAAGATGTCCTTTAAAAATATCTGTTTTTTGACACACCGCTGTGCCTTTTTCAGTTTGTAATTTTATATCTGTTTTTGGAAAGCTTTTTAAAGCATCCATATAAGTATCTAGCTCATAATTTAAGCAGCATTTAAGCTTACCACATTGACCTGCCAACTTTTGTGGATTTAGTGATAATTGCTGATAACGCGCTGCCGACGTGCTTACCGAACGAAAATCGGTTAACCATGTGGAGCAACATAACTCACGTCCGCAAGAACCAATGCCTCCAAGTCGTGCCGCTTCTTGACGAAACCCAACCTGTTTCATTTCAATACGGGTTCTAAACTCTCTCGCAAATACTTTAATAAGTTCTCTGAAATCTACGCGATCTTCAGCTGTGTAATAAAAGGTCGCTTTGCTAGCATCGCCTTGAAATTCGATGTCTGAAATTTTCATTTGCAAGTTTAAATCAATTGCAAACTGGCGCGCTTTAACCTTCATAGGTTCTTCTTTGTCGCGTGCTGCCGACCAAATATCAATATCTTTTTGACTTGCTTTTCTATATATTTTTAAGGCTTCTTCAATATTCTCTGGCACACTTTTGCGTTTCATTTGAACACGCACCAATTCCCCTGTAAGGGTAACCATACCAATATCATGACCAGATTGCGCTTGTGTAGCTACAATGTCTCCTATACTTAATGTTAAATTTTCGGTATTATGGTAGTATTCTTTTCTACCATTTTTATAACGTACTTCTACCCAGTTAAATGGTTTTTCTCCATTAGGTAGCGACATATTGGATAACCAATCAAAAACAGTTAATTTATTACAACTGTCTGTTCCACAAGTACCATTATTTTTGCAGCCTTTAGGTTGACCGTCTTTTGTTGAGCAACTTGCACAAGCCATATTTTATATATTGATTCCAACTAAAACCAAAGTTTTATTGGAAGATGGTTCATAAATAATTTGAATTGTAAAGATATGATTATTTACTTACTTAAGAAGGAAGAATTTCTAAATCAGTACTATAATTGCTTATTCTTTAAAACATCAAAAATATTTCTCAAATCTTTTTTATAAGGAAGATGGTCTGCGCGCCCTTTTTTGAAGATATCGTTACTATTTCCTTGCCCTTTGCGTAAGGCTTTTTGCTCTTCGTATGGTAACGCATGAATCTCTTTGCAAGTTGTAGAACAGCAATTATTCATTTCTTCCTTACATTCATCACATTGAATAAATAACAAATGACATGCTTCGTTAGCACAGTTAGTGTGTACATCAAAAGGTTTTCCGCATTGGTGGCAATAAGCAATCACATCCTCGGAAATGCGTTCTGCTCTTCTATCGTCAAACACGAAGTTCTGCCCTAAAAACTTATTATCTAGTTTTTTTTCATTGACTTGTCTTGCATATTCAATAATTCCACCTTCTAATTGATACACATTTTTAAATCCTTTATGCTTAAAGTATGCGCTAGCTTTTTCACAACGTATACCGCCAGTACAATACATCACCAAATTTTTATCTTCCTTATGGTCTTTTAAATCTTCTTCAATAATATCGAGAGATTCTCTAAATGTATCAACATCAGGCGTAACAGCATTTTTAAAATGCCCTATTTCGCTTTCATAATGATTACGCATATCAACCAGCACTGTTTTTTCATCTTCAATAAGCTCATTAAATTTTTTAGCATCAACATGAATTCCTTTGTTAGTTACATCAAAAGTATCATCGTTTAAGCCATCGGCAACAATTTTGTTTCGAACTTTAATTTTTAGTTTTAAAAAGGATTTATTGTCTTGCTCTCTAGCAATATTAAGTCGTATTCCCTTTAAAAAAACAATAGAATCTAAGTGCTTTTTAAATTCTTTAAAACGATCTGCTGGAAGCGAAAGCTGCCCATTAATACCTTCGTGTGCTACATAAATTCTGCCCAGAACATCAAGTGCATCCCAAGTAACAAATAAATGATCTCTAAAAATTTGTGGATTGCCTATTTTGGCATACTTATAAAAAGAAAGTGTTAATCGATTTTTCCCTGCCTTATCGATTAATTCTGCTCTTTCTTTTGCGCTTAGTTTATTGTACAGTTGCATGCTATACTAATTTATAAGGTTAAAGAAATATTTTAAAGTGCAAAAGTACAATTTTAAGGGAATGTCACAATGTAAAGCATAAAAAAAGCACTTTAATAACCTTAAAGTGCTTTTAGTAAAGTTCGAGTTAGTCTAAAATTCAAACCGTTTTTGGATAAATCTCATAGCAAAATTTTTCCATCTTTTATAGTAGATGCAGAATGTTGAAAAAGGTTGCGTTATAAAATTGTATTCTGACAAAACTTATAGTATTTTAGCATACAATTTTTTAGAAATATATAGAAATGAGCAGCGAAAAAGAAGCGAAATTAAAAGCACTAAAACTTACACTAGACAAACTTGATAAAGCCTACGGAAAAGGAACCGTAATGAAAATGAGCGACTCTGCTATTGTAGATGTTGATGCTATTCCTTCTGGTTCTTTAGGTTTAGATATTGCATTAGGCGTTGGCGGATATCCTCGTGGACGTGTTATAGAAATTTATGGTCCGGAATCTTCAGGAAAAACAACATTAACTTTACACGCTATTGCTGAAGCGCAAAAAGCAGGTGGTATTGCAGCATTTATTGATGCTGAACATGCTTTTGACAGGTTTTATGCTGAAAAATTAGGTGTAGATATTGATAACTTAATAATTTCTCAACCAGATAATGGAGAGCAGGCTTTAGAAATAGCTGATAATTTAATTCGCTCTGGCGCCATTGATATTGTAGTGATAGACTCCGTTGCTGCATTGACTCCGAAAAGTGAAATTGAAGGCGAAATGGGCGATTCTAAAATGGGCTTGCATGCAAGATTAATGTCTCAGGCCTTAAGAAAACTAACTGCATCAATTAGCAAAACCAACTGTACTGTTATATTTATTAACCAATTGCGCGAAAAAATTGGTGTTATGTTTGGTAACCCAGAAACTACAACAGGTGGAAATGCTTTAAAATTCTACGCGTCTGTTAGGCTAGACATTCGTCGTTCTACCCAAATAAAAGAGACGGATGGTAATGTAACTGGTAATAAAACACGCGTAAAAGTTGTTAAAAATAAAGTAGCACCACCTTTTAAAATGGCAGAATTCGATATTATGTATGGCGAAGGTGTTAGCAAAGTAGGTGAAATATTAGATTTGGCTGTTGAACACGAAATTGTTAAGAAAAGTGGCTCGTGGTTTAGCTATGACGAAACTAAGCTTGGACAAGGAAGAGATGCTGTTAAAGCATTGATAAAGGATAACCCAGAACTGATGGATGAACTTGAAGCCAAGGTTAGAAAAATAGTCTCAGAAAAATAATTAAAATCCCGTTAATTCGGGATTTTTTTGGTTTTACGCGCAACCTTTTTATTATCTAAGCATCTATAGCTATATAAACATGTTAGTTAATAATTTTAATTTTTATGAAAAAGTTACTTGCCCTGAGTTTAACTTTAGTATTATTTGTTTCGTGTAGCCTTAATGATGATACTGTAAGTTATAGTTTTGAAATTTTGCCTGTTGAGAGCGTAGATATTCCTAGTGAGTTTCAATTAGGAGAAACATATCCAATTACTGTTTCGTATTTTAAGCCTTCAACTTGCCACAGTTTTAAAGAGTTTTATTATTTAAAAGAAAATAATGAACGTACTGTGGCTCCAATTACTTATGTTTTTGAAGATAACAGTTGCAGCACACTAGAAAATGAATTGGTAGAAGCAACGTTTAACTTTATAGTTACTAGCAATGGTTCTTATATTTTTAAGTTTTGGCAAGGAGAAGATTCTCAAGGCGAGCCAATATATTTAATTATTGAAGTACCAGTAATAGACTAAAGTTTAAGTATTAATTAATACATGTTTAATTTGAGTTTAGATCAACTCATAGAAAATTGTAAAAAAGATGATACTAAAGCACAAAGCGAATTATATAAACTCTTTTCGAGCAAATTATTCGCAGTTTGCTTAAAGTATTCACGCAATTATGCAGAAGCTGAAGATAATCTGCAAGACACTTTTATTACAGTTTTTAAAAAAATTGAACAGTATAAAGGCAAAGGCTCTTTTGAAGGTTGGTTAAAACGCATTACGGTAAACACTGCGTTACAACGATACCGAAAAGAAAAGGTTTTTGATATAATTAATGAAAATACTATTGAAGATGTTGAATTAGAAGTTGATGAAGATTCTCTTTCAATCGATTATCTATTACAAATCATTCAAGAATTACCGGACAGATACCGCTTGGTTTTTAACCTTTATGTATTGGATGGTTATTCGCATAAAGACATAGCAAGTATGCTTGATATTAATATAGGAACATCAAAATCTAATTTAGCACGAGCAAGACAAATTTTGAAGCAAACGATTGAGCATTACAAAACAAAACAACATTCACAATCGCAATAATGAGTGAAAAAAAACATATAGACAGACTTTTTCAAGAGGGTTTTAAAGACTTTGAAGCGACTCCTAGTGATGCTGTTTGGAAAAACATTGAAGCATCTCTTAACGAGAAAAAGAAGAAACGTCGTGTAATTCCTATTTGGTGGCGATATGCCGGTGTAGCAGCCTTATTGCTTTTGCTTTTTACTGTTGGTTACACATTTTTTAATGACAATAGCAAAACACCAACAAATCAAGTGGTGGAAACTGATAACGATGCCTCTTTAGAGCAATTAAACGAGGAAACTAATTCCTCTTTAAAAAATTCAGATAATACTACTGACATTAAAACCGCTGTTATTGATAATGAAGAATCAAAAGAAGGTTTAAATACTTCCAATGAAAAAACGTCTCTTGAAAAATCTCAAAATAAGTTAAATTCAATAAACGAGTCTTCGATAGTTGAATCTTCTAAATCAACAAGAAAAAGTAATAATAGTGTTAATAATGTTTCAAAAGATAACATAAAAAACAAACTGGTGAATCCCGCTAGTAATAATGCTATAGCAGACCTTTCAGAAAAGGAAGAAAAGGGCAATGCGCTTGTTACATCTTCAAATGACGAAAATAATACAAGTAATGAATCTTTAATTGATAAAGAAAAGGCTCGTGAACTTTTAAATAAACTTTCAGATAACAGTAATAATATTGCCCAAAACAAAGACGAACAGTCTGAAAGTGCAACTGAAAATGAAACTGAAAAAAATGCCCTTTCCATTGAAGAGGCTTTAGATAAAAACAAAGATCTTAGTGAAGAAGAGGAACTAAAACAAAACAGGTGGAGTATTGCCCCAAATGCTGCGCCTGTTTATTTTAATTCGCTTGGTGAAGGGTCCTCCATTGATCCGCAGTTTAATAAAAATGCCAAAAGCGGTGAAGTAAACATGAGTTATGGTATATCTGCAAGTTATGCTATAAACAATAAATTAAGCGTGCGTTCAGGTATTAATAAAGTTAATTTAGGTTACAATACTAATGATGTTATTATTTTTCAATCTGCAGGCTTAAATTCTAGTAGTGGTGCATTGCAAAATGTTAATTCAACTGGTAATAATAGTTCTAGTGATGCTGTTTCAGTGATAAGCGCCGAAAGTTTAAATAACAATACTATCCCTGAAGATTTTGCTACTACTAACACCTCTCTAAATCAGGCATTAGGCTATATAGAAATTCCTTTAGAAATTCAATACACACTTTCTGATAAAAAATTAGGCGTAAATGTTATTGGTGGGTTTAGTTCATTCTTTTTAAATGATAATGAAATATATTCTGAGGCAGAAAATGGAAATAGAACTTTTTTAGGTGAGGCTAATAATATTAACAAAGTAAGTTATAGTGCTAATTTTGGTTTAGGTTTTAACTATCAGGTTTCTAAAAAAATAGACTTGAATTTAGAGCCTATGTTTAAATATCAAATTAACACATTTAAAAATACATCAGGTAATTTTACACCATTTTTTATAGGTGTTTATACCGGATTTGCTATTAAATTTTAGGTTTTTGGTTAGATCTGGATATACATTTTCATTTAAGCTCGGAAATGCATATCGAAAAAAAACCGTCTCTTCCCCGAGACGGTTTTTTATTTATTGTAAGCTTGCAGCTGGTTTAAAATAATAGCTCTTGCCTCTTCATTTAATCTCTTTGTGCCCTCAATAGTTAAACCCTTTGTAGATAAAAACTTGTGTATTTTCACACGCATGTTCCCTGGACCGCCACTAAAAAAAGTATAAGAAAAACGCTTTTTATTATCGGCAAATGTCAATGGTACAACAGGAATTTGATGGTTTATGGCTAACCTAAAAGCGCCATCTTTAAATTCATCTAACAAAATATGCTCTTCAGGTACACCTCCTTCAGGAAAAATACAAATACTAACTCCTGTTTTTAATCGTTTTTGGGCTCTTAAAAATACTCCTTGCCTACTTTTAGGTGAACTTCTATCTACTAGAATGCAGGTTCGTTTATAGAAAAACCCAAAAAGTGGAATTTTAGCCAGCTCTTTTTTTCCAACAAATACAAATGGATTTTTAACTGAAACCAGCATGAGCATTATATCAGCCATCGAGGTATGATTAGCAATAAACATATAGCTTTTTGATGGGTTTGGAGTTTGCTCGCTTTCAACAATCCATCTAAAACCCATTCCAACTAAAATAAACTTCGCCCAAAAACGCGCGAGTTTAAAAAAGAAGGGATACCATGATTCTTTAGAAATAGAAATTAAAAGAACGGGGAACATAACGATTATTGGTAAGGCTACAAGAATGTAAAACCAAATACGGTATAATACCCAGAAAATATATTTAAAAATCTTCATAAAGACCAAAAATACATATTTGTATTGAGCTATTCTATTAAAAAAATTACCTTTGCCTTTTGTTTAACTCTTAAAAAATTCCTGCTGAAGTTTATCTTGAGCGGAGCCGAAAGGCAGGAAGTATTATGGCAAGAATACTTACAGGTATACAAAGCACCGGAACACCGCATTTAGGAAATATTTTAGGTGCCATTATTCCAGCGATACAAATGGCAGAAAAGCCAGAAAACGATTCGTATTTATTTATTGCAAATCTGCATACCTTAACTCAGATTAAGGATGCTGACACATTAAGAATGAATACCTATTCAACGGCTGCAGTGTGGTTAGCTTTTGGTTTAGACATACAAAAAACGGTATTTTACAGACAGAGCGACGTGCCACAAGTAACTGAATTGTCTTGGTATTTAAGTTGCTTTTTTCCATATCAACGGTTAACATTGGCGCACAGTTTTAAAGATAAAGCCGATAGACTAGAAGATGTAAACTCTGGTTTATTTACTTACCCGATGCTTATGGCTGCCGATATTTTGCTTTATGATGCAGAAATTATTCCTGTTGGAAAAGACCAAGAACAACATATTGAAATGACCCGTGATGTGGCATCAAGATTTCATGCCAAAGTTGGAGAAACTTTTGTTTTACCTCGAGCTGAAGTACAAAAAAACACCATGCTTATTCCTGGAATCGATGGTGAGAAAATGAGCAAAAGTAGAAATAACATCATCAATATCTTTTTAGATGATAAAAAACTACGAAAGCAAATCATGTCTATTGAAACCGATAGCACCCCGCTTGAAGCACCTAAAGATTGGAAAACTTGTAACTGTTTTGCTATTTATAGTTTACTAGCTTCTGATGAGCAAATTGCAACTATGAAAGCTAATTACGAAAACGGAAATTATGGTTACGGACATGCAAAACAGGCTTTGTTTGAGTTAATTATTGAAAAATTTGCTAAAGAACGTGAGCGTTACAATTACTACATGAATAACCTCAACGAAATTGATAAAGCACTGGCCGTTGGAGCAGAAAAGGCAAAATTAGTAGCAGACACTGTTTTAAATAGAGTTAGGGAAAAGGTTGGGTATTAAACCACCTCGAATAACTTCCCAGGTAAAGGTCTAATTATACCCTTTAATTCCATATTTAATAGTGTACTACTGACCTTAAAAATAGGTAGACTGCAATTAATAGCAATTACGTCCAACTGTTGCTTTTCGTTTTCTTTCAGATAATTATAAATCGCCTTTTCAGTAGTATCTAACTCAACAAATAGCTTTTTTTGAATCGCCGGTTTTTTATCGTCCTCTAACTTCCAATTTAAAATATAAGGCACATCTAAAGGTGTAGTAAGCATATGAGCTTTTTGATGTTTAATTAAATTATTACACCCAACACTCTGGCTATCAGTTGTTCTACCTGGAACTGCAAAAACATCTCTGTTATAAGAATTTGCAATGTCTGCAGTAACTAAACTTCCGCCTTTTTCGGCAGACTCAATCACAATTGTTGCCTCACTCAATCCTGCTATAATTCTATTTCGCTTTAAAAAATTGTTTTTATCAAAGGTGTCTGTACTCCAAAAATCAGATAAAAATCCACCGTTTTTTTCTACATCAACCATATACTTTTTATGAACTTTAGGATAAATAGTATTTAATCCATGTGCTAAACAACCTATAGTTTGCAAATTATTTTTAATCGCCGCTTTATGAGCTGTAATATCGGTTCCGTAAGCAAACCCAGAAACAATTATAGGGTTATAAGGTGCTAATTTCTCAACCACATCTTCACAAAACGCCATACCACTTGTTGTAATTTTTCTAGCTCCTACAATGCTAATAATATGCTGGTTTTCTAAGTTAACATTTCCCGTTTCAAACAATAAAATAGGTGCATCAATACAATGTTTTAGCTTCTCTGGATAACTATTACCCTTAAAATAGGTAACTTTTATGTTATTAGTCTTTATAAATTCGATTTCCTTTTCAGCTTCTTTTAAATGATGTGATTCATACAAATCGCTTAAAACCACTGTTCCAATACCATTTATTTTAAGTAGGTTTTGCTTTTTTTCTTTTAAAACCGCCTCAGCAGAACCACAATGAGAAATAAGTCTTTTTGCAATAATATCTCCAATATTTGGTACATGCTGCAATGCCAAAGTATAAAGCAAATCGTTTTCTGTCATCTTAAATGTTTGATTTTGAAACCGCAATAAAAGAATTTTTACACTGTTAATAAATACTTGAGGTTAAATTTTATCTAACAGCAAAAAATTTTAACTTTGTTTTTATGCAATTAGAAACCTATATAAGCGATTTATTATACCGATATGAATGTGTTACCATACCTGATTTTGGTGCTTTTTTAACACAAAACACATCAGCCACCATTGATGGAGCTTCTAACACTTTTTATGCGCCAAAAAAAATGGTTTCATTTAATGAGCAAATTCAAAAAAATGATGGCTTATTAGCACATTACATAGCGGATGTAGAAAAAATTCCTTTTGAAACAGCCAATAAAAAAATTGCTAAACGAGTCAAAATACTTAAGTCTTATTTAACCCAAGGTGAAACCCTAACCTTTAAAAATATAGGCGAAATTGTTTTTAATAAAGAAGGTAAAATCTTGTTTGAGCCTTCATACCATCTTAATTATTTAACCGATTCTTTCGGTTTGTCTCAATTTGTATCGCCCTCTGTTAATCGAGAAGTTTATAAAGAAACGGTTGAGACTATTGAAAAAGTAATACCAATTGCTGTTACTCCTGAAAAGCGCAAAGCAAGACCTTATTTAAAATATGCTGCTGTGGCATTAATAGCATTAACCTTGGGAGGATTAGTTGCTTCTAATTTTTATGTAAACCAAATTGAGCAACATAATCAATTAGCACAAGAGGAAGCGGCTCAACAACTTGATACTAAAATACAGCAAGCTACTTTTAATTTAAATCCGCTACCTGCAATTACATTAAATGTTACTAAACAATCAGGCAATTATCATATTGTTGCTGGGGCTTTTAGAGTTGAAGAAAATAGTGATAAAAAAATTGCTCAACTAAAAGCTGATGGTTTTAGCGCAAGAAAAATTGGTGTTAATAAATACGGTTTGCACGAGGTTGTTTATGCAAGTTATGAAGACCGATTGGAAGCATTAAAGGCGTTAAGAAACATCAAGAAAACGCATAATAAAGATGCTTGGTTGTTGGTTAAGAAATTAAACTAATTAGCTAGTAAATTTTTCCTTCTAAATCCTAAAATCGTTTTACCTTTGCCACATCATTAAACAAAACCTGATGAAAGCAAAAACACCCGAACAATCTAGAACGATTATGACCGATATGGTCTTACCTGGTGAAACAAATCCTTTAAATAATTTATTTGGTGGCGAACTTTTAGCTCGTATGGATAGAGCTGCTAGTATTGCTGCAAGACGCCACAGCAGACGTATTGTAGTTACAGCCTCGGTTAACCATGTGGCTTTTAATAGAGCTGTTCCGTTAGGTAGTGTTGTAACCGTTGAGGCAAAGGTGTCTCGTGCTTTTAAAACCTCAATGGAAGTGTTTATTGATGTTTGGATTGAAGACCGCGAGTCGGGTAATAAAACAAAAGCAAATGAAGCTATTTATACGTTTGTGGCGGTTGATGAGACTGGGAGACCTATTGTAGTGCCTGAAGTAATTCCTGAAACCGATTTAGAAAAACAACGCTTTGATGCTGCTTTACGCAGAAAACAATTGAGTTTACTTTTAGCTGGAAAAATAAAACCAAGTGAAGCTAGCGAATTAAAAGCTTTGTTTGAATAATTAAACCTTTTTTAATTCACGTAGTCTTATAGTAGAACCAAATTTTAAAACTATGAGACCTATTATTTTATTTTTCGCATTTTTAATGATGCTTAGTTTGTCATCATGTGCAACAAGAGTTGTTACTAGACCATCTGCTGTAACGGTTGTAAAAACACGTCCTGCAAATTACAAAATTGTTAAAGTAAAAGGAAAACGTTACTACTTTTGGAATGGAAATCATTACAGAAAAACAAGAAACGGATACGTTATTACACGTTTGTAAATAAGTTCAACATATCTAAAAATATTTACATTCTGTAAATCCAACTTGCTGGATCTTCAAAGTCCGAGCCTTTAGATATGGTAAAACTTAAAATAGTTTCACCTGAATAGTTATTTGTTGCAACTTCCCCTATAATTTGCTTCGTAGTAATTTTGTCACCTTTTTTTACATAAACTTTCGATAAGTTTTTATACAAAGTTACATAACTACCATGACGGACCATTACCATTGGATTTGTGTTTTTCATTCTAATGATTTCACTTACCTCACCATCAAATACCACCATAACTTTAGCGCCTTTTTCAGTAGCAATTCTAACTCCATTACTTTTTATAATTAAGCTATTATCAATATTAGATTTTTGAGTACCATAACCTAACCTTACAATTCCTTTTTCTACAGGCCAAGGTAGTTTTCCTTTATTCGAAACGAAATTGGAAGCAAGGACTTTCTCTTCTGGAGTTAATGCAAACGTGGTTGAATTTTCACTTTTTCCTGCTTTTCTATTAGAGCTTGCAATGGCTGCCTTAATAATTCGATCTATTTCGGCATCTATTCTATCAACTTCCCTTTGCTTCTGCTTAATTTGTGAAGCATATAATGACAAGTTTTGTTTGATTGACTTCATTAACCTCTCATGTTCACTTCGCTCTTTTTCCAATGATTTTTGAATCTCTCTATTCTCAGCAATTAACTTTTTCTTTGATTCTTGTTGCTTTAACAAGTCGCTATTTACTTCTTGTAATTCTAAAGTTTTTGCTTTTATAGTTTCACCTTGTTGTTTTTGATGATCGGAATATTGCTTGATATATTGTAGTCTCTTATAGGCTTGCTTAAAATTGTTTGACGACAATAAAAACATAATCCTACTCTGTTGGTTTTTACTTTTATAAGACTTAACAATCATTGCCGCATAAGCTTCTTTTAATTCTTTTAACTCGTCTCGTAAACTGGTTATCTTTTTCTGGTTAGAATTTATTTGACGCGTTAATAAATTAGCTTGTTGATTAGTAACTTTTATTAAATTAGATAATACTCTTATTTTATAATTAAAATCTTCAATAAGCGATACTTGTGACTTTTCCTTTGATTTATTTTCCGCTCGTAATTCATTAATTTTTTGAATCTCTCTGCGCAATTCCTGACGGCGCGTTTCAAGCTCTTTTTGCTTATTATTCTGAGAAAAAATCAATGTGCTGCAAAGCAAAAAACTGAGCAGAAAAAGAATCTTATATGCGTTTTTAAAAGGAATCATTAAAGTTCTATTTCTTTAAAACCAGATGGTATTTTAAAAGGAAATCTTAAATCTTCGTTTAAAGAAATATTTTTAAATTCTAAATTTAGAATAACTTCCTCATTGTTCTCAACAGCTATTACTTTTATTAGTTCAGGTAAGATTTGCTTATCAACATTTTGATGTGATAAATAGTCTACTTGCAAATGTCTGTGTTGTTTTGGTTGTGTAATCTGTTGTGATTTTACTTTAAAATGTGATGGATCTAATAAAAAGAATATTTCAAACAATTCGCGTTGCTTTTTAGGTTGAACAACATACGAACCTTCATCAACTGAAGCTTTATAATCATCATCTTTTAAATTGAAAATAGCTTCGCCAATTAATAAATTTTGCACCTTTTGAAAATCTAATTCAGTTCCTAATAAGTTGCTCAAATACTTATAATCACCATCGAAATAAGTGTTGTCCAACTTATTATAAAAACTAACCTTTTCTGGAGTCACCAGGGCTCTAATCACTGAAAAAGAAGCGTTTATCCAGAGCATTTCATCCTTCTTAGCTCTAAAGTTTACGGTATGTGTTTGGGATTTACCGTTTTGCTCTAATGTTATTTTTAGCTTAGATTGTAACGTATTATAGTTTGGGGTTTGTTTTGCGTTTTCTTTTATTAATTGCTTAGTGGATAACTTATAATTGGCTTCGCCGCTGTTAATAGTTTTAGCAGATTTACAATTATATACTAAAGCTGTTAATACGGTTAAAATAAATAGGGCTCGTATGTTCATTAATTTGAAGTTTCTATTTGTTTTGCTTTATCTGTAAACGCTTTTGCTTTAACAGTATTGTTTAATAGGGTATATGCCTTACTTAACTGGTTGTAAAAATCAGCTTCCATTTTTGGGTCTTCTATGATGTAATCTAAACCTGTTTCTAGCGATACCAGTGCCTTTTTTGGTTGATTTAATTCGTTTAATGCTACACCATTTATTAAATAAAATAAAGGTTGAGACGGATATTTCTCCAATACTTCAGCGCTTTTGTCATTGACAAGATTGTACTTTTTTAAATCTAAATATAAAAGCATTACATTTCGTAACACGCCAAAATTATCTGGTTCTAATTGATGCGCCGTTTCATAATATTCTAAAGCCTTTTCCTTATTGTTTTTTGCTAAATGATATTGACCTAATTCTATAAGAGTTTTACTGTTGTTAGAGTCGCTTACCATAGAGGTTGCCTCAACTAAATCGGCTTCATATTGAGGGTTATTACCAACAAATTGAACAAAATCGGTTAAAACTTTAAGTTTTGCTTCGGGTTTAATTTCTGAGCTATTAACTACTATTTTCATAGACTCAATAGCTTTTTCAGCATTATCTTCATCTAAATAAAACTTGTAAAGTGCCAGATGAACCAACTGCGAATTAGGATTTATTTTTAAAAGCTCTTTTGCGGTTTCAAAGGCTTTGTCTTTTTCATTGTTTTCGCTATATCGATAAATAAGTGCTAAATAGTTTGATTCTTTATCAGGATTATTTTCAACACGTTCTTCAAGGTTCTTAATTTGATCTTTTTTGCGACCGGTAACTTCATAAATTCTATTTCGCATTATATCCCGCGAAATAGAAATTCCAAACGCATCATCTAGCTCATCTAAAATCTCCAAAGCATCATCGTATTTTTCAACTCTCACATAAAGTGAAGCTAAATCTTCTTTATAATCAGGGTGGTATTTTACAAGTTGTTTAACTGCCTTTATTGCTTTGTCATAATCATTTTGGGATACATAAAATCCATATAATTCATCCAAAAACCATTCGTTATCTGGGTCTTTATCAACTGCCTTTTTTAAGGCATCTTCAGCAGCACCAAAATTTTTAAGTTGATTATAATTTTTTCCTAGCTCAAAATATAATACGGGTACTGAGTTATCTATATCAATACACTTTAAAAGTGCTTCAACCGAGCGGTCGTAGTTTTCAATCCCTTTTTGTTTTAAAGCTTCATAAAAAAACTCTTGGAACTTATCCTCATTATTCCCTAAATCGTCATTTTGAGCATGATGTATCTTTGGAAATATTAAGCTTCCAATAAAAATAAGTAGAATGTAGGTTTGTTTTTTCATATCACCATGAGGCTTCGAATAAGTTCGGAATGACAAATAACTCTCAAATTGTATTCCAAATTTTTAAATTATTCCAATACGGAATAATCACCAATACTAACACTTTTAAAATCACCATTATAATTTACGTGATTACCTATCATTGCATTATCTAAATTAGCATTTTTAATGATTGTATGCGTTTGTATTAAGCTATTTTTAACTATTGAATTTTCAACAACAGTATCATTCCCGATAGAAACGAAAGGCCCAACAGTCGTATTTTTTAGGACCACATTTTCGCCAATGTAGCAAGGTTCGATAATTTTTGAATTTTCTAATTTAGCCGAAGAAGCCACTAATTGCTCCTCGCCATCTGCTTTTAAAAAGCCTAACATGCGTTGATTGGTTTCAATAGTAATGGCTTTATTTCCACAGTCCATCCACTCATCAACCGTTCCTGTTTTAAATACTTTACCATCAGCCATCATACGCTTAATACCATCATTAATTTGGTATTCCCCTCCATTTGTAACGTTTTCGTCAAGAATTTCTTGTAATTTTTCTTTTAAAACAGCCACATCCTTAAAGTAGTAAATCCCAATTACGGCTTGATCGCTTACAAACGTTTTAGGTTTTTCAACCAATTCAATAATTTCTTCTTTATCATTTAATTTAACTACTCCATAAGCTTCAGGGTTATCCACTTTTTTAGTCCAAATAACGCTATCAGCTTTATCATCTAAATCAAATTCTGCTCTAATTAAAGTATCGGCATAAGCAATAACTGCTGGACCCGAAAGTGATGGTTTTGCACACATGATAGCATGACCAGTTCCTAAAGGCAAATCTTGACGATAAATAGACGCTTTAGCACCTAAACTTTTTGCTAAGTTTTGTAAACTAGATACAACTTCATCACCAAACCATGCGGGATCACCTAAAACAAAAGCTATTTCTTCAATAGGTTGTTTTAAAACTTTAGCAATATCTTTTACCAATCGGTGAACAATAGGTTGTCCAGCAACTGGAATTAAAGGTTTTGGTACAGTTAAACTATGTGGGCGAAGACGTGAACCACGACCTGCCATTGGGACTATAATTTTCATTTTTTAAAAGTTGATTCGTTTATATATTGATTTATTTGACACCAGTGCTCCCAAATCCGCCTTCTCCTCTTGAAGTTTCTGATAATTCTTGAGATTCAACCCATTCAGCGCGCTCATGCTTCGCAATTACTAATTGCGCAATACGCTCTCCATTTTGAATGGTAAAATCTTCATTGGACAAGTTTACTAATATCACGCCTATTTCGCCTCTATAATCGGCATCAATAGTTCCTGGTGCATTTAGCACTGTAATGCCTTTTTTAGCCGCTAAGCCACTTCTCGGGCGTACTTGAGCCTCAATACCCACAGGAAGCTCAATAAATAGTCCTGTGCCTACAATACTGCGCTCTAGTGGCTTTAAAACCCTTGATTCTGATATGTTAGCACGTAAATCCATTCCTGCGGAAGCAATGGTTTCATAATGCGGTAATTCGTGATTGGATTTATTTATGATTTTAATTTTCATATTACCTTTTTAACAATTGTTTAATTTGATGTCTCTCAGAAAAATAAATGATGCCCAAAAATACAATTAACATTGAGATTCCTATAGTATAATCCCCTCTAAATCGATAAAATGACAACATTGAAAATGCTATTGAACCCATTAAATACAGTGCTATTTTTTTCAAATTATACGGAATTGGATAATATTTTCTCCCAAAATAATAAGATAATAACATCATACTTGCGTAAGCACTTAATGTTGCAATGGCAGACCCTTTATAGCTGATTATTGGAATGAGCCAAAAGTTAAGTGCTAAAGTTAATATAGCGCCAAATACTGATATATAGGCGCCAAATTTTGTCTTATCTGTTATTTTGTACCATACAGAAAGGTTGTGGTAAATGCCTAAACAGAAATTTGCCAACAAAATAATAGGGACAACCCACATGGCTTTCCAGTAAGCCTCATCACCAATAAAAACAACTTTTAATATGTCTGCAAAAACGACTACTGTAAGCAATATTAGCGAACCAAAAATCACAAAGTATTCTAATATTCGTGCATAATTTTTTTGAGGGTTTTCCGTTTTAGCATGACTAAAAAAGAACGGCTCAATTCCTAATCGATATGCTGTCGCGAACAGTGTCATAAACAGGGCTAGTTTGTAACAAGCAGAATACATCCCTATATCGGTTTTAGCTATATTCTCAGGCAATAGTTTATCTAATAAAATTCGATCAAAAGTTTCATTTATAGAAAAGGCTACCCCAGCGATTAAAACGGGAAATGCATATCGCATCATTTGCCTCCATAGTCTTTTATTAAATGTGTATTTTACTTTGAAATAAAACGATAGCATCAACAATAAAGTAACAGCACTAGCTACTAAATTTGCTATAAAAATATAGTTGATTTCAAAATTGGGTTTGTAAATAGATTCAAATATTGATACCTCTGACGCTAATCCTTTTAGCCACAATAGCAAAAACAGATTTAATCCTAGGTTGATTACTACGTTTAGTATTTTAATAATCGCATATTTTAAGGGTTTCGCATTTGCTCTTAACCATGCAAACGGAATGATGACCAAAGCATCTAAAAGTAAAATCCAAATAACTAGGTTAATGTATTCTGCTTTTATATCGATAGCATTGGCGATTTTATCTTGAAAAAGTAAAGCCAAAGCAAAAAACAATAGTGATGTTACAATTAAAGAAATAGTAGAAGTTCCAACAACCTTAGCCTTATCATCCTCTTTATTAAAAAACCTAAAAAATGCGGTTTCCATGCCATAGGCTAAAATGACATTAAATAAAACGAAGTAAGAGAATATTAAGGAAACATCACCATAGTCAGCCACTGATTTTAGAACACTATCATCGGTATGCAATCGAACCAATAAAAAGCTTAACATTCTTGGTAGCACCGTGGCTAATCCATAAATAAAAGTTTGTTTAAATAATGTTTTGAGTCCGCTCAAAGAATAGTTTTTAATTCCGCTAAAAATACGTTTTTACCAAACGTAAACCAAAAGATTAGTTATTGCGGTTTACTTGCAGGAAATAAGGTTTCTTCATCCTGTTTTTTAACGATATTGGTAATCTTAAAGAACTTGGTTTTACTACCATTTTTATAGCTAACAGCACATTCGTCTTCTTTTAATTCAAACGGAATTTTCTCAGGAATTTTAGGTGCATTATTACCGTATTCTCCATAGGGCTCATTGCTCATTATAATATCCAGAGGTTTATTTTTATCTGTTTCAAAACGACCGACACAAAGTGTGTCATTTATACGTTCCAATTTGGCTTGTTTACCTCTAAAATATACAGTATCTAATTGAATATTATTTAAACTAGACTGCATTGGAATAAACAAGTTAATTCCAGACCCACCATATCTTGCACCTGCTACCCACTCGCTAAAATAAACGTTTCCTAATTCTAATGGAGCTCCTTTCTCCAATTTTGGCTTACTAGCGCATTGAGAGAAACTCATCATCAAAATAGCTATTAAAAATATTAAAAGTGTTTGTTTTAGAAGCTTCATTACTAGGTTTTAAATATTATAAATATACAATTTCAAAATTGATGCCATAAAAAAAGCCTCACTAAAAGTGAGGCTTGATATTTATTTGATTAGACTGAAACAAGTTCAGCATGATACTCTATTATTAAAGGCCGCTACTGTTTGAATAATTTAGCTTCGTTTAATTATTAAGTGCTTCCGCACCACCAACAATTTCTAAAATTTCGTTAGTAATAGCTGCTTGACGCGCTTTATTATAAGTTAATTTAAGTTGATCTCTAAGTTCTGTTGCGTTATCAGTTGCTTTATGCATTGCTGTCATTCGAGCCCCGTGTTCACTTGCAAAAGAATCTCTTATACCTTTATATAACTGAGTTTTTAAAGATTTAGGAATTAATTGCTCAACAATTTCTACTTTTGATGGTTCAAAAATATAATCCATATTGTTAGCTATTTCTCCTTCAATCGGCACAATTGGTAAAAACTGTTCAGTAGTTACTATTTGTGTTGCTGCGTTTTTAAATCTGTTGTAAACTATTTCAATTTTATCAAACTCCCCAGCAACAAACTTATCCATTAAAAGTTGAGCAATTTCTGCAACATTATCAAACGTTAAGTCGTCAAAAACTTCACTTTTATTAGCAATAACTCTTTTAGTTTTCTTAAATGCATCGTTAGCTTTTTTTCCTATTGCCAGATACGATACTTCTTGATTTGCATAAGTTTCAGAAGTAAGTTTATTTACTTCTTTTATGATGTTTGAATTAAATGCTCCTGCCAACCCTCTATTTGAAGTAATCGCAACGATTAAAACCTTTTTTACCTCACGCTGAGTAGAAAACTTACTTCCAGAATCAGCATCCAAAGTGGCACTTAGGCTTTGTAAAAGCTCAGTTAATTTATCAGCATAAGGTCGCATTGCAGTAATAGCATCTTGAGCTTTCTTTAATTTTGCAGCAGATACCATTTTCATGGCACTGGTAATCTGCATCGTTGAAGATACCGATGATATTCTATTACGTATTTCTTTTAAGTTTGCCATTCTTTAATTTATAAAGACTCTTCGATACTTCGACTGCGCTCAGCACAGACTGTACTCAGAGTGACATTAATTTTAAACTTCGAGTTTTAAGCTCTATATTTCCCTGATAAATCTTTAGCTACAGCTGTTAATGTATCTGTAACTTCATCAGTTAATTTTCCTGCTTTTAATGTGCTTAATACACCTGCATGTTTTGCCTTTAAGAATTCAATGAAATCTCTTTCAAATTCTTTTACCTTTTCAACAGGAACATCTCTTAATAAGTTTTTAGACCCTGCATAAATAATAGCAATTTGGTCTTCAACTGTAAACGGATCGTTTTGAGCTTGTTTTAAAATCTCAACGTTACGTTTTCCTTTTTCAATTACATTCAAAGTAACCGCATCTAAGTCAGAACCAAACTTCGCGAATGCTTCTAACTCACGATATTGTGCTTGATCTAATTTTAATGTACCTGCAACTTTTTTCATAGATTTAATCTGTGCGTTACCACCAACACGAGATACCGAAATACCCACGTTAATTGCTGGACGAACACCAGAGTTAAATAAATCTCCATCTAAGAAGATCTGTCCATCTGTAATAGAAATTACGTTTGTTGGAATATATGCTGATACGTCACCCGCTTGAGTTTCAATAATTGGTAAAGCTGTCAACGAACCGCCACCTTTCACTAATGGTTTTAATGAATCTGGTAAATCGTTCATATCCTTAGCAATTTCATCATCGTTAATCACTTTTGCAGAACGCTCTAATAAACGCGAGTGTAAGTAGAAAACGTCACCTGGATAGGCCTCACGTCCTGGTGGACGACGTAATAATAAAGATACCTCACGGTATGCAACAGCTTGTTTCGATAAATCGTCATAAATGATTAATGCTGGACGACCTGTATCTCTAAAGTATTCACCAATTGCGGCACCCGCCATTGGCGCGTATACTTGCATTGGAGCAGGATCTGAAGCATTCGCTGCAACAATAGTCGTATAGGCTAAAGCGCCTCTGTCTTCTAATGTTTTAGCAATGTTTGCTACAGTAGATGCTTTTTGACCTACAGCAACATATATACAATATACAGGCTCACCTGCATCGTAAAATTCTTTTTGATTTAAGATGGTATCAATACAAACGGTAGTTTTTCCAGTTTGACGATCGCCAATTACCAACTCCCGTTGTCCACGACCTACAGGTATCATCGCATCAATAGATTTGATACCAGTTTGTAATGGCTCGGTTACTGGCTCACGGAAAATAACACCAGGAGCTTTGCGCTCTAAAGGCATTTCGTATGTCTTTCCAGATATAGGACCTTTTCCATCTATTGGGTTTCCTAAAGTATCTACAACTCGACCAACAATACCTTCACCTACATTGATAGAAGCAATACGTCCAGTACGTTTTACGGTTGAACCTTCTCTAACTCCTACCGAAGCTCCTAACAATACAATACCAACATTATCTTCTTCAAGGTTAAGTACAATACCTTCTAGTCCACCCTCAAACTCTACTAGCTCACCATATTGAGCGTTAGCCAATCCGTAAGCGCGTACAATACCATCACCCACAGTTAATACAGTTCCTACTTCATCTAATGAAGCACTTGCTTCAAAACCTGAAAGTTGTTTTTTTAAGATTGCTGATATTTCAGCTGGTTTTACTTCTGCCATCTTATTATTTATTTAGATATAAATATCTTAGTTTAATGTAAATTCTCTTTTTAATTTGTTTAGTTGATTTGCAACACTTGCGTTATACTGGACATCTCCAATTCGCAAAATGAAACCACCTAATATGCTTTCGTCTATAATATTTTTTACTTCAATATTCTTTCCTGTAAGCTCTTTAGCTTTTGCTAAAACTTTCTTCTCTAAATCTGCTGTTAACGCCACCGCCGTGGTAACCGTAGCAAGCTCAATACCTTTAGATTTATCAAATAATTGATTATACTTAAGTGCAACATCACCTAAAATACTAATCCTGTTATTACTAATTAAAGTGTCTATTAAGCTTAATGTTGTTTTATCAGATTTTTTAAAAACCTCTAACAAAACAGATTTTTTAACTGAAGAAGGTACTACAGGGCTTTGAAGCATCTCGTTTAAGTCCTTACTGTCTGCAATAGTTTTAGCTATTTGCAACATATCATTATTTACAGCATCTGCTGTTTTTTGATCTGATGCTAAACTTAACACCGCTTTTGCGTAACGTATTGCTGCTCTTGCTCCTGACATACTACTACTAGTTATATTAGTTTAATTTAGCTTCACCTAACATAGATTCAACTAGTTTTAGTTGCTTGTCTTTGTTAGATAGTTCTTGACGCACTACTTTTTCTGCAATATCAATTGATAAGTTTGCTACTTGAGATTTTAATTCAGATATAGCTGCTTTCTTTTCGCTTTCTATTGCGGCTTGTGCTTGCTGAATCAACTTATTTGCTTGTTCTTGGGCTTCTCCTTTAGCATCTTCAATCATTTTATTTTTGATATCACGCGCTTCTTTCAACATAGCTTCACGTTCTGCTCTAGCTTCTTGTAAAAGTTTTTGGTTATCAGCTTGAAGGTTTTGCATCTCTAATTTTGCTTTTTCAGCAGAATCTAATGCGTTTTTAATCCCCTCTTCTCTATCATTAACAGAATCTAAAATGGGTTTCCAAGCAAATTTCTTTAATAAAAGAATTAGTGCTATAAATAATACAGCTTGCCAAACAAATAACCCTAATGAAAAGTCTTCAAATAATTTCATAATAATTTATATTTCTAAAACCTTATGTTTAATTTAAAAGAACAGCTATAACCAACCGTTATAGCTGTTTCTCTTATTTGTCTTACACTGCAAATAAAGCAGCAAATCCAATACCTTCAATCAAAGCTGCTGCAATAAGCATAGCTGTTTGAATTTTTCCTGTAGCTTCAGGTTGACGAGCGATTGCTTCCATAGCAGAACCACCGATTCTACCAATACCAATACCTGCTCCAATTACTACTAAACCTGCACCTACGATAGCTGGAATTTCCATAATATATATATTAATTAATTAAACATTCGATTTATTAATGTGCTTCATCATGATGTTCTTCAACGGCCATACCGAAGTATAATGCTGAAAGCACGGTAAAAATATATGCTTGTAAAGCTGCTACTAGCAACTCTAGAATAGCCAAAACAAAAGCTAATAAGAATGACAACGAACTACCTATCCAGTTTTGGAATAAGAATATCATTCCTATAATACTCATTAATACCACGTGGCCTGCAGTGATGTTTGCATACAAACGAATCATTAAAGCAAATGGCTTAATAATGGTACCCAATAATTCTATTGGTGCCAAAATAATTTTCATTGGTACCGGAACTCCAGGCATCCAAAAAATATGTTTCCAGTAATTTTTGTTTCCAGAAAACGTAGTGATAAAATAAGTAATAAGCGCTAAACATAATGTAACTGCAATATTGTTAGTTACGTTCATTCCTATAGGAGTTAACCCAAAAAGGTTCACTATCCAAACAAAGAAAAATACGGTTAACAAATAACTCATATATCTCTTGTAATGCTTCTCACCAATGTTAGGAATTGCAATTTCATCACGAACATAAAGTACAATAGGCTCTAAGAAACGTCCCATCCCTTTTGGCATACCATTATTCTTTTTATAAGATTTTGCCATTCGGCTAAACATGAAAAACATAATAGCAAAAACCATAAATATCATGGTAACATTTTTGGTAATTGAAAAATCTAATGGTTTATCATTTATAGCGTGATGGTTCTCATCTTCTATGATCTCTCCATTTGGACCATCCACTTTATAAATTTTTGAATGATGTAATTTATAGTAATCCCCTCCAACTTCTGCAATCGTTTTTCCATGATGGAACTTTGATGATGAAAACACCTTTAACCCATTATCCCATAAAATTACTGGTAACGGAAACCCAACATGTTTTTCTTCACCTGCATCTGTTGTATATGAAAACAAGTTAAAATCGTAAGAATCTTTTAAATGGTGTTGAATATATGCTTTTACTTCAGACTCAGTAGCTTTTCCGGTTTTTTGTTCACCGTGACCTTCTTGTTCTTTTCCAAAAGAAACAAAGGTTGTTAAAAGTAGTAATAGTGTAATTGGTTTTAAAGATATTTTTCTTCGCATATCACTCTAAATAATAGTGGCTTAAAAATCGCTGCAAAGGTATGTTTTTATCTCAAAAACAAAAACAATTTTGCCTTTTATTTCATCTATTATTTTAATGTCAATAATTAATGGTGTTATTGGAGTTTATTTAGCCATTTACTCAAGCTTACAGATTCTAAAACTAAACCAACTGCATAAGGAATAAAAAAGGCTGCAAATTCTAGTCTAGTTATTTCATTATCAATTTTATAGTAAGGGTAGAAGAGGATGAAAAAAACAATGAATTTTAAAAAACTTCCTGCTAAAAATAAAAATCCTAATTGGCTTTTATACTTTTTTTTAAGCAGATAAAGTGCTCCGAAAATAACAATGACTAAAACCAGATTTACTATATAGGATAAAACAATCTTGTTTTCGAATAACGGTATCTGTAATAAATGCAAAACACCTAGATGAACTCCAAAAACAATACACAGGATAATAGTAGTTTTTAAGGTAAAACTGAAAAATGGGTTTTTCATTAATATTTTATTCGATTGACTTGTTTAAGAACAGCATATAAGGAAATGCCAACACCAAGTAACGTCATAATGATAATGTAGAGTTTATTGCCATCATTATAATTGGTGTCTAGCCACTTGCCTATAAGCACAAACAGGTAAATGGTTACTCCCATTTGAATCCCAATTCCCGTGAGTATTGCTACGTTTTTAAGCTGTTTTTTCGGCTTCTGGTTTTCTTGTTTGTCCGCCATTATTCATTTCTTTTACTGCGCCTTTCATTACGCAAGTTACATTGAATGTGGCTCCAGGTTCTACGGCCAGTTTACCAGCAACTACTTCCCCTTCAACATGTGCCGATGCTTTTAAGGTTAATGTACCCGATAGTGCTAGTTTACCTGAAAATTTTCCCTCAAAATAAGCATCAGTGCCTTGTAGAGTACCTTTTATTAGTCCCGATTTACCAAGCACCACTTTTCCTGTAGTTTTTACGTTACCTTCAATAATTCCGTCAATTCTAAAATCGCCTTCGCTATTAAAATCGCCTACCATCTTAGTGCCTTGGGCAATAAGATTTTGGTTTGATGTACCTTCTACCATTTGTTTGTCTTTTTTGTTTTCAGAGAACATAATACGTTAAGTTTAATTGTTATTTAGATTCAAATAAGCATCCAAATTTTTATGAATTTGAATAATTTGATAATTTGTAGATGTTACTACAAAATATGGGGTTTTTATTTTTTTCTTGTCTTCTTTTGTTAGTAATTGATCAAATGTTCTAGCAACCGTTCCCGTTTTTAACCCATGTACAATTACAAAACTAATGTCTTTATTATAAACATCTTTTGACGATGATAATTTATAGTATTTTATATTTTTTAAAACAGTATCTAAGGTTTTTTGAAACTCAGCAATCTTCTCCGGTTCAGAGTTTTTAAATTGAAACACTACTTTATAATGGTTAGAAATACTATCACTTTCAGCCACAAAATCTGTACTTGCTAATTTTGGCAACAAATTAGTTTCAATATTCTGTGCTTGCTTACCTTCTAGGGTATTAGCATAAGTAATAGCAAGATAGTTTATAGCTTTACTATAAGCTTCGTATCCATTTAAGCGACCTAACGCAGTTGCTTTTAATAATTCGAATTTTGGGACGATGGGTTCTCCATCAAATCTATTTATATAATCTTCACTTTTAGAAATAACCTCAGCATATTCTTGGTTTTCATGCAGAAGGTATAACGCTTCGTATAAACTTTCTGGACTGTTTTCATCTTTATCCGAAACTAAATCAGGGTTGTTCAAAATAGTTGCATACCTAGAATTGGGGTATTTTGAAACAATTTCGTTTTTAGCAATCGTAGCCTCATCATTTTCTCCTAAAAGCTCATATATTCTATACAAATTGTACTTAGATGGTAAAATTAACCGTTCCTCCGGATTACTCTTTAGCAAGTTTTGAAGCTTTCTTTTAGCCAATCCGTATTCTTTAAATTTCTCTTTATAAATTAACCCTAATTGGTAATAAGCGTAATTTCTATCCTTTGAAATGCTATCAATTTCTTTTTCTGTTGAAGGGATTTTGGATATATAAAATTGCGGATCGAATTTTTCCTCATCAGATGCTGAGGCAATTAAGTTATCGGTAGAATTTGCTGTGTTATCTATAACTCCTGAGATACCTTTACTAGACCATCTCCAATCATCTTCTAAGGTTCTATCTCCCCAAATTTTTATAAACTCATTTTTACCGTAAGCTACCGTTGTAGGGTTATAAAAATAAAACACTGCTGACTGATTAGGAGCGCCTATTCTTGGTCCTTGCCCTCCAATAGTATTGTTTACCGTAGCTAATCCACTATTTCGTTCAGCAGCTTCTTGCTTTTCTTTTTCTTCCTCGGCTTTGGCCTTTAAATCTTCAACAAAACTCTCAAAATAAGCAATACGTTCAGGCTCTGAAAGGTTTATTAAATCTAAAATACTATCGTTTGTTTTTGCAATGGCTTCATAATAAATAACATCTTCTAGATTATCTCTTTTCCGCTTAATTACACGGTAAGGCTTTGAGTTAAGCACTAAGTTACTCATTGTGCTATCATAATATTTTCCAGCTTCAGCATACAAAGAAGCATCAAAATTCATATCGCCTAAAATTTCATAATTTTTTGCTTTCAAGAATTTGTCTACTGAGTTGGTTCGTAAAGACTTATTGTAATACGCAACTGCTAAAGAATCAGAACTATTATTTAAATGAAATGTTCCTATTTGATGATATATTTTATCTAAAAAGGGGCGGTTTTCTCTGTTTTCTTCTAATTCTGTGAGTAGTTCTGTGGCTTCTAATTTGTTTCCGTTTTCGTAATCGAAGTTTTTAATTTTTTCGAGATGCGCTGTTATTAAATAAATTCGAGGTGTTTTTCTGTTAAGTTCAATTACTTTATCAAATGCAATATTTGCGCTGTCTTTATAACCCAGTTCATTGTACAATTGCCCTTGAATAAAGCGATAGCGACCACGTTCATCATTGCTTTTTGTGGCATTTGATGCAATTTCCAGTTGAGTTATTGCTGTATCAATAGATTTTGTGTTTAAATAAGCTTGAGCCAAAATAGACGTTGCATCGGCTAAGTCTTGACCTTCTAGTGATTCTTGTTTTAGTAATCGCTTCAGATTTTTAATGGCTAACTCGTTATTATCCAACCGGATATTCGTTTTTTCGCGCCATACTTTAGCCTGATTAATTTTATCGCTTGCAGGATATTTGTAAAGAATGTAGTTAAAAGCTTCTAGTGCGGGAATAAAACGCTGATCGAAATACCGAGCCTTTCCTAAAAGTAAATACGCTTCATCGATTTGAGGATTTTTTTCCTTACCATCAATATTCATGCTGTGCTTCTGAATAGCTTTAGTTGCTTTTTCTTCGGCTCTCGTAAAATTGTCGTTTTTAGATTGCCCAGGAAGCACAATCTCTTCAAAAACCTGCATACGTTCAATAGGCAAGACTTCCCAATAATTGTCAAAATACGCCTCGTTAAGATTATTTCTGCCTTGTTCTAAAGCATTATATCCATTATAAAGCGCATTAAATTCTGCTGTAACAGCGTGGAAATTTCGATTAATAAACTTATCCTTTTTTCTGGAACAGCTTGTAACCAAAAAAGAAGCTAGTAAAACAAGTAGTATGGCTTTAGTAAATATTCTCAAATGCTGGTGTTTTTAGTCTAAAATAATAACTGCAAACTCTTGCTATTATTATATATAGTGGTAAAAATAAGCATCTTTTTGAATTAACCTAAAATATGCAATGACTTTTGGATGAAATACTAATTTGAAAAATGTGCTTCCAATTCTTTTAAAGTAGCAGTACTTGTTGATAAATCTTTTACAATTTCTCCTTTCTCTAGCACAACAATCCGCTCACAAACGTCCGTTACATGTAATAAATCGTGGCTTGAAATTAAAACCGTTACGCCTTGCTTTTCGGCTAAATCCTTAATAATGCTCTTTAATCGAATTTGCGTTGTTGGATCTAGGTTGGCAAATGGCTCATCCAAAATTATAACTTCTGGGTTTCCTATTAAAGCCGCCACAATACCTGCCTTTTTCTGGTTTCCTTTACTTAAATCACGCAAATACTTTTTTTGCCCCAATATTTCTCCATGAAAGAAGTCTTCAAATTGAGAAACGAGTTTATCTACATCTGCCTTGTTTTGTCCACGCAATTCACCAATAAAATAAAAGTATTCTTCAGCGGTTAAATAACCAATCAAAAAGCTTTCATCAATAAACGACGCTGTAAAAGGTTTCCAGTCTTCACTTTCATTTACTTTTATCTGGTTGTTTTTTATATATCCTGTTGTTGGTTGAATTAAGTCTAAAAGTAAACTGAAATACGTTGTTTTTCCAGCACCATTGTTGCCAACTAATCCGAAGCTTTGTCCTTTTGGGATGTCTAAAGATTCTATATTTAAAACGGTATTACCACCGTATTTTTTTGATAAGTTTGATGTTATTATCATGATTGTATGTTGTTAGTTATTTTGATCAAAAGCATTGATCATTTTATATTTTGATTCTAGATATTTTTCCGTAATTATTCTCATCAATTTTTGGTGAAATACAATACCTACCACACCTAATAATCCCATTATTAAACAAGCTATTTCAAAACCTATTAAAAAATAAAATAAGGCAAATAACCCCATTGGAAGTAACAACAACGGAATACCTATAAGCCATTGTACGGCACCTGTACCTTGGTAGTTAAAAGCTGCTTTTTGGCTTAAATCTATCTTCTTTCTATTAAAGGAACCGCCATATAAAATAACATGGGTATTAACGCCTACGTTATAAATAGCTGCTGCAAAATGTGCCAATAAAATTTTCCAACCAAAAAACACATAGGGAATGCCTAATACAAAAAGAATTACCACACTTACTGCCATGAGTGTAAATTTTGATTTTAAATACTGTTCGTACTTAATATTTTGGCTCATAAGTAGCTTGTAATAGCCACTATCCCACGCTGGAATAAATTGCCCGAAATTAATTAGAAATATACCCGTTGAAAACACACCAATGAATACGAAAAACCATGGTAAATTTTGATAGGTGGGTTGTGGATAGAAAAACAATCCATAAAGCAATCCTATTGCCAACATCCAAACAGACGATTTTGTTCGTTTATTGCGCCAAATAAGTTTTAAGTCTAGCTTTAAAAACGGTGCAATATCTCCAAAGTTTTTTGTCCATTCTAAATTGGATGCATTAACTTCCTTTATTTTAGTTTTTAAGCCCGAGTCTAAAAATAATTTTCTTCTTAGTAATTTAAAATTGAACAAGTACAACCCCATAAGTATGAGTAATGGGACTAAAATGAAAATGGGCGACTCATAAATAGCATTAAACCCTTTTGCAACAATTTCGTTAAACGAAATAATATTAAAGTGATTAAGCGCATATAGTCCTCCTGTAAGTAATATGATAGGGAGAAAGGAAAGTTCTGTTTCTGAGGAAAAATTTTCTATTATAAAATTTAAAAAATTAATAATTAGTACTGTTAAAATCAAAGCTAGCATCCAAATTAAAACAGAATTAACTGGGTAACCCTTTGTTATTAAGGTAATTCCAAACGGAATAAAAGCAAAGAGCGGTAAAAAGTTAAAAAAGGATAATGCTGATTTACCTAAAACAAAGTTTACAATTTTACTTCTTTTAATGGGTAGTGTTAATAATGGTTTTACACTCATTACTGGAAGTTTCTGGAAGAAAAACCTAAAAACTAAATCGGCTAATATCCAGTAAAACAATAAGCCATTTACAATAAGTAATGGGTCTTTATCAGGAAAAACTTCCTTTAATCCAGGATAAAGTGCTATTCCCATTATTAAAAACATGGCAATAAAATACAAAGACAAAAAGCCCATAAATATTTTTATGCCCAAGCTTTTTCCAAAACTTGCAGACCTTAAAAAGGATTTCCATTCTAATCTTAAAAAATGTTTTATCATAGCAGGTTATTAGTTATATTTTTGAGCAATCGCCTGAACTTCCATTCCCCAAGATTGACCAAACATCATGGCTTTTTGAGTTAGCCCAAGCTGTTTTGTTGCCAGTTTTTTTCCTAAATCAGTATTATAAAAAACAACCAACTCTTGAATTTCACTTTGTGTAAATTCTGCCATATATAATTCCGCCATTTTATCATACAAGCCATCTAAGGTTCCATTGGCTTCTTTAATATAAGCTTCTTTGTTTTCTTCTGAAACCATAGCACCAATTTGTTCTATAGCAGTTTTAAAAGCATCGCCTGCACCTGTGAGTTTTAAAAACTCAACGGTTTCTTTTTTAAAATCTGAATTGTCTTGTGCTTGAATTTGTGTAGAAACGCCTAAAATAAAGAGACTTAAGAGTAAAATTTTCTTCATGTTATAAACTTTTTAATGGTTAGTATTAATATTACTGTAGATAAATATAATATGTTGGTAAACTTTTTAGGGTAATTGTTACAAACAAAGTTAAAATTTGAAAACCAACTTCACTATTTTTGCTAAAAATAAATTTACATGTCATCATTTCACAAACTTGCAATAAAAAATATTGAGCGTTTAACCGATAAATCTATAAGCATATCATTTAATGTTCCCGAAAACTTAAAGGAAACCTTCGCCTTTAAAGCTGGACAATATATTACTTTAAAAACTATTATTGATGGTGCTGAGGTTCGTAGAGATTATTCGCTTTGCGAATCCCCAAAAAGCGGTGAACTTAAAGTGGCTATAAAAGAAGTTACCGATGGTACTTTTTCGGCTTACGCGAATACTAAATTACAAGCGGGTGACACAATTGAAGTTGCTTCTCCAAAAGGGCGATTTATTTTTGAACCCAACGATTCTAAAACTAAGAACATTGCACTTTTTGCTGCTGGTAGTGGCATTACACCTGTTTTAAGTATAATAAAATGTGCTTTAGAAGAAGAGGTTTATAGCAAAGTAATTTTGGTTTACGGTAATAAATCTACTACCGATACTATGTTTTTAAATGAACTTTTAGAGCTTCAACACACATATAAAGATCGTTTTTCAATTCAATTTGTGTTCAGTCAACAAGATGAAGACGACTCTATTTTTGGTCGCATTGAAAAAAGTACCGTTAATTATGTTATGAAAAACAAGCATAAACATATCGAAGTTGATGCATATTACCTTTGTGGTCCAGAAGCCATGATTCATACCGTTAAGGATGTTTTAACCGAACACGGAATTGATAAAGATAGAATTCATTTTGAGCTATTTAAAGCATCAAAAGTCGACGAGGTTGAGGAGCTTGGAAATGTTTCAAGCGGAAAAACTAAAATTACTGTTACAGTTGATGATGAAACTACCACGTTCGAAATGTCTCAAAAGCAAACCATTCTTGAGGCTGCTTTAGATGAAGATTTAGATGCACCCTATTCTTGTCAAGGAGGTATTTGCAGTAGTTGTTTAGCACGCATAAAAGAGGGTGGAGCTACGATGAGGCAAAATAATATTTTAACAGAAAGCGAAGTGGCTGAGGGCTTAATTTTAACCTGTCAAGCTCATCCAACAACTCAAGAGATTGTTGTTGATTATGATGATGTCTAAAAATAATAAATGAATTAGTTTTTTTAGAAGCTTCCCTTTTAAATAACTCCCTTTATTTTTTCAATAATAGTTTCAGGAGTTATGCTTCTAGAAGCCTCTTTGTAGTTTTTTGGATACTTGTTTCCATATATAGAAGTTGGAATTAACGGGAATTGTTCCCTGTCTGCCAAAAGTGTATAATCTTTGGGTTGATTAAATGGTGCAAATCCTGCGTACGGATGGGTTACTCCCCAAATGGTTATTACTTTTATTCCTAACATGGCTGCCATATGGGCATTTCCAGAATCCATCGAAAGCATGACGTCTAAATTTGAAATTAGATCTAATTCTTCCTCTAAAGATAGTTTTCCGGCTACATTATGTACATTTTCAAACCTTCTATCAAAATCATTTAAAATATCAATCTCCTTATTTCCGCCTCCAAATAAAATCACTTTGTGCGCCTTTGAAAGTTCTTCTATAACCTTTATCATTAAATCTAGCGGGTACATCTTACCTTCATGAGCTGCAAAAGGAGCAATGCCTATGCGTTTTTCTGAACTACTTCCAATAAGATTTTGAATGTTCTGATTTAATCCGCCCTTATTCGGAAATTTAGGATTAGATAAATCTACCGTAAATCCAAGGGTTTTAAAAACATCAGCGTAACGCTCGTATGTTGTTTTTAGTGGTTCAAAAGTTTTACCATAAGTTAAAAGACGCTTTTCTTTCCTTCCCTTGTCAATGGAAACGAATCGTTTACACCGTACAAACTTTTTTAAAATCTTACTTCTTAAAACATTATGTAAATCGGCTATAGCATAAAAATGATTGTTTTTATTCAGTTCTCTTGCTAATTTATAAAGCCCAAAAACACCTTTGTGTTTACCTTTTAGGTCTACTGGAAAAACAGACACATTTTGTAAATCTCTAAAAAAAGGCGCAAAAAAATCACGTGTTAAAACCGTGATTTTTAATTCTGGATACTGTTGATTTAATGCTCGTAAAACCGGAACTGTAATGGCTACATCTCCTAATGAAGAGAATCGAATAACCAAGATGTTTTTTGTAGTTTCAGGCATCTTTACTCATAGTATGAGATTCCTACTTTTATTGGAATTTATTTCTGAGAACGAAGAACAGGGTTTAATTCATCGTCATTGTACATCTTCATTTGCTTGTACACTTTCATGTACTTATCGCCTTTTTCAATATCACTTAAAAGTGTATCAATAGCGGTTGATAAATCTACGCGTTGCTCTAATAAAACGCCTAATTTTTTTTGACAAGCAGCTCTATGTGCATCAGAAGCATCTTTACGAGTTGCTTCTTCGTTCATATGATAAATTTTTAAAGCTAAAATTGAAAGTCTATCGATTCCCCATGCAGGACTTTCTGTGTTAATTGTTGCATTAGCCTTTGGAGTTACATGATTGTATTTTTCAAGAAAATAACTGTCAATATACTCAACCATATCGGTTCTGTCTTGGTTAGAAGCATCTATTTGACGCTTTAATTTTAAAGCAGCAACCGGGTCTATTTGTGGGTCGCGAATAATATCTTCATAATGCCACTGTACCGTATCAATCCAACATTTTCTATATAACAAATGTTCAATTAAACTAGTTTTTGGGTAGGCATTTTCAAACGGTTGGTCAACCGTGTTTATAATGTGGTATTTTTCAATAACGTCTTGAAAAATCTTGTTGGCTTTACTTGTAAACATATGGCATTAAATTTAAGGTTACAAAGCTACATAAATTATATAAGAACTTTTTATATTGATGAAAAGTAGTTTTAAGGTTTTGAAATGTATAAATAGATTTAATTAACTTTACTTTTGAAAAACTTATTACAAATATGCATATTCATAACATCTCTAAAGAAAACTCTATTCTAAACACTTTTATTTCAGAAATTAGGAATAAAGAAATCCAAAAAGATAGCATGCGCTTTAGAAGAAATATTGAGCGTATTGGTGAAATATTAGGCTATGAAATGAGCAAAGTATTGAGCTATAAAACTAAGGATGTGGCTACGCCTTTAGGCACTGCTCAAATTAATTTACCAATAAATGATATTGTTTTATGTTCAGTTTTGAGAGCTGGTGTTCCATTACATAATGGGTTGTTAAATTATTTCGATACTGCAGAAAATGCTTTTATTTCGGCCTATCGTCACCACAAGCACAGCCCTGAAAGTTTTGAAATTATAGTTGAATATTTAGCATGCCCAAATCTAGAAAACAAAACTCTAATTTTAGCAGATCCTATGTTGGCTACAGGGCAATCTATGGTAGCTACTTTTGAGGCGTTAAAACCTTTTGGTAAGCCTAAAGAAATTCATTTAATAAGTGTGATAGGTGCGCAAGAAGGCATTGACTTTGTAAACAAGCATTTTGATAATAATGTACATTTATGGGTTGCAACTATAGATGACACCCTAAATGAAAAAGGCTATATTGTACCTGGGCTGGGAGATGCCGGTGACCTAGCATTTGGTGAAAAGCTACAACAGTAATAGTGTAAAAGGCATTAAAACTAATACTAATAAAAACACCTCTTTAAACCACTTTTCTTTGATGGTTTCAATATAGTTTGTAATTATTATCGCTAAAGGCGCAAATAAAAACAGAAACTCGCTTCCGTTTTTTACCGGACCCAGTATCACAATAAAAAATGCAATGATTGCTGCCACAATAATAATTTTAAAGGATGCACGAGAGGCCTTTTTTTTGTTCTTAATATTTTTCAAGTAAAAAATTGACGACCATATCCCAAAAGATAAAAGTACAGTTAAGGCCACAAGGTGTTTCATAGAGTTATAATTACTAAAATCGTAACTCATTTGAGGAGACACATCAAATAATTCAAAATAACTATCATATAAAATAATCGACACAGAAACCGCTATTGTAAAAACGGTTAATACCCCTAAAAAAGGTATGATCCAATGGCGAATATTCTTATCAGCATATAAGACAATTGCAATCAGTATCAGTAGGAAAAATAAAATAGCCCAAAAATAAAATAATGCTCCGATGGCAATCCAAAATGAAGCATCAAACAGTTTCTTATTTATGTCTTTTTCAGAACGTAAGCTTATTATTCGTCTTAATCCTAATAGGACAAAAAAGTTAGATATTAATATATTTGAATGACTTGTTGTTTGGGTAATTGTTAGTAAAAACAAACTAAAAAGTAACATTTCATAATTGTTTTTTTTAGTTAAACTATTCTTACTTACAATAAAGTTTAAAAGCAAAATAGAGGCACAAATTACAAAAAACAAAGTAGTTTGCTTTCCAATAAATCCCAGTGTAATCGCTTCATTAACTACATTGAACTTAGCAACAATAAACGCCAAAAGTGCTATAAAAAAAATAACAATAAAATTTATTGACTTTGATTTATTAAAAATACTTGTTATCATTAACTGTTTTTGTATTTTTGCTTTGTAAATATACTAACAATACGTTTAGAAAATAATAAAGTTACATCATGAAAGATTTCTTTTACGCTATACAAGATTTATTTGTTAATGTGCTTTTCGCTCCATTTGACGCGTTAAGAGCTTTAGAACTAGAAAACTGGTTTGCAGCAAACATAGTTTCTTGGTTATTCCTTATCATTGGCTTGGTTGCCACGGTTTATTGGATGGGGCAACTTAAAATTTTTAATGATAATAATGAGGAAGACAAAAGTATTTCTTCTCATTCATTCTTATAAATCAAAACCAATATCTTTACGATAATACATCTTATCAAAGTGTAGTTTTTCTATATTTTGATAAGATTTTTTTATGGCTTCTTTGTACGTATCCCCATAAGATGTAATCGCCATAACACGACCACCTGATGTTATTATTTTACCGTTTTGAACTTGAGCACCTGCATGAAATGGAATTGAATCTTTGATGGTTTCAATGCCTGTTATTTCTTTACCTTTTTCATAACTTTCAGGATATCCTCCTGAAACTAACATAATGGTTGTTGCTGCGCGTTCATCTATTTCAATATCAATTTCATTAAGCGTACCATTTGCCATAGCTTGCAGTACTTCTACCAAATCGTTTTTAAGTCTTGGGAAAACAACTTCGGTTTCAGGATCACCCATACGCACATTATATTCAATAACTTTCGGATCATCTCCTACTTTTATCAGCCCTATAAAAACAAAACCAACATAAGGTAAATTGTCCTTTTTAAAGCCTTCAATAGTTGGTTTTACAATACGATTTTCAATTTTATTTAGGAATTCATTTGTTGCAAAAGGCACTGGAGAAACAGCTCCCATGCCCCCAGTATTTAATCCCGTATCACCTTCACCAATGCGCTTATAGTCTTTAGCTGTGGGCAAAATTTTATAATGCTCGCCATCAGTTAACACAAAACAACTTAATTCTATCCCATCTAAAAACTCTTCAATCACCACTTTGGTACTTGCTTCTCCAAATTTTGCATCAACAAGCATACTTTTTAATTCTGTTTTTGCTTCTTCTAAATCATTTAATATCACGACACCTTTTCCAGCAGCTAAACCATCAGCCTTTAAAACATAAGGAGGTTTAAGAGTTTCTAAAAATTCATACCCTTTTTCAACCGTTTCTTTTGTAAAGCTCTCATACGCTGCTGTTGGAATGTTATGGCGAAATAAAAACTCTTTAGCAAACTCTTTACTGCCTTCTAATTGAGCGGCAACTTTTTGTGGCCCAATAACAGATATATGTTTTATTTCTTCATCATTCAAAAAATAATCGTGTATCCCTTGTACCAATGGGTCTTCCGGACCAACAACAACCATATCAATATTTTTCTCTAAAACCAATTTCTTAATGGCGTCAAAATCAGTAACACTAATATTTACATTAGTCGCTACAGTGTTTGTTCCTGAGTTTCCTGGTGCTACAAATAACTGGCTGCATTTTGGGCTTTGGGCTATTTTCCATGCAAACGTATGCTCCCTTCCTCCAGAGCCAAGAATTAAGATATTCATATAGTTTTTGTTGTTTGCGCAAAAATAAAACTAATGACTCTAATACACGAATATTTTTTATTTACTTTACAAATTATGTTTCATCATTTGAATTTATTCAACCTTTCTTTAAAATTAAATGGCTTCCCAATTAGGAAAGCTAAAAATCTATTGAAAGAAATTCAAAATAAAAGTGATAATGACTTTGAAGTTTATATAGATACTAAAAAGCATGAAATTATTGCTTATCATTTGCAGCATAATTCTTTTTATAAAGAATTTTCAAAAGGCTTAAATCCTTTAGATTGGAATACAGTTCCAGTAATAACCAAAAGAGATTTACAACAACCTTTAAGCGATAGACTCTCCAACGGATTTGCCAAAAAAAATGTTTACATAAATAAAACATCTGGTTCTTCTGGTGACCCATTTATTTTTGCTAAAGATAAGTTTTGTCATGCTTTAACGTGGGCAGTTATAATGAATCGATTTGGATGGTATGATTTAGATTTTAACTCATCTAAACAAGCCCGTTTTTATGGGATTCCTTTAGACAAAAAAGGATATTATATAGAGCGTTTTAAAGACGCCTTAAGCAACAGGTATCGATTCTCAGTTTTTAATTTGAGTGATGATTCGTTTGAAAAACACTTAAAAAAGTTTGAGACAATAAAGTTTGATTACATCAATGGATATACCAGTTCCATCATTCAGTTTGCTAAATTTCTTCAGAAAAAAAACTGTGTTTTAAAAAATATTTGCCCTAGCTTAAAAGCTTGTGTGGTGACATCCGAAATGCTTTTTGACATTGACAAAAAACTTATGGAAACACAATTTAGAGTTCCAGTAGTTAATGAATACGGTGCTTCCGAACTTGATTTAATAGCTTTTGAAAACCCTAATGGAAAATGGCAAGTAAATAGTGAAACGCTATTTGTTGAAATTCTTGATGAAAATAACAATGTTCTACCTTTTGGAGAAGAAGGTCGCATTGTAATTACGTCGCTTTATAACAAAGCCCATCCGTTTATCCGATACGATATTGGTGATATTGGTGCGCTTTCAAAAGATAGTACTCTTAAAAAACCTATACTTGAAAAGCTAGTTGGCAGAACTAACGATATTACTATTTTACCTAGCGGAAAAAAAGCTGCTGGTTTAACTTTTTACTACATTACTAAAAGCATTATTGAAGACGATGGAAATGTAAAAGAATTTGTTATTGAGCAATTGAAACTCGATACGTTTAAAATTATTTATGCAAGTCAAAAAGAACTTTCCGAAGAAAAAATAAGAAGAATAGCTAAAGAAATGGAAACCTACCTAGAAAAAGGGTTAACCATATTCTTTGAAAGACAAGACCAGTTAATTCGCTCAAAAAGTGGTAAATTGAAACAGTTTTCATCCTACTTAAATCAAAATACATGAATATTACCATAGTTGCTGGTGCTAGACCAAACTTCATGAAAATCGCACCCATTATTGAAGCCATCCAAAAGAAAAAAAATGAGGGCTTTAATATTAATTACAGGTTGATACATACCGGACAACATTATGATAAGAATTTAAGTGGAACTTTTTTTGAAGAATTAAATATCCCGTTGCCAGATGTTAATTTAGAGGTTAAAAGTGGTACACAAGCTGAACAAACCGCAGCCATAATGATTGGTTTTGAGAAAGAACTAAAACAAAACCCATGTGATTTAGTAATGGTTGTAGGTGATGTAACCTCAACTATGGCTTGTACTATTGTAGCTAAAAAAGCACATATTAAAGTAGCCCATGTCGAAGCTGGAATTCGCTCTGGAGACATGCGCATGCCTGAAGAAGTTAACAGAATTGTTACCGATAGTTTAACGGATTATTTCTTTACAACCTCTATACATGCTAACAAAAACCTAGAACTATTAGGTGTTGGACAATCAAAAATCTTTTTTGTTGGAAACGTAATGATAGATACTTTGCTAAAAAATGAAAATAGATTAAAACAACCGACTCTGTGGAAAGAATTAAATCTATCAAATAAAAAATATTTGGTAATGACCCTACACAGACCAAGCAATGTTGATGAAGAAAAACAGCTAAAAGAGTTAATCACCCAAATTGTAACCCTTGGTAAAGATTATCCTATTATTTTTCCAGTACACCCTAGGACACAAAAGCTTTTAAGTGAATTACATTTGAATTTTGAAAATCTTCATTATGTTACCCCTCTCGGGTATCTAGAATTTAATTATTTAGTTAAAAATGCTTTAGCTGTAGTAACTGATTCTGGTGGAATTACCGAGGAAGCAACCATTATGAATGTACCTTGTATTACATTAAGAGATAGTACTGAACGTCCAGAAACTTGTGATATTGGAACTAATATATTGGTAGGAAGTGATTCTGAAAAAATTACGATGGTATTTAAGCTTTTATACTCTGGTACATGGAAACCAGGTGGTATCCCAGAATTATGGGATGGACATGCTGCTGAGCGAATTGTAAATCATTTAACACATGCTTTTAAACTATAAATGAAGGAAATCCTCATTATTACAAATTACTTTCCTCCGGAAACTGGAGCTGCCTCAAACCGTATTTTTCATTTAGCCGAAGGTTTGCAAAAACACAATTTCACAGTTTCGGTTATAACACCATTACCTAATTATCCTACTGGGAAGGTTTTTAAGGCGTATAAAGGCTGCTTTAAGTGTACTTCAAAAGAAAACAATATCAGCGTTCATCGGATATGGATTTATGCTAGTAATTCTAAGAATAAGCTCTTACGCTTAATAGCTATGTTATCCTATAGTTTTAGCTTATTTTGGTTTTTTATTTGGAATAAAATCCCTAAAACTGTTATTATCCAATCACCACCGTTACTTGTTGCCTTTACATCCGTACTTTTTTTGCGTTCTAAAAAAAGAAAGCTCATTTTAAATGTAAGTGATTTATGGCCTATTGCTGGTCTAGAGCTTGGCGCATTAAAAAAGAATTTTAGCTATAAACTCCTTGAAAAAATTGAACGATTTAATTACAAACACTCTAATTTAATTTTAGGTCAAAGTAATGAGATATTAAATCATGTTACGTCCATTTTTCCTAATAAACACATTTTTCTATATAGAAATTACCCAAATTTTGAAGCACCAAAACTAATTCAGAATGGTAGTTCAAACGGAAAATTAAAAATAGTTTATGCAGGTTTACTTGGTGTAGCACAAGGTGTTTATAAATTGTGTAATGAACTCGATTATTCTAACATTCAACTACATATTTATGGGGATGGGGCTGAAAAACAAAAAATTGAAGACTTAATTGCAGAAAACCGTGCGTTAGATATTGTGTATCATGGTGAGGTTACAAGGCAAGAACTGCACAAAGAATTACTCAATTATGATATTACAATAATTCCTTTGATAAACAGGATTTATGGCGCTGTGCCTTCAAAAATATTTGAATATGCACGATTGGGGTTGCCCATGATTTATTTCGGTGGTGGAGAAGGTGAAAACTTAATAAAAACTTATAGTTTAGGTTGGGTTGCCAAAGCGGGTGATTACAAGCATTTGAATACTGTTATATCTAAAATACAGGTTTCAGATTTACAATTAAAATGTAAAAAGAAGATACAACAAACTTCAATAGAAAACTTTAACTTTAATACTCAGTTGGGACTCCTTGTCAAAAAACTTTAATATGCCTTTTCTTCTCCTTTTAAAGCATTAATAAACGTTTGAACAATAATCTTGATATCTAATAAAAGTGACCAGTTTTCAATGTAAAAAATATCGTATTTAACACGGTTTATTATATCCTTATCGGTTTCTACTTCTCCTCTAAAACCACTTATCTGAGCCAGTCCTGTTATTCCAGGTTTAACAAAGTGTCTCACCATAAACTTGTCAATTCTTTGCGCATACATGTTTGTATGGCTTACCATATGGGGGCGTGGTCCTACTACTGACATATCGCCAAAAAGCACATTAAAAAATTGCGGCAATTCATCAATACTAGTTTTACGAATAAAAGCACCTACTTTTGTCACACGCAAATCTCCTTTAGTTGCTTGATATAAGTGTGCGTCATCATTAGGCTTCATTGACCTAAATTTATAGCAATCAAATTCTTGGTAATTAAACCCATTTCTGGATTGTTTGAAGAAAACAGGCCCTTTAGACTCTAGTTTAATTAGTATTGCCAAAATTGGAGTTAGCCATGATAAAACGAAAACTACGATAAAGGAAGAAATTAATATATCAAAAAATCTTTTCGTTGCTTTATTTATGGGGTCTTGAATTGGGATAGCTCTTAATGATAAAACTGGAATATAATCGTAATACTCATATTTTAGTTTTTTAGAATAAATGTCCTTATTGTCCGGTATAAATTTTAATTCTCTAAGGTTGTTATCCGCAAAATCAACAAGCTTATTTATTTGTTTGTTTGATAGCTCCGCCACGGAAAAATAGATTTCATCAATATTGTTTTCGATAACAAATTTCAAGCATTCTTCAAATGATTTGCTGTCATCAATAGTAAACTGTCCTTTAAAATTGTACCCAAAATCAAGCCTAGTTCTTATAGTTTTTATTAGTTGTCGAATTCTTTCATTGGCTCCAATTACTATTACATTTCTAGTATTCCCTTTTAGTACTGCTCTATATTTTTTTAATAAAAAAAACGTGAAAAATTTAAAAACTGTAATAAATAAAAAAACTGCTAACAAATAATTACCTAAAGCCAATCTACTTATATTAGGTTGTTTAAAAAACCCAATGAATGCATATAAAGTTATTGCAAATAACAAAAACTGTATTATTAAAAGGGGAATGATTTGAATAACTCTTGTGTGCCTTTGAACCTCATAAAAGTGGTTCCTGAAAGAAATTACTATCCAGATTAATGATATATAAAAGTTGAATAAATATATATTAGTAAGGTTGATTTCAAACAAAAGAACACTAAAATTTATAATCAATAAATCTATGGTACCAAATAGTGGCTTAATAATCCCTGAATATCGACCTTGTTTGTAGCTCAAATTATTTTTTTATGAAATTTTTAAAATCTCTATGTTCACTTATATAAAGCTCTTCTTTCGTCAAACTTCTAAAATAATCAAAAGTAATTTTCATTCCTTGTTCCCTACCTATTTTTGGTTCCCATCCTAATAGTTTTTTTGCTAAACTAATATCCGGTTGCCTTTGCATTGGGTCATTAACAGGTAGGGCTTTGTAAATTGTTTTTTGAGTAGTTCCTGTTAATTTTATAATTTCTTCTGCAAACTCTTTAATACTTATTTCATGAGGATTACCGATATTAACCGGTCCTACATAATCGCTTAAAAGCAATCTATAAATACCCTCAACTTGATCATCAACATAGCAAAAAGATCTGGTCTGAGAACCATCTCCAAAAACAGTTAAATCTTCTCCTCTTAATGCTTGCCCCATAAATGCAGGTATAACACGACCATCGTTGAGGCGCATTCTTGGACCATAGGTGTTAAAAATTCGAACTATTCGCGTTTCCAAACCATGAAATCTATGATACGCCATGGTAATAGATTCTTGGAAACGTTTTGCTTCATCATAAACTCCTCTGGGCCCAATGGTATTTACGTTCCCATAATAATCTTCAGTTTGAGGGTGCACTAATGGATCTCCGTATACTTCTGAGGTTGATGCAATAAGTATTCTCGCGTTTTTAGCTTTAGCTAAACCTAATAAATTATGAGTCCCTAAAGACCCTACTTTTAATGTTTGAATGGGTATTTTTAAATAATCTATTGGACTTGCTGGTGAAGCAAAATGTAAAATATAATCCAAATTTCCATCTATATTTATATGCTTTGTAACGTCGTGATGAATGAATGTAAAGTTTTGATTCCCTTCAAAATGTTGAATGTTTTTTTTATTGCCAGTAATAAAATTATCCATAGCAATCACAAAATAACCTTCCTTTATAAATCGATCGCATAAATGTGATCCCAAAAACCCCGCAGCACCAGTAATTAAAACTTTTTTCATTTATTTTTTGCTTATAAGATGTTTAAACAGTTGTAGCACTTCCAATTTTGTAGCATATAAAACCAATCTTACTTAAAGCTTTTGTATCTAAAATACCTCTGCCATCAAAAATAAATGCTGGTTTATGCATATTATCGTATATTTTTTGCCAATCATAGGTTTTAAACTCATCCCATTCAGTTAAAATAGCAATAGCGTGAGAATTCTTAATTGCATTGTAAGGATTATTTTGAACTTTCAATAGCTTCCTGTTCTCTTCTTCCGAGCGAGAATTTAAATAGTCTAAATCAGCATAAATACGTTCTTCAGTAACTTTGGGGTCGTAAACTGATAAATTTGCCTTTTCGCTTAATAAGTTATCAGCTACTTTAATAGCTGCGGATTCACGCGTATCATTTGTATCTTTTTTAAACGCCCAACCAAAAAATGTTATTTTTTTACCTGACACTGTATTGTATAGTGTACTAACAATATTATCTGAAAACCTGTTTTTTTGATAATCGTTCATCAAAACAACTTGTTCCCAATAATCAGCCACCTCATCTAAGCCATACGTTTTTGCAATATAGACTAAATTTAGAATGTCCTTTTGAAAACAAGACCCACCGAAACCAACGGATGCTTTTAAAAATTTTGGCCCAATTCTACTGTCCATTCCTATAGCTTTGGAAACTTCGTTAATATCGGCTCCTGTATTTTCACATATTACAGACATGGCGTTTATGGAAGATACGCGTTGTGCTAAAAAAGCGTTGGCTGTAAGTTTCGATAATTCTGATGACCATACATTTGTAGTTAAAATACGCTCATTAGGAATCCAATTTGCATAAATATCAACTAAAGCTTGTATAGCTTTTTGTCCTTCTTGTGTTGTGTCACCACCTATTAAAACTCTATCCGGATGTAATAAGTCTTGTACCGCAGTTCCTTCAGCCAAAAACTCAGGATTTGAAAGTATTTGAAATTGAACACCGTTTCCAGTATTCTCTAAAATACTTTTAATGGCTGATGCTGTTCTAACAGGTAGAGTCGACTTCTCGACAACGATTTTATCTTGCTTTGCTACCCGAGCTATTTGACGAGCACATAATTCTATATATTTTAAATCTGCCGCCATTCCTTTTCCTTTACCATAGGTTTTAGTTGGCGTATTTACCGAAATAAAAATCATGTCAGCATCATTTATAGCCTTATCAACTTCTGTAGAAAAAAACAAATTTCTTCCTCTGGCCTCTTCAACTACTTTGTCTAAACCTGGTTCATAAACAGGCAACCTACTCAAATCTTTATGATTCCATGCTGCAATCCTGTCTTCATTAATATCTACCACTGTCACCTTTATGTTTGGGCATTTTTGAGCAATGACGCTCATAGTTGGTCCTCCTACATACCCAGCTCCAATGCAGCAAATGTTTTTAATGGTCATCATTCGTGTTTTTAATTAATACAAATATAAGTTCTAAAAAAAGAAGAATAGAATTGTCTTCTTATTTTATTAGTTCTTTTCTAAATTTATCTAAAACTTCTTTCTGAGAATAATTTCTATTAACGTAAGTTTGAGCATTGTACCCCAATTCCTCCCTTAACTCATCGTTAATTATTAAATTACTTATAAAATCAATAACCTCTTTTACAGAGCTTCCATTAGAATAGTAACCTCCCTTTGATTCGTTAAAAATTGTAGCAACTTCACTTTTCAAATTACCAGTGACTATTGAAGGCTTTCCACTTGCCATCATTCCCAATAATTTAGATGGCATTACTGTATCGATTACATCCGTTTTTTGAAATAAGATGTGCAAATCTGCCCCCGATAATAAAAGGGGTAATTCTTCAAAAGGCACTAGATTATAGTGTTTTACGAAGTTATATGATTGGATAAAACTTAGTACTTTTTCCTTTTCAGCACCTTCTCCCACTAGGATAACTTCAATATTTGGAATTTTCTCAATTTCTTTTACAAACTTTAAAAAGAAACCCCAATCTTGCTTTGCGCCTATATTGCCTGAATACAATATTTTGAAGCTATTGGACTCTAAATATGGATGAACATTACTTTCAGTCTTAACAAATAATGACACATCTATCCAATTCGTTAAATAATATGTCCTTGTATTTGTCTTTTCGTTCAACTTACTCATCATTCCGTGGCTTATAGTTGAAACAATGTCCGCCTTTGACAGAATCCATTTCTCAATCGAGATTAATATTTTAAATAGATTTTTAACATTCCCGTTAAGTAACCCAGAATCAATGGCGGCATCAAACTCAAAGTCTTGAATATGAACCCATAATTTTGATTTATACCTCAGTTTTAAAAACCACCCAAGTAAAGCAGAAGTTGTAAAAGGGATGATTGAAATAACAATATCTGGTTTAGTAACCCTAAAAAGATTAAGGAAATTACCAAAAGTAAAAGATATTAAATGAATTATTCTTTTTGAAAATGTTGGATTACTTGGCACATATTGTTTGCTTCGTAAAACTTTAACCCCATTTATAACTTCTCTCGCTAAATAGGGCTTAGCTTTATAATTCTCTCTAATTTTCCATTGAGGATAATAAGGAAACCCTGTTATTACTGTAACATCAAAACCATTTTGAGCTAAATACTCTGCCTTCTGTGTTGTATAAAGCCCTATAGCACTATCTTCCGGGTAATAGTTTATTCCAATTATTATAATTTTTTTATTCAACCTTTCGTTTCCTTATTAGTTTAGCAGGAGTTCCTGCATAAATTGAAAATTCCTCTAAATCATTAAAAACCGAACTCCGTGCACCTACTATACATCCTTCTTTAATTGTTTTACCTGGAGCCACAAAAACATCTGTTGCTAACCAACATTGATTTTTAATGGTTATTTTTTTTGCATAAATAGGGAAGTCAATTTTTGTGTAATCATGAGTTCCTGTACATAAATAGCTTCTTTGAGAAATTACTGTATTACTACCAATTTCAATTTTTCCCAATGAGTAGAGTACAACATCATCTCCTATCCAACTATAATCCCCAATTATAATTTTCCAAGGATACGTAATTTGGGCTGTGGGTCTAATAATAACTTTTTTGCCAATTTGAGCCCCAAAACAGCGCAATAAAAAGCGCCTCCAGCCATATAAGACTTGAGGAGAAGTTCTAAACAAACTTTTTTGCACAACCCACCATAGTTGAACAATAAATTTAGGTTTTCCTCTAAAATTTTCAGGTGTTTTATATAGGTTCAGGTTTTGAATTGTCATATTTATCAACTTCTAAGATTTTACTTGAATGGTTTAAAAAAATAACTAAAAAGAAAAACAAAATTACACCTGATTGTCTTACTAAAATATTCTCCGTCAGGAGTATTATCACATAAAAAAATAAAATATACGACAATACTTCACTTTGGTTTTTAAATGCTTTTTTAAAATTAGAATACAAAAAATAAATGAAAAACATGAATCCAAACACACCTGTTTTTAAAATTATATCTAAATATTGATTATGAGAATTAAACCTGTTCTTTAAAAGTATGTTGCTCTCATTAGCATAACAAAGGTTTAGAACATGTTGAGAATCTCCAATTCCATAACCAAAAATAGGCTCATTTTTTATTAATTTAAATACACATTTATATATTCCAATTCTAATGCTAGTTGAAAAATTTTCATTTATTCGAGTATGTGTTTCAACTGTAAGTGCTTCATTAAACCGTCTATTAAACGTTAAAAAAAATATAGAAATAAATATGATAAGGATTGTTAGTCTAAAATTTTTCATTGTTTTTAAAGTATAAACCAAACAAACCAATAGCAAGCTAATTATTACGCCTTTACTTACTAATATTATCAAAAGAAATACGTTTGTTAGAGTAAATAAAACGAATAGGTAATTATGCTTGCCTAAAATCGATTTTTTATTTACTAAGTCTAAAAAGAAAATTACTGATAATGACAAAAATATTGAAGCGTAAATTGGATGTTGTCCAATCAAAGGAACATCCTCAATTTGGCTTCTGAACTTATCTGTATACCAATTTAGATGATAACTTGTCGTGCTATCTGAAACAATAAAAAGTAAAGAAAGAACCGAAAAACAAAAGGATGAAATAATAAAAATTTTAAAAAATTTAATCTTTAACTTTTTGTCAAAACTGTACTGAGATAGAAACCCATTGAAGATAATTGGAATTATTAAAATTGAAAGACCTGTCTCCAATTTAACCAACGCCACTTTAATATTTTCAGTATAAATAAGGCTTATTAAATACGCAAAAAAAAGCGATGAATTTATTAATAACCATTTCCAATTTATTTCCTTTTTTATATTACTAAATAGAGTCACTACAAATAGTAATATAATAGGAAATCCTTTTATAGTATTAGGTATTATTGGAAATAGTGCAAAAATCAGCACTGATAAGACTATGTGTTTTTCTTTTATTAAGTCCTTGCACATCATTTACTAAACTGATTTAATTACGAACCTAAACTTTTTAAAATAATGAAATGCTTTAAGTATGATTACCAAGAAAACGAATACCAAAAACTCGTCTGAAAATGGCATCCTAAAGATAAGTATTCCAAAAAAAAACATCACAATATTGGACATTAATCCATAGCTCTTCAGGGCATTTGTTAACAAAACATCCGTATACCAAAGTAAAATTGGTAGAATTATTATTCCAAATAAATAAAAATTCATGTACATTTCTCCTATTACAGTAGTAACTAAGGAAGCTCCTCCTAAATAATCGGCTGCTAAAACCGTGATACTTTGTGGCTTATTTTCCCAAATAGACCTTGGTAAATAAAATACAAATGGTTTTAAGTAAGTGGCTCCGTACAAAAAATCATTATACCCTCTGAATAAATCGTACATTACATTTACGTTAACAGATTCTGATATACCAATAAAAAAATAAGTGAAATTAGGGGGCTCCAGAAGCATAGCCCTTTTTAGAGATTCGACAAAAATATTCCATGTAGGTAGGCCTTCTGCGAATAAAGGTCCTCTCATATGTCTAAAAATTGAGGCAAAGTAACCTAAAACAAAAACACTAGGCACTAATATTGGAAAAGATATTAGTGTTTTCTTAGGATATTTTTTAAACAGTAAAAGTCCAATAATAATTGCTGTACAAAATAAATATATTCTATTTCCTGAAAAAAACATATCTAAAAAAGCAAAAGAAACAACAAAAAATAAAAATTTAAAAAAGTTCAACTCGCCTTTTATCCATTTATATACTATTGATGAAATTACTAGTACTTTTGCTGAATTAATAATAAATGCAACTAAAACTGCAATCGCTCCTGAAGATTTAAAAAAATGATGCCTGTTTTGATACCAATTTCCACCTTCAAGTAAGCCAGAGCCAATAAAAACAAACAGCATCCCAACAATGTAAATAATAAGGTAATATTTAATACTTGGTTTAAAAATATTAGCGCCTTGTTTTTTGTTGTTAATTTTAGATGGAATGTATAAATAAACTATTATGGAAAAAATAAATGCTATTAATACAAATGAAGTGTCAATATTAGATTTTAAAACTACATGATTAACAGTTGTATAGTAGAAATCTTTTTCAGATAGTAGTAATACGCCACTTAATATCATTATCCAAACTGGGATAAAGACAAAAAAGAGTAGTGCAAATGATAGTCCTGCCTTAAAATTTACTCCTTTATTGAATAGATTCTGCAAGAGGGAGAATAGAACCAATAGAAATTCGATAATAAATAAAGTTGAAATTAAATGCTGCATCATAAAGTTTTTAATCTTTTAAAATAATAGAAACCAATAAAAACCAGCAGAAGCTCGGTTATCGTTACTATTACAGCTATCCCATAAATACCAAAAAATTGAACAAAAATTAAATTCATTATCATGTTAAATATCCCTCCAAAAACTAATATGTTCATCCTTACTTTATAACGCTTAATTGCTGGAAAATATAACATGTTATACAGCATATTCAAACCAGAGAAAATAGAAATAAAACTTAATATTCTAAACACACTGGCATAACTGGTAATTAAACTGTCATCATATACTAATGACAAAATGCTTTTTGAAAACAATAAGATTACAACCGTAATTAAGGTGCTTATAACAAATACTGGTGGCATTATTTTATTTATAATATGTTTTTTTTCTCCATCTCTTTGTCTTGCCACCCAAGGGTATAAAGCTTGGTATAAAGGCACATAAACATTTTTAACAGCTAAAATAAGCTTTTCCATACTAGAATAAACTCCAGCAATAATATTTCCTGAAAACAAACCCAAAACAAAAACATTACTCGCTGTATAAAGACTGGTAGCAAAGTTGGAAACAAATAAACTAAAGCTATCTGTTAGTAATTGTCTTATTAGTTTACTTGACGGCAGCTTATACTTAAAATATTTAAAGCTTAAAAGAAAGCCTATTAAACCCGAAACTATAAAACCTAATGAATTATATATAGGTACCTTAAAATAATCTAATTCTGTTTTTATTAGAAAAAAGACTAAAGCCGTAAATATAACTTTCGCCAAAATGTTAATGATAGTAACAAACTTCATTTTTTCAATACCCTGAAAAAACCATACAGGAAATAATGCTTGACCAATAACAACTCCAAAACTTAGTAAATAAATTTCCGCATCAACACTAAACCTTGTGAAAAAATTTACAATTAAAAAGAGAATGCCAAAGGCCACTATTAATAACCCTAATTTAATTATCATTATTGCCAAAAAAATTTCGCCAGTTTTTGTTTTGTCTTCTCTGGCCAAAGATATTTCTCGCGTACCGCTTATATTAAAACCAAAGTCTACAAAAACAGTTAAAAAAATGCCTAGAGATTGAGCGAACATGACTAATCCAAATTTTTCAGCTCCTATTACTCTTACCAAATAAGGTAGCACTAATAATGGTAAAATATAATTAGCCCCTTGTAATAATATTAGCGAGAAAAAATTTTGAACAACAATTTTCTTTTCCTTGTTTGCTAATCCTCTTAATATTTTTTGAAATAAGTTCATGTTTATGTAATTATTTCTTCAAAATATCCGCAAGTCTATTAATGAAATCTTCAGGCCTAAAAGTATTTTTTGCGTAATGATGATTGTAAACCATGATATCCTTAAAACCTTTTATATTACTGAATATATATTCTAATTTTTCTGCAATTTGCTCGGGATCTCTTTTGTTAACGATATAACCATTTTTATCTGAACAAATATCTAAAATACCCGCATGATCTGTGGTTATAATAATATGCCCCGTTAACATAGCTTCTAATAAGGCTATAGGTTGACCTTCCATATTGTAATAGGTTGGCAAAATAAAAACATTTGAAATTTTATAGACATCCACTTTTTCTTGCCCTCTAATAGGTTTTGAATATTCTATATTAGGATTGGAATTTATATAGTTCAATATTTTGTCTTTCTGTTCTTCATCAATTCCGCCTACAATTTTTGCTTTGTAAGGCACCCCTTTACTATTTAAAATATTTAATGCCTCAAATACATCAAAAATGCCTTTCCCTTCCATTAAATTACTTAACCAAAGTATGTTTAATCCATTGGTATTTACCGCATCTTCTTCTGTAATATTCTTAAGTGTTTTTTCTACGAAATAAGGCATCCAAAAGATCTTATCTTGAGCTAAAAAAGGAGTTAAATTGTCTTTTAAAAGTTCTGATGATACAATACCCTTGTTAGCCCTAGAAAGGACATAGTGAAATAGTTTTTTCTTAAAACCAGAAAGCAAAGCATATTGCATTTTTAAATAGTTCCCATGCACATGTATAACCACCTGTTTTCCTAAAAGCTTAGAGATAAAAACAAAAGGAGCATCTTTTAAAACACCAAAAAAGGTTAAACCTATGGCTATATAAGTAATATCTGCTTTAAAAATTTTAACAGCTTGAAAATACTGGCTAAAGTAAAAAAACACTTTTTTAAACGAAAACTCTCCAATAGCTTCATTAAACTCTGGATAAGCTCTATTTATTATAGTAACATTAAAATTCTCCTCCTGATTTAGTTTTTCTAACACTAAATCATTTACAACACTACATCCCGTAACTGGTGGAGATATAGGGCCAATAAGTAAAACATTTATATACTTTTTATTTTTACTCATTATTATTGTTCGCGAAATAATTTAATAAAAGTGTTTCCCATTGCATTTATTGAATATTTTTCTTTACAATAATTACTAATATCTTCACGCTTTTGCATCCAACTCTGCTTATTCTGATAGATTCCCAAAATTTTATTTTTTAAACTTTCTAAATTATCTGTTTCAAAAAAAAGTGCATTTTCATTCTTAATTACTGCTTCAATTTCTGGTGAATGGTTTTCGGTTTTCGAAACCAACATTGGAACCCCAAAACCAAAACTTTGAGTTACAGATAATCCAATATAACCAGGTGATACACTAAAAAGTGCTTTTGAATAGAATTCTGCTAATTTTGAATAATCTGAAATATGTCCAGTTAAAATTACTTTACCTTCTAAATTGTGTTTTTCCACATATGCTTCTAAATCGGGCCTTTCTTCTCCATCTCCTACAAAAACAAGTTTTATATTATCTTCGAGGTTGGGAAGAGCCTTATGGAATGCCTGCAATAATAATTTTGGTTTTTTTAAAGGGGTTAGCCTTCCTACATAAATTAAATGGTTTATTTCTTTAGGATTTTGATTACCAACAACCATTTCGTTTTTAAAATAAAGCGCATTTGGTGCGAAATTAACTTTTAAATGTGGTTCTGCGGCTACTAATTCTTCTTTTTGAGATTTAGTATATACAATTATACTATCTCCCAAGCCGCGCATTATTTTTCTTAATTTATCTGTTTTGCTTTGGCTTCCAGACCTTGGCCAAGCATGACCCCATAAAATGGTTTTTTTGTTAAGAAACTTTCTGACAATCAAGGTAATCCAATTTGAAATAATCCTTGGATTCATTTCCATGACTAGGATTTTACATTTTATAACATCTTTCCACATTCCTGTTTGTATTAAGAAAGTGCGATTAAATAAAAAGTGGTTTTTTATTTGTTTAAATCCTGAAATGCTTTGGTCTGTTTTTACTGTAGTTTCAAAATACTCTAAACCAGCATATACAGCAAATGCTTCACCAAATTCTTGCTTAATGTAATAGTATAATTTACTCCTATAATCTGGTGCTACTGTTTGTAATATAATGTACTCTTTTTTCATCAAAATACTATTCCAAATTATAGTTTCAACATTATTTAAATCCCACTTAACTTTCGAACGTCTTCAATTAATTTTGCCTGTACCAAAATGTTATTCCACTCTTTGCTAAATGTTTTTTCATTAATTGATTCCATGAAATAAGAAATCATGTTTCCAAAATGGTCGTCTTTAGGTAATTCTATTTCCTCGTAAAATCCTTGTTTTTCTAAAATAATTGTAGGATTAAAATCTGGCTTGGCCGTAAAGGCTCTTGTTGATGTGATTTTACCATTACTACCCCATATTTCATAATTACATTGGTAAAAATTATCAAAACCAAATGCAACTTCAGAGAATATTTCTTTGCTTTTGTTAACTAAAAACGCTCCGCCAAACCAATCAACATTATATACTTTATTAGTTTTTAGAAAAGCTGATTTAACTTCAAATCCTTCTCCCATTATAAATGAAGTAGCCTTCAATACATATGCGCCAGAATCTAATAAGGCACCTCCTCCTAATTCTTTTTTATATCTAATGTTTGAATCTTCAGAAAATGGAGGAAAGCCAAAAGAGCTCCTAAATGCTCTTATTTCTCCTATCTCCCCTTTTTCTAATAAGTCAAATACGTATTGATGTTGCGAATGGTGCTGAAATTGAAAATTTTCAACAATTGCTACTTTTTTTTGTTTAGCAAGTTCAATGAGCTCCTTAGCCTCTGTGTAGTTATTAGTTGCCGATTTTTCTACTAATACATGTTTCCCTTCTAAAACCGCCTTTTTAACCCACTCAAAATGTAATCCAGTTGGAAGAGGTATATATACAGCCTCAATATTTTCTATTGCTAGCAATTTATTATAGCCTGTAACAAAATTGCAGCGAAATTCTTCAGCAGCTTTTTTTGCTTTTTCATAATCTCTACTTCCAATAGTAATTTGTGCGTTATTATCTGTTCTTAAAATCGCTGGTATAACAGCCGATATAGCAATATTAGCACAGCCTAAAATTCCCCAATTCATATTATTTTGTTTAATTTTTATAAGATAACGCTGCTACTAAGCTACGGGCCTGTATATTCACATAATTATTAAATACGATAAATTTTTTTAATTGGTTTAGTGTTAACCAAGTGAAGTTTTCTGGTACTTCTATAGAAAAATCATCTCCTAACTTTATTATAATGTTTCTATTTTGCTCTCGATAGAAACGCCCTCCTTCTTCAGATTGTAGTGTATCGAATATAACTTGTTCTTGCTTGGCGTTTAAAACTTCTTTAAGGAATGGTATTTTAAGTTGTTGTTCTTCTTTTTCTAAATATACACTGCTGCATTGAACAGTTGGAGCTATCTCAACTATATCAAAATTACCAGCCTCGAGTTTAGCTTGTACTAAGAAGTGAAGAACTCCTTCTATTTCTTTAATAATAAAAGCACAAACTCCTTCATCACAAGGTTCTACTAGCGGTTGATGCCAGGAGGTAACTTCTCTATTCCCTATTTCTACATTAACACCTATTACTTTAAAAAATCGATTGTCTTTATGCTCTATAGTGCTATCTGAAATTGTCCAGTCTTTTAAATCCATTAAAGACTTATTTTTAATAGACAATTCATATTTAACTTTCTGAGCGGTTAACCAATATATTATTTGATTGAATGAAAGGAAAGATTGATCGTTTACCAGAGCTGATGTTAATAATTCATTTTCAACAGAAGTGCTTTCAAAGTTCATAACATTGTGGAAATTCAATGTCCTTCTAGAATAATCGCCAAATGATATCCCTGATATAACAGTACGTGTATCCATATTGATAATGTTATCTTTTTTCATTAAGTGTTTTATTTGACCTAATGTTAGCCATTTAAAATCTTTTAAGGGCTCAATTTCTTTATCAACTTTTATTATAATGTTTCTGTTTCTCTTTTTTAGAAATCTAGCACCTTGTTCAGATTGTAGTTGGTCTAATAGAATTTCGTCTTTTGTAGCATTTACAAAATGTTCCAAATAATTAGGAGTTTTACCGCCATGAACTTGTGTGTAATTACTTTTTGTTGCTTGTATTGTTGGAGATAGTTGTACGTAATTAACATTCCCTGGTTCAATTTTAGTTTGAACCAAAAAATATAACACACCATTAAATATTTTAGTAATAAAGCCTAAGTATCCTATTTCTGGTTGATTAATAATAGGTTGATCCCATGTTTTTCGATGCCCATAATTGGTGACTACTTCTAAACCCTGGATTGAAAAGAATTTGTTAGAACTATGAACCACAGCTCCTTTTTTTTTATCTAATCTCCAGCTATTCATTGCATCAAAAGGAATTCTTTTGATATCTACGCTTACCTCTTCGTTTCGTTTTTGTACCCAATCTAAAATCTCTTCTGTATTATTAAAAGGATTATCTAGGGTTAAAGCAGATTTTAAAAATAAAAGTTCTATGTCTTTTTGATGAGATATATAATGCATACTAAGTGTTTATATTATTTATCCAACTAGCTAACGAAAAATATTTATTTCCACAAATTTTTTCTATTTTCTGAGAATTAAAAATAGTATCTCCACTTTCTTGTTGTAATGCTAATTCTGGCCAATCAATGTATTTTACATTTACTTTGAATTTATTTGCAACCATAGTAGCAACTTCCTTTAAAGAATATGTTTCTCCGCCAATATTATATACTTCACCATTGCTAATTTTAAGGGTTGAAATCTCTAAAATTTGATTACATATATCTCCAACATAGGTAAATGTCCTTTTAAGTTCTCCATCGGCATACAGTGTTATAGCTTCATTGTTTTTTGCTTTATTTAAGAAAAAGCCAATAGTACCGTATGAATAGTTGTTATTTAACATATTTCCATAAGGTACACAAATACGAAATACTGTATAAGGAATGTTATAATAGGTTTTAAACATCTTTAAAACGGTTTCATTATGAAACTTATTTAAAGCATAAATTGTTTTAAACTCTTGTCTTGCATCTTCTGTTAATGGAATATCTTTAACCCCTTTATAAACTAACCTTGTTGATGGGAAAATAATTTTTGGAAGTACTTTTTTATTTTTTATTAAAATTAAAATGTTTAGCAATCCTTTCTCATTAACGTCTATAAACTTATTATAATTATTAATTGAAACATTTGTTCCCGTAACGCCAGCGAAATAATAAACGTAGTCAACATTAAAATCAATCTTTTCGAGTTGAGAAAGATCTGTGATATCAATTTTTTGGTAATTAATTACTTTGCTTGTAATTGGTTCTTCATTTATATCATAAGCAAATACTTGAAAGTTTTTAGATAATAATTGATTAACTAAATGACTTCCTATATATCCTTCACTTCCAAAAAAAATAACTTTTTTCATAAATTATAATATCATTCATGTACACTTACGGTTTTGTGGCAATAATTTTAACCTGACTTGTACTACTAATTCCGCCATAAATTCTACAAATAACATTAAATAATTTTTCACCCATTATCTTTCGTATCATAAAATATTTCGGAGGCCAACGGTGTTTTAATTCTTTTACGTCATCAATAACAAAACCTGCGCTTGTAAATAAATTTCCTAAATTCATTTCTGACCAAGTGTAAAGATGAAAATTAATATCATTCGGTTTATATCTATTTTTCTTTTCGTAAGGCACAACAAGAATTATTTTACCTCCTATTTTGAGCTTTTCATAAAGCTTTTTAATTTCAGATAGTGGACAAGGAACGTGTTCTAATGCATGGTTTGAAACAATTAGATCAGCCCAATTATTTTCAATCTCCTTTGCGTCCGAAACAGTCTTTATTCCTAAGCCTTTCGCTATTTTTACAGCACTTGGGTTTATTTCTATACCGATTTTTTCTTTACAATCAAAATTAGACAATAAATACCCTCCTCCTGATCCAAAATCGATCACTTTATAATCTTTTTTAACATATTTTTTAAACTTAAAAAGATTGGCCTTTCCTCCAAATGTCCCAACGTGTTTTTGATAATCAAAATAATCTCGATTGTAATGTGTCATGATATCTCGTTTTAGCTGCTTTTAATTACACTTTTTAAATAATCACCATAGCCACTTTTGCCATATTTAGAAGCTAATTTTAAAAGTTGTTCTTTGTTTATAAACTTACTACGATATGCAATTTCTTCAATACAGCTTATTTTAAAACCTTGTCTCTTTTCAATTACTTTAACAAACTCTGAAGCCTCATGTAGTGAATCAAAAGTACCCGTATCTAACCATGCAGTACCTCTTGAAAGCACACCAACATCCAAAATGCCTCTTTCTAGATAAGTTTTGTTTACATCTGTTATTTCTAATTCTCCTCTTGCACTTGGTTTTATTGATTTTGCTATTTCCACAACATTATTATCAAAAAAATACAATCCTGGAATAGCATAATTTGATTTAGGTTTTAAAGGTTTCTCCTCTAAAGATATTGCTTTATACTCTTCATCAAATTCTACAACTCCATAGCGTTCTGGATCTGATACTGGATAAGCGAAAATTGTAGCTCCAGTTGGATTTACTTTAGACTTAAGTAGTTTAGGAAGTTCTGAACCGTAAAATATATTATCTCCCAAAACCAAAGCAACACTGTCATTACCTATAAACGAATCACCTATAATAAAAGCTTCGGCAAGCCCATTTGGGTGTTCTTGTATTTCGTATGAAAAAGAACAACCTAAATCTTCTCCATTACCCAATAAATCTCTTAAAAGCGGTAAATGACCTGGTGTTGAGATTATTAAAATTTCACGAATCCCAGCCAACATTAAAATAGATAAAGGATAGTATATCATTGGTTTATCATAAACAGGTAATAACTGTTTACTAATTGTCATGGTTAAAGGATATAGCCTTGTACCCGATCCTCCTGCTAATATAATTCCTTTCATATTCTACTAGTTGTATTGCCTTTGATAATATTTTTGGTATGCCCCACTGGTTACATTATTTAACCAATCTTCATTATTTAAATACCAATCAATTGTTTTAATTAAACCTTCTTCAAAGGTTACGGATGGCATCCAGCCTAAATCCTTTTTTATTTTTGATGCATCGATAGCATATCTCAGGTCATGGCCTGGTCTATCCTTTACGTAAGTGATTAATTTTTCTGAAGAGCCGGCAGGTCTATTTAGTTTTTCGTCCATTTGCCTGCATAATAGTTTTACTAAATCAATATTTTTCCATTCATTAAACCCTCCAATATTATAAGTTTGCATTGATTTTCCTTTATGAAATACCTTGTCTATAGCGTTAGCATGGTCTATAACATACAACCAATCTCTTGTGTAATTACCGTCTCCATAAACTGGTAGTGGTTTATTATTGATGATATTATTAATAAAAAGAGGTATTAATTTTTCCGGAAATTGGTTTTGGCCATAATTATTAGAGCAATTTGTTATAACATATGGCATTTTATAAGTTTCACCATAAGCACGTACAAAATGGTCTGAACTTGCTTTTGATGCTGAATACGGAGAATTAGGGTCATATGCTGTTTTTTCTGTAAACAGCCCTGTTTGACCTAGAGTGCCATAAACCTCATCTGTACTTACATGATAAAAAAGTTTATCCTCAAAATTGTTATTCCAATTATCTTTAGCGGCATTTAATAAATTAACAGTTCCAAACACATTTGTTCTAACAAAACTAAGCGGGTCTATAATTGATCTATCTACATGAGATTCTGCTGCAAGATGTATTACTGCGTCAAATTGATGTGTTTTAAAAAGTTCGTTAATATAATTACAATCATTTATATCTCCTTTAAAGAAATGATAGTTTTCTCTGTTTTCAATATCCTTTAAGTTTTCAAGGTTACCAGCATATGTTAATAAATCTAGATTATAAATTTCATGTTGTTCGTATTTATTGACAAAAAGACGAACAACATGAGACCCAATAAATCCAGCTCCACCTGTAATAAGTATTTTCATATAAAATTATTAATAGGGTATATATTTTATAATTTAATTTTAAGCTCTTCAATCGTTAAACTTGAAGGAATAATATAATTGTCACAAAAATCTTTTGTTGAAGCCTCCCAAGTAATTGCCTTTCCTAAACCACTTGTAGGGCCAAAAATTACTCTCACCATATTAGAATCTAGTTCGCTAATTATTGAGCATTTATACCATCCATTATTTAATTGGGCAATTGATGCTTTTCCTTCAATAAAATTACCCGAACTTTTATTGTCTACTATACAACCACTTTTTAAATCAAAAACAGCGTCAATACGATTCGGGTACTCACTAACTACTCTCAAACCGAATAAATATCCTAAATCTCCTTTTTTAACTTCAATACTAATTCTATATTTAGATCCATAAATAATAGGTGTTTCGGGGACTAATGCATATGCAGTTTCTTCAAGGCTTGTTCTGGTTACTTTAAAAGCGCCTAGTCTTTCTTTGTCCGAAAAGTTTTCATCAAAAGACAATCGGTTAAATATCCATAAATTATGATTCGGGAGAATTAATTTATTTACAACCTCTAAATCTATAGAATCCAGATCTTCTTTTTTATCATTTTTACATGAATTAATAAGTATAAATAAAATTAAAATTAAAATTTTCATAATCACTAACTTACATTATCTTTATACCAATCATAAGCCCTTTCTATCCCTTCTTTTAAATCAACTTTATGATGCCAACCCAAATTATTTAGCTTTGTAACATCGGTTAGCTTTCTTAAAGTTCCATCTGGTTTTTCGGTATTAAACACCAACTCTCCATTAAATCCTATCGTCTGTTTTATCATTTCAGCTAACTCTTTAATCGACACATCTTTTCCTGTGCCAATGTTAATATGGGTATTTCTAATTTCTGTATCATTTTCTTGACAGATATCTGAAAAGTTTCTGTTTTCCATGACAAAAACACAAGCGTCTGCCATATCTTGGCTCCATAGAAACTCTCGTCTTGGCTTCCCAGAACCCCATATTTCAACACTGTTTTTAGTTACTCCAAACTTCCCGAGGTAAGTATTTGCCTCTTTAATAGAATCAACTTCTAAGTCTGAAATAATCTCTTTTTCTTTTTGTTCGGATAATAATTTTGCCAAATGAATCTTACGAATTAATGCAGGTAATACATGCGATTTTTCTAAATCAAAATTATCGTTAGGACCATATAAATTTGTAGGCATTACCGAAATAAAATTAGTGCCATATTGTAAATTATAACTTTCACACATTTTTATACCTGCAATTTTGGCAATCGCATAAGGCTCGTTTGTATATTCTAAAATACCCGTTAAAAGACTTTCTTCTTTCATGGGTTGAGGTGCGTTTTTTGGATAAATACAAGTGCTTCCTAAAAACAATAGCTTTTTTACATTATGAAGATAACTTTGATGAATTACGTTGTTTTGAATCATCATATTCTCATAAATGAATTCGCCTCTATATTCATTATTCGCTAAAATGCCTCCAACTTTTGCAGCAGCTAAAAAAACATATTCCGGTTTTTCTATGCTAAAAAACTTAGCAACATCAGCTTGATTGGTTAAGTCTAGTTCTTTATGAGAGCGAGAAATAATATTAGAATACCCCTTAATTTTTAGATTTTCTAGTATCGCACTTCCCACAAGTCCCCTATGACCTGCAATATAAACTTTAGAATTTTTATTCATGAGAATTATTCGAAGTAATTCATAATTTTATAGCCTCCTTCTTTCAGAAAGTTATCTTTTTCCATTAATTTTAGATCACTCGACATCATATCATCAACTAAGTCTTGTAAATCATACTTAGGAACCCATCCCAATTTTTCTTTTGCCTTTGTAGCGTCTCCAATTAACAAATCTACCTCAGTTGGTCTAAAATATTTTGGATCAACTGCAATTACTTCTTTTCCTATTTCTAATTGATATTTTGGGTTATTGCATTTTTTTACAAATCCTTTTTCTTTTTCTTGTTTTCCCTTAAATTCCAACTCTACTCCAATATGTGCAAAACACATTTTTACAAAATCCCTTACCGTTGTTGTTTTATTAGTTGCGATTACCCAATCCTCAGGTTGGTCAGCTTGTAGAATCATCCACATCATACGCACGTAATCTTTCGCATGACCCCAGTCTCTTTGTGCATCAAGGTTTCCTAAATATATTTTTTCTTGTAACCCCATGGCAATTTTAGAGGTAGCTCTTGTTATTTTTCTCGTTACAAAAGTTTCTCCACGAATTGGAGATTCGTGGTTAAATAATATACCATTACAAGCGAACATACCATAAGCTTCTCTGTAATTTACAGTTATCCAGTAGGCATACATCTTCGCAACCGCATATGGGCTTCTAGGATAAAACGGTGTGGTTTCAGTTTGAGGAACTTCTTGTACCTTTCCATAAAGTTCTGAAGTTGAGGCCTGATATATTCTTATTTTCTTTTCCAAGCCTAACAAACGAATTGCTTCTAAAAGGCGTAAAGTTCCAATACCATCAGCATTGGCAGTATATTCGGGCATTTCAAAAGATACATGAACGTGGCTCATCGCAGCTAAATTATATATCTCATCTGGCTGAACTTCTTGAATAATTCTTGTAAGATTCGTGCTATCAGTTAAATCACCATAATGTAAAAAGTAACTTTGATTCTCTACATGTGGATCTTCGTAAAGATGATCGATTCGGTCTGTATTAAATAAAGATGAACGTCTTTTAACCCCATGAACTTCGTATCCCTTTTTTAAGAGAAATTCGCTTAAATAAGCTCCATCCTGACCGGTAACACCTGTGATTAACGCTATTTTTTTTTGCATTTGTAACTAAATTCTGTTGTTATGAATCAACCCATTTTCAATTTAATAAAATTGAATTTTTCGGTCGCTTTGCAAAAGTACGATAATTGTTTGCTTTAACAAGGCTTGTATGGCTAGACAAATCATTCTCAAGTAATATTTTTTTTGCAAAATCATACCAAGTCATTGCTTTCTCATCACAAAAGTGCTTAACACCGTAATCTGTTGATTTATTTGTGATTAAATTTAGTATGTAGTTTGCTAAATTTTCTGTGTTGGTAGGACACCCTATCTGCTCTGCAGTAATTGAAAGAGCTTCTCCTGATTTTGCTTTTTTTAAAATGGTTTTATAAAAATTGTTGCCATACTTTTTACTATACAGCCATGAAGTTCTTATAATAAAATGCTTGTTTAAAATATCTTGAATAAAATTTTCACCTAATAATTTGGACTTTCCGTACTCATTAATTGGATTTGTCTTGTCTTTTATAGTATAAGGCTCTGTCTTCTCTCCGTCAAAAACATAATCTGTAGATATATGGATTAGAACAACATCAAAATCTTTACAGGTTTCTGCCAAATATTTTACACCTTCAGCATTGACTTCAAAGGCTATTTCTGGTGTCTTTTCGGCTTGTTCTACATTTGTGTATGCAGCACAATTAATGCAATAATCAATATTTTTAGCTCTGAAAAAAGATTGCAGTTGGTTTTTGTTTGTTATATCTAATTCTTCTTTAGAAACAAAAAATAAGTCTAAACTAAAGATGTTTGATTTATATAACTCTTTTATTGTTTTTCCCAATTGCCCATTACTCCCTGTAACTAAAACTCTTTTGATCATTTAAATAGTTGTTCAAATGTTAATAGCGTTTTATCTTTTTCAGATATAATAAGCTCTTTTTCCGTAAAACCCCATTTTATATTTAACGTCTTGTCATTAAAAATAATTCCTGACTCTGATTCTTTATTGTAAAAATTATCACATTTATATGAAAAGATAGTGTCGTCCTCTAAAACTAAAAATCCGTGTGCAAACCCTCTTGGAACATATAGTTGTTTGTGCTCGGTAGCGTCTAGTATTATTGAAAACTGTTTACCGAAAGTTGGAGATTCTTCTCTAATATCGACACAAACATCTAATACTTTCCCTTTTATTACTCTTACTAACTTAGCTTGCCCGTGTTTGCCTTTTTGGAAATGCAACCCCCTCAATACGCCTTTAGATGACTTAGATTGATTGTCTTGAACAAAAGTTTTATGAACCCCTGTTTCTTTTTCAAATATTTGCTTATTGAAACTTTCAAAAAAATAGCCCCTTTCATCTTCAAGCACTCTAGGTGTTATAACAAAACAGCCTTTTAAATATGTTTCTTCAACTGTCATGATTATTTATTAGTTGTTGAAGGTATCCTCCCATCCACTTTTTAGTAAAGGTTGAGATAACTAAATTAATTGTTCTTTATTGATGTATCCAGTTCAATAAGTGGCTTCTTCAATACAACCTCCTTTTAAACCTTGCCTTTCTTCTATTATATTTTAACAAATTGTTATGTTTAGATTAACGGTTAAAAGTACAAATGTCTAACAATTAAACCCTTTGTTAAGGAATTGAGGATAAAGATTTTCTTTTTAAAAAATTAATTATTTTCAACTCTACACTTATATTAGGTTGGTTCTTTTTCCTTTCTCAACAACTAGTTTGACACAAAAATAGGTTTCGGATACGTTGTAATTAGATTCTTTAAAACTCTAATAGTCATGTTATAAAAACAGTTATTGAACTATATTTTGCTATTGTATTTTTCCAAAACTTTAATGAAACTAATTGAAAGCAATATCACGAATGTTAAAGCCATTAAAATAGCGGCATAGTACAACTTTGGGCTAATTAACAGCCCAAAAATATCTTTTTTATCATCAATTGAGCCAGAATCCTGTTTGCTGGATACAATTTCAATTATTTGTTTTTTATCTTCTTTTTCTCGTTCAATTTCAACCAATTCTCTTCTTAACTCTAAATCGCTTAAATATAAATCGTATTCCTTTGTTTTGCTTGTTTCGTCACTGCTTTCGATGGTAACGCTAGTTTGTGAACCAGCTTTATTATCTAATACTTTTTCTAAAACTCTTTTATATGTGCTTTTTAAAGAATCTGACTGAACTAATGACTCTTTTAAGGCATGCTCTCGTCTGTTTAATTCGTTTAAATCTTTTTGCTGTTGATTTAAAAAATAACTGTTTTTATTAATATTCTCAACTACCTTATCAAATAATTGTTTAAAACTATTTCTTGTTTTCGATTTAATTGTGATTTGTTGGTACTCGTGATTATAATCTTTATCATTTTTTATATAGTCCTTATATTCAATGGTTGCTGCTAATGCAGAATCCAAGTCTTTTTTATAAGTGTCAAAATTTTTAAGTTTTTGATTCTCACTAATTACAGATTCAACTTCAAAATTTAATATAGAAGAGGCTTCATCTTCAGAAATTTCTAAAACATTCACCAGAGTCATAACATCTTTTTGATCAACTAAATCATTATAATAAATAATTGAGTTATAAAGACTCTCACCTGTATCATAATTTTGTTTTAGTGTTACATAGGACTTATAAACAGGTTCTGATGTTTTTTCTAACAAAAACCCAATAGCAATTCCTATTACCCCAGCTATAACAAACTTTATCAAATGCTTTTTTGTAAAAAAGACTATCCAAACAAAAGCTAAAAACAATTTATTAAAAATACCGCCTATAAACTTAAATAGGCGATCAAACATATTCCCTATTATCTTAAATAGTTGCCCTAAATCTACTTCTTCAGATTGCTGTGGTTGTTGCAAATCTTTACTCATAATTTTTTCTTGTTAGTTAAGTATTTGTTCTAAAATTGTTCTAGTTATTAAATATGTTGGCTTTACACCCGATGTCCCTAAACCTCCTGAGGCTAGTGTTGCTCCTGTTTCTAATGGGTTATCACTTGCATAATAAGCATATCGTACTTTAACATTTGGGTTAATGCTACCTCTAACTTTAGACGCCGCTTGAATAGCTTTTTGGTAATGAGCCCCTTCCATTTCTAATCCTATTACTTTCCATGTTGAGTTAAAGAAGAATTTTAAAATGTCTTTGTTTTGTAACGATGTTCCTAAAACTGTGATCATTGAGCCTTCATAAACATCTACCCCTTGGCCATCTAAGTCTTCTCTTTTTAGTTCATTCTCAAATGGGTAATTATCTGCTGTCCCTTCAAAAATATGGGCTGAAGGAATCATGATATCACCTTTACCTCCTTCTAAAATACCTGCTTTACCCATTATTGATATAGACTCAACATTTAAATGTGTTTTCTTTCCTTTTACTTTGTAAGGTTTGAGTAGTTCATCAATAGTTTCATAAGCTTGTTCTCCAAAAGCATAGTCCATTACCAAGATTACTGGTGCCTCATTTTTTAAAGTAGCATTTGATATTTTGATGTCTATTTTAGAGGTATCTAATTTTGAAGTATCAAAAATTTGTACGTCTATATTAGCTCCAGATGTGTCAGTTATATAAATCATACCTTTTTGCAACGCCTCTTTAGTTACTTTATTGCGTAAGACCGAATTATCCTTTTTACTTAAAGATTCATAAACCTGAAATATACTTGTCTTTTCGAGATTAGGTTTTAAGGCATTTTTAGAAAATAGTGTATTCATGACACTATGCATATTGGCACTAATAATATGTATCGGTCTTTCTATTAATCCTTTGTTGTGCAGTGTTTCTTTTATGGTATCAGCCCATATTTCGCCATGAATATGGTGGCCTATACGTTCCCTTAAAACTGGACTAAAAGTAACCGTACGTTTGTTGTTATTCACTTGCTCTTCAATTGCAAGTTTCCCTAACCAATAAACAATATGAAGTAACCTTTCCGGTTGAGACGGCGTAGCAAATTCATTATATACCGCTGTTAACTCATTGAAAGTTCTTCCCAAAATATTAGCCGTGTGGGTAATAGCAACCTCACGCTCTTCTTGAGTAAGTTTCTTATTTGATAGAACAGCTTTTTCAAGTTTTAACCAATCCCTTGTGGTGACACCCTCTTCGTTAATAATAACACGATTACTTATTTTATGGGATTCAATAAAAAGAAACGTTAGATGCGTTAAAATGTCATAGATTTCAGAGCGCCCTCGAGTAATCTCGATATTCATTTGTTCGTTATCAATTCTATAACAATTACGCCTTCTTTTTTCTGGAATTATGGGTTTAAAGTGAGAGTTGGAATATCCTTCATCACTTGTTAAATTGATGAAAGTACACTCTTCTATACCTGTTGGAAGCCTATCAATAACATAAAGCAACCCTTCTAACTCTGCTTTTTCCTCACCAATAGAGCCATAAATTTCTGGTCGTAATAATAACAAAGCATTTCTTAGAGTTTCGCCAGATATTCCCATAGGTTTATAAAAACCCCTGTTAAATAAATGACGCATAGTAATATACATTCGCTCAATAGCGTTCGAGCTTTCCTGAGCTCTTGTTCTGGCGTGTTGTTTTTTACTACTCATAGATTCATTTGGTCGAGTACAAAGATAGGATTATTTAACTAAATTTTATTGAGTAAAAGTCTCAACAATTTTTCGGTCGTTGGACAATCTCGGAAGCTTATTTTGACCGCCTAATTTACCAACAGATTTCATATAATTTTGAAAACCTCCTTGTTTTACTTTAGTTATTTTTAGTTGTTGCAAAACATTGCCTTTTATTAAATCGAAATAATAACTGTTTTGTTTTTGAAGTGATTCGTCTATTTTTTTTGCTAAACTCAAAAGGTCTTCGGGTTCGTTTTCAAACTCTATAAACCATTCGTGATAAGGCAGGCCTTGATTAGGATTAATTTGAGGTGCTACAGTAAACTCTGAAACTCTTATATTAGTATTCGAAGTGGCTTCTTGCATAGCTTGTTCTACCTCTTTACCAATAACATGTTCGCCGAAAGCAGAAATAAAATGTTTTATTCTACCTGAAACGATTACCCTATAAGGTTTTATAGAAGTAAACTCAACCGTATCACCAATATTATAAGCCCAAAGACCTGCGTTTGTTGAAATAATCATAACATAATTTACGCCTATTTCAACATCTTTAATGGTAATCCGTTTTGGGTTGTCATTAAAAAATTCGTCGGCTTTAATAAACTCATAAAATATTCCTGAGTTTAATTGAAGTAGCATTCCCTTTTCATTCTGTTTATCTTGATATGCAAAAAAACCTTCGCTAGCTGGATACAATTCTATGCTGTCTACCTTTCGGCCAATAAGGTTTTCAAATTTTGCTCTATAAGGTTCGTAATTAACTCCTCCAAAAATAAAAAGGTTGAAGTTTTTAAACACATCACCTATTTTTTTGCCTGTTTTTTGTTGAATTTTTTCAAAATACATTTGAACCCAAGATGGTATTCCAGCAATAACCGTCATGTTTTCGTTTACTGTTTCCTCTACTATGGCGTTTACCTTAGTTTCCCAATCTTCAATACAATTGGTTTCCCATGATGGCAGCCTATTTTTTTGAAGATATTTAGGCACATAGTGAGCAGAAATTCCAGATAGCCTTCCCACATTTATCCCGTTTTTTTTATTTAAAATGGGGCTTCCTTGTAAAAAAATCATTTTACCATCAACAAATTTTGCATTGCCAGTTTCATGAATGTAAAGCAATATGGCATTACGAGAAGATTCTACCTGAGCCTCAATGGACGGTTTAGTTATCGGTATATATTTTACACCTGAAGTCGTACCTGATGTTTTTGCAAAATAAATTGGCTTGCCTTTCCAAAGAATATCTTCTTCGCCATTAATAACCCTTTCAACATAGGGTTTTAAAGTTTCATAATCGCGTACAGGAACTCTTTTTATAAAATCTTCATGGTTGTTAATACTTATAAAATCATGATCTTTCCCAAATACTGTTGAAGCTGCTTGAGAAATTAAGTCTTGAAATACTTTTTTTTGAGTATCAATAGGGTTATTAGCCCATTTTTGAGTTTTGTTATAAATACGTTTTGCAAATGGTTTTGCCAGGGCAGATTTAAATGATATCATTTATTGAAATCTATAAAATTTGTTGGATTAATAGGGTAACCATCGTTCCATAACTCAAAATGCAAATGAGGCCCTGTAGTTAACTCTCCTGTGTTTCCTGCGGTTGCAATAACCTCGCCTGCTTTTACCAAATCACCTTGCGCTTTGGTTAAACTAGCATTGTGTTTGTAAATCGAAATAAGGCCGTAACTATGTTCAATAATAATAACATACCCAGTATTAGCCGTCCATTCGGAAAAAACTACGATACCATCTGCTGTTGCCTTTACAGGAGTGTCTTTTGCAACTACAATATCAACTGCATAATGTTTTTCTTTTGCGTTATAAGGCTCACTAATGGAGCCATTTACAGGAGGAAATAAAACGAAGTTGGTTGTCGAGGTTGCAGATTCAAATAAATTATACTTATCTTCTTTATCCACTTTTTCTCTTAACAAGGAGTCTTCGGCACTAGGGCTTAAATCTACTGCACTAGCTTCTAATTTAACTGCTTGAATAATTGAATCTTTATTAATATTTGCTGCGCTTACATCGCCTTTTAATGCTTGCTTAATAGAGTTAAAATACATCTCGTTCATGGCAAGAACACGTTGTAATGAGTCTGTTTTATAGTTTAATTCTGTAGCTTGCTTTTTTAAAGCTGTTGAGGAATATCCAGGTATATATTCTCTTAATGGGGTATATGCTATTAGTAAATACGTAAATGAAATTAAAAAAATTGCCACTAGCGATGAAAGCACAAAAACATTTAAACGCGTTAATTTAAATGATAATCTTTCTTCAAAAGTATGCTCGTTAAGTATCAATAATCGGTACTTATCGAGTAGTTTTTTCTTGATTTTTTTTTGCTTCTTTTTATCCTCTTTCATTGTTAAACAAAAATAAATAGAATTTATTAAATATGTTGATGTTTTAAGTAAAGTATAACGGTTTAAAAATATTTTTAAATTACCGTACTACTAAAGTTAATCGTAAAACGGTTTTATTTAACTTTAATTATTAACTTTGTTTTTTAAAACTAAAATTATGAACTTATATATGTTACCGTTAGCGATAGGCCCTTGGCAAATAGCATTAATTGTTGTGGTTGTATTACTATTGTTTGGAGGTAAAAAAATACCTGAATTAATGCGCGGACTTGGTAGTGGCATCAAAGAATTTAAAGATGCTAGTAAAGAAGATGATAAAAAAGACCCTAAGAAAGAATAAAAAACATCTTGTATTGATATAAAAAAGACCAACAGTTTGTTGGTCTTTTTTGTCTTGAGTAATCCATCTCTATTAATCTATTTTAACGGATTTAATAATAGCTTCAAGTTCTAACATATAATTTCGCTTTTCAACTGAAGGAGCAAACGCAAAACCTTCTATTACTACCCAACGTTTGTTAGTTTTATCTTCAATGGCATAGTTTATAAAAGGACCTCCCATAAAGGCGTTTTTCACATCCCAAATGCCTTTGGTTTCCAGAGCTGGTTTATTATCTACAATTGTTTCTCCATGAAAAGGGGTATAAGCATTCTCGGTAGCTAAATAAGACCCTTCTACGGGTCCTTCTATATATAGTTTTCCAACGGAATCTCTAATTTTTATTACTTGATTTACAATACTGTCGTTCCTTTTTATGGCATCAATAGGTAATTCATAAATTAATAAATTGGTTGTGCCAGTGGTAATATCCTTCCTAATCCAAAAGAAACCATCTGTTTCTTTTGCTATTCTATGACTTGAATCAAACTGAATAGTTAACCCCAGTTTATCCTTTATAGATGTAAACGGATGAGGTGATTTGGCCATTTGGCGTAATCTTTCAGCCAATTCTTCATTTCTAAATGTTTCAATAATTTTAGATTCATTTTCAGTAATTATATCTATAACCTCTTGCTTCGTTTTTCCAGTAATTACAATTACCTTTTGTGGTCTTGCATACACATCTGTTAAAACCTCAATACCAGCATCTTTATTGGTTTCAATTTTTAAAACCGTTCGGTTTCTAGTTACAAACCCAGAAAAAACAGACGGAGGTATTTGGTTAATAGTAAAAGTAGGCTCGTCTTGAGGTAAGCCATATATAGGTTTTGCTAGCACGCTTCTAATGGTTTCACCAATACTGCCGTCCCATAAATCGTTATCTACAACAACAGACACGTTGTTAATGGCACCTGAAGCATCGGCAATGTAGCGGTCATTTGTGTTTTTCTTGTCTCCGCAAGATGCAAAAAGTATTAATGATACTAGTGAAAATATGATGTTCCTCATAATAAATGTTATGTTTTTGGAATTTAGCCTTTCGAAATTTTAAGTTTCATTCCTGGTTTTAATTTACTACCACTAATACCGTTCCAATCTTTAATATTTTGAACAGAAACTCCAGAAAATTTTTGAGATATACTCCAAAGCGAATCGCCACTTTTTACTTCATAAATTACTACCTCTCCTGAAATTGGCTTTTTTTCAGCAACTTTTGTTGTTGAAGGTGATGGGGTAGACACATGTGGTTTTCTAGGATAAATAGTCAATCGTTGACCAATCCTTAGATCATTGCTTCGTAATCCGTTCCACCTTTTAATATCGCTCACTCTTACTCCATATATCCTAGAAATTTTTCCTAAGTAATCTCCCGATTTTACACGGTAAATTATTTTATCATTGGCATTAAAAAATTGCGGTAATGGTTTTTCTCGTTTATCAAACTCTGCTTTTGCAAATGCATAAATACTATCTTCATTGTTTACGAATTTACCAACTACTTCTTTCGGCAATCTTAAAGCATAATTTTCTCCTTTTATAAAGGGAATGATGTCTAATTTATAGGATGGATTTAAAAACTGAAGCTCCTCAATAGAAGTGCCTGTTACTTCTGACACTTGGTCCAGTGTTATCATCTGCTTTACTCTAATCGTATCGGTTTCAAAATGAGCAAATTCTGGTTTTAGTTTTTTAAACCCGTGTGCTTCAGCATATTCAAAAATATACATAGTTGCCAAAAATGCTGGCAAATAACCTGCGGTTTCTCTTGGTAGATTGTGTCTTATATTCCAATAGTTTTGATAACCTCCCGAACGACGAATGGCTTTTGTAACATTACCTGGACCTGAGTTATACGCTGCTAAGGCTAAATCCCAGTCACCAAAAATTTCGTAAAGTTTTGCTAGATACTTAGAAGCTGCCACTGTAGATTTTATCGGATCGCTCCGCTCATCAACATAACTACTTACGTCTAAACCATACATTTTGCCAGTACTAAACATAAATTGCCACAATCCTGTAGCGCCCACCCTTGATTTAGCTCTAGGTTTTAATGCCGATTCTACAATGGCTAAATATTTAATTTCTAAAGGAATGTTTTGATTGTCTAATTCGCGTTCAAACATTGGGAAATAAAACGCACTTAAAGTCATTAAGTTTTGTAGAGAGTTTCGTCGGTGCTTTAAATATGATTTTATAACACTTTCAAGGCCTGGGTTGTATTCAACATTGAATGGAGTTCTAGAGTCAAGTTCTTTTAGTCTTGCTTTTAATGTGTCTGTAGATAATTCTGGGTAATCAACGGGATCAAATTTTAATTCCGTGACACTTTCGTAAATACTATCAAATAAGGTGTTGCTGTAAAGTTCTTCAAACCATTTTTCATCTAATGTTGCCATTGATTTATGGTCTGCCAGTTTTTTAACTGAAGAGCTATCAGCAATAGCTTCAATGGTTTTTATACTTTGAGGTTTCCCATCAATTATAGAGTCTTGAGTTTGGGAAAATGAAGTTCCAAAGTTTAAAAGTATTGCTATTATAAAAAATCGAAAAGCCATAAAATCTGTTCATTAAATTTATTGAACGCAGTTATGGCTAAAATCGTATTTTTTCGGCTAATTTGAAAACTAAATTGCTATTATTGTAAAATAGCAGCAATTCCAGGTAGGGTTTTACCCTCTAAGCTTTCTAACATAGCGCCTCCACCAGTACTTACATAGCTTACTTTCTCTTCAAATCCAAACTGTTTTACAGCAGCTACAGAATCTCCACCACCAACTAATGAAAACGCTCCATTTGCTGTGGCTTCAGCTATTGAGTTTCCTAATTCAATAGTGCCATTTGCAAAACTTTCCATTTCAAAAACTCCAAGCGGCCCATTCCATAATATGGTTTTACATTGCATTACAACATCGTGAAACTGTGCAATAGATTTTGGTCCGGCATCAACGCCTTCCCAACCATCCGGTATTGCATTAATATCAACTGTTTGTGTATTGGCGTCGTTACTAAAAGCATCGGCGGCTATCGTATCGACAGGAATATGAACTTGCACTCCTTTTTGTTTTGCTTGTTTTAAAATATCTAATGCCAAATCCATTTTATCATCTTCACAAATAGAATTTCCAATTTTTCCTCCCTGAGCTTTTACAAATGTAAATGCCATACCTCCACCAATAATTAAATGGTCTACTGCATCTAAAATGTTTTCTATAATGGTGATTTTTGATGATACTTTAGCGCCACCAAGTATCGCTAAAACCGGTTTTTCGCCCGTTTCCATTACTTTCTTAATGCTTTCTATTTCTTGTGCTAACAGATTACCAAAACATTTTTTCCCTTCGAAAAACTGAGCTATAATAGTTGTTGAAGCATGAGCTCTATGAGCAGTACCAAAAGCATCATTTACATAAATATCGCCTAAGTTTGAAAGCTGTTTTGCAAAAGCAACATCACCAGCTTCCTCTTCTTTATGAAAACGTAAATTTTCTAATAATAAAAGTTCTCCTGGTTGTAAATTAGCGGCAGCTTTTTCAGCTTTTTCTCCTACACAATCATCAACAAAAATAACTTTAACCCCAATAATTTCTTCAACAGTTTCAGCAATATGCCTTAATGAAAACTCGTCTTGACGTCCTTTTGGGCGACCTAAATGCGACATTAAAATACAACTTCCGCCATCTTCTAGAATTTTAATGATTGTTGGTTTTGCAGATACTATTCTTGTAGAATCGGTTACTTCAAAATTTTCATTTAAGGGTACGTTAAAGTCTACTCGGATTAATGCTTTTTTATTTTCAAAATTAAAATCGTTTAAAGTCTTCATTATGCTCAATTTAATGGATTGTAGCACAAATGTAACTAATAAATAGGCGATAAAAAATGCCTTTTTTTACGAAAACGATATAGGTTGAAAGAAATTTTTAGATTATGACCACTTTTTGTTTTTACGTTAGGGATAGAGGCTTTGTTGGAGCTCCTTTTGGTTTTATAATAAAACTAAAAAAGCGACTGCCGAAAGCCCGACCTTAAAGGTAACGCCCAAATTAAAACCTATGCTATTTTGTATTTAGCATATAATAAAAATTGTGTAGGTTTGTTTTATGCTTTTTGAAGACATATTAGGGCAACACCACATTAAAAAACACCTAACACAAAGTGTTAATAATGGCAGAATACCTCATGCGCAATTGTTTGTGGGCAATGAGGGTTCAGGCACATTACCTATGGCGTTGGCGTACGCACAATATATTTTGTGTATGAATTCTGGAGGCGAAAACACTAATGGGAATGAGGCTTGTAACTTAAAGTTTAAAAACTTTTCGCACCCCGATTTACATTTTGCTTTTCCGGTTACCACAAGCGATAAAGTAAAAAGTCATCCCGTTTCTAGTCACTATTTAGAAGAGTGGCGCCAGTTATTAAATGAGCAACCTTATGGTAACTTGTTTGATTGGTACAAATTGCTAGGGGTTGATAATAAGCAGGGGCAAATTGGGGTTGATGAAGCACAAGATATTGTAAAATCGCTTTCATTAAAATCTTACGAAGGTGGATATAAAGTGATGTTGATTTGGATGGCAGAAAAAATGAACACAGCTTGTGCTAACAAACTTTTAAAACTTATTGAAGAACCGCCTAACAAAACCATTTTTATTTTAATTGCTGAAGATGAAGAACAAATTATTAGCACGATACGGTCTCGGTGCCAAATTTTACATTTTCCGCCTTTAGCTGAAGACGTTATTAAAGAAGCTTTGATAAAGCAATATAATTTAGAAACATCTGTAGCCACAAAAATTGCTCATCAATCCAACGGAAATTATAATAAAGCCTGTGATTTGGTATATCACGATTCTGAAGACATTCAGTTTGAAACTTGGTTTGTTTATTGGATTAGAAGCGCTTTTAAGGCAAAAGGAAATAAAGCTGCAATACATGATTTAATTTCTTGGAGTGAAGATATTTCTAAAACAGGTAGAGAAACTCAAAAACAGTTTTTGCAATTTTGTTTAGATTTTTTCCGTCAAGCCTTATTACTTAATTACAAGGCCACCGATTTGGTGTTTATGGAACCGCAAACAGAAAGCTTTAAGCTTGAAAAGTTTGCTCCCTTTGTTCACGGAAATAATATTTTAGAAATAAGTGACGAGCTACAAAATGCCATTTATCATATTGAACGTAATGGGAATTCTAAAATTATATTGACAGATTTGTCTATTAAATTAACGCGATTACTTCATAAAAAAGCTGATTAATGAGCACAGCCTCTAAAAAATGGATGGTAATTATCAATCCTACTTCTGGTAATGGTGCAAGCAAAAGAAAATGGCCAAAAATTAAAGCTTTATTAGAGCATCATGGTTTTGATTTTGATTTTGCATTTACTGAATATTCCGAACACAGCAAAAAATTCGTTCAAACATCTCTAAATCAGAATATTACACATATTATTTGTGTTGGTGGCGACGGTACATTACATAATATTGTAAACGGTATTTTTAGTCAAGAAAAAGTGCCTACATCACAAATATATGTGGGTGTTATTCCCATAGGCACAGGTAATGATTGGGTTAAAACTCACAATATTCCAAATAACATTGAGCAAGCTATAAAAATTATTAAAAAGGGACATGTTATTCAGCAGGATATAGGTAAAATTGTATTTGAAGATGAGGAAAAAGGCACCGTATACTTTAATAATTTGGCAGGTGTTGGTTTTGATGGTTTTGTTGTTAGCAAAGTAAAAAGTTATAAATCCCTTGGTGCCATTGCCTATTTATTTGGCGCTTTAATAAGTTTGTTCCAGTTCAATAATTTTAACTCTACTGTCATTTTAAATTCTGATGAAGTTTCTGGAAAAACATTAATGATTTTGGTTGGTTTGTGTAAATATTCTGGTGGTGGTATGCAGCTTACAAGCAATCCAAACCCTTTTGATGGCTTATTAGATGTTTCCATTGCTCAAAATTTAGGAAAGTTTGAAGTTGTTATTGTTCTTCCAAAGCTTTTTAACGGAAAAATTACTAATTATAAAAAGGTAAAAACTTTTAAAACTGATGCTATAAATATTACAATAACTCAAAAGAACAAGCCTTTTATTCAGGCTGACGGAGAACTAATTGGTAGTGGGAATTTTAAAGTCTCTGTTGTTCCTAAAGCTTTTTCTTTTTACGCTTAAAGAAACATTTATTCTTGCTTCAAATTCTTAAAGAATAATTGAGAGATCGGAATAAACATTAAACCGCAAAACATAATTATTAAAAAGGCTTTTTGTAGCCCAAAAGCATGCGATAAATAGCCAATTAAAGGTGGGCCAACAAACATACCTACAATGGAGTATGTCCCCACAATTGAAATAGCCATTCCTGGTGAATATTTTTGAGATTTCCCTGCTAACATATAGGTCATTGGAAAAATAGACGAAACACCAATCCCAACCAAACAAAACCCAATTAATGCCGTCCAAAACTGTGGAAATAATACCGCAGACAAGATGCCAATAGAAATTAGTATACTGCTTAAAATATACATGGTTGGCATTCCTAATTTATCTAATAGCTTATCTACAAAAAACCTTGAAACAGCCATACAAATCATAAATAGTAAATACCCATAAGTAAAGACATCTTCTTTTACAACATCTTTAAAATAAATACCGCTCCAATCAAACATTCCTCCTTCACATATAGAAGCAAAAAATATAAGTAAACCTAGGTATAAAATAAACGTGTCTGGTTTTCCAAAAATCAATTTGTTTCCCGTTTTAGATTTATCATCTTTTAATGAATATTGGTATGCCAAAAGAGACCCAATTATCGTTATTGAAGAAATTATTGTAAGATGAATCTCCATAGAAACCTCTGCTTTAACCATAAGTGTAGAAAACAGCACACCAACTACTCCTCCAAAACTCCAAACACCATGAAATGAGCCAATTATATTTTTATTAAATGTTTTTTGAAGTGTTATAGATTGCGCATTCATTGCAATATTTAAAACACGCATAAAAATTGAAAATGCCGCGAGTGAGATTACCAACAAAAATGTAGTATTTACATGAGAAACACCTGTTAAGGATAGCGCAAATAGCAGAAAAGAAATTAGCAAAGGATCTCTACTATCAAACTTTGAAACCAACCAACCAGATGCAACGGTGCCTAACAAGGCGCTTATTGGCATTACTAATAACATGGTTCCCAATTGAGCATCGTTTAATCCAAAAGCATCTTTAATGGTTGGTATTCTTGATGCCCAGGATGCAAAGCATAAACCTGACATGAAGAAGTAGGTGCTTAGAGCTATTCGTTGAAGGTTTTTGGTTTCCATTTGCTAATTAGATTGCGAAAATAATATTAATTTCTATCCAAATTCCATAAAAAAAGCTGGCACAATGACCAGCTTTTTAATTTTATCAAAAAATAGATGTTATTTTTTGTACTTCGCGTTCAAAGAGTCTAAAATAATTTGAGTCAAATCGTTCTCTTCTGAACCATATAATACAGTTGATGCCGCATCACTTGTTCCAATTATAAAAGAATAACCATTTGTTTTACCATATTCATTTTCGAACCTTTTAACTTTGCTAATTATAGAGTCAAGTTCGGTCTGAAACGCTTTTTGAAATTGCTGCGCTTCAATTTGTCTTTGTTGGTCTTGACTTTGCTTTAATTGACCTAACTGCTGATATCTCTCTTGAGCTTTTGTTTGACTCATTTTATTAGCTTCAGCTTGAAACTTTTGCACTTCGGCTTGAAAAGCAATATCGATGCTGTCAAACTTTTTTCTAAAAGCTTCTTCTTTCAATTGAAATTTAGCTTCAAGGTCTTTCTTTTCTTGATAATCGTTTATAACGATTCCATTATCTATATATCCAATTTTTTTTTCTTTTTGGCATGATGATAATATTAAAAGCACCATTCCTAGGTAAAATATATTTTTCATTTAGTTTTTGATTAATTATTTGATTTGTTTTTAATCTGGGCAAATGTAACAAAGTAAGTTAAAATTCTAGTCCAAATTATTTTGATTTTAACATATAAGTAAATTTTATAGCGAAATTCAATTTTAATAACAAATAACTATAGAAAACAAATTCATTTTAAGCGATTTAAGACGTTTTTTTTATTGAAGCATATGTTTCGTTGTTTAATGCGTCAAGCGCTAGTCAACGTTGCTAAAAATAAATTTTAGCTGTTTTTAATGATGTAAATTACAGAAGAAGATTCTTTTGATATTATAGACTTCATATTTGAAACCAATCCTATCCCAATACCTTTAAAAAAATTCATTTTTCCTGTTTTATATTTTTCAGAAAGTAAACTCACGTAAAAGGCATCAAACAGCATGGGTTGAGTTTTTACAACTTTCATTGATTGTTTTCCGACCAATTTCGAAATAGAGGTTTTGTTAAAATGCCAAAGGTGTCTAGGAACGTCATAAGCAGCCCAAAAGTTTTTATAATATTTTGCATCAAAACTTCTATAATTAGGAACCGCAATTATTAATATGCCTTGTTTTTTTAATAGCTTTTTAAATGTAGCTATTTGTTCTTCCAATTTTGGTAAATGTTCTAAAACATGCCAAAGTGTGATTACATCAAAACTCGATTCTTCAAACTTTAAAAGTTGCCCGGTTTCAAAAACAGAATTATTGGTTTTTTTATTGGCAATGTCTCGGGCTTGGTCATTAGGTTCAATTCCTGAAACTGTCCAATTATTTTGTAAAGCCGTTTGTAAAAAATCGCCTGTGCCGCAACCTACATCTAATAGTTTTTTGCTTTCCGAAGAAAAAGAATTAATTAATTTCAATTTCTTTTTTAACGAAATACTCCTAACTAAATGATATGCCTTTTCAAACAAATTGCGTTTAGAATCTGTATGAGAAATATAGTCTTCACTTTCGTAATACTCAGGCAGCTTCTCTGAAGGCGGTTGAGGTGTAGTTTCTAAAAAGCCATATTCAGAATTCTCTACTAATTCGAACTTTTCACCTGAAACCGAATGATCTTTTACAACTAAAGGCACTGACTTTTTATTCATTTAAAATAGATTCTGACTCGTTTCAGAACAACAAAAAAGAAATTAATTTGCATGTTCCACGTGGAACATCAAATATTTATCGTCCCATATAAACTAATAATACCGATATATCATTAGGTGAAACTCCACTTATTCTTGACGCTTGAGACACGGTTGTTGGTTGAACTTTTTTAAGTTTTTCGCGCGCTTCAAAACTCATTGATTTGATTTCCGAATAGTCAAAATTTTCTGGAATTTTCACATATTCGAGTCTGCTTAACTTGTCGGCATTGTTCTTTTCTTTAGCAATATACCCAGAGTATTTTACTTGAATTTCTGCTTGTTCGATAACTTCCCTATCCAAATTATGGTCTTGAATATACGTCTCGACACTGTCAATTTTCCTAACATCAGCCATATCAATATTTGGTCTTGAAAATATTTTAAAGAGCTTTCCTGATTGATTTACTGGAGACGAATTATTCGCTTCTAAAATAGGATTAATATCCTCTGGCTTCACACTAGTTGTTTCAAAAAACGCAACAAACTTTTCAGCCGCTTCATGCTTTTCTTCCATTCTTCTTAATCGTTTTTCCGAAGCTAATCCCAATTCATATCCTTTGGGTGTTAATCTTAAATCCGCATTATCTTGTCGCAACAATGTTCTATATTCAGCTCTCGAGGTAAACATACGATATGGCTCTTCTGTTCCTTTAGTAATTAAATCATCAATTAAAACACCAATATAAGCTTCATCTCTTTTTAAAGTAAAAGATTCCTTTTCTTGAACTTTTAGGCTAGCGTTTATCCCAGCCATTAATCCTTGCGAAGCAGCTTCTTCATAGCCAGTAGTTCCGTTAATCTGACCTGCAAAATATAATCCCTCAACTAACTTAGTTTCTAACGTGTGTTTTAATTGTGTAGGCGGAAAATAATCATACTCAATAGCATATCCTGGTCTGAAAAACTTAACGTTTTCAAAACCAACAACCGATTTTAACGCTTTAAACTGAACATCTTCTGGTAACGATGTAGAAAATCCATTCACATAAACTTCAACAGTATTCCAACCCTCAGGCTCTATAAATAATTGATGTCTATCTTTATCAGCAAAACGATTAATTTTATCTTCAATTGAAGGGCAGTAACGAGGACCTAAACTTTTAATTCTTCCATTAAACATTGGAGACCTATCAAACCCTTGCCGAAGTAAATCATGAACTTGCTCGCTCGTATATGTCATGTGACAAGAACGTTGCTTTTCTAATGGTTTGGTAATATCCAAATAAGAAAATTTTTCGGGGTTTTCATCACCGGGTTGTTCAATCATTTTAGAATAATCCAAACTCCTACCATCAACCCTAGGCGGCGTTCCTGTTTTCATTCTACCCGAATCGAAACCCAAACTCACCAATTGCTCGGTAATTCCAGTTGCTGCTTTTTCTCCTGCTCTACCACCACCAAAATTCTTATCACCTATATGAATTAATCCGTTTAAAAAAGTACCGTTTGTAAGCACAACAGATTTTCCCTTTATCTCTATTCCTAAAGATGTTTTAACTCCAACTACTTTATTCTTTTCAATCAACAAACCAGATACCATCTCTTGGTAAAAATCAAGATTGGGAGTTTGCTCTAAAAGCAATCGCCAATCTTCAGCAAAACGCATTCTGTCACTTTGCACCCTTGGACTCCACATGGCAGGTCCTTTTGATTTATTAAGCATCTTAAACTGAATAGCGGATGTGTCTGAAACAATACCGCTATATCCACCCAGCGCATCAATCTCTCTTACAATTTGCCCTTTGGCAATACCTCCCATAGCGGGATTACATGACATTTGTGCTATGTTTTGCAAATTCATAGTAACAAGTAGAGTTTTGCTACCCATATTGGCAGCAGCAGCAGCAGCCTCACTACCGGCATGACCAGCACCTACAACTATAACATCATACACATCGTTAAACATAGCTCGTATTTATAACTTCCGTGTTCCACGTGGAACATTGATTAAATTAAGTTTGCAAATATACGGGAATTCTTGGATTTTAATCCAGTTGATTTAAGTAGAAGTTTTCTTTGTCTCTCATCACTTGGGCGTCTTTATCGGTTTTGTCCTTGTATCCACAATAATGCAACACGCCATGAATGATAACACGCCTTAATTCTTCATCAAAAGAAACCTCATAATCGGCCGCATTTTCTTTTACTCTTTCCACAGAAATAAAAATATCGCCTTGTATGGTTTTTCCGACTGAATAATCGAAGCTAATAATATCGGTAAGTGTATCATGCTTTAAGAACTCCACATTCAATTTATGAAGATAATCATCATCACAAAACACATAGTTTATTTCATCCAAGTTATAATCTTCCGCAGCAATGGTGCTAACTATCCAACTTGAAATTACCTTTTCATCCTCAAGTAAAAAATCAGTTTCGTAATTAAAATTAATCATTAGCCTTTTTAAAATACTCTTGTACTTTCTTTTTGTAAACTTGCTGCAAAGGTAATGCTTGTCTGTTTAATATTTCCGTTGTGTTGAAATATTGTTTTGCGGTTGGAATTTGATTATTAGGATTACCATCAAACTGATCTTTATTAGTTTCAGATTCCCTTTTATCGTCTTTTCCTTGTTGGAACGTAGCATTTTCAAGTTTTAAAAGCTGATGCTTTAGCTCCATCATTTTTTGAAGTGTTTGATTTGTAAAACCTTTGTTTAATAAATCCAGTTCAATCTCTTCCATTTTTCTAACTAATGCATCTCCATTCCCTTTATTTCCTTCTTTAGACAACTTCTCTTGTAAAGCATTTCGAAGTTGCTGTTGCTGTTGGTAAATTTCATAAAGCAATCCGTTTACATCTTCGTTCGTGCCTTCACCTTCTCCACTCTGTTTTCCATTCTCCCCTTTTTGATTACTGTTTTTACCTTCTTTAGAATCTTTTCCCTTTTCACCCTCTTTTTCTCCTTCACCCTCTTGTTTTCCATCTCCGTCTTGTGGCTTACCATTTTCACCCTTTTTCATACCTTCTTGCATCATTTTATTGAGTTCTTCCTGACTCATAATAATATCTGGTAATTGCATGTCTCCCTGACCACCTTTACCAGCCGACATACTCATACTTTCTTGCATATTATCTAAAACATCACTTAAAAAATCGGCTAAATTGTTTGCTGCCGTAATCGTAAATTGTTGATTAGAAATTCCTTGATACAATCTGTTTTCCGCCAATTGAGACAGTGCTTTATCTATGTTATAATACACCTCAGTAATTTCCTTGTTTATCTGTTCAGACAATTTTGGGTTTCTTAATGACAATGCAAAAAGGCTATCATCTACATGTTCAAAATGTTCCCTTAAATTGTTTTGCTTTTTAAGATATGTGGCGTACTTATTGTTGTTGTCATTAATAGATTTAAACTGATTCATAAGCGCTTCTTGATCGAAAGAAAACAAGACCAAATTGTCAAGAATTTGTCTAAGCATTTCTACATCTTCTTCCATTTGCTCGCCACCACCAGCTTGCATAGCACTTTGCATTTTTTGGCTCATTTGCATCATTTTTTGAGCAGCCTTCTTTTGACTTTTCTGAGCATTTTTAAGATTTTGGTTTTCGGTTTCTTGTGGTTCAGCCTTTTCTTTATCAGAAGCTTTTTCTTGCTCCATCTTTCCTAATTCTTCTGAAGCTTTCTTCTGTTCTTCTTTAACGTCATTTTCATCAAGTTTATCTCTAGGTATATCAATCGGCTTTTTTAACTCTTTACTATCCTTTTCTAATTCTTCAATATCTTTTTTAAAATCTTCAAACTGTTCATTTAATTTATCTTGCTCCTCTTTAGTATTTTTTTCTTCTGATTCGTTGGAAAGCTTTTCTTGGTCAATAGATAGCTTCATTAAATCTTCTTTTAATTTTTCAAGTTTCTTTTCAACATAAAAACGCTTCGTTAATTCAATCAACTGTTCTAAGCTTCGCTTTTTATTTTTGTTTTGTTTTGCAAGCTCTTCAAGTTTTTCGGTTAACTCTTCTTTATTTATTTTTTCTTGAAGTTTTTCAAGCTCTTCCAATAATTTCTCATCTTGTTTAAGCTTTTCTTCATTCTCTTTAAGGCGCTCTTTCAAGTCTTCCTTAAAGGCGTCTTCTTCCATGTTTTCTTTTTGAAATTCTTCTAAATTATCTTTTAACTTTTTATTGAAATTTTTCATCATTTCGTCCTGCTGCTTTTGGCGTTTGAAAAATGATTCTAATTTCTTTTTGTCGTTAAAATTTAAAGCAGATTTTTCCTTTTGGGTTTTGGTTAACTCCTCCAGTGTTTTTTCTTGCTCATTAAACTTTTCAAGCGATTTATTTAAATCCTTTATTGTATTGTTTTGTTCTTGCAGCTGCTTTTGAACTTCCTCTTCTTTGGTGCGTTTTCTATAAGTTATTACATTACTTTTTGAACTCTTATACTTGTTAATTGCATCATTATCAAACACTTGGAAGTATAATTCATAAGGAATACCAGCTTTAATATTTAAGTTGTTAGGAAAAGCTGTTATAAACTCAGAAATGTTAGAGCTTGAAACAGGTATGCTTTCAAATTGTTTATTTGTTTCGTCATCTGAAGGATAATATACTAATTGAAGCTTACTAAACCCATAGTCATCTGTTACCTGTCCATAAAAATAGAGTGTTTGAAGGTCTAAGCTATCCTTTTCAACCTTTAAGTCAATTTCAGGATACTGGTCCTTTACAACATCAATTCTGAATTCTAAATTTTCATAGTTTTTAAGGTTTTTATTACTCGTGCTCAATTGATAATTATAATTGTTGAAAAGCTGTTTTGATGCTTCAAAAACACCTGGTTCTTCCAAATTAAAATCAATAGTGTCGTTTGAAAACAAATTAATCTGGTCAGTAGATTTCGCATTGATTACCCATTTCACAAGTGTTCCTTCTGGGATTGTAGCATTCCCTGTTCTTTTAACTATCTCATCTTTCTTTTTGGTATAACTTGGGTAGTCCAAAACCATCTGAAAATTTAAAATAGATGGAGTTTCAACAAGATTAATGGTGTAAGGTTTAGACGTTACTTCATTTGCGTTTAAACGAAACGTAATAGCCTCTTTAGGTTGAGAAAACATATACTCAAACTCGCCCATAGCCTTCTGTTGTAAAAAATAAGTCTCTCCGTTATATGTGATTTGGACATTTTCAGGAACCATGTCTCCTGCCGTTTTTACAATAAGCTTAAAATCTTTATTTTCAATAGCATTTAAATGCTCATTCACAACAAAAAACTCAAATGGAGCTGGTGGCTCGTAAGCTGTTTTATAATGAACTACTCGCTGGTAGCTATCACTAAACCAATTAAAATTTCCTGTAACTAGAGTTAGTAATAAAATTGCAACAGGAATTGCAGCATACTTTAAATAGCTGATGTTCTTTTTAAAATTAATAGCAAGCTTAAAAGGAATAGGGTTAAGTTCTAAGGATTTTTGCTCAATGCTTGCTATTAACAATTCTGATTTTGACTGGTTTTGATTTAGCTGAAGCACATTTAATAGCTTATCATTCACCTCAGGGAAATGTCTGCCAATAATTTTGGAAGCATCTACATAATTTATGCCTTTTTGAAGCTTAAACAATTTAGCCAAAGGGATAAATATAAACTTAACAAGTAAGGCTATTTCAACACCTACAAACAACCAAAACAAAATACTTCTTGCTGTGGTATTTAACCATAAAACGTGTTCGATAAAAAGAGTGAATAAAAAATATAGTAAGCCTAAAGCAAAAAATAAGATAGTGCCTTTAAGCAATTCATTAGTATAATATCGCTTAATAAATGCTTCTAATTTATCTTGTATGGTCTTAAAATTGTTCAATTTGGGCTATTTAACTCACTAAACTACAATTTTATTTTGTACTTCAATTTACTAACTTTACTAAAACTTCGTTAATTTGTGCCTATATCAGTAAAATTCTCGACAAACTAATATATTCGACCTAATTAAAGTGAAAGATTTAAAATATTTAGCGGCGTTTTCTATCCCTTTGGTTGCCTTTGTTGGCATACGTTATCAAGGTGCGCTATCATTTGCAACACCTCTTTATGGCTTTGTTGTTATTCCGATTTTAGAATTGATTTTCCCAATAGATAATCGAAATATCTCGGAAGCAGAGTCTAATTCATTAAAGAACAAAAAACTGTTCGATTGGTTATTATATCTAAATATCCCTATTGTTTATGGGTTGCTAATTTTTGCTTTAATAACCGTAACAACTACGTCCTTAAAAACATATGAATTCATAGGGCTTATTATTTCAATGGGGATTGTTTTAGGTGTAAACGGTATAAACGTTGCGCACGAATTGGGTCACAGACAAAACACCAATGAACGTTACTTAGGAAAAATGCTGTTGCTACCAGCCTTATACATGCATTTTTATATTGAACACAATTACGGACATCATTTACACGCTGCCACTAAGGAAGATCCTGCTACAGCAAAATATAATCAAAGTGTTTACTCCTTTTGGGTAACCTCTGTTTTTAGGCAATATTTAAGCGCCTGGAAAATTCAAAAAAACCTATTGATTAAAAACAATTTAAGTGCTATATCCTTTAAAAACGATATGCTTTGGTATGCCTTTTTACAAATTTTTTATTTGACTATTGTAACCGCACTATTTGGTAGTACAGGATTTCTTTTTGCTCTATTTTCAGCCATTTTTGGCTTTATTTTGCTTGAAACGGTTAATTACATTGAACATTATGGATTACTGCGTTTAAAAACAAAATCTGGAAGATATGAGCGCGTACAAGAGATTCATTCATGGAACTCTAACCATGTTATTGGGCGCATTGTGTTATACGAACTAACAAGACACAGCGACCATCATTACAAAACTTCAAAAAAGTATCAAATATTAGATTGCCATGATGAAAGCCCACAAATGCCATACGGCTACCCAACTTCTATGGTTTTGTCTTTGTTACCTCCTTTATGGTTTAAAATAATGAATAAACGTATTCCAAAAGAAATGAGGCTTTAAAAACTAAAAACTTCTGGCTTCTGGCTTCCGTCTTCTTTCTTAATATTTATCTTTGCGGCATAATTAACTAAAGCATGAAAAAAAATGTTCGTGTGCGTTTTGCACCAAGCCCAACCGGACCCCTTCATATTGGAGGTGTAAGAACCGCGTTGTTTAATTATTTATTTGCTAAAAAACTTAACGGAACTTTTGTTTTAAGGATTGAAGATACCGACCAAAATAGGTATGTTGATGGCGCAGAACAATATATTATAGATGCATTAAATTGGTGTGGAATTCCTTTTGATGAAGGCCCGAACAAAAACGAAAAATTTGGTCCGTACAGACAGAGCGAACGCAAACATTTGTACAAGCAATATGCTGATGAGTTAATTGCATCGGGTAATGCATATTATGCTTTTGATACCTCAGAACAATTAGATTTTCATAGAAAAGACCACGAAGAGAAAGGTAAAACCTTTATTTACAACTGGCATAATCGTGAAAAAGGGCGCTTGGTTAACTCTTTGGTAATGACGGATGAAGAGGTTAAAAATAGAATTGCCAACGGTGATGATTATGTTGTGCGTTTTAAAAGCCCAAAAGATGAAACGCTTCACCTAAAAGACATCATTCGTGGTGATATAAAAATAGACACTAATATTTTAGATGATAAAGTATTGTTTAAAAGTGATGGCATGCCGACCTATCATTTAGCAAATATTGTTGATGACCATTTAATGGAAATCACCCATGTAATTCGTGGTGAAGAGTGGTTGCCTTCTTTAGCTTTACACTATCAACTTTATAAAGCTTTTGGTTGGGAGGCTCCTGAATTTGCACATTTACCACTTATTTTAAAACCTACCGGAAAAGGAAAATTAAGCAAACGTGATGGTGACAAATTAGGATTTCCGGTTTTTCCTTTAGAATGGAAATCACCTGAAGGAGACATTTCAAGAGGTTACAAAGAAGATGGTTATTTTCCTGAAGCTATGGTTAATTTCTTAGCTTTTTTAGGTTGGAACCCAGGAACAGAACAAGAAATTTTTAGTTTACAAGAGCTTATAGAGGCGTTCGAATTAGAGCGTGTTAATAAATCTGGTGCACGTTTTGACCCTGATAAAATTAAATGGTTTAATCATCATTATATGCAAGCACAAAGTGATGATGTGTTGGCTGAATTATTTAAAGCTAAACGCCACGAATTAGTAGAAATTGATGTTAACTACATCGCTTTGGTTGTTGGTTTAATAAAAGAACGCGCCACATTTGTGTCAGATTTTTGGGAACTGAGTCATTACTTTTTTGTGTCGCCATCATCTTATGATGAAAAGGCTTCTAAAAAAGCCTTTAAAGAAGACACTGCCGACATTATGACCCAAATAAAAAACATCATTTTGCATATTGATGATTTTACAGTAACCGCATTACAAACCGATATTAAAAATTGGATTACGAGTAACAATATTGGTTTTGGTAAAGTGATGATGCCCTTGCGCTTAGCATTGGTTGGCGCTTTACAAGGACCCGATGTATTTGATATTATGTTTATGATTGGTAAAAATGAAACGGTTAAGCGGATTGAAAAGGTTGTCTCAATTTTATAATGATTATGTATTGTCAAACTTGACATTGTAAAGTTTTTCTATTAACTTCGATTAACGTTGGATATGAAAATATTAATATTACTCATATCCTCAAGAACATTAGCTGAAATATCATTGTATAACAAATTTGCGGCTCAAAAAAACTTACAAATAATAGATTGAAGATTCTAATAACCATATTAATTATAACCATTTCAAATATTATAAACGCTCAAATAGCTAATAACACAATGCCGCCTTATGATTTTGAAATAGACAAAAAAATAGTTGAACTAATCAAAAAACTAGAAAGAGGCTTTGACAAAAAAGTTAGCATCAAAGTTTCTGAACTTCAACTCAATCAACGGGGAAATGGGCAAATTAAGGGTGATTTATTAATGATTGAAATAGATAAGAACGTTCAAGACAAAAATGAAGTCTTGTTACATGAATTACTTCATTTTGAAATAAAACTTCTGGGAGTTCCAAACGCTGTCGGTTGGATGATACCTGATAATGAATCCAGAGAAAACAACATGACATATCTTTCTTCAATTAGAGAGAAAATTTGGGATAAAATTCATCATTATTTCTTTTATCCAATTATGGTTTCAGATTATGGTTATGACCCATATTTATTTGCAAAAAATGAATTAATTAATCTCTTAAAAACCAATGAAGCTCCAGAAATAAATAACGAGTCAGAAAAATCAATCCTTATAGCATGCAATATGTTGCATATTTATGTCGAAACAAATGATGAAATCTATTTAAAGAACTTTGAGAAATTTCTTCATGCTAATTACAATATTGAAGGAATTATAAAAGGGCGTAAGTTAATCGAATTATTTAAATCTAATGATTTCACATCTTTAAATACATTTTCAGAATTATTTGTGAATTGCTTTAATTTGTTACATGATAATATTAAAATCAAAAGTTGGGAGCTAGTAGAATCAGATGCTTATGACAAAGCCAAAAATCTAGTTATTTACTTTAATTAGTGCCATTTAGGGTTCAAAAATATATCTAGCATTAAAGCTTCAAAAAATCAAAAAAACACAATCGCCCCTAAAACCAAAATACTCTGGTTGCCCTTAAAGCGTGCATTTCCGCCAGATGTATCTAAGTTTTGGTTTTCCAGCTTCTTTAATAAATTGGTAAATCCATAAATATATTGTGCCTTTAATTTAAAATTAGCAACACCTAAAGAAGCTCCAACAGCGCCATTTAAATTAAACTGAGAAATTTTAGTAATATCTTTTGCAGTTAAATTGTCGTAATTGTTAATATAATAGCTTTCTTGGTTTCTGTTGTCTAGCTCAAGCGGTCCGTTATATTGAAGCATTGGTCCTATATCAATTGTAAAGTGGTTTGGAATAGCCTTTATGTGCACCAACATGGTTACTTGAGCTGCAAATAATTTGTAATCTATAAATTCATTCTCGGCGCTTACCGCTAATGGTCTTGCGGATATATTCACATGATTTTCTGAAAGTTGCATACCAAAACTTATATCATACCATTGCAACGGAATATCAACAGTTGATGAGGCGCCACCTAAAAAACCATTTCCTTGAGAGGTTATAAAGTTGTCTGTAGATATGTTAAATTTTGTAAGTCCGCCATAAATCCCAAAGCCATTTTGAATAGGATATTTTCCTCTTTGTGAAAAACTTTTTGTAACAAAACATAGGGTAAATGCTACTAATATGGTAAGTCGATTATATTTCATGTGTTCGGGCTATAAGCGACCAAATATAACATTATTTTTGTATCTTAATTCTCTAACTATTTTTAATAACACATTATGAGCTTTTATCTTATTCCATTTTTATTTTTAGGACTGATTGTTATAATCTCTTCCTTTTTTATTGTAAAACAACAAACTGCTGCCATTATTGAGCGCTTTGGTAGGTTTCAAAGTATTCGTCAGTCTGGTTTACAACTAAAGATACCATTGATTGATAGAGTTGCTGGTAGATTGAGTTTAAAAATACAACAGTTAGACGTTATCATTGAAACTAAAACACTTGATGATGTATTTGTGCGTTTAAAAGTTTCTGTGCAGTACAAGGTGATTAAAACCAAGGTTTACGATGCTTTTTATAAGTTAGACTACCCACACGATCAAATTACAAGTTATGTATTTGACGTGGTTCGAGCAGAAGTGCCTAAAATGAAATTGGATGATGTGTTTGTGAAAAAGGACGACATCGCCTTAGCTGTAAAAGCAGAGTTAAATGATGCTATGCTTGATTATGGGTTCGATATTATTAAAACTTTAGTAACAGATATTGACCCTGATGCACAAGTAAAACAAGCAATGAACCGTATTAATGCTTCGGAGCGTGAAAAAATTGCGGCACAATTTGAAGGTGATGCTGCTCGTATTTTAATAGTTGAAAAAGCAAAAGCGGAGGCTGAAAGCAAGCGTTTACAAGGGCAAGGTATTGCAGACCAGCGTCGTGAAATTGCACGTGGTTTAGAAGAATCTGTTGAAGTTTTAAACCGTGTTGGTATTAACAGTCAAGAAGCTTCGGCATTAATTGTAGTAACACAACATTACGATACACTTCAGTCTTTAGGAGAAGAAACCAATAGCAACCTCATTTTATTACCTAATGCGCCTCAAGCAGGAAGTAATATGCTAAACGATATGGTAGCAAGTTTTGCTGCTAGTAACCAAATTGGAGAGGCTATGAAAGCCGCTAAAAAGAAAGACCCTAAGTAATTAGAACTCGACATCATATTTTTAAACCTTTGAATTAAAACTCAAAGGTTTTTTTTATGACTTTTTAGCATGTTTCTGTATTAGCCCTTTTAGGTAATCTTTATAGTCTTTAAGAGATTCATCATCCATTTTTCCTTCATTTAAATTGCCTTGAGGCAATGTGCTTCTGCTTTCGTCTAAATATTTTTGTAACTCCGGGTGTTGGTCTTCAATAACTCTTATAAGCGTAGAGATTTCGCTTAATATGTCTGTTTTTGCGTGTTCCATTATAATCTATTTTTAGTCTATAGAAAATAATGAATTTTGCGCTTTTAATGTCTTAAAGAACTATTAAATTATTTAAAAGGATGCCTTTCCTCCCAATCTTGAGATGGATTCATAAGCTTAAAAACTTGCTTTAAAATAGCGTTTAAAAACCTGTTAGTGTGTTTTAAATATACTACCATAGGCTTCGCTTCTGCACCAACGGAACTTTTTATTTCCATAGCGGTTCTGGCATAAACTACAGTTTTAAATTTATGCTTAATACCAAATTCAAGCATATCATAAAGCATATTTAAATACATTTGGTTTTCGTATTGGTGAGCTTCATCGTAGCCTAAAAAATAGGTTTCTAAAGCACTATTATTAAGGATTAAGGTATAAAACCCAACTAGTTTGTCTTTTAAATAATATCCAAAAACTTTAAAATCTTCATTCAACTGAGATTTCAAACTATAAAAATGGTTTTCTGGTAGTATAAAGGTGTTGAATTTTGCATTGTTAGATACGTTCATATAGAATTTATGAAGCTCTTTTGAATGCGCTTTTATCTCTTCTAAATTTAACTCAATGGGTTTTATGGAGTTTCGCTTTTTCCTTGCGCGTTTGTACCTATCCCGATACTTCTTGTTCAAGTCGTTAACATAATTTTCAAATACAATCCACTCCGGTTTAATTGAAAGAATCATATTGGGTTGAACAAACACGCGGTGCAACTTAGCATCATTAAAAACTTCTTTTGAGTTATGTATCAAATCATCTGTAAAATAATCTTTCAACATGATGGCCCTAATCTTCTTATTCTGATCGGTTTTAATACGGTCTTTGATATCGTTTAAAGCAGAAAAAATAACTTCGAAAAACTCCGATTGAGAAACGGTTTCCGTATTGAAAAAAACTCCATGCTGCCCTGTATGGGTAAGGTTCCCAACAACCAAAATATTGCCTTTCAATATTTTAGAAACAAGGTCTTTAAAAAACGTTTTAATGCAAGATACATTGGTTTGTCTGAAAATGTCTTTTAAATACAACTGAACCCTTTGTATTACAGCAATTCCCACTAAAACATTATCCTTAAAAACACCTACGTAAAACCATTGAATATTGTCTGGGGAAGCCTCTTCTAGCGCTTTTAAATAGTGGGACTGTAAAAACACATCGTGTTTTACAAGGTTGTCCCACGAGTTTGGGAGGTCAGTATTTGAATAATAAATATTATAATGTATCAATACAAAAAGAAAAAGACTGAAAATTACAATTGTCAGTCTTTAAATATGTTAAAAAGTTACAAAATTTTTATAGGCCACAAAGGATTGCTCCCATTACTGCTAGAGTTACAGTCCAGTAACCAGCGTTAATAAAAATGTATTTAGCATTTTTACGTTCAAATAAAGCATTGGTTCCAATAATTGGCAGTGCTACAAAAATTCCAGCAAGCGTACCGTGGAAAGCACCATGCTTAAACGTTCTGTACGCTGTTCCGTAATCAGTCATAAATGCTTCAAATGATGGCAAAGCGCCTGTTGGATCTCCTCCAACCATTCCTAAGGCTCCCCACTGATGGTTTGTCATTTGCATAAGTTGTACAGCTAATAACAATGCGAAAACTAAAGCGAGTCCAAAAATTTTGGCCATGTTTCCGCCTTTAATCTTTTCTTCAGTCATACCTGCAGCTTTCATCCAAGCATTACCGAATACTTTTGGGTTGTACCATATGAATCCTACAACTAAGGCTGCAACCGCAGCAATAGGTATTGCAATGGGGTTAATTGGCATTTCCATATATTAAATTTTTATAGTTAGTGCAATAAATGTACAAAAAAACCCTGAGTGTGTATGCTCAGGGCTTGTATTTATACGTGTTTAAGTACTTAAAATTGCTTCGCCTCATTAACAAGTAATTCGTTCTTATCATGTAGAGCCTTAGAAATAAAAGCTTCTACATCACTGTTTCTTTCAAGTCCATTTTTTAGTAAAACACCTAAAGTTAATAAAACAGCCATTCGAGTTCCAACCTTCTTTTCTGCAGTATTAAATAATGGACTCAGCTCTTCATAACTCACGTTTTCGGCTAGTTTTTGAATCTCAGCTTTTGTCTTTTGTTGCTTTTCTTCTGGTAAATTGGTGTATTTCTTACCTAGCTGCTGAATCACATCAATCGCCTTTCTTTGGGGTTGCTGTGGCTTATTATTTGGTTTACTTTGCTGTTTTTCTTTTGGCTTTTGTTTTGCCCAAGAATCTCTTAGGCCTACTGTTTTATTAAAAACCAAATGATTATCAGTAGCATCATTATCCACATTAAAATAACCTAAACGTTGAAACTGAAATCTATCTCCTGCTTTAGCTTCTTTTAAGCTTGGTTCTACAAAAGCTTCAATAATTTTTAAAGAATTCGGGTTAATAAACTCCATAAAATCTTTGTCTTGGTAACTGTCAGGAGCTTCATCCATAAACAGGCGGTCGTATTCTCTAACTTCTACTTTTAAAGCGTGTTTGATAGATACCCAATGCAAAGTGCCTTTTACTTTTTTAGAAGTGTCTTCAGAGTAGGTACAGTGAATTTCTTTTATAGTTCCGTCAGCATCTTTAACAACACTTTCCGCTTTAATAATATAGGCATTTTTTAATCGGACTTCGCCACCTAATTTGAGCCTAAAAAACTTGTTACTGGCTTCTTCCTTAAAGTCCTCTTTTTCAATATATAGTTCGCGCGAAAATGGAACTTTTCTAAATCCTGCGCTTTCGTCTTCTTGACTATTTTCAGCATCTAACCATTCTTCTTTCCCTTCTGGGTAGTTGGTTATAATCAGCTTTACTGGGTTTAAAACGGCCATGACCCGAGGTGCCGTCTTATTCAAGTCTTCACGAATGCAAAACTCTAGAAGCGATACATCAATCACGTTATCGCGTTTCGCAACGCCTACGGTTTCCACAAACTTTCGTAATGAATTTGGCGTATAACCTCTTCTCCTTAACCCAGAAATGGTAGGCATACGTGGGTCGTCCCAACCGTTAACAACTCCATCTTTTACCAGCTGTAACAACTTACGCTTACTCATGATGGTATAGCTTAGGTTTAAACGGGCAAACTCACGTTGTTTGGGCCTAAGCAAATTAGGGTCTACAACTTGGTCTAAAAACCAATCATAAAGCTCTCTGTGAGGTTTAAACTCTAATGAGCATAACGAATGTGAAATCTGTTCAATGTAATCGCTTTCGCCGTGTGTCCAATCGTACATCGGGTAAATGCACCAATCGTTTGCTGTTCTGTGATGATGTTTTTTTAAAATGCGGTACATAATAGGGTCACGCATTAACATGTTTGGATGCTGCATGTCTATTTTCGCCCGTAAGATGTGTTCGCCTTCATCAAATTCACCTTGTTTCATACGTTTAAACAAATCGAGGTTTTCTTCTACACTTCTATTACGGTAAGGACCATCAACTCCTGGTTGTGTAGGTGTTCCTTTTTGTTCTGCCATAGCTTCACTCGATTGTGAATCTACATAAGCTTTTCCTTCTTTAATTAGTTTAATCGCCCAATCATAAAGTTGTTGAAAGTAATCTGAAGAAAATAATTCCTTATCCCATTTATAACCTAACCAAGCTACATCTTCCTTAATAGCATCAACATATTCTTGTTCTTCTTTAGCTGGATTCGTATCGTCAAACCTAAGATTTACTGGTGCGTTATAATACTCTCCCAAGCCAAAACTAATACCAATGGCTTTCGTATGACCAATGTGTAAATAGCCGTTTGGCTCTGGTGGAAAACGAAAACGTAAGTCGCTTTTAGACATTCCGTTTGCTAAATCTTCTTCTATAATTTGCTCAATAAAATTGAGTGATTTTCTTTCTTCTGGCATGCTCGTTGTTTATTTCAACTAAATAAGCTTCAAAATTACGGAAATTCAAGTTATTTTAGCTCAATAAGTTTAATAACCATATTAAAATTTAATAATTGATTTTTTTGTTGAAATGGGAGTCATTAAAGTTGAAAATATAAGGGTGTTTGCATACCACGGTTGTTTAAAAGAAGAAACAAAAATAGGTAGTGATTATCGGGTCGATTTACAGGTTGAAGCCGATTTACAACCATCTGCTAAAACCGATAGATTGAGTGATACGGTGGATTATGTTTTTTTAAATAGAATTATAAAGGAAGAAATGGATATTGCGTCACATTTATTAGAAACCGTAGCGCGACGCATTTTAGATAGAATATTTAACGAAGACAAGCTAGTTAAAAAAGCCACCGTTTGGGTTAGTAAATTAAACCCTCCTATTGGCGGTGATGTGGCGCGAGTAACGATTAAAATGACCGATAAGCGTAAAAAGTGATTTTAAGTAATAAAAAGTGTTATTTTTTTTTACATTTGCACAATAAATAAGGCGTCGTGGCCGAGTGGCTAGGCAGAGGTCTGCAAAACCTTCTACAGCGGTTCGAATCCGCTCGACGCCTCCAAAAAAAGCTTCCAGTTTTCTGGAAGCTTTTTATTTTAAAGGACTTATTTGTTCGAGCTTTTCTTTTAAAAGTTCTTTTTCATTAGGAAAAAAACCTTGTACTAACAGTAATACACCAAAGCCTAATATCACCAATGCTATAATTTTTTTGCTTTTAAAAATAAGTTTTGGTGTTAATCTGCTTTTTAGTTTTTTAGCAACTACTATTTTGATTAAGTCGATTAAAAAATAAACTATCAAAATAGTGCTCAAAAATACTAAAACTCCATTGCTGGAGCTTGTTAGTGAGTTTGCTAAAACAATAAACGCAACCCATCCTAAAAGCACGCCAATATTAATAAAATTTAGTAAAAAACCTTTTAAAAACAGCTTACCATAACCCTTTTTTATTTCAATTCTATGATATTCTTTAACGATTTCGCGAAAGGATTTTGACGTTTTTATGAATGATATAATCCCGTAAGTAACCAGTAAAACACCTCCAAAAATTAAAAAATTAGGATCGTCTTTAATCTTTTCTAGGAGTTTGTTGGTACTGAAAAACGCGACCAAAATAAATATGATGTCGGCTAACATAACGCCGCTATCAAAAATTAGAGCACTTTTAAAGCCTTTGGTCGCACTGGTTTCGAGCAGCACAAAAAAAACTGGGCCAATTGTGAAAGCCAAAATTATACCGAAAGGAATCGCTCTTATAATATCATCAAACATATAAATAAGCTGGGTTTACACAAAGTAAAGAAATATTTTACGGCTTTTAAGCAAATAAAAAAAGAAAACCCATTGTGTTCAATGGGTTTTAAGCTTATTTATCGTTTGATTGTTTTAATTCATTCGTTTTACACGGCCTCCTAAAACTCTACTTTCATTTACTTTTTCAGGGTCGCCATAAATAAATACATCGCCTCCTGCTCTAATTTTAATATCAACCAACTTTTTAGCTTTAACATGGGCTTCACCGGCAGCGTTGATAGATACTTCTGTTTCATTTGTTTCTAAGTCACTTCCTTTATAAACACCCCCGGTTAAAATTGAAATATCTTGTTTTTTTGATGTTCCAGAAGTTTTAATTACACCACCTGTAACCGCTTTTATGTTGGTATACGATACATCTACAGGAACATTTATAGAGCCGCCTTCTTGTGCTTTTAAATCGATTTCAAACTGCTTAATTACATCGGTTGAATTCACCTTGGCACCTTCATTAACATCAATTATATCAACAGACGTATAATATAATTTTACTTTGGTTTTGCTGCCATCAAAAATTTCGTTTAAGCTCATTTTTATTTTAAGTGTACCGTTTTTATTATTAACAATAACATCCTTATTGTTCTCACCAGTTATAATAACTTTATCTTCGCTGGATTTTATTAACTCTACCTCTATTAAATCGTAAACTTTTAACTCGGTAAACTCTCCTATCGTTTTTTCTATGGGACCTTGAGCGAATAATGTTGTAGTAATAAAAAGTGCTAAAGCTTTGGCTATTGTTTTCATTTGTTAAATTTTATTGTTTTTATCTATCAAATGTAATTCGCCAATAATCATTTCGGTTGGTATCAGCTTTTTGTTATGGCTCATTTCATTTGTTTAAAGTGTTTTTTATAAAACGTAAAATTATCAAGAATTATTCCAATACTTAAAAATTTAGGAAAACATTATCATTATACGCTGTTTTTATATTTCTACGAAATGGGTTAATAAGTTCTCGATACGTCCCGATACAAAATCGGGACACTCGAACTGACATCCATTTTTATTTTAAACAACTTTTACAGCGGTTCCTGTTACCGAAACAAAAAAATAAGAGCCCGCATCTGTCTCTAAATCCAAAGAAATACCTACAACAGCATTTGCGTTAAGTTTTATGGCATTTGTTTTAAGTTTTTGAAACGCTTCTTCTTTGGCTTTATTCATAATATCTTCAATTATATTCATGTTCTTTTCTGTTTTAAAAGAAAATGATGTTTTAATATTACTTGAAACCCCTGCAACAATTCCTAAATAGTCTTGAATTTTATGACCTTCAATCGAGTTTGTAGTTGTTAATATCATGCTAGTTAATTTTAATATAGATATGAAATTATTGTAAAGTTACATTATAATAATAAAATTGGCTTTGTAAAATATTTCTACTAACTTAGTTATATAGTATGTATATAGACAATTATCTATGTACACAATGTTAAATACCATCCATGAAAAACACGATTCTTACACTATGTGCTGTTTTAGTTCTAACGTGCTGTTCTAGTAAAAATGATAAACTTAGTGTAGAAAGTATTGCTAAGAATACATGTGAATGTTTTTCAAATCAAAATAGTGAATCAATTGATGAAAAAATGAAACCTTGTTTATCAGATCTTATCAATCAAAATCAACATGAAATTCATAAAGCTTTCTACTCCAATAAATCACTTGAAGATGCAGTAAGTAAACATATGATGGATGCAATGATATATATGGTACATAACTGTGATCAATATTATCATGAACTTGATATGATGTTTACAAATATATATCCAGAAACTAGTTTCGAGAACGTTGAAGAAGACATTAACCTTCTTACAGATTCAATCACTGGTATTGCAGAAATAGATTCAATTAAGCTTGGGCTGATACATCAAAAAATCTCGCTTCTTACAAAATCGAGAAAACTAGATGACGCTCTTGATGAAATTGATTACTTATCAAAGAATTATTCACCATCAGAGACTTATTTTATTAAGATGTACATTTATCGACTTCAAGAAAAATATCACGAATCACTCAATGAGATTGATAAAGCAGTGAACGAAGGTAATGTAGAATATGTATTCTACGCTGAATTAATAAAAAGAAAGAAAAACGATACGTAACACTGTATAAAATGCGTTAAAACGCATTTTATACTCAATTTTATACTCACCTTTGTTATAATTTTGCTTGCTCAAAACGAAAATTTAAATTTAATGAAATCGGACAGTTTTGAAAATTTTGGCAGATATAAAGAGATAATAAATCAAAAGTTGACTGAATTTATATCTACTTTCGAAAACTCATCTGAACAGATAAAACAATTGATTCACTTTCAATCTACAATAAGTGTATCAAGAGAAATAATTCGATTCAACAACTCGAAAGCACACGCCTTAAAAGACAAACTAATCGAATATTTTGAAATTGTAAAAGAATTAGATTTTTCTATTGACGAAAATGACCATTCTGCAATTCTAAAACAGAAAGTCCAAAGTAGAAAAAGATATCGTGAATTTATTTATCCTATAGGTTCATTTCTAATGTGGGAAAGTGGGTTTTCGATTAGAAAACCTATCGAGTTTTATATATTTATCGGAATAATTATTGACTCAATTATTTATTACTTTTTGAGTAAAGATTTTGTCCCTTTAGGAACGATAGTTTTTATCGGAATTGGAGTTTTATCACATAAAAAAAGAAATAATAAACAAAAGGTTTTTGGGCTTTATAAATAAAAAAAACTACGTACTATATTGTATATACGTAACTGTTAGACCAACGTCTAATCATTTTTAATCCTCTGGTTTCCCAATCAAATTAAAATCTAAATGCTTTTTAACTAAGTCGGTATTTTTAACTTTTACAATAACCTCGTCACCTAATTGGTATATGGTTTTGGTGTTTCTACCAACCATAGCAAACTGGTCTTGATCAAAAGCATAATGATCGTCTTTCATATCGCGTACACTTACCATACCTTCACATTTATTAGAAATAATCTCTACATAAATTCCCCAATCGGTTACACCTGAAATAACCCCAACAAACTCCTCATCTTTATGATCTTGCATAAATTTAATTTGCATGTATTTTATAGAATCGCGTTCTGCTTTGGTAGCTAAGTTTTCCATATTACTGGAGTGCTGGCATTTTTCTTCAAAAACGGCTTCGTTTACAGGTTTTCCGCCATCTAAATAATGTTGTAATAAACGGTGTGCCATCACATCTGGGTAACGACGAATAGGCGATGTAAAATGACTATAATAATCGAATGCTAAACCATAATGACCTATATTATGTGTAGTATATTCTGCTTTACTCATGCTTCGAATGGCTAAAGTATCTACTAAATTTTGCTCCTTTTTCCCTACTACATCCTGAAGTAATTGATTTAATGAAGCCGTGGTAGTTTTCCGGTCTTTAAAATTTAATTTATATCCAAACCTAGAAACAATACCTTGTAAATTAGCAAGCTTACTATCGTCTGGTTCATCATGCACACGGTAAACAAATGTTTTTTTAGGGCTTTGTTTTCCAATAAATTCTGCTACTTTTTTATTAGCAAGCAACATAAATTCTTCAATAAGTTTATTAGCATCTTTACTGGTTTTAAAAAACACGCCTGTTGGATTATTTTCATTATCTAAATTGAATTTTACTTCCACTTTATCAAAAGAAATAGCACCGTTTTTCATGCGTTTTCTACGCATAATTTTAGCAAGCTTATCCATTTTTAAGATAGCTTGAGCAATTTCAGGAGATGTATTATATTGTTTTCCAGTCAAGGAAACCTCTGTTGGAATGGTTGTGTTTATTTGAGAAGTTTCAACTTTACTTGTAGAGATATTTATGTTGTTTTCAATAATAGCCTGCGCTTCTTCGTACGCAAATCGCGCGTCACTGTAAGTTGCTGTTCTACCAAACCATTGGTCTTTAATTTCTGCTTTATCACTTATTTTAAATACAGCAGAAAAAGTGTATTTTTCTTCATGCGGACGTAGTGAACAAGCGTTGTTTGATAATACTTCTGGAAGCATGGGTACGACACGGTCTACCAAATACACTGAAGTTGCACGTTCATAAGCTTCGTCATCTAAAATAGTGCCCTCTTTTACATAATGTGATACATCAGCAATATGAATTCCTATTTCGTAAAGTCCGTTTTCTAAAACTTTAAACGATAAAGCATCATCAAAATCTTTAGCATCTTTAGGATCTATAGTAAAGGTTAAATCTTTACGCATATCTCTTCGTTTTGACACTTCACTTTCTGAAATACTGGTATCTAGATCATTAGCAAATTGTTCCACATCGTGAGGGAATTCATAAGGTAGCCCATACTCTGCTAAAATGGAATGAATCTCGGTGTCATGTTCTCCTGGTTTTCCAAGAACTTGAACCACTTTTCCATAAGGAGAATCGGCGTTTTCTGGCCAATCTTCAAGTTTAACTAAAACCTTATCACCATCTTCAGCCTTAAACGTTTTATTGATAGGTACAAAAATATCTTTGTACATCTTTGTATTATCAGCAACTACAAAAGCGAAATTCTTTTTCTCTTGAATTTGAATTACACCAACATATTCACTTTTAGCACGCTTTATAACATTTGTAATCTCACCTTCAAGCTTACCGCGCTTTCTACGTTTGTACACGTAAAATTCTACTTCATCACCATCTAATCCTTTATTAATATTATTAGATGCTATAAACACATCATCATCAAATTCTTCACAAATAACGTAGCCTGATCCTCTTGCTGATAAATCTAAAATACCTTTATGATATTCGGTATTTATAACAGCTTTAAACTTACCACGTTCTACTTCTTCAATTTCTTGTTTACCTTGTAAATCGCGAAGTTTTTTAATAATTTGATTTCTACTGCTAGCATCGTTAACACCAAGTTTAGCAGCAATTTGTTTATAATTAAAAGTTTGGTTTCTTTCTTTTTTTAAAATACTTAAGATTGTATTCGTTAGGTTGGAAATTCCTTTATTTTTGGACTTTCCTTTTTTCTTTCTACTCATTTAATTTTTGTAATCATATTTATTTCCTAAGATACAGGAAATTGTGTTATTAAATAGCGTTAATATTAGGAGAAGACTTGCTATTTATTTTAAGCAAAGTTACAACATTAATAATTAATCATGTTTTCCTAATGTTAAATTGAAGTTATCCACAATATATATTATATAATTATTTTGTTTTAAAAATTTTAAAAAATAAATGATGGTTATTATAGTGTGTTAATAGCGGTATAACTTTTTTAGTTTTTATTTTGAAATGTTTTTTATTGAATGTTGTTGATATATAATGAACAGCTTTTAAAAGCTTAACTAATTTAATTTGAACCTCTTTGAATTTTCTATTAACAATCGTTAGAAACTAATATTAACAACATTTTTTAATAAAAAAGATAATTAACACCACTTAAAACTATACGTTTTGGTACTTATAACTTAACTAAAAATTTACATTAACTTATTTGTATGTTACCTAAATGTTATTGATTGTAATTTTTAATGACAAAACAAAATTTTAATTTTATAAAACTATAAACACTTATTAACAAGTAATGAATATACTAGTACACATTACCTAGTTATTACTAACTTTGTATTATACAAATAATATTTAAAAAATGACTATTTCAATAGGAAACGATCACACAGGAACGGATTATAAATTTGCGATTGTAAAGTATTTAGAGTTAAAAGGATATACGGTTATTAATCATGGCACTGATAGTGTAGACAGTGTAGATTATGCAGACTTTGTGCATCCTGTTGCAGATGATGTGGAATCAAAAAAATCCGATTATGGCATCCTTATATGTGGGAGTGCCAATGGTGTTGCTATGACTGCTAATAAACACCAAAAAATACGCGCTGGTTTGTGTTGGAATAAAGAAATAACACAATTAACTAGAAGTCATAACAATGCTAATGTATTATGTATTCCAGCTAGGTTTACCGCTATACACCAAGCTGTTGAAATGGTTGAAACATTTTTAAACACACCATTTGAAGGTGGTAGACACCAAAAACGTATAGATAAAATTCCATTATCTTGTTAAATGTCGCATAATCATTCACACAATCATTCTCATAGTCATTCAGATTTAAAAGGACGAAATCTTTTTATATCTATTCTTTTAAATATTCTTATTACAGCGTCTCAGGTAATAGGTGGTATTATTTCTGGTAGTTTAGCGCTTTTAAGTGATGCGCTTCATAATTTTAGTGATGTTCTATCATTAGTGGTAAGTTATATAGCTAATAAATTAGCTAAAAAACAAGCGTCGTTACATAGAACTTTTGGTTATAAGCGTGCAGAAATTTTAGCGGCATTTATAAATGCTTCTACTTTAATTATTGTTGCTGTTTTACTAATTATTGAAGCTATAAAAAGGTTTCAAAACCCCGAAGAAATAGAATCTAATCTTGTTATTTGGTTATCGCTTCTTGGAATAATTGCGAATGGTTTAAGTGTACTTTTATTAAAAAAAGATTCTGAAGCCAATATGAATATGAAAAGTGCTTATTTACATTTATTAACCGATATGATGGCTAGTATAGCGGTTTTAATAGGTGGGCTTTTGATGAAGTATTACGAAGTATTTTGGGTAGATAGTGTATTAACATTTGCAATTGCGCTGTATTTAATTTGGATGGGTTATGATTTATTAAAAGACTCTACTAAAGTATTAATGCTGTTTACTCCAGACACTATTCCTGTTAAGCAAATTGTAGAAGAAATAAACGCTTTTGAAAGTATAAAAAACGTACATCATGTTCATGTTTGGCAGTTAAATGAAGAAGAAATTCACCTAGAAGCGCATATTGATTTTAATAAAGATATTACGCTTTCGCAATTTGATGTTATTTTACATAAAATAGAGGATTTGGTGTTCAAGAAATATGATATAAACCACGTTAACATTCAACCCGAGTTTGGTAAGGATGATGTTAAAGATGTGATTGTTCAGGATTAAAATGATAAAAACCAAGGTAAAAACGTTTTCTGATTTAACACTTCAAGAATTGTATGATGTATTACAACTTAGAAGCGAGGTGTTTGTTGTAGAGCAAGATTGTGTTTACCAAGATATCGATGGGAAAGACCAAAAAGCATTGCATGTTTTAGGCTTTAAAAATGATAAATTAGTTGCCTATACACGCATTTTTAAACCAGGTGATTATTTTAAAGAAGCCAGTATAGGTAGAGTAGTTGTAGCTAAAAATGAAAGAGCTTTTAAATACGGATATGATATTATGAACGCTTCCATTGAAGTGGTAAACGATAATTTTAATGTAAGTTTAATTAAAATTTCTGCGCAGTGTTATTTAAAGCAATTTTATACTAATTTAGGTTTTAAAGCTATAGGTGAAGAATATCTTGAAGACGATATACCACACATTGCTATGATAAGAGAGTAAGCTCTTTATCGTTTTAACGTAAAATGTCCTGTAACCGATTCGCCAGTATTTAAAACAAGCACATACCAGTAATCATTACTTTGTAAATGCGCTCCATTATAGGTTCCGTCCCATCCAATAGAATTAGGTAATAAAAACTTTAATAACTTTCCATACTGATCGTAAATGGTAATATTGTTAATAGTGTTATTACTATCAACAACTTGCCAAAAATCATGACTACCATCATTGTTTGGGGTAAAGTACTTCGGAACATAATAATCCTCACCATTTAATATTAACACGTTAAAACTTGATTCGTTTATTCCACAGCTAGATTCGTTATAAATATATATGGTCTGCGAGGATGTAATTGTATCACCAGAATTTAACATGGTTCCATTTCCACCAGAGGCAGTAAAATAGCTTCCATTGGTTAATATTGGTAAGGTAAACGAGTTATTTGCTACTACATCACTTAAAGCATCTACGAGGGTTGCATCAGGGCATTCATCCACTGATGACACATAACCTTGATAATCTTCTGGCTCCCAATTAATAGGAATATCTGAAGGGCTATCAACAACCACACAGCTCAAAAAGTAGTTTAAACGAAAATCTACTACAGTAAACTTATTATTACCATTTTTTATATTAAGGCTACACAAAAGATTGTTACTACAATCTAAAACAACTAAAGCAGTATTTTTAGTTACATCGAGCTCGGATATTAAATTAAAATAACAAATTAAGGTAATCAGGTTTAAGTTCTTACTTGGGTCTAGTTCTATAATTTGGTTGATTTCACACGAAACATATGTCAATTTTAAATTTTTAGAAATATCTAAAGCAGTTAAAAGGTTTCTACCACATTGAAGTCTGTCTAACTCAGTAAGATTAGAAATATCAATAGCAGAAATCTCATTATTTTGAATGGTTAGTGTACTTAACTTGGTGTTTTTTGAAACATCTAAAGTTTTAAGCAGATTATTACCACCTTGTAACCTCATTAAATTAGTAAGATTGGTAACATCAATATCTGATATTTCATTTCTTTGGAAAGAAAGAACTACTAGTTTTGTATTATTTGAAACATCTAAATTTTGAATCTGATTGATACCACAAAGCAGCGAAATTAGCTCGGTATTTTGAGACACGTTTAAATTTGTTAGTCGATTTTGATAGCACCATAGAATTTTTAAAGCACTAAGTGATGTAACATTAAGGTTAGTTAACTGGTTTCCAAAACAATATAACTCTGTTAAATTGGTGTTTTGAGACACATTTATTGAACTTAACTGGTTGCCCGAGCAATCAAGTATTGATAAAGCTGTAAAATCTTCAATACCAGTAAGGTCTAAAATACTTTTATCTGTAATACTTAAAGTAGTAACACTGCTAATGTTTGCTGTAGGAACAAAATCATCTAAGGGGCCAGAGTCGTAACCTAAATCGATTAAGGCTTGTTCAAAATTATCATCAGGCACAAAAGTTTGTGATATGCCTTTAAAACTTATTAAGCAAAATGTAATAACAAAACCGATGTAGACTTTATTAACCATAACGCTTTATTTATTTTCATCAACGTAGGTAATAACAATTTCTACTCGTCTATCAAACTTAGGATCGCCACCTAGCGGAAATTTTCTGCGCATCCCTAAGTGTCGCATACGTTTTTTATCAACACCTTTTTTTGCAAAGTATTCATAAACATACTTAGCCCTCGCTTCGGATAGATTTCGAAGTTTGGTTTTTCTATCAACAGCGTCTCTTGTAAATTGGGTACAACATACATGCCCTTGAATGGTGAAGTATATATCTTTTCTATCAACAAGTACTTTGGCGATATCATTTAATATTTTCTTTGAATCTGGGGTTACAGTAGCGTACCCTGTTTTAAACAAAATATCTTTAAAAATTATTTTATCACCTTTTGCGCTTTCTTTTATTAAGTCCACCACGCTTTTTTCCTTAATAGCAGGAATAGAATCTTTTACTTTTTTAACTTCTGGCGGTTTTGGTTTTACAATAATTTCTACTTTTCTGTTTAAGCCTCTTATTTTTAAAATATTTTTCTCTTCAACAATTTTTAAAAGGATTTCACCTTTACCATCAACATTGGTAATTAAAGACTCACTTATTTCATTATTAGAAAAAATAGCTTTTATAGCGTCAGCGCGCTGTTGGGAAAGTTTTAAATTGTATGTATCTGCACCTCTATCGTCACAAAACCCATAAATGGAAATAGACTCTATATCCATATCCATTAAACTTGATATAAAAAGTAAGAGGCGATTTTCTTCCGTGTTTGGAACATCGAATTTATCAGTTTCAAAATAAACCACATGCGTTAGGTCATTTTGAGATAAAACAATTCCAAAATTTAATAAAATAAGTATAAATGCTATTAGTTTATTCATAATTGGGGTTATAGAATAAGTTTATAAATATACTGTTTTTAATGAATTTGTTTAAAAACGAGTGCTATTTTGGGTTAAAACACACCTATAATAGGTTGAAAAACCAATAGTTACTTCAAATAGTTTGAATAAATCGACAAATTACCAAGTATTTCTGTAGCCTTTTTAATATTAGAATCATGAATTTTATAATACTCATACAGCCCTTCTCTGTACACGTATTGCTTCACAATTTCTTCTGTTAGCAATCCTAATAAATAATCTTTATTTTCATCAATAATAGATGTTTTTGAATTTTTTAGAGATGTAATTAATGCATTATATTCTGACAGAATATTATCGTTTAATTCTTCTTCTTTAGAGGTTTCAAACGCTTTTCGAAGTGCTTTTTCAGTATCCGTTTCAAATGAAAAATTCTGAGTTTTCAAATAACTTTTAAAGTCTTTAAAATCAGCATCTGTTAACTTTAACTTGTTTATATCACTTATGTTGTGCGTATAATGATAATTGGTGGCATAGTTAAAAACAAAATCATTATTTATAATAGCTGTTGTTACGGGTGAGTTTTTGGTAGAACCTACAAACTCATCAGGTAAAACTCCACCACCATCAAACACTTTTCGTCCGTTTTTAGTTTTAAACTCATTATAGTTTTCCTGTTTTATGCGTACGGCTTCACCTTTATCATCCCTTTGCCAGTAATCTAAAGCTTGAATACACCTACCAGAAGGTGTATAATATCTTGAAATAGTTATTTTAACCTGCGTACCATAAGTCAACTGTTTTGGGCGCTGCACTAAACCTTTACCAAAACTTCTAGAACCTACAATAACCGCGCGATCTAAATCTTGTAAAGACCCCGAAACAATTTCGCTTGCAGAAGCACTATTACCATCAATTAAAACGATTAATGGAATTTCAGTATCAATGGGTTGGTTTTGTGTGTAATAGGTTTTGTTATATTTTTCAACTTTAGATTTTGTCGTTACCACTAATTGCCCTTTTGGAACAAAAAGATTAACAATATTAATAGCTTCATTAACCAACCCTCCAGGGTTTCCTCTTAAGTCTAAAATAATTCGTTCTGCACCTTGTGCTTTTAAATCGCGTAGCGCATAGTTGGTTTCATTAGACGCTTTGTCGCTGAAACGACTTAAAACAATATACCCCGTTTTATTATTAACCATTGAAAAATGAGGAACTGCTTTTATTTCTACTTCAGCACGTTTTATGGTTGCGGTTTGCGTTTTCCCTTGTCTTTTAAAAGTCACTTCAACAGATGTGTCTGATGCCCCTTTTAGTAAATCGCCCGCATCTTCTTTATAGCTTTCCACTAAAATGTTTCCAACTTTAATAATCTCGTCGCCCGCCTTTAAACCTGCTTTGTCTGCAGGGTAATCTTTATAAGGCTCTATAATTACTAGTTTATCTTTTAGCGTTTTTACTTTTGCTCCAATACCCGTGTAGTCTCCAGTATTATTTATTCTTGCTGCTTCCACATCCTGCTCGTTCATAAAATTGGTGTACGGATCTAAATCCGCCAACATGCTTTTAATAGCAGTATCCATTAAATCGCCCGGGTTGGTTTCATCAACATAATTCATGTTGAGCTCCTTAAATAAAGTTGTAAAAATCTCTATTTGTTTAGCAATTTCAAAAAAGTCATTTTTAAAGGCCGTTGTTGTTAAAAAAATGGCGCAGGCCAATAAAGGAATTATTATTTTCTTTTTTAGTATTATTTTCATGACGCGAGATTTTATTCAGAAATTTTACTTGTAAACTTTTCAAATAACCGTTTCATACTATTTTCAACTTCGGTTAATGTAGGTTTGTCTTTGCCAATGTACAAAATCATAAACGCGTATTGTGTTGTTAAATTGTTAAAATAAATAGCTTTGTTTAGTCTATAAGATTCTCTCAACAAGCGCTTTACACGATTCCTGTCAACAGCAGTTTTAAAATTGCGCTTACTTACTGAAACACCAGTTTTTACTATTACATCATCATCAAAGGCGGTTTGTAAATAAACCAATCGTAATGGAAAGGCTGAAACAGATTGACCTTCTGAGAACAACTGGTCAATAAGTTTTTTACTTTTAAGTTTTTCTTTTTTTGAGTAGGTAAATTTCAAGCGTTCTGTTTTATAAAAGTAAAGGTAGTAAAATTAAAAACCCACCAAACCAAGCCTATCAAATGGTTTTTACTATCTTTTCCACAACCTTATACTTTTTATTGCTTAAAATAATTGTTTAGTATAGAGTCCATAGGCTCTTTTCCATCAACAATGTTTTGAATTTTAACCCACAACTTGGGTTCAATCAGAGGCTTTAAAGGCTGCTCTTGCAAAACGATTTTATTAAAAACAGTTTCAATTTTTTTATCCCAAACTTTGTAGTATTTTGTTAAATCGTCAGGGTAAACCACCTTCCTTTTTGTACCCTCATCAATCCCTCTAAAAGGCTCTGAGATATTTAAATATCCATAATCATCTGTTAACTGTTCTCCTGGACAAATGTCTCTAATGGCTATTTCAAAATCATAAGAGGTGGTTAAGCAATTTGAGTTAAAACTATGATTTACAAAGCGACCAAGATCCCAACAAAGTACCAAATTGCCTTTGTTGTTCCTGTAAGTATAGGTTTCTAAAATATTCTGATATAATGGATCCATTGACTGGAAATCAGAAGGGCTAAATTCTCTATCTAATTTATCTAGTACCCATGTAATCGTGCCAGCTGGAATTAATTTGGTGGCAACAACACCGTAACCAACATCATCGTTAATAAATTTCAGTTCTGTATTAGGATGAATCATATATTATAAAATTATCATAGCGAATATAATGCATATTAGCATCCGTTTTACACCAAAATTAACCGATAGAGAAATATTATTTTAAACTTAAAAAAGAATGCTTTATAAAGAAAAACCTCTTTGTTTTCACAAAAAGGCTTTAAAATAGGTTTTTAAAAAGAGCGTTATTTTTTATTGTTTTCTCGCTCAATATCCGCCATTAAACCACTAGGGTCTATTTCAACAGATTTTACGGGTTTTGATGCTTCAAAAGTATAGGTTGGATATGCCCAAGCCCAATCTTTTATAATAGTTGCTGAAGTGGGTTTTTCACCGCGCATCATTTGTAATGGAATGTAAAAATCTTCGCTGCTTCCGTCAGTGTAAGTCACCTTTAAGTCTATGGGCATAGGCATTAAACCAATACGCTCTAAAGTGATTGTTTTATTAGCAAAAAGTTTTACAGCATAGTCAATGGTGTTTGTGGTTTGAGCAAAATCTATTAAATACCAATCGAGTTCTAAACCAGATACTTTTTCAGCAGTTCTAATTATATCTAAAGGTTTTGGATGCTTAAAAGCAAAATCCACGAAGTACTTTTTAATAGTCTTTTTTAAATTTTCTTCACCTATTACATATCCTAACTGTGCTAAAAACACCTCTCCTTTATTGTATGCTGAATCACTATAAGCCGCGTTATACTTATATCTGTCGGCGTGCGTTGTGAGCGGTTGCTCAAAACCAGATTTTGCCAAACTAAGATAGTCATTATAAGCAGGAGTAAACGGGTTCTCTTTTTTAGGACTCATAATTTCATTAACAGCTAAATCACTGATATAACTAGTAAAACCCTCATCCATCCATTCATGTTTTGCCTCATTGGTAGCTAATAAAAATTGAAACCAATTATGAGCCAATTCATGAGCCGTTACACCTACCAAACTACCAAAACTTCTATTACCAGTAATTAAAGTACACATGGCATATTCCATACCACCATCACCACCTTGAATGACCGAATATTGCTTATAAGGGTATGTACCAATATGCTCACTAAAATATTTCATAAGCTCAACTGTTTTAGGTTGTAGCTTTTTCCAGTTTTCTAGTTTATCTTTTTCTAAGGTTTTTTTGTAGTAAAAATTTAAAATAGGGCCATTAGGCACTTGCATGGTATCGTGAATATAATCAGGGTCGGCAGCCCAAGTAAAATCATGAACATTAGGCGCTACAAAGTGCAATATTTTTTTATTGTAAGTCGCTTTGGTTTCGCTTTGTAAATAACCAGTACCACCAACCACATAGTTTTTGTCGATGGTTAACTTCACATCAAAATTGCCCCAAACACCATGAAATTCACGTCCAATATAAGGGTCGGCATGCCAACCTTCAAAATCGTATTCAGCTAATTTAGGGTACCACTGAGTCATTGACAGAGCAACACCTTCTTTATTGTTTCTACCAGAACGACGAATTTGCACAGGTACTTGCCCATCAAAAACCATATCGAAGGTTACACTTTCACCGGGTTGAATAGGTTTTGCTAGATCAACCTCTAAAACAGTACCAACTGTTTCATGTTTTAAGTCGACACCATTTTGTTTTAACGAATTAACTTTTATATAACCAATTTCATTAGGCTTTAATTTACTTATCCGGTCTCTTACTCTTGAGTCCGGGTCTGCTATCGTGCGTGATCGTACATCCATTTCGCTTCCTGGTTGAAACGCATTAAAGTACAAATGGTAATATACTCGTGTTAATACTTCGGGAGAATTATTTGTGTAAACTAATTGCTGCTTTCCCTTGTATTGATAGGTGTTTACATCCATATCAATATCCATCTTGTAATCAACATGTTGTTGCCAATAGCAAGATTCAGACGCTGTTGATGACGCTTGAGGAGCGACTATTACAGGAGGTTGTGTTACAACAACCTCTTTTGTAGAGTTACACGAGGTTAATATTGAAATGCAAAAAATAAATATAAAGAATCGATTCATAATTTAATGATTAAAGAGCAGCTAGTTTTGAAGCCATAATTAAAGCATTGTAGGCGTTTACCATTTTGCCTGATTTAGATAGATCTCCAAAAGGCTTAATATTATTAGTATCACCACCAACAATAACTTTTGATTTGATTGCCAACCCTGAATCCATAATAATTTGTTTTACTTGAGCCGCTGTTAATTTTGGATAATAAGAACGAATTAACGCCGCTACACCAGCTACCGCTGGAGCCGCCATTGATGTACCTCCTTTTGTATCGTATTCGTTTTCAGGTGTTGTTGAATAAACACTTGCTCCAGGAGCAAATACATCTACATTGTTTTTTCCATAGTTTGAAAACCCCGCCACCATATTTGAACCATATTTTGGTGCCAAAGCCCCAACTCTTATATACGTGTCTGAGATTTCTTTACCATTAATATTATCATCTGGGAAGTTCGGTTCTACATCAACGTCATTACTGTCATTTCCAGCAGCATGTACAAAAACCACATCTTTTTGAGCCGCATAAGCAATGGCTTCTCTTACCCAATCACTATGTGGAGAATAGCTTTTACCAAAGCTACCGTTAATGATAGACGCACCATTATCCACTGCATATCGAATTGCTAAAGCAACATCTTTATCATATTCGTCACCATTAGGAACAACTCTAACACTCATTATCTCTACATTGTTAGCAACGCCGTTAGCACCTTTTCCATTATTGCGTTCAGCAGCTATAATACCTGCAACATGCGTGCCATGGCTCTCACTTTTTTTAACTGGTTTTACATTATTATTACCGTAAAACTTAGTTGACATATCATCTGGGTTATCACCTGTTACACGTCCTTTAAAGGATTTGTTAAGATGATAATTCAATCGCTCGTTAACATTTTCCAAGGCATCATTTATTTCTTCTAACGGTTCTGAAAGTGAATCAACACCATTACTAAACATGTATTGTGCAATTTGCTTTGCTTGATTTAAAGCAGGGTCATCTGTTTTAATAGCGCTTACCTCTTCCTTGGTATAGTCACTTTTACCAAAATGTTTGGTTAAAGCATCGTCTACATCCGAAATTTGTTGATAGATTTGATCGTATTGTGTTTTTCTGCTTAACCATTTTTGGTATTCGGTTTCATACTCTGCTTGAGCTCTTGCATAATCAGGATTGCTAGTATCTCCGCTTGCTAAAATTCTTGTAAGCTCTAATTGCTCATCATAGGCATCACCTAAAAAATTCCAACCATGTACATCATCAACATATCCGTTTTTATCATCGTCTTTCCCATTATTTGGAATTTCATCTTCGTTAGTCCAAATAACATCGTTTAAATCTTCATGGTCAATATCGATACCAGAATCTAAAACTGCAACAACAACTTTTTTACCTTTTCTATTCTTTATAATTTCGGCATAAGCCTTATCAACACTCATTCCAGGAATGGTATCTTTCACTAAGTCTAAATGCCCCCAATTTTGTTTTTCGGCTTCAGTTAAATCAGATATTTTTAAAGGTGAGGAATCTATATTTTCAACAGGTGTTGAAATAATAGGCGCGGTACTACCACATCCGAAAATAAGAATACTGAGTACGCTAAGTGTAGCTAATGTTTTAATCGTTTTCATGCTTTTTTTGAATTTGCTATTAATTTAATTGAATATATCTTGGGTTGTATAAACACTATCCAAACGCACACCTTTTTCGGTTTTTTTCACTGTGATAATTTCGTGGTGCGCATCATGCTCTAAAAATAAATAGTAATTATTTTCAGCTGCAAGATTAAGAAATTTTTCCTTTTCATCGAGGGTTAATAATGGTCTGGTGTCATATCCCATAACAAAAGGCAAAGGCAAATGGCCAACCGTGGGCAGTAAATCTGCCATAAACGCAATGGTCTTGTCTTTGTAATTAATGAGAGGAATCATTTGCTTATCGGTATGCCCATTAGCAAAAAAGATATCAAAACCAAGTTCCGAACTTTTCAGTAAATCGTTTTCGGGAAGCGACGTGAATTTTAATTGACCACTTTCTTCCATAGGCATAATGTTTTCTCGCAAAAATGATGCTTTTTCCCGTCGGTTAGGTTGAGTCGCCCATAACCAATGATCTTTATTGCTCCAAAAATGGGCGTTTTTGAAAGCGGGTTCATAACCCGTTTTATCTTTATTCCATTGAATACTGCCGCCGCAATGATCGAAATGCAAATGAGTCATAAATACATCAGTAATATCATCACGATGAAATCCAGCTGCTTTGAGTGAGCTGTCTAGACTGAAATTACCCCAAGGATGATAATATCCAAAAAACTTTTCAGACTGCTTGTTACCCATGCCATTATCTATTAAAATAAGGCGGTTGCCATCTTCAATAAGCAAACAACGCGTGGTAAGCTCAATCATATTATTGGCATCTGCAGGATTAGTACGTTCCCATAACGATTTTGGTACGACACCAAACATGGCACCGCCATCGAGTTTTAGATTTCCTGCATTTATTGGGTATAAGTTCATTAAAAATTATATAATTAAAAGGAGCGCAAATTACTAAAAGCGTTAAAAATAATGAGATTTATGCATAAATAATAGCTTTATTTTAACACTTTCTCAAAATTTTATTTTTGAAACGCTCCAGAAAAGAATTACTTTTAAGTACATAAAATTTACTTAACAATGAAGCAGATAGTTAAATCACCAATCAAAATCAAGAAAATGAAGTTGCTAAGATTTGGTCGTGATTTTAAACCAGATCAAGAGGTGATTTTAAGAGATTACCTAGCCATTGAACGAACTCGACTTGCAAATGAACGAACTCTTTTGTCATACATTAGATCCTCTTTGTATTTACTATTAGGGGGTATTGCTTTTTTTCAGCTTAAAGAATTTTCCAATTTCGAATATTTAGCAATTTTATCTCTTGTATTTAGCGCTATTTTTTTTGTTATCGGAATTTACAGATTTACTCTACTAAAAAAGAGCTTAAAAAAACTTTATTATAGAACAGAAGAAAAGGAAAACAATACGGAAGACTAGTATTTTATAAAAACAAAAAGCAACAATGGATCTTATAATTACATTCGCTATTATTTTGGTAGGGGTGTTCCTTTTTGTTAAGGATTATTTTTCTATTGATACTACATCAATTTTAATAATGGCGATGTTTATTGTTGCAGGTGTACTGAGCCCTGAAGAAGGTTTTTCGGGCTTTAACCACCCAGCAACCATAACTTTAGGCTGCATTTTTGTGGTAAGTGGAGGCATTTTTAGTTCGGGTATTTTAGATGGTTTAAGCTATAAAATAATCAAACTAGCAAAAATTCATTACAGTATTGCTTTAATAATTTTTTGTTCAATTTCTGGTGTATTTTCTGCATTTATTAACGACACAGCTGTAGTGGCTTTGTTACTACCAATAGCCTTAACGGTTTGCAGAGAAACAAAAATTACCCCAAGCATGTTACTTATGCCTATTTCGTTTGCCGCTTTGTTTGGCGGTACCTGTACACTTATTGGCACCTCAACTAATATTTTAGTGAGCAGTTATGCAAAAAAATATGGTGTAGATGAGTTTGGAATGTTTGAATTTAGCGGTGCAGCACTTTGCTTGCTTGCTATTGGTTTTGCATATATTTTTATAATCGGTCCTTTGTTGTTACCAAAAAACAGAGGCGGAAACGAAGCTTTTACAAGAAAGGCTGAAACGTATATTACAGAGTTATATGTTGAAAAAGACTGTAGGGATATTGGTAATTTTATTGGAAAATCTAAACTTGTGGCTAGTTACAACGTGAATATACTTTCTATACTTCGAGGAGATAAATTAAAGCACAATTTTAACTATGATACTAAAATTTTAGAAGGCGATATTTTAAAAATTATAGCTCCTCCTGAAACCATGTCCAGATTGTTAGATTTGGAAGGTTACAGTATAAAAGGCAGCAATAGAATGAAAGCGGCCGAAGATAAGTCCAAATCATTTAATTTATATGAAGTTATTATTCCTTTTGGATCAAGCTTATCAGAAAGTTCATTAAAGGTGATTAATTTCAGAAGGCAATACAATGCTTCGGTTATTGCAATTCGTCAACGAGGCGAAATAAAATACGAAAAATTAGCCCATATTTCTTTAAAAGAAGGCGATATGTTGCTTATGTTGGGGCAACCAGAAGAAATAGATAATCTTGAAGACCAAAACCTTATAGTTAGACTTTCGGAATTCGTACAAAAGAAGACAAACTATAAAAAAGCAATTCCAGCTATTTTAATAGGCGTCGGGGTGGTTTTAGCCGCTTCATTGAATTTTACTTCCATTTTAATTAGTGCCATGGTAGGAGCGTTGTTAATGATTCTTACAGGTGTTTTAAAACCCATTGAAGCCTACAAAACTGTTGAATGGAAAGTCATTTTTATGATGGCTGGTGTACTTTCAATGGGTACGGCTCTTGAAAAAACGGGTGGTGCTACATTAATTGCGCAAAATATTCAAGAGACACTAGGTCAATACAACGCGTATATTACTTTAAGTGTCATCTATTTGGCTACCGTTATATTTACCAATTTAATTTCTAGTAAAGCTACAGCGGCATTAATGGTTCCTATTGTAATTAGTTTAGCACATGGCATGCAAATTAGCGAACGACCCTTTTTGGTAGCAGTGATGTTTGCTTGCTCTCTTACGTTTATGACACCAATGAGTTACCCAACAAATACAATGGTTTATGCTCCGGGAAATTATCAGTTTTCAGACTTTTTAAAAATGGGAACACCTTTAAATATATTAATTTGGATAGCGGCTTCATTTATTATCCCGTATTTTTTCCCTTTTAACCCTAGCGGATAGTAAACGACTAAGGTGAAACGACTTGTTTAAGACGTTTCCCAAAGTCAAAAAGCGCCTTAACCTCTTTAATACTTGCTAACCGTTCTTTACCAAAAACTAGCAACGCATTCCCATTAGATTCAACATGGTAGTATGGATTACTTTCAAAAAACCGCGTAACTTCATCATTGAAAAATTCCAAAATGGCTTCCTCGTTTTCTCCTAACAAATAAAAGCGTTTTGAAAAATCTACATGGTTTTCAATAGGAATGTCTTTGTAGCCCGCAAGCGCATAAACTTTTTCTAAAAACCCCTCTCTATCTAAAGTGAATTGTGGTATGCCATAATTTAAATCGATATGAAGCATCGTAGAGTGAATAACTTCTTTGGCTATAAATTCACCTTCAGAAAACTCGATATCAAACAATTTAATATCATCATCTTTTTGAGATAGCTCATTGTATATGTGATTAATTTTTTTAGTATTAAAGAAGAAAAAGTTATTTAAGAACATGACATTCTTTCGCTTTTCAGAATTATAAGTCAGTTTATAGTCTTCAGCTAAACTTTCCATAGTGGTTTGACGCCTCGTTAAACTGCTTTTAATAATTTTCGGAACACTTAATAAGCGCCTTGATGCATAAGGGTGTTTAGAATCAGTATCATGCATATCTAAGCCAATTACATCAAAATGTCCACCGCGTTTAGCAAATAACTCTTGATAATTATTAATGTTTTCCATAACCGTATCATCAACAAACTCACACATGGAAAAATCAACAATTACATCTTGATCTTCTGGAATAGCATCTAGGTGCTGCTTTAAGCGGAAATAATTTAGGAAACTACAAAAATGCTTTACACTCACGTAAAAATTATTTCTTCCATCCTGTTCTTGATACATTAAAACATTTGGTTTCAAAACATTTCTTAAAAACATTCCAGCACTTTTATTAATGACGATATGAATAACTAAAGTGGTTAAAACCCCAATTAAAATTCCCGTTATCAGTCCTACTTTTAAGGTCACTATAAGAGTCACAAAAAAAATGATAAGCTGCTCTTTACCTATAGAAAACATATTTCTAACAACTTTTGGAGAGGCTAACTTGTAGCCTGTATAAACCAAAATAGCCATAAGTGCAGGTAACGGAATACGGGTTAACTGAGTGCTAAAAAACACAATAAATAGTACTAAAAAAGTGGCATGGAAAAAATTTGATGAACGATTACTGGCTCCATTATTTACATTTACCGAACTGCGCGCAATAACGGTTACAACATTTAAGCCTCCTAAAAGGCCACTACCAACGGTTGCTAACCCCAAAGCTTTAAGGTCTTTATTGACGTTAGAACGACGTTTTTCGGGGTCTAATTTATCCACCGCTTTAATGCTTAAAAGCGACTCAATACTAGAAATAAGGGTTAAGGCCAAAACGCTTCCCAAAAAAGAAAAACTCAAAACACCACTAAAGTTAGGGGTTGGTAAGTCTGCTATAATCTGCTGAAAAGAAGGGATACCAGAAATCATATATTCTTTGGCAATAGGGTTTGGTTCGTGCAATCCAATTTCAAAAAAATAGCTAAAGCTAATGGATAAAATCACAATCCACATAGGCGCTGGAATGAGTTGTAGGTATTTGTTTCTTATTTTCGAATAAAAAACCATAATAGCCAAACTTATTACCCCGGCCGCCGCTGCATAAATTAAGCCCTCTCGTCCGTAATGAAGCGCGTCATTAATGGTGAAAGGAATTTCAAGAAGGTAATCAACAGTATCTTCTCTTTTTATTTTATGAGCAAGCATAATATGAAACTGCTTTCCTAAAATAATTAGGCCAATAGCGGCAAGCATACCTTGAATGGCTGAAGAAGGAAAAAAATCGGCTAATGTACCCATTCTAAAAAAGCCCAACAAGATGAGTAAAACTCCTGAGCAGATAATAGCTACATAAGTGCTTTCTAATCCCAGAGTGGTTATGGCCACTAAAATAACACCTACCAAACCATTTCCAGGTCCTGCAATTGTAACGTGGCTACCGCCTAATATAGAAACTACAATACCGCCAACAATGGCTGCTATAACTCCCGAAATGGGTGGTGCATCACTCGCCATAGCAAGCCCTAAACCTAAAGGTAAAGCAATAAGGCTTACCACAAAACCTGAAAAAATATTTTGCGGTATCGCTTTAAAAAAAGCTTTTAGGCTGTTTTTTTTTGAACTCATTGCAGAATTAGTACATCGGTTGGCAACTCGGTTAAAATATGTTCGATATCATGAGGGAATAATCGGTCCCAAAAGGTCATTTTTCTTGGTGCATTCATTACTAATAAGTCCGCACGCATAATTTGAGCGTAATGCCCAATAGAATACCCTTGTCTACCAAAAATAGGCTGTAATTTTACAATTTTATTTTTGGTGCAATCAACAGGAATATGACTGATAATTTCTTTGATTCTGGAGTTTTCGCGAAGTTTTATCCGCTCTTTCATAATAGTGGCTCGTCTTAACGATTTGTCGTCTTCAACTTTTACTGAAACCTCTTCTTTTTTAATTTCTTCAACAATGGTAATTTTTTCGGAATTAAGTTGTTTCGCTACATAAAACGCTGAGGTTATAGTTTGTTCTGTCCTCGGGTCTTTCAAACCATTCACTACAATATGCTGACATGGAATACGCTCCACAGATGGCTTAATTAATAATAAAATTGAGCACTTTACTTGACGTGTTATTTTTCTAGCAATAGACCCCACATAATACTTAAAAAAACCTTCTCGTTGTAACGCCCCTAATATTAATAAGTCTATTTTTTTTTCTACCGTGGTTGACAAAATAACATCAACCGGGTTTCCTGTTTTAAAAACCACTTCATAGTCTAAATGGTCCTTTTCAAAGCTTTTTAGAGTCATACTCAGCATCGTTTTTTTGTCTAGGGAGGCTTCACCCACATGAATTAAAACGAGTTTAGCACCAAAAAAAACAGATAACCTAGCTGCTTCATAAAGGTTTGCTTTTAAGTTTGGAGAAAAAGCAACTCCTATACCAATATGTTTAAATGGTTTTAAATTCACAGAAAAATTGAATATTGACAAAAAGTCGTAATATAGTATTTTTAAAAACATTGAACACGCTTAACTAAAACAATCATATGATTTTAGTTAAATTAGCGACTTTATAAAACAGATTTAAAAATATGTTAGAATTAGGAGGTATTATTATTTTGGGTATTTTGGCACAATGGGTAGCATGGAAATTTAAAATTCCCGCCATTTTACCATTAATATTAATAGGCTTACTGGTTGGACCTATTGCAGCAGAGTTTTTATCGCAAGACGGAACCAAGTGGATTGAACCCATTTGGAATGGAAAAGAAGGTTTGTTTCCAGGAGAAAGTCTTTTTTATTTTGTATCGCTTGCTATAAGTATTATTCTTTTTGAAGGCGGATTAACATTACGCTTTAACGAAATAAAAAATGTAGGCCCCGTTATTACCAAACTAATTACCATAGGCTCTATTGTTACTTTTTTCGGAGGTGCGTTAGCAGCGCATTATGTGTTTCATTTAAGCTGGGAAATATCTTATTTGTTTGCGGCTCTCATTATAGTTACAGGACCAACGGTAATTACACCTATTTTAAGGAATATTCCGTTAAAAAAGGATGTGTCAGCGGTGTTAAAGTGGGAAGGGATTTTAATTGACCCCATAGGCGCTTTAGTAGCGGTATTGGTATTTGAATTTATCAGTGTTGGAGCAGGAGGCGAGTTTACCAAAACAGCCTTAATTGAGTTTGGTAAAATTGTGCTTTTTGGTTTCACATTTGGTTTTACATTTGCACATGCTCTAAATTTTATCATTAATAAAAAGCTAGTACCACATTATCTATTAAATGTTTTTGCCTTAGCAGCAGTTTTGGGAGTGTTTATTTTATCGGATGCATTTGCGCATGAGTCGGGATTACTGGCAGTTGTGGTTATGGGGATGGTATTAGGAAACTCAAAATCGCCATACTTAAAAGAGTTACTCTATTTTAAAGAGTCTTTAAGCGTGCTGCTTATTTCCATATTATTTATTTTACTAGCGGCTAATATAAATTTCGAAGATTTATTATTGGTTTATAACTGGAATGCAGCTCTTTTGTTTGCCTTAGTGGTGTTTATTATAAGACCCATAGGTGTATTTTTAAGCACACAAGGTTCTAAATTAAAAACTAATGAACGCCTTTTTATAAGCTGGGTAGGACCACGTGGTATTGTAGCTGCAGGTATCGCATCGTTATTTGGATTAACGCTTGCTGACAAAGGTGTTGTAGATGCTGAATACATTACTCCGCTGGTATTTATGATTGTGTTAGGAACAGTATTGTTAAACGCCACTACAGCACGAGCTTTTGCAAAACTGGTAAAAGTATTTTTAGAAAAATCTGGAGGTATTTTAATAGTAGGCGCGTCCAAAATTTCTAGATTATTAGGGCATTATTTAGAAACTAACGGTAGGCATGTTGTGCTTATTGACAGCAATGAACGAAATATTGAAAAAGCCAAAGAGTTAGGTTTAGAAGCTATTGCCACCAATATATATTCGGATACGCTTTTAGATAATATTGAGCTTAGCGACGTGGGATATTTAATGGCGTTAACAGGAAACCCCGATATTAATAAATATGCCATCAATAAATTTGGGGAACAATTTGGTGAAAATGGCTCGTTTAGATTGGTGACTACAGAAGAAATGCAGGATGAAAACAATAACCCGCGCGAAGGCCTGTTTTCGCATACCAATGATTTTAGTTCGCTAATTGAGTTAACAAAACGGCACCCATCTATTCAAGAAATTGATTTAGAAGATAAGGAGCATTACGAGAGTCTTATAAAAATAACAAACGACGATAAGGATATAATACCTTTATTTATAAAAGATTTAGATGGTGAACTTCATATAATTTCGTCGTATAATTTGGAGGTTGATACCATTGAAGAAGGCTTTCAACTGGTGTATTTAGGAAAACCATTTGACGTTGAAAAGGTGTGATTTTTGGTGCAGCGTTAGATTAATAAGAATCCATTTTGTCTTTAGCGATGTCTTTGAATTTTTTATCAAGCCTTTCTTTAAATTCCTTCCCAACCTCGTCAAAAGTCTTTAAAAGTTCAGGAAAAGTTCCTTTGCCACCAATAAAATCCCAATACTCATCTCCAACTAAAAAGTCATTTGGAGCATCCATCATACCTGATTCTGTAAATCTAGAATAAGGTTCAGGATGATATGGATTGTAAGGAAAGGCAAGAAAAACGTTCACAGGTTTTCTTCGTCTTGCTACCCATTCCAAAAGTTTGGTTTTACTTTTTTCAAAAACATCAATATTTGGTTTTACAGTTTTGATTTCAAAATAATATTCTTCTCCTTTTCGTTTCATATAGAAATCGGCTATGTTTCCTGATTTTTGAAATTCGCCTTTGTCTGAAGAAGCAGCTAAAACCTCATTTTTTTCTTCGTTTATTTCAGCCTTCCTTTCACCATTTCTTAATTTTGCAATGATGTTTCCAATAACAGATTTTTGATTTTTGGAAATCGCCCCACCAACACCATAGTTTCGAAAGCATTCTTCTGAGTTTTCCGATGCTAAAATTACAGAGACATCTTCATAAATTGACATACCTAGTGTTGTTGCCATAGAGTGTATGAATGAGTATGCAGCAATTTTTTCATTGTCTTGAATTAATCTAGCTAAGAAAGGCATAGATGTAGTTTCTCGACCATAAGTCTTTAATTTATTCTCAATTTTGCTAGAGAGCAATGCTTTAATTTTTCTTTTTTGATTATCTGATAGTGCCATATTTTTATAAATTATCTAATCCGTCGATTTCAGGAATTTGTGCAAAAAAATTATTCAAATTTTCTTCAAGTATTGATTTTTCTTGGTTGTTAAATGTAAAGCTATCTTCTCTAACACATTTTGTGTGATAATGCCTGCTTTTTTTTGCTTCCAAAATTTTATCATTAAAAGAGGTTCCATTTACGCGACCATAATAATTAGAAAAAATACATCTTCCTTCATCAAAGTTTTCGCAATCTTGACACTTAAATTTGTCGTTTTCATCCAAATGTTCACTCAGAGTGCCATTAGAATACTTTTCGATTACTGGATCGCAATACAAAATGTTCTCACCACATTTTGGGCATCTATTGTGCATATTATTCTTTAAGTCAACTGCAAAAGTTGGAATTGAAGTTCTTATCGAGAATTCTCTACTCTGTCCCTCTTTAGCATAACCAACCTCAATACCATAAATCTCTTTATTGTTTTTCGCAATTAGAAAATCTGGAGGAGCAATAGGATCTTTATCTCCAAATATTCTTTGTATTAAAAGTAAAGGAATAATATTTCCCTTTTTTAAACGGATTAATTCTGCAAATACCACTAATTCTTTTGGGCAACCCAAGGTTTTGGGTAAAATTGAATCTACAAACATATCAATTTGAGTTGTCCAATCCTCTGTCCAAATAAGTACATTACTTTCCTTTAGTTGATTTGCAATTTCTTGGTCTCCTTCTTTTTCATATAAAAATTGTAAATCAATATTTTCTTCTAATTTTTCTATATATTGAGTTCTTAGCTTTGGATTAACGGTTATTGTGTCAAATAATAAAATTTGATTCACACTGTATAGTATAAGTTTAAGAAAATTCTGAAAATTTGAATTCGATTTTGCAGCATAATAAAATGCTCGTCCAGTGAAAATGTATTCTATTACATCTCCCAAAATCATTTGGCGAGCTAATTTAACATTTCCGCGTGGTTTTTTTCCTCCTCCATATAGCTCCCGAGATATATCTGTATAAAAATCATTAAAGTCTGGAGATGTTAGTATTTCCTCAATACGCGCATATTCTATGTTGTTTTCTAAAAAAACATCTTCTAAGCATTTAAGGTGTTCAACCGAAATACCTAATCTTTCAATTAGTTTTTTCATACACTCTTAAGATGGAAAATAATTTCGGAATATGCATTTCTATCTTTTTCAACACGATTTAAGACAGGCCTTTTGTATTGATTTACTATTTTCATTCCAGCTAATTCAGCTATTTTTGGATATAAATTGTATTTATCATTAGAAACTAAAAATATATCATAGTTGTCTTTTAAAAAGATTTTGCTATTATTTAAAACATCTGCTATTCCTTTAGTATAACTTTCTCTAGCTTCTTTTCCCTGTCCTTTATATAAAGGTCCTATTTCTAAATTATCTTTTCTTTCAAAACCGAATAAGTCATATGAATAAGCGTGTTGTTCGTGGTAATCAATTAGACCAACATACGGAGGACTAGAAAAAATACCATCGACTTTTTTAGTTTTCACAATTTTTGCAAGATTAGAATCTACTTTCTTCAATTCACCTACTATATCTATATTTCGACTATCACCTGTTAAACATATTTGAGAAGTATCTGTTCTTAAGGAATTAAATTGATTTAGTCTTTTAATAGTGTCTTTTGAATATCTATTGAACCAGCTGTAAATAGAAAAAAGTGGCTTACATATTTTTCCGTGTTTTTTACAATAATAAGTTTGAATTTGAGGCTCAAATAATGTAGCTAAATCTGAATGAGTTGTTGCTCTACAAGAGCGAATTGTTCTACTTAAAATTATGCTAAGAATTTTTTTGGTCGATTCATCCTTAATTTGATTGATTTCATTAAACACAAAGTCAATTTCTTCTCTTACAACTTTAACAAACCATTTATCCAAAAAACTTTCCGATTTATCTTGTGATAGCCCAATAGAATATTCTTCAATTAGTGCATTATAAGTTTTTAAAAAATCGTCCTCTTTTTCTTTACCATACTCTTTCTCGTTAATTTCTTTTTTTCTCACCTTGTATTTGTACTCAGGAGAAGGAAAATAGTTATTATTAAACTCCTTTAATTTCTCAAGTAACTTATTTTCAAATTCAATGTTATTTCGTTTATTTAGAAAAGATTTAAGTTTTTTTGATACTGCATCAGCAGTTTCACTAACGAGTTTAACGTTGTAAATTCCCACTTTAGAGTTACTTATTTCTGTATTAAAAGCTGATATATCAACTCCAATTGCATTTATTCCCAATTCGTTGGATTGAACTAAAGTTGTTCCAGAGCCACAGAAAGGGTCGAGAACAATATTTCCCTTTTTAAAAAAAACATCTTTTTTGAATTTATCAGTATGGTCATCTAAAAAATATTCAACTAATTGAGGAATAAATTTCCCTTTATATGGATGAAGTCTATGAACATGTTTCGTAGTTTGAGATTCTTTATATTCCGAAAACGACAATGTCCAATTCAGATCTTCACCTAATTTATCCTTCCATCTTTCCTCTTTTGTTTGGTTGTTTTTTTCATAATATGATTTCAAATCTTCAACTGCTACTTGAGTGTTTCCATTTTCTCCTATTTTTTTGACTCTACCGTATTGAATGAGGTAAGAAATATTAGAAGGGGATACTTCTTTCTTAAGATACTCTGTAGCCCAATTACTTGCTTCTTTGATATTTAGTAATTCTGCCATTTTTAAAATTTTAGTTTTCCTTGGATTAAGTTCTTTTGCTTTAAATATTTTATTTTTTCTTCTGCCAACAATAATACTTGATTATCACAATCTACTTCATATAGTTTTTTTGCAATAAAATCACTGTAGAATTCCGTTTTCAATTTTTCTAAATCAAGATTAAAGACATCTGCAAGTTTTTCTAATCTTTTATCATCAAACTCGCGAATACCATTTTCAATTTTGCTTAAGTTCGCAGAATCTAAATCAAGTTTTGCAGCAAGTTGAGTAAGAGTCAACTCACTCTCATTTCTTAGTGTGCGAATATATTCACCAAAAGTTTTTTTCATTTGACTTGAATATTATGACTTGTCAATTTGTGACAAATATAAAAATATTTTTTGGTTTTCAATATGAAGCTAAGAAAATTTTAGTTCTTTTGGTTTATATCAGTAGCAAAACGAAGGTAGCTGAAAACTTTTACAAAGTCAAGCCCTAAAAAAACAAAAGCCCTTTATCTTTAAATAAGGGCTTTTGCTTAGTGATGAATATTTATTTTAAGCCATAATATGTAACTCGGTAAACTCCTTGGTAAGAGTTAACGTGTTATCGCCATTAGGTTTAATGTTTTTTATAGGTATAATAACATTATCAACTTCAATTTTTGAAATTTTAAAAGGCAACCCGTGTAAGTTAATTTTAAAAGTTTTATAGGTAGTAACGAATTTACCTGTTTTGTGTTGCTGAATAATTAACTCATCTTTCTTTCCTAACAAATTAAAATCCCTCAAACTGTACCTACCTTTTATATAATCATAACCATCGGTAGCGTCTTCATACACTTGCGAGGTTTCTTTCCCAAATTTATAATATACATCTAGGGTTAACTCCTCCACGGTTTTTTCACCTACATACTGTTGTATCGGGTATTTAGGTATAATAGCTCCTTCTTTCACAAAAATGGGCATACTATCTAAATCAGCGTCAACCCATAGTTCCTGTCCGCCTTTTACAACTTCATCGGTCCAGAAATTGTACCATTTACCAATTGGGAAATACATACGACGTCCTTTTTGGTTAGGAGCCGTTATTGGGCACACTAATAGTTTTTCACCCACTACAAACTCATCATTTCTATAATGTGTTTGAGGGTCTAATTGATCATATAACACCAACGATTTTAAAATTGGAATACCTTCTTCAACATATCTCCAAAAGGCGGTGTATAAATAAGGTAGTAATTGGTACCTAATCTCAATAAACTTTCTTACAACATCGGTAATAGTATCTCCAAAAGCCCATGGTTCTTGGTCGCCGTGGTCTCCAGAGGAATGGGTTCTACAAAATGGATGAAAAATTCCTAATTGAATCCATCTAGCGTATAATTCGCCATTAGGTTGTTCTGCAAACCCACCAATATCAGAGCCAATAAACGAAAACCCAGACATACACATACGTTGCGCTTGTAAATTGGCAATTGTTAAGTGATCCCAAGTAGCCACATTGTCTCCAGTCCAGCTAGATGTGTAGCGTTGTGTACCAGAATAGGCTGCTCGTGTAATAACAAACGGCCTAAGAGGGTATGAGAACTTTTTTAAACCTTGATAGGTGGCACGTGCCATTTGCATACCATAAACATTATGGGCTTTACGATGGCTACAAGGGTTGCCATCATAATCATGACGTACATCATCAGGAAACGATTTTCCAGGAACATCCATTACTGCAGGTTCGTTCATATCGTTCCAAACCCCTTTAACACCTATATCTTCAATCAGTTCTTTAAATAAGTCAGACCACCATTCTCTCACTTCAGGCTTTGTAAAATCTGGGAAATAACACTCCCCAGGCCATACTTTACCTTTCATATAAGGGCCATCGGCACGCTTACAGAAATAGTCTTTTTCCAAGCCTTCTCTAAACACGGAGTAATCCATGTCTATTTTAATACCCGGATCGATAATAACAATGGTTTTAAAACCATCATCAGCTAATTCCTTAACCATACGTTTTGGGTCGGGAAAATGCTCTTTACTCCATGTAAAGCATCTGAACCCTTCCATATAATCGATGTCTAAATAAATAGCATCACAAGGAATTTGTAGCTCTCTAAACTTTGCTGTAATTTCTTTTACGTTGGACTCTGGATAATAACTCCACTTACATTGATGGTATCCTAACGCCCAAAGCGCTGGCATTGCATGAGGTTTGCCTGTTAAATCGGTATAATTAGCAACCACTTCCGACATTTCAGGACCATAGATGAAATAGTAATTCATTTCACCACCATGCGCCCAAAAACTTGTAATATTTCTGCGTTCGTGACAAAAATCAAAAAACGAACGGAAGGTATTATCAAAAAATACCCCGTAAGCTTTTTTGTTATGTAACGCCGTGTAAAACGGAATGGTTTTATAAATAGGATCGGTATCTCTACCGTAGGCATAAGAATCGGTTACCCAGTTTTCAAAGCGCTTGCCTTTTAGGTTGTTATCAACAGGCTTATCGCCTAAACCGTAAAAGCTTTCTCCGGGTTGAGATACTTTAGACATTTTAACCACATTACCACCATATTGGTAACTTTCTTCCCAATGAAACCCGAGTTCATCTTCACAAATCAAACTATTATCTTTCGCATCATAAATAGAGATGCGTAAGTCGGTTTTTGAAATATTACAAATTAGTTTTGCAGTAGTTATTGTGTAATGGGTTTCATCTTCAGTCACCTCTAGGTGGTTGTAACCTCTGCTTGCATATTTTGTAATGGCATAAGAAAAGTCGTTTTCAAAAATTCCAGTAGTTGTATATCTGAAGCGAAGTATACTATCCCGACGAACGGTAACTTGTAAAGTAACATTGTTTTCAGTGGTGAAAGAAAGAACATTTAGGTTCTTTTCGTATTTTATTATATTGGATGGAAATGCATTTCCTTTGTGTTCTAATTCAGTATTTAATATCATATTTTAGGTATAAATATTAATTGGCGAAAATACTAAAATTAATAGTCGTTGCATCAATATTTTTACTAAAAAAAGCACTCATTAATTATATAAATAACAATTAATGAGTTAAATAATCATTAAATATTTAACCAGCACGCAGACAGGGAGATTCTATCTAGTAAAAACCCCTAGAATAGTATAATATAAACAATTTTTTTAAACTATGTGTTAAACTCAAAAACAGTGATTGCCAAAGGCGCTAAGGTTATTTCAGCAGAATAGTCTTTACCATTCCAAGGTGTTTTTTTAATGGTTATGGCTTTACTGTTAGATACACCGCTACCTCCAAATTCTTTTGCATCACTATTAAAAACTTCTTTTAACTTGCCTTTTACAGGTAATCCAATGCGATATTTTTCTCGAATAGCTGGTGTTAAATTACAAACAACAACAACATTGTTTTCTGGTTTGTAGCCTTTTCTTATATATGAAATAACACAGTTTTGGTGATCGTCGTAGCTTATCCACTCGAAGCCCTCGCCAGTAAAGGCTTTTTCGAATAATGCAGGCGTTGATTTGTAAAACTTATTTAATTCCTTAAAATAATTTTGTGTGTTTTTATGAGGTTCAAATTCCAATAAATTCCAATCTAAACTTTCTTCGAAATTCCATTCGTTATATTGCCCAAATTCACCACCCATAAATAATAGTTTGGTACCAGGATGTGTGAACATATACCCATAAAGTAAACGCAGGTTTGCAAAACGTTGCCATTCGTCACCAGGCATTCTTCCTATAATGGAATTCTTTCCGTAAACCACTTCGTCATGCGATAGTGGCAACATAAAATTTTCGGTAAATGCGTAAGCTAAACTAAACGTAATATCGTTTTGATGAAACTTTCTGTAAATAGGGTCTTTAGCAAAATACTCCAAGGTATCGTGCATCCAACCCATCATCCATTTCATTCCAAAACCTAAACCACCAACAAAGGTTGGTTTTGACACCATAGGAAAAGCTGTTGATTCTTCAGCAATAGTTTGTACGTCAGGAAATGAGGAATAAATCTCTTCATTTAATTCTTTTAAGAAACTTATTACCGCTAAATTTTCTCTTCCGCCATAAATATTAGGCTCCCATTCGCCATCTTCACGTGAATAATCTAAGAACAACATGGATGCTACAGCATCAACACGTAAGCCATCCGCATGATATTGTTCCATCCAAAAACAAGCATTACTAATTAAAAACGAACGCACTTCGTTACGCTCATAATTAAAAATTAAACTTTTCCAATCTTGGTGATACCCTTTACGCTTATCAGGGTGTTCATATAAATTTGAACCATCGAAAAAGCCTAAACCATGCGCGTCTTCAGGGAAATGTGAAGGCACCCAATCTAAAATAATTCCTATATCGTTTTGATGTAGTTTATCTACTAAATATTTAAATTCTTCGGGATAACCAAAACGTGAGGTTGGTGCAAAATAGCCAGTAAGTTGATAACCCCATGATGGATCGTATGGGAATTCCATAATAGGCATCAATTCCACATGCGTAAAATTCATTTCTTTTACGTAGTTAACCAACTCATCCGCCAGCTCGAAATAAGACAAAAAACGGTCTTCTTCTAAATGCCTTTTCCAAGATCCTAAATGCACTTCATATACAGAGTATGGCGTGTCTAAAGCGTTGTGCTTTTTACGTTTTTTCATCCATTTGGCATCTTTCCACTTATAATTGTCGTCCCAAACTATAGAAGCAGTACTTGGTGGGTGCTCACAACGTCTTGCATAAGGGTCTGCCTTTTCTGTTTTTATATTATTGTTATTACTAAGTATCTTGTATTTATAGACATTACCTTTAGTAACAAAAGGGATAAAACCTTCCCAAATACCACTAGAATCCCATCGCACATTAAGCTGATGTTCTCCTTCAATCCAATAGTTAAAATCACCAACTACGGATACTTGTTTAGCGGTTGGAGCCCATACTGCAAAATAAGTCCCTTCAATACCGTCAACAGTTACAATATGAGAGCCTAATTTTTCATAAAGTCTGTAGTGTTTACCAGCTTTAAAAAGGTTTATATCGAATTCTGTAAATAAACTGTGAACTTTTACCTGTGCCATAAATTTTAATGATTTATTATATTAGATATTCCTTTTAACGGAATGACTGCCCATTGTGGACGTGAATTGAGCTCGTAACCCAACTCGTAAACTGCTTTTTCTAATAAGCAGTATTTTAAAATGAAAATGCGCTCTTGATTATAACCTAAGTTCAAATTAGCATTTTGTGTTTTAGTAACATAAGTTCCTAAAAATAAACCTGTAATATATCTATACAACACTTCTCCAGCATTAAATAGGGCCTCTTGAGAGGCTTTATAATGTGTTTCGGCATTATTAAAAATGGTTGCATAAATAGCATAGTGAAAAGACCTAAACAAACCTGCAACATCTTTTAATGGCGGTTGTTTAACTTTTCTATCGCGAATGGTGCTTTCTGGTTCGCCTTCAAAATCTAGAATATAAAAGTCGTTATCCTTAACCAGTATTTGCCCTAAATGATAGTCACCATGAATTCGGATGCGCTCACCTTTAAGTTTTGTCCAATCAAACGTCAAAAAGCGTTTTCTGATGCTGTTTTTTTTATCGAGAAACTCATTGGCTAACTGCAATGCTAAACCTTCTAACTTATGAATATTATTTTCAATCGTATTCAACCGGTTTTGAAACTGATACAGCATTTTATTTTTTAACCATACTGAATAATCTCCATTGTAGTGTGCTGGTGTAAATGCAGTTTCTTCAAATTCTGATCCTAAAGCAATATGCATTTGGGCGGTACGTTTTGCTAAGGTTTCTACTTGTAAAAACAGATTTAATCCAGCCCAATCTATAATTTGAGGCGGAATATCGCGAATACCCAATCGCTGGTATAATTCGGTATTTGGAAGTTTATCAATGACTATGTTTTTATACTCTAAATTACAGAAAACTTTATGTAACTCTTTTAGCATATAATCCCAAGCATCACCTTGATTTGGAACCATTTCCTGCATTAAGCCAATGGTGATATAATCGTCATCTGAATCTACAAGATTGATGCTACCCAAGTATGATGGAGTATTTTTATATCCTTTCTTTTCGGACAAAAACCGACTCATTTCATAATCGGGGTTTTTATCAGCAAATAAGCGTCTAAAAAACTTAAGAACATATTTTTCATTGTAAACTAGCGATGTGTTACTTTGTTCTAAGCCCATAAATCGGGAAGACTCATAACTTATGTTTTCAAATAAATGGCTTTTATGATATTGAACTTTTGTATTATCGAAGGGCTCCGCGGTTGCTATTCTCTCAAAAACCAATTTTCTAAAAGCTTCTAAGTTTATAGCGTCAATTATAAACCCATTTTGATTTTTAATGGTTATAGGAAGAATTCTGTCTTTTTTAGCAAAATTCTCGTCGGTAACAAAAGCAATTGGTAAAAAGTAGTGTTGGTAAAAAGCTTCTACAAAATTAACCTCGAGTATAAGACCGTAATAAACTTCACCTTTTTGTTGAATTTTAAAAAACTCAACTAGTTCTATATATTTAAGTTTACTAGCCTTTCCTCCGTACCAACGTTGTTTAACAATATAATCTTCTAAAACATCAGATAAAAAAGCTTTTACAAAAGCATCACTATCAAGTAACTCTTCCCAAGTTTTATTAAACTGAAAATGAGTGTTTGATGCCGATATTGATGCTTGGGGAGCCATAGTTATTTATTTATTTCGAATATATGAAATGGTAGAGAAGGATGTAACTCTACAAAATTCCATTCTTGATTCCAGTTGTAGTGATTATCGGTAATTAAATCGTGCATTTCAAGGTTTTTACCTGGGTTAACTCCTAAATCTTGTAAAGGAAGTTGAATAACGCCTTGTTGCGAATTATGAGCATCCAAACTAATTACTACTAAAACCTCATTGGTTTTAGCATCATTCCACTTATAGAAAGCTAATAAGTTGTTATTCTCTACATAGCAGAATTTTATATTATTGGTTTGCTGAAGCGCTTCGTTATTATGGCGTATATAATTAACTTTTCCAATTATGGCAATAAGCTTGTTCTTTATATCCCAGTCGTAATGCGTAATTTGAAATTTTTCCGAATTCATATATTCCTCTTTACCAATCAGCGAATCAGACAACATATATTCAAAAACAGGACCGTAAATCCCGATAGAAGAGCTTAATGTCGCTGCTAATACATAGCGCTGAATATGCTTAGATTCGTTTGCTCCTTGTAAGTGATGCGGGTTAATATCTGGTGTATTAGGCCAAAAGTTAGGTTGCATATACTCACGCAATTCACTTTTGGTAAGTTCTTCCATATACTCAATAATCTCATGCTTACTATTGCGCCATGTAAAATAAGTGTAAGACTGTGTATACCCTTGTTTTGCCAACTGTTGCATTACTTTTGGAGCTGTAAACGCTTCTGCTAAGAAAATAATATCGGGGTGTTTTGCTTTGACTTGTGAGATTATCCAATTCCAAAAATAGAAAGGCTTGGTATGAGGGTTGTCAACCCTGAAAATTTTAATACCGCAGTCTATCCAGTACATTAAAATGCTTAAACATTCATCCCAAAGAGCTTTATAATCTTCGCTTTCCCAATAAATAGGCAATATGTCTTGATATTTTTTCGGTGGGTTTTCGGCATATTGAACGGTGCCATCTGGTCTCCACTTAAACCATTTTGGGTGGTCTTTTACCCAAGGATGATCAGGAGCTGCTTGCAACGCATAATCCATAGCAATTTCAATATCATTGTCCTTTGCAGTCTGGATGAGCGATTTAAAGTCCTCAAGAGAGCCTAGTTCTGGGTGAATATCTTTGTGTCCACCATGCTTAGAACCAATACCCCAACACGAACCTACATCTCCAGGTTTAGCCTCGGTAGTATTGTTTTTTCCTTTTCTATTCACTTCTCCAATTGGGTGAATAGGAGGGAAATAAACCACATCAAACCCCAAGGATTTTACTCGTGGTAATAAGCGTTTGCAATCATTGAACGTGCCATGAACACCTTTTTGTTCTGAACTAGAACGTGGAAAGAACTCATACCAAGTACTAAATCGAGCTCTTTTTCGATCAACATAAACTTGAAAATCAATAGAAGTATTATCTAATATCTTTATCGGATTTTCGTAAAAAATTTTATATAATTTATCAGAAGTAGCCTCTTTTAAAGCCTCTTTGTATGTTCCTTCATTTTTAAAGAGCTGATGTAATTCTTGTAAATATTGCTTATCTTCTTTTGAAGATACTTGAGCGGCTAAATCTTTTACATATTCAGACCCTTCTAGCAACTCAGAAAAAACGTATTGATTATCATCAATTTTTCTTTTTAAGCCATACCTCCAGTTTAATGTATAATCTACCCAAGCTTGTACTTTATAGGTGTAAAAACCTTGCTTATCGACGCTAAATGATGCTTGCCATTCGTCGTTTACAACTAGCTGCATACGGGCTTCTCTCCACTTTTTTTCCTTTTCATGTTTGTATAAAACCGAAGCACCCAAAACATCATGTCCGTCTGCCAAAACATGAGCTTGAACGTTAACAATTTCATTTACAACGCGTTTAATATAAAATTCTCCACAGTTAACACTAGGAGAAACATAGTCTATTACAACTCTTCTTTGGTCTTGCATAGTCTTTGTTATGATAATAAAATTATTCTATGATAGTGTTTTTTGGAATGACTGCATCTTTTTTAATTACAACAATGCCGTCCTTTATACAATAGGTGTCTGTTTCTGTATCCTCAAGATGTGACCCGCCAATTATTTTAACGTCATCACCAATACGACAGTTTTTATCCATAATGCAGTTTTTAATAACACAGCGCTCCCCAATACCCATAAGGATTTCAATCTTATTTGATTCCATCTGCTCAAGGGTTTCGTAATAATCATTTCCCATCATATAAGTATTGGTTACCGTTGATTCTTTTCCTATTCTAGACCGAATACCGATTACTGATTTCTCAATTTTTGAAGCGCTTATAATGCAACCTTCAGAAACTACAGCTTTATCTAAAATAGTTCCTGCAATTTTAGTTGTGGGAAGCATTCTTGCATGGGTGTAAATACGTCTACTGTTATCGTAAAGATCAAATTTAGGAATATCATCGGTTAACCCTAAATTGGCTTCAAAAAACGACCCTACAGTTCCAATATCTGTCCAATAACCCTCATACTGATAGCTTAGGGTTTTATGTTTATCTATAGCTTGCGGAATGATTTCTTTTCCAAAATCATTGGTGTCAGGGTTTTTCATTAAATCAACCAATAAGTTTTTATTAAAGATATAAATACCCATAGAAGCCAGATAATTTCTCCCTTGAGATTTCATATCATCACTCACTTCGGAAGTCCAATCAGGAAGCAGACTCGTATCGGGTTTTTCGATAAAAGAAGTTATAACACTTTCATCATTAGCTTTAAGAATACCAAAACCTGTGGCGTCTTTAGCATTTACAGGAATGGTAGCTATAGAAATTTCAGCACCAGAGGCTTCGTGTGCAGCTATCATTTTATCGTAATCCATTTGATACAACTGATCTCCAGATAAGATTAAGGCATATTCAAAGTCGTTACCTAAAAAATGGTGCATACTCTGTCTTACGGCATCAGCAGTTCCTTGAAACCATGTTTTGTTATTAGGAGTTTGCTCAGCAGCTAATACATCCACAAATGCACTACTAAAGAAACTAAAATGATAAGTGTTTTTTATATGCTTATTTAAACCAGCGGAGTTAAATTGAGTTAACACATAAATGCGTTTAATGTCTGCATTTATACAATTAGAAATAGGGATGTCCACCAACCTGTATTTTCCAGCAATGGGAACTGCTGGCTTTGAGCGTCTATCTGTTAAGGGGTATAACCTTGAACCCTGGCCACCTCCTAAAATAATTGCTAAAATCTTATCATTAATCATATCGCTTAGTTTTAATTTGGTTATAATAAAGACTTATATAGTTCTTCAACTTGTTTTGCAATAGCAATCCAGTCAAAATAATCTTCAACACGTTTTCTTCCATTTTTTGCCATAGTTTCTCTTAAGGTTTTGTCATTAATAACTGTATTAATACCATCAGCTAAATCACGAGCAAACTTATCTGGATCTATGGGTTCAAAAGGAGCCACTTTTTGCTGTTCTAACGGGATTAAAAGCCCTGTTTCACCATGAACAACCACCTCTTTTATACCGCCAACAGCACTCGCCACAACCGCAGTATTACAAGCCATAGCTTCGATATTTATAATACCAAAAGGCTCGTAAATAGAAGGACAACAAAACACATCAGCATGAGAGTACAATTGAATGATTTCTTCTTTAGTAACCATTTTGTCAATCCAAACCACATTGTTACGTGTTTTTTTAACTTCGTTAACGGCATCTTCCATTTCTTTACCTATTTCGGCGGTATCTGGAGCGCCTGCACAAAGCACAATTTGTGTATCCGCATCAATATATTTAATAGCGTTTACTAAATGTATAATCCCTTTCTGTCTTGTAATTCGACCAACAAATAACACATAGGGCTTGGTTTTGTCAACACCATAGGCATCTAATGTTGATGTGTCGGTTGTAACCGTATATTGTTGAAGATTTATACCATTGTATATAACCTTTACTTTATTTTCATCTACATTAAAATGTTTAAGCACATCTTCTTTAGTTTCTTCAGAAACAGCAATGAGCGCATCAGCCATTTCTAGAGCTGTTTTTTCTATCCAAGAAGAGGCGTCATAACCCAAGCCTAATTGCTCTCTTTTCCAAGGCCTCAAAGGTTCTAAAGAATGGGTTGTAATAACTAATGGAATTCCATAACAAAGTTTAGCAACAATGCCCGCAAAATGGGCATACCAAGTATGACAATGAACAATATCAGCATCCACAGGGTCGGCATTCATTTCTACACAAGTAGCCAAAGTTTGCAAAACAGCCTTGATTTTGGAATCGGACTTATCAAATACAGGGTTGTTTGAAGGGTAGCCTTTTACAGCTAGATTTCCGTCTTTTACGTCTTGGTCACCGAAACTTCTAACGTCAATCTCCATAAGTTTTGCAAGTTCTGCTGCTAAATATTCTACATGAACACCAGCACCTCCGTAAACATAGGGTGGAAATTCTTTAGTGTAAAAAAGTGCTTTCATATTAAAATTATTAAATAGATACCTAAAAAAGAAAACTGATATTTAAAACAACATTTTTCTGCAAAGGTTAAAAATTACAAATACCATTTTGTAAAGGTATTTGGTTGAAAATCAAATAAGTCAAGGGGCAGATTTTACTAAAATTGTTAATAACCATTATAGGGTTTAGATTTAAAATTGAACAAAAACAATATTAGTTAATCTCACGATATTTAAGGAATTGATAAGGCTTAGTTAGCAATATCATTTACCGTGATATAAACATACAAAATAATTTATTAACAATTTTATGGATTCTTATTTTTAAAGAAAATAATGCAGAACAGCCTTAAATAAAAATTATCGATAATAAAAACAACTAAATACAATTAATTACTTTAAATTTTTCAATCAAATAGATTTTAATTTCTAAATCAATTTGATTTATGAAGTAAAACCTTTACCTAAAAAATTTCAGGTAAAGGTTTTATTGAAATAGAGCCTTAAATTTATTTACCGGTTTGCGTTTCTTAAATTCCAAATCAAGGACAATGTTAGCAAATTGCTCTTATTAATTAAGAACCATGTTGTATTGTCTTTAAATTCGCCGCCACTTTCGGGTTTTAATGTTTGACTTTGATAGGCAAAAATATTGGTTTGTACCATAATTGCTATTTGTGTAGATAGTATAACATAAAGACCCACTACTAAGCCAGCCGTAAGGCGCGTTATATCGGTTTTACCGCCACCTGACTTTAATTTATCTGAGCCTAATTCATAGGCCAGCAGTGCGCCGTATAAAAATTGAACTTGATTATATTGAGTTATGGAATGAAACATTAACATCTGTAACTGAAAGCCAATAAGGCTGGAAGTGAAGAAATCGGAACTGGAGCCGCTATATTTAGCCCCAAGTGAAGCATAGAGAGCGGAATTAGTGTACATTGCCAATTGCATGTAGTATGCGGCACCAAGACACCATAGAGTTTGGTCGCTTATAAAACCTAAACCACCGGTTATACCGAACATAGCTCGAGCAAAAGAGGCGGCCACCTCTGGGTCATGTGTTTCCAAAGTTCCTAACTCATTTAACATTTCGGGATTTCCGGCTTCAATAAAATTAAAAGGGTCTAAAACTTCTGGTATTTCGTTTAAGTCATTATTCATGAAACTTAAACTCATACCTGTGTCTAAAATATTAGTTGATAAATTATTGGGGCTAAACTGTGCACTAATATTATTGGATAGTAAAAGGAATAAAACGGAGCAAACGGTGGTGAGAAGTTTTGTTTTCATAATATGTAATTTGATTGGTTACTTAATAAAAAGTAGTATCAATATCATGAAAATTTGAAGCTTTTGAGAGTTTTAAGGTATAAAAAATAATCCAATCAAACAAAAAATACGCCTGATTATCAATGATTTATAAAAATAAGCTTTAATCATTCAATTTCAAGACCGCCATAAAAGCTTGTTGAGGAATTTCTACATTACCAACTTGACGCATACGTTTTTTACCCTTTTTTTGTTTTTCAAGAAGTTTACGTTTACGCGAAATATCGCCACCATAACATTTGGCAGTTACATCTTTACGTAAAGCTTTGATAGTTTCACGAGAAATAATTTTAGCCCCAACAGCTGCTTGAATAGGAATGTCAAATTGTTGCCGCGGGATAAGTTCTTTTAACTTTTCACACATCTTTCGACCAATATTTTGAGCATTGTCTGCGTGTATTAAAGCTGAAAGCGCATCAACAGGTTGAGCATTTAACAAGATATCTAAACGAACAAGTTTAGATGTTTTCATGCCGATTGGGTGATAATCAAAAGAAGCGTAACCTTTTGAAACAGTTTTTAATCGATCATAAAAATCGAAAACAATTTCAGCTAAAGGCATTTCAAAAGCCAGTTCAACACGTTCTGGTGTTAAATAGGTTTGATTGGTAATGATGCCTCGTTTTTCAATACATAGGGACATTACGTTACCTATAAAATCGGCTTTCGTAATAATAGTAGCTTTAATATAGGGCTCTTCAACGCGGTTTAAGGTTGATGGCTCTGGAAGGTCTGACGGGTTATTTACTGTAATTGGTGTGTCTGGATACTTATTTGTGTATGCTAAATAAGACACGTTTGGTACAGTAGTAATAACCGTCATATCAAATTCTCGCTCCAAACGCTCTTGTATAATTTCCATATGAAGCATTCCTAAGAATCCACAACGGAATCCAAATCCTAATGCGGCTGAACTCTCCGCTTGAAACACTAACGAAGCATCGTTTAACTGAAGCTTCTCCATGGAGTTTCTAAGTTCTTCATAATCCTCCGTATCTACAGGATAAATGCCAGCAAATACCATAGGTTTTACATCTTCAAACCCTTCAACAACATTAGTAGTTGGGTTTGCAAAATCAGTTATAGTATCACCAACTTTTACTTCTTTTGCGGTTTTAATGCCCGTAATTAAATAACCTACATCACCCGCTTTTACACTTTGTTTTGCAACTTGCGTTAATTTTAAAGTCCCAACTTCATCTGCGTAATAGTCTTTTTTAGTAGCCACAAACTTTATGTGTTGCCCCTTTTTTATTTCGCCATCAAAAACTCTAAAATAAGTTTCAATACCTCTAAACGTATTGTAAACAGAATCAAAAATTAATGCTTGAAGTGGAGCGTTTGGGTTGCCTTTGGGTGCAGGAATACGTTCAATAATCGCCGCTAAAATATTATCTACACCAAAGCCTGTTTTTCCACTCGCGTGGATGACCTCATCTGGCTTACAACCTAATAAATCTACAATATCATCCGTTACTTCTTCTGGATTCGCACTAGGTAGATCAACTTTATTTAAAATCGGAATAATCTCTAGGTCATTTTCTAATGCCAAATATAAATTTGATATGGTTTGCGCCTGAATACTTTGTGCTGCATCAACAATAAGTAGTGCACCTTCGCAGGCTGCGATAGAACGCGAAACCTCATAACTAAAATCTACGTGACCAGGTGTGTCGATAAGGTTTAGCACATATTTCTCTCCTTGATATTCGTAATCCATTTGAATGGCATGCGACTTGATGGTAATTCCACGCTCACGCTCCAAATCCATATTATCAAGTAATTGGTCTTGCTTTTCTCTATCAGTAACAGAACCAGTAAAATCCAGCAATCGGTCGGCAAGTGTACTTTTACCGTGATCTATATGTGCAATAATGCAAAAGTTTCTAATATTCTTCATAAGGATATCTCTATAAAAAAGATTTTGCAAATATAGTTGAATTATTCAGCTATTTGGCGAATATTTAAAAAGCAATTAATCTTGCCATTCGGCAATAAAAAGATTTGTATCTCTTCCGCCTCCGTTGTTTCTATTTGATGAAAAAGCTAAGTATTTACCATTATTTGAAAACACAGGAAAGGCATCAAATGTATCGCTATGTGTTACACGCTCTAAATTCTTTCCATCAATATCAATTAAATACAGATTAAATGGGAACCCACGTTCAGCTTCAAAATTTGATGAAAACAAAATCTTTTTCCCCGATGGATGAAAAAATGGACTCCAATTAGCATTTCCTAAATCAGTCAACTGCCTTAAATCACTACCATCTGCATTACAAATGTAGAGTTCCATTTCGGTTGGTTCAACCAAACCTTGAGCTAATAAGTCTTTGTATTCTTTTATTTCTTGTTCCGTTTTAGGGCGGGACGAACGGAAAATTATTTTTGTGCCATCTGGTGAGAAAAATGCACCACCATCATAACCCAATTCGTTAGTTATTTGTTTTACTTCGGTTCCGTCAAGATTCATAGTATACAGTTCTAAATCACCACTTCTAGTTGAGGTAAATACAATTTTGTCGCCTTTTGGAGACACGGTTGGTTCTGCATCATAGCCCTTTTCATTAGTGAGTTGCTTTACAATGTTACCTTCTAAATCGGCTACAAAAATGTCGAAAGTATCATAAACAGGCCAAATGTACTTTCCGTTTTTACGCAATGGTACCTCAGGGCATTCTTCATCGGCTAAATGCGTAGAAGCGTATATAATATGTTTGTTGTCAGGCAAAAAATATGAGCAAGTGGTTCTACCCATTCCAGTACTTACCATTGAAGGTGTTTTGTCATTAAAAATATCGTCGGCATTCATCAAAAACATCTGGTCGCAAGCAACATTCCAGTTTTTGTTATTAGATTGAAACACCAATTGTTTGTCATCAAAACTCCAATAGGCTTCGGCGTTATCACCTCCAAAAGTAACTTGACGGATAGATTTAAAATGACTTTCCTCGGGATAAATTAACGAATCTTTTACAGCAACAGTTTCCTTAGCTTCGGGTTTTTTAGCATTGTTTTTGCAGCTAAAAAATAAAACGGTAAAAGCAAAAATGTATATATATTTCATCTGTTTAATTTTTAGTTTTTTATCGGTCAGATGTAATTCGCCGATAATTATTTCGGTTTGTATCAATTTCTATTTAGGGCTCATTTCATAACAATAATTGGCTAAATTTGCACAAAATTACTATTTATGAAAATGAAACACAGCATTCTCGTCTTTTTTTTATTGATTTTAGCAGCTTGTAAATCAGAAGTTTCAAAATTAGTTTCGATAGAAGACGATGTTACTTTTTTATCTGCCGATGCTTTGGAAGGAAGACAAACAGGAACAAAGGGTGAAAAAGCTGCAGCAGAATATATTGCAAAACGCTTTAAAAGCTTAGGTTTAGAGGAAAAAGGGACAAATGGCTATTTTCAAGAATTTTCATTTAAACCAAAAACAAATCCACATCAAAAAGTAAATTATACGGTTAAAGAAGGCGATGGCACAATTACAGGAACTAATGTAATTGGGTTTTTAAATAATAATGCAGAAAATACAATAGTAATTGGCGCACATTATGATCATTTGGGTTATGGTGCGGAAGGTTCGTTGCATAGAGGAGAAAAAGCCATTCATAATGGAGCCGATGACAATGCGAGTGGAATAGCGGTTATGTTGAATTTAGTCGAAAAATTAAAAGATAAAAATACGAGTAATAACTACTTATTTATGGCATTTTCAGGTGAAGAAATGGGCTTGTTAGGATCAAATTATTTTGTAAAGAATGCAACTATTGACACACAAAAAATCAATTATATGATTAATATGGATATGGTTGGGCGGTTAAAAGCAGATAGCACACTTGCGGTTTATGGTGTTGGAACTTCCCCTATTTTAAAACAAACCCTAAACGCGCACAATAATAATTTTAAGTTGATTCAGAAAGAATCAGGTATAGGACCGAGCGACCATACATCTTTTTACAATGCCGATATTCCAGTATTACACTTTTTTACGGGTCAGCATGAAGATTACCATAAACCAACTGATGATTTTGAAAAGCTAAATTATGAAGGGATGACAACCATTTCGAATTATATTTTTGAAGTGATTTCCGATTTAGATAACAACGGGAAATTACCATTTAGAAAAACTAAGAATGAAAGTGAAGAAACCCCAAGATTCAAGGTTGGGTTGGGTGTTATACCCGATTATATGTTTGACGGAAAAGGTATGCGTATTGATGGCATAAGCGAGGATAAACCAGCGCAAAAAGCAGGATTACAAAAAGGAGATATTGTTATAAAACTAGGTGATAGTACCGTGACCGATATGATGAGTTACATGAAAGTCTTGTCAACTTTTAAAGAAGGCAACACAACAACAGTAATTGTTGATAGAAATGGAAAAATGATACAAGCCAACATAGAATTTTAGATATTCAATTCATTTTCAATACTTTTGCAGTCCTAAAAATATCAAAGTGGTAAAAATAGACAACATAGAACTTCCAGACTTCCCATTGCTTTTAGCGCCCATGGAAGATGTTAGCGACCCACCATTTCGTGCTTTGTGTAAAGAACAAGGTGCCGATGTTGTGTATACCGAGTTCGTGTCGAGCGAAGGGTTAATTCGTAACGCCGCAAAAAGCGTTATGAAGCTTGATATCTACGAAAAAGAACGACCAGTAGGCATTCAAATATTTGGAGCTAATTTGGATAGTATGCTTCAAACCATTGATATTGTTGAAAAATCGAACCCCGATATTATTGATATTAATTTTGGGTGCCCAGTAAAAAAAGTAGTGAGTAAAGGTGCAGGCGCAGGTATTTTAAAAGATGTGTGCTTAATGGAAAAGCTCACTGCAGAAATGGTAAAACGCACCAATATTCCAATTACAGTAAAAACCCGTTTGGGTTGGGATCACGATTCTATAAGAATTGTTGAGGTTGCAGAACGTTTGCAAGACGTAGGTTGTAAAGCTATTGCCATACATGGGCGCACACGAGCTCAAATGTATAAAGGCAGTGCCGATTGGAAACCAATTGCAGCCGTAAAAAACAATCCGAGAATGCATATTCCGGTGTTTGGAAATGGTGATGTAGACTCACCAGAAAAAGCCATGGAAATGAGAGACAGTTATGGGCTTGATGGCGCCATGATTGGTAGAGCAAGTATTGGCAACCCTTGGTTTTTTAAACAAGTAAAACACTTTTTTAATACTGGTGAGTATTTAGCTCCTATTAGTTTAGAAGAGCGCGTTGAAGCCGCTCGTCTTCACTTACAAATGGCCATTGACTGGAAAGGCGAAACACTGGGTGTTTTTGAAACCCGACGCCATTATACCAATTACTTTAAAGGCATTCCACATTTTAAAGAATATCGCACGAAAATGGTTACAAGCGACAGACCTGAAGATGTGTTTGCTGCTTTTGATGAAGTGCTAGAAGTGTTTTCAGATTACCAATTTGCAGAATAAGTTTTTGATAACTCAAAAAACGATTTAAAAGGTTTTAACAAGTGATTTTGTTATGCGCACCGAAGCTATTTTAGAAGCAACCACACCCAATATGGTTATAGTAAAAAATGCGATTAGAAAGTTTTCAGGCTTTATGGTTACAGGGTAAGCCAAGGTTGGAGTTATCATTACTAAATTAAAAACTTTCTGTAGCACGATAACAATGAGTGCTAAACCTAAGCCAATAAAACCACCTACTACACTCATTAAACTACCTTGTAAAAAGAAAATTTTCCTAATATCTTTAATGGTAACACCAATATTAAACAGTGTATTTAAACTTCGCTTTTTATCTAAAATCATCATTATCAAAGAGCCTACCACATTAAAAAAAGCAATAATTAAAACTAGCGTAAAGATTAAATACACTGCCAAATTTTCGGTATTTAACATTTTGTAAAGCGCGTCGTTTAGTTGGTCTCTATTTTTTATTAGAACTTTATCGCCTAACACAGATTGAATATCAGCCTTTGCCTCATCTTCGTCTGCACCATCTTTGAGCTTAAATTCAATAGATGTAATTTGATTAGGGTCGTAATTCAACAAGTTCTTCGTTAAATCTATAGAGCTGTAGATGTAGGTGTCATTTATAGTTTCGTTAATATAAAACACGCCAACATTAATAGCGCTAATAGTATTGTAGGCGTTTTTTGCAGAGGTAATTTGGCCTTTTCCTGGTTTAGGCACATAAAGATTTAAAGGCTTTGTAAAATCAAGTACTCCTAGCGATAAAGTGTTAGAAATACCCCAACCAACCACAAGTTGATTTGATTTTTGGTCTAACCAACTACCGTATTCCATTATAGTATCTACATTTACAACTTTAGGGTAATTTTTATCAACACCCTTTATGGTTGCAATCGTGTTTTTATCCTTAAAGGCTATAATGGCACGTTCTTCAATTATTTTCGAGTAAAAGGCAACGTTTTCTAGTTTATTAAGCTTTTCAATTTCTGTTTCAGATAAATCAAAGGACTTTCCAGTAGAGGCTTCTGCTTTTAAATCTGGGTCAACAATACTAGAAAACTGAAGGGTAAAGTCTTTTAATCCAGCAAAACCAGAAAGTACGACAAACAAAGAAGCAGTGCCTAAAATAACCCCAACGAGTGCAATGTAGGTTATAATATTAATGGCGTTATTACTACTTTTCGATCGTAAATAACGTTTTGCAATATAAAGGGAAACATTCATGCTTTAAATATAAAAAAGAAAGCTAAGTTTTTAAACTTAAAGCACCATATTATAAGGCTTAAGATTTTTTTCTTTTATCCAAAATAGAAGGGTCTTTAATAGGGTTTTCTTCTCCTTTTAAAGATTTATTTATTTTATCAATGTACTCCAAAGAGTCATCAATAAAAAATTCTAAATGGGGCATTCTACGTAATTGGTGTTTAGTGCGTTGTGCTAACTCATGTCTAATTAATGGGGTGTTAGATTTTATCCCTTCCATGAGCTCTTTCCCTTTATCGTTAGGAAAAATGCTGACATAAACCTTTGCCACAGATAAATCAACCGTAACTTTTACCTTAGTAACCGATATTAATACACCACGCATACCGCCATGAGTAGCGGCGCTTTGTAGCACTTCAGCTAAATCATTTTGTAAAACGGATCCTATTTTTTTTTGTCTTTGACTTTCTTCCAAAACCTAATTTTTTTAAACTCCAATGAGTTTAGAGTGCAAAAATAAGGCATATTTAAAGATTATCTTAATTTTGGATTGTATAATTTGTATCTTAAACTATTAATAGATTTTCAAAGTGATCAGAAATAAAAATAAACACATCAATGAACAAGATTGAACATATAGGAATTGCCGTAAAAAGTCTGAGAGAATCGAATGAATTGTTTTCAAAACTATTTGGGAAACCTCACTATAAAGTGGAAGAAGTAAAAAGTGAAGGCGTCAATACTTCTTTTTTTAAAGTTGGTGAAAACAAAATAGAGTTGTTGGAAGCAACGAATAACGATAGCCCGATTGCAAAATTTATTGAAAAAAAAGGTGAGGGTATTCATCATATAGCCTTTGATGTTGATGATATTGAGTCTGAAATTGAGCGCTTAAAAAAAGAAGGCTTTAAAGTACTAAATGAAACCCCCAAATGTGGCGCAGATAATAAGCTGGTTGCTTTTATACACCCAAAGTCTGCAAACGGGGTTTTAATTGAATTGTGTCAGGATATAAAGAAATAATTTTTCTTGCTAACAAATAAAATAAGTAGTAATATTGCACTCCAATTTCGGTCCTATAACTCAGTTGGTTAGAGTATCTGACTCATAATCAGAAAGTCCCTGGTTCGAGCCCAGGTGGGACCACTTCTAGAAATTGTAAAGCCTTTCGTTTTGAAAGGCTTTTTTTGTTTAAGGCAATAAATCCTCATAAATATTTAATTTTAAAGGAAGTAAGCGCATTTTAATTTTTGTTTTAAGTGAAAATATATATATTTGTTTTTGTAAATTGAAAACCGGGGATTTTTTTTATTCGTAGATATTTTTGTTGGTTAACAAGGTATCTATTAAAATAGTTTAAAATGTTAACAAAAATAGCATTTCGTCGATAATTTTAAACACTTTATGGATGTTTTTTTGTTGTTGATAGCTAATAAATTTTGTTAACCCGCTTTTTTTTATACATTTGTGACCCCATGACAATACAAAATAAAAGAATATTTGCCTCAGTCTTATTTGTATTAATAAGCTACATTTGTGTCGGTCAAACGCCACCGCCTCCGGGTCCTCCACCTCCGCCAGGGTTTCCTATTGACGGCGGTCTTTTATTTGGAGTTGTTTTTGCGTTATTCTACGGGGTTAAAAAACTTTTCTTTGTTAAGAGTAGTAAGTAATTAAACTATTCTTTTAATTCTAGAAGTCTAGCCACATATTTTCCTAAAACATCAAATTCTAAATTTACTGTAGTACCAATTTTAAAGGTGTTAAAGTTTGTATGCTTATAAGTGTATGGTATAATAGCAACACTAAAGGTGTCTTTTTTCGAATTAACTACGGTTAAGCTAGTACCGTTTACAGTAATTGATCCTTTTTCTATTGTAATGTTATTAAGTGAAGCATCATAACTAAAAGAAAACACCCAACTGCCGTTTACTTCCTCTATATTAGTACACGTTGCTGTTTGGTCTACATGTCCTTGAACAATATGACCATCTAGTCTATCTCCAAGCTTCATGGCGCGTTCAAGATTTACTTGGTCGTTAACTTTTAGGGTATTTATATTCGTCTTTTCCAAAGTTTCTTTAATGGCAGTCACGGTATATTGGTCATTATTAATAGCAACCACAGTTAAGCAAACGCCGTTATGAGCAACGCTTTGGTCGATTTTTAATTCTGAAGAAATGTTGCTTTTAATTGAAATATGAAGGTTATCAAACTCTTTTCTTAAATCGCTAACAGTACCTATATCTTCAATAATTCCAGTAAACATATTATTATCTGTTTATTTAGTTAAATTTGCAACATCAAAAGTACAGGATTTTTTTAATTTAAAAATTTGTAAAAACTAAATGAAAAAAATCCTGTACTAACAAAGAGGTTACTGAAGTAAAACAAAATTTTGCATTTTTTGAGCCAAAATTTCTGTTTTTACAGAAGAAAATTACAAACAATAGTTGTTAATTTAATGAAGCAGACAGAAAATATAATAGTAGGAATTTCAATTGGAGATTTAAACGGTATTGGAGGGGAAATTGTTTTGAAGACATTTGAAGATTCAAGGATGCTAGAGTTTTGTACACCTGTAATTTTCGCTTCGTCAAAAACAATGAATTTTTTCAAGACGCATTTCAACTCTGAAATCAATTTTCATGTTGTAAATAAAGCAGACCAAATAGCCGAGGGTAAAGTTAATGTGCTTAATTGTTGGAACGAACCAGTAATTATTGATTTTGGGAAAGAGGATATAAAAATAGGAGCCTACGCCATTAAATCGCTGCAAGCGGCAACCAATACTTTAAAGCAAAATCAAATAGATGTTTTAGTAACAGCGCCCATTAATAAGCATAATATACAGTCTAAAGATTTTAACTTTCCAGGACATACGGATTATTTAGCGCAAGAGTTGGAAGGTGAAAGCCTCATGTTTATGATAACAGACACCTTAAGAGTGGGTTTACTAACCGACCATGTTCCTGTTAAAGATGTGGCAAATCATATAACAGCAGAATTAATAGAGAAGAAAATCAATACGGTTTATGAATCGTTAAAAAAAGACTTTAGAATTCAGAAACCAAAAATTGCAGTTCTAGGAATCAACCCTCATACGGGCGATAACGGTGTTATCGGAACAGAAGATGACGAGGTATTAAGGCCAACACTTCAAAAAATAAAAGAAAAAGGGAAATTAGTATTTGGCCCCTATGCTGCTGATAGTTTTTTTGGCTCAAATAATTACAAAAATTTTGATGCCATTATTGCTTCCTACCACGATCAAGGATTAATACCTTTTAAAACATTGTCGTTTGGACAAGGCGTTAATTTCACCGCTGGTTTAAATAAAGTACGAACATCACCAGATCATGGTACCGCCTATGAAATAGCAGGGAAAGGAGTGGCCGATGAAAATTCATTTAAAGAAGCTGTTTTTAGCGCTATCCAAATATTTAAAAACAGATTTGATTACGAGCAACTTACATCAAATCCTTTAAAAAAGCATCAAAAAAATAAAGCCTAAGACCTTGTTCAGGATATAAACAAAAAATTGTTTATAAGTAATGTGGAGTTAATAAAAATTTATATATTTGCAGGCTCAAAATAGAAGCGGAAAATGAAGCCATTGAAAGAATTTACAATTCCATTCGTTGGATTAAAGGTAGGGAAGCATCATTTTGAGTATAAAATTAAGCAAGCGTTCTTTGAACATTTTGAGTATGAAGATTTTAATGATGTTGACATAAATATAGATGTTGCATTTGAAAAAAAGACAACATTATTAGAGTTACACTTTAAAATTTTTGGATGGGTGAATGTGAATTGCGATTTAACAAATGAGCCCTATAATCAAACTGTAGAAAACGAGTTTGATTTAGTAGTGAAATTTGGAGACGAGTTTAATGATGAATACGAAGATATTCTTATTATTCCTCACGGTACCTACGAAATAAATATACAGCAGTATATATATGAGTTAACAATACTGGGAGTTCCAATTAAGAGGGTTCATCCAGGTGTTGAAGATGGCACCTTAGATTCAGACATACTTAAAAAGCTAGAAGAATTAAGCCCAAAGCTTAAAGAAAATAAAGAACAAGAAGAGGAAATTGATCCTCGTTGGAATACATTAAAGAAATTATTAACGGATAAATAAACATATAAAATGGCACATCCTAAAAGAAAAATCTCTAAAACTAGAAGAGATAAAAGAAGAACTCACTACAAAGCAACTGCGCCACAGATTGCTACATGTCCAACAACAGGTGAAGCTCATTTATATCACAGAGCTCACTGGCATGAAGGAAAACTATATTATAGAGGTCAAGTATTAATTGACAATTCTGAAGAAATAGAAAATGTTGCATAAACAATTATGCATGCACTGTTAAAACGCTCTATTATGGGCGTTTTTTTTATGAAATGTTTTTTCTAAAAAACAAAAACACGTAATTTGCATGATATTAAGTCAAAATTCATTAATTTTCATGAAATTTTGATTGTTTTTGCCCAATTTTAATGATTTTTTGGTCGAATTAACTATAAAGGTATGAGTAAAATCTCAGCGGCGATTACAGCTGTAGGCGCATATGTGCCAGAATATGTATTAACTAATCAGATTCTTGAAACGATGGTTGATACTAATGACGAATGGATTACTACTAGGACAGGAATTAAAGAGCGCCGAATTCTGAAAGATGAAGGGAAAGGCACTTCATATTTAGCAATTAAAGCCGCACAAGACCTTATAAATAAGAAAGGTTTAGATCCCAAAGAAATAGAACTTGTAATTGTTGCAACTGCAACACCAGACATGAAAGCCGCTTCAACAGCATCTTTTACTGCTTCTGGAATAGGAGCGACCAATGCTTTCTCGTTTGATTTAGATGCTGCTTGTTCAAGTTTTTTATATGGAATGTCTGTTGCCTCAAGTTATATTGAAACAGGCAGATATAAAAAAGTTTTACTTATTGGAGCTGATAAAATGTCTTCGCTTATCAATTATAAAGATAGAGCTACTTGTATAATTTTCGGAGATGGAGCAGGAGCTGTTTTATTTGAACCAAATGAAGAAAATCTAGGTTATCAAAATGAATACCTGAGAAGCGACGGAACAGGTAGAGAGTTTTTGCAAGCCACATATGGCGGTTCTTCATTCCCATTAACCCATGAAGTATTGGATGAAGGTGGCCACTATGCATTTCAAGAAGGAAAAACAGTTTTTAAAAATGCGGTATTTAATATGGCAGATGCCACGGTTAAAATATTAGAGCGCAATAATCTTACAAATAAAGACGTGAATTGGTTGGTTGCACATCAAGCAAACAAACGTATTATTGATGCTACTGCACAACGTATAAACTTAGAGGAAGATAAGGTAATGATGAATATTCATAAATATGGAAATACAACTTCGGCAACCTTACCACTACTTTTAAATGATTACGAATCACAACTTAAAAAAGGAGATAATTTAATATTCGCTGCTTTTGGAGGCGGATTTAATTGGGGAGCCATTTATTTAAAATGGGCATATAATTCAGTAAACTAACCACTAACTAATTAGCAAAATTATGGACATAAAAGAAATTCAAAACTTAATCAAATTTGTAGCCAAATCAGGGGCAAGCGAGGTTAAATTAGAAATGGATGATATTAAAATCACTATTAAAACAGGCTCAGATCCCGAAAATACGGCGGTTCAATACGCACCTATTCCGGCTCAAATACCACAAGCAGTAGCTCCTCCTGTAGAGGCAAAACCAGCAGCTACAGAGACACCCGCACCAGCTTCTTCTTCTGCTACAGATAATTCGAAGTATATTACAATAAAATCACCAATTATAGGTACCTTTTATAGAAAACCATCTCCAGATAAGCCTTTATTTGTTGAGGTAGGTCAAACGATATCTGAAGGTGATGTGCTTTGTATTATTGAAGCCATGAAACTATTCAATGAAATAGAATCTGAAGTTTCTGGGAAAATTGTGAAGATATTAGTTGATGACTCTTCTCCTGTAGAATTTGATCAACCATTATTTTTAGTAGACCCGTCATAACCAATTTTAAAATTCCAAAAAACAAATCCCAATTTGTTGGAATTTGGAATTTGAGATTTTAAATATTTTAAAGTTATGTTTAAAAAAATATTGATAGCCAATAGAGGAGAAATAGCACTTCGTGTTATTAGAACCTGTAAAGAAATGGGTATTAAAACAGTTGCAGTTTATTCAACCGTTGATGCCGAAAGTTTACATGTGAAGTTTGCTGACGAAGCCGTTTGTATTGGGCCTCCACCAAGTAAAGATTCGTATTTAAAAATGTCAAATATTATAGCAGCTGCTGAAATTACTAATGCAGATGCTATTCATCCTGGATATGGATTCTTATCCGAAAATGCTAAATTTTCAAAAATTTGTGAGGAACACGGGATAAAATTTATCGGGGCTTCTCCAGAAATGATTGATAGAATGGGCGACAAAGCCAACGCAAAAGCAACTATGAAGGCTGCAGGCGTACCTTGTGTACCTGGAAGTGATGGCGTTATCACATCTTTTGAAGAATGCGAAAAAATAGCTAAAACCACGGGTTATCCAGTAATGCTTAAAGCATCTGCTGGCGGTGGTGGAAAAGGAATGCGTGCCGTTTGGAAACCTGAAAAATTAAAAGATGCTTGGGATTCTGCAAGACAAGAAAGTAAAGCGGCTTTTGGGAACGACGATATGTATATGGAAAAACTTATTGAAGAACCAAGACATATTGAAATTCAAGTGGTTGGTGATTCTCGCGGTAAAGCCTGTCATTTAAGTGAAAGAGATTGCTCTATTCAACGTCGCCATCAAAAATTAACGGAAGAAACACCTTCTCCATTTATGACCGATAAACTTCGCGAGAACATGGGGAAAGCGGCTGTAAAGGCTGCAGAATATATAAAGTATGAAGGCGCAGGAACCATTGAGTTTTTAGTAGATAAGCATCGTAATTTCTACTTTATGGAAATGAATACCCGTATACAAGTAGAACACCCAATAACCGAACAGGTAATCGATTTTGATTTAATTCGTGAGCAAATCTTAGTAGCAGCAGGTGTGCCAATTTCCGGAAAAAATTACACGCCAAAACTACATTCGATAGAGTGTCGTATCAATGCCGAAGACCCATATAATGGTTTTCGTCCATCACCAGGTGTTATAACTACGTTACACGCACCAGGAGGTCATGGTGTGCGTTTAGATACCCATGTATATGCTGGTTACGCAATTCCGCCTAACTACGACTCTATGATTGCCAAGTTGATTACAACAGCTCAAACAAGAGAAGAGGCCATTAATAAAATGAAGCGTGCGTTAGACGAGTTTGTTATCGAAGGTATAAAAACAACAATTCCTTTTCATAGGCAGCTTATGGATCATCCAGATTATATAGCAGGTAATTATACCACCAAGTTTATGGAAGACTTTGTAATTGAAAAGCAAAGAGAAGATTAAAATAAAAGCTCCGAAAGATATTTTCGGAGTTTTTTTATGGTGTTCCTTTTGTTTTTCTTAGTTAAAAAAACTAAAATCAGGCTATCCGTTATATCTTTTTTATTCAGAATAAAAAAGGATGTCGCTTCTATCCTTAACACGGCAACCAAGCCACAATTTCCTTATTTTTACAAGCACCTAACCAACAACTAAACATAAATGAACCTTTCATATTGGGAAATAAAATCATGGCTAACTAACATCGATTTTACCATAGTAGGCAGCGGTATAGTTGGGTTAAATTGTGCTTTACAGTTAAAAAAAGCTTTTCCAAAAGCCAATGTTTTAGTCTTGGAAAAAGGTATGTTACCGCAGGGAGCAAGTACCAAAAATGCCGGTTTTGCTTGTTTTGGAAGCCTCAGCGAAATTTTAGATGACCTAAAAACACATTCAGAAAATGACGTTATTCAACTTGTGAAAAAGCGTTTTGATGGGTTAAAATTGTTAAGAAAAAACCTCGGAGACAAGAACATAAGATATCAACAAAATGGAGGTTTTGAGTTATTTTCAATAAAGGACAAATCACTTTTTGAAAGTTGTATAGAGCAACAGGAGCATATAAATAAAATGCTTAAACCCATATTTAAAGACCATACATTTTCCCTTAAAAAGAATTTATTTAAATTTAATAATATTCAAGAAAGCTATATTTTCAATCAGTTCGAAGGTCAGATAGATACTGGTAAAATGATGGAAGCATTACTACAAAAGGTGCAATTAAGTGGGATAAAAATTTTAAATAATATAAGTGTTGAAAGCTTTTTAGAGGGTGTTGACTCGGTAAAAATTAAGACTAACCATTTAGAATTCTCTACCTCAAAATTATTTGTTGCTACTAATGGTTTTGCGTCATCATTATTAAACGAACCAGTAAAACCAGCAAGAGCGCAGGTTTTAATTACAAAACCTATTAAAAACTTGCATATAAAAGGCACGTTTCATTTGGATAGAGGCTATAACTATTTTAGAAATATTGATGATCGAATTTTACTTGGCGGTGGAAGAAATTTAGATTTTGAAGGTGAAGAAACAACAGAGTTATCTCAAACCAAAATCATTCAAACCCACTTAGAAAACCTATTAAAAACAACTATTTTACCTAACAATGACTTCGAAATTGAGCATCGTTGGAGTGGTATAATGGGTATAGGAAATCAGAAAAAAGCCATTGTAAAACAACTTTCAAACCACGTGTTTTGTGGTGTTCGTTTGGGAGGAATGGGGATTGCAATTGGCAGTTTAGTAGGTAAAGAACTTGCTGAATTAATAGAATAATTTAATGAAAAGAATATTAAGGTTTTTATTTAAAAGTGTTATTTGGTTTTTTGCAATTTCAATAGCTCTCGTTGTTTTGTTTAAATGGATTCCGGTACCTGTAACCCCATTAATGATTATAAGATATTTTGAGGAAGGAAGTTCTAAAACTTTAAAACATGATTGGGTTTCTTTAGATGAAATTTCCAAAAACTTACAGCTAGCGGTTATTTGTAGTGAAGATCAAAATTTTTTAAAACATAACGGATTTGATTATAAAGCTATTGAAAAAGCATATGCAGATAACAAAAGGGGAAAACGAATAAGAGGTGCAAGTACCATAAGCCAACAAACAGCAAAAAATGTTTTTTTATGGCCACAGCGCAGTTGGTTTAGAAAAGGCTTAGAATCGTATTTTACGTTTTTAATAGAATTAATTTGGAGCAAAGAGCGCATTATGGAAGTATACCTTAATAGCATCGAAATGGGCAACGGCATTTATGGTGCTGAAGCCGCATCAAAACACTGGTTTAAAAAAGCAGCTTCAAAATTATCAAAAGAGGAAGCCTCTTCTATAGCCGCAATACTTCCAAATCCATTAAAATATCGTGCAAATCCTGCATCAGCTTATATCCAAAGTAGAAAAAGTTGGATAGTCAGTCAAATGTATTTTTTCGGGCCATTAAACTATGATAAAAAAGAAATGTTAGCGGATGGAAAAAAACGTAAAAATTAAGCAATGGCTTTATAATGCGTGTATGGCTTTTATTGATGGCAGGTTGCAAACAGTTCAAAACACCATCAATGAAATTCACGAATCATTACTTTCAGAAACTAAAAGTAGTGCTGGTGATAAGCACGAAACAGGCAGAGCCATGTTACAATTGGAACGCGAAAAGGCTGGGAATCAGCTCGCGGAAATTAAAAAAACAAAGGAGCTACTATCTAAAATAGATACCATTAAAGAGTCAAAAATCGTACGCTTGGGAAGTGTGGTTTATACATCAAAATCTAATTATTATATAGCGATTAGCGCTGGAGAATTAGAAGTTGAAAATCAAAAATTTTATGCAATTTCTCCAAACACTCCTATTGGGTTATTATTAATAGGAAAAAAGGTGAACGATGAGGTGAATTTTAGAGGAGAGTCTTTTAGAATAGAACAACTTCTATAATTTATTGGTTTCTACAGAAAGAAAGACACTAGCGCCGTTTTCAACTTTTAAATGATGCTCAAAAAATACTTTATTACCACTCAAATCAGCTTCTATTAAATAATAATTTCCTCTAAAGTAGCTTTGAATTACTTTTACTTTCAGTTTTGATTTTTCGACAACTTTCAATTGATGAGCGTAAATGATGCTGCCTTCAATCTCATTAAACTCGCCAAAGAACGAAGCGATTAAAGGAGTTTTAGGGTTTTTAAACAGGTTTTCAGGAGAATCGTTAACTAAAATTTTATGATTGTTTAAAACAATCATGTTATCAGCAAACCCTAGAACGTCTTCTTTATCATGAGTGGCGACTATACACGTTATTTTTTTGTTTTTTAAATATTTAAAAACACTCCGTCTCAAACTCTGTTTTTTAAAATTATCAATATGACTAAAGGGCTCGTCCAATAAAATAATTTCAGGCTGTTTAGCCAAAGCACGAGCTAAAGCTACGCGTTGCTTTTGTCCACCACTTAGTGTTTTAACCTTAGTTTTTGCAAAATCTGTTAGCTCTACAACTTCCAATAATTCTTGAGTACGTCGGTGCTTTTCTTCAGGATAGAACCGAGAGAGAAACTTTCCTATGTTTTCCTCAACCGTAATAAATGGCATTAAATCAAATTCTTGCGCAACGTATTTTATAAAATCGTAGCCAACAACTAAATTGAATTTAGGTCCTTGAACTTCCGTTTCTTTCCAAAAAATACTTCCTGCATTCAAATCAAACTCACCATACAAGAGTTTTAATAGCGTACTTTTTCCAGACCCGCTTTCTCCAATAATAGCAAGATTTTCACCTATATCAGCTTTAAAAGAAACGTCTTTTAAGACATCTGTTTTAATATAAGAAAAAGTTAAGTTTTCTACTTTAAGCATCGCAACTATAATAACATAAAAAAATCTGCTAATTTTAAGCAGATTTTTTACAGCTTGTATAAGCTATTTATCCTTTGATTTTTTCATTTGTTTTACTCGGTAACACTTCAAATCCCATATTATACAAAGTAAAACCAAAAATATCCGCATATTGTTCAATAGTTTTACTTACAGGCGTTCCTGCCCCATGGCCGGCATCAGTTTCAATCCTAATTAAAGTGGGGTTGTCTCCACTTTGTTTACTTTGCAATTCCGCAGCAAACTTAAAGCTATGCGCTGGAACTACTCGGTCATCATGGTCTCCTGTGGTTACTAAAGTTGCTGGATATTCAACTCCAGATTTCACATTGTGTACAGGGGAATAACCTTTTAAATATTCGAACATTTCTTTGTTGTCTTCAGCGGTTCCATAATCATAAGCCCAACCAGCACCAGCTGTAAATGTGTGATAACGTAGCATATCTAAAACGCCTACAGCAGGTAAAGCTACTTTAGCTAAATCTGGGCGTTGAGTCATAACAGCGCCAACTAACAAGCCTCCGTTAGAGCCTCCTCTAATGGCTAAATAATCTGATGAGGTATAGTTGTTTTCAATCAGGTATTCGCCAGCAGCAATAAAATCATCAAACACATTTTGCTTTTGCATTTTTGTCCCTGCTTTATGCCATGCCTTACCATATTCTCCACCACCACGAAGGTTTGGCACCGCTAAAATACCTCCTTGCTCCATCCATACAGCGTTTGTAATGCTAAAGGAAGGAGTTAAACTTATATTGAAACCGCCGTAACCATATAGAATAGTTGGGTTTTTACCATTTAATTCAAGCCCCTTTTTATGTGTAATCATCATAGGAACTTTTGTTCCGTCCTTCGATGTATAGAACACTTGATTGCTTTCATAATCATCGCTATTAAATTCAATCGATGGTTTCCAGTATATTTCAGATTTTCCAGAGTCTACATCAAGTTTATAAATGCTAGAAGGTGTATTGTAGTTTGTAAAATAGAAATAATCTGTTTTCTCTTCTTTTTTACATCCAAAACCACTGGCTGTTCCTAAACCAGGAAGCTCTATATCTCTTACAAAAGAACCATCGTAATTATATTGCTTAACTTTTGAAATAGCATCCACCATATAATGTGCAAAGAAATAACCGCCACCTGTAGAAGGTGTTAAAACCTGATTGGTTTCAGGAATAACATCTACCCAATGTTCTGGTGTTGGGGTAGAGGCATCAACCGAAACCACCTTTTTGTTAGGCGCGTTTAAATTGGTTACTAGAAACAGCTTGCTTCCATCGTTTTCAAGGATATAGGTGTCACTGTCGGTATGATCTAAAATGGTAACTAATGGACTGTTAGGAAGAGAAAGATCTTTTATATAAAGTTTGTTTCCCGAAGTGGAAACACGTGGAGTAATGATTAAATAATTATCATCTTCGGTAACCGAACCATAAATGTACCGGTGTTTTTCTTTCGGCGTTCCTCCAAAAATTAATTTATCTTCTTTCTGAGAGGTTCCAAGTTTATGATAGTAAACTTTATGTTGGTCTGTTTTGGCTGAAAGCTCACTACCTTTTGGTTTATCGTAGCTTGAGTAATAAAACCCTTCGTTTTTATACCATGATATTTGAGAAAACTTAATATCTACGAGTGTATCCTCAATAATTTCTTTGGTTTCAGCATTCATAACTAACACTTTTCTCCAGTCGCTTCCGCCTTCAGAAATTGAATATGCCAAAGTTTTACCGTCTTTAGAAAAATTCATACCACCTAATGAAATAGTACCATCATCAGAAAAGGTATTAGGGTCTAAAAACACTTCAGCCTCTTCATTACCTTTTTTACGGTAATAAACGTTTTGATTTTGTAATCCGTCATTTTTAGAAAAATAGGTGTAATCGCCTTCAACAAAAGGAGCACCTACTTTTTCGTAATTCCATAAACTAGATAAACGTTCTTTTAACTCCTCTCGAAAAGGGATTTTATCTAAATAGCCAAATGTTGCTTTGTTTTGAGATTTAACCCATGCTTCGGTTTCTTTACTACGATCGTCTTCTAACCAACGAAAAGGGTCTTTTACTTCAACGTCAAAATAAGTGTCTACACTATCTACAATTTTAGTTTGAGGATAACTCACAGCAATTCTATTTGATTTTTTTGGCTCTTCTTTGCAGGCCGTTAGTATAATTAGGCTCGATAAACTGATTATTAATTTTTTCATGAATGATGAATTTCAAGTTTTCATCAAAAATAAACAAAAAACTCCTGTATTTGCACACAGGAGTTTTATTATGAACTACAGATTAAATTACACTAACTTATTTTCAATCAAGTATTCAGCAATTTGGATAGTATTGGTGGCAGCGCCTTTACGTAAATTATCAGCAACAATCCACATATTTAATGTGTTTGGTTGCGATTCATCTCTTCTAATTCTTCCAACAAAAACCTCGTCTTTATCATGCGCATAAATTGGCATAGGGTAGGTGTTTGTGTCTGTATTATCTTGAACCACTACACCTGGAGTTTGACTCAATAGTTTTCGAACGTCTGCTAAATCAAAATCATTTTCAAACTCCACATTTACAGATTCAGAATGACCCCCTGAAGTAGGAATTCTAACGGCTGTTGCAGATACCGAAAACGTACGGTCGTTCATTATTTTTTGTGGCTCTCTTGCCAGTTTCATTTCTTCCTTGGTGTATCCGTTTTCTTCAAAAACATCACAATGAGGTAATGCATTTCGGCCTATAGGATAAGGGTAAGCCATTTCACCTTGTACACCTGCAATTTCATTTTCTAATTGGCGAACAGCTTTTACACCTGTACCGGAAACCGATTGATAAGTTGAAACTACAACCCGTTTCATTTTATATTTTTTATGAAGCGGATTTAAAGCCATTACCAATTGAATGGTAGAGCAATTAGGGTTCGCTATAATTTTATCTTCTTTAGTTAGTTCGGATGCATTTATTTCAGGAACCACTAACTTTTTGGTTGGATCCATTCTCCAAGCCGAAGAATTATCAACCACAGTAGTACCAGCTTCAGCAAATTTTGGAGCCCACTCTAGCGAAGTTCCACCTCCTGCAGAAAATAAGGCAATATCTGGACGCATTGAAACCGCAGTTTCTAATCCAACTACCTTAAAATCTTGTCCTTTATATGTAATGGTTTTCCCTATAGATCTTTCTGAAGCGACGGGAATTAATTCTGTAACCGGAAAATTTCGTTCTTCCAACACTTTTAGCATCACTTCGCCAACCATCCCAGTGGCACCAACTACAGCTACTTTCATAGTATATTATTTATAAAAATTTGATGGGACAAAACTACTTATTAATTCTATTTTAAAACTAAAAAAAGCCTTCATTTTTTTGAAACAAAGGCTTTTTAACAACAAATAACACAAAGTTATTTATTTAACACAAAGTTATTTTTTCAACAAATCTCGAATTTCGGCTAGTAAATCCTCTTGCGATGGTCCTTTTGGAGCTTCAGGAGCTGGCTCTTCTTTCTTTTTCATACTGTTAACACCTTTTATAACCATAAACATTACAAAAGCAACAATAATAAAGTCGATAACATTCGTTAAAAAGTCACCCCACATTAAAGCTACTTCACCTACGGTTTCACCAGCATCGTTTAATGTACCTTCTGTTAAAATCAATTTTTGGTCTTTAAAGTCTGATTTGAATATTAATCCAATTAATGGAGAAACAATTCCACCAGTAAACGAACTTACCACCTTATTAAAAGCAGCACCCATTACAAAAGCAACAGCAATGTCGACAAGATTGCCTTTCATTGCAAATTCTTTAAACTCTTTAAGCATAATTTTAAAAATTTTAGTTAGTGATGCACTAAAATACTAAAAATGTTAAAAGTTTAACATTTCTTCTAGCATTTATTTAATAAAAACACGCTTAACACGTTGAGAAATTGAGGTAATAAGTTCGTAGGAAATAGTTTTTGTAGCCTCTGCTAGGGTTTCGGCCGTATTATTTTGGTCGAAAACAATAACTTCATCTCCTTCCTTACAATCAATGTTTGTAATGTTTACCATAATCATATCCATACAAACATTGCCAACTATTGGTGCTTTTTGCCCATTAATAGTTACAAAGCCTTTGCCGTTTCCATATTGTCTACCTATACCATCTGCATGACCAATAGGTAAGGTGGCGGTTTTTAAAAAATCATCACTCTTAAAAGCACGATTGTAACCTACCGACTCGCCTTTTTCAATGAGATGAATTTGAGAAATAATAGTTTTTAAAGTAGCTATAGGCTTAAAGTTTTCATTTTCTTTCTCAGAATTTCCAAAACCATACAACCCAATACCACTTCTTACCATATCAAAATGTGCACCGGGGTAATTTAAGATACCTGAAGTATTGCAAATATGAGTCATGGGTTTGTAACCAATAGCATCAATAAACTTACTAGATATCGATTTAAAATTTTCAATCTGATTTTCGGTAAATTCTTTTTCATTTAAATCTTCACTAGCAGCTAAATGAGAAAATATAGATTTTACTTTTACAGATTGGGTTAATTTTAGTTTTGAAACCACATATTCAACATCATTTTCCCAAAAACCAAGTCGGTTTAAACCGGTATTGAATTTGATATGTATTGGGTAATCTGTTTGTTTTTCTTCAACAGCTATTTTAATAAACTCATTTAAAACTTTTGCATTATATAAACTTGGTTCTAAACAATGCTCAATCAACTTTTTAAAGTTTGCCGCTTGCGGATGTAAAACTAAGATGGGCTTAGAAATACCAGCATTTCTTAGCTCAACGCCTTCATTTACATAGGCAACTGCGAAATAATCAACATTAAAATCTTGAAGATACTGTGCAATTTTACAGGCGTCACTACCATAACCAAAAGCTTTTACAACAGCTAAGAATTTAGAGTTGCTTTGTAATTTTGATTTTAAATATGTGAAATTATGTTTAAGTGCTTTTAAATCAATTTCCAGCGTAGTCTCTTGTGCTTTAGGCATTGGCATCTTTGGGTTTTGTTGAAGGCACTTCTTGAGGGTCGGTAACCCTCATATTTCTTACTTTATCACGCATCATAGCTTTGTAATAAGCTGCCCTACTTAAAGGCTCGTACTCGTCAACCTCACCTAAGAGTACCAAATTATCACTTTTCGCTTTTCGGTAACTGTATTGTGCTAAATTTCCTGTTCTGGTACAAACAGCATGTACTTTCGTAACATATTCTGCCGTTGCCATAAGATTTGGCATGGGTCCAAAAGGATTTCCTTTAAAATCCATATCCAACCCAGCAACTATAACTCGAACTCCTTTATTTGCCAAATCATTGCAAACTCTTACAATTTCATCATCAAAAAACTGAGCCTCATCTATACCTACAACGTCGCAGCCATCGGCTAGAATAGGAATGTTGGCAGCTGCAGGAACAGGTGTAGAGCGAATTTCATTAGCATCATGAGATACGACCATATCTTCGTTATAACGAACATCAATAGCAGGTTTAAAAATCTCAACTTTTTGCCTTGCAAATTGAGCACGTTTTAATCTGCGAATTAATTCTTCGGTTTTTCCAGAAAACATGGAGCCACAGATAACTTCAATCCATCCAAATTGTTCTTTATGATTTACTGTATTTTCAAGAAACATTTCGTAAATTTAACACTAAAACGAAGGAAATTTTCGTTTCTATAAAGGTGGCGTAAATTTACTAAAAATCAAAAGCCTAAATAGTAATAATTAAAAAAATTAAGTAATGAAGAAGAAGATAGAATCTGAACTCATCAGTATAGCCCATAGAATTCTTAAACTCAAGGGAAAAGAAGACGTACTTAAAATGCATGCGGAAGTATCTGCATTGTATGAAAAACTATCTGTTTTAAAATTTGCTCATGAAAATTTTGGAGAAGACCTGCCCACTATTGGCAACGATTCGTCATTTTTTGGGATGTTAGACGAAGCTTTTAATAATAAAATAAGTGATTCCATTGAAGTTGAAGATAAAATTTATATCAACCTAGACGACGTTGAAGAAGATGATATTATGGAGCCTGTAATGAACAAAATTAAAGATATGGTATCGTATATGCCGGAAAAAACGGAAGAAATCGATACTGTTTTTGAAGAAGCTATTCCTCAAAAAAAATACCATAAAAATGATTTTGACGATATTACCGCAGGGTTTGCTGAAACCCCTATTTTTGAACCAGTTTCTAAAGCTAAAAACGGAGTTTCAAATAAGCCAACCTCGTTAAACGACAAAATAAAAGCAAGTGGTCTTAATATAGGATTGAATGACAAAATCGCTTTTATAAAGCATCTGTTTAATGGGAATAATGATGACTATAATAGAGTTATTTCTCAGCTGAATACCTTGGAATCTTACCAAGACGCAGAACGATTTATTGAAAATATTGTAAAACCAGATTATAATAATTGGATTGGAAAAGAAGAGTTTGAAGAGCGTTTTCTAGAAATTATAGAAGCAAAGTTTAATTGAGAAAGGTTTCCTCGGTTATATCGAGGATTCCCTTGAACTTGTCATTCTCGCAATGTTGAGAATCTAAAAGCAACTAGAAATATTTTTCAGCAACTAACACATGAGTAAACTTTATCTGGTACCAACACCTATTGGCAATTTAAAAGACATGACTTTCAGGGCTATTGAAGTTTTAAAAGAAGTCGACTTAATTTTAGCCGAAGACACCCGAACCTCAGGGAAATTATTAAAACATTTTGAAATCTCAACTCATATGCAATCGCATCACATGCATAATGAGCACAAAACGGTTGAGAGCATTATTCAAAAATTAAAAGCAGGCACATCAGTGGCATTAATTAGCGATGCAGGAACACCTGGCATTTCTGACCCTGGATTTTTACTAACACGAGCGTGTATTGAAAAAAGCATAGATATAGAATGTTTACCAGGAGCAACAGCTTTTGTACCTGCTTTAGTAAATAGCGGATTGCCAAATGACAAATTTGTTTTTGAAGGCTTTTTGCCTGTTAAAAAAGGTCGACAAACCAGACTATTACTATTAGCTGAAGAAACCAGAACCATGATTTTTTACGAAAGCCCGCATAAATTGTTAAAAACCCTGGCTAATTTTTGTGAATACTTTGGTGAAGAGAGAACGGTATCTGTATCCCGTGAGTTGACAAAATTATATGAAGAAACCATTCGTGGTACCGCAAAAGAAGTATTAGATTATTATACCAACAAGCCTCCAAAAGGAGAAATTGTTATCTGTGTAGGCGGTAAAAAATGATGCAAGAACTACTTAATAACATTAGAAATTGTACAATTTGTTCAACGCATTTGCCACTTGGACCAAGACCTGTAGTATCTGCACATCCTGAAGGTAAAATTGTCATTATTGGTCAAGCACCAGGAACAAAAGTGCATGCTTCGGGAATCCCTTGGGATGATGCGAGCGGTAAGCAATTACGTAAATGGTTAAATGTTACGGATGAAGATTTTTACGATGAAACTAAGTTTGCTATTATACCCATGGGTTTTTGTTACCCTGGAAAAGGTAAAACGGGTGATTTACCTCCACGACCCGAATGTGCGCCACAATGGCACGATGCATTACTAAAAAAATTACCAAATGTTCAATTGATTTTATTAATTGGGATGTATGCTCAGAATTATTATTTAGGCAAAAAAGCGAAACAAACATTAACCGAAACGGTAGCTAACCATAAAGCATATTTACCTAAATATTTGCCATTACCACACCCAAGCCCTCGAAATAGGTTTTGGTTGACTAAAAACCCTTGGTTTGAAGTGGAGGTGTTGCCGGTGTTGAGGAAACGAGTGAAGGTTTTAATGTAACACATAATTTAATAGAAAAACCTTCCCGTTTCTGGAAAGGATTCAATCTGATTTATCTAAAAGGATTGAGACCAAAAGTCTAACAATCTAAACATGCTTCCCTTTCTCCCATCCATGTTTTCCTAAATATTGTTCACCACTTTCAACAGCGCCATCTTCAATACTAGTTCCCATGCTGTCATTCCATCTATTCAAATATCCAAACAAGGAAATTACACCCAGCATTTCAACAATTTCACCTTCATCCCAATGCTCGTATAATTGCTTTTTAATGTTTTCATCCACGGCATTTGGCACTTGACTCGCCGCTAAACTAAAATCTAGAGCAGCACGTTCGGCATCATTAAAAGCGGGATGTGTTCTGTATTCCCAAATATTATCTAGGTGTTCTTGTTCTGCCCCATAACGCTCTGCTGCACGTATAGCGTGCGCTTGACAATATCTGCAACCCGTAGCGTTGCTCGAAACCCAAGCAATCATACGTTTTAACGCTGAGGTAACTCTGCCCTCATTCGCCATAACCGCTTTATTTAAGTTTATAAAAGCTTTACTAATGGCAGGACGTCGCTGCATAGTCAATACTGAATTAGGGCAAAAACCCAAGGTTTCATTAAAGAATTCAGCAAGTTCTTTGGTTTCTAAATCGTGGTTTGCAGATAATGGTGTTACTAAAGGCATAATTAATTTTTTAAATAGTATTTTTGATGCTACAAGAAACGAAAAATTACTCAGAAGAAAATGACAAATCATATTACTACAACTTGGTTGGGAAACATGAAATTTGAAAGCACCAATCCATCAGGGCATAATTTGTTTATGGATGCTGGAGCAGAAAATGGAGGTAATGGAGAAGGCTATAGACCAAAAGCATTGATGTTATCAAGTTTAGCGGGCTGTTCAGGGTTAGATGTAGCTTCTCTGATAAAAAAAATGAAGCTAGAAGTTGATGATTTTAAAATTGAAATTGAAGCAAACCTTACTGAAGAACACCCAAAATATTACGATAAAGTCGCTATGCACTTCCATTTTTATGGAGGCAATTTAAACGAAAAGAAACTTCAAAAAGCAGTAGATTTATCTATTGAAAAATATTGCGGCGTTATGGAAATGTTTCGCCAATTTTCTAAATTAAACATAGAAACTCACTTTCATAAAAAATAAACAGTTAGATTTTTTCTGATTAATTTATGCGTTGGACCCTAAAGCCTAAACCAGTCTCTAAAAAAGTTGAAGCCTTACAAAAAGCACTTCAAGTAGATGCTGTTACCGCGACTTTATTGATTCAACGTGGTATTGAAACTTTTGATGATGCCAAACGATTTTTTAGACCAAGCTTAAAGCATTTGCACGATCCATTTTTAATGAAAGATATGGATAAAGCAGTTGCCAGAATTGAAAAAGCTATTGCTAACAAAGAGAATATTTTGGTTTATGGCGACTATGACGTAGATGGAACGACTGCTGTGGCTTTGATGTCATCATATTTAAAAACGAGGCACAATTTAGTTTATACCTATATTCCAAACAGATATGATGAAGGTTATGGGATTTCTTACAAAGGCATCAACTTTGCTTTAGAGAATGATTTTAGCCTTATCATAGCCTTAGATTGTGGGATAAAGTCTGTTGAAAAAGTAGAACATGCTAAAAAATTAGGAATAGATTTTATTATATGTGACCACCACAGACCTGGAGACAAAATACCAGAAGCTGTAGCAGTTTTAGACCCTAAGCGGGAAGATTGTAATTACCCGTATAAAGAACTATGTGGTTGCGGTGTTGGGTTTAAGCTTGTGCAAGCCTTAGCCTCAAAACAAGGAAAATCTGCAAAAGATTTAACGGAATATATGGACCTAGTAGCTGCAGCTATTGGAGCCGATATTGTACCAATTGATGGAGAAAACAGAGTGCTTGCTTATTTTGGATTAAAAGTTATAAATACCAATCCTAGATATGGAATTAAAGCCATACTTGACCAGGTTGAAAAAACAGAACTTACAATTACTGATGTTGTTTTTGTGGTGGCACCTCGTATTAATGCGGCTGGACGCATGAAGCATGGTAATTTTGCAGTTTCCCTATTGGTTGAGGAGGAAGAGGATATGGCAAATAAATATGCTGCTGAGATTAATGATTACAATTTAGATAGACGCGAAACGGACAAACAGATAACGGAAGAGGCTTTAAAACAAATTGAAGTAAACAAGGAGGAAAACCGCCTTACTACCGTTGTTTATGATAAAAATTGGCACAAAGGTGTTATTGGAATAGTAGCATCAAGATTAACCGAAACTTACTACAGACCAACTTTGGTATTTACAAAGAGCGGTGATAAGTTAGCGGCATCAGCACGATCGGTAAGAGATTTTGATATTTATAATGCTATTGAGTCTTGTAGTCAATACATTGAACAGTTTGGGGGGCATAAATATGCCGCAGGTTTAACACTAAAAGAAGAAAATTACGAAGCTTTTAAGCAAGCTTTTGAAGATGAAGTTTCCAAAACTATTGACAGGAATTTATTAACCCCTGAAATTAAGATTGATTGTAAGATTGATTTAAATGATATTACTCCTAAATTTTATAGAATCTTGAAACAATTTGCACCTTATGGTCCAAGTAATATGACACCCGTTTTTATGACCGATGAATTAATTGATACTGGTTATGGCAAATGTGTCGGAGCAGATAAAACGCATTTACGATTAACAGCAACCCAACCAAACTCCTCTAGCAGGTTTGTTGCCATTGGGTTTAGCATGGGTGATAAATACGAAATCATTTCTGATGGCGAACCATTTAAAGCGGTTTATTCAATTGATGAGAACGAATGGCAAGGAAATATCAATCTGCAACTTAAGTTAAGAGATCTTAAAGCTTAGTTTATGTCAAAAACCGATCCGTACGCAGCCTTAAGAATAAAAGAATTCAATATTTTTTTATTACTCCGTTTTGCATTAGTTTTTGGATGGTCAATGCAATTTGTAGTTATAGAATGGCAAGTGTATGCCTTAACTAAAGATCCTCTTTCTTTAGGGATTATTGGTCTTTGCGAATTTATACCTGCTTTCTTGTTTGCACCTTTTGCAGGACATATTGTAGATAAGAAGGAAAAGCGAAATCTATTTGCACTTTGCATTGCTTTGTTTTCTTTAATAAGCTTTGGATTGTTTTGGTTAACATCAAATAGAATTGAATCCACCTGGGAGACATATACAATTTTACTAGGAATTTATGCATTGGTATTTTTTGGTGGCGTTTTAAGGTCTTTCTTCGGTCCAACTATTTTTTCGCTCATAGGGCTTTTGGTTCCAAAAAAAATATATCCCAATGCAGCAACATGGAGCAGTAGCACATGGAAAGGCGCTAGTGTTTTTGGCGCTTTGTTCGGAGGCTTTTTAATTGCATGGATTGGTGTTCATTATACACTTGGCATAATATTTTTATTAGTTATGTTAGCATTGTTTCTAGTATTTTTTATAGCAAAGAAACCAATTTTCAATAAAGTTGTGGGCGAATCAGTGAAAAAGAGTCTTAAAGCCGGACTTAATTTTGTTTTTAAGGACAAAGTTATATTAGGCGCTTTAACGTTAGATATGATTGCGGTTTTGTTTGGAGGAGCGGTTGCCATTTTTGCTGTATTTGCAACAGATGTTTTAAATGCGGGACCAAAAGGGTTTGGTTTGTTAAATGCGGCATTGTCTTCAGGCAGTATTATTACCATGTTAGCAACTACTTATATTCCTATTACAAAAAATACTGGAAAAAAATTACTTATTTCAGTTTTTGGGTTTGGTGTTTTTATGATAATTTTTGGAGCTTCAAAACTTTTATGGCTTAGTGTTATAGCGTTGTTCTTTTCCGGTGTTTTTGATGGGATTTCCATGGTAGTTCGCCAAACGATTCTTCAACTCAAAACACCTGATGATATGAGAGGTCGGGTAGGAGCAGTTAACTCCATGTTTGTTGGGTCTTCTAATGAACTTGGAGCTCTAGAAAGCGGTGTAGCTGCACGAATTTTTGGCGCACCATTAGCAGTTGTTCTTGGTGGAACAATGACGCTTGTTATTGTAGCAATAATAGGGGTTAAAAATAAGTCGTTACGTAATCTTGATTTAAGAAAAGATATAGAAGAACATGAAAAAGAAGATTAATATTTCTTCAATTCAAACGTTTCTCCATTAAAAACACCGTAAGTGTAATACGTTATCCAATCACCTAAGTTTATGTATTTCGATTTTTTATCTAAGTCTATTTCTAGGGGTAGATGCCTATGCCCAAAAACAAAATAATCGCGGTGTTGTTCTTTCAATTTTTCTTTTGAATATTGAACTAACCATTCGTTGTCTTCTCCTAAAAACTTAGTATCATCATCGCCAGAAATAAGTTTGTTTTTAACAGATAGATATTGCGCCAAACGTACGCCTAAATCCGGGTGCAACCATTTAAAAAGCCATTTAAAAAATGGATTTGTAAACACTTTTTTCATGCGTTTATAGCCTTTGTCGTAAGGCCCTAAACCATCGCCATGCCCTATAAAAAATGTTTTGTTATTGAACGTGAACTCTTTTGGTTTGTGGTATACAGGGATGTTAAGTTCGTCTTCAAAATAACCATTCATCCAGAGGTCGTGATTACCAACAAAATAATACACAGGTATTCCTGAGTCGGTAATTTCAGCAAGCTTCCCTAGGGTGCGTGTAAATCCTTTAGGCACTACTTTATTATATTCAAACCAAAAATCGAATAAATCCCCTAACAGGAAAATGGCAGCAGCATCTTGTTTTACATCATCTAACCAAGCTACGAATTTTTTTTCGCGAGGTAATGAAGCCTCAGAAGTTGGGGCTCCTAAATGATTGTCGGAAGCGAAATATATTTTTTTCCCTTTTGGAATTTGCATGCTGTAAATATAGAAAATGTTTTCGCAAAGTTATGCTTTGCGTTAGGGATTGAGCAATTGTTGGAGCTACCCGTTGATAGCGACTTGCGAAAGCCCGACCCCGAATTTGTTTCGGGGGAACGCCCTAAATATTATCGTAAGCGTACCACTCTGCATAAGAGGTTTCGGTTTCCTGTAATTTTAACGCGTATAGGGTAATGTGATTGGGTAAACGCTTTTTAATTTTTGAAGCAAAATCAATAACCATCATTTCGCTGGTGGGTTGATAATCTACAAGTAGTACGTTATGACCTCTATCTTCAAGTTCTTTTGCAAGTTCTACATGAGGCGTGTTTTTATTAAAAACGGTAGCGTGGTCAAAAACATTTACTATTTCTTCTTTCACGATTTTTTTAAGGTCGCTAAAATCGATAACCATACCATATTTTACATGGGTTTTGTCGGCAATAGGTTTGCCAAACACAGTTACAGAAAGCTTGTAACTATGCCCATGTACATTTTTGCATTTACCGTCGTAACCGTAAAGGGCATGACCAGTTTCGAAAGAAAATTGTTTAGTTATTCGTATCCCACTCATTTGAATAAAATATTTTAGGACACAAAGATATTCATTTTGTTTTATGAATGCATTTTTAGATTACATTTGCGCACTTTTATTCGCTCTGGATAAATGGTTATTATTTAATTAATGAGTCACTTATTTGAAGCTATTGAGTTTGTAGAAAACTCATTATACGAAAAAATAATTTCGGATATCGCCACACAGCGATATAGCGTTATAGAAAACTTTTTCTCTGACGACGAGGTTAGTTTGTTAAGAGCATCGCTTTTAGAAAGACAAATAGAAGATGGTTTTAAAAAAGCTGCGATTGGTAATAAGCTAAATGAAACTATTGTAAAATCTATTAGAGGCGATTTGATTTTGTGGATGGATGAAGATAAAGCCAACCATAATGAACTCCTTTTTTTCAATAAAATAAATGATTTGGTGACTTACCTTAATAAAACTTGTTTTTTAGGGATTTTGCAGAAAGAGTTTCATTATGCCATTTATCCAAAAAACACTTTTTACAAAAAGCATATTGATACTTTTCAAAATGATGATAAAAGAAAATTATCTTTTGTGTGCTATTTAAATGAAGATGGTTGGTTGCCAGAATATGGTGGCGAACTGGTTTTATACTTAAACGAAGGCGAAAAGGTAATTTATCCCTTCCCTGGTAGGGTAGTTATTTTTGAAAGCCAAATAATTGAACACGAAGTGAAACCCGTAAATACTGAACGTTTAAGCATTACAGGTTGGTTAAAAACGCGTTAACTTAGCGTTTTCGGTTTCTATTATAAAAGTAAATTATAATTAAAACGATTGCGAGTACAAGAAACACTCTATTCATAATATTCGATTTAAATTAGATTAATATAAAGTTACTGTTTTTGTGTTAGGGGTAAAAATAGTTGTCTAAATTTTATGATTAAAGGTAAACCGCGAGCAGCTATCCAAACGGTTAAAGCGATAAAAATGGCGTAAAGTTTATAGTTTAAGTGGTCTAATACAAATAGAATAGGCACAAAAACTAAAAATGTTGAAAACAACAAAACATTGCGGAGATACTTCATTCTGCCCAATCCTTTAAACATCCCATCAAAAATAAAAGCTAATGCACACAAGGGTTGCATAAGTAAAACGATGTAAAAAACTGAATAAAATGCATCTAATACCTCTGGTTCGTTTGTAAAAACCCTCCCAATTGGATAATAAAAAATAGCTCCTAATATGGCAGTAACGAAACCTAAAATAATTCCATATTTTATAAGTTTATTACTGAGTTTTATAAGTAAATCATATTCTTTTCCTCCCAATAGTTTACCTGAAAGAATATTGCCAGCACTTGCATAACCATCGATGATAAAAGCGCCTAAAAACCATAAGTTAATTGCAATAGTATATGCCGCGATGTATTTTGCCCCATAGCTAGTAGCAAATGCACTAGCAAAATATAAAGTAACATTTAAGGCAATGGTTCTTATAAAAAGATTTAGAATCATTAATGCAAACCGATTAATTTCTTTATTAAAAGGGAAACTTAATTTTAAAGGGATAGGTGTTTTTTTAAGCAAATAATAAGCCGATAAAATAGCCATTATAAATTGCGCAATAACACTGGCGTATGCGGCGCCTTTTATGTTTAAAGCAGGAATAATACCATCAACACCATAAACCAAAACAACATCTAAAACAATATTTAGTATGGCACCTAAAATGGCTATAACCATGGGATAGTAGGTGTTTTGCAAGCCTCTAAAAGCACCAAAAACAGCAATTGTAAACAAAGTGAAAGGAAATCCAAAAACGCGTATTCTATAATAATCTACAGAATAATCTAAAATTAGGTTTGATGCGTTGTAAAGTTTAAAGATACTTTCAGCAAAGGGATAAGTGCCAATTATAATTAAAATACTTAACGAGGTTATAATAAATATAGCTTGGGAAGGAAGGTTTTTTACTTTATTTAGCTGATTCGCACCCACATATTGTGAAACTATGGATGAAATGGCACTACGTGTTTGCCCCAAAACCCAAATAAGCATAGATAGAAACGTAGTAACAATACCTACAGCAGCAAGAGATTCGGTTGCATTAACATCAATATTTCCAACAATTGCAGCATCAGTTAATGATAAAATAGGTTCTGATATTCCAGAAATTAAAGCTGGAATTGCAAGTTTGTTTATATGTTTTAGGCTAATATTTGTACTCAAAATACAAGTTCGTAACAATAAAAAGGATAGATGCTTTGTTTTGGAAAGAAGATTTCACCCAAACGTTTATAACCTCGACTTTCGTAAAACTTAACGTTTCTAGGGTTTTGTGAAAAGGTGTCTAAACGAACAGAATTAAAGTGATGCTCTTTTGAGTAGTCTTCTGCATAATCCATAAGTTTTTGCGCATAACCTTTTCCTTGATAGGTTGGATGAATAGCCAATCGATGGATGTAAATATTGTTATTGTTTAGAGTTAACCAATTAATAGGAATATATTCTTCGTCCATAAAGGTAGACATAGTAATACACCCTACAATGGTATTTTTAATCTCTAAAACATATAATTCTTCGCGTTCAAGGTCGTTTAAAAAGGCTTGTTTACTAGGGTAAAACTCGTTCCATTGAAAAATATTATTACTAATCATATGGGCTGCACAAGCTCTCGTAATTTGTAAAAGTTCATCAATATCTTTAGGTAAAGCCTTACGTATCATTTAAATGTTTTACTTTTGCCTCAAATTTATTGTAAATTTAGCTTTAAAACTTTATGATATGAAGAATATTTTAGTTCCTGTAGGCACTTCAAAAAACGTATTAAGTCATTTACAGTATGCCGTCGATTTTGCTCAAAATTTTGGCGCAAAGCTTTTTATAGTACAGATATATAACGTTTACACAAAAGCGGGTACTATGATTAAGGTAGATGATATTATTGAAAAGGAAAGCTTAGCATATTTAAATGATTTGGTTTCTAAGTTAAACACTAAAAATGTAGATATCACGGTAAAAGTTTTAAAGGGAAAACTTATTGATACTTTAGAATTAGCCAGTAAAGCAGCAAATATTGATTTAATTTTAGTTGAGCCCCGAACAAACTCTGTTAATGAAGAAGTTTTTTTAGGTAAAACATCAGGAAAAATTATAAAACAAACTCAAATTCCAACACTTATTGTACCTGAAGGGTATAAATTTAAACCTGCAAGTAATATTTTATTTGCCGTAAAGTCGGCAATAATAAAAAAGGAAAATGCCTTAAAACCTTTAGCCTTTATAAAGAAACACTTTAAAGCTGGAGTGCATTTATTATTAGTAAAAACTCCTTATTATAACGATGGAGATTTTGAAATAAAAAAGAATTTAAAAGCTATTGTAGACAGTATCACCGAAACTGAAAATGCTACCACTTTTCAAGGGGTATTACAACATTTACATTCTTTTAACCCTGACATGTTATGTGTAGTGAGGCGTAAAAGAGGGTTTTTTGCGAAAAAATGGGAAAAGAACGAGATAATGAAAAAAGATTTTTCAAGTAACATTCCTGTTTTAGTATTAAGAGGCATGAAATAAATCAATGGGGATGTAGCTCAGTTGGCTAGAGCGCTTGACTGGCAGTCAAGAGGTCGTCGGTTCGAGCCCGATCTTCTCCACAAGAATAAAAAAGACTTTACGAATTCGTAAAGTCTTTTTTCTTTTAATCATTTTATATGTGATTTATTTAGAGGTTTTCAATCCTAGCTTATGCCCCCAAAAAGCATAATATAAAATGATTATATAACATGGAAGCAAAATCCAATATCCGTTTGTTGCAGCGTCGGCAGAGGCCGTAACATCACTAACACCTTGAGCAATTAATTTGGATTTACTTGTATCAACAATACTCCCATATAATGGAGGAATTATAGCACCACCAGAAATAGCCATTATTAATAGCGCAGAGGCTGTCTTGGTAAATTTTCCTAGGCCTTTAAGGGTTAAAGGCCATACGGCTGGCCATACTAGAGCATTTGCAATACCCAATGCAGCAACAAAAAGGACTGAAGTAAATCCTGTTGAAAAAATGATGCAAAAAGTTAGAATGATTCCTAAAATAGCACTTGCTCTTAAAGCAAAAGCTTGACTTATATATTTTGGAATTAGAAAAACGCCTAAGGCATAAGTTGCAACCATAGCCATAAGTGTAAATAGGGTAAAAAACTTTGCTTGACTAACTGGTAGATCTAATGCTATTCCATACGAAATAATGGTATCCCCAGCAATAACTTCGGCACCAACATAAACAAACAAAGCCAAAACACCCAACCATAAATGTGGAAATTGAAAAATACTAGTTTTAGCTGTTTCCCCAGATTTTAATGCCTCAATAGGTTCTGGTTCCACATGAGGTAAAGGAGCCTTTCTAATTAATACCCCTAAAATAAACAAGATAACAGCCATTACTACATAAGGGGTTACCACACTATCAGCCATAACATTTAATAATTCTGATTTTTCTGAATCAGAGACCCCTTCAAATTGCTCTTTTATTTTATCAATACCAGACAGTAATAAAGCGCCAAAAATTAAAGAGCCTAATGCGCCAGCAACTTTATTAGCTATTCCCATAATAGCGATACGCTTGGCAGCACTTTCAATAGGGCCTAAAATAGTAATGTAAGGATTTGATGCTGTTTGCAACAAGGTCATTCCAGCACCTTGAATAAAAATACCAGTTAAAAACATCCAATAGGTTCTAGCTTCCGCCGCAGGAATAAAAACCAAGGCGCCTAAGCCCATAACGATTAAGCCTAAAGACATGCCTTTTTTGTAACCAACCTTGTTAATGATATAGGACGCTGGTAATGCCATTACAACAAAAGAAATATAGGAAGCCGATGCCACCAAATACGATTGGGCTTCTGTCAATTCGTTTATGGTTTTCATAAAAGGAATTAATGCTCCATTTATCCAGGTTACAAATCCGAAAATAAAGAACAGTCCCGCGATAATTGCTATGGGGACTAAAGTGTTGTTTTTTGAAGGCATGGAAGTTTGAATTGTATCAGACATATTGCTTGAATCTTTTAACTTTTTAATATTATTTTAAAAACACAATAACTCTATCAATTGCTTGTTGGAGCGGTTTAGGGAGCGCGTCTTGTTCCCAAGGATGCTTAGCTCCAAATACGTGATCCGCATTTTTAATTATTTCTAATATACTCTTTTTATTCCACGAATGAAGATTATAAGCTTCTTCAACAAAAACACTGGTATCAGCATTCCCATGAATAATTAAATAGGGTATTTTTAAATTTGAAACAGCCCTTTTTATTGTTAACCTCTCTTCATTAGCTTTAAAATCTTCATGAAATTGATAATAATGTGGCATTTGCTGTTTGGTTCTTCCGTTTAAGACATATTTTACACCGTCTTTTTTCCATTGTTTTAAATCACCTGTCGTAGCAGTGCGTTTAGCAAAATCGCAAACTCCTGCTAAACTTATAATGTTTTTAATACGATTATCTTCTTCTGCTTTTATACATACAATTCCACCACCTCTACTATGGCCAATTAAGCTTAGAGCATCTAAATCCGCTATGTTTTTTATATTTCTGTCTTTAAAAACCCAATCAATCACGCGTTCTAAATCGTTTAACTCTTTGGTATAATTATTATTACCAAATGCTTCTAAGTCTGGAAAATCAATAGGCTGCTCAACAGTACCTCCATTATGAGAAAAATTAAATTTTATAAAACAAAATCCAGCCTCAACAAACGATTTTGCCACTAAATCCCAAGCACCCCAATCTTTAAAGCCTTTATAGCCATGACAAAATATGATGATAGGTTTTGGTGTTTTACTTTCAGCATAAAACGTATCAATAAGAATAGGTTTCCCCTTTTCACCTTCAATAATAATATTTTTAGTAATAATCATTTTTAAACTTCTTTTTCGATAAAATCCATTTCAGGATTACAAATTTCTATAATGAGGGCTTTAAGTTGCACAAGAAAGTTTTCAATTGTTTCTTGAGTTATTAATTGGTCTTTGTTTCTGCTAAAGGTAGAATCCTTTTTACCAAATTTCAATAATCCTGAACTCAAATTTTTAAACGAAATAATACCGGCTTCAACAGGAAGCTCTATTTGTTTTGATGCTAACATCATATAAGCATACGCAAGTACTTGAAAACTTTTACTATACTTTTTGTAATCTGTATTTAGGTCTTCCCAATTAACAATTTCAACCTCATTTTGTTGTACACCACCAGTTTTATAATCTATAATCCTAGTTGTGCCATTATATTCCTCTACGCGGTCAACCTTTCCTTTAAGTCTAACAGGGAAATTGAGTTCTGGAATATTAATTGAAACCTCGTTTTCAGCCTCAATAGCAATTATTTTAATCTTGTTTCCTTCTTTTAAGGAGTTAATTTCTAAATCTAAAAAATTTGAAACATAGCGTTTTGCAATTTCAAAAATAATTAAGTTTTTACCCTTTGTAATATCCCCTTCTTTATATTCATTTTTAAAATGATATGTTACTATTTCTTCAATTTGAAGTTTAAGACTTTTTATAATTTCAATAGTTAAGAACTGCCCTATTAAAGGTTTGTAAAAATCCTCAAGCGTATTGTGCACCACAGTACCTAAAGTATTGGCAGCAACAGTTTCTTCTACATCATCGTGTTCTTTTATCTTCAGTATTTTTTGATAATAAAAGTCTATGGGGTTTCTAATGTAACTTGTTAATGATGAAGGAGAAAACCCTTCTTCAGCCAACGTTATAATTTGGTTTTTTAAAGCATCCGTTTTCTTAACTATGTTTAATTTGTTTTCAACAATGGGAACATGAGGCGTAATTATTTGATGGTTTATGTTATGGACTCCCTCTAATTCCAATTGTGTAATAAACCGACTTTTTTCACCACCAGTTAAAACATCTGCCTCCGTATTATATAAAATGTAAATGTTTTTGGCACGTTGTAAAATACGATAAAAGTGGTAGGTATAAACGGCGTCTTTTTCTTTGTAAGTGGGTAAATTGTTCTCTAGTTTAACATCAAACGGGATAAAAGAGTTGTTACTTTTTCCCGAAGGCAATACGCCTTCATTTACAGAAGTAATTATAACGGTTTCAAAATCTAAAACACGAGATTCTAACATTCCCATAATTTGTAAACCTTGTAAAGGTTCTCCTTGAAAATCTAAAGTCTCTGTGCTTAATAATTCTTTGTAAACACCATATAATGATGAAATATCATAAAGATGTGGATGCTTTACATTTAATCGCCTAAGCTCGTTAAACAATTCATTAAAACGATATAGATACTCTAAAGAGAGTAAGTTTGACTGCTTATCATTATCTAAATAATTCTTAATATTTAATATTAATTCCGTACAATTATTTAAAGCATTATCAATAGATGTTGCCCAATTTGAAAACAATAAGTCAATAATAGTATTAGCATTATTGTTGCTTATTTCTATTAATCGAGATGTATTTAAGTAAACAATATTATTAGCATCAATAGGTTCAATTATTTTGGAGGCATAATCCGTGTTTTCTATATGGAACAAAGGTCTTATAAATTGGTGCGAAATAATATTTACAACGTCTTTATAGTAAAATGAATTTGAGGTTGTTTTATGTAAATGGAATAAAGACTCAAAGAGTGACGCTAACGGAATAGATTTTAGGGGAAACCCCATGGTTATATTTAATGACTCAATTGATTTTGGAAGCGAATTAAGCACGGGGATTAATAAACTTTCATCACCTAATACAACTGCGGTATTTTGTAATGATGAATTGGTTTTTTGTAAACCATTTAATAGTTCGCCAACATATTTGGCTTGCCCAATGTTTTTAGGGATACCATAAATGGATATGTTCTTTTCTTTAGAATAATTTTGCGTTATCCAATTAAATGTATTGTTTTTAAAATATGGCCAATTAGTTTTATGCTGTCTTGTAAACAAAGCCGCATCATGTTGGGGCTTATCCATAAAAACAGCATCAATATCCCAGTAAATTTTGGCTAAATCATTTTGAAGTAATTCTTGTATTATAGTTTCTTCAGCAGAATTTAAGGCATTAAACCCTAAAAAAACATGTTGTTTTTCTGGGTTATTTTGAATGTACGATTCAAGGTTGTTGACAGCTTCTCTATAAATCAAACCTTGATAGCCAATATTTTTTTCTAATAGATTTGTTGAAAAATGATGATAATACTTATAAAGCTTATTCCAGAAGGATAAATAATTTTTAACCAAATCGGTTTTATTATCTTCTAACGACCAATGTTTTAAATCCTGAATGGCACTTAAGTAATTAAAAATCTTTTCCTGAGGGATGAGATATCTATCTATTTCATTAAAATCTTGAAGCAATACTTGTGCCCATTTTGAAAAGGATTCAAAAGTATCTAGATGCTCTTGTTCAGTTAGTGCTTTATAAGTATTATAAAACTCAAAAATCAGTTCTGTATTTGAAACGGATTTTAGTAATGACAAATCCTCAACAAATTCTTCGATGCTAATAATTTGAGGCGAAAAAATAGTTTGCTGAATAACTTTAGGAAGTTGATGTTTTAAAAATATTCCAGCCCTTTTACTGGGTAATATAAATGTAGTTTTTGAAAAATTTACATGGCTGTTTTGTAAATCTTTTAAAACATCAAAAATGAAAGTAGTCATTGTATAAAAATAAAAAACGCTCCGGATATCCGAAGCGTTTTTTGTAAACTTATTTTTTAATTAAATAGCTCTTATTATTTTGCTAAGTTAATTTCAACACGTCTGTTGTTAGCTCTACCAGCTCTAGTTTTGTTAGAATCAATTGGTTTAGATTCTCCGTAACCAAGAGCAGATAATCTGAAAGCATCAATACCGTTTTCAATTAAATATTCTTTAACAGCATTAGCTCTAGCATCAGATAATCTTTGGTTTAAAGTCTCACTACCAACACTATCAGTGTGTCCTTCAACTGTAAATTTAGCTGTTGGATACTCTTTAAGTATTTTAATGATATCAGATAATACTTGAGCAGACTGTGCTTTAATAGAAGATTTTCCAGTATCAAATAAGATAGTTTTTGCGTACTCATTAAGAGTTTTTTGAACTTCAGCACTTACTTCAGGACAACCGTTGTTAGCCACAGTACCTTTTACGTCTGGACATTTGTCATCTTTATCTAATACACCGTCACCATCAGTATCTGGCCATGGGCATCCTTTGTTTGCAGCAGGACCAGCAGTATCAGGACAAGCATCATCAGCATCCGTTACGCCATCACCGTCAGCATCAGGACAACCAGCTAAAGCTTTTAATCCAGCAACTGTAGGACAGTTATCATCTTTATCAGCGATTCCATCTCCATCAGTATCAGGACATCCGTTCATTTCAGCTGAACCAGCTTCGTTAGGACAAGAATCTTTGCTGTCTTCAATACCGTCACCGTCTGAATCTGGGCAACCGTTGAAAGCTGCTAAACCAGCAACATCTGGACAAGCGTCGTCTTTATCATAAATACCATCTCCATCAGTATCAGTTCCACCAAATTTAATTGATAAACCAACAGTATGTTGGAAATGTGTTTGTAAGTAATCTTCAAAAGCATGCTTATAAGCACTTTGAACTGTTAATCCAATATTTTCGCTAAACCATACATTTACACCTAAGTTTCCATTTACAGTTCCAGCTCCAACTTCGTCAATCCAAGTGTAACCACCACCAACACCTAAATAAGGATCGATAGTTGTACCTTTTAAGAAGTTAAATTTAATTGTACCATCTACAGCATAATAAGATAGATCGTCTGCACTCATAGCTGTTCCATCTGCATTTTCACCCCATTTGTCAATTTTATTTAAAGATCCAGCTACTCCAAATGAGAAACCATCACCTAAATATTTCGAAACTGAGATTGTAGATAATGAGGGTAAGATGTTGTAATTATCAACATCAACAAATTTACTAAAGATAGTCTCACTAAAAGGAGCACCATCTCCAGAAGGATAAGCATCCACTGCGTTTGCCCCAATCGTAATTTGCCATGGGTTGTTTTCGTCTTGCGCATTTACGTTGCTATAACCAAGTACAAGCAACATAGCGAACAATAATCTGCTAAGATTTTTCATATTCAAAAGTTTAATTTTTAAGTGTTAATTGTAAACAAAAGTAAGTTGTTAAATGTTATTAACAAAGACAAATATATAAAAAAATAGTACAAATGGATTATTCATCGATAGTTCAGAATGAATTTATATAATTTTTAGTGATTTTCCCACTTTGATGAATGCCATAATAGCCTTGTCTAAATGGGTTTTTGTGTGTGCTGCGGAGAGTTGAACACGTATCCTCGCTTTTTCTTTTGGAACAACAGGAAAAAAGAACCCGATAACATAAATTCCTTCCTTAAGAAGCATATTTGCCATGGTTTGGGATAGTTTTGCGTCATATAACATCACTGGAACGATAGCAGAATCACCATCTATGATGTCAAAACCGGCATTTTTCATACCTTTTTTAAAATAATTTGTATTCCATTCTAAAGTGTCTCTTAATTCGGTATTATTAGATAGCATTTCAAAAACCTTAATAGAAGCACCAACTATTGCAGGAGCTAATGAGTTTGAAAACAAATAAGGTCTTGAGCGTTGGCGCAACATATCTATAATTTCTTTTTTACCCGTTGTATAACCACCCATAGCGCCACCTAAAGCCTTACCTAAAGTTCCTGTAATAATATCAATTCTATTAAGGACATTTTTCTCTTCAAGCGTTCCTCGACCTGTTTTACCTATAAATCCTGCCGCATGACACTCATCAATCATTACTAAAGCATCATATTTTTCAGCTAAATCACAAATTTTGTCAAGCGGAGCAACCAAACCATCCATTGAGAAAACGCCATCCGTCACAATTATCTTAAAACGTGCTCCATTTTTATTGGCTTCAATAAGTTGTTTTTCTAAATCAGCCATATCACTATTTTGATAACGATATCTGGCGGCTTTACACAATCTAACACCATCTATAATAGAAGCATGATTTAAAGAATCCGAAATGATAGCATCTTCAGCACCTAATAAAGGTTCAAAAACACCACCATTAGCATCAAAAGCAGCAGCATATAATATAGTGTCTTCAGTTTGATAAAAATCAGCAATCTTCTGCTCAAGTTCTTTATGTATATCTTGAGTACCACAAATAAAACGAACCGAACTCATTCCAAACCCATGGGTATCCATAGTATCTTTGGCTGCTTGGATAACTTCTGGATGTGACGAAAGCCCCAAGTAGTTGTTTGCACAAAAGTTTAAAACAGTTTCGCCTGTATTTAAAGTTATTTCGGCACCTTGAGCTGAGGTAATAATTCGCTCTTCTTTATAAAGTCCGTTATTTTTTATGTCTTGAAGTTCTTTTTGTAAATGATTTTGCAGTTTTCCGTACATATAATTCAATTTTCAGCAAATTTAAACATCTTTTACCTTAATTTCATCATTTATATAAACGAGAATCTTCTTTTTAACGGTCAAATGCATCGCTTCCAATACGTCTTGATATAATTGCAGTTGTTGTTCGTGTTTTTTATCTTCTAAACCTGTTTTATAATCAATTATAACTGCTTCATTCTGTGAATTAACAACAACTCTGTCTGGTCTTAAAACCACACCATTATTAACTATAATATCACGCTCATTATATATGGTGTTATCTAAATCGAAATAATTACTAAGTTTTGGGTGTTGAATAATCTGTAAAACTAAAGGTTTTAAGGTTTTTGCTTGCTCCAAGTTTATTGTAGAAGCGTTAATAAAGTCATTTATTACAAAGTCAACATCGTTTTTGGTTTTGATTTCAGACATGATATCATGAATAAGATTTCCTTTTTCAATGGCAGCATGTTGATTAGTATCCCAAAGGAATCCAGATTTTGTGATTACCTTGATATTATGGTCTTCTTTTGCAGAGGAAATAAATGTTTGTTGAACCGAGGTATTCTTTGAAGGAGTCTCAGCTTTAATGCTTCTAGCTATATTCCCGAAGCTATAATGTAATTCCGAATCGTTCCAAACGCCTATTTGCTGTAAGTAACTAATAAGTAAACCCGAATATTTTTTCGCATTAGCTCCTCCTTTTGAAGAAATGTCTTTTTTCGATAATATATATAACTGTTCTATGGGTCGAGTTAGAGTTACATAAAGCAAATTAATATTATCTAGTTCTAATTCTGATTGGTGTCTAGCATAAATTTGCTGCCCTTCTTCACTAAAATGCTCAAAATCTTTATTGTAATTTAACAAAGTATGTGAAAAACCAACGTATTTTTCTTCATCCAGAGCGAACCATTCTTTTGGTTCTAATTCTCTATAAATATCTAAATCAGCATAAGGGAAAATAACCACCGGAAATTCTAACCCTTTTGATTTATGAATGGTCATTATTTGAACAGCATTCTGCCCTTTGGGTGAAATAACACTTAAACTCTCTTTTTTCTTATTAAAATATTCTAAAAACCCAGAAATATCAGAACCCTTTTTTTGAGAAAAATCTAAAACAACATCCATATAAAATTGAATGTACGCATTGGAAGTTTTAACCAAATTAAAGCTTCTTACAATAGTTTCGGCTAAATCATAAAGCGGTAATTGCAATAGGTTTTGACTATTTATATGAACATTGAAACCCTTTAAGCTTTCAAAAAAATTAGGTAATGTTAAGTTTAGATGTGTACTAAAAAATGTGTGTTTATCTTCAACATTAAAAAGGGAAACTAAATAATTTAAAATTGAAATTTTTAACTCGTTGTTTTTAGGTTGAATTAATAACCCAAGTAAATCATTAATGAAGTTGACTTCTGGAGCACTCGCAATAAGTAAGGTTTCTGAAGAAATAATTGAAATTCCATGCTGACTTAAATAGTTTGCAACGGCAACGCCTTCTTTTTTCTTTCTAACTAAAACACAAATATCTTCAAGGTTATAACCATGTTCTAAACATTTGGTTATTGTATTTAAAACAGATTCAGAAAACATGATGTCTCGATCATCCTCTTTTTCAAAATCTAAAAAATTTAGTTCTACATAGCCAGTTTCTTTTTTAGCGATATTTTGATGTGAATTTTCATAAAGACCTTTATAATCATCATTGTTAAAAACCGTTTGAGCTAAAAACTTAAAAAACCCATTATTAAAATTTACAATTTCTTCAAAACTGCGGTAATTTGCTTTTAAGTTTTTCACCTCTTGTTGTACAACAAATGGTTTCGATTTTTCATTAAACAAGTTTATAAATTGCTCAGCTTTTCCTCCACGCCAGCGGTAAATAGCTTGTTTAGCGTCTCCAACCAACATGGTGCTACCCGCTTCGGTAGATAATGAATTATCCAACAATGGAATTAAATTTCGCCATTGCATTTGTGAAGTATCTTGAAATTCATCAATAAAATAATGCTTAAATTTTTCACCAATGCGCTCATAAATAAAAGGTGTAGGCTGTTCTTTAATTTCATTACTTATTATGGAATTAAATTCTGAAATAAGCATTTTATTTTGATCGGCTTTTAAGGTGTTTAGCTCTTTATTAATAGCATTTAAAACAGAAAGCGGAGTAATGTTTTTATAGAAGTTTTTTAAGAATTTAAGATAAAAAACCATGTGCTTGGTTTGATTAAAAGCAGAGACAATTTCAGGCTTAATCTCATCAAGTATAAGTTTTATATCGTCAGTTGTAGATTTTTCTGGATACAGCGGTTTTTCTTCTAAATTAGAAATCCACGCCGTGGAGTAATCAATATCAATATTAAGAACTTTTAATTTTAAAAAGTAATTTGGTAAATAGGCTCTACTTCCACCAGAAAAATCATCAAACTGCAAACCAGCTTCTTCAATTAAAGTTAAAATGCTTTTTGCTAGTTCAACAATGTTGGTTTCTGTTGTTGAGATGTCTTTTTTTATTTGATTTTTCAGGGCTTTAAAATCATTTAAAGTTTTATCCTTTAATTTTTCAATAAAAGGGATATCATTTTCATTAACTAGCAGTTTTGCAATCTTTTTAAAATCATAAGCTACATCCCAGCTTTTATCATCATCAGCTTTTTCAATAGCAAAATCTACCAAAATATTGGTAAGTTCTTTATCAGTTCCAGCTTTTGCAATTAAACTATCAACCGCTTCACTTAAAACAGCATCTTGATCTAGCTCCACCTCAAAGTTTAAAGGCAGTTTTAAGTCGTGAGCAAAAGTTCTAATTAATTTATGAGTAAAACCATCAATGGTAGAAATATCAAAAGCCGCATAATTATGCACAATGGCGTTTAGCAATTTATCCGCTTTTTCTTGTAGAGTACTAGGTTCGAGGTTTAACTCTTCCACCAAAGCGGTAAACATATCGTTTGGAGTATGTAAAATATCTTTACTCGCAAAAACCCTTAACATCCCAATAATGCGGTCTTTCATTTCGGCAACAGCCTTATTCGTAAAAGTGATGGCTAAAATATTTTTAAAAAGATATAAATTGTTTGAAGCCAATAAAATTTTCAAATATTCCTTTACTAGTGTATAGGTTTTTCCGCTACCAGCTGAAGCATTATAAACTGAAAAAGGAGTGTTTGATGACATGCAGAATAATTTGCATACAAGATAAAAACTATCAATCACATCATAACGATTTATTATTTTTAATTGCAGTGTTTTATCCGTAAATTTGAATGAAATTAAATATTAATATTTTAAAACAGAAAATTATGGCTTTCGAATTACCGAAATTAGGATATGCTTATGATGCTTTAGAACCTCATATAGATGCAAGAACTATGGAAATACATCATACAAAGCATCATGCTGGTTACACAAATAATTTAAATAATGCAATTTCAGGCACTGGTTTAGAAGGAAAATCTATTGAAGATATTCTTAAAGGCTTAGATATGAATAACGCAGCAGTAAGAAATAATGGTGGTGGATATTACAATCACAGTTTATTCTGGACTGTTATGAATCCAGAAGACAGAGGCTATTTATCTGGTGAGTTAAAAGGCGCTATTGAAGCAGCATATGGATCAAAAGATGAATTTATAGCCGCATTTAGTAAGGCAGCAGCAACACGTTTTGGCTCTGGTTGGGCTTGGTTATGTGTGCACAAAGGAGGCAAAGTTGAGGTTTGCTCTTCGCCAAACCAAGACAACCCATTAATGCCAGGAGTTGGTTGCGGTGGAACCCCAATTTTAGGATTGGATGTTTGGGAACATGCTTATTACTTAAACTATCAAAACCGACGTCCAGATTACATTAATGCGTTCTTTAATGTTATTAACTGGAATGAAGTTGAAAGACGTTATGCTGAAGCAAAATAAAAAGTTCAAAATATATTTTTTAAGCCCACTTTTTAGTGGGTTTTTTTATGGCGTTACCCCAAGGGTCGGGCTATCCGCTGTATCTTTTTTATCCTGAACTAAATTCAGCTTAAAAAAGGATGCCGCTACTATCCCTAACGCAAGCACTCTTGGGTTCAATCAAAATTTGAAATTTTTTATGCGTTTTGTAGTAACTGGTTCTGTTTTATCACCTATTAAATATTTTCATATATTGGGTTAATATTTATTAATCTAACTAAACTAACTGACAATTATGAAATTAAAATTACCTAAGCTATTTAGAAATATTCGTGATATTTTCTATTTAAAAACAAATTTTAAGTCGGTATTAACCCTCTGTTTCGCGCTATTTACAGCAATGGCATTTAGCCAAACTTATAACGCTCCCTACGAAATACCTAAGTTTCAAGACTTTATAGGAGAGTGTAAATTACAAGGACCTACAAGCTCAACTGAAGCCACACAATCTGAATTAATTAATGGATATTCATCTAGTTCGTTTTATGTGGCCGATGTGGATAAAATGGCTTTTAATCAATCAGGTTCTAGTAATCGCACGGAATTGAGATACTTAACCAACTGGACTCTATCTCAAGGAGACCGTTCAATGCATGCTAGAATAGATATTGTACAGCAGACTTGCGATCAAGTTACCGTGATGCAAATACACGATGATGCTAATGCTGGAAGTGGACCAAATAAGCCATTACTAAGAATTTACAAGCACAATAACAAGACACCAAACAATCACATTTGGGCGGTCTACAAGACAGATAATACTGGAAATAATAATGCGCATGTAGATTTAGGAGCCGATCCTGGTGGATACTTTAATGTTGATATCCGATTGGTAAATGGAAATATGATTATTGATTTTGAAGGCGTGGAAAAAGTGAACGTAGATGTTTCATATTGGACATTCCCAAGCTATTGGAAAGCAGGTGTTTACCTTCAAGACAATGGTGAGGCTACAGCCTATTTTGACCAACTTTATACAGGCACTCCCTCTGGAACTAATGCTTCACCAAGCGTTAGTATTACGTCTCCATCAAATGGCGCTAGTTTTAATGATGGAGATAATGTGACTATATCTGCAGATGCAACTGATAGTGATGGTTCAGTGAGTCAAGTTGAATTTTTTGTAAATGGTAGCAGTGTGGGGATAGATACTTCAAGCCCTTATTCTACAAATTGGACCATTGGAGTAGGCTCGTATGATATAACTGCGGTAGCCACAGACAATGAATCGGCATCAAGTAGCTCATCCGCTATTACAATTACGGGTAATAGCGTCGGTCCGAGCACAGAATTGTACGTGTCGAACATTGAGACAGGAACACAGAATGCTGGTAAAGGAAAAAAACATGGAGTGGCAACAGTAACGGTTTTAGATGATGCCGGGGCTCCTGTAAATGGAGCAACGGTAAGCGGTACATTTAATGGTACTTTTAATGAAAGTGTATCAGGTTCTACGAGTAGCGATGGAACTGTAGTTTTGATTACTTCTGCAACCGCAAAAGGAGGAGTGAATGTAGATTTATGTGTAGACGATGTAACCCATTCTACATTAGTGTATAATAGTGCGCTAAACATAATTACCTGTACGGGATCTTCAATGAAAATAGGGCAATCAACTAAAGATAAAAATTCTAAGACTGATAATATAGCGTTTGTAATATATCCTAACCCAACTGTTGAAATGGTTACAGTTAAACTTGGATTGGACGAAAAAAGTCAATTTTACGCTAGAGTTATTAGTTTGGATGGTAAAGTATTACAGATCTTACAGCCGCAAATTTTAGGTAGTGGCAATCATCAAATAGATATGGATATATCGCATTTGAGAAATGGTATTTATTTTTTGGAATCTGTATTAAATGGAGAAAAGCGTGTTAGTAGAATTGTAAAAAAGTAATCTAACAAAATATATGCTTCGAGTGAGCCCTATTAATTTCTCTCTAGAAATTAATAGGGCTCACTCTATAAATAGGTTTCAAGTAATTACACAAGATTAGCTGCATTGTTTATATTTCTAGTAAAGTAATTACAAATCTCCGATAAAATTTTTGTTAGCAGGAAAGAACCTGTAATAGTTTATTCGTGGTTTAAATTATTTCTAATAACAAATATTCAATTAGATTTAAGTAATTCAATTCCAATTAAAGAAAACCCTATTCCTAAAATAACACCTCCAACAATACCTCCTATTACTGGTGTAAATATTCCTGAGATCAGAGGAATTATTAAAAACCCTACAATCACTAATGCTGGCCCTATGCGTTTTAATTTTTTGCTAACTAATAGTGATATACTAAACAAAATCCAACCAAATGAAAAGGTTGCCAAGGCTATCATTGCTCCAATGGCATAACTACCTGTTTGAACAGAAGAACCTAATTTATCTACCATATCAGGGCTTAAGATGGCAATCTCAGGAAGAACAAATATTTGGTGCCACTCATTTGCAAACATGAAAGCACTGCCAAAAAAGGCCAATATAAAAGTTGTTTGCCTAAACTTTCTAACCCGTTCTATATGGCTATGATTCAAATAAACACCAATAGAACCAAATAAAAGAAATGCGACGGTTAAAGCGGCGAAAATCATTCTATAAAAAAAAGGGGTAGATGTCAATAGTTCACTAAAAGGAGCTTCAAAGTCTACAAATGGTAGAATTACGGTGTTAGGTATTGCAAAGAATAAACCTCCTAAAATTAAAGAGACTCCACTATATCTAGTCAAATTTTTCATTCCTATTAAAATTAATTATGAAAATGAGATTCAATACTGGCTATGACGACTTTTTACCAAACTAGGTTACAAGAAAATGAATCTAATTAATTATATCTCTTGTTAAAGCTTCCTTATTATTCCATTTGTTTTGAGATACCTAGGAATAAGTAGTTATTCTTTGTCGGCTGACTTTTGATCTTTAACTGCCTTATACATGCCTTCAGAAATTTCTATATCCGTATTTACGATTTCGTCAATATGTTTCTGAAATTCAGGAAAGAACAATTCTCTTCGTAATTTCCAGAAAAGTCGAAACCCAGGTTGGTCTTTTACACCCACTGCTGCCTTTGTTATAGATTCTTGAATGTGCGAATCGAGAGTTCCTTGCTGACCTAAATAATAACTGTTCTGAAATGTTAAAAATAGACCGTGTAAACTTATAATAATCTGAAATCGTTCTTCTGAATTGAGAGATTCGGGATCTGCCATGAAATTATAAAATAAACTGCTTGATTGTTCATTATTTCCCATTTCATTGTACCATGAAGAAATAGTTGCCACGGTACTTGCGGCAGTAGCCGACTTGGTTGCTTTTGTATTTTCAGTAAATTGAATACCCACAAAAATTAGCGATATTACAATAGCTACGGCACCCACTATTTCAGTGATTATGCTTATTTTCTGAAGTCTATTTTTCATGTTTTTTTAATTACTTAGTTTCTCATGTCTTTGTGTATGCTTTGGCAAGGTTTTCTGTCAAACCAGTTTCAGCTAATCTTGGAGTTTAAAAGTAGCATAATTTATGTAATTACAGATTCCGCTTGCTAAATTATACACGCTGTTGGTAGTCATGGTTCTAAAATTGTATTTTATCTCCGCTTAAAGTACCACGAAAGAATTGATTATTTTTTATAAATAAAATCTCTCCATACTTGCCTTTTTTAATACTAGAATCTACGCCAAAAATTTTATTATTATATAGTTGAACAATCTCATCATTTGAACAATGCCCAACAATAATATGTTTTGAATTCATGAGTTTCAATATTTTTGAAATATCCGAATCTAATAAATTATCATAAAAATAACCTCGATACCATATCAAACTTTTACTACCATAATAGATGTTATAAAAATTAGTCGACTTCATTTCTCGTTTAGTTCGATCAATAGATGTTCTCATTATATCGTTTATTTTTTCAAAATTCAAATCATTTTCTGCTATAAAATCTTCGGAAACACCACCATGAACAAAAACATAGTCATTTATTTTAATAATGGTTGATTTTGAACGAAGCCACCTTCCAAGAACGGTTTTGTTACTATACAATTCACTATACTCCAAATTCAGTAATTTGGAAGCTAACAAGTATTTTTCACTTACATATCTTAAGTCGTTATGAAGAACCATATACTCGTGATTGCCTAATAGAAAATGTACATGACCACCTTTGCTTTTTGCTTGAGCTTCTAGTTTATAAACTAACCAAAGCATTTCATTAACTTTATTACCCCTATCGAAAATGTCTCCAGCAATTACCAGATGACCTTTGTCAAAATTCCAATTTAGATTCTTGTCAATTATTTTATTGTTTTTTAATATCTCAATTGCTAAATCATATTGTCCGTGAATATCACTTAATGCGGCAATTTTTGTAACGCTATTAAAAGTGGATTTTTCAGGGGGAAATATTGTGTCGAATGTATTGACTTTTAAAATCCGTGAAGAAACTTTACCATTGATTATTGTTTTTTCAATGAGTTTGTTTTTTTCAATAAAAACGTATGGGCCATCAGAAATTTGAGAAAACTCAGATAGTTCATCTGTTATACTATCTTTTTTATTTTCAACTTCTTGACTAAAGACAGATGAAATTGAGATGATTAAAATTATTAGATGTAAAGTGTTTTTAATCATTAACATTACGTTATTTTATGGTTTATTATTCCTTTTGGTTTTTAAATTGAAATATAAATCTGTTAATAAGTAGGCAACGAAACTAGTTGAAATTCCTATAAATATAGAAGGAACATCCGCAACTCCAATTAAATCCCATATTAATTTTGATACAAATCCTGCCGCCATAGATAAAGCTGCAGATTGCCAATAATGTTTCTTTTTTACTATAGCAAAAAAGGTAACTGCTAGCATGACATTCGCATAATAATCCAAAATAACTAGGGCAACTTCTAATGCAGAGTCAACAAAGTTGGCAACCACTATAGCAACTAATCCGATAAAAACCGTATAGGCTTTTGAGTAAAATAACTTCTTTTTGTTGGACACCGTTGGCACGATCCGTGGCAAGATGTCTTGAGCAAAACTGACTCCCGCGTTGTTCAAAAACGTGTCTTGAGATGACATCACAACCCCAATCATAGCAATAATAAAAATACCGTAAAGTATACCTGGAAAATGATTTTGCGCAATGTGAAGTAATACTTGGTCATTATTAGCCATTTCAGGATACAAGTACGCCCCAGTGGTGCCAATAAAAATCATCAATACCGTCCATAAAACGATAAATATTCCCGACCATAACGTAGCATTTTTAGCAACTGCATCGTTTTTTGATGCTAAATATCTACTTACAATAGGTGTGTCATATCCAGAGATAGTAAAGAAAACCAAAAAAAGACCAAAAATCACGGATACACTACTTCCTTCAAAGGCGACTTGAGTTTTTGCCATGGCAAGATTATTATAGTTTTCCCACGAAAAACTATCGTTTATAACGATAAGCACTGCTAAAATTGGAATCAGAATTGCAAAATGAAGAAATTGAATAACGTCTGTCTGGATGGTCGCCCTTATACCTCCAAATAAGGAATACAACATTACTATAATGGTAATGGTGAATATTGACCAAAATTTCGAAAAGCCAAAAACATTGTTAATCAATTCTCCGCCAGCATAACTCATAGCCACCACTAAGGCAGAAAGTGATAAAAGCACCATGGTTCCTGCCATGGTAATAACCACAGGATGATTATGAGAAAGGTGCCCTCCAACTATATCGCCAATAGAGTAACTGCTAGTAAATTTTTTACGAATTTTTGGAGCCAAAAAAATTGCAAAAAATATTATGGCAATCCCCATGATAGGCGCTATGAATGCCATAAACATTCCATTATTAAATCCATTTCGTGTCAATCCCAAAGTCCATCCGGGTCCTAAATAAGAAGCACATATTGAAGCGAAAATCACAAAACTACCTAAACCTCTATTTGCTACAGAATATTCTTCAAAATCCCCCTTTCTTCTTGTGTAAATGATAAAAGCGAAATATAAAATTCCAAAGAGAATGATAATTATTTGGTTGTTGTCCATATTAAAATTTAATGGTTAGTCATAGTTTCTGTTCAGAAGTTTTAGCATAAGGATAATGTAGCACAACGTGTTTGTATATAGTCGGTTGCGTGTTTTAAGCACCTAATTTAGCAGATATAATTTTATAAATCCCACTGGAAACATCTTTTGGACTCATAGACACATTGTTGCTAAAAACAACAATTCTTATATTCTCCTTTGGATTTACAATAAAATGGCTTCTAAAGCCGACAATATAACCCGTATGACTTATCAACTCTTTGGAAAGGAAAAGTCCATAGCCATAGCCTTCCAAATTGCCATCTGGTCCCGTTTTACCTGTTTCTGCATAAGAAGTGATCATCTTTTTTAAAGATTCTTTCTGAAGTATTGGTTGCTCATTTTCAATATAGATGTTTGTCCATTTTAGGAAATCATTTAAGGTCGTCACTAAATTTCCATCTGGCTCGGTAACAGGCAAACTAACTATATCATCAAGAACATGTTTATGCTGCTCATTGTCCCATCGATATCCAATAGCTTCATCATTTGAGGCTTCATAGTCGGTTGTATGGATAAAGGAAGCGTGCATTTCTAAAGGTTCAAGAACATTAGTTTTTAAGTAATCACGATAGGGTTCTCCAGTGATATTTTGAATAATTTCTCCCAGTAAGGTGTATCCTATATTTGAATAGTTAAACTTAGAGTCTGGATAAAATTCTAATTCCTTGGGCATAGCTTCTTTTATCATTCCATCAACTGTGTTCCCCAAACAGAAGCCTTTCACAACATTATAATAATCTCGCACTACAGCATAGTCTTCAATACCACTTGTATGGGATAGTAGATGATGAACAGTAACAATATCCCATTTATCGGAACGATATTGAGCAGGTAGAAACTTATTGATGGATTCTTCCAGATTGATTTTATTCTGCTCTACAAGTTGCATGATTGCCGCAGCCGTAAACTGTTTGGTTATTGAAGCCACATGAAACTTAGTGCTGATTTTGTTTTTTACGGTATCATTTGCCATCCCGTAGCCTTTGGCATGAATCACTTCATTTTTTTTTGTAACAAGAACAACACCTTTAAAATGCTCTTCGTTTATCATTTTTTCGATAAATGCTTCTATATTAGAATTCGTGACCTCCTTATGAAGTTCTAGTTTTTCAGCACTTTCGTTATTTACTGCTGTTTTCTCTTTGTTCTTACATGAAGTAATAAGAGACACCAATAAGATAATGCCAATTGTTTTGATGTTATTCATATTTTGTGTTTTTCAGATAATTTGTAATGGTTTAGTATATGGTGTGTTGCGTGGTTAAGCAATTAATTATACACGTTGTTGCCAGCACGTGCTTTTCATTTTTCGACAGCATTATTTTATTTCAAAAACTTTATTCAATAATCAGTTTAATATTCGAATTTGATAAGTCTTAATATCAGACGTTATATGAATATTCGTTTTATCTATCAACAAAATGAAAATCAGGCGGTCCATCTCTCTTTACCAAAATAATTGCATCTCCTGTCTCTGGTATATCCCAATAGTGAGGCATTCCACCTGGAATTACTATAAAGGCACCAGGTTTAAGGTTATAAATCTCCTTTCCAAGTTTGATTGTCACTTCTCCGTTAATCAAAACAACGTATTCATCGTGAGTATGCCAATGCTCGTCAAAAAATCCTCCTGCCGGAAACCAAGCATAATAACTAATTCCGCCAGTATTCGGATTTGTTGATTGCAATGCTGTTCGCGTTCCTGCTGGTGCTATACTTCCGTCACCTGCTTCTCCCCATTCGACATCATCTAGGTTTATAGCGAGTGATTCTGGTGGACTCTTTTCGGATTTACAGCCTAAAAAAATAAATAGGAATATAGCGAGGTAAAATAATCGAATTCTAGTCATATTGGTCAGTATTTTTGTTCCCGTCAGTTTTTTTGGCATTGCAGGCAACGTGTTTGTGTATGATTTCGTTGAGTGTTTCAGCAACTAATTTAGTAAACAAAACCGAACGCGAGAAAATTCCGAAGGAATTTTCGGAGTAGCACTTGCCAAAGCAATTAATTATACACGTTGTTGTTCATTGGGCTTTAATTTTTAAGTTCATTACATCCATCCAAATATTTTGTGTAAGATGCATTGATTATTTTCCAACCTTCGTTTGTTTCCGAAAGTGTGAATATATCTATTCCACAATGAGTGAATTCCCCATTAACTTTAAATTCATATGGAACCCAAGCCATTGCAATTCCGTTATGAATTTTTATATCAAAGCTCAAAGGTATTTCTTCCCAAATCTCGTCAGGATTAAAAGTTCCAATATCATCACGAAAAAACCTCATGGACATGCTACTCGATTTTGTGGTATTATTTATTGACCAAATTTGACCTTCGAGAAATAGTATTTTTTTGTAGAGTATTGTGTCTTGTTTATTTAGAGACTCAAAAAACTGATTAACTACTTTCTTGACTTTAATTTTATCAGAATCATCTGGTTCTTGTGAAAAACAACTAAAACTAATTAAAAGTGATACTAATAAAATTATTTGTCTCATAATTTGATGAATTAGTTTTCCAGTCTTGTGCGCAACGTGTTTCAGCAACTAATTTAGCAAACAAAAACGAACGCGAGAAAATTCCGAAGGAATTTTCCAAATAAGCAACGACCAAAGCAATTAATTATACACGTTGTTGAGCTTTCGTTATTTTTCAAGTTCCGATAGTTCTCTTTCAATTTGGGTTATCAATTTTTCTGATTTGGATTTAACTTTGTTCAATGGGTCTCTTACCTCATACCACAATTGCATTTTTAGACTTTTGATAAAATATTTATACTCTTTATCAATCTTCAATGATTCATAGTCGTAAGGTATCATTGCATAATCTCGTGTATTCCATAATCCGTCAAATCTTGTATTGAAGATATTATTGCTTGCATTTTCAATGACGTTGGCGTATCTATTAATACTTTTATCAAATTTTCTCTTTGCGAAAGAGTAGTAGTCTACAATTTCTAATTTCAAACTATCATTTGTTATTATATTTAAATCAGCAGCTGTCATAGTTGCATAAACTTCTTGTTCAATACTTGGCATCCATCTTGCTGTCGAATTTAGAAAATGGAAGTTTAATGAATCATTATAAGGTAAATTTTCATTTAATGCCTTAATCAGAATGTTTATGGAATAATCAATAGTTCTAAATTCTTTTATATTCCAATCAATATTTACCATATCTTTTTCAAGACTTTTCTTAAAGGTTTTTAACAAACCAATTTCATTCGATTTTAGTTTTTGTAGTTCATTCCAATTATTAATTTGAAGTGCAATTAAAATTCCGATAACAACAAGCACAATTTCTCCAATAGCATAAAGCAGATACTTGCTAAACTTATTTTCAGAGAGCAATTTTTGGCGGATTTTTCTAAAGAATTTTATCATTGGTTAGTTATTTCTCGAAAGTTAGGATAATTATTTCATTCCGTACAAGTGAGAATAATGAAGCACAACGGTCTCGGCTATGAGTAGTTGCGTGGGTTAGCACTTAACTTTGCAAGTATACACCAAGCTGAAAATCCGCGAGGATTTTCAGAAGTAGGCGAAAACAAGCAATTACTTATAGCCATTGTTGTAGCCAGTTATTTTTTATTCAATTTTACTTTTATTTCTTCGTATAAATTCCATTTCGAGTCCTCAATTATTTGGAATTCAAAATCTCGTTTATTTCCGTTTTGTTTTAGAAAATCCATTAGTCCATTCGCACCATCTTTTTCATTAGTCACAAAGTATATTATTCTTTCTCCGCTATGTGTTGTTCTCCCAATGTAGTATGACTTAATTCCGTTTTGATTCAGGTTATTTTCTATAAAAAGCTCCAATTCATCCAATTCTTTATATTCCTTTTCATTAGGCATTTTAGTTGTATTGTCAATGTCATATTTACAAATAATTTTTATGAAAAATGAATATTCTGATTTATGGGGAAAATTGTCAAATGCTGAATTTGCAATTATTAGAAAGGGAACTCCGTTTTTTTGAAAATCATTTGATTTAAACTCTTCAGGGACAACATAAGTGTCTCTTTCAATTCCTTTAGTTTTGTCTGCATTTCCAACGTCAAACCCATCATAAGATTCAATCGAAAATTTGTCAGCGATTGCATATAATTCTTTGTTCAGATTGAAAAGGGTTTCTGAATCGTGAATTTCAATTCTTTCCATATGCAACCAAAATTGATTTGTTTCGTCAGGATAAATGTCCACATATTCAAATCCTTGCGTTTTTAATTCTTCCGCTACTTTTTCTAATTTCTTTGGTTCGTTGTTTGTGAAAAAATAGCCGTAAAGCATTTTGGTATTTGTATCAACTCCATTTGATTTCATTCGGTCAAAAAATCCGATGATTTCTTCCTTTGGTATCATATTATTCTGTGAATTCGTTTGGCAAGAAGTCAACAAAGTGAGTAGTAAGATTATTAATAAATTCTTTGTCATTCTTGGTTTGGTTTAATTGGCTACAACTCGTTATATAATAACTTTTATTACTCTTATCCCGTAATTAAGCTATGATATAGTAAGTTTTGGTTACTGTTATCCAGTAAAGATAATTTTTTTATGGTAAGAAATAACACAAAAAAAGAAGTGCATTTTTATGGAAACTATATAAAATGAAAAAGGTGAACGAGTGTTCACCTTTTTGCCCCAAATCTACCATAAACTTAACCTACTTATGTTATGGTGGTTCAAATATATAATGATAAAAGAGTTCTCTAAAATATTTTAGTTAAACGACGTATATATTGGCTTAAAAGAGGTTGAGATAAAAATGTAAGAAAAACAATAAAGGTTATTTTGGAACTTTAATTCCATAAAAAAAGGCGAACAGATGTTCACCTTTTTTTGCCCCAAATCTACCATGAACTTAACCTACTTATGTTATGGTGAGACCAATTTATGCGTATTTTAGATAATCTGATCATTTTTTAGATAAACAGCGTTTTTATCGGATAAAATGTATATTACCCAGTTTAAGTGTCAGAAATTGTAAGATTTAAAATTAGTAGGCGCGCTCTTTATTTCCTTCGTAAAAATTAATAAAAGCACGGTTTACAACCCTGTTGCCACCAACGGTTGGGTAATCGCCCGTAAAATACCAATCACCTAAATGTTCCGGACAAGCCATATGTAAATTTTCAACCGATTGGAATATAATTTTTACTTCCGCATTAATGCTTTCGTCACTTAATAGTTCTGATATTTTATCAGAAATTTGTTCATCTGTAAAAGGGTCGTAAACCTCTTTCACAAAGTTTTGTACATAGCGGTCTTCTAACTCTGTTTGATCAATACACTTTTTATAAACATCATCAACTATATGATATTTATTAGATTCTTTTAATAAAGCTAATGCTGCTCTAAAAGCCACCAAGCTTTCAAGGTTTGCCATATCAATACCATAACAATCAGGATATCGAATTTGCGGTGCCGAAGATACCACTACAATTTTCTTAGGGTTTAAGCGATCCAGCATTTTAAGGATACTCTTTTTCAAAGTAGTTCCTCTTACAATACTGTCATCAATAATAACCAAGTTATCCTTTGGCTTTATAACGCCATAGGTAACATCATATACGTGCGCTACTAAATCGTCTCTACTACTATCTTCAGTAATAAAGGTTCTTAACTTTACATCTTTAATAGCAATTTTTTCAACGCGTATTCTTTCTGATAAAATTTCGGTTACTTTTTCTGCTGAAATATTTCTGTTACCTTTTAATAAGGTTTTGGTTTTCTTTTTATTTAATTCAGCTTCAGCAGTTTCAACCATACCAAAAAAGGACGTTTCAGCCGTATTAGGAATGTATGAGAACACGGTGTTTTTTGTATCATTATTAATGGCCTCTAAAACTTTTGGCATTAATAATTTACCCAACATTTTTCGTTCTTGATATATTTCCGCATCACTTCCTCTAGAAAAATAAATACGCTCGAACGAGCAAGATTTACGCTCTAAAGGGTTTAATATTTTCTTTATAAAAACCTTGCCAGATTTTTTAGTGATGATAGCATGACCTGGTTCTAACTCTTTTACATCTTTAAATTTTACATTAAAAACGGTTTGAATTACAGGGCGCTCTGAAGCGACTACTACTATTTCATCATCTTGATAATAGTATGCGGGTCTAATACCTGCGGGATCTCTTAAAACAAAGGAGTCGCCATGGCCTATAAGTCCTGCCATAGCATAACCACCATCCCAATTTTTTGCAGCACGTTTTAAAATTTTAGCAACATTTAAACGCTCAGCAATTAAAGGCGACGCCTCTCTTTTATTATAACCTTCTTTTTTTAAGTCTTTGTAAATTTTACTTACTGCATCATCAAGAAAATGCCCTATTTTCTCCATGATGGTGATAGTATCGGTATACTCTTTTGGATGTTGCCCCAGCTCAATTAAATTTCTGAAGAGCTCCTTAACATTCGTCATGTTAAAGTTTCCTGCCATAATTAAATTTCGGTGCATCCAGTTGTTTTGTCTTAAAAACGGGTGTACACTTTCTACACTATTTTTCCCGAAAGTACCATAACGAACATGCCCCAATAACACTTCACCTATATATGGTATGTTCTTTTTTTGAGCAGCCACATCATCTGCATATTCAGGGTGTTCTTCAAACTCTTTATTAACGCGTTGGTTAATTTGAGCAAATATATCCTGAATAGGTTGTTGAGCAACCGAACGCACTCTACTTATATAACGTTCCCCAGGGTTTGTGTTTAATTTTATACTAGCAAAACCCGCACCATCTTGTCCACGATTGTGTTGCTTTTCCATCATGAGGTACATTTTATTGACACCATAAAATGCACTTCCATATTTTTCTTTGTAATACTCTAATGGTTTTTTAAGTCTTATGAGTGCTATTCCGCATTCATGTTTTAAAGCATCGCTCATTGTTATTTTGTAGTATTATATTTAATTTAAAAACGCGCTCAAATTTGAGCGCGTTTTTTTATGTTAATTCAATTGTATTTGGTTTCAATATTTGTTTTAAAAAGGTCATATAGAATCTTTTACAAAATACCCAATTTAATATATTAATTATTTTCAAGGACGATTTCAAACTGAGTTAGTTGCTTAAATTGCTGTAAGCGTTTAAAAACGTCTTTACTTTTTAAATTTACCATACGCTCGGTTCCAAATTTCTCCACACAAAACGAAGCTAAAGTTGAACCATAAATTACGGCGTTTTTCATGTTTTCAAAAGAAACATCATCTGTTTTAGCTAAGTAGCCAGCAAATCCTCCTGCAAAGGTATCGCCTGCACCCGTTGGATCGAAAACCTCTTCTAAAGGTAATGCTGGAGCATAAAACACATTATCATCGTGGAACAATAATGCACCATGCTCTCCTTTTTTAATAACCACATATTTAGGTCCCATCGAATGAATTTTTCTAGCAGCAACCACTAATGAATATTCACCAGTTAATTGTCTCGCTTCTTCATCGTTAATGGTAATAACATCAACTTGCTTTATTACTTTATGTAAATCATCTAAAGCGGAATCCATCCAGAAATTCATGGTATCTAAAATGGCAAGTTTTGGCTTTTTACTCATTTGCTCCAAAACAGATAATTGTACTAGAGGATGTAAATTACCTAAAAGGACTATTTCCGCATCTTTATAATCTTCAGGAACCTTAGGATTAAAATCAGCTAAGGTATTTAGTTCCGTAACTAAAGTATCGCGGGTATTCATATCGTTATGATATTTTCCACTCCAAAAGAAGGTTTTACCGTCTTTAACGATTTCTATACCAGAGATGTCTATATTTTTTTCTTCAAGTAAGTCTAAATATTCCTTTGGGAAATCACCACCTACAATGGATACAACGGCGGTATCTACTTCAAATTGAGAGGCTGCAAGCCCTATAAATGTTGCTGCTCCTCCAAGAATTTTATCGGTTTTACCAAATGGGGTTTCAATAGCATCAAAAGCTACGGTACCTACTACAACTAATTTGCTCATAAAGCGTTTTAAAATTTGCTGCAAAAGTACATTAATTTTTTCATTTATAAATTCGCAAAAAACTAAATGAAAAAAATTAACGTATTAGCGAAGCGATTCCTGAAGTGAAACTAAATTTTGTGTTTTTAGAACAAAATTTAGTTTTTATAGAAGAAATATAAGCTTTTTAAGTGCTAAAAAACGAATTTATTTTCTGCCAAAATCGGCGGGAATTTCTCCCCAAGCTTTTGTCTCCCATTTTACTATGGGTGTAGTATAAGTATTTGTTTTAAGCCAGTTAACCGCTCTTTCAACCAATTGAAATAAATCCTCATTTTTAGAATTACGCTCAAGCTTTGTATTACAAGCCTTCTTCTTAACCCAGCTAATAGCCGTTTTGGAATCGGTATATATTATGCGATTACTATTTTTTTGTTTTAAATAAGCTAACCCGTGTACAATAGCCAAAAACTCGCCAATATTATTGGTGCCTTCTTCAAAAGGGCCTTGTTTAAAAATAGGTTTTTTTGTTTTTGTATCTACACCTTGGTATTCCATTTTACCAGGATTTCCACTAGAAGCGGCATCAACACTTATAGAATTGTAATTAGGTTGTCCAATTTTTTTAAGTTGTGCTTCGGAAAGTTCGCTTTTAAACGATTTATCCTTTCCTATATAGTCTTTATAATTTCCCTTTAACGCTTTTTTTGCGGCATCAAACGTTGCAAACGATTTGTAAATGGCTCCTTGAAAATCTTTTATCTGGGCTTTGCAATCGTCCCAAGACTCAAAAACACCTGTGTTATGACCTTTCCAAACGGTATAATATTTTTTTTTCTTTTTACTCATGTGAAAATAAAAGGGATTCAACCACTTTAGGAAAATGTTCCATCTCCAACAAATGAATCTTTTTAGCTACATCTTCAGCTGAATCAGAAGGTAAAACTTTACATTTTGCCTGAAAAATCACAGCACCTTCATCATAATGTTCATTTACATAATGAATAGTAATGCCGGTTTCTATTTCTTTATTTTCAACAACTGCTTTATGCACGTGCATTCCATACATACCTTTCCCGCCATATTTTGGCAATAATGCAGGGTGTACATTTATAACTTTATTTGGGAATTCATTTAATATGTTTTCAGGAAATTTCCATAAAAATCCAGCTAACACAATTAAATCGGGCTTTGAGGCCTTTAAAATATTTAATACATCATTGGTGTCTGAGAATGCTATTTTATTGAAAGACAAAGCGCTAACTTTTAATGTTTTACATCTATCTAAAACTTTGGCATGAGGATTGTTAGTAAGCACTTGAATAACAGAAGCATTATCTCTGTTGTGAAAAAACTTTATTAAATTTTCAGCATTAGTACCACTTCCGGACGCAAAGATTACAATACGTTTCATAAACAGACATTCGATGTTAGGATTATTCAAACAAAAAAAAGAATAATTATTAACAATTAGAAGGCAAAATTAAAATAGTTAAAACTTATTTAGTAAATTACAATCACATTTTTAAACTAAAGGTGTGTTTTAAAAATAAAGTTTTTTATTTTTGCCAACTAATTAAAACTTAAAATTAAAAGATTATGTCAGACATTGCATCAAGAGTAAAAGCGATTATCGTAGACAAATTAGGAGTTGATGAAAACGAAGTTGTAACAGAAGCTAGCTTCACAAACGACTTAGGAGCAGATTCATTAGACACTGTTGAATTAATAATGGAATTCGAAAAAGAATTTGATATCCAAATTCCAGACGATCAAGCTGAAAATATTGCAACAGTTGGTCAAGCTATATCATACATAGAAGCTGCAAAATAAGCAAAATACTTTATGGAATTAAAGCGAGTTGTAGTCACGGGATTAGGGGCTTTAACACCTATTGGCAATACCAAAGATGAATATTGGGAAGGGCTTATTAGTGGGAAAAGCGGTGCTGCGCCTATAACATATTATGATACCGAAAAGTTTAAAACTAAGTTTGCTTGCGAACTTAAAAACTTTAACGCTACCGATTTTATAGATAGAAAGGAAGCCAGAAAAATGGATAAATTTGCGCAATACGCTATGGTTGCAGCAGATGAAGCCATTGCTGATGCTAGATTAGATCTTGATAAAGTTAATAAATTGCGTGTTGGTGTTATTTGGGGCGCAGGTATTGGTGGTTTAGAAACCTTTCAAGAGGAAGTTTTAAACTTCGCTAATGGTGATGGAACTCCAAGATTTAACCCATTCTTTATTCCTAAAATGATTGCTGACATTGCTCCAGGAAACATTTCCATAAAATATGGTTTTATGGGACCAAATTACACAACGGTTTCTGCTTGTGCATCTTCCGCAAACGCTATGTTTGATGCTTTAAATTCTATTAGATTAGGGCATTGCGATGTAGTTGTTACAGGAGGTAGTGAGGCAGCGGTAACCATTGCTGGTATGGGTGGTTTTAATGCTATGCATGCACTTTCAACAAGAAACGAAAGCCCTGAAACAGCTTCTCGTCCGTTTGATGCAACCAGAGATGGTTTTGTTTTGGGCGAAGGTGCGGGAGCTTTAGTTTTAGAAGAATATGAGCATGCTAAAGCAAGAGGCGCCAAAATTTATGCTGAGTTTATAGGAGGAGGGTTATCATCCGATGCGTATCATATGACAGCTCCACATCCAGAAGGTATTGGAGTTATTGCCGTAATGAAAAACTGCTTAGAAAATGCTGGATTAAAACCAGAAGAGGTAGACCATATTAATACACATGGTACCTCAACACCATTAGGAGATGTAGCAGAACTTAAGGCAATTTCTGAAGTATTTGGAAGTCACGCGAAAAATATAAATATAAATTCAACAAAATCAATGACAGGACACCTACTTGGTGCTGCAGGAGCTATTGAAGCTATTTCAACTTTATTAGCTATGGAACATGGTATTGTTCCTCCTACTATTAACCATACTACAGTAGATGAAAACATTGATCCTGAATTAAATTTAACGCTAAACAAGGCACAAAAGCGCGATGTAAAAGTAGCAATGAGTAATACATTTGGATTTGGCGGTCATAACGCCTGTGTATTATTCAAGAAAATAGATTAAATCCCGAATGAAGAACATTCGTAACATATTAAATTCCCGTTTTAAACGCAACGGGAATTTTTTTATGGAGTTACATAAAATTCTAGGGTTTAAGCCAAAGCAATTAAAATACTATAAAAAAGCCTTTACGCATCGTTCTATGAACATTAAGGATAGTAAAGGAAATCCTTTCAATTACGAACGCTTAGAGTTTTTGGGTGATGCCATGTTAAGCTCGGTAATAGCATCACATTTGTATTTAGAAGTCCCAAGTGGAGACGAAGGATATTTAACCAAAATGCGCTCTAAAATTGTAAGTAGAGAACATTTAAATGAACTCGGAAGAGACCTAAACTTAATTGATTTAGTTGAAAGTAAAATTCCTCCAGGGCATTTTGGAGACAACATCTACGGAAATTTATTCGAAGCTTTAATAGGAGCTATTTTTTTAGATAGAGGCTATAAGTATTGCGAAAAGTTTATTTACAAACGCGTGATTATACCGTATGTTGATATTGAAACTTTAGAAGGAAAAGTTATTAGCTATAAAAGTTTATTAATTGAATGGTGCCAGAAAGAGAAAAAAACCTTTGGATATAATGTGTATGAAGATACCGGGAATGATGACGTTAGACATTTTTCAGTAAAACTTTCCATTGATGATAAAATTGTGGCAAAAGCTCGAGCGACTTCAAAGAAAAAGGCCGAAGAGAAAGCTTCAAAACGTGCTTTTTTTGCTTTTCAAAACAGAATATCAAGAACGATTTAAAGGGTTAAAATCTCTAATTATAACTACAACGTTTTAGTGCTATTTCTTATCAAGATTAGGCTATTCTTAACAAAACTCACCATTATATATATTATCTTTACGTTGTTTAATGTAGGTTATGGCTATTCACAAACTTGTTTTTGATGATGATTTTGATGAGGTGTGCAACACCTTAATTGCAATTCATTGCACACTTGAAGACTATCGCTTAGCCTATCTTTTAAACAAACATTTAGGAATAACACTTAAACGAAAACCTGTAGATCTAGATTACAGTAAAAAAGATGCTTCCTATGCAATTTACGAATGGGTTGACCACAAACAGTTGTTAACATGGAACTTAGTTTCCAATATATGTAAAAAGCAAGCACTACAGGAAACGGATTATAGGTCGTTATTCAATACAGAACAAACAACAACAACATTTTACTTATTACCAGAACATAAAACTGTAAATTATTTTTTAAAAATAGATAGCGAATTCAGTTTCAGTAAAGAAAAATATATTTTAGATAGTATATTAAAGATTCCGCAAATCGCTACAGCATACAGCATAAATTACAGTGAATTACAATCAAAAGAAAATCTAATTTTTAGCTAATGTCAATAACCAAAAAAACCAAAATAGTAGCAACACTCGGACCCGCTACAAGTACAAAAGAAGTTTTAAAAGGCATGCTTGATGAAGGCGTTAATGTGTTTAGAGTTAACTTTTCGCATGCTGATTATAGCGACGTAAAACAGCGTATTGAAATGATACGCGAATTAAATGATGAGTTTGGATATAATGCCGCAATACTAGCCGATTTACAAGGACCAAAACTACGTGTTGGCGTAATGAAAGAAGAGGTTGTTGTAAACCCAGGCGATGAAATAATATTTGCTACTGGGAAAAAATTTGAAGGCACAAAAGCGCGTGTTTACATGACTTACGACAGGTTTCCTCAAGACGCAAAACCAGGAGAGCGCATCCTTTTAGATGATGGGAAATTAATTTTTGAAGTGGTTTCTACTGATAGTACATCGGAAGTAAAAGCTAAGGTAATTCAAGGCGGACCATTAAAATCTAAAAAAGGGGTAAACTTACCAAACACGAACATATCGCAACCCGCATTAACCGAAAAAGATATTGAAGATGCCATTTTTGCTATAAAACAAGAAGTAGATTGGATAGCTTTATCGTTTGTTCGTCATGCTGAAGATTTAATGCAACTTCGTGATTTAATAGCGGAACATAGCGAGCATAAAATTCCGATTATTGCTAAAATTGAAAAACCTGAAGCGGTTGAAAACATTGATAAAATTGTAGCACATTGCGATGGTTTAATGGTAGCACGTGGCGATTTAGGAGTAGAAGTTCCTGCACAAGAAGTACCACTCATTCAAAAACAATTGGTACTACGAGCTAAAAAAGCTAGAATACCAGTAATTATAGCCACTCAAATGATGGAAACTATGATTTCTAGCTTAACACCAACGAGGGCTGAGGTAAACGACGTTGCAAACTCTGTTATGGATGGCGCTGATGCCGTAATGCTTTCGGGTGAGACATCAGTGGGTAAATATCCGGTTCAAGTTATTAAACAAATGGCCGACATTTTAAAAAGTGTTGAAAATTCAGAATTAATAAAAGTACCGCAATTGCCACCACACATTCGTACCAATCGTTATATCACCAAATCTATTTGTTATCATGCTGCTATAATGGCAAACGAAATAAATGCGAAAGCCATTTCAACACTAACTAATAGTGGGTATACGGCATTTCAAATTTCGGCGTGGAGACCATTGTGTCATATATTAGTATTTACATCAAACAAACGTATTTTAACTCAACTAAGTTTACTTTGGGGTGTAAGCGCTTTTTTCTATGACAGATTTGTATCGACAGATGAAACAATAGTTGATACTAATAGAATGGCAATAACACATGGTTATGTTGCCAAGGGCGATATGGTTATTAGTTTAGCCTCTATGCCAATAGCCGAAAGAGGTATGGTAAACACCTTACGTGTTAGAGAAATATCAAGTTAATAACAGGCTTAAAATATTTTGAGCGTTATTCTTTTTAATTTATAAAAAAGGGTAACGCTTATTTTTATTTGCTCAGTTTTAAAAATTCTTCAATTTCATTGTCAGTCACTCGCCAATTATCACCTTTTTTTTCTATAAGATTTGCTAATCCTAAAAGTTCAATTTGACTTTTGGCTTGTAGAGTCCAATAGTCATTTTCTGCAACCCAAATCTCATCTTGCTTAATTATATTATATCCTAACTCTTTCAAGATTTTATAGGATGGGACTTCTAAATTTCCAGCTACAGACAATGATTTTTTATTTATCATATTATATTTTCATTTTGAATTTTGTTCTAATTTCTTAGGAATTCATTTCGAAGATAGCCGAAATTTTTTACAAAGGCAAGATGTGTTTAAAACTCAAATTTCAATTGTACACTCACACTTTTTTCTTCTATTTTTTTATTTGCTTCGGTATTTAAGTTAGACATAGATATACCTAATAAACGTACGGAATTATTCAACGTTTCTTGATACAGTAAGTCTTTAGCCGTTTCTAAAATGATGCTTTTATCACTCATATAATATGGCAAAGTTTTGCTTCTGGTTTGCAAACTAAAATCGCTGTATTTTATTTTTAATGTGACCGTTTTCCCCGCTACTTTACTCTTTGCTAATCGTTTGGAAACTTCATCGGCAATGCGCTCTAGTTTTTCTAGCATAAATATTTCAGACGATAAATTTTCGCTAAAAGTGCGTTCAGCCGCTAAACTCTTTCGTATTCTATTGGGTTTTACCTCGCTATTTTGAACACCTCTTACAATATGGTAGTAGTACCGACCAGATTTTCCAAAGTTTTCATCTAAATACTCCAACGATTTTTGCTTTAAATCTAAACCTGTAAAAATCCCTTTTTGGTACATTTTTTCGGCCGTTACTTTACCAACGCCATAAAATTTACGAATATCTAGTTGCTCTAAAAAGTTAGTAACTTCTTCAGGGTTTACGGTTTTTTGTCCGTTAGGTTTATTATAATCACTCGCAACTTTCGCAATAAATTTATTAATTGAAATTCCCGCAGAAGCCGTTAAACCAATTTCGTTAAAAATGCGTTCCCGAATGTCTTTAGCAATTAACGATGCACTTGGGTTTCCTTTTTTATTATTCGTTACATCTAAATAAGCTTCATCAAGTGATAGCGGTTCTACCAAATCGGTATATTCATAAAAAATGGCTCTAATTTTTTTTGAAATTTCTGTATAGCGTTCAAAATTGGGTCTTACAAAAATTAAACCAGGGCAAAGTTTGGCAGCCAAATTTCCAGCCATGGCACTTTTAACCCCAAATTTCCGGGCTTCATAACTTGCAGCATTTACCACACCACGCTTGCCACCGCCACCAACAGCAATAGGTTTTCCTTTTAAATCAGGATTATCCATTTGCTCAACGGAAGCATAAAATGCATCCATATCAACATGAATAATTTTTCGTATTGGTAAATCCTCAGACATAGTGTAAATTTAGACATTAATACGAATGTCAGTTCGAGTGTCCCGATTTTTTATCGGGATGTATCGAGAACTTTAAAATAGTTATGATTGAAATAGAACGGAAATTTTTAGTCAAATCGGATGTTTTTAAAACGGACGCTTTTAAAAAAACTAGGATTATTCAAGGTTTTTTAAATTCAGACAAACAACGTACTGTGCGAGTAAGAATAAAAGAAGAAACGGGTTTTTTAACCATAAAGGGATTATCATCTAAAAATGGATTATCACGATTTGAATGGGAAAAGGAAATTACAAAGCAGGACGCCGAAGTTTTGTTAAATCTTTGCGAACCAACGATAATTGACAAAACGCGTTATGAAGTCACTGTTAAAAATCATACTTTTGAAGTAGATGAATTTTTTGGAGACAATCAAGGTTTAGTGATTGCAGAGGTTGAATTAGAGAGCGAAAACGAAGCATTTGAAAAACCAAATTGGTTGGGTGAGGAAGTCACAGGAAATATAAAATATTACAATTCACAATTAAGTAAAACACCTTATAAATCATGGAAATGATTAGAAAACTCTTAGTTATAATCGTTATTGGAATAACAATTATGGCGTGTAAAGATGAAACCAAAGCATCGATGAATGATATTAAAGATGACATTGAAAACACGAAACCAGCGGTTGATTCTATAATTGAAGTTATTGAAACGCCTATAACAAAATCCACAAAACAGATTAAAGAAGAACTAACATCAAAAGGGTTTAAAACCTTTGATTATATTGATGACAAAACCCAAGACACGATTTTAATGCAACAGTATTTTATAGCATTTTTAAAACGAGGGCCGATTAGAGGGCAGAATGAAGAGGAAGCTGCTGAACTTCAGAAAGAGCATTTAGCATATCTTGCTAAAATGTATGACTTGGGTTATGCCGATATTTCTGGGCCTTTTGGAGATGACGGTGATATTAGAGGTATTACTATTTACAATGTGCCAACCCAGAAAATGGCTGATAGTTTAGCCAATGCAGACCCAATGGTTAAAGCAGGTCGTTTAGAAATTGAAATACATCCATGGTGGGCAGCAAAAGGATTTCCGTTAAGGTAATGCTTAAAATTTTACAATTTGTTTTACAGTTTATAAACATTGTAATTGTTTTAAGTTTATTGTTAATTCATTTTGTTTTTAAAGAACGAACCTATCAAGATTCGCTATACTTTTATCTTTTTCCGTTACCTATAATTATACTTATAGTTTTACTTCTATCCGTGTTCTTAAAACAAAGAAAGTATAACTTAATTTTAGCGGGCATCTTACTAATCCTTTGGCTGGGGCGTAGTTTTAAAATACATTTTTCAGAAGATTTAAAGGAATCGGACATGGAGGTAGTTTTTTGGAATGCTGCACATGAACGGGGATTTGTTGAAGCTTTTCAAGAAAATAACGGAATAGTGCCAGATGTTTTAGTATTAGTTGAATATAGCAGAGCATATAACATAAAAAATCTTACTCAAGAATATCCCAACTATCATTTTTATCAATCTGAAAGTGATATTAGTATTTTTTCTAAAACGCCTATAATTATAAAAAGTGAAGTGCCATCAAAGCACAAATCTACTGTGATAAATTTTGAAACTAATGAAATAAATTTTTATGCTATTGATGTTTCGGGAAGTACAGATGTTCCACGCGAATGGGAATTAACTTTTGTTGATTCTGTTGTAATAAAAGATGAAAACACCATTCTTTTAGGCGATTTTAATGTGCCATATGAGTCTAAATACTTAAAAAAAATTAAGAGCAATTTTCAACATGCTTTCAATAAAAAGGGTAACGGTTTTAGGGAAACTTGGTTTTGGAATATCCCTTTACTTTCCTTAGATCATATTTGGGTTTCTAAAGACTTAAAAATTCTGAAAACAGAAAAAATAAGCACCTTTAAATCCGACCATAGTATGATTAAAACTTATGTTAGAAAGCAGCCTTAATTTGAAATTGTAAAATATCGTTTTGCTTCATTTCCAAATTCATCAACAACGGTTATAATATGTTTTCCTTCTTTTGGGATTATTGCCAATTCATGAATATCTTTTGTGCTGCCAATATAAGTATCATCAACATACCAGAATAATTTAGATTCAGGTTTAGAATGCGCTATTTTTAACACTAAATCATTCGTTGTTCCGTCAAAATCTTTTGGTAAAAAAATAGTGTTGTTTTCCTTAGGATAAATAAATTCCATTGTAATTGTACTTTCGCCTAAGCAATCATTTCTAAATTTGGGCAATGGTTTGTAAAAAGGGTTATTGGTTTTGTAGTAATAAGCCATTAAAGGCGGTAAAGTAAACCAAGATTTATGTGTTATATTATTTAAGTCTTCACAAGACGAATTAACTTGATACGTTTCTGTTTTATCTAAATGCACCAGCACATGATACGGACAAGGTTTCGTTTTTAATCCGCTTAATTGAATGAATTTATCTTCAGTGTCATCACAATTTGGTGACGCACGATGACCACTTTTTTTACAGATGGAGACCTCTTGCATTTCATCAAACGGTTTTGCAAACCACTCGCTATTTGGTAACACATCAAATACATCGAACAAAATAGGTGCAGCAGCTTGCACACCAACCAAACCAGGTCTACCTTCGCCATCAGCATTTCCAACCCAAACGCCAACTACGTAATCTTTTGTAGTTCCAATGGCCCAAGCATCGCGAAAGCCAAAACTGGTACCTGTTTTCCAAGCAATTTGTTTGGAGCCATCAAAAAACTCCCAGCTTTCGTCACCTTCAGGTCTGTTTACTTCTTTTAAACTTTCGTATGTCAAATAAATCGAAGCTGCATCAAACAAAGTTTTGCCTGATGTTTTTTTTCCGAAGTCAATGGTTTCTGAAGCTAAAAAAGTAGGTTCGCAAAATTCATTGGCATAATATTCACTAGAAGTTTCAGAAAAATGATTTAATGTTGAAGACAATGCTGCATAGCTTTTACATAAATCCCAAAGGTTGCTTTCTGCGCCTCCTAAAATGAGCGATAGTCCATAATGATTGGCGTTGTATTTTAAATCTTTAAGCTGAAGTGTTTTTAAATAATGGTGAAATCTATCCAATCCAAACTTCTGAAGCATTCTTACGGATGGCACATTTAACGAACGCGATAAGGCTCTGCTTGCTGGTACTGCACCATCATAGGTTTTGTTGTAATTTTCAGGATTATAACTCCCAAACTGCGTGGGCACATCGGCTACCAAAGTATTGGGGAGCATGTCGCCAGCATCCAACATGGCCGTATATAAAAAGGGTTTTAAAATACTGCCTGTACTTCTGGGTTTGTCAATAACATCTACATCTTTTTGATGCGCTTTATCAGTTGGAGAATTTCCAACATAAGCCATTACTTGCCTCGTTTTTACATCTAAAACCAAAACGGCTGCATTGTAAATTTTATTCTGACTTAATTGATTGTAATGTGTTTTTATAATACGATTAACTTGTTGTTGTAACCGTGTATCGATAGTGGTTTGAATACGCTCTCCTGAATAGTTTTGTGCTACTTTTTGTAGCAAATGAGGAGCAACTCGTGGTAAAGGATGCGGTTTTTGAGGTAATCCTTCAACAATAGAAAGTTTATAGGTTAACGAGTCAATAACTTCATTTTCTAGTAATTTTTTTAAAAGGCGATTACGTTTTTCAAGTAAACGTTCTTGATTTTTCCCAGGATAAATTAAACTAGGCGCATTAGGTAAAACCGCGAGTGTTGCACTTTCTGCCCAAGAGAGTTCGTTGGCATTTATATTAAAATAACGCCATGAAGCTGCGTCTAGCCCAACAACATTACCGCCAAAAGGAGCATTACTGCTGTAATAAGATAAAATATGGTCTTTTGAAGCTCTAAACTCTAGTCGTGTGGCTAGGATAATTTCAATGACTTTTTCAAAATAAGTTCTATTCTTTCCTTTTCTGGATAAGCGAATAACTTGTTGCGTTAAGGTGCTTCCGCCACGTTTTATACCATCAGATTTTAACTTCTCACGTAAGGCTTTGAAAATTGAAACAGGATTAAAACCAGGATGTTTGTAAAAATATTCGTCCTCAAATTGAATAATGCAAGTTTTAAATTTTTCTGGAATACTATCGTTATGCGGAAATCGCCATTGGCCATCTTTAGCAATTTGTGCTCCAAGCAACTCGTTATTTTTACTTGTAATAACTGTAGCAGTTGGGTCTTTAAAAAGTTGTCTTGGTAAACAGAAATAATAGACAATTAAAAGCACAGCAATAGTTGCCGATTTAATTTTGTTGCGTTTTATGTAGGTTATTACTTTGTTCACGAATTAAACTCATACTCACGTTCTACTTTGCAAATCCTCACATTATACCATCTATACCAATCTTGTCTACCTTTTAATTGTGCTGCAAGATGTTCACTTTGTTTTTTCCAGTTTTTTATGGCATCAAGACTTTCCCAATAACTAACAGTAATTCCAACCTCATTTCTAGCACTATCAATTCCCAAATAACCAGGTTGCTGCTTTGCAAGTTCTTCCATTCGAGCTGCCATTTCAGCATAGCCTTCAACATTTTCTTTTTGAGTTGAAGTGAAAATGACTGCATAATAGGGTTTGAAATCTTTGTTCATATTTGATATTTCTTTTTATCCCAAGTTAAAACTTGGATACCTTTTGAATAATGAATTCTATCAGGATTGTTATCTATTAAATGGTTGAATTTAGGGTAATCCAACTCTAATTTTTTGATAGAAATAGTTTGCATTGGCCATTCCACATGGTGAACATCATACTCAATAATTTGATTTTTGTAATCCTGAAAAACAGCATAGCGTTCGGTTAACCAAACATCCGTTTCATCTTTAATTATTGGGTCACTTCCTAATCTGTATTCGGTGTAAAACGAATTATTATAAAGGTCATTTTTTGATGAATAGCTAAAATCCGTTCGTTTCATTTTAGAATGGTAATACGGAAATTTAGAAATGGTTTTTAACACTTTACACGACGAGCGTTTACTGCCTTCCATACTTAAAAAGTAAACACTTGGTTTGCCATTGCAAGTGATATATACTCTAATGTTTATCTCATGAAAATCTGATATATGAGGCACTTTTGGCAAACTCCTAATCCCAATATGATTCATATCAAAAGCAACCAAACTCAACCAAGTTTTCCCGTTAATGGTATCTAATTCAATCTCTTTTGGAAGCAATGGTTTTATGGCTTCAGGCTCTACTTCCCAATGCAAAAAAATAGCTTTGTTCCATTCCTGATAAAATTTCCAAGAACGTTCTGGAATTTCAAAAGGTCTGTGCTTGGTATGTTTTAATATTTCTTTTGCTTTCAAAACAAGATTAATTATTTATAAAATTATACAACTTCGGGAATTCATCTATAAAACGTTTATCATCCATTTTACCATCATAATCATTATCTCCATACTCTAATCCTACATCAATTAATCCTTCAAAATTTTGTTCGTTTTTAGGAAATTTTTTAACTAAACTTATAAATTCCTCCTCACCTAGTCTGTAAATAATTTGTGTTATAACAAAGCCTAGATCGTAACTACTTGCAGCGCCTCCATTTGGAAAATTCTTCAAGCTAATTATTGCTTTTACATCTTTGTTTAGAGATTTTTTAATTAATTTTCTCATTTCACTATTTCTTTTTAGACTTTGATGAGCATATAATGTTTGACCTATAACGATTCCATCAACATTATCAGTTTTACAAGTAAATAAAACTAAAGTGCTTACAAGGAACGTTAAACAAAACCTTATTTTTTTCATTAAATTAAAATTCAATTTTGTCATTCTGCGCTACGACGCAGAATCCAATTTAATAACTATGGATTCCGCATCAAGTGCGGAATGACAATTACTTCTCAACTTCAACCCATTTCCCTTTAGTTCTAACCAAATACTCATTATCATACATCGCTTCGGCTTGAATTCCTGGTAAGTAATAAGTTCCTAAATAGGATGCATTCAACATGACATTAAAAGTTTTAGTACCATGTTTTCCTTTTTTACTTAAATCGAAATAGAAATTCACGCGATCATCTCTAATATCGGTAAAACGTGCTTGACTTGTGGTGGTATCTCCAAAATCGGTAAAACGTGTGTTGACAATTTCCCAACCTGACGGGAAAATTTGTGTCAAAGCCACATCATTCACATTTTCATTTTTAAGATTACTTACACTTACTGTTGCAACAAAATCTTGTCCTTGTTGTAATTTTGAAACATCAATAGTATTGCCTTTTAAATCTTTGTATTGCACCGAAACACTTAATCCACGTTGTTCTGTCAATTCCTGACCTAAAGGCAATTTCCCAGAATTCAACACACGTACATACACCACATTATCAAGGTTATTGGTAAACGATAACGTATTATTGCCATCCAGAACTTTCAATTCGCGTTGCGCAATCGCGCTTTTAGAGTCTATAGTTTCCGTTTTTCCGTTTATAGTATAGTTTAAATTTAAAGCTTTTCCGCCATTGGCTTCTACCATTTTAGCCATAGCCAATAAACTATATGCTGTGGTTTGTGTGCTCATCCATTGGTTGCTCGATAAATCTTTAGCAATGTATTGTGCTAATTCTCTAGTTTTAGGATTTTTCGTCAAGACCATAGTTTCCAAAGCCATGGCTCTATTTCTATCTACCGAACCATAGGTGTAATAGTTATGTTTTGGAGGTTGGAAATCTATGTTTGCACGTTGCGAAATTTGATTACTCGCTTCTTTTTGTCCTGCTAAAGCGTAAGCTGCTGCCAAACGCCATTTGGCTTCATTAGAAATTTCTGAAAATTCTCGTAATCGATTCATAGAGGCTAAATTAGGTTCTCCAGCTAATGCCAAGGTATATAATCGGTAAGCCTGCGCTAAATCGGAATTATATGTTCTGTAACTTGGTCGCCAATCTCTAGCAGCTTGTTTTTGGTATTTCAACCAGTTGCTTTTAAAAGTTAATGGTAACACAAAACCTTTCTTTTCGGCTTCAATCATGAAATGTCCTGCATAGCTTGTAGACCAATCATTAGCAGTGTTTTCTCCCATCCAATAACTCATGCCACCATTGGGTTGCTGGAAATGTGCTAATCGCTTAATACCATTTTCAATATTTGACTGGATACTTTGTTTTTTATCATAGGTTAAATCGAAAATATCGCGTAAAAATAACTGCGGAAACACACTAGATGTCGTTTGCTCCAAACAACCATGAGGATATTGGATTAAGTATTGCAGTCTGCGTGAAAAATCCATTGGAGGCATGGTCGAAAATTCAACCGTTGCACTGTTAGTTCCTGTAACACCAAAGGTTGAAAAATCCAAGGTTTGTGTTGCATTGGCTTCTAATGTTTTGTCTATAGATTTTGATGTGATTGGATTTGGATTTACCACGTCCAATTCCACTTTATAGGTCGATTTTTCACCATTTCCGGTCGCTATGACTTCAACCGTGTTGATGCCTTTCGCCTTGCTTACATCCAATTCAAAATACGTCATTTGTTCATCAGGTTTTGTAAAAGATAAAGTTTTGGTGTTGTCACCAACTACTGAAATACCATCACTTAATTTTAAACTGATATTGACGCTTTTTACTTTGTTTTCCATAGCAAAAACGGTCACAGGCAATGTTACTTTTTCACCAGGACTTAATTTCCGTGGAAGCGAAGCCAATATCATTAGTGGTTTTTTAACCTGAACTGATTTGTCGGTACTTCCGTAAGCATCGGTTTTGTTGTTTCCTGCAACAACCATTGTTCGAACCGAACCAATATAATTTGGAAGTTTAATAGTGTGCGTTTTGTTTTCGCCTGCTTTCAATTCAAAAGGCCCTAAATAGGTCACTACAGGTTTAAAACGGTTGGCTTTTTTGTTTTTCCCAGCGGCTGCATTTCCGTCTCCACCAATAGCAAATACTTGGTCAATGCTTCCAGAATAGGCACCAATGACATCATCAAAAACATCCCAAGTTTTTACACCTAAAGCTTCACGTTTGTAAAATTCGTCCCAAGCATTAGGTGTTTTAAATCGTGTTAAATCCAATAAGCCTTCTTCAACCAAAGCAATGGTATAGGTCATTGGTTTTTTGTTTTTTTCTGAAACCGAAACTTGAAATTCTTGCTCTGGTTTCAATACATCAGGCATTTTTAGTTGTGGTTCCAGTTTGGTATTTGGGTCTTCAACCATTAAAGGAATGACGCCATACAAACGAATTGGTAAATCGTTAGCTGAAATAGCATGTGGTTGCAATAAAGAAATATTAACGAACACATTTGGAGCCATTAAAGACGTTATAGGAATATCAACAACCGTTTCACCTTGTTGGGTTTTTACCCATTTGTAATCGAGAACTTCTGTTCCGTTTTCAATACTGACCAATGCACGTCCTTCGTTACCAGAATTGAAGGTGATTTTTGCAGTTTCACCAACGTTATACTGTTCTTTATCCGCTGAAAACACCAGCATTTTGGCCGCTTCTTTATCTCCTGGAGGCGCATACCAGTTTTTGTAAAAATAGGCTGTTCGTCCAGTAGCATGACCGCTTTTTGGGTCAACCACTCGAATGAGGTAACGACCACGTTCGTTATTAGGAATTTTAATATTGAAGCTGCCTTTTCCGTTGGCATCTGTATTGACTTTGGTGTCTAAATACGGTCTGTGGTAGGTGCTCGACACATAGCTAGATAAGTTGTCGTACGATGAATTCCACCACCAACGCCATTGAATTTTATAGATTTTTACTTCGAGATTTTCACGCTGAATAGGTTTCCCGTCTTTATCAACCACAACGACATCAAAGGTTTGGTTTTCGTCTGTGAAGAATGAACCATAGGCATTTCCTTCAGGAGAACGCAAACCAACAAACGACTCGTAAGGCGCATATTGTTTGGTAAACGCATCCATTGAGAAATCGCCACCATTTTCAAACGCACGTACTAAAAACTGAACGTTTAGCATTCCTGGAGCATTTTTACCAACTTCTAACTTGTTATTAATTTTAGCTAAACCTTCAGCATCTACATTCCCTTCAAACACATTAATTTCTTCGGTGGTGAATTGACGCGTTGGGTCTGTAAAGGTGTAGCCTTTATAATTACTAAACCCAGAATAAGAAGTGCTGAATTTCGCCTTAATTTCTGCTTTTAAGTTTTTTCCAACTGCACCATGAAGCCATTTTACATCTAACGTTCCATCTAACGGTTCGTTGCTCGTAAGAATGTCGTTTTCAAAATCAACTTTAATTTTTAAACGGTTAGGTTTTACGGTTTCAATTTTTAATCCTTTATGGAATGTTGCGCCACCAACCGAAACTTTGGTATTGTAAGTTCCTGTTTTATCTTCTGTAGAAGTAGGGACTGTGAATTTGTAAAAGTTGTTGAGGTTATCTGCTGTTACATTTTTATACACCAGTTTTCCGTTAGGGTCTGTAATTTCCAATTTTACAGGATGTCCTTTAGGGAGTTTATTGGCTAAATCATTCAACAAAAACGTTAAATGTAGCGTATCTCCAGGTCGCCAAACACCGCGTTCACCATAAATGTAGCCTTTGAGTCCACGTTGTAATTTATTACCTGAAACATCAAATTTACTTAAGGATAGCGAGTTTCCATCGGCAAGTTTTACATAGGTTTTATTTTGTCCTTTGCTGACAATTGCAAAAGCGGCATGTTTATCGGCATCAATGGTTACCAGTCCATCTTTGTCAGTAAAAAGTGATGCGATTTCTTGTTGCTGAAAATTATACAAAACCACTGATGCATTGGCTTCTGGATTGGTGGTTAAAATATCAGTAATCGCAAAATAGTATGAGTTATTCGTGCCTTGTTTTGTAATAACACCAAGGTTGGAAGCCAATAAATTTTGAGAAACAATTCGGTTTTCATTGTAATAGGCATCATGACAAGGATTTTCGCGTTCGCGCCAATTATAGGCGTAATTTCGGTATCTATACGTGAGATTGTCCCAATATTCCTCTTCTTTTAGCTCTTCGTCTTCAGTAAACGTTTCATTGTAATCGCCTTCGTAATAGTAATCTTCTTCGTAGTAATAATCATCGTATTCATCATCTTCTGCATTAGTAACCAAAGTATTTGCAGTACAATTATACAGTGAATAGTTTTTGTTAAAACTCAACTCTACACGATAAATTGCTCCAGCATCCGCTTTAAAATATTTGGATAAATCGATGCTGTAGGCTTTCCATTTTCCTGTGTTTTCAGATTCGGTTTGAAGCTGAATGGTTTGTTTGGCAATGCGACGACCTACTTTTTTAATGTTGTATTCGTTATTGCTGTTTAGGTTATTATCTTGAAGAAATTGCAAAATATTATCTTGAAAAATCTTAATCACGCGAACATCAACGGCTTTAATATTTACAGCTTCAAAATTGAATTTTAATTCTTGAGAATTTGGCAAAATGGTTCCGTTACTGATTAAACGAACTTGTGGTTTTAACTCTTCAAAAGGAACACTTTCAGAAAATGGTTTTTTGAGTTTATAGCCTTCTTCATTTGAAATACCTTGAAACACATCTACCTGAATATTGCCAACCAATTTACTGTCTGGATACACTTTTAGCACGTTACTATCCACTATATATTTAGGATTTTTTATATTTTGAATTGTAACCAAACCATCAAAGTTTTGTTGCTTTTTTAGAGGGTCTGAAAAGTTGATGGAAAGATGTTGTTCTGGCGATTGAATGACATCAACATCTACAATAGTGAAATTATTAATACCTGGAATAAGCACTTTGTTTTTACCTTCATTATCTGCTTTAATGGCTTTTCCATTCCATTTTACTAAAATTTCGCTGTCATCAATTTTGCGGTTGATACTATCTATTTTAAACTCAAAAACTTTTGCACGCTCACTCGTTTCATTAAAAACAATGGATAATTTTTTTCCACTTTGAGAAGCTTCAACTAATTGTTTGGCTTCCTTAATTGAAATTACATCGGCAGACCGTAAAACCGATTCTAAATACTGCCAGTTTTTGCTGTAGGATTGTAAATTATTGGTGACAATATTGAAGTTTGGAGTGATGGTTTTAAACTGAAACGTATAGTTGTCAAAACCATCAGGAATGGTTTTGTATATTTTATCAAGTTTGACGGTAACGGTATATTCTGTAGCAGGTTCCAGTGGTTCATCTGGAGTAAAAAGCAGTGTGTGTTTATTAGCTACTGCTAGTTTTCCTTGTACGTGTGGTGAAATGGAAACAATCTTATCGGTGATTTCCTGTCCCATTTCCCAACCTTCAACATCATTTGCCAAATTAATTTGAATAGGGTCAACAACAGAAGTTAAACCTGAAGTTGTGTAACTTATATAATCTCTAAATTTAAACAGGTTATCAGTTTCTACTTCCTTCTTTTTACATGAAGTTGCTAACGTAAGTATCGCTACGATAGCCAAAAGTTTTCTTAATGGCATAGATTGATGATTTTATTAAATTGAACTTAATTAAAAGAAGCGTAGGTGATTCCTTGTTAAATTAATTACGTTCAAAATTTAAGGTATGGTCTTTTGGCTTTGTTAAATTGCTCTTAAAGTTATTCATCTTTATAAATTCCCAAGAAAAGCTCGCCTTTATCATTCATACTTGCTCTGTACATGCCAGCAGTATTAAATTCCATAACCATATTTCCATTTTTATCAATGGCTATGATACCCCCATCGCCACCAAGCTCTGGTACTTTTTTCTGAATCACTTCTTTTGCTGCTTCCTGTAATGTTAAGCCTTTGTATTCCATTAAAGCCGAAATATCATGAGCCACCATTGCACGAATAAAAAACTCACCCCAACCAGTACTCGAAACTGCACAAGTATTGTTGTTGGCATAAGTACCAGCTCCAATAATTGGAGCATCACCTATGCGACCATAACGTTTATTGGTCATGCCCCCGGTTGAGGTTCCTGCAGCTAAATTGCCATTTTTATCTAAAGCCACACAGCCAACAGTTCCAAATTTAGAGTCTTTAATTTCGTGGTCATAAAAGGCTTGCTTGTCATTGTGATCTAGTTCTATTTTTTCTGAATCTTTAATTTTTTTAAGAGCTTGAAATCTATTTTCAGTAAAGAAATAATCAGGTTCAACAATTGTCAAACCTTGCTCTTCGGCAAAAGTCTCAGCCCCTTTTCCTGAAAGCATTACGTGTGGGGATTTTTCCATGACTGCTCTTGCTAAATTTATAGGGTTTTTTACAGTTGTAGTTCCGGCCGAAGCTCCTGCATTCAATGTCTTTCCATCCATGATAGACGCATCGAGTTCATTAGTTTCTGCATTGGTAAACACAGCGCCTTTTCCTGCATTAAAAAGTGGAGAATCCTCCATGACGTTTATTGTTTTTTCAACAGCATCGAGACTACTTCCTCCATTTTTTAAAATGTCATATCCAACTTTTATCGCTTCTTCAAGTTTAGCTTGGTAAGCAGCTTCTTTTTCAGGTGTCATGTTTGTTTTCAAAATAGTTCCTGCACCTCCATGTATAACTATAGAAAATTGAGCTTTTTCAGTTTCGACTTTTGAGGCTTGAACATTTAATTTAGAATCATTTTTACACGAAGTAATAACGACTAAAGCAGCTAATGATAAAAAGATATTTTTCATAAAAATGATATTTGTTCTAGCTATAAAGTTAATGGATTTATCATTACTAAACTTTAATAAAAACGACTTTTTATTAGTATATTCGCAAACAAATTAAATATAATTAACAAATCAATAATTAATGAAAGAAGTTTTAACTGATTTTGGCGTAGAAAATGCACTTAACGTTTTAGGTATAAATGAAGTAAATGATGGAACTTCAACAGGGTCAAATAGCTTTTCAAATGGTGAAATAATTGAAAGCTACTCACCAGTTGATGGACAATTAATAGGTAAAGTAAAAACTACGTCAAAAGAGGATTATGAAAAGGTAATGCAAGCAGCAACAACGGCTTTTAAAACTTGGCGCACAATACCAGCACCTCAACGTGGAGAAATTGTTCGTCAGTTTGGTGAAAAACTCCGCGAGAAAAAAGAAGCCCTAGGAATACTTGTATCTTATGAAATGGGTAAAAGTTTACAGGAAGGTTTGGGAGAAGTTCAAGAAATGATTGACATCTGCGATTTTGCAGTAGGGCTATCACGTCAGCTTCATGGATTAACCATGCATAGTGAACGACCAGGACACAGAATGTATGAGCAATACCATCCGCTTGGGGTGGTTGGAATTATTTCAGCATTTAATTTTCCAGTTGCTGTTTGGGCGTGGAATACGGCTTTAGCTTGGATTTGTGGAGATGTATGCGTTTGGAAACCGAGCGAGAAAACACCTATTTGTGGCGTGGCTTGTCAAAATATTGCCGCTGAAGTTTTTAAAGCCAATAATTTACCTGAAGGTATTTCGTGTTTGATTAATGGTGATTATAAGGTTGGTGAGATGATGACCAAAGATACTCGTGTACCTTTAGTTTCTGCAACGGGAAGTACTAGAATGGGTAAAATTGTAGCACAAGAAGTGGCGGCTCGTTTAGGGAAAAGCCTATTAGAATTAGGAGGAAACAATGCTATAATAGTAACACCAGATGCTGATATTAAAATGACTGTGATTGGTGCCGTTTTTGGTGCCGTTGGTACTTGTGGGCAACGTTGTACTTCTACGCGGCGTTTGATAATTCACGAAAGTGTATATGATAAAGTAAAAGAAGCTGTAGCCGATGCTTATAAACAACTACGTATAGGAAATCCGCTAGATGAAAATAATCATGTAGGGCCTTTGATTGATAAAGATGCCGTTGGAATGTATCAGAAAGCACTAACACAGGTTGTAGAAGAAGGTGGTAATATTGTAGTTGAAGGAGGTGTATTAATTGGTGAAGGCTATGAATCTGGTTGTTATGTAAAACCAGCTATTGCAGAAGCAAAACCAGATTATAAAATTGTTCAGCATGAAACATTTGCACCTGTATTATATTTATTGAAATATTCAGGTGATGTTGAAAATGCTATTGAAATTCAAAATAATGTAGCTCAAGGATTATCTTCAGCAATTATGACAAATAACTTACGTGAAGCTGAACGTTTTCTTTCTGTCCAAGGATCAGATTGCGGAATTGCTAATGTAAATATTGGAACCTCTGGTGCAGAGATTGGTGGTGCCTTTGGTGGTGAAAAAGAAACTGGAGGAGGAAGAGAGTCTGGTAGTGATGCATGGAAAATTTATATGCGCCGACAAACCAACACAATTAACTATACAACAGAGCTTCCGTTAGCGCAAGGTATTAAGTTTGATTTATAAAAAAACCTTGACTCTTATTTCAAAACGATTTGGAGCACAAGGTTTAATTAAAAGATTAATAGCACTGCAAACATCGGAAATTAATTACATTTTTCAAAGTTTCAAAATTAAATAAAGGTTAAATCTTTATGAATTTAACTGTACTTAACTTTTCGTAAAATTCGTAATGTTTCTTTATGCAAATTGTATAATTCCTCGCTGTGTGCTTTTAAAAAAGGCTTAGCTTCATGGAGTTTATCAACAGCTTCATGAAACAAATTAAGGTAACATATTAAATAGGTAGCTGGTAAGTTTTTTAAGTCCGCCTCCTCACGCTTTGTAAGTGTTAAACCTTTTTTTAGCTTTTCAAGTATTGAATTACTTGCGTTGTAAATATGGTATAAAACTTTTTTATCAAACTGAGGTGGTTCAAATAGAAGTTTAGTTTCAATATTATAATTAGCATTGTTTTCAAATTGAATGATTGTTTCTTCAAGCTGATAATACTTGTTAGAACCTTGAAGCCCTAAACTCACGTATTCAACAATTTTAAAACTATCATCATCAATTGCAATAGAAACTTCATCTAGTGCTGAAAAAAATAATCGAACCTGTTCGTTTATCAATTCAATATCCACTCTTGAAAAAAACATTTCGTCTTTAACAAGTTTTTTTTGCCCCGCCCAACAAACCACAAAATACTCTTTAAACACCTTATATTGGGCGTTATAGTCTTTGCGTTTATTCATAAAATCAATAACGCCATTAAGTGTGTGCTCTATGTTGTTTTGCGCATTATTTTCAATGGCTTCAACAATTTTAGAATTCACATCTTTAATTTCAATATCAAAAACCTTTGGCATGCTCATACTACCATCTCTAAAAAACACCGAGCCTCCATAGTATTTCCAGATGTTTTTCCTTAGAGAAGTAATTTTGCCTGTGGCTCTAATAGTTACTAAACCAACAACTTTATCATCGGGCAAATGTGGAAAGGGAATGTTTTCATATTGAACAATTGGCGGGCTAGTTAAATAGGCATTTATAAGGTTTTGTATTTTACTATCATCAAAAAAGTCAACACCAATTATGTTATTGTCTTCATCGTCAACACCTATAACAATATAAGAGTTGTTTTTTGGGTTGCTATTTGATAACGCACAAATGTGTTTTAAAAACTTTGCCTTTCCTTCTTTGTGGCTAATATCAATCTTTCGTTTTTTATCATAAAAACTATTCTCATCATTATGAGCCAAAAGATGCTTAATAAGTAGGCGTTTGTTAATCATAGCTTTATTCCTGTAAACGCAGGATTTTTTTAAAATTCTTTTTTTACAGTAACACTATTTGCTTGAGCGGTTGGAAATACTAACAAGTCGGCGATGTTAACATGAGGTGGTCTTGAAACAACAAAATAAATAATCTCCGCAATGTCTTTGGCTTGTAGCGCTTTAAAACCTTTGTAAACTGAGTTTGCAATGGCATCGCCTTTAAAACGCACTTGAGAGAATTCAGTTTCTACTAAACCAGGGTTAATGGCGCCTACTTTTATCCCGTAAGGATTTAAATCAATACGCATACCTTCCGTAATAGCTAAAACCGCATGTTTACTTGCGCAATACACATTGCCTTTTGGATACACTTCTTTACCTGCTGATGAGCCAATGTTTATGATGTGCCCAGAATTACGCTCGGTCATTTGCGGAATTATAGCTTTGCTAACATATAGTAACCCCTTAACGTTTATATCCATCATAGCATCCCAATCATCAAGACTTCCGCAATCTATAGGGTCTAACCCATGAGCATTTCCAGCGTTATTTATAAGAATATCAATCTTTTTAAAATTTTCTGGAAGAGACTCTATAGCATCTTTAGTGGCTTTTTTATCTCTAACGTCAAAATTCAGAATATGCACATCGGTTAACCGCTCCAATGCTTTTTGAATGGTCTGCAATCGCTCTAACCGTCTTCCACAAAGTATTAAGTCAATTCCATGTTTTGCAAATTCGTAGGCAGTTGCTTCACCTATGCCGCTTGTTGCTCCTGTTATTAGGGCTATTTTTGTCATCCTTAAAATTGTTATTCATCTATAAAAATACTTAAAACTATAATATGGAAAAAGTTTGAATAGGAGTTATTTAAAAGATAAAATATTTTAAAAAGTATTTTTTAGGATTTACTTATCTTAATTATTCGTTAAACCTGTAAATAAAGGCATTAAGCTAGTTTTTTTAACCATTTTTTAACAAGGACTAACGAAAAATTTTAACAATTTGCACTGCTCAAATAAGGGCGCTATATTAGGGCTTTTAATTAAATAAAAAATGATGGAAGAAACAGGTACAATTGATATTAAGACCATTAACGAGAAAATTGAAAAAGAAAGTGCTTTTGTCGATTTACTAATGCTGGAGATGAATAAAGTCATCGTGGGGCAAAAACACATGGTAGAACGTTTGCTTATCGGATTGTTAGGACAAGGACATATTTTACTAGAAGGAGTGCCAGGGTTGGCAAAAACCTTAGCTATTAATACCTTAGCGCAAGCAGTTGACGGAAGTTTTAGCAGAATTCAATTTACACCAGATTTATTACCAGCCGATGTTACTGGAACATTAATCTATAACATGAAGGCGAATGATTTCTCAATAAAAAAAGGGCCTATTTTCGCCAACTTTGTTTTGGCTGATGAGATTAACAGAGCGCCAGCAAAAGTACAGTCCGCATTATTAGAAGCGATGCAGGAAAAGCAAGTAACTATTGGTGATGAAACATTTGTTTTAGATAAACCATTTTTGGTTATGGCAACACAAAACCCTGTTGAGCAAGAAGGAACATACCCATTACCTGAAGCCCAAGTTGACCGTTTTATGCTAAAAACAGTTATTGATTATCCAAAGATTGCAGAAGAACAATTGATTATGAGAGCCAACATGAAAAGTGCTTGGGAAAAAGTTAATCCAGTTGTTACTACAAAGACAATCTTAAATGCTCAAAAAGCGGTTAGAGAGGTTTACATGGATGAAAAAATAGAAAAATATATCCTTGATATCATTTTTGCTACACGATATCCAGAAAAATATAAACTTGCCGATTTAAAACCACTTATATCATTTGGAGCTTCACCTCGTGGTAGTATTAATTTAGCTTCTGCCGCTAAATGCTATGCTTTTATAAAACGTAGAGGTTATGTAATTCCTGAAGATGTAAGAGCGGTGGTTCATGATGTATTACGCCATAGAATAGGCATTACTTACGAAGCTGAAGCCGAAAATGTAACTTCAGAAGACATCATCAATAAAATAGTAAACGAAATAGAAGTGCCATAGTAAATACTAACTCTTGCTTGTTTATTAATGATGATTGAAAAATGGATACTAAAGATTTACTAAAGAAAGTACGAAAAATTGAGATTAAGACACGACGGTTGTCTGATCACATATTTGGAGGCGAATATCATTCTACCTTTAAAGGGCGTGGTATGACTTTTAGTGAAGTGCGTCAGTATCAATACGGGGATGATGTTAGAAATATAGATTGGAATGTTACAGCTCGTTATAGCGAACCTTATATAAAAGTTTTTGAGGAAGAACGTGAACTTACCATGATGCTTATGGTAGATGTTTCAGGTTCTGAAATGTTCGGGACAAGTCAGCAATTTAAAAATGAAGTAGTCACTGAAATAGCCGCAACATTAGCGTTTTCGGCAACTCAAAACAATGATAAAATAGGACTTATTTTATTTTCAGATAAAGTAGAATTATACATTCCTCCCAAAAAAGGACGTTCTCACGTACTTCGAATTATTAGGGAACTTATTGAGTTTCAGCCAGAAAGCAAACAAACCAATATAGCCGAAGCTTTAAAATTCATGCAAAACGTGATGAAGAAAAAGGCCATTGTGTTTGTGTTATCTGATTTTATTGCAGATGATTATCATCAAACAATGAAAATTGTTTCTGGCAAACATGATGTAACTGGTATTAGAGTATACGATAAGCGTGAAGAAGAGATACCTAATTTAGGAATGGTGCAAATGCTAGATGAAGAAACGGGTGAGCTAATGTTGGTTAACACTTCATCCAAAAAAGTGCGCCTTAATTATGGTAAATTTTATCATGAAAAGGTTGATTATTATAAAGAAAGTTTCAATAAATCAGGTGCTGGAAGTATTGATTGTCGTGTTGACGAAAGTTATGTAAAGAAATTGTTAGGCTATTTTAAAAGAAGAGGGTAATATACTTATGAGTATCGATTTTAGATTTATAAATTATATATCGAAAGTGGTAGTAAGCTTTAAAAGAAGTTTACTACTGACTTCTGTCTTTATCTTGCTGTCTTTCTTCTCTTTCGGTCAAGTAACATCTTCAATCGATTCTACCACCATAAAAATTGGATCTCAAATAACATACAAAATAAACGTTGAAGCAGATTCAACTAACCTAGTTGTTTTTCCCGAAGGGCAAACGTTTTTGCCGCTTGAGGTGATTGAGTCTTACGATATTGATACCATAAAGAATAAGGATAGATATAATCTGCTAAAAAAATATGCTTTAACACAATTTGATTCAGGCGTATATACCATTCCAAGGCAAAAAATAATTATTGGCGATAAAACCTTTTTTACCGATTCGTTAAAAGTTGAAGTAAAAAATGTCATTATTGATACTACTAAACAAGGGCTATACGATATAAAACCTATTATTTCTGTTAAAAAAAGTGGAAGTGATTGGTGGAAGTACTTGCTGCTAACATTATTAATAATAGGCGTTGTTGCCTTTTTATTATTTTGGTTTATTTGGAGAAAAAAACCATTAACAGAAGAAGAACAAATAGCTTTACTACCACCATACGATAGAGCTAAATTAGCACTTAAAAAGTTAGATGAAAGCCATTATTTGGAAGAGAATAATTTAAAAGATTATTACTCCGATTTAACCTTTATTATTAGGAAGTATCTGGATGAAAAAGTCTACGATCGCGCTTTAGAAAGCACGACAGACGAACTTATTCGAAGGCTTAATTTACTAAAAGAAGGCAACCAAATAGAAATAAGTAAAGAAGATATAAAGAATTTAGAAAATATCTTAAAACGTGCCGATTTAGTAAAATTTGCTAAATCTACACCAGACATTGAACTAGCTAAAATTGATCGCGATACTATTGATGTTGAGATAGACCACGTAAAAGAAGCTTTGCCAGAACCCACCGAAGAGGAAAAGCTTTTAGATGAGAAATATAGAGAAGAACTTGAACGTAAAAGGAAACGTAAAAAAGTATGGCTAACTGTAGGGGTAAGTGTCTTTTTGCTTTTAGCAACCTTAACGGGATTCTCAATAAAATATGGGTTCAATTATGTAAAAGATACTATTATTGGTCATGATAGCAAAGAACTTTTAGAAGGAGATTGGGTAACAAGTGAATACGGATTTCCACCAGTTACGATATCAACACCTAAGGTTTTAAAAAGGATGGAAGCGCCACTTCCAGAGGAATTAAAGCAACAAATGAAGATGACTGTTTTTGGTTACGGAACCTTGTTGGATATGTTTAGTGTTGTTGTAAATACAACCACTTTGAATCAAGCTCCTGAAGGAGGGATAGACCTTGAAAAAGCCATAGATGGTAGTATAAAAGGGATTGAAAACCAAGGAGCAAAAGATATTGTAACCTTAAGAGACAAGTTTACAACACCAAATGGCGCTGAAGGAGTTAAAACATACGGTACCTTGAAGTTTGATGCTCTTAAAACAGGCAATTTTGAAGAAGCCAATTATATCATGCTTCATTTTACATCGGAGAGTGTGTTACAGCAAATAATGATAACGTACCCAAAAGATGATACTTATGCAGACCAGATTGTAAATCGTATTTTGAATTCTGTTGAACTTAAAAAAGCTGAAGAATAATGTTTGAGGGGATTGAGTTTTTAAATAAGGAGTTTTTCTGGTTGCTGTTAGCATTGCCATTAGCAACGCTGTGGTATATTTTTAAGAACAAAAAGCAAACAGCAGAACTGAAAATATCAAGTTTAAAAGGCTTTAAAATTACTAACTCATGGTTACCAAAGTTAAAACATGTATTGTTTGTATTTCGCCTTTTGGCTCTGGCTTTATTAATAACAGCACTTGCAAGACCCCAATCTGTTGATGTTTCAACAAAAACAAAAACAACAAGAGGAATTGATATAGTAATGTCTATTGATGTTTCTGCAAGTATGTTAGCTAAAGATTTGTCACCAAACCGATTAGAAGCATTAAAAGAAGTAGCCGCAGATTTTATTAAAGGTAGACCTAATGACAGAATTGGGTTGGTTGAATACGCTGGCGAAAGCTATACAAAAACCCCTATTACAAGTGATAAAGCCATTGTTTTACGCTCATTAAACAGCATTAGATACAATACTATTATAGAAGGAGGCACCGCAATAGGCATGGGATTAGCCACTTCGGTAAATAGATTAAAAGATAGTAAAGCAACTAGTAAAGTTATTATTTTGCTAACAGATGGGGTGAATAACTCGGGGTTTATTGATCCTAAAATAGCCAGCGAATTAGCTGTAGAATATGGTATAAAAGTTTATACAATAGGACTAGGAACTAATGGGATGGCATTAACGCCAATAGGTATTTTACCTAACGGTCAGTTTCAATACGGGCGAAGTCAAGTTGAAATTGACGAAGATTTACTCAAAGAAATAGCAGATGTAACAGGAGGTAAATACTTTAGAGCAACCAACAATAAGAAACTTGAAGAAATTTACGATGAAATTAATAAACTTGAAAAAACAGAAATTGAAGAGTTTAAGTTTTATAATTACGAAGAAAAGTATCGATCATTAGTACTTTTAGCGGGGCTTTTACTCCTTATAGAGTTATTATTGCGTTACACTGTTTTTAGAAGTTTTGTTTAAATAGGTCAAAAAAAGAAGAGAAAAAGATAATTAGTGAATTCGTGGTAAACAAAGAAGCAAATCCACGAAAAACAAATAAGAATAATGTATCAATTAGAAGAGAAAATATGGTTTTGGGGTTTAGTAATTATTCCAGTAATAATGCTGTTTTTCTTGGTGCTTCAATTTTGGAAATATAAAGCGCAAAGTAAGTTTGCCGATAAGGAACTATTAAAAAAACTAAGTCCAAATAAATCAATATTTAAATCAGTTTTGAAAATCATTGTTTTAAGTATGGCTTTTTTATGTTTAACGGTTGCTATGGTAAACCCAAAAATTGGCACAAAACTTGAAACCGTAAAACGGGAAGGCGTAGATATAGTATTTGCTATCGATGTTTCCAAAAGTATGCTGGCGGAGGATATAGCTCCAAACCGATTGGAAAAATCTAAACAACTGGTAACTCAAATTATTAATAATTTGGCGAGTGATCGTGTTGGTATTATCGCTTATGCCGCAAAAGCATTTCCGCAATTACCAATAACAACAGATTATGCTTCGGCTAAAATGTTTTTACAAAGTATGAATACCGATATGTTGTCATCACAGGGAACTGCTATAAGCGAAGCTATTAAGTTGGCAACCACTTATTTTGACGACGAAGAGCAAACGAATAGAGTGCTTATTATTATTTCGGATGGAGAAGACCACGGTGAAGAAGCTGCTGATGTCGCAGAATTGGCACATGAAGAAGGAATAAGAATCTTTACTATAGGCGTTGGAGATGAAAAAGGTGGACCTATTCCAGAGAAAAGAAACGGTGTTGTTTTAAACTATAAAAAAGACAATCAAGGAGAAACAGTGATTACCAAACTAAATGAGGAAACACTTAAAAATATAGCACAACAAGCTAATGGAGCTTACATTAATGGTAAGAACACATCTGATGTTGTAGAAAGTATTCGAGAAATTTTAAACACCATGGATAAAACTGAGTTTGAAGCAAAACAATTTGCAGATTTTAAAGACCAGTTTCAATGGTTTTTAGCCTTTGGTATTTTCTTTTTATTATTAGATATTTTCTTGCTTGAACGAAAAACAGCGTGGTTAAAAAAGTTAAATTTATTTAACGAAAACTTTTAGCTATAAAGAGGGTAACTAAATAAGATTTATATTTTTTTTAACGAACAAAGACCATTAGGTTTTATAATTTTAGAATAAAAACAAAGTTGAAATCAGCTTAAAATGAAAAGAATAATAACTTTTATAACAGTATTAATTTCTATAGTCGCTTTTTCACAAGAGGTAGATAAGCAGCAGTTATTGGCCTTAAAAAAATCAAATAACTATGTTTATGAAGCTAATACTTTAATAAATAAAGACGATTTTATTTCAGCTGAAATGGAGTACAGAAAAGCCATTTCAGAAAAACCTTCAACGGTGGCTGGCACATATAATTTGGGAAATGCTTATTACACTAGCGGAAATTTTGAAGAAGCCTTGTATCGTCACCAACAAGCGGCTCAAGCGGCAACTTCAAAACCAGAAAAACATAAAGCATTTCATAATATTGGTAATATTTTAATGCAAAATAAAAAGTGTAAAGAAGCGGTTGAAGCTTATAAAAACGCTTTGCGAAACGATCCAACCGATGATGAAACGAGGTATAATTTGGGCTTAGCTAAAATTTGTGCGGAACAGCAGCAAGACCAACAAGATCAAAACAAGGACGAGGATAAAAAAGACGAAAACAAAGAGAACCAAGACCAAAAAAAGAACGAAGAAAATAAGGATAAAGAAGGCGATAATAAAGAGGATAAAAAGGACGAAGGCGACCAAGAGAAAAAGGAAGGTGAAGACGAAAAAGATGATGAAGGTAAACCTAAAGATGAAAAAGAAGACAAAGGTAAGCCTGATGAAGAGAAAAAGGATCAGCAAAAACCTAAACCCCAACCTGGGCAATTATCACCTCAACAAATAAAGAACTTATTAGAAGCCATGAATAACCAAGAGCAAAAAGTTCAAGAAAAAATTAATGCTGAGAAGCAAAAAGGTGTAAAAGTAAAAACGGAGAAAGACTGGTAAAGAATTTTAAAGCTTAAAAAAAGCTGAAGTTTCAATCCATTTTGAAGAAGAATGAGACGTATAAAACACATATTTGTTATATTATTTTTAGTTACCTCAACTATAGCATTTGCTCAAGTAAAATTTGAAGCAAAAGTAAGTAAGCAGCAACTAGGAATTAATGAGCGTTTACGTGTAGATTTTGAAATGAATCAAGATGGAGATAATTTTAATCCGCCAGATTTTGCAAATTTTACGGTTATTGGTGGTCCAAATCAATCTGTTAGTAATTCTTGGATAAATGGGGTTCGTACATACAAAAAAACGTATAGCTATTTTTTAGCACCAAAACAACGAGGTAATTTTACAATTGCACAAGCCTCTATAACTATTGATGGGGAAACTTATAAAACAACCCCAATAAGAATAGAAGTTACAGCTGCAGTTGATATTCCAAAAGATCCTAACGACCCAACATATTTGGCATCAGAAAACATTCACTTAGTAGCCGAAGTATCAAAAACCAATCCGTATTTAAACGAAGCAATAACCGTGGTGTATAAGCTTTATGTATCTCCAAAAATTGCTGTGGATAACTGGAATGAAATTGATAGTCCACGATATAATGATTTTTGGAGTCAAAATATAAATACACAAGGGCAAAAAGTCCAAAACGGAACATTTAATGGAGAAGATTACAGATTTCTTGTTTTACGAAAAACAGTGTTATATCCACAAAAAACAGGCAAGCTAAATATTGAACCTTTAAGTTTAGATATTGCCTTGCGAGTGCCTACAAATAGAAGGGATATTTTTGGCAGTGTTCTAATGACCCGAGTCAATAGAACTGTTTCAGCTGGTAACAACACTATAAATGTAAAACCATTACCTGAAGTTGGTAAACCTGTTGATTTTACTGGAGCTGTTGGAGATTTTAATTTTGATGTAACACCTTCAAAAACCTCTTTGGATGCAACCGAGTCCTTTCAGCTAAAAGTAAATGTTAGAGGTAACGGTAATTTAAAACTGTTTAAACTCCCAAAAGTATCTTTACCAAGCTCTCTGGAAGTTTACGAACCTGAACATAACGAAAATGTTAATACTAATTTATCAGGAATGCAAGGCAGTATTTCAGATAGTTACACGATTGTACCACAGTATAAAGGCAAATACCCAATTCCAAGTATTTCTTTTTCATATTTCGATTTAAAAACGGAAACTTACAAACGACTATCTTCCGATGAAATTATAATTGATGTTATTAACGGACCAACTAGTGGAAGTAGCTCAAATAATGCTACAGCAAATACTAACAAACAAGCGGTTGTTTTTAATAATGATCAGTTTGCATTTATTAAAACCAAAACGAGTTTTTCAGCTATTAAGCAAGAATATTTTTTCAAGACCAAGTTATTTTGGAGTTTATTGTTATTACCGTTTTTAGCAATTCCATTGGCGATTGTTGTTAGAAACAAGAAGGCCAGTAGAGATGCTGATGTGTATGGTAACAGAATAAGAAAAGCCGATAAATTAGCAAGAAAGTATTTAAGCAATGCCAAAAAATCTCTAGGAAAAAAAGAAGCTTTTTACATTGCACTTGAGAAAGCATTACACAACTACTTAAAGGCAAAATTACATATTGAAACTAGTGATTTAAGTAAAGATAAAATTCAAAATTTGCTATCAGAAAAGGAAGTTGAAGATGAAGTAATTAAGGATTTTGTTAGTATTTTGGAAAGCTGTGAGTTAGCGCGTTATACCCCAATGGATATTGTGACGATGCAAGAAGACTATGATAAAGCTGCAAAAACCATTTCTTTAATTGATAAACAAATACGTTAAGATGAAATACGTTTTTCACATACTCTTGTTTTTGTTAAGTTTAAATGTATTTTGTCAAAACCAAGATTTATTTGACAAAGCCAATGCCTTATACAATGAGGGAAAATATGCCGAGTCTATAGATAATTACAAAGCTATATTAGATTCTGGTGTGCATTCTGCCGATGTTTACTTTAATATAGCAAATGCACACTATAAACTGAATAATATTGCTCCAAGTATTTATTTTTATGAAAAAGCATTGCAGTTAGCTCCTAACGATTCGGATATAAAAAATAATTTGGCTTTTGCCCAAAACATGACTATTGATGCCATTGATATTATTCCAGATGCAGGCATTGCAAAACTTATAAAAACTATTACCAATAAATTATCTTTTGATGCTTGGGCTAAAACATCAGTAGTTTTAGTATTTGTGTTTGTAATGTTATTTTTACTCTATTATTTTTCTTATTCAACAGGTAAAAAGCGTTTAGCGTTTATAGGAAGTTTAACATCTTTAGTTTTGGTATGCGTTACTTTAACCTTTGCCTTTCATAAGCATAATTTAGATAAAAACGACAATCCAGCTATCGTTTTTGTTCAAGAGAGCAAAGTGAAAAGCGACCCTAATAATCGAAGTGAAGAATCTTTTAGATTACACGAAGGGACTAAAGTACAGGTTTTACAGGAGTATGATAATTGGAAAGAAGTTAAACTTGCAGATGGAAAAACAGGTTGGGTTGTTGCAGATGATATTAAGTTGTTAAAGGATTTTTAAAACATTTTTAACAATTAAATGGTGTTGAAGTATTATATTTGCAACTCAATTTTTTATATGAATAAAAGAGCTATTGCAATTTTCTTTTCTATCTTATTTGGCGCACTCATAACAGCGCCTACGATTGTTTCTGCAATAGATGATTCTGTTGATATTTCTATTTTTTATAGTATTGCTGAAGAAGAAAACGAAAACCTTAAGTTACCATTTCCGGATAACAACTTTAATGAGTTCGTTAAGATATTTAAAATTGAATCAAATAAGCATTTAGGATATTATTTTAAAAACTATCCAAAACCGCACCTTAATCTAATTTCTCCTCCTCCCGAATTCATTTCTTAATATTTTTTTAGAATCAGACAATCGTTTGTTTACAAGAAATTATTAATGAATCAGCTTAGAGTTTTCTTATAAGCTAAAAATGAATTTTATTTATGTTTAAAACTATTAAAAATGACTTACCAGCGAGTATAGTCGTATTTTTTGTTGCTTTACCATTATGTTTAGGTATAGCACTTGCAAGTGGTGCACCACTATTTTCAGGATTAATTGCAGGTATTGTTGGAGGTATTGTTGTAGGGAGTTTAAGTGGCTCCAAAATTGGGGTTAGTGGTCCAGCTGCTGGATTAGCCGCTATTGTTTTGGCTGCGATAGCAACATTAGGAAGTTATGAAAACTTTCTGGTCGCGGTTGTATTAGGCGGGATTATTCAATTATTATTTGGTGTTTTAAGGGCAGGTATTATCGGATACTATTTCCCATCATCAGTCATCAAAGGGATGCTAACTGGTATAGGGATTATTATTATTCTTAAACAAATTCCTCACTTTTTTGGTTATGATAAAGCATTTACCTTTTTTAAAACTGAAGGAGGTGAAGGCACTGTTTCCCAAATACTAAATATCTTCGATCATATTCAATTAGGATCAACAATAGTCGGTGTAATTGGTTTAGCAATTTTGTTGCTATGGGATAAAGTATTATCAAAAAAGGGTAAAATATTTCAGTTAATACAAGGGCCACTTGTAGCTGTTGTAGTTGGCATTATTTTTTATGTCATAACAAGCTCAAATGAAACATTGGCCATTACACAATCTCATTTAGTTAGTGTTCCTGTACCAGAAGATACAAACTCCTTTTTACAACAGTTTAGTTTTCCAAACTTTTCAGTAATTACTAATCCCGATGTTTGGATAGTAGCGTTTACAATAGCACTTGTTGCCAGTTTAGAAACCTTATTATGTGTTGAGGCTACTGATAAATTAGACCCACATAAAAACGTAACACCTACAAACAGAGAATTACTCGCTCAAGGAACGGGTAACATTATTTCTGGGATGATAGGTGGTTTGCCAATAACTCAAGTAATTGTTCGAAGTTCGGCAAATATTCAATCAGGAGGACGTAGTAAGGCATCTGCTATTATTCACGGCTTTTTCCTTTTAACCTCAATAATTTTGATTCCTAGATTACTAAACATGATTCCATTATCTGTTTTAGCAGCTATATTATTAATTGTGGGTTACAAATTAGCCAAACCTGCATTATTCAAAAAAATGTACGATTTAGGGTGGAAGCAATGGGTACCTTTTAATGTTACAGTGTTAGGAATTATTTTCATAGATTTATTGTGGGGAATAGGCTTAGGATTATTAGTAGGCATTGTTGTAATTCTTATCAAAAGTTATCAAAATTCTCACTTTTTACATATCGAAGATAAGAGTAATGGTAAGCATAAAATTAAAATGACACTAGCAGAAGAAGTAACATTTTTTAATAAAGGAGCGATATTAAAAGAATTAGATAGTTTACCAAAAGATACTTATTTAGAATTGGACGTTCGAAAAACAAGGTATCTAGATAACGATATTATAGAAATATTAGATGATTTCGCTTTTAAAGCAAAAGAGAGAAATATAGATATTCAGTTAATCTCTGAACGTGGAACCGTTGAAAATCCAGACAGTTTTATAGAATTTTTTAAATTAAGACCAAAGTCAGCTTAAAATTTTAACAATATAAATTAAATAATACATTATGAAAGCACATACAAGAGAAACACAAGCAACCATGACGCCAAAAAAGGCGATAGAATTCTTAAAAGAAGGAAATGTTAGATTTCAAAACAATTTAAAAGCTAACAGAAACTTATTAGAACAAGTAAACGATACCAGCGAAGGGCAATTTCCATTCGCTACTATATTAAGTTGTATTGATTCTAGAGTATCAGCAGAATTGGTTTTTGACCAAGGGCTAGGAGACATTTTTAGTGTAAGGATTGCGGGTAATTTTGTAAACGAAGATATTTTAGGAAGTATGGAGTTTGCTTGTAAACTTGCAGGCACAAAGCTTATAGTTGTTTTAGGTCATACTAGCTGTGGAGCGGTAAAAGGCGCCTGCGATGATGCTAAAATGGGGAACTTAACAAAGCTTATTGAGAAGATTACTCCTGCAGTAAACGCTACTTCCGAACCTAAAGATGCGAGTTTAAGAAATTCAAAAAATTTAGAGTTTGTTGATTCTGTTGCAAAAAAGAATGTCGAATTAACAATTCAAAGAATTCATCAAGAAAGTCCAATACTTTCTGAAATGGAAAAAAAGGGTGAAATTAAAATTATTGGCGCCATGTACGATATTAATTCAGGAGCTGTTGAGTTTTATGATTAAAAACACCGTAAATGGAAAAAATAAATTTGAAATGAGCCATAACAAAAAGTTGATACCACACGAAATGATTATTGGCGAATTACATCTGACAGATAAAATCAATAAAAATGTAAACAGATGAAAAAGAAAATAAGTTTGGCAGCATTAACTTTACTGTTACTGCTGCCAATATTTGCTCAATCTCAAGATAGTAATTTTGGTAATTGGCTTATTTACATTGGTAATAAAAAATTAAATTCTAAGTGGAATTTGCATAACGAGGTTCAGTATCGTAATTATAATGCTATTGGCGATTTAGAACAGTTACTATTAAGAACAGGTTTAGGATATAGTTTTAATGACAACAAAAACAATATTTTGTTGGGTTACGGGTATATTTTATCTGAAAACTATGTAGGCAGTACAGACGAAAAAGTGTCTGTAAATGAGCATCGAATTTTTCAGCAACTTGTATTAAATCAAAAAATTGGAAGTGTTAAATTAGGCCACCGTTATAGATTTGAGCAACGTTTCGTAGAATCCGATTTCAAACTGAGATTTAGATATTTTTTATCAGCAAACATTCCGCTTTGTGTTAAAGAAGACAATATGAGTAAATTTTATCTATCGGCATACAATGAGATATTCCTAAATACCAAAACAGCTATTTTTGATAGAAACCGATTGTATGGAGGTATTGGATATAACGTCAACCAAAATATAAGGGTAGAGCTTGGTTACATGAATCAGTTTTTTGAAACCACGAGTAGAGACCAGTTGAACATACTAACATTTGTCAACTTCTAGAAAAACAATTAAATTTAAAACGCTAATATCATTTGATATTAGCGTTTTTTAAATAAGAAGTATTATATTAATATTTTAAAATAAGAAAAAATGAAAAATTTGTTCTCAAACATTAAAGGGGATGCTTTTGGAGGCATCACAGCAGGTATTGTAGCATTGCCGTTAGCATTAGCATTCGGGGTGTCATCAGGTTTAGGACCGACTGCTGGATTATACGGTGCCATTTTTATAAGCTTTTTTGCCGCCCTTTTTGGGGGAACAAATACGCAAATTTCAGGACCTACTGCGCCAATGACGGCGGTAAGTATGGTTATTATTGCGAGTATTATTGCGGTTAACGATGGCGATGTTAATAAAGCATTACCCGTTATTTTAACGGTATTTTTACTTGCTGGATTAATGCAAATTGGACTGGGCGCTTTAGGTCTAGGAAAATACATAAGGTACATTCCATATCCAGTAGTTTCTGGTTTTATGACCGCCATAGGGGTTATAATTTTACTTACTCAAATATTACCATCTTTAGGATATTATCCAAAAGAAGACTTGGAGTTTGTAGATACTTTTAAAGTGCAAGCCGAAGAAGTTATTCTTGAAAATATTTTAAAAGAAGAGGCTGGAGAGGGCATTTTAGTACTCGAAGATTTTAAAGAAACTATTAGTAGAGCTGAAAAAATTACTGAGGCGGATATTTTAAAAGAATCTCAAACCTTAGCAGCCAAAGAAGCCTCAGGTGCTTTAGGTGCTATTAAGGCATTACCAAAAGCTCTGCAGAACATTAATTGGTTAGAATTGATATTAGCCTTAGGAACCATTTTTATAATATATGGCTTCAAACGTATTACAAAGGCGGTACCTAGTACATTAGTCGCCTTAATAGTTATGTCTGGAATTGCGGTTGGATTTGGTTTAGAATATCGACCAATTGAAGAAATTCCTAGCGGCTTACCTATTCCTAACTTAGAAATTTTCACTAGTTTTAAATTAAGCAGCATAACGCCTTATATTTTTACAGCGCTAACTTTAGCACTGTTAGGAGCCATCGACTCTTTATTAACCAGTGTTGTTGCAGATAACATGACTAAAACCAAACACAAACCTAATCAAGAGTTAGTAGGGCAAGGTATAGGTAATAGTATTGCAGCTATTTTTGGAGGGATTCCAGGAGCTGGAGCAACTATCCGTACTGTAGTAAACATCACCTCTGGTGGTAAAACGAAACTTTCTGGTATGATTGCTGGAATTTTGTTGTTTATAATTCTTTTAGGCTTAGGTCCTGTAGCATCAAAAATACCAGCAGCAGTTTTAGCGGGAATATTAATTACTGTAGGTATAGGAGTTATGGATTATAAAGGGTTAAAAGCCATTCCTAGTTTACCTCGAGATATGAAAATAGGACCCTTTAAAATGAGTTCGGAAGTACTAATAATGCTTGTAGTTTTATTTCTTTCTACCTTTTGGAATTTAGTTTACGCAGTTGGAATTGGGTTAATAATAGCCTCTTTAATGTTTATGAAAAAAATAGGTGATTTAACGGCAGAGCGAAGCGATGTTAAACCACTTAAAGAAGAAGCTTGGGCAGATGAAGCAGGTTTCCCAGAGGCCTTTAAAGAAGAAGTTTTTATTAAGCATATAAAAGGACCTTTGTTTTTTGGTTCTACCAGCGATTTTCAACAATTAACAGCTCAAATCCCAGATACGGCAAGTACTGTTGTTATTCGATTGGGGCGTATGCAATATATGGATCAATCGGGGCTTTATGCTATGGAGGATATGCTTCAAGAATTAAGCAAAAAGAATATTCAAGTCCTATTTGTCGGTCTTCTAAAACAACCAAAATATATGATGGAGCGAATTGATATTATTCCAGATTTAATTCCTCGGGAACATATTTTTGAATCGTTTAAACAATGTATGAAATGGATTAAGAATAATGTTAAAAACGTACATTAATTAAATTTTTACATTAGATTAAATAAAAAAACCACTCAAAAAGAGTGGTTTTTTATGGTTCATTTTCAAGAGTATCAGTATCTTCTTCCTTTGGATTCATTATATTAGGGAAAATCATAGGCACTAAACCTTTTACCGGTTTATAAAGTACAGTTTCATCAATTTCATCTTCATCAATAAAAGTTATTGTACTGTTCATTTTATCAAAAATATTTAAAACCACACTTAAAATAAGAGCAATTTTTAACGCCCCAAAAACACCACCAGCAAGTTTATTTATAATACCTAAAGCAGCAAAATCAGCTAATTTAGTAAGCGCTTTTCCGGCAAGTGCAATAGCTAAAACTATAACAACAAAGGTTATTGCAAACGCAGTAATATTAATAGTTTTTTCGTTCCATTCGGTTTTAGTTTGTAAAAATTCGGCAGCAAAATTACTAAAATGGATGGCTCCATAAACCCCTGCAACCAAAGCCACTAATGAGGCAACTTCAACAAAAAGCCCTTTCATAAAACCTCTAACAAGACCAAATAAGATTAAAGCACCTAAAACAATATCTATCACACCCATAATAAATTGCAATTTCAACAAATATAAAATAATAGTAACAATATGGTTTATTAACTTTGCTACTTTGAATTTATTATGTCTAGAGACGAACAGTTAAAAGAACGCTGGGAGTTGGTAGTTAAAAAACTATCCAGCCAATTTGCAGATGGAGACCCTATGGATCTCGATGGAATTATTTATCTTATTGGTGTTCAGGAGCTTGGACAGTTAGCAAGAACCTTTAAAAAAGACCAAAAACTGGACTTGATGCACATTGCTATTTGTAAACTGCTAACGCCTTATGGCTACTACGAACTTGATTTTGTAGATGATGAGGGATGGCCACATTATAAGGTAATTGAAAGTTTACCGCATTTAAAAGCAGGAGAACAGAGTGTTTTGATGAAGGAGGCCATTGTAAACTACTTCTTAGAAACCGAGTATATAGACTAGAAATTATTAAATTTGCAGTCATTTTAATGATATCATGATAGATAAGATAAAAGAACTTATAGCCGAAGCAGAAGCTTTTAAAGCACAATCAAAAGAAGAAGTTGAGGCATTTCGTATAAAATACTTAGGTAAAAAAGGATTATTAAACGAGTTTTTTGCAGAGTTTAAAAATGTAGCAAACGACCAGAAAAAAGAATTCGGCCAGACCATTAATAAACTTAAAAAAACGGCTGAAGATAAAGTTAATGCCTTAAAGGAAGAGTTAGAAAGCAAAGAAGAAGTAAAAGGTGTTTACGGCGATTTATCACGCCCTGGTGAGCCAATTCAAATAGGGGCACGTCATCCAATTTCAATCGTAAAAAATCAAATTATTGATATTTTTTCGCGTATTGGTTTTAATGTAAGTGAAGGACCAGAAATTGAAGATGATTGGCACAACTTTACGGCTTTAAACCTTCCTGAATATCATCCAGCTCGCGATATGCAGGATACTTTTTTTATACAAACGAATCCAGATATTCTATTACGTACGCATACCAGTTCAGTGCAAGTGCGTTATATGGAAAATAACAAACCGCCTATAAGAACCATATCTCCAGGTAGAGTTTACAGAAACGAAGCTATTTCGGCACGTTCGCACTGTTTTTTTCATCAAGTAGAAGGCTTGTATATTGATAAAGATGTAAGTTTTGCCGATTTAAAGCAAACGCTTCAACACTTCACCACCGAAATGTTTGGCAAAAGTAAAATACGTTTGCGCCCGTCATATTTCCCATTTACGGAACCAAGTGCTGAGGTTGATGTTTATTGGGGTTTAGAAACCGAGATTGATTACCGCATTACAAAAGGAACAGGTTGGTTAGAAATTATGGGTTGTGGTATGGTAGACCCTAATGTGTTGGAAAACTGCGGTATCGACTCCAAAGAATACTCAGGGTTTGCATTTGGTATGGGTATAGACCGTATAGCCATGTTATTACATCAAATAGGTGATATACGTTTGTTAAGTGAAAACGATGTACGTTTTTTAGAGCAGTTTAAATCAGCGCTTTAGAATAATCTTGTCATTCCGCACCTGATGCGGAATCCACTTTGGAACTTAAATTAAAAAGACTCCTGCCTTCGCAGGAATAACAGAGCATGAATCAACTTAAATGTTATTTATAATTTAAAGAGTCCCACATTAAATTAATTAATTTTTGCCCTTGTTCATTTACTTTATTATCCATAATCATATCCATGGTCATAATCATTATGCCTTCATCCTTATTCCCTATGGATGAAATCTCATAAACGTTCTTTTCTCCTTTATATGTTAAGACCGCTTTGTCTACTTCAATTTTTTTGCCAGATTTTAAACTTCTCACGTAGTCTTCCCTATTTAATTTATACCCATAACTGATGCTTTCTTTTGTAATTTCGTTCAGCATCATTTCATTAAGCATTGTAGGGTTAAAGCTTGAATATTTCTGAATCATAATTCCAGAACCCTCTGCTGTCATTATCATGATTTGCTCTATTCCTTCATCTATTTTTGTCTTAGTAATTTTATAATCTTTTGAATATTGAAAACTGAACAAATCATCATCATATAATAAAATGTCTTTTACGCTTACTTTAAAATTGACTTCTTTTCCGTTTATGTTTATTTTATATTCCTTATCTAGTGCTACTTCAAGAATAGAGTCATTAACTTGCAAAAAGTAGTCGTTTTGAGCAAAAGAATACCCAGTCATTAAAAACAAAATGGCGATAATTGTGTTTTTCATATAATATTTAAAAAGGTTATAACTATAACGAATTTAGATTTTATTTATAACAAAGGCAAAAATTACGCTTATTAAAACTCAATCGATTATTTTTGTTGATATTCTGAATTCTTTTAAAAGAAATGAAAAAAGACATCCATATCCCAAAAGTTGAAGACGTTTATATAGCGGTGGTTAATGAGTATAATGATGTTTATAAAACTCAAGATTGGAACGCATACATTATCAATAATAAAGCCGTTGATTTGGAAATGGTGATTATTGTTACCAGTGGTTATTCTAATGATAAGACAACATCAGTTTTTAGAAAGAAGATTGATGTACTTCCGAAAAAAAGCTATGCTAAAATTGAGCTTATGCAAGAAGACTTGTTTGCATTAAACAATATCTTTAAAGTCTCTTTTTTTGAAGGGAATACGATGTTTGATAAAACCTATTTATTCAGAAAAAATACTATTAATTTAAAGGCGATGCAGTCCATTCCTTTAATGGATGCTAAAGGTGTTTTGGAGAAGTGATTATTCGTCTTGAACTTGGTTTAGGATTTCATAAAACAGATTCTAAATATAGTGTCAAACGATAAAGCGGTTTAATCCAACTTTTCAGTTAATTTCTTAAATACTTTTTTCGGATTTTTATTTTCGTATAAAATCTCATAGACCGCATTTATAATGGGTAGGCGTGTTTTCTTTTTGTTTTTTTCATTTAGCAAATGAGCGCTTTTTGTGGCGTAATAACCTTCTGCAACCATGCTCATTTCCATTTGAGCCGATTTTACTGTATAGCCTTTACCAATCATGTTTCCAAACATGCGGTTACGAGAAAAAACGGAGTAACCTGTTACTAATAAATCACCTAAATATGCCGAATTATTAATGTTACGCTTCATTTTATGCATTTTTTTAATAAAGCGTTTCATTTCTCGAATGGAGTTACTCATTAACACACTCTGGAAATTATCGCCATAACCCAAACCATGGGCTATTCCAGCAGCAATAGCATAAATATTTTTTAGCATAACTGCATATTCAATACCAATAATATCATCGCTAATTTTCGTTTTTATGTATTCACTCGATAAGTTTTTAGCTATGGCTTTTGCTTTTTCAGCATCCGAACACGAAATAGTTAAATATGATAAACGCTCTAAAGCCACTTCTTCGGCATGGCAAGGACCTGCAATAACTGCAATGTTATCAAAAGGGACTTTATATATATCATGAAAATGCTCTCCTACCAACAATCCAGATTCGGGCATGATACCTTTTACGGCAGATACTATTATTTTATTGGAGATATCAACCTTTAGTTTTTGTAGCTCGCTATGCATAAACGCCGAAGGGATAGCAAAAATTAAAACATCAACATAATCAGCTATTTCATTTATATCGTTGCTTAGTTTTAATCGCTCTAAATGAAATTCAACCGAACTTAAATAATTGGGGTTGTGTTGTTCTCTTAATAAATGTTCTTTGGTATAAACACTTCGCATATACCACCCAACTTCTTCTAAATTTTCGCAAAGCATTTTTACAATAGCAGTAGCCCAACTTCCAGCGCCAAAAACCGCATATTTTAAAGGTTTTCCCATAAACGACATAATGATTTATACTTCAAAAATACATAAAATATTAATCATTATTTAGCATGTAAAATATACCCATTTCTTTTTTTGGCACATCTTTTGAAACTCTATAAGCAAGAACCCTAAAAATGAATGATTATGAAGACTATAAAATTACTTTTAAGCTTTGCTCTAACCATAACGCTATTTACTTCGTGTTATACTGAAGTTGTTGTTGATGATTTTGCTGAACCAGGAATAAATATAAATCAATTATTAAGCTCACACGAGTTATGGTATGTAGATATTAATTCAACTTCAGGTTATGGAGAAACACCTTTTTTACAAAAGGCGTTTACAATATCGTTTAGAAACGGTGTTGTGTTTGCAAACAACAATATAGTTGGTTTGGGAAGTAATGGTAATGGATTTGGTATTGCTGTTGGCGATTACGATGCTTACAACATGATTTTAGATGTGTATCATGATATTGATGGGTTTTCAACCTTTGATGTTTACCAAATAGATAATAATACCATAGAACTTTACAACCCAAATAATGATACTTCATATTTTTTAGATGGTTATCAACGTAGTAATTTTGATTACGACTTTGTATTCTATGACAATATTCATTATTTCTTACAGGAATATGAAGCTTGGGAAAAAACATATACCAGCGATTTTGGAGCGATTAACGAGTTTGATAACGAAAACTATTTACAGTTTTTAGCAGGTGGAAACGATTCAGAATTTAGAAGCTCGCAAGACGCTACAGGTTCAAACTATAGCAACCTTTACTGGGATTATACAGGGGTTTATGGTGTAGGTGATGTAACTGGGAATATGTACCTAAAAACTTTAACATTAGATTATGATTATTTAGGCAATGAATATTTTGAATTGAACGTTATTAATGATGGAAAGATAGAATTGTATCATCCAAATTCGGAAACGGTTTATGAGTTTACAGGACGAGGATATATACAATACTTAAAAACAGGGAATATTAAAGGCGATTTAAAAAATCCAAACGTTGAGAAAAAACGTAAATATAGAAAAGATAAAGTAGCAAATCCTAGAGAAAATACTAGAACTTCATAAAAATTTTGGTTGGTTATTTAGTTTAGAAACCGTTTAAAGCATCTTGTTTTAGGCGGTTTCTTTTTTTGTTTATTTTTCTGATTATGACAAAATAACTAACCTTTTCTTACAAATTATGAAATAATATAGATGAAACACACGGTCTTGGAGTTACACATCGAATAAATTGCTCTATTTATTTAGACTGGTTTATCTTTATTTTATAAACCTACTTAATATCATGTTATGAAAAACTTTACTCTTTTATTAGGGTCGTTTTTAGTTATCGCATTTACGAGTTGTAATGTAGAACCAATAAGTGACCTTGAATCTAGTCAATTGGCTAAAAAGCCTATCAAAGAAGATAATAGCGATCTACCAACAGATGACAATGATAATCTAAATGATGGTACATATTGCGAAGTAGTTCGTTTAATGGCAGGTCAGCATTATGAGGCAGGTATTATTACTGTAGATAATGATGGGCAAAATCTTATCATAACCTACTCAACAAATGACGACTGGACTATTAATGCGACTCATCTAAGTATAATAGATTGCAGTACCGAAAGCTTTCCAATGACCAATGCGGGAAATCCTAAAATTGGGCAGTTTGAATATCATGATACTTTTCAAGATGGTGTTCATGAAGTAGTCTATACGATTCCACTTGATGAAGTCAGTGAAAATTATTGTTTTGCAGCACATGCCGAAGTTACAGGACCAACAGGTGGAGAAACAGCCTGGGGAGAAGGTAAAGACTTTGGTGGTAAAAGTTGGGCTATGTATGTTGAAGCGGAGTTAAGCGATTGCAATGGAGGTGGCTTAGGCTATGGATAAAAAAATTAATTTTTGCTTATAACTTTGGTTGGTTATATAGTTTGAAGCCGTTTAAAGCATCTTGTTTTAGGCGGTTTCTTTTTTATTATAAATACCCTTTCTTAATTCGCGTTTAATTGTCGTTTATAATCTTCGGCATCGTACGTTCCGATTGATTTTTGCACGAGCCCTTGATTGTTCATGGTCCATTCTTCAAATCCACTAAAATCAACTTTATTTCCGGTCCCCTTCAATCCAGTATTGGTGCCTTTAAAAGTCCAGTAATATCGGTAGGTGTCTTTTCCCTTTGTCAGACTATCCATTGTCAATTCCATATCGGGAAACGCTTCCATATACGATTGAGCCGTTTCAGCTAATTGTTTTCTCCCGATTGCTGGATTTCCATTATTTACAGTCAACATACCATCTTCTGCATAAAACGAAGCCATTTTTTCCGGTTGTTTACTATTCCAAGCATCGGTATATTTTTGTCCAAATTCGATCATATTTTCGTATTCCGATTTTTCAGATTTGCATCCAATCATAATTAAAACGATGGTTAGAAATGCTGTGATAGAAAATGTAGTTTTCATTGTTAAATAAAATTGATTGGAATTAAAAATAATAAAACATATTATGCAAGGAAAAAGGATGTTATGAAATTTCTGACTTCGTGTTTTTTATATGTAAATCGAGTTGCGGGAAGGGAATAGTAATATTGTTTTTTGCTAAGTTTTTATGAATGTTTTTTCTAATATCGCTTTTTACTCTTCCTATACTAAAAATGTTTTCACTAAAGAATAGCACTTGAAAATCTAAAGAAGAGGCTCCAAAATCAGTAAGCCGTACCTCAATTAATTTTTTATCATAAATATCGGGGTGTTCTAAAAGGCTTTCCTCTAGTATTTTTATCACCTTATCTACATCGCTACCGTAGGCAACACCTACATCGACTCTAAAACGTGCTTTTTCCGATTGGTGGCTCCAATTAATAACTTTATTGGTGGTAATTAACGAATTAGGAATAATCATAGAAATATCATCCGTGTTAATCCCTTTAGAAGTTCGTAACCCAATACTTTGAATTTTTACTACAATACCATCAATATCCAAAACATCATCTACTCGTATCGATTTTTCGGAAAGGAGGATGATACCCGAAATAATATCATTAAAAGTTTGCTGCAGTCCCAATCCTATACCAACCAATAAGGCCGCAGATCCTGCCAATAATAAAGTAACTTTTACCCCTAAAGCCTCAAGGATAAAACCTATGGCAATCACCCAAATGAGATATTTAATGATTTGATATAAAGCATAGGAATCTTTAACGTCAATTTTGTTGGATATCCGTTTGCGGTATAGCGCTCTTTTAATGAGCCATAATAATGCTTTTGTGATAATAAAAATGATCAATATGGCAAAAATAGAATACACTTGTAAGGTGTTTTCACCTATGGTAATAAGTTCAAATTCTAAGAATTTTTTTATGGTTTCCATGATTTTTTTATTGATTCATAAAGTAATGAATTTAGTTTGTGGTTGGTGCTTTTGTTATTTTTTTAATTCGCTGTCTATTAACGATATTATATTTTTGTTTTTTTCTTTTATGTTTAATAGCATAGTATTCATACCCTTGAAGTACATTGCAGCAAATACAAATCCATTTTTTTGTTTTTGGTCTTTTAGCATTTCTCGAAAATCATCTTCACTTAAATTACCCAAAAAACCATTTTTTCCGTCGGAATTTTGATAGAAGTAATTATTAGATAACGAATGAATATCAGTCATTTCATATGAAGGCTCGTACAGTGTTATTTCTGCATCATATCTAAAATGGTCTTCTGAATATTTTAGTTTTTTGTAAAGCTTATCTACGGTAAGCAATTTACTTTTTATGGAATCATTTGAAATAATTGCAAAATTACCAGAATTCATTAGTTCTTGAAATGTATTATCTATTTGATAAAACCTTTGCCAAGTGTATACATCTATGGTGTGTTTGTTAAATTCATTCCAATCGGTTACTGGCTTTCCATTATAATGTTCAACAACACTACTGGCGGCCATTGCACGTTTTGCTCTTGAGGCAACATATTGATCAATTTCTGCATTAGTTACTTCTAAATCACTCTTTATATTGGTTAAGTAAGCCACTTCTTTAGCTCTGGTCTTTTTTGCTTCGTTCAGGTTATTGATTTGCAACGCAATTAAAATCCCAATTACGACAAGGATAATCTCACCAATGGCATAAATTAGATATTTACTGAATTTGTTTTCGGTGAGTAATCGCTGGCGGATTTTACGGAAGAATTTTATCATGTGTTATTGGTTGGTTATAATGAGCACAATAATTGGAGATGGAATGTTCAATGTTTTATATCAAGAGTTAGTGAACTAAGTTAAGCACATCTAAACGAAGTTATCGTTTTTTCCTGACAAAATCAAGAAGGCAATTTTTACTTATAAAAATTCATCTCATCCAAATACTCCCAAACAAATTCTGGTAGCATAGGCTTTACATTTTTACCTGCTTTAATGGCTTTTCTAATAAAGGTTGAAGATATTTCCATAACTGGGGCATCAACAAAATGAATGTTTTTATGAGTATCAAATGCTGTTTCTACCTGTTGTTTGGGTATTCTTGGGTACACATAAATGTCGTGGTTTTCTAATATTAATTCATAGTTTTTCCACTTATGAAAACTTTTTAAATTGTCTTCGCCCATAATCAAACAAAACTCATGATTAGGATATTTTTCCTGTATATATGCCAGCGTATTTATAGTATAATTGGGCTGAGGTAAATTAAACTCAATATCACTTGGTTTAAGTTTAGTATAGTCTTTTGTGGCGCGATAAACCATTTCTAAGCGTTGGTAATTATCGAGCAAGCTACTTTTCTTTTTAAACGGATTATGAGGTGTAACTACAAACCAAACTTGGTCTAGGTCGCTATATTCTGCAATGTAATTGGCAATTACCAAATGCCCAACATGTATGGGGTTGAAAGAGCCAAAATACAATCCTACTTTCATAGCGGTTTTAAGAGTTTAAAAAATCGGAAACTTTAGCTTCAGCTTCTTTAAGAGCTTTATCTAAATTGTCATTAACAATAATAGTATCAAACAAAGGCGAAGTAGCTAATTCTGCCGATGCTTTTGCAACACGCATATTAATTTTATCGGCACTCTCTGTTTTACGTTTTTTTAATCGAATTTTTAATTCGTCAATACTAGGAGGCTTAACAAAAACGGCTAATGTTTGCTCAGGATATTTACGCTTTATTCGTAACCCACCAGAAACATCAATATCAAAAATAACATTTTTGCCTTTTGCCCAAATACGTTCTACTTCGGTTTTTAAAGTCCCGTAAAAATTATCACGATATACTTCTTCCCATTCAAGAAACTCGTCGTTTTTTATTTTGTTTTTAAACTCTTTTGAACTTAAAAAGTAATAATCTTTCCCGTTTACTTCTTTTCCTCTTTTTTCTCTTGATGTTGCAGAAATGGAGAATTCTAAATTTAGCGCTTCAACTTCCAGCAAATGCCTTACTATGGTCGTTTTTCCTGAGCCTGAAGGTGCAGAAAATACAATAAGTTTACCTTGTTTTTGTTTTTGATTTGTCACTAACAATATCTTGCTTTTTTAAAGAACATTCAACAATTGTTCCTTAATTTTTTCCAATTCATCTTTCATTTGTACTACCAATTGTTGCATAGGCGCGTAGTTACTTTTAGAACCGATAGTATTTATCTCTCGACCCATTTCCTGACTTATAAAACCTAATTTTTTACCGTTAGAATCTTTAGAGTTTATAGATTCGGTAAAATAATTTAAATGGTTTGTCAATCGCACTTTTTCTTCAGTAATATCAAACTTTTCAATATAATAAACCAGTTCTTGTTCAAAACGGTTTTCATCATATTTATCTCTTAACTCTTCAACCCCTTTTAGCAATCGTTCGCGCACACCTTCAATACGTTCAGGATCCATTTTAATTACATCATCCAATATATTGCTAATGGCAATTACACGCTTGTTAAAGTCTTTCTCGAGCACCTTACCTTCATTCAACCTATGATTCACTAAATCATTAATGGCAGTATTAATTTCTTTTTCAATTGCTTGCCATTCCGTTTCGTCAATTTCTTCACGTACCGTATTTAAGGCATCAGGAAACCGAACTGCCATTTTTAATAAATCCATTTCGTCACCATCAACCACTTGTCTTAATTGCTCAATATATTGCTTAACAACCGGAGTGTTAATTTGAGTAGAGGTGTCTTCAGCTGTGGCTTCAACATATATAGAAAAATCAACCTTCCCACGTACCAATTTATCAGCAAGAATCTTTCTAATAGCAAGTTCTTTTTCTCTGTAAATTGAGGGCATTCGAGTATTTAAATCTAAACTTTTACTATTTAAAGATTTAATCTCAATGGTTATTTTTTTTGTTGGCAATTGTAAAACAGATTTCCCATAACCTGTCATTGAATATATCATACATACATATATTAAGTTACACAAAGGTAATTTATTTGGGCGTTACCACAAGGGTCGGGTTTTTCGTTATAATCTTTTTTTATTCTGAATTTAGTTCAGAATCTTATGATGCTGAAACAAGTTCAGCATAAAAAACGATTTCCACTACAATCCCTAACGCAAAAACAACTATCACAAACCATAAAATAAATAATAAAAATAAATACTTTTGTTTACCTAATAGTACTTTTAAAAATACTTATGAAGCTTATAAAGCAAATAGTTTTTACCATATTTAGCTTACTCATTGTTTATACTTGTAAAGAAAGAGGTAAAGAACAAATAAATGCTAACGAAACCATTTCAAAAATTAAGACGGATAGCTTAATAGCTAATCCGCCTGATGGCATGGTTTGGATTCCTGGTGGGACATTTTTACAAGGTGCAGTACCACAAGACCAAATGGCGATGAAACACGAAAAACCACAACACCAAGTAACAGTTGATGGATTTTTTATGGATATAGCAGAAGTTACCAATTCAGAATTTTCAAAATTTGTTGAAGCAACAGGTTATGTTACCGTTGCAGAACGTGAAATTGATTGGGAGGTAATGAAAAAGCAATTACCTGAAGGCACTCCAAAACCACATGATAGCATATTGCAACCAGGGTCTTTAATGTTTAAAAAAGCAAAATCTTCACTTCCTAATTTATTTGATTTTTCACAATGGTGGCAATGGTCTATTGGTGTAAATTGGAAACATCCAAGTGGGCCAGAAAGCACGATAGAGGGTAAAGAAAATCATCCCGTTGTACATATTAGTTTTGAAGATGCCCAAGCCTATTGCAAATGGGCTAATAGACGTCTGCCTACTGAAGCGGAATGGGAGTTTGCTGCTAGGGGGAATAAAACGGAGGCAACATTTTTTTGGGGTGATGACAAAGCGCAACTATCAAAAATGGTTAATAGTTGGGAAGGAGAGTTTCCAGTTAGTAATACCCTTGAAGATGGTTTTGAAAGAACAGCACCAGTAAAATCGTATCCACCAAATGATTTTGGTTTGTACGATATGGCGGGCAATGTTTGGGAATTTACTTCAGACTGGTATAATGTTAATTATTATAATGAACTTGCTAAACATGAAAAACCGATAGAGAACCCAAAAGGAGCAAGTAAAGCATACAACCCAAACAACCCTTATTTGCAGGAGAAGATTCTAAAAGGTGGGTCTTTTTTGTGTAGTGATTCTTATTGTGCTAGTTATAGAATATCTGCCAGAATGGGAACTAGTATAGATTCATCGGCAGAACATATAGGGTTTAGAACGGTGGCTACACTAGAAATGTTGGTAGATTAACTTAAAATTTAAACAACAAAAAAGCCTTATCAAAAAACGATAAAGCTTTTGTACTCAAGGTGGAAGTACTATTATCCAAAAATGCTACATGGCTTAAATGTCTATAGAACTGATGTAATATCACTAAAATCAATGCTTTTAATCATTTTATATAATTTCTTTTTTTGATTTGGTTTGCATACTTTTGTATAATATTTGATTTAATCGTACAATAATCGTACAAATATTTTAATATCTATATGGCAGCTGTAAACTACTTATATCGTTCCCTAAAGGAAAAGGCATTTTTAAATTTAAGACTGCTTTTCACCTACAATAATACAAATCACGTTATTGGTGGTAAAACCAAATTGGAGGTCTCCAAGCTCTATTGGGATAAATATCACTTTCAAAAAAGCCCAAAAGATATAGATATTAAGAATCAGCAAGTTGAAGTTAATGCTGAACTTAACAAAATTGAAAATCATATTCTAAAAGCCTTTAATGATACTATTCCAGACAGAATAGATAAAGCATGGCTATCAAAACAATTAGATCTATACTATAACCCACCTAAAAAAGCTAAAGCCTTACCAAAGGGGCTTCTTCCTTATTTTGATTTTTATCTAAGGCAACGTAATAACGAACTTGCTGAACAAACACTTAAAAACTATAAAGTTGTTAGAAGTTTAATTGAAAAATACGAAAGCAGTATAAGTAAGAATATTAATATAATTGATATAGATAGTATATTTAAAACCAACTTTGAGGCTTTCTGCCTGAAAAAAGGTTATGCTATCAATACAATTTCCAGAGCTATACACACTATAAAAGCAGTCTGCAAACATGCAATGTACAATGGTATAGAAATAAGCCCTCAATTAGAAAGGATAAAACTAAAAGAAGTTAAGGGTGACATAATATACCTGACCATTAAGGAGCTAGAGGCGATTGAAAAACTCGACGATAAAAAACTTAACGAGAGCTTATTAAACGCAAGGGACTGGCTAATAATAAGCTGTTTCACAGCCTCTCGCGTAAGCGAATTTATGCGTTTTACTAAAGAGAAAATTAGAATTGAAAAAGGTAAACATCTTATTGAATTTACCCAAAAGAAAACAGGTAAAAACATGACAATACCTTTGCACTCCAAAATTTTGAAGATACTTGAGAAGAGAGGCGGTGAGTTCCCTAGGCCCATTTCAAGCCAGAAATACAATGCCTACATAAAAAAGGTATGCAAAAAGGCTAAAATTAAAAAGAAAGTAAAAGGCAGTAAACTTGAAAAAATTGATGATAGTTCTAAATTTCCGTATAGAAAGCAAGCTGGTGAATATGAAAAATGGGAACTTGTAACCAGCCATATTGGAAGAAGATCATTTTCTTCTAATTTTTATGGAGAAATACCTACATCGTTCCTAATATACGTTACAGGACATAAAACAGAGCAAATGTTCTTAAACTATATAGGAAAAGGTAACAAGGACATTGCTTTAGAATTAACTAAATATTTTTAAAAATGGGAGAACTTAGCAATACCCTAAAAAATTATAAAAACACCTATATAAGTAGATTAGCTAAATATTTAGATGACTATGAAGATAATACAGAATCTCTTTTCCTTCAAAAGGAGCTTGATTCTTCAAATGAAACGCTAGAAATTTTAAACACCTACAAAACAAATTCTAAATCTTTTGGATTTCAAACACTAAAAGAACATTTAGATATTTCAATACTTAAAAATTCAGGATTTGATCTTGACAAAGTAGATAACCATATTGCAAGTATAAACAGCATTCTAGATTTTATAAAGCACAAGCAAGAATCTATAATTCCTGGGAAAGCACAAAAAGAAGATACATATAAAGACGAAGTTTGGTTTAAAGTTGGGGTATTGTTGGCATCTGGTAAAATGGTTAAATATTATACTATCAGTTCGGATGGTATAATGCTGTTAAAGAATAGCTATACCGCACCAATTGTTGCTGAAGAATTAGGAGATAAGAAGTATGAAAAGGTTGTATTAGCGACATTAAGAAATTATAGCCTAAAAAATACAAATGCTAGTAAAAACATTTTCAATTCACGTGATAAAATGACAAAAATAATAGAACATTGTAAAGAAAAAGGAATTTCTGTAATATCCAATTTTACAGATCGTTTACCATCTGAATAAAATCTATCCAAAAAATAGTACTGAAGTAGTACCAGTACTAAAGGCCGTACCGAGACTTTATGTAGAATTTTGGTTCATAACATAAACTTTATGAATCATGAAAAATTCTATAATTCTACAAGACCTATCAGTAGAAGAACTACAAGAACTGATAGGCTCAACAGTTAAGAAAAACGTAGCCGAGCTACAACAAGAGATACAAGCCAAAAAATTTACAGAAGAACTACTCACGAGAGAAGAAACTTGCAACTTCTTAAAAATCGATTCAAGTACATTGTGGAGTTGGACAAACAAAGGTAAAGTCCGTGCGTATGGGATTGGAGCCCGACGTTATTATAAGCGAAGTGAATTGTTAGATTGTCTCTCCCTATTAAAGAAATAGTCATGCAAGATAAAGTCAAAGACATGACATCTGAAATAGCCAATAAGAACTTATTTCCTGTTCATGTATTGCCCGCTACTTTTAGAAATTTAGTTAAAGGGTTAAATGAATCTTTGAAATTCCCAATAGATTACACAGGGACAGCTATTTTAGTTGCTATTGCTACAGCTATTGGTACCACCGCAAAAGTTAAAGTTAAAGATAAATGGTATGAATTCGCATCGCTTTTTACCTGCATCATAGGAAATGCAGGAGCAAATAAAACACATCCCATATCAACAGTCTTTAAAGCTCTTAAAGCAATTGATAAAGAAACACATGATGTTTTCGTTAAAAAATATAAAGAGTATGAGACCTACCAAAAGACACCGGCAAGAGAAAGACAAATTATGGTTCCGGTACCCGAGCCTATTTTAACAAAATTAATTCTGTCAAATTATACGCCTGAAGCCTTGAGCAAAAGATTGAATGACAACCCTAGGGGATGCACCGTACTAACGGATGAACTCGCATCTTTTTTTGAAGGTATGAATAACTATTCCAAAGCTGATAATTCAAGTTATTACCTCTCTTTTTGGAGTAATCAAGCTACTACAATTGACAGAGTGAGTAAACCTGTACCATTACTTATCAATACGCCATTTCTGTCTATAATAGGAGGTTTACAGCCTAGGATGCTCAGTAAGGTATTTCATTCTCGAAAATTAGATAGTGGTTTTTTTCAACGATTCTTATTTGCTTTTCCTCAGGAGATGAAAAAAGAGCCGATAAATGATAATGTGTTGGATGCTAAAATTTATGAGGAATACTCAAACTTTATAACTAATTACATAAAAGACACTACTGGGAAAACAAAGACAAGAGAGTTAGGCTGGACAAAAGGAGCGAAAGATTATTTTTATGATTGGCAAACTAAAAATTGTGTTTTGGTTAATGAAAATCAAGACACCATTAAAGGAGAGATAATTGCCAAATTCGACAATCATTTTATAAGGCTATCATTGATTTTGCAGATGATGGAAGACCCAGAGAGTACTGAAATTGGAATAAGCGCAGTTAGGGGAGCGAATGCACTATGTAAGTATTATTTGAATTGTGCCTTTAAGGTATTGGCTAAAATTCAGAATCCATTAAATCACCTAAACCAATTACCAGACAATAAAAAGCATTTTTATAATGAACTTCCAGACAAGTTCACTACTGCAGAGGCCATTGAATTAGGGGAAACATTTGATTTTCAAGAACGAAGATTAAAAACATTTCTAAATGACCATTTATTATTTAGGAAAATTAAACATGGTAATTACGAAAAGAAGATAAAATCATAACCGAATAACTAATAAATCACTTTGCATTATTGACACTTTCAGCATTTTAAAGTGTCAATAATGTTGATAGTGCACCAGAATATTTTAATCGGATCAAAAACATTTTGATTTATGAACGAGTATTAGTGCAAATTTTTTATTTTTTCATTGTTGTTCATGGGGCAGCATAAAAACCTGTAGTTCTTAGTTGCTATTTAAAGCATAACATATAAAATGCCAAAATAACTTTGTAAGTGATAAACGATAGGTAGTCATATAGCACCACTTTTGGTACTTTTTGCAGGACTTAAAAATTGAGGTCATTAATATTTATAGCAATAACTTCAACATATAATCTATTTAGGCATATTTATATAAAATTTACTCTTCCGAATAAATCAGGTCATTAACTGAAACTTCTAAAGCTTCAGCAAATTTCATTAGTGTTGTAAAGCCCATTTCAACCCTACCTTTTTCATATCTTCTTACGGCTGAGGGGTCTATATTAACTAATGCGGCTACATCCATTTGGGTCATGTTTTTTTCATTACGTAACAACTTGATACGCCTACCCAATCTAATAATAGTTTCATTTTCAACTTTATTTGTTGGTCTTTTAGCCATAGAACAAATTTGCCCTATTCGAATAAAAAACAACAGAACATATATGTCCTGCTAATTAAGTTTACTTATATTTAGAACATTAAACCTTTAATTTTTTATGAAAAACCTACTTTATATTTTAATAATAATAGTGCTCTTCGGATGTGAATCAGAAGAACAAAAAAAGCAAAAAGCTAAAGAGGTAGTACAAGAATTAATTTCAAATATTCAGATAGATAATTACGAATCTGTTTTTAAATATTATCCAACATTCAGAAATTTGAAGGGCAAGTACTGGAAGCACAAAATACTTGATATTACTTCTACTATTTTAAAAGATGATGGAACTGTTGAAATCTTTGCAACGTCAAATAATGATGATCAATTATTCTTTCTTTTAAAAAAAATGGATGACACTTACATGGTTGTTAAATCTAAAGGAATATCTAGTTATTCCAATTCAAATATCTACAAATATTGTAAAAATATTGGTTGTATTGGGATAACTGAATCTGACATAGAAATGAGCAGAATATGTAATAACAAAGAGGATGAATTCAAAAGAATAGTTAGTTCAATAAAATATGAAATTGAAGAAAAAACTAGGCTTGAAAGTCACGCATTAGAAATAAAGAAAGGAGGATTTGGTAATTATTACGCATTTGGGAATATCACAATAAAAAATTATTCACGATTTACTATACCTGCTTATTCATATAAGATTTATGTTAATTATCTTGATATTAATGATAATGTTTTATTCACTAGTGAAAATTTTTCGGATAATTATTCAGATATTGGTTTTAATCAAAGCAAAACACAACATGTTATGCAAGACATTTCTTCAAAATTCAGAAAAGTAGATATTAGTCTTAAATTATTAAATACCGAATTCATTGATAAATTAATTGCTGAATATGCAGAAGGCGGTTCTTGCATTTATTCAGATAATTTATAAGCTTTTATTCTAAAAGTGCATATCCTAGAGCTTTCAATTTAGCTCGGATGCTGTTTTTAGTTAAAACTAATATTATAAAGCTTTGAATAAAAAGAAATTATTAAAGGAATTAGAGCAATGGGTTTATTTTAAATCTAAATGGCTAGTGTATTTATCTAGATGGATACCAGATTTATAACTCCTAACTTCTACAACCTTATTTTGTTTACCATCATAAGATAGTTCAACATAGAATTTATCAACGGCATAAAGATTTAGGCGTATTTCTGTGGTAACATAATTATCCAAAAATGTACCCCTATCTACAACTGTAAATAGTTTTTCATCAAAATTTAAGTTATTAAATTCTTTTAGTGTCACTAAGCAATTATTTTAAATAATAGTGCCCCAATAATTACAATCAATGCTATTAATACTATCCAAATGACGTTTAGATTCCTTTTCTGTGATGTAATTTGGTTTGATAATAACAGCTTTTCATTTTCAGCTTGTTTTTTTAACTGAATAAGTTCATCATCTTTGGCTTTTATTGATTTTAGTCTATTCTTGTATACATTAATGGTTTGCTGTAAAAACGCCCCAACTGCCGTTGGTGTGGAAAACCCCCTATCAGCAACCTTTTCCAATAAGGTTTTGTCAGCATCATGACCTATTCCTGTTATGAATGGCACAGGCAACTCTAAAGCTTTCTTGCATAGGTCTATTTCATTGAATACTTCCAGTCCACTGCCACCACCTCTTAGTATTACCACTAAATCTGAGCCTTTAAAATCATAAGATTTCATCAACCTTATTAAATCAGCCTTTGAAGACAAACTACACTTATGGTGCCTAATCTCATAATAAATAAAATCTGGTAGTTGTGCTAAATAATCATCCTTTGATGTTGATTGAACCCCTGTAATTACATCCAATATGGGTTTTTTTCCAGACTGTATTTTTTCCAGAAGCAAATCCGTTATCAAGGGAATATCACGTTCATATCTTGCTTGAAAAACATCATATTCAACTTTAGAAATAAGCTGAACTTCTTCTTCATGTTTTACAATCTTAGATACCGTAAATAACACATTTAAGGTGGAATCTTTAGATAAACCCTGAGTTTTATTTACAAAACCTTCATACTGGAAATATTCACCTTCCACTAGTTGCTTTCTTAAACTTGGGGTTATCTGAGCAGTGATTTTATTCTGCTTGTCCTTGCTTACTATTTCATCGTAATAGTATTTATTGTAGAGCCTTCCATTTCTATGGAAATAGAACCCTTCCAATATTAACAGCTTTCCATCCAAGGTGGATGAAAGGCTGCTTGAATATAGTGCTTGAAGCGTTGTTACGGTTATTTTGGTGATTTTGTTTTCTATTAGCATCGCAGTTTAAAACTTAAATATAGGTCATAATATCTTAAACTACTTTAATTTAAATCAAATTATTGATAACTTGAAGAATGGATGATTTAAAACATTTTCTTACATTCGGTAGAAATATATTCACTATTTCCAATTGTTGTACACAAGCTATGAACGAACTCTTAAATAGATTTATAGAAAAAATAAAAAAAAGTGAAATTGACTTATATAACGAATTCGGACTTCAATTTGAACTAGCGCTTTTTTTAAGAAACTCAATAGAACTTGAAGATTATAAAATAGAACTTGAAAGACCAATTAATCATTTTGGTATTAAAAAGAACATTTGTATTCCTAAAAAAGAGATTGACATTTGTGTATATAGAGAAAACACTTTAAAAACAGCAATTGAAATCAAAGTTTCAACAAATGGGCAAGTTCCTTTACAACTATTTGAATTTTGTAAAGACATTTGCTTTCTTGAAAAATTACTAGATGGAAAATTTGAAAGTGCTTACTCCTTAGTTGTGGTTAATTCAGATGATTTTTATAAATCAAAAACTAAAAAAGAGGGAATATATGCCTTTTTTAGAGGTGAGAATAAAAAACAAATCAATGGAATTATTGAATGTCCAACGGGAAAAGATAAAGGGAAACTGATTTCAATCTCAAATTCTTATAAAATAGTTTGGGCTGATTTAATAAAAGATTTTAAGTTCTATCTTATTGAAATTAAAAAGCCAGTGTACAACATCGTGTAAAAAACATTGCTTATTTTAGTTCAATCGTTTGGTCTTTGCTTTGTTTGCTAGCTTCTGATTTTCCTTAGGAAAATCCTCGCACTCAAACACTCAACGTTCCTTACACATAAACGTTACCACCAATAAAAAAGTTTCAAAGGATATAATGATGGACTGGAATCAAATAAAGAAAGAAATTATTGCGGAAACGAAAGAAGTACTATCCGTTGATAAAAAAATCAACATTGACGAAATAACTGCCCTTTTCATTGCAGTTCTGAGGTTCAGTGTAGATGATAAAGCCATAAATGGTATTGAAACTCGTTTACCCAATGCGCTTGAAATGATTCTACTCAAACCGATATCTAGAGTGGATAAAAACGCATATTTCCCTGAAGCGGGACAGATAGAACCTTTTCTTAGAAAGGTTTTATTTCTTGTTAAGCCCTCTGTTTACGCGTCAATAAAAAATGACAAAAAGAAAGCCCTTAGTGCTTTAATCTCATTATTAGGCTTAAATATAAATAAAGTTGATTATTCATCGACAAATCTTTCAACCAACCAAAAATCTCATTTCTCTGAGCACCTGATTAAAGTATATAATTTAAGAAATTTAGAAGGGCATAATTGCACCGAATGGACAAACGCCAAACTCTATGATGAACTCAGAAGTGTCCTAGTAATCTACTTATATACAACCTTTAAGCATAAAAGAGAATTAAAAGTAGCTATCAATCCATTTGATTTATCAAAGTACCTAGCGGCAGAAATCCAAAGAATTAAAGTTCTCAAGTCTCGATTTGTCCATATTGACGGTAAGGAAGAATTGAATGATATTGATTTGTATGCTCGAGAGCTGCTAATAAATGATGAAGACGAATTAAACATTGGTGAGGCTCAAAATATTCGAGAAGGGACAATTGATAGTTTGAGAAATACAATCAAGGAAAAGAAAATGATAATACTAGGTGATGTGGGAATGGGCAAGAGCACCACGATACTTTTCTTGCATCTTCTGGACGCCCAATCTGCTATTGCTGATAGCAGTAGGAACATCCCAATATACCTTGAATTAAAAACATTAACAGAAAAGGACAATCTATTTCAAAAATTAAAGTCTAAGTTGAATATTGATGATGATGTTGCCGAGACAATATTCAAAACAGGAAGAATCAATTTATTCTTGGACGGACTAAATGAAATTGAAAATAAAATAAAAGTTTCCGTTTTTAGTCAAATCAATAACCTGATTGACAACTATCCTGATAACTTTTATCTAATCACAAGCAGACCACAACATTATAATAGAGAATTTGATAGCAGTATAAACCAAAGAAAAATTCCAGTTTTTACCCTCCAAAAAATGGTCGACAGGCAAATAGAGGAATTCCTTACAAAAAATGGAAGAAAAGTAAAGGACTATATTCTACAAGAAATTAATAAAAAGGAAAGACTGAAAAGAATAGTCCAAAATCCTTTAATGTTGACAATGCTCATTGGAGTTGTGTTGAAAAATGGTAATGTCCCTAATGAGAAAGGTAAGATAATAAGAGCCTTTATGTTCAGTCTTTATGATAGAGAACAAAGGCAGATTATAGATTTTGATATTGATCGTTTTCACTTGCTATTATGTTACTTAGGTTTCCAAACTAGAGACCTTTCTGGCTCTAATTCAAGTTTAGATAGAGACGAGTATATCATCCCAATACTTCAAGAAAGGAAAAGTGAACTTGGATTAGACATTAACTTACTGAGTTTTCTCAGAAAAGCTATTGATTTAAATATTCTTGTTAATGATAGCAATCAGTTCAGTTTTAGTCATGAATTGTACCAAGAATATTATGCTGCGGAGTTTCTTCATCAAGCAATAAAAGGATAGCTATTTTGAAGATAAATCTGGATAAATATAAAAAAAGTGAATCTTGGTCAGAAGTAATAAAGTTATATTCTGGACTTTTCGATGAAGAAATAGAAAGAGAAAAATTCATTATTGACCTAGCAAGAAACGAGATTCATCTGGCATCAGAGTGTGCAACATCTTCCGCAGTTGAAAACTCAAAATTAGAGTCTAATTTAAAAGAGACAGCATTTAAAAATTTTGAAAAGAACCCAGAGGCATCTGTATCAGCATTGCTTGAATTAAATGATGTTGACAGGCTCTTTTTGTCTAGCAAGAATACATTTAGACAGCCATATGGTAAAAGGGATAAAGCCATGTTTGATAAACTAGCAGAAAGCTTGAGTCATAAGCAATACCTTTCATATTTAGACTACGTTACAAAATTTCAAAAAATCACATTTCTTTTATGGTTAGTCCCATTTATGTCGAAACACCTAATAGATGACTCTTCAATATTTTATCTACAAAAGGCGTTTAACAGATTATTTCGAAATAAATACTATAACCATGCCTTTGAAGTACACCTTTTATTAAATCAGAAATCCACATGTTTAGACGATTTCGTTAAATTTCTCATAAATGAACATAGAAAAGATGCTTTCCAAATGGCTCTACGAATAATAAAAAAACATAAACTTAAAAACTTCGATCGTATTAAAATTGAAGAAGCACTAACCTTAAAAAATAAGCAGTTCAAAAAATTAAATTCATCAGGATTTTTCAAATAATTAGAGTAGTGACGAAAAAAAACATACTTAACCATTTGCACTTTTCTAGACCCACAAAAGAACAAGAAACAGTGCTCAAAGCTATGGAGCAATTTGTGAACAAGAGAAATCCATATGACTTTATGGTCTTGTGTGGTGCAGCTGGAACGGGTAAAACATCAATTACTGCGGCTTTAATAGGTCATTTAAATGAAATGGGAACAACATACAAAATTGCAGCTCCAACAGGAAGGGCGGCACGTATATTAGGCAGAAAAGCTAAAACAACTACATCAACTATTCATTCAATGATCTATACTCCTAAATCTGACAATGAAACAGGGAAAGTAACTTTCAAACTTAAATCAGGTCATAATTCAAATCCAACAATTTATATCATTGACGAAGCATCAATGATACCTAAGACCATAGACAAACAACAGAATATCTTTCATGTAGAAAAGGGTCTTATTTTTGACTTAATACATTACATCAAGAAAGCCAACAACGACAATAAAATCATATTCTTAGGCGATCGATACCAACTCCCCCCCATTGATGAAATAGAATCATACGCCTTAAATAAAGATTTCCTTGAAAAAACTTTCAACCTTAAAGGTCACTCCTATTTATTGACTGAAATCAAAAGGCAAGAAGATGGTAGTTATATTTTAGAGAACGCAACTGAGATAAGGAAAGCAATTGATAGTGGAGAGAAATCGCATCCATTAGATGGAAATCAAAACAGAAACATTTATGCTGCTGCTGATAAATATGCTCGTGAAATAGAAAAAGATGGACTTGAAAATCAAGTTGCAATAGGTGTATCGCATAAAGCCAATAAATTTTTTAATGATTTGATTAGAGAGAGGATTTTTGGCAAAGCAAAAAGAATACTTGAACCTCGTGACTTGCTAATGGTTACTCAAAATTGGTATCGAAATGGCACCCAATTATACAACGGTGATCATGTTCAATTGCTATCGATTGACTGGAATTTACAAGAACAAGTGGCAGGATTACATTTTGTTGCGGTTGAGATTAAGGTCCTGTTTAGTGAATCTGAAACAATAATAGAAGACTATGTGATACTCGAGACGGTACTAACCCCTGGTGGTATTTTAGATGGAAAACTTGAAAACGAACTAAGAAAGCAACGGTATATTAAAAATAAGATCTTCCGAGAAAGTAATATGCCTAGTGATGATAGATATGTGGGCGCCTTAAGACTAACATATGGTAATGCAATAACCTGTAACAAAGCACAAGGTGGAGAATGGAAAAAAGTATATATCAACACAATGGGTATCCCTTCTCTTAAATGGCAATATACAGCGGTGACCAGAGGTATAGATGAAATTGAAAAATTTTGAAAAACTTCCATTATTGATAACTATAGAGAATGTATAAACTAAAAAAACTGGTGGTAACAAAGAACTGAGTTAAAAAACAAGTCTTTTTTGGCTAATTTTGAAAAGAAATTCTTTTTGTATGGTATCCCTGATTTAGCGATTGCAAAAGCCTGTATCGGTAGTTTATTGCACACCGCTGACATAGCCAGTTTTATAAGATAAAAAGGGAAGCTAACCACTTGCCTTCAACCTCTCCGTTTTTAAACTAATTCGCTTTTCAACAACTTTACCATTACTATCTAGGTAAGTTATCATATAATCAGAATACAATAACAATGTTTTCAGTGCTCTTTATTTGAATTGAAAATCATGATTTGCATAAGCTCCTTGGGAAGAGCATTTAATGATAACTCTTTAATTTTATTTGTGATTCTATTTATTCGCAAATCGTATTTATAATACTCTTCACGATTTAGAATAGTTGCTTTTAAGTCCAGCAGCTCTTGTAATCTGCCCTCTAAGGAAACTATATTCATAATTCTAGCGTATTGCTCCACATTCAGGTTTGGAACCCCTTGATTTCTTAAAACGCCGCTAAAGTACTTTGTGTATTTCATAACAATACAAAGTTAGGACCGTGGACGAAATAGTGTTGCTTGGGTATGTAGTAATTCTTAATTTATTTCTTAACTCAAAAATTACTTTTTTATTTTTTTATCACTTTTTATATCAAAAATAAAAGTCCCCTTCTAACATCAACCCCACCCATTTTCTGCAGGTGTGGGATTATCCCGCTTAAATATAACTGCATTAACTAAAATTATTTTATTATGGTAACTGTAAAAGAAATTAAGAAGGCTGAAAATTCTAAAGGAGAAGTATTTTTTGGCTTAATCGTTCAATCGGGCGCGGTTCCTGTCAAAAGTAAGAAAACAGGAAGATTGTATTTCACAGCAAAGACTGCTTTCGTAGCAACAACATTTGATGAACAAACAGCAACATCTCTCATAGGGACAGAGTTTGAGGGCACCATTAAAAGGGTGCAAACAGAGCCTTATGATTACACTATTGAGGAAACAGGAGAGATTATAACCCTTTCACATCGTTGGGAGTATGTTGACCCAGTTTTGGACATTATTGATGAACAAGTGGTTGAAGAAGCTGCTGTGATTTAAGAATGAGATTTACATCCCTATTAAAGTGAGCTTACTGTAAGATGGTAAGCTCTTTTTTTTCTAAAAACAACAATTATATGTTTAAACAAAGAAAATACATCATGAAATTACAACAAACACAGAGGCACAACGTAAAACTGCGTTTAGGGATATCTGGAGCTAGTGGCTTCGGGAAGACCTATTCTGCCTTACAATTAGCCTATGGTATGACCAGTGATTGGTCAAAAATAGCTGTAATCGATACAGAAAATGCATCAGCCAGCCTATATTCAGATTTAGGCAACTTTAACGTATTGAACCTAAACCCGTCATACAGCCCAGAGCGTTACATAGAAGCTATACACACCTGTGAAAAAGCTAATATGGAAGTGATAATCATTGATTCCATAACCCATGAATGGCAGGGTGAGGGTGGCTGTTTACAGATTCACGAACAATTGGGCGGCAGGTTCCAAGATTGGGCAAGCTTAAAACCCAGACACCAGAAATTTATTGATGCCATCCTTCAATCCAAATGCCACATCATCGCTACCACCAGACGTAAAACAGATTATTCACTAGATGTTAGTTCTAATGGTAAATCTAAAGTGGTAAAACATGGTACTAAAGAAATTACCTCTGAGGGCTTTGAGTACGAACTATCTGTAAACTTTGAGCTCATTAACGAAAATCATTTGTGTAAGGTCAGTAAAGACCGGACGAACCTTTTCCAGGGAAAACCAGAATTCATCATCACCGCTGATGTAGGTAAACAATTAAAGGCCTGGTGCCATCAAGGAGTTTCTCTGGAGAATGTATTGCAAGAAATAAAAGCCACCACAACTGTAGAAGGCTTGAGACATTTGTTTCACAAGCATGGTGCTTTAAAAAAGCAAATATTGCCTTTTATACTAGAGAGAAAATCTGAAATACTGAACACCACTCAGATTGTAGACAGCAAACAAATCATTAACCCAAAAACAATAGAAAACAATGGAATTATCAGCAGCAACACATCAAATAGAAGTGATGAGTAACCACGAGATAGAATCTTCAGCTATCTCAAATAACAACAAATTTATAGAAGCCAACACACAGCAGGTTAGTCTTTCACATCTCAAACAGGATTGTACGATTCCTGTTTTTGCAAAGGATAACGAAACCACCATACCGCATTTTGAATTCATAGATGCCGTAAGAACTACAGCACAACAGTTGTTTCCAGAAGGAACGGTTATGATGCCTAACATTAGAACAAGTCATATTATAAAGGGGCGCATACCTTCTGCCATAGGTAAACCAGCTAAAGAGTTATTGGAAAATGAGAAAACTATTTATTATGAGCGTATGGCTTTCATGATTGAGATACCACATGTCCATGCTTACATTAATAACCAAAAGCTCAATCTAACCGTTGGTGGTGTACGTTCCTATTCTGAGCAAAATCTATTTTCTAAGAAGAGCATTGAGAAATTCAAGGTTTTTATTGGCTATAAAAATATGGTGTGCTGTAATCTATGTATTGCTACAGACGGACTGAAAGATGATTTAAGGGTGAGTAGTGTTGAAGAGCTCAAATCAAAGACCAGAGAGTTGTTTTTAAGCTATAATCAAGAAACCCATGTTAATGGTATGCGGCGGCTGACAGATTACACCATAAATCAGGAACAGTTTGCCCATTTGGTAGGTAAAATGAAACTCTTTAATCACTTAGATAAAGAACAAAAGCAAGGGCTGTTTGAGTTACTGACAACAGATTCACAAATCAACACGATTATTAAAAACTATGTTGATGATAATAATTTTAGGGCAGATAATGATGGCTATATCAATCTGTGGAATTTGTATAACTTATTTACGGAGAGTGTAAAGAGCAATTACATTGATAATTTTCTAAGTAGGAACTGCAACACATATGAGTTTGCAAACCAACTTGGGGATTCCATCAAAAACCAAGAAGATAATTTCTTCCTGCACAAATTCGATGTATGATCAATTGATATATGTCCCTGGAATAATTTATTATATTAAAAATGAGCAATAAAGAACTTATAGAGCTTTTAAAACATTGCTCACCGCACATCATTTATGTGGTTAATGGTCAAAATAGAATTATCAAGTTGCAAACCCCTTTTAAGTTGATGGTATTGCAGGATGTTGGCGGTTTATTTAAAGACCAAACTGTTTCCTGTGAAGAATTGAAAATCACCAATGAGGGCAAGATTGTATTCTGTATAGATGGTAAAAACTACCACACCTACTATTTTGACATTCTAACAAAATAAGTTAGAAAGAGCATTATGCTGTATCTTTTGGTTCCTTGAAAAAGGAACATTTTCTGAGACGGTTTTAGCTCTATAAACATAAAACCACTGAGAAAATATACTCTGAGTATTGCTTACATATTAAAGCCTAATCATAATATTATAAATTATGGTATATAACATAAAAAGTTATCCACTTTAATTAATTCGGTTAGGCTTTCTTATGTTTGAAGTTTAGTCAATCTGAATATTGCAGACAAATTGTCTAACAAGGTAATATATTATTCTTGCATTTTAAAAACCTTGTTAGGAGTGCTTAATAACACAAAAGACAGAGGATTTTGAGGTACGAAAAAACTGGCTTAGGGTTGCGGGATAATTATAAATATTCTTTTATTACAGAAAAAGATAAACCTTCGTTAATAAAAAAATCAATATAACTTCTGTTATTATCCTCCTTAATTGAATCATTTGAATATACAAAAACATCATTTTTTTTCTGTAAAGCCATTGATTTCGTAATAAAACCCATTACATAAGCACAAGGTGAAAATTCAACAAATTTTTGAACAAAAACCTTTTTAGAAGACAAAGAATATTTACTAATAAAAGACTTTTCATCCAATTGTTCCATATCATTAAAAAATTCCTTGCCATTTTGGTTCTCAAAAATATAAAATACTTGAAAAATCAAGTCAGAAATATTTCTATTAGGATAAACAATGTACCTGCGATTAACTATTAAATTTTGAATATCATTTGAGTATTTTTCAATGGATGATTTAACTTCGATTTCTTTGTTATTAAACTTTAAGTCGAATTTATCATTAAATCGAAAATTATCTGTTCTAATCTTATCGTAGTCTTGTATAATTAAATTTTTTTGTTCTAAAAGGAATCTTACAATGTTTTTAGCTAAATCTCCTGGGAATAAATCGGTGAATTTTTTGAATGGCGAGCGTTTAGGTTGCCAGGTGTTTGCTGTATTTTCTTTATTACTCTTTTTATAAGAGGTTATAAACGCAAAGTTTACTTCATTAGCGATATCGAGTATTTTAATTTTAATAATATCATTTTTAGTAACCATTTATTCTATATTCGTTAATAGGATAGTTTCATCACCACTTATACTTCTAACTTTTATGCGCAAAGGTTTTTTGTCACAAACGATCTTACCGTTCCAAAATTCTTTTGTTTTTACACCGTTTAGAATTACAAAACCTTTATTGTCAATTTTAATTTCAGCAGAGCTAAACCATTTTCCTTGATTGTTCTCACAATCTAAAGAGATAAATTCAATTAATTCCAGCCCTTCTTCACTTATATCTATTGGAATGAATTTTTTCCCTCTGTTTATAGCTTGTAAATTTCCTTTTTCATTAAATTCATTTATTTTCTGCACTAATCTGTCGCTTGAAAATTTTGTTGTTTCTACTTCGTAAACTTCTTCTGAATCAAAAAGGTCTTTATTCTTGTTTTTAACTTTGCTACAAGTAAATTCTAATGCATCATTCACTACTGTTTCGTGCAATAGATTCTTTAAATCTTTTAACTCAACATCTGTTGTTGTTGCATTATTTTCTTTGATGAATTTCTTCAATTCTTTTTCATCATCAATATCAATGTAGTAAACAATTATTTTTTTAGCAGTAATTGAGAGATTTTGTATTTCTTGATTTATAATACGATTAATCGTTGGGATATCTAACAACTTTTGTTGACTATCTATAAGGTCTGGAACATAAACAGGGACAGTGCCTAATTTACTATCGTTTATAGCACCTAACCAAAAATTAGAAACACCATCTACTTTTGTTTGCAAACCTGTAAGCAGCATTGCTAACTTATCCATAGTTTGTTGTGGGTTCCTGAATAGATTTACGCCATCTTTAATTTCTTTTATTGTAAAGTTTGCTTTTTCTGCTATCAAACGGTCTCTAACTGTCTGAATAGAATTTATACCTACATCACAATGAATAAATTTTCTACCCAATTTATTGGCTACTTTTGCGGTTACACCACTACCACCAAAAAAGTCTGCAACAACCATATTTTTATTACTACTCGCTTTAATAATGCGTTCTAATAACTTTGGTGGTTTTGAAGTAGCATATCCAATTTCTTTATTACCCGTTGCATCAATACCAATATTCCACACATCATATTCGCCTACACCACTTTTCATATAGGTTTTAACTGTTTCACCTCTTGGGTTCTTATTCCAATAAAATCGTTTTTGTTTTTCTTCATCCCATTCTTTAAATCTGGATTTTTGTTTTTCAGTATAAGGGATAGCAACATCGTCAAAATTATAAACATAATCAGATTCTTTATTTTTGGCGTACCAAAAAATAGTATCGTGCTTTCTATTGAAGTTTTTGGATGGGTCAGAGCCACTTGGATACCACCAGATAATTTCATTGATAAAATTCTCTTCTCCAAAAACTTCATCCATTAATATTTTAGCGTAATGAGAGATATGCCAATCTAAATGAAGATAAATAGAACCATTTTCATTTAGTATAGTTTTAATAGCTTGTAAATTTTCATATAACCAATTTAAATAGTCTTCTTTTTGCCAAATATCACCATACATTTTTTCTTCAAAAGTGCGAAGTTCATCGCCTTTCAAAGATTTTTCAGCTTTTTTTACTTTAGCTGCTAACTTTGGATTTCTCCGGATATACACTTTTTTAGCATAATCTACGCCACTTGCAAAAGGTGGGTCTATGTACACTAAATCTACTTTTATACCTTGCTCTTTTAAATAGGCACAGTTAGAAATACATTCGCCACGTATTATTAAATTTTCAGAAGATTCACCAACTTGTTCAATTGTTTCTACTTCGTAATATGGCATACCACGTTCTAAACGATTGTACACTTCATTATTTTCACGATAACGTAACACTCTCTTTGTACGTGTTATGTTGTCTAATACTGCTTGACCTTCAATGGTATTTGGTGTGTATGGAATATATTTTATTGGCATAGTTATAATTAGTCTTTGAAAAATTGATTGATACGCTGATTTACTTCTGCAATATTTTCTAAAAGCCTGTTACTATCTTCTAAATACAGAAAGTCGAATTTTTTGTAACCAAATTTGTCTTCATTATGTTTTAAGAAATCTGTTTCAATAAAGTTCTTTTTCTTAATAAAATCTTTATCATTAGAATAGCCTTCTCCTTTAGTTTCAATAATTAAAGCTTTGTGTATAGCGTCCTTTGAATTGCGTTTGATAACTAGAAAGTCGGTTGTGTATTTGCCTACTTTGTTCCAACGCTTTCCTTTTTTAGCAAAACAGTTAATTACAAATTCTGTAGTGCCTCGTTCGCCATTAAAGTAGATTTCTAAATTATTTTCTTTAAAGTCTTTTAACTTTAGTATTTCATTCAAAAACTGACTTTCAAAACCACTATCGAAATTATATGGCAATAGATGAAATGATTTGTCTTTTTGTTTTGTTTCAGAATATATTTTTGATTGACCAAGTACAACTGCTTCATCTGTTTTGCCTTGTGTGATTAATTCAATCATCTTATTCTTTTTATAATCTTCAAACTCTTGTTCTGATTGAGGCTTTTTATCAAATTGTAAAATTTGTTTTGTAACCTCTTGGTTAGGATATAAGTTTTTATGCTTTGGAATGGATTTTAGCTTGTCTAAAATAAGTAAGTTGGCTTCTTTCGGAATTATTTCTTCTTCGGTTGTTAAATCTCTTTTAATGCTAAAAGCTACTCTGATTTTCGATTCTATTTTATAAGTATCAAATTGTTCATTAAAAAAAAGATTGCCTTCACTGTTTAAAATAATTGCTTGAAAAATGGGTTTTAATTGTTCATTGAACTGATGCAATTCTTTTGCAGAAATTGTACTGAAACTGTCTTTTGCGATATGCGCAATCCAATGATTGTAATTAGCCAACTGGAAACCAGAACTGTTTAAAAAGGACAATTCGCCTTCGTCTAAAAAGTCTAACCCTTTAGTTGTTATAGCATAATTAGCTTTGTAATCGTTTATGTTTTTAAAAAGCTCTTCTAATTTAATTTTAGTATTTGGCTTTTCTTCTTCCTCAATAGATTGATATTTTACTTTTAATTGGTAGTAGTCAATTTTTGGAAGTTTAAGAAATTCCATTCTTGAATGTCGTTCAACTAAATCAGTACCTTTGTTTTTGTCTAAATTATTTAATTCTTCAATAGAGGTGTTTTGTTCTTTTTCTAATGCTTTATTGAGTATTGTTGCATTTTCTCTGTTCAACCAAATTAAAGCGGTTTCATCATGGCCTTTTACAACTTGTCTTAAACACCTACATGTTGTTTGAATAATGGCATTTATAGAAGCACTTTTACTTTTTTGAGGTAATATTACAGATGTCAAACTTTTACAATCCCAACCTTCTTTACCAATAGCTACTAGCAAAATGTATTTCTTTTTTGAAATTGTAGTGTCTAATGATTTAAACTGCAATTCATTTTCCTTTGGTAAACTGTAGATTTTATTACCACCATGAAATCTTAATATTTCGTCAGGATGGATTTTTAAATCACTTTGAAGAAATGGATAAACTTCTTCTTCTAACATTTCAATGTTACTACAATAAATAGCAACTTTTGGAATTGTTCCGTTAGCATAAGTTAAGCCATCATAAGTTTTGTTAAAGTCCTTAATACCTTCTTTTACTATTTGTAAATGTGTAAGGTTATCAGTTATTTTAACTGTTGGATTTTTTAAGAAATCTTCTATAGCATTAGTAAGCGGATAATAATAGACTGTATTTGTAATTTCTGAAATTCTTAAAGTATCATCCTCTGTAAGCTGAATTTTTTCTGCTGTTGACAGGTAAGGTGTACCAGAAAAACCAAGTACTGTTGTTATGCTACCTCTATCGTTCCATCTATTTACAACTTGTCTTAATTTAATATCAGATTTTGCAGCGTGATGCACTTCATCTATCAAAATAGATAAGTTTGGAATTTTACCAATTAACGCTCGTAATTCATTAGCTTTTTTATCCTCTTCATCTTCAAATAAATTGGTTTGACCTATAGTGTCAACTCTATTCAAGATTACTTTTTCTGCATTAACAATAAAGACTTGCCCAAAAGGGTCTGGAAGTATTTCATTTACTTTTTGTGCATTGGGGTTTCGAGCTTTATTACTTTTTTTAGCCGATTTGGCTTCATCTAATACGTCAAATTTTAGTTGTTTTTTTAAATTAGACGCTGCTGGTTCTGGAATTACCCAAGATGGGTCAAAATCTTCAATAGTTCTTAAACTTGGTCCAATAGAGGTTTTTAAACCAGAAGGAATTAAAACCAAAAAGTTGTGAGCAAAGTTTTTATTTTCAGGTTCATTTGAAGCAAAATATAAATCTAAATAGATAAATGCTGCCATCAAATAGGTTTTACCAGAACCCATTGGCAAACTCATTAGATAGTCTGAATAGTTTACATTATAAAATAACTTTTTAATTATTTCTTGATAATCGAACTCTTCAGGTGATTTTATTATTTGATGTTCAAGGTTTGGTAATTGTTTCTTACCGTTTACTTTTTGTCTTGCAAAATCAAATAATGAAAAAGCATCTTTGTTATTTTCAAGGTGTTCTCTTGAATTTTGATTAATATCCAATTTTGATAAATCAGTACCATTCGTAAAAAACCCATCAGAAAATAGGTTCCAAAGTGGTTTGTTTTTACCTTGAATTTTCAAAAACAAAAAAGTCTCAATAGCCTCAATTTGAGTATCTCTTAACTCGCCTTTGTTTTTAATGTATGTAATAAGTTCTTTTATACTACAATCTGGTGATTGCAACCATTGAACTGTTTTATTTCTTATTATCTTGTTTAGCATAAATTAAAAACCTTAAAAATATAAATCTTTTTTGTAGTAATTAGGAATATTTCTAAGTAAATTTTTAAAGGAATAAACCACCACGTTTAGATGGTTGCACAAGCCTGTTTATGCTTCAGCCTTGCTTTCTTGTTTCAAAGTTTCAAGATGCCTTACCAAATTGCTTGTACCCCACCCCTAACAAGCTAATTTAGGTGCATCTGGATATTCCACGGATATACGCTTTGCTATGACATCTAATATTAAGTAGCTCTCAATACCCTGAAAAAATCTTGGGGTTAGTGAACTGTCTTCTATTCAAATCGTACATAAATCGTACAATTAATAAAAACAAAAATCCGTAACCATTTTATAATTAATGATATACGGATTTTATCTGTACTCAAGGTGGGAATCGAACCCACACTTCCGAAGAAACTGGATTTTGAATCCAGCGCGTCTACCAATTCCGCCACTTGAGCTAAATAGGACAGCAAAAATATATATTTTTTCCAGATAATCATAAAAATACTAGCCAATATACTTTACAGGTTAAAATAAATGTATAAATTTGCACCTCGTTAAAAATCACGTAGTGTTTGCGCGCTCAAAAACAATAAGTTAAGTATGCCACTTGTTATTACCGAAGCTAAAATTTTTGCATGTACACAAAGTACAGTGTTGGGTGAAAAAATAGCAAAGTCTTTTGGTGCTGAATTGGGTAATGTAATTACATCAACTTATAGCGATGGAGAGTTTCAACCATCGTATGAAGAGTCTATTCGTGGCACTAGAATTTTTATTATTGGCTCTACCAATCCTGGTCCAGAGAATTTAATGGAGATGTTGTTAATGATTGATGCAGCTAAACGTGCTTCAGCAAGACATATAACAGCAGTTTTACCATATTTTGGTTGGGCAAGACAAGATAGAAAAGACAAACCAAGAGTGCCAATTGCAGCAAAATTGGTTGCTAAAATGTTAGAAGCGGCGGGCGCAACGCGAATTATAACAATGGATTTGCACGCTGACCAAATCCAAGGGTTTTTTGAAAAACCTGTTGATCATTTATTTGCTTCAACAATTTTTCTTCCTTATTTAAAAAGCTTGAATTTAGATAACTTAACGATTGCATCACCAGATATGGGTGGATCAAAAAGAGCTTATGCGTATTCTAAAGCTTTAGAAAGCGATGTTGTAATTTGTTACAAGCAACGTGCAAAGGCTAATGTTATTTCGCATATGGAATTAATAGGTGATGTAACTGGTAAAAATGTGGTATTGGTAGATGATATGGTTGATACAGCGGGTACGTTAACTAAAGCGGCAGACTTGATGATGGAACGCGGTGCTATAAGTGTGAGAGCTATTTGTACCCATCCTATTTTATCGGGTAATGCTTACGAAAAAATAAACAAATCAAAATTAGAAGAATTAATAGTTACAGATTCCATTCCAGTAAAACCTTTAAGTGATAAAATTAAAGTTTTAAGTTGTGCCGATTTATTTGCGGATGTTATGGAGAAAGTACACAACAATCAATCTATTAGTTCAAAATTTGTGATGTAATTTCCGTGAAAGCGAAATAAAAAAGAATATTAATTAAATTATATAAATAGAAAAATGAAATCAATTACAATCAACGGATCTCAAAGAGAAAGCGTGGGCAAAAAAGCAACAAAAGCCTTACGTAATGCTGGTCAGGTTCCTTGCGTATTATACGGAGGAGATAAGCCAGTTCATTTCTCAGCAGAAGAATTAGCTTTCTCTAAACTTGTATACACACCAAATGCGCATACAGTTGTGATTGCTTTAGAAAATGGCGAAAAATTTAACGCTATTTTACAAGACATTCAATTTCATCCAGTAACGGATAGAATCTTACATGTAGATTTCTATCAGTTATTTGAAGACAAAGAAATTACTATGGATATTCCAGTAGTATTTATTGGAAACTCTCGTGGTGTGAAAAATGGAGGTGTATTACGTAAGAACAGACGTAGCTTACGTGTTAAAGCTTTACCAGTAAACCTACCAGATTTTATTGAGGCTGATATTACGCCACTTAAAATTGGAAACAAGTTATACGTAACAGAATTATTAAATGATGCTTATAAAATCATGCATCCAGACAATACTGTTGTATGTCTTGTAAAACGATCTAGAGTTATTATTGAGGATGAAGAAGAAGAAGAATTAGAAGAAGGAGCTGAAGGAGCAGAAGCAACTGCTGCTGCTGAAGGAGGCGAAACTCCAGCTTCAACTGAAGCACCAGCTGCTCAAGAATAAAAAGTATTTTTAACTAAATACGAAAGCATCCTGAATTATTCAGGATGCTTTTTTATTTTTACAAAAAGAAGCTTTTATGTGTGAGTTTTTAAGAAGATTGTTTAAAAAGAAAAGAGCCATAGAAGAACAAAATCCTATGAAGAAATATTTAATTGTTGGTTTAGGTAACATTGGAGAGAAATATGAAAATACACGCCATAACATAGGGTTTAAAGTATTGGATTATTTCGCTAACAAGGAGCAATTGACTTTTGAAACCCAAAAATTAGGTGATATTACTACGTATAAACTTAAAGGCAGAACATTTATATTATTGAAACCTAATACGTATATGAATTTAAGTGGAAAAGCCGTTTTATACTGGTTAACGAAAGAAAAAATCCAGTTAGAAAATCTTTTAATTATAACAGACGATTTAAATTTACCCTTTGGCAGTATTAGGCTAAAAACTAAAGGAAGTGATGGCGGACATAACGGACTTAAAGATATTCAAGACAAATTAAATACCACAAAATATAACCGTTTCCGTTTTGGTATAAGTGACTTCTATAGTAAAGGAAGGCAGGTAGATTATGTTTTAGGTGAATGGACTGATGAGGAAACCGAAAAGCTAAAAGAACGACTAGAAAAATCGAAAGAACTTATAAAATCGTTTGCCTTATCTGGAGTAAACAATACCATGAACGCTTTTAACGGTAAATAAAAAAAGAGAAGATTAAATCTTCTCTTTTTTTATAGCTATTCTACGATAATTTTTCTGGTGGATGCTCTTATACCATCGCTTACATTCAAAATATACATTCCTGATTGTACATGGCGCAAGCTTATTTTTTCATTAAAATCGCCACCTTGCTTAAATAAGTTGTTATAAATAATTCTACCACTTAAATCATAAGCATTAACTTTAATACTATTTGACGTACTACTATTTAATTTAATAGTAAACTCACCTTTATTAGGATTTGGAAAAACTATAAAATTATCAAAACCAAATTCTTCTACGGCTAGGGTAGGCATAATATTAAGCGTATAGTCTTCTACCTCACCATCAAATCCATTGTCACAAAAAGTTGGTAAACCATCAGGCTTATATTTTGTTGAAACCCTCATTATTGTATTACCTAAAGTAGCACTAATAGGAACTGTGATAGATAATGGAGATAGATTAGTAGGCTGATTAACTACATCATTGGCGTCTCCTAAATCATATTCTTCCCCTGCATCACCAAAACTACAGTTTTGGTTCCAATCAATCCAAACTTTTGTATTGGTTGTAAATGCACCATCAGTATTCACATTTACAGTAAGGTTATAAGATTCGTTTCTATTAATATCTGTTGATATAGAGGTGTAATCACTATAACCAGAAGGTTTTGCCGAGGCATTATTTATAGTGTTAAACAACACCAGTGTTGTGCTTGTTTCATAATCTGTATTAGCAACAGAACTACAAAGGCCATTATAATAAGGTAAATCAACAGATATATTCTTTGTTGTGGATGATGTTCCAGTAACAGTAAAAGTATAATCGCCTTCAGTTGTTAATCCGTTGAGGGTTAAAGTGAATGAGCCAGAACTACTTAAATTAGTAGGTGAAAAAACCGCCGATGATCCAGAAGGTAAACTGGAAGCACTAAAAACTGTATTATCTGAAAATCCATTTGCAGCTACGTAATCAAAAGTATAAGTTACCGAAGTATCACCACAGGAGATAGGATTCATTCCAGTTTCAACAATAAAAAAATCGGGGTCTGAAGAAATTGAAAAATCAAAATCAGAAACATCATAAAAAATATTATCGGCAGCTTCAATTAATATTCTTGCCTGTGATGTGTTAGAAATGATAGGAACGCTATAAACAAATGACCCATCATTAGGAGTGTTTGTAGCTATAGTTGTTGGGAAAGTTACACCACCATCAACTGATAATTTAATGTTTACGTTTTGACAATTTATAGTTGCGTTTGTGGTTTGCCCAACAAACCACTCAATGGTTTGCATAGAGCCAGGAGACCATGAAACAGGATTGGTTACAGTAAAAGGGTCAACGTCTTCAACGGTAATTAACATAGTATCATAACTACTTTGTCCGCCAGTAGCACTTGCAGGGGATCGGTCCCTCACAGTTAGTGCCCAATTTAAATTTCTTGAAACATTAGAAACCGTTTCCCAGTCACTTCCTAAAGTAGGATTTGTCTGAATGGTATTTCCTGCAACTACACTGCTTAATCTAGGAATATATCTATCTGGAGAACTTGATGGAGGTAAAGATCTATTCATGGAACTAGAAGGTAAATCTGGACCAAAATTTTGAAAATCGGTTACCCCACTATCTATTTGTTCCCAGCAGTAAGTAAGATTGTCTCCAGAATTTGAATCTGTTGCAGACCCTCTTAAAACATAAGCGGTGCCTTTAGGGATAAAGTAATCACTTCCAGCATCAACACTTGGAGGGCTATTTGAAATACCTTCAGTGGTTTGACAACTTTTTGTGCTTAAATTATCAAGAATTTGTTTTATACTTTGATAATGAAAGTAATCATCACTATCTGTTTGTACATCATCAGGTCCTGTAATACCAGCGTAACCCATTATAGTAGTTCCACTTCCTGGTTCAGAATTCACACCAGTTCCTTCACTACTAAAAGCCCAAGTATGGTTTGCTCCCATTTGATGTCCAATTTCGTGTACTACATAGTTTATGTCAAAAGTGTCACCTTCTGGGATAGCATCCGCAGGAGACGTGTAACCGCTTCCTTTTGAACCATTTGTACATACACAACCAATGCAACCCGCATTGCCACCACCTCCGGTAGCACCAAATAAATGTCCAATATCATAGGCAGCTTCCCCAATTTCTGTGGTTAAAGTGCTTTGTAGTTCAGAACTCCAAGCTCCATTAACTCCAACGTTCGCGTCAGAATAAGGGTCATTAACGGCATCATTATAAATTAATTGTGTAGCATTTACTAATTCAAATGTAACTGCCATATCGGTTTCGAAAACTTCATTAACTCTTGAAAGAGAGGCATTAATGGCCGCTAAGGCATCAGCAATAGCATCTCCATTTCCAGGAATACCATCATCATGATATGCAGTATATTCAGAGGTTGTAGAAATTGCAATCCTAAATTTTTGTAGGGTTTGATCGTTTGCCCCACCTTCATCAATCTTTAAGGCAGTATTGGATTTGTTAAATAAACTGTTAACCTCGTCAATAGTCTTACATTCAAAAGCATTTATTATAGCATTCTTATCCTTTCTACTATATAACACATATTGGTTGGATGCTTTTAAAACAGGCTCCATAAAAACCGTTGGGTTGTCAGGGTACGTAATCATGGTTTGTACCCCTTGAGGAGAGATACTCATTCTTAATCGAGCTCCTGAGTTATTACTACTTACACCAACATAAGATTTAATATTAGGATATTTTTCTGAAAGCTCTTTTGAGAAAACGGGAGCTTCAAAAATTGTAAAAGTTTCCATTTTGCCTCCAACAGCAGGAAGCGATATAACAGTGTTTTTTCCTTTATTAGAATAACTTCTTAAACTAGCTTTAGATAAACTTTGTTCAAGCATATTCATGTTTAATTCAAACAAGTGAACGATATTTTTATCGAGATGGTATTTAGTAAAATTTTGAGAATTTTCAACAGCATCAACTTTTTTAAATGAAGAATTTTGTGCATTTACTGAAAATAAACACAAAAGTATTGCCATTGATAAAACATAATGTAGTTTTGTTTTCATAGGTGTTTTTTTGAAGCAAATTATTAAATCAAATATAATAAATTATAACATTTAAGGTCATTTAAATAATTTTACGGTACTAAATGAGTAAAATAATAAACATAGAATCATATAAACTTAACGAACCAACAGTTGTAACTATTGGCACTTTTGACGGCGTTCATTTAGGGCATCAAAAAATTATTAAGCGCTTAATAAATACTGGGAAATTAGAAGGTTTAAAATCAGTAATTCTTACATTTTTTCCACATCCACGAATGGTATTGCAAAAAGATTCTAACATCAAACTAATTAATACCATTGATGAACGTTATGCTATTTTGGACGCTTTAGGGTTAGATTACTTACTTATTAAAAAATTTACTAAAGAATTTTCCAGACTATCAGCTGAAGATTTTGTAAAGCAAATTTTAGTAGAAAAGCTAAATGCTAAAAAAGTTATCATAGGTTACGATCACAGATTTGGGAGAAACAGAAATGCTGATATTAATAATTTAAAAGCGTTTGGTGAGACTTATGGTTTTGATGTGGAAGAAATTTCAGCACAAGATATTGATGACGTTTCGGTAAGCTCAACCAAAATAAGAAAAGCACTAAATGATGGTGATATTTTAAAAGCGAATAGCTATTTAGGATATCCGTTTATGCTAAATGGTACTGTAATAAAAGGAAAAGGCTTAGGAAAAAAAATTAAGTATCCAACAGCAAATATTAGAGTAGAAGAAGATTATAAAATTATACCAAAACAAGGCGTTTATGTTGTAAAGTCTGAAATTAAGGGAACAAGATTTTACGGTATGATGAATATTGGAACAAACCCAACAGTTAGTGGAAAGGAACAAAGTATTGAAGTTCATTTTTTTGATTTCAATAAAGACATTTACGGAGATAAAATTCAAATAGATTTGTTAAATCGGATTCGAGACGAACAAAAATTTGAATCAGTTGAGGCTTTAAAAATGCAATTGAGTATAGATAAAAAAGTTGCTCTCGAATTTATTGCTAAAAATGATGCTTAACCAATGGCTGTTTAAACATGTTGATAATTCTGCATTAATCACGTTTAGAATTATTTTCGGGATGCTTTGTTTTTTGGAGTCTATTGGTGCCATTTTCACAGGTTGGGTAAAGCGCACATTAATCGATCCTGAATTCACATTTTCATTTATTGGTTTTGAATGGTTGCAACCGCTTTCTGGTAATGGGATGTATTATTACTACATCATAATGGGCCTTTTAGGCCTTTTTGTAATGTTAGGGTATAAATATCGGCTTAGTATAATAGGGTTTACCCTAATGTGGTCTGCAACATACCTCATGCAAAAATCGGCATATAATAATCACTACTATTTATTAATATTAATAAGTAGTATCATGGTGTTTTTACCTGCAAATACCTTCGCTTCAATCGATGCAAAAAACAACCCAAACATTAAGCAAATATCTATGCCACAATGGTGCAAATGGGTGATAGTATTACAGCTTTTTATTGTTTATACTTATGCGGCATTTGCCAAGTTTTATCCAGATTGGTTGGACACCACATTCATTGAAATACTCATGAAACCCAAAAAGAATTATATTTTAATTGGGGAGTTATTGCAACAAAAATGGATACATTATTTGCTTGCCTATGGAGGAATTTTATTTGATGGCTTAATAGTGCCTCTATTGCTTTTTAAGTCTACAAGAAAATATGCCTTTTTAGTGTCTATATTTTTCCATTTGTTTAATTCATTTGTGTTGCAAATAGGAATTTTTCCATATTTATCATTGGCTTTTGCCTTATTCTTTTTTCCAACAAAAACCATTCATAAAATATTTTTAAAAAAGAAATCATATTACAACGAAGAACGCATAATAATTCCCAAATACAAGAAAACACTTGTCACTGTATTGTGTGTGTATTTTTTAATTCAAATAGGCCTACCATTAAGACATCATTTTTTTAAAGATGATGTACTTTGGACAGAAGAAGGGCATCGTCTTTCATGGCGTATGATGCTAAGAGCAAAAAGTGGTTTTGCTACTTATAGAGTAGAAAACAAAGAAACAGGGGCTAGTAGAATAATTAATATGGATGATTATTTAACGATGAAACAAAAGCATACTGCGAGTACAAAACCTGATGTTATTTGGCAATTTTCTCAACGATTAAAAAAGGACTTTCTTTCAAAAGGTGAACATGTAGCAGTATATGTCAATTGTAAAGTAAGTGTAAACGGAAGGCCGTTAAAAACATTAATAAATCCAGAAATAGATATAGCAAATGAAAAATGGAATGCTTTTAAACATAGCCACTGGATTTTACCCTCAAAACAAGAGTAATTCTATTGGTAATTCATTAAATTTACCGCTTAAATTTCCAACACATGTTACAAGTCGCTTTTATTAGAGAAAACAAAGAATTAGTAATTAAACGCCTAGAAAAACGAAACATCAATGCGACACAAATGATTAATGATGTAATCACGTTTGATGAAGAAAGAAGGCGCCTTCAAACCGAATTAGATAATACCTTAGCGGAGTCTAACTCACTTTCAAAAGAAATTGGGAACTTATTTAAATCGGGCGAAGCACAAAAAGCAAATCTTTTAAAAGAGAAAACAAGCGAATTAAAAGAAACCTCAAAAGAACTGCAGGATTTACTAAGCAGCAAATCAGAAGCCTTAAACGAATTACTATATAAAATACCAAATATACCAAATGACTTGGTGGCACGAGGTAATTCAGAATTAGATAATGAAGAGGTTTTTAAAGCTGGAGATGTCCCAGTATTACATGATGGCGCATTACCGCATTGGGAGTTAGCCAAAAAGTATGATATTATAGATTTTGAACTTGGAACAAAAATTACAGGAGCTGGGTTTCCGGTTTACAAGGGCAAAGGAGCAAAGTTGCAACGTGCTTTAATCACCTATTTTTTAGACAAAAATACCGCTGCTGGATATACAGAATATCAATTACCGCATTTGGTAAATGAAGCCTCTGGTTTTGGTACTGGACAGCTACCCGATAAAGAGGGGCAAATGTACCACGTGACCGAAGATAATTTGTACTTAATTCCAACAGCTGAAGTACCAGGAACCAATATTTTTAGAGATGTTGTTCTAAATGAAAGTGAATTACCAATTGGAATTACAGGCTATACTCCTTGTTTTCGTCGTGAAGCTGGAAGTTACGGTGCGCATGTAAGAGGCTTAAATAGATTGCATCAGTTTGATAAAGTTGAAATTATTCGAATAGAACACCCTAGTAAATCTTATGAGGCTTTAGATGGTATGGTAGAGCATGTAAAAGGCATATTAAAAGAACTAAAACTGCCTTACCGAATATTACGTTTATGTGGTGGCGACACCTCATTTGCATCAGCTTTAACCTATGATTTTGAAGTATTCTCTACAGCGCAAGATCGATGGCTAGAAATTTCGTCAGTTTCTAACTTTGAAACTTTTCAAGCAAACCGACTAAAACTGAGATTTAAAAATAGCGATGGTAAAAATGAATTAGCTCATACACTAAATGGTAGCTCATTAGCGTTACCTAGAGTACTTGCTGGTATTTTAGAAAATTACCAAACCGAAAATGGAATAAAAATTCCAGAAGTTTTACAACCATATACAGGTTTTAAAATAATAGATTAGCAAAATCTATCGTTTTATAATTGAAAATAAAATCTTACAATTTTGTAAGATTTTATTTTTTAACACCGATAAAGTGTAAAATAAAACCGTTGTTTAACGATTTTTTCTTTATTTCTTTTGAGTTTTGAAATTAATTTATCAAGTTAGCAGGACCAAAAATGCTTAACCTACTAACCCATGAAAAATTTTAAACGCATTGTGCTTTTAATTGCGCTCATCTTTTTTGCAAGCCAAGTGTTATTTTCAGATTTTGAGATTGTTAAATCTGAAGATAATTCTACGGCTATTGTAAGTAAATAAGGGTTTTTCTAAAGAGGATCTCTTGATGCAATAACAAAGATTTTTTTTAAAAATAGTCATTTCTGTTTATCCAGAATTTTAAGACTGTCCCCAATCGAGTATTTAATTAACGGTAGTTAATAGAACATTTATTTTTGGTTGGTTAGTGCCCGGATTTATTCGGGCACTTTTTTATAATAAAATTTAGAATTTCTAAAATGCGCATTTGTTATCTTTACAATATAAAACATCTCAGTCATAAAGCTATTGGTAATTTTATCGTAGGCAAAAATGCTATTTATGACTTTTGAAAGACATTATAAAAATCACATGAAATTTCTTTTAATATGTTGCTTTCTCATTACTGCTTCTGCGTTTTCTCAGAACGATATTATAGCGCAAGAATATTTTAAAAATGGCGAATACCAAAAGGCATTGTTAGAATATAAAAAACTATATGAAAAAGCACCTTCCAATATTAATTACATAAATCAACTAATTAGTACCCATCAACAATTAGAGCAATACGATGAGGTTGAGGCTTTAATATCTAAACTTTTAGAACGCATTAATTATCCAGCTTTTTTGGTTGAATTAGGGTACAATTTTCAACTTAAAAACGATTTAGTAAACGCTAAATTAAATTATGATAAAGCCATAGCGAGTATAGATTTAAGAGTAAGTAATGTTTTTTCAGTAGCTCGAAGTTTTCAAAATCATACACTTTTAAATGAAGCCATTGCTTCCTATGAAAAAGCTATGTTGTTAAACCCAGAATTTAACTTCAACCTACAGCTAGCACAAATTTATGGAGAACAAGGGAACATTGAAAAAATGTTTAATAGCTACATCAATTTTGCCGAAGCAAACCCAGTTGCAGTAAGAGACGTTAAGCGAGCAATTAACGATTTTATTAGTGAAGATAACTCTAACGAAAACAATATTTTATTTAGAAAACTATTGCTTAAAAAAACGCAGCAACAACCAAATTTACTTTGGAATGAGTTATTAAGCTGGTTATTTATTCAACAAAAAGACTTTAGTAAAGCCTTCACACAAGAGAAAGCAATCTTTAATAGGCAACCAGAAAGCCTGAATAGAATTGAAGAATTGGCACTAATTGCATCAAATGAAAACGAAAATGAAGTTTCAAAAGAGATTTTCACATATATAGCCGAAACTGCTCAAGATGCAGACATGATTTTAAGAGCATATAATAACCTATTACTATTAGAAACAAAGGAAGCAAACAAGGACAATTACAAAGTAATAAAAGATAAGTATTTAGAACTTATAAAATCATTTGGAGCGCAATCACAAACATTAAATCTGCAAATTTCGTATGCACATTTTCTAGCGTTTTATATGAATCAAACCAACGAAGCAGTTTCTTTTTTAGAAGATACACTCAAGTTACCGCTTACCGAATTGCAAAAAGCCGAGGTCAAATTAGAACTAGGTGATATTTTGGTGTTACAAGAAAAGTTCAATCAAGCTTTAATTTATTATACTCAAATTCAGCGTAATTTAAAAAACAGTACTATTTCTCAAGAAGCTCGATATAAAGTAGCCAAAACCAGTTACTATAAAGGCGATTTTAAATGGGCCGAATCTCAGCTTAAAATTTTAAAATCATCAACATCACAACTTATTGCGAATGATGCACTCGATTTAAAACTTCTTATTTCCGATAATAAATATGAAGATTCTCTTCAAACAGCGTTAAAATTGTATGCAAAAGCCGATTTATTAGCCTTTCAGAATAGAAATGAAGAAGCTATTGCACTATTAGATAAAATTTTAAATGAGCATAAAACGGAACCTATCATAGCGCAAACCTTGTACAAACAGGCTCAATTATTTGAATTAAAAAGGCAATTTGAAAAAGCTAAGGTAAACTATGAAGCCATCATTCAAAATTATAGAGATGGTATTTTAATTGATGATGCTTACTACCATTTAGCACAAATATTTGAAAAACAGTTAAACCTTCCAGATGAAGCAAAAGCGCTGTATGAACAAATTATTTTTAACTATGCTGATAGCATCTATTTTGTAGAGTCCAGAAAACGATTTAGGTCTTTGCGTGGTGATGCTATAAATTAATCAAAATTAGGATTAAAGATTGGGCAGAAACAAATACACATTTAATGTACATATATAACGTAACAGTAAATATTGACCAAAGCGTTCATGATGAATGGCTTACTTGGATAAAAAACCATATTCCACAGGTTTTAGCCACTGGAAAATTTGAAAAAGCAACCTTAACAAGGGTTTTGGTAGAAGAAGACATGGGAGGAGTTACGTATTCTATCCAATACCGATCGTATTCAAGAGAAGCTTTAGATGCTTACTATAAAGAGGATGCCGAAAAACTTAGGAACGATGGATTAAAAAAGTTTGCCGATAAAGTGCTAGCCTTTAGAACCGAGCTTCAAATAATTGACGAATACACTGTAAACTTTAAATAAAAAGATTACCGAAAAGAACTTGAGTAATTTGCAAAAAGCACATACTTCAGCTGAAGTAATTTTAGATAAAACTTTGAGATCTACTCAAGGGAGTAGGCAATTTATAAATAGATTTAATAACTGGACTATTGAGTCAAACGTCATTTGGAATAAGCGAAAATTTAAACTTCATATAAAATGTAGAAATTCTAGTTTATTTCAAGAATTCCCAACTTGTTATATAAAACGATCTGTGTTTTTAGAAATCATATCGCGCTCTGAAATGCTTAAGTTTTCTGGTGAAAAAAGTAAGTATACAGACTTTCTCCATACTGATTATTTAGTATTACAATTATTGGATTTCAGATGCTCAAAAATTGGTTTAGAGGGTAAAAATTTTGTTTTCAAAGGAAACATAAAAAGAAAAAATATTGAAGAACTGTCAGATTTGTATTGGTCACTTGAAGAGGTTTGTTTAAACTTCAACAGCTTTCTGGAATCTGTTAAGCAAAACTAATTTCTTGTAAATCAATTCAACGGCTTTAAGTTTTATATCTTCGTATCTCTATAAAAATTTTCATAAATCAGTGGCAAATAACCAACATCAAGTAAAAGCTAAAAAGTACCTTGGACAACATTTTTTAAAGGATGAATCTGTGGCACAAAAAATTGCAGATACATTAACGCTTAATGGCTATAAAAATGTGTTGGAAATTGGCCCTGGAATGGGCGTACTTACTAAATACTTGCTAAAAAAAGATGTTATTACCTATGTAATTGAAATAGATACAGAGTCCGTTGAGTATTTACAAGCCAACTATCTTAATCTTGCGCCAAGAATTATTGAAAAAGACTTTTTAAAATACGATGTAAATACTGTTTTTAACAACGAATCTTTCGCTATTATTGGTAACTTTCCTTATAATATTTCTACTCAAATAGTTTTTAAAACTCTTGAAATGCGAAATCAAATTCCTGAATTTTCAGGGATGTTTCAAAAAGAAGTAGCTGAACGTATATGTTCCAAAGAAGGCAGTAAAGTTTATGGTATTTTATCGGTTTTAACCCAAGCATTTTATGATGCAGAGTATTTGTTTACCGTACCTCCAAATGTATTTAATCCGCCTCCAAAAGTAGATTCTGGAGTATTGAGACTGATTAGAAAAAGTAATTACACACTACCTTGTAACGAACCACTTTTCTTTAAAACTGTAAAAACAGCTTTCCAACAACGCCGTAAAACGCTTCGCAACAGTTTAAAAACATTTAATTTTTCTGATAATTTAAAAGCAAATAGTATATTTGGCAAACGTCCAGAACAATTAAGCGTGCAACAGTTTATAGAGTTAACGCAATTGATAGAAACTGAAATTTAAACCTTATAGAATTCTCAATTTGTCAGAAGAAAAAGAGAAAATACAATTCCACCTTACGGAAGAACTTGTTGAGCAAGTAGAACAGCTTATTGAATTACAAAACGATAAGGAACTACATCAGTTGTTAGACGAGTTTCACTACGCTGATATTGCTGAAATTTTAGACGAATTAAATCTGGAAGACGCCATATATGTTATTAAACTTCTCGATTCAGAAACTACCTCAGATATTCTCATGGAAATGGATGAGGACAATCGAGAAAAGGTTTTAAAGAATCTTTCTGCTAAAGAAATTGCCGAAGAAATTGAAGAATTAGATACCGATGATGCTGCCGATATTATTTCTGAATTATCAGAAGATCGACAGGTTGCTGTAATTGCGCAAATCGAAGACCAAGACCATAAAGCTGAAATCGAAGAACTTTTAGCTTATGATGAGGATTCTGCTGGCGGACTTATGGCAAAAGAACTTGTTAAAGTTTATGAAACTTGGACAGTTGCTGGTTGCATGCGAAGAATTAGGGGGCAAGCGAAAAATGTAACAAGAGTACATTCAATATACGTTGTAGATAAACAAGAAAAACTTATTGGTCGCCTATCATTAAAAGACCTAATAGTTGCAAAAAGCGATCAAAAAATAGCAGAAATATCCAATGCCAATGTAGATTTTGTAAACGTTAATGAAGATGTAGAGGAAGTAGCTAAAGTTATGGCAAAATATGACTTAGAGGCTATACCAGTTGTAGACGAAAACAAAACACTTTTAGGACGCATTACTATTGATGATATTGTTGATGTTTTAAAAGAGGAAGCCGAAAAAGATTATCAAATGGCAGCAGGTATTACAAGCGATGTTGAAGCAGATGATAGTATATTAGACCTTACAAGAGCCCGATTACCATGGTTGTTTTTAGGTTTAATTGGAGGTGTTGGCGCTTTTTTAATTATGGAAGGCTTTCAAGAAGCTTTTAATAAATATGCTGTATTATTCTTTTTCACACCATTAATTGCGGCTATGGCAGGTAATGTAGGTGTACAATCAAGCGCTATTATAGTTCAAGGCTTAGCCAATAACGACGTAAAAGGAAGTGTAAATGGGCGTTTAATAAAGGAGATGTTACTTGCAGCACTAAACGGCTTTATTCTAGCACTTTTCTTATTTTTATTTGTTTGGGCATCACAAGGGGATGCCATTACCGCACTTGCCATATCAGTTTCTCTAGTAGCAGTTATTGTGGTAGCTGGATTAATAGGCACATTTGTCCCGTTATTCTTAGATAAAAGAGGAATCGATCCTGCTATTGCTACAGGGCCATTTATTACTACAAGTAACGATATTTTCGGAATCCTTATTTACTTCTGGATAGCTAAATTAATTTTAGGCATTTAGGCGTTACCTTTCAGGTCGCGCTTTACAGTACAATCTTTTGCAAAAGCAAAAGGATTTTCTTTTCAATCGCTAACGCAAAACTTCGTAAATTTACCCTATGAATACTATCAACATAAAGGATAAATTTTCAAAATTCACCAAAAATTGGCATCCTCATCAAATTGCGGTGGTAGATGATATGCAGGTTATTCTTGCAAAATTAAAGGGCGATTTTGTGTGGCACAAACATGACGATGAAGATGAGCTTTTTCAAGTGATAAAAGGCACTTTATATATGCAATTTCGCGATAAGACAGAAATTGTAAAAGAAGGCGAAATTATTGTAGTTCCAAAAGGAGTAGAGCATAATCCTATGACCAAGAATGGAGAAGAAGTACATGTATTATTATTTGAAAAACTAAATACAGCGCACACTGGCAATGTACAACACAAAAAAACACAAACGCATTACCCAAAAATTTAAATGAAAATTCTTCACCTCGACACCAACCATGAGTTATTAATAAACCAGCTTAACGATTTAGGTTTTATAAATGACGAAGATTACACGTCTTCAAAAGAACAGATTGAGGCGAAAATTCAAAATTACGATGGAATCGTTTTACGAAGTCGTTTTACAATCGATAAACAATTTATTGATGCAGCTTTAAACCTTAAATTTATTGGTCGTGTTGGTGCGGGACTTGAAAACATTGATTGTGATTATGCCTTATCAAAAGGTATCGAACTTATCGCAGCTCCTGAAGGTAACCGCAATGCAGTTGGAGAACACGCTTTAGGCATGTTACTTTCACTATTTAATAAACTTAATAAGGCAGATAATGAAGTTCGAAATGGTAAATGGCTACGTGAAGACAATCGCGGAATAGAACTTGATGGAAAAATAGTAGGTATTATAGGTTACGGTAATATGGGAAAGGCATTTGCCAAAAAACTTAGAGGATTTGATGTTGAGGTATTGTGCTACGATATAAAAGATAATGTTGCAGACTCTAATGCAAAACAGGTTTCACTCAAAGTATTTCAAGAAAAAGTTGATGTGGTAAGCTTACATACGCCACAAACACCTTTAACATTAAACATGATTAATACTGAATTTATAAATCAATTTAAAAAACCGTTTTGGTTTATAAACACTGCACGCGGTAAAAGTGTGGTTACAAAAGATTTAGTTTCGACATTAAAATCTGGTAAAATTTTAGGTGCAGGATTAGATGTTTTAGAATACGAAAAGGCCTCGTTTGAAAGTTTGTTTACTTCAGCAATGCCAGAAGCGTTTCAATATTTAATAGAAGCTAATAATGTATTGCTAACACCGCATGTAGCGGGCTGGACTATTGAGAGCAAAGAAAAGTTGGCCCAAACTATAGTTGATAAAATTAAGACCAAATTTTGTTAATTTTAAAGCATGAAAAAAACAATTATCGTTTTTTCGTTGCTTATTCTGGCTTTACTCTTACTATTTCAATTTAGTAAGTATGCATTAATTTCAGGAAATTTAAAAACAGAGTTTGTTATTGCTTTAATAGCAATAGTATTTTTTATAGTAGGCATTTATATCAATAAAAAAAGTCTTTATAAAAACGCATTGCCACTAAATGAGATTAATCACAAAAAAATATCTGAATTAGAAATTACCGAGCGTGAATACGAGGTGCTTCAGGCTATTTCAGAAGGGCTGTCAAATAGGGAAATAGCTGAAAAACTATTCCTCTCAGAAAGTACTATAAAAACCCATGTTTCTAATTTGTTAGTAAAGCTAAACGCAAAACGCCGAACGCAAGCACTTCAAATTGCCAAAGATTACCAAATCATATAAAATTCATACATTTATACTAAAGTACTATTGATTTGGTACTTTAGTATGACTTCAATACTGCCCACATTATCTACTTTTGGCTAATCAATCTTAAAACGAACATTATGAAAAAAACAGTGATTAAGTACGGACTTTACTCATTAATAAGTGGCTTTGTGTTATTTGGGTTGCCGTTCTTTTTAGGAATGGGTGTAGATTTTGACTACGGAGAACTTATAGGGTACACATCCATGGTGCTCTCTTTATTATTTGTTTATTTTGGAATCAAACACTATCGCGACAAAGTAAATAATGGGAAAGTATCTCTAGGAAAAGCTATAGGGATTGGGATGTTAATAGCTTTGTTTTCTGCACTGGGAGTTGCTGTTTTCGATTATATTTATACATCGCAGATAAATCCCGATTTTGCAAGTGAGTATTTAGAGTATTCCGTTAAAAAAATGGAAGAGACATTATCAGCAGAAGAATTAAAAGTTAAAACTGCTGAGTTAACTCAACAAATGAAAGATTATGGTAGCCCAAGTTTTATGGCGCTTATGATGTTTGCATCAGTTATAATTCTTGGTTTTATAATTTCTTTAATTTCGGGTTTAATATTACAACGAAAATAAATTTACTATGCAATATAAGGCCACATCACCAGAAGATTATATTAGTCAAGTTCCGGCAGAAAGACAAGATGCTTTAAAAAAGTTAAGAAAAGTGATTAATGATAGTTTACCTAAAGGTTTTGAAGAAGGTATACAGTATGGCATGATAGGTTACTACGTACCTCATTCTATATATCCAGATGGGTATCATTGTAATCCGAAAGAACCTTTACCTTTTATGAGTTTTGCTTCTCAAAAAAATTCAGTAAACCTTTACCACAGCGGTATTTATTCCCAACCTGAACTACACGATTGGTTTGTAAAAGAATACCCTAAACATTGTAAAAGTAAATTAGATATGGGTAAAAGCTGTATTAGATTTAAAAAAGTAGAAGACATTCCGTTTAAATTAATTGAAGAACTTTCAAAGAAAATGACGGTAGCGCAATGGATTGATATTTATGAAACAGCCATAAAGAAAAAATAATCAACAAAAAACAAAAATTATGAAATTAGGAACATTTTCTGCAAGCTTAAGTGTGAAAGACATAAAGGCTTCAAAGGCATTTTATGAAACTCTTGGGTTTACCCAGTTTGCTGGCGATATTCAAATGAATTATCTCATTATGAAAAATGGTAACGCCCTTATAGGCTTATTTCAAGGGATGTTTGAGCAAAATATTTTAACCTTTAATCCTGGTTGGGATGAAAATGCCAATAAGGTTGAGCCCTTTGATGATGTAAGAGCTATTCAAAAACATCTAAAAAGCAACAATATAAAGTTAGAAAGAGAAGCAGATGAAAATACTTCAGGACCTGCAAGCATTGTTATGTTCGACCCCGATGGAAATACAATATTAATTGACCAACACGTATAAAATTAAAAAAATGAAGAAAAGAGTAACTGGTATTGGCGGATTGTTTTTTAAAACCAAAGATCCTAAGGCAACAAAAGATTGGTATAAAAAACATTTAGGATTTAATACCGATGATTATGGGTGTACCTTTTGGTGGAAGGATAAAGAAGGAAAAGAGTGCTCTACCCAATGGAGTCCTTTTGCTCAAGACACTAAATATTATGAGCCTTCAAAAAAAGACTTTATGTTTAATTATCGTGTGGAAAACCTTCATGAGCTCCTTAAAGAATTAAAAGCCGAAGGAGTAACTATAGTTGGAGAGGTTGAAGAATATGATTATGGTAAATTTGGATGGATTTTAGATAACGATGGTAACAAAATAGAGCTTTGGGAACCTATTGATAGTGCTTTTTTGTAAATTCGTTTTCAAAATACAACAACCTAAACACTATTGACTTATTTAGAAATACTTCAATCTTATAATTTAACTGCATTGCAATGGATAGCCATTGGGTTTGCAGTTTTTTTATTGGGCTTATCTAAATCTGGTATCAAAGGCATAGGCATAATTATTGTTGTAATTCTCGCTTTTGTTTTTGGCGAAAAAGCATCAACAGGCGTTTTACTTCCTATGTTAATTTGCGCCGATATTTTAGCTGTTATTTATTACAACAGGCACGCCCAATGGAAATATATTAAAAAGCTAATACCATCAATGGTTATTGGTGTTTTGGTAGGTGTATGGATTGGTAATGATATTTCCGAAGTTCTTTTTAAAAGATTAATGGCAATTATTATCATTGCTTCTGTACTTATTATGTTTTATACAGAAAACAGAAAATCCAATAAAGTGCCAACTAATAGGTGGTTTGCCAATACAACGGGGTTTTTAGCCGGTTTTGCTACTATGATTGGCAATCTCGCAGGACCAATTTCAAACATTTACTTTTTGGCAATGCGGTTTCCTAAAAATGAGTTTATCGGAACCGCAGCGTGGTTATTCTTTATAATAAATGTGTTTAAATTGCCCTTTCATTTTTTTGTTTGGAAAACGGTTACCAAAGAAACTCTTATTTTAAATTCGGTTTTAATTCCAACAGTTATAGTTGGTTTCTTCTTAGGAGCATATATTGTTAAGCTAATTTCCAATGTAAACTATAGGCGTTTTATACTTATAGTTACTGCTATTGGAGGGATTGTTTTATTATTCAGATAGCTATTTTTGTAACATTCCATTATTTTGATTGACATATAGTTAGTAGTGAATTTAATTTTTTACTACATTTAAATTCTAATCAAAAAATAAAGATTATGTCTGACGAAAAAAATTTAAGCGATGACCTAAATGACATGTTAGGCGATGCAAAAGAAGGTGCAAAAAAAGCCGCTGATAAAGCAGAGAAATTTGCTGGTGAAGCAAAAGAAAAAGCAAAGGAATTTGCAAAAGAAGCTAAAGAATCGGCATCAGAGTTTACTGAAAGCGCTAAAGAAACATTTGCATCTGGAGATAACAAAAAGATATTAGCTGGTATTCTTGCAATAATTTTTGGATGGGCTGGGGTTCATAAATTTGTCTTGGGTTATAATAAAGAAGGTGCAATTATGCTAATAGCATCGATAATATTGTACTTTGTAACTTGTGGAATTGGTACGACGGCTATTTGGGCAATTGGTTTAATAGAGGGGATTATCTATTTAACAAAATCTGATGCTGAATTTTATAACACCTATCAAGCTGGTAAAAAACCTTGGTTTTAAAATATCTTGATAAGATTTAACTTATAATAAAAAGGAAAAGTCAAAATTTCTATGTTTTGACTTTTTTATTTAATTTTAATATCGTAATATTGCAATATAATAATAACAAATGGGCATTACTAAAACACAAATTTTTACTGAACAGCAAAATGATTTAGCTCAATTTTTTAAAGTGCTTGGTCACCCAGCTAGAGTAGCTATTTTACAGTATATAAGCAATCAAAATGCATGTATTTGTAACGATTTGGTAGAAGAAATTGGTTTAGCACAAGCTACGATATCTCAACACTTAAAGGAACTTAAAAGTATAGGACTCTTAATCGGTGAAGTTGAAGGAAAAAGTATGTGCTACTGTATTAACGTAAACCGTTGGGTTGAGTTACAAAACCAATTAAACGCATTTTTTAATAAAACAAAATCTAATTGCTGCTAGACTGTTTTTGTAATGCTGAACTTAATTCAGCATCACATAAAATTTTAAAAATAACAATATGAAAACGCAAGAATTTTTTAAAGTACTAGAGGAAAACAAGGACAAATCCTTATTGTTTGAATATACACCAAACAAATTGGTTGGTGCTAATTACCATATTACCGAAGTAAAACATATTTCGGTAGATTCTGTTGACTGTGGTTCGCAAACAGATACGTGGAATGAAACTGTTATTCAGCTTTGGGAAAGCCCATTAGAGAAATCTAAAACTGAATATATGAGTGCTTATAAGGCCTTGGCAATTCTTAAAAAAGTAGGAACAATGAAACCTTATGATTTAGATTCTGAGGTTAAATTTGAATATAGCAATGCCAATTTTCATACAGCACAACTTTTTGTTAACGATTTTGAGGTTCGTGAGAACAACCTAGTTGTTAAATTAGCGGTTGAAAAAACAGACTGTAAAGCTAAAGAGCTTTGTGGAGTTCCAGAAAAGGTTGTTGCATTTGCTGAAGGCGTTTTAGAAAAAACAGAACCATGTTGTTCACCAGACGGTAACTGCTGTTAATTTAAACAAATACAGAAAAACAAATGTTTGAAATAATATCTAAAACTATTAATTCATTAGATACGTCGATTATTTCTAATGAAAGAAAAGAAGTTCTTAACTCTTTAAAAGTATATTTAGAAGATAAAATTGAAACGAATAAACCTATTCGATTAAATTTTATTTGCACGCATAATTCTAGACGCAGCCATTTGTCTCAAATTTGGGCTCAAACTATGGCTGCTTATTATAATATAAATAATGTAAGTTGCTATTCTGGTGGAACTGAAGCAACAGCCATGTTTCCTAAGGTTGCAGAAACTTTAAAGAACCAAGGCTTTAAAATCAATAGACTTTCAGACGAAAATAATCCTGTTTATAGTATTAAATTTTCGCAAAACGAACCTGCTATTATTGCTTTTTCAAAGGAGTTTAGTCACGATTTTAATCCAGCTTCAGAGTTTGCGGCGATTATGACATGTTCATCAGCTGATGAAGGCTGTCCAATGGTTTTTGGATGCGATAAACGAATTGCAATAACTTATGAGGATCCAAAAAAATCTGATGGAACACCACAACAAACGGAAACCTATTTTAATAGAAGCCTGCAAATAGCTACTGAAATGAAGTATGTGTTTTCTAATTTGGGTTAACACTAAGTTTTAGTCCCCATTTTTTTCCATAAACTTTCGCTCCAATTCTGCTTGAAACTCTTCCATTACAGGACGCACAGTGCTTTCAGGTAAGTCGGCAATTTTAATGTACATTAAACCATCTACCGAGTTATTAAACAACGGGTCTACATTAAAAGCTACTAATCGGGCGTTTTGTTTTATATACTTTTTAAGCAAAACAGGTAATCGTAAAGCTCCTGGTTCAATTTCATCAATAAACTTATCAAACTTGTTTAAATCGGCTTCAGCTTCATCAAAAACAAAGTCTTTGTCAGCATCTTTAAGTTTTACTTTAAACTCCTTTTTAGGGCGTACGTATTGCGCTATATAAGGGTCATAATAATGCGATTTCATAAACTCAACCATTAAAGACTTCGAGAAGTTTGAAAACTGATTACTAATACTTACACCGCCAATTAAATACTTGTGTTCTGGATAGCGCAATGTGGTATGCACAATGCCTTTCCAAAGTAAAAATAGCGGCATAGGTTTTTGTTGGTATTCTTTAATGATAAAAGCGCGTCCCATTTCGATGGACTGACTCATCATTTTATAAAGTTCGGGTTCAAACCTAAATAAATCTTGAAGATAAAAACCATCTATACCATAACGCTCAAAAATTTTTGAACCTAAGCCCATTCTGTATGCTCCGGCAAGTAAATTTTGCTCATTATCCCATAAAAACATATGGTGGTAATAATTGTCGAAAGTATCTAAATCAATGGCTTCGTTGGTTCCTTCACCCACTTCTCTAAAAGTAATTTCTCTTAACCGTCCAATTTCCCTTAAAACATTTGGTATTTTGTTGGCTTCTGCTAAAAACACCTCATAGTTTTTACTTTCTAAAAGTCTAGAATTATCTTTTCTTAAAGCGTCTACCTCTTGCATCATCAACTCTTTTTGCACAGGAGTAACAATACGCTTTGGCATTTTGGGTGTTTTTAATGAAGACGAAATATTATCTAATATTTTAGGTTTATCTTCAAATGCATTAGATAGCATATAGGTTTTTCGTCTTAAAAATTCTGAAAACTCCTCAATAGTTGTATGTTCTTTTTGGTCATCAACAGAAATTGGTCTGCCTATTCTAACTTTAATAGTTCGGCGCTTTTGAGTTAACAGTTCCGAAGGTAATTTGGCGGTTCTAAACGTATCGTTAATTTTAGAAAGCTTGTAAAATAACTTGCTGTTTTTAGCATGAAAATATATAGGAACCACTGGAACCTCTGCTTTTTTAACCAATTTCATTGCTGCTTCTTCCCAGGGTCTGTCTACAACTAATTTTCCATCACGATACGTTGAAACTTCTCCAGCGGGGAAAATACCTAGAGGATGTCCTTCTCTTAAATGTAAAATAGAATTTTTAAAACCAGAGATACTAGATTTTACATCTTTCCTGTCTTCAAAAGGATTAACAGGCATAATGTACGGTTTTAAGGGTTCAATTCTATGTAATAAAAAATTAGCTATTATTTTAAAATCTTTGCGTTGTTCAAGCATCAATTTTAATAATAAAATCCCATCAATACCTCCTAATGGATGGTTAGATATTGTTATGTAAGCACCGTCTTTTGGTAAACGTTTTAAATCTTCTTCTGGGATTTCGAATTTAATTTGAAAATCGTCTAGAATACCATTTAAAAAAGGGAGTTCTTCTAAATGTTTATTGCGTTTATAGATTTTGTTAAGCTTAGAAATTTTTAGAATTTTCATTAATAGCCAACCAATAAAAGTACCTATAAAGCCATATTTATCTAACTGAATAGCTTTTGCGACTTCTTTCGCGGTTACTAACCCTATATCTTGTTGCTTGGTCATGGATGTAAATGTACTAAATTGTTTATTTAGTTACTACTTGAACGGTTTCTCGAGTTAATTGTTTCAATAATACAGTTTTACCAGCTTCAATTTGCTTAATCGCCGCTTGGTTGTAATGACGGATGGTGTAAAGCGATACATTTTCGTTATAGGTTACTTTAAATTTTGCTCTTAAATGATGTAATAATTTATCGAGGTTGTCATAAACATTATCAATACATACAGAAAAACTTATTGCGGAGTTTTGAATGACATCTACTTTCATTTTATAATGATGTAACAAGTTAAAAATTTCGCTAATATTTTCTTCAACAATATATGAGAAATCCAATGATGATAATGAAATTAAAACTTGATGTTTCTTGACTATAAAACAAGGCATCATAGGCTCTAAGGGTACATTTTTACCAATTCTAGTTCCAGCCGTTTCAGGTTTTAAAAACGATTTAACATATAATGGAATTTCCTTTCTTTGTAAAGGTTGTAAGGTTTTAGGGTGAATTACCGAAGCTCCATAAAATGCTAATTCAATAGCCTCAGAATATGAAATTTTATTTAATAATTTGGCATTTTCAAAGTATCTGGGATCTGCATTTAAAACACCTGGAACATCTTTCCAAATGGTTACACTTTCGGCATTTAAACAATATGCAAAAATAGCCGCTGTATAATCGCTACCTTCTCTACCTAAAGTTGTTGTAAAATTATGAGCATCACTACCCAAAAAACCCTGTGTAATATTTAAAACGGATTTATTAAAATTTGATGAAATTAAACTTTGTGTAGTTTCCCAATTTATATTGGCTCGCCTGTAATAACTATCTGTTTTAATAAAATCTCTTACATCTAGCCAATTGTTTTGAATTCCTGTTGCATTTAAATATTCGCTTATAATGGTGGTTGAAACAAGTTCACCAAAACCAATGACTTGATCGTACACAAAATTATAATCTGGAGATTTGTTAGTGTTAAAAAACGCATTTAATTCATTAAACAATGAGGCTGTTTTTTTAAATGCCGAGTGATTTTCGTTATCAAATAAATCCAAAAGAATTTCATTATGGTATTTCTTTACCTCTTGAAGCGAACTTTGTAATTCACTCTTGTTTTCGAAATAGTTTTTAACAACTACTTCTAAAGCGTTGGTGGTTTTCCCCATTGCAGAAACCACAATTAAGGTGTTTTTGTAGCCTAATTTATTTAGGACAGATACCATATTTTTAACACCATTCGCATCTTTTACCGAAGCACCACCAAACTTAAATACTTGCATATTATAATTTTGAAAGCCCATAATGGGCGTTTAACAGATAATAACTAAACCAATCGATATAATTAAAATGCCGATTATTAGCGATTAGAGGAATTTTGAATAGATGAAATATAATTTTTTATACCGGCTTCACTTAATTGAACAACATCCCAATCACGCATAACATTGGCCCCTTTTTTTTCATAAAAAGCAATTGCTGACTCATTCCAATCTAGTACCTCCCAGTTTATGCGCTTTACACCTAAACTATGAGCGTATTTTACAACTTCATCCAATAATGCAGTGCCTATACCAGATCCTCGCACAGCTTGACTAACTATTAAATCTTCCAAGTGCAATATTTTCCCCTTCCATGTAGAGTACCTGTTATAGATTAATGCAATACCTTCAATTTTTGAGTTTACCTCTGCAACAAAACAGTGAAATGCCGGATGCTCACCAAAACCATCTTTCTCTAAATCTTTAATAGTTACTTCAACAGCCTCAGGTTCTTTTTCATAAATGGCTAATTCTTGGATTAATTTAAATACTTGAGGCATATCCTCAACGGTAGCATTCCTAATAAAAAACATTTTTTTGAATTCTAAATTTATTTTCAAATATAGCTTAAAGTTCAATATTTAATATCATTAAACTTTCACGAAAACGTTTTAGTTTCCTTAAATTTGCCAATAAATAGATTAATCAAATAATATCTTTATGACTCACAAAAAACAAACGCTTGGAGAATTTATTATTGAAAATCAAGCATCGTTTAAGTATTCTTCTGGAGAATTGTCAAGTTTAATAAACTCTATTAGGTTAGCAGCCAAAGTTGTGAATCATGAAGTTAATAAGGCTGGTTTAGTTGATATTATTGGAGCTGCCGGTGACACGAATGTACAAGGTGAAGATCAACAAAAACTAGATGTTTATGCCAACACTAAATTTATTCAAACTTTAACGAATCGAAATATTGTTTGTGGGATTGCTAGTGAAGAGGAAGACGATTTTATTTCTATTAATAGTCAAGATGAAAATCATCAAAATAAATATATTGTTTTAATAGACCCTTTAGATGGCTCCTCAAACATTGATGTAAATGTATCTGTAGGAACCATTTTTTCAATATACAGACGAGTAACACCCGTTGGAACACCTGTAACCCTCGAAGATTTTTTACAAAAAGGGAATAGGCAAGTAGCTGCAGGTTACGTAGTTTATGGCACATCTACCATGTTGGTTTACACAACAGGTGATGGGGTAAACGGCTTTACTTTAAATCCAGCTATAGGGTCGTTTTATTTGTCGCATCCTAATATGCAATTTCCAGAAGATGGAAACATATACTCGGTTAATGAAGGAAACTATTTTGATTTCCCTCAAGGGATTAAAAACTATATAAAATATTGTCAAAAAGAAGAAGAAGATAGACCTTATACGTCTAGGTATATTGGCTCTTTGGTTTCTGATTTTCATAGAAATATGATTAAAGGAGGGATATATATGTATCCGCAAGGTTCTAAAAATCCTAAGGGCAAATTAAGATTATTGTATGAATGTAATCCAATGGCTTTTTTAGCTGAACAAGCCAATGGAAAAGCAAGCGATGGTTTTACAAGAATTATGGATATAGAACCAACGGAACTCCATCAAAGAGTTCCATTTATTTGCGGGAGCAAAAACATGGTAGAAAAATGTGAAGAATTTATGAGGAATGCATAAAAAAAATGCGAACCCATTGTTCGCATTTTTTAGTCAATTTTGTATTAATTTTTACATCGCCACCAAATCACCAGAAACATCTTTTGAAGGCAAACTAGATTTCCCCATTAAATAGATATCAACTTGTCTTGCTGCTTCTCTACCTTCAGAAATAGCCCAAACAATTAATGATTGTCCGCGGCGCATATCACCAGCAGTAAATATATTAGGAATATTAGTTTGGTATTTGCCGTATTCAGCTTTGTAATTAGTACGAGCATCTTTTTCAATACCTAATTTATCAGCCAATGTGCTTTCTGGTCCAGTAAAACCTAGAGCTAATAAAGCCAAATCACAAGGCCATGTTTTTTCGGTACCTTCAATTTCTATTAATTGAGGGCGTTGACCCGGAACCATTTTCCATTCTACGTTTACCGTTTTTAAGGCGGTTAATTTGCCATTTTTATCTGTTACAAATTCTTTTGTGTTGATTAACCAGTTTCTTTCAACACCTTCTTTATGTGAAGATGATGTTTTTAACTGCAGTGGCCAATAAGGCCATGGTGTTGTTGGTGAACGATGTCCTGGAGGTTTTGGCATAATTTCAAAATTCACAACCGATTTAGCTCCGTGTCTATTAGAGGTTCCAATGCAGTCAGAACCCGTATCGCCACCACCAATTACAATTACATTTTTACCAGTTGCCATCACTTGGTTTTCTACTTTTTTACCAAATAACACTTTAGTTTGTTGGGTTAAAAAGTCCATAGCCTGTACTACACCATCGGCATCAATACCTGGAGTTGGTAAACTACGTTTTTCGGTAGCCCCACCACATAAAACAACAGCATCAAAAGCTTTTAGTTCTTCCACATCATAATTAACGCCAACATTTACATTAGTTTTAAAGACAATACCTTCAGCCTCTAAAATAGCTAGACGACGAACAATAATTTCCTTTTCCATTTTAAAATTTGGAATTCCGTAGCGTAATAACCCGCCAATTTCGTCATCACGTTCAAAAACAGTTACTGTATGTCCAGCTCTGTTCAACTGTTGTGCAGCGGCTAATCCTGCTGGACCAGAACCAACTACAGCAATAGTTTTTCCTGTTCTTGTTTTTGGAGGTTGAGGTTTTATCCAACCTTCTTTAAAGGCACGCTCCACAATATTTTTTTCAATATTTTCAATAGACACAGGGTCTTCGATAATGCCTAACACACATGATTGCTCACACGGTGCAGGACACAATCTACCCGTAAATTCAGGGAAGTTGTTAGTTGAATGCAATATCCAAGATGCTTTTTGCCATTCTCCTTGATGAACCATGTGGTTGAAATCTGGAATTAAATTCCCAAGCGGACATCCGCTATGACAAAATGGAATACCACAATCCATACAACGAGACCCTTGTTTAGTGATGGCTTCATCACTTAAAGGTATCGTGAATTCTTTATAATGCTTTACACGCTCTTCAACTGGCGTGTAATCTTCATCCTGTCTTTCAAATTCTTTAAATCCTGTTACTTTTCCCATGACATTATGCTGTTGTTAATTCTTCTACCATTGGCTCTTCAGTCTCTAAGCGTATAAGCGCACGCTTATATTCGGTAGGCATTACTTTTACAAAATTTCCTAAACTAGCATCCCAATTACTTAATAATTTATTTGCAAGTGAGCTATCTGTATATAATTTATGCTTTTCAATTAAAGCTTTTAATTCTAAGGCGTCTTGCGACGAAATTTCTTCAAATTCAATGGTTTCGGTATTACAAAGCCCATTTACAAATTTATTTTCAGGGTCGTAAACATAGGCAATACCACCACTCATACCTGCAGCAAAGTTTCTTCCCGTTTTACCAAGAACAACCACTTTACCACCTGTCATATACTCACAGCAATGATCTCCAACACCTTCAACAACAGCAATTGCTCCAGAGTTACGTACTGCAAAACGTTCACCTGCAATACCATTAATATAAGCTTCACCTTGTACAGCACCAAATAAGCAAACATTACCAATAATGATATTTTCTTCTGCTATGAAATCAGCCTTTGCTGGCTTTTTAACTATGAGTTTTGCACCAGATAATCCTTTACCCAAGTAGTCATTAGTATTTCCTTCTAAAGTGAAGGTTAAACCATGAGCTCCGAAGGCTCCAAAACTTTGACCTGCAGAACCAGTGAAATTAATATTTAAGGTGTCTTCAGGTAATCCCAAATGACCATAAATTTTTGAAATTTCATTACTTACTATGGCTCCAACGGTTCGGTTTATGTTTCTTATTGGATATTCAAGAGTCATCTTTTCTTTTCTATAGAGCGCTCTGTGAGAATCTTTAAGAATAGTAAAGTCTAGAACATTATCTAAATTATGCTCTTGCTTTTCAGTATTTTTTACAATCATTTGTCTATAAGCACCAGGTCTGTGTAAAATACTCGATAAGTCTAAGCCTTTAGCTTTGTAATGTTTGATGGCTTTATTAGCATTTATTTTGTGTGTTTGACCAACCATTTCTGCTAAAGTTCTAAAGCCTAATTGAGCCATAATGCCTCTTAATTCTTCAGCTATATAAAAGAAGAAATTAATAACGTGTTCTGGAGTTCCCTTAAAGTTTTTTCTTAACTCCTTGTCTTGAGTTGCAACACCTACAGGGCAAGTATTTAAGTGACATTTGCGCATCATAATACATCCAGATGCTACTAATGGCGCTGTTGCAAATCCAAATTCCTCAGCACCTAAAAGCGCTGCAATTGCAACATCTCGACCTGTTTTTAATTGACCATCACATTCTACAACAATTCTACTCCTTAAATTATTTAAAACAAGGGTTTGTTGTGCTTCGGCTAATCCAAGTTCCCAAGGTAAACCAGCATGTTTTAAAGATGTTAAAGGAGAGGCTCCAGTACCACCATCATATCCCGCAATAAGAACCACATCGGCTTTTGCTTTTGCAACACCAGCGGCTATGGTACCAACACCAACTTCAGACACCAATTTTACATTAATTCGAGCATCACGATTTGCATTTTTTAAATCGAAAATTAACTGTGCTAAATCTTCTATAGAGTAGATATCATGGTGCGGCGGCGGTGAAATTAACCCAACAAAAGGGGTTGAGTTTCTAGCAGCGGCAATCCATGGTAATACTTTTTCTCCTGGTAATTGTCCACCTTCACCAGGTTTAGCACCTTGTGCCATTTTTATCTGTATTTCCTTTGCATTGGTAAGGTAATGCGATGTTACTCCAAATCGTCCTGATGCCACTTGTTTAATAGCAGAGTTTCGACTATCGCCATTCATATCAGGATGAAAACGCTTTCTATCTTCTCCACCTTCACCAGAATTGGATTTTCCACCAATACGGTTCATGGCAATCGCTAAATTTTCATGGGCTTCACGAGAAATAGACCCATAAGACATTGCACCAGTTTTAAAACGTTTTACAATCTCTGTCCAAGGCTCTACTTCGTCTAAAGGAATAGGGTCTAAATTGTCAAATTCAAATAAACCACGAATAGTCATTAGGTTTTCAGACTGTTCATTGATGGACTTAGAATATACATCATAAGCGTTTTGGTCGCTTAATCTAACAGCTTGCTGTAATTTTGCAACTGTGGTTGGATTAAACAAATGTCTTTCTCCATTTCTTCTCCATCTATAATCACCACCAATATTTAATCCTAATTTCTTATCGATTTGATTATCTGGATAGGCTTGTTTGTAGCGCTCATTAATCTCTCTTTCTATCTCGTACAATCCAATACCTTCAATTCTTGAGGCGGTATATGGGAAATATTTTTCTACAAATTGTGAATTAAAACCAACAATTTCGAAAATTTGAGAACCTCTATAAGAATGTAGTGTAGAGATTCCTATTTTGTTCATTATTTTCAGAATTCCTTTACCGATAGCTTTATTAAAGTTTTCAACCGCTTTATCTTCATCCATATTGGTAATAAAGCCTTCTTTAACCTGCATTCTGATAATTTCGTTTACCATATAAGGGTTAATAGCACTTGCGCCATAGCCAAATAAAGTAGCAAAATGATGAGGTTCACGAGGTTCGGCAGATTCTATAATAATATCGAAATACGAACGCTTACGTAAGCGATTTAATTGATGGTTAACATACGAGCAAGCCAATAAAGCAGGGATTGGAGCAAACTCTTGATTAACACCTCTATCTGATAAAATAATAATATTAGTCTTCCTGTCTAAAGCCTTTTCAACTTGTGTGATTACATCTTCTAGAGCGTCTTCTAAACCATTTAACCCCTGTGCTTTTGGGTATAATATTTGAATAGTTTCGGCTTTAAAACTTTCAATATTTATGGTTCTAATTTTTTCTAAATCCGCATTAGAAATTACAGGGTTTTGAATACGAAGCTTTCTACATTGTCTTTCGGTAATACTAAAAATATTTCGGTCTTTACCTAGGTTTAGAGCAATATCGGTTACAATTTCTTCACGTATCCCATCCAATGGCGGGTTAGTTACTTGTGCAAATAACTGTTTAAAGTAATTTGATATAAGTTGAGGTCTGTCTGATAAAACCGCTAAAGGAGTATCAATACCCATAGACCCTAGTGCTTCTTTACCAGCAAGTGCCATAGGTGTAATAACCTCTTGAATGTCTTCAAAAGTGTAATTAAATAAGCGTTGGCGCGTTTTAATATCTATGGTTTCAATAGGACAAGTTTCGCTAGTATAAGGTACATCTCTTAAGTGTAAACGGGTTTTAGCCAACCACTCTTTATAGGGTCTTTCTAAAACAATTTTACTTTTAATTTCCTCATCTTTTATAATGCGTCCTTTATTCATATCAACCAAGAACATTTTTCCTGGTTCCAAACGGCCATGACTTTCAATGTCTTCAGGCGCTATATCTACAACGCCAATTTCTGACGACATGATTAGTTTTCCGCTTTTAGTTACGGTATATCTTGATGGTCTTAAACCATTTCTATCTAATAGGGCTCCAATATAATCACCATCTGTGAAAGGTACGGAAGCAGGGCCATCCCAAGGCTCCATTATACAAGCATTATATTCGTAAAATGCTTTTCTTTCTTCCGACATGGTTTTATGTTTTTCCCATGCTTCAGGGATCATCATCATCATAATTTCTGGGAGCGAACGACCTGTATGCGTAAGTAATTCAACAACCATATCCATTGAGGCTGAGTCTGATTTTCCTGGAAGAATAATTGGGAACAGCTTTTCTATTTGTGGTCCAAAAACATCACTTCTCATGATTTCTTCACGAACACGCATTCTGCTTACATTACCACGCAAGGTGTTAATTTCACCATTTTGACACATAAAGCGGAAAGGTTGTGCTAACTCCCATGTAGGCATCGTATTCGTTGAGAATCGTTGATGCACTAACGCCAAACGTGTTACTAAATCTATTTGCTGTAAATCTGTATAATAAGGCCCAATATCTTCAGGCATAATAATACCCTTATATATTAAGGTTGTAGTTGATAAACTAGGAAGATAGAAATAACTGCTTTCAGATATTTTTGACTTACGAATTTCATGCTCAGTAATTTTTCTTGCAGCATACAATTTAGCTTTAAAAGTGGCTTCGTCAATCGCCTCTGTTTTCCCAACAAAAATTTGTTCAATAAAAGGCTCTGAAGCTTTTGCAATTTCTCCAAGTTGCGATGAATCAACAGGCACTTTACGCCATCCTAAAACAGAAAGTCCTTGATTTTTTATTTCTCTTTCAAAGGTGTCTTTACAAAATTGATATTGGTTTCTTACTTTAGGAAGAAATACCATACCCACGGCATACTCCCTTGGTTCTGGAATTTTAAAATCACAAACTCTTTGAAAATATTCATGAGGGATATCTATCAATAAACCGGCACCGTCTCCTGTTTTTCCATCTGCACTAACACCACCACGATGTTCTAACTTTACAAGAATTTCAAGCGCATCATGAATGATTTGATTTGTTTTCTCTCCTTTAAGATTACAAATAAAACCTGCGCCACAGTTTTCGTGTTCAAATTCAGGTAAATATAGTCCTTGTTTCTTCAGCATAATCAACAAATTTTAGTTCTATAAATTGAGTTGGAAAGCTAAGATAGTTACAAGTAACTGAATTACAATAAGGGGTATTTCATTATTTCGATTTTAGAAGAGAACCTCAAATAAAAATATTTATATATCAATATAAGACCAGTTTTTTATTAAATATTCAATCTAAGTTTTTAACGATAATTGAAGATATCTGAATTTATAGTAACAAAAACTTTAGTTATTAAAAATAAAATCATTAAAAATTAGAAAATACTGACGATAATTCAAATTTAGACTTTGTTGAAAAATCAAAAAATCAAATAATAAACATAATACCTATAAAAAAATAGGGTAAAAATTTGAATATTGATAAAAATAAACCAAAGACCCCCTTTTTTAATGGGGGTTAAAATATTTTCATATAGTTTTACGACGTTCTTAAGGAAAATAACATAAAAAAATTAATAACTTAAAATGAAAACAATTATGAAAAAAATTATTACACTTTCAATGTTCTTTATAGCATGTAGTTTATTTGCTCAAGAAGAAGATAAAAAAAAGTTAACAATTAGTGGTTCGGTTGATGCTTACTTCCAAACCTATTTAACTGCTCCTGATAATGAAGGGGTATCTTTCGGAACTGCTTTTGCTGGACAATCAGGTTTTGCATTTGGTATGGGAAACATTATTGCAAGCTATGAAGGTGAAAAAGTTGGAGCTGTTTTAGATTTAGTTACTGGACCAAGAGGTGCTGGTGCAACTTTTAATACGGATATAGTAGATGGTATTGTAAACCAAGCATATGTTTATTGGAATGTTTCGGAAAGCACTACTTTAACTTTTGGTAGATGGAATACGTTTTTAGGTTATGAAGTAATTGCTCCAGCAGCAAACTTTAACTATAGTTGTTCTTATTTATTTTCAAGTGGTCCTTTTTCACATATGGGTTTAAAGGCTGATTTTGCTTTATCTGATGATGTAAGTTTAATGTTAGCAGTTACTAATCCTTGGGATACGAATGACGTTTCTTTTAGCGGGGAGTATGCATTTGGTGCACAATTAGGGGCTTACGGACAATTTCTTAACTTATATTATGATAGCGGAAATAATGGTGGTTTAGGATTTGAAATCGACTATACAGGTGGTTTTGATTTATCGGATTCTTTCTTCTTAGGTATCAACGGTGCATATAATGATAATGATGGTTCAGGTTTTTACGGAGCCGCCTTATATCCTCAAGTAGCAACTTCTGATAGTTTTTCAGTAGGGTTAAGAGGTGAGTATTTCGCGCTTCATGGAGATGCTAGTGATTTACCAAGTGTATTTGCTACAACTTTAACGGGTAGTTATACTTTAGAAAACTTAATTATTAAGCCAGAAATTAGATTAGATTCTTGGAGCAATTCAATGCCTTACATTGATAATGATGGTGCTGCTGCTGATAATTTAGCTGCATTTACTTTAGCTGCAATCTACTCATTCTAATATAAAAAATTCCAAAGCATCGTTTTTACAACGATGCTTTGGACTTAACGTGTAATCAATAAAACTAAATTCAATATGAAAAAAATTGAAGCAATTATTAGAAAATCCAAATATCGTGTAGTAAAAGAAGCATTGCACGAGGTTGGAGTAAATTTTTTCTCTTACTGGGATGTTACTGGTATAGGAAATGAAAAGGAAGGACATGTGTATCGTGGTGTATCGTATAGTACTAGTGATATCCAAAGAAGATATTTGTCAATTGTTGTAAATGACGATTTCGAAGAAGCAACTATTCAAGCTATTCTTAAATCTGCCGCTACTGGTGAGGTTGGTGATGGTAAAATCTTTGTATCGGACATCAAAGAAGTTTACAGAATACGAACAGGAGATAAAGGTGGTGACACTTTAAGATAATAACACTTAAAAATAACATATAATGGAAGGATTATTTACAGCAAATAACGTATGGATGATGATCTGTACAGCACTCGTTTTCTTCATGCACACTGGTTTTGCATTTTTAGAAATTGGGTTAACAAGACAAAAAAATACAATTAACATATTATTTAAGAATATCTTTATTATTACAGTAGGTCTTTTGCTTTACTACTTGGTAGGATTTAACCTTATGTATCCTGGTGAGTTTAATGGGTATATAGGATCTATTGTTCCTGGTATTTCACCACCTGAAAATGGAATGACTCCAGAGTATGCTGACGGCGGTTATACTTGGTGGACAGATTTCTTATTTCAAGGTATGTTTGCAGCAACAGCGGCAACAATAGTTTCTGGTGCTGTAGCAGAGCGCATTAAAATTGGACCTTTTATGGTTTTTACAGTTATTTATGTAGGATTAATTTACCCAATAGCTGGATCATGGAAATGGGGTGGAGGATTCTTAGATGAATTAGGATTTTATGATTTTGCAGGTTCTACATTAGTACATTCAGTTGGTGGTTGGGCTGCATTAGTAGCAGTTTGGTTACTAGGATCAAGAATAGGTAAATTTAAAGATGGTAAACCTCAGGCAATTCCAGGACATAGCATACCAATGGCAACTGCAGGGGTATTAATTTTATGGTTAGGATGGTTTGGATTTAACGGAGGTTCTGTGCTTTCAGCTGACCCAGAATTAACGTCTTTAGCATTGGTAACTACGTGTTTAGCTGCTGCCGCAGGTGGAGTAGTTGCTGCACTTGTGTCTTTTTTAAGATTCAAAAATTTAGATTTAACCATGTTCTTAAATGGTATTTTAGGAGGATTGGTTGGTATTACAGCAGGGGCAGATGTTATGACTCCAGAAAGTGCGATTCTAATTGGTGCTGTTGCAGGAGCTTTAATTGTTTTTGCGGTTAGTTTTATTGACGCTATTAAATTAGATGACCCAGTTGGTGCTATTGCAGTACATTTAGTTTGTGGTATTTGGGGAACTTTAGCAGTTGGAATTTTTTCAACTAACCCAGACCATACTTTTGTAGCTCAATTAATAGGTGTTCTTTGTTATGCGGGAATTTGTATAGTATCTTCTTTCTTAATATTCTTTGTACTTAAGAAAACAGTAGGCATCAGAGTTTCTGAAAAAGAAGAACTTGAAGGTTTAGATGCGCACGAGCACGGTATGGATGCTTATCCAGATTTTAGATTAAATGAGCATTAGAATATAAATATATCTTTAGTTAGTGTTAAAGGGTGTCTTGTTTTATACAAGGCGCCCTTTTTCTTTAAGATGATATTATAATACTAAAAAAGCTTTTACAATTAAATTGTAAAAGCTTTTTTACTTAAGTTAAGAATTTGAGTTTTAAGCAGAATTTCTACTAGCATTAATGTTTCCGAATAATGAACGTGTAACAATTTTCTCGAAAATTTTCTTTTGTTCATCATCAACAGAAACGCCTGCTTTTTCTAATTCTTGAATTTTTTTAAGAGCAAATTGTTGTATTGTAAGCAAAGGGAGAACGATAGATTCTCTAACCTCAATAGATGCTTTTCCTGAAGGTTCGTTTTCCATCAATTCTTGATACCCTGTTAGTTTTAAAAGTAAGTTTTTAGTAGTTGTATATTCTGTATAAATAATATTCCAAAAAGCTCCAAACTCTTCATCATTAGACATATACTTGGTTAAATCAAAAAATGATTTCGTCAAACTCATCATACTGTTTTCAAGGAGCGTTTTAAAGAATTTAGAGTTATTATATAACTGTTCTACTTTATAGAATTCACCTTTATCTTCATATTTTTTTAATGCAGTACCTACTCCAAAAAATCCAGGAACATTTTGCTTTAATTGACTCCAAGAGCCAACAAAAGGAATAGCTCTTAAATCAGAAAACACTAATTTATCAGAATTACCTCGTTTTGAAGGGCGACTTCCAATATTGGTTTTTGCATAATATTTTAAAGTACTCATACGCTCTAAATAAGGTATGAACATTGGGTGACTTTTAAAATCCTTATAGGTTTGGTAGCTAGTTTCAGCTAAGTCATTCATTACAACTCTATCTTCATCAGACATTTTATTTTTATCACTACCTATTCTGTTTTTAATTCCTGAACTTATTAATTGCTCTAAGTTATATTGAGAAGAATCTAGGGTTCCAAAATTAGAGCTTATTGTTTGCCCTTGTATAGTAAGTTGTACTTCTTTGTCTTCAATAGTTGGACCTAATGAAGCATAAAACTGATGTGTTTTACCGCCACCACGAGCAGGAGGTCCACCACGACCATCAAAGAAAATTGCTGTAACATCATATTTTCTAGACATCTCAGTAAGTAATTCCTTAGCTTTATATATACCCCAATTGGCCATTAAATAGCCTCCATCTTTAGTGCCATCAGAAAAACCAAGCATGATAGTTTGTTTACTTCCGCGCTCGCTTAAATGTGCCATATACTCTTTATTAGTATATAGCTGCTCCATAACTTTAGGAGCGTTTTCTAAGTCGGTAATAGTTTCAAATAAAGGAGCGATATCAACGGTTAATTCATCTTTAAAAGCCACCATTTTTAACATGGCGAAAAGTTGCATAACATTTAAAGCTGTTTGGTTGTTGCTTATTATATATCGGTTTGCTCCACGTTCGCCATTGGTTTTTTGAATATCCTTAATTATACCAATGGTTTTTAAGGTGTTTCTTACCATTTCATCTTCAAAAGAATCTAAATCAGTAATATTGTCATTTGCTTTGGCAAGTATTTTAATTTGCTCTTTTTCGGATAAATCGTGATAATTACTTGGGAATGACGAACTACCGGTATTGATTAAATGATCTATAACTGTTGTGAAAACGGAATGGTGTATTCTACTGTCTTGTCTGATATCTAAAGTTGCAAAATAAAATCCGAACATATGGATTCTGTTTATCAATTTATTAATGTCATTAACATAAAGTGATTGATGTTCATCAACAACGGTATTTCTTATGTCAAGTAACTCTATTATTAACTCCTTAGATGTTATACTATCTTCAGGATTTAAGTTAATGCTATAATTATATAGTCTGGTTTCTAAATTAATAACACGCTCTTCAACACCTCTAAAAGTTAGTTTGCGTCTTAATTTTTTAAGATCTAAGTAATATTTTTTTAAGATGGTTTGCTTTAATTTTGCCGCAACCTTAAGAGTGGTATCTGGTTTTACAAAAGGGTTTCCATCTCTATCCCCTCCAGGCCAGAATCCAATGTTTATTATTTCATTGTGTTTTTTCCCGTCGTCATAAATGTTTTGTTGGATGTAATTGTATATTTCGCCAAACGATTTATAAAATACATTTTCTAAATACCATATTAAACTAATGGCTTCGTCGTAAGGTGTTGGTTTTTCTCTTTTAAAGAATGGGGTTTTACCTAATTGACCAAATAAATTATTGATTTTTGATAAATCGTTGTCTTTTATAGCTTGAGTTAAATCTGTAATAATGCCTAAAACAGAACCTGGATAAAATTGTGTTGGATGGGCAGTTAAAACAATTCGTACTTTAAACTCTTCAAGATAATTTTTTAATTCTTCTATTTGATTTTCTGAAACAGCTGACTCTTTTAAGTTTCTTAAAGTTCCAATGCCTTCCATATTGTTAACTATTGGGAAAGCAGCATCTTCAATGGCATCAAATAAAACTACCTGTCTTTCGATATATTGAATAAATCTAAAAAGAAGATCTATTCTACTTTCTTCAGTACGTCGCGCCTGGTATTTTTTAAAAAAAGTATCAACTATGGTTGTAGGATCGTCTCCTTTTTCAAATCCTTTTTTGCAAGTTTCATGAAACAGAGGAAGTAAAACGCCCGTTTTTGTAATAGCATCAAAAGGAAGTGTCATAAATATACTATTGTATATTTGGTATTTTGACAATACGTTTTGCTTAAATCGGGTTAGTTTTGGCTCTACTGACATGTTTTTTTACTATTGAAAATTAACTATAAATGTAGTGAAGCTATTATTAAAGTTAGCAAGCTATTAGAATAATTATTAATATTTTTTATTTAATGAATTCTAATTGTGAATAATTAAAAAAAAACGCCATTAAATAGGTTTTTTGTAACCATATAAATAGCTAGTAGTTGTGGTTAAAGAGATTTTTTAATATCAAAAACTAAAAAAGGGCGATTTCTGAAAATCGCCCTAAAATGAAATCAGATTTATTTCCCTAACATAAGTAGCTCGCTACATACTATTTCTGTGATGTAGCGCTTGTTTCCATCTTTATCGTCATAACTTCGTGAAGTAAGTTTACCTTCAATGGCAACTTCTTTACCTTTGGTTACATATTTTTCAATTATTTGAGCAGTTTTACCCCATGCCACCACGTTATGCCATTGCGTATCAGTTATCTTTTCGCCTTTATTATTCGTGTAGCTTTCGTTAGTAGCAACATTAAATTTTGCTAATGTTTTACCAGATTCTAAATTGATGATTTCTGGATCGTTTCCTAAGTTACCAATCAACTGTACTTTGTTTCTAAGTGTGTTCATAATTTTAAATTTTAATTGTTAAACAGTTAATACTATCGAGTTCTTATGTTTCGACACTGCAAATATCAAATAGCATCCAAATTTTATTCGGTATTTACTTATTTAAAATCGTTTGTAAATGTTTGTAGTCGTTTGTAAACGAATATTTTCGTATATTGCATATCTATGGAATACAGTATTGACAAAGCAATAGAGATTTTAGAACAAACTCCTAAAACGATAACTTCGTTTTTAGAAAATTTGTCTGATGAATGGATTTTATCCGATGAAGGTGAAAATACTTGGAGAGCTTTTGATGTTGTAGGCCATTTGGTTCATGGTGAAAAGACAGATTGGATACCAAGACTAAACATAGTTTTGAGTTCCGATGACAGCAAAATTTTCGAACCTTTTGATAGGTTTGCTCAATTTGAAGATTCTAAAGGAAAATCACTTTTAGATTTGTTACATGAGTTTTCAGAATTAAGACGTCAGAACTTAAACTATTTAAAAACAATAAGCTTCTCAAAAGCTGATTTTAATTTAAAAGCAATGCATCCCGAATTAGGTGAAGTAACGCTTAAAAACTTATTGGCTACTTGGGTAGCCCATGATTTAGGTCATATTGCACAAATAGCTAGAGTTATGGCTAAACAATATAAAACTGAAGTTGGCCCTTGGCTGGCTTATATACCCATATTAAATAAATGAAAAAAAAGGAATGCCTTGAGTGTAACGAAAAAATTGTTGGAAGAATAGATAAAAAATTCTGTAGTGATGCTTGCAGAAATGCCTACAACAATCGCGTAAATAAAGACAGCAAAAATTTAATTCGTAATACAAATAACCGACTACGGAAAAATTATAGAATTTTAGAAACCCTTAATCCAGATCAAAAAACCAAAACATCTCGGGCAAAATTAATTGAAGCAGGGTTCGATTTTAATTACTTCACAAGTATTTATACTACAAAAGCAGGAACCGTGTATTACTTTGTATACGACCAAGGATACTTACCTATTGATAATGATTATTATGCGTTAGTAAAAAGGGAGAGCTAAAAGAGAGTAACACGTAAGTTGTATCACTTTTTAAAAAAAGGAACATAAAAGGAATAGTTATTTCCAGTTATGACCTTTTAACTGCATAGCCGCTTTAAGTACATCTTTTTGACTTATTTGCCCAACAAGTTTACCATTTTCAACAATTGGGAAACGACGCCTTTTAGCTTCTAAAAATTTATTAGCGGCATCAAAAATATTCATATTCCCATCAATGGTTTCAACGTTCATTGCCATGTGTTTTTCAATGGTTTTGTCCTGCATCGGCATATTGTAGTATCGACTTTCACTAATTTGCTTAATACAATCACCTTCAGATATTATACCAATAAGCTCATTTTTATCATTAACTACTGGGCCACCAGAAATTCTATTCTTAATCAAAGATTGCATAACGCTCTCAATAGTTTGATCAGGAGTAAACGTAATCAAATTCGTGGTCATGTAATCGCTAACCTTTAAAGGTATGTCATCTGTGGTGTTTGACTGTTGTCTTCTGGCACCTTGAAAGCTTTTTATTCCCATAACTATTGAATTTAATAATTTTAAATGTAATTATTTTTTTCCAATTTTCCTAAAATGAGTTTCGGCGTCAATTACTCAAAAGGGCATTTAAGAATTTAGATTTTCGATATTAAAATAAATAATTAGCATACTTTTAAGAGATTAAATGGTATTTTTTTATAGTTTTAGCGCACAAAAAAATAAATATAAAAAAACAAGATGAAAAAATTACTTGGATTGGTTTTATTGATGAGCAGTTTTATGTTGAGTGCACAAACTAACTCAGAATTAATGAAGCATTATGAAGCTTATTATAAGCAAATGAAATTACAAGGCGATGTTCAAGGTATTATTGATGCCATGACACATTTAAATGTACTGAACCCTTCGAAAGAAAGAGCAGATACTTTGGCATACATTTACATGAGCGAGAATAAATACATTCAGGCTTTAAACACTATTGGTATTGAAAGAAGTGCTACGGATTCCGATATTGCGGTTGAGGTTAAAGCGGTGTCTTTAAAAGCGGTTAATCAACCAGAATTGGCTATTGGGAATTTTGAAGAAATGTTTAAAAGAACTCCGAATGCTTTAATTGCTTATGAATTGGCAGAACTTAGCCTACAAACTAAAAAATTGACCGAAGCCGAAAAGCATATTAATTATGGTTTAGCAAATTCTAAAGATGATATGAAAAAGGCTTTTTATGAAACACAACAACCTTATGAGGTGTCTTTAAAATCGGCGTTTATGTACTTAAATGCTTTACTTACTTACAATAAGGATAAAAAAGCTAATATTGATGCTGCAGTTGATATTTTAGATGCAGCGTTAAAAACTTCGCCGAACTTTAATTTAATACAATTAACGAAATCGGAGCTATTAAGACAAAAGCAAGCTTTACAGCAAGCAGCTTCGCAACCAAAAAATTAATTTCCCGAATATGAAAGTGAACAAGTTGTTTTTTAGATTATTGTTTTTTGCTGGGTTTATTCTTTTTGGAAAAAATGGATTTTCACAAACTACAAATACAATAGTTTTAGACAGTGTTGCGAAAGAACAGAAAAGATTAAAATTTGGATTTGGATTTGGACTGAATTTTGTTGGAGGTACTAATATTAACTTATCACCTAATTTAACATATAAAGTTAGTGATAAGGTATCATTTGGAGGAGGGTTACAAGGCAGCTATACATCAATAAAAAATTATCAAAACACAACTACTGTTGGCGGCAATGTATTATTTTTATATAGTCCAATAAAAAAAATGTCTTTGTTGTTAGAATTTGTAGAATTAAATGTGTCTACAAAAACGGAAACAGAACAAGGAACAATAAAAAACAACTATTGGGACTCTGCTCTATTTTTCGGAGCAGGATTTAATGTTACAGATAAAATATCGATTGGCGCAAAATATAATATTCTTTATGATGAGAACGAAAGTGTATATACAAGTGCTATAATACCTTTTGTAAATATTGTGTTTTAAGAGGTGTCATTATGAATTTAAAAATAAAAAGGCGGTATAAATTTATACTTCCTTTTTATTTTTATAAAACTATGGATTATTACCAAATTCTTACTCGATCTTCTGGCTTTATATACATAGAATCCCCTTCTTTAATATTGAAAGCTTCGTAGAAAGCATCAATATTTAATAAAGGCTGTACTGCTCGATTCATTCCAGGAGAATGAGGATCTGTTTTAATTCTATTTCTAAGCGCATCATCTCTCATCTTTGTTCTCCAAACCGTTGCCCACGATAAGAAAAAGCGCTGTTCTGGCGTAAACCCATCAATAAGTTCCCTTTCTCCATCACCTAAAGAAAGCTGCAAAGCATCATAAGCTGCTAATACGCCACCTAAATCTCCAATATTTTCGCCTAGGGTAAATGGACCATTAATATAGACATCAGGTAAAACTTCAATAGCACTATACTGATCTGCTAAGGCTTTACCTAAAGCTTCAAATTGCTTTAAGTCGTCTTCAGTCCACCAATTATTTAGGTTGCCATTTTTGTCGTATCTAGAACCAGAATCATCAAAACAATGCGAAATTTCATGACCAATAACAGCACCAATACCGCCATAATTTACGGCATCATCTGCCAAATAGTTATAGAAAGGAGGTTGTAAAATAGCCGCAGGGAAAACAATCTCGTTAAATGATGGTCTAAAATAAGCATTCACTATTTGAGGTGCCATTCCCCATCTTGTTTTATCAACAGGATTCCCCAAATCATCTAAATTTTGGTTGTGATTCCACACGCGAGCATTCATCATATTCTGAAGGTAAGAACCATTTTCATCTGTTCCAGCAATTTCTAAATCAGAATAGTCTCTCCATTTATCCGGATATGCAATTTTAACTTTTAAAGCTAATAGTTTTTCAACTGCTTTTGCTTTGGTGTCATCCGTCATCCATGGTAAAGCATTGATTCTATTTTCAAAAGCCTTTATTACATTGGCAATCATTTTTTCAGCTTTTTCTTTAGCTTCGGGTGGAAATTTTTCTTGCACATATAATTTACCTAAGGCTTCACCAATAGTACCGTTTAAGGTTTGTAAAGCTCTTTCATCTCTTGGACGCTGCTTTTTTGCACCACTAAGCGTTTTTCCATAAAAATCAAAACTAGCTTCTTCAATGTCTTTACTTAACATGCTTGATGCACTATTAAATAATGACCAACGTAAATATGATTTCCAATCAGAAACATTATTTTCAGCCAATATACCTTGAAGCGCATCCATGTATTTTACTTCACTTACTATTACTGTATCTATTTTTTTTACACCGATGCCCTCAAAATAATTTTTCCAGTTTATAGAAGGAACCATATTTTGTAATTGACTTATTGAACGAGGATTGTACCTTTTTCTAGCATCTCTTCGGTCTACTTTATCCATTCTTGGTTCTGCCAAACGTGTTTCGAAAGCAAGAATTTTTTTTGCTTCTGCGCTTGCAGCCTCTTCAGAATCACCTAAAAACTGCAACATTTTTGTAATATGTGCTACATATTGTTCTCTTTTTTCTTTCGAATCTGCATCATCTTTTACATAATAATCTCTATCTGGAAGGCCTAATCTGCCTGTACCCAAATAAGCAGCGTTAATATCACTATTTTTAGTATGAGCGCTAACACCAAAACCAAAAAATCCAGCACCTCCAGTTGGTTCCATTTCTTCAAGAAAATCTTGTAAATCGTTAATGCTATTGATAGCTTCAATTTTGCTTAGATATGGTTTTATAGGCTCTATACCTTGTTTGTCTCTGCTAACAGTATCCATTATAGTTTGGTATAACTTAATGGCTTTATCTTGATCTGAACCAGGTAAAACTTCAATCTTTTTTAAGTCTTTGTTATCAGACATAGCCATTTCTAAAATTGATAAGGCATCAGCATCGGTTTTCTTTCTAAGTTCGTTAAAACTACCCCAGCTTGAATGATCATCCGGTATTTCGGTGTTGTCAAGCCATTTGCCATTAACATATCTGAAAAAATCTTGGTTAGGAGATGTTTCAGTGTCCATAAATTCCAGGTTTATTCCTGGTGAAGCTTCCGCACTTGCCAAATCTTTACTTGCATCTTTTTTGCAAGCGGTAAGACTTAATAGGGCAAACGCACTACAAAGCGATAATAAGTTTAAATGTATTTTCATATTTAGTATTGTTTTTAAAATCGTTACGAATTTACCAATACTTACGTATTTTAACAGAGTTATTCATAAACATTAACAAAATATTAATAGAAGAAGTGAGAAATCCTCAATTTTAAGGTTTTTCAATATCACGACCGTCAAATTCTATTTTTTTATTCATTTGAAAGTTAATGTTAGAACACGCCACTAAAAACTCTTTAATTGTAATTAAAAGTTCTTCCTTGCTGGTTGTGGCTAAATTTGATAAGCTTTCAAGTTTCAATATTTTGGTTTCAAGAACGAGTATTCTGGCTAAAACCGAAGGGCTTGATATTTGTTGAGGAATATTTTCTCTTAGTTTGCTAAGTAGTATTTTAACCTCTTCTTCGTTATTGTTAAAAAAGCTTAAATCTCCTTTTTTTATGTTAATGATAACATCTTGTAATTGATAATATGCTTGCCAATCTTTAATAGTATCTTCCGTTTTAGCATCCAGAGCATAGTCTATGTATTTTAATTTAGAAATATCAAGTTCAGTTATTTCTTGACTTTGTTTTTCAACATTATCATCAGGACCCGCTTCCTGATTGTTTTTGCAAGAAATAAGTATTAAGAGAAGACATAATATGTTTAATGTTTTAATAACCATAAACTATTTTTTAAAATAACACTGTGCTGCAAAGATATGGTAATACTTAATTTCTAGTGAATTAAAAATTTATCAAAAATAATGGATTTCAAAATATCATATTATCAATATAATCTTATTATTTTTGAAAAATTCTTATTAGAAAGATTTTAAATGAGTTCAAAAATATTAATAATTGGTGCGTGCGGGCAAATAGGTTCAGAATTAACAACTAAGCTTAGGAGCTTACATGGCGATGAAAACGTAATTGCAAGTGATATTAGTTATAACAATCTTGATATTGTTAATGGCGGCATTTTTGAAATTGTAGATGCTCAAGACTATGCAAGCATTAAAGTTTGCGTAGAAAAATACAACATAGATACGGTGTATTTAATGGCTGCTATGTTAAGCGCAACCGGCGAAAAGTATCCAATGAAAGCATGGGATTTAAACATGTCATCGTTGTTCCATGTATTGAATTTGGCTCGTGCTAAGTTTATTAAAAAAATATTTTGGCCATCAAGTATTGCTGTTTTTGGGCCAACAACCCCAACCGAATTTACACCACAATATACCGTAATGGAGCCAACTACGGTTTATGGTATTACAAAGCAGGTTGGTGAGCGTTGGTGCGAATATTACCATAATAAGTATGAAGTTGATGTGCGTAGTTTGCGTTATCCTGGGATTATAAGTTGGAAAACATTACCTGGTGGCGGTACTACCGATTATGCTGTTGAAATATATCATGAAGCCATAAAAAACAAATTCTACAATTGCTTTTTAAAGGAAGACACTGAACTTCCTATGATGTATATGGATGATGCCATTAAAGCAACCATCGATATTATGAAAGCCAAATCTAGTGATGTTAAAATCAGGTCATCTTATAATTTGTCGGCTATAAGTTTTACACCTAAAGAAATAGCGGAAAGTATAAAAGCCCATATACCAGATTTTAAAATACAATACGAGCCAGATTACAGGCAGGATATAGCCAATAGTTGGCCTAAAAATATTAACGACTCCTTTGCCAGAGAACACTGGAAATGGAAACACAAGTTTACTTTAGATGCTATAACAAAAGAGATGCTTATGCAGTTAGGTAAAAAGTACGTTAACGTTTAACGGAGCCTAATTAATTGTATATTTGAAACAACCCTAAAATCTTAATTATTATGCTTGAAAATTTCTGGTTTAATGTTAAATATGGTATCGATCACGTTCTAGATATTAATGCCTACGACCACGTTTTATTTCTAATTGTTTTAACAATACCTTACGTTTTTAAAGACTGGAAGCGAGTGTTGTTGTTGGTATCCATGTTTACTTTGGGACACACACTTTCTTTAGTTCTTGCTGCTTATAATGTAGTAAACGTAAATGCCACCATAGTAGAATTTTTAATACCTATTACTATTTTAGTTGTAGCGCTTTTTAATGTATTTACATCAGGTAAAGGTGCGCAAAAAGAAAAAGTTGGTGTATTATTTTTGTCCACCTTATTCTTTGGATTGATTCACGGATTGGGTTTTGCACGCGAGTTTCAAATGCTTTTAGGTGATTCTGATAATAAATTGGTACTACTTCTGGAATTTGCTTTAGGTATTGAGTTGGCACAAGTCATCATCGTGTTTATAGTGCTCTTTTTAGGCTACATTGGTCAAACTATTTTTAGATTTTCAAAACGAGACTGGATTATGGTGGTTTCGGCTATTGTGGTAGGACTCGTAATACCCATGATATTAAATAGTGATTTCTTAAACTAAATATTTAAAAATTTCATAAAACTTTAACTTACTTGCGTTGTAATTAAAATACGAACCAAGTATATTCGTTATATTGTTTTGCGTTAAGGATTGCAGTGAAAATCCTTTTTTATGTCAGTTCGAGTGTTTCGATTTTTTTAAATCGAAATGTATCGAGAACCTTAAAAAAGATTGTAACGAAAAGCCTGACCCAAATTTTTAATTTGGGGAACGCAATAATTTTAGATATAATTAATGCCAAGAAATAAACAACTTAAGTACGACAAAGCTTATTTAAGAATTGCACAAGAGTGGGGAAAACTATCTTACTGTAAACGCAGACAGGTAGGAGCCCTAATTGTAAAGGACAGAATGATAATTTCTGATGGTTATAATGGAACACCATCGGGATTTGAAAATTTTTGTGAAGATGAAGCAGGTTACACAAAATGGTATGTGTTGCATGCTGAAGCTAATGCTATTTTAAAAGTAGCATCATCAACACAGTCATGTAAAGGCGCAACACTTTATATAACAATGTCGCCTTGTAAAGAGTGCAGTAAGTTAATACACCAAGCAGGAATTGTAAAAGTGGTTTATAATGAGGCTTATAAAGACGATTCTGGATTGAGGTTTTTAACCAAAGCCGGCATTGAATTAGAACATATTGAAGATTTAAAAGCATAATGCCCTATCAAAAAAAATATTTGCCACTTGTTTTAGGTGTTGCTATTGCAGCGGGGATTTTTATTGGCGGAAAATTAGATTTTACAGACTCCCCCGACAGATTATTTTCTACTAATAGCAAAAAAGATAAGCTTAATCGCCTAATCGATTATATAGAATATGATTATGTGGATGATATTGATACAGATAGTATTGTTGATGTAACGGTTAATGGTATTTTAGACAATCTTGATCCGCATTCGGTTTATATACCTAAGGAAGATATGCAACGCGTTGCTGAAGAGATGAAAGGTGATTTTGTGGGTATTGGTGTGAGTTTTTATACCTATAAAGACACAATAGCAGTTATTAGAGCTATTGAAAACGGACCTAGTGCTAAAGCAGGTATCAGAGGCGGTGACAGAATTATCATGGCCGATGGCGATTCGCTTTTTGGGGATAAATTAAAAGACACTGAAATTATTAAAAAGTTAAAAGGCGAAATAAATTCTAGAGTTAAATTAAAAGTATACCGCAAAGGCGAACCAGAGCTACTAACCTTTACAGTAAAACGAAGTACCATTCCTATTAAAAGTGTTGATGCGGCTTACATGCTCACCGAAAAACTAGGATATATAAAAGTAAATCGTTTTGCTGAATCAACTTATAAAGAATTTAAAGCGGGTTTAGAAAAATTAAAAGCCTTAGGAGCTACTGAAATTGCTTTAGATTTACGAGATAACCCTGGAGGGTTTTTAAGTATTGCAGAGAGTATCGTTGATGAGTTTTTAGAAGATGATAAACTTATTTTGTATACAAAAAACAAACGCGGGAGCATAGAAAAAAGTTATGCTACTGAAAAGGGTGATTTTGAAAATGGGAAGGTGTATGTACTGATTGATGAAAATTCAGCTTCAGCCAGTGAAATTGTTGCCGGAGCACTTCAGGATAATGATAAAGGCACTATTGTTGGGCGTCGTTCCTACGGAAAAGGATTGGTACAGCGCGAAATGGATTTAGGTGATGGTAGCGCGGTAAGACTAACAGTTTCTAGATATTACACACCTACAGGTCGTTCTATTCAACGCCCTTATAAGAACGGACATAAAGATTACTACGATGAATATTTTGAAAGGTTAGATCGAGGAGAACTATTAGATCCTGAAAAAATAAAAGTAGATGATTCTTTAAAATTCACCACTCCGGGCGGAAAAACTGTTTACGGCGGTGGCGGTATTATTCCAGATGTGTTTGTGCCGATTGATCGCAGTATGCAAAACGAAACCCTATCATTTTTACTACGTCGTGGGTTTTTTGGAAATTTTGTTTTTGAAGCTTTAGAAAAAAACCGACACGCTTATGATAACATTCCTAGAAAAGAGTTTATTGACACCTTTGAAGTAAGCAATGATTTGGTGTTTGCTTTTCAAGAGTATTTAAATCTTCGAACCGAATCAAAAGTAACCTTTGTGGCTTATCATGATGAGGTAAAGCAATATATTAAAGCTACTTTAGCCGACCAACTTTATGGTAATGGCGCTTTTGAAGAAATTTACAACCAGAACGATATTATGATTGATGAGGTAATAAAGTTGAGTGAAGGGAAATAACTTACAGTTCAATTTTATCATGTACCTTAGTATGTTTCCCGTCATTCCAAAGGGTTAAAATATCGGTAGCCACATGGGCACCACTACCAGAAGCCATAGCAAATTGACTCCTCCATCCCGCTAAGGTTCCAGCAACATATAAGTTTTCTTCAATTAAATGATTGACGTTTTTTAACCAAATACGATCTTTTTCAATAGCAGCTCTTGGATGTGGTTCAATATATTTATCCAAGCCCTTTATCGTCATTAAATTAGTGTAACCTACTGCGATAACAACAATACTAGAAGTATAGCTGTTTTTATTGGTTTTTATTGTAAAGCCATTTTCGGTTTTAGAAACGGCTAACACTTTTTCATTATGAATTTGCACAACATGCGGATATAAAGTAGCTAACTGTTTTTTGCCACTTTCTAAAATAGAAGCTCCTGTAGTTCCTGGTTTTAATCCCAGAACATTATTAAATAAAGCGGTTTGTAAATGCGATGTTTTTTGATGGGTTATAATTCCAATGTGTTTATCTGCAGCAAAAACTTTGTTTTTAGCTGAACCTAAAACCAATGCGCAAGACATACCTGCTGCTCCACCACCAATGATTAATGCATCAAATATCATTAATTACGTCTTTTAGCTTTTTGTTCTATACGCTTAGAAACTCGTAAAATAGTCATCATAAGTATTACGCAAAGCGAGGCTACAATGGTAATAACAGCAACAATACTGTCGTCTTTAAATGGAGCTTCAAAATTTACTTTTGTTAAGTTAAAAATAATAAGACCTAAAGCAACAACACTAAGTACTATGGTTAATATTTTCATTTATTTAAAATTTTATAAGGAATTTAAGCTAAATCAAAAAGGGCTTTAATGTTATGCGCAAATAATTTAACGGCTATGGCTAATAAAACAACACCAAACACTTTTCTGATAATATTTATACCGTTTGCACCTAGAAAACGCTCAATTTTAGAGGATGTTTTCAATACTATAAAAATAACAATAACATTTAGTAAAACGGCAACTATAATGTTTTCTGTTCTAAATTCCGCTCTCAATGACAGTAAGGTTGTTAAGCTACCAGGTCCTGCAATTAAAGGAAAAGCCAAAGGGAAAATTGAGGCAGTCATTGCCGTATGTTCTTCTTGTTTGTATAGTGTAATTCCTAAAATCATTTCCAAGGCAATAAAAAATAAAATGAACGCACCAGCAACCGCAAACGAGTTTACATCAATACCTATAAGGTTTAGAATACTTTTTCCTAAAAACAGAAAAACTATTAAAATTACACCTGCTATTATAGAAGCTTTTTCACTTTGAATATGCCCTACCTTTTTACGTAAATCAATTACAATTGGAATGTTGCCAACAATATCTATAACGGCAAATAAGACCATAAATGCCGTAAATATTTCTTTAAAATTAAGTTGCATTAAATAAGATTTTAAATTTTCGGCAAAAGTAGCGTAATATCTTAATTAAATTCATCTAAAGATTAACTATTTTTGCCTGCTACAAGATAATAATTTTATGTTTCAGTTAGGAAAAACCATTGTTTCCGAGGATGTTATAAAAAAGGACTTTTTATGCAACCTCTCAGCATGTAAAGGAGCCTGTTGTATTGATGGTGATGCCGGGGCACCTCTTGAAAAAGCTGAAACTAAAATACTAGAAGATATTTATCCTAAAGTAAAACCTTTTTTACGAAAGGAAGGCATCGAAGCAATTGAATCTCAAGGGACATTTATAACAACAGAAGAAGGCGATTTAGAAACACCCTTGATAAATAATGCAGATTGTGCATACGTTATTTTTGACGAAAAAAATGTAGCCCTTTGTGCGATTGAGGAAGCTTATAACCAAGGAGTAATTTCGTGGAAAAAACCAGTGTCTTGCCATCTATATCCAATAAGAGTCAATGATTATTCTGAATTTTCAGCTGTAAATTATCACAAGTGGCAAATTTGTGATGATGCATGTACATTAGGTGAGGAATTAGGTGTTCCGGTATACAAATTTGTAAAAGAAGCCTTAATTAGAAAATTTGGAGAAGACTGGTATTTTGAATTAGAAAAGGTTGCTGAAAATCTTCAAAAAAAGCCTTAAACACACTGTAAAAATGGGTGTTTTAAAAGCATCTTGTCGGCACGTTTATGAAACGCTTGAAACGTAGTGTTTTGCTTGTAATACATTGATAAACAATTAATTACAGTATAAAAAATAAAACCCAAAATTTTATTGTAAGATTTTTTCATTGTTAAAAACTTGTTGACAATGTTTATAACTATACCTTTCATTTTTGGGTTCTATTTTCAATCTTTGTTGTTCCCAAAAAATTAAAATTTTCGTTAAACCATCAAAAAAAACTAAAAACAATGTCTCAAGTAGCAGTAGAACCAATTTTGCAAGAAAACAAAGATCGCTTTGTAATTTTCCCAATTCAACACCATGATTTATGGGAATGGTACAAAAAATCGGAGGCAAGTTTTTGGACTGCAGAAGAGATTGATTTACATCAAGATTTAACCGATTGGTCTACGAAATTAAATGATGACGAGCGTTATTTTATAAAACACATTCTAGCATTTTTTGCTGCCAGCGATGGTATTGTTAATGAAAATTTAGCTGAAAACTTTGTAAACGAAGTACAATATAGCGAGGCGAAATTCTTTTATGGATTTCAAATTATGATGGAGAATATCCATAGCGAAACGTATTCACTTTTAATAGATACTTACGTAAAAGACGAAAAAGAAAAAGACCTTTTATTTAATGCTATTGAAAACTTTCCTGCAATAAAAAAGAAAGCAGATTGGGCGTTAAAATGGATTGAATCTCCAAGTTTTGCAGAACGTTTGATTGCTTTTGCAGCGGTTGAGGGTATTTTCTTTTCAGGAGCTTTTTGTTCTATTTTCTGGTTAAAGAAAAGAGGCTTAATGCCAGGATTAACATTCTCAAACGAGTTAATCTCTCGTGACGAAGGTGTACACTGTGACTTTGCAGTGCACTTACACAACAAACATTTGATAAACAAAGTATCAAAATCTCGTATCACGGAGATTTTAGTAGATGCTTTAGATATAGAACGTGAATTTATTACAGAATCTTTACCAGCTAGTTTAATTGGAATGAACGCTGTTTTAATGTCGCAATACCTAGAATTTGTAACTGACAGATTGTTATTTGAATTAGGTTGTGATAAAGTTTACAACACGCCTAACCCGTTTGATTTTATGGATATGATTTCGCTTCAAGGAAAAACAAACTTCTTTGAAAAGCGAGTTTCTGAATATCAAAAAGCAGGTGTTTTAAACAAAGAAGAAGAGAAAGACAAATTCACTTTTGATGCCGATTTTTAATAGGACCTCATTCAAAAAATTAAATTTTTGAAACTCTATTAAAATGTAATTTCCGCTAAACGGAAAATTAAACTAAGTACCATATTAAATTAATTAACCGCTAAATGGGATGCTCTTCAATAAAGACATTCGATTTAGGCTAACGAACTAACCCAGTTTCTGAAGGTGTATCAGAAATATTAAAAAAAGTGTAAAACAATGTATGTAGTAAAAAGAGACGGAAGAAAAGAACAAGTAATGTTCGACAAAATCACTGCTAGAGTGAGAAAGTTATGTTACGGATTAAACGAATTGGTTGATCCGTTAAAAGTAGCGATGCGCGTAATAGAAGGTTTGTACGATGGTGTAACCACGAGCGAACTGGATAATTTAGCAGCAGAAATTGCTGCAACCATGACAACGGCACATCCTGATTATGCACGATTAGCAGCACGTATTTCCGTATCTAATTTACATAAAAACACTAAAAAAACTTTTAGTGAGGTGATGCATGATTTATATACCTATGTAAATCCAAGAACAGGTAAGGATGCACCATTATTATCTGAAGAGGTTTATAATGTAATTATGGAGAATAAAGACCGTCTTGACTCTACAATTATTTATAACCGCGATTTTGGATATGACTATTTTGGATTTAAAACTTTAGAGCGTTCATACCTTTTAAAATTAAATGGAGAGATTGCTGAACGTCCTCAACATATGTTGATGCGTGTATCAATAGGTATTCATCTAAATGATTTAGATTCTGCGATTGAAACCTATGAGTTAATGTCTAAAAAATATTTTACTCATGCTACACCAACGTTATTTAATTCAGGTACACCAAAACCTCAAATGTCTTCTTGTTTTTTATTAACAATGAAAGATGATAGTATTGAGGGAATTTACGATACGCTTAAGCAAACAGCTAAAATTTCGCAATCTGCCGGCGGTATTGGGTTGGCTATTCATAATATACGCGCTACAGGAAGTTATATAGCAGGTACTAATGGAACCAGTAATGGTATTGTACCAATGCTTCAAGTGTTTAATGATACAGCACGATATGTAGATCAAGGAGGAGGAAAGCGTAAAGGAAGTTTTGCTATTTATATTGAAACTTGGCATGCTGATATTTTTGATTTTCTAGATTTAAAGAAGAATCACGGTAAAGAAGAAATGCGTGCGCGTGATTTATTTTATGCGATGTGGATTTCAGATTTATTTATGAAACGCGTACAAGAAGATGGCGATTGGACCTTGATGTGCCCTAACGAATGTCCAGGATTACCAGAAACTCATAGTGAAGAGTTTGAAGCTTTATATTTAAAATATGAAGCAGAAGGAAGAGGTAGAAAAACCATTAAAGCCCGTGAACTTTGGGAGAAAATATTAGAATCTCAAATTGAAACTGGAACGCCATACATGTTGTATAAAGATGCGGCTAACCGTAAATCGAATCAGAAAAATTTAGGAACCATTCGTTCTTCAAATTTATGTACTGAGATTATGGAGTATACATCTCCAGACGAAGTTGCTGTATGTAACTTAGCATCTATTGCCTTACCAATGTTTATAAAGAATGGTGAGTTTGACCATAAAGAATTATTCCGTATTACAAAACGTGTTACAAAAAACTTAAACCGCGTAATTGATAGAAATTATTACCCAGTACCAGAGGCTGAAAACTCAAATATGCGTCACAGACCTATTGGATTAGGTGTTCAAGGACTTGCAGATACGTTTATTCAATTACGTTTGCCATTTACGAGTGATGAAGCTAAAAAGCTAAATCAAGATATTTTTGAAACCCTTTATTTTGCTGCAGTTACAGCAAGTATGGAAGAAGCTAAAGAAGATGGACCATACCAAACTTATAAAGGTTCTCCAATAAGTAAGGGAGAGTTTCAACACAATCTTTGGAATATAAAAGATGAAGAATTAAGTGGTAACTGGGATTGGAAGAAACTTCGAAAGCAAGTACTTAAACATGGTGTACGTAATTCACTTCTAGTAGCACCTATGCCTACAGCTTCAACGTCTCAAATTCTAGGGAATAATGAATGTTTTGAGCCATATACTTCTAATATTTATACGCGTCGCGTACTATCAGGAGAGTTTATTGTAGTTAATAAACACTTACTTGAAGATCTAGTTGAGTTAGGTTTATGGAATGAAAACTTAAAGCAAGATATAATGAGAGCTAATGGTTCTATTCAAGGAATAGAGAACATTCCTCAAGAAATTAAGGAGCTTTATAAAACTGTTTGGGAACTGAGCATGAAAGATATTATAGATATGTCTCGTCAGCGAGGATATTTTATAGATCAGTCTCAATCACTTAACTTATTTTTAGAAGGCGCTACGATGGCTAAACTTACATCTATGCATTTCTATGCTTGGAAAAGTGGCTTAAAAACAGGGATGTACTACTTACGTACTAAGAGTGCCGTTGATGCTATTAAGTTTACGCTTCAAACTACGAAAAAAGAAGAGCCAACAGCTGAGGTTGTTGAGGTCAATGAAGCTGCTTTAGAACAAGAAGAAGCCAAGAAAAAGAAATTAGCCGCACAAAACGCCGCAAAATTTGCAAAACAAAACACACCAGAGGTGGAAGTTGAACCTATGAGTGCTGAAGAAATGAAAGCCCTTATAGCCCAAGCTAAAGAAGCTGAAGGTGATGATTGTTTAATGTGTGGATCTTAAAATTTACACTTAAAATTTCTCCCAATTCTTTCCTCAAGGAATTTGAGAGGGATTTAGAAATAAGTGTAGTTAAAGCACCTCGAAAGAGGTGCTTTTTATAAAGTATTTAAATTTTAAATTAAAAAGAGATATGTAAAAAAGAAAAAAGGGATACTGGAAATATCCCTCTTGATAATTTTTTCTATAAAATGGTTGAGCACCGAATTTTAATAGATTAATAGCAAAATAAGAGACTTATCAATCTCTCATTTCTTCTTCAAAGAAACGAAATTAGATTATTTCTGCCAAGTTAAATATTTCCATAATTAAAGGATATGTTGAAAAAGCTTATGTAATAAGACTTTATGACTCTTATAATTTATCAACATTTTCTAAAGTATGTTAATAACTAGAGTTTACTAGAACTCTTGAAATAAATTTAGTTTAAAATGAAAAACAATTATGTAATATCGATTAATCAATTAGCAGCTTTTTCTAAAGCAACTGAAGCTGGTAAAAAAAGAATTATCAGACAACAGAAAGAACCTAATAAGTTTTTAGTAGCATGGTACCAATTTCCAAAAGCAAGAATACGGAAAGCAATTGCAAACAATTGTGATTTAGAGCCGGTATTAAAAGGAATTGAGGAATTGAAACTTAGAAAACCAGAAAAGCCAAGACAAGTTTTAGATAGAGAGGTTTCTTTAGAGGCTATGAGGCGTTTTATAAATATTAAACTGCCTAAATTACTTAAAGATGTTCCACATGAGATTGTAAAAAAAGTTAACACTAAGTCTGTAATTGTAAATGGAGTTGAAATAATTGTTTCTCCTGATGTAATTTATAAGCTTAATATAGATGGGAATACCTTTATCGGAGCTGTGAAAGTTCATATTTCTAAAAGTAATATTTTTGATAACAAGCAATCAAGATATATTTCAAGCCTAGTCTATAAGTACCTTAAAGAAGTTGTAATTAAAGAAAATGAAGAGGTTTTAGAAGAGTTATGTCTTTCTATAGATGTATATTCGGTGAAAAAGTTATCCAAGTTCCAAAAAACTTACCTAAAGCAATAACTGATATCGAAGTTCTTTGTGATGAAGTAAAAGCAATTTGGAATGTAGCCTAAAATAAAAACACCTCTTTTGAGGTGTTTTTATTAAAGTTAAATCTGGAAAAATGGAATTTCAATCCAGAACCTATATTTAATAGTTGTAGTCGAACCAAATATATAAAATAATAGGCATAAATGAAGTTCCGTATTGTTTAATTTAAATTTAGTTAGTATGCCTAAAAAAGGAAAGACAACTAGATACAGAAGTGCTAAAACGGGGCTGTATGTGACCAAAAAATATGCAGAGAAACACCCTAGTATAACTGTAAAAGAAACTAGAAATAAATAGTTTTAAAGTAAAAGCATCCCAGATGGGATGCTTTTTCAAATTAAGATTATTAATCTAAAATATTGTTTTCCGCCATCGCGCCATCACTTTCAGCCATTAATGCGAAAAATTTATTAATGTTTGGAAGTATAATGATTCTAGTACGTCTGTTTAAGGCTCTATTTTCATTAGAGTCATTTTCAGCAATAGGTTGGTAGCTACTTCTACCTGCAGCTATCAATTTTTCTGGTGCTACATTATATTGTTCTTGTAGTTTACGAACCACAGAAGTTGCACGCATGACGCTTAAATCCCAGTTATCAGAAATAAACTCCGTATTTATAGTTCTAGAATCTGTATGACCTTCAACCATAACATCTAGGCTTGGTTCAGAATTAATAACGTCGGCTAATTTTTTTAATACGGCATCAGCTTTAGAGCTTAATCTGTAGCTTCCACTATTAAATAACATGTTATCAGCAATAGATATCATTACTACAGTTTCATTAATATTTACGGCAAAATCTTCATCTTCATTTAAGTTACTTTCGCTAATTGTTTTTTCAAGATTATATGCCACGGCTAAATTCATTGAGTCTTTCAATGTTTTAGCTTGACTTAATTTTGCAGCATCAACATTTTTTAATGTTTCGCGCATACTTGCTTTTGTGTTATTAGAAATTACTCCTACGTTTTCAACGATATCTAATTTAGAATCGTTTTCTTTTTGAAGTGAAGTAATTTTTGAGTTATAAGCATCAACTCTAGTTTGAATTTTGTCAAATTTAATTTCTAAATCTTCTTTAGCAACTTTTGTTTTTTGTAATTCGCTTTTAATCTCTCCATTTTCATGTTGTAATGCTAAATATTTTTTCTTTGAGACACACGAAAAGGTGAAAATTGTAACTAATAATAAAATTGAAATGTTCTTCATAATAATAACTTTAGGTTTTTATTATTTACGGATGAATTCGAGGTATAGATGTTGAGGATACATTTTATTTCCAAAAAAAAACACCTCTACTGAGGTGTTTTTAAGATATGATAACTTTATGTTCGTCTATTCATCTGCCGTATTCGAAAGTTTAGCAGGTTCAACCGAAGCATCATGTGCATTATGATATTCTTCTAAAAGATTCATGGTTGCATTTAATAAATCCTTAGTTTCTGAAAGGATATTAAAGTATAAAGTTGTGTTTTTCGGACTTGACTCTTCCGTTCTAGTTCGCTCTATCTGTTTTATTATCTTGGAAGATACTAGCTCCATAATTTCTTTTTTCCTTCCAAGAATAACTCCAATCTGCTCGAAAGAACGTGAGTTAAACGCCTGTTGAGTATTATTAAAAAACAATTCAAAACGCTCGTCAATTTCTTTAAGCTCTTTAATTTGGCTAAACTTTAATTTTTTATGATTGTTATTAATATGCTTATAGCTTACTTTAGATATATACTCTAAAGATTGTGTCATATCCTGTAAATACCCTAAAATATTGATATAAAACCCACTAGCATTGACACTAGATTCGTCTAAATTTTTAATGAAATAAAATATATTGTCTCTCAAAGAATCTACTTCATCTGTTAATTTAACTACTTGCTTTTTGTTCTTTTTAAGAAGTGTAATGTCTTGTTTAGCAAGACCGTTTATGGCATTGCTGTAAATCTTATTTCCTCTTTTTACAACATTAGCAATATTTTTTGCGCTTTCATGTATAACACCTTGTACAGAACTGCTTTCAGAGTCTGTTAAGCTATCTTCAGCTATAGTTTTATTTGAAGATTCTTTATGTGATAAATAGTTTCTTACCAGCAATATTGCAGTTAGTAATAATAGTATTGGAGTCATTACTTTAGGATTCCAGTTTACCAAAAACACCACAGTTCCGGCTGCAAAAAAGGCACCAATTGCGGTTCCAAACCAACCACCAATAACATTTAAAACACCAGCTACTCTATAAACAGCACTTTCGCGACCCCAAGCACGATCTGCAAAAGAAGTACCCATGGCCACCATAAAAGTTACGTATGTTGTAGATAATGGTAATTTCATAGAGGTTGCAATAGCAATTAAAACACCGGCAACCATTAAGTTTACTGAAGCCCTTATCATGTCAAAAGCAGGTAAGTCTTTGCTTTGGCTTTTAGTTAAGGCTTTAGCTTTTGGTTTTTCAAAACTTCGATCTATTTTTTCTTGAATAGAGTTTGGAACGATAGCACCAAAATAATTTGATAAAGCAGTCGAACCCCTTACAATTCCTCTAGATAACATATTAGGCTCAAATTTTTCATGGGTATCGCCTTGCGTTGATAAACTGATTTCTGTTTCGGCTACAGTTTTAGCCTTTTTAGAAAACCATAAGGTTAAAACCATAATACCACCAGAAATAAATAATAACATAGGTTCTGCAGGTACTTTTGATTCTAAAACAGACATGGAAAAATCTGCAGGTAAAGTACCAGATGTTAAAAAGGCATGTTGCATAGCTTCATAAGAATGAAATGCAGCCATAGGAACACCAATAAAGTTTACTAAATCGTTTCCAGCAAAAGCTAATGCCAAACCAAAAGTTCCAACAGCAATTACTACGAGCAATACACTTTTCTTTGTTATTAGTTGAAATACATAAGAAAACAACACACAAACCAACAAGCTTCCTATCCCGATATATAACTCATTACCATCTAAGAAATTTGCTATGTTTTTATAATAAGGAGTTCCTTTTAAACCTTTTAATAAAATAAAATAAAGGATGGTTGCTAATGAAATCCCACCAAAAATAACTCCAAAATATTTCTTTTTTGTTTCATACTGAAAAGTAAAAATCAAACGAGAAACCCATTGAACAAGCGCACCAACAGTAAATGCAATAAAAACGGACATTATTATACCGCTAATTATTTCTACAGCCTTTTTCGTGTTTATATAGCTCCCTAAATCTACTAAGGTTTGCGAGTCTGAAGCTGAAATTTTTATCAACGACATAACCACAGCTGCCCCAAGTAAATTAAAAACTATTGAAACTGTTGTAGAGGTTGGCAACCCTAAAGTATTAAAAAAGTCGAGGAGTAAAATGTCAGTAATCATTACTGCCATAAAGATGTACATAATCTCTTCAAAGCTAAACATGGCAGGTACAAAAATACCTTTACGCGCCACTTCCATCATACCACTAGAAAAAACGGCTCCAATAAAAATACCTAAACTAGCAACAATCATTATAGTTCGTAAGGAAAGTACTTTAGAACCAATGGCTGAGTTTAAAAAATTTATGGCATCGTTACTAACTCCAACTACAATATCAACAACTGCTAAAATTGTAATGGCTATCAACATTAATAAGTAAATATTATCCATAGTATTTATTTGTAATAAGTTTGCAAATATCATAACTTTAAATGTTATAATTGTTACGTTATTGTTATTTTTTAGAAATGAATATCAAACCCTAGTCTAAATGTAATGTTATCTTCATTACCATTCAGAGTAGTATAGCTTAAATCACTTTGAACTTTTAATTTATGACCAACGATAAATTTATTAACCCCTAAAGTGTATTGTTTTGTAGGTAATGCATTCGTAATAGCTTCGTATTCTACTGTAGTAAAACGCGCAGCGATTTCATAGTTGCTTTTAAATAAATAACCAGCCTGTAAGTTTAAGGCGTTACCCGTTAATACAATATCACCAGTAGGTGTTACACCATCAGCTTCCGTTGCAATTTCGTCATCTGCTGTACGTTTTGCATATTCACCCATAAATGAAAATCCATCATATTTAAACATAGCATCAGCAAAAATAGTAGTTTGGTCAGTTTCATAAATAGAGCCATCTGTTCTAATCATATAATCACCTGCAAATCCTCTTTCTCTAACAGCACCTTGATTATAGTTATATGTAAAACCAAGCATTAATTTTGGTTTCGCTTCACGTTTTAAATCCGATTGGCTATAATCTCCTTTAGACTTAAAAGCACCGAAAGGTAATAATTCTAAACGAGCTGTATATTGCAAACCACCTTGATTTCCTTCGGAAACATTTCGGCCTTCACCTTGAGAAATTGCTAGTTTTTCACGCATTAAAAAGTTCCCACCTAAGTTGGAGTTATGACGTAACTGAATACCCAAATCACGGTCAATATTAAAACGACTATTTAATAATGAACGATCTATAAGTTGAAGATTTGCAGAAGATACCACACGCTCAACGTTGCCTGGTAATTTAGTTTGTCCTGCCCAAAGCTCCCAATTTTCAGCAAAACTCCACATTAAAACAGCATCAAGAATTATTCTAGGAGTATCACGGTTAAATTCATCAGCTCCAGAGATATCTCTATTTGACAATCCCAACTCAATTTTATATTTCAATTTTGGGCTATAGGCATAACCATCAAATTTTAATCGGGCGCGACGCACAATAAAAGTGTGATCTGGACTCCCATATTGGGTGCCATTATGGTCCCATGAAGATTCAGAACGAACCTGAAAACGAGGTGCGAATTTTATGCTAAAAGAGCTGTCTTTAGCTGTAAAATTAATTAGTCCATTTCCAAAAGAAGTATCACTGATTTCTTGTGCAGTAAGGTTAATAGCACACAAAAAAAGTGCTATTAGAGTAATTTTAAATTTCATTAGTATTGTTATTAATTTTTGTCGCTGCAAATAAACAACTCTAATGTTAACACAATGTTTCCTAACTATTAAATTTATGCATAAAAAAGACTGCCTTGGCCAAAGGCAGTCTCATTAGAAATCATGATAATGTAGTCGACAAAAACTAATAAATTATATGAAATACTAATATTTTGTCTTAAGACAAAGCAAATATGGAGTTTTAAGTTAATCTAAACGTAACCTCAATATTAATTAATCATTAACATTTCCAATGTTAAATCTTATATGTTTAAATAGTTGACAATCAAACAAATAAACAGTTAATGTTACCATAACGTTAATTTAATGTTGTTTTAAAGTTATCTAATTCGTAAATTTACACCATAATGTAAACACCCATAATTATGAAGAAATTAATTTTAGTTTTTGCCTTTTTAATTACAGTGGTTTCTTTTGCTCAAGAAAAGCAAAAGAGAGATTTAAAGCTTAACGAAGACACCAATTTAATTGAAGTTGTTTATTATCATGACAATGGCGTTGTAAGTCAAACAGGAACTTATACGGTAGATGGTAAATTACATGGTGAGTGGTTAAGTTTTAACGAAGAAGGCAAAAAAACAGTTTCGGCAAATTATGATAATGGTAAAAAAGTCGGCAAATGGATTTATTGGATTGACGGAGTTAAAAAAGAAGTCAATTATACTGATAACGTTGCTTCTATGTAATAATTTACAGAGATGCTAAGAACCAAAAAAGCATCCTTATTTAGGATGCTTTTTACGTTATAATAGTTTGCTTTTGTTAGTTTCCAACAGTCCAACCTGCTCCCCATGTAGCATAATCTGTTCCTGTTCCTAATCCATCACCTGAAATAAAATCAGCTTCTGTAAAAGTATCGCCGGTATCATTTTTCATTTTTGTGGTTACATCTGTAAAGGTTACATTGGTTACCTGTAAATCTCCATTAATAACGCCCGTACCTGTTGGGTTATCACTAGTAGTTCCGGCATCACCATCTAAATCAAAGCCTTCTTCAAATCCTTGAATTAAGATATTATCAAAAAGTCCTTGAGTACCTGCTCTTAACCTTACAGCTTCTGTACCAGCAGTATTTCCTAAACCTACTAATGTTACATCTTTAACGGTTGGCTTAGACCAAAATTTAGGGTTTGATAGGTTACCTATATCAGTATTATAGCCATCACACTCAAAAGCTTTATCGTGGTCTGCACCATGTTTTACATAGGCATTTGTAATAGAACCCCCGAAGCCTTCTGTCCAGTCAATGGAATCATCTTGACAATTGATTACAGCTACGTGATTAACTTGAACAGTTCCGCCAAAAAATTCGACTCCATCATCAGCTCCTTCGTAAGCTTGGATATAATCAACGGTTGTTCCAGATCCAACACCATAAAATGAGAATCCATTGTTTTCAGAAGAACCATCAGCAGCTCCACCTGAATATTCTACACGAACATAACGAATAATACCAGAACTATCTGATGCTTCGGTGCCTCCATATGGTAAGCTTCCAATTTCAGATGTAGCAGTTGCATTTCCTGTTACTGAGTTAATAGGAGCTTTTCCTAATATAATTAGCCCACCCCATTGTCCTGCTGCTGGGTTAGCAGATCCTGAGGTCATTACAATTGGATTGGTAGCAGTACCGTTTGCTATTATTCTTGCGCCTTGAGAAATGGCAATATAAACATCAGCACCAGTTGCTATCGCTTTTATGGTAACGCCTTCTCCTATTATTAAATTAGCACTTTCTGCCATAATAACTGGTCCACTAATGGTATACGTTTTGTTGGCCTCTAATACCAAATCAGAAGAGTATTGTGCTGCACTAATTGCAATCTCTTCACCTGAGCCACCAGTATTACCACCACCGTTGTTGTTTATAACACTGTTATCGGTAATGTAAATGTCTGCAGTATCATCTGTAGCACACGAGTTAAAAAGCAATGCTGTAATTGCTAATCCGAATAATAAATTATTTTTCATGGTTTTTAAAATTTTATTTTTGTTCGTTTTTTAATTAATTTTTAGAAGTTGTATTTTAATTGTAACCCTATATTCAAACCTTTTTTATAATCTGAAACATCTTTTCCGTTAGGAGAGGTTACAACAATATCACCTTGATTGGTTGTTCTTATATATTTTATATTAGGATTTAAAAGGTTTTTTGCAGCGAAATTAATTTCGAAGTTTTCACCTATTTTATTTTTAAGAATAAAATCTAAGGTAGGAATGCCTTTTTCAATTACATTTCCTAATTGACCAGAGCCTAAAGCATCAATTCTATCCGAAAAATAAGCGAATGTCAAGGTTGCTATTGGTTTATATTTTTCGAAATTAGTAGGAGAATAGTTAATATCTGCATTCACAATAAAAGGTGATGCCCCTTGTAATTCTTCTTTATCGCTTGTAAAACTTACGTTAAAATTACTTCCAACGATATCACTGTATAAGTCTTGTTCTGTATGCATGTAAGTAGCATTCAACCCAAAAGAAAGTTGCGTTTCATCTTCACTATTGATAATAATGTTTTTTCTAATTTCAGCTTCAACACCAATGATTTGCGCTTTTTCACCTGTTCTAAAAAAGCGTTGTGTACCTGTGGCATCAAAAGCAACTACTTGGTTCACGGGGTCTTGAATTTGCTTGTAAAAAGTTCCAAGTGAAATGAGTTCAGATTTTGACACAAACCATTCATATTTTAAATCGACGTTAAAAATCTTAGAGTAAGAAACATCTTTTACATTGGTATACGTTTCTCCAGGTTTTTGACCTAATAAATCGGGGTTACCACCAATTCGCTGCGATACACTTTCGTAAACAAAAGGCGCAACTTCTTTAAACTCGGGTAATGACATGGTTTGGCTTGCAGAAAAGCGCAGATTTTGGTCTTCGTTTAATGCATATTTAACACTAAGGCTAGGTAAAAACAAGACATCCGAAGCACTAACGTTATCGTTACCATTAACGCCCAAATTAATAACATCATATTCAATATATTGATTAAAAGATTCAACCCTCAATCCTGGTACAAAAAGCCATTTTTCACCTAAATTTATTTCAGCATTTAAATATCCTGAGTAGATATCTAATTTGCCTTTATATGTGTTTTCAGGTAGCCCTGGTCTGTTGGTGTTACCTAGGTTTGGGTAAGGCTTAATAACCTTAATTTCGTAAGTTCCTTGGTTGTCGTTTAAGTTTAAATTTTCAAGAGTAAAAAAGTCGTTTAAATTATTAACATCAGCAATACCACTATTGTCAATGATATCATATCCATATCTAATATTATCGAAAAGACGTTCTTTGCTACGGGCATTATAACCCACATTTATTTTAACTTTTTCAGATGCTTGAAGAGCTACATTTAAACGTCCGTTTAATTCTTCATCTTTTATATTTTGGAAGTAACGTTGGTTGTCGAAATCAACGTTGCTATAAAAAATAGGATTTGTATTAGGGTCGTTATCTAAGGCAAATTGATAGTTTTCAAAACTCAATCGCTTTCTATCTGGTTCATGCGCATTTACAAAGTTGTGCCCAAAACCCCAATCAATATCTATCTTATCAAATCTATGAGTTCCTAAAAGTTGATTTACATAAATAAGGTTTTCATTAAACTGAATATTTTGTTGATAAAAACCTTCGTCAGTATTAGCAATAGCATCTCTGTTTCTACCTGTGCCATCAATTCCAAAATAGCCCACCTTATCGGAAGAACTATTTACAAATAAAGAATTGTATTTAAGTGTGTTATTGTTATCTATTTTATAAACGATAGATGCCATTGCTGTTGTAGTGGTGCCGTATTCAAACTCTTCGGCAACATCAAAGGCTTTTTTTTCAACGTTGGTATAATCAATTGAAGAACCTTTTCGGTATTGATAATCATTTTCAAACGATCCAGTACCATAAAAACTAAGCTTAGCACCATTTTTAAAATTGAAAGATTTCCCAAATGCACCACCAAAACTTGTGTTAATAGGTGTTCCAGCGCTTACAGGGTCAAAACCATGAGATAATATTACCGCAAATGGATTATGAGCATATCTATTATAAAATCCAAAATGACCCGTACCTTCACTTCTTATAAAATCTTTTCCAATAGCATTTGTATTAAAAGATGAACCAATTCCAAAATCAAAGAATCCTGCTCCTTTATAATCTTTTGATGAAATATCCACATTACCTGCTGAAAAATCACCATAAAATTTTGAAGAATATGCTTTACTAATTGATACGTTTTCAATCACATCAGAAGCAAACAAGTCTAAATCGATATTTTTCTTGCTAACATCGTTTGATGGTAACGACAATCCGTTCATGGTGGTGTTTAAGTATCTATCACCTAAACCACGTACATATACGTTACTTGAACCTTCTTGTTTTGAAACCCCTGATATTTTTGCAACAGCTCCAGCAGCATCACTTACTCCTTTTCTTGATAACTCTTCAGCACCAATACTTTGTTTTATTTCTACAGCTTTTTTTTGTTCTAATAATAAAGCAGTTTCACTTTCCCTTTTGGTAGTGGTAGTAATTACAACTTCGTCTAAAGTTGCAGCACTTGCAGCCATTACTATGTTAAGTTCTGTTACTTTATCTGCAACGATTTCAATGCTAACTTCCTGAGTTTCATAACCAACAAAACTAAATTGTAAAATATATGTTCCTGGGGTTAGATTTTCAAAACTGTAAAGACCATCAAAATCGGAAGTAGTTCCTGTTGTAGTTCCTTTTATTAAAACATTAGCAAAGGCTAATGGTTCGTTATTATATTCTTTATCTGTTAGTTTTCCAACTACTGAACCTGTGTTTTGTGCGAATGATAATGAGGTTACAAACAGTATAAATAATAAGATATTTTTCTTCATTAGTATTTTAAAATTTCTTGGTGCAAAGAAACCACCACATTGTGAATAGAGTGTTACCTTAATATTAAAGAACAGTAATAAAAGCGTTAGGTTATTGTTAATTTTCAGCAGTTATTTTGTGCTTATGATTACATTGAGTTAACATTAAATTTTTTGAATTGTATGAAGACTTATAAAAAGCAAAAAAGCAACTTCCGTTTTGAGTGAAAGTTGCTTTTTAATATTTATTAAGGTGTAAATTCTAATTGCTTGAAGTTTCAGCACTTGCAAACACTAATGTTAAATCGTCAAGAGATAAGGTGCTTGCTCCAATATATTCCTTTATTGCAGTTGTTTTATTGTTAATCACGTTAGCCTTAATAGTTTTTGTTTCATAACCTACAAAACTAAAAACCAATGTATAAGTGTCTTCTTTTAAGTTTTCAAATTTAAAAACACCGTATTCGTCCGACATGGTTTCAGCACCAGTTTCTTTTACTAAAACTTTTACAAAAGCTAGTGGCATGTTTTCAGACTCTAGATCTAAAACATTTCCGTTTATAGACCCTGTATTTTGAGCTACTGAAAAGCTTGAAATAAAAAGTGTTACGATTATAAAAATATGTTTCATTAATTTAAACATTAAATTCTGAACAAAGAAAGGATAATTCTATGTCTTGAATGTTATCAAAACATTAAGCAACTATCATTAATATGTTACTTTAATGTTAACTGATTTTTGAGTTTTATTTCTATTGAATTTAATATCTTGCCAACACATAAATTTTTACCATGAACTGGGAGCAATTACTATCCTTAAAACGCTTTGGCGACACTAATAAACGTATACGAAAAGAACAAGACGAAACCCGCTTAGGTTTTGAAGTAGATTACGATCGTGTCATTTTTTCATCAGAATTTAGAAGCCTACAAGACAAAACCCAAGTAATTCCTTTATCGGAAACCGATTTTGTACACACGCGTTTAACACATAGTTTAGAAGTAAGTGTTGTAGGGCGCTCATTAGGGCGATTGGCTGGGAAGAAAATATTAGAAAAATACCCGCATTTACAAAACATTCATGGTTATCAAGCCAACGATTTTGGTGCTATTGTAGCTGCAGCAGCATTGGCACACGATATAGGGAACCCACCGTTTGGGCATTCTGGCGAAAAAGCCATAGGCGAATTTTTTAAAACAGGCTTGGGTTTAAAATACAAAGACCAATTGTCCGCTAAAGAATATCAAGATTTATGCGATTTTGAAGGTAATGCTAATGGTTTTAAAATTTTAACTGAAAGTAGAGCAGGACGACAAGGTGGTTTACGATTAAGTTATGCGACGTTGGGCGCTTTTATGAAATACCCAAAAGAGTCGCTTCCTAAAAAGCCAACCAATCATATTGCCGATAAAAAATATGGTTTTTTTCAAAGTGAAAAAGATGCTTTTTTAGATGTTGCTTCTGAATTAGGATTAGTAAAACGAAGTAAAAAAGATGTAAGCTTTTCACGTCATCCACTGGCATATTTAGTAGAGGCTGCCGATGATATTTGCTACACTATTATCGATTTTGAAGATGGAATAAATCTGGGTCTCATTCAAGAAGAGTTCGCACTCGAGTACCTTATAAATATTGTTCGCGATAAAATTAAAACCAAAAACTATTACGCACTTACAAACAAACAAGACCGCGTAAGTTATTTACGTGCGTTGGCTATTGGTACTTTAATTGATGAAGCAGTCGATATTTTCATGAAACACGAAGAAACCATTTTAAACGGCGAATTTAATTGTGCTTTGTTAGATAAAAGTAAATACGAAGCCCAAATAAACGATATCATAAAAATAAGCATCGAAAACATTTACCAATCTACCGAGGTTATCGATAAAGAAATTGCTGGCTACGGGGTGTTAAATACCCTATTAAACACGTACACCAATGCCATAAATAATGGTTATAACAATACGGCATCAAACTACGATAAACTCATTTTAAAAGGCTTACCAAAAACCATCAAAACGCAGGATGATAGTTTGTACAACCGCTTGTCAAGTGTGTGTTATCATGTGTCTCTGTTGTCCGATAGTAAAGCCATTTTAGAGTACAAAAAAATTAAAGGCATAAGTTTTTAGAAAATGCCATATTGAGTGATTCCGATTTTTTTTAAGGAATTATATCCAGAAGTTGGGCGTTACCTGTTTCTGAAACAAGTTCAGGATAAACAGGTCGGGCTTTCGGTAGTCGCTTCCCGATTAAAAATCGAGAGAGCTCCAACAAAGACCTCAATCCCTAACGCGTTATTTTTAGGTACGATTAAATTTTTAGTTTCGTAAGTAGGCTAGAACTGGCAATAAATTATATTAGGTCTTACCACCAGTTTTTTATTCCGCTATTATTTCATTTTCGGTTGTTCCGCCCTCCGTTTTTTTACTCAACTTCCATAACCAATAAAGTCCGCCAAGAGGTATTCCAAAAGTCCAAGCCGAACTTAAATATCCCATATATGAAAAACTAATTCCGAACAGTATTTGAAAACTTAATAAACTAAAGGAAAGTCCGTAAACTGCGCTGTAAGTTATCGCTGGAACATTCAAAAATATTACGGCTATATATTTCAGCCATTTTTTCTTCAGATTACTCTTCTTAATTTTTCTAATTATCCAAATATTAAAAATAGGAACACAAATAGCAATAATTCCAAATAGCCAAAACCAAATCATATTCGGAATTTTCTCTTTTAAATCAAGTGTTTTAATGTTTAGTATTTTATTTGAATTATCATCAAAAGTAATCTCGAAGACCCCGAATTCTGTATCGTTTGAAAATTCAATTTGTGCTAAAGTTGTATTAGGCGCAGTACTTTCTCCTTCTAATGTTGAAAAGGTTTTTTCGGCAGTCATAAACTTGTAGTTTAGCTCTTTCCCGAAGTTGTTTACAATTACCTTTTGAAAATTCCCTAAACCTATTTTTAATGTATCTAAATTCGTGTTTTTGAAAGCTTCATTTTCTATCGCCATAAAGGTCAGACTTTTTTCATAGTCTTCATTTATTAGAGCTTCGACGAATCCTTCAGTTGTGTCTTTATAAGTGAAGGCATTATTAATGAAATCACAGCTCGTAAAAATTGATACAGTTAGTATCAGAAGTAAAGTTTTTGTCAGTTTGTTCATTTTTTCAAATTGGTGGTAACTAGATTATATGGAATCGTTTCAATGTTTTATATCAGAAGTTACTGAAACAAGTTCAGCACATGTAAACGAAGTTATCTTTTTTTTCCCACAAAATCAAGTTATAATGTGGGTAGCTATTTAAGAATTATAAAAGTGTATTAAAAATGGTTTTTAAGTTCTCGGCATCCAAACCAATATTATTCTGTAGTTCATCAACACTACCATGCTCAATAAACGCATCAGGTACACCCAAAATTTTAATGGTGTTTTCGTGGTTATGTACAGTAGCAAATTCTAAAATAGCACTTCCAAAACCACCTTTTATACTGTTGTCTTCAACGGTAACCACAGTTTTATAAGTTTTAAAAATAGTATGCAACAAAGTTTCATCCAACGGTTTTACAAAACGCATATCGTAATGCGAAACATTTAAATTACTAATAGCCTCGGTTACGTTTTTAGCAATGTTACCTATGCTTAAAATAGCTAGTTTGTTGCCCTTTTTAAGAGTTACACCAGTACCAATACTTATTTTAGTAAAAGGTTGTTCCCAGTCTATGGTAATGCCTCTTCCTCGTGGGTAGCGTATGGCAATGGGTAAACTTAAACCCAATTGTGCGGTGTACATCATATTGCGTAATTCTACTTCGTTTCGTGGTGCAAAAATAATCAGGTTTGGTATGCAACGTAAATAGCTTAAATCAAATACGCCATGGTGTGTGGCACCATCTTCGCCTACCAAACCAGCCCTATCCAAACAAAAAATAACAGGTAGTTTTTGTAAGGCCACATCATGTATTACTTGGTCATAAGCCCGTTGTAAAAACGTGGAGTAAATATTACAAAAAGGGATAAGTCCTTGTGTAGCCATACCTGCGGCTAAGGTTACTGCATGTTGTTCGGCAATACCTACGTCAAAAGCGCGTTCGGGCATTTCGTCCATCATGTATTTTAACGAACTTCCTGTTGGCATTGCAGGTGTAATACCCACAATTTTTTTGTTGTTTTTAGCGAGTTCTACAATCGTATAACCAAAAACATCTTGGTATTTTGGTGGCTCAAGCGAAGCGGTTTTAGCAATTAAATCGCCTGTTTTGGCATCAAACTTCCCAGGAGCATGATATTTTACTTGGTTTTCTTCGGCTTGTTTTAAACCTTTGCCTTTGGTAGTTATTACATGCAAAAATTTTGGACCTTTAATAGTTTTTAGTCTATTAAGTTCCGAAATAATAGCATTTAAGTCGTGCCCATCAATAGGTCCGGAATAATCAAAATTTAAAGCTTCAAAAATATTATCTTGTTTTTGAGTGCCTCTTTTAACGTTGGTTAAATACTGTTTTAATGCGCCAACACTTGGATCTATTCCAATAGCATTATCGTTTAATATTACCAATAAATTGGCATCGGTAACACCAGCATGGTTTAAACCTTCAAAGGCCATTCCACTGGCAATACTCGCATCGCCAATAACCGCAATATGGTGTTTATTACTTCCATGTAATTGCGAAGCAATGGCCATACCTAACGCCGCAGAAATAGATGTAGATGCATGACCAACACCAAAGGTATCATAATTGCTTTCATCACGTTTTGGGAAACCGCTAATGCCTCCAAGTTGCCTATTGGTATGAAAAATGTCTTTTCTGCCAGTAAGTATTTTATGTCCGTAAGCTTGATGCCCAACATCCCAAATCAATAAATCTTCAGGGGTATTAAACACATAATGTAGAGCTATGGTAAGTTCCACAACACCCAAGCTGGCTCCTAAATGGCCTTCTTTAGTGGCTACAATATTTATGATATATTCACGTAACTCTTGTGCAAGTTGAGGTAAGTCTTTTTGTTGTAAAAGACGGAGTTCTTTGGGTGAGTTTATATTCTGTAATAGACTTTTTTGCACCTAGCAAAAGTACGAGAATGAATTTGTATTTTTGCTATTATGATAGAACCTTTTGATGACACTTACTTTATGAAAAAAGCACTTCAGGAAGCCGAAGTAGCTTTTGATAAAGGCGAAATTCCTGTGGGTGCTGTAATTGTTATTGACAATAAAATTATTGCGCGCGGACATAATTTAGCCGAAACTTTAAATGATGTAACAGCGCACGCCGAAATGCAAGCCATTACTGCTGCAGCTAATTTTTTAGGTGGTAAATATTTAAAACAATGTACTCTTTATGTAACCTTAGAACCTTGCCAAATGTGCGCAGGTGCTTTATACTGGAGCCAAATTGCTAAAATTGTTTATGGCGCTAGAGATATGGAGCGAGGTTGTATTAATTTAAAAACTAAACTACATCCAAAAACTACGATTACCGGTGGTATTTTAGAAGAGGAAACTTCGATGCTTTTAAAGCGGTTTTTTATTGAAAAGCGCAATTTAAATTAGAATGGTATTTTAAATTTTATTACGCTTTTGGTTTTCGCGCATCTTATCCAGATTTTCTTTGGTAAGCATATAATCTTTAAGGTTTTTATCTTTCCAGCGATAATAAGAAAATAATGGAAACACCACTAGAAAAAGACCTGCTACACCGAAGCCTATTAATTTTTGTGAAATATCAGATTCTACCATATAGCCATAAATAATGCTCCCTATGGAGGCTAAAAATAGTATGAAAACTATGTATTTCATTGACGTTACGTTTATTGTGTAAAGTTAATTAATTGTCTTCGATATGCTGTTAAGAGTTTTGATTTTGAAATATAACCGTAGTATTTTCCGTTTTTGATAACAGGTAAATTCCATGCGCCGGTAGACTTAAATTTTTCCATAATAACCGTCATCGAATCGGTATCATAATTTATAATCCCCGCATCGGCATGCATAACACTAGAAGCATCTACTTTTTCATATAAATCGGCATCAAACATCATATGCCTAATGTCGTCGAGATGAATAACCCCTAAAAATTCGTGATCATCATTAACCACAGGGAAATGATTTCTGGAAGATTTAGCGACGGCATTTTTAAGAATATCGCCTAATTTCATATCAGGTTTTAGTATAATAAAATTGGTTTCAATCACTTTATTAATGTCTAAAACCATTAGCACATTTTGGTCTTTATCGTGGGTCATCAATTCACCGCGTTCAGCAAGTTCAAGCGTGTAAATAGAATGTGATATGTAATATTTTGTAATAGCAAATGAAATGGCAGACACTATCATAAGAGGGACAAAAAGCTCGTAACCACCAGTAATTTCCGCAATTAAGAAAATGGCAGTTAGCGGAGCATGAAGAACACCAGCCATTAGTCCAGTCATTCCTATAAGCGTGAAATTAGATTCTGATACGTGAAAATCAAATCCTAAGTTATTTATGATTTTAGCAAAAGCATTACCCAAAGCACTTCCCATAACCAGTGTTGGAATAAAAACACCACCAACACCGCCAGCACCAAATGTGGTGGTCATAGCTATGGCTTTAAAAACCGAGATACCAAGTAATAAGCCAATAACAATCCAGATGTTCGATAAGTCTAAATCAAATGGTGTGGTACCAATAGCGGCAAGATGATCGCCTTTTAATAAGTTATTCATTATACCATATCCTTCACCATAAAGCGGTGGGATAAAATATAGAATTGTCCCTATTGCTAACCCACCAATTAAAAGTCGTTTGGCTCTACTTTCAAATTGTTTGAAAAAATTGGTAATGGCAAAGAAAACTTTTGAAAAATAGACTGATGCTAAACCTGTTACAATAGCTAACAGAACATAAAATAGGATGTCGTTAATCTCAAATTTATCAGTCAACTCAAATCTTAACAATACGTCGGTTCCTAAAAACATGTATGACGTTACTACTGCTGAAACCGAAGCAAGTAAAAGTGGAACTAAAGAAACGAAAGCAATATCTAAGCTAAATATTTCAATCGCAAAAATAATAGCCGCAATAGGTGCTTTAAACATTGAAGCCATAGCGCCTGCCGCAGCACAGCCAATTAAAAGCATTCTTGTTTTAGAGTTCATGTGAAATAATCGTGCAGCATTGGAGCCCAAAGCAGCCCCAACACTTACGGCAGGTCCTTGTAAACCCACCGAACCACCAAAACCTGCGGTTAACGGTGCAGTAATTAATGAGGCATAAATATTATACCTAGGAATGATACCGTTAAGTTTTGAAATAGCATATAAGGTTGATGAAATACCGTGCCCTATATGTTTTTTTAACCAGGTTTGCTTAATAATATAAACTAAAATAAGTCCAATTATAGGGAAGATAAAGTAAAGTGTGTTTTGATAGTTATTAAAAAAATCTAGCTCAAAAAGTAATCGAATGTAATGGGTAAAGTTTTTTAGCAATACGGTTCCCATACCTGCTAAAAAACCAACTAGGATACTTAATATATAAACAAACTGTCGCTCTGAAATATGCTTGTATTTCCAGATTAAAAATTTACGAAGTAGGCTTTTGAAGGTAGTTGGCATACTATAAAATTACTAAAAAATCCCGCCATAGCGGGATTTAATTTTTATGATTTCAAATTAAGCTTTAAACTCAACTCTGTTAATTGATCATCATCAATTGGCGCGGGAGCATCAATCATAACGTCGCGTCCAGCATTGTTTTTTGGGAACGCGATAAAATCGCGAATGGTTTCTTGTCCGCCTAAAATGGCTACTAATCTATCTAAACCAAAAGCTAATCCACCATGTGGTGGTGCTCCATATTGAAAGGCATCCATTAAAAATCCAAATTGTGCTTTGGCCTCTTCAGGCGTAAAGCCTAAATAATCGAACATTAAAGATTGTGTTGCTTTATCATGAATACGAATAGAACCACCACCAATTTCATTTCCGTTTAAAACCAAATCGTAAGCATTTGCTTTTACAGCTCCTGGATTGGTTTTTAACAGCTCTAATTGCCCTGGTTTTGGCGAAGTAAACGGATGGTGCATCGCGTGATAGCGTTCAGTTTCTTCGTCCCATTCTAATAACGGGAAGTCCATAACCCAAAGCGGTGCAAATTCTTTAGGGTTTCTTAACCCTAAACGTTCAGCTAATTCCATACGCAATGCACTTAATTGCGCACGTACTTTATTTGTGTTGCCTGAAAGGACACAGATTAAATCACCAGGTTTAGCACCTGTAACTTCTGCCCATTTTGCTAAATCAGATTCATCATAGAATTTATCAACGGATGATTTAAAGGTTCCATCTTCATTGCATCTACAATATACCATACCTAGCGCGCCAATTTGTGGGCGCTTTACCCAATCAATTAGTTGGTCAATTTCCTTACGCGTATATTTATTGCCTCCTGGAACTGATATACCTACAACTAATTCAGCATTATTAAAAACGCCAAATTCTTTGTGTTGAGCTACTTCATTAAGTTCGCCAAATTCCATTCCAAAACGAATGTCAGGTTTGTCGTTTCCGTACTTACGCATGGCATCATCGTAAAGCATTCTCGGGAATTTTTCAACCTCCACACCATTCACTTCTTTTAATAAATGACGTGTTAAGCCTTCAAAAGCATTTAAAATGTCTTCTTGCTCAATAAATGCCATTTCACAGTCTATTTGAGTAAATTCCGGCTGCCTATCGGCACGTAAATCTTCGTCTCTAAAACATTTTACTATTTGGAAATACTTATCCATGCCACCTACCATAAGCAATTGCTTAAATGTTTGTGGCGATTGTGGAAGTGCGTAAAACTGACCAGCATTCATGCGTGAAGGTACCACAAAATCACGCGCTCCTTCGGGAGTTGATTTTATTAAATAAGGGGTTTCAACTTCAATAAAGCCTTCTTTTGATAAATAGTTTCTAACCTCTTGAGTTACTTTATGTCTAAAAATCAAACTGTTTTTTACAGGGTTACGACGAATATCTAAATAGCGATATTTCATACGTATATCTTCACCACCATCGGTTTTATCTTCTATTGTAAACGGAGGAAGTAATGCGTTATTTAAAATGTTTAATTCTGAAACCAATATCTCAATTTCACCCGTTGGGATATTTGGGTTTTTCGAGGCACGCTCAATAACGGTTCCTTTAACTTGAATAACAAATTCACGACCTAAATCTTGAGCTTGTGCAATCAACTCTTTTGAAGTACGCTCTTCGTCAAATACTAATTGTGTAATACCATAACGGTCACGCAAATCTACCCAAACAATAAACCCTTTATCGCGTGATTTTTGAACCCAACCAGCTAAGGTTACTTTTGTATTTATATGTGATGCTCTTAATTCACCACAATTATGGCTTCTGTACATAGTAAAATTTTGATGTGCAAATTTAATCAAATACCATAGAGTACGAATTGATATTTTTGTTTTTTTATAATTTAAATAGTTTTCTTTTTTTAAGCTAATTACGGAAAGTTCTTTTAAGTAACCGAAACCTTTTTAACAATCTATTTTCAATAATTCTTAATAAATGACTGTTTTTATTCTCATATTAAAATTTTTAAGTAAAAATTATTGGTTTTTAATTAATTTTTGTGATATTTATCTCAACTAATTCAAATAAACATAACTATGTACAAATTTTCAAAATTTAAATCATTTTTGTTTTTGTTATTTTTTGTTCCAATAATTGCCTTTTCACAGCAAATTACCGGAACAGTAACAGATGGAACAAATGGCTTACCTTTAGCAGGGGCCAATGTTATTATTAAAGGAACCTCAACAGGGACTACTACAGACTTTGACGGTAACTTTAGCATAACGGTAAATAACTTCCCTGTAACTTTGGTGTTTTCTTCATTAGGGTTTAATACTCTTGAGGAACGGGTAACTCAATCTGGGGTGGTTAATGTTACTCTAGAAGAGTCAGCAACGGCTCTTAATGAAATTGTTATAACAGGTTTGGCATCTAGCACAAAAAGATCGAACGCAGCGAATGCTGTGGCTTCTGTTTCTGCAGAAGATCTTACTGGAATTACTGTTCAGTCTGGTCTTGATGCAGCGCTTTATGGAAAATTTAATGGTGCTGAAATTAAAGCAAATTCAGGAGCACCAGGTGGTGGAATATCCATGAGATTGAGAGGTGTTACTTCTATTTTTGGAGACCAACAACCTTTATTTATTGTTGATGGTGTTTATGTAGACAATTCAACTATTGGTCTGGGTAATAATATTGTGAGTGAAGCTGCAGGTGGAGGTAACCCTTCAACAAATCAAGATGATGCTTCAAACAGAATTGCAGATATTGATCCTGAAGATATTGAAAGTGTTGAGATATTAAAAGGAGCATCAGCAGCGGCCATTTATGGTTCTAGAGCTGCTGGAGGTGTTGTACTTATCACAACTAAAAGAGGAAAACAAGGAAAGGCTAAAGTTTCTTTTTCGCAAGTTCTTGGGTTAAGAAGTCCAACACAACTGCTTGGTTTAAGAGATTATACTCAGGCACAAATTACGGCATTAGGAGGTCCAAGCAATCCAACTTTACGTGATTATGAAGCTGAGATTTTTGATCATACTCGGGTATCGTCAACTACACGTTTTTCTTCTTCTGGTGCTAATGAGAAATCTGATTATTTCTTTGGTATAACGCACAGAGATGAACCAGGTTTGGTAGATAATACAGGATACACTAAAAGTTCTGTTAGATTAAATATCGGACAAAAATTTAATGATTGGTTGGATTTATACGTAACATCTAATTACATTAATTCTGAATCGGATCGTGGATTTTTCAACAACGGTAATGCTAACAGAACAGTTGGTTATGCCATGGCGTTTACATATCCTTGGGAAGATTTATCACCAATTGATGATGGTGTTTACCCTCAAGGTGGTGCTGGGTCAAACGTTTTAGAGACCATAGCAATTACTACAAACAGAGAAGAAGTAAATAGATTTATAGGAAGTGCGAAAACTAATGTTAAGCTTTTAACAACTGATAATAATAGATTAAAATTAGTTTTAGAAGGTGGTTTTGACCAATATACGTTAAGAACTACTAGTATTTTCCCAAAAGCACTATCATACTTTAGAGACCCAAGCTCTTTAGGTGGTGTTTCTATTTCTGGTACAACTGTAAATTCAAATTATAATTTATCTGCCTTTTTAGTGCATAACCTAGATTTAGACAATGGTTTGAGTTTTACATCGCAAGTAGGTAGTTTTTTCCAAAACTTCGACCGTAATACAGTTATTACAATAGCAACAGGATTAAATGGATCGCAAACTAATTTAGGGCAATCAACCAATGTTTCTACACAGCAGGTTATTCAACCACAAAAGGATACAGGTTTCTTTTTCCAAGAAGAAATAAATTATGAAGACAAAATCATTGGTACGTTTGGTATAAGAGGAGATAAATCCACAAACAACGGTGATGCAAATAAAATGTATTATTATCCGAAAGCCAATATAGCTGTTAATTTACATGAATTTGATTTTTGGAACGTAGATGCAATTAGCTATATAAAACCTAGAATTGCTTATGGTGAAGCAGGAAGATTCCCGAATTTCAATGATCGCTTTTCTTTAATGAATGCACAATTTATTGGAAATTCATCTGGATTAAGTCCAGCAAACTTAAGAGGAAATCCAAATATAGAACCAGAACGTCAACAAGAATTAGAATATGGTCTTGACTTTGGTCTTTTTGATAGACGATTAAATTTTGAGGTATCATTTTATAACAAAAAAATAGATGATTTATTAATTCAATCTCAATTTCCAACATCTTCAGGATTTACCACTTTAGTAGTTAATGGAGGAGAATTGGAAAATAAGGGTGTTGAGTTAGGATTAAATGCAAATGTCATGGAGAAGGAAGATTTTTCATGGACTGCAAGTTTAAAATGGTGGAAAAACAAATCAGAAGTAACTAGATTAGATGTTCCATCGTTTACTACAGGTGGTTTTGCAGCTTCCCTAGGAACGTTTTTAATTCAAGAAGGCAAGAGCGCAACACAAATTGTTGGAACGTATGACTCAACTGCATATACTGCTCAGGAAATCGCTGAAAGAGATCCTGAAGGAGATGGTTTCTTTGTATATGGTAATGCAGAACCAGATTTTCAAATGTCATGGTTTAATCAAATAAGCTATAAAAACTTTGATTTTACATTTTTATGGCATTGGAAAAAAGGAGGGGACAATATTAATTTAACTACTTTATTATATGATTTGGCTGGAACAACTTGGGACTATAATGATATGGGCTTAGATCCATCGGGTACTTTGTCAAATGGTGCTTATAGAGCAAGTCAAGCTTTTGTAAACCCAGACCCAGTAATTGAAGACGCAGGTTATTTAAAGTTAAGAGAAATAGGTCTTTTTTACACCTTACCAGATGGCTTAATTAAATATGCTGATATGATTAAAGTAGGGATCTCTGGAAGAAACTTAATTAATATTTTTGATTATAATAGTTACGACCCTGAAGTGTCAAACTTTGGAAATAATGTGCTAGCAAATAATGTTGAAGTAACACCTTATCCAACTTCAAAGTTTATTAATTTTCACTTAAATGTTAACTTCTAAAAAAATTATTATGAAAAATATATATTTAAAACTTATAATTTTTATTGCAATCACGATAGTTTCTGGTTGTAATTTAGATGAAATAGAGAATCCAAATGCACCTACGGTTAGTAGTTTTGCAGATGGAGCAAGTCAAGCAGATATACAGTTATTGGCAACAGGACTAGAAGCGATAATGCGAAACGATTTAGCGTTCCATTATGATACAGTTAGCATTTTAGGACGCGAGTATTACGACCTTACAGGTGTAGACCCGCGTTATACTGGAGAATTATTAAAGGGACCTCTAGATAACAATGGGTTTTTAACAACTAGAGCTTATGCGGCCTGGTATAAAGTTGTGAAGTCTGCTAATATTTTAATTGAAGCGGTCGAAAATTCAGCAGCTGGATTTACGGATGATGTTAAAAATAGCTATTATGGATATGCAAAAACACTAAAAGCATATGCTTTATTAATGGTTGCAAATAGACAATTTTCAAATGGCATCAGATTAGATGTAGCGGACCCTGACAATCTTGGGCCTAATGTAGATTACACTACAGCCTTAGCTGGTATAATGGACATGTTGAATGAGGCAAATGGGGATTTATCAAGTTCATCGGCTACGTTTGATTTTAATTTAAGTTCAGGTTTTTCTGGTTTTGATACACCTTCAACTTTTAGTGAATTTAATAGAGCTATAGCTGCAAGAGTAGCTTTATACCAAGGGAATAATAGTATGGCTTTATCATTATTAAGTAATTCATTTTTTGATATTAATGGAGGACTTTATGATGGTGTAGCTCATGTTTTTGGTCTTACAGGAAACGATATATCTAATGCGCAGTATCATGTACCAGGACAATCTGGTCAAGAGTTTATGATTCACGATTCTTGGATTAATGACGCAGAGGCTGGTGATACTAGAGTTCCTCAAAAATCATTTCAGTTAACAGGAGGAACATCATTTGATGGACTTTCGGCCAATTATCAAATTGCGATATACGATAGTAACACAGCGCCTGTTTACTTAATTAGAAATGAAGAACTTATATTAATATATGCTGAAGCTAATATTGGTTCTAATAATACCGAGGCAATTAATGCTATCGATGTTGTTAGAAATTTAGCTGGTCTTTCACCGTATGCTGGAGGAACAACTGATAGCGATTTGATTGAAGAAGTTTTGAATCAAAGACGTTATTCTCTATTAGGTGAAGGACATCGTTGGATTGATTTAAGAAGATTAAATAGATTAAATTCAACATATATTCCGCTTGATAGAGCAGGGGACAATGTAATTAATGCTTTCCCAACACCTTTTTCTGAAAACATTAATTAAAAGTCAAATAGATAATTATTTGTATTTAAAAAGCCTCGACATTTGTTGAGGCTTTTTTGTAATTTATAGAGTAAAACTAATGAATTAACAGTTTCAATAGGTTGATATAAAATTCGATTTTCATTGAACCAATAAAATTTTTCGTACTTTAAAACATTATTAACTAACTAAAACATATATGAAAATTTTTTTACACTTAAAAAAGAACCTATTAGTTCTTATGATTTTCCCTTTAACCTTGTTAGGACAAGGAACAATTACAGGAACAATCACCGATGGGAGTAGTAATACTCCATTGCCTGGAGCTAACATCGTAGTGAAAGGAACAACATCCGGCGCCATTTCGGATTTTGATGGTAAATTTACTTTAAACGTTGATGCTTTTCCTGTTACTTTGGTAGTATCTTCAGTTGGGTATAATACCAAGGAGGTAAGTGTTGCTTCATCAGGAAATATTTCTATCGTACTTCAAGAAGGGGTTGCTTTAGATGAAGTTGTACTTATTGGATCTAGAAACCCAAGCAGAACGGCAGTAGACACACCAGTGCCTGTTGATGTTATTGATATTTCGGAGCTAACTTCTGCAGGACCTCAAGTAAATTTAAATCAAATTTTAAATTTCGTAGCACCCTCTTTTACATCTAATACGCAAACCATTTCAGATGGAACAGATCATATCGACCCAGCGTCATTAAGAGGTTTAGGACCCGATCAAGTACTTGTTTTAATAAATGGAAAAAGACGACACAACTCATCTTTAGTGAATGTAAATGGAACGTTTGGTAGAGGTAGTGTTGGTACCGATTTAAACGCTATTCCATCGGGGGCGATACAACGACTTGAAGTGTTAAGAGATGGTGCCGCTGCTCAGTATGGTTCAGATGCCATTGCTGGAGTAATTAACATTGTATTAGATAACTCTGTGAACGAACTTACACTTAATGTAACTACAGGGGCTCACTTCGCTAAGAATGCCAATGACCAAACAGGAGGTGTTGATGGTGAAACGGTAAATATTAGTGCTAATTACGGACTTGCTTTAGGAGAAAAAGGAGGCTTTATTAATTTTACAGGTGATTTTGATTTTAGAGAAGATTATAGTAGAATGAAAGAATGGGAAGGCTCAGTTTTTAACCTTTATAACACTGTTGAGAGGTTTGCAAATAACGATGGATATAGCTTAGCGAATTTATTAGATGATGACGTTGATGATGTTATACAATATGGAAACGAGGCTGGTTTGGGCTTAAGTCCCACAGCTACTAAAGCTGAACTACAAGGTATTTTGAGTGCAGATAACACAGACGCTGAATTAGCAGCAAGAGGGTTAACCCGAAGTGACTTTAATATGCGTGTTGGTCAATCAGAAGTTAGAGGTGGACGCTTCTTTGCAAATATGTCGTTACCACTTGATGAAGAGGGAACAGAATTGTATTCATTTGCTGGAATGAGCTCTAGAAAAGGAAACTCAGCAGGATTTTATAGATTGCCAAACCAGAGTAGAACCTATACACCAGCTTACATAAATGGATTTTTACCAGAAATTAATTCAACTATTTCTGATAAATCATTAGCTGTAGGAATAAAAGGGGTTGTTAATGGCTGGAATATCGATTTAAGCAATACTTGGGGTAAAAATGCATTTCTTTACACCATTGGTAATACGTTTAATGCATCACGCCAGAATGCATCGCCAACAACGTTTGACGCAGGAGGTTTTAATTTTATGCAAAATACAGTAAATCTTGATATAAATCAGTTTTATGATGATATCATGAATGGGTTAAATATCGCTTTTGGAGCGGAGTATCGTTTAGAAAACTATGAAATTATTGCTGGAGAAGAAGCATCTTATGGACAATATACACAAGAAGGAGAGTTAATTACTTTACCAACTCAAAGTCCTGCAGTAGATTTCTTTGGAAATGGAAGACCAGGAGGTTCTCAAGTATTCCCTGGATTTAGTCCAGCAAATGAATTGTCACGAGATAGAAGTAGTATTGCTGGTTATTTTGATTTAGAAGCTGATTTCTCAGAAACCTTTCTGGCAAGTTTTGCAACCCGTTTTGAAAACTATTCAGATTTTGGATCGACTATTAATTTTAAATTAGCGACACGATTAAAAGCTAGTGAAAACGTTAACATAAGAGCTGCTTTAAACACTGGATTTAGAGCGCCTTCTTTACATCAGTTAAATTTTAATTCAACGTCAACTATATTCCAAGATGGAATACCTGTTGAAGTTGGAACGTTTTCAAATGATAGTAGAGCAGCCAAATTATTAGGAATACCTCAATTAAAAGAAGAAACTTCTAAAAGTATAAGTTTAGGGTTTACGGCAAAAATGCCAGAGGCTAATTTAACGTTAACCGTAGATGGCTATTTTGTAGCTATTGATGATAGAGTGGTTTATACAGGGCAATTTGCTGGTCCTGGAACTGGAACAGAATTAGATAATTTGCTTTCACAAGCGAATGCATCTGCTGCATCATTTTTTGCCAACGCTATTGATACAGAATCAAAAGGGCTGGATATTGTTTTAACACATAAAACGGATATTGGCACAAATTCAAGATTGAAATCTGATTTATCTGGAACATTATCGAAAACTAAAAAAGTTGGTGATATAAAAGCTTCTAAAGTATTAGAAGATGCGGGGTTAGTTGGCACCTATTTCCCAGAGGATAGTAGAATTTATCTTGAAGCCGCTGTACCACGAACCAAAGTTAATTTAACAAACAATTTAACCACGGGTAAATGGAATGTGTTTTTAAGAAATGTTTGGTTTGGTGAAGTATCTGAGGCAACAACAAATGTTGCTAACCAACAAGAATTTGGTTCAAAATTAGTAACCGATTTATCTTTTGGGTATCAAGCTTCTGAAAACTTAACACTTACAATTGGAGCAAATAACTTATTAGATGTATATCCAGATAGAGCTATTGAAGCTAATAGAAGCGGTGGGCGTTTTGATTGGTCAAGACGATCTCAACAATTTGGAATTGGTGGTAGATTCCTTTTTGCAAGATTAAGCTTTAAATTGAAATAGTATCACACATAATTAAATTAAAAAAGCCTCAACGTTTGTTGAGGCTTTTTAATAACGGTTAACTATTTGCAAACCTAATCTTTGCCCTATTTAATAGATAAAACATAACTGGTACAATAACCAATGTTAAAAAAGTTGCAAACGTTAATCCATAAATAATGGTTAACGACATAGGTTTCCAGAATATGGTATTATCGCCACCTATATATATTTTTGGATCAAATTCAGTAAATAAGGAAAAGAAGTCAATATTTAAACCAAAAGCTAGTGGAAATAAACCAAGAACTGTTGTAATGGCTGTAAGCAAAACAGGGCGTAAACGTGCTCGTCCACCTTCAACAATAGCATCTCTATATTGATCTCTAGTTAATAAACTATCTTCATCTAAACCTAATTCCAACTTCTTTCTATCAATCAATAATTGGGTGTAATCAATAAGTACGATGGCATTGTTTACAACAATTCCCGCAAGAGCTATGATTCCCATCATGGTCATAATAATAACAAAATCATTCCCGAATATTACCATTCCGAATAATACTCCAATAAAGCTTAAAATAATAGCGCCAAAAATAATGACAGGTTTACTAACGGAATTAAATTGAGCAACAATAACTAAAAGAATTAATGCTAAGGCGATGACTAAAGCTTTACTAAGAAAAGCCATGTTTTTAGCTTGTTCTTCTTGCTCACCTGTAAATTCATATGAAACACCTTTTGGTAATTTATAACCACTCATTAAGGCTTCTATTTTTCCAACAATTTCGGTGGCATTATAACCTTCAAGTACGTTTGAATAAACAGTAATTACACGCTTTAAATCTTTACGCTTAATAGAGCTGAAAGTTGCTATGTTTCTTTTTTCAACAACTGACGAGATAGGAACTTTTTTTAATGCTCCATTGTTATCTCTAAACGTTACCGATTGATTAAATAAGGCGCTTTCATTGTATCTATTTTCATTATTAAAGCGAACATAAATATCATAATCATCTTCACCTTCTTTATAGGTTGAGGCATCAAAACCATAAATGGCTTGTCTTAATGTTTGACCAATCATGGCGGTACTAACACCAAGTTCACCTGCTTTTTTTCTATCAACAAAAACCTCCATTTCTGGTTTGTTTTGGTTAACATCAAGCTTTAATTCTTCAATCCCAGGAATATTATTTTCATTAATATAACGTTGAATGTTTTCAGCTTCTGCCAATAATTCATTGTAATTGTCACCTTTAACCTCTAGGTTAATGGCATAACCTGCCGGAGGACCGTCCTGATTTTTATCAACGATAACCGAAACTCCTGGATAACCTTGTACCGCTTTTCGCATAGCGGTAAGTACATTGTTACTACTTATAGCATCTCCGTTTTCATCAACACGATATTTAAATTCCCTAAATAAAACAGTAACTTTACCTTTGTGAGGCATTTCGGCAGATGAACCACCATCTGTTTGTGGATTACCAGCACCTTCACCCACTTGTGAAATAATGGATTCAGCCATATAATTATAAGGCTTTCCTTCTTTTTGATAAGTAAATTGTTCTAAGGTTTCAATAACCCTGGCTTCAATGTCTTGAGTTATTTCATTAGTTTTTGCAATGTCTGTTCCTTCTGGATATTCTATATATACAATGGCTTGATTAGCCTCGTTTTCTGGAAAGAAAAGGACATTCGGCTGTTTTACGGCAAATACAATAAAGGATAAAATAAGTAAAGAAAATGTTCCGAAGAAAAATTTATAGGCATTACTTCCTTTTAATGCGAAATCTAGAAAACTTTTATATCGATTTTCTAATTTAGGTAACCACTTATATTGAAATTTATCCGATAAAGGCAACAAAAAATATTTATGAAGCCATAACAGGCCAGCGAGCAGAATAAATAAATTACCAAAACCAAATAATGCTTTAGGTCCTCCAACAAACCCTAGTACTGAAAATAAAACCCCTGCGCTAAAAATTGCTAATCCATTTTTTAAAAATGCTGTTTTATCACGATGTAGCCAACCCCAAAAACTCATAGCTAGACCTACCAATACTCCAATTGGTCCAAGAATTTGAAATATAATATGTGTTTCAAAAACACCGGAAATAACTAATAGCACCCCAAAAACTAATAGCGCAAGACTAATTTTTACTAATGATTTTCGTTCCATTTTGGCTTCTTCTGTTTTCATGAAGACCGAAGTTAACATGGAGTTAATAATAAGAGCAACAAACAATGACGATCCTAAAACGGTTGCTAATGTTAATGGGAAATAAATCATGAATTTACCCATAATTCCAGGCCAGAAGCCTAAGGGTAAAAATGCAGCTAATGTAGTTGCAGTTGAAGCAATAATTGGCCATGCAATTTCACCTACTCCTTGTTTTGCAGCTTCCAAACGTGGAACACCTTCGTCCATTAGTCGATATACGTTTTCAACAACCACAATACCATTGTCTACCAACATACCAAGCCCCATAACAGTTGCGAAAAGCACCATAGTATTTAGTGTAATATTCATTCCCATAAAACCTCCGAAAATGGGCAATACCAAAAAGGACATCATAATAGATAATGGGATGGCTATACCAACAAATATGGCGTTTCTAAATCCTAAAAAGAACATTAAAACACCAACTACTAAAAGGACCCCAAAAATAATACTGTTCTCAAGTTCTGAAACCTGTGCTTCTGTTCTTGTGGATTGATCGTTTGTTATTGAGATATTTAAATTGTCGGGAACATAGGTTCCTACAGCTTCGTCAAGTATAACCTTAATTTTATCAATAGCTGCAATCATATTTTCGCCACTTTTCTTCATGATGCTTAGCATGACTACAGGTTGTCCATATTCACGAGCAAAAGTGGTTCTGTCCTTTTCTCTAAAGTTTACTTTAGCAATATCTCTCAGTAAAATGCGCCCACCATCGTTTTTTACTACAATATTTTGTAACTCCTGCGGATTATCTATTTCTCCTAGAACTCTAATATTACGTTGCATGCCATTTTGAACAACATTACCGCCGGAGATAGTAACATTCTCGCTTTGTATAGCTCCAATAATATCTCCAAAGCTTAGATTTGAAGCATTCATTTTGAAAATATCAACGGCAACTTCAACTTCTTTGTCTTCGGCACCAAGAATTTGTGCTTCTTTTATTTCGTGGAGCTCTTCAATTTCATCTTGCAGCAATTCAGCAAATTCTTTTAATTGTTCTGAAGTGAAATCGCCTGTTAAATTGATGTTTGCTATCGGCATCATTTCAGACATATTCAAATCAAAAGCATTTGGTTCTACCTTTACACCTCCATCAATGGTTGGCCAATCTTGTTGAGCTTTTACATTGTCAATTTTGTCTTTAATTTTAACCTTAGCTTCATCAGGTGTTATATCTTCTTGAAATTCAACCTGGATGGAGGAATAGTCTTGGACAGACGTTGAGGTTATCTTGGTTACCCCAGTTATATCATCAAACGCTTCTTCAAGGGGTTTTGTAATAAGCTTTTCTACATCTTCAGCTGCGTTACCAGGATAAACAGAACTAACGTAAATTTTAGATTCTATAATCTCTGGGAATGATTCCCTTGGAAGACTAGAATAACTTAATAAACCACCAATTAATATTATGGCAATAATTACAAAAACCGTTTTCCTGTTGTCAATTGACCAAGAGGACAGTCCGAAATATTTTACTTTTTTATTTTCCATTGTATTAATTGTGTAGTGATTGAATTTTTACCGTAAGGCCGTCTCTCATAGTAATGGCTCCGTCTTTAACAATGGTTTTACCCGCTTCTAATCCGTTTAAAACTTCAATAAAACCTTTGTAAGATAATCCCGTATTTACTTGGGTTTTAATTACCTTTCCTTCTGAGTTGTCTACAGAATCTATTACATAAACAAATTTTTCACCTTTGGCATTTTCTTGAAGGACATTATCGGGAATTACTATAGCATTTGCATTTGAGTAGTCATTGATTTCTAAATTGGCTACTAAGTTTGGCTTTATTTGTTGCTCTTTATTTTGTACCGCAATTTCTACCTCAAAAGTTCTATTGTTTGGGTTAATAAAATTACCAACCTGACGTACTTTACCTTCGGTTGTTTTTCCAAGTGATGGGAATGTAACGTTTACTAAAGTTCCTGCCTTTATAGAACTTAAATAGCTTTCAGGTACAGAAGCTTTTACATACATGTTTTTAAGACTAACAATACGCATTAACTGGCTTCCTCCAGGTGATACCACCTGACCTTGATCTGTTATAATTTCATCAATAGTACCATTAAAAGGTGCTCTTACAGTTGTTTTGCCAACTTGTGCTTGCATTTGCTTTACTGAGCTTTCTAGACCTTCCATGTTAGCTTTGGCTTGTAAGTATTGAATTTCGCTACCTATTTTTTGATCCCAAAGGCGTTTCTGTCTTTCAAAAGTTGTTTTAGCCAGTTCATATTGTGTTTGCAATTGAGCTAACTGACTGGATAAACCTCCATCGTCAATCTTTGCTAGAATCTGCCCTTTTGAAACGTTTTGCCCTTCCTTAACATAAACGTTTGTAAGAGTACCAGAAAATTCTGGATATATGATTAAGTTTTCTTTCGTGTCAACATCGCCTTGAATATCTAAAAAGTGTTTAAAAACGGTATCTTTTACTTTAAATGTAGTTACTAAAGGCAAGCGCTTTAGGGTGTCTTTTTCAGAAATAGCTACTTCAAGTTTACCTAATATTTTTCCAATACTATCGTAAGATTTTAATACCTCGTCTCGCTTCAGCTTCATATTAGTAAGGTTCCCTTCCTCAATAACAGCATCAACAGATTTTGAGTTTTTATCACTTCTGCAAGAAGTAAAAAGTAATGTAGCGATGAATAAAGTTAATATATGTTTCATTTTTTAGTGTTTTCTTGATTGATTAATTTTTTGGTATTTCATTAAGTACAGTTTCTAGTTCTGTTTTTTTGTTTATTACGTCCAACATAGCTTGTAAAAACTCTTGTTGAGCGGTGTATAATTGGGTTTGTGCCTGACGTAAATCGAAACTAGAACCAATACCTTCAAAAAACTTTGTTTGGTTTTTTGTTTCAATACGTTCGGCAAGGTTTAAGTTTTGTTTTTTGTTTTGGTAATCTTCAATGGCGAATTGGTAATCACTTTTAGCCGAGGCTATTTGAAGTTTTATTTTTTGTTCAGTTTCAATTAAATCGTTTTCAGCTTTCTCCAAATTAATTTTAGCGCGTTGTGTTGCAGCACTTCTACCTAAGGAGCTGAAAATAGGAATGTTTAAACTAACACCGAGTAAAGATGATCCAAACCATTTTTGCTCTTTATTAGCAAAAGTAAATTCATCACTAAACGCCGAATAACCACCATTTATAAAGGTGCTTAAAGTTGGTAATGCCTTACTTTTTTCAAGTTTTAATAATAATTCTTTAGAGGTTTTATCATTTTCGGCAATTCTATAGTCAATTGTACTCTCAATAGATTCATCAGCTTCAAGTAATAATAATGATATATTTTTACTTGTTAAATTTTCTAATGTATCCGTTAAAATAGTTTGATTGTTGATATCTAAACCAAGTGTTATATTAAGCATTTGGTATGCCAATGCTTTTAATCTGTTTACATTATTTAAATTACTTTCAACACCCGATAATGTAATTTGCAACTGTTGAACGCTTTCCTCTTCCTCTAATCCATTTTCATATATTTTTTTAATCTCAAAAAGATTTTTTTGCAAAGTTTCAAGATTTCGCTGTAAAATATTTGCACTTTCTTCAGCCATTAAAACATTTCCGTAGGCATTAATTACAGCTTTTCTAACTTCTAAATCGGTTTTTTCTTTAGCATTTTTTGAGATTTCTAAAAATACTTTTGCAGATTGTAAGCCCACCAAGTATGACCCGTCAAAAAGTTTTTGCGTTAAAGTAGCAGTTGCAGTAACGCTTTGTTTTGTACCAAAAGTAACTTCGGCAAACTCGCCAGGGTTGCCACCAAAAAACTCAGCAGGAATTAATGATACTTGCTGTTTTAAAAAATGTTGGTAATCAACTGTTGCACTAATTTGTGGCAAACCAGTAGCTGTAGTTTCCCATTTTTGCTTTTTTGCTGCCTCAATATCATAAGAGGCGTTTTTTGAAGTTCTGTTATTTTCTAATGCAAAGTCTATAGCTTGCTGTAATGTAAAACTTTGAATATTTTCTTGTGAAAATATTACGGAAGTTGTTAGAAAAAATAAAAAAGTTTGAATGTGTTTCATTCGATTTATGATTGATTTGATGTTATAAATTTGTTTAATATTTGAAAACCTTTATCGGTTACAATAGCTCTTAAATGATACTCTAAATAGCTTTCCATTAGATAGTCCATAGTAAATTTACTTTGAGGGAAAATGGATTCATCTTTAATTCCAGACATGCCATTAAAATACATTCTAGAAATAAAATCGACATCAATATTAGGTCTGAAAAGACCAGTATTTACACCATTTTGGAGACTTTCTTTTACAGAATCGTACATTTTTTCAAACTGCTTAACTTTTAACAAATCGTAGATTTGAGGATAATATTTTTTGAGTTGATACTGTGGTGATGTTTTTTCATTTTTTAAATAATTCATCACGTACATTTTGATGTCGTATAACTCCTCAATGGGGTTATGTGAAGCCTCACAAATGCAGTCAATACCGTCGCAAATATTCTCAAAAAGCGAAAAAGTAACTGCTTCAACCAATTTGGTTTTATTTTCAAAATGAACATAAATAGTTTTTTTGGAAATCCCCATTTCATTGGCAATATCATCCATAGTAACACTTTTAAACCCTAGTGTTAAAAATAATTCAGCAGATTTATGTATAATATTTTCTCTCATAATTGGCTGCAAATATATAACAGGAAACTTAATAAACAAAAATAGTTTCCAAAGTTTTGCAATTATTTAACATGAAGACATTTTGATATAGGTTTTTAATTTATTTTTGCCCTATGCTATCAATAGAAGAATATCAACAACACTTTATTACATATTTAAATAAATATGCTTCAAGTAAGGAACCCAAAAATCTTTACGAACCCATTGAATATATACTGAGATTGGGAGGCAAGCGTTTGCGACCTGTATTAACCTTGATGACAACAGATATTTTTGAAGGAAGTTATAAGGATGCTTTAAGTGCTGCTTTAAGTGTTGAAGTATTTCATAATTTTTCGTTGGTACATGATGATATAATGGATGGTGCTCCTTTACGACGTGGTAATGAAACTGTTCATGAGCGATGGAACATTAATACTGGAATATTGTCTGGAGATGCGATGTTAATTATGGCATATCAACTTTTCGAAAATTATGATGCCAATACTTTTCAAGCATTAGCAAAACTATTTAGTAAAACAGCGTTAGAAGTTTGTGAAGGACAGCAGTATGATGTGGATTTTGAAACGAGAAATGATGTTACAATCCCTGAATATTTAAAAATGATTGAATATAAAACCGCTGTTTTAGTTGGAGCTGCTATGAAAATGGGATCTATTGTGGCAAAAGCTTCTGCTGAAGATCAAAACAACATTTACGAATTTGGTAAGAATTTAGGTATTGCATTTCAACTACAGGATGATTATTTGGACGCTTTTGGCGACCCTCAAACATTTGGAAAACAAGTTGGGGGCGATATTATTGAGAACAAAAAGACTTTTTTGTACTTGAAAGCGCTAGAGTTTTCAAATGCAACAGACAAAGTTGAATTACAACAATTATTTTCAACAAATCCTGAAGACGTTTCCAATAAAATTATTACCGCAAAACAATTTTTTGAGGCATCAGGGTCTTCGGAAGCAACTAAAAAAGCCATTGAAGACTATACAAATAAAGCTTTTTCAGTTTTAGAATCTTTAAATATTTCAGAAGATAAAAAAGAGCTATTAATAAACTTTGGGAAGAGTTTAATGAATAGGACCGTATAATGCAATTACCAACGACATTTGATGATTTAATTGAAGAAGCTAACCGATTAGATTTATATAAAAGATTAATTCTTCAATTAAATAAAGATTTACAACTAGCAAATATTGATTTAGATTTTCATGAAGATATTTTGCCTTCAAGTTTAAAACTTATGCTTCACGAAACGGTTTATAAGCTCATTCAAGAAAAATTTACCGAATATTTAAATTTGCTATATATTATTGATGTGCCAGAAAAGCAAGTTAAAGCTTTGGATGGTGAAGATATTCTTAAGTTATCTGAAGACGTTTCATTTTTAATTTTGAAACGCGAATGGCAAAAAGTGTGGTTTAGAAATAAGTATTCTTAAAAATCTTTTTTCTTGGATTTAAAAACAATTCTCCAAACTGGGAGCATGACCCAAACCACTAATACTGAAAAAGAAACAATAAGACCAAAATTAGTTCCGAAGAATTGCTTAAATACAGCTCCTGTATAACCTAATAATGCAGAGATATCGAGCTTTAATAGAATAAGTGTTCTTGATAAATCTATTGGATTTAGCATCGTGCCAACGAGCGATAATTTATCTAATGGATAATCTTCAAACAAGATGAGAGTCATTAAAAAGACGCCATCATAAATTATTGCCAATAGCAACCATAAAAGAATGGCATAACCAAAACCTTTGATTTTATTTTCATTAGATAATGCAATATTAAAAGCTAATGCAGTAAAAATGAGTGTTAGAAAAACACCTGTAATTAGTAATAATGAAAAATCCCAAATAGCGCCACTTTTAAACAATCCATAAAACACAAACGGGATACCTAATCCTAAAATAAGACTCATTGAAAGTGATAATGCTACTCCTAAATATTGTCCTAAAAATATAGATGGGCGTTTTAAGGGCTGCGCCAATAATAACTCCGTAAATTCTTTAGAATTATAATAGTACATCACCCCAAAAATGGTTCCTATTAAAGGTACAAGTACTATAATAACATTCATTAAAGTAATGACCGCTTTGGATAAATCGTTATTTAAAAATAAGAGCACAACACCAAGTAATAAATAAAATGCAAAGTATACATAACTCCAGCGACTGCGCATTAAATCGTAAAAACTGTATTTTAATATTTTAAGCATGATTGTTCGTTAATATAGACGCAATAGCATGGTCAAAGTCTGGCTGCTTGGTCTTGGTTTTTAAATCTTGAATGGTGCCTTTAAAGTAAATTTTACCCTCTAATAGGAATACAATTTCATCTGATACTTCTTCAACAAAACTCATAATATGAGAGGTAATTAATATAGTCTTTCCCTTTGCTTTTTCCGCTTGGATTAAGTCCTTCAATCTTATAAGTGAAATCGGATCTAAGCCTGAAGTAGGCTCGTCTAAAATGATGAGCGGACTGTCAAACATAAAGGTTAAAACAATATTCACTTTCTGTTTTGTACCTCCGGAAAGGTTGCCAAGTTTCTTATCTAAAAAAGGTTCTAGCTTAAACAACTCTATCAAATGTATTTCTTCATTTGTAGGTTTGCGTAAATCCTTTATCATTTTTATAAGCTCCTTTACTTTTAAGTTACTCGGGAAATTGGCTATTTGCGGTAAATAATCAATTTTATGTCTGTATTCTGAGCTTTTATTTATGTTATTGCCTTGCACTTCTATAGTTCCTTTATCTGGAATTACCATGCCTAAAACGGACTTTATTAAGGTGGTTTTACCAGACCCATTGGGTCCAAGGACTGCAAAAATTCCGCCTTCATTAATACTGAGGTCTACACCTTTTAAGACTTGATTTTTACCAAATTTTTTATGTAAATTTTCAATACTTACCATGTTGCTTTTTTAATTAAAGGGTTATTGTCCAATAAATTATCAGGTGTGAAAACTGGTGATACTTTTTCAGAAAAATCAATGATATCAATAAATAAACTACGCAAAAGGATAATCGTTTCTGGAGTTCTGTTTACTATATATGAGAAAAGTTTAACTGGTCTGTAAGGTACATCACCTACTCCATCTTTATCAAGGTCGTATCCTGTGTAGTTACTCCAATAATTTCTATCAAATACATTATCATTTACTTTGCTATTGTAGGATATATCAAAAGAATTGTACAAAAAATTATTCTCTAAAAAACTATTGGCATAACAAGCGCCACGCACTTTAACTGCCCAGCCATTATTAATAAAATTGTTGTTCTTGTACACAATTCTGTTAGAGCCTTCAATATTTATTCCTATGGTGTTTTCCTGAAAAGTATTTCCGATAATTTCGGCATCATTAATCTCTTTTAATAGCATGCCATAAGATGCCGTTCCCCAATTTTCTTTAAAGGTGTTATTTATCATCTTTATTTTTTTGGAAAACATCACCGCAACTCCTGCTCCATTGTTTTCAAAGGTGTTGTCTTGGTAAAGATCATCATTAGAAAACATAAAATGTAGGCCATATCGCAAGTTTTGCTCACTGACGTTGTTTTTTATAATACAGTGGTCTGAAAACTCCAAATAGATGCCATCACGAACATGTTCAACAAAGTTGTGTTCAATTTCTATGTAATTGCTGTACCATAATTGAATACCATTTCCAGAGTTGTATTCTTCAACAGCATCACCAATTATTTTGTTATGATAGATTTTTCCATAGTTAGATTTTTCAATATAAATGCCAAAAAATAGGTTTTCTAGAACCACATTTTGAATGACAAAGTTTTTGCTCTTTCTAACTCGTATAGCAGCATAGTCTTCGGTATAACTGGTTCCCACATTAATAACAAACAAGCCATCAATGGTTACATCATCTGAAATTATGGTAATAATTTCACCTTTTAGCTCTCCATCAATTACTGGATAATTTTCACCAATAATTATTAATGGTTTGTTTATTGTGATGTTATGCTCTTTATAAGTTCCTTTTTTAACAATAATAGTATCAAAATCTTTGGCTTGAGCAATAGCTTCTGTTAATGTTGAAACAGAGCATGTACTACATACCTCAATGTTTTGAGCATACATTAATTTAGCCATAAAAATGACTGTTAAAAATGTGATCAATTTGTTCATGAAACTAGTTCTTTAAATGTGCTAGTAGTTTTTCCCAAGAATACAGTTCACCTCCTTTTTCTGATTGAATTTTTTCAGCATCAACCTTATTTTTAAAGGCAGATAGGAAAGCTCCCATTGGACTCGGAACATTTTCACTAATTAAAAAAGTAGCTTTAGTAGCATCGATTAGGACTTCAGGTTCGGTAAAATGATTAGTAAGAAAAAGTTTAATTTCAGATGAGTCTTCAAACTCATCCATAAAATTAATCATACATTCTGAAGCATCAAACTTATAGACCTTTCCTTTGTTGGTCACAATTTCTGCTCCATGAACCTTGTCAACAATGGTCATTTCACAAAAATGACATCCATCATTGCCATAATCAATAGCTTGTGGTGATACATTACAACCATATAAAATAAGTAGTAATGCAATAATTGAATAGTGTTTTAGTGTTTGCATTTTTTAGTGTTTTTAGTGTTTTGTCTTTTTTTTACATTGTAAGTGTTTTTTTATCGTTTTTCTTTCCAACTAAATAGGCTACTAATCCCATTGCAATTCCTAATCCTAGAAAGTAAGCTCCCAGTCTCGGATAAGAATGAGCCTTGAAATTTAAAATGTCTTTACTACCAAATAATGGCGGCTGAAAGCCCATAACTGTGCCATCAGGATTGGTAAATTTCATTATAGCCTTTGGATCTAAATTGTGACCATAATCATGCTCCCAAAGGTAAAAGTCATATAGTCCAGCACTACTTAAAACAACCATTAAGATAAACCAATAAAAGAACCATTTGTAATTGCCTTTAAAGGCAATTATTAAGCCTATAATGGTGGTAATGATTATTCCTGCAGGAAATATTTTAAATTCTGGGATAGCATCTGGAATATACTTCATACCAACATAGTGATTCATCAAGTTGATGTTTTTAATATCATGTGGATTGACATCAGCAAAATCATTAATGTATATGTACATACCCAATGGCGTTGGATATTGTGGAGCTTCCAGTGTAATTTTCCAAAGTGGAAAAAGAAACAATCCTAGTGGTAAAATAGCTGCAAGCAGCATGATGATATTTGACTTTTTCATCGTTAAGGCTTTTAGTGATTTTTTTAGCGTTTTAAAAAGAAAGGCGAGAGCGAAAAGACTACTCTCGCCTTTGTTAGGAAAATAAACACTAAAACAAAATTCTCCTAAGTTTGTTTTATTCTATATCTTCTCCTAGTGACCACTTTAATGGTGTGTTAGCGTTCGCTGCAGATACTCTAACATATCCTTGCATTTCTTGGTGCAAAGCAGAACAGAAATCTGTACAATAGAATGGCCAAACACCTTCTTGTTTTGGTTCCCAAAGGAAGGTCTCCGTTTGCCCTGGCATGATAAGTAGCTCAGAGGTGTTTGCACCAATCATACTAATACCATGAGGGACATCATAATCCTGCTCGAGGTTAGTGACATGGAAGTACACTTTATCTCCTACTTTTATACCTTCAATGTTATCTGGAGCAAAGTGACTACGAATGGTTGTCATGTAAATATGAACTGTTTTACCATCACGTACAACTTTTGTATCTGCCTCACTTTTTGCAGCGTAAGGATGCTTGTTGTCTTCTAAGTTAAATATCTTTTTAGAACGAGGTTTGATTAAATCTGCAGGACATCCAGCAGCATAATGTGGCTCACCAATGGTTGGAAAATCCAACAGTAATTCCATTTTATCACCAGAAATATCATATAACTGTGCAGATTGTGTAACCTCTGGACCTGTTGGTAAATAACGATCTTTTGTGATCTTATTCATTGCTACCACGTATTTACCAAATGGTTTTTGTGAGTTACCTCCAGGAATCATTAAGTGACCAACTGAATAATAACAAGGTTGTCTGTCTAAAACTTCCCAAGTTCCGACTTTCCATTTAACCACTTCAGATGAAATAAAGAATGTGGTATATGCATTTCCTTTGTCATCGAACTCAGTATGTAAAGGTCCTAAACCTGGTTGTTCTACAACTCCAGCTAATGAAGCTTCAAATTCAATAATTGGAATACCATAAGCATCACCTGCAAAACTTTCATTCTCAATAGCAGCTAACATTTTTGTAAATGAGTGAACTGTTAAGTTAGCAGAAAGCTTACCACTACCTACAATATATTCACCTGTTGGATCAACATCACAACCATGTGGTGATTTTGGAGTTGGCATTAAATAAACAGCTCCAGGAACATCCAGCGGATTCACAGTAAGTACTTCTTTTTTCATTGTAGACGTTGCCATGTGAGTTGACTCATCATACACATTATGTGCATAATTAGTAGTCATCATTGTTCCTCCACCATTATTCACATACTCTTCAATTTTCTTCCAGTTTACAGCCGCAATAAAGTCTTTGTCATTTTGAGACGCATTGACTTCCATAAGTGTACTTGCTTCTTCAGTGTTATACGTTGAGAAGAAGAACCATCCATGAGATTTTCCACGACCTGGATGTGATAAATCATAATCAAATCCTGGCATGATTAATTGGAATTTAATATCCATGTTTCCATGCTCTGAGTCAACTGAAATGAATGTTAAAGACCCTTTAAAGTTTCCTTTATACTCATTGATTGGCATATCTTTTTGTGGTATTGGAACTGAAAAACGTGTTCCAGCAACTACATACTCTGTATTTTCAGTCACAAAAGATGAACTGTGGTTACCAGCACTATTAGGAATCTCAATGATTTCTGTAGTTTCAAAAGTTGATAAATCAATTTTTGCAATACGAGGTGTATTGTTACCATTTATAAATACCCAACGACCATCGATTACTCCCTTTGTTTGCGAAATATCTGGATGGTGAGCGTCGTCCCAAGGCACAAAACCATGAGAAGTATTTAACATTGGTTTTGTTTCTTCATTGTAGCCATAAGCTTTTTCAGCATCCTGAGAGAATACTGGAATCACTTTAAACAAACGTCCTGATGGTAATCCGTAAACAGATAATTGTCCACTAAATCCACCAGATATAAAAGCATAAAACTCGTCATGCTCTCCTGGAGCTACGTATACTTTTTCGGCAACATTATTTGCCAGAGCACCAGAATTTTTTCCTGATTTTGCTCCATTATTACAACTTGTAAATGCTACAAGAACAGCTACAATTGCAAGTGTTGATTTTAATAAATTCTTCATTGTTAAATTATATTAGATTAGTGTTTTTTATTCTTCAGTTGGTGGTAATAATACCTTGTCAATAACATGTACGATACCATTACCAGCAGATACACTTGCTAGGATTTTGGCGCCATCAATAAGTGGCTCACCATCTACAACCTCAACCTGTACATAACCATTATTGGCTTGCCCAAGCTTTTTAAATTTCTTTAAAAAGTCTTTTGAATAGTTGCCAGGTGTTACATGGTATTTTAAGATATTAGCTAATGCCTCCTTATTTTCTGGCTTTAATAGGTTTTCTACTGTTCCTTCTGGTAAGGCTGCAAAAGCTTCGTTTGTAGGTGCAAAAACCATTAAAGGTCCAGCGTTTACTAAGGCATTCTCCAATTGTGCCGCTTGAACAGCTGCGACCAAAGTAGTATGGTCTGGAGATCCTATTGCTATGCTCAAAACCGTTGGCAACCCTTCATCATCTTCAATAAAGGCTTGACCAGATCGTTCTGTTGTAGTTCCATCAGCTTGATCAGCTGTAGAGATCGTTGAGGCTTCATTGTTTCCGTTTTTACAAGAGCAAACAAAAGCTATGAGTGCAAAAACTAAAAATAGATGTTTAATTGGTTTCATATTACATTTTTATAAGGTTCTAAAATATTCTAATACTGCTCTGGCTTCTTCTTCTGTTAAATTTTGATTTGCCATAGGTGAACCGTTAAATTCAATTAAAAGTTCTTTTGCTAAAGGATCATTTTTCACCATTCCCTCAGGATCGAGAATCATGTTCATAACCCATTCAGGAGTTCTGCGTTCTAAAATTCCAGTAGGAGCAGGGCCAATAAATTTTTTATCGGGTCTGTGGCAAGCAGTACACATTTTTTTAAATACATCAGCTCCGTGAGTAGCTATTTCTTGATTAATGTCGGTGGATAGTGATATTGAAGTTATAGGACCAACACCTTTATTGGTTAGGTCTACTTTTTTTGAAGCAGGAATAATTTCAACTTTTTTTACAGGTTGTTCTGTAGTTGTCTTTTTTTCATAGGAAAAACCTTCTTTCTTTTTTTCTTCTTTACCACCACAACTCATTAATAACGTGGCAAATAAAATGGTGATTAATTTTAGCGTTGTCTTCATGTCTATTTATTTTATAAGACAAAACTATGATGTAGGATGGAGAAGTAATATGATAAAAATCATATTTAAGATAAAAATATCTTTTTTATATTTGTGTTCATTTTTATACAGCATGATGTTTTCAAACTCTTCAAAATATGCCATAAAATCTGTTTTGTTTTTAGCAATAAATTCAACCGAAAACAAAAAAATTATGGTTAAGGATATTTCAATACCTATAAATGTTCCAAAGGCTTATATAGCTAAATTGCTTCAAGAACTAGCTAAGAAAAATATGATTTCTTCAGTAAGAGGACCAAAAGGGGGGTTTTATTTAAATGAAGAAAACTTGAATAGAACGGTACTGGATGTAGTAAGGGTTATTGATGGAGAAAAAAAGTTAAATGCCTGTATGTTAAGTTTAAAAAAATGTAATGAAGAAAAGCCCTGTCCTTTGCATAATATATTAAGTGAATCTAGAAACAAGATTTTAAAAAACTTAAAAAATAAACGTATTAAAGATTTAGCATATGAAGTTACTTTAGGCAACTCTTTTCTTCCACTTTAAAAATAAAACCTAACAAAAGGTGCCCAAGGGTCTGAATAAATGCTCCTTTCTCGGTCGTATAATACATCATATCGTATACCTAAAGTAACATTACCGTTTCTGTAACCAGCACCCAAAAATAATGCGGGTGACCAATAGTTGTCATCAGGAATATTTAAATTAGCATCATATTTTCTGCTAACATTTTGCTCTTCAAACTCCGTCGAAAGTTGTAATTCTGGAATCGCATTGAACAAACCAATTAAACTACCGCCCAAAATAGTGGATTTATAAACCTGCTTTTGGTTGGCTATAGTGGCGTTAAGTCCAAAACCAAATGCAAAGAACTGGTTGAATTCGTATATAGCACTTGGAGCAATAGTAGCACTAAAAAAACCATCACCAAAGCTTAATCCAATACCGCCGCCAAATCTTACGTGGCTCCAAAAATCACTTTTAACTTCTTGTGAAAAAGTTAATTGAGCACAAAATAATGTTAGAATTAAAACAACTATAACCTTTTCGTAAATCGAAATAAACAACTTCATACTTTAAGATATTCATAAAAATTTAAGGAATAATTAATTTTTTTATTAAACGAACTTTAACTGATTATAAATATACTTAAAGAAACATCTTATTTTGGTAAAAGTTGTATTTTTGATAAATATTTTGACCAACCCAAACGGGATTAATAAAAACAATGGATAAATTTTCATTTTTAAATGCAGCTCACACAGCTTATTTTGCTGATTTATACGATCAATATTTACAAAATCCAGATTCTGTAGAACCAAGTTGGAGAGCCTTTTTCCAAGGCTACGATTTTGGTAGTGAGAATTTTGGGTTAAATGGCGAAATTATTGAAGGTGTTTCAACCCAAATACCAGAACATGTTCAAAAAGAATTTCATGTTGTAAGGCTTATTGACGGTTACCGAATGCGAGGGCATTTATTCACAAAAACAAACCCAGTAAGAGATAGAAGAACCTACTCGCCGACATTAGATTTAAGTAATTTCGACCTTTCTGATAATGATTTAGATACCGTTTTTAACGCTGGTGAAATTTTAGGGATAGGAGCGCAAACATTGCGAGAAATTGTTGCACATCTTGAAAGAATATATTGTAGCTCCATCGGGGTAGAGTATATGTATTTGCGTAATCCTGAGGTTATTAAATGGTGGCAAGATCAGCTAAACAGAAATGATAATCAACCTAATTTTTCGGTTGAAACAAAAAAATACATTCTTTCAAAATTAAACCAAGCTGTAACATTCGAAAACTTTTTACAAACTAAATATGTTGGACAAAAACGTTTTTCGTTAGAAGGAGGAGAGTCGCTTATTCCTGCTGTTAGTAATGTATTGTTTTATGCGGTTGAAAAATACGGCGTAAAAGAATGTGTATTAGGAATGGCTCATAGGGGGCGTTTAAGTACACTGGTAAATATTTTTAGAAAACCCCTGCACGAACTTTTTAGCGAGTTTGAAGGTAAAGATTTTGAAGACGAAAATATTGATGGAGATGTAAAATACCATTTAGGTTTAACCCTAGATAAAACATATCAAAACGGTAAAAACATTAAGATGAATTTGGTGCCAAATCCATCACATCTAGAAACTGTTGCCCCTGTTGCGGAAGGTATAACACGTGCTAAAATTGATAGTGATTATGATGGGGATAATTCTAAAATCATTCCTATTATAGTGCATGGTGATGCAGCAATTGCAGGACAAGGCGTAGTTTACGAAGTAGCTCAAATGAGTCAGTTAAACGGTTACAAAACAGGAGGAACTATTCATATTGTTGTAAATAACCAAATAGGGTTTACAACCAATTATTTAGATGCCCGTTCAAGTACCTATTGTACTGATGTAGCCAAGGTAACTTTATCGCCTGTATTACATGTAAATGCCGATGATGCTGAAGCCGTTGTACATGCCGTAGAACTTGCATTAGAATATAGAATGCGATATAAAAAGGATGTTTATATTGATTTATTAGGCTACAGGAAGTATGGACATAATGAAGGTGACGAACCGCGTTTTACGCAACCTAAGCTTTATAAGAATATTGCAAAACATCCAAACCCTTTTAAGATATATTCAGACAAGTTAATTGCGGAAAATACAGTTGACAAAGGGTACGTAGATAATATTGTTTCAAATTTTAAAGATACGCTAGAAGCTGAATATAATAAAGCTAAGGAAGCAGTCTCCTCAAAAGTACGAGAGTTTATGCAAGAGCGTTGGCAAGGATTTGAACGTAAAGGTATTGATGCTATGCTCGTATCTGAAGATACCAAGTATCCTAAAAATAAGTTAGAAAATATCTCAAAAATAGTTTCTACGGTTCCTGATGGCGTAAAATTTTTGCGTAAAGCCGAACGTATTTTAGAAGGCCGTTCAAAAATGGTTTTCGAATCTGATACATTAGATTGGGGTATGGCTGAAACTTTGGCTTATGGTAGTTTAATGGAAGAAGGGTATAATATACGTATTTCAGGTCAGGATGTGGAGCGTGGAACATTTAGCCATCGTCATGCTATTTTACGAGATGAGGTCTCAGAAGAACGTATAAACTTATTAAACACGAACCCAGAGAACAAAGGTAAAATGGATATTTATAATTCCTTTTTGTCTGAATATGGCGTACTTGGGTTTGATTATGGTTATGCTATGGCTAACCCTAATACCTTAACTATTTGGGAAGCGCAATTTGGTGATTTTAGCAATGGAGCCCAAATTATTTTCGACCAGTATTTATCGGCTGCAGAAGATAAGTGGAAATCTCAAAATGGTATTGTAGTGTTATTGCCTCATGGTTACGAGGGTCAAGGTTCAGAACATTCATCGGCGAGAATCGAGCGTTATTTACAACTGTGTGGAGAAGATAATATGATTGTAGCTGATTGTACAACACCAGCAAATTTCTTTCACCTGTTACGCCGTCAAATGAAACGTGACTATAGAAAACCACTGATTGTATTTACTCCGAAAAGCTTGCTTCGTCATCCAAAGGCGGTGTCATCTATTAATGAATTAGCATCAGGGCATTTTCAAGAAGTAATTAATGATACAATAAGTCCAAACGCTGTTAAGAAATTAGTTTTTTGTACGGGTAAGTTTTATTATGATTTATTAGAAGCAAGAGAGGAATTAAACAGGCAAGATGTTGCTTTAATTAGAATTGAGCAGTTGTTTCCACTTCATTTGGAAAAAATTCAAGAAGCCATCAACTTATATCCGAATGTTGAAAACTATATTTGGGCGCAAGAAGAACCTAAAAATATGGGAGCGTGGAGTTTTATGGCTCAACGTATGGATTTAGTTAAACTGGAAGTTTGCTCAAGACCATATAGTTCGGTACCAGCACCGGGGTCTAGCACAAGAGATAAGAGAAGACAACAGCGTGTAATAAACGCAGTTTTTGATAAAGAGTAGATTTAAAAAAATAAGATACCATTAAAATTATAAAGAATGATTTTAGAAATGAAAGTGCCTTCACCAGGTGAGTCTATAACAGAGGTTGAAATTGCTACGTGGTTAGTTGAAGATGGGGATTATGTTGAAAAAGATCAAGCTATTGCAGAAGTAGATAGTGATAAAGCAACACTTGAATTACCTGCAGAAGCAAGTGGAACAATTACCCTGAAAGCTGAAGAAGGCGACGCCGTAGCTGTTGGAGCAGTTGTTTGCTTAATCGATACAAGTGCAGAAAAACCAGAAGGGAGTAGCGCTCCTAAAAGTGAGAAAAAAGAAGAAGCTCCTAAAGTTGAGACACCAAAACCAACAACTTCTGAGACAAAAACCTATGCAACAGGAACAGCAAGTCCTGCTGCTAAGAAAATTTTGGCAGAAAAGGGTATGGATGCTGCTACTGTTTCAGGATCGGGTAAGGACGGTAGAGTTACCAAAGAAGATGCTGTAAATGCAGTACCATCTATGGGAACGCCAACTGGTGGAAATCGAGGAACTTCGCGAAGTAGAATGTCAATGCTTCGTCGTAAAGTAGCAGAGCGCTTAGTTGAAGCTAAAAATACAACGGCAATGTTAACCACTTTTAATGAAGTGGATATGTCTCCTATTTTTGCGTTGAGAAACGAATATAAAGAGACGTTTAAAACAAAGCATGGAGTTGGTTTAGGGTTTATGAGTTTCTTTACATTGGCAGTTGTAAGGGCGTTAAAAATGTATCCAGCAGTTAACTCTATGATTGATGGACAAGAAATGGTTTCTTATGATTTTTGTGATATTAGTATTGCGGTTTCTGGTCCAAAAGGGCTCATGGTTCCTGTAATGCGAAATGCTGAAAATTTGAGTTTTAGAGGTGTTGAAGCCGAAGTAAAACGATTAGCTATTCGTGCACGAGATGGCCAAATAACTGTTGATGAAATGACAGGTGGGACATTTACTATTTCAAACGGTGGTGTGTTCGGTAGTATGTTGTCTACTCCAATAATCAATCCACCGCAAAGTGGTATTTTAGGAATGCATAATATTGTAGAACGACCTGTTGCTGTTGATGGTAAAGTTGAAATAAGACCAATAATGTATGTTGCCTTATCGTATGACCATAGAATTATCGATGGAAAAGAAAGTGTTGGCTTTTTAGTTGCAGTAAAAGAAGCACTAGAAAACCCTGTAGAATTGTTAATGAACAATGATGTTAAAAAAGCTTTAGAGCTATAATTTAATACACTTGTATTCATAAAAAAAGGTGTTGCATTTTTTTTGCAACACCTTTTTTCGTTGGAAAAATTAAAAACTAACTAAATAATAATAAAATATTTATTAAGATGATTGAAACAACTAAAATTGCTAACCCTATAAAACAGAATTTGGTAAGTGTCTGATAATTTTTTTCCATAGTTTTAAAATTATGGCGTTAAATATGAGAGATTAAAAACTCTGTGCTATTACACACAGAGTTCCATTAAATTCCTCTCAATAAAAGTTGATTAATAGCTTAGTAAAGATACAACCAAATGAAGAAATAAAAAATACGCACTTCTACGTATTTTTATTAAAATAGGGTATTTATAAAAAGGCGAAAGCCCCAAATCATTACAATTTGGAGCTTTCTATAATTCTCCCTAAGAACTAATTAATAGCACTGTAAATGTAGTGTATAAGAGTGATATAAAAAATACGCACTTCTACGTATTTTTACAAATGTCTTTTATTTAAACTTGCCCAAATAGAAAGAGAAGTAGGTTTATTATCTAAACCTAATTTGGAAACAATATTGCTTCGATGTTTATCAACAGTTCTAACCGAAATAGACAGCTCATCGGCGACATCTTGACTGGTTTTATTTTCTGATATAAGCTTTACTATTTTTAATTCAGACTTAGTCAATAAATTTAATTCATCAGGTTTATTCTCTTCATCACTGGCTTCCAAATATGAGGCAATTTCTTCACTAAAATAAGGAACCCCATTTACAACGCTTTCAATACAGGTTTCAATTTCTTCAATAGCAAATTCTTTTAATATATAACCATAAACGTTAAAAGCCTTTGCTTGATCGAAAACTTCCTCTTCTTTATCAAAAGTGATAAGAATAATTTTTGTAGGTAAGTCGTTTTTCTTGCATGCTTCAGCAATTTCTAACCCCGTTTTATGAGGCATTCTTATATCTAAAATAGCGATTTGAGGTTTTAGTTTTACAATGAGGTTATAGGCACTATTTCCATCTGTCGCACTCCCAACAATATTAAACCCTTTTGAGGTTAAAAAATCGGTAAGACCGCGTAACATTAACGGATGGTCATCTGCAATGACTATAGATGTGTTCATTAATTTTTAGGGAGCTAAAATGTGATTAATTCTAAAGTAAAATTGCTAAATTTTTACAGTTTTAAATATAGATATTTCTTTTCATAATCTATTACTGCTTTGCCTTTTTTTAAAATATCAGCACCAATAATACCATCAACAGGTTGTGAGTTGTGATTTATAAGTGCAGTATTTACATGGGTTAGGTTAAACAAAACAAGCACAACTTTATTGTTAGACCATTTGCCAATTTTTATTTTATTTTTTTTAGACATTTTAGTGTCCATATCAATAGCACCCGCACCCGCAGCTTTAATTAATGAGTCTTCAGCGTTTAGTTTAAAAGTTTCAATAGCCTCAAAACCAACACAAGAGCTTGAAGCACCAGTATCTAAAATAAACAATCCTTTTTTCCCATTTATTGAAGCCTTAATTTCAAAATGATTTGTTTTAGTAAGGTGTAATTTTACTTTTGAGTATCCTTTTTCAAGAAGAAATTGTTGTAACGACTCCATCAAATTAATTTTAAACAAATATAATCATGTAAAAACAATTATTTTTACAAAATGATTATTACTGACACCCACACACATTTATATAGCGAAGCTTTTGATGAAGATAGAAACAGCATGATTGACAGGGCTATAGATAATGGCGTTTCAAGATTTTTTATTCCAGCAATTGATTCTACCTATACTGAAGCAATGCTACAATTAGAAAAAGACTACCCAAAGAATATTTTTTTAATGACAGGGTTGCACCCAACACATGTAAAAGATAATTATAAAGAGGAGTTAAAGCATGTAGAGGATTTGCTGACGTCTAGAAAGTTTTATGCTATAGGTGAAACAGGAATTGATTTGTATTGGGATAAAACCACGTTAGGTATTCAAAAAATTGCTTTTAAACATCAAATTCAATTAGCCAAAAAATATAAGTTGCCAATTGTGATTCATTGTAGAGACGCTTTTGATGAAATATTTGAAGTTTTAGAAGAAGAAAAGGGCGATGGTTTATTTGGTATTTTTCATTGTTTTACTGGTGATTTTGAACAAGCTCATAGAGCGATTTCGTATAATATGAAATTGGGTATTGGTGGTGTTGTTACCTTTAAGAATGGAAAAATTGATCAGTTTTTAAACCAAATAGATTTAAAACACATAGTTTTAGAAACCGATTCACCTTACTTAGCACCTGTGCCTTACAGGGGCAAACGAAACGAAAGTGTATACATATTAGAAGTCCTCGAAAAATTATCGGGAATTTATAATCTTCCAATGGAAACTATTGCAGAAATAACAACTGAAAATTCTAAAGCGGTTTTTAAAATATAAATCATGAACAAATCTAAACCAAACATATTACTTATATATACTGGTGGAACCATTGGTATGATAAAAGATTTTAAAACAGGGGTTTTAAAGGCTTTCGATTTTAAAACACTTTTAGATAAAATACCTGAACTACAACTTCTTGATTGTAATATCGATACTGTTTCTTTTAAAAGACCCATAGATTCTAGTAATATGAATCCGAAATACTGGATTCAAATAGCTGAAATAATTGAAACAAACTATAATAAATTTGATGGGTTTGTGGTGTTACACGGTAGCGATACTATGAGCTATACAGCTTCTGCTTTAAGTTTTATGTTAGAAAATTTAGCGAAGCCAGTAGTATTTACAGGCTCTCAGTTGCCCATTGGAGATTTAAGAACCGATGCTAAAGAAAATTTAATTACATCTATTCAAGTGGCTTCTTTACAAGTAAAAGGTAAGCCGGTTATCAAAGAAGTATGTTTGTATTTTGAATACAAATTATATAGAGGAAACAGAACGACTAAAATTAATGCAGAACATTTTCAGGCATTTGCTTCATTAAATTATCCAGATTTAGCAGAATCTGGTGTGCATTTAAAAATTAACGATGAACATTTATTTAAGCCAAATCTTAAAAAGAGTTTAGTAGTGCATAAAGCACTAGATGAAAATATAGCTCTTATTAAATTATTTCCTGGAATTACAAAAGCTGTTTTTGATGCTGTTTTTAACGTCCCTAATTTAAAAGCTGTTATTTTGGAGACTTATGGAGCGGGTAATTGCACTACTGAGAAATGGTTTATTAATATGTTGAAGGAAAAAATATCTAAAGGATTACATATTATAAATATAACTCAGTGTTCTGGTGGCAGTGTTATGATGGGACACTACGAAACAAGCAGTGAGTTAAAAAAAATAGGCGTTATATCGGGTAAAGATATTACTACCGAGGCTGCTGTGGGTAAACTTATGTATTTATTAGGGAAGAATATATCTCCTAAAGCCTTCAAAACCAATTTTGAAAACCCATTGAGAGGAGAAATCTCTTAAAATTAACGGTTAAAATTTTAGGGTTCGAAGTTTTTTTTGTTATTTGACAAACTATTTTAAAAGTAACTAAAAATACAGAGAGGTGGCCGAGTGGTCGAAGGCGCACGCCTGGAAAGTGTGTATACCTCAAAAGGGTATCGAGGGTTCGAATCCCTTCCTCTCTGCTGATATTTTTATTTTTAATTGCTTTTTTTTTATATCTTTAACACTTTAACTAATAAAATTAAGAACTAGAACATGAAAAGATTATTTTCTATCCTTGCCATAACAGGAATGATGGCATTCGGAACTGCTAATGCAACAACCATTGCAAACACTAGTACAGCTGTAACAACAGTAGCAAGTATTACACAAGATGATGCAGCACCTGCTGAAGAACTTGGATTTCATCAAGAATTAAAAAAGCGTTTTATTGAAGGGGGCCCAGGTTTTATGGGTATTGTTTTGTTATGTTTAATTTTAGGATTAGCAATTGCAATAGAAAGAATTATCTTTTTAAACCTTTCAACTACAAACACAAAGAAATTAACTCAAGATGTTGAAGATGCCTTAGCATCTGGAGGAGTTGAAGCTGCGAAAGAAGTTTGTAGAAATACAAAAGGTCCTATCGCATCTATTTATTACCAAGGCTTAGATAGAACAGATGAGGGGCTAGAAGCGGCAGAAAAAGCAGTAGTAGCTTACGGAGGTGTTCAAATGGGGCAATTAGAGAAAAACGTATCTTGGGTATCATTATTTATCGCTCTGGCACCAATGCTTGGTTTCATGGGTACGGTAATAGGTATGATTCAAGCTTTCGATAAAATTGAAGCTGCTGGAGATATGCAACCATCGCTTGTTGCTGGAGGTATTAAAGTAGCACTTTTAACAACTGTATTTGGTCTTGTAGTTGCTATCATACTTCAAATTTTCTACAATTATATTATTGCTAAAATTGATAGTATTGTTAACGATATGGAAGATGCTTCTATCACGTTAATGGATCTATTAATTAGAAACAAAAAGTAATAAAATAATTAAATAAAGGAATTATGAATTCACAAAAAATATTAACTATCATATTAGGAATAGTAGGTGTAATATCTGCAATATTCTTATTTATGATAATAAGCACTGGAGACGAAGCTATTGAAGCTGGAGAGGCTAGTGGTGCTGTAAACACGTTTATGTTTATAGCATACGCGGTTTTATTTGTAACCTTAGCAGTTGTTTTATTATTTGTTTTAAAAGGATTGTTTTCTGGAAACATAAAGAAAACTTTGATGACCGTTGGTGCCTTTTTAGCCATTGTTGTTATATCTTATGTTATGTCTTCTGGATCAGATTTAGATTTAAAACCTTTTAATGATAAAGGATTAGGAATTACTGAAGGTATATCTAAAAATGTTGGAGCAGGATTATACGCATTTTATATCCTTGGTATTTTAGCCATTGGGTCTATGCTGTATGGTGGCGCAAAAAAAATATTTAATAAATAAATTATGGCAAAAAGAGCAGCACCAGAAGTAAATGCAGGCTCCATGGCCGACATTGCTTTCTTACTATTAATTTTTTTCTTAGTAACCACAACTATAGAAACTGATTCTGGTATTAATAGAAAACTTCCTCCTATGGAAGAATCAGAAGAAGATGTTATCATCAAGCAAAAGAATATTTTTACCGTTTTGTTAAATGGTAGAGACCAACTGCTTGTTGAAGATGAGTTAATGGAGCTTAAAAATTTAAGAAAAGCAGCCGTTGAGTTTTTAGATAATGGCGGAGACGGAACATGTGATTATTGCAAAGGGAAAAAAGATCCTTCATCATCGGATAATCCAGATAAAGCCATTATTTCGTTAAAGAACGAACGTGAAACTACTTATAAGACTTATATAGCTGTACAAAACGAATTGGTGGCAGCATATAATCAGTTAAGAGAAAATAGAGCGCAAGCATTATACGGGAAGTCTTTCGCTGAAATGGAAGCGAACTATAAAGATGTTAACTGGCCAGGAAATAAAGAAAAGTTGAAAGAGCAGATAGAACAAATAAAAATTGAATATCCTCAAAAACTTTCAGAAGTACAATAATTTAAAATTTAACATTTACAAATATGTCTAAATTTAAAAAGAAAAAATCAGGAGATATGCCAGCTGTAAATACAGCTTCTTTGCCAGATATTGTTTTTATGTTATTATTCTTTTTTATGGTTGCCACAGTAATGAGGCAAAATACATTAATGATAGAGAATAATTTACCTTTCGCAGACCAAGTTGAAAAACTGGATAAGAAGGATTTGGTAATGTATATATATGCAGGTAAACCAAGTGCCAATTATAAGCAATATGGAAATGAAGCTAGAATTCAGTTAAACGATAAATTTGCAGATGTTAATGATATTGCAGCTTTTATCGCATCTGAGCGTGCTTCGAAACGAGAGGAATTAATACCATTTTTAACCACAGCTTTAAAAGTAGATAGCGAAGCTAATATGGGATTAATAGGAGATATTAAACAAGAACTGCGTAAAGTTAATGCACTAAAAATAAATTACACTACTAAAAAAGGTAGTGTGTTTGGAAGAAATTAATTTTAACATTCTTAATTTTATACAAAAGGCGTTTTGAATTATCAAAACGCCTTTTAATTTTTTAAAACACTACAATTTTAATTATAATTGTAAGGTTATATAATAATTACAATTGTAAGAGCTATTTTAAATGAATCGATTAACTTTTTTATTGCTTTTTTTATTGAACATATTTTGGTGTTATGCACAAGATAGTGTTGTTAAAGAGGTGGATTCGCTTTATAAAGAAGATCAGTTTTATGCAGGAGTTACTTATAATTTGCTTGGGAAGCAATCTAATGATTTATCCCAAAGTGGGTTTTCATTAGGGTTTCATTTAGGATTTATAAAAGATATGCCAATAAATGAACAAAGGAATGTTGCTATTGGTATAGGGCTTGGATATTCAGCCAACTCTTTTAATCAAAATTTGTTGATTAATAAGGATAGTAATGGTAATTATACTTATGAGATTTTAGATAATAGTAGTTTTACTAAAAATAAATTTTCTAATCATTTAATTGAAATCCCATTCGAGTTTAGATGGCGTACATCAACTCCAACCAATTATAATTTTTGGCGCATTTATACTGGATTTAAATTTGGATATGCTTTTGCTAATACATCTAAATACAGGGGAGAATTGGGTTCGATTAAATATAGCAACAACCAAGATTTTAATGAATTTCAATATGGTTTAACATTAAGTATTGGTTATAATACTTGGAATCTTTACGTGTATTACGCTTTAAATCCAATTCTATCAAACAACGCAAAATTAAACGGTAATAATATAGATGTAAATGCTGTTAAAATAGGTCTTATGTTTTACATTCTATAACCAATAGTTAACTAAAATCAACTGAGGAACTAACCCAATAAAAAACCCAATAATAAGTTCCATATAATTATGGGCTTTTAAATGTAATCTTGAAGTTGCAACAGCACCAATTATAATACTCATTAGAGCAAGCGTTCCATTAATATTAATACTGAAATGAATACTTAAGGCTATAAAGAACATTAATATACCTGATAAAGCCATCAAATGAATACTAGCTTTTATCTTTAGAATGACAAGTAGTAAACATGTTAAGTTAGAAATTAAAATCCCTAAAAAGAAATAATAAAGTTCTAAAACCTGTGATGGTGTGACAATCCGTTTTAACACCAATACAATAATTATACAATTTAAAAATAAAGGATAAATACGCTCTTTAGTAGTTTCGAGCTTTATTGTTTTTACCTTTCCTAGTGTTTTTAAAAGAAAAAAAAGTAATAGGGGTAAAATAATAGTTAGTATGAATAGCGATATTAATTTGGCGTGTATAACCTCTTCTGGAATAAAGCGAGGAGATTTTGCAAAATAAAATATAACACCAAGTATAGGCATTATTAAAGGATGAAAAATATACGAGATACTTTTTAATAGCTTATCCATTATATTTTTTTGCGTAAACGAGCTACTGGGATATCTAATTGTTCTCTGTATTTTGCAACAGTACGTCTTGCAATAGGGTATCCTTTTTCTTTTAAAATAGAAGCGAGAGTTTCATCAGTTAATGGCTTCTTTTTATTTTCTTCTTCAATAACAGTTTCTAAAATTTTCTTGATTTCTCTGGTAGATACATCTTCACCTTGGTCGTTTTTCATGGATTCAGAAAAGAATTCCTTAATCAATTTAGTGCCATAAGGAGTGTCAACATATTTACTATTTGCGACGCGCGATACGGTTGAAACATCCATGTTTATTTCATCAGCAATATCTTTTAAAATCATTGGTTTTAAATTGCGCTCATCACCTGTTAAAAAATATTCTTTTTGGTAATGCATAATAGCACTCATAGTAACAAATAGAGTTTGCTGCCGCTGTTTTATAGCCTCAATAAACCATTTTGCTGCATCAAGCTTTTGTTTGATAAAAACTACAGCATCTTTTTGCGATTTAGATTTATCTTTGGACTCTTTATAACCTTTAAGCATATTATTATACTCTCTGGATACATGAAGCTCTGGAGCGTTTCTTCCATTAAGTGTTAACTCTAATTCGCCATCAACTATTTTAATAGCAAAATCAGGAACTACGTGCTCAACCATTCTATTGTTTCCAGCATAAGAACCACCTGGTTTTGGGTTTAAATGCTCTATTTCTCTAATAGCGCCTTTTAGCTGAATTTCAGTAATATCAAATTTTTGAAGTAACTTCTTGTAGTGTTTTTTTGTAAACTGCTCAAAAGCATCGTCTATTATATTGATGGCCAACTCCGTATCGGGTGTTTTTTCCTTTCTATGTAATTGAATGCTTAAACATTCCTGTAAATTTCTAGCACCAACGCCAGCAGGATCCAATTGATGTACAATTTTTAAAACTTTCTTGATGTTCTCTTCATTAGTATAAACATTTTGAGTAAAGGCTAAATCGTCCATAATATCACTCAAATCTCTTCTAATGTAACCACTTTCATCAACACTACCGACTAAAAATTCAGCAATATCACGTTCTTCATCAGTTAGTCTGTAAGTATTTAATTGATTTATTAAATGTTGAGTAAACGATGTGCCTGCGGCATAAGGCATTGTTTTTTCGTCATCATCGCTACTATAATTGTTGGCTTGTGTTCGATAATCGGGTATTTCATCATCACTTAAATACTCATCAACATTTATATCATCATTTCCAATAGTTTCGGTATCATTAAAATCATCGGAAGAATTATCTAAATCGGAATCATAATCGCTTTCGATTTCTTCTTTACCACCTTCAAGAGCTGGGTTTTCCTCTAATTCTTGCTTTAAACGTTGTTCAAAAGCTTGTGTAGGCAACTGTATCAATTTCATTAATTGAATTTGCTGCGGCGACAGTTTTTGCGATAATTTAAATTGTAAATGTTGTTTAAGCATGTTTGGATTTAAGGTTGTTACTCAAATATAAAAAAAGGAATTAGGTTAACCAAGTCATTAAAATTCTGCGTTTTGTGGCGTTCGTGGGTAAGGAATAACATCTCTAATATTACTCATACCTGTAACAAACATTACCAAGCGTTCAAAACCTAAACCAAAACCAGAATGCACAGCAGTGCCATATTTACGTAAATCTAAATACCACCAAAGCTCTTCTTCGGGAATATTTATGGCAGCCATTTTTTGTTTTAAAACATCTAAGCGTTCTTCACGTTGTGCACCGCCAACAATTTCACCAATACCAGGGAATAGTATATCCATAGCGCGAACCGTTTTTCCATCATCGTTTAAACGCATGTAGAAGGCTTTAATGTTTGCTGGATAATCAAATAATATCACTGGACATTTAAAGTGTTTCTCTACTAAAAATCGTTCATGCTCACTTTGTAAATCGGTTCCCCATTCATCAATTAAATATTTAAATTTCTTTTTCTTATTGGGTTTACTGTTGCGTAAAATATCAATAGCTTCGGTATAACTAACACGTTTAAAGTGATTATCGTTTACGAAGTTTAATTTTTCAATTAAAGTCATGTCACTACGCTCCGCTTGAGGTTTTCCTTTTTCCTCATCATGTAAACGCTTATCTAAAAATTCTAAATCCTCTCGATTGTTTTGAAGTACGTAACTGATAACAAATTTCATAAAATCTTCAGCCAAATCCATATTACCAGCCAAATCCATAAAGGCAACTTCTGGCTCAATCATCCAAAATTCGGCTAAATGTCTAGACGTGTTTGAGTTTTCAGCCCTAAAGGTTGGCCCGAAAGTATAAACTTTACCAAGCGACATCGCATAGGTTTCAGCCTCTAATTGACCTGAAACCGTTAAGTTGGTTTCTTTTCCAAAAAAATCTTCGCTATGGTCAACCTTTCCAGACTCATCTAAAGGTAACTTATTAAAATCAAGGCTAGTTACTTTAAACATTTCACCAGCGCCTTCAGCATCACTTCCTGTGATGATTGGTGCATGCATATAGTAGAACCCATTATCATTAAAGTATTTATGAATAGCAAATGATAATGCTGAACGTAAACGCATCACAGCACTAAAGGTATTTGTTCTAGTACGTAAGTGGGCGTTTTCTCTTAAAAATTCAAACGAGTGCTTTTTGGGTTGAATAGGGTATGTTTCAGGATCTGAATCACCTAAAATAACAAGTTCATTAACTTGTATTTCTACGTTTTGCCCTTTTCCTTGGCTTTCTACTAACTCTCCTTTTATATGAATAGCGGCTCCTGTAGTGATACGTTTTAAAAGCGCCTCGTCAAATTTTTCAAAATCAACTACACATTGAATATTGTTAATAGTAGAACCATCATTTAAGGCTATAAAACGGTTGGCTCTAAACGTACGTACCCAACCTTTAATTTCTACTTCTTTTATAACAATATCTTGTGATAATAATTCTGATACAGTTCGTGATTGCATGTGTATTAAATTTAATATGTAAATATAAAGTTTTCAATAATCAATCCCGATAGCCATCAAGAGTTAATTCCAAAAAAAATTATTGAGTATTGAATTTGATTTTTTAACTATCAGTAATAGATGGCTCTTCTTCGTCTTCTTCAGGAATAATATTGATAGAAGGTTCTCTAAGCACCTCTTTATTGGCAATACTGCGCTCTAATGACAACAGTAATGATGGCAATAATAGTAGGTTGGATAACATGGCGAACAATAGGGTTGCCGACACTAAAGCACCTAATGCTACTGTACCACCAAAACTAGAAATAGTAAAAACAGAAAAACCAAAAAACAGCACTATAGACGTGTAAAACATGCTTACGCCAGTTTCTCGCAACGCGCCATAAACCGAGACTTTAATTTTCCAGTGATTTGCCTGTAACTCTTGTCTATACTTTGCTAGGAAGTGAATGGTATCATCTACCGAAATACCAAAGGCTATACTAAACACCAAAATGGTTGAAGGTTTAATGGGGACACCCAAATAACCCATTAAACCAGCAGTAACTAAAAGAGGCAATAAATTTGGTATGAGAGACACAATAATCATACGGCCAGACCTAAACATATAAGCCATAAATAACGCTATTAATAGAATGGCTAATGATAAGGAAATAGCTAAGTTTTTTACTAAATATTTGGTTCCTTTTTGAAACACTAAAGCTTTACCAGTAAGTGTAACATCATATTGCTTTTCTGGGAAAACTTTATCGATTTTAGTTTGAAGGTTTTCTTCAATGCGCTCCATTTTGTCGGTACCAATATCCTTCATGAAAGTTGTAATACGCGCGTACTGACCCGTACTATCTACAAAGTTTTTAAGCAAATCTACATTGGATGATGAGTTTTTTGCATACGATAATATAAAGCTGTTTTCTTGTGACGTTGGTAATTGGTAGAACTTAGGATTACCATTATAATAGGCCTGTTTGGAGTACTTAACTAAACCAACCACTGAAATAGGTTTTGATAACTCGGGTGTTTCAATGATTAAATCCTCCAACTCGTCCATTCGTTTCAGCGTTGAGAGTTTCATTACCCCCTTTTTACGCTTCGTATCAACCATAATTTCTAATGGCATGATACCGTTAAATTCTTCCTCAAAAAAACGGATATCGTTTACAAACTCCGAATCCTGTGGCATGTCTTCTATTAAGCTGCCTGAAATTTTTATTTGATAAATTCCAATGATACTAAGCGTTAAAAGTAAAACCGAAGTTACATAAATAGCAATTCGTTTTTGCTTTACCATATACTCCATCCAATTAACAAATCCACCAATCCAACGTTTGTTTAAATGCTCTAAATGACGCTCTTTAGGATAAGGTAAAAAGGTGTAAATAATAGGAATTATGAGTAAGCATAAAATAAAAATAGCCAAAATACTAAGCGATGCAACAATACCAAATTCTTTTAAAAGCGTACTTTCGGTTAAAATAAAGGTTGCGAATCCCGAAGCCGTCGTTACATTGGTCATTAAAGTAGCATTTCCAATTTTTGTTATTACCCTTTGCAGCGATTTTACTTTATTTCCGTGTAATTTAACTTCGTGTTGATATTTATTGATTAAAAATATACAGTTAGGGATACCAATTACAATAATAAGTGGAGGAATAAGTGCTGTTAAAACAGTAATTTCATAATTCAATAAACCAATAATGCCCAAAGTCCACATAACGCCAACGCAGACTACAATAAGGGAAATAAAAGTGGCTCTAAAAGACCTAAAGAAGAAAAAGAAAATAAGAGATGTTACTAATAACGCTGCAATTATAAACTTACCTATCTCATCAACTATATTTTGAGAGTTAAGAGTACGAATATAGGGCATTCCAGAAACCCTAATATCCACGTTATTACTGTCCTCAAAACTTTCGATTTTGGGTAACAAAATATTGATAACAAAATCTTTTCTTTCGGACGTATTTACGATGTCTTTTTTTAAGTAAATAGCAGTTCTGATAGTTTTTGTTTCTTTATTGAACAAAAAATTATCATAAAACGGGTACTGTTTAAAAAGCTCATTTTGTAAGGTTTCAATTTGAGCTAATGATGTAATCGAATCTTTAATAAAAGGCTCAAGTCTAAACCTTTCATTTTGGGTGTCTTTAATTAATTTTTGAAGGTCTTTAATAGAAATAACTGTTTCTACAGCTTTATTCTTTTTAAAATCATCAGACAGTTTGTTCCAAGCATTTAACTTTTCAACCGTAAATAAAGTCGAGTCTTTAACACCAAGTACAATAAGATTACCCTCTTCTCCAAAGGTTTTTAAAAAATTATCGTAAACGATATTTACCTCATGGTCATCAGGTAATAAATTAGCCTCGGTATAGGTAAAACGCATGTTTTCCCACTTCTGACTAAGCAGAAAAGTGGCAATAATAATACTAACAAGAATAATAATTTTGTTACGTAAAATTAATCTTGCTATAACATCCCAAAAGGTGTTTGTAAAAAGTTTAAACATGCTATAATTTAAAGTTGCGCAAAGGTAGGAAAAACAAGTATATTACCTTATAAAGAGACGTTAAATGTAAACTTAAAGGCAACATTATCAGCAAAACTAGGTAAGTGGTAGCCTCCATAACGGTATGAAAAGCTTAAACCAAAACCAAAAAGCAATTTATTAATTTCGAAACCCGATTCAGAATATCCTTTTTTTAATGAGCCAAAGGCTATATTTTGGTGTCTTTCAGGGTTTTTCATATCGCCAATTGCAAATCGAGTAATTAAAACCATTTGCGGTTTATAACGTGGTGATACATTAAAAGGCTTTAAGAAGTGTTTTAATTGAAATGTTGCAAACTTATCGGAAAAAAATTCGTTAAAATACATGGTCTCAAAACTATTTAAACCAGCTACAGAAAACCGTTGGAGAATGGTTTCTTTTGTGATATTATTTGGATATGCATGATACAAATGTGTAAGTGGCGTATCTCCACTTGCAGCTCCTGAAACAAAGGTAATTTCAGAAAAAGCATTTTTCTCATCCCCGATTTTTAAGATTGTTCGAAAGTCTAATTTTGAAAAGCTAAAATCGCCATTCAATACATCATTAAAACTCTTAGTGTATTGCAGTGTAAACTTTGGGTATCCATCTACTGCTTCTTTTTTTGATTCTGAAATAACGTCGAAAGGACTCCATTGAAATGCAATTTTTGCAGTACTTAAATCAAAATTATTGAATGTATCCCCATTAATATTGAAGTTATAAGCGTATGTAGGTTCTATTTTACTTACTGCTAATTCGGTCTCTGTTAATAGTTTGGGAGTTAGTTCATGCTCTAAGGAGATGGACTTAGTGATATGTTTGTGAAATAAATCGATGTTTAATAGGCGAGGTTCAAAAAATTGAAAAAAGCGTTTGTCGGTTAAAAACTTGGTGCTTCCTGTTTCTTGTAAATCATCAGTGTATGATAGGTTCACCCAAGTATTACTTTTTTCTGTTAATCTAAAACCACCACCAACACTATATTTAAAGCGATGGTCTCTAAACCCATAAACTACATAGCTGTTTACACGATATTTTTTTGAGAACTCATCATTAGTTTCAATACCGATGCCTGTTCTTACGCCTTCATATTGATTGTATTTTATTAAATATCGTAAATCGAAATTGAAGTATTTGGTTGGGAAAAACCCATTACCAAGTTGTTTTAAAAATTCGGTTTTTTTTATAGAATCCTGTTCCGGTTCTGATAGTTGTTCTGAAATAGTTTGTGCATATGTTATAGAATAACAAAGAAAAATTAAAAAGAGAGAACAACGTTTAAACATTTAAATGATTGATGAGTTATAAAAAAAGCGACATTTTAGTCGCTTTCCTAGTTTTATACAGTCATTATTTCTTTTTCTTTATTATCAAAAAGATCATCAACCTTTTTTACATACTTGTCTGTTAAAGCTTGTATATCTATTTCAGCATTACTTTTTAAGTCTTCCGAAACATCATCATTTTTCTTAACATCAGTCATAGCGTCTTTTCTTGCTGATCTAATACTAACTTTAGCGTCTTCAGCTTCTGCCTTTGCCTGTTTTGCTAAATCACGTCTGCGTTCTTCAGTTAAAGGAGGTACATTAATAATAATGGTTTCACCGTTATTCATGGGGTTAAAACCAAGATTTGCATAAGCAATACCTCGCTCAATTTCTTGAAGCATGCTTTTTTCCCATGGTTGAACAGTAATGGTTCTACCATCTGGTGTATTAACATTTGCAACTTGATTTAAAGGTGTTTGTGTCCCATAGTAGTCTACCATCACACTACCAAGCATCGCAGGACTTGCTTTTCCTGCTCTAATGTTTACAAATTGTTTTTCAAGGTGTTTGATGGCATTGTGCATCGCCTCATTTGCCGTGTCTAGTATAAATTGTATGTCTTCGTTCATTTTCTTAAACTTTTTTTGACAGTGAAAGATTCAAAAATCGCACCAATTTTAAATATTAACTTCTGTTCCTATGTTTTCTCCCGAAACTACTTTAAGTAAATTACCTTTTTTATTCATATCAAAAACAATAATTGGTAATTCGTTTTCCTGACTTAGTGTAAAGGCAGTTGTATCCATAACTTTGAGTCCTTTACGCAAAACTTCATCAAAAGATATAAAATTAAATTTAATGGCTTTATCGTCTTTTTCTGGATCTGCATTGTAAATACCATCTACTCTGGTACCTTTTAAAATAACATCGGCTTCTACTTCAATAGCACGTAAAACCGCTGCAGAATCCGTTGTAAAATAAGGATTTCCAGTACCGCCACCAAAAATTACTACACGTCCTTTTTCCAAATGACGCATTGCTCTTCGTCTAATAAAAGGTTCAGCAACTTCATTAATTTTAATAGCAGATTGTAATCTGGTTGGTATACCAGCATCTTCTAATGCCCCTTGTAATGCTAATCCGTTTATAACAGTGGCAAGCATTCCCATGTGGTCTCCTTGAACTCTATCCATCCCTTTACTGGCTCCAGCAACTCCTCTAAAAATATTTCCGCCACCAATTACTATGGCTACTTGAACACCTTTATCGGTTATTTCCTTAATGTCTTTTGCGTATTCTGATAATCGTTCAGGGTCAATGCCATATTGACGATTTCCCATTAAGGCTTCACCTGATAATTTGAGGAGTATTCTTTTATATTTCATTTTGCAATTGAAAGTTTAGCAAATATAAACAATATCTTAATTTGATAAAGTGGATTTAATGTATAAAAAACTATCCAATGTTTTAGTACAGCATTATTTGATTTTATTATAACAACCAAGAAATAGTAAGAAACGTCAATTATGTTATTTGATGTCTTTAGGCTTTTTGTCATTAAAAAAGAGAGCGTTGTGTTAATCAATTTCAACAAATTAATTTTGAAAATATATTTTCGATAAACTAAAAATCAACGATTTATAAGTAAAAAAGTGGAAAATGAGCGACGTTTAAAAGGTTGTTTTTGCAGATAAAAAACGCCATAAATACCATTAATCGATAATATAACAGGTTTTAAATAATATTTTTCAAGTAAGTTATTTAATAAGCTAAAATTGTTAATAATTACACAAAAATGTTAATAACCTAAAATCTAACCCCAAATTAGAAAAGTATGTAAAAACTATTGGCAAGATCCCTACTAGTAATCAGCCAAGTTTAATTAATCTATTGTATCTAAAATGTATAGTTATGGAGTTTACTTAATTACTGCCCTAAAATTTGCCACCGCTGCAATCAGTTGTTTTTTCTTATTTAATAACAAATTTATTTGAAGCCAAAATTGATCGCTTCAAATCATAAAAAAAGGGCTTATGTTTAAAAATACATTCAACACTCTTTATAGAAGACTTATCTTTATAATGTGTTTAGTTATACTAAATGGCGCATTTAATTTTGGATATGCTCAAGGGCTAACCATATTGAATAAAACCAATCCCATTCCTAGAAGTTGTGATTGCTCTCCATTTTATGATAATTCAAATTTCGTCAATCCAAAATTAATATCTGGAAATTCATTATCCGAAGGCGCAGTTTATCGTTTTCGCAATGTATTTCCTAATAACCCTTATGGTACGACCATAGATGCATTAGTAAGGATTGTACAATTTAATGGAGGTGCATCTTTATTAGAGATGGACGTAACAGATTCTGGTATCCCAGAAGCTTTTCAACCTCGAATTAATAGTACAAATAGTAAAAATCAAAGTGTTTTATTTAATATCACGTTTGTTGAAGGCGGAGGCAATTATGGCGATGAAGTAGTTATCTCTTATTTTGCCTCACCTTATGATATTGATGGTGACGGTGGAAGTAATGGTGGAGGAGATGACGACGACGATAAGAATTCTAGTAGCAATGGAACTAGAGAGTATGCTGAAATTAGTTTACCAGATGCCTACTTTATTTCAAACAATACCTTGTTAAATCTTACTCAAACGTCAACTGTTGTAAGAGGAGAAGCCATAAATACAAGTACAGCACCTGGGGGTGATATATCAACAGATCCTAGATACACTTTTAGTAATTACTTTGAAAACAAATCTTCCTTCAATTACTTAATTGGTAAGAAGGATGGAAATAGCGATCGTTATTATTCTTTGGATATGAATAGTGCCGATTATAAAAATCCGAATTCTATCTTGGTAACATATCCTGTTATCTGTGGACAAGTTAAAGACAATAATAATAATCCGCTTGAAGGAGTTTCAGTAAATATTACCGGTTCCGATGGTAGTGTTCAAAATTTAACGACGGATGCATCTGGTAATTATAAAGCTATAGCTGCTATACCTGAAGCTTTAGTCGATGTTGTATACGAAATTCAAGAGAATGATTCAGAGGGTTATATTTCTATTTCTGATGTAGATGGCGCCAACGATAATTTAATAACACGAACGATTAATTTAAAATCAACTTGTGGTAATGATTTTGTTGATGGAAGAAAACCGAAAATCAAAGTAGACGACAAAACACATATTTTATGTAATGGAGAGGCTACTGGCGAAATTAAAGTTTCTGCCTATAATGGAGTTCCTCCTTATCAGTTCTCATTAAATGGAAATACACCACAATCAAGTCCTGTTTTTAATGGATTATTAGCGGGTATTTACACAATAGAAGTAATTGATTCGTTAGGAAATACAGCTACAATAAGTGTTACACTTTCAGAACCAGAACCTTTAAGTGTTGTTATTACTAAAGAGAATGCTACAACTTCACAAGGTTGTAATAATGGTGAAGCTACGGTATCGGTAGGAGGTGGAACATCTCCATATACTTATTTATGGAGTGCTAGTGCAGGTAATCAAACTACGGCTACGGCTACTAATTTACCTTCAGGAACGCATACAGTCACTATAACCGATTCAAATGACTGTACACTAGTACAAGGAGTTGTTATAGGCTGTTCTAATACCTGTGATGCAATAGTAGATATTGATGATGTTCAGGATGTTTTATGTGCAGGAGAGGCAACAGGAGCAACAACTGTTAGTGCAAGTTCACTAGCAAACCCATCAGCAACCTTCACCTTTACATGGAATACAAACCCTACTCAAGTAGATTCAGGAGTTACAAGTAGTACAGTAAGTAATTTAATTGCTGGAGTTTATACAGTTAGCGTAACAATAGATGGAACGGTTTGTCAACCAGTTGAGCAAAGTGTGACTATTGTTGAGCCTTCTAGCGTATTAAGTGTATCGGCAAGTGCAACTGATGAGAGTGGACCAGCCACAGGAGATGGTACTGTCACAGCTTCGGTTACAGGCGGAACACAACCATATACATATTTATGGAGTCCTGGAGGAGAAACAACAGAAGCGATTACTAATTTAAGTGCAGGAAATTATACGGTTACGGTTACTGATGCCAATGGATGTAATGCAGAAGCTAGTTCAACCGTTAACCCAGGAAGTTGTAAGAACCTTTCAGTCACCACTACCGCAACGCCTACAACGTGCTTCGGTGATAGCAACGGAACGGCAACAGCAAATGTTACGGGAGGTTCAGGAACATTTACATATTTATGGAGCCCTGGAGGAGCAACAACTCAAAGTATCACCGGTTTGTCAGCAGGTGCCTATGTAGTTACGATTACAGATACTGTGACGCAATGTACGGTAGAAGCGACAGCTCATGTTAATGAACCAAATAAATTAACTGTAGGTATAGCTGTTTCAAATAACCTTTGCTTTGGAGACGAAACAGGCTCGTTGGATTTAACAGTTACAGGAGGGACTTTCCCGTATACATTCCAATGGAGTAATGGTGAAACCACTGAGGATATTAATAACCTTTCTGCTGGTACATATACAGTAAACATTATAGATGCAAATGGATGTACAACGTCTAGAACAGCAACTGTGTCACAACCAGATATTGATTTAACAGCAAGTATAACATCGCAAACTAATATTGTGTGCTACAACCCTTTAGGGTCAGTTTCTATAACTGCGACTGGAGGAACACAACCTTACACATATGGATTAAATGGAGTTTTTCAATCCACAGGAGAGTTTAACGATCTAATGGCAGGTGATTATACTATTAATGTAATTGATGCAAATGGCTGTGAAGTTTCAGTACCTGTTACCATATTAGAGAATTGTACTAATGCCGAGAACGACATCAACAATACGTTTGTAGACTTGGCAGTAGATGGTAATGTACTGACTAATGACACGGATGCAGAGGGTGATACCCAAACGGTTACTACCACTACGGTCACTACCGTACAGGGTGTAATTGTAACAATTGATCCCAATACAGGGGCGTATACTTATACACCACCGGCGGGTTATATAGGTGAAGATAGTTTTGAGTACACAGTCTGTGATGATGGTACGCCACAAGCGTGTGATACAGCTACGGTATATATAGAGATATTACCCATACCAGGACCTGATAACGAGGCACCGATAGCCAATGCAGATACAGCGGAGACCGAGGTAGACACACCAGTAACGGGTAATGTTTTATCGAATGATTTTGATCCTGATGGGGATCCGATAGTGGTCACTACCACAACGGTCACTACCACGGAAGGTGTTGTTGTGACTATTGATCCCAATACAGGGGTGTATACCTATACACCACCACCAGGATTTACGGGAGATGATAGTTTTGAGTACACGATATGCGACAATGGCACACCACAATTGTGTGATACAGCGGTGGTTGTTATCACGGTATCACCAGACAACGGAAACATTACGGTAGCCAATGATGATGCGTATAGCATTCCAGAGGATACAGCATTAGCGGGTAATGTATTAGATAATGATACAGATCCAGAGGGCGATACCCAAACGGTGAATACGGTCCCTGTTAATGATGTGAATAATGGTACTTTGGTATTAAACGCTGATGGTACATTTATTTACACACCAAACGCTGGTTTTACAGGAACAGATAGTTTTGTTTATAGCGTATGCGATAGTGGTACACCACAAGCTTGTGATCAAGCAACGGTTTACATTACAGTAACTGCAGACCAAGGCAATGATAATACGACGGATGCCGAGAACGACATCAACAATACGTTTGTAGACTTGGCAGTAGATGGTAATGTACTGACTAATGACACGGATGCAGAGGGTGATACCCAAACGGTTACTACCACTACGGTCACTACCGTAC
>NZ_JAKKDV010000001.1:0-353876 GCF_021728415.1 Flaviramulus multivorans | reverse complement strand
AGGTGTTGTTGTGACTATTGATCCCAATACAGGGGTGTATACCTATACACCACCACCAGGATTTACGGGAGATGATAGTTTTGAGTACACGATATGCGACAATGGCACACCACAATTGTGTGACACAGCGGTGGTTGTTATCACAGTATCACCAGACAATGGCAACATTACGGTAGCCAATGATGATGCTTATCATGCTAATAATTGTGCAGGTATTACAGGTAATGTACTAGATAATGATACAGATCCAGAGGGCGATACCCAAACGGTGAATACGGTCCCTGTTGATGATGTGAATAATGGTACTTTGGTATTAAACGCTGATGGTACATTTACTTACACACCAAACGCTGGTTTTACAGGAACAGATAGTTTTGTTTATAGCGTATGCGATAGTGGTACACCACAAGCGTGTGATCAGGCAACGGTTTACATTACTTTAATTGACTCAACTCCGCCAAATATTGACAACTGTGATATCAGTGATCAAGTTATTGAGTGTAGTGGAAGTGATAATGAATCTATAATTGAGGCTTGGAATGATGCTAATATAGCTTTACTTGAAGCATGTGCTCAAGATGGTTGTAATACGGATTTAACGGGACAGGTTACATCAGATTATGATTTCACAAATTTTGAAACGACATGTGGTTTAAGTGGTAATATTACAATAACATATACTATTACAGATGGAAGTGGTAACATTACAACTGTTCAAGCGACATTAACAATTGAAGATACTACGGCACCGGAAGTAACTAATTGTGATGTATCCGATATGACTTTAGATTGTACATTAAATGATGCGAAAGATATTGCTAATCAGTGGAATCTTGACAATATAGAAACACTTGAAAATTGTGCAACTGATGGTTGTAGTCTAGATCCAATGGTAACAGTGACTTCAGATTATGATTTTGACAATCTAACTTCAGGACAGTTACCAGTAATTTATACAATTGCTGACACTTGTGGAAATGAAGCGACAGTAGAATTAATGCTAACACTTCAAAATACGGGTGTTACTTCAAGCAATATTAGTCTATGTGTAGAAAGCGAAGTTGAATCTCAAATATTTAATTTATTCAATCTATTAGATGGAAACTACAATACAGGAGGTACATGGGAGGTTGTTTTAGGTGATGGAACCATTATAGACGACAACTTCTTTGACCCGAAAAGTGTAAATCTTAATGGCGAAAATGCTTCAGAACTTATAACGTTTAGTTATACCGAATCAGATTCTGATTGTCCAACTTATATTGAAGCAACAATTGAAGTGCATAATCGATGTGGAGTATTAGCTTGTGATATAGACAACCTTGAAATTTCAATTGTTGTAACACCAAATGGAGATGCCCATAATGAGTACTTTACAGTTACCGGAATAGAAGATTGTGATTTTATAGTGGATGTTAAGATTGTTAATAGATGGGGAACCATAATATACGAATCACATGACTATAAAAATAACTGGAACGCTTTATCACATAGATCCTCTGTAGGACCAGCAGGTCAAGTACCAACTGGCACATATTACTACGTAGTAACATTAATTAATAGTGGATTAGAAAACCCAATCGTAGGTCCAATGTTTATTGGAACTAAATAAAATGTAAGTTATGAAGATCATTAAAAATAATTTTGTCTTATTGATATTATTGACTGGGTCGATAGCTTTTGCACAGCAATTGCCTCAATTCACACAATATATGTTCAATACCATTTCGATAAATCCAGCATATGCTGGTAGTAGAGAAACACTTTCGGTTGTAGGACTGCACAGGAGCCAATGGGTTGGAGTTTCTAGAGGGCCAACAACACAAACTTTATCTGCTCATTCTCCATTAAGAAATGAGAATATGGGTTTAGGGTTTTCATTTATAAATGATAAGTTAGGATTTGAAAAATTCAATTACGCTTATGTAGATTTTTCATATACAATCCATACAAGTCAAAACACTAAACTTTCATTTGGGCTTAAAGGAGGCTTTACACATTACCAACTTGATGATGTTTTCCTAAATAACACCCAAGTTACAAGCGATCCATTTTTTGGAAATTACGCTAACAAATGGAACCCTAATGTTGGTGTCGGGTTACTTCTTCATACTGATAAATGGTATATGGGTTTATCAGCTCCCCGGATTTTAAATACAGATTTAAATTTAACGGAGGGGAATGCTAACGTTGAGTATGTAGCGCTAGAACGTATTAATTATTATTTTACAGGAGGATATGTTTTTGATTTAAGTGAAAATACTAAACTAAAACCTTCATTTTTGGTAAAAGGAACAAATGGAGCACCAATTTCTTTTGATTTGAATGCTAATTTCTTATTCAATGAAAAATTTTGGTTAGGAGGTTCATATAGATATAACGAAAACACAGCCTCTATAGGAGCCATAGCAGATTTTCAAGTTTCAAGAGATATTAGAATAGGTTATGCCTATGACCATTACATTTCGGAAGTACGTCCATATTTTGGAGGAACTCACGAAGTATTACTAATTTTTGAAGCCTTTAATGAAAAACGTAAAAAATCTCCAAGATATTTTTAAAATGAGCCTTATGAAAAAAATAATACTATTAACATTTGTTTTAATCTGCAGTTTGTCAGTAAGTGCTCAAAAGGTTAAAACAGCCGATAAGTTATATAGAAACTTCGCATATTTAGAAGCTGCTGAGTTATATAAAGAAGCTCTTGCAAAGAATGATAGTTCCGCACACCTATTAACAAGGATAGGTGATTGTTACTACAAGAATGTACAATTGAACGAAGCTTTAAAATGGTACGCTAAAGCCGCCGAAAAAATAGAAGATGTTAATCCGAAGTTTATGTATAATTACATTCAAACTTTAAGAGGTGTAGGCAATAACGCGTTAGCTGATGAATGGTTAGAACGATTTAAAAACTACACACCTTACGATAGTTTGATTTTAAACTCAAAATTTACGCATGTTAAAGGTGTTGAAACAGCAAACCCTTTGCTGAAATTAATCAATCTTAATTCTAACACGTCCTTTTCAGATTTTGGTGGATTTGAAGACGCTAATGGAAATTTTTACTTTTCATCTTCTGTGAGTACTGATCTTAAATCTGAGGAAAATTCAAATCAGATTTACGACTGGAATGAGGAGCCGTATTTAAAAATATATCAATCGAAAATTTCTAAATCCAATGATACAGCAGAGGTTAGCAATCAGGAGTTAATTGTTTCAGATTCTATTAGCGCCGTATCTAATCATCAAGGAACCCTTGCCATTACTAAAGACGGAAAGACTTTGTATTATACTGGAAGTAATGTAAGAAAGAAAAATGTACCTGTTTATGACCGAAAAGGTACTAATAATTTAAAGATATATAGAGCAACATTAATTAATGGAAAATGGAGTAATTTAACAGACCTATCTATTAATAACAAATCGTATTCTACAGGTCACCCTACGTTGAGTCCGGATGAAAAAACATTGTATTTTGTTTCTGATAAAGAAGGTGGTTATGGTCAAACCGATTTATATAAGGTTGCTATTAATAATGATGGTTCTCTGGGTGTACCCGTAAATCTTGGTCAGCGTATTAATACTGCTGGAAGAGAGATGTTTCCTTTTGTTGCTAAAGATTCAACACTTTACTTTTCGTCTGATGGATATTTTAATAATAACTTCGGTCTTTTAGATATCTATAAATCTGATTTGCTTAAAAAAGGTATTGCTGATGAAGTAATTATTGAAAACCTTGGACCCATTTTTAATAGTGGGTATGATGATTTTGCTTTTTTTACCAATGATGATGAAAAATCAGGGTATTTATCATCAAACCGACCTGATGGAAAAGGAAGTGATGATATATACGCTTTTATTACTGAAAAATGCTTGCAGAGTATAGCTGGTGTAACCTATGATGTACTAACTAATGTTGCAATATCTGGTGTAAAAGTTCAGTTATTTGATGATGAAGGAAACGAGTTGGATGTAACGACATCTAGTGAAGACGGTATATATATATTTGAAAATATAGACTGCGAAAAAACATATAAATTAATAGGAAGCAAAATTAGACATGAATCTGATAGTAAAGAAGTTATAACTACCAATATACCTGATGATGAAATTAAAGCAGATTTATATTTAACACCATTTGATATCAATATCAATCCAATTTATTTTGATTATGACAAATCTTTCATCAGACCAGATGCTGCTGAAGAGTTAGATAGGGTGGTTCAAGTAATGAATGATTATCCAAAAATGATTATTAAAATTGAATCTCATACTGATAGTAGAGGTAGAGATGCTTATAATTTAGCGTTATCCAACAGACGTGCAAAATCAACTAGAGATTATATAATGTCTCAAGGGATTGATTCGAGTAGAATAGAAAGTGCTATTGGTTATGGTGAAACACAATTAATAAATCGCTGTACTAATGAGTTTAGAAATATTTGCTCAGAAGAAGAACATCAATTAAACAGGCGTTCTCGTTTTATTATAGTAAATTTTGATACGTTTAGATAATTAGATAAATAAAAAAACCCATCACATTTGTGATGGGTTTTTTTATTTGATTAGGACAATTATTATCCTACTGTAGCACGTTTAAAACCAGTAATTTTAACATCTCCATAAGAAGAAACGTATTTTGCTACACTTATTTTTTCATCTTTAATGAAATTTTGGTCTAACAAACATTTTTCTTGATCAAGCGTTGTGTTATCTGAAATGAAACGCTCCATTTTTCCTGGTAAAATTCTATCCCAAATTTGTTCTGGCTTACCTTCAGCTTTTAATTCAGCCTTAGCAGCTTCTTCAGCTTGTGCTAATACCTCTGGAGTTAATTGAGCCATAGAAATATATTTAGGAACATTTTTTAATGTTTTACCTAATCGAACTAATTCTTCGTTTTCTTTTTCAATTACTGCAATTCTAGCCTCAGTTTCTGAAGCCACAAATGCAGGGTCAAAATCTTTATAAGATAATGTAGTTGCTCCCATAGAAGCTACTTGCATTGCAACATCTTTAACTAAAGTTTCAGCGTTGGTTACTTTGGCAGATAAACCTACTAACGCAGCAATTTTGTTAATATGAACATAAGCACCAACAAAAGGAGCTTCTAATTTTTCAAAAGCAGTAATGTCTAGTTTCTCACCAATAACACCAGTTTGCTCAACTAATTTTTCAGCAACTGTAATCCCACCAAAATCTGCTGCTAAAAATTCTTCTTTAGTGTTGTAGTTTAATGCTAAATCAGCCAACTCGTTTGCTAGAGCTACAAAGTTTTCATTTTTACCAACAAAGTCAGTTTCACAACCTAAAACAATAGCAACACCTTCAGTTTCAGATTCATTTATTTTTGCAATAGCAGCACCTTCTGAAGAGTCTCTGTCGGCTCTTTTTTCAGCTACTTTTTGTCCTTTTTTACGTAAAACTTCAATAGCTTTATCAAAATCTCCACCAGCTTCAACTAAAGCTTTTTTACAATCCATCATGCCCGCACCAGTAGCTTGTCTTAATTTGTTTACTTCTGCTGCTGTAATTTTTACTGTAGATTCCATAGTATCCTTTAAAATTTAAAAAAGTCGTTCAATAAATTTTCTCTAAAGAAAAGAATTAAACGACTTATTTATGTTTTGTTAATTTTGTTTATTCTTCTTCTTCTGTTGCAACAGCTGCTTTTTTAGCTGGAGCTTTTTTAGCTTTAGGAACACCATTTTCAGAGGCGTCTTTTTCAGCTTTACGTTCAGCTAAACCTTCTGCTATCGCTGATGTAACATGAGCTAAAATTTTATCAATTGATTTAGAAGCGTCATCATTTGCAGGGATTACATAATCAACTTGACGTGGGTCTGAGTTGGTATCAACCATAGCAAAAATTGGAATGTTTAATTTTTGAGCTTCTTTAATCGCGATATGCTCACGCTTAATATCTACAACAAATAAAGCACCTGGTAAACGCGTCATGTCGCTAATAGAACCTAAGTTTTTTTCTAACTTAGCTCTTAAACGATCTACTTGTAAACGTTCTTTTTTAGATAATGTATTAAAGGTACCATCTTTCTTCATTCTATCAATAGAAGCCATTTTTTTAACAGCTTTTCTAATAGTAACAAAGTTAGTTAACATACCACCTGGCCATCTTTCAGTAATGTAAGGCATGTTAATTGCACCTGCTTTTTCAGCAACAATATCTTTTGCTTGCTTTTTTGTTGCAACAAATAAAATTTTACGACCAGAGGCTGCAATTTTTGCTAATGCATTTCCGGCTTCTTCAATTTTAGCTGCTGTTTTGTAAAGGTTTATGATATGGATGCCGTTACGCTCCATATATACGTAAGGAGCCATATTTGGATCCCATTTGCGTGTTAGGTGACCGAAGTGTACACCTGCTTCAAGTAATTCTTTTACTTCTACTGCCATGTTTTTAATAGTTTACGTTCTGTTGAATTAGCAATGTTCCATTTGGCTTTTTTAGCTCTTGGCTTCATTTAGATGCTAAACTAAATCCTGTTTTTACACTAGGACAACAATAACTTGTTTAAATTTATTTATTATCATTTGAAATTCATTTTGAAAGATGCTTCGACTGCGCTCAGCATGACATCTATAATAAACTTCGGAAAACGGATATTAACGTTTCGAGAACTGGAATTTCTTACGAGCTTTCTTCTGTCCGAATTTTTTACGCTCTACCATTCTTGGGTCTCTTGTTAATAAACCTTCTGGTTTAAGTGTTAATCTGTTTTCAGCATCAACTTCGCACATTGCACGAGAAATTGCTAAACGAACAGCTTCTGCTTGCCCAGTAATACCACCTCCATATACATTTACTGTAATATCAAAGTTGCTGTCATTGTTAGTCAAAACTAAAGGTTGTTTTACTTTGTACTGTAAAGTAGCAGTAGTAAAATAATTAGCTAAGTCTTTTTTATTAATCGTAATGTTTCCTTTTCCTTTAGAAACATAAGCACGAGCAACAGCCGTTTTTCTACGGCCAATTTTGTGAATTACATCCATTATTTGAATTCGTTTAAGTTAATTGCTTTTGGCTTTTGTGCAGCATGTGCATGCTCTGAACCAACAACAACTGTTAGATTACGGAATAAATCTGCACCTAATTTGTTTTTAGGTAACATTCCTTTAACTGATTTTTCTACTACTCTTGATGGATCTTTTCCAAACAATTCTGTAGCAGTTAAACTTTTTTGACCTCCAGGATATCCAGTGTGACGAATGTACGTTTTGTCGTTCCATTTGTTTCCAGATAAGTTGATTTTTTCAGCATTAATAACAATTACGTTATCGCCGCAATCAACATGAGGTGTGAAGTTTGGCTTGTGTTTACCTCTTAAAAGTTTTGCAACTTTAGAAGCTAAACGACCAAGCGTCTGACCTTCAGCATCAACCAAAACCCACTCCTTATTTACAGTAGCTTTGTTTGCTGAAATCGTTTTGTAGCTTAATGTGTCCACACTTATATTTTTTTCTTATTAAACATTCCTCTCTCAAAAAGAGTTTGCAAATTTACGATTATATATTTGATTACCAAATAGTGAAGTAAGATTATTTCACGTAAATTTTAAGGTGTTGCATTAATTGTTAAAAAGGTAAGAAAAACAGGTAAGCATTTAAACATCAAAAAAGCCCTATTGCACCAAAAAATGGTGCATTTTTTTATTTATTATACATATATATTATTAGCAACTACATATTGTAGACACCGCCATTAATATCGAGCGTAGCACCTGTAATAAAACCATCGTATTCAGAGGCCAAAAATAAAACCGCTCGAGCCACATCATCTGCGTTACCTGCACGTTGGATAGGAATGCCCGCTATAGTAGCAGCCGCAGACTCTTTTGTGGTATGCGTGTTATGAAATGAAGTTCCTAGGATAAGGCCTGGAGCAACGGCGTTAACCCTTATACCCTGAGGTCCTAATTCTGAAGAGAGGGCTCTCGTAAATGTTAAGATAGCGCCTTTACTAGTAGAATAGACCAATGACCCTGGATGACCTCCTTTACGTCCAGCAAGTGATGCTAAATTAACCATACTACTGTTTGTATTTTTTGCTAGATATGGAGCTGCTGCTCGCGTTACAAACATCATTGATGTTAGGTTGATGTCCATAACCTTGTGCCAGAAGTCTGCTTCCATTTCGTTCAACATTTTACGTGCAACCAGCGAACCTGCGTTGTTAATCAATATATCCAAGCCACCAAGCGCTTCTACTGTTTTTTCAACTACTTTATTAGCATCGGCTTCTTTAGTTAAGTCACCACTTAAAGCAATGGCTTTCTGTCCTTTACTTGTAGCATATTTAACCAAGTGATTTGCAGTATCAGCGCTGGAAAAATAATGAATAGCAACATGGGCTCCACTATCAATAAAGTGTTTTGTGATTGATTCACCAATGCCTTGAGCGCCTGCTGTAATTAGCACGTTTTTACCAGTTAACTTATTATTTTTCATGTTATGTGTATAAGATTATTTGAATGTTTTAAGCGACTAATTTAGCAAACAAAAACGTGCTATAGAAAATTCTGAAGGAAATTTACAAATAAGCAATTACCAAAGCAATGAATTATGCTGGTTGTTTTGCTTTCATTATTTTTGGTTGATTTAAATCAATTCTATTGTATCAATTATTAGTTTAAAGTTTTCATCTTTTTTATTACCAATCAAAAACACAATTTGCTCAATATAATCATGTGAAAAATTGGGAGTATTAAGTCGTCTTCCACGAAATGAAGGATACATGTCTTTCAAAGTTATTTCGACGTTTTGCCATTCATTTGTTGTTGAAAATGTAGTGATATAGGAATAATAATCAGTTGAATTATTTTTAACTCTAAACTGATAATCTTTACCATCACCTTTTAGTCTAATTTTTATTTTAGCGTATTTTGTGACTTTAGTTTTTTCGAACTGATATTGAACTGATGAGAAACCACCATTGTTCGCTAAAGATACATGTCCTTCAAAAACTCCGAATCCATCAGAGTTATGTTTAAACTGACTTGTTGATCTTCCACCCATTACCACATCGTCAATAACATTCCAATCTTGAATGTTTGCGTCTTTATTAAAATCAAAGATAATTTTAGAATTCATTCCTTGTAATAAAATTAGTATGCTTATAAAATATTTCATTATTCAATTATATTTTTGTTTAACTATTTATATGTAAAATTAAACAAAATTGATTTAATGCAATGATTTAAACAAAACTATTTTAGAAAAATCAATAAGAATTTATCATTGGTTACCAGTAGTGTTTTACAATTCCTCTACGAGTTGAATATTATTTCCGCAGGTATCATTAAAAACAGCAACTTTTACAGTCCCCATTTCAGTTGGTTTCATACTGAATTTGACATCAAGGTTTATTAATCGTTCGTATTCTGCGTCAACATTGTCAACATCAAACTGGGTATATGGATATCCCGCATCCAACAGTGCATCCTGATAGACTTTACAAGGTTCAAAGTGATTGGGACCTGGTTCCAATAACAGCTCTGGTCCATCCTCCCATTCTGCTGAAACTAAGGTCAACCATCGATTTCCACCTCCTAATGGGATGTCTTTCTTTTTTAAGAACCCTAATTTTTCGGTATAAAAGTTCAAAGCTTTTTCTTGGTCTCTAACAGGAATACTTATTAGTGTTACTTTCATCTTTAAGTTTTTAATTGATTTGTCATTATGTTGGTTTTTTTAAAATGTTGCCAACCTCTTGCATGGAGATTTTCTCAAATTGACATCACTTTTTCAATTTGGCAACTTCTATCGGAATGAATTTTGGAAGATAACTTGGAACACAATTTTTTGCTACCATTTCATCTTTGTAAAGACCCGTTTCTTCTCCTATCAAAATACATCTATCACGATATTGTTCTTGCCATTTTCCAATTTGACCAGCCGTATAATTCATGGCCCACTGTACTTCAGGCTCTTCTTTCATTAAGTTTTTCTCAATTAAATCTAACAGCTCTTCAGTATTAGTTTGGTTGGTATTTCCCATCCATCTTAACCTTGCTTGATAATACCAAAATACTCTCCTTTGTAATTTAGAAGGACTGTTTTCCCAAGATTCTATTAGCGAAATTATCTTTTTGTCTTTAGATAATTGATTTGCCATTAACCAATCCATCAAATTATTTCGCTCATCAAATTCGTGTTTCTGAATATCATTGTCAAGTTGGTCAATAACTTCTTGATTTAGAAGTTTTTTATCCATTATTAGGATGGCTAACTGACGAGGCAAAAACTCTTTAGTTGACCAAAGTTCCATAGCTAAAGCATGGTCTTTTTTTATCTCTATTGCGATTTTTCTCAAGTCACCCAACTTGGTTGTTTCCTTATCGATTGCGCTATATATTTTTTGTGCTTTTGAAGAAAGTTCCATTTTGTTTTAAATTATGAACGTGTTTGTATATGGCTCGTTGTGTGCTTAAACACCTAATTTAACAAATAAAAACCGAATAGAAAATCCGCGAGGATTTTCGTAAGCAGGCTCGTACCAAGCAATTAATTATACACGTTGTTGTGTGCAGTTTTTATTCAGATATTCTTTTCTTCAAATCCATTCTTTCGTGCAATATTCTTGTTATTTCAACATAATTTTCATTCAAAGTTCTATAGAATATTATATGTCGATTTACATTTATTCCGAGAAGTTGTTTTGATATTCCTTTGTAGAATTTCCCTGTTTCTGGGTTTTCAGCAATTTCTTGACAATTAGAAATAAGTTCATCGTAATATTTGTCAGCTTGTTTTTCCGACCAAACCTCAAAGGTATAATCCCAAATCTTTGATAAATCCTCAACAGCTTTATTGGTCAACTTATATTCAGCCATTTGAGCGCTTTTTCGCTTTTAGAGATTCAAGATGCTTTTTTGGGTCAAAGTCGTGAGCTATTCCGCTGTCAATTCCTTCTTGAATAGCCTTTTTCAATGCAATTACTTTACTTTCTTCTTCTTCTAAAAGTCTTAATCCTGCACGAATAACTTCGCTAACGTTCTTAAATCTTCCTTCCCTTATGCTATTTTGCACAAATTGGTCAAAATAATTTCCAAGTGATATAGATGTGTTTTTGTTCATTTGAGTACTAATTTATATCAAATATACCAAAAATTGGTATAATAACCAAATTCCCCAAATCGCATACAACGTGTTTGTGTATGGTTAGTTGCGTGTTTCAGCAACTAATTTAGCAAACAAAATTGAACGCGAGAAAATTCCGAAGGAATTTTCCAAATAAGCACTTGCCAAAGCAATTAATTATACACGTTGTTGTAAATAGTTTTTTCTTTCCGCTATTAATTCCGTTAACTTATTCAGTTTTATTTGGACAATTTTTTCCCAATCAGTTTTGTCAAATTCCAACGTAGTGAATTTTTTTAGACTCCGATACATTGGTAAAATCACAGAATTAAAATCTCCGTTAAATTCATATATCTGGTTTTGAACTTTTGACTCGTCACTTTCTAAAATCGAAAGTTTTATTAAATTTCTAATTGGTGTCAATTTGAAAAAATAGATGTCAGGTTCCAAATTCCATTGAAATTCAGTTTCTGCACCTTTTAGGCACAAAATCAGCGCATCGCACATTTTGTCCGTTGGATTTTCATGAATATTTGAAATAACAAATTCCAATTCAAAGTCGGAAATTTTTAAGTTAGTTGGTAACCAACCATCTTTAGGGATTCCAAAGGTTAATTGTAGTTTGCTCATTAATTTTAATATTTAAGATCCTTCATAAATATCAAAATTAGGATAAAAAGCTGCAATTGCAAACCAAAAACTTACAACAGAGGTTGCACCTTTTAATTTTTGTCCTTTTCTGCTACCAGAAACCACTTCGCCAAAAACGGACCATTTATTACCTTCATGATCTCTAAAAAACGCATTTTCTTCACCGTTAAATTCATACTCAAAATCAAAATCTTTAAAAGCCGCAGAAAGCTCGAAACCATATATGAGTTTTGAATTGCCAACAATTAAATAATCTTTATTATTAAACGAGGTTTTAATGACTTTTCCGTTTTCGAAGGATGAAAATTTAAACACTTTTGAGTTGGTGCCTTCAGTTAAGGCATACACACGTTGTTTACTTGGTAAAGCATCACTAGAAGGCGTAGCAGGGAATAAAAACCAATCGTGATTGGTTTTGTAATTACCATAAGGATAGTCTCCATAAAAACGATTAAATCCAGTATTAACACTTAAAACTTCTGTGTTCGGATACAATTCACGCCATGTTTTCCAGTTTGTTTCTACCACATTAATCAGGGTTGGTTTTTCACCTATTAAAGCACCATTCACACATTCTAAGCGCATTTGAGACCAATAACTATCGGTATTTCTATCGTATAAAATAAGATTGGAATTATATATTAATCCAGAAACACCAAAGGTTGTGTTTTTGCCTCCGGAGTTTGCTTCCCAACCATAGGCAGTTCCGGTTAACGGACAATACGAAACGGTTAAACTGCCATGGTTTACTATTTCGTGCCAGTCCAGAACTACATGAGGGAGCGCATTAGGGATGCCTTTAAAAATAGTGCCTACAACTAAGTCGTCATCCTTTAAAGTTACGGGTTTACTAGGGTCGTTATTCAAATAGCCTAAAACCAAATTATTATTGTAATAAGTACCATTACTTATATTGAAGAATTGTGGGTTATCTACCGAAGGGATACCATCTTTACCAGGGCCACCATCTCTAACATCTTCTTTGGGTATTAACCATGCATTTGGGTTACTACCACCGCCGTTATTGTTAGGTGGGTTATCGCCCGAATTTTGAGGCTCATTAAACGAATCATTGTCTCCGCTTCCGGAGCATGATATGATTAAAAAAGCAAATAATAATGCGATATATTTTTTCATAGCTACTTTAGTTTATAGTTATTGTTTTAGGCTTTGGATTTAATGTAAATAGAAGACCACTTGTTAGCCTGTAGGTTGGTGTTAATTGGGTACCATCAACATTATTGTAAATTGGAATTTCGGCTTTTGCAGAAAACCTCAAGTTTGATGTTAAATTATATGATATGTTGGGAATAACCGATAACCAATTGCCGCCAGTGTTATCTAAATTAAAACCGTTTATAACATCTTGATTGGCGTCTCTGTATTTGAAAGAAATGCTTGGAGTTATGAATGTTTTAAAAATGGGGAAAACATCTGAAAAATTAAGAAATGCTTGAAATTCATTTCCAAATTTATAGGTAGAATCGCTAAAGTAAGTTTTGTTGGTGCCTGTGCTTCGATATATAATTCGTGTTGAAATAATAAATGATGGTCTGAAATTAAAACTTTTTGAAGCTAATGACCAATAAATGGCGTCCCAAGCATTACTTCCGGGTTGTAAATCGGCATTTAATACAATGCCCTGAGAATTAGTTTCGGTTGTAGACCCTAAAGGTATTTTAGCACCAACACCAAAGGCTATGTTGGAGTTTTTGCCAATAAGGTCCGGAAAATTATATTTAAGTAGTAAAACAGCATCGCCAATGCCGGAAGATTGATCTAAATTTTCGTTTCCGAATTGTGAAATTTTGCGTCTTTGATTGACCCAAGTAAATAGTCCTTCAACAGAAAGATTATCCAAAATAGCATAACTAGTATTTAATAAAACCGAATGCGTAATGCGTAATCTTGAATCGTCGTTCAAGTTTTCGGTTCCATTATTTAAAGTGTTTAGGTAATTGTAATCATAGTACAATCCCACTTGAAAAGTGCCCTTTTCTAGAATAGGTAAACCTAAATTATTTGAAAGCGGAATACCACCAGAGCAACAAGTTTGAGCGTTAATGGTAGTAGTATAAAACACACTTAATACAAAGATAACGCCTTTATAACTCATGGTAATTTGTTAGTAGTTATAAAAGGGAGTCGTAAATTATGCTTAATCCTTACTAATTTTAACTTTTGGGGTGTTGTTAATAATTGAAAATATTAATGCGCTTCCAACCAATCGTTTCCAACGCCTAAATCAACATCTAAAGGAACTTCAAGTTTATAAGCATTTTCCATTTCAGATTTCACCAAGGTTTTGATGGTTTCTAGCTCAGGTTTATGTACATCAAAAACCAACTCATCATGCACTTGTAAAAGCATTTTGGATTTAAAACTTCCTTCTTCGAGCTTTTTATGTATGTTAATCATAGCTATTTTTATAATATCTGCAGCACTTCCTTGTATAGGAGCATTTACAGCATTACGTTCCGCGGCACCGCGCACCACAGCATTACGCGAGTTAATATCTTTTAAATAACGACGACGCCCTAACACCGTTTGCACGTAGCCATTATCTCTTGCAAAATCTACTTGTTCACTTATAAAGTTTCGCAATTTTGGGTAGGTAGCGTAATAGGTATCAATAAGTTCTTTTGATTCACTACGTGATAAATCGGTTTGATTGCTTAATCCGAAAGCAGAAACGCCGTAGATAATACCAAAGTTAACAGTTTTTGCATTGCTTCGCTGTTCGCGTGTTACTTCATTTATTGGCACATTAAAAACTTTAGAAGCCGTAGAGGCATGAATATCTTCACCATTTTTAAAAGCAGTAATCATAGTTTCTTCTTCACTTAAAGCCGCAATAATACGAAGCTCTATTTGAGAATAATCGGCAGCCAACAAAATATAATCGTCGTTTCTTGGGATAAATGCTTTTCGCACTTGTCGCCCTCTTTCCGTTCTTATAGGGATATTTTGTAGGTTTGGATTATTACTACTTAAACGTCCCGTGGCGGCCACCGTTTGCATATAATCAGTATGAACATGACCTGTACTTGGTTCCACCTGTGTTGGTAAAGCATCTACATAGGTGCTCTTCAATTTTGTAAGCCCACGATAGTCTAAAATATGCTGAATAATCTCATGATCTTTAGCTAAATAACTTAAAATATCTTCAGAGGTTGCGTATTGACCTGTTTTGGTTTTTTTAGGCTTATCAACCAATTTCATTTTATCAAACAAAATATCACCCAATTGTTTCGGCGAAGCAATGTTGAATTCTTCACCAGCTTCAGCGTAAATTTTGGTTTCTAAATTTTTAATGTCTTTATCAAGTTGTTCTGATAGGGAGTTTAGGAAATTCTCGTCCAAGTTGATGCCTTCCAATTCCATATCAGCAAGCACTCGTAATAAAGGAATTTCAATTTCATCAAATAGTTTTTGGGTATTGGCCTCACCTAACTCTTTTTCAAAATGCTCTTTTAATTGAAGTGTAATATCTGCATCTTCAACAGCATATTCTGTCTGTTTATCCAATGGAACATCACGCATAGAGAGTTGATTTTTTCCTTTTTTTCCAATGAGGGTTTCAATAGAAATAGGCGTGTAATTTAAATACGTTTCAGCCAACACATCCATATTATGACGCATATCGGGATTGATTAAGTAATGCGCTAACATAGTATCGAACAACTTACCTTTAACGGTTAGATTATATTTCCGAAGTACTTTAATATCATACTTTAAATTCTGACCAATTTTTTCGATGTTTTCACTCTCAAAAAATGGGCGTAATTGTTCAATTAATTCTTGAGCTTCTTCTTTGTTTTCAGGAAAAGGCAAATAAAAACCCTTACCTGCTTCCCATGAAAAAGCAATACCAACCAATTCTGCTGAAATAGGGTCGATACCTGTGGTTTCAGTATCAAAACAAACACTGGTTTGCTTCATTAAGTTTTGGATAAACAGTTTAGTTGCTATTCCGGGAGTGATACTTTGGTAAAAATGTGACGTAGTTTCTGCTGTTTTTCTGGAGTCTTGATTTGTAACAATAACATCTTCATTTCCTTGAGCATCGAATAGTGAAAATTGTCCTGCACCAGCAGAAGGTTTCGGTGCTTTGGTAGTTTTTTCAGGCGTTTTTGAAGGTGTTTCTGGGGCGTTGTTTTCATTAGAAGTTGCTTCTACTGAAAAGGTTTTTTGAAAATTAGCAAGCAGTTGTCTGAATTCTAATTCCTGAAATATTTCTGTTACTTTTTCAATATCGGGATGATCTAATTCAAAATCTTTGGCATCAAAAACCACAGGAACATCCAACATGATGGTGGCTAATTTTTTTGAAAGTAAACCAAGCTCTTTTGCAGCTTCAACTTTTTCTTTCATTTTACCTTTAAGTTCATGAGTATTGGCTAAAAGATTTTCCATACTACCATATTCGGCAAGAAATTTTTTAGCTGTTTTTTCACCTACACCAGGTAATCCAGGAATGTTATCACTGGAGTCTCCCATCATACCTAAAAAGTCAATAACCTGAAGCGGATCGTCCACTTCAAATTTTTTCTTAACCTCTTCTATACCCCAAGTTTCGTAACCGCCTCCAAACACCGGGCGATACATAAAAATATTCTCCGAAACTAATTGTGCAAAGTCCTTATCAGGTGTTACCATAAAAGTTTTGTAACCCTCTTTTTCGGCTTGTTTAGAGAGCGTTCCTATAACATCATCAGCTTCAAAGCCTTCTTTAACCATAATGGGTATATGCATCGCTCTTAGAATTTGTTCAATGTAAGGGACTGCAATTTTTATGGCTTCAGGCGTGGCATCTCTATTGGCTTTATAGGCCTCAAACATTTCAACTCTATCAGTACTTCCACCTTTATCAAAACAAACAGCTAAATGGTCGGGGCGTTCACGTTTTATAACATCTAAAAGGGAGTTCATAAAACCCATAATTGCGGAGGTATCAACTCCTTTTGAGTTGATTCTTGGGTTTTTAATAAAAGCGTAATATCCACGAAAAATTAGTGCGTAAGCATCTACTAAAAAAAGACGTTTTTGATCAGACATTTTGTAAAATTTGATAGAAAACCAAAGCTACAAAAAGTTATGCGTAATTAACAGCATATGCGGTTTGGTTTTTCACAAATAAAACCTTAACAATTAGTTAAATAAAATCAACTTATTTAATATTAAATTTGATTACTGCTATCTTTGAGCAAAAAAGGAGTATGCTACGTTGGATAATTTTTTTAATCATTTTTGGAATATTGGATTTATATGCATTTCAAGCATTTAAAACGGTTACAAAAAATGGTTTGCTTTACACTATATATTGGATAATAACAGCGCTTGTTATTGGTAATTTTGTATTTCATTATTTTGGTTTTAGTAGAAGAGATGGATTTTCTCATGCCCATGCTTACGCTTTCGGATTTTTCTTAGCGATTTTAATTCCTAAAATGATTTTGCTAATTGGCATGTTTGCTGAAGATGTTTTTAGAGTTCCACAAGCGGCTTATCGATATTTTACCGAGGGCGAATCGGCCAAAGGCAATTACTTTGCATCTAGAAGGCAGTTTATAAGCAAACTTGCTTTGGGAGTTGCCGCTATTCCTTTTGCATCCATACTATATGGCATTTATAAAGGAAAATATAACTATAAAGTATTAAAATACACCATGTATTTTGAAGACTTACCAAAGGCTTTTGATGGATATAAACTTACCCAAATTAGCGATATACATTCGGGAAGTTTTGATAATATAGATAAGGTTAAGTACGCTGTAAACTTAATAAACGAGCAACAAAGTGATGTGATATTATTTACGGGAGATATTGTAAATAATAAAACCGATGAGTTAATTCCGTACGTGGATGTGTTTAATAAATTAAAAGCTAAAGATGGTTTATACTCTGTTTTAGGGAATCATGATTATGGCGATTATGTTACTTGGGAAACGGAAGAAGCAAAGCATCAAAATTTAGAGCATTTAAAGACTCTACAAAAAGATATTGGTTTTGATTTGCTGTTAAACGAGAGTAGATATTTGGAAAAGGATGGCGAACGCATAGCACTAATTGGTGTTGAAAATTGGGGCGTTGGTGGCTTTAAAAAAGCAGGTGACTTGAAAAAAGCATCGAGTAAAATTAATAAGGACGATTTTAAAATACTGTTAAGTCACGACCCATCTCATTGGGAACGGGAAGTCATTAAAGACGACTATCATTATCATTTAACATTAAGTGGTCATACACACGGTATGCAGTTTGGGATAGAAATACCAGGTTGGTTTAAATGGAGCCCCGTAAAATGGCGCTATAAATATTGGGCAGGTATCTATAAAGAAATGGGGCAATATATAAATGTGAATCGGGGTTTTGGGTATTTAGCATTTCCAGGACGTGTTGGGATATGGCCAGAAATTACAGTTATTGAACTTAAAAAAGGTACTAGTATAGCATAATTCAATGGAAATGTTATATTTGTAATAGGATGTTTGAACTAAAACATTAAGATATGTCAAAATTTGGGGAACTTATAGATGTAGACATTCCTGTTTTATTAGACTTTTATACAGAATGGAATGATCAATCTGAGGCTATGCATCTTGTGTTGCGAGATGTTGCAGCGGCTCTAGGAGACAAAGCTAAAGTAATTAAGATAGATGTAGATAAAAATGAGGAATTAGCGGAAGCTTTACGAGTTAAAACCTTACCAACCTTAATTATTTATAAAGATGGCGAAATGAAATGGCGTCAAAGTGGTGAGCAAGACGCTAATACCCTAATAAGTATTGTTCAGCAATATGTTTAATTTTCTTTGCTGTTTAAGATATTGTATTAAACCTAAATCCTTTTTCACTAAAATATTCTAACACCTTTGGTAATGCGTATTGCATATTCTGTGAAGCTTTTACGCTGTCATGAAACACAATAATACTCCCTTGTTTTGCCTTTGAAATTACATTATTAAAACATGTTTCTTTGGTTACAGTTTTATCCCAATCAAATGACAAAACATCCCACATAATAATTTTGTAACCTAGATCGATTAAGTCTTTACCTTGCTTGGGTGTAATTTGCCCGTAAGGTGCTCGAAATAAAGTGTTGAGATTTGCTTTTGGATTGTGGGCTTGAAGAACAGACTCACATAATTCAATATTATTTAAATAGTCTTTTCTTTTAGTTTTCCAGCCTTTGATATGGTTTTGAGTATGATTTCCAACAGAATGTCCTTCACTCAATATTTTTTGAAAAATTTCAGGATGCTTTTCTATATTTTTTCCAATGCAAAAAAAAGTAGCCTTAGCATTATACTGATTTAAAATATCTAAAGTCCAATTGGTGATGTCTGGTGTTGGGCCATCATCAAAAGTTAAATATATAACCTTTTCAGTAGTTGGTAAATCCCAAACATAATTTGGGAATAGTTTTTTTGCAACTAGAGGTGTTTTTATGGGTGTAAAGGTCATGCCTTTTACATGTTAGTTAATGGTGTCTATTTGCAAACCACTATCAACAGGAATGTCAATATCTGTTCTTATTTCATCGTCTGGTTCGTCATCACCGTAAAAATGTTTAAAAGCTCTTAAATAATTATTGAAAATATCCCCTTCAGTTTGGGCAAATTCAATATCATATTTAACTAACACATCAATAAGCCCTTTATAACGTTGAATATCGGTGTAAATTTCTTCAAATAAGCGCTCTTGGTCATCAACTTTTAAACTACTATAATAAGATAAGTTCTCTTGATATTTTTTAGCAACATCTTTAAATAAACGTTGTGCTTTTTCTTTACTGCCTACCTCATAATAGGTGCTAATGTAAGGTTCTAAAAGTGTGTAATATCCAAAAAACTCAACTGGCATATTGGTCATAGCAATATCTGCTATTTCCTCAGCTTTATCTAATTTATCCTCATTGATTAATTGTTCTGCTAATCGCGCTAAATTGCCTCTGTAGGTAATTGAGTTTTTACGAGTTTCGGTGTCATGATAAATATCGGGACTTCCACTATTACCCCAATCCCAATTCTTTACTTTTTCATACATTAAGTCGCTATCAACACGTCCCATATCAAAAGGGTTTGCTCTATCAACGGGTGTTTTAATTGGCACCAGTTTGTAACACATACCATCCAGTTGCAGATAGTCTTTCATCCAGATATAATCATCATCGCCAAAACTTCCGCCAGTAAAATAAATCGGGCGCTTCCATTCGTTGTTGGCTACAATGTCTAACATTAACAATCTGTTTTTATATAGGGCACCACCAGTAACTTCAATATCAATATAAGGAACAATTATATCGGCATCTTTTTGTTTTACAATACCAGATTTTAAAGCATTTTCTTTATTTACAGGGATACGTAAATAAGGAGTTGGCATGTAAGTAGCATTTAAATCTTGACTTCTTACTTGCGACAAATCGATGTCTTGTTGCTGTAACACATATTTATATTTTGTTCTAGGATTATCACTAGCAACAAAATTTAAAAACTGTTTCACTTCTAAAGTGTCGTTAATAACAGGTTGAATTATAATGTAATCGTTAGTTCCATATTTATATAAATCATGGGTAAGTTGTGACGGTATAGGATCACTCTCATAAGCTTTACGCTTCATTTGGTCAATGTACCAATCGGTTTGAAAAAGACTTGTATTAACCACACGCACATCGGTTCTATAGCCCTCAATTTCTTGAGCATACCAAAGTGCAAAGGTGTCGTTATCGCCAATAGTAAATAAAATCGCGTTTTCTGCACAAGAGTCTAAGTACATTTTAGCCATGGCATTAGCGGTGTATTTACCGGATCTGTCATGATCATCCCAATTGTTTGTTGCTAAAACAATAGGGGTTATTAACGAAACCAGAACAATTGCTAAAACTCTAACTTCTTTTGATTTAGTAGTTTTTTGAACTATAAAAGTTATAGAATCTATAACAATGATGACAAAAAACACAGCAAATATTAAAAAACTAACACTTGATAATGCATTAAGAAAATCAGCTAAGAAACTATCTGGCTTAAGAGTGGATAGATATTTAAATAAATAGAACAGAATTATTCCAATTACAAGAAAGATTACTTGATAAGCAAAATACTTGTAATTGTTTTTTATGTTTTCAATAAGTCTATTATAAATACCATAAACCCCAAAACCAATCCAAAGTGCAAATACATAGAAGGAGCCAACTACGGAATAGTCACGTTCACGAGGTTCAAAAGGGCGCACATTGGTATATACTTGTATGGCAATTCCTGTAAACAGGAAAAACACCAGCATAACCCAGAATAGTTTTTTGTTTTTATTAAACAAGAAGAAAAACCCAATAAGCCCTAAAATTAATGGCAATAAATAATAGGTGTTTCTTGCTTTGTTGTTTTTAACATCGCTTGGTAAATTATCTTGAGAGTATCCTAAGTGCCATTCGTCTAAGAACTTTATGCCCGTAATCCAGTTTCCATGATTATCATATCTACCTTGAATATCATCTTGTCTTCCAGCAAAATTCCACATAAAATAGCGCCAATACATATATCCTAATTGATACTCAAATAGATAGACGATATTGCTTGCTAATGAAGGTTTCTCAATATCGATATAGCTTTTAAAACGCTTTAAAAAGTTATTGTAATCTTCATAATCAACATTGCCTTCAGCTACGTTCATTTTAAAATCAGAAACTGCAGAACGCAATTCGTTTTCCATTTGGTATTCTGGCTTTAGTTTAAAGTCTAAAAAACCAGAAAACATCATATAGTTTTCAGCATGTTCAGCACTCCACATCCGAGGTAAAATAGAAGCGTGTTTTGAGTTGTAATTTTGTTTAGCGTTTTTGTAATCGTTTACTATAACGTATTTACCCTTAGTATGATCTTTTTCATATTTAGGTTTATCGTCAACATAAGGGTTGTTTTCATCTAAATAAGCGTATTGGTCGGTAAATTGAGGCCCATAAAACAAGTGTGTTTCAGGGTATTGCTCTAAATTATAGTAAGCTAATAATTCTCTGGCACTCGATGGGTTATTTTCGTTAATTACAACATCGGCATTGGCTCGAATAGGGAGCATTAACCACGTTGAAAACCCAATAATTACAAACGTTACACAAAGAATCCCAGTGTTTATATGTACATAGCCTTTTTTTCTTGTAAATCGCAAAGCGTAATTAATTAGAGCAATTAAAACAATACCTGCTATAATTGAACCCGAGTTGAATGGTAACCCAATAGAATTGACAAAAAAGATTTCAAAAACACTAAATATTTTAAGTATGTTAGGCGCTAATAATTTAAAGATAAAAAGTAAAACAGCTACCGAAACCACATTGGCAATAATGAAGTTTTTAACGGTAATGGTTTTATAGTTTTTAAAATAGTAAATAAGCCCAATAGCTGGAATGGTTAATAAACCCATAAAATGAACCCCAAAGGATAGGCCAATAACAAAAGCAATTAATACTAACCATCGGTTACCGCGTGGTTTATCCATGTCTTGTTCCCAGCGTAAACCCAACCAAAATAAAATAGACATGATTAAGGTTGCCATAGCATAAACCTCGGTTTCAACAGCATTAAACCAGAAAGAATCTGTAAACGCAAACGCTAAACTACCCACTAAACCACTACCTAAAATAGCTAAAGCTTTTTCTGTTGATAATTCACTCTTTTTACCTGCTATTTTTTTAAGCAATAGAGTAATGGTCCAAAACATAAATAAAATGGTGAAAGCACTAGATACTGCACTCATCATGTTCATCATCCAACCAATTAATTCGTTATTGCCAAAAGTAAAAATCGAGAAAAAAGCACCCATCATTTGAAATAAAGGAGCACCAGGAGGATGTCCCACCTGAAGTTTTGATGAGGTTAAAATATATTCGCCAGCATCCCAAAAACTTACTGTAGGTTCAACAGTCAAACTATATGTTATAAGCGCTATTAAAAAAGAGAACCAACCTAAAATAGTGTTCCATTTTTTAAAGTTGAAATTTGCCATGTATATCTATCTTTATTTGCTTTGGCGAATTTAACAATAAATATGTTACTTCAAATGTTTTTAAGTAAACGTTAAGTTTTCGGTATTATTTTTCAAAAAAATACTTGTACAAATAAAACTTTGTACTAAATTTGCACCCTCAATTACACAATGGCCTATGGTGTAACTGGCAACACGTCTGGTTTTGGTCCAGAAGAGTCTAGGTTCGAGCCCTAGTAGGCCAACAAGTAATTATAAATCCTAATCATTTATTTTGATTAGGATTTTTTTATTTCTCTCTATGGCGTTACCCTTCTGGTCGCGCTTTTCGTTATATCTTTTTTATTCTGATATAATTCAGAATAAAAAAGGATGCCACTACAATCGCTAACGCATAAACCTATATTTTAAAGGTAATTACAGGGCGTTTAGCATGATTTACTAAATCTTCGCTAATGCTACCATTAAAGAAATGCGAAATACCTTGTCTGCCATGAGTACTCATCCCAATCAAGTCAGCATGAATAGATTTTGAAAAATTCATCACACCTTTTTCGATGCTTATATCATTGTAAATATTAACGCTATAATTTGAGAAGTTAAAAGATTTAGCAAAACTTTCTATCCTTTCTTTAGCTTCACCCGTAGTAATAAATTTGGTAGGTGTATTTACCATAAGTAAATGCATTTTAGACCCCAAAGTTTGAGCAAAATTAATTGCTTTTTCATAGGTTTTTTTGCTTTCATCTTTAAAGTCTGATGCAAAAACAAAATCATTAACTTTAAAGTCCTTGTGTTCATTTTTAACAACCAAAACAGGTGTTTCAGAAGTGCGAACCACTTTTTCGGTATTACTACCAATAAGCATTTCACGCAAACCGCTTACACCATTAGAACCCATAACAATCAAATCTATGTTATGCTTTTTGCTTACATGAAAAACACCTTTAAATATTTCATGAAAATCAACCGTTTCATGAACAGTTAAGCCTTCTAAGTAGTCTTTACTTTTTAATTTTTCAAATTTCTGATGCGCGAGCTTCATAAAGAATACCGCTTCAGGCAAGCTGCTGTAAGAGCTCATAGGGTCTACTTCCTGTAAGGGAATTTCTAATATGTGCAGCAAATAAATTTCACAATCATATTTTTTTGCTAATTGAGCAGCTACTTTTAAAGCGTTTTCGGCTTGTTCGGAAAAATCGGTGGGGACTAGTAGTTTTTTCATCTGTTTTATATTTATAATTATGTCAGATGTAATGTGTATAATATAATTTTCAATTTTAGTATTGAATTTTGGCTATGCACATTTCATTTTTACATAAGCAAGTTGTATCTAAATTTATGAAATAATCCTTTAAAAATCAATTAAATCTTTATATATTTGCGCCGTTGAAAGGCAAAATTAAAGATATGAGGGGACGGAAAGTCCCCTCTTTTTATACTGAAAATGTTGAAAAATAAAGTAGAAGAATTACTTGAAACCGCTTTAACAGAAAGACCAGATTTATTTCTTATTGATTTAACTGTATCAGGTGATAACAGCATCAAGGTAATTATTGATGGCGATAAAGGAGTTCTGGTTGAGGATTGTATGTTTGTAAGTAGAGCCATAGAGCATAATTTAGATAGAGAAGAACAAGATTTTTCACTAGAAGTTATGTCGGCTGGAGCCACTGCGCCTTTAGTAAATAAACGACAGTATAAAAAAAACTTAAAAAGAACCCTTGCGGTAAAAACAGCTTCAGGTAAAACAGAAGGTGTTCTTACAAAAGCAACCGATAATGATATTACATTAGAGTGGAAAGTTAGAGAACCCAAACCAGTAGGTAAAGGTAAAATAACTGTAAAAAAGGAAGCTAAAATAGCTTTCGATGATATTGTAGAAGCAAAAGTTATGATTAAATTTTAATTCAAGAAGAGTTATGGAGAATATCGCGTTAATTGAATCTTTTTCAGAATTCAAAGACGATAAGTTAATTGACAGAGTAACGTTAATGGCTATTTTAGAAGACGTATTTAGAAGCGCCTTAAAAAAGAAATATGGCGATGATGATAATTTTGATATTATTGTTAACCCTGATAAAGGTGACTTAGAAATATGGAGAAATAGGGTTGTTGTGGCCGATGGAGAAGTTGAAGAACCAAACCAAGAAATTTCATTATCCGAAGCTCGTAAAATTGAACCTGATTTTGAGGTTGGTGAAGATGTATCGGAAGAAGTAAAACTGGTAGATTTAGGAAGACGTGCTATTTTAGCACTACGCCAAAATCTAATTTCTAAAATTCACGAGCACGATAACACTATAATCTACAAGCAATTTAAAGATTTAGTTGGAGAAATTTATACGGCTGAAGTACATCATATTCGTCATAGAGCTGTTATTTTATTAGATGATGAAGGGAATGAAATTGTGCTTCCAAAAGACAGACAAATACCGTCTGATTTCTTTAGAAAAGGTGATAATGTTAGAGGTGTTATAGATAGTGTAGAGCTAAAAGGTGCAAAACCTACTATCATCATGTCAAGAACATCACCATTGTTTTTAGAGAAACTTTTTGAACAAGAAATACCAGAGGTTTTTGATGGTTTAATAACTATTAAAAATGTAGTAAGAATTCCAGGTGAAAAAGCAAAAGTAGCGGTAGATTCTTATGACGATAGAATTGATCCTGTAGGAGCTTGTGTTGGTATGAAAGGTTCAAGAATTCACGGTATTGTACGCGAATTAGGTAACGAAAATATTGATGTAATTAATTACACAAACAACTTACAGTTGTATATTACAAGAGCATTAAGTCCAGCAAGAGTTACGTCCTTAAAGATTGATGAAGAAAACAAGCGTGCTGAAGTTATATTAAAACCAGAAGAGGTAAGTAAAGCTATTGGTAGAGGTGGACATAATATTCGTTTAGCTGGTCAATTAACAGGCTATGAGATTGATGTGTTTAGAGAAGGAGCTGAGGAAGATGTTGAGTTAAGAGAGTTTACTGATGAAATTGAAGGATGGATTATAGATGAATTCAGTAAAGCTGGATTAGACACAGCAAAAAGTATTTTAGAACAAGAGGTTGACGATTTAGTAAAAAGAACAGACCTTGAAGAGGAAACCATTTTAGACGTTATTAGAATTTTAAAAGAAGAATTCGAAGAATAAATAAAAGTAGAGTAACATTATTTATACCTTAAATTGGTATAATATATATATTTGAGTATTTTAAAGGCAATTTATGGCTGAAACAATTAGATTAAATAAAGTATTACGCGAGCTTAACATCTCTCTAGACCGTGCCGTAGAATTTTTGGATTCTAAAGGTATTGAGATAGAGAAGCGTCCAACTACCAAAATTTCGGAAGAGACTTACCATATCCTTTCTGATGAGTTTGAAACGGATGCGAACAAAAAGATGAAGTCGCAAAAAGTAAATGAAGCTAAGCTTAAAGAAAAGGAAGATTTACGTATAAAACGTGAGCAAGAATTAGAAGAAAAGCAAAAAGCTCAAGAAGCCATAGAAAAAGCGCAACAGAAAGAAGAGGTTGTTAAAGCATCAAAAACATTAACAGGACCAAAGCAAGTTGGAAAAATTGATTTGGGACAAAAAAAGACTGATAATGTTGCAGTTTCAACACCAAAAGAAACGCCTGTTGAAGCGAAGAAAGAAGAGGCTAAACCAGAAGTAAAAAAGGACTCTACAAAAGAGGTTGAAAAGCCAAAAGAATCAGCTAAAACGGATTCAGAGAAAAAACAAATACTTATTGATGGAGAGTTGGTAACTCCTGATGAAAAAGTAGAAACTCAATATAAAAAATTAAGCGGACCAAAAATTGCAGGCGATAAAATTGATTTAACGCAATTTAAAAAACCTAAAAAGAAGAAAGACGAAAAGAAATCAGATTCAAAAGATGCTGATAAAAGTGCTTCTTCTACAAATAAGAAAAAGCGCCGACGTATCAGTAAAGCTGGAGCTCCACAAGACGGAAATAGAGATTCAGGCAACAGAAATGATAGATTTAAAGGGAAACCAGGTCAAGGTCGTAGAAACGTTATTAAAGAAGAACCTAGCGAAGAGGATGTAAAAAAACAAGTTCGTGAAACACTCGAAAAACTTCAAGGGAAGTCTAGTAAAGGAAAAGGCGCTAAATATAGAAGAGATAAAAGAGATCAGCACAGAGAACAATCTGAAATTGATCAACAAATAGAGGCAGCTGAAAGTAAAATACTTAAAGTAACTGAGTTTGTTACGGCAAGTGAAGTTGCTACGATGATGGATGTAAGTGTTACTGAAATTATTTCGGCTTGTATGTCGTTAGGTATGATGGTAACCATGAATCAACGTTTAGATGCTGAAACATTATCTATTGTAGCTGAAGAATTTGGATATCAAGTAGAGTTTGTAACGGCAGATATTAAAGAATCTTTTGAAGAAGTTGAAGACCAACCAGAAGATTTAAAACCACGCGCCCCAATTGTTACGGTAATGGGACACGTAGATCATGGTAAAACATCTTTATTAGATTATATACGTGAAGAAAATGTTATTGCTGGAGAGTCTGGTGGAATTACACAACACATAGGTGCTTATGGAGTAACTTTAGATAACGGACAAAAAATAGCATTTTTAGATACACCAGGTCACGAGGCGTTTACCGCAATGCGTGCACGTGGAGCACAAGTAACCGATATTGCTATTATTGTTGCTGCTGCAGATGATGATATCATGCCACAAACTAAGGAGGCTATTTCGCATGCTCAAGCTGCTGGTGTTCCTATAGTTTTTGCGATTAATAAAATAGATAAACCAGATGCAAATCCTGAAAAAATAAAAGACGGATTAGCGCAAATGAATTTACTAGTTGAAGATTGGGGAGGAAAAATTCAATCTCATGATATTTCAGCTAAATTTGGTACAGGAGTTAAAGAACTGCTTGAAAAAGTTTTACTTGAAGCAGAACTTTTGGAGCTTAAAGCAAACCCAAATAAACCTGCAGTCGGAACGGTTGTTGAAGCCTTTTTAGATAAAGGGCGTGGGTATGTTTCTACTATATTAGTACAAGCAGGAACCCTTAAAGTTGGTGATTATGTACTTGCAGGACAGCATAGTGGTAAAGTTAAGGCTATGCATGATGAGCGTGGACATGACGTTAAACAAGCAGGTCCATCAACACCGGTATCTATTTTAGGATTAGATGGTGCGCCACAGGCAGGTGACAAATTTAATGTATTTGAAGACGAGCGTGAAGCAAAACAAATTGCGGCTAAACGTGCGCAATTACAACGTGAGCAATCCGTTAGAACACAACGCCATATTACACTAGATGAAATTGGTCGTCGTATCGCACTTGGCGATTTCCAAGAATTGAACATTATCCTTAAAGGTGATGTGGACGGTTCAGTTGAGGCCTTAACGGATTCATTCCAAAAATTATCAACCGAAGAAATCCATGTTAATATTATTCATAAAGGTGTCGGAGCGATAACTGAAAGTGATGTATTATTAGCTACAGCATCGGATGCTATTATCATTGGATTTAATGTTCGTCCAGTTGGAAATGCAAGAATGATTGCAGATAAAGAAGAAATAGATATTAGAACGTATTCTATTATTTATGACGCCATAAACGATCTTAAAGATGCAATGGAAGGTATGTTGTCTCCTGAACTTAAAGAAGAGATTACAGGTACTGCCGAAATTAGAGAAATCTTTAAAGTTTCAAAAATTGGAACCATTGCAGGATGTATGGTTACCAATGGAAAAATCCTTAGAAGTTCTGGGGTTCGTTTAATTAGAGATGGTGTAGTGGTTTATACTGGTGAGTTAGCTTCGCTAAAACGATTTAAAGATGATGTTAAAGAAGTAAGTAAAGGCTACGATTGTGGTATGCAAATTAAAAACTATAACGACATTAAAGAGGGCGATATTATTGAAGCCTTCCATGAAGTTGAGGTAAAAAAGAAATTGAAATAAATCAGTTTGATAAAAAAAAGCGACCAGTTTAGGTCGCTTTTTTATTTATGTAAATATGGTATTTGTTACTTTTTTGGCTTGAAAATAAAGGCACTTGGAAATTTCTTTTTAATACGTTCTAAAGCTCTGTCAGCTTCTAAACGTGTTCTAAAATTACCAACCCAAATTTTAAAGTTTGGTGTTTCATATTGCATCACAGGACGCCAATCTCCGAAAGAATTACTAAAATCCGTTTGAGCGTTTTGAGCTCCAGAACGATTTCCTGAATAAACTTGAATTTTATAACGATCGGAATCATTATCATTCTTGTTCATTTCTTTTTTAATTTCTAATAAATTATCAATTTTTTTATCATGATTAATGGTTACTTGCCCTTGTTGTGCAAAAGAAGATATAGTGCAAACTGCAAAACAAACAATACTTAAAAAACTGATTTTCAAATTCAATGCTTTCATTTTCAATTAAATTTATACAAATGTATACGTTATAAACTAAATTATAGCTCTTTTTATTATTTAGAATCCCTCTAAATTATCAATTAACAGTTCTCTAACATTTCTCAAATCGACTTTAAGTATTACTTTTGCAAGAGATTTTTTAACTGTTTTTTTTTCTATTATTAAATGAAAAAATCATACCAAAGTTTAGAAGCTAATTTAACCAACAATATGAGACAGGTGATTCACCGTAAATTAAGCAATAACCTTCTTCGTTTCAGCTTAATTATATTAATAGCGTTTACAACCTCAATTTCTGCTCAAGAAGATTGTGACCCAGTAAAAGGGAAATCATTATTCAATGCCAATTGTGCAGCTTGTCATCAGTTAGATAAAAAAATGACAGGACCAGCTCTACGTAATGTTGAGCAACGATTAGCTGATGATGAAGGCTTGGATAGAGCGTGGATTTATGCTTGGATACGTAATAGTGCAGGTGTTATTAAATCAGGTGATGCTTACGCCAATAAAATTTATAACGAGTATGGTGGTGCTGCCATGACTCCAATGCCTCAATTATCAGATCAAGATATTTGCGATATTTTGGCTTACACTGCAGAAGAAAAAGCGACTCCTCCAAGTGGTGGAGATACCGCTAGTTTGAGTCCAGTTGCACCTGTTGAGCCAGGTATTTCAAACGAAATTATTTTAGGTGCTTTAGCTATTTTATTTATGCTCTTGGCTATTGGTTTGTATTTAGTAAACAAAACATTACGCCGTTTTGCATCGGCTCAAAATATAGAATTACCAGAAGAAACAAAAGGAACGCCACTTTGGAAAGCGTTTGTGCAAAATCAATTTTTAATGATTGTAGTGGCTATTTTCTTTTTGTTAGCAAGTGCGTATTATGTTTACGGGTATTTATCTCAAATTGGTGTAGACCAAGGATATCAACCAGTACAACCAATACATTTTTCACATAAAATACATGCTGGCGACAACGGGATTGATTGTAAATACTGTCACTCTTCAGCTAGAGTTAGTAAAACATCAGGTATTCCTTCGTTAAACATATGTATGAACTGTCATAAGTCTATTTACGAATACAATGGAGAAACAAGTCCAGAATATTCTAAAGAGTTTTATGATGGTGAAATCCAAAAGCTATACGCTGCTGCTGGATGGAGTGATGCCGATCAACAATACACAGGTAATTCACAACCAGTAAAATGGGTTCGCATTCATAATTTACCAGACTTTGCTTATTTTAACCACTCACAACACGTTACGGTTGCTGGTGTTGAATGTCAAACATGTCACGGACCTGTTGAGGAAATGGAAGTTATGTATCAACATGCGCCGTTAACTATGGGTTGGTGTATAGATTGTCATAGAACTACCAATGTGGATGTAAAAGATAATGCATATTACACTAAAATACATGAAGAGTTATCTAAAAAGTATGGTGTAGATGAGTTAACAGCTGCTCAAATGGGTGGTTTAGAGTGTGGTAAATGTCACTATTAATAAATTTAATAAGAAGTAATTCAATTATATAATATGTCATCAAACAAGAAATACTGGAAAAGTGTTGAAGAGCTAAACGAGAATAGCTCTATTGTTGAGACGCTAAAACAAAACGAGTTTGTAGCAGAGATTCCTACTGATGAATTTTTAGGTGATAAAGAGACATTAGAGGCTACGTCTACAACCCGACGCGATTTCTTAAAATATGTAGGATTTAGTACAGCTGCTGCTTCGTTAGCTGCTTGTGAAGGTCCTGTAAAAAAATCAATTCCTTACGTAGTTCAACCTACAGAAATTATTCCTGGAGTTGCTAACTATTATGCAACAACAATTGCTGATGGATTCGATTTTGCTAGTGTTTTAGTTAAAACGCGTGAAGGTCGTCCAATTAAAATTGAAAATAACACGATGGCAACTACAAATGGTAGTGCTAATGCCAGAGTGAACGCTTCTGTTTTAGGCTTGTATGACAGTTTAAGAGTTCAAAGCCCTAAAAGAAAAGATGGCGAATCTATTTCTTGGAGCACTTTTGATTCAGAAACTACTGAAAAATTAACAAACATTGCAGCTGCTAATAAGGATATTGTGTTACTAACACAAACTTTTGCTAGCCCATCAACAAGCAAGTTAATTTCAGAATTTAAAGATAAATTTGGTAATGTTCGTCACGTTATATACGATGCTGTTTCAGAATCTGCAGCGTTAGACGCTTACCAAGCTAAATATGGAGAACGCGGTTTAGCAAATTACGATTTCTCAAAAGCAATGACTATTGTTTCTGTTGGAGCCGATTTCTTGAGTGATTGGCAAGGTGGAGGATTTGATTCGGGGTATTCAAAAAACAGAGTTCCTGATCATGGAAAAATGTCTCGTCACATTCAATTCGAGTCTAATATGTCATTAACAGGTGCAAATGCTGATAAGCGTGTACCTTTAACCCCTTCACAACAAAAACTAGCTTTAGCTAAATTATACAGTTTGGTTACAGGGAATAATGTAACTGTAAATGGTTTATCTGAAAGCGTTGAAACTGCTATTGCAAATGCTGCTTCTCAACTTAGAAAAGCGGGTAGTAATGGTGTAGTTGTTACGGGAATTAATGATGTAAATGCTCAAACAGTTGCTTTAGAGATTAATGAGTTTTTAGGAAGTAAAGCATTTGATGCTAAAACACCAATAAAAACGAGACAAGGTAACGTTCAAGCAGTTGCTCAGTTAGTTGCTGATATGAAAGCTGGAAAAGTTGGAGCTATTATTATGAGTGGTGTAAACCCTGTTTATACATTACCAAATGCTGCTGATTTTGTTGAAGGATTAAGTAAAACAGAACTTTCTGTAACGTTCTCGATGAAAGTTGATGAAACGTCTTCAGAAACTCAATATATTGCTGCGGCACCTCATTACTTAGAATCTTGGGGTGATGTAGAGTTTAAAAAAGGACATTATGCTTTAACACAGCCAACAATCCGTCCTTTATTTGATACGAGACAATTTCAAGAAGCTTTGTTAAAGTGGACTGGAAATGATATGTCGTATCATGATTATATCAAAGAGGCTTGGGGAACAACTATTTTAGGTGGAAGTTCTTTTAACAAAGCCTTACATGATGGTGTTTATGTTGGAAGTATCGATACTGTAGTTGAAGATACCACAGATGCTGATGCTGAAGATACTGCCGAAGTTCCTTCTGGAAATGCAGCAAGAACCTTAGCTGCTTCTACACAATCTAACGGATTAGAATTAACACTTTATACTAAAGTAGGTATGGGTGATGGTCAGCAAGCTAATAACCCATGGTTACAAGAGTTTCCTGATCCAATCACTAGAACCTCTTGGGATAACTATTTAACTATTTCAAAAGCGGACGCGGATGCAATTGGATTAACCAATACACATGTTGCTAATGGTGCTTTAAATGGTAGTTATGCAAATGTAACGGTTAATGGAACTTCACTAAAAGTACCAGTAATGATTCAACCAGGACAAGCAAAAGGATCGGTAGGTTTATCATTTGGTTACGGACGAACTTTAGGTTTAAAAGAAGAAATGCAAACGGGGGTTAATGCGTATGCATTATACCAAGGCTTCAATAATGTGCAAAGTGTTACTATTGAGCCTGCAGCTGGCGAGCATGAATTTGCTTCGGTACAATTGCATAATACGTTAATGGGTCGTGGAGATATTATTAAAGAAACGACTTTAGAGATATTTAACACTAAAGATAAAAAATACTGGAACGCAGTTCCTGTGGTATCATTGAACCACGTGGAAACACCGGTTACATCACCTGAAGTTGATTTATGGGATGAATTTGATCGCTCGATTGGGCATCACTTCAACTTATCGGTCGATTTAAATGCTTGTACTGGGTGTGGTGCTTGTGTAATTGCATGTCATGCAGAAAATAATGTACCTGTAGTAGGTAAAACAGAAGTACGTCGTAGCCGTGATATGCACTGGTTACGTATTGATAGATATTACTCTTCTGAAACTTCATTTGAGGGTGATAATGAAAAGAAAGAAAATATTTCTGGTTTAGGAAGTTCGTTAAGCGAATTTGGTGAAATGGAAAACGCATCTGAGAATCCTCAAGTTGCTTTCCAACCAGTGATGTGTCAACACTGTAACCATGCACCTTGTGAAACGGTTTGTCCAGTAGCTGCAACATCGCATGGTCGTCAAGGTCAAAACCATATGGCTTACAACCGTTGTGTAGGTACCAGATATTGTGCAAACAACTGCCCATATAAAGTACGTCGTTTCAACTGGTTCTTGTATAATGGAAATGACGAGTTTGATTACCATATGAATGATGATTTAGGTCGTATGGTGTTAAATCCAGATGTAGTTGTACGTTCTCGTGGTGTTATGGAAAAATGTTCTATGTGTATTCAAATGACACAGAAAACAATCCTTGACGCAAAACGTGATGGACGTCAAATTAAAGACGGTGAATTCCAAACAGCATGTTCGGCAGCTTGTAGTAATGGTGCTATGACGTTTGGAGACATCAATGATAAAGACAGTAAAGTTGCAAAACTTAAAGAAGATAATCGTATGTATCACTTATTAGAAAGCGTTGGTACTAAGCCTAATGTGCAGTACCAAACAAAAGTGAGAAATACAACTGAAGCATAAATCTAATTAAAGAATCAATTATATAATTATGGCGTCTCATTACGAAGCACCTATTAGAAGACCTTTAGTTACAGGCGAAAAATCATACCACGACGTTACTGTGGATGTGGCTAAACCTGTAGAAGGAAAAGCAAATAAACAATGGTGGATAGTTTTTGGTATTTCACTGGCGGCTTTTCTATGGGGAATTGGATGTATTATTTATACCATATCTACGGGTATTGGAACTTGGGGTTTAAATAAAACCGTAGGTTGGGCTTGGGATATTACAAACTTCGTTTGGTGGGTAGGTATTGGTCACGCAGGAACGCTGATTTCTGCTGTACTTTTATTATTCCGTCAAAAATGGAGAATGGCCATTAACCGTTCTGCAGAAGCAATGACGATTTTCTCGGTAGTTCAAGCAGGTTTATTCCCAATTATTCACATGGGTCGCCCATGGTTAGGGTATTGGGTGTTACCAATTCCAAATCAATTTGGTTCTTTATGGGTAAACTTTAATTCGCCTTTACTTTGGGACGTATTTGCAATCTCAACATATTTATCGGTATCATTAGTTTTCTGGTGGACAGGCTTATTGCCAGATTTCGCAATGATTCGTGACAGAGCTGTTAAACCTTTTCAAAAGAAAATATATTCATTACTAAGTTTCGGATGGTCTGGTCGTGCTAAAGATTGGCAACGTTTTGAAGAAGTATCTTTGGTACTTGCAGGTTTAGCAACACCACTTGTACTTTCTGTACACACCATTGTATCGTTTGACTTCGCAACATCGGTAATCCCTGGTTGGCATACAACTATATTCCCGCCATACTTCGTTGCGGGTGCGGTATTCTCAGGATTTGCCATGGTAAACACGCTTCTTATTATTATGAGAAAAGTGTGTGACCTTGAAGACTATATTACAGTACAACACATCGAATTAATGAACATCGTAATCATGATTACAGGTTCAATCGTAGGTGTAGCATATATTACCGAGTTATTTATAGCATGGTACTCAGGTGTTGAATACGAACAATATGCTTTCTTAAATAGAGCAACAGGACCTTACTGGTGGGCATATTGGGCGATGATGACTTGTAACGTATTTTCTCCACAATTCATGTGGTTTAAGAAATTAAGAACAAGTATTATGTTTTCGTTCTTCATCTCAATTGTAGTAAACATAGGAATGTGGTTTGAGCGTTTTGTAATTATTGTAACCTCGTTACACAGAGATTACTTACCATCATCATGGACGATGTTCTCTCCAACATTTGTTGATATAGGAATATTTATTGGAACTATAGGATTCTTCTTTGTACTATTCTTATTGTATTCAAGAACATTCCCAGTAATAGCACAAGCCGAAGTAAAAACAATTTTGAAATCATCAGGTGAACGTTATAAGAACTTAAGAGAGGCTGGTAAGAGTTTAGTAGGTACTGGTGTAGATGCTAGAACATCTTCTGGTGTTGCAGCCACTATTAAAGCTGTAGAAACCTCAACGGAAGATAAATCGGGAAAAGTAAGTAGTTTATTAGGCAGTATTGGTTCTTTTGATGCAACTACTCAAACACCAGACGATTTAAAGAAAATAAGTGGAGTTGGTCCTAAAATGGAGGAAGTACTTAATAGTATTGGTATTTACACATTCCTTCAGGTTAGTAAAATGACCAAAAAAGAATATGACTTGTTAGATGAAATTACAGGTTCTTTCCCTGGAAGAGCAGAACGTGATGATTGGTCTGGACAAGCTAAAAAATTAATAAACTAAATATAGTCAATGGAAGCTTCAAAAGTTATTCACGCTATTTATACCGATGATGATGTATTAATGTCTGCCGTAAAAAAGGTTAAGGCAGAAAAGCATCACATTGAAGAAATATATACACCATTTCCGGTTCACGGGCTAGATAAAGCAATGGGATTAGAACCTACACGTATAGCTATTACTGCATTTATGTATGGTTTAGTTGGTTTAACAGTTGCTATTTTGATGATGAATTTTATCATGATTGAAGATTGGCCACAAAATATAGGTGGAAAACCAAGTTTTAGTTATTTGGAAAACATGCCAGCCTTTGTACCTATTATGTTTGAGCTTACGGTGTTTTTTGCAGCACATTTAATGGTAATTACATTTTATTTACGTAGTAGAATGTGGCCATTTAAGCAAGCTGAAAACCCAGATCCTAGAACTACAGATGATCATTTTTTAATGGAAATTGCAGTTCACGGAAATGAAAAGGAGTTGCAAAAGTTGCTTAAGGACACAGGAGCCGTAGAGATTAATTTAGTTGATAAAGAAGCGCATTAATATAGTTATATGAAAAGCTTAATAAAAATATTAGCAATAACAGTCGTTTTAGTGATGGTATCATGTAAAAAAGATACCGCACCAAACTATCAATTCATGCCGAATATGTATGAATCTGGAGGATACGAAACTTATGGTGAAGCAGCATTTAAAGATGGTGTTGAGGCTCAAATACCTGCCGAAGGATCTATCCCTAGAGGATATGTACCTTTTGATATTGATAATACTACGGAAGGATACGACTTAGCTAAAGCCACTTTAGTAAGTTCATTAGATTCTACTCTCGTTGATTTTACTAGAGGTAAAGAGTTATATGATATATATTGTGGAATTTGTCATGGAAATAAAGGTGATGGACAGGGTAACTTAGTGAAGCGTGAAAAAATTCTTGGTATTCCAAGTTATGATGATGCTGGAAGAGCCATTAATGAAGGGAGTATTTATCACACGATTTATTATGGTAAAAATGCTATGGGAAGTTATGCTAACCAGTTAAATGAAGAAGAACGTTGGCAAGTTGTAGCATACGTGTTAAAATTGAAAGCAGATTTAGAAAAGTAAGATTAGATAAGATATGTACACATTTTCAAATAAATTAAAGACATTTTCTATCGTTCTAATGGTTTTAGGATTATTAGGAGTAGGCTATGGTTTTATGACATCTCATAAATCTTTTGAAGAAGTTGAAACCTTACTTGCAGAAGAGTCTCATGGTGGTGGCCACGGTGAAGAAGCGGCTCACGCTACACCTAGTCATGATACACATGCAGAGGATGCTCACGTTAACACAACTCATGGCGATGATGCGCATGCTGAAGTTGACGAACACAAAAAACACGTTGAACATGTTCAGCATCAAATAGCCAACAGACCATGGTCTGCGCTTTATGTGGCAGCATTCTTTTTTATGATGATTGCTTTAGGGGTGTTAGCATTTTATGCTATTCAAATTGCATCACAAGCAGGATGGTCACCTGTACTATTTAGGGTTATGGAGGGTATTACATCTTACTTATTACCAGGGGCTTTAATAGTTTTAGGAATTGCAGTAGCTTCAGGAACAATAGGTCATTACAATTTATTTATTTGGATGGATCCAGAAGTTGTTGAGCACGATAAATTAATAAAAGGAAAGTCAGGGTTTTTAAATTTACCTTGGTTTGTAATTCGCGGATTAGTTTTTATAGCTGGATGGAGTTTATACCGTCATTTTTCGCGAAAATTTTCAATTGCTCAAGATACTGCAGAAGACCAAAGTAACTTTAAGAAATCATTCCGTATCTCAGCGGCGTTTTTAGTATTCTTTATTTATACAGAATCTATGATGTCCTGGGATTGGATTATGAGTGTAGACCCTCACTGGTTTTCTACGTTATTTGGATGGTATGTGTTTGCAAGTATGTTTGTAAGCGGTATTACAGTAATTGCATTAATCACTATTTACCTAAAATCGAGAAATTACTTAGAGTTTGTTAATGAAAATCACTTACATGATGTAGCGAAATTTATGTTTGCATTTAGTATTTTCTGGACATACTTATGGTTCTCACAATTCATGCTTATTTGGTATTCAAACATTCCAGAAGAAGTAACATACTTTGTGTCTCGTTTTAACGATTACAAATTACCATTCCTTGGTATGGTAGTGTTAAACTTTGTATTCCCGATATTAATGTTAATGAATGCTGATTACAAACGTATTCCATGGTTTGTTGTAATGACGGGCTTAGTAATTTTATTTGGTCATTATATTGATGTATTTAATATGATTATGCCAGCAACTGTAGGTGATAGATGGTTTATAGGTATTCCTGAAATAAGTTCTATTTTACTTTTTGCGGGATTATTCATATTTGTAGTATTTACGGCCTTAACAAAAGCTCCTCTACTTGTTAAAGGATATCCTTTTAGAAAAGAAAGTGAAGAGTTTCATTATTAATTTAGATATAAATAAAGACGAACGATAACAATGACTGCTTTATTAACAATTATAGTTTTAGTATTTATTTCAGTTGCCATCTGGCAGATGGTTAAGATTTTTGATTTAGCTCAGGCTAAAAGTGAAAATACTGGAGTTGCCACCGATAAAGACAATACAATTAATGGGTATTTAATGATGGGCTTTTTAGCATTCATTTATATCATAACAATTGTGTGTTTTGTTAAATGGGGCGATTTACCATTAATGTCTAACTCGGCATCTGAACACGGTCCAACTATCGATAATTTGATGATTATCTCTATGGTAATTATCTTTTTTGTTCAAACTGTTACGCAGTTTTTGTTACACTATTTTGCATTTAAATACAAAGGAGAAAAAGGTAAAAAGGCCCTATTCTTTGCAGATAATAATAAATTAGAAGCTATCTGGACTATAATTCCAGTAATAGTTTTAGCGGGTTTAATAATTTACGGATTAAATACATGGATTAACATTATGGGTGTTGATGAAAGTGATGATCCTTTAGTAATAGAATTGTATGCACAACAGTTTAACTGGAAAGCTAGATACGGTGGCGCAGACAATACCCTTGGAAAAGCAAATGTTAGATTAATTGATATTGATAGAGCTAATATTTTAGGTTTAGATGAATCTGACCCTAATGCACAAGATGATGTTATTACTACAGAATTGCATTTGCCAGTAGGACGACCAGTATTATTTAAAATGCGTTCGCAAGATGTATTACATTCGGCATATATGCCACACTTTAGAGCTCAGATGAACTGTGTTCCTGGTATGATTACTCAATTTGGTTTTACACCAACAGTTACCACTGCTGAAATGCGTGAAACGCCACAAATGCAAGAAAAAGTTACCAGAATAAATGAAATTAGAGTAGAGAATAGTAAAAAATTAGTAGCTAAAGGTGAAGAGGCTTTAGAACGTTACGAATTTGATTACTTATTACTGTGTAATAAAATTTGCGGAAAATCCCACTACAATATGCAAATGAAGATTGTGGTAGAAACGCAGGAAGAATACGATGCTTGGATGAAGGAGCAAAAGGAATTTAAGAACTCTCTAATTAACTAATTAAAAAGATAAAAACGATATAAGATTATGTCAGCACACGCAGATACTCACGCTCACGAAGACGACCACGGGCATCATCATAAAGAAACGTTTGTAACTAAATACATATTTAGTCAAGACCATAAGATGATTGCTAAGCAGTACCTAATAACGGGTACTATAATGGGTGTTATTGGGGTTTTAATGTCTATGATGTTTCGTATGCAAATCGCATGGCCTGAAGAACCAAATGTATTGTTTGAAGCATTATTGGGTAAATGGGCGCCAGATGGAGTAATGGATGCCGATATCTATTTAGCATTAGTTACTATTCATGGTACTATTATGGTATTCTTTGTATTAACTGCTGGTTTGAGTGGTACGTTTAGTAATTTATTAATACCGCTACAAATTGGAGCCCGAGATATGGCTTCTGGGTTTTTAAATATGATATCTTATTGGTTATTCTTTTTATCAAGTGTAATCATGGTATTATCCTTATTTGTTGAAGCAGGACCTGCTGCTGCTGGTTGGACTATATATCCACCATTAAGTGCTCTACCACTTGCTCAAGGCGGTTCAGGAATGGGTATGACTTTATGGTTAGTATCTATGGCAATATTTATTGCTTCTTCGTTGTTAGGATCATTAAACTATATAGTAACCGTAATTAATCTCAGAACAAAAGGGATGTCTATGACAAGACTACCTTTAACTATTTGGGCATTTTTTATTACTGCCATTATCGGTGTGATTTCGTTTCCAGTTTTATTATCAGCGGCATTACTTTTAATAATGGATAGAAGTTTTGGAACATCATTCTTCTTATCAGATATTTTTATTCAAGGTGAGGTATTACATTATCAAGGAGGGTCTCCAGTTTTATTTGAACACTTATTTTGGTTCTTAGGTCACCCTGAAGTATATATTGTATTATTACCTGCACTGGGTATTACCTCTGAAATTATTGCAACAAATTCCCGTAAACCAATTTTCGGTTATCGTGCCATGGTAGCATCTATTTTAGCAATTGCATTCTTATCAACTATTGTTTGGGGACACCACATGTTTATTTCTGGAATGAACCCATTCTTAGGCTCGGTATTTACATTTACAACCTTATTAATTGCAATACCATCAGCGGTTAAAGCATTTAACTACATTACTACACTTTGGAAGGGTAATTTACAGATGAATCCCGCAATGCTATTTTCAATCGGATTAGTTTCTACGTTTATAACTGGGGGATTAACAGGAATCATTTTAGGGGATAGTGCATTAGATATTAATGTTCACGACACTTACTTTGTGGTAGCTCACTTCCATTTGGTAATGGGTATATCAGCATTATACGGAATGTTCGCAGGAATATATCATTGGTTCCCTAGAATGTTTGGTAGAATGTTAAATAAAAATTTAGGGTATATACATTTTTGGGTAACGGCAGTTTGTGCTTACGGTGTATTCTTTCCAATGCATTTTATAGGTATGGCAGGTTTACCACGTCGTTATTACACAAATAGTAATTTCCCCTTATTTGATGATTTAGCAAACGTAAATGTTATTATTACCATTTTCGCATTAGTTGGAGGTGTATTCCAGTTGGTATTCCTTTGGAACTTCTTTTACAGTATTTTCTATGGTAAAAAATCTGTAGAAAATCCATGGAAATCGAATACTTTAGAATGGACAGCGTCTTTAAAACATATCCACGGTAACTGGCCAGGTGAGATTCCTCATGTACACCGTTGGGCTTACGATTATAGTAAACCAGGGCATGAAGAAGATTATGTTCCACAACATATTCCTTTAAAAGATGGTGAAGAAGAACTTCAGCATTAATTAACAATATATATCTTACATGTTTAGAACCCGCTTATTATGGCGGGTTTTATCGTTTAAATGCTTTTTTTTTCGATAAAATGAAAAAAAATGTAAAAAAATTCGATGAAATACAAAAAAATCAGTTAAATTGCGACACAATTAATCAAAAATAGATTTTTAAAATCTGTTATAAATGGTTTAATTCAAGCGAATGCTATTAACAACCAATAAATTAACCAAATCTATGAAGACAAAATCCCTTTCAAGGATAACAAAAATTTTTGTATCCTTTTTGATGGTGTTTCTATGGACAACATTTTCTTTAAATGCTCAATGTCCTACTGTAACCGACCCAACCCCGCCTCCCGTTTGTGATGCATCGGGATATACCTTTGCTAATATGAGTGCTGACTATGCAACTGATAATGGTAACGGTATTGTATGGTATAATGCCGCAACCGGAGGAAGCCCTTTTAATAATAGTCAATTGGTTCAAGAAGGAACCTATTATGCTGATGATAACACCGGAACTTGTGGAGTTAGAGCATCTTTGACTATAGACTTTCAAGTTAATGCAAGTGGTCAAAACCTAGATCAGATTTATTGTAGCAATGAAAATGCAACCGTACAAACTTACATAGATGATGTGTTACAATCAAGTATTCCAGTTGGAGGCTCTGTTGAAGTTTATTATGATTTAAATTTAACTAATCAAGCGAATACTACGGACCCTATTTCAAGTGGAGCCACAAATTATTTCATTGTATTTGTAGATAATGGAGGCTGTAAAAGTCAATTAGAAATTGGTCAAGTAGGGGTTTTTAATGCCCCAACTGACCCAACTCCAGCAAATCCTCAAGAGTTCTGTTCGGATACCAATCCAACAGTTGGAGATTTAAACCCAGGTACAACCGCGACTAATTATAGTTGGTATGATAATTTAGATGGTTTTGGAAACCCAGTTTTACCTGCGTTAGCACTGTCAACGCCTTTGGTTGATGGTAACACTTACTATATTCAAATTAATGATGTGTTTTGTGTAAGCAACCCTGTAGATGTGTTAGTTATTATTGATACACCCGTTGACCCAGGAACTCCAGGTAACTTAGAATATTGTAATGACAATTTACCAGCTTCCGATTTTAATTTATTTGATGAATTAGGAGGTACTCCAGATACAACAGGTAGTTGGTCAGGACCTTTAACAACATCAAATGGGCACTTAGGAACGGTTAATATATCTACATTAACAACAGCTGGGACTTACACTTTTGTGTACACTGTACCTAGTACTGGTGTTTGTCCAGATGGCACTTCAAACGTAACTATTACTGTTCATGAGACCTTATCTTCTGGAACACCATCAGCAGCAAATCCAGCTTCATTTTGTGAAGCTAGTTTACCAGCTGCCTTTGATTTGTTTTCTCTCTTAGAAAATGAAGACCCAAATGGTCAATGGACACAAGGAACAACAAGTTCTGATCCAGTAGTTACTTCTCCAATAGACTTAACTGCTTTTACACCTGGCACATATGATTTTACGTATACACAAAATTTATCACCTAACCCATGTCCTGAAGAGTCAACAACGGTACAAGTTATTGTATTACAAGACCCTAATGCTGGAGTTGCCATAAATCAAATATTTTGTGAAAATGATTTGGCTGCAAATTCACCGTTCGATTTATTTAATGCGCTAGATGGATCTCAAGATAATAATAGTGGAACATGGACAGATTCTAGTAATACTACAATATCAAATATATTAGATTTAACAACACTTAATGTAGCAGGTAGTCCTTATACATTTATTTACACTATTGATAATGGAACGTGTTCAGTCACTGAATCAATAACAATTACAGTAGAACCCGCCCCAGAATCTGGAACCCCGGTAGCTACTTTTCCTGAATTTTGTGAAGGTACTGCACCGGCAAGTTATGATTTATTCGATTTGTTGACAGGTGAAGACCAAACCGGAACTTGGTACATTGGAAATGACAATACAGGAACTTCATCAGCTAATCCTGTTGACTTGTCAATATTAACTTCAGGAACATATAACTTCACCTTTGATGTAGAGGATATAGGAAGTTGTGATGACGTTTTAGTAACTGTAAGCGTTACGATAAATCCATTACCAATTACGGGAACACCTACAGCTGCTATATTCTGTGAGAATGATTTAGCAGCAAATTCACCATTAGATTTATTCGGACAATTAACTGGAGAAGATGTAGGTGGTACTTGGACTGATGATAACACAACAGGAGCTTTATCCGGAAGTAATGTTGATTTAACATTGCTAACCATTGGCTCATATAATTTCACATATACAATTACAGATGTTAACGGATGTACCAATAGCAGTACAGTTACTGTAACTGTTGAAGATGCACCAGAATCAGGAACACCAAATACTCCGGTTGAATTCTGTTTAGCTGATATAACAGTAGGTCAAACTTATGATTTGTTTGATTTATTAACAGGTGAAGATCAGACAGGAACTTGGAATGATGATGACAGCACAGGAGCTTTAGCTGGTAACACAGTAACGCTAGATGGATTAGCACAAGGAACTTATAATTTCACTTTTGATGTGGATGCTATAGGAAGTTGTGATGATGCTAATGTAACAGTTAGTATTGTTATAAATGACACACCTGCACCTTCAGCTTCATCACCACAAGAATTTTGTGATACAGCAATAGTTGCAGATTTAGTTGCAACGGGAACCACGATTCAATGGTATGATGTTTCAATAGGAGGAACACCTTTAGCAGGAACAACGGCTTTAATAGATGCACAAACATATTATGCTACACAAACAGATGCAACAACAGGTTGCGAATCGTCTGTAAGAACCCCAGTGTTAGCAACTATATATCAATCTCCGAATGCCGGAAATCCAAATGCTACGCCTATTGTTGCATGTAATAACGATAGTAATATTGATTTATTTACAGGTTTAGATGGTACTCAAGATGCTGGAGGAACATGGCAAGATACAGACGGAACTGGTGCTTTATCAGGAAATATTTTTGATGGAACAGCAGTATCTACAGGTACATACCAGTTCACTTATTATGTAACTGCATCGGCACCGTGTGTGGATGATAGTACTATTATAACGGTAACTATAGAAGCACCACTAAATGCTGGATCAGATAATACATTAGATGTTTGTAGTAATAATGGAACAACCGATTTATTTACACTTCTTGGAGGTGCCGATATAGGAGGAACTTGGTCACCTGCCTTAACTAGTGGAACAGGAGTTTTTGATCCGTTAGTAGATGTAGATGGAACTTATACTTATACATTAACAAATGCTTGTGGAACAGAAACTAGCGATGTGGTTGTAACGGTAACCTTGGCACCAAATGCGGGAACGGATGCTACAGTTGCATTGTGTATGATTGATGCACCTACCGATTTATTTTTATCACTAGGAGCAGGAGCTCAAAGTGGAGGAACTTGGTCGCCTGCATTAAATAGTGGAACAGGAGTTTTTGATCCTGCTATAGATGTACCAGGAGTTTATACGTATACAGTAACAGCTGTATCACCATGCTCTCCAGATTCAACCGCTGATATTACGGTTACAGTTGATGATACACCAACACCAACCGTTGCTAATAATAACCCTGAATTTTGTCTAGTTGACAATCCAATAGTTTCAGATTTGGATAGCACTATTAGCTCATCAGGTAGTATTAATTGGTACGAAGATGCTGCGTTAACTATGCCATTAACTGGTACAGAAGCATTAGTAGATGGTGAGGATTATTATGCTACACAAACCAATAGTTCAGGTTGCGAATCTTCAACGGCTGTTCAAATAGATGTAATCATCAACGATACAGCTACTCCAACATTATTAGATCCAACAGCAGAATATTGTATTAATGATGGACCAACCATTTTAGATTTAAGTGCAAATATTGCAGAGTATAACTCTAGTACAAATAATGTTGTTTGGTATGATGCCGCCACCGGAGGTTCAGTTATTTCAAATAGTTCAACCTTAACAAATATCACGTACTATGCAGTTTTAATTGATGCAACTACTGGTTGCGAAAGCAGTGTACGTTTAGCAGTAACACCAGATGTAACGGCCTGTGGTAAATTGCAAATTCCTGATGGATTTTCCCCGAATGGAGATGGTGTAAACGACACATTTGATGTTGATAATCTAGCCATATTATATCCAAATTTTGAAATGGAAATTTATAACCGTAACGGTAATATAGTTTATAAAGGAAATGCCAATACACCAAGGTTTGATGGAACATCCAACCAATCTAGGGTTGTCTCAAAAGGAGATTTACCTGTTGGTGTGTATTTCTACATTTTCAAATTTAACGATGGCGAAAATAAACCAGAACAAGGACGCTTATACTTAAGCAGATAATTTATAGATAAAGCAAAATTTAGAAACGATGAAACATTTAAATATATATCATAAAATAGCTGCTTTGTTAAGTTTGACGCTCTTGTCATTACAAAGTTATGCACAACAAGATCCTCAGTTTACACAATACATGTATAATATGAGTGTGATTAATCCAGCTTATGCTACTGCAGAAGAAGGAATATTAAACTTAGGTGGACTTTATAGAACACAATGGGTAGGTTTGGAAGGCGCTCCAAAAACAGGAACCTTTTTTGCTCATACACCGCTAAACGATAAAATCGAAATGGGAATATCTTTTACCAATGATAACATTGGAGATGTTGTAAGTGAAAATAATATATACGCAGATTTTGCATATGTATTGCCAGTTGGCATCGAAAGCAAAATATCATTCGGATTAAAAGCAGGATTCACCATTTTTGACACTAATTTTGATGGTTTTATGTTGCAATCTGGAGGTACAAATACAGATATTGCTTTTAATGAAAACATCAATAAAACATTTCCAAATTTAGGTATTGGAGCTTTCTTTTTCACTGACCAATATTATTTAGGTTTGTCGGCACCAAATATGTTGTCTACAAAACATCTAGAGGAAGAAAGTGGTGTGAAATCTACAGGTGTACAAAACGTTCACTATTTCTTTACAGGAGGTTACGTGTTTGATATTAATCAAAACGTAAAACTAAAACCTGCTTTTATGGGTAGAGCTGTAAAAGGTGCGCCATTGGCATTTGATATTACGGCGAACGTTTTAATTAATGAAAAACTTGAAGCTGGCTTGGGTTACCGTTTAGGAGATGCCATGAGTGCTTTAATTAATTTTAGAGTCACTCCAGAGCTTAGAATAGGTTATGCCTACGATTATACAACTACTAACTTAGGAGATTTTAACTCAGGTTCTCATGAAATATTTATTCTGTTCGATGTCGATTTATTCGGGTTCAGAGGAGGTTATGATCGTTCACCTAGATTCTTCTAAAAATTAATAATTGGAAAACATGAAAAAACATTTATACATACTTGCAAGCCTTTTATTAGTTAGTGGAATAGCATTAGCTCAAAAAGGAAACACAAAAAGAGCTCATAAGCTTTTCGAAATGAGAGCTTATTCAGAAGCTGCCGAAACTTACGAAACCAAAGAACGTACTCAAGAAGTACTTCAAAATTTGGCAGATAGTTATTATTACAATACAAATCTTCAAAAGGCCATCAAAACCTACAGAGAATTGTTTGTAGCATATGGCGATTCTATCGATATTGAATATCATTTTAGATTTGCTCAAGCATTAAAAGGTGTTGAAGATTATAAAGAAGCCGATATACATTTAAGCAGATATTATAATAAACCCATTAATACACCTGCTTTTATTGATGATAATTTGAAAACCACACCTCACAATTTCAAGTTAGAACAAATAGTGAATGAAGGATCAAACAGTGATTTTGGTTTATCATTTTATGGTGATAATAAAGTGGCTTTTGCTTCGGCGAGAAATACCGAAAACCCATCGTATTCATGGAATGAGTTACCATATTTAGATTTATACAGCGGGACTTTAACAGATGATAACACCTTAGAAAATATTCAACCATTTTCTGATGCTATTAATACAAGTTCGCACGAAAGTAATGCCGTTTTTACGAAGGATGGTAAAACCATGTATTTTAACAGAACTAATACAACACGTAAAAAAACTGACGAAGAGCGTATTGCTCACATCAAAATTTATAAGGCAGAATTAGTTGATGGCGTTTGGTCTAATGTTACTCCATTACCTTTCACATCAAACAGTTATAGTACAGAACATCCAGCGTTAAGTAAAGATGAAAAAACCCTTTATTTTGCTAGTGATATGCCAGGAACTTTAGGGAGTTTTGATATTTATAAGGTTGCCATTAATGACGATGGAACTTATGGAGAACCAGAAAATTTAGGTGATGTAATTAATACAAAACACAGAGAGCAATTCCCATTTATCAGCGAATTTAATGTGCTCTATTTCTCATCAATTGGTCATCAAGGTTATGGCGGATTGGATGTATTTAGAAGTAATATGGTAAATGGCGGGTTTGATAAACCTGTAAATTTAGGAAGCTCAATTAATAGTAATTTAGATGATTTCGCTTATGTTGTTCGAGAGAAAGACAATAAAGGATATGTGTCTTCAAACCGTACCGGCTACGATAGGATATTTGGTTTTGGAAGAGAAGAAAACCCTCTAACAAAATATCAGGTAGAAGGTATTGTTCAAGATAAAAACAGCAAAGAATTACTTATTGGTTCTTTAGTAACATTATTTGACGAGTCGGATACAGTAATTCAGGACACTATTGTAGGCGATGATGCTTATTATATTTTCAAAATTGAGCCTAATAAAAAATACAAAGTTAGAGGAACCCGTAAAGCATACATTCCACAGGATGTTGAATTTTCAACAGATAGTAAAGGGAAGGTTCAACATAACATTTATTTAAGTTTAGAGTCTTTTGCAGATGCTGAAGAACGCGTTAAAGAAAATGAAAAAGGTGATGTGCAAGTACAATTAGAAAAGATTTATTTTGATTTTGATAGGTCTAACATTCGAGAAGATGCTGCGACAACCTTAAATGTTTTAGTAGATTTAATGAAAAAATACCCTTCTATGGAAGTTGAAGTTTCAGCGCATACAGATGCTCGCGGACCAGATCAATATAACTTAGATTTATCAAAACGTCGTGCTGCTTCAACTTTAGAGTATTTAGTAAGTCAAGGTATTGAAAGAAGCAGACTGAAAAGTATTGGTTATGGAGAAATGCAACCACTTAATGATTGTGTTAAAGAAGGTATTTGTGATGATGAACAGTACGATATTAACAGACGTTGCGAATTCACAATTTTAAATTAACCAAAAACCTATATAACCAACCTTAATCAACCAAAATTATTTGAGAAAGCCTTTCTATTTCGGAAAGGCTTTTTGTTTATATTTGTGATGCATGAACGAAAACTTAGATCCAACAAACGAAAATTTTTCTCCAGAAGAGATAGATGTAGAAAGAAAATTGCGACCTTTATCTTTCGATGATTTTACGGGTCAAGACCAGGTATTGGAAAATCTTCAAATTTTCGTTCAAGCAGCCAATTTACGTACTGAAGCATTAGATCACACACTATTTCATGGACCTCCAGGATTAGGTAAAACTACCTTAGCGCATATTTTAGCAAATGAATTAAGTGTAGGTATTAAAGTAACGTCGGGTCCAGTGTTAGATAAACCTGGAGATTTGGCAGGTTTACTTACTAATCTAGAAGAACGCGATGTGTTGTTTATTGATGAAATTCATCGATTAAGTCCAATCGTAGAAGAGTATTTATACTCGGCAATGGAAGACTACAAAATCGATATTATGATTGAAACTGGGCCCAATGCGAGAACCGTTCAAATCAATTTAAATCCATTTACATTAGTTGGAGCTACAACGCGTTCAGGATTGCTAACCGCACCAATGCGAGCTCGTTTTGGGATTCAAAGCAGGCTTCAATATTACAAAACAGATTTACTAACTACGATTATACAACGTAGTGCCAATATTTTAGATGTGCCGATAACTATGGAAGCAGCTATTGAAATAGCTGGAAGAAGTAGAGGAACACCTCGAATTGCTAATGCTTTGTTACGGCGCGTTCGGGATTTTGCTCAAATAAAAGGTAATGGCTCTATAGATATTAAAATTGCTAAATACGCTCTAGAAGCTTTAAATGTAGATGCCCACGGCCTAGACGAAATGGATAATAAAATCCTATCTACTATTATTGATAAATTTAAGGGTGGACCTGTAGGTATTTCAACCATTGCAACTGCAGTAAGCGAAAGCACGGAAACCATAGAAGAAGTATACGAGCCCTTTTTAATCCAACAAGGCTTTATTATGCGTACACCGCGTGGGCGTGAAGTTACTGAACTTGCTTATAAACATTTGGGAAAAATTAAAGGGTCTGTTCAAGGGGGCTTGTTTTAATCTAAGCATTCCAAGAAGCATTTTTTTCGTACCTTTAAAATCCTCTCCTCAAAGAATTTCATAGCCTAACCAATTTAAAATATTAGGATTATGCCGATTTACATGGATTACCATCACTTTCCTGGTGTTACAGTTGAAGATGTAAAAAAAGCTCATATGGCTGATAAGCGAACCCAAGATAAATTTGGAGTAAAGTATCATCAATTTTGGGTAAATCAAAAAGCTGGAACTATTTTTTGTTTAATCGAAGGACCTAACCCAGAAGCTTGTGAAAATGTGCATAGAGAAGCTCATGGAGATGTAGCCTGCAACATTGTTGAGGTAGAAGCAGGATTAGTTGATATGTTTATGGGAAAAGCCCATAATGTAGATCATGGCATAGTTTATTATAAAGATGGGAATATTGATACTGGATTTCGGTTTATTCTCATTATAGATATTTTAGCAAAAACAAGCTTGGACTTTGCAGATGAAATAAGTCGGTTTAAAGTTCCTACGTTTGCCCGAAACACAGTGTTTAATTCCATAAAAAAATATAAAGGCACTCAAGTTAAAAATATAAGTGATGATAGTATTATTGGAGTGTTTAATGAAGCTGAAGCTGCTTATGAATGCGTTTTAGGTATTCAAAAATTGCTTTCAAAAAAACAGAATATTGAATTTAGAATAGGTTTAGCCGAAGGTCAACCTGTAACTGATAGTGATGGTTTTTTTGAAGATGCTATAGATTTCACCAAGCAATTGGCATTAATGGCGAATAGTGGTGAATTAGTATTGTCTAAAAACTTTTCGAAATTAATTCCAGAAAGAAGTTATGAAAGTATGTCAACTGTAAAAGTTGTAAATGAGTCCCAACAAAAATTTATGGAAAGTTTTTTTGATTATACAGAAAAAAATCTGTCAGATGAAACGCTTAACATAGCAAATATTAGCCAAAATATGGGCGTAAGTCGCCCACAACTCTACAGAAAAATTACTGCTTTAACAGGTAGGTCTCCAGTTTTGTTTATTCGCGATATTAAAATGAATAAGGCCATGAATTTAATAAAGGAAAATAAACTTTCAATCTCTGAAGTTGCATACCAATTAGGATACTCAAACCCTTCTTATTTTACCAAAAAATTTAAAAGTAAATATGGAGTTTCTCCTTCAAAAATATTAGCAGTTTAAAGGGTTTTCTAATGCTGGCATATAACACATACAAAGTACATCAATCTAACCAAAAGGTCTTTCAGCATTTTAAGGTAAACAACCAGTTGTTTGTGTTTTATAATTGTCCTCAAAAAGAAAAAGTGATGCAATTGTACAATGCATACAACCAATTTTTGTTTTCAATAGGTGGCAAGCGTATCTTTAGCATGGGAAATCAGCGTTGGGAACTTACAAAAGATACTGCGTTTTTGCTAAAACGAACAGCTTACCACCAAGAGATGCATGAAGAAGTTGAAGGTTGGAAAGTATTGGCGTTTTATGTGAAAGATGCTTATTTCAAGAAGATATTAGAAGAGTTTAGGCCACTTTTACCATGGGATAATTTACCGCCACATACCGATGATATGTTGCTTTATATTGACCTTAACGACCAGATAAAAAATTGTTTTTTGAGTATGCTGCCTTATTTTGATGATAACCGCCGTTACCCCCAAGATATTATTGAAATGAAGTTTAAGGAGCTATTGTATAATATTTTTATCCACCCAGACAATAAACATATTCTTGCTTATGTAAATGCAATTTCAGAAGGGTACCAAACACCAATATGGGAGGTTATGGAAACCAATTATATGTTTAATCTTAAGCTGGACGCATTTGCTCAAATAACCAACAGGAGTTTATCTGCCTTTAAAAGGGATTTTAGAAAACACTACAACACCTCTCCAGGAAAGTGGTTGATTAAAAAAAGACTGGAACGTGCAAAAATATATTTGGGAACCACGAACCACTCCATACAATCCATAGCATTTGATTCTGGTTTTAACAATGCCTCACATTTTAGTAGGGTCTTTCAAAATCAGTTTAATATATCTCCTTCAACTTACAGAAATAGTTTGGGCTAAAAAGTAAAAACTTTGGACTTTTAAGAACAGCCGTTTACAATGTTGTCTTATAATTTAGTGCTATAAATAAATTATAGTGCATGTTAGCAATGAACGATTTCTTGTATTCTTTGAATAAAACGAGTTGATGTTTCTTGCTAATACTAAATAATTTTGAGTAAATCTAAAATCAAAAATTATGAAATCACAATTTACAACAGTATTTACAATTTTTTTTACAATGGTGTTCTTAAACGTTCAACTTATAATGGCCCAATCAGAAAGTATTATAAATATTGAATATCCAAAAGCACAAGAAGAAGTTATGGAGACCATGGGAGGCATTGTTCAAAGTATTAAAGATGGTGATGTTGAAAAACTAATTGCCTTTCATGCATATGGACCCAAATTTACCGAATTTAAAATGGGAGAAAAATGTGTTGGCAGTAAAGAAAACGAAGCCCATGAGCGTAATGTATTTGGTAACGTTAAAGAAATTTTAAAGTTCGATGCCAATGATTTAAAAATTGCCGTGTACTACGGTAATGTGGCAAACGTAACCTTTCATTCCGATTTTCATTTAAAATTTGAAGAAGATTTAGTAGTGGTAAACGACCAAATATCGTTGCTGTTTGTAAAAGACAATAATGGTGATTGGAAAATTGTACATGAGCATCATTCCCCATTAAAAAAAGAAATTGCCAAAATTTAATTTACAGTTAAAAAAATTAACTAAAACCATACAATTATGAGCTATCAAGATTTATCAGGAGAAGTTATTACCCCAAAAGACACTAATTACGAGAACGCAAGAGCTATTTACAACGCCATGATTGATAAAAAACCAGCAGTTATTGTAAAATGCAAAAACGATCAAGATGTTGTTAATGCAGTAAATTATGCTCGAGACCATAATATTGAGGTTTCCATAAGAAGTGGTGGACACAACGGAGCTGGACTAGCTTTGGTTGACGATGGTTTGGTAATAGACCTTTCAGGAATGAAAGGGATAACTATCAATGCGGCAACCAAAACGGCCACAATTCAATCTGGAAATACTTTAAATGATGTTGATGCGGCAACCCATGAATACGGGCTAGCACTACCGAGTGGTATTATTGGTACAACAGGAATTGGAGGTATTACACTTGGAGGCGGTATAGGTTATTTAAGCAGAAAGGGCGGTTTGACAATTGATAATTTATTGGAATGTAAAGTGGTTCTAGCCTCAGGAGAGCTTGTAACAGCAAATAAGGATGAGAATGCTGACCTATTTTGGGCACTACGAGGAGGTGGCGGAAATTTTGGTGTAGTTATATCATTTAAATTTAAGCTTATAGAAATTAAAAATGTATATGCAGGCCCCATGTTTTGGCCCATTGAAAGAGCCAAAGAAGCTATGATGTTCTATGATAATTTAACAAAAAACGCTTCAAATGACTTATACGGTTTTTTTGCTTTTTTAATAGTGCCTCCTGCTGAACCTTTTCCAGAACATTTATGGAATAAAAATGTTTGTGGTGTAGTTTGGAACTATACTGGACCTATTGAGAAGGCTGATGAAGTTTTCAAACCCATTAGAGAGTTTGGGCCACCCATTCTTGATTTTGTTGGCGAAATTCCAATGCCAGCACTAAATGGTATGTTTGATGCTTTATATCCTCCTGGGATGCAATGGTATTGGAGAGCACATTATATTAAAGAGTTAACGCCTAAAAGTATTGAAGTCAATATTCAGCATGGATCAAAAATACCGACTATGCATACTACAACACATTTGTATCCCGTTGATGGAGCTTGCCACGATGTATCTAATTCTGAAACAGCTTGGGCAAACCGCGATGCACGTTGGGCTCAGGTAATTGTGGGTGTTGATCCAGACCCAGAAAACGCAGAGAAAGTAACAAATTGGTGCAAAAATTATTTTGATGATTTAACACCTTATGCCATGGGTGGTGCTTATGTAAACTTTATGATGAATGAAGGTCAAGAGCGCATCAAGGCGGCTTATAAAGGTAATTACGAAAGGTTGGTTGAGGTGAAAACTAAGTATGATCCTACTAATTTCTTTCATGTCAATCAGAATATTAAACCAAATTAACTTGCGCTAAATTTCTTTGTTTTATTTTAGTGCTGTGGATAAAAAACAGCAATACGCAAAACTTATAAAATCCGAAGCCAAACGCCTCGGATTTTTGTCATGTGGTATTAGTAAAGCAGGTTTTCTTGAAGAAGAAGCACCTCGTTTAGAAAAATGGCTTAACGATAACATGCATGGAGACATGCGTTATATGGAAAACCATTTTGATAAACGACTAGATCCAACAAAACTGGTTGATGAATCAAAATCGGTAATTTCTTTATTATTGAATTACTATCCTTCTGAAACACAAAATTCTGAAAGCTATAAGTTGTCTAAATATGCCTATGGAACAGACTATCATTTTGTTATAAAGGATAAATTGAAATTGCTTTTACATTTTATGCAGGATGAAATTGGGGATGTTCATGGTCGTGCTTTTGTTGATTCTGCGCCAGTTCTAGATAAAGCTTGGGCAGCAAAATCTGGTTTAGGATGGATTGGAAAACATAGTAATTTGTTAACACAACAAGTAGGTTCCTTTTATTTTATTGCAGAGTTAATTATCGATTTAGAGTTGGAATATGATACACCAGTAACAGACCATTGTGGCACCTGTACAGCCTGCATTGATGCATGCCCAACAGAAGCCATCACAGAACCTTATGTTGTAGATGGAAGTAAATGCATTTCATACTTTACAATAGAGTTGAAAGAAAACATCCCAACCGAATTTAAAGGTAAAATGGACGATTGGATGTTCGGTTGTGATGTATGTCAAGATGTTTGTCCATGGAATCGGTTTTCAAAATCCCATAACGAACCACTATTTAATCCGCATCCCGAATTACTTTCTATGACGAAAAAGGATTGGGAAGAAATAACAGAAGAAACCTTTCAAAAAGTATTTAAAAATTCAGCAGTAAAACGTACCAAGTTTTCAGGGTTAAAAAGAAACATCATTTTTTTAAAAGATTAGGAGTTTCCTTGATAGGATTGTTATATTTGGAGTTCTAAAATGTTAGTCCATTATGAGCGAAGAAAGCAAACGAAGAGAGGCCCTTATATACCACGCAAAACCAACTCCAGGTAAAATAAAAGTTGTTCCTACAAAAAAATATGCAAGTCAAAGAGATTTGTCTTTAGCTTATTCTCCAGGTGTTGCGGCACCTTGTTTAGAAATTGAAAAAGATAAAGATAAAGCCTATAAATATACAGCCAAAGGCAATTTAGTTGCGGTTATTTCTAACGGAACTGCGGTTTTAGGACTAGGAAATATTGGTCCAGAAGCTTCAAAACCAGTGATGGAAGGGAAGGGACTTTTATTTAAAATATTTGCTGACATTGACGTATTTGATATTGAAGTAGGCACCGAAAATATTGAAGAATTTATTCAAACAGTAAAAAATATTGCACCAACCTTTGGAGGTATTAACCTTGAAGATATTAAAGCTCCTGAAGCTTTTGAAATTGAAAGACGTCTGAAAGAAGAACTGGATATTCCGGTGATGCATGATGATCAGCACGGGACTGCAATTATTTCGGCTGCGGCCTTATTGAATGCGGTAGAACTTGCAAAAAAGAAGATTGAAAAAGTAAAAATAGTTATTAGTGGTGCGGGAGCTGCTGCCATTTCATGTTCACGTTTATATCAAGCCTGTGGCGCTAAACGCGAAAACATGGTGATGCTGGATAGTAAAGGTGTAATAAGAGATGATAGAGAAAATTTATCAACTGAGAAAGCCGAATTTGCAACCCACAGAAAAATTGATACGCTTGATGAGGCTATGAAAGATGCCGATGTTTTTATCGGTCTTTCTATGGCTAATATCGTATCGCCCGACATGTTATTATCTATGGCAGAAAATCCAATAGTTTTTGCTATGGCTAACCCAGACCCAGAAATTAAATACGATATAGCTATAGCTACTAGAAAGGATATTATCATGGCTACTGGTAGAAGCGACCATCCTAATCAAGTGAATAATGTATTAGGATTCCCATTTATTTTTAGGGGTGCATTGGATGTAAGGGCTACAAAGATTAATGAAGAAATGAAAATGGCGGCGGTAAAAGCTTTGGCAAAATTAGCTAAAGAGCCTGTGCCAGAGCAAGTTAACATTGCTTACGGCGAAACCCGCTTAACGTTTGGTAAAGAATATATTATACCAAAACCTTTTGATCCAAGATTAATAGCAGAAGTGCCACCCGCTGTAGCTAAAGCAGCTATTGAAAGTGGCGTTGCTAAAAGAAAAATTACCGATTGGGAACGTTATAAAGATTCACTTTTAGAACGCTTAGGATCTGATAATAAATTAGTGAGGCTCCTTCTTAATAGGGCTAAGCTTAATCCTAAACGTGTTGTTTATGCAGAAGCAGATCAACTAGATGTAATCAAAGCAGCTCAAATTGTTTATGAAGATGGAATCGCTATCCCTATTCTTTTAGGGAGAAAGGAAACCATTGAAGAACTAATGAAAGAAATTGAGTTTGATGCAGATATCGAAATTATAGATCCTAAAACTGAAGAAGAAAATGAGCGTAAAAATAAGTATGCTAAAGTTTATTGGGAACAACGGAAACGTAGAGGTGTAACGTATTATTCAGCACAACGATTAATGCGAGAACGAAATTATTTTGCTGCTATGATGGTTAACGAAGGTGATGCTGATGCTGTAGTTTCTGGGTATTCACGTAATTATCCATCGGTAGTAAAACCTATGTTGGAACTCATTGGAATGGCTAAAGGGATATCTAGGGTTGCAACAACCAATTTAATGATGACCAAAAGAGGGCCTATTTTTTTAAGTGATACGTCTATAAATATCGATCCTGATGCCAAGGCTTTAGCTAAAATAGCTCAAATGACATCAAAGGTGATAAAAATGTTTGGTTTAAACCCAGTAATGGCTATGGTGTCATATTCCAATTTTGGGTCATCATCGAATGAAAATGCTACCAAAGTGCGTGAAGCTGTGTCACTTTTACATCGCCAAAACCCAGATATGGATGTGGATGGAGAACTTCAAACCGATTTTGCCTTAAATGATGAGATGCTTCGGGAAAGGTTCCCATTTTCGAAATTAGTTGGTAAAAAAGTAAATGCGTTGATATTTCCAAATTTAGATGCTGCGAATATTACATATAAATTATTGAAAGAATTAAACGAAGCCGAATCTATCGGTCCAATAATGATGGGTATGCGAAAACCCGTGCATATTTTACAATTAGGTGCAAGCGTTGATGAAATTGTAAACATGACGGCTATTGCAGTTGTTGATGCTCAGCAAAAAGGTAAATGGGAATTAGAACATGCAGAAAAGTAAGTAGATAGAATGCGAATAATTTTATTACATTTGGTTGGTTAACAGACAACATTCATGATAACACACATTCAAGGAAAGCTTACCGAGAAAAACCCAACGCATGTTGTTATTGAATGTAACGGTGTAGGTTATATGCTTCACATCTCATTACATACCTATTCTCAAATTCCAGATAACGAAAATTTAAAGCTCTTTACGCATCTTCAAGTTAAAGAAGATTCGCATACCTTATTTGGGTTTTCCTCACTTGCCGAAAGAGAAATATTCAGGTTATTAATTTCAGTAAGTGGTATTGGAGCTAGTATTGCACGCACCATGTTATCGTCATTAAGCCCAAAACAAGTCCGAGAAGGAATTGCAACGGGTGATGTTGCCTTAATACAATCCATTAAAGGTATTGGAGCCAAAACGGCGCAGCGAGTTATCATCGATTTAAAAGATAAAATATTAAAGATTTATGATATTGATGAAGTTTCGGTTTCTCAAGGCAATACCAATAAAAATGAAGCGTTATCTGCTTTAGAGGTGCTTGGTTTTGTTAAAAAGCAAGCCGAAAGAGTTGTAGATAAAATTTTAGTTGCCCAACCAGAAGCTAATGTTGAAACCATTATAAAACAAGCGCTCAAAAATTTATAGTACATTTTGAATAGAACTAACCTAAATTTTTATAAACTACTTAAACAATACGTTTTTTTCGTTTTTGTACTTTTTTACTCTATTACCGCTTGGTCTCAACAACCAGTTCAGGACACGGTTCAAACGGGATTTACTTTGGGAACAATAAAAATACCAAACCCCAATAGTATTGAGTCTAAATACACTTACGACCCGATTACCAATCGATACATTTATACAGAGAAAATAGGAAGCTTTAATGTAAACTATCCAGTTATTTTAACTCCAAAAGAATATGAAGCGTTAGTTGCAAGAGAAAATTTAAGACGATATTATAAAGAAAAAATTGATGCCTTTGATGGGAAAAAAGATGGTACGGATGATGCACAAAAAAACTTGTTGCCTGAGTTTTATGTAAACTCCGGCTTTTTTGAAAGTGTTTTTGGAGGTAATACCATTGAAGTAGTTCCTCAGGGGTCAGTAGAAATGGATTTAGGGGTTTTATTTTCTAAACAAGATAATCCGTCATTTTCACCAAGAAACCGAAGCAATTTTACTTTTGATTTTGATCAGCGAATAAGCTTAAGTTTATTAGGTAAAGTAGGTACTAGATTGCAAGTAACGGCAAATTACGATACACAGTCCACCTTTGATTTTCAACAACTTATAAAATTGGAGTACACCCCAACCGAAGATGATATTATTCAAAAAATTGAAGTCGGTAATGTAAGTATGCCTTTAAACAGTTCTTTAATTACAGGGGCACAAAGCTTATTTGGGGTAAAAACGCAATTACAATTTGGAAGAACCACTGTTACAGGTGTTTTTTCTGAGCAAAAATCGCAATCTAACACCGTGGTTGCACAAGGTGGAGGAACCTTGCAAGAATTTGAATTTTTCATCAGAGAATATGACGAAAATAGACACTTCTTTTTAGCACAATATTTTAGAGAGACCTATGATGATGCTTTAAAAAACTATCCTTTCATAAACAACAAGGGACTACAAATTACAAGGATTGAAGTTTGGATGACCAATAGAAGCAATCGTACAGAAAATGTTAGAAATATAGTTGCACTTCAAGACTTAGGTGAAAGTGATAATGTAGGGTCTGCCGTTAATGTATTTGCTGCTCCTGGTGCTTTACCTAATAATGCTAACAATGCTTTTAACCCTATAACTATAGATGCTTCTGCTCCAGGATCACAAATAAATCAAAATATAAGGGACATTGCAACAGTGCAGTCGGGAATTGAGGTTGCTAATGTTAGAGAAGGTTTTGATTATGCTAATTTAGAGAATGCTAGAAAGTTAATTCAAGGGCAAGAATATACACTAAATACAGATTTAGGATATATTTCTTTAAATCAACGTTTAAATAACGATGAGGTTCTTGCGGTTGCGTTTCAATATACAATTGGTGGACAAGTGTATCAAGTGGGTGAATTTGCTAATGACGGAATAGACGCTACCGATGTAACAACGAACGGACAAGGACAAGTAACACAAGTTGTAAACTCAAACTTAATTTTAAAACTATTAAAAAGTAGCATCACCAATGTTACCCAACCTGTTTGGGATTTGATGATGAAGAACATTTACGACACAGGAGCATATAATTTAAGTCAGGATGATTTTAAATTTAATATTTTCTACAATGAGGCATCTCCATTAAATTTTATAACACCTGTTGGAGCCAGTTTTGATGTGGATATCAATGGAAATCCAGTAACGGGCACAACTGATGATAAAGATTTAATACAAAATGTACCATTATTGCGCGTTTTCAATTTGGACAAATTGAATTTTAATAATGACCCTCAAACTAGAGGCGATGGCTTTTTTGACTTTGTTCCAGGGATAACAGTTATTCCCCAAAATGGAAAATTAGTTTTTACAAGTGCAGAACCTTTTGGTGAATATCTTTTTAACGTTCTTGGTGGCGGTGATTATGATAATGATGCTTCTTATAATGCGGATCAAGAAAAGTATGTTTATGATGTGCTTTATAAAAGCACCAAAACAGCGGCTTTAGAAGAAGTTGAGAAAAATAAATTTAAATTAAAAGGGCGCTATAAATCTAGTGGCGGTGATGGTATTCCTATCGGTTCTTTTAATGTGCCACGAGGCTCGGTTCGTGTAACAGCTGGAGGTCGTGTTCTTGTTGAAGGTATTGATTACACGGTGAATTATCAGTTAGGACGCGTTCAAATTTTGGATGAAGCACTAAAAGCATCTAACACACCTATTGAGGTTTCAACCGAAAATAATGCTGTTTTTGGGCAACAAACCAGACGCTTTACAGGACTGAACGTAGAGCATAAATTCAACGAAAATTTTGTATTGGGTGCCACATTATTAAACTTAAATGAACGCCCTATTACCCAAAAGGCCAATTACGGAACAGAACCCATAAACAATACTATTTTTGGACTAAATGGAAATTATTCCACCAAAGTGCCTTTTTTAACACGACTTGCTAATAAATTGCCAAATATTGATACCGATGTAGAATCAAACTTATCACTTCGGGGTGAATTTGCATATTTAGCACCGGGAGCACCAAAAGGAACAAACCTTAATGGCGAAGCTACCTCTTATGTAGATGATTTTGAGGGCTCACAAAATGCCATCGATTTAAAATCGCAACAGTCATGGTATCTGTCAAGTAGACCATTAAACTTAGTAAATTCACCAGGAGATGATTTAAATGGGATTCAAAATGGTTATGGTAGAGCTTTATTAAACTGGTATAGTATAGACCCAATATTCTATAGTAGCCAACGCCCTAGCGGAATTACTGATAATGATGTTTCAAACTTATATACCAGTCGAGTTTTCATTAACGAACTTTTTCCTGATAGAGATTTAGTACAAGGGCAAAACTCGGTATTGTTTACGCTGGATTTGGCATATTATCCTAATGAAAGAGGACCTTATAATTTTGAAGCGTCTGCTGCTGATGGGATTATTGATAATCCGCAGAATGCTTGGGCGGGTATTACGCGTCAATTAACCTCCACAGATTTTGAACAACAAAATGTTGAATATATTGAGTTTTGGTTACAAGACCCCTTCCAGGAAAATCCTTCTAACCCTGGTGGAAAACTGGTATTTAACCTAGGTAATATTTCAGAAGATATAGTAAAAGATGGTAGAAAATTATATGAAAATGGATTGCCGAAGGATGGCGATGTAAGTTTATTACAACCAACGGCTTGGGGTACAGTGGTGCCTCAAAACCAGTCTTTAATTTATGCTTTTGATACTACGGGACAAGAACGTACTAATCAAGATGTAGGTTATGATGGTTATGATGATGCCGAAGAGGTTAATGTTTTTGGTAGCGCTTTTGGAGACGATCCATCAAACGATAATTATTCATATTTTTTAAATGTTGATGGCGATATTTTTCAACGTTACAAAAAGTATAATGGTGTTGATGGCAACACCCCTGATACGTTTTCCGATACAAATAGAGGTGCTAACACGCAACCAGATGTAGAGGATATCAATCGTGATAATACCATGAACACGATTGATAGTTATTACGAATATGAGTTAGAATTAACTAGACAAAATTTACCAACTTCACAAGCTGAATTTGATAATATTCCCAATAGCAACCCATTAAAGGATTATTTAAGAGATTTTAAAGATAGACCACGTGTTTTACCAAACGGCAATAATGTTAATGTTAGATGGTATCAGTTTAGAATACCAATTCAAGGAAGTCTTGCAATGCCTGTTGGAGGGATTACTGACCTGAGATCCATTCGATTTACTAGGGTGTACCTAAAAGAATTTTCGCAACCGACTGTGTTTCGTTTTGGAACCTTAGATTTAGTACGAAGTGATTGGAGGCGTTACACGCAAACTTTAGAGTTCAATGATGATGATCCAAATGATGACGGAACCGATTTTTCAGTAGGCGTTATTGGAACCCTTGAAAATGAAGGTAGTTATGAAAGACCTCCAGGAATTGAACCGGAACAATTATTTAATAATAACACGGTGGTTCGTCAAAATGAGCAATCGCTGGTTGTAAAAGTTTGTAATTTAGAATCCGAAGACTCTAGAGCGGTTTATAAAAACATTAATGTAGATATGCGCCAATATAAACGTATTCGTATGTTTATGCATGCTGAAGATGACGAATCTGGAGTTGGAAATTTAACTAATGATGATTTGGTTGGATTTATTAGAATGGGTAATGATTTAACCGAGAATTACTATCAAATTGAGCTACCATTAGTTTTATCAACGTCCGTTACAAGAGAAGGGCTTTGGCCAGATGAAAACGAAATAAACTTACCCGTAGATATTTTGGCTAAAGTAAAAGCTCAAGGTATTTCGGATATGACTTTAACTAATGACGACCCAACATTTTATGATGTTGTAAATGGAGATATTGTTTTGGCAAGTAATCCATTTGGTGGTTACGTAATCGGGCAGCATCGCGTTGGAATCAAAGGAAATCCAAACTTTGGAGATATCAGAACGCTTATGGTAGGTGTGAAAAGCAGATCGAATAATGATGATGTTTGCGCAGAAGTTTGGTTTAATGAGCTACGTTTATCCGATTTAGATAACGAAGGTGGTTGGGCAGCAGTGGTAAGTATGGATACTAATATTGCAGATTTTGCTAACATTAGTGCAACTGGAAGACAAAGCACATCTGGATTTGGTTCTTTAGAGCAAGGTCCTAGCCAGCGCAGTTTAGAGGACGTGAAACAATATGATGTCGTAACTAATGTAAACGTTGGTCAGTTATTGCCAAAAAAATGGGGAATTCAAGTGCCTTTTAATTATGCACAAAGCGAAGAATTAATCACACCAAAATATGATCAATTTTATAAAGATTTAACTCTAGATTCTAGACTAGAAGCGGCTAACAGCAATGAGGAAAGAGAGCAAATAAAACAGCAATCTGAGGATTATACAAAACGAAAAAGCATCAATTTTATAGGTGTTAGAAAGACAAGATCTGGAGATAAAAAACCACGTTTTTATGATGTTGAAAACCTTACTTTAAACTATTCGTATAACAAGGTTGAACATAGAGATTTTGAGATTGAAAATTCAGTAAATAAAACGGTGCGTGTAGGGGCAAATTATGCGCATAATTTTAACCCAATAACGGTTGAGCCTTTCCAAAAGAATGATTCATTATTCACCGGAAAATATTGGAAATTCCTAAAAGATTTTAATTTCAACTTATTACCTACAAGCTTTACGGTTAACACAAATATTAACCGTCAATTTAATAGGCAAAAGTTTAGAGAAATAGACTTAGGAGGCTCAAATATTGGTATTGAAGAGTTGTTCAGGAGAAATTACACCTTTGATTTTGAATACGGAATAAATTACAACGTAACCAAGTCATTGCAATTTAACTTTGTGGCAGCAAATAATAATATTGTTCGTAATTATTTTGTTGACAACGATTTAATTGCTGGAGAGCAAGATGATGCTTTAGATGTTTGGGATGGTTTCTTTGATGTTGGAGATCCTAATAGACAAACTCAAAACTTAGGTGTTACATATCAATTACCAATAAATAAAATACCTACGTTTAGTTTTATTAATGCAACCTATCAATATACAGGAAGTTTTCAGTGGCAAAAAGGATCTGATTTATATGGTAATTTAGAGGTAGACGGTCAAAACTACGATTTGGGTAATACAGTTCAAAACTCCAATGTTCATAATATCAATGCTACTTTAGATATGAATCGTTTCTATAAATACATTGGCTTGGTAAAAAAGCCTATTAGAACGGTAAGAAGTAGAACACCCGCTAACGGTGGAGCACCTCCAGGCGCAAATCAAAATAGCCCAACACCCAAAGCAAAAAATCAGTCTTTAACTAAAATATTAAATGCTGGAGTTGATATCTTAACGACTATAAAAAGAATTCAAGCCAATTATTCGGAGAATAACGGTATATTTTTGCCAGGGTATTTACAAACTCCAGGGTTTTTAGGAACGTTTAAACCAACAACAGGATTTACATTTGGTAGTCAAAGCGATATAAGATATTTAGCTGCACGAAGAGGTTGGTTAACAACGTTTCAAGAATTTAACCAACAATACACGTCTACAAATACAAAACAATTAGATGTTTCTGCCACATTAGAACCTGTACGGGATTTGAAAATTGATGTTATAGGAAACAGGGCTTATTATGAAAATTATACCGAGAATTATAGAGTAGAAAACGGTATTTATAACTCGTTAACTCCAAACACCTTTGGTAATTTTAATATATCAACGGTTTTAATAAAAACTGCTTTTAGTAAAAGTGATGAAATAGGCTCTCAAGCATTTGATGATTTTAGAGCTAATAGATTGAAAATAGCCGATAGACTTGCGGAAGCTTTTTATGGGACAACCACCTATGCTAGAGACTCTGAAGGGTATCCTTTAGGTTTTGGAAAAAACAATCAAAAAGTGTTATTGCCAGCTTTTTTAGCTGCTTATTCAGGTCAAGATGCCAATAAAATAACAACTAGAGCCTTTAGGGATGTGCCTATTCCAAACTGGGATTTAAAGTATACAGGGTTTATGAAATATGCTTGGTTTAAGAAAAATTTCAAGCGGTTTTCATTAACTCATGGCTATCGATCAACCTATACAATTAATCAGTTTAGCACCAACTTAAATTTGAATTTAGACCCTAATGCTAATGAAGCTCCTATTCCAGGAACGCCGTATGCAAGTCAACCTGCAGAGGCGTTAAACCAATCTGGAAATTACAAAAACGAGCGGTTGTTTAGTAATATTAATTTAACCGAGATGTTTAGTCCATTAGTCCGCTTGGATTTTGAAATGAAAAACTCAGTTAAAATTCTAGCTGAAATTAAAAAGGATAGATTATTATCATTAAGCTTTGATAATAATTTAATGACCGAAGTTCAAGGAAACGAATACATTATTGGTTTAGGATACAGAATTAAAGATTTGCGTATTCGTTCAAAACTAGCAGGTCCTCAGCAAAGGATTGTAAGCGATTTGAATATGAAGGCGGATATTTCAGTTAGAGACAATAAAACGATTATTAGATATTTAGATTTAGAGAATAATCAAATCACATCAGGACAAACCATATGGGGTTTAAAATATTCGGCGGATTATGCATTCAGTAAAAATTTAACTGGGATATTTTATTTTGATTATACGTTTTCGGACTATGCCATCTCAACAGCGTTTCCACAAACCACTATTCGATCTGGTTTTACCATCCGATATAATTTCGGGAATTAACTTTAGTCCGGTTGAGCGCTGTCGAAATCTAAATATTTAATTAACAAATTATTTATTTGAATTTATAGTTTGAATAAATACATTTGCTGAATAAACGAACTTAAATAAAAAGCATGAATATTCCATCAGATTTAAAATACACTAAGGACCACGAATGGGTGAAAATAGAAGGTGATGTAGCTACCATAGGTGTTACAGATTTTGCGCAAAGCGAATTAGGCGATATTGTATATGTTGAGGTTGAAACTTTAGACGAAACTTTAGAGGCTGAAGAAGTGTTTGGAACCGTTGAGGCAGTTAAAACGGTATCAGATTTGTTTTTGCCACTTTCAGGCGAAATTATTGAATTTAATGAAGCTTTAGAAGATGAACCTGAAAAGGTAAATTCAGATCCTTATGGTGATGGTTGGATGATAAAAGTAAAGTGTTCAGATCTTTCTCAAGTAGATTCACTAATGTCTGCGGACGATTATAAATCACTTATTGGTGCTTAAAAAATTTGCGCTTATAATTGCCATATTCTATTCGTTAGTACTGGCATTTGTTAGCTTAATAAAGTTAAATAATCTCCCTGATGTTGGAGTTTCCTTTGGTGATAAAATATTTCATTTTTTAGCCTATTTTGTTCTAACTTTTTTATGGTTTAATACATTCATAAATACCTATAAGTTTAAAAATAGAAGAGCTATTATTTTTTCAATAGTAATATCTGTTGTTTTTGGTATAATTATTGAGGTATTACAAGAAACTATCACAGTTTCAAGAGCATTAGATATTTATGATGTTTTAGCAAACACGATTGGAGTGTTAATAGCATCATTGGTATTATGGGTTAAACATATTTTACAAGTTAAAAACTCATAAACACTTGCTTTTTTGATAAATAAATAGTTATTTTAGCAATCTTGATAAACGTATAAAATTATGGAACCTAAAAAAAATCCGAAAGCGAATGTTGGACGTAACAGTTCTCTTTTCTTTGCCATTGGTTTAGCTTTAATGTTATTTTTAACAAACTACGCCATTAATTACAAAACGTATGATAAATCTAATATAGACATCGGGCAACTTAACCTTGATGAAGAATTAGAAGAAGAAATCCCAATTACTGAACAAATACAAACGCCTCCACCACCGCCACCGCCACCTGCGGCTCCAGAAGTGATTGAGATTGTTGAGGATGAAGAAGAAGTAGAAGAAACAGTAATTGAATCTACTGAGGTGGATCAAGAAACTGAAATTGTTGAGGTTGAAGAGGTAGAAGTTGAAGAAGTAGAAGAAGATATAGATGTTCCTTTCTCTGTAATTGAAAATGTACCAGTTTTCCCTGGATGCGAAAGCGGTAACAATGCAGCCAAGAGAGATTGCATGTCTAAAAAAATATCAGATTTTGTTAATAGAAAGTTCAATACAGATTTAGCGAGCGATTTAGGATTGTCGGGAAGACAACGTATAAACGTTATTTTCAAAATCGATAAAACAGGAAATATTACAGGAATTCGTGCTAGAGCTCCACACCCAGGGTTAGAAAAAGAAGCAGCCCGTGTTATTGGTTTATTACCAAAAATGAAACCTGGTAGACAACGTGGTAAACCGGTAAACGTTCCTTACTCATTACCTATAATTTTCCAAGTTCAAGATTAAACTTTAATCCTTTTAATCAAGGAAGTTTATTAAATATAAAATCCCGTTACATTTTTGTAACGGGATTTCTTTTTTGGTATGCTTATTGAGACTTTATCATAATATTAACATTTAAACTATAATTATTATGAGCAATCTTAAAAAAGCTCACGAACTCATTCGGCAAAATGAGCAAATCGTGAAAAAATCGCAAAAGCATGAAACAAATTTACAAAAAAACTCTACCCTTTATTTTCAAATTGGGTTAATTGTATGTTTACTAGCAGTCTTTGGCTTGCTTGAAATGAAGTTTGAGACTACAATTCCTAATTATGGAGTATTGCCTCCAATTGAAGAACCTTCATATGTAGATATTCCATTGATAAAAAAGAAAGTTCCAGATTTAATTGAACCTATTAAACAAGAGAGAAAAAAGGAGCCAACCAGTTTTGAAGAAGTGCCTAATGATACTCCTGAGCTTCCGTTTATGGATGAACCAAAAACGCCAAAAAAGGATGCTCCTGATTTTAAGCTTGGTGATTTACCAACCTTAGAAAAAAAACCAGATCCGGTAGACGTTCCATATGCATTTATCCAAAACGCACCAATTTACCCTGGATGCGAAAAAGAAAAAAACAATAGCGATAGGAAAAAGTGTATGTCTGAAAAAATAACAAAACTTGTTCAACGTAAATTTAATGGTAGTGATATTGCCGAAAATTATGGTTTAAGTGGTGTGCAAAAAATTGATGTACAATTTACCATTGATAAAACGGGGCGAGTTTCTAATATCAAAACCAGATCACCACATCCAAAATTGGATGAAGAAGCAGTTCGGGTTATTAATTTCATTCCAGAAATGACACCTGGTAAACAAAATGATAAAAAAGTAGGTGTTATTTATACATTACCTATAAATTTTCAAGTGAAATAAAATAAGAATTATAATTTCAAACTTTTAAAACCGTTATCAAGAGAATGATAGCGGTTTTTAAATAACCTTAATTTATTTCTGGTTCTCATAAAGCGGCTATAATTTTAGAATTACTTATCAATGTTTATGTATTACTAAAATCTAAAAATATAGTATCTTTCAGTTTTAAATTAATTCTAATAAGAAAAATGAAGCAATTCATTGTCCTAGTCCTATTTTTAATTCAATACCTTAGTTATTCTCAAGTTAATTTTCTGCCCGAAAAACCACCAGTATTTCCAGATTGCGAAAATGTAGCAATTGATTCTTTACAAAATTGCTTTGATAAAAATGTATTCAATCATATTTATGATAATTTCAAAATTCCTGAAAGCGTATTAACTGAAAATTACAAAGGTGAAGTTGCGGTACTTTTTGAAGTAGATACGATTGGTCAATTTAAGGTTATATATACCGATGCTATTTATCGTGAATTAAAAGAGGAAGCAAAAAGAGTATTTTCTATCTTTCCTAAAATAAAACCGGCGACTTATAATGGTAGAAAAACATTCAAACAATATTCTATAAGAATTAAAATACCCTTAGTAAATCCAGATATAGCCACACAAGATACAGTTAAATCCAATGAAATTTCACTATTAGAACAGGAAGCAAAAAATGAGTTCGATAAAGTTAATAGCAATTTGCAAACTTTTGAAAACAAAGCATACTCCAGCCAACTAAATATCCAGTTTACACATAGTGATTATGCTCGCTTTGATAGATATATGAACGTAATTGGAGCTAATAGTCACACGGCATCAAAACCGTTTGTTTATGAAGAAGTTTCACAGTATTACGATTTTAAGGCTGAAAAAGAAAGACTAAACAAAGAGACTGATACTTGGGCTGGAAAAAAATTATGGAATGAACATTTAGTACAATTACAAAGTGACGATTATTGGTTTACCATAGATCCTATTTTCGATTTACAAGTTGGTAAGGACACTGAAGCTGATTTTAATTCAACGTATAACAATACCAGAGGTTTTTTAATACAAGGGGGCTTGGGCAAAAAGTTTAATTTTTATGCATCTGTTTTTGAAAGCCAAGGGCGATTTGCGCAATATGTTAATGAATATTCCGAGAGTTTAAAAGCTTTTGGACCAGATCCAGCTATTATTCCTGGACGAGGTATAGCAAAACGATTTAAAACCGATTCGTATGATTATCCCGTTGCTGAGGCCTATTTATCATATACCCCAGCAAAGTTTATAAACATTCAATTTGGTCATGGTAAAAATTTTATTGGTGATGGATATCGCTCTCTACTTTTCAGTGATGTAGCGAGTCCACACCCTTTTTTAAAATTAAATACTAAATTTTGGAAAATAAAATATACCAACACATGGATGTGGTTAAAAGATGTTCGACCTGAAGTAACACAAGATGGAGCATTTTTAACTAAATATATGGCGAATCATTATTTAAGTTGGAATGTGTCTAAGCGTTTTAATTTAGGATTGTTTGAATCGGTAATTTGGACTAACACTAATAATCGCGGTTTTGATGTTAATTACCTAAACCCTATCATTTTTTATAGAGCCATTGAATTTGAAACGGGACAAGCCTCCGGAAATGCCATTATGGGTGCATCGGCAAAATATAAATGGAACGATAACATAAATATTTACAGTCAATTTATTTTAGATGAGTTTTCGTTAAGTGATGTAAAAGCAGGTGAAAGGAGCTGGAAAAATAAGTTTGGTTATCAGTTAGGGTTAAAATATTTTGATGCTTTTAAGGTTGATAATTTATTACTTCAAGTTGAATATAACCGAGTACGCCCTTATACATTTTCGCATAATACCATTACTACCAATTATGGGCATAACAATCAATCTATGGCGCATTTGTGGGGTGCAAATTTTAGTGAACTTATTTTAATTGGGCGCTACCGTTATAAACGATGGTTTGCAGATGCTAAATTAATTTTTGGTACTCGTGGATTTGATTTTAATGATGGCACTGATAATTTTAGCTACGGTGCAGAAATATATAGAAGTTATGATGACAGACCATTCGATACGGGTGTTGAGGTTGGACAAGGAATAAAAACAGATATATTTAACGGAAATTTACAAGCGGGTTATCTTATTAATCCTGCATCAAACCTAAAAATATTTACCGATATTACTGTTAGAAATTTTAATCCTGAGGCTACGACCACCTCAACATTTAAAAGCAACACGGTTTGGTTTAATTTTGGATTAAGAACCGATTTGTTTAATTGGTATTTCGATTTTTAATTCAGAAAGCATTCAAAGTCATTTTACTTATAAAAACCATTGCTCAAAATCCTTTTATGAAGTATCTTTGCACTCGCAATACAGTATGCGTTATAAAATTCTATTTTGGGTAGATTAAAAACAGCTAAAGAGAATCCATCTTTATTATTCGATTTTAAAGAAATCACAAAAATGCGATTAGCATTAAGTGTGGTTTTTTCTTCCCTAGCAGGATACTTATTAGGAGTTGATAATGTTGACTTTAAAACACTTACTTTATTGGCTTTCGGAGGTTATTTTATGGTAGGTGCATCAAACGCGTTCAATCAAATTATTGAAAAAGATTTAGATGCCTTAATGGATCGCACAAAAAACAGACCCATTCCAGCGGGTCGAATGTCCGTAACAACAGCTTTTATAATAGCTTCTGTTTTCACTTTATTAGGAGTCATCATATTATACACCATCAATAAGCAAACGGCCATGTTTGGTGCTATTTCAATATTTTTGTACACCTGTGTTTATACCCCTTTAAAAACGAAAACGCCCTTGGCAGTTTTTGTTGGGGCTATCCCAGGAGCAATCCCATTTATGTTAGGTTGGGTGGCAGCTACTGATGATTTTGGGATTGAACCAGGAACCCTTTTTGCACTGCAATTTTTTTGGCAATTTCCTCATTTTTGGGCAATAGGGTGGTTTTTATTTGAAGATTATAAAAAAGGCGGGTTTTATATGCTCCCAACAGGAAAGCAAGATAAAGGAACTGCGGTACAAACGATTATGTACACAATTTGGACAGTAATTGTATCAATTATACCAGTTTTTGGTTTTACAGGTCGATTAGAATTGTCTATTGTAGCTGCAGTAATCGTTTTTGCATTTGGTCTTTGGATGCTATATTATGCCATACGTCTATTTAAAGTAATGACTGAAAAGGGAGCAAAACAATTAATGTTGGTTAGTGTTTCCTATATTACTCTAGTGCAAATTGTTTATGTTATTGATAAATTTATAAGATAAGTATGGATTTAACTCAAGGTACTCAAGAAGAGAAAAACAATAGAGCAAAAAAAATGATGCTGTGGTTTGGTATCGTTTCACTCATTATGTCATTTGCAGGTTGGACGAGTGCTTTTGTGGTAAGTAGTTCTAGACCGGATTGGTTGAAAGATTTTCAACTGCCAAATGCATTTGTAATTAGCACTGTTGTAATTATTATAAGTAGTATAACTTTTATTTTGGCCAAAAGTGCCTTAAAAAAAGGGAACAGATTATTAACAACCCTTTGGTTAGTAGCAACGTTTGTTTTGGGTACAATTTTTATTTTTAATCAGTTTTCGGGCTTTCAACAAATTTTAGATTTAGGCTATAATTTTACAGGACCAACAAGCAATGTAACCATGTCTTACATTTATTTGATAGCAGTTGTGCATATTTTGCACGTTGTTGTTGGGTTAATTTGTTTGTTAGTAGTAATTTATAATCATTTTAAACAAAAGTATAATGCAACTAAAATGCTTGGTTTTGAACTAGCAGCAACTTTTTGGCACTTTATTGATATCCTTTGGGTTTATCTCTTTTTGTTTTTATATTTCATTAGATAGAATATTTGATTATTTTTGTACAACTTTTAATAATAACCAACATATATGAGTACTACAGTTGTAAATACTGGAACAGAAGGCAAAACTTGGGGCGGTGGAAATAAACCACTTAATGCAAGTTATGGTAAAATGATGATGTGGTTTTTCATCGTGTCTGATGCTTTAACATTTTCAGGGTTTTTAGCAGCCTACGGATTTTCAAGATTTAAGTTTATTGATTCTTGGCCAATTGCCGATGAGGTTTTTACCCACGTACCTTTCTTTCACGGAAATTATCCAATGATTTATGTGGCGTTCATGACGTTTATTCTTATCATGTCGTCTGTAACTATGGTGTTAGCGGTTGATGCAGGCCATCATTTAAATAAAGCTAAAGTTACATTATACATGTTTTTAACCATTATTGGTGGTTTAATTTTCGTTGGTTCTCAAGCATGGGAATGGGCTACTTTTATTAAAGGCGATTTTGGAGCTATTCAAACAAAAGGTGGTAATATTTTACAGTTTGTTGATACTGAAGGACAACGTGTTGCTTTAGGAGATTTTGTGGTTGCTGAGCATAAAGATAGAACTGCTCACGAACGTAAAAACGGTCTTTGGTTTGTAAGCGAAGGTACGTTGCCAACTTATACTGTAGAAGAAGTGATTCATGGTTTAGAAACGCATGAAAATGTTTTAGTAAGAACGCAATTACTTGATGAACATGGACACAAAACGGTGTTATCTAGAGAGGAATCTTTGAAGCAAGTAAAAGAAAATGGTAAACTGGTTGTTGAGGGAGCCAACTTACATGTAAATGAGTACGGATCTCCACTATTTGCGGATTTCTTTTTCTTTATAACAGGATTTCACGGATTTCACGTATTCTCGGGTGTAATTATTAATATAATTATTTTCTTTAATGTCATTTTAGGAACTTACGAAAAACGTAAGAGCTACGAAATGGTTGAAAAAGTTGGGTTATACTGGCACTTTGTAGATTTAGTTTGGGTATTTGTATTTACATTCTTCTACCTAGTTTAATAAAAATAATATTAGTTTAAAATGGCACACGCACATAAATTAGAAATATTTAGAGGATTAATAAAATTCAAATCAAACACCCAAAAAATTTGGGGCGTTTTAATTTTTCTAACGATAGTAACAGCAATAGAGGTTATTTTAGGGATATACAAACCAGAAGTTTTAATGGGTAAAGTTTTAGGAATGAAAGGACTTAACTGGATTTTCATCATTTTAACTATCGTTAAAGCGTATTATATTACTTGGGATTTTATGCATATGCGAGATGAAACCAAGGCATTACAAAGAATGGTGGTTTGGACTGCCGTTTTCTTAATCTTATATTTAATCTTTATTTTATTAGAAGAAGGCGGATATGTTTTTGATGTATATAAAGATGGATACGTAAAAAGAGATTTTTAAAAGATTATATTTAGTTAAATAAAAAAAGGCGGTTTTTAAACCGCCTTTTTTTATTTTTGCAAAGCGAAAATTTATAGATAAGAAGGTAGGTTAAATGGATAATAAAAAAGTTAGTAGGTATGTTGTTTTAGGAGTTTTGTTTTTCCTTCCAGTTATATTTTTATTGTTTTTATATCCAGCAACTCATAACTACACACCATTAGATATTATAAATGAAAACATTTCAGAAATAGAGAAGTTTGATTCTAGTAGTTCAGAGAAAATAGTTTTAAAAGACCATATAACGGTTTTAGGGTTTTTAGGATATAATCCTTTAGAAAAAATAATTACCGCATCAAATTTAAAGGAATTGGTGTATGATAAATTCAAGGGGTTTAAGAGTTTTCAAATTGTAATTTTAATGCCAAAAGGTACCGAAGATGCAGTTGAAAAGCTTAAAACTGAAATTAGTTCGTATGAGGATTTAAGATTTTGGCATTTTATTTTTGGAGAACCTGATGATTTAGAGCAAATTTATTTAAGCTTGAAAAGCAAATCCAAATTAGGTAATGATTTATCAAGCGATCAAGTTTTTGTGATTGATAAAGATTTAAACCAACGCGGACGTATTGATGATAGAACTGATAATGAAATAGAAAAGAATAAACCTATTTATGGTTTAGAAGCTTATGATTGCATTGAAGTGGCTGAAATAAAAAATAAAATGAGTGACGATTTACGTGTTTTATTTACCGAATATCGTCAAAAACGAAAAGGCGAATTTAACTCGGATACACGAAGGGCTGATGATTTAAAACCTCAAGAAGAATAATACAATAAATGTCAGTTCGAGTTATTTCGATAATTATTGAAGTCGTATCGAGAACTAATAAAAGAAAAATGAGCAAAAAAACTAATTATTCATACATAGGGATCGCATTTATTATTTTGGTATTTGGAATTATTTTTATCCCAAGAATAATGGATAGAATTTCTAATAATGATGTTATTAGAAATGAAAGTAGAAGCGATTATGCTGATGATTCTAAATCAACACTTTCAGACTTGGTTTTTATCGAAAACAATGGTGAGAAGCGTAAAGTGCCTAGCTTTAGTTTTACCAACCAAGACGGCGAAACCGTCACAAATCAAGATTATCTAGGTAAAGTATATGTGGTTGAATTCTTTTTTACAACCTGCCCTACAATTTGCCCCAGAATGAATTTAAACTTAGTACAAATTCAAAATACATTTAAAGATTTTGAAAACTTTGGTGTTGCTTCTTTTACAATAAATCCAGAACATGATAATCCTGAAGTTTTAAAAGAGTACGCCCAAAAATATGGAATGACTAATCCTAATTGGAATTTATTGACAGGGAATAAGGAAGATATTTACAATCTGGCAAATACGGGTTTTTATATTTACGCTGCAGAAAACGAAAATGTATTAGGTGGTTTTGAACATTCGGGAAATTTTGCCCTAATAGATAAAAACGGATTTATACGCTCAAGAAAAGATACATTTGGAAACCCAATTATATATTATAGAGGGATTATTTCTGAAGAAGAAAAAGTAGATGAAGATGGCGTACCTGAAGAGATTAGTGCCTTAAAACAAGACATAAAAAAATTGCTTAATGAATAATGAACAAAACATTTTGGACGAAAAAAAATATAATAAGCTAATTGTTGCTTTATCAATAATTATTCCTTTAGCGGTAGCAGCATTGTTTGGTGTAAAGTTAGATATTGAGCTTCCTATTTTTCTGCCGCCTATTTACGCAACGATTAATGCCGTTACAGCATTGGTTTTAATATTAGCTGTTTTTAAAATTAAAAAGGGACATAGAAAAGCACATGAAAATCTTATGAAATTTGCAATCCTGCTTTCAGTCCTATTTTTGGTTATGTATGTATTGTATCATATGACTAGCGATTCTACACGTTATCAAGGTAGTTTAAAGCCTTTATATTATTTCATATTAATAAGCCATATTGCATTGTCGGTAGCTGTTATTCCATTTGTCTTAATAACCTATGTTAGAGCTATTACAAAGAATTTTGAAAGACATAAAAAGATAGCAAAAATTACATTTCCTCTATGGCTATATGTTGCAGTCACTGGAGTGATTGTTTATATTATGATTTCACCATATTACCTTTAATATGAAACAAAAGATTGTCTTTTCTCTCTTCTCTCTTTTCTTTTTTCTAAAAAGTAATGCACAATGCGCTATGTGTCGTGCGGTTTTAGAAAGTGAAGAAGGACAAACTGCTGCAGAAGGTATAAATGATGGAATTGTTTATCTTATGGCAATTCCATACATACTGGTTGCTGGTATTGGGTACTTTATTTATAGAAAGTACAATACGTTAAAAAAGAAATAAAATATTTTTTAACTTATTTTGTAACAATTCTTTGTAACGTTAGTCTAATTTAAAAGCTTTGTGCTCACTAATCATAATAATGTAATGCTAAAAATAAACCAACTGCATAAATCCTACCCAATAGGAGACTCAAGTTTACATGTTTTAAAAGGAATAGATCTTTCGGTAGAAGAAGGTGAAATGGTGGCTATTATGGGGTCTTCGGGTTCCGGAAAGTCTACTTTACTTAACATCATTGGTATGCTGGATGAAGCAGATTCTGGTGAGTATATTTTAGATGGGTTACCTATTAAAAACTTAACTGAAAAGAAAGCGGCTGTTTACAGAAATAAATTTTTAGGATTTATTTTTCAATCTTTTAACCTTATCAATTATAAAAATGCACTTGAAAATGTGGCACTACCGTTATATTATCAAGGCATGAAACGAAAAGAACGCCAAGAAAAAGCAATGTTTCACCTTGAAAAAGTAGGTCTAGCAGATTGGGCAAAACATTTACCCAAAGAACTTTCAGGAGGTCAAAACCAACGTGTAGCTATAGCCAGAGCATTAGCAGCAAACCCAAAACTACTTTTAGCTGATGAACCTACGGGTGCATTAGATACTACAACTTCTTATGAAATTATGGCGTTTATTCAGCAATTAAATGATGAAGGTAAAACGATACTCATGGTAACACATGAAGAGGATATTGCTAACATGTGTAAGCGTATTGTAAGACTGCGTGATGGTGTAATAATGGAGGATAAAAAAGTAGAACAGGTAAGAGCAGAACAATATGTTTGATTTAGATCTTTGGAGAGAAATATTTCAGAGTATTAATATGAACAGAACCAGAAGTTTATTATCTGGTTTTACTGTGGCCTTTGCAATATTATTATTTGCCATTCTTTTCGGCATTGCTAATGGTTTACAAAACACTTTTCAAGAAGCTTTCGGAACCGATGCTAATAACTCCATAGTCATTTTTCCAGGAACAACATCGAAAGCACATAAAGGGCTTCAAGTAGGTAGGAGGATTCAATTTACAAATGAAGACCGAGAGTTTATATTAGATAAGTTTGAAGATAAAGTTCAGTTTATTACATCTAAAGTAAATAGAAGTGTAACAGCTTCTTTTAAGGGCGAAAAAAACAACTATGAACTTAGAGGAGTATATCCTGAGTACATGTTTATTGAAAATAACGTCATTAAAGAAGGGCGTTATATAAATCATAATGATTTAGACAATAATGCCAAAGTTGTTGTAATTGGTCGAACCGTCGAAGAAGATTTATTTTTTAAGGAAACAGCCATTGGAAAATATATAAACCTAAGTGGTATTCAATACAAAATTGTGGGAGTTTTTACAGATGATGAAGGGGATAGCGAAGAGAGTGTTATTTATATGCCAATTACTACAACCCAGTTTGTTTATGGTAATAATGATTTTGTTGATTTAATGCATTTGACGTATAACCCAGAAATGAGTTCAGATGAAGCTATGGCTTTTGGGAATTCAATAAAAAACAGTTTAAAAGATAAGTTTGATGTGGCACGAAGTGATCAGCGAGCTATTAGAATGTGGAATATGGCTGAAGGTACAAAACAGGTGGATATTATGACTACCAGTTTAACCTTTATAATATTAATTATTGGATTTGGTACTCTTATAGCTGGTATTGTTGGTATTAGTAATATTATGATTTTTATTGTAAAAGAACGTACCAAAGAAATTGGAATTAGAAAAGCATTAGGAGCATCACCCAGATCTATTGTCTCAATTATTTTAATTGAATCAATAATCATAACCGCTATCGCTGGCTACATAGGATTGTTAATAGGCGTAGGTGTCCTAGAATTAGTAGGCCCTAGTTTAAAAGAATATTTTATAACAAACCCTGGAGTGAGTAATAGTTTAGTGGTTGGAGCAACTATTACTTTAATTATTGCGGGAACCATAGCTGGATATCTGCCAGCAAAAAAAGCGTCACAAATTAAACCGATAGTAGCCTTAAGAAACGATTAATTATGTTTAGATTTTTATTCGATAGAGATACATGGCAAGAAGTTTTTGATAGCTTAAGTAAAAACAAACTTAGGTCTATCCTTACTATGGTAGGTGTTTGGTGGGGTATTTTGTTACTTATAGGATTACTCGGTTCAGCACGAGGTTTAGAAAACTCATTTAACAGGCTGTTCGGAAGCTTTGCTACAAATAGTGTGTTTGTTTGGGGACAAAGTACAAGCAGACCTTTTAAAGGGTTTCAAGAAGGTAGAGAGGTAAAATTATCATTATCAGACGCGAAAAATATTGAAAAAAATGTTGAAGGTATAGAGTTTGTCTTACCTAGAAGTCAAACACGAGTAACTGCAACAAGAAACTTTTTGTCAGGTGGTTTTCAAATGGCCGGCGATTATCCATTATTGGACCAACTGCAAAAGAAGAAATTAATACATGGGCGTTTTATAAATCAAAATGATATTGATGATAATAAAAAAGTTGTTGCTATTTCTGAAGATGCCTATAAACAATTGTTTGAAAAAGATGAAGAAGCCATTGGTAAGTATATTGAAATTAACGGCATAAACTTTACAGTTATTGGGCTTTTCGAGGTTGGTAATGTAAACATGGGGCCATCCACTGATATGCATATTCCATTTACCACATTTCAACAAATATATAATAGAGGAGACAGAATAGGTTGGATGATGATAACCGGTAAACCTGAATATGATATCAAGCAAATAGAGGAAGACTCAAAACTCATACTTAAAAACTTAAATAACATTCATCCAAAAGATACCCAAGCTTTCGGGAGTTTTAATTTAGGGAAGGAGTTTGCAAAACTTACCGGATTTTTAATTGGTATGCAGTTTTTAACATGGTTTGTAGGTATAGCAACACTAATAGCAGGCGTTTTCGCAATCGGGAATATATTACTAATCACGGTAAAAGAGCGCACCAAAGAAATAGGTGTTCGTCGTGCTTTAGGAGCAACCCCTTTTGAAATTAAAAGACAAATAGTTGTAGAGGCTGTATTTTTAACTTTAGTAGCGGGTGTTTTGGGCATCATTACTGGAGGATGGATTCTTATCTTATTAGACCATTTTTTCGGGCAAGGAGCCGACGCAGCCATTGTAAATGCATCCGTATCAATTGCGGTAGTATTTATCGCCTTACTAATATTAGTAGCCTTAGGGACTTTAATTGGCTTAATTCCAGCATTTAAGGCAACAAGCATAAAACCAATAGAAGCATTAAGAGAAGAATAAACAATAAGAATAAAGAATAACCAAAATGAATAAAACAGTAAAAATTATTTTAGTATTAGTTGTTATCGTACTATTAGCATTTGTATTAAAGTACTTTAAAGATTCCAATTCAAAAGCATTAGAAGAATTTAAAGTTGAAGAACCTTTTTATACATCTATCAATACAAAAGCTGTGGCAACTGGTAAGTTAAATCCCGAAGAAGAAATTGAATTAAAGCCTCAAATCTCAGGAATTGTAGATCAAATTCTTGTTGAAGAGGGTGATATTGTTAAAAAAGGGGATTTAATTGCTAAAATTAGAGTGGTGCCAAACGAACAAAGTTTGGTAAGTGCAAGTAGTAGAATAGCATCAACAAAATTATCGTATGATAATGCTAAAACTTTGTACGAAAGAAACAAGGCGCTTTTTGAAAAAGGAGTTATTTCACAGCAAGACTTCGAAAATAGTGAACTTTCATTCAATCAAGCAAAAGAAACCTTAGCACAAGCTCAAAACGATTACCAAATAATCAAAAGGGGTTCTATCTCAGGAGGTAGTTCAGCAAATACAAATATAATTGCACAAATTCCAGGAACTATATTAGAAATACCTGTTCGTGAGGGCGATCAAGTAATTCAAAGTAATAACTTTAATGCTGGGACTACTATTGCAACCATAGCAGATATGAGTATTATGATTTTTGAAGGTAAAGTTGATGAAGCCGAAGTTGGTAAAATAAAAGAAGGAAAAGAAATAAAAGTTATTCTTGGGGCTATTAATGATAAAGAGTTTCCAGCAAAATTAACCTTTGTTGCACCAAAAGGTATTGAAGAAAATGGTGCTGTTCAATTTACTATAAAAGCAGATGTAAAAATAGATGCTTCAACAAACATTAGAGCAGGATATAGCGCCAATGCAGAAATTGATATTGAAGCTAAAGACAGTGTTTTAGCAATTAGAGAAGCTTTACTTCAATACAATAGAATTACTGAAAAACCATTTGTTGAAATTTTAGATGGCGATAAAAAGTATAGAAAAGAAAATGTTACACTGGGGTTATCTGATGGTATAAATGTAGAAATTACCGAAGGTGTAAAAATGGGTGATAAAATTAAAGTTTGGAATAAAGCGTCAAAAGATAATGAAGATGAGGAAGAAGGAAATGATTAATATAAACCTACAACAAATGAAAAATATTTTAGTAGCATGTTTAATTCTTGCAGGTGTTTCCTCATTTGCGCAGCAAAAAACGTGGACGTTACAAGAATGTGTAAATCATGCTCTAGAAAATAATATTACCGTAAAACAAGGTGAAAACACGTTATTAATCAATGAACAAGATATTATTGCAGCAAGAGGTCAGTTTTTACCATCTTTTAACGGTAGTTTAGGTCAGCGAATGAGTATTGGATCGGGTTTCGATCCTGTTACAAACCAACGTATTAATAACCAGACAACGCATTCATTTAATTATAATTTAAGTGTAAATCAGAATGTATTTAATGGTTTCAGAACTTTAAATTTATATAAGCAATCACAGCTTAATAGAGAAACAAACGAGCTGGAATTAAATAGAATTAAAGACGATATTTCACTAAATGTTGTTAATGCATATTTAAATGTATTATTTAATAAAGAAAACCTAGAAACTGCCACCGCACAATATGAGTTTAGTGAAAAACAATTAAATCAAGTTCAAGATTTGGTAGATGCTGGTGTTCAACCTAAGGCTAATATTTTTGATGCTGAAGCGACCTTAAGTAGAGATGCGCAGCAAGTTACTTTGGCCGAAAATAATTTTACCTTATCACTACTTTCTTTATCACAATTATTACAAGTGCCCTTTGAAGGATTTAATATTGAATTTATTAGTATAGATGATCCTTCGGCAGCTTTATTGTACAGTGACGTAAAACCTGTTTTAAATTATGCTTTAGAAAACAGAAACGAAATTAAAGTAGCCGAAAAAGATATTGAAAATGCTAAATTAGGTACTGAAATTTCAAAGGCTGGTTTTTACCCATCAGTAAGTTTAGGGTATGGTTTTGGATCGGTTTGGAGTGAATCGAAAAATGATTTTATAAAGCAAGCATTTTTTAGAGAATTAGATTTATTTAAAGGACATAACTTAAGTTTAAATGTAAATATTCCTATCTTTTCAAGATTTCAAAATAAAACTGCTGTTGCTAAATCCAAAATTCAAGAAGAAAATAGCAAACTTAATCTTGATCAAGCAAAGTTAAATTTAGAGTCAAATATTCAAAGGGCCTTTACCGATGCTCAAGCGGCTTTTAAAGCTTTTGAAGCTGCTAAAAAGTCATTAGAATCTCAAAGTTTAGCTTTTAATAATTCAAAAGAGCGATACGATATTGGAGCAATGACTGCGTTTGATTTAGAGCAAGCAAGGGTGCAATTAATAAATGCAGAATCTTCTTTAATAAATGCTAAATATGATTTTGTTTTTAAAACAAAAGTTTTAGACTTTTACATGGGAAAATCTTTAACGAATTAAATTGAGCTTAATTTTAAACTTAGAAACGGCTACCACAAATTGTTCAGTATCCCTATCAAAGGATGGGAAAACTATTGCTATAAAGGAGGATAATGATAAAAACTATTCGCACGCAGAAAGGCTTCATGTTTATATTGATGCCGTTTTAAGAGAGGCTAAAGTTACTCCCAAAGAAATTGATGCAATAGCAATAAGTAAAGGCCCAGGTTCTTATACAGGTTTACGTATTGGTGTTTCGGCTGCAAAAGGACTTTGCTTTTCTTTAGGTATCCCTTTAATTTCAATTCCAACTTTAGAAGCTTTAGCACATCAAGCTAAAATTGATGATGGTATTATTATTGCCATGTTAGATGCCAGACGTATGGAAGTTTACTCTGCTATTTTTGACGTAAACTATCAGCAAATAAGAGAGACTAAAGCACAGATCTTAGAAGAAACCACTTTTTCAGAATATTTAAACAATGGTAAGGTATATTTTGTGGGTAACGGTGTAGAAAAAACTAAAAGTATAATTCACAATCCAAACGCTGTTTTTATTGAAGACAAACTTCCTTCAGCCAATAATATGAGTTTATTAGCATTTAATAAATACAAAATAAGCGACTTTGAAGATGTCGCTTATTTTGAACCGTACTATTTAAAAGACTTTGTGGCTTTAAAACCTAAAGCTTAAGCATTTTTACGTATTTCAACTTGATGTGGATATGGAATATCTATACCAGCGGCATCAAGTGCTTCTTTAGTTTGTTCGGTAACATCAAAATATACCGCCCAATAATCGGCTGTTTCACACCAAGGTCTTACTGCAAAATTGATGGAGCTATCTGCTAATTCCATAACGGTAACAGATGGTGCTGGGTCTTTTAATATTTTTGGATGTGATGTGAGTACATTCATTAAAACCTCTTTAGTTTTCTTAATATTAGAATCATAACCAACTCCAAAAATCAAATCAACTCTGCGTGTTCCTTCTGTAGAATAATTAACTATATTTCCGTTAGATAAAGACCCATTAGGAATGATAATTTCTTTATTTGAAAGTCCCGTGAGTTTTGTTGTAAATATTTCTATCTGCTTAACCACTCCTATTTCTCCTTGGGCTTCAATTAAATCGCCAATTTTAAAGGGCTTAAATATCATAATTAAAACGCCGCCAGCAAAATTACCTAAAGAGCCTTGAAGCGCTAAACCAATAGCTAAACCTGCTGCAGCTAAAATTGCGGCAAAAGATGTGGTTTCAACGCCAACAGTACCAAGAACTACTATTATTAAGACAATTTTTAAAATCCATTTTAACAAGTTCATTAAAAACTTTTTCAAACTAATGTCATAATCTGCTTTTTCCATGGCTTTTCTTAAGCCTTTTAAAATCAATTTAATTACCCATGAGCCAATAATCCAAATAATTAAAGCTCCAATAATTTTTAATCCGTAATTAAAAATTAAATCAATCCATTTTTCAGCGTCTACGTTTTCTAAATCCATATTTTATATTTTCGATCTATAATATACAAAACTAAAGCTAACTTGGGCTTTGAGTAAATTATTAACGTGAATAAAATGTTAAAATTCTAAAAAATAAAACTTGTCAATGCTAGAATTGCAGGAATAGCTTGAACATAAAACAATTTTATTTTTCTAGTAGAATAAGCCCCATAAATACCTGCGATAATTACACAAATTAAAAAGAAAATAGCCGTTTTAGCATCGCTTTGAATTAGGCTAAACAAGATTCCAGCCGCTAAAAAACCATTATAAAGTCCTTGGTTGGCTGCTAACACTTTGGTTTCTTCAGCAAATTCTTTTGATTTTAAGTCGAAGGTTTTAATGCCTTTGGGTTTTGTCCAAAAGAACATTTCTAAAATCAAAAAATAGACATGCTCGATGGCAACTATTACGATTAAAATGGTTGTTAGTAAAGTCATTCTTTTAAAAGTCTTATAGCATCTTCAACTTCGGAAACAGGAAGTTTGCATGCTTTGTTTACACATACGTAAATTAAGGTTTTTTCAGGATTATATCGGTTCTCTAATAAAGGCATTTTGTTTTCTGATGTACTGGCTGCAATAAGTTTATTAGGTATATAAGTGTTGTTTAATTCTGTTATTTTTTGTTTTGCGTCTTTACCTACAATGGCGACTTCGTAAAAAGGGTTTGAATAATTTAACATTAAATCAAACCAGTTTGAATAGCCCGATGGATATTCTTGCATTTCTGGCTTAACATTATTTAGCATCGTCATGGCTGTATTACTGAAATGTTCATTATCAAAATAATGAGATAGTTTGAATAAATTTTTTGCCATTATAGAGTTGCTGGCAGGAATTACATTATCACGATATTCTATGCTTCTTGATACTAATGATGGATCTTCATTGGAAGTAAAAAAGAACATTTTACTAGTAGTGTCAAAAAAATGATCAAAAGCATAATTAGCTAAGTTTCTTGCAGTATCAAGCCATACTTCGTTTAGGGTGCTCTCATAAAGTGTTAAAAAGGCATCTATAACAGTGGAATAATCTTCTAAATAACCATTAATGGAACTAGTGCCATTTTTATAATTATGGTATAAACCACCATCTTCACGTAATTGATTATTAATTATAAAGTTGGCATTTTTTTCAGCGGAAACAAGATAATCAAGGTCTCCAAAAACCCGATATGCGTCTACATAGCCTTTAAGCATAATAGCATTCCATGATGTTAAGGTTTTATCATCCAGTCTTGGTTTGGGTCTTTTGTTACGAACCTCAAGGAGTATTTTTTTCCAAGTTGCTTTCTTTTCAACTAAAGTATCCAATGTTATTTTATGTTTCTTTATGATGGTGGCATCGTTATCTTTTCTAATAAACACATAATTATCGTGCTCCCAATGGCCAAAATTATTTACATTATAATAATCAGAAAAAAGTTCGAAATCTTCTTTTAAAAGCGTTTTAAGTTCATCTTTGGTCCAAACATAAAAAGCACCTTCTTCTAGTTCGCCCTCAGGGTTAATACTGTCTGCATCAAGAGAGGAATAGAAAGCGCCGTTACTAGTAGTCATATCACGTTTTATAAAGGCTAATGTTTCAACAACAATATCTCTATAAAGTTCATTTTTTGTGATGAGGTATGCGTCAGAATATAAACTTACCAACTGCCCATTATCATATAACATTTTCTCAAAATGAGGTACATGCCATTTAGCATCAACGGAATACCTTGAAAAACCGCCACCGATGTGATCGTATACACCTCCATAGGCAATTTTTGTTAGTGTAAGGTTTACATATTCTTGTATTTTTTTATCATGAGTTTGATAAGCGTATCGTAATAAAAAGTGATAATTATTTGGCATCATAAATTTTGGAGCCCGATTCATCCCACCAAAATTATTATCAAATTGCCTCGACCAATTTTTTATTGCATCATCAATATAGCTGGCTTCAAAAACGGGTTCGTTAGTATTTAGTTCTACAACATCCAAAGATTTAATACCTTGTTCAAGTTTGCCAGCATATTCACGAAGCTTTTTAGGGTCGTCAATATATAATTGTGATATCTGCTCTAAGGCACTTATCCATTGTTCTTTTTTAAAATAAGTTCCACCCCAAATAGGTCTCCCATCGGGCAAGGCAATAACATTTAAAGGCCAACCCCCATGACCCGTCATAAGTTGAACCGCATTCATATACACTTGGTCTACATCAGGACGTTCTTCTCTATCTACTTTAATATTTATAAAGTTTTTGTTCATTACCTGTGCAACCAAGCTGTCTTCAAAACTTTCATGCTCCATAACATGACACCAATGACATGCAGCATAACCTACACTTATAAGAATTAATTTATTTTCAGATTTTGCTTTTGCTAAGGTTTTTTCATTCCAAGGATTCCAGTTTACAGGATTATGAGCATGCTGCAGTAAATATGGACTAGTTTCATTAATGAGTTCGTTGGTATATTGATGTTCCATAGTTTTTGAGTTCTGACCTTTGCAGCTAATAATTAAAATAAAAAAGGGAAATAAAATTATTTGTAATGGCCTCATCATTCAAAGTTAGCGAAAATTAACCATAAAAAAAGCGCTCAGTATATGAACGCTTTTTGTATTTATTTTATAAGTGTTTTTTAACCATTTATAGCTTCAACCGTTTCAACTTTGCCCTGCAACATTTGTTTGAGCATATTTTCGATACCCGTTTTTAGAGTATAGGTTGAAGAAGGACATCCACTGCAAGCCCCTTGTAGCAAGACACTTACATTTTTGCTATCAGCATCGTACGATATGAATTGAATGTTGCCACCATCACTTGCAACCGCTGGTTTTACATATTCTTCAAGTATATTTACTATTTCTTTTGATGTGTCATCCAAAGACTCAAAATGGCTGTCTACTTGTGAAGTAGATTTTTGCAGTGTTTCAGCAGCATTAGGTAATACTACTTCTTTTCCGTTTTCAATATAACTTCTTATAAATTCTCGAAGCTCCAAAGTAATGTCTTGCCATTCGGCAATATCATATTTGGTAATAGACACATAATTCTCATCAATAAAAATACTTTTCACAAAAGGAAAATGAAATAACTCGGTAGCTAAAGGAGATAGTTTTGCATCATCAATAGACGTAAATTCAAAAAGCGTTGTTACAATTTTTTTGTTTGCAACAAATTTCATCACTGATGGGTTGGGTGTACTTTCAGCATAAACTGTTACGGGCACTTTTTTTGCAGAAGAAGTTTCTTCAACTACAATACCACCATCATTTAAATATGCCTCAATTTGTTCTGCAACTTCATCTTGAACATCATTCCATTCTACAATATTATAACGTTCAACTGCAATAAAATTCCCAGAAATATAAACCTTTTTTACAAACGGTAAATAAAATAATTGTTGCGCCAAAGGCGACGATTTTGCTTCGTCAATATTATTAAATTCGAAGCTCTGGTGTTGAGTTACAAATTGATTTACTTCGAATTTTACGATGTTATTATTTGTTGTTTCTTGCACAGAAACCTTGAAAGTGCTCATTTCAACTAATTTTTTACAAAAATACTAAAAGAAACCCTTACTTGTTTATATATTTGGGTTTTGTTGCCCATATATAGCGGCTATGAGATGAATGTAAATTTTGTCTTTTTTTATGTGTAATTTTTTGTAAATCAGCACGTTTATAATAAACAATACCTACTTGGTTATAAAATTTATGAAATTGAAAAGAATTATTATCACTGGATTATTTGTGTTTATATCCTATTTAGGAACTTCGCAAGAAGGACTCCCTATATACACCGATTACCTTACTGATAATTATTATCTAATTCACCCTTCTATGGCTGGTGTTGCTAATTGCTCTAAGGTAAGATTAACGGCAAGACAGCAATGGTTTGGACAAGATGATGCTCCTAAACTTTTAACATTAAGTATGAATGGAAGAATTGGCGAGTCGCCATCGGCGATTGGAGCCATATTATATGCTGATAAAAACGGATATCACTCTCAAAAAGGAGCCTATGTAACCTATGCTCATCATTTAATGTTTTCAAGAAATGAAGTAGATTTAAATATGCTTTCTTTTGGTTTGAGTGCTGGATTTATTCAATATCAATTAGACGAAACTACATTTTTGTTTGATGGACCAGACCCTATAATTGATGGTGTTGTGCAAAATGCAACCAATTTTAATATTGATTTTGGGTTTTCGTACCATTTCCTGGATTTTTATGCTCATGGTACGGTGAAGAATGTTTTAAAAAACTCTGGAGTAAATAATGATATAGAAATTACAAGTAATTTAAGACGTTATTTATTATCTGTTGGAAATGTATTTAGCAAGTTAGGTAGCTCTTGGAGTTATGAGCCTTCTGTAATGTTTCAATACAAAGATGGAACTAAAGAGTCAACTATCGATTTAAACGCCAAAGTATATAAGCAGATGGAATTTGGTACACTTTGGGGTGGATTGTCTTATAGACAAAGTCTAGATGGTGCAGAATATTTATCGAGCAATAACACTATTAGTAGTCAAAAACTTCAGCAAATTTCACCTATTTTAGGTGTTAACTATAACGATTTTATGTTTGCATACAATTATACCTATCAAACAAATTCGGTGGTATTTACCAACGGAGGTTTTCATCAATTAACATTGGGATATAATTTTAATTGCAGACGAGAGCGATTTGATTGTAAATGTCCAGCGGTTAATTAAAAAACAAAAAGAGGCTCGTAACGAGCCTCTTTTTTTAGTTCCATGTGTATTTTTTCTTTTTAGCCTGTTCTTTAATAGCTTTTACCATGGCATTTTCTAAGCCGTGTGTAGTTTCTTTATTTTGTTTAGAAATATAATCTATACGTTTTGCATTTAATTCTTGAATTTGTTTTTGAATTGCTTCGCGTTCTTTTCTTTTACTATCAATATAGGTTTTAATTTCTTCCTTTGTTTTTCCTTTTAATTCATCAGGAAGTACATCGTCTTTTAAGTCTTCAATTACCACTTCGTTTTGAGCTTCGGCATCCACTAAATCCCAAGTTTGGTTTTTGTATAAATGAGAACTTTTACTTACGGTTCTTTTTACAGCATTAGCTTTACTGTAAGATCCAGCGTTTGAGTCTTGCTCTGCCTGTAACGCTAATTTTTGTCTTCCTATAGAACCATAAATCACATAGGTTTTATTTAATTTTTGATTTAAAATTAAAATCTCATCATCGTATGGCGAAACAATATGTACCGTTTTACGGTTTTGATTAATTGCCATATAATCGCCATTGGTTAATTGGGCTCCGTCTTTCCAATAGCTTGAAACTCCCTGATTATAATCACCACAAAAAATAGTATTAATGGTTACATCTTTTTCTTTAGCATTTGTCGAGGCATCTTTATAGTTTATTTTACCTTGGGTAAAGGGTTCGTTTCCAGCTATAAAAATAAGCTTTAAATCATCAGGATTTTTTCCCCAATTTAATTGGTTTAAAGATGTTTGTATCACTTGCCCGCAATATTCTTCACCACCATTAGTGGTTAATGAAAATAGCTCTTTTGAGATTTCATCTAGGTCATCACTGAAGGCTAAAACTTGTCTTATATAGCCTTCATTACTATGTAACCTGTCATTACCATATTCGTACAATGCAATTTGTAGATTGGGTTTTTTAACACCACATTTAGCATACGATAACTCGTTTACAATATCCCACAGTTGTGCTTTAGCCTGGTCTATTAACCCATCCATACTATTACTGGTGTCCAATAATAATGCGACTTTGATAAATTGTTTACTAGGTTCAGGATGAACCGTTTTGGCGTCATTATAGGCGACAACTTGCTTTTTGTTTTTGGCGTTGCACGAAATAAATGCGATTAGTGTACAACAGAATAAGATTTTTTTAATTGATGTTTTCATTATTTTTTCGCTTTTTTTGATTTATGCCATAAAACTATAGGCATATTATTTCTTAAAAAAAGCAGAATGAGTAAAGTAATCATCTCATTGAGTAAACCATCCTTTTAAGTTAGTGAGCAAGGTTTTTAGGGATAAAAAAGCTAGTAAATTGTAAAATCGACATTTTAATATACCAAGTAAAGTGCGTAAGTTTAGCATTATTTAATAACCTATGCAGTCAGTTTTAAAATACATTTGGGTTTTATGTTTGTCGATAAACACCGTTCTAATGTTTGCGCAAGACAATAATGGACTTTTAAATCAAGAGCCTAAATTTACGGTTCGTGGTTCGGTTATAGAAAGTGATACAAAAAAACCTATTTCAAATGTAAATATTGAAGTTAATGGTGGTGCTTATACCACAACCGATATGTTTGGAGATTTTAGAATTGAAGCTAGAAGAGGTGATGAGCTTACAATCAGACATAAAGATTTCGAAACTGTTTACTATACCATACAAAGCAGTGAACGTATAAAGGTAGAGGTGCAACCTAACAAAGAAGAGACTAAATACTCTAAACTCAGAAAAACTTCTAGCACAAGGTTAGAATCTTTCAAACCGTTGATTGATTCCGCTGAAGTCTACTTAAAAAAGGATGCTAAAAAGAGTATACAGTTTATAGGCGATGCGCTCACCGAGAGTACTTCTGCAAAAGAAAACAGTGAAGCTTATGAGGTTTTAGGCGATGTGTACTTGTTTTGGAAACAATACGATTTAGCAGTTTCAAACTACAGAATAAGTTTGCAAAGTAGAGACGGTAATGCTGTTAGATTAAAACTGGCTAAAGCTTATAGGCTAAATAAAAACTACCAAGAGAGTTTAGAAGTTTATAATGCGATAAAAAAGAATGAGTTAACCAATTGGCAACTAATAGAATTATACGAAGGGCTTGGAGATGTACATTTTTCAACTAAAGCATATCAATTAGCTATTGATGCATACCAAGAAGGTTTAAATGTTGCAAAAAAGCATCTTATAACCCCTAAAATTACCGATTTAAACTCCAAAATTGCTCAAGCATATAACGCCAAAGGAGAAACTCAAAAAGCTAAAGGGTTTTTTAATAAATCTATGCAATTAGCTAATACAGAGAACCAAACGAGAGCGGTAGAAGAAAAAATTAAGGTAGCCGATTTTGAGAATGAAAATAATAACTTTTCAGATGAGATTGAGTTAAGAAAAGAGGCTCTAAATACTATAAGTGAAATAGAAAGCGACTCGGTTTTAGAAAACGAAAGCCCTTTAACGCCACAAAAGCAAAACTATAAAATAGGGAATGCCTATGCGTCTCAAAGAGATTTCCCAAATGCGATTTCCTATCTCCAAAAGAGTATTGTAGAAGCCGATATTAAATCAGATTTAATTGTACAAAAAGATGCCACTAGAAAGTTATCGGAAGTATATCGTGATGCTGGACAGTTTGATAAAGCTTTGTTGGCCTATCAAGATTATGTAGAATTAGTAGATAAACTTTATGCAAAAAAAGAACAAGAAATATCTCAAGCAGCTCGGTTTAGTAAAGATATTATAAGCAAACAAAACCGTATTTCAAGTTTAGAAAGCGACAGAGAATTATCAGAGAGTAAATACGAGCTATCTATTGAACAGGCTAAGCGTCAAAAACTGATTATTTATTCATTAATTGGAGGTGTTTTACTGTTATTAATCACGGCTTTTTTAATGTTTAAATATATTAAGCAGCAACGGTTGGCGAATAATTTGTTGGCACTTAAAAGCTTACGCAGTCAAATGAATCCGCATTTTATTTTTAATGCGCTAAATTCAGTAAATAGTTTTATAGCTTCTAATGATGAACGAACCGCCAACAAATATTTAACAGACTTTTCATTACTTATGCGAGCTGTGTTAGAGAATAGTGAACAAGATTTTATTCCTTTGGAAAAGGAAATCGAGTTATTGCAATTATACACCAAATTGGAACATTTTAGATTTCAAGATAAATTCGATTATACTATAAAGGTTGATGAAAACATAAAGGTTGAAGATTTTGTAATTCCACCCATGTTATTGCAGCCTTATATCGAAAATGCCGTTTGGCATGGTTTAAGATATAAAAAATCCAAAGGGCAATTAACTATTAATATTACTCAAAACAAACCTGATGAAATCAAAATCACTATAGCCGATGACGGTATCGGAAGAGAAAAATCCAAAGCATTAAAAACCGAAAATCAGCAAAAACAAAACTCAAAAGGCATGGGAAATATAAAAAAGCGAGTTGCCATTTTAAATGATATGTATAGGGACAAAGTAGATGTGTTTATTGATGACTTCCAAGATGAAGAAGACACAGGAACTAAAGTTGTAGTAACTCTAAAAAAGGACTAGATGAAACTAACCTCCATAATAGTCGAAGACGAAGAAACCAGTAGAGATATTTTAAGAAACTATCTTAAAAAGTACTGCCCTAATGTAACTGTTTTAGGTGAGGCTTCAAATGTTGATGAAGCTTTGGTTTTAATACGTAATAACGATTTAGATTTAGTGTTTCTTGATGTAGAAATGCCTTATGGCAATGCCTTTGATTTACTTGACAAAGTAGGTGATATTAATTTTGAAACTATTTTTGTAACGGCATACAATCATTACGCAATAGATGCTTTAAATGCACATGCTTCTTATTATTTAATGAAACCCATTTCTATCGATCAGTTAATAAAAGCGGTTGATTATGTAACTGAAATTAAAACTAAAGAGGAGGCACTCCAAAATCAAGTGCTTATTCCAAAAACAAATAGTGTCAATGGCAAAATAACCATACCGCATTTAGATGGTTTTGAAGTGATTGATACTTCAGAAATTTTGTATTGTAAAGCCGATGATAATTATACCGAAATTTATCTCAACAACAATAAAAAGAAAGTAGTAAGCAAAACCTTAAAACATTTCGAGGATATTTTATCCGAATCTGGTTTTGCAAGGGTACATAAATCATATTTGGTAAATATTAGCCATGTGATAAAATACGTAAAAGGAAAAGGAGGAAGCGTTGTACTTAACACTGGGAAAGAAATTATGGTTTCTGCCTCAAAAAAATCAGAATTATTATCTTATTTTAAATAAAAATTTGTCACTTCGAGTATCCTGATTTTTAAATCAGGAAGTATCGAGAAGCAACTAACAAAAGTTCTCAATACTTTTCTTTCAGAAAAACTCGTACGGACAGTCATCTAAAAATCAAAAAAATGCCAATAATAAAATCCGTTAGAGGAAAATCACCAGTTATCCCAAATGATTGTTTCATTGCCGAAAACGCCACTATTGTTGGCGAGGTAACTATGGGAAATCAATGTAGTGTATGGTTTAGTGCCGTAGTTCGCGGCGATGTAAACTTCATCAAAATGGGAAACAAAGTTAATATACAGGATGGTGCTGTTATTCACGGTACCTATCAAAAATCGGCCACAACTATTGGTAATAACGTATCCATAGGTCATAACGCGTTAGTACATGGTTGCACCATTCATGATAACGTTTTAGTGGGTATGGGCAGTATTATTATGGATGGTTGCATCGTCGAAAGCAATAGTATTATTGCCGCAGGAGCCGTAGTCACTCAAAACACACATGTTGAGGCTGGAAGTATTTATGCAGGTGTTCCAGCCAAAAAAGTAAAAGATATAAGTCAAGAATTAATCTCGGGTGAAATCGACCGAATCGCTAATAATTATATAAAATATGCGGGTTGGTTTAAAGAGTAGGGCGCTACCTTTATCCTGAAACAAGTTCAGGATCAGGTCGGGCTTTTCGTTATTAGTTTTGGCTCAGTGCTCACCTCGCCAAAAGCTATCCACTGCAATCCCTAACGCAAAATTTGCGTTTAAAAAGCTAAATAGTCTACTTTAAATTTACCACCTAAAAGCGATTGCATCACCTTTGGGTCTCCGTTTGTAAAAAATTCGTTTTTAGATTTGGTAAAACCCGAATTTAATAAATCATGCTTTTCTAAAATTGCTTTTGTTTGTCGCGCTACAGCTTCACCAGAATCTATAATTTTTACATGGTTTGGTAACAGTTCTAAAAGTAAAGGCATTAAATAGGGGTAATGAGTACAACCTAAAACCAAGTAATCAATATTAGCATCTAGCATGGGCTTAAGGTAGACTTCTAAAAGTGACCTCATTTCCTCGGAAAATAATTTACCGGCTTCGATAAGTTCAACGATACCATCACCATGCTGCTCAATAACTTTAATATTACTGGCAAATAACCCCGATGTTTTTGAAAACAAAGCACTAGTTAAAGTGCCTCGAGTTGCTAAAATACCAACAGCATGAGTTTGTGTTTGCAAAGCGGCAGGTTTTATGGCAGGTTCAATACCTATAAATGGCATTTGGTAAGTGTTTCTTAAAAAATCTATGGCGTTTGTGGTGGCTGTATTACAGGCAACAACAATAAGTTTACAGTTTTTGTTAATTAAGTATTCAGTGTTTTTAATACTTAAATCTATTATGGCATCTTTCCCTTTTGGTCCGTATGGAGCATTAGCACTATCAGCTAAATACAACGTATTTTCTTGTGGTAAAAGGGCATGAATTTCTTTCCAAATTGAGGTGCCACCAACTCCAGAATCAAAAATACCAATAGGGTTTGAGTTCATATTATAACAAAAATAAAAAAGCTGCCTTGTAAAAGACAGCTTAAATATATTTATTTAAAAATTAAATTAGATGCCTAATTTTTTCTTTACATCAGCTAAAATATCTTTTCCATCAGCAACTATTAAAGTTGCTCTGTCTAAAACATATTGAAACCCTTGTTCTTTAGCTACTTCATTAATAGCTTTCATAGCTTGTTCTTGAATTGGTTTAAACAACTCAGCTTCTTTTTTAGCTAAATCTTGTTGAGCATCCGCTCTAAATTGTTGAATACGTTGTTGCTTTTCTTGCAAATCTAAACCTCTTTTTTGGTTTTCTTCATCGGTTTTAGTTGCAGCCTCAGCTTCGTATTGTTTTACCGTGTTTTGGTATTCTGTAATAGAAGCTTGAATATCCGTTTGATATGTTTTACCTAAGGCTTCAATTTCAGCTTGTGCCGCCTTAGCTGCTGGCATTGCTGCAATTAATTCTTGTGTATTTATATGTGCAATTTTGCTTTGTGCTTGAGTAAAACTTATAGTTCCAATGCATAATGCAGTTGCTAATAAAATAGTTTTTAAATGTTTCATTTTAAATAGTATTAATGTGTTATAAATTTAATTGTTGTTTGTACTGTCTTTTGCTTTTTGACGTTCTTCTAATATTTTCTTTTTTCTATCTTCAAGCGCTTTTTTTCTCGCTTCTCTTTCTTGTAATTTCTTTTGTCTATTTTCCTCTATTAGTTGTGCTTTTGTTTTTGTTTCAGATTTTGCTTCATCCACTTTTTCCGTTTCACCTCCTGTTTCATCGTTAGCGTTATTTCTAGCATCAAGTTTATCTTGTTTTGCTTTTTCGCGTTCTTCTAATATTTTTTGACGTCTTTCTTCCGCGGCTTTTACTTTCGCAGCTCGAGCCTCTAGTTTTTCTTGTCTTGCTTTTTCAATAGCACTTTCGCGTTCAGCTTTCTTTTCTTCTAATGCTTTTTCTCTAGCTTCAAGTTCATAATTAATCTCAGGAATTAACTCTTCTTCTTCGGCAGCTTTTCTTTCTGCTTTTGATTGCACCTGGTTGCGTTTTGAAGCTCTAGTGATACTTCTTAAAATTTGCTCACTTAAATCAAATTGTCTTGCTGAAAACAGCATAACAGCATCAGATGACTTATCAAAAATAAAATCATACTTTCTGCCTTCAGCTAAATCCTGAACTGCAGCAAATATTTGATCTTGTATGGGCTGCATCAATTGCTTCTTCTGAATAAATAAATCGCCATTAGGACCAAAACGTTTCTGCTGATAATCTAAAATTTCTTGTTCTTCAAAATTTATATCCTCTTCACGTTCTTCAATAAGCTCTTTTGTTAAAAGGGCTTTTTCGTTACTTAGGTCTTTTCGTTTTTGTTCAATTACAGCTAATTTCTCGTCAATTTCATTCTTCCATTTTACAGCTTTTTCATTCAACTGTGCAGTTGCCTCTTGATATTCTGGAACATTTTCTAAAATATATTCAGTATCTATATAACCAATCCTAACTCCGCGTTGTGCAAATGAAGATAGGCTTAGCGTAAAAACTAATATCAGTAAAAAAAGAACTTTATTTTGCATCTGTTTATATTTTATAATTTATCAACATATAAATTCTAAAATGACAGCATTTTACTGCCTTTTTGAATACTATCTTCAAAATTAACGAATTTTAATCTTAAAAATTTTAATTCTCATGCAAAACATCATTGGGTTAATAGAAAATATCGTGCCAAAATATTTTTTTGATTAAAATTGTTGACCAATAATGAAATGAGTTTCCCAACCATTTTTTACCGTGCCACCTGGTAAAGGATCAAAACCATGACCAAAATCAATACCTAGCAATCCAAAGGCAGGCATAAAAATACGAAGTCCTATTCCAGCAGATCGTTTAAGGTTAAACGGATTATAATCTCTAAAAACATCAAACGAATTACCGCCTTCTAAAAATCCTAAGGCATAAATTTTAGCTGAAGCTTTTAAGGTGATAGGATAACGTAATTCTAAAGAAAACTTATTATAGATAGTACCTCCATCAGTACTTGATAACGATTGATTTGGGTAACCACGCAATTGAATGGCTTCTCTACCATCTAAACTATAGTTACCTAAGCCATCACCACCAACAAAGAAACGCTCAAAAGGAATAACACCTCTTGCATTATTATAAGCCCCTAAAAATCCAAATTCAACTTTTGGTCTTAATACTAAATCTTTCGCTATTTGGGTATACCATTCGCCAGAGAATTTTACTTTATAAAATTCTAACCACTTATAACGTTCTTGATCAATTTCAGTAATTCTGGTGGTTGCATTTGTACGAGCTAACAGAGAGTTATTAGGATCTGCTGAAATAATACTATTTGCTTCGCGTTCTGCCTGAAGTGCATCATAATCTACACCGTTAAATAGCGAATATGGTAATGAAAATTTTCCAGTAATGCTGAAATTTGATCCGCCAGTAGGATAAATAGGGTCTACACTGGTGTTATTTCGACTTAATCCTACTGTATAAGATAAGTTATTGGAATAACCATCACCAAAGGTGAATAAACCTGTGTTGTAATTATTTAAATCGTAACGTTGAAAACTTATAGCTTGAGATAGCGTAAAATAATCATCAGGAACTGTTAATCGTTTTGCTAAACCAAACGTAATACCAGTAATGTTAAAACTTCTACTCTTATCGGCATTTCTGGTAAGAGGGTTATATAAAAACTGTTTGGTATGGGATAAGGACGTTGAAAACTGAACGGGACGTTTACCGCCTAACCATGGTTCGGAGAAAGAAAAACTATAGGTTTGAAAAAATCTACTAGCTTGTAAACGTAATGCTAATTTTTGACCATCACCCATAGGGATTGGTTTGTAGGCCTCTTTTTTAAAGATGTCTTTTATAGAAAAATTGTTAAAGGATAATCCTAAAGTTCCTATAAAACCACCGCCACCATAACCACCCTGTAGCTCGATTTGGCTAGACCCCGTTTCTTTAACCGAGTATTCCATATCGATAGTACCTTCAACCGGATTTGGGTTTATGAAGTTTGGTGAAATTTCTTGAGCGTCAAAAAAACCAAGTTGACCAAGCTCTCTTACCGTACGCACTACATTTGCTTTACTATATAATTGCCCGGGTCTTGTACGTATTTCTCGGTAAATTACATGGTCGTTTGTTTTATCATTTCCAATAACCGATACATTGTTGAAATATGCGGGCTTACCTTCAGAAATTCTAACCTCAATATCAATAATATTATTATCGGCACTTACTTCAACAGGGTTTATGGTTGAGAATAAGTAACCGTTATTTTGATATTGGTTTGTTATGTCAAAAGCATCTGGTTTGGTATTGTCTGCTATTCTTTTTTGTAATTCAACACCATTATAAGTGTCTCCTTTTCTAATACGTAAAAGCCTGCTTAAAAATTCATTTGAATACACCGTATTACCTATAAACGTAATGTCACCAAATTTATATAACTCACCTTCATTAACTTTAATTCGTAATGAGATGGTTTCATCATTGTTTATAATAACACTATCAGAAATAATACGAGCATCTCTATAGCCATTTTCTTTATACTTTTCAATAACATGACCTAAATCTGCTTGATAAGCGGAGTCAATAAATTTTGAACGTTTTAAAATTCTAAGGCGATTAATTTTTTTAGTGTTTTTCATAGCTTTTCTAAGCTTTTTATCACTTAAAACATCATTGCCATCAAAAACAATATTCTTAATCTTTACCTTTTCACCTTTATCAATGTTTAGTACCATATTAACTCTTGCTGTTTGCACAGAGTCTTTAACTTCTACGGTATTAATAAGTACTTTTGAGTTTAAAAAACCTTCTTTTTTATATTTCTTTTCTAAAAAGTTTTTAGTCGTTGTTATAAGGTTTTCTGTAACCTTAACACCTTTATTAAGTTTAGCTTCTTTTATAATACTTTCTTTTTTACCTTTTTTTATACCATTAATTTTTAACTCGTTAAGTTGAGGTAAATCAGAGAGTCTTATTTGTAAGTAAGCGACATCGCCTTCTATTTTTGTAATGTATACTTCTATATCATTAAATAGTTTGGAACCCCATAGTTTTTTAATGGCATTGGCAATATCTTCACCAGGAATGGTCATTTCCTTTCCTTTTCTTAATCCTGAATAAGTAATGATGGTTTGCTCGCTAAATGTAGTATTTCCAGAAACCGAGATGTCTCCTAATGTGTACTTTTTACCTTCAATGTATGGTAAATCTTGAGCTTGAATACTAAAACTTCCTGCGAAAAATAAAATAGCTATGCAGTACTTTAAATATGTTTTTACTGGTAAAGTATTAACTAAGTTGTTCACTTGTTTTCCCAAATCGTCGTTCTCTTTTTTGATATTCAATAATAGCTTCATATAAATGTTGCTTGGTAAAATCGGGCCATAATACACTAGTAAAGTATAATTCGGCGTAAGCGATTTGCCATAACAAAAAATTACTTATACGTTGCTCGCCACTAGTTCTAATAAGCAAATCCACGTCTGGTAAATTTTGCGTGTAAAGATGCTCATTTATAATTGATTCTTCAATATTTTCGGGCGAAATTATATTATTTTTAACTTTAATGCTAATCTCTTTAACAGTATTTAGTATTTCTTCTCTAGAACCATAGCTTAACGCAAGCGTTAATGTCATTCTAGTGTTGTGTTTTGTTTTATCAATGACCTCAAAAAGCTCTTTATAAACTTTTTTTGGAAGTGTGCTTAAGTTACCAATTGCTGAAAGTTTAATGTTATTGTCCTGAAGAGTAGCGATTTCCTTTTTTAAGGATGACACTAACAGTTTCATTAAAGTTTGAACCTCCAATTTTGGGCGGTTCCAGTTTTCGGTTGAGAATGCATAAAGCGTTAAATTTTCAACGCCTAATTCTGCTGATGCCTCCACCGTTTGTCTTACTGCTTTGGTTCCATTTTCATGACCAAAAGCCCGCATCATACCTTTTTGTTTTGCCCAACGCCCATTACCATCCATAATAATAGCAATGTGTTTTGGTAACTTTTCAATATGTATGCTGTCTTTTAAGTCCATCTTATTCTACGCAATAGCAAGGGTTTTCTCCAAAGGTATAAGTAAGTGTAATACCAGAGAACACATACCAATCGTTATTATTTATATTTCCAAAGCGGTATTGTTGTCTGAATTTATCATCAGGAATACTTCCATCCAATTCATCTGAAAACGTGTAGCGTGCTCCAACCTCAATACCTAAAATAAAATTTCCTAAAAAATTAGTTTTAAACCCCAATGCCATGGGTATTCCATAAGCCCAACTTGCGGTGTTTTCTGGAGTTTGAGAGCCATTTAAAAAGTAATGATTATCATGATTAGCTACACTAACCCCTGTAAATAAATAAGGAGTTCCTAGCTTTTCACCTGTGTGAAGATTAAAGTCAATAAAAGTGAATTCTATACCCATTGAAAACTCTATAATTTGACTTGAAAATTCATAACCTCTTTGAATTCGACGAGGGTCGTCTGAATTCGTATCTATACCTTCCAGTTCGCTAAAAATTATAGATGCTCTGTACGAGTGTCTTTTACTTCTATTCCATTTGTAAATACCGCCTATAGCCAATTGGTTGGGCGAAATATAATTTGTTGCCCCAACGTCTCCAATAAAATTACTTCCACCTGCAAAAACACCGATTTCATTAATTTGGGAGTAACTAAAATGGACGCTTAAAATGCTTAATGTCAATATGATTAAATGCCTCATAAATATTCAAAAGTTTGCAAATATAATAAATAAGATTAGCCCAAAACAATTTGAACCCAATAGTATTAGTGTAAAACAGATTTTCTTTTGAATTATTGTTTAATTACGCTTGTCTTCGCCCCATAGTAGTTTCTTTCGAAGGGTCGCTAAAAAGCTTTCATCAATAAGGTCAATCATCTTAATTTTAAAATTAGCCTTTTTAATTTTAATTAAAGTACCATTATTTAATGTGGCTATTCTAGAGTCTAACGATACTAAATGTTGTTCTTCTCGTCCGTCGACTCTTAATTGAATTTCTGTTGAATCTGGTATAATCAGTGGGCGAGCACTTAAGTTATGCGGTGCTATTGGTGTTAAAACAAAGCTATTTGCTCCTGGAGTAATTACAGGGCCGCCACAGCTTAAAGAATAACCAGTTGAACCTGTTGGTGTTGAAACTATTAAGCCATCACTCCAATATGATGTTAAAAACTCACCATCTAAATAAGTTTCAACAGTAATCATAGAAGTTGTATTTTTTCTGCTTACCGCAATCTCGTTTAATGCAAAATTAAATGACGTAATATCGTCATTCTCGGGAGTTGTTTCTATAGCTAATAAACTGCGTTCGGATATTTTATACTTACCATCAATAATGTTTTGTATTGCAAACTCAATAGCTTCTACTTGAATGGTTGCCAAAAAGCCTAGCCTTCCAGTATTAATGCCTATTATTGGAATGTCTATATTTTTTACAAAAGTAATGGCTCTTAAAATAGTACCATCACCACCAACACTTACCAACAAGTCAAATGAAGCGTCTAACGTATCAAAAACTTTAAATGCCTCAAAATCTTTAATATTATGTGATTCGTTTTTTATAAGGTTGTAAAACTCGGTTTCAATATAGGCGTCAACATCTTTTTTAGTTAAATAATTAAAAAGAGTTTCAACCGAGTCACTGGTGGTCTTGTTATAAAATCTTCCAAAAACAGCTACCTTCATATTATTAAATGTTTAAATAGCGTTTTAAATATTCTGAACGTTCCTTCAAACTTTCAATATAACTATCTTCTTCATGACCAGAAACGATATTATAACTGTATCTTCTGAAGGTTTGTATAATTTCGTTAAGCCCAGTATGGCCAATTTTTAATGTGATTTGAACTAAATCGGTATTCATTTTAGAAACAAAAGCGCCTAACAGTTTACCGTCATTAGATTCTACAATCTGACTTATTTCACTAAATGAATAATCGTTTATTCCTTTTTCTACAACCAAAATACCTCCAGCTTCAGAGAAAAAAGGCGATTCGCTGAATAAGCTAATAACATCGTTAAGCTCGTAATAGCCTAAATACTTATTTCTCTCATTTAATACAGGCATTACATTTGTGGAATTTACAGCAAAAGCCTCCAAAACATCAAGCCAAAGTGTATTATCACGCACGAAAAAATCTTCTAGGGCATATTTGTACTCGTTGAGGGATTTTTCAGCATCAAAACAATGTGCGTCGGTTTCAGAAAAACACCCTAAATATGCTTTGTTATCATCTTTTACAGGGATGTGGGAAAATGTTAACTGATTAAAAAGTAATTGCAAATCGCTGACTTTGCTTTTACTGTTTAAAGGCTTTATATCATTTATTATAAGTTCCGAAAGTTTCATTGTTGTGTTTTAATACAAGTGCAAATTAATCAAAAAAAAGCTATGTATGCCTGTTCTACTTTGTATTTTTGTCTTTTAAAATTTGTTAAATGGCAAAGTTAAGTGTTAATATTAATAAGATAGCAACATTAAGAAATTCTAGAGGAGGCGATGTGCCAAATGTTGTTCAATTCGCTAAAGATGTACAACGTTTTGGAGCCGAAGGCGTTACTATACACCCTAGGCCAGATGAACGTCATATTCGATATCAAGATGCAAGAGATTTAAAATCTGAAGTTTATACCGAATACAATATTGAAGGTAACCCTATCGCATCTTTTATGAAGTTAGTTTTAGAAGTTAAACCAACTCAGGTTACTTTGGTGCCCGATGCAGAAGATGTTATAACCAGTAACGCCGGTTGGGATACGTTAAAACATAAGGATTTTTTGATTGACATTATTAAAGAGTTTAAACAAAACGGAATAAGAACATCTATTTTTGTGGATCCTGTTTTAAAACAAATAGAAGGTGCTAAAGCAACAGGAACAGATAGAATAGAATTATATACAGAAGCTTTTGCACATCAGTATAGTTTAGGTAACAAGGATGCTATAAAACCTTATTTTGAAAGTGCTCAATTAGCTAATAATTTGGGCTTGGGTATTAACGCAGGTCATGATTTATCGTTAGATAATATTAAGTTTTTTAAAGATAATATCCCTAATTTATTAGAGGTTTCAATTGGGCATGCTTTGGTGGCAGAAAGCCTCTATTTAGGAGTTGAAAACGTTATTCAAATGTATTTACACAAACTTAAATAATGCAGTTACATTCAAATATATTGGGAGAAGGTAGTCCCTTTGTTATTCTTCATGGATTTTTAGGTATGAGCGACAACTGGAAAACACTTGGAGCTCAATTTAGTGAACAAGGGTTTGAGGTGCATTTAATAGACCAGCGCAATCATGGAAGAAGCTTTTGGAGTAACGAGTTCAATTACGAAGCTCTTGTTAAAGATTTAAAAAATTACTGTGATCTGCATGATTTAAATGATATTATTCTGCTAGGGCATTCTATGGGTGGAAAAACTGCTATGTTGTTTGCCGCAGAATATCCAGATTTAGTTTCAAAATTATTGATTGCTGATATATCACCTCGTTTTTACCCAGTCCATCATGATGCTATTTTGAACGGATTAAGTGCTTTGGATTTTGATACTATAAAAAGTAGAGGTGAAGCAGATAAAGTGTTAAGTGAATATGTTTCCGATTTTGGCACGCGCCAATTTTTATTAAAAAACCTTTATTGGGTAGAAAAGGGACAATTAGGATTGCGTATGAACTTGGAGATATTAAAAGAAGAAGTGAGTGAAGTTGGTGAACCTCTTCCAAATCATGCCGTTTTTGAAAAAGACACCTTGTTTTTGCGGGGTGACCGATCTGAATATATTGGAGTTGGTGATGAAAGCATTATAAAAAGACATTTTCCAAAAGCAAAAATTGTAACAATTTCAAATGCAGGTCATTGGTTGCATGCGGAAAATCCAAACGATTTTTTCGATGCAGTAATACGGTTTGTTTCTTAATTTATTTTGTATTTTTATTGAAACTTTAACTTATGAATTTTATTCTAAAATTACTTTTAACTGCTTTGGCAGTGTTTATTTTGGCTTATTTTTTACCTGGTGTAACCTTGTCGGGTGATGTGTATGTAAATGCTATTATTGTGGCAGTTGTTTTGGCAGTTTTAAATGTACTAGTAAAACCTATATTGGTTATTTTAACCTTGCCGATAACCATCGTTACCTTAGGATTGTTTTTATTAATAATAAACGCCTTAATAATTTTATTAGCCGATAAATTAATAGATGGATTTGCAGTAAGCAGTATTTGGACAGCGGTATTGTTTAGTATACTACTTTCGGTCCTGCAATCTATGTTGCATTCGCTTTTAAAAGAGGATAAAAAACAGCTATAAATCAAGCTATTAAAAACTTTGTTGGGATGTAAAAATATACTATTTTTGCATCCCAATTTTGGTTAAAAAAAGAATCGATATTTAAAATGAATATTACAAGAGAAAACGTTGATGCATTAAATGCTGTAGTAAAAGTAGATATCGCTAAAGAAGATTATAGCGATAAAGTAGAGAAAATCTTAACAGATTATCGTAAAACAGCAAACATCCCTGGTTTTAGAAAAGGCCATGTGCCAATGGGTATGGTAAAAAAGCAATATGGGAAAGCTGTACTGGTTGATGAGGTAAATAAGCTTTTACAGGATGCTTTAAATAAATATTTAACTGAAGAAAAGTTAGACGTACTAGGGCAACCATTACCAAAGACTCAAGATGAAATAGATTGGGAAGCTGATAAATTTTCTTTTGAATTTGAATTAGGTTTAGCTCCAGAATTTGAGGTAAATTTAAAAAGTAAAAAAGCTATAACTCAATACAATATCATTGCAGATGATAAAATGCTAAAAGAGCAAATTGAGCGTATTCAAAAGCAATACGGGAAACTAGTTTCTCAAAAAACTGTTGAAAAAGATAGTGAAATCACAGGAACTTTTACTAACGAAGAAAAAGAGATTAATAATACGGTAACTATTACTTTAGATAAGTTTAAGGGAAAGTCTACGGCAAAACAATTTGTTGGTGCTAAAGTTGGTGATGTTATTACTTTAAAAACTAAAGGGCTTTATGATGACGAGCATGAATTAATGCATGCTTTAAAATTGAGTCATGATGATATTCATGGTTTAGATATTGAAGTTAATTTTGAAATTACTGAAATTAACCAACGCGAATTAGCAGATTTAGATCAGGAATTATTTGATAAGCTTTTTGGAAAAGGAACTGTAACATCAGTAACCGAATTAAAGGCTAAAATAAAAGAAGATGCTGAAAAGCAATTTGTTCAGCAAGCAGATCAAAAATTGTTAAACGATGTAACTGAGTATTTAGTTGAAAACACAAAGTTTGATTTACCATCAGAATTTTTAACAAAATGGATGCAAACTGCAGGTGAGCAAGAAATGGATGCAGATCAAGCTAAAGAAGAATATCAAAAATCTGAAAAAAGTTTACGTTACCAATTAATTGAGGGTAAGTTAATTGAAGAAAATAACATTCAAATAACTATGGATGATATTAAAAATCATGCTAGACAAATGATTAAAGCTCAAATGGCTCAATTTGGTCAGATGAATCCTTCAGATAAAGAATTAGATGATATTGCTGCTCGCGTATTATCAAATCAAGATGAAGCACGACGTATTTCAGAACAACTTATTAGTCAAAAGCTCCTTGCACTTTACAAGGAAAAAGCAAATCTTAAAGTTAAAGAATTGAGTTACGAAAACTTTGTTAAAGAAGTTTACGGTGACAAATAAGTAAAGAATAAATGCTTATATTTAAGCGCTTAAATCTTGAGATTTAAGCGCTTTTTTATTCAATGGAAACCTTATTAAAAACCGATTTTAACGTATCTTGATGTAAGTCAAGAGTTTAATCAAAATAAAATTTAAATCAGATTATGGATTACGCAAAAGAATTTGAAAAATTCGCGATAAAAGATCAAGGTATAAGCAGTACATATTATAACAAAATAATAAGTAGTATGTACCCAACCAACCTAACCCCAAATATAATTGAAGAGCGTCAAATGAACATTGCTATTTTCGATGTGTTCTCTCGTTTGATGATGGATAGAATCATTTTCCTTGGGACTGCAATAAATGACCAAGTAGCTAATATAATTCAAGCACAACTGTTGTTTTTACAAAGTACAGATGCTACTAAAGACATTCAAATTTATATCAATTCACCTGGTGGAAGTGTGTATGCAGGTTTGGGAATTTATGATACTATGCAGTTTATAAAACCAGATGTTGCTACTATATGTACAGGAATGGCAGCATCTATGGGTGCTGTGTTATTATGTGCAGGAGAAAAAGGAAAGCGCAGTGGCTTAACACATTCTCGAGTGATGATACATCAGCCTATGGGTGGTGCTCAAGGGCAAGCAAGTGATATTGAAATTACAGCTAGAGAAATTTTAGTTTTAAAAGAAGAGCTTTATAAAATTATAAGTAAGCATACAGGTCAAGATTACGACAAAGTGTACGAAGATAGTGATAGAGATTACTGGATGAAGTCCGATAAAGCCAAGGAATATGGCATGATTGATGAGATTTTGGCTCGTAATTAAATAAAAATTAGTAATTTTAAGAATTGTTATAGAGGGATTTGTAATGATTTTACTCCCAAAATAAATTAGATTAATGGCAAAGGAAGAACTAGAATGTTCGTTTTGTGGTCGTAAAAAACCAGAGACGAACTTATTAATAGCAGGACTAGATGCGCATATTTGTGATAGGTGTATAGAACAAGCCCACGGCATTGTTATCGAAGAATCTAAACAAAATGATAGCAGCGATTTATCTGCCGAATTAAAACTTCGCAAACCTCAACAAATTAAAGCCTTTCTTGATGAATATATCATCGGTCAGAATATGACTAAAAAAGTCATGTCAGTTGCCGTATACAATCATTACAAAAGATTGCTTCAGCCAGTAACGAAGGACGATATTGATATTCAGAAAAGCAATATCATCATGGTTGGGCAAACCGGTACGGGAAAAACATTAATGGCTAAAACTATTGCTAAAATGCTCAATGTACCATTAGCTATTGTGGATGCCACGGTTTTAACTGAAGCTGGTTATGTTGGTGAAGATGTAGAAAGTATACTAACACGTTTACTACAAGCGGCTGATTATAATTTAGAGAAGGCTGAAAAAGGCATTGTTTTTATCGATGAAATTGATAAGATTGCTCGAAAAAGCGATAACCCATCCATAACACGAGATGTATCTGGTGAAGGGGTACAACAGGCTTTATTAAAATTATTAGAAGGTACGGTTGTAAATGTTCCACCCAAAGGTGGTCGTAAGCATCCAGATCAGAAATTTATAGAAGTTAATACAGAAAATATTTTGTTTATTGCTGGTGGAGCTTTTGATGGTATCGAGCGCGTCATCTCCAAGCGTTTAAATATGCAGGCAGTTGGTTACAATGCCGCAATGTCTGATGAGGTTGTAGACCAAAATCATCTGTTGCAATATATCATCCCAAAAGATTTAAAAGACTTTGGGCTTATTCCTGAAATTATAGGTCGCTTACCAGTATTAACGTATATGGATCCGCTAGATGCAGATACATTAAGAGCTATACTAACAGAGCCTAAAAACGCCATTATTAAACAATATAAAAAGTTGTTTGAAATGGATAATATAAACTTCACCATTACTGATGGAGCTTTAGATTTTATTGTTAGTAAAGCGATTGAATATAAATTAGGAGCAAGAGGTTTAAGATCACTATGTGAAGAAATTTTAACCGATGCGATGTTTGAATTACCAAGTAGTGACGAGAAAAAGTTAAATGTTACTAAAACCTATGCTGAGGATAAGTTAACAAAAACAACATTAAAGAAATTGAAGGCGGTTTCGTAAGTACTGTTGTTTGTAGACATAAAAAAACCACGCCAATGGCGTGGTTTTATTTTTTATGGATATTAATTAACAATGAACATTATGGTAAATTGTAATTCTTTCATTATTCTTAACCAAAAGTATTGTTAAACTTAAACGTATGCAACCGATTTTTTGGCTTTTAGATAATAAGACGAAATACTCGTTTAAAAACTTTTAAGCAAACACTTAATCGAATTTAAAACATTTAGTCGATATTTTTTACTCTTCTAAAATTACAAATTCAACACGACGATTAGCTTGTAATTCATCATCTGTACAATCGTTTTTACAATCTATTAATGGTTTTGATTCACCAAATCCTTTAGATTGTAACCTATCTTTACTTATACCGTTTTTAATAAGGTACTTAACAGCAGACGCTGCACGCTTATTAGATAAGTTTAAGTTATAAGAATCTCTACCTTTATTATCTGTATGCGCATTAATAGCTAAGGTCATTTCAGGATGTTCCTTAAGTACTTTAATTACTTTATTTAAAGAAATAGTTGATTCCTCTTTTACATTATACTTGTTGAAATCAAAATAAATATTCTCTAATACAATTCTTAATTCGTCATCAACTTTAGCAATTACCGGCTCAGTAGTAAGTAATTCAATATTTTTACGATAAGTTGTTTTGGTTCCTCTGTTAGCTAAAAAGTCAACGGAAGCATCTTTAAACCCATCTTTAAAAGTTGATATTGTATATCTCTCAAAAGGAATAACATCAAAACTAAATATGGCATCTTCTTGAGTTGTTGTTCTTGCTATTTCAATTCCATCCTCATCTTTTAAAACTACAATGGTGTTAGGCAATTGTATTTGGGTTTCTAAATCCAGTATTTTACCTTCTAATTTTTGAATAACTTCGTCATTGGTTGCGGTATAAATATCATAACTTCCTTTACCACCTTGTCTGTTTGACGACACGTATCCTTTGTTTTTTGTTGCTAAAAAATAGGCTACTTCATCGTAAGACGAATTTATAGTATTACCCATATTTCTTGGTGTTTTAAAACCAGTATTAGAAATTTTACTAACAAATAAGTCAAATCCACCTATAGTTTCATGTCCCTTTGAAGAAAAATATAAGTATTTACCATCAATGGATAATGACGGATATTTATCGTCTAATTCTGTATTTACAATGTTCCCTAAATTTTTTGGAGTTCCTAGAGTGCCATCAGGGTTGATGTCTGATACATAAAGATCATAGCCTCCTATAGAACCTGGCATATTTGAAGAAAAATATAGTTTATCGCCTGCACGATTAACAAAAGGGTTTTCGATAGAAACGTTAGGTTGATTAATACTTAGTAGTTCATTGTTTATCCAATTACCATGAGAGTCTTCTTCTAAATCTGCTTTATATAGTTTATACTCTAAAGAATTTTCTATACTACTTCTAGTATAATATACTGTTTTTTGGTTAGGAGTAAAGCTCAATTGGTCTTCACTCGTATTTGTATTTAAAATTCTAGAGAATAAATACGGATTACTAAGTTGTCCACTATTATCAACATCTAAACAAAATAAATCTTTGTACGCTTCATTAGTATTTGGATCTATTTTTGCTAATCCACCAAGTTTTTTAGAAGATACTATAATGAGTTTATTTCTAAAAAATCCTGAACCAATTTCAGAAAATCGGGTGTTAACTCCAGCGTCTAAAAGTTCAAATTCAAATCCATTGGCATCTATGGTTGCTTTGGAGTCACTTGAAAATGTGTTGGTTCGTGTATTATCGTAAGAATAATTGGTGGCTATTAAATTCGAAGGTCCTTGTTGGCTAATCATAATATTAGAAACAAGGAAAATGAAAAAACATAATTTAGTTTTCATCTTATTGAGGGATTGGATTAATTATATGTAAATATAGTTGTAGAGGTAAGTTATTTGAAAATTTCTTAGACCAATAGCATTTTAAATCGGTAAGTATTTGTTTTAGAGGCGTTTCTGACAGATTAAAATAAACCCTCTAAGAGTTTAAACGCAAAAGCTCTTCCATGTAGTCTCTGGTATTCGAAAGTCTAGGTATTTTATGCTGTCCTCCTAATTTATTGTTTTGCTTTAACCAATCATAAAACAAGTTTTCACGAGCTACGTTAATTTTAGGCTTGTTTAAGGTAATGTTATTGTAGCGTTTAGCTTCATAATCAGAATTTAAGGCTTTTAAAGCGTTATCAAACATTTCATTAAAATAGTTAAGGTCTTTTGGAGCTGTTTTAAATTCAATTAACCATTCATGGGCACCTTTTTCTTTACCTTCCATAAAAATGGGGGCAGCTGTAAAATCTTTAATTTCTGCTTTTGTACGCTTGCAAACCTTTTTTAACGCATCCTCGGCATTTTCAATAATAAGTTCTTCGCCAAAAACATTAATATGGTGTTTTGTTCTTCCAGAAATCTTTATTCTGTATGGACTTATGGACGTAAACCTTACCGTGTCACCTATTTTATAACGCCATAAACCAGCATTTGTAGTAATAATTACCGCATAATTTGTATTAAGTTTTACCTGACTTAAAGGAATTGCTTTTTCTTCAGCAGTGGCATAAATAGTCATAGGAATAAACTCGTAGAATATTCCGTAATCAAGCATTAACAATAATTCATCGGAGTTGTTTTGATCTTGAATAGCGAAAAATCCTTCCGAAGCATTATAAATTTCATAATATCTAAAGTTCTTTTTAGGAAGTATTTTTTTGTATTGATCTATATAAGGAGTAAAGCTTACACCTCCATGAAAATAAACCTCTAAGTTGGGCCACACATCAAACAAACTTTTTTTGTTTGTAGTTTCTAATACATTATTCAGTAACACTAACATCCACGAAGGTACACCTGCAAGACTCGTTACATTTTCGTTGATAGTTTCATCAACAATAGCTTGCATCTTATATTCCCAATCGCTCATTAAAGAAACTTTACTACTTGGAGTACTACTAAACTCTGCCCAAAAAGGCATATTATCAATTAAAATAGCCGATAAATCACCAAAAACGGTTCCGTTCTCTCTGTATAATTCTTTACTGCCACCTAAACGTAAACTTTTCCCAGTAAATAGTTGTGAATCTTCATTGTTATTCAAGTACATGCAAAGTAAATCCTTGCTAGCTGCATAATGGCAATCTTCTAACGATTCTTCACTTACGGGTATAAACTTACTTTTTGCTCGGGTAGTACCGCTAGATTTTGCAAACCACTTTATTGGTGTAGGCCAAAAAAGATTCCCTTCACCATTTCTGGAGCGTTGTATAACATCTTGCCAACCATCGTAATTTTTTATGGGAATGCGTTCAGCGAAAGTTTCGTAGTTTTTTATAGAAGCAAAATCATATTCTTTACCAATTTCGGTGTTTTTAGCAAAATCTAAAAGACTTAGAAGTAGTTCTTCTTGCACTTCGTTTGGGTATTTTAAAAACAATTCAATTTGATGAAATCGTTTTTTTAAAAACCAAGAAGCAATAGAATTTACTAAGGGTATTGGCATATTTATTTTATCTTTAAGTTTTTAAAAATAATACTTTTTTTTCATGTTTTATCAAGGCGTTTTAACAAAAATGGAAACCGAGTTTTCGCAACCCATACAATATTATTTGGTATTTGAAAACGATTTTATAAATATGAATCAGCTGTTAAATAAAGATATCACTATTCAATTTGTTAAGTATCAATGTTTAAACTGCGGATTGGATAAACCTATTTACCGACAAGGGTTCTGTAAAAGTTGTTTTTTTGATATCCCACAAGCCGCAGATTGGATAATGCGACCAGAGTTAAGTACAGCGCATTTAAATAAAGAAGATAGAGATTTAGAATACGAAAAGAAGGTGCAATTACAACCGCATATTGTGTATTTAGCAAATTCAAGCAATGTAAAAGTTGGAGTGACTAGAAAAAGTCAAGTGCCAACGCGTTGGATAGACCAAGGTGCTCACGAAGCGATTGAAATTGTAGAAGTACCCAATAGGTATTTGGCAGGTATTACAGAGGTTGCTTTGAAAGACCACGTTAGTGATAAAACGAATTGGCGAACCATGTTAAAAAACGATATTAAAGATGAAGATTTAGTGGAATGGAGGGAGCGATTAAAGCAATACATACCGGACGAAGCCAAAGATTATTTTATTCAAACCAATACCGAAACTAACTTAGTTTTTCCTGTAAATAAATACCCAGAAAAGCCAAAGAGTTTGAACTTACTAAAAGAGCAAACTTACTCTGGTAAACTCGTTGGCATAAAAGGGCAATATCTCATTTTTGAAGATGATACCGTGTTTAATATTCGAGCTAATGAGGGCTTGTTTGTTAGTATTAGTTTATAAGAAAACAGATAATGAACTCTATTTACGGGATATGAGTATAAAAGTTATTATATAACGATTTGTAAGCAAGTTGAACAGAATCAAGTGAGAAACATTGAACATTTATTAAAAGAATTAATTCCACCATCTAATTATCAAAATCGGAATGGATTTAGCAATGAACATATTGTTTTGAGTTTGACCGAAAAAGAAAAAACTGAAGTTGAGCGGAATTTAATTGAAATGCTCGAAAAAAAAGAAGATGATTTAATCGGAGAAACTTTAACGATTATGAAATCAACCGACTCTCTTCCAACTTTGCGAAAAAGGCTGAATCTATCTAAAAGTCCAACTATGAAAATTATTTGGGCGAGTTATATAAACGAAATAAAAAGCGGAGACGAAGAAATGAAAAAAATAGCTCTTACTGAATTTGACAATGTTTCGGAAAAATACTCACGAATCGGAATCTTTCATCATTTAGCTGGATTCTCTGATTCTAGAATAAATGACAAAATTCGGAATTTTATAAATCATGAAGATTATTTAACTGCTTATAACGCAAGAACATCTTTAGGGATTGATACAGCAGAAATTGTAAATCGAGAGCAAATAAAAAATGGAGTTAAAACTAAAAAATGGTGGGAAATATGGAAATAAAAACACATTGCAACATCCGTCTATATCAAATACTCACCGGTTCATTAGATTACAAAAATATCTCATAAAAAAAGCCACATTTAAAAAATGTGGCTTGTGTGTTTTTATTTGAAATAGCTTATATATCTTCCTGATCTCTTAAATTTTGAATATATGATGCTTTTTGTATTTCACGACGTCTTTTAACAGATGGTTTTGTAAAAAACTGGCCATCTCTTAAGTTTTGCATCACTTTTATATTTCTATGTTTTCGTTTATAACGTTTTAAAGCACGTTCAATGTTTTCGCCTTCTTTTATAATAATTTTTAACATGTATTTCTTTTAATTGTTTGAATTATATTTTTTAGGACTATCCTAAATATGTTTTAAGCACTTTACTTTTTGAAGTATGTCGTAATCTACGAATACCTTTTTCTTTTATTTGTCTTACGCGTTCTCTTGTTAAACCAAAACAATCTCCAATTTCTTGAAGACTCATAGGTTGCTTTTCGCTAATGCCATAATAATGCCTTAATACAACGGCTTCTTTTTCTGAAAGCGTGTTTAATGCACGATTAATTTCTAGGTTTAAAGAGTCTTGTATTAAATCTCCATCAGGTCGTGGCGACTCACTTGCGTTTATAACATCGTACAAATTAGATGTTTCTCCTTCTTTAAACGGCGCATCCATGGATACGTGTCTGCCTGAAATTTTCATCGATTGTTTTACATCACTTACAGTAAGGTCCAATCTTTTAGCAATTTCATCTGCACTTGGGGCTCTTTCATGTTCTTGCTCTAAAAAAGAGTAAGCCTTATTTATTTTATTTATAGACCCAATTTTGTTCAAAGGTAGTCTAACTATTCGAGATTGTTCTGCTAAAGCTTGAAGAATTGCTTGTCTTATCCACCAAACAGCATAAGAAATAAATTTAAAACCTCTAGTTTCATCAAATCGTTTAGCGGCTTTTACCAGTCCAGCATTGCCTTCGTTAATTAAATCGGGAAGTTTTAAACCTTGATTTTGATATTGTTTTGCAACTGAAACTACAAAACGTAAGTTAGCGGTGGTGAGTTTATCTAAAGCTCTTTGGTCGCCCTTTTTTATGCGTTGCGCCAATTCTACTTCTTCTTCGGCAGTAATTAAAGGGATTTTGCTGATGTCTTGTAGGTATTTGTCAAGCGATTTAGATTCACGGTTGGTAACTTGTTTGGTAATTTTAAGTTGTCTCATATATTATGTTGAAGTTTAAAAAAATTGTTCTTCCTACATAATAATCGAATAATCAAGAAAACCTAATTTTTAACCATTTTTTATTCAAAAAGCACTCAAAATCGTTTAAAATTTAGAAAATTTTAAGATTTTTTGACGTTTTTTTAATTTTAAGATTACTTAACCGTATCCTTTTTCTTTTTGTTTAACAAACCACCAAGCACATTTTTTACAGCATCTTTGGTAGTATTAGTTTTTGTAGAGTCTGTTTGTGTCTTATTACCAGTAATGCCATCCAAAACATCTTTTACTGTATTGTTTTGGTTTTTTTGTAATGAATCTGTTTTTGTTTTATTGCTACCTATCAGGTCTCCTAACATATCTTTTACTTTATCTTTCCCTTGATTAAGTAGTTTTTGTTTTTCAATCTCAATAAGCTGCTTTGTTAAATTAGTAACACCACTTGTTAAATCGGTTTTTACAGTAGGGCTAGTAACCGTACCACCAATATTTGCAGTTACAGGAATGGTAATATTTTTTGCTTCCTCGGTATTTATTTTGCCTATTAAACGGTTTACTTCGCTTCCTAAATATTTTGCTGGAATATCAAATACGGCACTATATTCTAAAGATTTGTCAAAACCATGAGACCCAGACACCCTAATAGTGATATCCTCATATTTTAAATCAAACGGTTTTACGCTTACCTTACCATTTGCAAAAGTCAGGTTGGTTTTTAAATCTTTTAAATTAAGCTTATCAAAATCAATAAAGCTTAAAGCGCCTTCAAGTTTATTAATTAATTCACTTTGGTTATTACCTATTCTGGTTGCTAACAATTCAGCCAAAGCATTACCAGAAACAGTGCTTAAGTTTGGTGAAAATTCGCTATCTAAATCACCTGATAAATTAAGTGTTGTATTTAATTTCCCTTGAAGCAATTTAGCTATGGGTGCTATGTTTTGTAATAACTCTAGTTCCTTAAACGATTTAGCAATATCAAAATCATTAGCACCAAGTTTTAAATTAAAAGTAGGTGTTTCATTTTTTGTTGAAATATCGCCCGAAATAGATAAAGCGCCATCAAAAATACTCGAAGTCATATTTTCAAGTGATGCTTGCTGGTCTTTTATAAATAAGGTTCCAGTAACATCTTTTAAATTCAAATTATCATACACTACTGTTTTTGCATTGGCATTAATAATGCATTCTAAAAACGCTGGAATTTTTAATGATTCATTTTGTGTGGTTGTTTTATTCTCAGCAGCAACTTTATCATCTGCAGTCATAAAATCACTTACTTTAAACAGGTTTGAGTTAACATTAAAGTTTCCTTTTAAAGTATTGTTACTCAATAAAAATCCAAGTAGATTTTTAATAGTACCCGTTGCATTTATATCACTATCACCGGTTTTAGCTTTAAAATTATTAAGCGAAACCGTACCCGGATTAAACGTCATATCCGCATTAGAAATATGGATTGGGTTTACAATATCTTCCGAAGAAAAAACAAAATCTGTAATGCTTGCAGAACCATTATTTTTAATACGTTCGTAAGCATTTGTCTCAATGGCATTCATATCAAAACTAGTGTTTAGTTTTGCTTTTAAAATACCAGTAAGCGCTTTTTCTAATTCAATAGGATACGCTTTTGTAAGGTTTGCTAAGTTTAAAACCCCATCAATATCGGCGTTTACCAACATGTTTTTCGTAATATTTTTTAAAGTAGCGGATGATTTAAAAACATCATCGTCTATTTTAAAATTTAAGGTTTTAATATCAATATAAGTATCATCAGTAATACCCGTTGTGTTTTTTATTTCGGTATTAATAGTAATGTTGCTAACTCGTTTTGGCAAGTTTGGGTATTTAAAAGAAGCGTTGTTTGATGTAATACTGATATCGAGATTAGGAATAGTTTCGTCAGAGCTTATTCCTTTAATTATACCTTTAACTTTAAAATCGCCAGTGGTTTGTACGCCTTCAATATTTTTAGAATACTCTTTTGGTATAACCGCTAAGAAATTTTTGAAATCGGACTCTGGGTTTTCAAAAGTAAGATCGATTTCTTGTCCGTTTTCAACCAATTTCACAGAGCCTTTAAACTCTAAAGGTAAATCGTTGATATATCCTTTATTGTCTTTAAATGTATAGATATTGTTGTTTAAATCTAAACCAATAACCGCATCAAGTTTTACCGGATTATTACTTAAATAATTTGTACTATCCATACTGATACTTACATTGGCCTCACTTTTTGTATTTAATTCTGAAGTTTCTGCTGAAAATATACCGTTACCTTCATGATTTAATTCGGTTACTGAAAGCATAATGTTTGAAGCCTCGTCTAAATAAGTCAACGCGCTTTTATTGATGCTATAATTTTCAATATCAAAAGCAAAACTCTGATTGCTATCGGCGGCTACTTGATTTTCTTTTTCTTTAGTAATATCGTAGTTATTATTACCAAATTTATCAGTTTTTAATGTTAAGAGTGCTTCATCAATGTTGATTGAATTTACTACAATAGGGTCTTCACTAGCTTTTTTAAATAGCTCTTTAACTGACATGGTAAATGCTATGTTTTTAGCTGATGCTAAAGTTTCATCTTTAAAGGGCTCAAAATTAGTAATAACCAAATCGCTAACAGTTACATGAGCTTGCGGAAAACTGCGAATAAAACTTAAACTAACATCACTAAATTCTACTTTGGCATTAAGGTTTTCGTTTATAAACCGCTTTACAATGTCTTTTATTTGTCCTTGGAATGCAAACGGGATAGCGATTAAAAGCGCTATTATAATAAGTAAAGTAATACCAGTAATTTTTAAAGCTTTCTTCATAAAGAATATTTGTTATTAAACAGCATCAATCATTTTAATATACGCAAAAATCGGGTTATTGGTTGAGGAACTATCTTATCATTTTGTTAAGATTTGTTGCGTTACAGCAAATCGATTTCTTCATTCACCTTTAAATTGAAGCGTTTTCTGAATAGATAAACGCCTAAATATAAAAAAGGCGTATCGCAAGCTGCAACAATTACTTTAAATAGAAACCCTGAAACTAACAGCCCTTTAAAATTTGCCCAATCTATAATTCCGAAAGAGCAAAGGAGAAATACAATAGTGAAGGTATCAACAAACTGAGAAAACCAGGTTGAAAAATTGTTGCGCAACCATAAGTGTTTCCCTTTTGTAAGTCGCTTCCAGAAGTGGTAAATCTGGATATCTACAAACTGAGCAAATAAATAGGTAAGCATGCTAGCAAAAACAGCAATGGCCGAATTCCCAAAAACCGTTTTAAACATATCATCATTAACATACGACCATGAGGTTGCCGGAACATTATTGGCGGTATAAATGATTAAAAGTGAAAATAAAGAGGCGAAAATTCCAGTAACAACCACATCGTTAGCCCGTTTTTTGCCATAAATCTCACTAATTAAATCGGTGATTAAAAAGGTTATAGGATATGGTAAAATCCCGACTGAAATTTCGAAAAGTTTACTGCCAAAAACTTCTATATCAAGTGGATACCAATAAAAGAACTTCTGAAAAATTAAATTAGAAACTACTAATGATGTGATGAATAATGCGCCTAAAAGGATGTAAATACGTTGTGCCGCAAGTTTGTCTTTTAATGTCATCTATAATTGTGAATAAATAGGTTATGTAAATATAAAGGAATAAAAATTGTTTTAGTTATTTTGCCATTCCTTATGATTCAACCAATCACATATCACATAGCTTTAGGCAGTAATAAAGGCGATAAATTTAAAAATTTGCAGTCTGCTGTTGATGCCATTCATGAATATGTTGGGAGCATTAAATTAATTTCAAAAGTTTATAAATCTCCAGCTATGGGTTTTAAAGGCGATGATTTTTTAAACTGTTGCCTGATTTTAGAAAGTGATTTAAACCCCAAAAAAGTACTCAAAGCCTTATTAAAAATTGAAAAATCCCTGGGTCGTGTTCGTAGCAAAAAAGACGCTTATGAAACTAGAACTATAGATTTAGATATTGTTTTTGCAGAAGACCAAATTATAGACACTAAAACGCTTCAAATTCCGCACCCCGAAATGCAAAAACGCAAATTTGTATTGCAACCACTTAATGATATTGCCATAAAAGCGAAACACCCAAAACTTAATAAAGAGGTATCGGTTTTATTGGCCGAATGCGAGGATATGTCGGTTTTAGAGCCTATTAAAATTTGGTTAAAAAACCCCAGTAAAGCCTATAACTTTTCCAAGTTTGATTACATTGCTATAGAAGGTAATATTGGCGCAGGTAAAACCAGTTTAGCAACCAAAATAGCATACGATTTTAATGCAAAATTGATTTTAGAACGCTTTAAGGATAATCCTTTTTTACCCAAATTTTATCAAGATGCTTCGCGGTATGCGTTTCCTTTAGAAATGTCGTTTTTAGCGGATAGATATCAACAAATTAGTGACGATTTATCGCAGCTTGATTTATTTAAAGATTTTATAGTAAGCGATTACGATGTATTTAAATCGCTCATATTCTCAAAAATTACGTTGCAGGAAGATGAGTTTAAGTTGTACAGAAAACTCTTTAATTTAATGTACAAGGATTTAAGAAAGCCCGATTTATATGTGTATTTATACCAAAACACAGCGCGACTAAAAGAAAACATTAAAAAACGCGGACGGGATTACGAGCAGAATATTGAAAGTGATTATTTAGAAAAAATTAATGCAGGTTACTTAGAGTTTTTAAAGTCGCAGTCCGATTTTAATGTAAAAATCATCGATATATCTGATAAAGATTTTATTGATAACAGGGCTGATTATTTATGGATTTTAAACGAAATCTGCGGCGAGTGATTTTTGGCTTGCGCTTATTGCCATGATATGACGTCGTTTTAATGACTTATATCAGTCGATAAGCGAAGTTAGATTTTTTTAAGTTTAGAATCAAGTTAAATTGTAAATAAAAACTTTCAAAAAAGCTTATATAATGTCGTAACAATACGCCCTTTGTTATTTTTTAAAATATGCTCGTTTAAAACGGTTTTGTCTATAACTTTTAAATTAAAAGGTGGCTCTAAAATATTAACACCACTGTTTTGTTTAAGCCTAATACCTTGTCCAGAAATAATGTCTTTATTAGGTGCGAACGTGCCTAATGGTATGTGTTCTGTTAGGATAATATATTTGAAGTTGTAAAGTTTGTCAACAACGTTTAAAATTTCAGCATTCGATACATGTTGTAACACTTGCCGCAGAATAATACAATCTGCTGGTGGAAGTTCATCTTTTACTATATCTAAACAAAAGAATTCTAAGTTTTCTGCAACAAACATTTTTTTGTTTCTTGTTATAAGGCTTTCTACAATGTCTATAGCTATGTATTTTTTGGTGTAATGGACAAGGTTTTTGCCAATATTAAAATCGCCACAGCCTAAATCGCAAACTACTAAAGGCTCTTTAAACGCCGTTAAAAAATCTCGTACAACTTCTATGTATGGTGTCGTAATATTGGAGTCGTGCGAACCATAACCAGAATAAAAATCATATGCGTTTCCACCCCAAAGTTTCTTCTTGTAAACTTGAGTCATCGCATTTTTAGTTGGCCAAGGCTTTTTGATTTTTTCAATCACCTTATAAAGCGTTTTATTATTCGTCTTTCGTGTTGTGAGTTTTTAACCATTCTTCTCCATCTTTATCTACAAAGAAATCCATCCAAACATAATACATTTCGTTGTTTTCATTTACGCTTACCGAATGACTTGAACCTAGAGGAATATGAAGCAATGAATACTCAGGAAAATCAACCTGCGCATCATCAGCATATACGATGGTTTGGTTGCCAGCAAGCCCAAAAAATAACTGCTCTAACATGGCATGAACATGAGCGCCAACTTTATCTGGACCAATGGTTTTAACGGTCCCCATAGCTACCCTAGGGATATACTTATTAGGCAGAATGGTTCTGCTTGTAGTTTGTGGACTTTTAATCGGTTCAGTGTACGATTTACAGTCTGTAAATTTTTTAAAGTAGATGTTTTCTGTGTTTTCTTTTGGAAACGTTTTTATGTCCTCGATATCTAGCTCTGTTTGAAAAACGGATATTTTCAGATAATGAAGCGTATCGTTTTCAATAGGTTTAAACCAAATGCCTTCAACAGTATTTGGTAGCATAATGGTTTCAGGAACGATATCGTATATTTTTTCGCCTGAAGTTAGTTTGCCATAGCCTTTTATAAATAGGTAAATGGTTTTATGTTTTTCGTCAATATCTACCTTTTGATTAATATCGCTCGTAATCGTAATATGTTCGCTAGTTACACCCTCAATTTCGTTTTTTAAAATATTGAGTTTCTGTTTTTGTTGGTTGGGTTCTAATTCCATAGAAAGGAATTTTATCGGAATTTCTTGAGATTTTTGAGCACAAGCTGTAATAAAGGAAAAAATTATAATAACGAAAATTGATAAATTGAATTTTATTTTCATTTTTTGAACTATTTAATTTCTAATTTACTAAACATATCCCAAACCACCACGCCACAACTCACAGAAATATTTAAGGAGTGTTTCGTGCCATATTGTGGTATTTCTAAAACGAAATCACTTGCGCTTACCACATTTTGGGCAACACCTTTTACTTCATTTCCAAAAACTAAAGCATATTTGGTATTTGACTCAACTTTAAAATCATTTAGCATAATCGCATTTTCGGCTTGTTCTATTGAGCAAATTTTTACGTTTTCAGCTTTTAGTTTATTTACTACATCCATGGTGTTTTCAACATATTCCCATGCAACCGTATCGGTACTTCCTAAAGCTGTTTTATGAATATCTTTATGTGGCGGTTTTGCAGTAATGCCACACAGGTAAATTTTTTCAATTAAAAAGGCGTCACTAGTTCTAAACACCGAACCTATATTGTTAAGGCTTCTAATATTATCGAGTATAATAATAATAGGTGTTTTTTTTGCCTCTTTAAAAGCTTCAACACTTAATCTATCTAATTCGCTATTTTTTAGTTTACGCATGTTAAAATCTTGTAGTTTTTGTAGATAACTTATGCTGTTTACGTTTCAAAAAAGCTTAAAATAATACTACATTAGCAATCTTACAATTTCAACAAAAATAAGACTTAAAAACCACTTAACCATTGGCTAAAAAAGCAAAAAAGGAAACCCCGTTAATGAAACAGTACAATGCTATAAAAGCAAAGCATCCTGATGCGCTGTTGTTGTTCCGTGTGGGTGATTTTTATGAAACCTTTGGAGAAGATGCTATAAAAGCTGCTGGTATTTTAGGGATTATTTTAACCAAACGCGGAGCAGGGAGCGATAGTGAAACAGAGCTTGCAGGATTTCCGCACCATTCCATAAATACGTATTTGCCCAAATTGGTAAAAGCGGGCGAACGTGTTGCTATTTGCGACCAATTAGAAGACCCTAAACAAACGAAAACTATTGTAAAAAGAGGTGTAACCGAATTGGTGACTCCAGGAGTTGCTTTAAATGACGAGGTTTTGGTTTCTAAATCGAATAATTTTTTGTGTTCGGTTTATTTTGATAAAAATTATATTGGCATTTCCTTTTTAGATATTTCCACAGGGGAATTTTTAACATCGCAAGGTAATGCAGAGTATATTGATAAATTACTTCAAAATTTTAACCCAAGCGAGGTGTTGGTATCTAAGCAAAAACGAAGTTTATTTAACGAAACTTTCGGGAACGATTTCCATACCTTTTATATGGAAGATTGGGTATATCAAACCGATTATGCTTACGAAACTCTTATCAAACATTTCAACACAAAAACACTTAAAGGTTTTGGAATTGAAGATTTGTATGAAGGTATAATAGCTTCGGGTTCTATCCTTCATTATTTAGGAGAAACGCAGCACCATAAGTTGCAACATATTACATCTATTTCAAGAATTGCTGAAGATGACTATGTGTGGATGGATAAGTTCACCATTAGAAATTTAGAGCTTTATAATTCAACAAATAATAATGCTGTTACCCTTTTAAATGTAATTGATAAAACCATTTCGCCTATGGGCGGACGTTTATTAAAGCGTTGGTTGGCGTTACCACTTAAAAGTTTGGATAAAATTAAACAACGCCATGAAGTGGTTAGTTTTTTAACCAAAGAAAATACGACGCTTCAAAAAATTCAAAATCATATTAAACATATTGGCGATTTAGAGCGACTGATTTCTAAAATTGCTACGGGAAAAGTGAATCCACGAGAAGTTATTCAACTTAAAAATTCATTGGAAGCTATTGTTCCTATTAAATCATTAGCATCAAATTGCGATAACGAATCGTTACGAATTATAGGTGATAATCTTCAAAGTTGTGAAGTGCTACGTGAAAAAATAAAGGAAACCCTTAACGAGGATGCACCAGTAAATGTTTTAAAAGGTAATACGATTGCTACCGGATTTTCTTCGGAATTAGATGAATTAAGAAGCTTGTCAAAATCTGGGAAAGATTATTTGGATAAGATGCTTCAGCGCGAAACTGAACGCACTGGAATCACGTCTTTAAAAATTGATTCGAATAATGTATTTGGATATTATATTGAAGTTAGAAACACGCATAAAGATAAAGTACCTGCAGAATGGATTCGCAAGCAAACTTTGGTAAGTGCAGAGCGATACATTACTGAAGAGCTTAAAGAATACGAAGCTAAAATATTAGGCGCTGAAGATAAAATTCAGATCATCGAACAACAATTATTTGCGGAGTTGGTTGTTTGGATGCATCAGTATATTAAGGCAGTACAACAAAATGCGTATTTAGTTGGTCAGTTAGATTGTTTATGTGGTTTTGCCCAATTGGCAAAAGATAATAATTATACTTATCCAATTATTAATGAAACTTTTGAGTTAGATATTAAAGAGGGACGTCATCCTGTCATTGAAAAGCAGTTGCCTTTAGGAGAAAGCTATATTGCTAACGATGTTTTTCTGGATAGAACATCGCAACAAATCATCATGATTACGGGGCCTAATATGTCGGGTAAATCGGCTATTTTACGTCAAACGGCACTCATAGTTCTCTTAGCTCAAATAGGAAGTTTTGTGCCAGCAAAAGAAGCCAGAATTGGTTTGGTTGACAAAATTTTTACCAGAGTAGGAGCCAGTGATAATATTTCGATGGGCGAATCTACCTTTATGGTTGAAATGAATGAAACGGCGTCTATACTTAATAATATTTCTGATAGAAGTTTGGTGTTATTAGATGAAATTGGACGAGGCACCAGTACATACGATGGTATTTCCATTGCATGGGCTATTAGCGAGTATTTACACGAGCATCCATCGAAGCCAAAAACCTTATTTGCTACACATTATCACGAATTAAATGAAATGTCTGAAACCTTTGAACGCATCAAAAATTTCAATGTGTCTGTAAAGGAATTAAAAGACAATGTATTGTTTTTACGTAAACTGGTTGAAGGTGGTAGTGCGCATAGTTTTGGTATTCATGTTGCTAAAATGGCAGGTATGCCACAACAGGTTTTACATCGAGCAAACTCCATTTTAAAGAAATTGGAGAAGTCACATTCTAGCGAAGAGCTTACGGATAAGGTAAAACTAATAAAAGATGATATGCAATTGAGCTTCTTTAATTTAGATGACCCATTGCTTGAAAATATAAAAGAAGAGATTTTACATATTGATATTGATACCCTTACACCTGTTGAAGCCCTCATGAAACTTAATGAAATTAAGCGTATGTTGGTTAAGAAAAAACAGGCTTAAAATAAATTTTATTTATTTTAAGAAAAGGCTTTGGTTTTAGTAGAAATATTTTAAATTTGCATCCGCAATAGCGATATTGCACGTTCATATAAAAGACTGCGAAAGTAGCTCAGGGGTAGAGCATCACCTTGCCAAGGTGAGGGTCGCGGGTTCAAATCCCGTCTTTCGCTCTGAAACTTTCTTAAAAATATACCAAAGTTGCTGAAGTGGTGGAATTGGTAGACACGTTGGACTTAAAATCCAATGAACATTAGTTCGTGCGGGTTCAAGTCCCGCCTTCAGTACAAAAGCCTTATCAAAATATTTTGATAAGGCTTTTTTTTATTGGAAACATCTCAATTAATTTTTCCTAATTTTAGTATGCAAAGAATTATTGTGTCAATTATACAAACGCTGTAAAGCATATAAGTTTAAAACTTCTTAAATTGCCATAGTCTTAATAATTTAGCTAAATTTAGGGTAAATATTTAGATGAAAATAAATTTTCACATAACACTATTTTATCTTTTTTTATTAGCCTTAACTAATAATTTATTAGGGCAAGAATTGCCTCCAATTCAGAAATTCACACCAACAGATTATGATGGTGAAAACCAAAACTGGATGATATCTCAGGCACCAAATAAATTTATTTATGTTGCCAATAATGAGGGTCTTTTAGAATATAACGGTGCTAAATGGACTATGTACCCATCGCCTAATAACACTATTATAAGAGCTGTTAACGTAGTAGGAAACCGAATATACACGGGATGCTATATGGAATTTGGCTTTTGGGAACGCGATGTTTCTGGAAAGTTACAATACCAAAGTTTAGTTTCTGAATTTGAAGAGAAGATGATTGAGGACGAACATATTTGGAATATTATTACATATGATGAATGGGTGTTATTTCAGTCTTTTAACAGAATATATTTTTATAACCCGTTAAGTGGAACTCACTCTGTTTTGAATTCACAAAATGGGATTTCAAGAGTTTTTAATACTCAAAATGTTATTTACTATCATGTTACCGATGAAGGTATTTATAAAATTGAAGCGGGCAAACCAAGATTAATAATTGACGACCAATTATTTAAGAATGATAAAGTTGTAAATCTATTTCCATTAGATGGCGGGGTGCTTGTACAAACACGTGGATTAGGGTTTTATACATTAATTAATGGTGAAATATCTGAATGGAATATACCAGCAAATGAACGTCTGAAAACAATGAATGTACTTAATAGCATTCAGCTTAAAGATAAAAGCTTTGTTATAGGAACCATAAAGAATGGTTTGATATATTTAAATCAGAACGGATTTATAGAATACGAACTTAATAGAAGTAATGGACTTAGTAACAATACTGCTCTATCTGTTTTTGAAGATGTTGATGAAAATCTATGGGTTGGTTTAGATAATGGGATTAATTGCATTAATATAAAATCACCTATTAAAGTTTTTAATGATGATGAGGGGAAAATAGGAACTGTTTACGCCTCCATAGTTTTTAACAACTTTTTGTATTTAGGAACTAATCAAGGATTATTTTATAAAAAGGCATTTACCCAAGAGCCTTTTCAGTTTGTTTCAGGTACATCTGGGCAAGTTTGGAGCTTGTTTTTATTTAACAATGAATTGTTTTGTGGGCATCATTCAGGAACCTTCATAATAAATAATGACAATGCTGAATTGGTGACAAATATTCCTGGAACATGGGGGTTTAAACCTATTCCTAATTCCGATAACATGCTCCTAGAAGGTAATTATAATGGGTTAAATATATTAATCAAGGAAAATGGCAGATGGAAACTTAGAAATAAAATTAAAGGTTTTGATAATTCTGCTAGATACTTTGAAATTACTAACGATAGCGAAATTTGGGTAAGTCATGCCTACAAAGGAGTTTTTAAACTTGCCATAGATGAAAACTTCACAGAGGTTAAAAATGTAGTGATAGATTCAACAATTCCTATTGATAAAAACTCAAGTTTAGCTAAATATAAAGACCGAATTTTATATGCGCATAAAGAAGGTGTGCTAGGATATGATACAGAAACAAATAGTTTTGTTAAAGATTCAACACTTAGTTCTATAATTACCCAGTCTGAATACGCATCTGGTAAAATGGTTGTAGACGATACTGAAAAATTATGGACTTTTTCTAATGATAATATAAGTTTTGTAGATGTTAACGATTTAACTAATCAATTAAAAGTTAACAGAATTGCCATTCCTTATCACTTAAGAAAAGGACAAATTGGCTATGAGAATATTTCCCATCTTAATAACAATAAATACCTTATTGGTATAACTGATGGTTACCTTACATTAGATATTTCGCAAGTAGATGAAAATGATGATTACAATTTGATTCTAAATTCGATTGAATTAATTAATGTGGAAGCAAGTAATATAGCTGTTGATATGCAAAAGGATGCAGAATTTGAATACGAAAATAATTCAATCATTTTTAATTATAGCGTTCCTGCCTACAACAAGTTTAATATGGTTCAATATCAGTATAAACTTATTGGTAGATATGATCAATGGAGTGAGTGGAATACAAAATCTGAACTAGTTTTTGAGAACTTACCGTTTGGTGACTATAATTTAAATATCCGTGCAAAAATTGGTAATAAATTATCGAGTAATACTATTAGTTATAGTTTTAAAATAAATCGTCCTTGGTTTTTATCAAACATAGCCATAATACTCTATTTAGTTGCTCTTTTTGGCTTTTCATTGTTTATGCATAGAACTTATAAAAAATATTATAAAAAGTTGCATAAAAATAAGCAGTTAGAAAGTGAGCAATTGATTACTAAAATCAATAATGAAAAATTAAACCAGGAAATTGAAAGTAAAAATAGAGAGTTGGCAATTTCAACAATGAGTATCATAAAAAAGAATGAGGTTTTAAATAGTATCAAAAAGGAACTTAAAAAAAGTAAACTCACAGATAACAACGCTGCATTAAAGTTGATAGATAATAATTTGAATGACGATAAAGATTGGTCGTTTTTCGAACAGGCTTTTAATAATGCGGACAAAGATTTTTTAGACAAAGTAAAATTATCTCACCCAGACCTAACCCCTAACGATTTACGCTTTTGTGCTTACTTACGATTAAACCTGTCGTCAAAAGAAATGGCACCATTACTTAATATTTCGATAAAAAGTGTAGAAACTAAACGTTACAGGCTTAGAAAAAAATTAGGTTTAGAACACGATAGCGGATTGGTTGACTATATTTTAAACTTCTAATAACACTACAAGTTAATTTTTTACCACGACATTACCACGACAACTATAAAAAAAGAACACAACATTGATGTGATAACTCTAAAAATCTTCTTTTTTACAACTGTACTGTTTATAGGGTATTTGGCTTAAGATTTCACTAGTATTTAATCTATATAATGCGATGTTCGTTTTTTATCGAGGTAAATTTTATGGATTTCTCAATTATTGCTCCTAAGTTTACATATGCTTAATTTTATTATAAATCGCAACGTTAAGCACTACCATACTTTTTGGAACTAAACTAAAATTCAATCATATGAAACTAAAACTCTTAAATCAAAAAACAAAAATTCTATTTCAGATATTGATGTTATTGCCCACATTGGTTTTGATTGCTCAAACGCAAAGGACTATAACGGGGACAGTATTATCTGCTGATGACAACATGCCCTTACCAGGGGCATCAGTAATAGTTAAAGGAACTACTAATGGTGCCTCGACTGATTTTGATGGCAACTTCACAATATCAGTTGCAAGTAGCGCAACAGTATTAACAGTATCGTACTTAGGTTATAAAACTAAAGATGTTCCCATAACATCCGATAATTTAACTATCTTACTATCAGTAGATGCGAGTACTTTAGATGAGGTTGTAGTAGTAGGTTATGGAACACAAAGAAAAAGTGATTTGGTAAATGCAGTTGCTACGACCGACTTATCAAAAGCAGTATTAAGTCCGACATCCGATGTCACCGAAATGCTAAGAGGTAGAATAGCAGGTTTGCAGGTTGAAGTTGGTGGTGGAACATTAAGACCTGGAGGATTTTCAGAAATTATTTTTAGAGGTAGAAGTTCTATCGAAGGAAATACAAGTGCTATATATGTAGTAGATGGTATAATAAGAGAAGGTGGAATTGAAGATATAAATGCTGACGATATTAAATCTATCGAGGTTTTAAAAGATGCATCTGCCCAAGCTATTTATGGATCAAGAGGAGCTAATGGGGTGATTTTAATTACCACTAAAAGAGGTTCTACTGGAAAAGTAAACGTGTCATATCATGGTTTTGTTACTACAAAATCTATTGAACGTAATTTTGATGTATATAGTGGTCAAGAGTTTGCTCAATTAAGAAGAGAGGCTATAAGAGCCAATAACGCAACAGATGAATATCCAGACGAAGAAGATGCTTTCTCACCTTTAGAATTGGAGTCTATAGCAAATAATGAATTTGTTGACTGGGAAGAAGAATTGCAAAGATCTGGTTTGGTAAATAGTCAATCTGTAAGTATTTCTAGCGGTACCGATTTAACGAAAGTATATGGTAGTATAAATTACTTTAAGGAAGATGGTATAATCCCAACATCTAGCTATACAAGAAAAAATTTACGATTAAATGTTGATCAAAAAATTAGCGATAAGTTTTCTGTAAATTTTGATTTAAATATTTTAAATGATGATATTGAAAGAGCTGCAAATGTTAATGTAATTACGTTTTCACCATTAGGTAGAGCGTATAATCCTGACGGTTCTTTAACACAATTCCCAAGTGGAGAAGAATTGTCAGCTACAAATCCTTTATGGAATTTACGCGAGCAAGATAACGATGAAAAAGGAAATGATTTTGTGATAAATGTAACACCTACATGGCAAATCACGAAAAATTTGCAGTACCAATTAAAAACGAACTTAACCAGAAAAAGTTCTGAACGTGGTCAATATCAGTCCTCATTAAGTTCACCAGGCGATACTGATAGGGGAATTGCACGAATAGATAATCAATTAAGAGAATCATATCTTATTGAGAATATTTTAACTTACGATAAGGAATTCAATGATAATCATAAGTTTAATTTTACTTTTGTTCAGTCGATTCAAGAAGATAAATTTTCAAGAACTTTTACCGAGGGTAGAGGCTTTCCAAACGAAAGTTTAGGATATAATGGTATTACAAATGCCATAGGAAATGTAACTGTAGAACGTGATCAAAGTTCTATTAGAAATGCATCTTTTATGGGAAGAGCACGTTATAACTTATTGGATAGATATTTATTTTCTGCCACTTATAGAGCAGATGGAGGGTCAGTCAATGCCGAAGGTAATAAATGGGCGCACAACCCAGCAGCATCTTTTGCTTGGAAAATGCACAACGAAAGCTTTTTAGAAAATGTTGATGCCATTCAAGAATTAAAATTTAGAGCCAGTTATGGTGCATTGGTAAATGGTATTAGCCGACCATACACATCATTATTTACTGCTGAAGGTCAAAACTATGTGTTTGATGGTGAATCTGCTTCGGGGTACTCACCTTCGGTAGTGTTGCCAAATACAAATTTGAAGTTTGAAAGAATAACTACACTTAATCTAGGTCTTGATTTCTCGCTTTTTCAAAGGTTCTTAACAGGTTCGGTTGAATATTATGATTCTAGGACGACAGATTTATTATTAAGAAGACCAGTTCCTTCTATAACAGGTTATCAGTACACGTATTTTAACGCAGGAGAATTACAAAATTCGGGTGTTGAAGTAAGTTTAACGGCGAACTTAATTAATACAAATGATTTTAAATGGGCTGTTTCTACAAATTGGTCCAACAATAAGAACAAATTAATAGAACTTTATAATGATGGCAATGGTGATCCAATTCTTGAAGATGATGCCTATAATTATTTTGTGGGTCAACCAAACGGTGTAATTAGACAGTATCAATTTGATGGTATTTGGCAAGAAGGTGATGATTTCGCTAATGCTCCACAGGCTAATCCTGAGTCTACTATTACTCAAGCAAATCTAAGAGCTGGAGATATTAGAATTAAGGACACGAATGCCGATGGTAAAATAACTCAGGACGATCGTGTTTTTACAGATCCTAATCCAGACTGGTTTGGTTCATTTTCAACGACTATGTCTTATAAAGGCTTTGACTTGTTAATTGATTTTTACGTAGTTGAAGGAGCAACTAAAGTGAACCCTTTCTTATCTGATTTTAATAACGGAGGTACGCTTTCAGGAAAATTAAATGGAGTAAAGGTGCCTTATTACACACCTGAAAATCCATCAACAACATTTCCAAGACCAAGTTTTGATACTGCACCACAATACTTAAATGCTTTGGCAGTAAGAGATGCTTCGTATGTTAGACTTAGAACCTTAAGTTTAGGTTACACATTACCAGAATCGCTTTATACCAAACTTAGTATTGATCAAATTAAATTTTATGTAACTGCCACTAACGTATTTACCGATACAGATTATATAGGCTACAGTCCAGAAGTTAATATTAGAAACACATTTTCTAATGCAGATACAGGTTATCCAGATGCTAAAAGTTTCACATTTGGAGTAAAAGTTAATTTATAATTCTAAAAAAATAAACTATGAATACAATACATTTTTATAAGAAAGTAACAAGCAGCTTGTTATTGACATTAACATTGTTTTTGGCGGTAACCTCATGCGAAGAATATTTAGAAGAGCAACCCAGTACATTAATTGATTCTGGATATGTTTATAACACTGAAGAAGGTTTAAAATCTGGAGTAGTTAGTTTATACAAATTCAATCGAGATCGATACGATAGAAGCATTGAAGACTTTATGGGTGCGGTATTACTATCATCGCGAAGTGATTTAGCATTTAACAGATCTGGATATACAGGTTTAATGGGTAGGTATCAGCGAGGTGTTTCTCCAATTGATTTAGGAGCTAATTTTGTATCAACTTTATTTTGGAAGCACTATTACAATATGGCAAATAAAGCGACAGATATAATCAATGCGGCTGAAGTTGTAAAAGGAGTGGATGAAGATACGAGAAACAAAATTATTGCCGAAGCAAAGTTTTTTAGAGCACAATCCTACTTTTTTCTTTACAGAATGTTTAATAATATTTATGTAACTACCGAATCTGTAACTGTTGATAATGCATTTGATTTAATTCAAGATAAATCCTCAAAGGAAGAAATATTTGCGTTGTTAAATAGTGATTTAGACTTTGCAATTGAGTATTTAGATTGGAATGTAACTTTTGGACGCGTATCAAAAGGAACAGCAAAACATATTAAGGCCAAAGTAGCCATGTGGGAAGGTGATTGGGAAGAAGCTAAAACACAAGCATTATCTGTAATTGAAGATCCAAATAGCCCTCACAGCCTTGTGTCTAGTACAGCTGATGTATTTAAGGGAGATAGAAACCATTCTGAGCAGCTATTTGTAATACAATCTCAGGACAATGTATTAGGTGGTGGAGATGCTACCATGATGAATGCCAACTACGTAACACAATACTTTCAAATACCTGGAATTGAGGCTAATATAGAGCAGGGTGGAAGAGGTTTTTCAAGAGTTTTACCTAATTTATATTTACTGAACCTTTTAGCTGAGGATCCTAACGACACAAGAGATGATGACACTTATTTTAGATTAAAGTATTATTATACTTCAGGAGTTAATGCAGGTCAAGAAATTACTATTTATGAGCCAATAACAGATCTTAATAACCCTAGTAGTACTTATACTAGATACTATCAAAGGCTGCATCCATCTTGCATAAAATTTGCACAAGAAGATGATGATCCTAATTCATATTTACAAAGAAGTAATATTTTGGTTTATAGATTGGCAGAAACCTATTTAATTGCCGCTGAGGCCATCTTAAGGTCTGGAAGTGGCGACCCATTACCCTATATAAATACTATTAGAACAAGAGCAAATGCAGCACCTTTGTCTAGTGTAACACTGCAAGATATATTAGATGAAAATGCACGTGAATTGGCATTTGAAGGGGAACGTTGGTTTACATTAAAAAGAATGGGAGCCGATGTATTAAATTTTCAAATGAGAAATTATGCGGGTGATGGCGAGTATTTTCCAAACAATTTTGGTGGCGACCGTGATCCAAGAGTAAATTGGCAAGATCATTTTATTAATTTCCCAATCTTTCAAGAAGATTTAGATTTATTAGGACCTAATTATCCACAAAATGATGGTTACTAAAAATTAATTTGTTTATGTATTGTAGTTAGTTGTTTAGTTCTAAGGGCAATTAAGTTTGCCCTTAGTATTAAATTTAAACTTGCGATATTTACAGTGCTGTATCATTATTAACTTAATAAGTATGCGTTTTTTACTACTATGTTGTTTTGTTTTAAGTATTAATGCTTGCAATACATCAAATAGCAAAGATGATATTGCGTTCGCAAATAATCCTGTGATTGCACATCGGGGTGCTTGGAAAAGTCAAAACCTACCTGAAAATTCAATAGCATCTTTAAAACAAGCTATTGCATTAAATTGTACGGGATCAGAATTTGATGTGAGAATGACGTTAGATAATGTACTTGTTGTTACGCATGATGCAGATTATAATAACTTAGTTGTCGAAAAATCTACTTATAAGGAGTTATCAAAACATAAACTCGCCAACGGAGAAACATTACCCACTTTAAAGCAGTATATACTTTCAGGAATTCAAAACAATAACAGTACGGGATTAGTGTGTGAAATTAAGCCTTCAAAAATACCTGGGCGAAATGACATACTTGCAAAGAGCGTAATGAAACTTGTTAGAGAATTAAAAGCTGAACCTTATATTTTGTCATACATTAGTTTTAGCTATGAAATTCTTAACAAAATAAGAGAGTTAGATCCAAATGCTAAAACACAATATTTAGATGGCTCAAAAGCTCCTGAACGATTAAAGCGAGATGGAATTTCTGGAATGGATTACTTGGTTTATAAATACAAAAAAACCCCAAAATGGATTGAAGCCGCTAAACAACAAGGATTGTTATTAAATGCTTGGGTAGCCAACAATGCTGAAGATATAGATTGGTTATTGGCAAATGAATTTGATTTTATTACCACCGATGAACCTGAGTTGGTATTAGAAAGAATAAAAAATACCCCAATCAATCAAGGATATAAACTAGTTTGGAGTGATGAATTTAATTATAAAGGTAAACCGGACAGCACTAAATGGACATATGATTATGGGTTTATTAGTAATGAAGAAAAACAATATTTTACTGATAGTTTAAAAAATGTTAGGGTAGAAAACGGTTATTTAATAATTGAATCACGAAAGGAGAAAATTGCAAATAAAGACTATAAAAGTGATGCTTTTAAAAACAAAAGTTGGTTAAAATATATCACAGAAATTGATACGGCCCAATACACATCGGCAAGAATAAAGACTGATGGATTGGCATCTTGGAAATATGGTCGCATTGAAGTAAAAGCGAAATTACCAAAAGGCGTAGGCTTATGGCCGGCAATTTGGATGCTTGGTGAGAACAGAAAACAAGTAGGTTGGCCAGAGTGTGGAGAAATTGATATTATGGAACATGTAGGTTTTAACCCTGATTCTATTTTCGGAACTATTCATACGAAAGCCTATAATCACCTCAAAAATACGGAACGAGGTAAAAAGATTTTTATAGAAAAGCCTTATGACGCTTTTCATGTGTTTGCCTTAGAATGGACTCCAGAAAAAATGGATTTTATTTTAGATGATGTAGTATATAACCGAATTGAAAATGAACACAAAACAACTGCTGAATGGCCATTCGATCAAAAGTTTCATCTGATTTTAAACGTGTCAGTTGGTGGTATGTTAGGTGGAAGACAAGGAATAGACGATAGTATTTTTCCACAACAAATGACCGTAGATTATGTTCGAGTTTATCAAAATAAAGAGAATATTTAAATGAAATTATACATAGCTTTATTATTTGTCCTTTTGTTAAACATCTATAGTTGTAAGAGTCAAGATTTTAGTGTCATGACGTATAATATTCGTTTGGATGTTGCTTCAGATGGAGAAAACGCATGGACACATAGAAAAGATTTTTTAATATCTCAAGTTTTATTTTTTAGTCCAGATATTTTAGGTGTTCAAGAAGCAAGACCTAACCAAATGAACGATTTAAAAACAGCTTTAAAAAACTATCAGTTTATTGGTACTGGAAGAGATGGAGGTAATGAAGGAGAACATTCATCTATTTTTTATAATTCCTACAAATTTAAGGTTGAAAGCGCCAATACATTTTGGCTCTCCGAAACACCTGAAAAAGTATCAAAAGGATGGGATGCAGCATACCCTAGAATTTGTACCTATGGCTTATTTACAGATTTAAAAACATCTATGAAGTTTTGGGTATTTAATACGCATTTAGACCATGTTGGTGAACAAGCTCAATTAAAGGGTATAGAAACTATTCAACAGAAAATAGCAGAAGTTAATACCAAAAATTATCCGGTAATTTTAATGGGAGATTTTAATGTAGAGCCTAATAGCTTGCTTATTAGAAACTTGTCTAATAGTATGTTGAATGCAGAAGCAGCTGCGAACTTAACTTTCGGACCTAATGGAACTTTTAACGGTTTCAAATTTACCGAACTTGTAACTAGAAAGATTGATTACATTTTTATATCGAAATCACAAAACCTCAGAATAAATAAGCATGCGGTTTTAAGTGATTCTAATAATTTAAAATATCCATCAGACCATTTTCCTGTGTATGCTGAGTTTACATTGGAATAGAAATACTACAAAATATGAAGAAACTACTCATCATAACCCTGTTTTTTTGCTTATTTTCTTGTGAAAATAAAGGGCAATCTGTTAAAAAAGATAAAACACCTAATATTGTTTTAATTGTTGTTGACGACCAAGGATACGCCGATTTTGAGCCATTTGAAAACCATGACTCGTCTGCCGAAACTCCAAATATGGGGAAATTGGCAAGATCTGGGATGGTATTTACACAAGCTTACACTACTGCACCTGTTTGTAGCCCATCTAGAGCAGGTATTTTAACAGGCAAAAACCAATTTAGATGGGATGTAAAGGCTAGTTGGGGACCAGGATTACCAGACTCTGTTAAAACCATTCCAGAATACTTAAAAGAGATGGGCTACAGTACAGCCAGGATAGGAAAAAATGATTTAGGTAGAAACTTCCATAAATATGATGTAAGAGAATATCCGTTAGAACATGGCTATGACGAGTTCTTAGGATTTAGTGCTCATGCTCATGACTATTGGTTACTTTCAAAAGAAATAAAAGATAGAACGCCAGACCCTAGTGGAACGAGTGCGGTTTTAGGGCCATTAATGCACGATAAAGGAGAGAAAAGTTATGAGGAAGGTTATTTAACAGATATATTAACTGATGAAGCCATTCAATACATTAAAAAATCTAAAAGCAAACCTTTTTTCTTGACACTAGCTTACAGTTCAGTTCATCATCTAATTCATGAAGTACCACAAAAATATTTAGATAAATATAATGTGAAGTCTATAAATAATTACGACCCAGATAGCTTAATGGCTTATGGGAAGCATAAACCTGGAAGTTATGCAGCTTATTACGATAAATATTCAAGATTAGGCGATATACAGGACGAGGATTTAAGAAAATACTATTTAGCCAATTTGAATTGTTTGGATGACAATATTGGAAGGCTTTTAGAATCGCTTAAAAACGAAAATATAGACAAAGAAACGCTAATCATATTTATTTCTGATAATGGTGGTTCACCACTAACAGGTGCAAATAATAGTCCACTAACAGGTGGTAAATATTCATTATGGGAAGGTGGTATTAGAGTGCCAATGGCTTTAGTTTGGCCTGGTAAAATAAAACCAAATCAGACGCAAACGGATTATGTTTCAGCAACTGATATTCTACCAACTATTTTATATTCCGCAGGAATTAAATTAAATGATGATACTATTGATGGGGTTAATTTATTACAGTCCAAAAAAGACAGGTTACTGGTTTGGAAATGGCAAAAAACGTGGGCAGTTCGATTAGGTGATTGGAAACTGACAAATTCCAACGAAAATCATTGGAAAAGCAGACCAAGTAATTTATATATAAAACCAATAAGTAATGATTTGTCTTTAAAATTATTCAATTTAAAAGAAGATACAGGAGAACGTATTGATCTTTCAAGTCAATATCCCGATAAAGTAAAGGAATTAGAAACGGCATATCAAGAATGGTGTAAAGCCAATATTGGTAACTTTTAAATTTTATAAAATGTCTAAGAAAAACTTATTATTTATACCCATAATACTTCTTGCAATTGTACTTTTTAGTGTTAAAAATCATGTCGTTGATAGTGAAAAAGTATATGCAACGAGTAATTTAGATGCCAAAATAGAAGAAAAGGTTGATTCTGTTTTAGCCTTGATGCATCTTAATGAAAAAATTGGTCAATTGGTGCAATACAGCGGTAAATGGAATGCAACGGGTCCTTCAACTTCCAAAGGGGATCAGCACAAACTTGATAAACTGAAAAAAGGGGAAGTGGGTTCCATGTTGAATATTACATCGGTCGCCTCCATTAAGGAAACCCAGAAAATTGTAATGGAACATTCTCGCTTAAAAATCCCTTTAATTTTTGGGTATGATGTAATTCATGGATATAAAACCATTTTCCCAATACCTTTGGGCGAAAGTGCGAGTTGGGATTTAGATATTATAAAACAATCTGCTTCTATTGCAGCAAAAGAAACTGCAGCTTCTGGTTTACAATGGACGTTTGCACCTATGATTGATGTATCTAGAGATGCACGCTGGGGCAGAATTATGGAAGGCGCTGGAGAAGACACTTATTTAAATACCGTAATTGGAGTTGCTCGAATACATGGGTTTCAAGGTGATGACTTGTCGCATCCCAACACTATTGCTGCTTGTGCAAAGCATTTTGCAGGTTATGGTTTTGCTGAGGCAGGGAGAGATTATAATACAGTAAACATTGGAGAATACGAATTACATAATACAATATTACCACCATTTAAAGCGGCAGCTAAAGCAGGTGTAGCAACTTTTATGAATTCGTTTAATGATATAGATGGAATTCCATCAACAGGAAATAAAGTATTGCAAAGAGATATTTTAAAACAAAACTGGAGCTGGAATGGACTCGTAGTGTCCGACTGGGGTTCTATTGGAGAGATGATTGCACATGGTTATGCTGAAGATAAAAAACATGCGACTCAAATTGCCTTGGACGCAGGTAGTGATATGGACATGGAATCATATGCCTATGAAGCTAATTTGGAAGCTTTGGTTAGGGAAAATAAAATTTCTATAGAACAAATTGATGATGCTGTTAAGCGCGTACTAAGACTGAAATTTGAGTTAGGCTTGTTTGATGATCCTTATAAATATTGCAATGAAGAAAGAGAAAAAGCCAACATATATACTGATGAGCATTTAGCAGTAGCTAGGGATGTTGCCAAAAAATCAATTGTGTTATTAAAAAATGAAACCAATTTATTACCAATTACTAAAAATTTAAAGAGTATTGCAGTGATTGGACCCCTTGCAGATGATAAAGATGCCCCACTTGGAAATTGGAGAGCAAAGGGTGAATATAATTCGGCGGTATCTTTATTAGAAGGGGTGAAAAGCGTGGTTGATAAGAATACAAAAGTCTTTTATGAAAAGGGAGTTGAATTAACCATACCAACTGTAAAGCCGGGAGAAAATCAGTTTTTACATCCTTTAAAATTCAATAATACAGATGTTTCTGGTATTAAAGCTGCAGTTGAAGTAGCTAAAAAAGCTGAGGTTGTATTGCTGGCAATAGGAGAAAATGCATACCAAACAGGCGAAGGAAGGAGTCAATCTGAAATCGGATTTTTTGGTGTTCAACAAAAACTGCTGGAAGCAATTTATAAGGTTAATAAAAATGTTGTAATTGTTTTAATGAATGGTAGACCTATGGATATTTCTTGGGCTGCTAATAATGTGCCTTCCATTCTTGAATGTTGGTTTTTAGGTTCAGAGTCGGGTAACGCTATTGCCGATGTGTTGTTTGGAGATTATAATCCTTCAGGTAAATTACCAGTTTCTTTTCCTCATAATGTAGGGCAAGAACCTCTATATTACAATCAGAAAAACACAGGAAGGCCTTTTAGCCCAAAACATGTTACCTATTCAGGGTATACCGATACACCAAAATCGGCCTTATATCCTTTTGGGTTTGGGTTAAGTTATACTACTTTTGAATATAAAAATTTAGAATTAGACAAATCTGAAATTTTAAAAGATGGAGAAATTAAGTTGTCTGTTGAAATTTCAAATACAGGAACTCGTGATGGAGAAGAAGTAGTCCAGCTTTATATTAGGGATTTAGTGGGAAGCTTAACACGACCTATAAAAGAGTTGAAAGATTTTAAAAAAGTTATGATTAAAGCTGGAGAAACAAAGATTGTTAACTTTACGATAAATTCTGAAAAACTTCAGTTTTACACGGTTAATAAAAAATGGGAGGTAGAACCTGGCGATTTTAATGTTTGGGTTGGTGGTAACTCCGAGGCTTCTTTGAAAGGCGTATTTAGAGTAGTAGAATAAAGAGTTGATTAAAACAGTAAATTAGACTGATAAAAAAGGATTGAAAGGTAGAGACATTTATAAAAGAGAAACATTAGTAAAACAATTAGAAGAAAACTCTAATTGGGATGTAATAGTTATTGGTGGTGGTGCATCTGGTTTAGGGGTTGCATTAGATAGTACAACACGAGGATTTAAAACACTTTTATTAGAACAAGTAGATTATGCAAAAGGGACTTCAAGTAGGAGCACTAAACTATTGCATGGCGGAGTACGCTATTTAGCTCAAGGCAATATCGATTTAGTTAAGGAAGCGCTTTATGAAAGAGGTTTGCTGTTAAAAAATGCTTCACATTTGGTAAGCAATCAGTCCTTCATAATTCCAAACTATAAATGGTGGGACGTTATTAAATATACCATCGGGCTCAAAATTTACGATGCTTTGGCTGGAAAATTAAGTTTTGGGAAATCGTTTCGAATTAACAAGAAAGAAACACTTTCAAGGTTAAGTACAATAAAAAATGCGAAACTTAAAGGCGGTGTCGTATATCATGACGGGCAATTTGACGATTCTAGATTGGCTATAAATATTGCACAAACTTCTATAGAACATGGTGCAACGGTTCTAAACCATTTTAAAGTTAAGCAATTACTTAAAAGTGAAAAGGGCATTGTAAACGGGGTAATTGCTGAAGATGCTGAAACCAAAATTGTCTATAATATAAATTGTAAAGTTGTCATTAATGCAACGGGCGTTTTTACCAACGACATTCTAAAAATGGATGATAAGGAAGCTAAAAATTTGGTGCGTCCGAGTCAAGGGATTCATTTAGTTTTAGATAAGTCTTTCTTACCTGGCAATGATGCTATAATGATTCCAAAAACCAACGATGGTAGAGTGTTATTTTTAGTGCCGTGGCATAATAAAATTGTGGTTGGTACAACCGATACCTTGTTAGATAGCCATAGTTTAGAGCCAAAAGCTTTAGATAAAGAAATTGACTTTATTATATCCACTGCAAATAGCTATTTAACAAAAAAAGTGAGTAAAGATGATGTGTTAAGTATTTTTGCAGGTTTACGTCCGTTAGCAGCTCCAAAAGATAAATCTGAAAAAACCAAAGAAATTTCACGAAGTCATAAAATTATCGTTTCAAATTCTGGATTAATTACTATTACTGGTGGTAAATGGACCACCTATCGAAGAATGGCTCAGGACACCATCAATAAGGCTATTTTTTTGGAAAAATTGCCTAATGAAACATGTAAAACTAAGCGTATTTTAATTCACGGTGCCAATGGTTCTAATAATAAACATAATCACTTTGGTATTTATGGAACTGATGGAGAAATCATTCAAAACTTAATAGAAGAATCTTCAGAATTAGGTGATCTTTTACATGAACGCTTGCCTTTTACTAAAGCTGAAGTGATTTGGGCGATTCGTTATGAAATGGCACGAACGGTTGAAGATATTTTAGCTAGACGAGTTCGAACCCTGTTTTTAGATGCTAAGGCAACTTTAGAAATTATTCCTATGGTGGCAAAGATGTTGTCTAAAGAGTTAGGTTGTGATAAATTATGGGAGGAACAACAAATTTCTGAGTTTACAACAATTGCAAATCAATATGTCTTATAAGTACATTTAAAAATAAATCTTATATTTCATTTAACTTTATATCTATGGAAAAATACATACTTGCCTTAGACCAAGGAACCACTAGCTCTCGAGCCATAGTATTCAATAAAAAAGGAAGCATTGTATCGGTTGCTCAAAAAGAGTTTACGCAGTATTTTCCGAAACCAGGTTGGGTAGAGCACGACCCGAATGAAATTTGGTCAACCCAAGCGGGAGTGGCTGCGGAGGCTATAGCAAAAAAAGGATTAAATGTGGAGAACATGGCGGCTATTGGAATTACTAATCAACGTGAAACCGTAGTTGTTTGGGATAAGAAAACAGGCAAACCAGTTTATAATGCTATTGTATGGCAAGATAAAAGAACTTCTGATTATTGTGATGAACTTAAAAAATCAGGTAAAAGCGACTTAATTAGAGAAAAAACGGGCTTGGTTATAGATTCTTATTTTTCGGGAACCAAGGTTAAATGGATTTTAGATAATGTTGAAGGTGCAAGAAAAAAGGCGGAATCAGGAGATTTAATCTTAGGGACTATCGATACTTGGCTAATTTGGAATTTTACAAAAGGTGACCAACACGTGACCGATGTATCTAATGCTTCAAGAACCTTGTTGTTCAACATTAATACAATGGATTGGGATGATGAGCTTTTAGACTTATTTACTATTCCTAAAAGTATGTTACCCAAAGTTAAACAGTCTAGCGAAGTGTATGGTCATACAAAATCTACATTTTACGATGCTAATATTCCAATTTCAGGAATAGCAGGAGATCAACAAGCTGCTTTATTCGGGCAAATGTGTACGAAACCAGGCATGGTTAAAAATACTTATGGTACAGGGTGTTTTATGCTTATGAATATTGGTGATAAACCCATTGTTTCAAAAAATAATTTATTAACTACCGTAGCGTGGAAAATAAATGGCAAAACACAATACGCATTAGAGGGGAGTATCTTTATAGCCGGTGCTGTGGTACAATGGTTGAGAGATAGTTTAAAAATTATTAGAACGTCTGCTGAAGTTGAAAAACTTGCCAGTTCTGTTAAAAGTTCTGATGGTGTTTATTTTGTACCAGCATTTGCTGGGTTAGGTGCTCCACATTGGAATCAGCAAGCTCAAGGAACTATGTTTGGGTTAACAAGAGGAAGTACAGATGCTCATATTGCCCGTGCTGCTCTAGAGTCCATTGCTTACCAAACGATGGATGTATTAAAAGCAATGGAAGCGGATTCAGGAATCTCAATTAAAGAATTGCGAGTAGATGGTGGTGCCACTGTAAATAATATGCTTATGCAATTTCAAGCAGATGTTTTAAATACCGTAACAGTTCGTCCTAAGGTAGTTGAAACTACAGCTATGGGAGCTGCTTTTTTGGCAGGATTGGCTGTTGGTTATTGGGAAAATCCAGAAGAAATTCAAGATATTTGGCAAACAGATATATCATTCAATCCCAAAAAAGAAAGAGATAACATCGAAAAAGAAATCAAAGGGTGGTATAAAGCCATTGACGCGCTTGAATATTGGACTAAAAACTAAGTTAAAACATAAAACTAAGAAATATGACGCCTTTTATTGCAGAAATTATTGGAACAACTTTACTTATTTTATTAGGAGGAGGTGTAGTTGCTAATGTGGTATTAGATAAAACAAAAGGGAATAATAGTGGTTGGATAGTAATTACGACAGGTTGGGCTTTGGCGGTATATGTTGCGGTGGTAGTTGCGGGACCTTACAGTGGTGCTCATATTAATCCAGCAGTAAGTATAGGACTTGCTATTGCTGGTAAATTTCCATGGGAATCGGTGCCTTCTTATATTTTAGCACAAATGATAGGAGCTATGTTGGGCTCTTTTACGATTTGGTTAATGTATAAAGATCATTTTGAAGCAACTGAAGATGGTGAAACAAAAAAAGCAGTGTTTTGTACTGCACCGGCAATAAGGAATACAGTTTCCAATTTGTTTAGTGAGGCAGTGGGGACTTTTGTGTTAATATTTACAATTTTATATTTTACAGATGCCACAATTAATGATTCGCAAACCATAATTGGTTTAGGGTCCTTAGGGGCAATACCTGTTGCTTTTTTAGTTTGGGTTATTGGTCTATCGTTAGGAGGTACAACGGGTTATGCTATTAATCCCGCCCGTGATTTAGGACCTAGAATTACGCATGCACTTTTGCCAATAAAAAATAAAGCATCAAATGATTGGGGTTATTCATGGATTCCTGTTTTGGGACCGATAATTGGAGGAGTATTAGCGGCTTTGTTAATGATGGGATTGTCCTAGACACCCTGTGTTAATGTATAAGAGCTAAAAACACTACTCTATACATTTCAATTTATCCATAAAAAACTCTGGGTAATCAATGTTGGTTAATTCATATGAATCTTCAGTACCTTTAAAAAATATAGATTTTATGGGTGATGCTTTAAGGATATTAATTTGAGAATTAGATATTTTACCTTTAAAATGAAATTCACCGCACTCAAGATTCCATGAATGATAAAGTGTTACAGTTTGGTTGTTTTCAAGCTTAACTTTTATGTATGATCGATTGTTTGATAAATAACTTGCGCAACCTAGATTTACAGATAAATTAAAAAAAATATTTATACTTCTTCCTTGCCTGTACAATTCTATATTTAAATTTTTGCTAATCTGGTATGGATCAGTTCTAATAATCATTTCTCTATAAAATTCATCATAACTATTCATTGTATAATGACAAGTATTTCGAAATTTCATTCTTTTTATATATGCAGGATCTGTCTTCTTCTCCTCTTCTTTTGCAATAGAATCCAGTCGAGCTTGTTCTTTTAATTTAGCAAGTCTTTCATTCTCCAATCTTAGGGCTTCCAGACGTTTGTTTTCGGCTTCTTGGTTGGCTTTGGCAATGGAGTCCAGTCGTGCTTGCTCTTTAAGTTTAGCAAGTCTTTCATTCTCCAATCTTATGGCTTCCAAAAGTTTGTTTTCGGCTTCTTGATTGGCTTTAGCAATGGAGTCCAGTCGTGCTTGTTCTTTTAATTTAGCGAGTCTTTCATTCTCCAGCCTTATGGCTTCCAAACGTTTGTTTTCGGCTTCTTGGTTGGCTTTGGCAATGGAGTCCAGTCGTGCTTGCTCTTTTAATTTAGCAAGCCTTTCATTCTCCAATCTGATAGTTTCCAGACGTTTGTTTTCAGCTTCTTGGTTGGCTTTGGCAATGGAGTCCAGTCGTGCTTGCTCTTTTAATTTAGCGAGTCTTTCATTCTCCAACCTTAGGGCTTCCAGACGATTGTTTTCAGCTTCTTGGTTGGCTTTGGCAATGGAGTCCAGTCGTGCTTGTTCTTTTAATTTAGCAAGCCTTTCATTCTCCAATCTGATAGTTTCCAGACGTTTGTTTTCAGCTTCTTGGTTGGCTTTGGCAATGGAGTCCAGTCGTGCTTGCTCTTTTAATTTAGCAAGCCTTTCATTCTCCAATCTGATAGTTTCCAGACGTTTGTTTTCAGCTTCTTGGTTGGCTTTGGCAATGGAGTCCAGTCGTGCTTGCTCTTTTAATTTAGCGAGTCTTTCATTCTCCAACCTTAGGGCTTCCAGACGATTGTTTTCAGCTTCTTGGTTGGCTTTGGCAATGGAGTCCAGTTGTGCTTGCTCTTTTAATTTAGCAAGCCTTTCATTCTCCAATCTTAGGACTTCCAGACGTTTGTTTTCGGCTTCTTGGTTGGCTTTGGCAATGGAGTCCAGTTGTGCTTGCTCTTTTAATTTAGCAAGCCTTTCATTCTCCAATCTGATAGTTTCCAGACGTTTGTTTTCAGCTTCTTGGTTGGCTTTGGCAATAGAGTCTTGTCTCCTCTTTTGGTTTGCAATATCCTGTCGTTTTTTTAGCCTATTTTCTTTTTCATTAATGGCTTTAATTTTTTGTTTTTCTTCATAGTCAAAATACAAATCCATAATGTCTTCGTTAACAAATAAAAACATGTCCTTTACATACCCTTCCCATTCTTTGTATTTTACTTTGTAAGTATAATTACCAACATAATCAATGACTTCGCAGCGTTCGTCCTCCTTAAATTGAGCTAAAGTTTCGGAAGACTGCTCTTTTTTTTCATATAAAATACCGTCTTGACTAAATTGCGTAGGAATAGCTTTTTCTTGCGAATACAAGTTGCATGTATAAGCAAAAAGCAGAAAAAAATAAAGAACTGCTCTGTAGGTCAATTGCATATGTAATTCGTGACTTATATATTTAAATTATTGAACCAATAAATGTAAATAAATTTTACCATTCAGTAAATTGAGGATTATCATTTAAATAAGTATATAGGCTTTTATTTAAATCGTTAAATAGGGTTTCAATTTGTGAAGGAACATTAATAAAACGTTTTTTAATAGTTCCATTGGCTTTATAAAAATCACTTTCATTTAAATTAATAATATTTTCTTTTGGATTATTAATAGATCCTGTTAGATATGATAATGTAAAAGGTTTAAATATATACTCTTTTTTCTTTAATGTTATCTCAATATCATAGATCATGTTTTTGCACTTGTAATTACTTACACCATAACAAATGGCATTGTATGTAAGACCTTTAATTTTAATTTTGTTTTTGTTACCACTAATTTCAATACCATCACCGTATTTTTCTTTTATCCAATTCACTATTTTTGGATATAAGTCTTTGTCTTTACCTTTGTCTTCTTTTAATTGAACAGAAATACTTTTAGGGCTAAGTCCGTTTATATCATAAACAAAAGATTCAATATCAGAATTTGGATTATTCTTTTGAGTTGAACTAATAGTTTCATTTTGCGAAAACGATAAAAATGAAATAAATAAGGCTACAAGTAGGGTGTATTTTTTCATAATCATTTGGGTTTAGTCTGTAAATTTAATAAAAAAACCGCCAATTGGCGGTTTTTATAATTTACTTAAAAAATAAGTGTTTTATTCTTTTGCTTTCTTTTCAACAGTTTCACCTGCTTTTTTAATAGCATCTTCAGTTGCTTCTGCCGCTTTATCTACAGCATCTACAGCCTCGTCTATTGCTTTACCTGTTTCTTCTAGTGCTCCTTCAGTCGCCTCCGCTGCATTTTCAATCGCTTCTTCCGCAGAATCAGCATTTTTTGTATCTCTACAAGATGTGAAACTTAAACTTAAAGCTAATAATAGAATAGTACTTAATAATAATTTTTTCATCGGTTTTTGTTTTAGTGTTAATTATATTTTAAAAATCAATATCGATTTTTAGTGTGAAATAACTTATATACGAAGATAATTAAGTATTTGGATGACAGCACCTTTATTATTTTCGATAAAAGTCCTATTTTTAATTCCACTATCTAGCCTTTTAGCTTTATTTTCTATAAGTTCTGTTAAAATAAAATCCAGTTCTTTTTGATTAGACACTGAAAACATACCGCCATTATCAATCATTGCTTTAGCTTCGGGAAATTTTTGATGATGGTTTCCAATAATAATAGGAACTCCAAAAATAGCAGGCTCAAGTGTATTATGTAATCCTGTATTCCCCATAGCACCACCTACATAAGCTATGTCGGCATAATTATAAATTTTAGAAAGAATACCAATAGTATCTATTATAAAAACCTGAGCTTTTGACAGTTGATTGTTTTCTTTTTGAGAAAATAAAGCTACTTCAAGATTAATATGGTCTTCAATATTTTTTATTTGTGAAGGTTTAATATTATGAGGTGCTATAATAAACTTTACGTTTTTTGAAGCTTCAGAATTAATAAAATTAATCAGCAAATTTTCATCATCGGGCCATGTGCTTCCTGCAACAATACAAAGTTTGTTATCTTTAAAATCAGCTATGTAATCTAAGGTGTTATCCGTTTTTAACTGACTAAAAACGCGATCAAATCTGGTGTCACCTGATACAGTTACATTATTATAATTTAATGATTGTAAAAGTTTTTTTGATTCTTCATTTTGAGTAAAAATATGTTCAAAAGCAAACAACGCCTTTTTTAATTGTGCCCCGTAGAATTTAAAATAGGATTGATTTTTTCTAAATACTGCAGAAATTAAAATAGCCTTTAAATTCCTATTTTTTAATTCATTTAAAAAATTTGGCCAAATATCATATTTTACAAAAACTGTAAGCTGGGGATTAACGATATTTAAAAACCGTTTAGCATTTTTTTTAGTATCCAACGGGAGATAAACAACAACATCTGCAATGGGCGATTTTTTTCGAATTTCGTATCCTGAGGGTGAAAAGAAACTAAGTACAATTTTACGTCCTTTATAATGATTGCGTAATTCTTTAAAAACAGGCAAACCTTGTTCGTATTCACCTAAAGATGCGCAATGAAACCATAAAGTAGTGTCGCTTTTATTTATGGCTTCGTTTAAAATTTTAAAGGTTTCTTTTCTACCGATAAAACCTTTTTTAATTTTTTCATTAAAAAGCGCCCCACATTTTAATACAATATGGGTAATATAAATTCCTATGGTATAAATAAAATTCAATACTTTAGTTTACGCTAAAATACATTTCTTTGAAATAAATTCATTGGTTAGCGTGTATGAATTTTGTAATTTCGTAACCAATTAAATGCTATTAATGTATTCATTAAAATAAGTCTCCTGTTTTTAAACAAAATTAGACTTTAATTATTTTTAGATGAGGAAAATTCAAATGGTTGACCTGAAAGGTCAGTACAACGATATAAAGGACATTGTAAATCCTTCAATTCAAGAAGTCATAGAAACTACCGCCTTTATAAACGGACCCAAGGTTCATGAATTTCAGAAAAATTTAGAAAAATATTTAGGTGTAAAGCATGTTATTCCTTGTGCAAACGGTACCGATGCTTTGCAAATTGCTATGATGGGTTTAGGTTTAAAACCCGGAGATGAAGTTATTACTGCCGACTTTACTTTTGCTGCGACTGTTGAGGTTATAGCCTTATTGCAACTTGTTCCCGTTTTAGTTGATGTTAATGAAGATGATTTTAATATAAATATTGAAGCAGTAAAAAAAGCCATCACTCCGAAAACGAAAGCCATTGTGCCAGTGCATTTATTTGGTCAATGTGCGAATATGGAAGCCATAATGGACATAGCAAATAAGCATAATTTGTATGTTATTGAAGATAATGCACAAGCAATAGGAGCATCTTATACATATAAAAATGGTAAAAAAGCAAAAGCAGGAACTATAGGCAATGTAGGCGCCACATCATTTTTTCCATCTAAAAATTTAGGGTGTTATGGTGATGGTGGAGCAATTTTCACAAATGATGACGATTTAGCCCATACCATTAGAGGTATTGTTAATCATGGGATGTATGAACGTTATCATCATGATGTGGTTGGTGTAAATTCCAGATTAGATAGTATTCAAGCAGCAGTTTTAAATGCTAAACTCCCACATTTAGATAATTATAATAAGGCACGACAAAATGCCGCTAGAAAATATAATGAAGCATTTAAAGGCATTAAAAATATTATTACTCCTATAACTGTAAATGGTTGTGATGGTATTTGCGATACTTGTGATTGTCATGTATTCCACCAATATACTTTAAAGTTAAAAGGTGTAAATAGAGATGCTTTGGTAAACCATTTGAATGAAAAAGGAATACCATGCGGAGTGTATTACCCAATACCACTTCATAAACAAAAAGCTTATTTAGATGAGCGCTATAATGAAGCAGATTTTACAGTAACTAACCAATTGGTTAAAGAGGTTATTTCGTTACCAATGCATACAGAATTAGATGATGAGCAAATAGAGTTTATTACTTCAACAATTATAAAATTTATAAATGGTTAAAATATTGGTTACCGGCGGGTTAGGATTTATTGGTTCTCATACCGTTGTAGAATTACAAAATGAAGGTTATGAGGTTGTTATTATTGATGACTTATCTAATTCGTCAATAAAAGTTTTAGATGGTATTTCTACAATAACTGGTAAAACACCCATTTTTGAAAAATTAGATTTAAAAGATAAAGCAGGTGTTGAAGCTTTTTTTGCAAAACATAGTGATATAAAAGGTGTGATTCATTTTGCAGCAAGTAAGGCTGTTGGAGAAAGTGTACAAGAACCGCTTTTGTATTACGAAAACAACCTAGCAACTTTAGTTTATGTCCTTAAGGAATTAAAAAAACTACCAGAAGCTAGTTTTATTTTTAGTTCATCATGTACCGTTTATGGACAAGCTGACGAATTACCAATTACTGAAAGTGCACCAGTAAAACAAGCAGAATCACCTTATGGAAATACGAAACAAATAGGAGAAGAAATTATCAGGGATACTTGTAGGGTAACACCAAATTTAAAGGCTATAGCTTTGCGTTATTTTAATCCAGTCGGAGCACATGAGTCTGGAAACATTGGGGAGTTACCCATTGGAGTGCCTCAAAATTTAGTACCATTTATAACGCAAACAGCTATTGGTTTACGCAAACAGTTATCAGTTTTTGGTGATGATTATCCAACAACAGATGGTACTTGTATTCGTGACTATATTCACGTTGTAGATTTAGCTAAAGCTCATGTAGTAGCTTTAGAGCGTTTACTTAAAAACAAGAATAAAGGCAATTACGAAACGTTTAATTTGGGAACTGGAACTGGGAGTTCAGTACTAGAGGTTGTTAAAGCTTTTGAGCGTGTTTCGGGTGAAAAATTGAATTATAAAATTGTTGGGAGAAGAGAAGGTGATATCATATCTGCATACGCAGATACTAGAAAGGCTAATAATGAATTGGGCTGGAAAACTAAATTAACATTAGATGATGCTATGCGTTCAGCTTGGAAATGGGAGCAGAAAGTAAGAGCTAGTGAATAATAATTTGATTAAAACATTTTATAATAAAGGTTGCTAAAATTTAGCAACCTTTATTGTTTGAACAAAAAGATGTATTTAAAGTAAATTATTATCGGGTATTACCTTTTTAAGATAGTTTTAAGAATATTGACAATGTAAATTTATAAATTCAATTAATGATTATTTAATGCTTCAACCTTTATAAAGTCTTAACATTTCACCAGCCAAAACAAAATATTAGATGCCTAATCAATCAAAAAAATATTTTTTTGTTTTTTTTCTGTGTGTTTTCACAATTAAGTTATTCGCTATTCCAGAACTCCCCAGTTTTTTAAGACAGTCTAAAATTGATAGTTTAATTCAGGAAAAAAGCATTAATAATGATATGACACAGCTTGAATTGTTAGTTTTATATCATAATGCTTGGATTGAAAAACACCCTGATTCTATAAATATTTTTAAAAAATTAGCATTGCTTAATGCGGAATTAGAGCAACCTAATGACGCTTATATTTTTACTGAAAAGTATATAAACAACACGTTAGATTTTACTGTGCTTGATGATAAATCGTTTGATTCTATTAACGGTACTGAAGAATACGAAATACTGGAACGTAAGTACATGTTTAAGTTTAATTTTTTAATGTTCTTATATATCTATGTTGCGTTGATAGGGTTTTTCTTCGCCATTATTATAAATTTTAATAAAAAAGCGAACAAATACTCTAAAATATTTATTGGATGTTTTGTTTTTGCACATTCACTTTTTATACTTGAGTTCGTACTTTATATATCTAACTATAGATTAAGGTTACCTCATACATATTTAATGTCATCAATTTTTGCTCTATTATATGGCCCTCTATTGTATTTCTATTTTAAGAGTGTCATTAAAAGTCATCAATTTAGAAAAATCGATCTATTGCATTTTTTGCCAACATTAGGATTGATACTTTTTTTATATCCAATCTATTCTTTGCCATATTCTGATAAAACAGAAATTATCTTAAAAATAAATACCGAGTTTATTAATCATGTAAGAATGATTTTTATTGCTAAAATAATTTCGCTGATTGTTTATGCTAGTTTAATTGGGAAAATGTTGTTGAACCAAAAAGTTGAAAACAACTTTTTAATTAAAAATCCATCCATCAATAAATGGATGAATACATTATTTAAGATTCATGTCGCTTATGTAGTTGCATACATAGTTTATAGTGTAGCAGTAAATTTTGAAATAGGTGATTTCTCAAGATTTATTTATTATACTCAAGTAGGAATTATGTCTTTAATGGTAATATACATTGCTTATATGGCCTATGTGCAGCCTAATGTATTTAATAATGAATATGTGTTATCACGGGATGGACTTTTCTTTGAGAAATATAAAAAATCAGGACTTACAGAAGCTTTATCGAGTGAACTAAGAGAAAATCTAGTTAAGTTATTGGTTGAAGACAAAATATATAAAGAGAGTAACATAAGTCTCGAAATATTGTCAAATAAATTAAATACAACACGACACAATACTTCGCAAATAATTAATGAGCATTTTGACATGAATTTTTTCGAACTCATAAATAAATTCAGGATTAAAGAAGCTGTTAAAATGTTACAAGAAGATACACATGGAAGTTTAAATATTATCGATATTGCTTATGAAGTTGGCTATAATAATAAAGTTACCTTTAATAAAGCATTTAAAAAAGAAACTTCAGTAACACCTTCTGAGTTTATTAATTCTCAATTAAAAAATACATAAGCAAGTAAATTTCCAGTAAACTTTTGTCGGTTAAGTAAACTATTATAGGTTTTAACTTTAATTACCCACTATATCTGTTTTTTTACTATTGCAATTGTAGAAAGGTAAGGCGGTTAAAGAGCTTTACTTAAATTTTATAGATTTCATTAAACTTTGTTTTTATCAGTAAAGTATAATTTTTTTGAATTAGTCACTTAAAAAAACTTTACTGCCTTCCTTTTTTCAATCTGCATAGACTAATTCAAAAAACATTTAAATTTATGAAATTAAAAAACTACTATTCTTTGTTAGTGTTTTTGGTGTTTGGTATAACATCAGCACTAGCACAAGAAAAAACGGTATCTGGAACGGTTTCAGATACTGGCGGGTTACCTTTACCAGGAGCATCAGTAATTATTAAAGGAACAACAACGGGTGTTTCGGCTGATTTTGATGGTAATTACTCAATTCAAGCTAGCCAAGGGCAAACTCTTGTTTTTAGTTTTGTTGGTTATGCTAACCAAGAAATTATTGTAGGTTCATCCAATACAATCGATGCTAGGCTACAAGAAGACACACAAGCTCTGGATGAGGTTGTAGTTGTTGCCTATGGTACAACAACCAAAGAAGCCTTTACAGGTTCTGCTGAAGTTGTTCAATCAGAAAGTTTAGAATTAAGATCGTTAACATCGCCCATTGCTGCTCTTGAGGGTAACGTTACTGGTGTTCAATTTCTTTCGGCTTCAGGACAACCAGGATCATCTCCCGGTGTTGTAATTAGAGGTGTAGGGACTTTAAATGGTAGTAGTTCTCCACTTATCATTGTAGATGGTATTGATTTTCAAGGAGGTCTTAATACTATAAATCAAGATGACATTCAATCGTTAACTGTCCTAAAAGACGCAGCCTCAACCTCTCTTTATGGTTCTCGTGCTGCAAACGGTGTAATTATAATTACTACAAAAAAAGGAAAAAAAGGTTCTGGTATTTCAGTTAATGCAACAAGCCAGTTTGGAGTAATCACAAAAGGCATTGATGAATACGATGCGGCCAGCCCGTCAGAATATTATGAACTCATGTGGCAGGCGTATAAGAACTCTCCTGGTCCTCAAGCTACCGCAAACCCCGCAGCTGAGGCTTCGGCAACTCTTTTTGATCGTTTGGGTAGAAACCCTTTTAATGTACCCAATGACCAAATTGTTGGAGTTGATGGAAAAATTAACCCAAATGCACAACTTATAGCGGAGGATTTGGATTGGTACGATGCGTTAGAAAGAACTGGAAGTAGACAGAGTCATTCTGTAAATGTTGCTGGAGGCGGAGATAACCATAATATATTTTTCTCAGCTTCAGATTTGCAGGAAAAAGGATATGTTATTGAAAGTGATTATAAAAGAACCACAGGCCGTTTAAACGCAAATTTTGATCCAACGAAGTGGCTGTCTTTAGGCGGTAGCGCTAATTTTACAGATGAAAAAACAGAAGGCGCTCCGTTAAGAGGCACTTTTGCAGGTAACGTTTTTGCGTTTGCTAAAGATATGGGGTCTATTTACTCTCCTTTTTTATTGGATCCAAATACAGGTCAAATTATTAGAGATGAAGGGGGTAATGCACTTTGGGATAGAGGTGAAGGTAATCCAGGGTTAGGAATTCAATCAAGACCTACGAATATTGGACGTAACGCTTTGGAAGAAGCTATTTTAAATAACGAGCTAACAAAAAGAAAAAACTATGGTTACCGATTTAATACTGATCTTACCATAGTAGAAGGTTTAAAAGTTAGTTTAATATATGGACAGGATATTCAAACTAGTATTAATCAGAGTTATGAAAATCCTATTGTAGGTGATGGTCAACCAAATGGTAGGCTTGATCAAGTTAGTTTTACACGAACCGTTGAAAATTTTAACCAATTAATTAATTACACTAAATCTTTTGGCGATCATAATGTTGATTTAACCTTAGGTCACGAAAATTTTTATAGAATTTTTCAAAGACAAAGAACATTTAAAGAAACTGAAACGGCTTCAGGAATTTATGAATTAGATAACTTTTCTGTAATACTGGCTGGTGATGGTAGTAGAACAGATTATAAGCTTGAAGGGTATTTTGCAAGGCTTAATTATAACTTCGCTAATAAGTATTATTTAAGCGGATCTGTTAGAAGAGATGGTTCTTCAATCTTTACCAATAATAAGTGGGGTACATTCTACTCCGTTGGAGGTTCTTGGAGAATCAGTCAAGAAAATTTCATGAAAGATGTCTCTTTTATAAATAATCTAAAATTAAGAGGCTCATATGGACAAGTAGGAAATGACTTTTTATTCCAAGATAGTTCAATAGCTAATCCTGTTAGGGATTACTATATCTCACAGGCTTTATATGGTATACTTCCAAATGCCGGTGCTCCCGGTGTTTTTTGGAGTTCTACAGGTAATGCAGACTTACGTTGGGAGAACTCTGAAAGTTGGGATGTTGCTTTAGAATTTGGATTATTCAATAATCGCTTATCGGGTTCTTTTGAGTTTTATAAAAAGACGTCAACGGATCTTTTATATAATGTTCCTTTAAGACTTAGTGTTGGACAAAATCAAGGGCCAGCAAACATTGGAGACATGTACAATCAAGGTTTTGAACTTGGTTTAAATGCACGTATTATCCAATCCGATAATTTCTCATGGGATTTAGGCTTACAAGCGTCAACCCTAGAAAATAAAATTACATTCCTACCAGAACCATTTGTAATAGGCTCTAAGCGCTGGGAAACAGGACGCTCAAGGTATGATTTTTATATTTATCATTTTGCAGGTGTAGACCCTAGTAATGGAGATGCTCTGTACTATATGTATGAAGAGGATGATGATGGGAATGTAGGTATTCCGGTATTAAATGCTAATGGTACTCATGCCACATCAAACAATTTTCAAGATGCTGGTAAAGGCTATATCAACACAAACACGGTTCCAGATGTTATAGGGTCTATAAATAATAGCATCAGTTATAAAAACTTTGATCTTAGTTTCTTATTTACTTACCAAATAGGTGGGAAAATATTAGACTACGGTTATGCTGATATGATGCATGAAGGCGATTATGGGGCTTCTTTACATCCCGATGCTTTGAATGCTTGGAAAGAACCAGGAGATATAACAAATGTGCCTCGTTTAGAAAATGGAAACCAAAATTTATCAGTAAGACTCTCATCAAGATGGTTGACAGATTCTGATTTTTTAGCACTTAGAAATGTGAATTTGGCATACAATTTAAGTGACCAAGTCACTGAAAAAATTGGAGTTAATAAATTGAGGTTATTCGTTTCTGGCGAAAACTTATTTATGTGGGCAAAAAGAACTGGTTTAGACCCGCAATACAACCTTTCAGGTACGCCTGCAGGTAATGATTACAATCCAAATAGAGTCATCTCTGTTGGTGTTAATGTTGGTTTTTAAAAAATAAATTATGAAAAATAAAATATTAAATAAAATGACTCGAAAAATTTATATGCTATTATTGACGATGTCATTGATAGTGACGTACAGTTGTACGGAAACGTATCTGGATACGGCACCTACTGATTCGATTTCAGAGGTAGCTGCGTTTTCTAATCCTGATAATATGGAACTTGTGATAAACGGCCTGCATAGACAAATGTATGCCTCAGTACTGAATGGAGGTGGTACTCCAAACGGTGAGAGCTATTTTATGCCAGCTTTAGATTTTATATCTGGAGAAGTTATCCATACAGGTCCTGGTTTTAATTGGATGAAAGGAGAAGCACGATGGCTTTCACACACTAATGCAAATTCTACGGTGAGTTTTGATTTTTGGTATCAACGTTATCACTTTATAGCAACAACAAATGCTCTAATAAATAATGTTGCATCAAAAGACTTTACGGTTACACCACAACTAAATAGTATATTAGGTCAAGCGCACGCTTATCGAGCATGGTCTTACTGGAGATTGGTAACAACTTTCTCTAAAGGATATCTTATAGGTAATCCTTCAACAGACCCAGGTGTGCCTATTACAAATGGTTTGAGTCTTACTGAAGGCGCTCCTCGTGGAACGGTTGAACAGGTATATAATCAAATAGAAACTGATATAGATGCTGCTATTGGGTATTTAACCAATGCCAGTGCACCGCCAAATAAGTCATACATATCATTAAATGCAGCCTATGGAATTAAAGCGCGGATTGCTTTGTCTAAAGGTGATTGGGCAGCTGCAGCAACAAATGCTGCACTTGCAAGAAATGGATTTCCTCTATTTAATGAAGCAGAATGGCATGCTGGATTTAACTCGGTAGATCAATCTGAAGTTATATGGGCAAGTCGTATTATTGATACGGAATCAAATTTCTTTGCATCGTATTTTTACTATATTTCTTTTATGTTTAACGGCGGTGAGTGTAGAGGTAACAATAAGATAATAAATATAGAATTATACAATCAAATTCCAGCTACTGATCATAGAAATAAAGCATGGTTACCAATGGCACCAAATACAAACTCTGCTGCTTACAACGGTCAAGGAGGAAGTTATTTAACAGATCCAAATTACAATGATGCCGCATCATTTAATGCCGCAAAGGCTGCTATTATAGCACAATATGGAGCTACTCCTGCTCATAATACACACCCTTACATGAATGTTAAATTCAAACAATCTAGACCAGGGACTAATAATCCTGATGATGTAATTTATATGCGTTCATCTGAGATGGTTTTAATTGAAGCGGAAGCAAAAGCGATGATGAATGATATATCTGGTGCTCAAGATGCTCTTGATATCCTAGGGTCTTCTAGAGATACTGCTTTTGATAAAACTGCTTTTGGAACTCAACAGGCACTGATGGATCAAATTAAGTTTCAAAGACGTGTAGAGTTGTGGGGAGAAGGTTTTGGCTATCATGATAAAATTAGATGGGACGAAGGTATAGATCAGACTAATTCTGGCGCTTCCTTGGTAATATATGGTGATGCGTTTATACAGGAAAGACCTTCAGTAAATGATGATTGGATATTTAAAATTCCACAGCAAGAAATTGATTCGAATCCGCTTATAACGGAAGCTGATCAAAACTAGATATTTAATTAAATAAAATTATAAATTATGAAAAAAATAGTAAATATCTTTTTGATATTGTTCTCAATAGTCTTGTTCCAAAATTGTGAAGAAGATCAATTTCAATCTTCACTTGAATATGTGACATTTGGAGCCACTACATATTCAACTATCGTTGATGTGGGTGGTTCCCAGAATTTTGAAGTGGTGGTTTATACCTCTCAGAACGTTGGTTCTGATACGTCTTTTACTGTATCGGTTGATGATAGCTCTAATGCAGATCCAGGGTCCTATGTTGTCCCTAATTCAGTAACCGTACCTGCTGGCTCCAATATTGGTATTCTTTCCGTGACTTTATCAGATGTCAACCTTGGTATAGGCGTAAACCAACTTGTTATTGCGTTCGACGGTGTTGGGGCATTTGCCGCTGGTGGCACAACTACAATCGAGTACATCCAAAAGTGTACTGAGGTTACCGGAACACTTGATTTTGTTTTTGACGGATACGGAAGTGAAGTAGGATGGAATATCAAGGACTCTTTGGGTGGTACTGTTGCTTCAGGAGGTGGATACTCCGACGGGCAAGCAACCGCTTCAGAAAACATTACCCTTTGTGCAGGCAGGGATTATACCCTTACCATCACGGATAGCTTTGGGGATGGTTTGAGCTTCCCTGCTGACGGAACATATACACTAACTATTGGTGGCGGTGTAAAAGCTAGTGGCGGTGGAGACTATGGCTCCAGTGAAACGACGGAATTTGATACTAAATAGTATTTTAAAGGATTTATTAAAACAGAAAAGAGTTGCAATTTGCAGCTCTTTTCTGTTTTAATAAATTACATTAAATTTTTAATTAAAACCGATAAAATATTAATTGTATATTTAAATCGAACAAAATTATTGAATATGAAAAAGTTATTTTATTTTCTTCTTTTTATTGGATACACTGCCATTTCTCAGAACACTTACATGCACTGTGGAAAATTAGTAGATACTAAGAATGGTAATGTATTAACGAATCAAACTATTGTTGTTTCAGAGAATAAAATTTTATTAGTAGAAAATGGATTTCTTCAACCTGAAAATGAAGCCGATATAATTATCGACTTAAAAGACAAAACTGTTTTACCAGGTTTAATAGATATGCATGTGCATTTAGAACAAGAATCGAATCCTAAAAAATATTTAGAAAGATTTACGGACAATGAAGCCGATGTGGCTTTTAAATCCACCGTTTTTGCAAAAGCAACATTAATGGCGGGATTTACTACAGTTAGGGATTTAGGTGGATCGGGAGTTAATATTTCTTTGCGAAATGCTATAAATAGAGGAGATGTGATAGGACCTCGAATTTTTACCGCTGGAAAATCTATTGCGACCACAGGAGGACATGCAGACCCAACTAACGGAATGAAAAAAGAGTTAATGGGTGATCCAGGTCCTAAAGAAGGTGTTGTTAATGGTATTGAAGATGCCAGAAAAGCGGTAAGACAACGTTACAAAGATGGTGCTGATGTGATTAAAATCACTGCTACTGGTGGTGTTTTAAGCGTTGCAAAAAGTGGTCAAAACCCACAATTTACACTTGAGGAAATTGAAGAAATATGTAAAACAGCTAAAGATTATGGAATGACCATTGCAGCTCATGCTCATGGTGATGAAGGTATGAAACGAGCTGTAATCGGTGGTGTTACAACCATTGAGCATGGAACTTTGATGAGTGATGAAACCATGGAATTAATGAAGAAACATGGAACTTACTATGTACCAACCATTACCGCAGGGAAAGAGGTTGCCGAAAAAGCCAAGATAAAAGGTTTTTATCCAGAGTTAGTCGTGCCAAAAGCATTGGAAATAGGACCTAAAATTCAAGAAACTTTTGCTAAGGCCTATAAAAAAGGGGTTAAAATTGCCTTTGGAACAGATGCTGGTGTTTTTAAACACGGAGAAAACGGTAAAGAGTTTGGCTATATGGTTGAAGTGGGAATGCCTGCTATGGAAGCTATTCAAACGGCCACGATAATAAGTGCGAAAATCTTAAATGCTGAGAATGAATTGGGAGAAATAAAAGTAGGTTTTATAGCCGATATTATAGCTGTAAACGACAACCCGATAGAAAACATAAAAACTTTAGAGGATGTTATTTTTGTAATGAAAGAAGGTGTTGTCTATAAGCGTAATTAATCTTAACTCAATTGTTTTTTCTTTTTAATAAAACTAGCAAAAACCAAGATAATCATACCTGTTGTAACAAATACATCCGCCATATTAAAAATACCAGTTTTAAAAACACCACCCAAATCAATGAATAGGAAATCGGTAACAGAACTATAAACAATTCTATCAAAAACATTAGAAATACCACCACCTATAATACTTGAAAAAGCAAAAAGCGACCAATTATCTAAATTTTTGTCTCTTAAAATATATCGTAAAACATAGCCCAATACTAATAAGGGAAGAATAAGTAGTAAAATGATTCGTAAAGGTTTGTTTAATTCACTACCCATTCCTAAAAAAGCACCTTTATTTTCAACATTCATCATAATAAAGGCATCACCAATTAAAGAGATGCGTTCACTGGGTCTGGTTTCTGTTTGACCAATTATGTTTGCCCTAACAAGTACTTTTGAAATTTGATCGATAACAATAGTTAGAACAATAACTAAGGATATGAATGCTGACCGTTTTGATAACTTCATTTAGTTATTAGTATCTAGTGTTGCTGAAGCAGTTTGCGCTTCTCTATTAATCTTCTTTACTAAACCTTGAAGTACGTTACCAGGTCCAACTTCGGTAAATAAAGTAGCACCGTCTGTAATCATTTGTTGTACAGATTGTGTCCATCGTACCGGTGCGGTTAATTGAGAAATTAAATTTGCTTTTATAGCGGTTGGGTCAATTACAGCATTGGCTGTTACATTTTGATATATAGGGCAATTGGGTTTACTAAATGTAGTATTTTCAATGGCTGCAGCCAATTCTTCGCGAGCGGGCTCCATTAAAGGTGAATGAAACGCACCTCCAACAGGTAATACTAAAGCACGACGAGCACCTTCTTCTTTCAGTGCTTCACAAGCTTTGTTTATAGCTTCAACTTCACCTGAAATCACTAACTGACCTGGGCAATTATAATTCGCGGCAACAACAATACCTTCAGTCATTGAACATATTTTTTCAACAATATCATCATCTAAACCTAAAACAGCGGCCATGGTACTTGGCTGCAATTCACAAGCTTTTTGCATTGCTAAAGCACGTTGTGAGACCAATTTTAGACCATCTTCAAAATTTAAAGCACCATTAGCTACTAAGGCCGAAAACTCACCAAGTGAATGTCCTGCAACCATATCTGGTTTAAAACTGGCTCCCAAAGTTTTGGCTAAAATAACTGAGTGTAAAAATATAGCTGGTTGTGTTACTTTGGTTTCTTTTAAGTCATCAGCAGAACCTTCAAACATAGTATCTGTGATATTGAAACCTAAAATAGCGTTTGCTTGTTCGAATAATTCTTGTGCTAAAGGTGAATTTTCATAAAGGTCTAAGCCCATTCCTGAAAATTGTGCACCTTGACCTGGAAATATATATGCGTTCATGTTGGTTTAATTTATCATGCAAAAATAGAAATAAAATTATAACTAGAAGGTATTAGTTGCAGCTTCTGCGCATCGTTCTCCATCCATGGCGGCAGAAACAATACCACCTGCATACCCACCTCCTTCACCGCAAGGGAACAGGTTTGAAATTTGTGGATGTGCTAAGGTTTCAGTTCGAGGAATACAAACTGGGGATGAGGTTCTTGATTCAACGCCAACAATGTTAGCCTCTTCAGTATAATAGCCCTTCATTTTTTGACCAAAAGCCTGAAATCCTTTTCGTAATCTGCTTCCAATTAATTTAGGTAAAAGAGAATGTAAGGGAGCAATGTTTAAACCCGGTTGATAGGACGTTGGATTTAAGTTGCTTGATAATCTGCCTTCTACAAAATCGGTTAATCGTTGTGCAGGCGCTACTTGACTTCGTCCTCCAGATGTGAAAGCTAATTTTTCTAAATTCTTTTGATATTCTAGTCCTTTTAATGCTCCAAAATGTTCGTATTTAGGCAAATCTTTGTTAACATCAATTTCAACAACAATACCCGAGTTTGCGTATAAATTATTGCGTTTTGATGGCGACATACCATTAACAACCACTTCACCATTGGCGGTAGCTGCCGGAACTATAAATCCACCAGGGCACATGCAAAACGAGTAAACACCTCTGTCGTTTACTTGTTGAACCAAGCTGTAGGAAGCAGCAGGTAATAACTCATGGCGTTCACCGCTGCAATGATATTGGATAGAGTCTATGATATGCTGTGGATGCTCTACACGAACGCCCATTGCAAAAGATTTTGCTTCTACTGCAATTTGTTTTTTATGAAGTAAATAAAAAATATCTCTAGCAGAATGCCCCGTTGCTAGAATCACTTTTTCTACAGACATTTCTTCTTCTCCATTAAGTTGAATGGCTTGTATGGCACTATTTTTTAAAATAAAATCAGTAACGCGTGTTTCAAAATGAATTTCACCACCGTAATTCAAAATAGTTTCACGGATATTTTGAACCACTTTTGGGAGTTTGTTAGTGCCAATATGTGGATGTGCATCAATTAATATTTGTTCTGTTGCTCCATGAAATACTAAATTTTCAAAAATTCTGCGCACATCCCCTCGCTTTAAACTACGGGTATAAAGTTTACCATCGCTGTAGGTGCCAGCACCACCTTCACCAAAACAATAGTTCGAATCTTCGTTTATAAAATGGTCTTGATTTATAGCTCTTAAATCTCGGCGTCGATCTTGAACATTTTTTCCACGTTCTAGTACTATAGGTTTAAAACCAAGTTCTATGCATCGTAGCGCAGCATACATACCTGCAGGACCAAAGCCAATGATGTGGATAGGTTTTGCACTGTTGATATCTTTATAATCGAATTGATATTCAGAGGTTTTAGGTACGACTTCGCGAATATAAACGGCTACCTTATAGTTAAATATAATTTTTGGTTTTCTGGCGTCAATCGATTTACGTAGAATTTTTATACCAGTAATATCACTTTTATCTATGCCTAATTTTATGGCTGATTTTAAAACAAGTATATCACTAATTTCTTCTTCTTTTAGTGTAATTCGAATCTGAACCTCTTTTATCATTTGGTAAAATTACTTAAAATTGATTCTGAAGTTTAAAGTTTAATGAAGTTGCTTTCGAACTAATAATCTAAAAGTGCTATTATTCCGTTATACGAAATGAGTAACGAAAAGAAAAAAGCAGCATAAAGTCCAATATAAATGCTAAGACCTGTTTTGTAATCTTTCATAACTTTTTTGTTTTTTAACATTAGAATAATACCTAGTATAACTATAGGTAATACAAAAACATTAAAGACCTGTGACAAAATTTGAATTTCAATAGGATTTGCGCCAAATATAGGACCTATTAACGCTACTAAACATGCAACGGCAGTTATGATTCTAAATTGCTTCGAGTTTGTGTCTAATTCTCCTGATTGGTAATCCGCAATTAATAAAGGAGCAATTAATAAACATGGAAAAATAGAAGATAACCCTGCGCTTAATGCTCCAAAAAAGAAAATGGTAACAGCCCATTTACCAGCAACTGGTTCCAGAGTATTAGCCATATCAAGCACATGTGTTACCACTTTGCCTTCATGAAATAAAGCACCACACGCTACTGCCATTATAGTCCCACTTATCACAAAAATTAAAATAGCCGCCGTAATAGAATCTTTCTTTTGTTGTGGAAGGTTTTTTATAGTCCACCCTTTACCTTTTATAAAGAGAGGTCTTGATAAAAAAGTTGCGGCTGCCATGGTCGTACCAACAAAGGCTGCAACAAGCATTTTACCACCAGGAACTTCAGGAATAGTGGGGATTAATCCTTTTATTACATCTACAGGAAGTGGTTGTACAAAAAATAATGAAATTAAAAACGAAACACCCATGAGGGTTACGAATATTACCAATATTTTTTCAAAAAAGGTATATTTTCCAACAAGCATCAACAAATAGAATACAGTAATTATTATAATGGCTGTTAATAGAACTGTTTCATATTTATAAGGAACTAAGCTTTCAAAATTAATGGCTAATATTTCAAAAATAATATTTGATGAAATTCCTAAAATACCCATTAACGAATTCCATTGACCAAACGTGACACCAATAATTATTAATATGGCTAAAATTTTACCAAATTTCAAATGCTTTTTAAATCCGTAAAGAGCTGTTTCTCCTGTAATTAATGCAAAATTACCATATGCAAACATTAATATACCCGAAAACAAACAACTTAATAAAAGAACCCATAATAATTGCATACCAAATTTACTTCCAGCAACAATCATTGAGGTTACACTACCGGTGCCTATGGTATAACCAATGGCAAAAATACCTGGACCAAAACTTAAAATAATGGCAATAATTTTTTTTAATAGAGAATTTTTACTGGTTTCATCAGCCATAATTTTGTAGTTTCAGATTAATATTGTTTCCAGCAATGTATATTTTGAGTTAGTGTACTCATCATAATTTTATTTTCTCTCGTAAGATATAAAAGAAAATTCATAATCATGCTCTTCATCTTTCTTATGAAACGTATTTGATGTTTCTTTCCAAACTGAAGTATCAATTTTTGGAAAATACGTATCCGCTTCAAAGTTATGATGAACACGAGTTAATTCTATTTTATTCGCAAATGGTAAAGCTTGTCTATAAATTTCGCCACCACCTATTATAAATGGTTGTGAATCGTTTTTTGACGCGTCAATAGCATCTTCTAAGCTACTCACTACAATAACCCCTTCTGGAGCCTTATAGTTTTGTTGTCTGGTGATTACGACGTGAATTCTATTAGGTAATGGCTTTGGAAAACTTTCAAATGTTTTGCGCCCCATAATAATATGATGTCCGCTTGTTAAATTCTTAAACCGCTTTAAGTCATCACTTAAATGCCAAATTAATTTATTACCCAATCCAATAGCATCATTTTCGGCAGCTGCTACAATAATAGTTAGTTTGTTCTTTTTAGTTTTAGTTTGGGATTCGTTGTAAACTTCCGATTGTGCTATGAGAGTTTCTTCTTTTACAAACCCTGCTTTAAGTTTGTCTATGCGGGTTTGCTGTTTAGCAACTAGTTTTTCCAATTGGGCTTTTTCCCATGCTTTGCCCATAAATTTATGTGTAATAAAAACATTGAAAACATGATAAAGAAAAAAGAAAAGCCATATAAGAATAGCAAATAAAAACCACTCCTTACCAAATAATGTAACATCTTTACCAATACCCAATACAGTATTAGCAATAATTAAAAAGACGGCACCAATTAAAAAAACAACAAAATGTATGTACAAACGCTTTTTTTGTTTAATCCGCTTTTGAGCATTTTCGATTAACTCTAATTGGTCTTTATCTATTTGTGGTGTGGGTTTCTTTTTTCCAAACATAGTGCTAAAATAACGGCTGTAAAGTTAATGCTTTTTGATGATAATAAAATCAATAATAATTTATGTAAAATCAAGTTGATTTTCGAAATCGTTTTCGGTTAAAAGTGATTGATTATCAGCTAGAAACGTAATTTTTTTTGTTGATGATTATATAAATATTATGCTAATTTTTTTATTAACCAATAATTTATTTGAATTACAATTAACAAATTGATAATTTTTTCAAATCTCATAGCAATAAATACATACTAGTTAAGAAATGTTCCTAAATTTGCACCGTAAAACAACACTTTAAAATTTAAAAACATGTCTATTAAGAAACAATATTTAAAAAGTAAACCCGTGTGTAAAGTAACTTTTACTTTGCCTGCTGAAGACGCGAAAAAAGTATCAGTAGTTGGAAGCTTTAATGAGTGGAATGCTAAAAAAGCACCTCTTAAAAAATTAAAAAATGGTACTTTTAAAGGAACACTTGATTTAGAAACAGGAAACTCTTATGAGTTTAAATATGTAGTTGATGGTGTTTACGTTAACGATGATGCGGCTGATGCATACGCTTGGAATGATTTTGCTGGAGCAGAAAATAGCGTTGTAAACGTATAGTAATTCAACTTATACAAACAAAAAAGCACTCTCTTTATAGAAAGTGCTTTTTTATTTTCATGAAGTTTTTATTATTTTCTAATAAACTTCTTAGTTCCTTTTTTATCTCCAGTATTAAGTTCTATAAAATACATTCCAGTCTGTAAAGTACTAACATCAATTTTATTGCTTAAAAGCGTACCGTTAGTTATGGATTGCCCTAGCATATTTTTAATACTGTACTTTATTGAATTTCCAAACTCTTGAGGAATATTTAAATTTATTTCGTCAGTAGTCGGGTTAGGAAATAACGAAATATAATGACTGATATCATTAATATCATTTGTGTTTAATACATCTGTGATAATACTTTCATACATACCATTACCGTGCGTTCCAATTAACAAATGATTATCTGAAGGCCTATAAGCTAATGAGCTTACCAAAGCAAACCCTATTTCATCAGGAGACTCTCTAACCCAGTCTGTAGTTGTTGGATCTTGTGAGCTATACAATCCTCTAGCGGTACCAACAAAGTAAATAGTTTGACCAGAAACTTCAGCAATAGCGGCAGATCTTATAGAATGAGATGATAAGTTACGTTCAACCAATGTCCAGGTTGGGCTAGCATTTGTGGCATTAGTAGTTAAGAATATGCTTTCAGTTCCGTAATTTGAATAAGTTGCTAAAACAATATCTCTATTAGTTGGATGTATAGCTAATCCGGTAACAATAGATGGAAACTCTATAGTAGCCGTTGGTGGTGTAATATCAACCGCTGATGCAATAGATGCTGCATTTTGCGGATCATCTAATCTGTAAATATGTCCAGCATCACCGCCCATTAACAAATAACTAGTGGCTGGATTATATGTGCCTCTAGTTGTAGAAAATGTTTGAAAAGAGTCTAAATGGCTAAAAGTAGTATTAGTGGCACCCATATCAGTCCACGTACTTGCAGTCACATTAGTTGCGTCAGTAGTTCTTAAAAGTGTCTTTTCGGCAGCATAATAAAGTGCATTGTTGTTATCAGGATCTAAATAGAAATAAGTAACAAATTGACTCTCATAAGTAACTCCTGGGCTTTCTTCTGGGGTAATATTAGCAAATGTAGGACAATCTCTATAAAGCGTTCCATTTTGAACACTTATGAAGAATGGAATACAAGCATCATCTCTAGAAATAGCAGAGGCAGCCCCATCACCTGTACCAACATTGGTTTGAGTTGTTAAATCAGGTTGGCCATAATCCATTCCACCGGCGTTAGTTCCATTATCTTGTAAACCACCAAGAACAATATCTGACCCTGTAGCAGGATCTATAGCTACATGATAATATTGTTGGGTTTGGTAGTTATTATTTAAACTTGTCCAACCTACAGTAGGAGCTGTAATATTTGAAGTTCTATGGATGCCCCCATCAGTTCCAGATAAAAGAACATTGCTGTTAAAAGGGCTAAAAACTAAAGCATGAATATCGGGATGATTATTAGCATATTGAGCATAACCACTTGCAGAAGCATAACCACCAATACGTGTAAAAGTACCTGCGCCAGTAATATTGCTCATTTTATATGAATTTGTTCCACCAATAACCACAAAGTTTTCATTATCTGGTTTAACACTGACTACTAAATCATAACCACCTTGAACAGCAAATGGGTCGTTTCCATTTGAACAACCTGTTTCATCAGGAAGTTTACTTGAGTAATCGGTGTATGTTAATGTAGATTGATCCCACATCCATAAATCCGCCTCAATAGCAGGAGTTGTAGAACAATCGGAACCGTTTCCGTTAACAAATAAGGTGTATAATTTGTTTTGATTAGAAGGTGCTAAAGCCAAAACAACACGTCCTGCAGGTGTAAAATATGCTGGGTCAATCCCGTTATTATTTATTCTCGACCAACCGCCAACACCATTTGCTGAAGTCCATACTCCTTCTATAGCTGCGTCATGTGTTCCAGAGAAGGCAGCATAAACTCTACCTCCTGTTGTAATTACTACATCGGTTGCTCTATTAGTACTTGTGGCACCACCATCTATTTCTGTAGTCCAACTTCTATTATTGTATCTCATGATTCTACCAAAAGTAGCAGCATAAAGATTACCACTAGTTGGATGAACAGCTAGTTTAAAAATGATATCGAAAGGTGCATTGAAAACATCTTGATCGGAAGCTGTAGATGCAATTTGACTCCAAGTTAATCCACCATCAATTGATTGCCAAATGCCTTGGCCAAAGTAAAAAGAACCACTCAGTGAAGCAGAATTACCTAAACCTTCACCAGTAGCATAATACCATATATTTGTATTTGTAGGGTCTTGAGCTATAGAGGTAACATTATGTATTTCGTCATTTGCAGAAACTTTAGTCCAACTGGCACCTCCATTGGTTGTTCTAAATACACCACCACTAACACCACCGGCAATAATAGTATTCCCAGTGTTATCACTTTTATCTATAACGATGGTTCTAGTACGTCCGCCTAAATTACTTGCGCCTCTATTTATATAGGTTGTTTGAGGAACTTTACCTGTTAAGTTTTTTCTTAATTTAGAACTCGTTGCCTGTTTAAATTCTCGGTTTTTCTCTTCTTTTGGAATAACTCCTGTTAAAGGATTAACCTGTCTATAAAATTCATGTAAATTTCTGGCTTCATTATAAAGCGCTCTTTCTTCAAGTGTTTTTTTCTTTCCAGCGTGGGTTGGATTAATTGTCTTTCGTTCAATTTTAACAACTTTTTGAGTTGTTGTTGGGTCTTTTTTTGTAACCACAAATAATAACGAAATTAGTAAAAGTGATAATACAAATAGTAAAGTTTTTTTCATAGCATATTTTTAAGTTAAACAGCAACCACACCTTTAATGTGTGGATGTGGGTTATAATCAACTAAAGTGAAATCTTCAAAAGTAAAATCGAAAATATTGTTCACTTCAGGGTTTATAATCATTTTTGGAAGAGGTCTTATGTCTCTGGAAAGTTGAAGTTCTAATTGCTCATAATGATTACTATATATATGAGCATCACCAAATGTGTGTATAAATTCACCTGCTTGATAGCCGCAAACTTGAGCCATCATCATGGTAAACAAAGCATAAGAAGCGATATTAAAAGGAACTCCTAAAAAGATATCGGCACTACGTTGATATAACTGACATGATAACTTACCATTGGCAACATAAAACTGAAAGAATGCGTGACAAGGAGGAAGTGCAGCTTTTCCGTTGGCTACATTTTCACTAAACGATTTAGATGTGTCTGGTAAAACTGAAGGATTCCAAGCAGAAACCAACATCCTTCTACTATCTGGGTTGTTTTTTAAAGTATGGATAACTTCTTTTATCTGGTCAATCTCATCGCTATTCCAGTTACGCCATTGATGTCCATAAACAGGGCCTAAATTACCATTTTCATCAGCCCACTCATTCCAGATACGAACACCGTTCTCTGTTAAATAATTAATATTAGTATCACCCTTTAAGAACCACAAGAGTTCATAAATAATGGATTTTAAATGCAATTTTTTTGTGGTTACCATCGGGAATCCTTCACTTAAATCAAATCGCATTTGGTATCCAAAAACACTTTTTGTACCTGTACCCGTTCTATCTTGTTTTTCGTTTCCGTTTGCTAAAACGTGCTTTACTAAGTCGTGATATTGTTGCATTTAAATTGTCAATTTCTTAAAAAAAAATAAAAATATAAAAAACTATTAAGGTACTATGTTAAAACTTTGATTTTGCAGAAAAAGTTATTAACCTATAATCATACCTGCAATAGTTGCCGAAATTAAAGACGCTATGGTACCTCCAATTAAAGCTTTCATACCAAACTTTGATAACGTTTTACGCTGACCAGGGGCTAACGACCCAATACCTCCTATTTGAATGCCTATAGAAGCAAAATTTGCAAAACCACAAAGCATATAAGTTGCCATAATTATAGATTTCTCATAAGTAAGGTGAATGGAGTTTCCAACATTTTTTAAGTCGGCTAATTGAATGTAGCCAACAAACTCACTAGCGGCTAATTTAATACCTAAAAGCTGACCCATAAGTGCCATATCTTCTTTAGCTACACCAATTAACCACATAAGTGGTGAAAATATATACCCAAGAATAAACTCCAAAGACAAACTTTCATATCTGGTATTTTCAATTATCCAACTGTTTAATCCTGAATAATGGCCTATTTTTAAGAACCCGTAATTAATCATAGCTATAAAAGCTACAAAGACTAATAACATAGCACCAACATTTACGGCAAGCTTTAAGCCTTCTGTAGTACCATTGGCAATAGCATCTAAAAAATTAGAACCAATTTTTTCTTGTGAAACGCTAACATCTGTATTAACTTCCTCGGTTTGTGGATATAAAATTTTTGAAATGACTATAGCTCCAGGAGCTGCCATTACAGAAGCTGCTAATAAATGTTTTGCATAGAATAAGCGTAAAGCAGGATCGTCTCCACCAAGAAATCCAATATAAGCTGCTAATACGGCACCAGCAACGGTTGCCATTCCACCAATCATTACTAAAAGCATTTCAGACTTATTCATTTTTTCTAAATAAGCTTTTATTAAAAGCGGCGCTTCAGTCTGTCCTAAAAATATGTTACCCGCAACGCTTAAGCTTTCTGCCCCAGAAATTTTTAAGGCTTTTGTAAGTAACCAAGCCATAGCTTTTACTACTTTTTGAATGATACCTAAATAAAATAATACCGAAGTAAGTGCGGAGAAAAATATAATAGTAGGTAATACTTGAAAGGCGAATATAAACCCAAAAGTATCCATATCAACCACCAATCCTTCAAACAAAAATTTGCTTCCAGCTCTGGTGAATTCTAATACTTGAACAAATAAACCACCGATGAATTCAAAAATACTTTTAATAAATTCAACTTTTAAAACACCAATAGCTATAAGTAATTGAAAGGCTAATCCAATACCCACAATTTTCCAATTAATAGCTTTTTTGTTACTACTAAAAAGGAAAGCAATAAACACTAAAGTAATCATTCCTAAAATACCGCGCCACAAACTATTTATTGAAAAACCTTGACTAGGTATGATATCAGTTGATGACGTATTTTGTGAAGGCGAATGAGAAACGTTTGAGGTTTTTGCTTCAGTACTATTTGTTAAAACTGAATCAGGTGATTTAGTTTCAACGGTAGTAGTATTTTGATTTGTGTTTAATTGAGATTTTGAATTTAAATCTTGTGCTTGTGTGGTTAAAGTAAAAAATAAAATTAGGGAAACAAAAAACAAAAAATGCTTTCTCATAATTTAAGTTGGGTGTTATTCTCTTTTAGAAATTTCGTCGCGAATCCGTGCGGCTTTTTCATAATCTTCGTTTAGCACAGCTTCATCCAATAAATTATGAAGTTCTTTTAAAGTTTTGCCTTTAAAATTTTCTTTTGTCTCTTGAGGTTCTAGTTCATTAGCTACCAAATCATCCATCAAAATACTATCTTGATTTTCTTCGTCTTCGTCTTTCTTTTTTGGGTTTACTTTAAGATAAATCCCTGCTTTATCAAGAATATTTTTATAAGTAAATATAGGCGCTTGAAATCTAAGAGCTAAAGCAATAGCATCACTGGTTCGAGCATCGATAATTTCTTCAATTTTATCGCGTTCGCAAATTAAACTAGAATAAAATACACCATCAACCAGTTTATGAATTATAACTTGTTTAACAATAATATCAAATCTATCTGCAAAATTTTTAAATAAATCGTGTGTTAATGGTCTAGGTGGACTAATTTCTTTTTCTAAGGCAATGGCAATAGATTGTGCTTCAAAAGCACCAATTACAATAGGGAGTTTTCTGTCCCCATCAACCTCGTTTAAAATCAAGGCATAAGCGCCATTTTGGGTTTGGCTATAGGATATTCCTTTAATATTTAATCTTACTAAACTCATATTTTATAAAAACGCAAAGAACTGTTTAAATTCGGACTTTACCAACTACCTTAGGCAGATTAAGATAAAATGCTAATTTAAGCAGTTCAATACGATACTAAGATACAATTTATAAAAAATAATTTTATTGTTGTGCTTTAAAAGCCTTTAATTTTTCAATAAGTTGTGGGACTACTTCAAAAGCGTCTCCAACAACGCCATAATCTGCGGCCTTAAAGAAAGGAGCTTCAGGATCTGTATTAATAACTACTTTTACTTTAGAAGCATTTATACCGGCTAAATGCTGAATTGCTCCCGAAATACCTATAGCTATATAAAGGTTTGAAGCGACAGGTTTTCCTGTTTGTCCAACATGCTCGCTATGAGGTCTCCAGCCTAAATCTGATACTGGTTTAGAACATGCCGTGGCAGCACCTAAAACATCGGCTAACTCTTCAATCATACCCCAATTTTCAGGACCTTTTAATCCACGTCCAGCAGAAACTACAATTTCAGCGTCTGCTATCGTTACTTTATCCGTAGCTTTATCTACAGATTCAACCCTGACGCTTAAATTTGGAATTGAAGGGGAGAACTCTTCCGCAGAAGCACTACCATTACTTTCAACCAATCCGAAAGAATTGTTAGAAACACCAACAATTTTCACATCGGTATTTATCTGAGCTATTTCAAAAGCTTTATTTGTGAACGCTGAACGTTTTATTGTAAAAGGACTTGTGCTAGAAGGTGCTTCAACAACATTAGAAGCATAACCTGCGTTTAATCCAACAGCCAATAATGGTGCTAAATATTTGCTATCTGCACTAGAGCTTACAATTACAACTTTTGCTCCTTCTTTTTCAGCAGCCTGCTTAATAACAGAGGCATAGGCATTTGCATTAAATGTTTCTAACTGCGAGTTTTTTACATTTAAAACTTTATCAACACCATAGTTCCCAAGAGTTGAAGTATCATTTGCATTTATAGCAATAGCAGTAACGGTCGTTCCTAATTGAGACGCTATAGCTTTTGCATAGGAAGCCACTTCCAATGCGGTTTTTTTAAATGTTCCTTTTTCTGATTCTGTATATACTAAAACTGACATATTCTTATTTTTAAATCACTTTAGCTTCGTTATGAAGCAAGTTTACTAATTCATCTAAATTATCTGGTGACACCAATGTAACCGCACCTTTAGGAGCAGGTTTTTCAAAAGAAACAGATGTTGTTTCAGGGCTTGCTTCAATCGGTTCAACAACAGATAACGGTTTTTGACGCGCCATCATAATACCTCGCATATTTGGAATACGTAAGTCACTTTCTTCAACCAATCCTTTTTGTCCACCAATCACTAATGGTAATGATGTTGAAACAGTTTCCTTTCCACCATCAATTTCTCTTACCGCTTTTGCAGAAGTGCCATCGATTTCAAGGCTTATACAATTATTTACAAAGTTAGCTTCTGTTAATCCTGCAATCATTCCTGGAACCATTCCACCATTATAATCAATGGACTCACGACCAGCAATTATCAAATCGTAACCACCATCTTTTGCAACATTGGCTAATTGTTTTGCTACCGAAAAACCATCAGTAGCTACAGTGTTTACTCTTATTGCCGCATCCGCACCAATAGCTAGTGCTTTACGAAGCGTAGGCTCTGTTTCTGGTCCGCCAACATTTACAACGGTTACATTAGCACCTTGCTTTTCTTTAAACCACATAGCTCTGGTTAATCCAAATTCATCGTTTGGGTTAATTACAAATTGCACACCGTTAGTGTCAAATTTGGTATTACCATCGGTAAAATTAATTTTTGATGTAGTGTCTGGTACATGACTTATACACACTAATATTTTCATAATTTATGTATTAAAAATGTCTGATTTTTTTCGTGGCTACGAAGTTAATTATTTTATTTTGAAAAATACTATGCACGCATAATAAAATTTAAAAAAATCTTTTGAATAAGTACGTCATTTATTGTTATTTTTGCTACTTGATATTAAAAGAACCTTAATGAAGACAATTCAATTTAGAGAAGCTATTTGCGAAGCAATGAGTGAGGAAATGCGCAGAGATGAAAGCATTTATTTAATGGGTGAAGAAGTAGCCGAGTATAATGGTGCATACAAAGCATCAAAAGGTATGTTAGATGAGTTTGGACCAAAGCGTGTTATTGACACTCCAATTGCAGAACTTGGATTTGCGGGAATAGCAATCGGTTCAACCATGACTGGAAATAGACCAATTGTTGAATATATGACCTTTAACTTCTCTTTAGTTGGAATAGATCAAATAATAAACAATGCGGCAAAAATCAGACAGATGTCTGGTGGGCAATTTAACTGTCCTATTGTTTTTCGTGGACCAACAGCGTCTGCAGGACAATTAGGTGCGACACATTCACAAGCTTTCGAAAACTGGTTTGCAAACACTCCAGGTTTAAAAGTGGTAGTACCTTCAAACCCATATGATGCTAAAGGTTTACTAAAAGCAGCTATTCGAGATAACGATCCTGTTATTTTTATGGAAAGTGAGCAGATGTATGGTGATAAGGGTGAAGTGCCAGAAGGCGAATATATATTGCCTTTAGGAGTTGCCGATATTAAACGTGAAGGAACCGATGTTACTATTGTTTCTTTTGGAAAAATAATTAAAGAAGCTTACAAAGCAGCAGACGAACTTGAAAAAGAAGGTATTTCTTGTGAAATTATTGATTTACGTACGGTTCGTCCAATGGACAGAAAAGCAATTATTGGATCTGTTAAAAAGACAAATCGTTTAGTAGTTCTAGAGGAAGCATGGCCATTTGGTAATGTGGCAACCGAAATTACTTACTTAGTACAAAGCGAAGCGTTTGATTATTTAGACGCCCCTATTGTAAAAATTAATACAGCCGATACACCAGCTCCATATTCTCCAGTTTTATTGGAAGAATGGTTGCCAAATAGTGATGATGTTATTAAGGCTGTAAAAAAAGTATTGTATAAATAAATTATAATTTTTTACGTTATATAAACTTCATTAGCATGATTGTTGATGAAGTTTTTTTGTATTATGAATGTAAAACTCCTCTTTGCCCTTTTCTTCCTTGGAATTTTTTCCTCATTTTCTCAAACCAAAGTTAGTGGTTATGTATTTGATGAATTTAATGAACCGGTTTCTTTTGCAAACATTATTTTCAAAGGCTCAACCCAAGGTACAATTACCGATGAAAACGGAAGGTTTTACTTAGAGTCTGACGAAACTTGGGAGGCGCTAACAGTTTCATTTATTGGTTATGAAACTTTAATTATTCCATTAGATAAAAAAGTAAATTATAACTTAAAATTCGTTTTAAAGGAAGAGGCAGATCAATTAGATCAAGTTTTTATTGTTTCAGGAAAGCAGTCAAAAAAGAATAACCCTGCCATAGATTTACTTCGAAAAATATGGGAAAACAAACGTAGTAACGGTTTAAAACAATTCAAACAATACGAATACGACAAGTACGAAAAAGTAGAGTTTGATATAAATACCATTGATAGCGCACTTATTAAAAGTAAACTTTTTAGAGGTATGGAGTTTGTTTTTAATCAAGTTGATACCTCACGTGTAACAGGTAAAACCTATTTGCCTATGTTTATTAATGAAGCTATTTCTAAAGTGTATGGTGACAACCTCATTAATAAAGAAAAGGAAGAATTAAAAGGAAATAAAAACTCTGGATTTAGCGATAACCAAGTTATTATTGATTTTGTTGACGATTTGTATTCCGATTTTAATGTTTACGACAACTATTTAAAATTTTTCGATAAAAGCTTTGTAAGTCCGCTTTCAAGAACTGGTATTAGCACCTATAACTATGTTTTAAAAGACAGTGCTTTTATAGATAATAAGTGGTGTTATAATATTATTTACTATCCTCGACGTAAAAACGAACTTACTTTTAAAGGCGATTTTTGGGTGGCTGATACAACATATGCCATCAAAGAAATTAAATTACAAGCATCAAAAAGTGCAAACATAAATTGGGTAAAGGAAATATACATAGAGCAAGAATTTGAAGTTTTGAACGATTCACTTTTTCTTGTAAAACGTGACTACATGATGAGCGATTTTGCTTTTAATAAAAAAGAAAAATCTAGAGGTATTTATGGTAAAAGAACTACACTTTATAATAATTATAAGTTTGATATAGAAAAGGATAAAAAATTCTACGAAACTGAGGTTAATAATTATAATGTAGATGTTTATAATAGAGATGATATATTTTGGGAAGAAAACAGATTTGAAGCCTTAAATAAGGATGAGCAAGGGGTTTATAAAATGTTAGACACTCTTAAAACGGTTAAAAAATTCAAACGACTCTATAATTTAGGAAGCATTTTAGCATCAGGATATATTGAGTTTAATACACTGCCGTTAGATTATGGTCCTATATTTTCAACTTTTGGATTTAATGAAGTTGAAGGACTTCGTTTGCGTACAGGTGGACGTACTTATTTTGGTAGAAATGATTTATGGCGTTTAGAAGGGTTTTTGGCATACGGATTTAGAGATGATAAATTTAAATACGGTATTTCAGGTAAATGGTTAATCGATAAAAAGAGCCGCTTAATAATTTCTGGAGGGAATAGGCGCGACGTAGAACAAATAGGAGCAAGTTTAACCACTTCAACCGATGTTTTGGGAAGAAGTTTAGCTTCCTCATCGGTGGTTGGTACTAGTGCTAATGATAAATTAACATCTATTAATTTAACGAGTTTAGCACTGGAGATAGAGCCTTTGCGAAATGTTATATTTAGACTTGGAGGTGATTATAGAACGTTAGAGTCGGCGTCTCCTACTTTTAGCTTAGATTATAACACTCCAACAGGAGTAGAATCTGAAATTAAGCAGTTTGAAAGTTCTTTATCGGTGTCTTATTTTCCAAAAAGAAAAATGACTGGTTTTGGTGTTGAACGAAAAATAGCCAACGATTACTTTGCTCGACTTTTTGCAAAAGTAAGTGTGGGCGATAAAAGCATTTTTAATAGCGATTTTGACTATACTAAGGTTCAGTTTTCATATACACAGCCATGGCAAATGGGAGGTTTTGGAAGACTGAATACGACCATTGAAACTGGTAAAACTTTTGGTGAGGTACCACTGGGCTTACTTAGTGTTATTCCAGGTAACCAATCGTATTTTTCAATATATAATACCTTCTCTCAGTTAGACTTTTACGAATTCGTATCTGACGAATATGCTTCGTTTCATTTTGAGCATAATTTTAATGGTCGCTTCTTTTCAAGAATACCTTTTTTACGAAAGCTAAATCTACGTGAAATTGTAAGTGTAAGAGGTGTTATGGGGAATATTTCAGACGAAAATAGGGCTCTTAGCAATGTGCCGAGTAATCCTAATAATCTTCAATTAAAAGCCCCGAACAAAGAACCCTATTACGAATACAGTTTTGGTGTTGGTAATATCTTTAAAGTGTTTAGAATAGATTTTAACTTTAGAGGAAATTATAAGGATAAAGTATTATATCCCGAAGCCAGAAAATTTGGTATTACTGGCTCTTTTGGGTTTTATTTTTAATAGTTTCATTTAAATTTAATTATAAGGAAATTTTTAAAATTCTTATCAAGGTGATGCTTAGCTTATTTAAAGGCACTAAGTATTTTTCGTATTCTTAAAGTAAAACATATTAATTATTTTTCTTATCCTTAAAACTATCAAACTCACTTTTAGTATCCATTTTTGGAAAAACGTTATTTCCCATATTGGTATCGGCAAATTCAAAGTTAGGGTCTAAATTTACCTTGCTAACTTCCTTCTCTTTTATAAATGTTTGTTGTATTTCATATTCGTTACGTCTCCAAACGGTTGCCGGCAAAGTGTCAATCTCTGAAGTGCCATCTGTAAATACCCATTCAATAGTTACTGGCATAACTAAACCACCTACGTTTTTAACAGTAATTTCATAGATGTTTTTTCCAGATAACTGTTTGCGTACTTCAGTCTCATCAAGTCGGGATAAAAACTGACCATAAGCATTATCAGGAGTTGAAGTCATTGTAATCACTTCGGGACCATTTGAAAAATCTTTGGCTTCAGCACTTGCACTTTTGCCATCTGCTTGAATTTTTATTTTTGATGATTTGGTTTGGTCTTCAATATTGGTGTTTTCTTCAAAAACTTTAAACCATTTTACATTACTAAGTTCCATATCTACATGGTCGGTAGTAAAAAACCAACCTCTATAAAACCAATCTAAATCGGTTGCGGTAGCATCCTCCAAAGTTCTAAACAAATCTGCGGGATTAGGGTGTTTATATTTCCAACGGTTTGCATATTCTTTAAAGGCTTCATCAAAAAGCTCTTTGCCAATAATGGAGTTTCTTAGCATTTGCAAACCTACTGTAGGTTTTAAGTAAAAATTAGCTCCAAACTGGCTCATCAATTCGTTGTCAGAAGTGGTCATAATAGGACGCAAAATATTTTTATCACCACTCATAAACGGCACAATACTTTTTGGCGTTACACTATTAAAATCGGGGTATCGTTCAGCAACGGTTCGTTGATGCAAAAAGGTGTTTAAGCCTTCGTCCATCCACATCCATTTGCGTTCGTCTGAACTTACAATCATCGGGAACCAATTATGTCCAACTTCATGAATAATGGTTCCAACCATACTTGCTTTGGCACCATCACTTATTTTACCATTTTTCGGACGCCCACCATTAAAGCTAATCATCGGGAATTCCATACCTATATTAGAGGTGTTTACTGAAATACAAACAGGGTACGGATAATCAAAAGTTGCCTCTGAATACACCTCTAAAGCATGCATAATGGCTTTAGTTGACTCTTCTTGCCATACGGGTAAACCTTCTTTTGGATAAAAAGACATGGCCATAACTGTGTTGGTTGGCAGCTTTACAGCTTGGGCATCCCATATAAATTTTCGTGACGATGCAAAAGCAAAATCTCGAACGTTGTTTGCATTAAATTTCCAAGTTTTTTGTTTTATTGCTTTCTGTTTTTCGTTGGCTTCCGCTTCTTCTTTTGTAATAATCATTACGGGTTTATCGAATGAATTTTTAGCATCTTCTAATCGTTTGCGTTGTATTTTAGTTAATACAGATTCAGTATTTTGAAGTGATCCTGTTGATGCAACAACGTGATCTTCTGGTACAGTTATTTCTACCTCGTAATCCCCAAATTCTAATGCAAATTCTCCTAATTTTTGAAATTGCTGATTTTGCCAACCTTCAGTATCATTATAAACAGCCATTCTAGGAAACCAGTGTGCAATAAGGTAAACGGTATTATCATCTTCAGGAAAATATTCGTAACCTTCACGTGATAATAGATACATGCTACGGTCTGTAATTGGGTAAGACCATGATATAGAAATATTTGTAGATTCACCAGATTTTAATGTCGAATTCAGCTTTACTTTCATCATGGTGTTGTTAACTAAAGTTCTTAAATCATTATTGCTACCATCTTTTACATATTTAATAGTATATCCAGCAGGAAAGTTAATGGCTCGCGTTAAAAACTGCATTTGTCTCGTCGTCATAGAATCCTTCACGTTATTATTTATAGCACCAAAATCTTCATTCCCTTTTTTGTTAACATTTTGCTCAAGCTGTATCCATACATAACTTAAATCATCCGGCGAATTATTAAAATACGTAATGGTCTCTTCTCCAGAAATGGTATTATTTTTTTCGTCAAGAGTAGCTTTAATTTTGTAATTAGCTCTTTGCTGCCAATAATTTTTACCCGGAGCACCACTGGCAGAACGGTAAGTGTTTGGTGGCGAAATCATGTTGTCAATAGGTTCAAACTTACCTTGCCATGGTTGTGTTTGAGCGTTTGTAATTGAAAAGGAAAAAACTGTAAGAAAAGCTAAAAGAACTACTCGTGTCATTTTTTTAATTATTTGTTTTAGTCTCGTGCAAGATAATAAATATTTAATGCGGTATATGTTAAATTCATGGTTTGCCATGTCGTAAGATTAATGCATAATATATCATATAAAACATTGCGATTTTATTGCTTTAAGGATAAGTGTTCAGTACATTTGCAAACTGCAATTAAGGATGATTTTATACAAAAAAGTATAATATAAAATAATTAAAAATGAGTGATAAAAAGACTAAAAAAGTATCGTTTGATGTACTTATTGAAATACCCAAAGGGAGTAGAAATAAATACGAGTACGATTTTACTTTAAATAAAATTCGATTTGATAGAACATTATTTTCGTCAATGATGTATCCAGGAGACTATGGGTTTGTACCAGAAACTTTAGCATTAGATCAAGATCCTTTGGATATTTTGGTGTTATCAACAGAGCCTTCCTATCCAATGGTGGTTATGGAAGTAAGACCTATTGGTGTATTTCATATGACTGATGAAAAAGGACCTGATGAAAAAATTATTTGCGTACCAGTTTCGGATCCAGTTTGGAGTAAAAGAAGCGATATTTCAGATTTGAACCCACACAGGTTAAAAGAAATTGAACACTTTTTCCAAGTATATAAAGATTTAGAAAAGAAAAAAGTTGATGTTGGAGGATGGGGAAATGCTGAAGAAGCCATCAAAATTTATCATGAATGTGTGACACGTTACGAAGAAAGTGAACACAAGAAAAAACGAACATTTACCATATAAATTATTAGATCAATAAAAAAAAGACAAAAAAATGAACCATCTTTAATTAAAGGTGGTTTTTTTTATCACTTATATTTCTCTATTTTTACCCCCGTTAAAAAAATAATTAATTTAAAACTAACTAACTTAATATGGAATTAGTAATAAAATTTTTACCACTTTTTGGTGTATTAGCACTTTTATTTGTTTTTATAAAAAGCGCATGGGTTTCTAAGCAAGACCAAGGGACTGAAAAAATGATAAAAATCGCCAAAAATATTGCTGATGGAGCTATGTCTTTCCTAAAAGCAGAATACAAAATTTTATCAGTTTTTGTGGTTGCAGTTGCTATCTTATTGTACTTTAAAGGTAATGCAGAAGACGGGTCAAACGGAATGGTAGCGGTATCATTTATAGTTGGAGCCATCTGTTCAGCATTAGCTGGTTTTATAGGTATGAAGGTTGCTACTAAGGCTAATGTAAGAACAACCAGTGCTGCAAGAACTTCTTTAGGGAAAGCTTTAGAAGTCGCTTTTGCTGGAGGTGCCGTAATGGGACTTGGAGTTGTAGGACTCGGTGTTTTAGGATTGAGTGGTTTATTTGCTATTTATAGCGAAATGGGTTGGGGACTTAACGAAGTTCTTAACGTGCTTTCAGGATTTTCTTTAGGAGCATCTTCCATTGCTCTATTTGCACGTGTTGGAGGTGGAATTTATACAAAGGCTGCCGATGTTGGTGCAGATTTAGTAGGAAAAGTTGAAGCTGGTATTCCAGAAGATCACCCGTTAAACCCTGCTACTATCGCAGATAACGTTGGTGATAACGTAGGAGATGTTGCTGGTATGGGGGCCGATTTATTTGAGTCTTATGTTGGGTCAATAATCGGAACCATGGTATTAGGAGCTTTTATTTTAACGCCAGATTTTAATGGACTAGGAGCGGTATACTTACCTTTAGTATTAGCTGCTGTTGGAATTATAATGTCTATAATAGGAACATTCTTTGTAAGAGTTAAAGATGGTGGAAACCCACAAACAGCATTAAATATTGGTGAGTTTGGTTCTGCAGGTTTAATGGTTGTTGCATCTTACTTTATTATTAATGCTTTATTACCTGAATCTGTTGAAGGGTTACCGTTTGGTGCTATGGGAGTTTTTTGGGCAACTATTGCTGGTTTAGTAGCTGGTTTGGCTGTTGGAAAAGTAACCGAATATTATACAGGTACAGGAAAAGGACCTGTAAATTCTATTGTAAGACAATCAGAAACTGGGGCAGCTACAAATATAATTGCAGGTTTAGGCATTGGAATGATGTCTACAATGATTCCTATTCTTTTAATTGCTGCGGCAATTTTAGTATCACATCATTTTGCCGGATTATACGGTATTGCTATTGCCGCAGTTGGTATGTTAGCAAATACAGGAATTCAATTAGCAGTTGATGCTTATGGACCAATTTCTGATAACGCTGGTGGTATAGCTGAAATGGCAGAATTACCAAGCGAGGTTAGAGAACGTACTGATAAATTAGATGCTGTTGGAAATACAACTGCTGCGATTGGTAAAGGATTTGCGATTGCTTCTGCTGCATTAACGGCTTTAGCATTATTTGCTGCTTTTATGAAAACCGCTGGTGTAACTGCAATTGATGTATCTCAACCAGATATTATGGCAGGCTTACTTGTAGGTGGTATGTTGCCATTTGTATTTTCTGCTTTATCAATGAATGCGGTTGGTCGTGCTGCTATGGCTATGATTGAAGAGGTACGTCGCCAATTTAAAGATATTCCTCAGTTAAAAGCTGCCTTAGAGGTGATGCGTAAGTATGATTCTGATATGAGCAAAGCATCAAAAGAAGATAGAGCCATTTTTGACGCCGCTGATGGTTATGCTGAATACGGAAAGTGTGTTGATATTTCAACAAAAGCCTCCATTAAAGAAATGGTTTTACCAGGACTGTTAGCTATTGCTGTTCCTGTAGCTGTTGGTTTTATTGGTGGAGCTGAAATGTTAGGAGGTTTGTTAGCTGGGGTAACAACTTGTGGTGTACTTATGGCAATTTTCCAATCAAATGCAGGTGGTGCATGGGATAATGCTAAAAAAACTATTGAAGAACAAGGTAAAAAAGGAACTGAGGCACACAAAGCTGCTGTTGTAGGAGATACTGTTGGAGATCCTTTTAAAGATACTTCAGGACCTTCATTAAATATTTTATTAAAACTAATGTCTGTAGTAGCCTTAGTTATTGCGCCTAGTATTGCTTTATCTTCAGAAGATATTGCTGCATATAATTCTTCTAAATCTAATGAGTTGACTGAAATTTCAAAAGAAGTTAAAGTTGAAATGAATAAGAATGAAGACGGAACCGTTAAAGCAGTAGTTACAACAGTCACTACAAAAAACGGTGAAAAATCAACCGATTATCAAACTTTTGAAGGAACAGAAGAGGAAGTAAAGACAAAAATTGAAGCTTTTAAAGGTGATGCAGAGGATGTCAACATAAGAGTAAAAAAGGTTGTAAAAGAAGAAATGACGAATTAAATAAATGCATTTTTATAATTTAAAAAAACCACGTTTTTAAGCGTGGTTTTTTTTGTATTTTTATTCAACTTTAAAAGCATTCAATGTTTAAAAAAGACGCGCTTCAAATAATTGCCTTTCAAACTTATGGGACTTCAAATCATTTGTATTTAAGAGGAAGAGCTATTGAAGACGAAAGCATTAATTTGGAGCAGAAAGGCTTGTTTGCATTATTTTTAAATTCATGGAAACGTTTTGAAACCGATGAAATAAAAAACACACCTTTAAAAGTAACCTTGCCCAACGGAGCTATTTTAAAAACATCTACTGATAACCATGGTTATTTTAAAATAGATGAGAAAGTTAATGGTTTAGACGCCCTTACTAATAATGAAGACTGGCTCAGCTATGAAGTGTCTTATAATGATGTAAATATTAAGCGTAATATTCAAAATGCCAACCGATTTCCTGGTGAATTATTAGTTCCTTCTTTACAAGCAGATTACGGGGTTATTAGTGATATTGATGATACAATTCTTCATACAGGCGTTGTTTCTACTTTAAAATGGAAAGTTTTAATCAATAGTATATTTAAGAATGCTGCAAGTAGGATACCTTTGGAGGGGGCAGCAGAGTTTTATCATAAACTACATAGAGGGCAATCAGGTAATAATGCTAATCCAATTTTTTATGTAAGTCATAGCCCATGGAATTTATATCGCTATCTTGAATTTTTTCTTAAACAGCATAATTTTCCTAAGGGACCTATTTTATTACGAAGCTTTAAAGATATTTTTAAAAAGAAACCTCAAGGCGATAAGCCACAAAAGCAAAAAGAAATTTTAAATATTTTAAAAACTTACCCAGATTTAAAATTTATATTAATTGGTGATAGTGGGGAGTACGATGCTGACATTTACATTGAAATTGCGAGAGAGTATCCCACTCAAGTTTTGGCCATATATTTAAGGAGTGTTAAGCACAAAAAAAAGATGCTCCGAGTTAGGAGTTTATTTGAAGATTATAAACAAACTCCTGTATTGATGGTGGAAAATAGTAATCAAGCCATCGAGCATGCAAAAAAGTATGGATATATTATTTAAAATTTTTAGTTAAATAATACAATTGTATTCCAAAACTTCCTATATTTGAATTGGTTAACCAATTTGGTTAACCAAAAAAAACATAAGTCATGAAAAATTATTTATTTTTAATAGTATTGTTTATTGTAATTAATGTCAACTCTCAAGTTGTTAGCAATAACACCGAACTTCAAAATGCTATAAATGCGGCTACTGCTGGCACTACAATTGTATTACAAAATCAAACATGGACTAATATTCAAATAAGTATTAACAAAACAGGAACTTTAGAAAACCCAATCACGATTAAGGCTGAAACTCCTGGGAGTGTCTTTTTTGAGGGTGTTACCAATGTAAAACTGGGAGGAAGCTACATATATTTCGAAGGTGTTGTATTTAGAAATCCCCCTGCTACAGTAAGTACTGGTACTGCATTAATAGACTTCAGAACTTCTAGCAGTTCTCTATGTAACAATTGTAAGGTTACAAATATAAAGATAGACGCTTTTAATCAAGGAGCCTCTCAGCAAACCAGTGTTTTTAAATGGATTTTGTTGCGTGGGGCTAATAACGAAGTAAGCTATTCTTCTTTCCTGGGAAAGCATGGTGTAGGCAGTATCATTAATGATAATAGAGACTCGTCTGACCCTAATTATCATAAAATACACCATAATTATTTTGCAAATAGAACACCACAGGGTACTTCTGTAGTTAATGATGATAACGACCAAGATGCTATTAGAATTGGGAGTAGTTCAACATCATTATCAGATTCATTTACTGAAATTTATGATAATTATTTTTACAATTTTGTTGGTGAAATTGAAGTGATTTCTAACAAAAGTGGGAGCAATAAATATTACAATAATACATTCGAAAATTATTCAGGAGCATTAACTTTGAGGCATGGTGATAACTGTGAGGTTTTTAATAACTTCTTTTTGGCAAATGGTCAGTCATTTAGTGGAGGTATTCGTATGATGGGCGAAAACCATAAAATCTACAATAATTATGTGCAAGGTACCAGGGCTAAATATCCTAATAACACGAATACTAACGGTCTTGCTGGGATTAATATTCACAATGGAATTTTAAATAGCCCACTAAATGGATATTATCAGGTAAAAAATGCGACTATTGTAAATAACACCTTTGTAGATTGCGATTTAGGGATTAGAGTTGGGGCTACATTTAGTGCTGGTACTCAAAATCAGCCACCTCAAGATGTAATAATTGGCAACAATATCATATATGAAAGCACCAATAGAGCTATACAAGTAACCACACAGCTTATTGGAGCTTCGTCTAAGTATGAGAATAACATTAAGCAAAATGGTACTTTTGATTCTTTTGGTTCCGTGTCAGCTACAGGTAATATAAATGTAACTTCTGGGTTGTTAGTTTCAGGAACTGATTTTTACACAGTGCCTGTTGGAAGCGCAGCTATAGATTATGGAGCTGGAACATATTCGTTTTTAACCGAAGACATTCTTGGTGGTATTAGAGAAGTAGCGTTTGATGCTGGTGCCGAAGAATATGGTGCTGGAGGAACTAGAGAACCTTACAAACAATCGGATGTAGGCATTGTAGTAGGTTTTGGCGCATCGGGGACTTTATCTAATAATGAAAAAGTCTATGAAAAGGCTGTTTTTAAAATTTATCCCGTACCTACAAAAAATCAGGTAACGGTGTTTTTATCAAACAACATATTAGAAACTATAGAAATATTTGATCTTGCGGGTAAATTACTTCTGAAAAAAGCAAGTAATTCTAATATTGAAACAATTAACATAAGTAATTTATCAAAAGGAATATACATCCTTAAAGCAAATAATTTTAGGAGTAAGTTTGTTGTAGAATAGTTGGTTTAAAACAGCCCGTTTATCTCTGCATCAATAGTATTTATTATATGACCTAAATCTTCTGGATTATCAACAAAATCTAGTTTATCTACATCTATAACAAGTAATTTTCCTTTGTCGTAACCATGAATCCATGCTTCATAGCGTTCATTCAAACGGCTTAAATAATCGATGCTTATAGAGTTTTCGTAGTCGCGACCACGTTTGTGAATTTGGGATACTAAATTAGGAATGGTACTGCGTAAATAAATAAGCATATCCGGACCTTTTACCAACGACTCCATTAAATCGAAAAGCGATTTGTAATTTTCAAAATCACGATTAGTCATCAAACCCATGGCGTGTAAATTCGGAGCAAAAATATGCGCATCCTCATAAATGGTCCTATCTTGAATAATGTCTTTACCGCTTTGATGAATTTGAAGAACTTGCCGAAATCTACTATTTAAAAAGTAAACCTGTAGATTAAAGCTCCAACGTTCCATTTGATTATAAAAATCGTCTAAATACGGATTGTCTACAACATCCTCAAGTTGCGCTTCCCATTTGTAATGTTTTGCTAGTAATTTGGTAAGCGTTGTTTTTCCAGCGCCAATGTTTCCGGCAATAGCAATGTGCATGATTTAGTTGATTTTTAATTGGAATTGTTGCAAGATTTCATTGTTGTAAATATACAAGGTTTCATTGGTTACAAAAAACTGATTTATCAACAAATTTGGTATTTTAATTGGATGAGGAACATCACTATCTTTTTTTAAATAAAATAGAGAATTATCCTTTTTTAAAATGATATTTTCATTGCTTTCGGCTAAAGCTGTGTAACCTTCATTTTTTATTTTCTTCACTAAACTTCCAAAATAATTGTATACATAAAGGTTGTTTTCCGTAAGTAACCAGCAATAATTATAATTACTTTTTAAATCTAATATTGCACTTTGCACAGGCACCGTTTGAGCTCTGGTAGTTTTAGTTTTATAATCAAAAAGTTCTAGTTTTTGTAAATCCTGATTAAATAACCATAACGTATTATCATAACCTGTAGAAATATGCGAAACGTTCTTATAGGGCACTAGACCATTAAAATCGATTTTAAATATTTCTGCAAGTCTGTTATCTAGTATAATTATTGTATTAAAATCTTTATAAAATAGATTTATTTTTAAGGGATTGAATGCGTTTACTGAGGTAATATTCCCCAATTGAATATTATTATAGGTTATAGTTTTAGCATTCGTTTTTTTATAAAAGACATTGTTGTTTACAAAGTATGTAGTTTCAAAATTATCTATATCTATTATTATGTCAGCATTTAATGTGGTTTGATTAATAAAAGATGCCTCAATACTTTCTTGTGCATTAAAAAAGAGCGTTGAAAGAATAAAAAGAAAATTTAAAGTGTATTTCATTGTAGCTTGAAAAATACAAAAATCAAACCACTTTATATTATGATTTATTTAACAATTAATAATTAAACTTAATGGATTTTTGTAAGTCTAACAGATGGTATAAAAAATATACTTTTACGTACTATTCAAAAAGACATATCTTATGAAACGTCATTTAACTAACCTAAGTATTACCTGCTTCACACTTTTTATTTCTGCTTTTTCTTTTGCACAAAAGGATTTTCAAGGAAAAGCCTACTATCAAACAAAAACCACCGTCGATATGAGTAATTTTGGTGGTGGCCAAATGAGTGAGGAGCGTAAAAAGGAAATTGCCGAACGTATGAAAAGCATGCTCGAGAAAACCTATATTTTAACCTTTACGCAATCAGAATCTTTATACAAAGAAGAAGAAAAATTAGAAGCGCCAGGTCAAGGAGGAGGTATGAGATTTGGGATGATGAGCGCCTCTGGCGGACCTCAATATAAAAATGTAAAGAATCAACAAATACTTCAAGAACAAGAGTTTTTTGGAAAGCAATTTTTAGTAAAAGACAGTTTACAAAAATTAAATTGGGAACTGGGTACAGAAACTAAAATAATTGGTCAATACACTTGTTTTAAGGCAACAGCTATTAAAAGATTAGATGGATTTGATTTTGCAAGTTTTGGTAGACGACCAGAAAATGATAAACCTAAAGACTCCACTCAAACTAATGCCAAGGAAGCTGAAGAAGAAGAAGAAAAGCCTAGAGAAATATTAGTAACTGCTTGGTATACGCCACAAATACCAGTAAGTCAAGGGCCTGATACTTATTGGGGATTACCTGGTTTAATTTTAGAAGTTAGTGCGGACAGAACGACCATTTTATGTTCAAAAATAGTATTAAATCCTTCAGAAAAAGAATCTATTAAAATGCCATCAAAAGGAAAAGAAATTACCCAAAAAGAGTATGATGAAACTGTAAAAAAGAAAATGGAAGAAATGCGCGAAATGTTTAGAGGCAGAGGTGGTCGTGGAGGCGGAAGACCTAGATAAATACACTTTTCATCATTAAAAAAACTAATCAAACCAAAACGTATACCTGTGAATAAACTATATTTTTTAGTGCTATTTTTAGTAACCAATTTAACTTTTGCACAAGTAAAAATAGAAGGCGTTGTTAAAGATAGTATTGGCAATCCTTTAGAATTAGCCAACGTAATCGCCATAAATCAAGAAACTCAAAAACTAGATTCCTATGGTATTACAAATGCTGATGGACTTTATAAACTTTCAGTAGAAAAAAATACATCTTACAAGCTTCAAGTTAGTTATATAGGAATGAAAACTGCTCAAGAAGAAGTGAAAACTATTGATGCGGATATTACAAAAGATTTTACGTTAGAGTATGATAATGCTTTAGATGAAATTGAGTTAGTTTACGAAATGCCTGTAACTATAAAAGGCGATACCATAGTTTATAATGCCGATTCATTTAATAAGGGGACAGAACGAAAATTAGGAGATGTACTTAAAAATTTACCAGGAGTTGAAATAAATGACGACGGACAAATTGAGGTGGAAGGTAAAGTGGTCTCAAAAGTGATGGTTGATGGAAAAGATTTTTTTGATGGTGATTCAAAATTAGCTACAGAAAACATACCTGCAAACGCGGTTGATAAGGTTCAAGTATTAAAAAACTTTGCCGAAGTGGGTCAGTTAAGTGGTGTTACAAACAATCAAGATAATATTGCCATTAACATAAAGTTAAAAGAAGGAAAAGAAAATTTCTGGTTTGGAAATGTAACAGTGGGTGGAGGCGCTTCAGACAATAATGGATTGTATTTGGTACAACCGAAATTGTTTTATTATAGTCCTAAATATAGTATAAACCTTATTGGCGATTTAAATAATACGGGCGAAGTAGCTTTTACGCGACGTGATTATTTTAATTTTTCGGGCGGATTTAGAAACCCAAGTAGAAGTAGTGGTACCAACCTAAATTTAGGAAATAATAATCTTGGATTTTTGTCGCTTCAAAATAATAGAGCCAAAGACATCAACACCAAATTTGGTGCTGCAAATTTTAGTTATTCGCCTAAAAAGACTTTAGACATCAGTGGATTTGCGATTTTTTCGAATAGCAAAACCGAATTACAAGAAAATAACTCCATTCAATATACTGATGAAAGTTTAGGGATTCCTGATGAGGATACCGAGAGTAACACAACCCAACGAAGTGACTTGGGAATGCTAAAGTTTAGTGCTAAGTATAAGCCAAATACTAGTAATCAATTAGACTATGATATTTTGGGAAGAATTTCAAAAGAATCGCAAGACCAAAACTTTCTGTCCTCAGTTTTAGGAACTATTGATCAAATGGAGAATACAAGTCCGTATAGCATCAACCAAAATGTAAACTACTACTATACGTTAAACGATACTAATATTTTTGCTTTTGAAGCGCAACACTTACTGCAAGACGAAGACCCTTTTTACAATGCTATTTTAGAAGATAAGAGTAATTACCAAAATACTGCTGATGGTTTAGGATTGGACGGAAATCAATCGGTTTATGATATCGCACAGGATAAACGTGTAAAATCAAATCAGTTGGATGCCAAATTAGATTATTGGAATATTTTGAATCAAAAAAGCAATATCAATTTAACTTTTGGTACTATTTTAAGTAAACAACAATTCGATTCAGAAATTTTTCAAATTTTAGACAATGGTACGGTGTTTAACCCAACACCAACATTTAATGATGGTTTAGATACTAATAATACAGATTATAATTTTAGCGACCTGTATTTAGGCTTACACTATCAATTTAAAACTGGTATTTTCACCTTCAACCCTGGAGTTTCTGCCCATGCTTATAGTATAAAAAACACCCAATTTAGCGATACATATAAAGATAATTTCTTTCGATTATTGCCAGATTTTGATATGCGTATACAACTAAAAAAGAGTGAAAACATCTCGTTGCGTTATACTATGCAAACTCAATTTACCGACGTTACTAATTTAGCTAGGGGGTTAGTGTTGAATAATTATAATTCGCTTTATTTTGGTGATGAAGCTTTAGATAATGCGGTTTCGCACAATGTAAACCTGTCGTATTTTAGTTTTAATATGTTTAATTACACCAACGTGTTCGCAAATGTTAGCTACTCTAAGAGTATTGACCAAATTAGGAACTTAAGTAATTTTGAAACTGTAATCCGTACTAGTTCACCTTTTAATTCTGCTTTTGCAGACGAAAATGTTTCAGCTAGAGGGCGTTTTCAGCGTCGTTTCGGAAAGCTTCAGGCATCATTAAATGGAAATTTCAACTATTCAAAATTCAATCAATTTATACAAAATCAACGTTCGGTAAACGAGAACTATACGCAAACGTACAATGCGGAGTTACGAACCAATTTTAAAACGGCACCTAACGTAGAAATAGGATATCGTTACTCAATAGCGGATAACGACCAAGGTACAAGCAGAACTAAGTTTTATACCAAAGCCCCGTCTATTGAATTTGATGCTTACATCTGGCAGAAATTTACGTTCAGAACAGATTATTCATATAATAACTTTAGTAACGACGCGGGTACCCTTAATAGCTTTGAGTTTTGGAATGCATCACTTTCATACAAAAAAGATAAAGATGCTAAGTTTGAGTATGAGCTAAAGGCAACTAACTTGTTAGACACCAAATCAACAGCGCAAAGTAATAATAGTGCCTTTTCTGTAAGTGCTACCGAGTATTTTATACAACCTAGATTTTTAACTTTTAGACTTAGGTATGAATTGTAATATCACTTGAGGTGTTTCAATAATTTTATTGGAATGAGTGGAGAGAAGTTATTTATTTTTATTTGCTATTTTAATAAACAATAATATATTTGCCGTCGGTTTTGGGGAGATACTCAAGCGGCCAACGAGGGCAGACTGTAAATCTGCTGACTACGTCTTCGCAGGTTCGAATCCTGCTCTCCCCACATTAAAGTAAAAGTCTGCATTTGCAGACTTTTTTGGTTAAATATTAAGTTTTAAAATTGAGTTTAACGGTTAAGGCTATGATTTCGTTGAGAAATCAGTCGTTGATTTGTACTTTTATTTTGGTGAGGCGCAAAACCATAATGAATTATAGTTATTTTTTTGCATAGTATTTATTCCTTACAAATCACTCCGTTTTGAGAAATCGTTTCCCCTGAATTGGTAGTCATAGTAGCATTATAAAACATACAATTTTTTTCAATTCTTCTTTTAGATACTACAATTCCATTATTATCATTTGTCCATTTTTTCATTTCATCCAATTCCATTTTGGATTCATCATATGTCAATCGATAGGTGCAATCGTCAATCCACTCAATTATTTCATGAAAAGGTTGTTCATTTCCAATTCCATTTATCCATTCCATTTGAGTTCCTTTTTTTCTTATTACAACTGTATTGGTAACTATCGAATCTAAATTCAGAGTAAACTCTTGAACACTATCATTCTTGATTATTGTGAATTTTTTCAATTCCTCAGTCGTTGGAATATAAAATTTTCCCGTTTGGAAGTCAGCACAAGTCAACTCCTGAGCATTGATTCCAATACTTAATAATATTGCCATAAAAAATGTAATAATGTATTTTTTCATATAGGGTTTTAGCTTTTTCAATATTATGAACTTTTTTAATACTGAAACAAGTTCAGCACTTTTGGTTTAAATCAACAGTTAAACGAAGATAGCTGAAATTTTTACAAAGTGAAATGATATAAAACAAAAAAAGACCACAGTTTAAAGCAGTCTTTTTTAATATTTAAAAAGGTAAAAGTTTATAACCCAAAGGCTTTTTTTACCTTATCAACATAATCTAATTTTTCCCAAGTAAACAATTCTACATCAAGAGTAATGGTTTCTCCATTAGGTTGCGAAAATGTTTTGGTTACAGTTTCGGTTTCGCGTCCCATATGTCCGTATGCCGCAGTTTCACTGTACATAGGCGAACGTAATTTTAAGCGTTCTTCAATAGCAAATGGGCGCATATCAAAAAGCTGCGATACTTTATCAGCAATTTCGCCATCCGTCATGTTAAATGGACAGGTGCCGTAAGTATCAATAAAAATCCCCATAGGTTCTACGACACCAATAGCATAACTTACCTGAACTAAAATTTCATCTGCTACACCAGCAGCTACTAAGTTTTTAGCAATATGGCGTGTAGCATAAGCGGCACTTCTATCTACTTTACTTGGGTCTTTACCAGAAAACGCACCACCACCATGAGCGCCTTTTCCACCGTAGGTGTCAACAATAATTTTACGACCTGTTAAACCCGTATCTCCATGGGGGCCACCAATTACAAACTTTCCAGTTGGATTGATGTGATATTTAATATCATTATTAAATAATTTTTGAATAGCTTCAGGAAGTTTTGCAACCACGCGAGGTATTAAAATGTCCACAATATCTTTTCTGATTTTAGCTAGCATCGTATGCTCATCGGCAAAATCGTCGTGCTGTGTAGAAACTACAATCGCATCAATACGTTGCGGAATATTATCATCACTATACTCAATAGTTACCTGACTTTTAGAATCCGGTCTTAAATAAGTAATCTCTTTATTTTCTCTTCGTAATTCAGAAAGTTCTTTTAAAATTCTATGCGATAAATCTAGTGCTAAAGGCATAAAATTTTCTGTTTCATTAGTAGCGTAACCAAACATCATCCCTTGGTCGCCCGCACCTTGCTCTTCTTTACTTGCTCTATCCACACCACGATTAATATCATCGGATTGTTCATGGATTGCAGAAAGCACACCACACGAATTTCCATCAAACATATACTCGCCTTTCGTGTATCCTATTTTGTTTATAGTATCTCTTGCAATTTTCTGTACATCTAAATAGGTATGCGATTTTACCTCACCAGCAAGAATAACTTGTCCTGTAGTCACTAAAGTTTCACAGGCCACTTTTGAATCTTTATCAAATGCTAAAAAATTATCAATTAAGGCATCACTAATTTGATCTGCTACCTTATCTGGGTGTCCCTCAGAAACACTTTCCGAAGTAAATAAATAAGCCATATAATATGTTTTATGCAAGATTTGACGAAAGCGTCAAAGGGAGTTTTCACTGCCTTTAGCATTTTTACTTGTGCTGAACTTGTTTCAGTATCTTTTAAAGATATTAATGAAGAAATAAGGTCAATACAAAGAGGTTGCAATCAGTCAAATCTTTCCTCTGTTATTTGTGTTGGCAAAAGTAAAAAAATAAAAGAATATAGGGGTTAATTTTTCTTTTTTTCAAAAAAATAATTACAATGTAAAATTTATTTACAATATTTGAACCATTAATGAAAAAGCAAATTTTAAATATCATTTCAATTATTGTCATTGTGATTATTTCACAACGATAAGGAATGGTATATTAAGACTCAATATTAATTTTAAAAGCCTTCCTTAAACAGAAGGCTTTTTTATTGTATAATTTTTAAGTTTTGAACATCATAAAAATATTTATTTAAACAACTGATAATCAATTATATAAATAAGTTTACAGTGTAATGAATTTAACCTTGTTTAGCAATAAGTATATAATAAGAATAGCTAATAAATTAATTTCGAAACTTGTTTCGGTTTTTATGAAGGATTTTCAATAAAAATCTTAATTTTTTTGAAATATTTAGTTAAAAGCCAATAAATGCAAAATCATCTGTAATAAAAATGAGTGAACTTAATAAACATAGTAGAAGATTAACACAAGATGAGTCCCAGCCGGCATCTCAAGCCATGTTATATGCAGTAGGTTTGACAGATGAGGATATGAATAAAGCACAAGTAGGAATTGCCAGTACAGGATATGATGGTAACCCTTGTAATATGCATCTTAACCGTTTGAAAGATGAGGTTAAAATAGAGTGTAATATTGCAGGTTTGGTAGGTTTAGGGTTTAATACAATTGGAGTTAGTGATGGTATTTCCATGGGAACTTCTGGTATGAATTACTCTTTAGTATCACGAGATATTATTGCAGATTCTATTGAAACCGTTATGAATGCACAAAGCTATGACGGATTAATTTCTATTGTTGGGTGTGATAAAAATATGCCTGGAGCTATAATAGCGATGTTACGTTTGAATCGTCCGTCTATAATGATGTATGGCGGAACGATTGCTTCGGGAAGTTATAAAGGAAGAAAATTAAATATTGTTTCTGCATTTGAGGCCTTAGGGCAGAAAGTAGCGGATGAAATTGGTGAAGAAGAATATAGAGAAATTATTAAAAGAGCTATTCCAGGTGCAGGTGCTTGCGGAGGTATGTATACAGCAAACACTATGGCTTCGGCCATAGAATGTATGGGATTTGCGTTACCTTACAACTCTTCAATTCCAGCAGAAAACCCTAATAAATTATCTGAAAGCGAAAGAACTGCGAGAGCAGTAAAAAATCTGTTAGAATTAGATTTAAAACCATTAGACATTATTTCTAAAAAATCTATTGAAAATGCTATTGCTTTAGTGAATGCTTTAGGAGGTTCAACCAATGCTGTATTACATTTCTTAGCAATAGCTCATGCTGCAGATATTGAATTTACATTAGAAGATTTTCAACGAGTTAGTGATAGAACACCCCTTATTGCAGATTTAAAACCTTCTGGAAAATATTTAATGGAAGATGTTCATGGGATTGGAGGAACACCCGCAGTTATGAAATATCTATTAGATAATGATTATTTACATGGTGATTGTATGACCGTTACAGGAAAAACATTAGCTGAAAATTTAAAAGATGTTGAACAGTTACAGTTTGAAAATGATCAAGATGTAATTTATCCAAAGGATAAAGCTTTAAAATCTTCGGGGAATCTTCAAATTCTTTATGGTAACCTTGCTGAAGAAGGTGCTGTAGCAAAAATCTCTGGAAATGAAGGGTTGTTATTTGAAGGGAAAGCCGTTGTTTATGACGGTGAACAAGCTGCTAATACTGGGATTTCAAAAGGTGAAGTTGAGAAAGGTGATGTCGTCGTTATTAGATATGTAGGTCCAAAAGGAGGTCCAGGAATGCCAGAAATGTTAAAGCCAACGTCATTGATTATGGGTGCTGGTTTAGGTAAATCAGTTGCTTTAATTACCGACGGTCGTTTTTCAGGTGGAACCCATGGTTTTGTTGTAGGACACATTACACCAGAAGCACAATCTGGAGGGGCTATTGGCTTATTAAAAACGGGTGATAAAATTAGAATTAGTGCAGAAGACAATTCGATTAACGTATTAATATCTGACGAAGAACTAGCAAAAAGAAAAGCACAATGGGTAGCTCCTGAGTTAAAACATAAAAAAGGAATATTGTATAAATATGCAAAGTCGGTTGCATCAGCATCTCAAGGATGTGTTACCGATGCTTTTTAAACAGTATTATTCCAACTAAAAGAATCTCATGATTGAATTTATGAATTATGAATACAGAAACAATAAAAAAAACACAAGAAGTGGCAGATAAAACAGAACGTATCACGGGTAGTGAGGCAATTATAAGATGCTTAATTGCTGAAGGCGTGGATATTCTTTATGGATATCCGGGAGGTGCTATTATGCCTGTTTATGATGAATTATATAAATACCAAGATAAAATTCATCATGTATTAACACGTCATGAACAAGGAGCAACACATGCGGCTCAAGGGTATGCACGTATTTCAGGAAAAGTAGGTGTAGCTATGGCAACATCGGGTCCAGGAGCAACAAATTTAATAACTGGTATTGCTGATGCTCAGATTGATTCTACTCCAATGGTATGCATTACAGGACAGGTGTTTTCGAATTTACTAGGGAGTGATGCGTTTCAAGAAACCGATATAGTTGGTATTTCTACGCCAGTTACTAAGTGGAATCATCAAGTGACTAAAGCTTCAGAAATTCCTGAAGTTATAGCCAAGGCTTTTTACATAGCCAGAAGTGGTCGCCCAGGACCGGTTTTAATTGATATTACTAAAGATGCTCAGGTATCTGAGTTTGATTTTCAATATAGAAAATGCACGGGTATCAGAAGTTATGTTCCAGTACCAAAAACAAATCCAGAATCTGTTAAAGCTGCTGCCGATTTAATCAATGCTGCAAAAAAACCACTAATTGTATGGGGTCAAGGTGTTATTCTTGGTAAAGCCGAAAACGAGTTAAAGGCAATTGTTGAAAAGGTTGGTATTCCAGCTGCTTGGACTATCCTTGGTGCTTCAGCATTACCAACAACACACCCACTAAACGTTGGAATGGTTGGAATGCATGGTAATTATGCACCTAATAAATTAACCAATGAATGTGATGTACTTATTGCAATTGGGATGCGTTTTGATGACCGCGTTACTGGAAAATTAGACACCTATGCAAAACAAGCTAAAATTATTCATTTTGATATTGACCCTGCAGAGATTGATAAAAATGTAAAAACCGATGTAGCAGTTTTAGGTGATTCTAAAGATAGTTTAGCCAAATTATTACCATTGTTAAATGAAAAATCACATGATTCTTGGTTACAAGAGTTTAAAGATTTATACAAAATAGAGTTTGAAAAAGTAATTAAAAACGATATTTCTCCAACTAAAGAGGGTTTAACTATGGGAGAAGTATTAAAACAAATAAATATTGAAACTAAAGGAAACGCAGCTATTGTGTCGGATGTAGGTCAGCATCAAATGATTGCTTGTCGTTATGCCGATTTTAATATTACGAAAAGTAATATTACATCTGGTGGATTAGGTACTATGGGGTTCGCGCTTCCAGCGGCTATTGGTGCTAAAATGGCGGCGCCAGAAAGAGAAGTAGTGGCAATTATTGGTGACGGTGGTTACCAAATGACCATACAAGAATTAGGAACTATTTTTCAGCAAAAAGCTGCTGTAAAAATTGTTGTTTTAAATAATGAGTTCTTAGGAATGGTGCGCCAATGGCAGCAATTGTTTTTTGATAAACGATACGCTTCTACCGAAATGACAAACCCAAATTTTGTCGCGATTGCTGAAGGCTATTATATTAAAGCAAGAAAGGTAACTAAGCGTGAAGAATTGGCTGATGCTGTAAAAGAAATGATTGCTTCAAAAGATTCTTATTTCTTAGAAGTTTGTGTTGAGAAAGAAGATAATGTATTCCCTATGATTCCAGCGGGAGCATCAGTATCAGATATACGTTTAAGTTAATTTAAGAGAGATGAACGAAGATATAAAAACATTTACCATATCAATTTATACCGAAAATAATATCGGTTTACTAAATCGTATATCCGCAATTTTTCAGCGTCGTCATATTAATATTGAAAGTTTAACAACCTCACAGTCTGAAATAGAAGGTGTCAATCGCTTTGTAATTGTAGTAAATATTACAGAATCGCAAGCTAGAAAAATTATAGGTCAGTTCGAAAAGCAAGTTGAAGTTATCCGAGCATACTATCATAAAGATGAAGACACTATTTATACAGAGTCTTGTATGTTCAAAATTAAATCGGCTTTACTATTTGAAGAACCACAAATTCAAAATATAATTAAAGAAAGTAACGCCAGAATAGTCACTGTAAACAAAGAGTTTTTTGTACTTGAAAAATCGGGTAGAAGAAACGAAATTGAATCCTTACGACGCGACTTAAATGTTTTTGGAATTATGCAGTTTGTTCGTGCTGGTCGTATTGCCGTAACAAAAGATGAAATGAAAATAACTGAAATGCTTTTGGCATTCAATAATCAATAATAACTAAAATTAAAAATGGGAAATTATTTTAACACATTATCGTTAAGAGATAAATTAAATCAATTGTCGAAATGTCGATTTATGGATTCTTCAGAGTTTGAAGATGGTGTAGATGCTTTGAAAGGAAAGAAAATTGTTGTAGTAGGTTGTGGTGCTCAGGGGCTTAACCAAGGTTTAAATATGAGAGATTCTGGTTTAGATATTTCATATGCATTAAGACCACAAGCGATTGCCGAAAAGCGTACGTCTTTTGTAAATGCAACAAACAACGGATTTAAAGTAGGAACTTACGAAGAGTTAATTCCAACGGCGGATTTAGTGTTAAACTTAACACCAGATAAACAGCACACGAGTGTTGTGAAAGCTGTTATGCCATTAATGAAAAAAGGAGCTACACTTTCTTATTCTCACGGTTTTAATATAGTTGAGGAAGGGATGCAAATCCGTAAAGACCTTACGGTTATTATGGTTGCACCGAAATGCCCTGGAACTGAGGTGAGAGAAGAGTATAAAAGAGGTTTTGGTGTACCAACATTAATTGCTGTACATGAAGAAAACGATCCAGAAGGAAAAGGTTGGGCACAAGCCAAAGCTTATGCCGCTGCTACGGGTGGTCATAGAGCTGGTGTTTTAGCATCATCATTTGTTGCTGAGGTTAAATCTGATTTAATGGGAGAGCAAACTATTCTTTGTGGATTGTTACAAACGGGTTCAATCTTGTGTTTCGATAAAATGATTGAAAAAGGAATTGATGCCGGTTATGCGTCTAAATTAATCCAATACGGTTGGGAAACTATTACCGAAGGGCTTAAGTATGGTGGTATTACTAATATGATGGACCGTTTATCTAATCCTGCTAAAATCAAAGCTTTCGAACTTTCAGAAGAACTTAAAGATATTATGCGTCCGTTATTTCAAAAGCATATGGATGATATTATGGAAGGTAGATTTTCAAGCGGAATGATGCAAGACTGGGCTAATGATGATAAAGATTTATTAGGATGGAGAGCTGCCACGGCAGAAACGGCGTTTGAAAAAACACCAGCTGGAAACGTTGAAATTACTGAACAGGAGTATTATGATAACGGTGTATTAATGGTGGCTATGGTAAGAGCAGGAGTGGAGTTGGCGTTTGAAGCTATGACAGATTCTGGAATTATCGATGCATCTGCTTACTACGAATCGCTGCACGAAACACCGCTTATCGCAAACACCATTGCAAGACGTAAATTGTACGAAATGAATAGTGTTATTTCAGATACTGCTGAATACGGTTGTTATTTATTCGACCACGCTTGTAAACCATTACTAAAAGATTTCATGAAGAAAGTCGATACTGATGTGATTGGAAAATCATATGCTAAGGATAATGGCAAAGGTGTTGATAACGCTAAATTAATTGAAGTGAACAAAGCATTGAGAGAGCATCCGGTTGAAAAAATTGGTGGTTTTTTAAGAGCTTCAATGACAGCTATGAAACGAATAGTTTAAGATGTGATTTAGGAAAGCTTAAATTTTTACTAAACCAACAGTAAATAACTGCTGATACTAATAAAAAAGTATCGGCAGTTTTCTTTTTAGAATATGCCATTTGACTGCTCATTTTTAGCTCAATTGGCGCAATCGTTTTCGTTTCATTCTTTTAAAATCAAAGAGATTTTGCACTCATTGTAGTCTATTTTTAATTAATTTAGGGGTATTAAATAGAGTGTTTCTTAAAACTTGATAAAATGAAAAATCCCTTTACTGAAATTCCTGAATCTTATAAAATATCATCGCTTTTGAATCAAGAAAGTTATCTAGCTTCAGGGGAATTAAAAAAGTGGGATGGAAAAACTAGCGAGGTTTATTCAACCATATCTTCTACTAAAACTTACAAACCAACATTACTCGGTACAGTGCCAGATTTAGAAGAAAAAGAGGCAATGGAGGCTTTAAATTCAGCTTTAAATGCTTACGAAAAAGGTCAAGGCCTATGGCCAACAATGAAAGTGGTTGATAGGATTGCTTGCATGGAAAAGTTTGTAACGAAAATGAAAACGAAGCGTGAAGAAGTTGTGAAACTTTTAATGTGGGAAATTGGTAAAAATTTACCAGATTCCGAAAAGGAGTTTGACAGAACGGTTGACTATATTAATGATACAATTGAAGCGTATAAGCAAATTGACAGAGATTCTGCAAAGTTTGAAAAAAGCGATGGGGTATATGCGCATATTCGCAGAGGACCACTTGGAGTAGTTCTTTGTCTAGGACCTTACAATTATCCATTAAACGAAACTTTTACTTTGCTTATTCCAGCACTAATAATGGGGAATACAGTGGTTTTTAAACCTGCTAAACATGGTGTACTACTTATTTCTCCCTTGCTAGAAGCTTTTCAAAGCAGTTTCCCTAAAGGTGTTGTTAATGTTATTTATGGCCGTGGACGTGTTTTAGCAACACCGATTATGCAATCTGGGAAAATTGATGTGTTAGCTTTAATTGGTAATAGTAAATCTGCAAACGCATTGCAATCCCAACACCCCAAAGGAAATAGGTTACGTATGGTTTTAGGGTTAGAGGCTAAAAATCCGGCAATTGTGTTGCCTGATGCCGATTTAGATTTAGCAGTAAATGAATGTATAGCCGGTACGTTGTCATTTAACGGTCAACGCTGTACAGCTTTAAAAGTTTTGTACGTGCATGAATCAATTGTAGATGAATTTAATAAGCGTTTTTCAGCTAAAGTGGATGCCCTTAAATTTGGAAATCCGTGGGAAGGAGGAGTTAAATTAACACCGCTTCCTGAAGTTGATAAACCAGCATATATTCAAGAATTAATTGATGATGCTAAAAGTAAAGGGGCAAAAATATTAAATAAAAAAGGTGGAGAAGTAACAGAGAACTTTATATTTCCAGCGGTATTATACCCGGTGAATAAAGAGATGAGAGTTTATAAGGAAGAACAATTCGGACCCGTAGTTCCAGTTATGTCTTTTAGTGACATTGAAGAGCCTTTAGATGATATGGCAGAGTCAAATTATGGACAGCAAGTAAGTTTATTTGGAAAAAATATAAACACCTTAGCGCCATTAATTGATACATTAGTAAATTTGGTTTGTAGAGTTAATTTAAATAGTTCTTGTCAGCGCGGACCAGATGTGTACCCATTTACAGGAAGAAAAGATTCAGCTTATGGAACCTTGAGTGTTCATGATGCCTTAAGGTCATTTTCAATAAGAACTTTTGTAGCCTCAAAAGATAACGAATACAATAAAGCTATTTTAAATGAACTTTTAGAGAAAAAAATATCTAACTTTATAAGCACTGATTATATATTATAAAACGAAAATTAAACTAAACAAAAACTATAGACATGAAAATTATGAAAATAAAATTTTTAACGATTTTACTGGCTTCCTTAATGTTTAATTGTGGAGGTAAAGAAGAAAAAAAGAAAGAAGGATTTAGTTATGAAAAAACAAGTACTTCCGAAACAACTAGCACCAATAAACCAAGTGATGATGTTGCTAATATTGTGATAACATCTAATGATTTAATGCAGTTCAATATTAAGGAAATAAAGGCTAAAGCAGGACAAAAAGTAAAACTTACTTTAAGACACGTAGGTAAACTGGATATTAATGTTATGGGACACAATGTTGTTATACTTAAGCAAGGCGTTAATCTTACAGAATTTGCAGCTAAGGCAGCCGTTGAAAGGGATAATAAATACATCCCAAAAGATTCTGAAGATATTATAGCACATACCGATATGATTGGAGGAGGTCAGGTTACTACCATCGAGTTTGATGCTCCTGAAGCTGGAACATACGACTTTCTATGTAGTTTTCCTGGGCATTCTGGTTTAATGCAAGGGAAGTTTATCGTAGAATAAATAAGTTATTTAAAAAAAGAAAGACCCTTTTTAAAATAAACTTTAAAAAGGGTTTTTTGATTATTATAGTTTAGTGTATTAAAAATCTAATTTCCAACCTTCACGGTATTCTCTTTTAACAAATTGATTAGCAGGTTCAAAATTAGTTATTTGCATATTTTCTCCATCCCAAAGTAGTTTTTTACGGCCAGGATATTCAAAACCATTTTTAGTTTCCTCTCTTAAATTATAACTTCTAATGGCTAAATTACCCATTAAAATAGATTCCGTAAGTGGACCAGCAAAATCAAAGGAAGAAGTTAACGCTTTATGCGCTTCACTTTCATAACCTGCTTTACAAGCTTCAACCCATTGATGAGGATGTCCATTTTCAGGTAAAGAATTGTTTTCTTCATTATTGTTTTCTGGTAAAATTATTTCACCTGAATTAAGATACACTTTAGGATTTAATCCATAAGTCCCACAAGTCATAATGCCTTTATCACCTATCATGATAACGCCATTAGCACTATCTTCATCACCTATAGGGTGGTCCGCAGGAATTAGTTCTGGATGGAACGGTCGCAAACCACCGTCGGTCCAATTTAATTTTACTTCCGAAGGATTCTTTTCAGTGGCTTCAAATTTTAATTGTGTTCTTGAGGAAGGCGGACAGGATTCGGGGTAATAATCTGGTGTCCAATCACGTGTAAAAACTGCTCCAACGCTACTTTCAACTTCTGTAGGATATCCTAGTCCTAAAACCCTATATGGTGGGTCCATTAAATGACAACCCATATCACCAAGGGCTCCAGTTCCAAAATTCCACCAACCACGCCATTTAAAAGGATGGTATAATGGATGATAATCTACCCACTGCGCAGGACCAACCCATGTGTCCCAATCTAAATTATCAAGGATTGCTGGTTTATCTGTCGGGGTTTTTATGCCTTGTGGCCAAACAGGTCTATTGGTCCAAATGTCAACATGATTAACGGTTCCAATTATTCCAGAGTCAAACCAATCTATCATCGTTTTTACACCTTGCCCTGAAGCTCCTTGATTTCCCATTTGGGTTACAATTTTGTATTTATTGGCAGCTTCAGTAAGAACTCGAGCTTCGTGAATACTATGGGTTAGTGGCTTTTGCACATAAACATGTTTGTTTAATTGCATAGCTGCAAGTGTTATAACCGCGTGCGTATGGTCAGGCGTTGAAACTGTAATGGCATCTATATCCGTTACTTCATCTAAAAGTTTTCTGTAATCTTTAAATTGTTTCGCCTTAGGAAATTGCGTAAATGCTCTTGATGCGCTATTCCAATCAACATCGCAAATGGCAGCAATATTATTTGCACCGTTGTTCCAAACGTTCATCATGTCGGAATATCCTTTACCGCCCGCTCCTACAACAGCGATATTAAGTTTATCACTAGGAGCAATAAACCCTTTTCCCATTACGTGCCTAGGAATTATGGAAATGCCTAAAGTAGTGATAGCGGTATTTTTGATGAAGGAACGCCTGCTATTTAAAGACTTTTTACTCATATTAAATAATTTTAAAGGTTAAAAGCTATTTCAGCTCTAGTATCTCGATATTTCGGAATTCAATGGGGTGACTTTCACTCTGTAATGAAATATATCCACCAGTTAGAGGTTGCCCCTCTTTAGCTTGAACTTCTTCTGAAGTAGAATCTAAAAACTCGCCACCAATAGTTGGTTTAGAATATGAAATAACTGATTTACCATCAATAAAATGTGTAATAGAATCATTATTAACAATAACTTCAACGGTTATCCATTCTTCGTCATAATAAGTTTTACAATCTGCTTGAATACAATGCTCGGTGATTAATTCGTTATTCATTATTACATGAGTCCCAGGGGTACATAAATTTCCTGATGGCCGCGGTTCATTTTCATTAATACCTCCAAGTAATTGAACTTCCAAAGAAATGGGAAACCCTTGATTAATAAGCATGCTTTCAGGAGATTGGCAATGAATCATTATGCCGCTATTTTTTTTAGCCCAAGATTCCCCGCCTTCAACTTGTTCACCGACAAACCTATATTCTAATCTAAGTTTGTAATTTGAAAAAGGTGTTTCGTAAAATAGATGCCCGAATTCATTAGTGAAACTGTCATAACTATCATAAGAAACAATAAGAGCACCATTCTCTACTCTAAAAGTATTATTGTAATTATTTCCTAACTCGTAGCCATTAATTTTTGCAGTCCAACCTGTTAAATCTTTTCCATTAAATAACGGTGTCCAATTTTCGGGTTTACTTTTCTCGACTTTTTTACAACTGTAAAAAAATGAAATCAATAAAATAAATAATACATATTTAGTGGTTACCCGCATTCAATTTTTTGTATTAAATGACTAATGAGTTATCTAAAGACCAAGCTTTACCTCCTGTTAGTTCTTGTAAATCACCACAATAATATTGAGATGGCACAGGGTCGTAAACCAATACATTTTCACCAATTTGTTCTGTTGTTACATAGGCAGCAATAGTCATCATTTTTACACTATTTAAAAACTCAGATTTAGTTGGAATTAACGATTCTAAATCGGCTTCTCTTTCTTCATCAACGTCTCCTTTAACCAACATATATTTGTCTAAAAGTGCTTTGTAGTTTTCCTCGGTAACAGCATCTATTGAGTCCTCAGCATTTGGTTTTAAAATACCAATAATCTTATTAAAAGCAGTTTTTATATTGGCTTGATCTTCATCTTCAACAACTTCCTTGATATATTTATCAATAAATTGTGGAACATTGAGTTCAGTTGCAGATGGTAAACCTTCTGTTTTAGGTAAAATAATATCTACTAATTTTGTTAAAACAACTCCTTGTTCTTCAGTTAAAAATTCAGGCACCCAAGTTTTTACATCACTAGTACAACTTTGTAATAAGCTTACTAAAGTTGGAGTTGCAACAAAAAAGCCAGTTGCGAATCCTAAATTTTTTAATGCGTCTCTTCTTTTCATTTTAAAACTTTTTAAATTAAAGGTTACCTTTTTTTAATTGTTCTGCAGCATGATTAGCTGCTCTTGCTGTAAAAGCCATATAGCCTAATGATGGATTATGACAAGCAGCTGAGGTCATAAACGAACCATCTGTAACATATACATTTTTGCAAGCATGAACTTGGTTGTATTCGTTTAGTACTGATGTTTTTGGGTCTCTTCCCATGCGTGCTGTTCCCATTTCGTGAATACCTAATCCCATACCTCTGCCTTCAACATTGTCATATCCTTCAACATCTTTAAAACCTGCAGCTTCAAGCATTTTTACAGCTTGTTCCATCATGTCTTTTCTCATTGCTAGTTCATTTTCACCAAAATCAGCATCAAAAGTTACAGTTGGTAACCCCCATTCATCTAGCTTATCGTAATCTAAATACATTCTGTTTTTATGGTCAGGTAGTGTTTCACCAAATCCAAGCAGATTTACACGCCATTCTCCAGGTTTTAAAATTGCTTCCTTTAATTCTGGTCCGTATTTTAATTCAGCAACCATTTCTGAAAGTCCCGATCTACTTGCACCGCCTTGGTAGCCATAACCTCTTTTAAAGTCTTTAACGTCGGTGTTTCCTCCTAAATTTCTAAAACGAGGTATGTAAACTCCATTAGCTCTTCTTCCTTTATTGATTTTGTCTTCAAATCCATTAGCAACTGCCGTTGCTCCTACATGAAAGTGATGATCCATGATGTTGTGCCCTAATTCACCACTATCGTTGCCTAATCCGTTAGGAAAGCGTTCCGATTTTGATTGTAATAGAATTGCTGCTGATGCAATTGCAGATGCACATAAAAAGATAATTTTGGCTTTAAATAAAAAGACTTCTTTAGTTTCAGCATCAATAACTTTAACACCAATAGCCTTTTTAGTTGTTTCATCATAAACCACTTCATGCACTATAGAATTAGGTCTCAATGTCATGTTTCCAGTTGCTTCTGCAACTGGAAGAGTCGATGAATTACTGCTAAAATAAGATCCAAACGGACAACCTCGCATACATCTGTTTCTGTATTGACAAGTACTTCTACCCATTCCTGGTTTAGTGCCTTCGGTTATATGTGCAGTTCTTCCAATGGTTAATACTCTACCATCGTCAAACTCTTCACTTATTTTTGCTTTTAATTTTTCCTCAACACAATTAAGTTCCATTGGCTTTAAAAGCTTTTGATCTGGAAGAACTTCTAAACCAAGGTTTTCACCACTTACACCAATAAATTCTTCAACCTTATCATACCAAGGAGCAATATCTTTATAGCGTACTGGCCAATCAACTGCAATGCCATCTTTTTTGTTTGCTTCAAAATCAATATCGCTTAATCTATAACTTTGTCTTCCCCACATTAATGAACGACCACCAACATGATACCCTCTAATCCAATCAAAGCGTCTGTCCTCGTTATATGGATGTTTTATATCATCTACAAAAAAATGCTGATGAGCTTCTTGAGTTACATAACCAGTTCTATGCTGTTTAAATTTACGCTCTTTGGTTTCTCTTGAAGCAACTCCACCATTTGGTAAATCCCAAGGATCTAAATTAGCGGTTGGATAGTCTTCAATATGTTTAACCATTCTTCCTCTTTCTAGTACTAAGGTTTTTAAACCATTTTCACAAAGCTCTTTTGCAGCCCATCCACCAGAAATTCCTGTTCCTACTACAATAGCATCGTATTCTTCTTCAATGGAGTTTAGATTATTAATATTCATTATTATTAATATTATATTAGTTTAGTTATAAATTTAGCATTTTAATGTGATAAAAATTACACATTTAACGCCAAATTAATTAATTTGCACATTATTAATGTTCAATTTTTTTCAGTGAAGTTAAATGTACAAAAAATAACCCCGTTTGAAGCCGATGGGATTATATATCATGCAGACACTTGTTTGCCGCTTATTGATGCGGTGGAAAGAAAGAAAGTTAAGTTTAAAGCATTGGCAAGATATACCTACCCTGGAGATAGGTTAACGGATGATACAGAAGGGTTAAATAGTATTGGGTATTGGGACGCTAATGAACAACAAGATTGGGGTTTAGATTGGCATAGAAATGAAGGTATAGAAATTCATTTTCTCGAATCAGGTTACATGCCTTATTCTCAGGAGAAAAAGGAAATGGAACTGCAACCCAACGATTTAACCATTACAAGACCGTGGGAAGCTCATAAAGTTGGCAACCCAAATATTGGTGTTGGAAAGTTTTATTGGGTGATATTAGATTTAGGAGTACGTAGACCGCATCAAAATTGGGTTTGGCCTGATTGGATAATTTTAGCACCGGAAGATTTACAGAGATTAACAACTATTTTAAGACAAAATGAAGATGCTCGTTTACGCTCGGATAAGCGTGTTAGAGACTGTTTTCAAAGAATTGGGCAAGCGGTTGATACGGATAAAAACGGAAGTAATTCATCAAGAATTAGGTTGTTAGTTAATTACCTATTAATACTTCTTTTAGACCTTCTAGATTCTGAAAATGTGGAATTGAGAGAAGAACTTATGGATAGTTCACGTAGTGTTAAACTATTTTTAAATGAATTGGAAAAGAACTTAACCGAAACATGGACTATTGAAAAAATGGCAGACTCTGCTGGCGTTGGATTAACAAGGTTTACATTTCATTGTAAACAGTTAACTAATTTAACGCCTATGCGTTATTTGATGATGAGGCGTTTAGAAATGTCGAAAAAAATGCTATTAGAAAATAGCGACCTTAGTGTTGCAGAAGTGGCATTTAGTTGCGGATTTTCAACAAGTCAGTATTACTCAACGGTTTTTAAAAAGCACGAGAAATGTACGCCTATTGAATATCGTCAAAAGCATACTGTTTTGGTAGAAAGTTCGTAATCTTAAATTTGTATAAATTCTTTCACTGAATAATTGTAAACACCTTTAAGAATGGAATGTTATAAATTTCAGCTTAATTTAAAACTAACTAAAAACATAATTAAAATGAACTTTGATTTATATAAAAAAAAGACAATTGCTGTCTTTGTGCTATCTTTATTTCTGTTTAGCTTTTCATGTAAGGAAGGAAAAAAAGATATTGCTAAAGAAGAAGTTATAGAGCAAGAAGTATCTAATGAACCATTTTTCAAGCTGTCATTAGCGCAGTGGTCGTTGCACAGAGAAATTGAGACGGGTGAACTAAATCCCTTTGATTTTCCTAAAGTTGCTAAGGAACTTGGATTTGATGCTGTGGAATGGGTAGATCAGCTTTATGCAAAAGAAATTGATAGTATGGGATTCGATGCTGTTATTGAGCGCTGGAAGGAAGAAAGCGAAAAACATGGAGTAAAAAATGTACTCATTATGGTAGATCGCGCTGGTGATTTATCTCATTTCGATGCACAAAAGAGAAATGAAGCAGTAGAAAAGCATAAGAAATATGTAGATGCAGCGGCTTATTTAGGTTGTCATGCTATTAGAGTTAATACATTTGGATCATTTGATTCTGATCAATGGGTAGAAGCTACTATTGATGGGTTAAAAACGCTATCTGAATATGCTGCTACAAAAAACATAAGTGTATTGGCAGAAAATCATGGTTGGTATTCTTCTGATCCAAGACTTCTAATTCCGGTAATTGAAAAAATAAATATGGCAAATTGCGGAACACTTGCTGACTTTGGTAACTGGTGTATCAAAAGAACTAAAAATGAAAACTGGGGTGATTGTGCAGAAGAATACCCAGATAAATATGAAGGCTTTGAACGTTTAATGACAAAAGCCCAAGCTGTTAGCGCTAAAGCTTATGAGTTTGATGATAAAGGAAATGAAACAACATTAGATTTTGAAAAGTTTATAAAATTAATATCAAATTCTGGTTACAAGGGATATATTAGTGTAGAATATGAAAATGAAACTTTGAATGAAAAAGAAGGAATCTTAGCAACTAAGGCATTGTTGTTACGAGCGGCTAAAGGATTAAATTAAAAAACTAACTAACTAAGCTATAGATGAAAAAATCAACACAATTTCAATTGTCTTTTATGATGTTCCTCGAATTTTTTATTTGGGGAGGATGGTTTGTAACCCTTGGTTCATTTATGGGTAACAACCTTAGTGCTACAGGGGCAGAAACTGGTATGGCGTATTCTACACAGTCTTGGGGAGCCATTATTGCGCCTTTTATTATTGGTTTAATTGCTGATAGGTTTTTTAATGCTGAGAAAATTCTTGGGGTATTGCATTTGGTAGGTGCGTTTTTAATGTATCAAATGTCCCAATCAACTGAAGTCGCAACATTTTACCCATATGTCTTAGGCTATATGATTGCTTATATGCCAACTTTGGCCTTAGTAAATTCAGTATCATTTAATCAAATGAATGATCCTGCTAAACAATTCCCTATAGTTAGAGTTTGGGGAACCATTGGCTGGATTTTAGCTGGCTTAGTTATAAGTTTTGTTTTTAAATGGGATTCTATTGAAAATATTGGACAAGGAATGCTATCAAACACCTTTATTATGGTAGCTATTGCGTCAGCTGTTTTAGGCGTGTTTAGTTTCTTTTTACCTAAAACGCCACCAAGTGTTTCAAAGGATGAAAAAGTAACCATTAAAGATATTTTAGGATTAGAGGCATTAAAATTATTGAAAGATAGAAACTTTTTAGTGTTCTTCTTGTCCTCAGTTTTAATCTGTATTCCTTTAGCATTTTATTATCAAAATATAAGTCCGTTTTTAACTGAGTATAAAGTTGAAAATTCTACAGCTTGGGCTTCTTTAGGGCAAATGTCAGAAGTTGGTTTTATGTTATTATTGCCATTTTTCTTCAAAAAATATGGTTTCAAAAAAACTATACTCTTTGGAATGTTAGCTTGGGCTATTAGATATGCTTTATTTGCTTTTGGAAACGCTGGCGATTTATTCTTTATGCTTGTTATCGGTATTGCGTTACACGGAATTTGTTATGATTTCTTTTTTGTTTCAGGACAAATTTATACCGATTCTAAAGCTGGAGAAAAAGCTAAAAGTGCTGCTCAAGGACTAATTACTTTAGCTACTTATGGAGTTGGTATGTTAGTTGGGTTTTGGGTTGCAGGACAAATTGTAGATCAAAACGCATTAGCTAATGGTGATCATAGCTGGATAGACATCTGGAAGTTTCCAGCATTATTTGCACTAGGAGTTTTTGTCCTATTTGCATTCTTTTTTAAAAATGAAAAAGTAGAATATAAAGAATAAAAAAATATTAATGAGTAATAAAATTAGATTAGGAATTTTAGGTGGAGGAGGTGATTCTTTAATTGGTGTACTACATCGAGTGGCATCATCAATGTATGATAAATATCAAATTGTTGGAGGTGTTTTTAATCCAGTTTGGGAAGAAAATATTGGTTTTGCGAAACAAATTGGATTACCGACCAATCGAATTTATAAAGATTTTGACACCTTAATTGAAGAAGAATTAAAACTTCCAGAATCGGAAAGAATACAAGTGGTATCTATACTAACACCAAACTTTCTGCACTTTCCTATGGCAAAAAAGCTACTGGAAAATGGGTTTAATGTTATTTGCGAAAAGCCAATGACAACCACTTATGAAGAGGCAAAAATTCTTAATCAAACATTAAAGAAGGCGCAAACTGTTTTTGCTGTAACATATACCTATACAGGTTACCCTATGGTACGTCAAATGCGTGAAATGATTTTAAATGGAGAGCTAGGAACTATTCAAAAGGTAGATGCACAATATTATCAAGGTTGGATAAACCCAATTATTCACGATAAAGAAAAACGTTCCACAACTTGGAGGTTGAACCCGGAAAAATCAGGTATTAGTTGCTGTATTGGTGATATAGGAACTCATGCTTTTGATATGTTGGAATTTGTTTCAGGTGTAAAGATAGAATCGGTTTTGGCAGATTTGAACTATCTGTATTCAGACAATAAAATGGATATTGACGGAACTGTTTTACTCCGATGTAGTAACAATGTAAAAGGAGTTATTTGCTCAAGTCAAATTGCAACCGGTGAAGAAAACAGTTTTATTGTAAAAGTGTATGGTGATAAAGCTGGATTAAAATGGGAACAAGAAAACCCTAATTATCTGTATTTAATGGAAGACGGTAAACCATTACGGGTTTTAAAACCTGGTCATTCATATAATTCCGAGTTGTCTTTAGACGGAACAAAATTGCCTCCTGGACATCCGGAAGGAATCTTTGATTCTATGGGGAATATTTATAAAGGGGTTGCTAAAGCAATTAATAAAGAACCTTATAATCATGGAGAATACCCAACAATTATAGATGGTGTAAGGGGTATGAATTTTATTGAAAAGGCAGTGGAATCTCACCAAAAAGGAAATGTTTGGGTAGACATTGAAAATGTAAATTAATGAAAACAATAAAGGGACCAGCTATTTTTTTAGCGCAATTCATGGATGATAAAGCACCGTTTAATTCTTTAGACGGATTGTGCAAATGGGCTTCAGATTTAGGTTATAAAGGTATTCAAATTCCAACTTTAGATAAATCTATTATTGATTTAGATATTGCGGCAGATAGTCAAACGTATTGCGATGAATTTAAAGGGAAAATTAACAGTTACGGACTAGAAATTACAGAACTTTCAACGCATATTCAAGGGCAATTAGTTGCAGTCCATCCAGCGCATGATATTATGTTTGATATTTTTGCACCAGACCATTTAAAAGGTAAATTTAAAGAACGTACTGCTTGGGCAGTAGATCAAATGCATAAAGCTGGTAAAACCAGTAAACGTTTAGGTTTAAAAGCGCATGCAACTTTTTCAGGCTCTTTACTTTGGCCATATGCACATCCGTGGCCACAACAACCGAATGGTTTAATTGAACTAGGGTTTAAAGAACTAGCGGATAGGTGGAAACCTATTTTAAATACTTTTGAAGATAATGGTGTGGCTGTTTGTTACGAAGTTCACCCGGTTGAAGATATTCATGATGGTGATACTTTCGAACGTTTTTTAGAAGCCACTGGAAACCATAAAGCAGTTAATATTCTTTATGATCCTTCGCATTTTGTGCTTCAGCAACTTGATTATATAAAATATATCGATCATTATCATGAGTTTATCAGGGCATTTCATGTTAAAGATTCAGAGTTTAATTCCTCTGGAAAAAAAGGAACTTTTGGAGGTTATAATGATTGGAAAGATAGAGCAGGGAGATATCGTTCTCCAGGAGATGGACAAGTAGATTTTAAAACCGTATTTTCAAAGTTAACAGAATATGGCTGTGATGTTTGGGCAGTTTTAGAATGGGAATGCGTTATAAAAAGTCCTGAACAAGGGGCGAAAGAAGGTGTTAACTTTATAAGTAGCCATATTATTGAAGCGACAACCAAACGTTTTGATGATTTTGCTGGTGGAAATACTGATGATAATCAGTTGAGAAAAATACTAGGATTATAAACTAATTAATATTTAAAAATGAAAAAATTAATTTTATTCGTTGTTGTTGCTGTAGCTTTTACAGCGTGCAAAGACAAAACAAAAGAATCTGCGCAAGCCGAAGAGGACATAGAGGTAAACACTGAAGTTGAAGTTGAAAATGATGCAGATTGGGTATATCTTTTTGATGGTACAAATTTTGACAAATGGCGCGGATATTTAAAAGATGAAATGTATCCAGAATGGACTATTGAAGATGGAGCTATGATGTTTACTCCAGGTGAAGAAGGTGGTAAAAATATTATAACCAGAGATACGTTTACAAATTTTGAATTATCATTGGAGTGGAAAATATCTGAAGGAGGTAATAGCGGAATTTTCTTTGGTGTTTATGAAGATGAAAAATTTAATGAAGCCTATCAAACAGGACCAGAAATTCAGGTATTAGATAATGAGCGTCACCCTGATGCAAAGGCAAACCCAAAATTTCATCAAGCAGGTGCGCTTTATGATTTGGTTCAGCCAGAACAAGACGTTTGTAAACCAGCGGGAGAATGGAATCATTGTGTTTTAAGTGTAAATCATAAAACAAATGAAGGCTCAGTAACTTTAAACGGAACTAAAATTGTGAGCTTCCCGGTGCATGGTGAAGCATGGGATGCTTTAGTTGAAAACTCTAAGTTTAAAGGATGGGAAGGATTTGGTAAACACCAAACAGGACACATTGGTTTGCAAGACCACTCCGATAAAGTTTGGTATAGAAATATAAAAATCAGAAATCTGTAAGATTCTATATTGTAAAATTTTAAAAATAGAGTAGTTCATTGGACTGCTCTATTTTTTTTAAATAATAAATAGTCAACTTAAATAGCGCATTATTCATAATAAATAGTAAAATATTATTAAAAATTAATAATTTTTCTAAAAAATCAATATCAATTGATTAGTTATATTAAATAATATTATAGTTTTACATTATGAAAAATTTAAAAAATAAAATACGTTGTACAGTTCCCGGTTTTCCCGTGCGCTTTCGCCGCCGCTACTAATCTCATTTTAGCAGTATAACCTAAACGTAATTTTAATTTTTTAAGAGTGTCCAAAATTTTTTCAATAACATTTCAAAATATAGTTAGTTTTTTAATAAACAACTTTTACCTGCGACCTAAATATATTCGTCGCCCGTAAGGGTGTGTTGTAATTTTATTGAATTAGATGAGTTGAGTTCAGATTAAAAAAAATATTAATAATTATTATATCATATTAAATTAAGAAATGAAGGTTATAATAGCCGATAAATCACATATAAAATACGCTGAAATTATTTGCGAAACTATCGCAGAATCTGCAGCTGTTAGGGGAACAGGTATTGCCAGACGTACTCCAGAATATATAGCAACGAAAATGGAAAATCAAAATGCAGTTATTGCTTTAGATGGTGATAAGTTTGCAGGGTTTTGTTATATAGAAAGATGGGGTCATGGTAAGTTTGTTGCGAACTCAGGGCTCATTGTGCATCCTGATTATCGAGGTGGTGGTCTTGCAAAAAAAATTAAGCATAAGGTTTTTGAACATTCTAGAACAAAGTTTCCTGACGCTAAAGTGTTTAGTATTACAACAGGCTTAGCTGTTATGAAAATGAACAGTGATTTAGGATACAAACCGGTTACTTTTTCTGAATTGACTGACGACCCAACGTTTTGGGATGGATGTCAAACCTGCAAAAACTACGATGTTTTAACACGCACTAATAGAAAAATGTGTTTGTGTACAGGGATGTTGTACGATCCTACAAAACCAGAAAAAAAGGAGCCTAAAAAAATAAAGGAAAAGGTTTTTAATAGATTAAAACATATTAAAGAAACCATGTTTTTAAAAAAAGATAAGAAATGAAAAAATTAGTTATAGCCTATAGTGGCGGATTAGATACTTCATATTGTGCTGTAAGTTTGTCAAAAGAATACGAAGTTCATGCAGTAAGCGTCAATACGGGAGGATTTAATAAGGCTGAAATAGATAAAATTGAAGCTAACGCCTACAATATGGGTGTTACAACCTATAAAAATATTGATGCTGTTGCCACTTTTTACCAAAAAGTAGTGAAGTATTTAGTTTTTGGGAATGTGTTAAAAAATAACACATATCCATTATCGGTAAGTGCCGAACGTATTATTCAAGCTATTGAAATTATTGAGTATGCAAAAAGTATAGAGGCAGAGTATATTGCTCATGGTAGTACTGGTGCTGGGAACGATCAGGTTCGTTTTGATATGATTTTTCAAACGTTGGCTCCAAATATTAAGATTATAACACCTATAAGAGATGAAAAGTTAACAAGACAACAAGAGATTGACTATTTAAAAGTCAATGGTATTGATATGTCTTGGGAAAAAGCAAAATACTCAGTGAATAAAGGACTTTGGGGAACTAGTGTAGGAGGCTCAGAAACTTTAACTTCGGATAAGCCGTTACCTAGTGAAGCATATCCCTCGCAAATAAAGCATGCCGAAGAAGAGAAGGTTAAATTAACCTTTAAGAAAGGTGAATTAGTTGCTGTAAATGGTATTGAAAATGATCCAGAAATAAACATTGAAACCTTAAATAATTTGGCTTCAGCTTATGCTATTGGTAGAGATATTCATGTCGGTGACACTATTGTTGGTATAAAAGGGCGTGTAGGTTTTGAAGCTGCTGCTGCCTTAATAACTATAAAGGCACATCATTTATTAGAAAAACATACACTTACTAAATGGCAATTGCAGCATAAAGAATATATAGCTAGTTTTTATGGGATGCATTTACATGAAGGACAGTATTTAGACCCCGTAATGCGAGACATGGAAGTCTTTTTACAAAGCAGTCAAGACAAGGTGTCTGGAGATGTTACAGTTACTTTAAAACCTTACCATTTTTCATTAGATGGAATTTCTTCAAAGCACGATTTAATGAGTGCCAAATTTGGTAGTTATGGTGAAGAAAATAAAGGATGGACTGCCGATGAAGCTAAAGGATTTATAAAAATATTAGGAAATCAGAATAAGATATATCAACAGGTAAATTCAGAATCATGATACAAGTTGGAATTATTGGAGGTGCAGGTTATACTGCCGGAGAGTTAATACGATTGCTGATTAACCATCCTGATGTGGAAATTAATTTTGTATACAGTACATCCAATGCAGGCAATGCAATAAGCAAAGTACATCAAGATTTAGTTGGATCTATCGATTTAAAATTTACAGACACTATAAATTCAAAGGTTGATGTTTTATTTCTGTGTTTAGGACATGGGAATTCAGTTAAGTTTTTAGAGGTAAATAGTTTTTCAGAGAAAACTAAAATAATTGATTTAGGCAACGATTTTAGGTTAGAAAAAGATAAAGTATTTAAAGGGAAAACATTTATTTACGGTTTACCCGAGTTGCAAAGAGAGGCTATAAAAAAAGCAAATTATATAGCGAATCCTGGGTGTTTTGCTACGGCTATTCAGTTAGCATTGTTGCCGCTAGCTGATAAAAATTTAATAGGAAACGATGTTCATGTAAATGCAGTAACAGGAGCAACAGGAGCAGGTGTTTCATTATCTGAAACCACACATTTTACTTGGAGAGACAATAATTTTTCGTACTACAAACCTTTTACGCATCAGCATTTAGGTGAAATTAATCAGTCGGTAAAACAGTTGCAAAATAGCTTTTCGTCTGAGATTTTGTTTATGCCTAATAGAGGTAATTTTTCTAGAGGAATTTTTGCGACAGTTTATACTGATTTTGAGGCGCCAGTCGAAGAGGCTAAATCTATTTATAAATCATTTTACAACGATGCTGAATTTACTTTTGTTTCAGATGCAGCATTGCATTTAAAGCAAGTGGTAAATACTAATAAGTGCTTAATTCATTTACATAAACACAATGATAAATTGTTAGTAACTAGTATTATAGATAATTTATTGAAAGGCGCTTCGGGACAAGCTATTCAAAACATGAATTTAATGTTCGGTTTGAAAGAAACAACAGGGTTGCATTTAAAAGCGACTTATTTTTAATCCAACAACTAGCAACCAATAACAAACAACTAAAAATGAAAATAGCCATAATAGGTACAGGGAATTTAGGGAGTTCTATAGCAAAGGGGATTATAAACCACAAATTATTTACTTCGTTGTATTTGAGTGATAAAAATACTGCAGCTGTAAAAGACTTTGTTAATGAGGACTACGTAACAGTTACTAGTGATAATATTGAAGCTGTTAAGGCTTCCGACATCTTAATTTTTGCTTTACAACCGCGCCATATTGAAAAGGTTTTGGAAAGCGTGTCATCACATATTACCAACGATCATGTGGTAATGTCAGTTGCTGCTGGATTTGAAATTTCGAAGATAGAAAGCATTATAGGAAGTGATAAAAATATTATTCGTGTGATGCCTAATACAGCTATTTCAATTAGGAAATCAATGACTTGTTTGGCAGCAAACGATAAAGGAAATGGAAAGATTGAATTGGCGCAAAAAATATTTAACCAATTAGGAACGACATTAATAATTCCAGAGGAATTAATCCAAGCTGCTACAGTCATATGTGCTAGTGGTATTGCATTTTGGATGCGATTGGTACGTGCCACTACCCAAGGTGCTATACAATTAGGTTTTGAAGCAGAACAAGCACATCAACTGGCTACACAAACTTGTTATGGAGCCGCAAGTTTGTTAATTGAATCGGGCAGACATCCAGAACAGGAAATAGACCGCGTAACAACCCCAAGTGGATGCACCATTGAAGGATTAAATGCGATGGAGCATCAAGGGTTAAGTTCTGCATTAATTCAGGGGATTGTTGCTTCATTTGAAAAAATTAATCAAATCAAAAAAAGTTAAAATGCCATTATTTGACGTTTATCCATTATATAATGTAACGCCAGTTTCGGGTAAAGATATTCATGTTTATGACGAAAATGGAACGGAGTATTTAGACCTTTATGGAGGGCACGCCGTAATTTCAATCGGACATTCGCACCCTAATTATGTAAAGGCTGTTACCAATCAAGTTTCAAAACTTGGGTTCTATTCAAATGCTATTCAAAATCCATTGCAAGTGGAGTTGGCAAATAAACTAGAAACACTTTCGGGCTGTAAAGATTATGAATTGTTTTTGTGTAATTCAGGAGCTGAAGCCAACGAAAATGCTTTAAAGTTAGCCTCATTTAAAACGGGTAAATCACGTGTTGTTGCATTTAAAAATGGATTTCACGGAAGAACATCGGCAGCAGTAGCAGCAACAGATAACCCAAATATTATTGCACCTATTAATGCCCAACAAAAAGTTACTATTCTGGAGCTTAATGATATTTTGGGTGTAAAAAATGAATTAGAAAAGGGCGATGTCTGTGCCGTTATTATTGAGTTTATTCAAGGTGTTGGTGGGTTAGATCAAGCAACTGCTGATTTTTATGAACAGGTATTTGCGCTTTGTAAGACGAACAACACTATGTTTATTGCAGATGAGGTGCAATCAGGTTACGGACGTTCAGGGAAATTCTTTGCGTTTCAACATTACAATGTAACACCAGATATTATTTCTATAGCAAAAGGCATGGGGAATGGATTTCCTGTAGGCGGGATTTTAATTCACCCAGAAATTGAAGCTAAACATGGCATGCTAGGTACTACCTTTGGAGGAAATCATTTGGCTTGTGCAGCTGGATTAGCCGTTTTAAATACTATTGAAGAGGAAAAGCTTATTGATAATGTTAACGAAATTTCAGCATATTTTATTACAAAAGCAAAATCAATTCCACAGATAAAAAATATTAAAGGAAAAGGATTAATGATCGGTTTAGAATTCGATTTTGAAGTGGGTGAACTTAGAAAAAAATTAATTTACGACCATCATATTTTTACAGGTGGGGCATCTAATAAAAAGCTTATTAGAATTTTACCTCCGTTAACAATCAAAAAAACACATATCGATCAGTTTTTTGATGCCTTAAAAAAAGTGCTTTAGTAAATGAATACATTACTATCCATAGAAACTAGAAATGCTGTTTTATTAAAAATGGCTAAGCTTTTGGATGAAGAAAGGAAAACCATAATTGAAATTAATAAAACCGATTTGGAAGCTTATAAGGGCGATGATATTTCTATGTTTGATCGCTTGAAAGTAGATGATTCTAAAGTGGACGAAATGATTGCTGCTTCTAAACATCTGGCTTCGCAAGATGATCCGGTAGGCGTTGAAAGATTTAGTTTTAAGCACGACAACGGCATGCAAGTTTATAATAAAACAGCATCGTTCGGAACGGTGTTAATTATTTATGAATCACGTCCGGATGTTACTGTCGAAGCAGCAGGAATTGCCTTTAAATCGGGAAACAAAATATTACTTAAAGGCGGAAAAGAGTCTTTAAAATCAAATTTAAAAATCGTCGAACTTTGGCATCAAGCTCTAAAGGAAGAAAAGGCTTCAACCGATTGGGTTGAATATCTACAGTTTAACAGAACTGAGACACAAGCCTTTTTAGAAAATCCGACTCAAAAAGTAGATTTAATTGTGCCACGAGGTGGTGAGCGTTTGATCGCTTTTGTGAAGCAACACGCTACCTGTCCAGTTATCGTTAGCGGTAGAGGGAACAATTTTGTTTTTGTTGAAAAGGATGCCGATGTAGATTTAGCTTTAAAGGTCATTATCAATGCTAAAACAGCAAAAATATCGGCGTGTAACGCTTTAGACAAGGTTTTAATTGATAAAAACATTTCTAATAAGCCGGAATTTATAACCACTCTAATTTCTAAATTAAAAGAATTTGATGTTGAAATTTTAGGTGAAGATTCTTTATCAAAGTATAAAGGTGTTGAGAAAATCCAATCTAATGATATTTGGTATGAAGAGTTTTTAGATTATAAAATAGTTATTGGTGAAATTGAATCAACTGAAGATGCTATTGCTATGATAAACACATATTCCGGTGGACATTCTGCATCTATCATTACAACGAATGAAGCTAAAGCTAAAACCTTCATGGAAAATATCGATACCGCTGCAGTATATCATAATGCATCTACACGATTTACCGATGGAGGTCAGTTAGGGTTAGGTGGCGAATTGGCTATTAGTACGGATAAATTACACCAACGCGGACCAATTGGTTTACAGCATTTGGTAACGAATAAATGGTATATTCATGGAAATGGGCAAATACGATAACCATGCAAAAGAAAAAACGCATATTACTAAAAGTTGGATCGAATACGCTTACCAAAGAAACCGATAATATTTCAAGGGGTAAAATCGAAGATATCGCTAGCCAAATAGCGCAACTTCAAGATGCTTATGAGTTTATTATTGTTAGCTCTGGTGCTATTGCGGTAGCGAAACAATTTGTAAAGCTTGAAAGTAAAGCGGATGGGGTATTTGTAAAACAAGCACTGGCATCTATTGGGCAGCCTCATCTAATACGTATTTACCAAGAGATTTTTAGAGAATACGGGCTTTTAAGTTCTCAATGTTTATTGTCTTATTCCGATTTTGAAAAGAAAGAAAGTAAAACCAATATTGTAAACACAATTAATGTGTTGGTAAACAATAATTACATTCCAATAATTAATGAAAATGATACAGTTGCAACTGACGAAATTCAATTTGGCGATAACGATAAATTAGGGGCTTTAACAGCGTCACTTTTAGAGGTGGATTTGTTTATTATTGCTACAAATACAAATGGTATTTATACCAAGGAGTCTATAGAAAAAAGGGCTCCTAAAACCATTGAATTGGTAGAGGATTTTGAAGTTTTATTAAATCAAGTTGTCAATTCCAAGTCCACTCATGGTAGTGGTGGTATGCAATCTAAAATTGAAGCCGCAGCATTAACAAAAAAAGTAAATATTGAAACGTGGATAGTTAACGGTTTGGAAGATAATTTTATATTAAATGCTATGAAAAATACCGTGCCGTTTACCAGAATAAAATAGTTTAAGATGAAGAATTACACCTCCATACATGATATAGACAATATCCATTCTTGGATTGAGGAAGCAAAGGATTTAAAAGCAAATCCGCTTAAACATATTAATTTAGGAAAGCATAAAACCTTAGGTTTATTGTTTTTTAATTCTAGTTTACGTACAAGGTTAAGCACCCAAAAAGCGGCATTAAATTTAGGAATGGATCCCATTGTAATGAATGTTTCAGGAGATGCTTGGGGTATTGAATTTGGTGATGGTACCGTTATGAATGGTAACACTGCAGAACATATTAAAGAAGCTGCTGCGGTGGTTTCTCAATATTGCGATATTATCGCTGTAAGAGCATTCCCAACATTAATCGATAAGGAAAAAGACGAAAGTGAACAGGTTCTAAAAGCCTTTGTAAAATATGCTTCGGTTCCTATTGTTAATATGGAGAGTGCCACAGGTCATCCTTTGCAAGGTTTAACGGATGCTATTACGATATCAGAATTCACCAAAAAAGCAAAGCCAAAAGTTGTTTTAAGTTGGGCACCACACATTAAAGCGTTGCCGCACGCAGTAGCTAATAGCTTTACCCAAGCAATGCAAAAAATGGATGTTGATTTTGTTATTACGAACCCAAAAGGGTATAATTTAAATCCTGAAATAACGGGTAGTACACCAATTATTCATAATCAGGAAGAAGCCTTTAAAAATGCCGATTTTGTTTATGTGAAAAACTGGAGTTCGTATGAAGATTACGGAAAAGTAATTAATACAGACCCTAATTGGATGATAACTAAAGAAAAATTAGCAGGTGCTAAGTTTATGCATTGTTTACCTGTAAGACGAAATGTAGTAGTTGAAGATGCAGTTTTAGATAGTGAAAATTCGCTGGTAATTAAACAAGCTAATAACCGAACCTATGCAGCACAATTGGTGTTGAAAAAAATATTAGAACATGTCTAAGGAAAAACTATCCATAGTAAAAATAGGGGGAAATATTATAGAAGATGATGTGCTGCTTAAGGCATTTCTAAAACTATTTTCTAACCTACCCGGAAAGAAAATTTTGGTACATGGTGGAGGAAAACGCGCTACGAGAATAGCTTCAAAATTAGGTATAAAATCTAAAATGATTGACGGCAGACGTATTACCGATGCCGAAACCTTAGAAGTTATTACGATGGTTTACGGAGGGTTAGTAAATAAAAATATAGTGGCACAATTACAAGCATTACAGGTTGATGCCATTGGTTTAACCGGAGCTGATATTAATAGTATTGTATCGGATAAACGACCAGTAAAAACGGTTGATTTTGGATTTGTGGGTGACGTAAAAAAAGTGGCGCATAATTCTATAGATAAATTAATTCAAGCCAATTTTACACCTGTATTTTGTGCTATTACGCATGATGGTAACGGCCAATTATTAAATACAAATGCCGATACCATTACATCGCAAGTAGCGGTAGGTATGAGCGAACTTTATGATACATCCATTTACTATTGTTTTGAGTTAAATGGCGTTTTAAAAGACATCAACGATAAAAATTCGGTTATAAAACATATAGATTCTAAAGTGTATTCTGAACTATTAGAACAAGGAATCATTGCCGACGGCATGCTACCCAAATTAGAAAACTGTTTTGATGCTTTAAAACATGGCGTTAAAACTATAAATATGGGAAACACCTCTATGTTAACCCAAGAAAATGATAATTTTACAAGAATAACATTGTAATATGGCGCTACAGGAATTAACAAACGATGCAATTACACTATTAAAACAGTTAATAGAAACGCAGTCATTCTCATCTGAAGAAGATCCAACCGCGTTACTTATTGAGGCATGGTTTAAAAAGCATCAAATAATATATAAGCGCACTAAAAACAATGTTTGGGCAACGAATAAATACTTTGAAGAAGGCAAACCTACATTGCTATTAAACTCGCATCATGATACGGTAAAACCTAATTCGGCTTACACCAAAGACCCATTTAAAGCTATTGTAGAAGATGGTAAATTATACGGTTTAGGGAGTAATGATGCTGGTGGTTGTTTGGTGTCATTAATTGCCACTTTTACACATTTTTATAATCACAAAAATTTAAAGTACAATTTGGTTATTGTCGCTTCTGCGGAAGAAGAAAGCAGTGGACCAAACGGTTTAAACAGTATGCTTTCCATCATTCCAAAAGTGGATGTGGCAATTGTTGGAGAGCCAACCTTAATGAATTTAGCAGTTGCCGAAAAAGGACTGGTAGTTTTTGATGCTGTGGTAGAAGGTACACCAAGTCATGCAGCGCATCCAAACGATGATAATGCTATTTACAATACGATTGATGTCTTGCAATGGTTTAAAGATTTTAAGTTTGAAAAAGGCTCGGAGGCTTTGGGCGATGTAAAATTAACGGTTACGCAAATAAGTGCAGGGTCTCAGCATAATGTGGTTCCAGGTCATGTAGATTTAGTAATTGATGTGCGTGTAAACGATGCATATAGCAACGCCGAAATTGCTAAAATTTTACAAGAAAAAGCCCCATGCACAAGTATTACACCACGTAGTTTACGTTTAAATTCATCATCTATTCCTGTTAATCACGATTTGGTGAAAGCAGGTATTTCATTAGGAAGAACTACTTATGGGTCGCCAACCTTATCGGATCAAGCAGTATTATATTGCCCAAGCTTAAAGTTAGGCCCTGGTGATAGCACACGATCACATTCGGCAGACGAATTTATTTATATAAATGAAATTGAAGAAGGCATAAAAATATATGTTGAATTGTTAAATCGGGTCGTAGTTTAAACAATTCAACGCATAAACAAATAAACATTTTTAAAATGAAACTCTGGGATAAAGGCATATCAATCGATAAAAAAATAGAACAATTTACGGTTGGCAACGATCGAGATATTGATATTCATATAGCAAAATACGATGTTGTTGCATCCAAAGCGCATGCTAAAATGCTTCAGAAAGTGGGCATTATAAAAGTGGAAGAATTGGTAGAGCTTTTAAGTGGGTTAAGGATGTTAGAAAACCAAATTGAAGCAGGTACCTTTGTGATTGATGAGCAATTTGAAGATGTACACTCTAAAATTGAGTATGAACTTACCAAAAAGCTAGGTGAAGTTGGAAAAAAAATCCACACAGCACGTTCCAGAAACGACCAAGTTTTAGTAGCACTTCAATTATATTATAAGGAAAATTTAGGCTTAGTTAAGGCGAAAACAAATACTCTATTCGACACACTCCTTCAATTAGCTGAAACTTATAAAGACAAGGTGCTCCCAGGATATACGCATTTGCAAGTGGCAATGCCCTCATCGTTTGGGTTGTGGTTTTCTGCCTATGCAGAATTGATGATTGACGACGTATATTTATTAAACGCGGCAATTCAAACGGTTGATCAAAACCCCTTAGGATCTGCTGCAGGTTACGGAAGTTCTTTTCCTATTGACAGAGAATTGACCACCAAAGAAATGGGCTTTTCAACTTTAAAATATAATGTGGTAGCAGCTCAAATGGGACGCGGTAAAAATGAGCGTACGATTGCGGCGGCATTAGGTGGTTTAAGTAATACTTTGGCACGTTTTGCCATGGATGTATGTTTGTATATGAGTCAGAACTTTGGCTTTGTTTCGTTTCCAGACGAATTGACTACAGGTAGTAGCATCATGCCACATAAAAAGAACCCAGATGTGTTTGAGCTGATTCGCGGTAAGTGTAATAAAATACAAGCGTTACAAACCGAAATGATTTTGATAACCAACAATTTACCAAGTGGTTATCACAGGGATTTTCAGTTGTTAAAAGAAAATATGATTGCCGCTTTTGAAGATATAAAAGACATCCTGGATATTTTTAATTACTCCATTCAGCAAATTATTGTTAAGGATATAGATATTAACGATGATAAATACAAATACCTTTTTACGGTAGATAATATTAATACCTTGGTTGTGCAAGGGCAGAGTTTTAGAGAAGCTTATCAAAAAATTGGCGGACAAGTGCAAGATGGAACTTACAAACCAGATACCTCCAAAAAGCACACGCATGTTGGGAGTATTCATAATTTGAGTTTAGATAAGATTAAAGCCAAGTTTCCTAAATAAGCCTTTAGTTTTATTACATTACGGCGCAAGCAGCACCTACAATGCCAGCAGTATTACCTAAACGAGATGGCGTAACTGGGGTTTGAACGGTGATGTATTTTTTAAACAAATCAAAATCTTTTGATGTGCCACCGCCCAAAATAATATGGTCTGGGTGTACAAGCAATTCTACCAACTCTAAAAAGGTGTTAAAGCGCTTTCCCCATTTTTTATAGCTTAAATTATCGCGTTCCATGATAGAAGCCGCTGCCCAACTTTCAATTTTTTTATATTTTTTATAAGGAATTTGTCCTAACTCAAAATTTGGAATAAGCTTTCCGTTAAAAAAAACGCCACTACCAAGTCCGGTGCCAATAGTAATCATAACTACCAACCCTTGATTGCCTTTTCCAATACCATAATTCATAACCGCATAACCAGCAGCATCGGCATCATTAATAACAGTTACTGGTAATCCGCAAGCCTCGGAAAATAGTGTTTCGGCATTTGTGTTATACCAATTGGGATGCAAGTTCCCAGGCGCTTTACAAACTCCATTTTTTATGATGCTAGGAAACCCGCAACCAACAGGTCCTTTATAATCAAAATGATTTACAATGTCTTTAAATACCTGCGCCATCTTATCAGGTTTACGAGATTTTGGTGTTGGAATCCTAAACCGTTCACCAATCATGTTACCCGTTGTTGAATCGATTAAACCACCTTTCATTCCAGAACCACCAATATCTATTCCTAAAACCTCCATGCTTAAAATTTGTGTGAGATTCAAAAGTAAAAAAAATCTTTTTAGTGGATTTTGATGAGTTGAAAATGACGCATTAACATCGGAATATTTATCTTGATTTTGTGGGAAAAATAGAAAAATATAGGTTGAATAACTGCGCACCAACATATTAAATAAACTCCTCAAACAAACTAATCTCCCTTGCGTTAGCGATTGAAGCAAACTACCGTGTAGTGCAGAAAGCGCGACCCTTTTGGGTAACGCCCAAAAAAGAAAGGGCATTAAAAAAGCGCATCGGTCAAAATGCGCTTTTAAGGATTCCTGTACTATAATATTGACGACTAACTCAAATAATTAAATAATAGTGGACTGTCCTAAATGTATGTTGGTAAAGTTAAGGTTGGTTTCATCAGGATTATGAATAAAATCCTCGATAAAATCGCCAACTTTTGTGGTGCTTATGTTATCGTATTTAGTATTTAAATCGGGTGTGGTAATGTGTAGCTTTAATGATTTATCTACCCCTTGTCTAACAAGCGAAGCTTCATCATCTAACCCAAAATGATCGAGCAACATAGCTGCCGATAAAATAGACGCTATTGGGTTTGCAATACCTTTGTTGGTTGCCTTGGTGTATGCCCCATGTATAGGCTCGAACATAGCATGATCCTTACCAAGCGATGCCGACGCTAACAAACCAATAGAGCCTACTATAACGCTGGCTTCTTCGGATAAAATATCTCCAAACATGTTTTCGGTTAAAATAACATCAAACTGTTTTGGGTTGATAATAAGTTCCATAGCCGCATTATCAATGTACATGTAATCGGTTTTTACATTAGGATATTGCGGTTCTAGTTCTAATACAACACGTCGCCATAGTCTAGAGCTTTCTAATACGTTAGCTTTATCAACTAAGGTTAATTTGCGTTTTCTTGCTTGGGCTGCTTTAAAAGCTAAATGGGCAATACGCTCGATTTCTTCGCGGGTATATTCGCAAATATCTGAGGCTTTATTACCGTCTGCACTCAACTTTTTTTCACCAAAATAAATACCGCTTGTTAATTCGCGATAAATTAAAATATTGGTGTCTTTTATTTGATTTTTTTTGAGCGAGGATTTATTTAACAAATCTTCATAAGCTATAATAGGTCTTATGTTAGCATATAAATCCAATGTTTTACGAAGCCCTAAAAGTCCTTGCTCTGGTCGTACTTTAGCATTCGGATCTAAATCATATGAGGTTTTACCAATGGCTCCGAACAAAATAGCATCTGCTTTTTCGCAAATACTAATCGTTTCTTCAGGAAGCGGACTTCCTGATTTTTCGATAGCTGAAGCACCAATTAAGCCATAATTAAAAGTGAATACGTGATTAAATTCCATAGCAACAGCCTTCAAAACCTTAACGGCTTGGGCTGTAACTTCTGGACCTATACCATCGCCTGGTAAAACAGCTATGTTTAATTTCATGGCTATAAAATTAAGAAGCCGAAGTGATTTCTTTATACACTTTGCTATTCTCTATTATTTGATGGATATCATTATCGTCAACTTCCTTTTTATTATCAGCAAAATCTAAAAAATTAGTATAGATTTCATCTAACTGAAGTTTGGTTAATTCGTATCCTATATTTTTTGCTCTATACGCTAATGCTGCGCGACCACTTCGCGCTGTTAATACAATAGCAGATTCGGTTACACCTACATCTTTTGGGTCTATAATTTCGTAAGTTTCACGGTTTTTAATAACACCATCTTGATGGATTCCTGAGCTATGAGCAAACGCATTGGCGCCTACAATAGCTTTGTTAGGTTGCGTGTAAATACCCATACTGTCTGATACCAACTGGCTAATGCCGTAAAGCATTTCAGTTTTAATACCAGTATCTAAATTTAAGTAAGGATGTTGTTTTAATATCATTACCACTTCTTCTAAAGCCGTATTTCCGGCGCGCTCTCCAATACCGTTAATAGTACATTCTATTTGGCGAGCACCGTTAATGACACCTTCAATAGAGTTAGCAGTGGCTAAACCTAAATCGTTATGGCAGTGGCAAGATAAAATCGCTTTTTCAATACCTTTTACGTTTTCTTTAAGGTATTTAATTTTTGCACCATATTCGTGTGGTAAACAATAGCCTGTAGTATCTGGAATGTTTAATACGGTAGCTCCTGCTTTTATAACCGCTTCACAGACTCGTGCCAAATATTCATTGTCTGTTCTACCAGCATCTTCTGCATAAAACTCAACATCTTCAACAAAAGATTTAGCATAACTAACAGCTTTAACCGCACGCTCAATAATGGCTTCTTTGTTGGATTTAAACTTGTGTTTTATATGGGAATCTGAAGTGCCTATACCTGTATGTATTCTGGCTTTTTTAGCATATTTTAAGGCTTCAGCGGCTACTTTTATATCGTTTTCAACCGAGCGTGTTAAACCACAAACGGTAGCATTTTTTACAATTTTAGAAATTTCTTCAACCGATTTAAAATCACCAGGACTCGATACCGGAAAACCAGCTTCAATAATATCAACACCTAAAAAATCAAGCTGTTCTGCTATGATTAATTTTTGCTCGGTATTTAGCTTACAACCAGGAACCTGCTCACCATCTCTTAGCGTTGTATCAAAAATTTGGACCTTATTATCAGACATTTATTAAAATATATTTTCTTATTGTACTACGAATGTATATTTTGGTTTCGTAAAAACAGAATTAGACATTATATTATTACGATGTTTAACTATGTGATAATTGGTTTAAAAACTTGAAAATCAATATTTTAATATTGTTTTTGTAACTATGACAAGAGAGCAAAAAGATAATTTGTTTGTGTTGGTAAAGTCGTTGTCTAAGTCAGAAAAAAGGCAATTCAAGCTTTATGTAGGTAGATTAGGGGTTAATGAGGACTCTAAGTTTTTAACGCTGTTTAATATTCTTGATAAACTTTCGGTTTATGATGAAGCTACTATTTTAAAAAAAGGCATTGTAAAAAAGCAGCAATTATCAAACTTAAAAGCACATTTGTACAAGCAAATATTAATTAGCTTACGTTTAAATCCATCGCATCAAAATATTAGAATACAGATAAGAGAACAGCTCGACTTTGCGACTATTTTATACCATAAAGGGCTTTACAAACAGAGTTTAAAAATATTAGATAAAGCCAAAAGTTTAGCCATTGCCAACGAAGAAAAAAACGTTGCTTATGAAATTGTAGAGCTTGAAAAAATCATTGAATCTCAATACATCACCAGAAGTTTAAGCAATAGGGCAGATGAGTTAACCATTCAAGCAAGAGACTTAAGTTTACAAAATGTTTTGGCTAGTAAACTATCAAATTTATCGCTTCAATTGTATGGTCTTTTTTTAAAAACAGGCTATGTAAAAAATGATGAAGAGCATAAAGTAATAACCAAATATTTTAATGACCGATTACCAAAATATGACATCAATAAACTAGGGTTTCGAGAAAAACTTTGGCTTTACAAGTCGTATTTATGGTACAGCTTTTTAACGGTTGATTTTTTGTCGTGCTATAAATATGCGTCCAAATGGGTTGATTTATTTTATGATAATAAAGATCAAATTATTTTAAACCCCGTATTTTTTTTAAGAGGAAATCATTATTTGCTTGAAGCCTTGTTTTATTTAAGACAATACAAAAAGTTTAAACATGCCTTATCAAGATTGGAAAAAGTTACTAAGGAAAAATGGTTCCCTATTGATGATAATATTGAAGGCTTAGCCTTTTTATACATTTATAATAATAAATTCAACTTACACTTTATTGAAGGAAGTTTTAAAAAGGGATTGCCATTAATTGATGAGGTTTTAGAACGCCTGAAAAAATATAGAGACCGTATTGATGAACATCATGTTATGGTATTTTATTATAAAATAGCAAGTATGTATTTTGGTGCAGGCGAACATCGAAAATGTATTCAATATTTAGAGAAAATAATCAGTAATAAATCGTTGCAAATGCGCGAGGATTTGTTGTGTTTTTCAAGAATTTTAAATTTAGTGGCGCACTACGAAGCTGGTTTAGATTATAATTTAGAATCACTAATTAAAAGCACGTTTAAGTTTTTAATTAAAATGGAAGATTTGTACGAAGTGCAGAAAGAATTCATCAAATTCTTAAGAGGCTTGGGCGATATCTATCCGCATGAAGTTAAGGACGAGTTTATAAAACTTCATAAAAAATTAAAAGAATTTGAAAACGACCCATATCAAAGTCGGGCGTTTCTTTACTTAGATATTATTTCATGGTTAGAATCAAAAATAGAAAACCAACCTATCGACTTAATCATTCGAAATAAATTTGAGGAAACACATTCTAATACGAGTGATAGAGCATAAAGTTGAAATTTTTCCTTAAAAAATTTGGATATTAACTTTTTCTAACCGAATATTTGCATTCACAAAGTTCAAACACTTATTGAGATGTTATCAAGAAAGGCGGAGGGATTAGACCCTGTGAAACCTTAGCAACCCTTTACCTGTAAAGAAGGTGCTAAATTCTACTCAAAACTTGAATTTTTAAGTTTTAGATAGATAACCAAACGAAATTGCTTTTAGTAATTTTATTTTTCTTTTTAACATTTTTCTATATAAGTACACCTTTTTGGTGCATTTGGCTTTTGGTTTAATTTATTAATTCAAAAACTTAGAAAAATGAGTACACAAAAATTAGCTACAAATGCGTTACACGCTGGTCATGATGTAACTGCAACAGGAGGAACTAGAGCAGTTCCTATTTATCAAACAACGTCTTATGTATTTAACAATTCCGATCATGCGGCAAATCTATTTTCACTTCAAGAATTAGGTTTTATTTACACACGTTTAAATAATCCAACCAATCAAATTTTACAAGAGCGTTTAGCTGCCATCGAGGGTGGTATAGGAGCCGTTGTTTTTGCATCGGGTACTGCAGCTATTTCTACAGGATTATTAACGCTATTAAAAGCGGGCGACCATATTGTAGCATCAAGCAGTTTATATGGAGGTACCTATAATTTATTAAAAGTTACATTACCTAGATTAGGAATTACAACAACATTTGTTGATGCAGATAACCCAGATAACTTTGCAGCTGCAGTAAAAGATAATACACGGGCGTTTTTTGTAGAATCGTTAGGAAACCCAAAACTAGATGTTTTAGATATTGAAGCCATTGCTAAACATTCCAAAGCAGCGGGTGTGCCTTTTATTGTTGATAATACGGTGGCTACTCCTGCCTTATTAAATCCAATAAAGCATGGAGCTAATATTGTTATTCATTCGTTAACTAAATATATAGGAGGGCAAGGAAATTCACTTGGTGGTGCTATAATTGATGGCGGAAATTTTGATTGGAGTAATGGAAAATTCCCTGAGTTTACAGAGCCTTCAGCAGGATATCACGGATTAAAATATTACGAGACCTTAGGTGCTGCATCCTATACTTTTAAATTAATTTTGGAAGGATTACGGGATTTTGGAGGGGCTTTAAGTCCAACAAACGCTTTTAACATCATACAAGGATTGGAGACCTTATCAGTAAGGATTAAACAACATAGCGAGAATGCTTTAGCATTAGCAAAATGGTTAGAAGGGCAAGACGAAGTAGCATGGGTTAATTATCCAGGATTAAAGAGCAGTAAATACAAAACCTTAGCAGATAAGTATTTGCCTAATGGTAAAAGTGGTATTGTTACTTTTGGTGCTAAAGGCGGATTTGATGCGGCTAAAACTATTGCCGATGAGACAAAACTATTTTCGTTATTAGCTAATATTGGAGATACCAAGTCATTAATCATTCACCCTGCAAGCACAACACACCAGCAATTGAATGAGGATGAACAAGCATCTGCAGGAGTGTCAGCAGATTTAATTCGATTATCTGTTGGAATTGAAGATTTGGACGATTTAAAAGCTGATTTAAAAGCTGCTTTTAGTAAAATTTAAACATTGAAGCACAATTTGCAACATATTATTTTAAAAGACTTTACAACCGAGAGTAAAGTGCTAATTCCTGAAATAAAGTTAAGTTATCAAACTTTTGGTAAAACTTTAGGTACGGCACCAGTTGTTTTAGTTAATCACGCATTAACCGGTAATAGTAATGTTGCTGGTGAAGATGGATGGTGGAAAGATTTAGTGGGAGATGATAAGGTTATTGACACGAAGCTTTACACGGTTTTAGCATTTAATATTCCAGGAAATGGGTTTGATGGTTTTGTTATAGAAAACTACAAAGATTTTGTGGCACGAGATGTGGCGAGCATTTTTTTAACTGGTTTAAAAACACTTGATATTGATAAGGTGTTTGCAACCATTGGAGGTTCGTTAGGTGGTGGTATCGCATGGGAAATGGCGGTGTTAAAACCAAATTTCACTGAACATTTAATACCTGTAGCCACTGATTGGAAATCGACTGATTGGTTGATTGCTAACTGTCAAATTCAGGAACAATTTCTTTTAAATTCAAAGAACCCTGTACATGATGCGCGTATGCATGCTATGTTGTGTTACCGCACACCGGAGTCTTTTAAAGAGCGTTTTCAGCGTTCAAAAAACGAAGATTCAGAAATTTTTAATGTTGAAAGTTGGTTGTTACATCATGGTAAAAAACTGCAAGAGCGATTTCAGTTATCCGCTTATAAATTAATGAATCAGCTTTTAAAAACTATTGATGTTACCAAAAATCGAAAAGCTGATTTGAATGTGCTAGAAGGCATAGAATCAAACATCCATATTATTGGTGTGGATTCGGATTTATTTTTTACAGCAGAAGAAAATAGGCAAACCCATAAACAATTAGCGGTTACGCATGCCAATGTTACATACAATGAAATACAATCGGTACACGGGCACGATGCGTTTTTAATGGAATACGAGCAATTAGAAAAAATAATAGAAGGCATTTTTGTGCCAGATTCTAAAAAGAAAAGAATGAAAGTAATAAAGTTTGGAGGCAAATCTTTGGCTAATGGAGAAGGATTGAATAAAGTTATTTCAATCATCGAAAATAAAGTGAGTGCTGGTGAAAAGATTTCGATAGTGGTGTCTGCTCGTGGTAAATCAACCGATGAACTCGAAGCTATTTTAAATAAAGCACATCGAGGAAAGGATTTTAAAGAAGATTTTGAAGCTTTTAAAGCATATCAAAGGGCGCCTTTACCATCCATTGATTTTTCGGAAGAATTTTCAAGATTAGAGAGGTTGTTTGAAGGGGTTAGTTTATTGCGTGATTTTAGTAAAAAAACTAAGGATGAAATTTTAGCTCAAGGCGAATTGCTTTCGGTTAAATTGGTTTCAGAATTACTGAATAAAAAAGGTATAAAAGCCAAAGCTACAGATACAAGAAGCCTGATAAAAACTGACGGGAATTTTGGAAATGCACACCCTATCACTCAGCTTTCAAAAGATAATGTTAAACGATATTTCAAAGAAAGTAATAACGATACTATTAACATTGTAACTGGGTTTATTGCGTCAAACTCTGAAAACGAAACAACAACCTTAGGAAGAAACGGAAGTAATTATACCGCCGCTTTATTAGCCAATTATTTAGATGCTGAAGAATTACAGAATTATACGCATGTAAGTGGTATTTATACTGCAAATCCAGATTTTGTAGAAGACGCTCAAAAAATAAGAGAGTTGTCGTTTAGCGAAGCTAATGAATTAGCCAATTTTGGTACGACTGTTTTACATGCTAAAACCATCATTCCTTTAGTTGAGAAAAACATTAACCTTCGTATTTTAAACACCTTTAATCCCGACGATGAGGGTACTTTAATTACTGCAAAACCAAGCTCAAAAGAAGTAACATCCTTATCGGTTTTAGATAATGTGGCGCTTTTAAATTTAGAAGGGCGCGGGTTGTTGGGTAAAATAGGTGTTGATGCCCGAATTTTTAGTGCTTTGGCTCATAAAGATATTAGTGTAAGCATCATTTCACAAGGTTCTTCGGAGCGTGGTATCGGGCTTATTATTGATGCGGACAAAGCAACACAAGCAGTTATCGCCTTGGAGCGAGAATTTGAAAACGATTTTTATTCGCAAGATGTCAATAAAATTGATGTGATTGACGATGTATCGGTTATTTCAATTATTGGTATTGAATTGAGTTCGTTTCATAAACCATTCAATGCACTTATTAGAAATCAAATCACGCCATTGCTATTCAATAACACGGTTACAGGACGAAACGTAAGTTTGGTAGTTAGAAAGAGCCAGTTGCATAAAGCAATGAATGTGATTCATGGTGAAATATTCGGAATTTCTAAAAAAATCAACATCGCGATTTTCGGTCATGGTTTAGTAGGTGGTGCTTTAATCAATCAGATTTTAAAATCAAAAGATGAGATTGAAAAGCGTAAAGGCATTAACCTTAATGTGTTCGTTATCTCAAACTCAAAGAAACTCCTACTAAATAAAAAAGGGGTAAATAAAAATTGGCAAAAAGAAATTCAGTCAACATCTACTGAAACTAATATTGAAGATATTATTGCCTTTGCAAAAACGCATCATTTAGAAAACTTAATTGCTGTTGATAATACAGCAAGTTCAACGTTTTACGAAAACTATATTCCGTTAGTGGAAGCTGGTTTTGATTTGGTGTCATCCAATAAAATAGCTAATACTATTTCACACAATTTTTATGCAGAATTACGCGCTCAACTAAAAGAGCACAACAAACAATATTTGTACGAAACCACAGTTGGTGCCGGTTTGCCGTTGATTGATACTATTAAATTATTGCATGAATCTGGAGAAAATATAACGAGAATTCGCGGTGTTTTTTCAGGCACTTTAAGTTATTTGTTTAATAATTTTTCAGTACAGGATAAGCCATTTAGTGCTATAATTAAAGAAACGATTGATAAGGGGTTTACGGAACCAGACCCACGTGAAGATTTTTCAGGAAATGATGTGGCTAGAAAATTGTTAATTTTGGCAAGAGAGTTAGATTTGCAAAATGAATTTGAAGACGTATCAGTGCAAAATTTAATTCCTGAAGCATATCAAAACATTTCGGTGGATTCTTTTTTAAGTCAGTTGGAGGTTTTAGACGAACAATATCAAAAGATAAAAGACCAACAAAAAGAAGGATATGTGTTGCGTTATGTGGGCGATTTATCAGGTGATTTATCTCAAGATAAAGGAAATTTAGAGGTAAAATTAGTATCTATTCCTGAAGATAGTACCTTAGGTCATGTAAAAGGAAGCGATGCGATTTTTGAAATATTTACAGAGAGCTATGGCGAACAACCTATTGTTATACAAGGTGCTGGAGCAGGGTCAGAAGTTACCGCACGTGGTGTTTTTGGAGATATTTTGAGGTTGTCAAAACATATAAATTGAAAAAGCGATTCCTAAAAGTTTAGCTTTTAGGTTTCAATTGAAACTACCATTCTCGCGAAGGGGGTAATCTATAAAATTAAAAATGAATAAGAATAAAAAACATTTTGAAACAGAAGCTATAAGAACCCAGTCTGAAACCACACAGTTTTCAGAGCATTCTGTACCCTTATATTTAACATCAGGGTTTGTTTTTGATGATGCTGAAGAAATGAGAGCCTCATTCGCTGAAGAAAAGCAGCGCGATTTATACAGTAGATATAGCAACCCTAATGTTAATGAGTTTGTAGATAAAGTGTGTTTGATGGAAGGTGCCGAAGCAGGTTTTGCGTTTGCTAGCGGAATGGCTGCTGTGTTTTCTACATTCGCTACTTTACTAGATGCCGGAGATCACGTAGTATCATGTAGTTCTGTGTTTGGAGCAACGCACGGTTTGTTTACCAAATACTTTCCAAAGTGGAATATTGAGTGTTCTTATTTCAACATCAATGAAGTTGAAAAGATAGAAAGTTTAATAAAACCAAATACGAAATGTATTTATGCTGAAACACCGACTAATCCTGGTGTGGATGTTTTAGATTTAGAAGCCTTGAGTGCTATTTGTAAAAAACACAATCTATTATTGGTGATTGATAATTGCTTTGCAACGCCATATTTGCAAAACCCTATAAAATTTGGGGCAGATTTGGTGATACATTCTGCAACCAAATTAATGGATGGACAAGGACGTGTGTTAGGTGGTGTTACTGTGGGTAAGGAGGAATTAATTCGAGAGATTTATTTGTTCTCAAGATTAACAGGGCCATCAATGAGTCCGTTTAATGCTTGGGTGTTGTCGAAATCTCTAGAAACCCTTGCTGTAAGAGTAGATAGGCATTGTGAAAATGCTTTAAAATTGGCAACCTATTTAGAATCTCATCCTAAGGTGAAATGGGTTAAATATCCTTTTTTAAAGTCGCATCCTCAGTACGAAGTGGCTAAAAAGCAAATGAAATTAGGTGGTAATATTGTGGCTTTTGAGGTAAAAGGAGGTATTGAGGAAGGTCGTAAATTTATCGATGCTATAAAAATGTGTTCACTATCTGCTAATTTAGGAGATACCAGAACTATTGTAACGCATCCTGCGAGTACCACTCATGCAAAGGTGGAACCAGAAGTAAAAGCAGCTGCAGGTATTAGCGATGGTATGGTACGAGTATCTGTTGGTTTAGAACACGTCAATGATGTTATTGAAGATTTAAAGCAGGCTTTAGGGTAGGTAGATAATTGTTGTTTTTTTAGAAGCCTTTATCTTCATTTTTTAAATATTTCAAGATATATATAACTTTTCCTAAAATACCTATATTAGCATCATGCTATCTAAAAAAACAAAATACGGCTTAAAAGCACTTACTTACATTGCAAGAAGTAAAGACGAAATACCTGTGCAAGTGGGCGAAATTGCCAAAAGCGAACAAATACCGCAAAAATTTTTAGAAAGCATATTACTTACCTTAAGAAAAGCAGGCTTTTTGGGTTCTAAAAAGGGGAAACATGGTGGTTATTATTTAAGAAAAGAGCCATCAGAAATTTTAATGACCGAAGTAATGCGTGTTTTAGAAGGACCAATTGCTATGGTGCCATGTGTAAGTTTAAACTTTTATGAAAAGTGTGATGATTGTGTAGATGAACATGCCTGTAGTGTTCACAAACTCATGATTCAAGTACGCGATAGCACACTTCAAGTATTTAGAAATACCACACTTGCCGATTTATCGAGTAAATAACACTGAGAATTTATTAAAATAATCCGTATTTCTTGATATTTTCTTCAGTTCATCTTAAAAAAATTCCATTATTCTAAAAAATTGTTAATACTGTTTGTACTTTAATTATATGTTTTATATTTGTAATTCCTATTAAATCGATAGGATTAATGTAAAATTCAATTAAAATGATTATTGATACGGTTTTAAATAGAATTGAGAAGGAAGAAAAAGTACTTAATAAAGACGTGAAAGTAATTAGCATTGACAGTGCGTCTGAAGAAAAAATATTAAAAACTAAAGAGGAACCAAAGGAAAGAGTTAAGCGTAGTATTGCTAAAACTATAAGTTGGAGAATAGTAGGAACTTTAGATACTGTTTTGATTTCTTGGTTAATAACAGGAACCTTGGCGTTGGCATTTTCTATTGGATTGGTTGAATTAGTAACAAAAATGGTGCTGTATTTCTTTCATGAACGTGCTTGGAATAATATTAAATGGGGAAAGTAATGATAGATCAAAACACTATAAACGAATTAAATTCACAGTATAAAAACGCATCGCCTATCGATATTATAAAAAAAGCTTTCCAGCTTAATAATAAGGCGGTAGTTACAACAAATTTTAGACCATATGAAGCGGCTATTTTACATGCTGTAAGTAAAGTAGAATCTAAAATCCCTGTTATTTGGTGCGATACAGGTTATAATACACCACAAACCTACCGACATGCAGAAACGGTGATTAAAAATTTAGATTTAAACATCTTTTTATACGTTCCTAAACAAACGTCTGCTCATCGCGATGTTGTTTTGGGAATCCCAAGTATTGATGCACCAGAGCATGCTTTATTTACCGAGCAAGTAAAACTAGAGCCTTTTAAAAGAGCTATGAAGGAGCATAAACCAAATGTATGGTTTACAAATTTGCGTCAAGGGCAAACAGCTTTTAGAGACAGCATCGGTATTTTTAGTGTAAGTAAAGACGGTGTTTTAAAAGTGAGTCCGTTTTACTATTGGTCTGATGAAAAATTAGATACTTATTTAGCGGAGCATAACTTACCAAACGAATTTAAATATTTCGACCCAACTAAAGCTTTAGAAAACAGAGAGTGTGGTTTACACGCTTAATAAAATATTATGAAGAAAGATACATCACATATTAATTCGTTAGAAAACGAAGCCATTTACATCATGAGAGAAGTAGCAGCACAATTTGAAAAACCAGTGTTGTTATTTTCAGGAGGAAAAGATTCAATTACATTAGTACGATTAGCTGTTAAGGCATTCTATCCTGCTAAAGTACCTTTTCCATTAATGCATATTGATACAGGACACAATTTCCCTGAAACTATCGAGTTTAGAGACCGTTTGTGTAAAGAATTAGGGTTAGAGCTAATTGTACGTAATGTTCAGGACTCTATTGATGAAGGTAAAGTTAAAGAAGAATCAGGGCGCTATGCAAGCAGAAATATGTTGCAAACCACAACGCTTTTAGATGCTATTGAAGAATTTAAGTTTGATGCATGTATTGGTGGTGCCCGTCGTGATGAAGAAAAGGCACGAGCGAAAGAACGTATTTTTTCCGTACGTGACGATTTTGGCCAATGGGATGAAAAAAACCAGCGTCCGGAGTTATTCGATATGTTGAATGGAGACATTGAACATGGGCAAAATGTACGTGTGTTCCCTATTTCAAACTGGACAGAACTAGATGTTTGGTCTTATATCGAAAAGGAAAATATTGAAATTCCATCCATCTATTTTGCACATAAACGTAAAGTGTTTTTAAGAGACGGTATGATTTGGTCTGCCGATGATGAGGTAGTTTACCGCGATGCACATGAAGAGATTGTAGAAGAGTTAGTGCGTTTTAGAACTGTAGGTGATATGAGTTGTACGGCAGCTGTTTTATCGGATGCTACAACCATTACTAAGGTGGTGGAAGAGATTCGAGAAAGTACCATTTCGGAACGAGGCGCTCGAATAGATGACAAGCGTTCAGAAGCTGCAATGGAGAAGCGTAAGCAACAAGGGTATTTCTAATAACAACAAATTACTAATTTAAAAAACAGTCCTTCTTCATCGAAGGTTATTATATAAAATGGAAGTATTAAAAATAGCAACAGCGGGAAGTGTCGACGATGGGAAAAGCACCTTAATAGGGCGAATTCTTTATGATACAAAATCATTAACTACCGATAAGTTAGAAGCAATCGAAAAAACGAGTAAACAACGTGGATACGATTATTTAGACTTTTCGTTAGCTACAGATGGCTTAGTTGCTGAAAGAGAACAAGGAATTACTATTGATGTTGCACATATTTATTTTTCAACTAAAAAGAAAAGTTACATTATTGCTGATACTCCTGGTCATGTTGAATATACTAGAAACATGGTTACGGGCGCTTCAACATCACAGGCATCAATCATTTTAATTGATGCTAGAAAAGGAGTGATTGAGCAAACCAATCGTCATTTCTTTATCAATAATTTATTACGCATTAAAGATATAGTAGTTGCTATTAATAAAATGGATTTAGTTGACTATGCGGAAGATGTTTACAATAAAATTAAGGCAGATTTTTCTGAATTAATGAGTAAACGCGATTACCAAGATCAAAAAATAACATTTATCCCTGTAAGTGCTTTAAAAGGTGATAATGTTGTTAACCGATCTGATAATATGCCTTGGTATACTGGTGAATCATTATTGGAACATTTGGAGAATTTAGATAAAAAAGATATTTATAATGTGGGTACACCACGCTTCCCAGTGCAATACGTTATTCGTCCTAAAACTGAAGAGTTTCATGATTTTAGAGGTTATGCAGGAAAAGTATATGGAGGTGAGTTAAGTGTTGGAGACAACATAATTGTATTGCCTTCAAAAACGAGATCAAAAATTAAAGATATCTACGTTTACGATCAGAAGTATGAAACAGCTTCTAGACGTTCATCAGTTACAATTACTTTAGAAAACGACATCAATGTTAGTCGTGGTGATATGATAGTTAAAGAGGGCGATTTACCAACTATTGATAAGCAGTTTACTGCGAATGTTTGTTGGATGGATTCAGATCATTTAACAATTGGTGGTAAATATGTTGTGCAACATGGCGTAAATAAAGTGTTGGCAAAGGTTGATAGAATCAATCATAAAATTCACCCTGATTATTCTGGGATTGAGAAACATGTTAGTGAATTGGGTATGAATGATATTGCTTCTGTAACCTTCAAATTAAACAAACCAATTTTTTACGATCAGTTTAAAAACCATAGAACAAATGGGTCATTTATTCTTATCGATACACAAAATAATAACACCGTAGGTGCAGGCTTTATTCAATAAAAAAGGATTATGCAAAGTTTTAGAACAGAAATAGAAAACCCAGTTGTAGAAAAAGACATTATTGAATTAGCCAATAAAATTGAGCTTTTTCACAAGGGAAAAATAGACGAAGAGAAATTTAGAAGCTTACGTTTAGCACGAGGTGTTTACGGTCAACGTCAAGAAGGCGTACAAATGATTCGTATAAAATTGCCTTACGGAAAAGTAAAAAGCAAGCAACTACGAAGAATATCGGATGTTTCTGATGAATATTCAAGAGGTCGTTTACATATAACAACACGTCAGGATATTCAAATTCATTATGTCGATTTAAATAGAACCCCAGAACTTTGGGCAGAATTAGAGCGTGACGATGTTACACTAAGAGAAGCTTGTGGTAACACGGTTAGAAATATTACAGCTTCAGAGTTAGCTGGGATTGATCCTAATGAACCTTTTGATGTGTCGCCTTATGCAGATGCTATGTTTCGTTTCTTCTTAAGGAACCCTATTTGTCAAGAAATGGGACGTAAATTTAAGGTATCTTTTTCTTCTTCAGATGAAGATACGGGTTTGTCTTACATGCATGATTTAGGTTTTATTGCCAAAATTCAAAACGGAGTTCGTGGTTTTAAAGTGATGATTGGTGGTGGATTAGGTTCACAACCTCGTCATGCCGATGTATTATACGATTTTATTGAAACCGATAAAATTATTCCAGTAATGGAAGGTGTTTTAAGAATTTTTGACCGTCATGGAGAGCGTAAGAGTCGTGCTAAAGCACGTATGAAATTCTTAATAAAAGATATAGGTTTAGAAGCTTTTATAAAGTTGGTTGACGAAGAACAAAATGCTATCGAACTTAAATCGGTGCCTATTGATGCCGATGCATATGAAGTATCAAAACCAGTTTCGGTTGAAGCACCTCAAGTTGAAATTAAAGATGAAAAGGCTTTTGAGTTGTGGAAGTCTACAAACTTAATTCCTCAAAAGCAAGAAGGCTATGTTGCTATAGGTATTAAAGTTCTTTTAGGAGATTTTTATACAGATAAAGCACGTTTGTTGGCTGATTTAGTTGAAAATTACGCAGCAGGTGAAATTCGCTTATCACTTCGTCAAAATATCGTGATTCCTTTTGTAAAAGAAGATTTAGTGCCGTTTTTCTACAATGAATTAGAGAAATTAGGTTTTGTAGAAGCCGGTTATAATAAAGCTGTTGATATTACAGCTTGCCCTGGAACTGATACTTGTAATTTAGGAATCGCAAGTAGTACAGGAATTGCTGATGAGTTAGAGCGTGTTTTAAAAGCTGAATATCCTCAGTATTTAAAAAATGACGATGTAGTTATTAAAATCAGCGGTTGTATGAATGCATGTGGGCAACACAACATGGCGAATATTGGTTTCCAAGGAATGTCGGTTCGTACTCCAGATAAATTGGTTGCACCAGCTTTACAAGTATTGCTTGGTGGCGGGAACTTAGGAGACGGAAATGGTTTGTTTGCCGATAAAGTTGTGAAAGTACCGAGTAAAAGAGGACCGGAAGCATTACGCAGAATTTTAAATGATTACGAAGCTAATGCTAACGGAAAGTCGTTTGTAGATTATTATAAAGTAACCGGTGAACGTTATTTTTATGATTTGTTAAATGATTTACAAGATGTTACTAATTTAACACAAGATGATTTTATTGATTGGGGAACAACCGAAGAATATGTGAAAGAAATTGGTATTGGCGAGTGTGCAGGTGTGGTTATCGATTTGATTGCGACGTTGTTTTTAGAAAGCGAAGAAAAAATTGATAATGCTAAAGAAGCATTCAACAATAAGGTATATTCAAGTGCTATTTATCATGCTTATAGTTCTCTGGTTAATTCGGCGAAAGCGTTATTATTGGCTGAGAACAAAAAAACAAATACACATGCAGGTATTATTAGTCAGTTTGATGAGCTGTTTGTAGCTACGGGGAATATGGATTTAGGGACTTCTTTTACAGAATTGATATATCAAATTAATAAATTTGCACCAACTAAAGATTTTGCATCTAAATATATTGATAATGCTAACGAATTTCTAGCAAAGGTAAAAGTCTATAGAGAGGCTGATACGATTGCGATTCAAAAGAAGGCAGTTTAGTTAAAAGAAATAATTATGATTACCCCAAAATTAACAGTTGTTGGTGCAGGTCCAGGCGATGCCGAATTAATCACACTTAAAGCTATAAGAGCGATTAAAGAAGCTAACGTAATCTTATACGATGCGCTAATAAACGAAGAACTTTTAGGTTATGCTTCAAAAGAAGCCGAACTTATCTTTGTAGGGAAACGTAAAGGGTGTTATGCATTTCAACAGGAACAAATCAACGAACTTATTGTTGCTAAAGCCAACGAAAAAGGGCATGTCGTGCGCTTAAAAGGCGGCGATCCATTTATTTTTGGCCGTGGCGCAGAAGAGATTGATTATGTGCGTGAATTTGGTTTGGAAACTTTTGTAGTTCCTGGAATTTCATCATCCATGGCAGTACCAGCATATCAAGGAATTCCATTAACCAAACGCGGTGCTTCAGAAAGCTTTTGGGTTATCACCGGAACAACTAAAAACCATCAATTATCATCAGATGTTGCATTAGCGGCTAAATCCACGGCTACGGTTGTTATCCTTATGGGTATGAGTAAATTGCCAGAAATAGTTCGGATTTTTTCTAAAGAAAATAAGCAAGATACTGCAGTTGCCGTAATTCAAAACGGGACAACTACAGATGAAAAAGTCGGTATTAGCACCATAGACAACATTTGCGATGTAGTTGAAGAAAAACAGTTGGCAAACCCTGCTATAATTGTAATTGGTGAGGTTGTAAAAGAACGCGTAATTTTAAACTCTATTTACAACGAAGTAGTTAGAGCTTGATAAACTTTATGGAAAGAAATAATTTATATCCAATTTTTTTAAAAACAAACAACCTTAATATACTTATTGTAGGAGGCGGTTATGTTGCGGAGGAAAAATTACACTTTCTTTTAAAATCGAGTCCAGATGCTTGTGTAACAATAGTATCACCAATGTTTAGAGAAGATACTTTATCTTTAGCTAAAAAAGGAAATGTTACCTTGATAAAGGATACGTACAGTAAAAAATATTTAAAAGGAAAGCATATAGTTGTGGCAACGACTGATGTTCCTGAAATAAATGTAAAAGTTTATAAGCATTGCCGAAAACAAAGTATTTTGGTTAATGTAGCCGATAACCCTCCATATTGTGATTTTTATATGGGAGGAATCGTAACAAAAGGTAATGTGAAAGTAGCGATTTCAACAAATGGAAAATCGCCAACAACGGCCAAACGTTTGCGTCAGTTTTTTGAGGATGTAATTCCTGAAAATGTAGACGATTTGGTTAAAAATTTAAACGAATATAGAAAAACGATAAAAGGTGATTTCGAGGAAAAAGTAGAAACCTTAAACGAATTTACCAAAGGATTAATTGCAAAAAGAGAATCATAGTATGATTAAAACAGATATACTCATCATAGGGGCAGGACCAACTGGATTATTTACAGTTTTTGAAGCAGGATTATTAAAACTAAAATGTCATTTAATTGATGCATTACCCCAACCAGGTGGTCAATGTTCAGAAATTTATCCAAAAAAACCCATCTATGATATTCCTGGTTTTCCTGAAATTTTAGCTGGAGATTTAACAAGGAATTTGTTGGAGCAAGGGAAACAATTTGAACCGGGTTTTACATTAGGTGAACGTGCTGAAACTATAGAGAAACAAGACGATGGGTCTTTTATTGTAACAACCAATAAAGGCACAAAACATCACGCACCTGTAGTTGCTATTGCGGGTGGTTTAGGTTCTTTTGAACCTAGAAAGCCTACAATTGATGCCATTCCAGAATATGAAGATAAAGGGGTAGAATATATTATAAAAGACCCAGAAATTTATAGAGATAAAAGAGTTGTAATATCTGGCGGAGGTGATTCTGCACTAGACTGGAGTATATTTTTATCTGATGTGGCTTCTGAAGTAACTTTAATTCACCGTAGAAATGAGTTTAGAGGTGCTTTAGATTCTGTTGAAAAAGTTAGGGAATTAACACTGCTAAATAAAATAAAATTAATTACACCTGCAGAGGTTACCGATTTACATGGCGATGGAAAAATTGAATCAGTAAGCGTAACAAAAGATGGCGAAGTAACTAGGTTGGAAACCGATCATTTTATACCATTATTTGGTTTGTCACCAAAATTAGGACCTATTGGAAATTGGGGACTAGAAATAGAGAAAAATGCCATAAAGGTTGATAATTCTTTAAACTATCAAACCAATATTCCAGGTGTTTTTGCTATTGGTGATGTGAACACTTATCCAGAAAAATTAAAGTTAATTTTGTGCGGATTCCACGAGGCAACATTAATGTGTCAAGCAGCTTATCGAATCATCAATCCAGGTAAAAAGTATGTTCTAAAATATACAACAGTTAGTGGAATTGACGGATTTGATGGCACACGTAAAGAAGCACCAAAAGCAGTAGTTCAAGCAATTAATTAGAAATAAATAATCTGTGAAAAGTTATAATGTTTGCTTAAAAGACACCGTTAAAACCTTTACAAAAAGATTGTTTTACTCGTTGTTTGATTGTGAACAAGAAGAGGCGCATAGCAATTATTTGGAAAATACATTTCTCGAAATACTTTCTGCTTTAAATATCGAAAACGGCGAACAAACTTGGGCAACATTTAAAGACGAACTTCCTCAGATAAGAAAGAAGTTAGATTTAGATGCTATTGCCTTTGAGCGAAACGATCCTGCATCAAATTGTTTAGAAGAAATTTATTTAGCATATCCAGGATTTCATGCTATTTCAATTTACAGATTGAGTCATGAACTTTATAAACTGAATATTCATATTCTTCCAAGAATGATGACGGAATATATTCACGGTATTACGGGTATAGATATCCATCCAGGAGCAACCATAGGAGAATCATTTTTTATTGATCACGGTACAGGAATTGTAATTGGAGAAACCTCCATTATTAAGAACAACGTTAAAATTTACCAAGGGGTAACCTTAGGAGGAATACAGGTTTCTAAAGATTTAGCCAAGGTAAAAAGACATCCAACCATTGAAGATAATGTATGTATTTACGCGAATGCTACTATCCTAGGTGGTGATATTGTTATTGGCGCAAATAGTATCATTGGAGCTAACGTTTGGATAACCCAGTCTGTTCCAGAAAACTCTTTAGTTACCTATCAAACAGAAATTAAAATCAGACCAAAAAAGAATGGGATTCGAGAATAGTATAATTGGTCAAATAGGAAATACGCCTTTAGTTGAAGCCACACATCTCATCAATAAAAAAGGTGTGAAATTGTTTTTAAAATTAGAAGGCAATAATCCTGGAGGTAGCGTAAAAGACCGTCCTGCTTTTAACATGATTAATGAAGCCTTAAAGCGAGGCGACATAAAAAAAGGAGGAACTTTGGTTGAAGCTACGAGTGGAAATACGGGAATTGCTTTAGCTTTTATTTCAAAGCTGTTAGGTTTAAATATGATTTTAATAATGCCTGAAAACTCCACAGAGGAACGCGTAAAAACAATGCGTGCCTATGGCGCTGAGGTTATATTAACGCCTGCGGATATTGGTATAGAGGGTTCTCGAGATTTAGCTTTTAAATTAAGAGACGAAAAAGGATATACACTTTTAAATCAATTTGAAAACGACGATAACTGGAAAGCCCATTATAAAACTACAGGTCCTGAGATTTGGGAAGGTACACAAGGTAAAATAACCCATTTTGTATCGGCCATGGGAACCACAGGAACCGTAACGGGCGTTTCAACCTATTTAAAGGAAAAAAATAAAAACATTATAATTGTTGGTGCACAACCAGATGATAATTCAAGAATACCTGGTATAAGAAAGTGGTCACCAGAATATGTGCCAAAGTTTTTCGATAAAAATCGAGTAGACCAAGTTGTTGAGGTAACTGAAGACGAAGCTAAAGCAATGACCCAAAGATTAGCAAAAGAAGAAGGTGTTTTTGCTGGTATGAGCAGTGGTGGTTCTGTGTTTTGTGCATTGCAAATTGCAGCGCAAATTAATGAAGGTGTCATTGTAGCTATTATTTGTGATAGAGGAGATAGATATTTATCTTCTACTTTGTTTGAATAAATAAATATAGTTAGTACTTTTGTTTACTAGTTCATAAACGTATTAATATTGTTATCAAGAAAGGTAGAGGGAATAGACCCGTTGAAACCTTGGCAACCCTTTAACTTTAAAGAAGGTGCTAAATTCTACTGCTTGTCCTTAATTTATTTCAGGAACTAATCAAAGAGCAGAAAGATAACGAAAAGTGTTTTCCAACTTTTCTTGATGACATGTAGATATAAAATATCATAAATGTCAAACATAAAACAAGCTTTACAAGAACGTATTTTAGTGCTCGATGGTGCTATGGGTACTATGTTGCAAGCCTATAAATTTACTGAAACCGACTTTAGAGGGGAACGGTTTAAAGAGTATCCTACGCCACTACAAGGTAATAACGATTTATTGTCAATTACTCAACCACAGGCCATAAAGGAAATACATGCAAAGTATTTTCAAGCTGGAGCAGATATTGTTGAAACTAACACGTTTTCTGGAACAACCATAGCAATGGCAGATTATCAAATGGAAGATTTGGTTTATGAGCTTAATTTTCAGTCGGCTAAAATTGCTAAAGAAGTCGCTAATGAATTTACGGTTAAAGAACCTCATAAACCGAGATTTGTGGCGGGGTCTATTGGACCAACAAACCGAACTGCTAGCATGTCGCCCGATGTAAACGATCCTGGATATCGAGCCGTAACTTTTGATGAATTAAGAATTGCATACAAGCAACAAGTTGAAGCCTTAGTTGATGGTGGTGTTGATGTACTTTTAGTTGAAACTGTATTTGATACACTTAATGCTAAAGCGGCACTATTTGCAATTGAAGAGGTGAAAGAGGAAAGAGAAATTGATATTCCAATTATGTTAAGTGGAACGATTACCGATGCATCAGGAAGAACCTTATCAGGTCAAACTGCTGAAGCTTTTTTGATTTCAGTTTCACATATTCCATTGCTATCCATAGGATTTAATTGTGCTTTAGGAGCTAATTTGTTACAACCTCATTTGGAAGCCATTGCCAATAAAACCGATTTTGCAATTTCTGCTCATCCTAATGCAGGATTACCAAATGCCTTTGGAGCATATGATGAAACTCCAGAAGAGATGGGAGAGCAAATTGAAGAATATTTGAAGAAGGATTTAATCAATATTATAGGAGGTTGCTGTGGAACAAGTCCTGAACATATTCGAGTAATTGCGAACATAGCAGCAAAATACAAACCACGTCGTCATGCTGAACTTGCTTCAGTATCTCACTAGAATGAAGTTAGAGAAATGAAAGTAAAACAAACGAAATACATGAAATTATCTGGCTTAGAGCCTTTGGTTTTAAACGAGAATAGCAATTTCATAAATGTGGGTGAACGAACTAACGTTGCGGGTTCTAGAAAATTTTTACGACTAATTAAAGAAGAGAAATTTGATGAAGCTTTAGATATTGCACGTCATCAAGTTGATGGGGGAGCACAAATAATTGATATCAATTTTGACGACGGACTTATTGATGGTAAAGAAGCTATGGTAAGGTTTTTAAACCTTATTGCTGCAGAACCAGATATTTGTCGGGTTCCTATTATGATTGACAGCTCGAAATGGGAAATTATAGAGGCAGGCCTACAAGTGGTGCAAGGAAAATGTGTGGTTAATTCCATTTCGTTAAAAGAAGGTGAAGAGAAATTTATCTGGGAAGCTAAACAAATTAAGCGCTATGGAGCTGCTGTTATTGTGATGGCTTTTGATGAAGTAGGACAAGCCGATAATTACGAGCGAAGAATAGAAATAGCGAAACGATCGTATGATATTTTAGTGAACAAAGTCGGTTTTCCATCTGAAGATATTATTTTCGATTTAAATATATTTCCTGTAGCAACAGGCATGGAAGAACACCGGAAAAATGCCATAGATTTTATTGAAGCTACACGTTGGGTTCGCGAAAATTTACCAAATGTAAGTGTGAGTGGTGGCGTAAGTAACGTGTCGTTTTCATTTAGAGGGAATGATGGGGTTCGTGAAGCGATGCACTCGGTATTTTTATACCACGCCATTCAAGCAGGTATGAATATGGGTATTGTAAACCCTGCGTTGCTGGAGGTTTATGATGATATTCCAAAAGATTTATTGGAGCATGTTGAAGATGTTATTTTAGATAGACGTGATGATGCTACCGAACGTTTATTAGATTTCGCCGAAACCGTAAAAGGCTCTAAAAAGGAGGCTGGAGCAGACTTGTCTTGGCGAGAAAATCCGCTACAAGACAGGATTACCCATGCTTTAGTAAAAGGGATTGATGCTTTTATTATTGAAGATATTGAACAGGCAAGACAAGAAGCTGAAAAACCTATTGATGTTATTGAAGGGCACTTAATGATTGGGATGAATGTAGTAGGTGATTTGTTTGGAGCAGGAAAAATGTTCTTGCCACAAGTTGTAAAATCGGCTAGAGTCATGAAAAAAGCTGTGGCTTACTTAAACCCATTCATTGAAGCCGAAAAAACCGATAAGCAAGAACCTGTTGGTAAAATTTTAATGGCAACGGTAAAAGGAGATGTCCATGATATTGGTAAAAATATTGTAAGTGTGGTTTTAGCTTGTAATAATTATGAAATTGTAGATTTAGGGGTGATGGTACCTCCTGAAAAAATTATTGAAACAGCAATAAAAGAGCGTGTTGATGCCATAGGACTTTCAGGTTTAATTACACCATCGCTTGATGAAATGGTGTATTTAGCAAAAGAAATGCAACGCCAGAATTTTGAAATTCCATTATTAATAGGTGGGGCAACGACATCTAAAGCACATACTGCCGTTAAGATAGATACACAATATAAAAATGCGGTGGTTCATGTAAATGATGCTTCTCGTGCTGTAACGGTTGTTGGCGATTTATTAAATAAGAAAGGCAAACACGAGTATACAGCTAAATTAAAGCAGGATTATGATGAATTTAGAACCAAGTTTTTAAAGCGTGGTAAAGAGAAATCATATATTTCGATTGAAGAAGCTAGAAATAGAAAATATAAAATTGATTGGGATACTTCTGAAATTGTAAAACCAAACGAATTAGGCGTTCAAGTTTTAAAACAATTAAGTTTAAAAGAGTTAGAACCATTTATCGATTGGAGTCCTTTTTTTAGAAGTTGGGATTTACATGGTAAATATCCAGATATTTTAAAAGATGAGGTAGTAGGAGAACAGGCCATCCAGTTGTTTGATGATGCTAAAGACATGGTACAGAAAATCATTTCGAAACAATTGTTAAAGCCAAAGGCTGTTTTTGGATTATTTGAAGCAAATAGTGTAAATGATGACGATATTTTGGTTCAGAAAAAAGGGAATGAAGTTGCCGTTTTTAGAACGCTTCGTCAGCAATTAAAAAAACGTGAAGGCATTCCTAATCATGCTTTAGCAGATTTTATTGTACCTAAAGAAACAGGTAAAACCGATTATATAGGCACGTTCTGTGTGTCCATTTTTGGAGCACAAGAATTAGCCGATAGTTATCGTAAAAAAGGTGATGATTATAATGCTATTATGGTGCAAGCCATAGCAGATAGATTTGCAGAAGCATTTGCAGAATATTTGCATAAGCAAGTGCGAACTAAACATTGGGGTTATGCTGCTAATGAAGATTTAACCAACGAGGATTTAATAAAAGAAAGTTACAAGGGCATTCGTCCTGCACCTGGATATCCTGCATGTCCCGATCATTTAGAGAAGGAAACTATTTGGGAATTGTTAGAGGTTGAAAAACTAATTGGTGTAAAATTAACCGAAAGTTTAGCCATGTGGCCTGCAGCTTCAGTTTCTGGGTATTATTTTGCCAATCCAGAGGCTAAATATTTTGGATTGGGTAAAATTACTGACGATCAAGTAACGGATTATGCCAAAAGAAAAGGCATTGAGAAAGAGAAAGCTAGAAAGTGGTTGCACCCAAATATTGCAGAACAATAGATATGGAGTTTATAGAATTAACTTTAGGGAGTTATGTAATATCGCACGGATATGATGACAAGAATAAAGAAGTTTTAGAGCATGTACACTCGGATACATTTTCAAAAAAGGTTATAGCGGTTTCTAGAATTAAATCAATAAGTGACAAATACATTTTAACGGACTATGTGGATGGAAGATGGATTTATTGGGAATATAAAGAGGCTTTTGCTGAGGTTAAAAAAGCATTTGTTTAGTCCGCGTTAGTGATTGGAGTGGCATCCTTTTTTGATGTCAGTTCGAGTGAATTTGTGAAAAATGAACAAATTTGTATCGAGAACAAAAAAAAGATATAACGAAAAGCGCGACCCAAAGGGTAACGCCATATAAAAAAAATAAATACTGAATAAAATCAGGATAAATGAAAGTAACGGAACACATTAAGAAAGCTAACGGGAAAACATTGTTTTCGTTTGAAATTATACCACCACAAAAAGGAAGGAACATACAAGAATTATATGATAACATTGATCCTTTAATGGAGTTTAATCCTCCTTTTATTGATGTTACAACTTCACGAGAGGAGTATGTATATATTGATAAAGGTGATGGACTTTTAGACAGAAAAATTACAAGAATGCGCCCAGGGACGGTTGGTATTTGTGCATCTATTCAACATAAATACAATGTAGATGCCATCCCTCATGTTTTATGTGGTGGGTTTACCAAAGAGGAAACCGAGTATGTATTAGTTGATTGTCATTATCTAGGTATTAATAATGTAATGGCGTTACGTGGTGATGCTATGAGCCATGAAAAATATTTTGAACCATCAAAAGGTGGTAATAAGTTTGCTTTGGATTTAGTTGAACAAATACAAAATTTAAACTGTGGTAAGTATTTGCATGATGTTATTGAAGCTGACCATAAATCGAATTTCTGTATAGGTGTAGCAGGTTATCCGGAAAAGCATATGGAGGCACCTTCATTAAATTCAGATTTAAAACGCCTTAAAGAAAAAGTAGATGCAGGTGCAGACTATGTAGTTACACAAATGTTTTTCGACAATCAAAAATTCTTTGATTTTGTAAAAAAAGCGAGAGAAGTAGGCATTAATGTGCCTATCATTCCAGGGATTAAGCCTATTGCCGTAAAACGTCATTTACAGCTATTGCCACAAGTTTTTAAAATTGATATCCCCGAAGAACTGATAAATGAAGTTGAGAAATGCAAGGACAATAAAGCTGTTAGACAAGTGGGTGTTGAATGGGCGATAAAACAATCGAAAGAATTGAAAGATTTTGGTGTTCCAGTTCTTCATTACTACTCTATGGGTAAAAGCGATAACATAAAAGCCATAGCTTCAAAATTGTTTTAATAATTCCATTACATTTGTTGAATAAGCAAATCTGTTAATGAGGTTATTAATTTTAGGTGCTTTTTTAGTTGGTTATTGTGTTTCTTTTGCACAAGAAAAGCAGCATACCTCTTATTTTGATCTCAGTTATTTTAAAGGAAATATAGCTTTACATAATAATGATATTCTACACTTAATTAAAGGACATCCTGAAGGTTTTATTTTAGGATGGAATAAGAAAACATATGGGTTTAACGATTGGGAACAACGTTACAACTACCCTGATTATGGCTTGTCGTTTGCTTATCAGGATTTAAAAAATGATGTTTTAGGTAATAACTTTTCCCTGTATGCGCACTACAATTTTTATTTTTTGAAACGACATTTAATGTTTAGAATTGGCCAAGGGTTGGCTTATACAACAAACCCGTACCATAAAGAAAAGAATTTTAAAAATGTTGCTTTTGGGTCTAATATAATGAGTAGCACATTGGTGATGCTTAATTATAAAAAGGAACACATTTTTAATAATTTTGGATTGCAAGCAGGATTCTCACTACTGCATTATTCAAATGCCAATGTAAAAGCACCTAATGCAAGTGTGAACTCAATAACCTTTAATTTAGGAGTGAATTATAATTTGGATGAAGAAGAACCTAATTTTCAATATACTTTGGGTGAAAATGATAAAAAATTCACCCAGCCTTTTAAGTATAATTTGGCTTTTAGAACGGGTGTAAATGAAAGCGATGTTGTTGGTAGTGGGCAATTTCCATTTTATATCTTTTCTGGTTATGTTGATAAGCGCATTAATAGGAAAGGCGCTTTTCAGGTAGGAACCGATGTGTTTTTTTCAAACTTTTTAAAAGAACTTATTTATCATAAAAGTGTTTCGTTTCCTGAAGAAAATGTTTCGGGAAACGAAGACTATAAGCGAGTTGGAGTGTTTGCAGGACATGAGTTGTTCTTCAATAAAACATCTTTTGAAACACAATTAGGGTATTACGTCTATTATCCTTTTGATTTTGAAGGACGAACCTATTTTAGAATTGGCTTAAAGCGTTATTTTTATGATAAATGGTTTGGAGCAATAACATTAAAATCGCATGGTGCAAAGGCTGAAGCCGTAGAGTTTGGAATAGGTTTAAGATTATGAAAAAGGTAATTTACATATTTGGTTTACTTTTCATTTTTGCGTGTGATAGCGAAAAAGCTGGAGATTGTTTTCAAAAGTCAGGTTCCATTATACAGAAGGAAGTTGTAGTTTCCAGTTTTGATAAAATATTGGTAAATCGAGATATTGAATTGATAATTGAAGAAGGCTCCAATCAAAAAGTACTGATTGAAACAGGTAATAATTTAATGAATGATGTAAGTGCCATAGTTTCAAATAATCAACTAATATTAACCGATAATAACACCTGCAATTATGTACGTAAATATGGTATTACTAAAGTATATATTACATCGCCAAATATTACTGAAATTAGAAGTTCTTCGCAATATACCGTAAGTTCTAAAGGCGTTTTAACCTATCCCAGTTTAACCGTGTTGTCGGAAGATTTTAATGCTCCTGACACCTTTACAAATGGAGATTTTAATTTACAGATAAACAATAATTCATTTCTTTTGGTTTTTAATAATATATCTAGTGCTGCGATATTTGGAGAAACGAATAATTTAAACATCACATTTGCTGCTGGAACAAGTCGTTTTGAAGGGAGAAATTTAATTGCTCAAAATGTTGTTATTTGGAACAGAAGCTCTAATGATATGATTGTAAATCCGCAACAATCAATTACCGGAAAAATTTCAGGAACAGGAAACGTTATAGCTGTAAGGCAACCGTCTATTGTTGATGTTGAAGAGCAATATAAAGGGCGACTAATTTTTGAATAAATTTACCGACTGCTTTGCTATTTCCAACTCTTCATTAGTAGGAATGACCAATACTTTTACTTTTGATGTATCGGTACTTACAATAGTTAATTTATCTGGTCTTACTTGGTTTTTTTCTAAATCTAAGGTAATACCTAAGTAGTCCATGTCTTCGCAAATGAGTCGTCTCATTTCTATAGAATTCTCACCTATTCCAGCGGTAAAAATAATAGCTTCCAAACCGTTTAAAACAGCTGTATAACTACCAATGTATTTTTTAATACGATAAGCATTCATTTGTAAAGCTAATTGGCATGCTTTATTACCTTTTTCAGCTTCAGATTGAATATCTCTTAAATCACTATATCCTGTTAAGCCTAACATACCACTTTTCTTTTGTAAAAGGGTATTTATATCTTTTATTGAATAATTAAATCTTTCTGCTAAATGAAATATTATTGACTGATCGATATCTCCAGAACGTGTGCCCATAATGAGTCCGTTATTAGGAGAAAAACCAAGTGTGTGGTCAATACTCTTTCCATCTTTAATAGCAGTCATGCTACAACCATTTCCTAAGTGAATAGTAATAATTTTTGAATGTTTTTTTTCTAAAAACTCTATAGCTTTTTCTGAAACGAACTTATGGCTTGTGCCATGAAATCCATACAAACGGATATTGTGTTTGTCCAGATATTCATTTGGAATAGCATATTTGTACGCGTGCTCTGGAATGGACTGGTGAAACGCCGTATCAAAAACAGCTACTTGTTTTGCATTTACAAATATGGCTTCCGCTACTTCAATACCTTCTAAATTAGCAGGATTATGTAATGGGGCTAAACTTGAAAGTGCCTTAATTTTACTTTTAACTTCGGGAGTAATTTCGGTAGTAGCGGTAAAATGTTTCCCGCCATGAACCACACGATGTCCTACAATATTTATGGCATCGGCAGATTTGATAATGCCTGTGTTTGAATCTAATAATTGCTTTGATAGTAATTCCAGCCCAACTCTATGATTTGGGATAGCTTTAACTATTTCAATGGTGTCTTTATCAGTTTTGAATTTGAATATAGCATCATCAAACCCAATACGCTCAATTAAACCAGAACAAAGAATAGTTTCTTCTGGCATCTGAAATAATTGAAATTTTAAAGAAGAACTTCCAGAGTTTAAAACTAATACTTGCATAAATTATAGGTCTTGCGCTTGAATAGCGGTTATTATTACGGTGCTATAAATATCATCTGCTGTACATCCACGACTTAAATCGTTTACAGGTTTATTAAGCCCTTGTAGCATTGGGCCAATGGCCAACGCACCAGTTTCTCGTTGAACAGCTTTATAAGTATTATTTCCTGTGTTTAAATCTGGAAAAATAAGCACACTTGCTTGTCCTGCAACATCAGAATCCGGCAATTTACTTTTTCCTATCCGCATATCTACCGCTGCATCGTATTGAATGGGGCCTTCAATTTTTAAATCAGGAGCAAGTTTTTTAGCAAGTTCTGTAGCTTTCCTGACTTTATCAACTTCTTCACCTTTCCCAGATGCACCCGATGAATAGGATAGCATAGCTACTTTAGGTTCTACACCAAAGTTTTGTGCCGTTTTTGCCGATGAAATTGCAATTTCTGCTAACTGTTCCGCATTAGGGTTTGGGTTGATGGCACAGTCACCGAAAATAGATACGCGATCTTCTAAACACATGAAAAATACAGACGACACAATATTTACACCTGGCTTTGTTTTTATAAATTGTAGTGCTGGACGTAAAGTGTGTGCAGTGGTATGTACTGCACCAGAAACCATTCCATCCGCATGTCCTTTGTAAATCATCATTGTCGCAAAATAGGATACATCACTCATGGCATCTTTTGCCATATCTAGGTTCACGTCTTTATGTTTTCTGAGTTCATAAAAGGTGTTTACATAATCATTAAAATGAGGAGATTCAACAGGAAAAACAATATTGACATCATTTAAATTTAAAGGAATATCAAATTTTTCGATTTGTTCTTTTATTTTTTCTTCTTCACCAATTAAAGTAATATCAACCACCTGTGCATTTACCAATCTTGCTGTGGCAAGTAAAATACGTTCATCATATCCTTCAGGAAGTACAATGTGTTTTTTGTCACTTAAAGCACGCTGCAATAAATTATATTGAAACATTCTTGGTGTAAAAATATCTGATTGAAATGTGATTAAATCATTTGATAATTTATCAGTATCTACATGTTTTTCAAACGTTGCAATTGAGGTTGTAATTTTATCAATATTGTCAGCGTATATTTTAGATTTTATTTTACCTATTGTATTTGTTACTTGAAATGTACCTTCTTTTGCACTAATAATAGGTACTACACTTGTAAGACCTTCTATTAATTTTAATATAGGTTCTTCTGGTATTAATCCACCTGTAAGGATTATACCTGATATTTTCGGATAATTTTTAGAGACATTAGCTTGTAAGGCACCTAAAATAATGTCAGCTCTGTCGCCGGGAGTAATTACTAAGGCATTTTCTTTTAAATGTGTCAAGTAGTTACGTAGCTGCATAGCTCCAACGCTAAAACTGTCTATTTGATTGTTAATCATGTCTTTACCAAAAATAACAGTACCAGAAATCATTTTTAATATTTCTTTTAACGTAGGATTCGCTAAACTTTTAATTTTAGGTATAACACTTATATCAGTACCGTTATTAATACGATTTTTTAGTTGAATTTTTAATTCGCTTAAGTGTTCAGGGTTGATTTTATTTGTCATTATAGACAACACATCAACATCTTCTCTAAAAGTATCGTAAGCTAATTGTACGTTATCTACAATTTCTTTTATATCCTTTTCATCGCCTTGCGATACTATTATAACAGGAAGTCCTAAATTTTTTGAAATTAAAATATTTATATCTAATTCTAAACTAGAATTTTCATGAGAGAAATCAGTGCCTTCAACAAGGACAATATCGAAGCGTTCTTCAAGATATTTATATTTTTTAATAATTTCGTCTATAACCTCACCAGATTTTCCTTTGTTGTATAAATCTAATACTTCATTTCTGGTGTATACATATGTTTTCTTGTAATTAATATCTATGTCAAAATAGGAAATCACGGTGTTGATATGATTGTCCATTTCACCATCTTCAGTGTCATCAATAATAGGTCTAAAATACCCTACCTTTGCCGTTTTACCTAAAAGCATGCGCATTAAACCAAGAACAACAACAGATTTACCACTATTAGGTTCTATTGTTGCTACATAAATTCCTTTACTCATTTTAGTTATATTGTAGATTTACAAAGATAGCTATTGCATGTTTTTTAACACAAAGTTACCTAAAGTAAAAAGTGTGATTAATAGCACAAAATTAAGGTGTTAAGAATTTAAGCATCATGATATTTGTCATACTTCAATAAAAAACCAAAATATTCCGAAAAAATGATAATGTTTATTTAGTAGTTAAATCTCGAAATAAGGATTCTAGACTTGCATTTTTTTGGTTGAGTTGAAGGATTTTTAACTTATTATCATGCGCAAAATCAAAGACATAAGAACGCATATCTTCAGAGGTTTTGAAGGCAATTTCGTAAACAAAATCGTGCGTATTAATTACACTTTTTACTTTAGGTAGTTTAAGTAAAAAAGCATCTTCAACGCGATAATCAAACTCAACAATAACAATTTGTTCTTTTTCATCTCTCAAGTCTTTTAATTTTTTATCTGCGACAATTTCACCTTTATTGATAATAATAACGCGCTCACAAATAGCTTCAACTTCCTGCATAATATGTGTGGAAAGAAACACGGTTTTTGTTTTACCAATAGCTTTAATAAGATTTCTAATATCTATTAATTGGTTGGGGTCTAAACCTGTAGTAGGTTCGTCTAAAATTAAAACATCAGGGTCATGTAATAGGGCATTGGCTAACCCAACACGCTGACGATATCCTTTAGAGAGCTGTCCAATTTTTTTATGAGATTCTGGTGTTAAACCAGTAATTTCGATGACTTCTTCAATACGTTGTTTACTCACGTTATAAATGTTTGCATTAAACGCTAAGTATTCTTTAATATACATGTCTAAATACAATGGGTTGTGCTCTGGTAAGTATCCAACACTTTGCTGCACTTGCTGTTTATTCAAACTTACATCAAAACCATTTACTTTAGCATTGCCTTCGTTGGCTTGTAAATAGGTAGTCAATATTTTCATCATTGTAGATTTTCCGGCTCCATTAGGTCCTAAAAAACCAACTATTTCAGGTTTATTAACTTTAAAAGATATATGGTTTAAAGCTTTTTGACTTCCGTATAGTTTTGAAATCCCTTCTACTTCAATAGACATAATAAAATTATTTATTCAAAAGTACATGAATTTTTTCATTTGAAAACCTACTAAAAGTAAATGAAAAAATCATTTTGACCAACTAAACGGGTCGAGCGAAAAAACGATTTTCTGTAATTCTAGGATGCAAAATTTAGTTTTTTAAAGAAGAAAAATAATGATTATCTAATGTAACATGTGTTTTACTATAAAATCTTTAAAACTTTTAATAAAAAGGTAAAAAAGATTTTAGACTGTTTTGTTTTGTTAAATAAATAATTACTTTAGCGACATAATTACGACGATGACAGTACATTATACATATTTTAACAACTGGTTTTATTTCTTTTTTAGCAAAAGAAACGAGGCGTTGTATGTATAATTTATAACAATAAATTTAATATGAGTCTCGATGAAAATCGAGACTTTTTTTTGTTAAACAGTGAATTGAATTCATAAAAAATGATAATGAATTTTGATAAATAATGTAGCCATACAAGGAGTTAAAGGGTCCTTTCATCATATTGTATCGCAGCAATTTTTTGATAAGCCAGTTGATGTTATAGAATGCTTAACATTCGATATTGTCGTAGATTCTTTAATATCAGAATCTTGTGACGCCGCTATAATGGCTTTGGAAAATTCTATTGCAGGTTCTATAATACCTAATTATGCGTTAATTGATAAGTATGGTTTACACATTGTTGGCGAACATTATTTGGATATTCAGCATAATTTAATGGCATTGCCAAATCAAGATATTTCAAATATTAGTGAAGTGTATTCACATCCAATGGCATTGTTGCAGTGCAAGGAGTTTTTTAAACTGTATCCCCATATAAAATTGGTGGAGGATAAAGACACCGCTGAGGTTGCTCAACGTATTCAAGAAAAACAATTACAAGGTGTTGGTGCTATTGCTAGCGTAATGGCTGCTGAGATTTTCGAATTGGATATTTTGGCACGAAGTATACAAACTATAAAACATAACGAAACGCGTTTTGCTATAGTAAAACGTACCAATTCTGAAGTGCCAGAAAATGAAATTAATAAGGCATCGGTTAAGTTTGAAACCGACCATAAACGAGGGAGTTTAGCGGCTATTTTAAATGTGATGAGTGATTGTAAACTTAACTTAACAAAAATTCAATCACTACCAATTGTTGAAACTCCTTGGAAATACGCCTTTTTTGTTGATGTTACTTTTGAAAAATATAATGATTTTAAGAAGGCCAAATCTATTATAGATATAATGGGTGAAGGATTTAAAGTGTTAGGCGAATATAAAAATGCTAAGCTATGATTGAAGCAGCTAACAGATTGCAAACCGTTGAAGAATACTACTTCTCTAAAAAATTAAGAGAGGTTGGGTTGCTTATTGCTAGTGGAAAACCGGTAATTAATTTAGGTATTGGTAGTCCCGATTTGCAACCACCGCAAAAGGTTGTTGATGCCATTACAGCTAGTTTTCAGAATCCTAGCGCTCATAAATATCAGAGTTATCAAGGTTTACCTGAATTGAGAGAGGCGATAGCAAAATTTTATAAAGAACATTTTTCTGTAAGCTTAAATCCTTCCAATGAAATATTACCATTAATGGGTAGTAAGGAAGGGATTATGCATATCTCAATGGCTTATTTAAATGAAGGCGATGAGGTTTTAATACCAAATCCTGGGTATCCAACCTATCAATCGGTTACAAAATTGGTGGGTGCAAAAGGTGTTTTGTACGAGTTGGATGAAGCAAATAATTGGATGCCAGACTTTAAGGCTTTAGAAAAGTTGGACCTTAGTAAAGTAAAACTTATGTGGGTAAATTATCCTCATATGCCGACAGGAGCGAAACCATCAAAATACGTTTTTGAAGAGTTGGTGGCATTTGGTAAAAAGCATAATATTTTAATTGTAAATGATAATCCGTACAGTTTTATATTAAATGAGTCTCCAAAAAGTATTTTAAATGTTGAAGGCGCAAAAGATGTGTGTTTAGAACTTAATTCGTTAAGTAAAACCTTTAACATGGCAGGATGGCGAGTAGGTATGGTTGTGGGTAATAGTGAGCACATAAACAATATTTTAAAGGTAAAAAGTAATATGGATTCTGGAATGTTTTATGGCATTCAAAAAGGGGCAATAGAAGCTTTAAATTGTTCAAAAATGTGGTTTGCAACGTTAAATAATGTTTACCTACAACGAAGAAATTTAGTTTGGCAGTTAGCCGATGCCTTAAATTGTACGTATGATAAAGAAGCTACCGGACTTTTTGTGTGGGCAAAATTGCCAGCATCAATAAAATCGGAAGTCTTTATAGATAAAATATTAAATGAAAATCATGTTTTTATAACTCCAGGAACCATTTTCGGTAGCAAGGGTGAAGGTTATATACGATTTTCTTTATGCGCGTCCACTGAAGTTTTAGAAGAAGCCATTGAAAGAATTAAATAAAATGAAGAATATATACATTATAGGAGTTGGTTTAATTGGTGGTAGTTTAGCTATTGATATCAAAAAGAATAATCCAGAAACGGTTATTTATGGTATTAGCAGAAAAGAAGCAACGTTAAACGAAGCATTATCACTTAAGTTAATTGATAAAAAAGCAACTCTTGATGATGTTGAAAATGCCGATTTAGTTATAATCGCTATTCCTGTTGATGCTACCGTAAAATTATTACCAACTATTTTAGATAAGATACCAGATTCAGGTTTAGTTGTGGATGCAGGATCAACCAAAGTTGATATTTGTAAAGTGGTAGAAAATCACCCTAAACGTCGTAATTTTTTAGCAATGCATCCTATTGCTGGAACAGAATATTCAGGTCCTAGTGCTGCGTTTAGCGGATTGTTTATAGGTAAAACGAATATAGTTTGTGAAGTTGAAAAAACAACATTCAAACTTCAAGAGAAAGCTTTAAAGCTGTTTACAGATATAGGCATGCGCATTCGATATATGAATCCTGAAGCGCATGATAAGCACATTGCTTATATGTCGCATTTATCGCATATTAGTTCATTTATGTTAGGAAAAACAGTGATAGAAAAAGAAAAAAACGAACGTGATATTTTTGATATGGCAGGTAGTGGATTCGAATCTACAGTTCGTTTGGCTAAAAGTTCACCAGCCATGTGGACGCCTATTTTTAAGCAAAATAAAGACAACGTAATTGAAACATTAGATGAATATATTACAAACCTTACCCATTTTAAAGAGTTGATGAAACAAAATGATTTTGATGCGATTTATAATGAAATGGAAAACACCAATCATATAAAAGATATTTTAAAAGGAATTAGTTAAGAGTAAGATTATGGAAAACAAAAAAGAAATGAGAACGTGGTTAGATGATTTAAAGCTAAATCATCCCTTAGTAATTGCAGGACCATGTAGTGCAGAAACCGAGGAGCAAGTTTTAAAAATAGCGCACCAGCTAAAAGATACCGATGTTAGTTATTTTAGAGCGGGAATATGGAAACCAAGAACACGTCCAGGAATGTTTGAAGGTGTAGGGGCTTTAGGTTTAAAGTGGTTGCAAAAAGTAAAGGCAGAAACGGGTATGAAAATTACCACTGAAGTAGCCAATGCAACACATGTAAAATTAGCTTTGGAACATGATGTAGATATGTTGTGGATTGGTGCTCGTTCAACAGTGAGCCCTTTTATCATGCAAGAAATTGCAGATGCCCTTGAAGGTACAGATAAACCAGTTTTAGTAAAAAACCCAGTTAATCCAGATTTGGCATTATGGTTAGGTGGTATTGAAAGAATTTATTCATCAGGCGTTAAAAATATTGGTGCTATACACCGAGGGTTTTCCACTTATGAAAAAACGAAATACAGAAATAATCCAGAGTGGCAATTAGCTATCGAATTTCAAAATAAATTTCCAGATATCCCTTTAATAAATGACCCGTCACATATTACAGGAAAACGTGATATGATTTTTGATGTATCACAAACAGCTTTAGATTTAAATTTTGATGGATTAATGATTGAAACACATTTCGACCCTGAAAATGCATGGAGCGATGCGGCTCAACAAGTAACTCCAAAAACTTTGGTGCAAATCATGAAAGATTTGAAAATAAGAAAAGAAACAGATGCTGAAGCCGATTATATAAAATCACTGGATAATTTAAGAGCCCAAATTGATGTTATCGATAATCAGGTTATAGAATTATTAGGTAAAAGAATGAAAGCTGCAGATTCTATTGGAGCTCTTAAAAAGCAAAAAAACGTGGCTGTACTTCAGTCTAAACGTTGGAATGAAATTTTAGGAAAAATGGTACTTGAAGGTGAGCAAAAAGGATTGAGTGAGGAATTTGTTTTAAAAATGTTTAAAGCCATTCACCAAGAATCTATCAATCATCAAGAGAAGATAATTAATGGTTAATATTTTAAAAAGCCTCGCATATGCGAGGCTTTTTCATTTTATTGATGTTTGTTTCTCTTAAAAATATATCTGGTTATAAAAATACCTTGATTATCTCCTTTTCCAGCACTTTCAACAGCGCTTGTTACAAAGGCTAATTCCCAACCTTCTTCAATCATAGTGTTAATTTTTGATGTAATTAAAGCATCATTAGCTGCTATGTTTTGAAAACGAATACCTCCTAAATTAAAAAAGTTAAGCAACTTAGTTTCATCAAACTCTTTAACCCGTATTTCACTTCTATCAGATTTATTTCTTGAATTATCATCTTCGGTCTGGGTGGTTGTAAACTCTTTATAATCCTTGTCTTCATTTGCACTGATGATTCTAGAACGTCCTAAACCATTTGGCACAATAGATTCTACACTGGTTACAAGTTTATACTCTACTTGGGCTTGACTTTCAAAAAAAGCGAATAATGAAATGCTTAAAACAATTAGTAATTTTTTCATGTTATTGACTGGTTTTTTATGATTAAGCTTACAATATAGTCTTTTTCTTAAAATGAAAAGTTGTTAATTTGCATAGCTTAAAAGTTTTAAATGACAGGACGCGTTTATAAATCTACTGGAAGTTGGTACACGGTAAAAACCGAGTTAGGGCATATTTATGAATGCCGTATAAAGGGGAAATTTCGAATAAAAGGGATAAAAAGTACTAACCCCATAGCAGTTGGTGATATTGTAGATTTTGAATTAGAAACAGATAATAATCAAGATACAGGGGTCATTCATAATATTCATGATAGAAAAAATTACATTGTTAGAAAATCGGTAAATCTATCCAAGCAAACACATATTATAGCGGCCAATATAGATCAGGTTTTTTTAATGGTTACCATTAATAATCCACCTACATTCACCAGTTTTATAGACCGATTTTTAGTGACAGCCGAAGCATATTCTATAAAAACCATTTTATTATTCAATAAAATTGATACATATGATGAAGAAGCGTTAAATGAAGTTAGATATTTAGCACATGTTTATAGGAAAATAGGGTATGAGTGCATTGGCATTTCTGCAACAACAGGTAAAAATGTAGAAAAGGTTAAGGCACTTATGTCGGGTAAAGTAAGTATGTTTTCTGGTCATTCAGGTGTTGGAAAATCAACACTGGTTAATGCTATTGAGCCTTCTCTAAATTTAAAAACCAAAGAAATATCAACCCAACATATGCAAGGGCAACATACTACTACTTTTGCTGAAATGTTCGATTTGAGTTTTGATGCTAAAATTATTGATACCCCAGGAATAAAGGGCTTTGGAGTGGTTGACATGGATAAAGAGGAAGTAGGAGATTATTTTCCAGAGATTTTTGAATTAAAACAAGATTGCAAGTTCAATAATTGTTTACATATACAAGAACCTAATTGTGCTGTAAAAGAGGCGCTAGACAATGATGAAATAGCTTTTTCGAGGTATCGCAGTTATTTGCAAATTGTTGAGGGCGAAGATGAAAACTACAGAACTGATAATTGGGGTAATGAATAAATTGTAATATGAAATTAGCCATATCAAGAAGTTTAAACCTACCGAAATGATTATTGCGAATTACATCTGACCAATAAGCACAACAAAGATTAAACAGATGAAAGTTGTTATACAAAGAGTAACAAAGGCAAGCGTTACTATTGAAAATAATAAAGTAGCTTCTATTTCAAACGGACTTTTAATTCTTTTAGGAATTATTGACGAAGATTCTCAAGAAGATATTACATGGCTTTCTAACAAAATAGCTAATCTTCGCATTTTTAATGATGAAAATGGAGTGATGAATAAGTCCATAATAGATGAAAAAGGTGATGCTATAGTGGTTAGTCAGTTTACTTTGCACGCTTCAACCAAAAAAGGAAATCGCCCAAGTTATATAAATGCGGCAAAACCGGATGCAGCTATTCCATTGTATGAAGCTTTTGTAAAACAAATTGAAAAAGATTTAGGTAAACCTATTCAAACGGGGCAATTTGGAGCAGATATGAAAGTGGAGTTGCTAAACGACGGACCCGTAACCATTATAATTGATTCTAAAAACAGAGTATAATGGCATCTGTATTTGGGCATGGGTTTGTAGGGTTTACATTAGCAAAAGTTATAGATTCCAAAAAAATAAAATGGTTATTGTTTGCTGCTATTTTTTCATCTGTTCTTCCAGATTTTGATGTTATTGGATTTTATTTGGGGATATCTTATTTACACCCATTAGGACATCGCGGATTTACACATTCTATCCTGTTTTCAATAATTTGGGCATTTATTTTAATGGTTACATGGGGCAGAAACAATAAACTTGTATGGTTCTTCACTATTTTTTCATCAACACTTTCTCATGGGCTATTAGATGCGATGACATCTGGTGGTAAAGGTGTTGGTTTTTTTATTCCGTTTGATAATGATCGTTACTTTTTACCATTCAGAGGGATAAAGGTTTCTCCTATTGGGGTAAGCGAATTTTTTTCTGAATGGGGTTTAAAAGTGCTATTAAGTGAGTTTAAATACATAGTGCTTTCATGCCTAGTGCTTTTGATTGTAAGATTTTTAGTCGTTAAACTAAAAGATTGGTATTACAACGAATTTTGATTTTTCGTATTTAATAATAAGATTAAAAAAGAATATATTTATTTTTAAGTATGTACTTTACCTTTTTTATGACTTTAAAAAACATTCTAGCTTTTTTTCTACTATTCACGTCAACCTATATTTTTTCGCAAGAAAACATATACTCAAGTTTAACAATTCCAAATAACCTAAAGCAAGGTGCCAATGCCGTTGTGCGGTTAAATGAAGTTGAAATAACTATAAAGGCTGTTAATGAAATGGTTGTTTCTGAAAAACTTATTATTACGGTTTTAAATAAAGAAGGGAATGATAACGTAAATGCCTATGTCTTTTATGATAATAATGTTAAAATTAAAGATTTACAGGTTTTAGTATTTGATGCTTTTGGCAAAGAAATAAAAAAAATAAAGAAGAATGATTTTAAAGACGCAAGTGCTGTTGATGGAGGAACTTTGTATTCTGACTCTAGAGTAAAATATTTGGAGTATACTCCAATTTCCTACCCATATACCATGGAACTCACAAGTGAAACAGTTACAAATAATACAGCATTTATTCCATCTTTTAGACCTGTTTCAGAGTATTATGTTAGCATAGAAAACGCTAATTATAAAATCAACTACCCAGAAACTTTAAACATTAGAAATAAAGAAAAAAATATAGGTGAAGTAAATATTGAAAAAGATATTTCATTAGGAAAAATGTTTTACAAGATTGTTAATCTAGAATCTTTTAAGCCTGAGGAGTACAGTCCATCTATATTGGATTTAGCGCCTTGTGTTTTATTCGCTTCTAAACAATTTTCTTTAGAAGGCGTATATGCTGAAGTTGAGAATTGGGATGAGTTTGGAAAATGGATGTATAATGATTTAATAAAGGATACTTATGATTTACCTGAAACTACTGTAAGTATGATTAAGGATTTAGTAAAAGATGAAATAAATGATATTGATAAAGCCAGAAAAGTATATAAATACGTTCAAGATAAAGTCAGATATATTAGTGTTCAGGTAGGTATAGGTGGCTGGAAACCTTTTAATGCGTCATATGTTGATGAAGTTAGTTATGGTGATTGCAAAGCGTTAACTAATTATACAATGTCTCTTTTAAAAGCTGTTGATGTTGAGTCTAATTATACGGTAATATTTGCAGGTAATTCTCAGAGAAGTTTAGAAAAAGATTTTACTGCAATGCAAGGGAATCATGTTATTTTATCCATACCTAACGGGGACGATACGCTATGGTTAGAATGTACAAGCCAAAAACTCCCATTCGGGTTTATTGGTGATTTTACCGATGATAGAGATGCTTTGGTAATAACACCCGAAGGCGGTAAAATTCAACGTACAAAAAAATATAAAACAGAAGAGAATAAGCAACAAGTAAAAGGTAATTATACCGTTTCAAATGATGGCTCAATTATGGTTAGAGCAAATATAAAGTCAGAAGGAATTCAATATGACGAAAAATATTGGCTAGAATCGGAAACGTCACGCGATTTAGATTTACATTACAAAAAACGGTGGAAGTATATTAATAACATTGATATTGAAAATATTAATATTGATAATAATAAGTCAAGTATCGAGTTTGTCGAAGATATAAATTTTGAAGCGTCTAATTATGTGAAAAAAGCTGGAGACAGAATGTTGTTAACCGTAAACGCTTTAAATAGAAACACTAATATTCCTGATCGTTATAGAAACAGAAAATATCCATTGAAGATTAAAAGGGGATTTATACACGACGATGAGATAGAAATTATACTGCCAGTAGGCTATGAAATCGAATCGTTACCAAAAGGCGTAGTTATTAAAAATAAATTTGGAAGTTATAAAACTGAGATTATCCCCAAAGAAGAAAATAAATTAATTTATAAGAGAGAGTTTGTTGTAAATGATGGGGAATACCCTAAAGAAGATTATGACAAATTTAGAGACTTTTATAAAGAAGTATTAAAACAAGATAACGCGAAAATAGCACTAATTAAAAACCAATAATTTATGAGAGTTCCATTTTTTTTAATTCTATTTACTTTAACCTTTGCAGTATTTGCTCAAGATTACGATTTTGGAAAAGTTTCAAAAGAAGAACTTCAAGAAAATTACAATCCATTGGATTCAGCAGCTTCTGCTACATATTTATATAAATATCGAAGGACATATTTTAACTATGTAAAAAACCAAGGGTTTCAATTAACAACTGAAGTTCATGATAGAATTAAAATTTATAATAAAGAAGGGTTTGACTATGCCACAAAAGCTATATGGCTCTATAAAAGTAAATCGGGAAGGGAAAAACTAAACAGCTTAAAAGCTTATACATATAACCTAGTAGATGATAAGATTGAGGACGTTAAGCTTAAAAAAGATGGGATTTTCGAAACGGAAAAATCTATTTATTATGATGAAACTAAATTCACGATGCCAGATATAAAAGAAGGCTCAATCGTAGAATATCAGTATGAGATTACTTCTCCATTTTATACAAATATTGATGAATTTGAATTTCAGCACGATATACCGGTAAAAAAAATATATGCAGAATTCGAATCACCAGAATATTTTAATTTTAAGGCAAATACGAAAGGGTTTTTAAACGTGATTCCAAGAATAGAAAACAAACGTGGAAAGATTACATTTACTGAAAAAGTAAGGTCAACAAGTAAAGGCTTTAATGGAATTGGAAATTCAACGAGTACTTCATTTGAAACATCAGAGGTTGAATATACTAAACAAGTTAATACTTATAGCTTGGAAAATGTGCCAGCATTGAAAGAAGAACCTTATGTAAATAATATAGATAACTATAAGTCATCAGTGAATTACGAATTATCATTTGTTCATTTTCCTAATTCTCAAATAGATTATTATTCTACAACGTGGGAATCAGTGGTTAAAGCCATTTATGAAAGCCCTGATTTTGGGTCAGAATTGGATAAAAATGGATATTTTGAAAATGAGATAGATGCTTTAATTGGTAGTATTTCTGATCCATTACAAAGAACATCATTAATATTTGATTTTGTAAAGTCGCGAGTTAAGTGGAATGGTTATTACAGTAAATATACTAATGATGGCGTAAAAAAAGCCTATAAGGATCAAGTTGGGAATGTGGCAGAAATAAACTTGATGCTAACATCTATGTTGCGCTATGCAGGCTTAAGAGCTTATCCGGTATTAGTTAGTACAAGAGCAAATGGAGTCCCGTTATTCCCTACCAGAGAAGGATATAATTATGTAGTTAGTTATGTTAAGATCGATGATACTGAAATTTTATTAGATGCCACAAATAAATATAGTACACCAAATGTTTTACCTTATAGAACATTAAATTGGCAAGGTAGAGTTATTGCTGAACAAGGTGGTTCTCAATTAATTGATTTATACCCAAAAGAGATTTCTAATAATTCTATTTCAATGATGGTTAGTTTAGATGAAAGCGGCACTATTGAAGGTGGATATAGAAGTTTGAAAACTAATCATAATGCTCTTGCCTATAGAGAAAGTTTTAATGAAGCTGATAAAGATGATTTTCTTGAAAAATTAGAGAATAAATATGGAGGTTTGGAAATATCAGATTTTAAAGTTGTGAATGCAATGGATATTTCTAAACCGGTTATGGAAACTTATAAGTTTGTAAAAGAGAGTCAAGCAGATGTTATTGGAGGCAAATTGTACTTTTCTCCTATGTTTTTTTTAAAAAGTAATGAAAATCCATTTAAGCTTGAAACAAGAGAATTTCCTGTAGATTTCGGTTATCCATCAAGTATAAATTATAAAATCATTATAAATTTACCTGACGGTTATAAGGTAGAAAGTTTACCAGCTCCAGGAGGCTTTATGTTACCTGATAATTTAGGTCTTTTTAAATATAATATTTCTGGCAATGATAAGATGATACAGTTGTCGGTTGAATCTGAAATATATCAATCAATAATTGCACCTCAATATTATGATGTTTTAAAGACTTATTTTAAGCAACTTATAGAAAAGCAAAACGAACAAATAGTATTGACTAAAGCCTAAGAATGGACATTAAAAACGCACAAAAAATAGTTGACGATTGGATTAATGCTCACGGGGTACGTTATTTTAACGAGCTTACTAATATGGCACAACTTACTGAAGAAGTAGGTGAGGTAGCGCGTATTATAGCACGTAGATATGGTGAACAAAGCGAAAAGGAAAGCGATAAAGACAAAGACCTTGGAGAAGAACTGGCCGATGTTTTATTTGTAGTTTTATGTTTAGCTAACCAAACAGGAGTTGATTTGCAACAAGCTTTTGATAAAAGAATGGATAAGAAGGCAAAACGTGATCATGATAGGCACCATAATAACGAAAAATTGAAATGATCATTTATTAAAATGGAAGGTATTAAGAATTCAGGTAAAACCTAGAAAAAAAACTGAATTACTTAGTATTAATCTCGATTATCGAGTAAATTTGTATGCTTTAGGAAGCAAGTCAATTTTACAATGAACATTACCCTTCACAAATCAAAAATCGTTAATGAAAAATCTGAAGTTACGATTACAGGTTCTAAAAGCGAATCGAATAGACTCTTACTTTTACAAGCCTTATATCCAAACATAAAACTTCAAAATGTTTCAAATTCTGATGATAGTAATTTAATGACCAATGCATTAAATTCAAATTCAGAAGTAGTAGATATCCATCACGCTGGAACTGCTATGCGATTTTTAACGGCCTATTTTTCAATTCAAGAAGGTAGAGAGGTCGTGCTTACGGGATCGAAGCGAATGAAAGAAAGACCAATTCAAATATTAGTCGAGGCACTTCAGGAGTTAGGAGCCGAAATAAGTTATGAAGAAAATGAAGGATATCCACCCATAAAAATTAAAGGAAAAAAGCTAACAAAAAATAAAGTATCGTTAAAAGCCAATGTAAGTAGCCAGTACATTTCAGCATTGTTGTTAATTGCACCAAAACTTGAAAATGGTTTGGAATTAACACTTGAGGGCGAAATAACATCGGTTCCATATATTAAAATGACTTTAAGTTTGTTAGATGAGATCGGTGTTGAATCTTCATTTGTAGGTAACACCATTACTGTAAAACCAAAAAATAATCATAAGCAACCAACAACCTTAACCGTAGAGTCTGATTGGTCTTCAGCATCTTATTACTTTAGTATTGCTGCTTTAAGCGAACTAGGAACAGAGATAACCTTGTCTTCTTATAAAAAGGACTCCTTGCAAGGAGATTCTACTTTGGTAGATGTCTATAAGCATTTTGGAGTAGAAAGCATTTTTAGCAATAATAAAGTGACTTTAATTAAGAAAACAGCAAATTTCAGACCGTTAAGTTTAGATTTAAAAAACGCACCAGATATTGCGCAAACTATTGCGGTAACCTGTTTTGCATTAGGAATTGCTTGCGATTTAAAAGGATTGCATACCTTAAAAATTAAGGAAACCGATAGGTTAGTGGCTTTAAAAACCGAGATTGAGAAATTGGGTGGTCACGTTAAAATAACCGATAAATCTTTGCATTTAACAGCATCAACTCATATTAAAGAGTCTGTTTCAATAGGTACTTATAATGACCATAGAATGGCTATGGCATTTGCACCGTTAGCACTAAAAACACCAATTATTATTGAAGATGCTGAAGTAGTTTCAAAGTCCTATCCAACCTTTTGGGACGACTTAAAATCTATAGGATTTAAAATATCTGAATAATAATTACTTAAATACTTGACAACCCCTATTCCCAGATTGTATATTTGCAACCTTTGTTATAAAAAATAATAAATATTATATATGAAATTATCACACTTCGGCTTCAATTTACCTGAAGAATTATTAGCGGAATATCCAGCAGAAAACAGAGATGAATCACGTTTAATGGTTTTAAACAGAAAAGATCAAACCATCGAGCATAAAATGTTCAAAGATTTAATCAATTATTTTGATGAGGATGATGTTTTAATATTAAACAACACCAAAGTATTTCCTGCCAGATTATATGGTAATAAAGAAAAAACAGGTGCTAGAATAGAAGTGTTTTTATTAAGAGAACTTAATGAAGAGCAACGTCTTTGGGATGTTTTGGTTGATCCAGCTCGTAAAATAAGAATTGGAAACAAGCTTTATTTTGGCGATGACGATATGTTGGTTGCTGAAGTCATTGACAATACAACCTCTAGAGGGCGTACACTGCGCTTTTTATTTGATGGTTCTTACAGAGAGTTCCGTATAAAACTAAACGAATTAGGAGAAACTCCTCTACCAAAATACATAAAACGAGACGTACAACCAGAAGACGAAGATCGTTACCAAACCATTTATGCAAAAAACGAAGGTGCTGTTGCAGCGCCAACGGCAGGACTTCACTTTTCTAAACACTTACTAAAGCGTTTAGAAATTAAAGGTGTTAATTTTGCCGAAGTAACATTGCATGTAGGTTTAGGGACTTTTAATCCAGTTGAGGTTGAAGATTTATCGAAACACAAAATGGATAGTGAGGAGCTTAAAATTGATGCAAAAGCAGTAGAAATTGTTAATAAAGGCATCAAAAACAAAAAGCGCGTATGTGCCGTGGGTACGACAGCAATGCGAGCTATCGAGAGTGCTGTGTCATCAAACGGTATGTTAAACGAAACAGAAGGATGGACCAATAAGTTTATTTTCCCTCCATACGATTTTAGCATTGCTAACTGTATGGTTACCAATTTCCATACGCCTAAATCAACGCTTTTAATGATGGTTTCAGCCTTTGCTGGTCACGATTTTATAAAGAAAGCATACCAAGAGGCTATCAAAGAGCAATACAAATTTTACAGTTATGGCGACGCCATGTTAATTCTATAAAACGTAAGGTCTTAAATTATTTAAGACCTTTTTTTACGCTTAGTTTTCACTGTTACTAGGGCATTCCCCAAGGGTCGCGCTTTCGGCAGTCGCTTTTTTGTGTTGCATAAGTGCAACAACACAAAAAGAGCTTCAACAAAGCCTCAATCTCTAATGCAAAACGCTCTATCATTTTATAATTCGTAAACCAAAAATCGTAAATCGAAAAACCTTTCACTATTTTTGCATCACTTATGGCATCAGGTAAAAAAGATATTCGCGCATTAACCAAAGAGCAATTACGAGACTTCTTTGTAGAGCAAGGCGATAAAGCCTTTCGAGGTAATCAAGTTTATGAATGGCTTTGGCAAAAAGCAGCACATACTTTTGATGATATGACTAATATATCAAAAGAAACACGCCAAATGCTAGAAGATAATTTTGTTATCAATCACATTAAAGTTGATAACATGCAGCGTAGTAAGGATGGCACCATTAAAAATGCTGTACGACTACATGATGGTTTAATAGTAGAGTCTGTTTTAATTCCAACCGCTACCCGTACAACCGCTTGTGTATCAAGTCAAGTAGGCTGTAGTTTAGATTGTAAATTTTGCGCTACGGCACGTTTAAAACGCATGCGCAACTTAAATCCTGATGAAATTTACGATCAAGTGGTTGCTATTGATAATGAAAGCAGATTGTATCATAATCGTCCGTTAAGTAATATCGTATTTATGGGCATGGGCGAACCGCTTATGAACTACAATAATGTACTAAAAGCTATTGATAAAATTACCTCTGATGAAGGATTAGGGATGTCTCCAAAACGTATTACAGTATCAACGTCGGGCGTGCCAAAAATGATTAAAAAAATGGCAGATGATGCCGTTAAATTTAATTTAGCTGTATCATTACATTCTGCAATCGATGAGGTTCGTACCTCCATTATGCCATTTAATGAAACCTTTCCCTTGGAAGATTTACGCGAGGCTTTGGAGTATTGGTATGCAAAAACAAAGCGTAAAATTAGTTACGAGTACGTGGTTTGGAAAGGTATTAACGATACGCAAAAAGATATTGATGCCTTTGTAAAGTTTTGTAAATATGTACCTTGTAAAGTAAATATTATAGAATACAATCCTATTGACGATGGCGAGTTTCAGCAAGCAACAAATGACGCGTTGGAACAATATATTAGTACGTTAGAAAAAAATAGAATTGTAGTAAACGTACGCCGAAGTAGAGGTAAAGATATTGATGCCGCTTGCGGACAGTTGGCTAATAAATCATAATACTTATATTAGCTTCTTCTTAAAATAGAATATTGAAAATAGTAGAGCAAATAAAGCAACCTATAGCCTTTGAAATGGAACTTTTCGAACAGAAGTTTCAATTATCAATGTCTAGCAAAGTAGCATTGCTTAATAGAATCACGCATTACATTGTAAACCGCAAGGGCAAACAAATGCGACCCATGTTTGTGTTTTTGGTAGCAAAAATGGTTTCCAATGGTGAGGTTAGTGAGCGAACCTATCGAGGCGCTTCGGTTATTGAGTTAATACACACCGCTACTTTAGTGCACGACGATGTGGTTGATGATAGTAACCGTCGAAGAGGCTTCTTTTCAGTAAACGCGCTTTGGAAAAATAAAATAGCCGTTTTAATAGGGGATTTTTTACTATCAAAAGGCTTGTTGTTGTCTATTGATAATAACGATTTTGATTTGCTTAAAATCATATCAATTGCGGTGCGTGAAATGAGCGAAGGCGAACTACTTCAAATTGAAAAAGCACGAAAACTAGATATCACCGAAGATGTGTATTACGAAATTATCCGTCAGAAAACAGCAACTTTAATTGCGGCGTGTTGCAGTTTAGGTGCCGCATCAGTAAAACCAGAATCCGTGCATGTGGAAACCATGCGAAAATTTGGCGAACTTATAGGAATGGCGTTTCAAATAAAAGACGATTTGTTTGATTATGGTAATACTCAAATAGGTAAACCTACAGGTATTGATATTAAAGAACAAAAAATGACCTTGCCTTTAATTTATGTGCTCAATCAAGTATCTAAACAAGATAAAAATTGGTTGATAAACTCAATAAAAAATCATAATAAAGATTCCAAACGTGTTAAGGAAGTGATTGCTTTTGTAAAAGAACGTGGTGGTTTGGAGTATGCCGTAAATAAAATGAAAGCCTTTCAAGAGGAAGCCTTACAGCTTTTAAAAACTTATCCAGAATCAAAATATAAAAATTCGCTAGAACTTATGGTGAATTATGTGATAGATAGAAAAAAGTAGTTATATTTTTTCAATTTCGTTTAACGGTCTTGTATAAGGATAGTTGCGGATTTGCGTGCGAGGATTTTCCGAAGGAAAATCAGATGTAGCAAATGCGTAACTACCTTTGTTTTAGCACAAAACCGCAATTATTTTTATACGGTGTTGGGCATAGTTATTTTAATCTACATAAAGTTCAGTGGCTTTTCCCAATTCAGTTCCGTTGACTATGAATTTTATTTCTTTTTTTGATTTCGGAACTTGAACAATTAAAAAAGGTGATAATTCCTTATCGTCATTTTCTGTATTTGAATTCACAAGATTATATTCTACAACAAGATTTTTGTCATTTTCCTTAATTCCGATTAGTTCAATTTTGTCAAATCCCTTTTTGTTTTTGTCAGACTGGAAAATCTCGACCAACATTTTCTTTTTATATAGCGTTTTATCGTCAAGATTATATTTTTTTCTAAAATCCGCAGGTAAATAGTCTTTGTTAAAATACTTATTAAAACAAACAATTTGTAAGTCAGGAATTGGCGAGTCAGTTCCTTCTGCGATAGTTTTGAATTCAGTTTTTGTCAGATTTTCATCTTGAGAATAAGCTCTATTGAATGATATAAATCCTAAGAAAAAACATAATAATATTATTCTACTTTTCATTTTCACGGTTTTTGTTTAATTGTTCCCAATGCAATGATATGAATTTTTGTAATTGTTTATATCAGCAGTTAAACGAAGTTATCACTTTTTTCTGACAAAGTCAAACCAAAATAATTTAAATAACTAAGAAGAAAATTATTGCTGTTGCTGGTATTGTTGGGTAAGTTCTAAATTGCGTTTGTAACTATTATAGGCATCTTCAAGTGCCATTTTTTGGTCTGGAAATGAAGGCGTCAAATCATTTTTGTTGGTTTTTACTTCCACTTTTACATGTAATTCAGATTCTACATTGCCTTTAAAAACGCCTTTAATAGGTGCACAATCGCTATATGCTCTTCCAGTAGCTAGTTTTACATGATATTCGTTAGCAATAACATTATTAGTAGGATCGAATCCCAACCAGCCATAAAACGGTATATAGGCTTCTATCCAAGCATGGGTAGCGCCTTCGCCACGGGTATTACTACCACTAGGGCAAATATATCCGCTAACGTATTTTGCGGGAATACCAACCATACGTATCATTTGTAAAAGAATATGAGTAAAATCTTGACAAACACCTGCTTTTAGTTTCCAAACCAAATCTAGTTTAGAATCGACATTGGTAATACCAGGCATGTATTTGAAATTTTTATAAATATATTCGGAAAACTCAAGTACTAACTTATAGGGTGATAGTGTACTAAGGTCCTTTGTTTTTATTATATCCAGAATATCAGGAGTGCCATCAAAGATTTTATATTTTAAATAATCAATATAATCCGTATGATATTTTAAAGCAAATAGGGCGTCCCACTGTTTTTCTATAGGTTCAGTATCGTTTGGATATTGTATCCCCATGGTTTCTACTTCAATTTCCGAAATAATGGAAAGTTTAGTATGTGGTTCAGTAATCATAAAAGAGCCAACGATATTGTGGTAATAATCTTGAAAGGTTTCTATTCTAGGATTATTAGTAATAGAAAGTGTGTGCGATACTACTTGTTGTTTGCTATCATTAACAGGATGTAAGCGCGTAAGTGTAGCACCATCAATAACGGTGTTGCTGTAGGTGTAATTAGTGGTATGTTTTATAAAAAAAGTTGGCATGGGTTTTTAAATCAATTTTGAGAAAAATAAACAGCGTTTATACTTAGAGAAATGTTATTTATATCCTCTTTAATATCAATGATAAATTTACTCAATCCGTCGTCGATAATAGACTCAATAGTAGTGTATTTTATTCTACTTTCAAGCTTTCCGAGCAAAAATTCTATATTATTTTTTTCTAACTCATTACTTTCGATAAGTCTGTGTATATGTCTACTAAGCTTATTGATGCAGTAATAAACCGATCTTGGGAACGATTTGTCTTGAAAAACCATACGTATTAAATGCGCTTCGTTAAAGGTAGATTTATGAGTTTTTAAATATAACTGATACCCGCCAATGGAAAGTAATAAATTTTTCCAGTAAAAACTTTTCTCTAAATTATCAGATGTATTACCAATATCGGTAAGTTTTAAAGAGGTGAAATCAGCAATTAAGTTAACCCTTTCTAAATACTTTCCTATATTCATAAAATAATATGAAGCTCCTCGTTCTTGAGTAATATCGAAGGTTCCGTTATACACTAAATGAAATTTCCTTAAATCTTCTAAAAAGGCTACTGGGTCATCTTCTTTTAGGCGTTTTGGTAAATTTTTATCTATTAAAAACAAGTAATAATTGTTTATACACAGCCAAAGTTCTCGAGAGATATGCTCTTGAACACTTCTGGCATTTTCTCTAGCTTTTGTAACGATGTTTAAAATAGAATTAGAATTATCTAAATTAAAAACCATAAAATCGATGCACTCAATAGCATCTTCAGTATAAAACTCATTGTCGGTAGTAGTAAAATTTTTAATTATTGGAGACCAAGAAAATAGTTCGGGCGAGTCTTGATTGGCATAATAATTTACCTTTAGTAAACCTAAAATACCATTTCCTCGTTCCATATATCGGTCTAACCAAATAAGGTTATTTGCTACTCTACTTAACATATTTTTGTTGTTTTAAGGTTTATTCTATAACCCAAGTGTCCTTACTACCACCACCTTGAGAACTATTTACGACTAATGAGCCTTTTTTTAATGCTACTCTGGTGAGTCCGCCAGGGCAAATATCAATATCATTTTTTCCGCAAAGCGCAAATGGACGTAAATCGATACAACGAGGGGATAATTTCCCATCGATATAACAAGGTGCAGTTGAGAGTCTTAAAATAGGTTGAGCTATAAAGTTTTCAGGTTTTTTACGTACCGTATTTAAATAATCTTTTATTTCTTCATCTGAAGCTTCATGCCCCATAAGCATACCATAACCACCGCTGCCATCGGTTTTTTTAATAACCATATCTTTTATGTTTTTGGTAACATATTCTAGCTCATCAGGTTTTCCTAACTGGTAAGTTTCTATATTTTTTAAAATAGGTTCTTCGTCTAAATAATATTTAATCATATCAGGCACATAAATATAAATAGCTTTATCATCAGCTATCCCAGTACCAGGAGCGTTAACAATATTGATATTTCCTTTTCGGTAAGCAGCCATAATACCGGCAACACCTAAAACACTATGTGCATTAAACTCTAAAGGGTCTAAAAACTCATCATCAACGCGTCTGTAAATAACATCAACTTGTTTTAAGCCGTTAGTTGTTTTCATATATACAAAATGGTCTTTCACAACCAAATCGCTTCCTTCGACTAATTCAATACCCATTAATCTAGCTAGTGTAGTATGTTCGTAATAAGCCGAATTGTAAATACCTGGAGTTAGTAATACAACTTTTGGATTCACTTTATCCGATAGTTCTTTGAGCTTTTGATACAACAAATTTGGATAGTTAGAGACTACTCGAACATTTGCTTTGGGTAATAAACCTGGAAACAAACGTTTTGAAATCTCTCTATTTTCTAGCATATAACTAACACCTGAAGGGGTTCTTAAGTTATCTTCAAGTACATAAAACTCGCCGTCATTATTTCGTATTAAATCCACACCAGAAATATGTACATATACATCGTGTGGTACTTTAACACCCATCATTTCACGTAAAAAATTAGGACACGAGTAAATTAAATCTGCAGGGATAATACCATCCTTAATAATAAATTGGTCGTTATAAACATCTTTAATAAACAAGTTTAAAGCCTTCAAACGTTGCTTTATACCACTCTCAATTTTAGTCCATTCAGCTGCAGTTATAATTCTTGGAACAATATCAAAAGGAAATATTTTTTCAATACCTTCATTATCGCTGTAAACGGTAAACGTAACCCCTTGACTCATAAATAATTGCTTAGAAAGGTCTTCTTTTTTTGAAAGCTTTTCAGGCGAGGTGTTTTCAAGATATTTTATAAAGTCTTCATATTGATTTCTAAACTCTGCATTATTATTATACATTTCATCCCAAGTTTTTGGAAGCAAATCATAAGAAGAAAAAAGAGGGTTACTTTGCATAGGCTATAGGTATATTACCAAATATAGCTAATATTTAATATGTATTCAATGATTTGGGATTTTAAGTAAATAAAATTCAACACTTTTTAATATATGATGAATTTTTAGTAGAATATATTTCATTTTGTGATTTATTTAATACTTAAATTTAATGTTTCGAAAAATTTTTAAAAATAAAACAACTCTTAGGCAACCATTTGCATAAAATTTGCGTCTTTATAAATAGTAAGGCAAAATGAAAACATTGTTGAAAGTAATTCAGCTACATAAAAACGAATCGATGCTTATAAAAAAAGCGATGAAACAAAATCGCGAAGCACAACATGTATTATTTAATATACATGCTCCAAAAATGTTAAGTGTTTGCAGATATTATATAAAAGATATTCAACAAGCTGAAGAGGCCATGCTTAATGGGTTTTTTAAAGTGTTTTCAAATATAAAAAGCTTTAAACACGAAGGAAGTTTTGAAGGTTGGATAAGGCGAATTATGATTAGAGAGTGTATTTCGTTTTTAAGACAGCAAAAAAAAATTGAGTTCCCTGTTGAAGAAGCTATCGTTGAAAATGATTTTTCTAATAATATAAACACCGATATCGAAGTAGCTCAGATACAGGAACTCATTGATATGCTACCTGAAGGTTATAAAACCGTTTTTGTCATGTACGCCATTGAAGGGTATCAACACAATGAAATTTCAGAGATGTTAAACATATCTGAAGGTACATCAAAATCGCAATTATTTAAAGCACGAAAAGTGCTTCAAGAAAAAATAAAAGAATTAAATAAAATAACAAGCTATGGCACCACTTAAATATGAAGAGCAGTTAAAAGAGAAGCTTGAAAAGCGCAGGCTTGAGCCATCATCTGATGCCTGGGAGAAACTTTCCACTAGATTAGATGAGAACGAAACAAAAAATAATAAACCTTACTGGTGGCTTGGTATTGCTGCAAGCATAATAGGTGTATTGTTTGTAATATCTCAATTTTTAAGTCATGAAACTTCTTTAGAAGTAACTCCTAAGGTGGTAACACCCGATGTTATTCAACAAGAAAATCCAATTAAAGTGGTTTCGGAAGATTTGAACACTGCTGAAAGTGATATGAAAGAAGCTAATAAAGAGATTTTGAAGCCTTCTAAATCAGGTACATTATTAAAAACGAATACGGTTGAAGAATCTAAAGTGGCTGTAGTAGAAGAATCAGAAATTCTTAAGGATCATGGTGCGGTTATTACCCCAAAAAGCTTACCCAAAGAGTCTTTAACTTTTGAACAGCAAAAAATAAATGAGGTTGTTGCCCAAGTACAAGCATTGAAAAATAAAAGTAATGTTGTCACAGATGCTGATATTGATGCCTTGTTAGAACAAGCACAGAAAGAAGTTAGATTACATAAATTAATTAATGAAACTACTGGAGTGGTTGATGCTGATGCATTGCTTCAAGACGTTGAAGCGGATTTAGATCAATCCTTTAGAAGTAAGGTTTTCGAAGCCGTAAAATCAAGTTACAATTCGGTAAAAACTGCAGTTGCCCAACGTAACAATTAAATTCAATCAATTAAATCGAGGTTCATAAAAGAACATAAAAAACGAACAGTTATGCAAACAATTACGAAGTATTTAGCACTATTTGTGCTGTGTGTGTCTATGCAATTAATTCATGCACAAGACACTATTCAAAATGCGAATAACAAAGACAAAATCGCTACCCTAGAAACCGTTAAGGAAGAAATTAAAAACCAAGAACGAGAGTTTTTAAAAGCCGAAGTAGAAGCCATAAATATACGTTTAGACAATGGCGATATTACAAGTGAACAAGCTGAAAACCTAAAAAAGGAAGCTGCTAAAAAGCGTGCTTTGAATATTGAAAATAGGATAGCTATTATTGACAATAAAATAGCACTTTTAAAACGTAATGATGATGGTTATATAACCAATGAAGATGAAGAGGTTTCTAAAATTGGTTTTAGTATTGGTAATGAAGAAGGAAGTTTTGTGGGTATTAATATTAACAATAAAAACAAACCGAGAAAATACGACCTAAGAACTACCAGTGATTTTGTATTAGCATTTGGATTAAATAATGCAATTATAGATGGTGAAAATCTTGACGATTCTCCTTATAAATTTGGAGGTTCTCGATTTTTTGAAATAGGTTGGGCGTGGAAAACACGTGTATTTAAAGAGTCTAATTTCGTACGATTTAAATATGGATATTCTTTTCAAATTAATGGATTAAAACCAGATGATAATCAGTATTTCGTCCAGCAAGGAGACCAAACTGTTTTACAGGAATTTCCTGAAAATCTAAAAAAATCTAAATTAACAATCACCAACTTAGTGTTCCCAGTTCATTTTGAGTTTGGTCCTTCAAAACGTATAGATAAAGACACATATTTTAGATATTCAACCGATAATAAATTTAAAATAGGCTTAGGTGGATATGCTGGTTTTAATATTGGTACGCGTCAAAAATTGAAATACGAATTGGATGGCGAACGTGTAAAAGACAAGCAAAAAAGAGGGTTTAATACGACTAATTTAGTTTACGGTTTAAGTGGTTACGTAGCTTTTGACGAAGTAGCCTTGTATGTTAAATATGATTTGTCGCCTATTTTTAAAGATCAAATGGTTGAACAGAATAACATTTCAATAGGAGTGAGATTTGATATGGATTAGATTAAAACTTAAAAGCATAAAAAAAGCGAAATATTGTTTTCGCTTTTTTTATGCTATACATTATTGTTTAGAATCATTGACTTCTTTTTCTAAATGGTCTAAATACAAAATACCATTTAAATGATCTATTTCGTGTTGAAATATAACCGATGTAAAAGCATCAACGGTTTCGGTTTTATGTTCACCATTCATGGTGTCGTATTCAATATCAATGGCAAAAGCTCTATTGCTTAAAGTTTCGCGCCTGTTAGGAATAGATAAGCAACCTTCTTTATTGGTTTGCTTCTCGTCTGAATATTTTGTTATTTGCGGGTTTAGATACACTTCAAAAGGTAAATTTTCTTTATCCAATCGTTGTACCCAAATAATATTTTTTAATATACCAACTTGTGGAGCCGCAATACCCAAACCTAACGATGCACTATCTGTTACCGTAGCATAAAGTCTTTTTACAAAATTTTGTAAAATAGGATTATTAGGGTCTGGTTTTATATAAGTGCTTTTAGTTCTAAGTAGCAGTGAGTCTTGTTTATTGGTAATCTTATAAACTCGCATAGGTTTTAGGCTATCCGCATTCATAATTAGCTTTATTTCTTCAGAAGAAAATGAAGGTTTAGATACATTTTTAGCACCAGAACATCCTAAAACAAGGAGAGCAATTAAAACTGTAAAGAAGCAATTTTTCATAAGAGTGGGATTAAATGTCAATTAACGATTTACCATTCGTTAATTCTATTAGAATCTAATTTAATGAAAATAAAAACTAAAATAGTAAAAGCCCAAAGACCAGAACCACCATAGCTAAATAGAGGCAAAGGAATACCAATGGTAGGAATTAGTCCCATTACCATTCCAATATTCACAAGAAAATGGATAAAAATTATAGAAGCTACACTATAACCATAAACTCTGCTAAATTGAGACTTTTGCAATTCAGCTAAATGTAAAATGCGTAACAATAGTAAAACAAAAACAATAACAACAAAGGCACTTCCTAAAAAGCCCCATTCTTCACCTACCGTACTAAAAATATAATCGGTATGTTGTTCAGGTACAAATTTCCCTGTAGTTCTTGTACCTTCCATAAAACCTTTTCCAGAAAGACCGCCAGAGCTAATGGCTTTTTCTGATTCGTTTAAGTTATATGCAAAAGTTTGCTTCATTTTTTCAAGCTTTTCAGGATCTTTTTCTAAGCGAAGCCATAAGCTTATACGTTCTTGTTGATGTGGTTTTAAAATGCTTTCATAAAAAAATTTTACTCCAAATGAAATCACAAAAGCAGCAATTATTATAAACAGAGATTGATAAATCCGTAACTTTTTTTTATTGAAAAAATGAAATACAATTACAAAGATGGCTGCAAATATGGACGTTAATACGGCCCCAAATTTTAACGATAAAACAGATATTAATATAGCAGATATGCTTATGGTTAAATAATACTGCGGTAACCCTTCTCTATACAAAACAAAAAAGAATGCTGCATAAACTATGGTACTACCTGTATCGTTTTGTAATAAAACTAATAAGGCTGGAAGAAGTACGATGATAAAAGTTCGTATTTGGTCTTTAAAAGAATTCATATTAGTATTCAAATCACTAATATATTTAGCTACAGCAAGTGAGGTTGCTACCTTAGCAAACTCACTGGGCTGGATAGTAAAACTTCCAATACCATACCACGACGTAGCACCATTTACGTTTTTCCCAAATATAAAGAGCCCAATTAAAGAGATGATAGATACAATATAAAAAATACTGGAAAAACGTTCATAAAACTTAGCATCTATAGCCAGTAAAAGAATAATTAATCCGAATGTTAAGAAAATAAAAATGAGTTGTTTGCCAAAGGGCTGTGAGAAATCGAAATAATTAACAGTTGGACCAATGTGTGAAGCCGATAAAATATTTAACCATCCAAAACCAACTAACAGTAAAAAAAGAATAATAGTAATCCAATCGAACTTAAAATGTCTATTCGTTTCTCTAACCATTAATTCTCAATCTTTTTAAAGGCTTTAAGTTGCTCTTTCAATTTAAGGTGTTCCTGTTCCTCAACTATCTGTAATGTAGTTTGCTCATTAATTTTAAACGGTTGGCCAGAATATGGTTTAGCATATTCATTTTCTAAACTATGTTTAAGTAACCAGTCTTCCAAATCAGTTCTAGTAATATACCCTTTTATATGCTTTTCTATCATTAAACTAGCAACCTTTCCTGCAAATCTACTTCCCCAATAACCATTTTCAACAAAAACTGCAATGGCAATTTTTGGATTATTTTTTGGAGCAAATGCTAAAAAAATAGAATGGTCTGTTAATTGGGTTTTTACGCTATCAATGATTGCAAAATTTTCAACGGTTCCTGTTTTTCCGCAAATATCTATATCTTTTATTTGTAAGGAAGATGCAGTTCCTTTTTTGTAAACCTGTAGCATACCCTCAATTACTGGCTCAAAATGTTTTCTGTCAATGCTCGTGTATTTTGGAGTTGTAAATTGTTCCGGAAGTGTTTCTCCCTCAATTTTTTTAACTATATGAGGCGTATAAAAATAACCCCTATTGGCTATCGCTGCTGCCATATTAGCCAATTGAATGGGAGTTGTAGCTACCTCTCCTTGGCCAATAGCATTGGATATGGTATAGGTTGAATAAAAAGTATTCGGGTAGATTCTTTTGTAATAATCTCTGTCTGGAATTCTCCCTTTCTGACCAACTTTTAAATCATAGCCTAAAAAGTCTCCTAAGCCAAAACTCTTAGCATGTTTACTCCAATTATTTATGCCATCAGAAGCGCTTCCATTTTTATCTAAAATTTTTCTGTAAGTTGTAGCAAAATAAGCATTGCAAGATCTTTGTATACCATCAATCAGGTCGTTTCTTGTGCCATAATTACAATGGCATTTCATAATTCTGTTCCCATATCTATAGCCTTTATAGCACGTAACCGTTTCATTGGGTGTAATAACACCTTCTTGAAGTGCAATTAAGGCATTCATTAGTTTGAAAGGAGAACCAGGTTCGTAAACCCCTTGTAAGCTCCTATTAAAAAGGGGTTTAGCGATGGAGTCATTATACAGCATTGTGAAGTTTTTTGATCGGCCTCTTCCAACTAAAATATTTGGGTCGTACGTAGGGGCTGCCACCATAGCGAGTATTTCTCCTGAGGATGGCTCGATGGCTATTACACCACCGCGTTTATTTTTCATCAATAACTCACCATAAGCCTGTAATTGTGCATCAATCGTTATGGCAACATCTTTTCCTTGCTTTGGTAAGGTATCAAATATTCCACCTTTATATGGTCCTATATTTCTGTTAAATCTGTCTTTTTGAATAAACTTAATGCCCTTTACCCCGCGCAGAATATCTTCATAAGAAGCCTCAACACCTTGTTTACCAATTAAATCGCCCATTTTGTAATAGGGGTCTTTATTTATAATGGCATTGTTAACTTCTCCAATGTCTCCTAAAACATTGGCGCCAATGGTTGTTTGGTAGTATCTTAAAGAACGCTTTTGAATATAAAAGCCCTCAAACTTGCGCATTTTTTCTTGCAATATAGCGTAATCTTCTTTTGATAGTTGCGGAACAAATGGAGACGGCAATCTTGGTGAGTAATTATAAGCTTTATTGAATTTGCTAATGAATTGCTCTTTACTTATTTTTAATAAGTTGCAAAACTCTAAGGTGTCCAACGGTTTTACTTCTCTGGGTATAACCATCACATCATAAGATGGTTGATTTGCTACTAAAAGTTCACCATTTCTGTCGTATACAAAGCCTCTTTTTGGATAATCATAAACTTTTCTAATAGCGTTATCTTCATACAAATTATGGGTACTTGCTTTATAAACTTGCAGATAAAAAAGTCTGGAAATAAATAAAACACCAACAAAAATTATTGATATGAAAAGTAAAAATTGCCTCATTTAGTTTTTCTACTAAAAATAATGGTTATAGTTATACTTAATAAAATAGTAAATATACTTGAGAATAACGTTTTTTGAAGTATTAAAATTATTTTCGAAATGCTAAAAATTTCTAAAGAAAACAAAATAATGTGGTGTAAAACTGTAAGCAAGGTAAAATAAGTAAGTTTTGCACCAAATTCTGCAGAACTAAATTTTATGGTTTGGTGTTCGTAAATGGTTCCAAAAGATGATTTTAAAATAACGGGTCTTATGTAGGCTATAAATACGGATGCTGCAGCATGAATACCACCAGTGTCTGAAAATAAATCGATGGTTAATCCGAGTAAAAAACTTAATAAAATGATGATAATACGGTTGTTTTTAACGGGGAAGAATGCAATAAACAATATGTAAAGATATGGGTTTACATATCCTAAAAAATTAATGTGATTAAATAGAATAACTTGTGCGAGTATTAAAAGAAAAAAACGGACGGTATGTATTGAGAAAATATTATTCATTTATACCGTTTATTAACTTGTTAATTTCAGGAGCATCAATATTTTCAATGATATAAACGTGTTCTAAATTTGTCATATCGTTAAACAACTTCACGTTTAGTTTATAATAATTCTCTGCATCATCTAGCTGAAAGCTTTCAATGGTGCCTACAGGAACACCTTTAGGGAATATTGAAGAACGACCTGATGTAACAATGGTATCACCAACTTTAACTGGTGCTATTTTTGCAATATCGATAAGTTGCGAAAACTCTGGAGATTTTCCATCCCATCTTAAGGTTCCAAAATGATTGGTATTTTTTAATTGAGCACTAATCCTACTTGTAGTATTTAAAATAGATAAAACGGTGGCATAATTTGCGCTTGTTTTATCAATAATTCCTACGATGCCTTTTGATGAAATAACCCCGAAGTCTTGTTGAATACTATCATTAATCCCCCTATTTATGGTTAAGAAATTATCGGTTAAAGCGTAGCTGTTTTTTATAATATTAGCACTGTAAAATCTGTAAGATTTACTAAAAGATAAACTGTCTATAAAAGTTGAGTCTGATGTTATTTGAGAATTACGTATAAGCCAGCGTAATCTTTTATTTTCTTCAACTAATAATTGATTTTGAGATTTTAAATTAAAATATTCACTAATATTATTGACTGAATTGTAAATGCCACCAGTTAAAAAATTAGCTGAATTTATAAATTTACTTTTGTGGTATGAATGTGATTGAATGGTGAATAAAATAGATATACCAAACAGCAACAAGAACAACAAAAAGTTTTTGTTTCTTATTATAAAATTAATAATCTGTTGCATGTTTTAATCCCCTATTTTATCAATACACTCTTGTATTTAGGTAAATTTTTAAGTGTAATACCTGTGCCTCTAACCACGGCTCTTAAAGGGTCTTCAGCTATATAAACTGGTAAATCTGTTTTTTGTGATAAACGTTTATCTAAACCTCGTAACATCGATCCTCCTCCAGCTAAATAGATACCAGTGTTGTAAATATCAGCGGCCAATTCTGGCGGTGTTTGCCCTAATGTTTCCATAACGGCATCTTCAATACGTAAAATAGATTTATCTAAAGCTTTGGCTATTTCTCTATGCGAAATTTGAACCTGTTTAGGCTTACCAGTGAGTAAATCTCTACCCTGAACACTCATGTCATCAGGTGGCAATTCTAAATCTTCTGTTGCTGCACCAATTTGTATTTTTATTTTTTCAGCAGTACGCTCACCAACATAAAGATTATGCTGTGTACGCATGTAATAAACTATGTCGTTTGTAAATACATCACCTGCAATTTTAACCGATTTATCACAAACAATACCACCAAGAGCAATAACTGCAATTTCAGTAGTACCACCACCTATATCTACCACCATATTTCCTTTAGGTTGCATAATATCTACACCAATACCAATTGCTGCAGCCATAGGTTCGTGAATTAAGTAAACTTCTTTGCCATTAACACGTTCAGCACTTTCCTTTACAGCTCGCATTTCTACCTCTGTGATACCAGATGGAATACAAATTACCATTCGAAGTGCAGGAGTGAAGAATTTCTTTTTCAATGCAGGTATGTTTTTAATAAACATACTTATCATTTGCTCTGAAGCATCAAAATCAGCAATTACACCGTCTTTTAATGGGCGAATGGTTTTAATGTTTTCATGGGTTTTACCTTGCATTAAACTGGCTTCTTGCCCAACGGCTATTATTTTACCAGAAATCCTGTCGCGAGCTACTATAGAAGGTGCATCAACAACAACTTTGTCGTTATGTATAATAAGTGTATTTGCAGTACCTAAATCAATTGCAATTTCTTCGGTTAGGAAGTCAAAAAATCCCATGTGCTATTAGTAATTTTATGTGGTTTAAAAACGAATTTCGTAAATGTAATAAAAGTTGATAAATATATGAGTTATAAGTGTGTTCAAAATTCTATTAAAATGAAGTATTTTGTTCTTATACGCTTTTAATCGAGATTTAGACTTTTAAATTAAGTTTTAATGTTTAAAATGACGTGTTCCCGTCATTACCATAGCTACTCCATTTTCATTACAAAAATCTATACTTAATTGGTCTTTTATAGAGCCACCTGGTTGAATAACCGCTTTTATACCAGCACTATTTGCAATTTCTACACAATCTGGAAACGGAAAAAACGCGTCACTTGCCATAACCGCACCATTTAAATCGAATTTAAAACTTCCTGCTTTATGTATAGCTTGCTCCAAGGCATCAACACGACTTGTTTGTCCTGTTCCGCTAGCACATAACTGTTTGTTTTTAGCTAGAACAATGGTGTTAGATTTTGTATGCTTACAAATTTTTGAAGCAAAGATTAAATCATCAATTTGAGTTTGTGTAGGTACCGTATTCGTTACATTTTTTAAATCTTCAGCTTTATCGGTAACATTATTTCTATCCTGAACTAAAACACCATTCAAGCAACTTCTTACATTGGTTTGAGGCATATCTACATCATGAATTTCTAATAAAATTCTATTCTTTTTACCTTTTAAAATTTCTAGCGCTTCCGCAGAAAAAGAAGGCGCAATTACAACTTCGCAGAATAATTTATGAATTTCGTCTGCAGTCGCTTTATCAATTTCCTTATTACTTATTAATACACCACCAAAAGCGGAAACAGGATCGCCAGCCAAAGCATCTACATAAGCTTGGTGTAAGGTGTCACGTTGTGCTAAACCACAGGCGTTATTGTGTTTTAGTATAGCAAATGTAGGTGCATCGTTTTTAAATTCTAACATTAAATTTACAGCAGCATCAACATCTAAAAGATTGTTGTAGCTTAATTCTTTTCCGTGTAGTTTTGTGAATAATTCGTCAAAATCTCCAAAAAAGAATCCTCTTTGATGTGGGTTTTCTCCATAACGCAATACTTTTCCGTTAGTTTCACTAATTTTTAAAGCAGCTTCTTCATGATTTTTGTTGAAATAGTTGAAAATAGCAGTATCGTAATGTGAAGACACATTAAAAGCTTTTCCTGCAAAACGCTTTCTGTCTTCTTCTGAAATAGAACCGTTATTAGCTGATATCAACTCTAAAAACTCAGCATAATCTTTAACAGAAGATACACAAATAACATCTGCATAATTTTTTGCTGCGGCACGAATTAATGAAATCCCGCCTATATCTATTTTTTCAATAATATCTTGGTTGCTAGCACCAGAAGCTACTGTTTTTTCAAACGGATATAAATCAACAATAACAACATCAATTTGTGGAATTTCATATTCTGCTAATTCTGCAACATCACCATCATGATTTTGACGGTTTAAAATACCTCCAAACACTTTTGGGTGTAATGTTTTAACACGTCCACCAAGAATAGAAGGGTATGAGGTTACATCTTCAACAGGAACCACATTAATACCTAAATCCTTAATAAATTTCTCAGTACCACCCGTAGAATAAATGGTAACACCTTGCTTGTTTAATTCTTTTACAATAGGTTCTAATCCGTCTTTACTAAATACTGAAATTAAAGCAGATTTGATGGTTTTCTCGTTGCTCATTGGTGTTGTGTTGTGTTAAAAGTATTAATGCTTTTTATTTATTTTTTTGAATAATTGCAAAAGTACTTATTTCCAACCAAAAAACGAGTTTAGAACAATGAAAAACAGCAGGTTTTTTCAACGAAAAACGGAAGTTGTTAACAACTATAAAATTTCTGAAACTTTAGTACAAACAAACTCTAAAAAACGTTCGTCGTTTTCAGTAAATGGGTCTGGTGTGTTGGAGTCTATATCAATTTGCCCAATATTTTTACCATTAACAAAAATGGGTATTACAATTTCAGCTTTAACAGTAATACTACAAGCAATGTAATTATCTTGTGCTGCAACATCTGGTACTACAAAATTTTGGTTGCTTACTGCTACCTGTCCACAAATACCTTTGCCAAATGGAATTATGGTGTGATCAGTTGGTTCACCTACGTATGGACCTAGTTTAAGCTCTTCTTTATTGCCATTTCTAAAATAAAACCCAACCCAATTGTAATGTGGAATATTGGTTTCAAGTAATTCGCAAATTTTTAGTAAGCGGTCGTTTACTTCTAAACTAGAATTAAAAACAATATTTTCAACTTGTGGTTTAAGGGATTCAAAAGTCATAATAAAAAAGTTTTGGTAAAAGTATTTAAAAAGGCGTAATTTCGATATTCAGTTTTTATTTTTTTTTGAAATAAGTTCAACTAATATTTTAATATAATTCAAAAATATATTATGCGAATTACATCTAACCTCTTAAAGGCAATATGCTAGAATAGATGAAAGCCCTTTTTATAAAATACAAGTCGGTTATAAAGTTTATACTTACGTTTTTGTTGGTTTATGGTCTTTTGTCTTTGGGTTACAAGTTTTATTTGCAGTTTTCCGATGGCTCAAAATTTTACCCCGATTATATGACGCACCTAGTTTCAAAACAAACGGAGGCGCTTTTAGATACTTTTGGGTACGATGTTGAGGTATTACCGCACGACAGCGAACCTTCAATGAAATTAATCTTAAACGGAAACTACATAGCTAGAATTATTGAAGGATGTAATTCTATTAGTGTTATTATTTTGTTTATATCGTTTATTATAGCGTTTTCAGGGAAACTAAAAACCACTTTTTTTTATATCCTTTCTGGGAGTGTTTTAGTTTATGTAGTTAACTTATTGCGTATTGTTGTTTTAAGTTTGGGATTATATCATTATCCCGAATATTCAGATTTTTTGCATACCGTTGTGTTTCCAGGAATTATTTACGGAATGGTATTTTTATTATGGATTTTTTGGGTGAATAGATTTTCAAAATTTAAACAGAATCATGCATAAAATAACAAAATATTTATGGTTAATGCTGTTGTTTGGATTGCTGATTTTAATTCGGTTTTTTGAAGATGAGTTGTTTTACGATCCGTATTTAACCTTTTTTAAAAACGACTATTTATATATTGATAGCCCGCGTCGAGAAATACTAAAATTAGTGTCCTTTACAACCTTACGCTATGTTTTAAATACTTTAATATCGTTGGCTATTTTGTTCGTGTTATTTAAGGATAAAAGCATTATTAAATTCTCTGTTATTGTATATTCTTTAGCTTTTATTGTGCTAATTCTAGTGTATTTGTATTTCGTTATAAATCCACGACAAGAAGATTATTATATGTTCTTTAATATTAGGCGGTTTTTAATACAACCTATTATTTTAATTCTATTAATTCCAGCATTTTACTACGATAAACTTAAAAAGTAACTGTTAATCATTTCGTAAATTTCAGTAGGTAATTTTTATTTTTTGTAAATTTGCATTGTGAAAAAATTGTTTTTACATAAGACATTCTCAATGCTTTTGGCATTACTGGTTTTGTTTTCAACTGTATCATTTACCATTGAAAAACATTATTGTGGTGATGTTTTAGTTGATGTTTCGGTCTTTACTGAAGCTCAAAAATGTGGTATGGAGGCTCTAGAAATTCTTCAAAAGAAAACCTGTTGTAAAGATGAAGTAGATGTTATTCAAGGGCAAGACCAACTTAAATTTTCCTCATTTGAAGATTTAGATTTTCAGCAACAAATTTTTGTTGCATCATTGGCATATGCTTTTATTAATCTTTTTGAAGGTTTACCACAACAAGTTGTTCCTCATAAAGATTATTCCCCACCCAATTTGGTTGCTGATATTCAGGTTTTAGACCAAGTTTTCATCATTTGATTTATTAGTATTTTTTTATTCAAGAAAATAGATAATTCTGTTTGCTTGGAAAAGAACTTATTAATAATATCAAAACAAAAAATCATGAAACATACATATACAGTTACAGGAATGACCTGTAATAATTGTAAAGCATCAGTTGAAGATAAATTGAATGCAATTCAAGGTGTTGTAAAAGCTTCGGTAAATTTAGAAAAATCTGAAGCCACTATAGAAATGTCTGAGCACATTTCATTAAATACCTTACAAGCTGCTTTACCCAGCAAATATTCAATTTCAGAAAAGAATATTTTTAAATCAGGAGTTATTCAAAAAGAAGAAAAAAGCGAGTTACAACAGTTGTTTCCGTTGTTCTTAATTTTTGGATACATCATAGTTGCATCACTATTACTAAACTATAAAAGTTGGAGTTCAACAGACTTTATGCTCGATTTTATGGGCTTATTCTACATTGTTTTTAGTTTTTTTAAATTCCTAGATTTAAAGGGGTTTCCAGAGTCTTTTAAAATGTACGACCCTTTGGCAAAAGTAATGCCTGTTTATGGATGGATATATCCATTTATAGAAGTTGTACTTGGGCTTATGTTTTTAATGCGTATTGAAATACCCATAGCATTGATAGTTACCCTGTTTGTTTTAGGTATTACAACAATAGGTGTTACAAAAACACTTTTAAATAAAAAAACTATTCAGTGTGCTTGTTTAGGAACTGCGTTAAAACTTCCTATGACTAAAGCCACATTTATTGAAAACAGTATTATGATTGTTATGGCAATTATTATGCTAATTAAAACCTACTATTAAAAATGAAAAACATATTCTATATATTATTAATGCTTCCAATTTTTATGTCGTCTCAAGACAAAATAAATGGGATGATTATGGAAGCTAATGATAAAAACGAACATATCGGTTTAGCCGGTGCCAATGTGTATTGGTTAAATACTGAAGTTGGAACGGTAACCGATTTAGATGGAAAGTTTACAATCCCATACAAAACCGATTATAAAAAGCTTGTGATTAGTTATGTTGGATTTAAAACCGATACTTTAACCATTACAGAGCCAAAAATGGTACATCATTGGTTGCAACCAACGGATAATTTAGATGCGGTAACAGTGACCTCAAGAAAGCAGGCCACAGCAAGGTCATATTTACAAGCTACTAATGTGATTAATGTGAGTAGTGATGAATTGCTAAAAGCAGCATGTTGTAACTTGTCTGAAAGTTTTGAAACGAATCCGTCCATTGATGTTAATTTTGCCGATGCAGTTACCGGAACACGTCAAATTAAAATGTTGGGGTTAACAAGCCCATATATTTTGATTGCAACTGAAAACATACCATCAATACGAGGTGCCTCACAGGCCTTTGGTTTAAGTTTCATCCCAGGAACGTGGGTTGAGAGTATCCAAATAACAAAAGGAGCTGGAAGTGTTGTTAATGGTTATGAAAGTATTGCAGGTCAGATTAATGCTGAATTAGTAAAACCATCAACCGATGATAAGTTATTCATAAACGCCTATGGCTCTATGAACGGGAGATTTGAGTTAAATACTCATTTTAATACAAAAGTCTCTGATAAATGGGATACGGGTTTATATCTTCATGGAAATTTACGTGACGAGAAATTTGACAATAATGATGACTCATTTCTTGATATGCCATTGCAAAACCAAGTTAATTTAATGAACCGTTGGCAGTATATCGATACGGAAAAAGGCTTTGTTAGTTTTATTAATCTGAAATTTTTAAACGACCAAAAACAAACAGGTCAAATAGATTTTAATCCAGATACAGATAGATTAACAACAAACTCATGGGGAAGTGAGATAGATACGAAGCGTTATGAGGTTTCTGCTAAATTTGGATATGTAAACCCAGAAGTTCCTTGGCAAAGTATAGGGGTTCAAACTGCTTTTAGTAGTCACATACAGGAGTCGTATTTTGGATTGAATCAATACAATATTACTCATAACAGTTTGTATACGAATGCCATATATAACTCAATTATTAGTGATTCTAGGCATAAAGTTAAAACAGGTATTAGTTATACCTACGATCATTATGACGAGGTTTTAGATGTACAAAATCTAGATTCAAATTACGAACGAACAGAACGTTCTGTTGGTGCTTTTTTCGAATACAATTATGATAATTTGGACAAGCTGAATCTTACTGCTGGAGTACGTATTGATAATCATAATTTATTAGGAACATTCGTAACTCCTAGGGTTCATGCCCGTTATACACCTTGGGAAAAATCTGCTTTGCGAGCATCTTTTGGTCGTGGAAAACGAAGCGCGAACATTTTTGCTGAAAATCAAAATATGTTTGCAACATCCAGAGCTATTAATATTTTGAATTCTAACGGAAATATTTATGGATTAGATCCAGAAATTGCGTGGAATTACGGAGTGTCCTTTTTACAAGGTTTTAATCTTTTTGGACGAAAAGCAGATGTTACCTTAGATTATTATAAAACCGATTTTAAAAATCAAGTTGTGATTGACTGGGAAAACCCTCAGGAAGTAAATTTTTATAATTTGGATGGGAAAAGTTATGCGAATAGTTTTCAAATAGAACTTAATTATAATGTATTTGAACATTTTGATTTGCGTACGGCTTATAAATATTATGATGTAAAAACAGATTATACAAGTGGTAAGTTAGAGAAGTCGTTAACGCCTAAACACCGTTTGTTCGCGAATGCATCTTATGAAACGCACGAGGGTAATTTAAATGATGGTTTTTGGAAGTTTGATGTAACCTATAATTGGTTGGGTGAGCAACGTTTTTCTTCAACGGCTAGTAACCCTGTACAGTATCAGCTTCCAGAGTATACACCTACTATAGGAACTTTAAATGCCCAAGTAACTAAGGTTTTTTCAGATACATTTGAAGTATATTTAGGAGGAGAAAATATTACGAATACAAAACAGAGTAATCCTATTTTAGGAGCTGAAGACCCGTTTGGTTCGAATTTTGATACTACCTTTGTATATGGTCCAATTTTTGGAAGCATGTATTATGCTGGACTAAGATTTAAAATAAAATAAAAACGATATTAATAAAAGAAAAGCCGTGGTAATCTTTTTGTAACAACAATTAAATAGATTGCCACGACTTTAAAACAGAATTTAAAAACATTTAAAAAACTTAATTATGAAAAAAATAATAACCATAGCATTGCTATTTATCGGAACAGCAGCATTTGCCCAGAACAAAAACGCTAAAGTCTCTATTGAAGTAGACGGTGTTTGCATGATGTGTAAAGCAAGAATTGAAAAAGCTTGTTTAAGTACTAAAGGAGTTAAGAGTGCCAATTGGGATGTTAAAACCCATGAGTTAAAACTGTTTTTTGATGAAAATAAAACAGATTTAAAAACAATCCAAGCTAATATTGCAGCAGTTGGTCATGATACTAAAGAACTAAAGGCTACCGATGAGGCGTATGCTTCAGTACATCCTTGTTGCAGATATAGAGATGACAAGGTTGTTGGCGAGCACCACGACTAATGTGCCGCTAAATAACAATTAGCAGTTTATTTAATTATGCCGAAAATACAGTATCGTATTTATGTTATAGAATTGTCCAAGCGGGTTTTTACGGAGAATGCTAAGTTTAGAGCGGCAAATCCACAGTTTAATGGCGTGTTGGAATGTTTGTATGTAGGTATGACTAGCAAGACACCAAAAGAACGATTCATACAACATAAAACAGGTTATAAAAACAAGAAGGGTTATAAAATATCTTCAAACATCGTACAAAAATATGGCTCTTATTTAAGACCGAGTTTGTATAATCATATTGATCCAATAGACACTAGAGAAGAAGCCCTTAAACTGGAAGAAACTTTAGCTTTGGAATTACGACGAAAACGCTACGCAGTATGGTATAATTGAGAAGTTTAATTACGCTTTAAGACGTAAATATATTTTCGGATTTTTTAAAATTTGAGAGAATTAAATTTCTACTAACATATGTATGATTTTTTGTAGTTTATAACTACTTAAAAATGTATTTTCGTTTTTTAAATTTATGACAATGACAATGACAATGACCGAGTTTGAGCCTATTATTGAAGTTATTGAAGAGGCTTACGAAATATCAAACTTAAATGCCACCAGAAAAATTTCAGCATTACTCCCTCACGATTATTATAAAACGGATAAAAAATACCCTGTATTATACCTTCAAGATGGGCAAAATCTTTTTAACCCATTAGCTAAGTATGGCGATTGGGCGATTGATAAATCTATGGCAAAATTAGCCGAAGAAGGGTTAAGCGACATTATTATTATTGCGATAGACCATGGTGAACAGGAACGCATCATTGAATATTTACCTTATTACCACCCGCGTTTTGGAAAAGGAAAAGGAAATTATTATATCCAATTCATGATTGATAAATTAATTCCTTACATTAATAACCATTATCGTACGCTAACAGATTTTGAGCACACAGGTATTGGCGGAAGTTCTATGGGAGGACTAATAAGTCTACATGCTGGTTTAGCTAATCCGGGAGTTTTTGGGAAAATGATGATTTTTTCACCTAGTTTATGGATTTCAAAAACCATTTTTAATCATACCAAATCGTTTAAGCCGTTAGAAGAGTCTAAAATCTATTTATATGCAGGTGGTCAAGAAAGTAAAGAACACTTGCCAAATGCCCAAAAATTAGAAAACATTATCAGAGCCAAAATGGTGAAAGGTCATAATATAGATTTTCATTTTTCTGTAAATGAGTTCGGAAACCATAGCGAAGTGCATTGGCGTGAAGAATTTCCTAAAGCCGTAAAATGGCTTTATTTTAACAAATTATCATGATATATAATAATATTCCGAAATTAGATAAAGCTGAGGATATCATTGTTCCTTGCAGAAAAGGAAATCTAAAACATGTATCAGAATTTATTTCTATAAAACACCTGGATTTTGAGGGTGAGTTCTCAACATATCAACTCGTTTATAGTTCTTCAGGTAATCGAATTTACCTTTTAGGAATTGGAGAAGAAAAAGAATCAATAAAAATAAGTGAAGCTTTTAGGAAGTTAGCTTTTGATAACAAGAAGTATTGGAAAAAAAACATTCAAGTGTATGCCGAATTGCTTTCTGATGAAGAAATAAAGCAAGCTGTTATTGGTATAGAGTTGTCTGATTACCAAATCGGTCAGTTTAAATCTGAACAGAAAAAAGAAGCTCCCTTAGAGGTTAATTTCATATCAAAAAAAGAGGTAACAACTCAAATAAGCGAAGGTAAATCTACTGGTGAAACTATCAATCAAATAAAAGCATTGGTAGATGCACCAGCAAACTACAAAACACCCGAATATTTAGGAGAATGGGCAACTAAATCAGCAAAAAAACACCACTATAAATGTACTGTTTTTCACAAGGACGAGTTAAAGAAACAAAAATTTGACGCTGTATTGGCTGTAGGCCAAGGCAGTATAAATCCGCCTGTGGTAATAGTTACAGAATATATTTCAAAACCAAATGCTAAAATTGATATAGGTTTGGTTGGTAAGGGTATTACGTTTGATAGTGGAGGACTATCTATTAAACCTTCAACCAATTTGCATTACATGAAAAGTGATATGGGTGGTGCAGCAGTTGTTTTAGGTGTTGTAGAGCTTGTTGCCAAATTAAAGCTAGATGTAAACCTTGTTGGTATTGTAGCTTCGGCAGAAAATGCAGTAGATAAAAATAGTTACAGACCAGGAGATGTTATTAATTCCTATTCTGGTAAAACTATTGAAATTATTGATACCGATGCTGAGGGTAGACTTGTTTTGGCAGACGGCTTAAGTTATATAATCAAGCAATTTAAACCAGAAAAAGTTATTGATTTAGCAACCTTAACCGGTAGCGTTGTTAGAACTTTAGGATTCTCTGCTGCTGGTATGTTTACTAATAATCAGCAAATGGCTAAAAATATGTCTGACATAGGTTTTAAAATTAACGAACGCGTATGGCAATTGCCATTATTTGAAGATTTTGAGGCAGATTTGCATTCAGATATTGCTGATTTGCGTAACTTTAGTGGTAAGCCAATTGCTGGAGCTATTAATGCGGCTAAATTTTTAGAAGCTTTTACCGAGTCTCATAAAAATTGGATGCATTTAGATATTGCTGGTGTCGCTTTTGGTGATTCTCAATATTCTAAAATGAAAAGTGCATCAGGGTTTGGGGTGCAATTGATTACCAATTATATTAAATCTTTAAACTAGAAGATTATGTCTAAACAACCACTCAATTTTGTTTGTATTTCTACTTATTTTAAAGGTGAAGATTTTATAAAACGATGTAAAGCCGAAGGGAACAATGTGTACCTGTTAACCATGAAAAAACTGGAGCACGAAAATTGGCCTTGGGAATGTATAGATGATGTGTTTTATATTGAAAATTGGAATACGAAAGATATCATTAAAGGATTAGCTTTTAAATACAGGAGTATAAAATTTGACCGGTTCGTAGCTTTAGATGATTTTGATGTTGAACATGTTGCAGCTATACGTGAGCATTTTAGAATGCCAGGGATGGGTAGTACTACAGCGCGCTATTTTAGAGATAAATTGGCAATGCGAATAAAAGCAAAAAATGAAGGTGTTAACGTGCCAGAATTTACACCTTTGTTTAACGATAGTGATATTAATAATTATGCAGATAGCGTAAGTCCGCCATGGTTGTTAAAACCTCGCTCGGAGGCATCCGCTGCTGGAATAAAAAAAATACAGTCAAAAAATGAACTTTGGGAAATTGTACATAGTCTTGGTGATGAGCGTGACGAATTTTTAGTAGAAAAATTTGCGCCTGGAGATGTGTATCATGTTGATGGATTAAATGTTGACGGGAAAGTAGTTTTTTCTAGAGTTAGTAAATATTTAGACACACCGTTTGAAGTAGCACACGGTGGCGGTATTTTCAGGTCAGCTACTTGCGAAATCAATTCTAAAATAGAGAAAGCACTTAGAAAAATGAATGCTGAGGTTATGAACGCTTTCGGGATGCAATTTGGTGCGTCTCATACTGAATTTATCGCTTCCAAAGCAACAGGTGAATTGTTTTTTCTTGAAACATCATCTAGAGTTGGAGGCGCTAATTTAGCTGAAATGGTAGCTTTTGCTTCTGGTGTTAATTTATGGAGTGAATGGGCAAAAATTGAATCCGATAATTTAAAGCAGCAAAAGTATATTTTACCAAAAATTCATGATAAATATGCTGGAATTGTAGTGTCGTTAAGTCGATACGAATATCCTGACACATCCAGTTTTACGGATAAAGAAATTGTATGGCGCATGCATAAACCATGGCATATAGGGTTTATTGTAGTGTCTGATTCTAGTGAGCGTGTTTTACAATTATTAGATAATTATACCAATCGTATTGCTAATGAGTTTCATGCAAGTTTGCCAGCACCGGATAAACTGAGATAATAAATAGCTATTTATAATTCAAAGAAACAAACACTACCACCAACCCAAGTTTTATCTTTATTATATTTAACACCTATCATTTCGCCTTTGCTTAACCGTGCAAGATTGCTCACAATTTTAGTAGTATTATCTTTTTTGCTATGTATTAGCATCATCCGGATTTCACATTTTGCAGGAATATCCAAGGTTTCTATAATAGGGTGGTAAGCCACTTTTTCTTGTAGTAAATAGTTTGATTTGTTTGCTATATTTTTAATCATGTCAGGGGTTACATGTAATTGAACGCCAGCACCTGCAAAAGAATACAGCGGTTTTAAAACATAATTTTCTAAATCTTCTGGAATAGATTCTAATTGATTTAAATAATACGATTTTGGCACATAATCACCTTTTAATAAAGGCATTGTGTATTTACTGATTCTGAAAAACCAATTGGGGTGACCAACCCATTCAACGTCAACTTCGTCACTAAAATCAAATTCACGTTTTAAATCATCACGTTGATCAAGTTCATCAAAAATAATGCGGTTATAAATTTTTAAAACTTGAATGTTATTTCCTTCATCATCTTTATAAAATAGTTTTTTTCCTTTTTTAATCAGTTTGCTTATGCATAAAACTTTAACTCCCAATAATTCGGTGGTACAATAAAAATCAATAGCTGTGGCTTGTTTGTCGGGTTCAATTTCTAATAAAATAACTTGTTTAGGATTGGTATCTCCAACAATTTCTGTACGCAATGTTTCAATAAATTCTTTTGATGTAATTCCTGTTGGGTGTATGGAAAGATGATTAGGAATGTTATAATGTTTTCGATACATACTTCCTATAAAATGCTGAAAGCAATACAATGAGGGGAAGCCTTGAAGCTCAATGAGCTTGGGAGTAGGATTTCCATTTTCGTCCAAGCAAATTCCAAAATCTAATTGTATAAATTTAGAGTGCTCATCTTCATTAGGCACTTTCATTTTATCATCAAAAAAAGCACTTTCTGTTAGCGTTTTAAAATTAGGCTGATTAATTACAGACATAATATCATGACATGCATTAATCAATCTTTTTTTTAAGTCGTTAGATATAAATATAGGCGTTTCAGCAATTTTAAATATAGGTGTATAATTAAACGTCTGACTTACATCATTCAATAAAGCTTGATAGGTTTCTTGCTTAAAATCACTATTAAATGCATTTCTATATTTGTCTAACATATCAATTTTAAGAAATTAATTGTTGTGTATGTTGTTTGATGGCTCTTCGAATAAATGTTGGTAAAATATGCTGATAGGTTTTGATAATTTTATCAGGGTCGTCTATTCTATCCATCATTTGATTGTATTTAGCTTCACCAAAATTGGTAATTACTTTTTGTTTATTAGCGTCTTCTGAAAAATGGGCGTACATACCAACCGGGTCTGCTTCAGGATGAAATTGTGTACCTATAAATTCTTTGGAAAAGCGTACCGCCATAATTGCGCGTTCGTATTCAACATGAGTTCTTATTTTTTCTAAACTTAAAATAGAAGCACCATGTTCTTTAAAAACAGCTAATCGAGGTTGAATAAGTTGCCAATCGCGAGAATCGACTGCATAAAAAGGATCGTCTAAACCTTTTAAAATAATATCTTTTTTACCAGCAGCTGTTTTATGAACGGGCAAAATACCAAACGAAGTACTTTTTCGAGGTTTTATTTCGCCTAATTCAAAGTAATGACAAACCACCTGAAAAGAGTAACAAATAAAAAATACATGCTTTTTCTGATGGTTAGATTTTAAATTAAAATCCCAAAGGTTTTGTATTAAATTTAGATAAGGTTGGCGCCAAGGTTCATTTTCTAAAGGACTACCAGGACCACCACTAGAAATATAAATATCAAAGCTCAAATCGGGCAATTCATTTTTTGCTCTTACATCAAATACTTCAAAATCTACTTCTTTTTTAAACGATTTTACAATATCAACTATACAACGTAAACCCTGGTTGGGTTCATTGTTGTTCATGTCTAAAATTGCTAATTTTACTTTATCACTCTGCATTTCCTTTCTTCTTTTAGGTATCTAAAATAGTTTGTTCCATAATATAATCGACTACTTTAGTTAAATCTTTAGTTTCTTTAAAAACAGCCAATTGCCTATCGGCTCCAGTACCATTTTTCATTATATTTCTTACGTTCTCAATTTCCTTTCTTGACCCTAATTCATCAACAACATCATCAACAAAAGCTAATAATTCTTCAAGCAACAGCCGTGTTTCAACTTCACATTCTTTACCAAAATCAATCATTTTTCCATCAATACCATATCTACCCGCACGCCATTTATTCTCGTTAATTAAGGCTCTGTGATAGGTTATAAAATTTAAGTTTTGCATTTTTAACTTATAAAGTTTGGCAACTATTGCTTGAATCAATGCAGCGATACTTAGGGTTTCATCAACCGTCATCGGTACATCACAGATACGAACTTCTAGGGTAGGGAAGAAAGGATGAATTCTAATATCCCACCATATTTTTTTTGGGTTGTCAATACATTTCGTTTTTACCAAAAGCTTAACGTAGTTTTCGTAATCAGTTAAATTGTCAAACACACCAGGTATGCCAGTTCTTGGAAATTTATCGAATACTTTAGATCGGAATGATTTAAAGCCCGTATTTCTTCCTTCCCAAAATGGTGAATTAGTCGATAAAGCATACAAATGTGGTAAAAAATAACGCATCGCATTAGTTAGGTGAAGCGCCAATGCCTTATCCTCAATACCTACATGTACGTGAAGTCCGAAAATTAAATTAGAACGCGCTGTGTCTTGAAGCTCGTTTACAATTTCATCGTAACGTGGATTGGGTGTTATAAGTTGTTTTTGCCATTCAGAAAAGGGATGTGTTCCGGCAGCGCCAATTCTAAAACCTAGCCCTTTTGCTATATCGGAAATAGATTTGCGTAAATGAATAATTTCTGATCTAGCTTCGGTTATATTTTTACAAATATTTGTGCCAACTTCCACAACAGCTTGATGCATTTCGGCTTTTACTTGCTCGTCAAGTACTTTTGCTGCCTCAATAACAATTTGCTGGTCGTGAGAAACTAATTCTCTAGTTACAGGATCTATAACTTGGTATTCTTCTTCAATGCCTAATGTAAAATCCATAGACAACTATTATTTAAATGATGTTTTTTTGCCTGTAATTTGATCTTTAACAAATGTACCCCATGTTAAATTCATTTTACCTTTTTTGTATTGTTTTGCTTTTTCAATTGCCATATCTGCTGCATTCTCAACTATCCAATCAAAGTTTTCTTGTCCAACAGAATGTATATCGGCGTCTGGTGCAGGATTACAAAAATCGATGGCATAAGGTATTCCATCTCTCACAGCAAACTCTACGGTATTAAAATCGTATCCTAAAGCTTTATTAAGTCTGATGCAATATTTTTCAACTAAATCTAATATTTCTTTTTTTACTGGTGGACCATCAATAACATAGCGCAAATGATGCGGGTTACGAGGTTCGTATTGCATGATATGTACTTTATCAGTGTTTAAAACATAGCACCTAAAGTATTCGGTAAAATTGATTTCTTCTTGTAGCATCATTACCAAATTTTCGGTTTCACCATGTTTTTTCCATAAATCTTCAGGATTATCTACGCGATAAACACTTTTCCAGCCACCGCCATCATGTGGCTTCATGTATGCAGGAAAACCAATAGTTTCAAACATCTTATCCCAGTTAAATGGGAATTTCATATTTCTAAAGGAGTTCTCGGTGGTATCGGGCGGCCTATGAGATGTTGGTAATATAAATGTTTTAGGAACAGGAACACCAACTTTTTCGGCTAATGCATTGTTGAAAAATTTTTCATCGGCACTCCACCAAAATGGGTTGTTTATTACAGCAGTTCCTGTAATAGCAGCATTTTTTAGAAAGGCCCTGTAAAAGGGAACATCTTGCGAAATTCTATCAATAATTACGGCGTATTCATCAGATTTTGCTTGCTCTACAGTTTCAATTAAAACCGCTTCCGCCATCATATCTTTAATGCCTTGTTCTTTTATTTTTTCATTAACGCGATTAATAAATGCTGGTGGAAATGTGTTCTCTTGCCCAAATAAAATGCCGATTTTTTTCATAAAAGATATAGTTAATGGTTAATTAAATTTTTGATAAATAGTGCGGAAACATCTGTCTCCAAATTGGCCAATCATGTTCTGCCCATTTTCGTTCGTCAAACCAAAAAGGGATGTTTTTATCGCTAAGTATTTTAGCCATTTTTTGGTTAGCTTCTAAGCAAATATCCCATTCGCCAACTCCAAGAATAATTTTCATTTTCCAAAGGTCTGGATGATTACTGTTTGGTAGAAAATCTACTGGGTTATTAAAATACACATTATCATCATAATAGCCGTCTAAAAAAGATTTAATATCAAAAGAACCACTTAAACTAAACATATGGCTCACTTTTTCAGGGTGCTTAAATGCGAAATTTGCAGCATGGTAACCACCAAAACTAACACCTGCTATAGCAACTTTTGGTAAGTTTTTTTGTTGACAAATAGGGTTGACTACTTCGTTTAGAATAAATTCATCGTACCATACATGGTTTTTTACTCTATCAGCAGGATGAATACCCTTATTGTACCAACTTAATTCATTAATACTATCAGGGCAATATATTTGTACCAAGCCTTCTTCCAAAAACCATCTTACAGATTCGATAAGTTTGAAATCTTTACATTCATAATAGCGACCCATAGTGGTTGGGAACAAGACTAGTGGATAGCCTGCATGACCAAACACTAGCATTTCTATATCTTTACTTAAGGTAGGTGAGTACCATTTATGATATTCTTCTTTCAATCGATTGATTTTTAGTTAGATAAAAAATTAGCGCGCAAATGTACAATATATTGCAATAGCTTATTTATATATTTTATTTAAAATTATTGATTAAACATATAGCTATCAACAATATAGTTTTTTATTTGGGGATTTTAAATTATTTGAACGTTTTTCCGTGTGTAATTAAGCTTTTTTTAAAATGGTTAATAGGTTATCGCAACTTTTTATTCCTGTTTTAGTGGCTTTAAGTTTTAAATCAAAGGCACCACGCATGCTTAAAATAATATTTTTCAAAAGTTTTTCATCTTTAAAACCAAATTGCCCTTTACTGAAATCATCATAATCAATGTTATGTATAAAATAATCGCCCACATATTTTTTTTGAATGTTTTCTAAACGTTCATAACTGTCGCTCATATTTTCATAAGTAGCATAGTGCTTTTCAATAGCGGTTTTCATCTCAAAATCATCAATTAATTTGAAATCACCAGAATTAATAAGTGCTTGATATGTGTTATCATTTGGTGTAAAATTGTTAAGAGCCACTATGCTGAATACTTTTCCGATGATACTCATTTTGTCTGGTGCGTTGGTATTGAGTTTAGGAAGTATTTCTTTTGTGGTATTAATTTTCTTTTCGATAGCTAGAACATTTTCTTCAAGGGCCTTTTTGTCCGAAGTAACATCATTTATTAAATTGGTTAAATACTGCTTTTTATGAGATTCATTCTTGGAATGTTCTGCACATTTATTCATGCTAAAAGCAATGGAGATGCCTACAATTACAATCAAAATTTCACCAATTGTGTATTGCCAATTTATTTTTTTCATTTTGAATGATTTGTTTGTTTAAATCTATGAAATATTAAGCAATAAAAAAACGCTTCAATTTAATTGAAGCGTTTTTAGAATTTTAATATAACTTGATTACATCATTCCTGGCATACCGCCTCCGCCCATTGGAGGCATAGCAGGAGCGTCTTCTTTAATGTCGATTAAAGCACACTCGGTAGTTAGAATCATACCTGCAACAGATGCTGCATTTTCTAAAGCAATTCGTGTTACTTTTTTAGGGTCGATAATACCAGCTTTTAGCATATCAACATAGGCTTCAGATTTTGCATCGTAACCAAAATCTTTCTTGCCCTCTAAAACTTTATTGATGACTACACTACCTTCACCACCAGCATTTTCTACTATGGTGCGTAATGGAGCTTCAATCGCTTTGTTTACGATTTGAACACCAGTTGTTTCATCTAAATTCTCTGTGGTAATTTTTTCTAAAACCGCTTTGGCTCTTACTAAAGCTACACCACCACCGGCAACAATACCTTCTTCAACAGCAGCTCTCGTTGCGTGTAGAGCGTCATCAACGCGGTCTTTCTTCTCTTTCATTTCAACTTCACTTGCAGCACCCACATAAAGCACAGCAACACCACCAGCTAATTTAGCTAAACGTTCTTGTAACTTTTCTTTATCATAATCACTAGTTGTTGTTTCAATTTGTGATTTTATTTGGTTAACACGTGCTTTAATATCAGTAGCTTTTCCAGAACCGTTTACGATGGTTGTATTGTCTTTATCAACAGTTACAGTTTCAGCGGTACCTAACATGCTTAAATCTGCATTTTCTAAGGTAAACCCTCTTTCTTCAGATATAACAGTTCCACCAGTTAAGATGGCGATGTCTTCTAACATAGCTTTTCTGCGGTCTCCAAAACCAGGCGCTTTTACTGCGGCAATTTTTAAGCCACCACGTAATTTGTTTACTACTAAAGTTGCTAAGGCTTGTCCATCAACATCTTCAGCAATAATTAATAATGGACGACCAGATTGAGCAACTGGCTCTAATATGGGTAGAATTTCTTGTAAGTTAGAAATCTTTTTGTCGAATAATAAAATGTATGGATTTTCTAAATCGGCAATCATTTTGTCAGCATCCGTTACAAAGTAAGGTGATAAATACCCTCTGTCGAACTGCATACCTTCTACAACATCTACATAAGTATCCATGCCTTTAGCTTCTTCAACTGTAATAACACCTTCTTTACCAACTTTACCGAAAGCAGTAGCAATTAATTCGCCAATAGTATCATCATTATTTGCAGAAATTGCCGCAACTTGTTTTATTTTTTCAGAAGAATTACCTACTTGTTTAGCTTGTTTTTCAAGATCTTTAGTAATGGCTTCAACCGCTTTATCAATCCCACGTTTTAAATCCATTGGGTTTGCTCCAGAAGCTACGTTCTTTAATCCTTCTTTTACAATAGCTTGAGCTAAAACAGTTGCTGTTGTAGTTCCATCACCAGCTAAATCGTTGGTTTTACTAGCAACTTCTTTTACCATTTGCGCACCCATATTTTCGTGCTCATCTGCCAATTCAATTTCTTTAGCTACAGTTACACCGTCTTTAGTTACTTGTGGTGCACCAAAACTTTTACTAATAATCACGTTACGCCCTTTTGGACCTAATGTTACTTTTACCGCATTTGCCAATGCATCTACGCCACGTTTTAAGCCGTCTCTTGCGTCAATATCAAATTTTATATCTTTTGCCATTTTATTTTCGTTTTTTGGAATAATTAAACAATTGCTAATATGTCGCTTTCACGCATCATTAAATAATCTTTACCATCAAGTTTAAGCTCTGTTCCAGCATACTTGCCATATAAAACAGTGTCGCCAACCTTAACGGTTATAGGTTCGTCTTTCGTGCCAGGTCCAGCAGCTACAACAGTACCTTTTTGTGGTTTTTCTTTAGCGTTATCTGGAATAATAATTCCGGATGCTGTTTTAGTTTCAGCGGCAGCAGGCTCAATAAGAACTCTGTCTGCTAATGGTTTAATGTTTAATGCCATTTGTTGTATATTTTTAAGTTTAAAAAATTAATGTTAACGCTAATGCGTTATGCTAAAAATGTGCCAATGCTAGATAACTGACAAACTTACAGAAACAAAAAATGCCAACTGGAAAAGCTGGCATTTTTTGTTAATCATTTAACTAATTTAGTTTCCTGTTGAATCAGCAGGTGTTGCTGTATCATTAGTAGTTTGTACTGGAACTGCTGGTAAAGGTTGCGATGTTGTAGCGTTAGGATCCAATGCTTTTGAATCTAAATTTTCTCCACCTCTGTTTATAGCTACATTAGATAGTAAAATTAATACTAAAAGTAAGGTTGCTAATGTCCAGGTACTTTTATCTAAAAAATCAGTTGTCTTTTTTACGCCACCCAGTTGTTGTGTGCCACCACCACCAAACGAAGATGATAACCCGCCACCTTTTGGGTTTTGTACCATAATTACTACTACTAGTAAAAAGGCTACCACAACTATTAGTGCTAAAAATATTGTAAACGTACTCATTATTCTTTGTTATTTTGTTCTTGTAATTGTTCTACTGCTTTAATTTGGTTTGCAAAGAAACTACTTTTTTCTGGATATTTCAAACTTAAAATTTTATAAGATTGAATTGCCTTTTTATAGTTTTTTTGCTCAACATAAATACGAGCTAAAGTCTCTGTCATTAAGGACTCAGGCGGTATCATTTGAGCTTTGGCTAAATTGCCTTTTTGTGAAACCGTTTTCGAGGGACTGATTTTTGGGTTTTCAGAAATAAATTTATCAATTAATTCAAATTTCTTTTCCTTATCTAAGGTTTCCGGAGTTTCGTTTTTTTCTTCATTTTTCGCTTGTCTTTGAATGGGTTTAAATCTTGTTAGTTTTAACCATTCGTTAAATGAATGCGTTTCTCGTTTATCAAATTGAAGCGGTGTTCCTAAATTTAATATCTCATTGGCAGTAGGTTCCTGAGTCTTTGTTTCTTGGGATACAGCTTCAATAGATTCTGATTCGTCTAAAATAAAAGATTTAACAGGGCGCGATTCTTTTGGTTGAAAAAGCGCAGGATCTAAAACACCGTCTGTTTCTCTGATTTGTTGTTTTAAGGCTTCATCAATTTTTACACTTTTTTCAACCGAAATATCTTCAATATCAACATCTATATCTTTTAAATGGGCAATATTTTGTTTTATGAATTGTGAAATTTCATTTTGAATAAACGCTTCAGATGTGATATAATCAAATAAAATACTTCTATCGCTTGTGTAAGCTGCTGTAGTTTTAAGCTCTTGATTGTATTTAAAACTGCTTTGATCTTTTAAGCCTTTTAGGTAAACAGCACGTGCTGATTGAAAATATGGAAATTCATCAATAATAGATTTTAAAGCTTCAGTTTGCTCCGTTGTTATTGCTTGCGGATGCTGAAGTATGTATGTGAAATCTGTTTGATTCATTACCATCTAGCTAAGGTAGCGTTAACAATATCTTGAGTTAATCTTTCTAAAATTTCTTCGTGAGCTGTTGTTTTTTGAGCGCCAACAAGCTGCGCACTACCAGGGAAATCGTAAAAAAATGAAAACGTTTGTTCTAGGTCTTCTTCTTCTTTTAGTCTATTATAAAAACGCACTTTTACACTTATGGTTAGTCTATTTTGGGCAGCCGTATTTTGTGACGTTGCTGTAGTTGGAGATATTCTATAATCTGAAATTTCACCTTCGTAAACTAAATCGGCATTTGAAGGTACTAAATTTAAATTGGTTTGGTTTTGAATTAAATCTTCCAAAGCCAATTTAAAATCACGCTCTAAACCAGGTTCAACCAATAAGGCATTATTTTCGAAATAATTTACTTGATATGTTTTAGCATTGGTTTCAATTCCAGTGAATGAATAGATGCCGCAACCAAAAAGTAAAAAACTAAAGGTTAAAATAGAAACGTATAAAAGGTGTTTTTTCATGTTATATAAACTCTAACTTTTGCAAGAATTAAGTGGGGTTTTAATTAAACGAAAACTTATAAATCGTATTGTTTAATTTTTCTGTACAAAGTACGCTCGCTAATACCTAATTCTGCAGCAGCTAATTTACGCTTTCCGTTGTGACGTTCAAGCGATTTTTTTATTAATTCTAATTCTTTATCGTGTAGCGATAAAGTTTCTTCTTCTTCAATTTCTTCGGCAAAATGATATTTATCTTGTATACCTATAGAATCATCATCATTTGAACGATGTTCTGGAATTGCAATAACCTCAGGATTTTCTATAGATTCTTCATAGTCAGTATCTTCTTCTTCATTATTATTTCCATAGATTTTTTGAATCAAACTTTCATTATTTTTCTCAACATCTTTTATGTTGCCAGTTTTCATCAACTCTAAAGTGAGTTTTTTTAAATCGTTGAGATCGCTTTTCATATCGAAAAGGACTTTATATAAAATTTCCCGTTCGGTACTAAAATCACTTTCAGACTTCGATGTTTTAATAACTGCGGGTAAGTTTGTGCCAGAAGTTGGTAAATAGCTTCTCAAAGTTTCTGCAGTAATAGTTCTGTCTTGTTCTAAAACCGATAGTTGTTCTGCGATGTTTCGTAACTGACGAATGTTACCACCCCATCTGTGTTTTAAAAGTACTTGAACCGCATTGTCAGTTAATTTTACCGTTGGCATTTTATATTTTAATGCAAAATCACTAGCAAATTTTCTAAAAAGCAAATGAATATCGTCTTGACGCTCGCGTAATGGAGGTAAATGAATATCAACCGTACTTAACCTGTAAAATAAATCTTCACGAAATTTTTCTTTCTGTATCGCTTCAAACATATTTACATTGGTAGCTGCTACGATACGCACATTGGTTTTCTGTACTTTACTCGAACCTACTTTTAAAAACTCACCATTTTCTAAAACACGAAGTAAACGTACTTGAGTAGTAAGCGGTAGTTCACCAACTTCATCAAGAAAAATAGTTCCACCATCGGCTACTTCAAAATAGCCTTCTCGGGTTTGCGTAGCACCCGTAAACGAACCTTTTTCGTGACCAAAAAGTTCGCTATCAATGGTGCCTTCCGGAATGGCACCACAGTTTACGGCAATATATTTATTATGTTTTCTATGAGATAATTGATGTATTATTTTTGGGATACTTTCTTTACCAACACCACTTTCACCAGTAACCAAAACCGAAATATCAGTTGGAGCTACCTGAATCGCTTTTTCAATAGCGCGGTTTAGCGATGGTGTATTACCAATAATACCAAATCGTTGTTTTATAGCTTGTACTGATTCCATTTTCTTTCTTTATATCTTAATTGTTCTCAGAATAACCAATGGCTTCTCCAATTAGTGTTGCACTAGTGCAATCAGTTACTTTTACATTTACAAAATCGCCAATTTTATATGTACCTTTAGGAAACACACAAACTGTATTTTGAGATGTTCTACCAGACCATTGTTTATTGGATTTTTTTGATTCTTTTTCAATGAGCACTTCAACAGTTTTATTGAGCCACTTCTTAGTCCTAATTTCGCTATGTATTCTTTGTAAATCTACAATATCTTGTAGTCGACGTTTTTTAGTTTCTTCAGGAATATCATCTTTCATGTTTCGGCCTGCCATAGTTCCAGGGCGTTCCGAATAGGTAAACATATACCCAAAATGGTATTGAACATAGTTCATTAATGAAACTGTGTCTTGAAAATCTTCTTCGGTTTCAGTTGGGAACCCAACAATCATATCTTGACTTATGGCGCAATCTGGAATGATTTTTCGAATATTATCAATCAGTGCCATATACTCTTCGCGCGTATGCAAACGATTCATCTCTTTTAAAATGCGATTACTACCACTTTGAACAGGTAAATGTATGTGGTTACATATATTTTGATATTTCGCCATGGTATGAACCACATCTAAAGTCAAATCCTGAGGGTTCGAAGTTGAAAATCGAATACGCATTTTGGGTTGAGCTTTTGCGCATAATTCTAATAAATTTGAAAAATTAACAGCCGTTGCTTTTTGTATATCACTCGCTTTAATAAAGTCTTTTTTAAGTCCGCCACCGTACCACAAATAGCTGTCTACATTTTGCCCGAGAAGCGTAACTTCTTTATAGCCATTATTCCATAAATCATTTATTTCCTCAATAATACTTTGTGGGTCTCTGCTACGTTCGCGTCCTCTAGTAAAAGGGACAACGCAAAAGGTGCACATATTGTCGCACCCTCTAGTAATAGATACGAAAGCAGTAACTCCATTTGAGTTTAATCTTACTGGAGAAATATCGCCATAGGTTTCTTCTTTAGAAAGAATAACGTTAATGGCCTCTCTTCCTTCGTCAACTTCGGCAAGTAAGTTTGGTAAGTCTTTATAAGCATCTGGTCCTACAACCAAATCAACAATTTTTTCTTCTTCCAGAAATTTAGTTTTTAACCTTTCTGCCATACAGCCTAAAACGCCAACCTTCATTTTTGGGTTGTGGTCACGTTTTACAGCATTATATTTTTCTAAACGTTTTCTAACAGTTTGTTCTGCTTTGTCTCGAATCGAGCAAGTGTTAACTAAAACTAAATCGGCGTCTTCTAAATTTTGAGTAGTGTTAAACCCTTGTTTAGACATTATAGAAGCAACAATTTCGCTATCGCTAAAGTTCATAGCACACCCATAGCTTTCAATAAAAAGCTTACGCTTGTTGCCTTCTTTTTGGTTTAAAACTAAAGTTTCACCTTGTTTATTTTCGTCTATTATCTTTTCCATAGTTTATCCGAAACATATTAGTTTCAATAAGCATGCAAAGATACAATTTATTTATGTTATATGACAAAGTGGCAGTTTTATTTTTGTTAAATTAACGCAACCAAAATTTGGTTTATGCATCTAAAAATAAATTCATTGCTATGAGAATTGTTAAAAATATTTTTTTCATTATTCCAGTTGCATTTTGCTTTATGAATATGCAGTGTGATGATGATAGTGATGATTATTTGGGTGTTTGCGACCAAACTACTGTAATAGATGAAAGCCTATACGATAGTTTAGAATCTAATAATTTTACAATTCTTGGTGCTGAAATACAAAATAATTGTCTAACTATTGAATTTGGAGCTTCTGGATGTGATGGAAATTCTTGGACATACCAATTGGTTGATTCTGGAGCTGTTGCTGAATCTTCACCCGAACAACGCTATTTAAAATTTGAATTATTAAATAACGAGGCGTGCTTAGCATATTTTGAAAAATCGATTTCTTTCGATTTAACATCGTTACAAATTACTGGTAGTAATAAAATTATTTTGCATATTGATGGTTATGAATCTTCATTAACATATACATATTAAAAAACTAACTAATGAAAATATTAATATTATGAAAATAAAACACCTTTTTTTGTCCTTGTCCCTAATCTTTGTTGCAGCGTGCGACACCAATGATGAAGATTTCGAGTTCGTTCAAGTAGCAAAACCAATGTTAATGAGTAAATCGGCGTTTAGAAGTTCTGTAGACATATCAGCTCCTAAAGGTATTGAAGAAGTTGGTAAGATATACGCCTATAAAAATTACATTTTTGTAGGTGATACAAACAACGGGATTCAAATAATAGACAATTCTAATCCATCAAACCCTAATGCGATAAAATATATTAAGATTCCTGGGAATGAAGATATATCAGTAAAAGATGATATTCTGTATGCTGATAGTGCCACTGATTTATTAGTTTTTGATATTTCGGATATTAATTCAATAAAACTAGAGGAACGATTAGAAGATGTATTCAGAGTATATGATTATAATATACCTGTTGAAGCACAGGTAGTTGATTTTGATAAATTTGATTATAATAATGATGTGATCGTTGGCTGGACAATAACCACTGAACGTCGAAAAAAAAGGGATGATGATATTTTAATCGATGTGGTTTTTGATGGAGCCGTAATAAATTCAAGCGAGTCTGTTACAGGAACTGGTGGTTCTCTAGCGCGTTTTCAGATAGTAGATAATTATTTATATACAGTTGGTAATTATGAAATGACCATCTTTAATATTCATAACCTTTCAGAACCAGTACTTGCCAACACCCAATATGCTGGTTGGAATATAGAAACTATGTTTCAAGCGGATGACTATTTATATTTAGGAAGTAATCAAGGGATGTATATATATAGTTTAACAAACCCATCTTCACCAGAATATGTATCAGAATTTATGCATTGGGAAGGTTGCGACCCTGTGGTGGTTGATGGCGATTTTGCGTATTTAACAATACGAGGAGGTAATGATTGTGGTCAATTAGAAAGCGTGTTAGAAGTTATTGATGTTAGCGATAAAACAAAACCTACGCTTATAAAGCAATACAGCTTGGATAATCCTTATGGACTAGGATTTAAAGCTAATACACTATTTGTATGCGACGGAACTTCAGGATTAAAACTATTTGATAAAAGCAATCCAGAGAGTTTAAATATGACAGCAAATTATAAAAACATTCAATCTAAGGATGTTATCGCCTTGGAAAACTCACTGCTTATGATTGGAGGTAATACATTATATCAATACCATTATGAAGGCAATTTGGTGCAATTATTAAGCACTTATGAATTGAAATAATTAAGAAACGAAATCTTTAATAATAAAAATCCTGCATAATGCAGGATTTTTTAGTTTCCAATATATCTAAGAGTTTTTAAAAAAACATTTACTTTTATAGGATAATAACTAACCAAAGAATGAATACATATTATAGTTTATCAGAAAAAATAAAGAATGCCAAAGCATTAGATTTTGGAACCATTTTAAGTGAAGTTATCGAACTGTTCAAAAAAGTGTGGTTAAAAGGGTTTTTAACAGTTTTGCTAATTTTTTTATGCGCGTTCGTTATTGGTTTTTTGTTCTCCGTTATAGGGTTATCAACAAATATTTATAATTTTAATGATGGTATTAATCTTGAAACGTTTACTTCTTTTTACTCTATGAATGTCTTATATAGTTTGCCTCAAACAATTTTAGGCAGCGTGGTTTCAATTGGTTTTTTGGCATCGTTTTATAGAATTTGTAAAAATTATGTTATGAAGGATGAAGACAATAACGATTATTTTTATTTTTTCAGTAATGGATATTTTTCTAAAATTTTTATGCTAGGTATTATATATGGGTTAATAGCAACCATTGCACAACTATTGTTAGTTATTCCTTATATCTATGTGTTTGTCCCAATTTCTTATTTTTCAGTAATATTTGCCTTTAACCCAGACTTAAGCGAAACAGAAATTGTTAAGGCAAGTTTTGCTTTGGGAAATAAAAAATGGCTTATTTCTTTCGGATTGATTTTTGTTTCAGCTATTCTAGGAATGTTGGGAGTTATAGCTTGCTTTATAGGGGTGTTGTTTACGATTTCAATTGTTTATTTGCCTGTGTTTTATGTATATAAAGAAGTTATTGGTTTTGAAGATGTTAGTGAGATAGAACAAATTGGAGTTAAAGATGATTCAGATTATTAATTTAAATTAGATTTATATGAATACAATTAACAATTTATTGGAAAGAATAGAACAGGCTAAAGATCTAGATTTTGGCGATATTTTTAATAAATCTATTGAGCTTTTTAAAAAGGTGTGGTTACAAGGATTGCTTATGCTTTTATTAACTATAGCTTTTATGATTCCTTTTTATATCATAATGTATTTACCTTTAATTGCTATGGGAATTTTAGACCCAGAAACATTACAACAAGGAGGGCAACCTAATATGGCTATTTTCATTCCATTTTATTTATTTATGATAGTTTTTTCATTTTTTGCCGTAGTAATTACTTTTGGTTTAAAATCTGCTTTTTATAGAATATGTAAACTGAAAGACTTAAATGAATCTGGTGCTGACGACTATTTTTATTTTTTTAAAAAACCCCACTTAAGAAAAACCATAAAATTAGCTGCAATGACATTTGGTATCAGCTTAGTAGCAACTTTACTGTGCGTTTTGCCAATTATCTATGTGATGGTTCCAATTGCTTTAATTAATGTGATTTATGCATTTAACCCTGATATGTCACCTTCTGATATAGTAAAAGTTGGATTTAAATTAGGTAATAAAAAATGGCTTATAACCTTTGGGCTAATTTTTGTTGCGGGCCTTTTGGCTCAATTAGTTGGTATTATAATGTGCTTTATTGGAGTATTTGTAACAGCAGCTTTTGCTTACTTACCAGTTTATTTTATATATAAAGAAGTAGTCGGTTTTGGCGAGCAAACTGCAATAGATCAAATAGGAAACACCGAAGAATAAACTTAAAAATTTAACATAAAAACAACCTGTTTTTTCACTGTAAAAAGCAGGTTTTGTTTTTTAATTAATACACAGATTGTATTTAAAATTAGGCAGATAAACTTTTTTTCATATACATTTGTACCTTCAAAAATTGAAGTATGGCGAAGAATTTAGTGATAGTTGAGTCACCAGCTAAGGCAAAAACCATTGAAAAATTTCTAGGAAAAGATTTTAAAGTAGAATCTAGTTTTGGGCATATTGCCGATTTACCTTCTAAGGAATTAGGTGTTGATGTTGATGGTGATTTCAAACCAAAATATCAAATTTCAAAGGACAAGAAAGACGTTGTAAAAAAGCTTAAAGAATTAGCAAAAAACGCAGATTGGGTTTGGTTAGCAAGTGATGAAGACCGAGAGGGAGAAGCTATTGCGTGGCATTTAGCCGAAACTTTAAAGCTAGATAAGGATAAAACCAAACGTATTGTTTTTCATGAGATTACTAAATCTGCCATTCAAAAAGCTATTGAAAATCCAAGAGGGATTGATTATGATTTGGTCGACGCACAACAAGCGCGTAGAGTTTTAGACAGAATCGTAGGATATGAGTTGTCGCCAGTGCTTTGGAGAAAAGTTAAAGGTGGACTTTCAGCAGGTCGTGTTCAATCGGTTTCTGTACGTTTAATTGTTGAAAAAGAAAGAGAAATTCAAGAATTCACAGCTCAAGCATCGTATAGAATTGATGCGGAATTCTCAAATGAAAAAGGACAAACGTTTAAAGCTAAACTTCCAAAGAATTTTAACTCGGAAACTGAAGCTACTGAATTTTTAAAAAATAATATTGAAGCTACCTATCAGGTTTCAAGTTTAGAGAAAAAACCAGCAAAAAAATCTTCTGCTGCACCTTTTACCACATCAACCTTACAGCAAGAAGCTTCAAGAAAATTAGGCTTTTCAGTAAGTAGAACCATGTCTAATGCACAAAGGCTTTACGAATCTGGATTAATCACCTATATGAGAACAGATAGTGTAAACTTGTCTGATGAAGCACGAAACGCAGCAAAAGCTGAAATTATATCAGCATTTGGGCAACAATATAGTAAACCTCAAAATTATAAAGGAAAATCCAAAGGAGCGCAAGAAGCGCATGAGGCTATCCGTCCTACAGATTTTTCATTGCATGCAGTAGATATTGATAGAGATCAATCAAGACTATACGAATTGATTTGGAAACGTGCTATTGCTTCTCAAATGAGTGATGCAGAGCTAGAACGTACCAATTTAAAAATTCAAATTAACGCTTCAAATAAGGTTAATGAGGAATTTGCAGCTAACGGAGAAATCATCACTTTTGATGGTTTTTTAAAGGTGTATCTTGAAGGAACAGATGATGAAGATGTTGAGCAAGAAGGTATTTTACCAGATTTAAAGGTTAATGAGAAATTAAACAATAATTATATAACTGCAACGGAGCGTTATACGCGTCCGCCTTCAAGATATACGGAAGCTTCCTTAGTTAAAAAATTAGAAGAATTGGGTATTGGTCGTCCGTCTACTTATGCACCAACTATTTCAACTATTCAAAACAGAAATTATGTTGAGAAAGGTTCAAACGAAGGAGAAGAACGTGGTTATAAGCAATTGGTCTTGCAGAAAAGCGAGATTAAAAGTAAAAAATTAACCGAAAAAGTAGGCTCCGATAAAGGGAAACTGGTGCCAACTGATATTGGAATGATTGTAACAGATTTTCTTGTGAACCATTTCGAGCATATTTTAGACTATAACTTTACCGCGAAAGTAGAAGCTGATTTTGATGAAATAGCAGAAGGAAATGAAGATTGGACGAAAGTGATGAAATCTTTTTATAAAGATTTTCATCCTCAAGTAGAGCATGTTAAAGAAAACGCTGATAGAGAATCTGGTGAACGTGTTTTAGGAACCGATCCAAAAACAGGGAAACAAGTAAGTGTGCGTTTGGGTAAATTTGGTCCTATGGTTCAAATAGGTACTGTGGATGATGAAGAAAAACCGCAGTTTGCTAGTTTAAGTCCAGACCAACAATTGAACTCCATTACCTATGATGAGGCTATGGATTTGTTCAAATTGCCCAAAAGCTTGGGAGAATATAAGGGTGAAGAAGTTGAAGTTAATAACGGACGTTTCGGACCTTATGTAAAATTTGGAAATGCGTTTGTATCCTTACCAAAAGGTGTTGATCCATTAAGTGTAGAGTTAGATGATGCTATTGTTTTAATCAAAGAAAAGCAAAAAGCAGATGCTCCTATATATATGTATCAAGATTTGCCTGTACAAAAAGGTAAAGGACGATTCGGACCATTTATTAAATGGAACAATATGTTTATCAACGTGAACAAAAAATACAATTGGGACGAACTGTCTGATGATGATATTGTTGAATTAATAGAAGACAAAATCCAAAAGGAAAAAGATAAAGTTGTTCAAAATTGGGAAGCAGAAGGTATCCGTATTGAAAAGGCACGCTGGGGAAGGCATAACCTTATTAAAGGTAAAACAAAAATTGAATTAGCTAAGACCGTTGATGTTTCTAAAATAACTTTAGAAAAGGCACAAGCTTTAATTGAAGCAAAAGCTCCTAAAAAGAAAACAGCTAAGAAAAAGGCAACTTCGAAAAAGAAGTAATATTTATATTGCCCTCTTTTTAAATTAGTAATTTTGAATGTAATTATTTATTATGTTGATAAATAAATGCATTTCATCGGTTATTTTAACATAAAGCTAATCGAAAACTCATTTATTCTGTTGATATTTGTGTTTAATCAATTTTAAATCAAATTTTCTTTGTAATTAAAGATGAACTTTAATTTTTTATCCCCAGTCTCAGATTCAGTTTTAGCCCATAACGAATTACTATCCTTACAAGCTTTAGGCAGAAAGATTAAAATTCACTCGTCTCAAAATGGTATCCCAGATTTAGACGATGTTAATATTGCTATTATTGGTGTTTTAGAAAATAGAAACGACATTAATTATATAGGACAAGATTTTCAATTGGATGAAATTAGAAAATCATTTTATAGTCTATATCCAGGTAGTTGGAATGTAACCGTTGCAGATTTAGGTGATATAAATAAAGGAGAAAGTGTAGAAGATACATATTTTGCTTTAAGAGAATCGGTTTCTATTCTAGTAAAAAAAGGTGTTATTCCAGTTATACTAGGAGGGTCTCAAGATATTACATATGCAAATTATAGAGCTTACGATGGCTTAATACCTATGGTAAACATTGTAAATGTTGATGCAAAATTTAATTTAGGAGATTCTACTAAACCTATAAAGAATAATAGCTTTGTTGGAAAAATTATTCTAGATCAACCGTACAACCTGTTTAATTATGCTACAATTGGATATCAAACCTATTTTAATTCGCAAGAAGAAATAGATTTAATGGATAGCCTTTATTTTGAATCCTACAGGTTAGGTCAAGTATCTAAAGATATTTCTATTGTAGAGCCAGTATTGCGTGATGCCAATATTGTTAGTATCGATTTAACTTCGGTAAAATCATCAGAGCTAAGTTTAAATCAAAAGTATTCTCCCAATGGTTTAGACGGAAAAGAAATTTGTGCCATATCGCGTTATGCAGGTATTAGTAATAAAGTAACATCGTTTGGTATATATGAATATGTACCTTCAAAGGATGATACTATTACATCTATGTTAGTTGCTCAAATGATTTGGTACTTTGTTGAAGGGGTTAATTTTAGAGTTAAAGACGATGATTTTTCAGATGATAGAAATTATCAAAAGTTTATAACCTTGGTCGAATCGGAAGAATTAGTATTCTATAAAAGTAACAAAACAGGTAGATGGTGGATAGAAATTCCATTTTTATCTGAAGTTAATAATAAATTAAAAAGACATACGTTATTACCATGCATGCATCAAGATTACCTCGATGCGTGTAATAATAAGGTGCCAGATCGTTGGTTTAAAGCATTTCAAAAGAACTGTGTGTAATAGACAAAGCATGGTCAAATAGTCAATTTCATCGGTAAAATGTAATTTTTTTACGATGAAATGTAAATTTTTTAGATAAAAAGTTGTTTTTTAAAAAATATATAAATATGTTTACGCTCTCAAATGAAGCTTAAAATAATTAACCTCGAGTTTTCTATGGATATGAAGAAGTTTATTTTATTAACCGCAGTATTAGCAATTCTAACTAGTTGTGGCTCTAAAGATAGAGGCGAGCTAGTAGGTGTTAAAGGAAAAAAATGGCACCCTGAAAAGCCTTATGGTATGGAATTAATTCCTGGAGGCGCATTTATAATGGGTAAAGCAGATGATGATCTGGCTGGAGTTCAAGATGCACCTTCAAAAACAGTTACTGTTAGAGCATTTTATATGGATGCCACAGAAATTACAAACAGCGAGTATCGTCAGTTTGTTAATTGGGTAAGAGATTCTATTGTTAGAATGAAATTAGCCGTATTAGCAGATGAAGTTGGAAAAGTTCCTGAAGATGGTGGCATTGGTGAATATGCATTTAAAGATGCAGATACAGCAAATATGTCTGTTTACGAAAAGTATATGTTCGAAAATTATACAGGCTTAGGACCAACAGGATATGAAGGTAGAAAATTAAATAAAGATGTAGATTTAATTTTCGATACAGCCGAATATCCAGACGAGTACTATACTGAAGTAATGGATACTATGTACTTACCATTAGAAGAATCTTATAATGGTCAGCGTACTTGGGATGTTAAAAAGTTTAAATTCCAATTCAGTTACATGGATATTCAAGAAGCTGCTCGAAACAGAGGTATTTCTCGTAAAGACGCTATTAAGAAAGAAGAAATTGAAGTATATCCAGATACTACGGTATGGATTAGAGATTTCGCTTACTCATATAATGAGCCAATGCACAATGATTATTTTTGGCATGATGCTTATAGTGATTACCCAGTTGTTGGTGTAACATGGAAACAAGCAAAAGCATTTTGTGAATGGAGAACTATTAACAAAAACTCATACCAAAAATCTAAAAAAGGAGCAGCGATGGTTAATACATTCAGATTACCATCGGAAGCAGAGTGGGAGTACGCCGCCAGAGGTGGTTTACAAGCTGCAACGTATCCTTGGGGTGGTCCTTACACAAAAAGTGACAGAGGATGTTTTATGGCAAACTTTAAACCTGTAAGAGGTGATTATGCGGCAGATCAAGCATTATATACTGTTGAAGCAAAATCATACGAACCAAATGATTATAACTTATACAATATGGCTGGAAACGTTTCGGAATGGGTGAATGCATCCTATGATCCATCAGCTTATGAATATACATCAACTATTAACCCAAGTGTGAATGATGCTAACAATCAACGTAAAATTGTTCGTGGTGGTTCTTGGAAAGATGTTGCTTATTTCTTGCAAGTAAGTTCAAGAGACTATGAGTATGCAGATTCAGCAAGAAGTTATATAGGTTTCAGAACCGTTCAAGATTACATGGGGACACAAGTAACTAAAAACGGTAAATAAATTTTAATCAAATCAATAAAAATAATAATAACTATTAATTAACCTACTTAAGTAAAACCTACTTAAATTAAAAATCGAAAATTATGGCAAAGTCAAAAGCAAACAAAAAGTTCATGAATATGGCTTACGGATTAGGAGCAGCAATTGTAATCGTTGGTGCACTATTCAAAATTATTCACTTTGAAATTGGACCTTTAACAGGTAACGTTATGTTAACCATTGGTCTTGTAACAGAAGCAATTATTTTTGCATTATCAGCATTCGAACCTGTTGATGATGATTTAGATTGGTCTTTAGTATATCCAGAATTAGCTGGAGGACAATCAGGTAAAAATGAAGGAAAGGAATCTGCACAAGGTTTACTATCTAAAAAGTTAGACGAATTATTAAAAGAAGCTAAAATTGATGGTGAATTAATCTCAAGTTTAGGAGATAGCATCAAAAACTTTGAAGGTGCTGCAAAAAATATGTCTTCTACAGTAGATTCAATCGAAGCTAGTAAGAAATACGGTGAAGAATTATCGTTAGCTGCAGCACAAATGGAATCATTAAATAGCTTATACAAAGTACAATTAGAAAGCATTAACAAACAAGCTACTATTAATGAAGAGTCTATTGAAAACGCTGGTAAATTAAAAGAGCAAATGCAATCTTTAGCATCTAACTTATCATCATTAAATGGTGTATATGGCGGTATGCTTTCTGCAATGAATAAAAATTAATTAGGAGAGTTAATAAATCCCAAATTACTATTAATTAACCAAAAAAAACCTAATTAAAAATGGCAGCAGGAAATTTATCACCTAGACAGAAAATGATTAATCTGATGTATTTAATATTTATAGCGATGCTAGCGTTAAATATGTCGAAAGAAGTGCTTTCAGCCTTCGGATTAATGAACGAAAGACTTGTAGAATCTAATGAAGCCGCTGAAGAGCGTAACAATAGTTTTGTTGCAAGTTTGAACCTTAAAGCTGAAGAACAGCCTGAGAAATATGAGCCTTTAAAAGCTGATGCAGAAAGTTTGCATACGTTGGCTTCTAATTTTGATGCTTATTTATCAGAGTTAAAAGGAAAAATGACAGCTACTGTTGATGATCCTACCGATTATGAAATTATGGATAAAGGTGATTACCTTGACGAAAATTTCTTTAAAGGAGACAAGTTAAAACCAGAAGGACAGGAGTTTTTAAACCAAATAAATACGTTTAGAGATGGTGTTGTGTCTTTATTACAAGGAAAAAAAGGTATGGAAAATATCATACAAGATGTTAAAGATAAATTTAACACAGATCCTGTAAAAAGAGACATCGGAACTCAAGATTGGTTAGATTACCATTATAAAGGATTTCCTTTAGTAGCATCATTAACAAAAATGACACAACTTCAAGCAGATGTTAAAACCACTGAATCTGAAGTGTTATCAAATATGTTACAAGGTACACTTTCTAGTGAAGTGTCTATGACGAACTATACTACCTTAATGGAGACAACTAAGTCTGCTTACTTTAATGGTGAGAAATTTGACGGACAAATTGTTTTAGGTCGTACAGATGCTTCAACTAAACCTAACCGTGTAGAGTTAACTTTAGATGGAAGAAAATTAACGGAAAATAAAGATTTTACTATTGAAGGTGGTAAAGTTAAGTTAAACGTTAATACAGGAAGTGTTGGCGAGCATAAATTGGAAGGTAAATTGATTTTTTCTCAAGATGGAGAAGAAGTAGAGGTGCCTGTTAATTCATCATTTGCCACCGTAGCAAAACCTAATGCAGCAACAATTTCAGCTGATAAAATGAATGTAGTGTATCGTGGTGTTAAAAACCCAATGACTATTTCATTTGCAGGTATTCCTGATAATCAAGTGAGAGCTTCTGCACCTGGACTATCAAAAGTTGCTGGAGTTGGAAAATATGTAATGGATGCTACTACTATTAAAGGACGTGAAGTTACAATTAATGTAACAGGTACGCTTGATGGAAAATCAATTCCAGATAATGCAACATTCAGAATCAAAGATTTACCAAAACCAACAGGAACAGTAAGAGGAGAAGACGGTGCTATTAAAATGCAACGTAACGCCCTTGAAATTTCAACTATTGGTGCAAAATTTGATGATTTCGATTTTGAATTACCATTACGAGTTACAGGATTTAAATTTAAAGTTGCTGGTCAACCTACAATTAACGTTAACGGAAATAAGTTAGATAGTAGAGCAAAACAAGCGTTAAGCAAAGCTAAGCGTGGAGGTGATGTTCAAATATTTGATATAGAAGCTAAAGCTAACGGTGTTAGTGTAATACTTAAAAAAGTATCTCCAGTTTTTATTGAGTTAACAAACTAAACTGCAAGTATTAACGTTAAGTTATTACCGTAGTTAAATAAAAAGTGTAAAATAAGATTAAGATGAAACATTCATATAACCTTGAGTTGTTACATTGAACTTAAAGAAATATGGATGTTACATGTGACCTTTGAAAAATAATAAATAATTAAGCACATGAAATTAAAGAGTTTTTTATTAACCGTTGCTACTGTTTTTACAGCATCAAGTATGTTTGCGCAAGCCAATATATTAAATGCTAAAAGCCCTGAACAAATAGGAGTTAGAACAGAAGCTCAAAAGGCAGTCGATAATGATAAACCATTAGAATATGGGTATGTTGACGATAGAGACATCTTGTTTTCTAAAATGGTTTGGGAAAAAGTGGTTCTTGATGAACGTGCAAACTTCCCATTATACTATCCTATCGATACAAATAATATAGGAAAGGATAGAAGATCGTTATACGATGTTCTTATGAAAGCCGTTAAGGATGGAAAAATAAAGAACATTTATGATGATTCTTATTTTACAACAAAAAGAACCTTAAAAGACATTGAAGCTGCTTTAGTTAAAATTGATACTACAGAATTAGGTATTGAGCAATTAAACGCTGGTGAAGAATTATCTCCTGAATATATTAACAGGAGAGATATCACTGCTGCTGATATTAAAGAGTACCACATTAAAGGACTTTGGTATTTTGATAAGCGACAAGCTGAAATGAAATACCGCCTACTTGGTATAGCTCCAGTAGCGCCAGATGTTAACTTTATTGATGATGAAGAGCCAGATTTAGTACCTTTATTTTGGGTGTTTTTCCCAGATGCTAGAGAGGTATTACATGAAGCCAAATCTTTTAATAATGAAAATAGCTCTATGCCATTCTCTTTTGATCATGTGTTAAACGCACGTCGTTTTCATGGTTATATTTTTAGAGAAGAGAATGTACAAGGAGACAGAGCGGTTACGGAATATGTATCACAAAACGCTTTAATGCAATTACTTGAATCTGAAAGGATTAAAGATAAGATTAGAGATTTTGAATTAGATATGTGGACCTACTAAGCCATAATTAATAAAAAGAAAGCTCACTGAAAAGTGGGCTTTTTTTATGAGCAAAATTCAGATGGTTTTGTCAAAGCATGTATCTTCGCAGTCAATGAAAGTAGATTATATAATTGTAGGTTCCAGTATTGCAGGTATTAGTTTTTGCGAACAACTAAAAGCAAATAATAAAACTTTTGTGGCGTTTGACAACGGTTCACAGCAATCTTCAACTGTCGCAGGAGGTTTATATAATCCCGTAGTTTTAAAACGATTTACAACTGTTTGGAAAAGTAAAGAGCAGTTAGATATTGCCTTACCAATGTATGCCAACATTGAAAATAGACTTAAAGTAAAACTGGATTATAAGATTCCAGTTTATCGAAAATTTGCATCACTAGAAGAACAGAATGATTGGTTCGCTGCTTCAGATAAACCCATACTTTCGGAATATCTTTCAACAAAAATTATTAAAAATAATAATGAGGCTATTAATGCACCTTTTGGTTTCGGCGAAGTTTTAGATACAGGGAGAGTAGATGTAAAAACTATGATTGAAGCCTATAGGTCAGATTTACTAAAAAGTGAATTGTTGTTCGAAGACACATTCAATTACAATGAGCTTTTAATTGATGAAATGAAAATTGGATATAAAAATATTGTGGCTAAACATATTGTGTTCGCAGAAGGCTATGGCATAACACAAAACCCTTTTTTTAAACATTTACCACTTGTTCCAGCAAAGGGAGAGTTAATCACAATACATGCCCCAAGTTTAAGAATTGATTTTGTATTAAAAGCGGGTGTTTTTTTAATTCCTTTAGGAGAAGACTTGTATACAGTTGGTGCGACTTACGAATGGAAAGATTTAAGCAATAAAGCGACCAACGCGGGGAAACAAGAACTTACGCGAAAGCTTGAAAAATTAATTAAATGTTCTTATAAAGTTGTGAATCAAAAAGCAGGTATTCGACCTTCTGTTAAAGATAGAAGACCTTTGGTAGGGCAACATTCAATTTATAAAAACATGTATGTTTTAAATGGTTTAGGAACAAGGGGTGTAATGATTGGGCCTTATGTTGCCAATAAACTATACAAGTTTATTGAGAGTGAAATTCCTTTAGAAAAAGAGATTGATATAAAGCGATTCGAATAATTATTTTTTTGCAAACCTTTTATCATAGTGAATAAAAAGGTTAATCCAAATATTTCTAGATAATCTTAAAATAACAGGCATAAAAACGATTAAGGTGCCAATAATAGAAATAAAGACTAGATTAATTCCTGCTTCAAATATAAAATGCGAAATAACAAAAGCAGCAACAGCAAAAGCTATTCCTACACTATAACTAACATACATAGAACCGTAAAAAAATGAAGGTTCAATTTTATATCTCGTGCCGCAATTCGAGCATTTTTCGTACATACTCAACGCTTCCGAAAGCATATAGGGGTTCTTGTTTTTAAACATGGATTCTTCATGACATTTGGGACAAGCACCTTTCAAAATACTATATAATTTAGTTCCTTTTTTAAACATAATATTTGTGTATTTTTGCAACCTGAAATCAGGCAGTAAAAGTACATTTTTAATAATAAAAGCTCTGTAATAAAAGTTACATTTCTATGATGAACATTCATAATTTATCAATTTCATTTCAAGGTGAATACCTTTTTGAAGATATCACATTTAAACTTGGAAATGGCGACAGAGTAGGGCTTATAGGCAAAAATGGAGCTGGTAAATCTACCATGCTCAAAATATTATCGAGAGAAATGGAGCCTGATACGGGGCAAATTGCAACTGATAAAGAACTTAAAATAGGGTTTTTAAAGCAAGATATTGATTTTGTTTTTGGAAGAACAGTTTTAGAAGAATCGTATGAGGCTTTCACAGAAATAAAGGAACTCGAAGCTAAAATGGAAGCAGTTAATACCCAAATGGTCGAACGTACCGATTATGAAAGTGAAGGGTATCATCAACTCATGGTTGATATTAACGAGATACAACATCAATACGAAATTAATGGCGGCTACAATTATCAAGGGGATACCGAAAAAATTCTTCAAGGACTAGGTTTTAAACGCGAAGATTTTGGAAAACTTACAGATACATTCTCTGGTGGTTGGCGAATGCGAATTGAACTAGCAAAATTGCTACTTCAAAACAATGATATTTTACTTTTAGATGAGCCAACAAACCATTTAGATATTGAGTCTATCATTTGGTTAGAGGGATTTTTAAAAAATTATCCTGGTGCAGTGGTTATCGTTTCTCACGATAAGATGTTTTTAGATAATGTGACTAATAGAACCATCGAGATTTCATTAGGACGTATTTATGATTATCCAAAACCTTACACTAAGTATTTGGTATTGCGTGAAGAATTAAGAACACAGCAGTTAGCATCTCAAAAAAATCAGCAAAAGCAAATTGAACAAACTGAGAAGTTAATTGAAAAATTTCGAGCGAAAGCATCAAAGGCGACAATGGCGCAATCGCTTATAAAAAAGTTGGATAAGATTGATAGAATTGAGGTTGATGAAGATGATAACAGCGTAATGACACTTAATTTTCCAGTATCCATCACACCTGGAAAAGTGGTTGTGGAGGCTGAACATATCTCAAAAAATTATGGCGACAACCTAGTTTTAAAAAATATCAATTTACTCATTGAACGGGATAGCAAAACTGCTTTTGTTGGTCAAAATGGTCAAGGTAAATCTACACTAGCAAAGATCATAGTTGGAGATATAAAATATAACGGACATTTAAAACTTGGGCATAATGTACAAATTGGCTATTTTGCTCAAAATCAAGCAGAGTATTTAGACGGCAGTAAAACGGTGCTAGATACCATGATTGATGCTGCTAATGAAACAAATAGGAGTAAAGTAAGAGATATTCTAGGGTCGTTTCTATTTCGTGGCGATGAGGTTGAAAAATATGTACGTGTACTTTCTGGAGGAGAGCGAAATCGTTTGGCTTTAGCTAAATTAATGTTGCAACCATTTAATGTTTTAATCATGGATGAGCCTACAAACCATTTAGATATAAAATCTAAAAACGTTTTAAAGGAAGCTTTGAAAAGATTTGGAGGGACTTTAATTTTAGTTTCACATGACCGTGACTTTTTACAAGGATTAACTAACAAGGTTTACGAGTTTAAAGATCACAAGCTAAAAGAATATTTAGGCGATATAGATTATTATTTAGACCAGCGAAAAGTAGACAGCCTGCGGGATGTTGAAAAGCGCACTGTTGTAAAAGAAACACCTAAAGAGAAAAAGCAGCAATCCTACGAAGATCAAAAAAAACTTAAGTCTTTAAACAATAAGTTAAGTAACGTAGAATCTAAAATTGGCCAGTTAGAGCGTAATATTAAAGCCATAGATGTTGAGCTTGAAATTAATTATGAAGAAGCTACTTCTAAACCAAATTTCTTCGATAATTATCAAAAAATGAAAACTGACTTGCAAGGTTTAATGGAAAAATGGGAAGCCATTCAGTTTGAAATTGACCAGTTCGTCGATTAGAATTTGTTAAAATTTTGTGCATTTCATCGAATTAAATAGTATTTAGTCTAGTTGTAATGTATATTCGTACTAGTTAATCCCAAATCTAACTGTAATATGAATACCTTAAAGCTAACTGTAATTCTTTTACTTACAACAATTTACTCATTTGCCAGTGTGTCTACATCCGAAAAAGATGCATTATTAGCCTTATATAATGCCACAAATGGAAGTGAGTGGAACTCTGCATGGAATTTAGACGAACCTATTGATACCTGGTATGGTGTTAAAATAGAGGATAATCAAATAGTTGAAATTAATCTTCAATTTAACAACCTACAAGGTAGTCTACCTCAAGAAATTGGAAATTTAGTTTTTTTAAGAAAATTAAATTTTGGTTTCAATAAATTATCAGGAACAATTCCTGCCTCATTAAAAAACCTAAAAAACTTAACAGATTTAGAATTATATATGAATCGTTTTGAAGGAAGTATACCTTCAGAGTTAGGAGAATTGAAAAAATTAGAGTCTTTAAAATTATATAGCAATCAACTTACAGGAGAAATCCCTAACTCTTTAATGGGTTTAACAAACTTAAAAGAGCTTTTATTAGGGAGCAACTTTTTGACTGGTAATATCCCAAGAGAGATTTATGCGTTATCGAAACTGCAAAAATTGAGTCTTATGGACAATAAAATGGATGGTGAAATACCAGTTGAAATCGCTCAGTTGAAAAACTTGGAAGAGTTATTATTATCAACTAATCAATTTACGGGGAATTTACCAATTGATTTAATCAATTTAACAAAGTTAAATACTTTAATGGTAAGTGATAATAAATTAAACCAAGAATATATTAGTGTATCCGGAAAAAACCCTCCAGTATTAGGATTGCTAGAAGCACAAAATTCAACTGCAGTAATGGATATTGAAAAGGAATAAAAAAAGTTTTATAAATTATAGTTTCTAATAGCCATCTTTTTGATGGCTATTTTTTTTTAACTTTAATAATGGAAGAATATTTTTTTACATGTCCTTATTGTTGGGAAAACATTTCTATGCTTTTTGATAGTTCTATATCAAGTCAATCTTATATCGAAGATTGTGAGGTTTGCTGTAACCCCATTCAAGTTTCTGTAACATTTTCCAATGCAGAATTATTAGATATTCAGGTGGTAAGTATTGGTCAATAATATTTTTATGTTTTCTTATTGTAGAAATTAAAAAGGATTGTATATTTGCAGTCCAATATCGCGGGATAGAGCAGTAGGTAGCTCGTCGGGCTCATAACCCGAAGGTCACTGGTTCGAGTCCAGTTCCCGCTACAAAATTTAAAATAGACGTAATCAACGGTTTAGGTTTTCTCTAAACCGTTTTTTTATGTCTACATTTAAACAAATTCTTACTTTTGCATACGAAAGTGAATACGAAAGTGCATACGATTTGTCAAAAAAGAAACTTTTTTCCAGCCCAAAAATCTATACAGCCAACGGAAATTTATCCAAGCGATGGTATGTGTATTTTTCCTTTCGAGACCCCAGTACAGGTAAACTAAAGCGTCTCACTCCTTTTTATGGATCAGCAAACACTTATAAAACCAAGGAAGAGCGTATGGAAGTACTTACAGTATATCGTAAAGTATTATTAAAGCTCTTAAAACAAGGTTATAACCCTTTTAAAGATAACACAGCGTTATATCAAAAATTACAAAGAAAAACTAAAACCACACCTTCAACAACTGAAGCAAGCACCCAACAAAAAGAAGCGGAACAGAGCTTAAATCAACCCCAAGAAGTTCCCAATCTATCATTGAGGGCTGCGTTTGATTATGGTTTAAAGCTCAAAGAAAAATTAGTAGGTGCACGTACTTTAAAAGATTATAGCAATAAAATAGATCTGCTGTTAAAATGGTTGGATAAAAACCATCCAAATATTAAAACAATTGACGCTTTAGATAAACAGTTGGTTCTTCAGTTTTTAAACCATGTTTTAGATAAAACCTCTCCACGTAATAGGAATAATTATCGAGCCGATATAGGTAGCATTATGCAAGTGTTGGAGGATAATGATGTTATTGGACAGAACTTTTTAAAAAACATACCCATATTAAAATCAAAACCAGAACGCAATAAAACCTATACGTTAGAAACTCAAGAATCCATCTTCAAGCATCTAAAAGAAAAAGACCCTATTTTATTGTTGTACATTAAATTCATTTCATATGGTTTTCTAAGACCTATTGAAGTTTGTCGATTGAAAGTCGGAAATATTAATTTACAAAACAAAACTCTTCAGTTTAAAGCAAAGAATAGTCAGTTTAAAACAAAAATTATCCCTCAAATATTATTGGATGATTTGCCAGATTTGTCAAGCCTAAATCCTGAAGACACCTTATTCACTCCAGACAAAATTGGTGGTGAATGGGAAACTAATGAAACCAATAAAAGAGATTATTTTAGTAAGCGTTTTAAAAAGGTAATCAAAGATCATTTTAAATTAGGAAAAGACTATGGCTTATACAGTTTTAGACATACCTATATAACTAAAGTATATAGAGCACTCGTTATGGAGTACGCACCTTTCGAGGCAAAAAGTAAACTTATGCTTATTACAGGACATACATCAATGAATGCCCTAGAGAAATACCTAAGAGATATTGACGCTGAGTTACCACCTGATTTTTCAGAAATGCTAAAGAAAAAACAATGAGTGAGCAAACATTACATCAGTTTCATCTAAGCTTGATTCCAAATCTTATTAAAGAGTTATATTTCTTTATCCCAGAGAAAGAGATCCGACCAGATATTATTGAAACCCTAGATGCGCTGAAGAAATATAATTTTTTAAACACAGTTTTAGTCTTCGATGAATATGAAGGTCCGATTCATTATGTAGCGGGAAGAAGCAATAAACAAATTTTATTAAAGGAGGGCGATTTAGAAAAGAACATTTTCAAACTATTAGAAAAGAAAAGTGAGGGTAAAGCGCATGAATTTAATTATGTATTAAACAAATATTTTGAATTTGTTGAAACCATGTTCTATATAGTTAAATGGATGTATCACAACCCCATTGAAATGATACAAATCGATAGCAATTTATCTGGAATATTCTATATTCAATATGAAAGTTATAAAAAGCATTTCGAGGTATTAGTAAAATCCTTTTATGATAGTAAAGAAACCATTCCAAAAGGAAACTTTAATGCTCACGATATCATCGATACTTATTTCCCTGATGTTGTCAATAATTTTAAAAAGAAAGGACCAAGTTTAAACCTTGAAAATTGGATTAAGAAATTTAAAACTAACACGCCTGAAAAAACGACTACACCACCACTACCAACCAATAAAAAAGACAAAAAACCACTTATAACGGAAGCTAAAGCAGAAAAAATATTGTTGCAAACATTTTTTAATATTGGTAAAAAATAGTATATTATACGTAAATTAAACGTTTAATTTACGTATAATAATGAAAAAGACAACCATTTGCAACCATTGTGGTAGTGAGTACACCCCAAGACGTAGAGGTGTACAAAAGTTTTGTAGCAACTCTTGTAGAAGTCGGAGTTGGTTACTAAAGCAGAACAAAACAAAACCCCATAAAACAACTCTAGAGCAGAATAAAATTCAAGTTCCTACGGTTCAAAGCACTCCAAAAAAAGAGACTATATCATTAACTGGTGCTGCAAATGCAGCATTGGGTGCAGCAGCCGTTGATTTGGCCAAATATGTATTTACCCCTGAGGATAATAAAAATGCTACAAAAAGAGATATTAAAGAGTTAAAATCCGTCATTAAAGGTCAACGCTATTTTGAAGTAAAAAATATTCCAAAGGATAATAATGGCAAGATGGCTTACTATGATATTGATACTGGGTTTATGGTTTATTTGTAAATATATTTAACCTCAGATAATTGCATTTTTTATCTCTTATCAAAAAAATATCAAGAATAAATTTTTTAAGTATAACTTGTTTAAAAAGGGAATAAATGCTGGATAAGTTGTAACCATTCAACTATTTGATGAAAGCAAAAATTAAATTAGTTAATACACTTAAATAATGAATAAAATAATAAATTAGTAATTATGGAATAACCAGAATGGACTAAACGCCTAATTAAGCAATGATGAAACTAAGAGACAAAAATCCAGCCCTAATTCTTATAGACGTTCAAAAGGCCTTTTTAAATGAAGACTATTGGGGTGGGAACAGAAATAACCCTGAAGCTGAAATTATTTGCGGAAAGATTTTAGCCAAATGGAGGAAATGCAGACTGCCTATTTTTCATATTAGACATAGTTCAAAGAGCCTAAATTCTTTGCTGCATGAATCAAATTCTGGCTTTGATTTTAATGAACATGCTATGCCATTGGACAACGAGCCAATAATAACAAAAAATGTGAATAGCGCGTTTATAGGAACAGATTTAAAAGAGCATTTAGATATATTTAAAATTAATACTTTAGTACTCGTTGGGTTAACAACGAATCATTGTGTGTCCACCACAACACGAATGGCTGGCAACTTTGGTTATGAAACCTATTTAATTTCAGACGCTACTGCTACGTTTGATCGAATTGGTGTTGATGGTGTATTATATGATTCTGAAATTATTCACCAAACTACCCTTGCTAGTTTAAATGAAGAGTTTGCTACGGTTTGGAAATCAGACAAATTATTAAGTGAATTGTAAAAGAGATATTATTAAACACCAACTAGTATCTGAAATGACTATAACCCTTAGAGAAGCGGAAAAGAATGAAATTAACTGGATTAACTTAAAGTATCAAGAAGTAAATTTTATTGAATCTAATTTTGATAATGAGTTTATTGTGATTGCTGAGTGTGATGCTAAACCTTGTGGTTTAGGTCGATTAATAATTATAGATAACGATAATTTAGAGCTCAGTGGAATATATGTGTTTAATGATTATAGAGGACTGAATATTTCGCATGAGATTATTAAGTTTTTGCTTGAAAATCATACTTTTAATCAAAACATTATTTGGTGCTTGCCATTTACTCACCTTAAAAATAATTACTTTCGAGTTGGGTTTAGCGAGTATAAAATAAAAAAAACTAACATTCCAATGAAAATACTTAAAAAGTACAATTGGTGCTCAACAAATTACAAAAGTAAGGTTCTATTACTTCATAAAAGAAAATGACACAAATAATAGACTTAAGCCAAGAGATTTTTTCAGGAATGCCTGTATATAAAGGCCTTCCTGAAGTTAAAATGACGGTTCATGCAACTCATGAAGAATGGGACAATATAAAGGATAGTCATACGGTTACTCCGAGCGTATACAAGCTAGAGTTAGGTGAGCATACAGGAACCCATGTTGATGCTTTTAATCACATGTCAATAGAGAATAAAGGGCAATCTATAGATACCATGCCACTTACTATGTTTTATACTGAAGGCATCTGTTTAGATTTTTCACAAAAAGGACTCAGAGCACTAATAACTTCTTCAGACATACAAAAAGCTTGTGAAAAATCTCAATTACAAATAAAAAAAGGAGATACCGTTTTATTTTATACAGACCATTTTCGAAATTATTATGGGACAGAAAACTGGGGAAATGGACCTGGTATAACAGCCGAAGCAACTCGTTGGTTAGGAAATAAAGAAATTGCTGCCTTTGGAGTAGAAACTATGTCTCCTGGTGTGCCAAACGTTTCAAACAAGGAAGTGCACAAAATTTGTGGTGAATTGGGCTTTACGCATTATGAAAACATGATAAACCTCCATCTATTAATTAATAAAGGGCGTTTTAGGTTCATTGCTTTACCTTTAAAAATAAGAGGAGGAACAGGATCTCCAGTAAGGGCCATAGCTGTTTTTGAAGAGAATTAGTATAAACAAGTATCAACGCAAACGAAAAAAACATTATTTTAGTTATTCGGAATAGTGACATTGAAAACATAGAAAAGTTTATTAGAATTTGTGAATAATGTCAACTAGATTAATGTTTTGAAACTACACATAAAAAATATGGTTTGCAACCGTTGTATCATGGTTGTAAGAACTGAATTTGAAAAGCTCGGTTATAAACCCTTGTCAGTAAAACTGGGTGAAGTAAAATTAAGTAAAGAACTAACTTCTCAAGAAAAGGCAGAAATTGCAATGGTAATGGAAAGTTTTGGGTTCTCTATTATAGATGATAAAAAAAGCCAATTAATTGAAAAAATAAAAACGTTAATTGTTGAATTGGTTCATCAACAAAACAACGATATTAAAACAAACCTTTCAACCTATTTAAGCAGTCATTTAAATCATGACTATAATTATATTACCAATCTTTTTTCAGAGGTTGTTGGAACCACCATAGAGAAGTATTTTATTTCTCAAAAAATTGAGCGCGTAAAAGAACTCCTTGTTTATGATGAGTTCACTTTAAGTGAAATAGCGTATCAACTTAACTATTCAAGTGTTGCGCATTTAAGTAATCAATTTAAAAAAGTCACAGGGCTTACCCCAAGTCATTTTAAAGATATTCGCTCCAATAAGAGAAAATCATTGGACGAGGTGTAATCTTGTAAATCTTTCCCAAAAAGGTGTAATAAAAAAAGAAGTTAAAGTTGTCAACTTTGCATTGTAATTTAAAATACTATAATTATGACAACTTTAGCATCAAAACCAATGTATATTCCACTTGAAGGTGTGGAAAGCGAACATTGTGCGTTAATCGTAGATAAAGGCTTAAATCAAGTAAAACATATTCAATCTCATAAAGTCGAAATCAATAACAAGAGAGCTGTTATTGAGTCATCTAAAATGGCTACAGCAGTTCCAGAGGCAGTTCAGGCAATTCGTGATTTAGGCTATGATGTTACTACCATAAAAAACACTTTTCCAGTATTAGATATGACCTGTGCTGCTTGTGCCGTTAGTGTTGAGAGCATAATAAGTTATGTAGAAGGCGTAGTAAAAGCTTCAGTGAATTTTGCAACAGCATCCGTCACTGTTGAATATCTACCTAATACCGTCACAGCTGAAGACTTAAAAACAGCTGTACAATCTGTTGGGTATGATTTATTGATTGATAAGGACGATAATGTCTCTCAAACTTTAGAAGACTTACATGAGAAAAAGTTCAATCAACTAAAATGGCGCACTATATATGCCACTCTTTTTTCAATTCCTGTGGTTGTCATTGGGATGTTCTTTATGGAGATGCCTTACGCTAATTACATCATGTGGGTATTATCTACACCAGTTATTTTATGGTTTGGTAAGGATTTTTACATAAATGCTTATAAACAAGCCAAACATCGATCAACCAATATGGATACCTTGGTGGCTTTAAGTACGGGTGTCGCTTATGTTTTTAGTGTATTTAATACTTTGTTTGCTGATTTTTGGCATGCAAGAGGTATACACGCGCATGTGTATTTTGAAACTGCTGCGGTTGTTATAGCATTTATATTATTAGGAAAGCTTTTGGAAGAAAAAGCGAAAGGAAACACATCAACTGCCATCAAAAAATTGATGGGTTTACAACCTAAATCGGTAATTGTAATTAATAGTCATGGTGAACATGTTGAAACTGCTATTGATAAAGTCATGAAGGATGATATCATTTTAGTAAAACCAGGAGAAAAAATAGCAGTTGATGGTGTGGTAATTAGTGGTAGTTCCTATGTTGATGAAAGCATGTTGAGTGGAGAACCTGTGCCTGTTTTAAAAAATGAAAATGATAAGGTGTTTGCAGGAACCATTAACCAAAAAGGGGGCTTTCAATTTAAAGCAGAAAAAGTGGGAGCAGAAACGATGCTCGCTCAAATAATAAGAATGGTGCAAGATGCCCAAGGTAGTAAAGCTCCCGTTCAAAAATTAGTGGATAAAATAGCAGGTATTTTTGTGCCTATCGTTATAGGTATTTCTCTTATCTCCTTTGCATCTTGGATGATTCTTGGTGGAGAAAATGGGTTTACTCAAGGTTTAATTGCGCTTGTAACCGTTTTGGTAATCGCTTGTCCTTGTGCACTTGGTTTAGCAACACCGACCGCTATTATGGTTGGCGTTGGGAAAGGTGCAGAAAAAGGAATTTTAATTAAAGATGCCGAAAGTTTAGAATTGACTAAAAATGTTAATGCCATCGTGTTAGATAAAACGGGTACCATTACCGAAGGAAAACCTGTTGTCACAAACATGGATTGGCTGGATGATGATGATATTTTAAAAGAAGTTCTATTTAGCATTGAAAAACAATCGGAACACCCATTAGCAGAAGCGGTTATCAATCATTTAGATGCTGTTGCTATGGTGGAAATATCCGAATTTGAGAGTATCACAGGTCGTGGTGCAAAAGCTAACTTTAATTCTGAAACCTATTATGTAGGAAATCAAAAACTATTGAATGAGAATGCTATCAAAATTTCTGAACAGTTACAAGATAAAGCAGCTCAATGGAGTAGCGAATCTAAAACTGTTATTTGGTTTTCAAATTCAAAAGAAGCCTTGGCTGTATTAGCCATAGCTGATAAGATTAAAGAATCCTCTTTAGAAGCCATTAAGCATTTAAAACATTTAGGAATAGAAGTCTATATGTTAACTGGAGACAATGAGGCAACAGCCAAAGCCATTGCTTTACAAACGGGTATTGAACATTTCCAAGCCGAAGTGATGCCTGAACAAAAAGCAGCTTTTGTAAAAAATTTACAAGCCAAAGGTAAAATTGTGGCGATGGTGGGTGATGGTATTAACGATAGTGCTGCATTGGCACAAGCGAATGTTAGTATTGCTATGGGCAAAGGAAGCGATATTGCTATGGACGTTGCGAAAATGACTATCATTTCGTCAGATTTAAATAAAATCCCTATGGCCATTAAATTATCAAAGCAAACGGTTGCTGCAATACGTCAAAACTTGTTTTGGGCATTTATCTACAATATTATTGGTATTCCAATTGCAGCTGGTATTTTATACCCCATCAACGGATTTTTACTTAACCCAATGATTGCTGGTGCAGCCATGGCTTTTAGTAGTGTAAGTGTAGTGGGCAATAGTTTGCTTTTAAAGCTTAAAAAATAAATTAATCTTGTAAATCAATTAAATAATTATGTAAATGTTAACTCATTGATATTTAGGAAATTTACAGTAGTAATAACCATTAAAAAATAATAAAATGAAAATTTTAAAACTTCAAATTCCAAACATGCAAAGTGCACATTGCCAAATGCGCGTAAACAAAGCACTACACACTATTCCTGGTGCTACATCTATTAACACAAAATCTGGTGAAGCCTACATTTCTATGCCAAACGAAATGCCAGCTGCCGAGGCCATAATAGCTGTAGAAAAAGCTGGGTATTATGTTTCTGATATTTATGAAAGTATGATGAATACTGCTAATGGTACAGAGCCTTATACTGAACTTGCTCATTGTTAATTTTAAGATTATGAAAACAAAAGTAATTGTAGTTTTCATGTTCATGTTAATTGGACATGTTTTCGCTCAAAAAAATACTCAAAGTATTCTTAGAAGTTATATTAAATTGAAAGATGCTTTTGTTAAAAGTGATAGTGGTCAAATAAGTAATACCGCTATCGAATTCACAAAAGTAATAGAAACTGAAAGTGATTTTACTGATAAAAAAAGTTTACTTGAAGCAGTTGAAAAAATCACAAGAACTAAAGACATAGAAAAACAGCGAGAAGCATTTTCAGTGCTGTCTAAAATTTTTTGGACTATTATTAAGGTGGCAGATCATATCAAGGAAACTATTTATTACCAATATTGCCCTATGAAAAAAGCCTATTGGTTGAGCACAGACTCTGTAATCAAAAACCCATATTATGGGTCAAAAATGTTGAGTTGCGGAAGCGTTTCAGAAAGAAAAAATTAATAGCAATGAAATCTAAATTTCTTATTATTTCAACACTTTTTTTGGGCATAATATCTTATGCCCAAAAAACGGTTAAATATGATTTGTATGTTAAAGATACCATCGTAAATTATACTGGAAAGGACCAAAAGGCAATAGCAATCAATGGCAAATTGCCTGCTCCTACGCTGTATTTCACAGAAGGAGATATAGCCGAGATTCATGTTCATAATAAAATGCATCATGAAACTTCAATTCATTGGCATGGGTTATTGCTTCCTAATGAACAAGACGGAGTTCCGTATTTAACTACAGCACCGATTAAACCACATTCAACTCATATTTACAGTTTTCCTATAAAACAAAGTGGTACGTATTGGTATCATTCGCATACCATGCTACAAGAACAAATTGGGATGTATGGAGCAATCGTGATTCATAAACCAAACGAGAAACCGATAAATGAAGAGGTGGTTCTTTTAAGTGACTGGAGTGACGAAAATCCGCATCAGATTGAACGCTCTTTGCATAATGCAACAGATTGGTATATGATAAAAAAAAATGCTGTTCAAAGTTATTCAGAAGCACTTAAAGAAGGTTATTTTAAAACAAAGCTAACCAATGAATGGAAGCGAATGCATGCTATGGATGTTAGTGATGTGTATTATGAGAATTTTTTACTCAACGGTTTAAAAGAACAACTGGCTAAGTATAAAGCTGGCGATACTGTTAGATTAAGAGTTATTAATGGAAGTGCTTCTACCTACTTCTGGTTGAATTATTCCGGTGGAAAAATTACTGTTGTCGCAACAGATGGTGTAGATGTTGAACCTGTACAAGTAGATCGTTTGATCATTGGTGTTTCGGAAATTTATGATGTCCTGGTTACCATTCCTAAAGACAATAAATCCTATCAATTTATGGCGACTGCCGAAGACAGAACGGGTTTTGCATCATTATGGTTAGGAAATGGAGAGAAGGTATTCCACGAGCCATTGCCTCGCTTAAAGTACTTTGAAGGAATGAAAATGATGAACAACATGATGACTTTAGGTGGAAATATGAACGATATGGGAATGAATATGAGTCTGCAACAAATGGATATGAATACAATAATGTATCCTGAAATAGTAGATTCTGGTGATGAAGAATTGCCTGTAACCCTTAATTATGCGATGCTTAAATCACCTGTAAAAACAACATTACCAGATGTGCCATTTCGTGAATTACATTTTGAATTAACAGGAAATATGAATCGATATGTCTGGACATTAAACAATAAAACTATTTCAGAAAGCGATAAAATAAAAATAAAAGCAGGAGAAAACATCCGCATAGTCATTACAAATAATTCCATGATGAGGCATCCGATGCACTTGCACGGGCATTTTTTTAGAGTTATCAACGGTCAAGGTGATTATGCACCACTTAAAAACGTGATTGACATTATGCCTATGGAAACGGATACTATTGAGTTTAATGCTTCAGAAGAATATGGTGATTGGTATTTTCATTGTCATATTCTCTACCATATGATGTCCGGCATGGGACGGATTTTTACTTATGAAAATACACCACCCAATCCACAATTGCCAAACCCAAAACAGGCTTTAAGAAAAGTGTATAATGATGATCGGCGATTTTATTTTGGCTCTGAAATCAGTTTAGAAAGTAATGGGACTGATGGTGAGCTGTGGTTTATGAATACGCGCTGGAAGTTTGATGCTGAATGGCGTTTAGGGTTAAATGACACAGACGGCTATGAAACAGAAAGCCATTTTGGACGATATATGGATAAAAACCAATTCATGTTTTTATATGCAGGTTGGGATTGGCGCTACCGCGATGAAAAAGAAACAGAAACCAATTTATTTGGCCAAACCAATACGAAAAATAATCGTGGTGTTGTTCATTTAGGATTTGAATATACCTTACCATTTTTCATTGCTGCAGATGTATCTGTTGATCACACAGGATATGTTCGTCTTCAATTAAAACGAGAAGATATTCCTTTGACCAAGAGATTACGACTTTGGGGCATGTATAACACGGATTTCGAGTATAATTTTGGAGCAAAATACATACTTACAAAATACATTTCTGCGTCCTCACATTATGATAGTGATATGGGATTTGGAGCTGGATTGACCTTTACATATTAAAACTATAAATTACATGAATACTACAGAAAACACAAATTTGACCTGGAACGAATTTATGAAGGTTGAAATGAGAGTTGGAACCATCATTGAAGCAGCAATTTTTAAGGAAGTAAAAAATTCAGCATATAAAATTGTTGTTGACTTTGGTCCATTAGGAAAAAGAAAAACGTCTGCTCAAATAACAAAACTCTATCAGCCAGAAGATATTTTAGGGAAACAAGTTGTTGCAGTAGTCAATTTTCCACCAAAGCAAATTGCCAATATGATGAGTGAATGTTTAATTCTTGGAGGAATTGGTAATGATAAGGAGGTGACACTTTTAGTGCCAGATGGTTTGGTGGAAAATGGAATGAGAATTGGTTAACATTTTTTTAATATAAAATTGCAATGATCACATTTATCATGAAAACAATAGCTTATTTAATCATATTAACTTTTTCTATTGGTTGTATTAACACAACCAAAGATGGATATATAGATAATCAATCAGAATTTATCGCAAGGCATCATAGTTTTGGTTATTATGAGTACAGCTCAAGATTAAACGATTCGATGTGGTCAGTTTTAGAAGGACACAAACATAATTTGATAAGTAATGCAACCTATCACAAGATTGTTGAAACTTCAAAAAAAGTTAAAAAAGAAAAACCAATACTGGGCTGTTATCTAATAGATTGGGATGATAACTCTTATGATTCACCAAGTAAAATATTATTAGAATGGAATTCGTCTCAAGGTGTCATCATTCGTTTCTTTACCACGTCAGAAGAAATAAAGAAGAGGCTTCCTAATCAATCTTTTTAATTCAGGTTTAATATTAGCATTATGAAACTGTCTGTAAAAAATATGGTATGTCCAAGATGTATAATGGTCGTAAATAATGAACTTGCTTTGCTCAATTTGATACCAGTATATATAACAATGGGGGAATTTGAACTTAAAGAACAACTCAAAGAAGATCAAATTATGATGTTGAAAAATCAATTATATCAACATGGGTTGGAAGTTATAGATGACCGAAAGGCAATGCTTGTCGAAAAAGTAAAAAACATCATTATTGAACTTATTCATAGTTATGATACTGTAGATATTAAGCAAAAGATTTCTAGTATCATTAGTGAAAAACTGAATGTTGATTATAATCATATTAGTTCAATGTTTTCATCAACTCAAGGCTTAACGATTGAAAAATATATCATTCTTCAAAGAATAGAACGTGCAAAAGAGTTATTAGTTTACAACGAACTTTCATTAAGTGAAATAGCCTATAAACTGGGCTATACCAATGTGCAACATCTATCTACTCAATTTAAGAAAATCACAGGATTAACGCCTTCACATTTTAAAACCATCAAGAAGAACAAACGCAAAGCTATAGACCTACTATAGTCTATTTTTATCCATAAATACTTTTTAAAGGCACTAACTCAAGTGCCTTTTTTCATTGAAAAACATATAAAATTTTAGAACTAATAGGTGAAAAAGTGCAACACAAAATTTAGTGTACAGATATAATTTTGACATGTAATAGTAATCATTAAATCAACATATTATGTATCAAAAAATCAACACATGGAAAACCATATTTTTATACAATATTCTAGCTGTAGCTATAGTTTCATGTACAAAAAGTAGTGGGGAAAATTTAGAGGCCAATGGCACCTCAATGGAAGTCAGTAAGCTTCCTGTAGATGTTATTGAAGCTAAAGAATTAGAACTAAATCAAGAAGAAATTCTTGTTGGCACCATTGTACCAATTCAGGAGGTGGCCATTGTTAGTGAAGTTTCTCAAAAAATCACTAAAATCGCTTTTAAAGATGGTGATTATGTTTCAAAAGGTCAGTTGCTTTATAAATTAAATGATGCCGACATCAGAGCAAAGCAAAAGGAACTTCAAGCAGAATTGAAATTAGCGCAATTAAACGAGCAACGATATGCTAGTTTATTGAAAACCGAAGCCATTCGTCAGCAAGAATATGACGAAATTGAAACTAAACTGCAATCACTTCTAGCACAAGTTGAATTTTTAAACTTTCAGATTAGTAAAACCGAAATTAGAGCACCATTTTCAGGTAACATTGGAATTTCTAAAGTTGATTTAGGCGCTTATGTATATCCAGGACTTGAATTAGTGAACCTTCAAGATCAATCAAAAGTGAAGCTTAACTTTTTAGTACCTGAAAAGTATCTAATACAGGTAAAAAAAGGTAAATCCGTTTCATTTACCACACAACTTTCTAATCAGGTGCACAGCGCAAAAATTGTAGCTGGCAATTCTGGTTTGGATAATCAAAATAGAAGTTTAACGGTTCAGGCGATTGCCGATAATTCTAAAAATGAATTTAAAGGAGGCATGTCTGCAAAAATCAACTTCTCAACACTTAACGAAGGCACTAAAGGTATTACAATCCCTTCACAAGCTTTGATTCCAAGTAAACAAGGGTACAGTGTGTTTTTACTACAAGAAGATAGAGCAAAAATTACAGCTGTGACCATTAGCAACAGAACTGAAAATGAAGTTACCATTCTTTCAGGAATCAATGATGGTGATAAGGTTATCATATCAAATATCATGCGATTAGGTGATGGGACTCCTATTGTTGAGGTTACTGAATCAAATTAAAACATAAGATCATGAGTTTACCATCAATAAGTATAAAAAAACCCGTTTTGGCAGGTGTGTTTTCTGCTTTAATTGTCATTATGGGTATTGTAGGCTGGATGAATTTAGGGGTTAGAGAGTTTCCTTTAACCGAACCTCCTGTCATTTCAGTTGTGACCTTTTATCCTGGCGCAAGTCCAGATGTGATTGCTTCCAAAATTACAAAGCCAATGGAAGAGTCAATTGCAGAAGCCAATGGATTGAGAACTATTTCGTCTGAATCTAGAGAGCAAGTAAGTATAATTACCATTGAATTTAATAGAGATATTGATTTGGAAGATGCCCTAAATGACGTTCGAGATAAGGTATCTAAATCTAAAAATCAAATTCCTGCAGATGTCGATCCTCCAATAGTGGAAAAGGCATCGTCACCAGATAATTTGGTGGCTTTTCTAGAGGTAGAAAGTGACACAAAAGATATAAAAGAAGTAAGTCATTTAGCTTCAACAACTATCAAAGACCGAATGCAATCCATCCCTGGAGTTAATAGAGTTGCGGTTGTTGGTGAGCATAAATACGCAATGAGACTTCGTTTTGACCCTATTAAATTAGCGGCATTGCAACTTACACCTGAAGATATCAGACAAGCTCTGTTAAGAGAAAATATCGATTTGCCTTCTGGAAGAATAGAAGGTGATAATAATGAATTGAGTGTGCGTTCTATTGGACGCTTAACAACTGCAGAAGAGTTTAATAACATGATTATTAAGCAAAATGACAATTCTATTATTAAACTGAAAGATATTGGTTACGCAGAGTTAGGTGAAATGAACGAGCGTACAGCTATCATTAATGGAACTCATAATGCCAATCGTGTTGGTGTGGGCATTGCGATTCAAATTCAAAGAGGAGCCAATGCCATTGAAGTGGTCGACGAGTTTTACAAACGACTTGATCAATTACGACAAGAAGTTCCTAAAGAATACCGATTAATTGTAGGTTTTGACTTCACAAAACCTGTAAGAGAGTCTATTAAGGAAGTTGAAGAAACATTATTTATTGCCTTTGGTCTGGTAGTGCTCATCATATTCTTATTCTTAAGAGATTGGCGCTCTACCATTATTCCTGTATTGGCAATTCCTGTTTCAATTCTTTCTGCCTTTTTCATCATGTATTTGGCTGGATTCTCTATAAACGTTCTTACACTGTTAGGCTTGGTACTTGCCATTGGTTTGGTGGTAGATGACGCCATTGTGGTATTAGAAAATATCTATAAGAAGGTTGAAGAAGGTATGACGCCAATTCAAGCGGCATTCAAAGGCTCAAAGGAAATTTATTTTGCAGTAATATCTACAACCATCACTCTTGCTGCTGTATTTATGCCTATCATTTTTATGGGAGGCATTAGTGGTCAGTTATTTAAGGAGTTCGCCATTGTCGTGTCAGGATCTGTATTGGTTTCAGCATTTGTGGCCTTAACCTTGTCGCCTATGTTGAGTGCTTATTTATTAAAAAAGCAAGACCAACCAAATTGGCTTTATCGCACAACAGAACCGTTTTTTATCAAATTAAACAATGGTTATGAAAAATTACTAACAGCCTTCATGAAAAAACGTTGGATGGCTTGGGTGTTCTTAGTAATAGCTGGTGGTCTAATTTTAGTGGTTGGTAAAACATTGCCTTCTGAATTGGCTCCAGTTGAAGATCGTTCAAACATAAGTTTAATTGCGGTTGCACCTGAAGGCGTTTCTTTTGACTACATGAAAAAAGGAATGACAGAGGTTGGGAAGTATGTGAATGAATCTACTGATGGATTGTACCAAACATATTCTATGGTAGCTATTTCATTTATTCCAGCACCTGCACCAGTTAATGTAGCGGTACAAAGTATTTATTTGAATGATCCTAAAGACCGAAAAATGTCAGCGCAAGATTTATACAATCAATATGGAGCAGCTTCGGGTAACTTTAGAGATTTCTTGCTATTTCCATACATGCCACCAACTATAGGTACGCGATATGGAGGAGGCATGCCTGTTCAATTTGTATTGCAAACACAAAGTTTGGATAGCTTAAATAATGTACTCCCGAAATTTTTACAAGCAGCACGTCAAAGCCCAAAATTAATGTTTGTGGACTCTGATTTAAAGATGAATAAACCTGAAGTAAAAATCAATGTAGATAGACAAAAAGCAGCCCTAATGGGAGTCTCTATTCAAGAGGTGTCTCGAGCATTACAATTATCATTATCTGGACAGCGCTATGGTTATTTCTTACGTAACGATAGACAATATGAAGTGATTGGACAAGTTGAAAAACTGCAACGAAATGATATCAGTGATTTGCGCTCCATCAACGTGCGTTCTTCTAACGGACAAATGATTTCTTTAGACAATTTAGTGACTATGGAAGAAGGGATTAGTCCTGCAGCCATTTATCGCTACGATCAATATACGTCGGCAACAATTTCTGCTGGACTAGCTCCAGGTGTTAGTTTGGAAGAAGGCATTAAAGAAATGCAAAACATAAAGCGCGAGGTTTTAGGAGACAACTTTAAATCGAGTTTAGCTGGTCAAGCAAGGGATTATGAAGAAAGTCAAGGAAATATTCTGTTCACCTTGTTATTAGCACTCATCATCATTTACATGATTCTTGCTGCGCAATTTGAAAGCTTACGAGATCCACTTATTATCATGCTTACGGTTCCAATGGCTGTTACAGGCGCTATATTGAGTCTGTATTTCTTTGGTCAAAGTTTGAATGTATTCAGTCAAATTGGGATTATTACACTTGTTGGACTAATCACTAAAAATGGAATTCTAATTGTAGAATTCGCCAACGATTTAAAAGCCAAGGGACTTTCAAAATTTGAAGCGGCTACACAAGCTGCAGTACAACGTTTTAGACCAATTTTAATGACGTCATTAGCCATGATATTTGGCGCATTACCTATTGCTATGACCTTTAATAGTCGTCAATCATTAGGCATTGTCATTGCTGGAGGATTGATTTTTGCCGGAATTTTAACGCTTTTTATTATTCCTGCAGTATACTCTTATTTATCTAGTGCAAAGGCTACTGCTGAAATTGTAGAAGAAGAGCACCCTTCACTAGAGATTAGTCATGAACATTAGAACTTTAATAATGAAAACACAAATTTTAAAATTAGTGGTTATCCTGTGGGTTTTTACATCAGGTATAAACGTAATGGCTCAAAAAGCAATCAGTTTAGATGAAGCCATTGCATTAGCATCTCAAGGGAATAAAGCATTAAAAATTCAAAACCTTGAGGAACTGCGCGTAAAGCAGGCAGTGAAAGAAGCAAAAAACACATGGTTGCCTAACGTCGCTTTTAATGGTAATATCTCTAGGTATTTTGATAGACAAGTTATTTTTCTTCCTGGTAGTTTTGCAGGTACAGATAAGAATGTCCAAGAAGTTCGTGTTGGTGGATTGTATCAATATAACAGTGCAGTAACTTTCAATCAGACCCTTTTTTCAATGAAATCCAATCAGGAAATCAAAGCGTCCTTAATAGAAGAGAAAATTGAAAAAGAAAAGACAGGTGATTTAGAGAGTCGATTGATTCATGAAGTCACAAAAACCTACTATCAGGTGTTATTAGGGAAAAATCAATTAGTGTTATTAGAGAAAAGTCTTCAAAGAAATAAAAAAGCGCTTAAAGATGCCAAGTCACTTTTTTTACAAGGCAAAGGGTTAAAGACAGATACTTTGAGAAGCTATATTGCTGTTGAGAACTTGAAAACTTCTGTTGCCTATCAATTAAGTACTATTGCGATTACTAAAACCCAGTTAAAACAATTAATTGGATTAGATGAAAACGATGATTTAGAACTTGTGGATAGTTTGTCGTTAAATGATAATAATGATGAGCTTGACGTATTTGATGAATCGATTTCAGTTGAAGATTTAAAGAGACACGACCTTGAAACTCAAAAATTGGTTATTGAACTTGAAGAAAGAAGATTAGCTGCTGTTAAAGCCATGCGATCTCCTGAAATATCTTTAATGGGACAATACCAGTTGCAATCTCAATTGGATGATGAAAACTTCAAAAACCAAACATGGCATAACACCACATTTATAGGTATAAATATGTCAATTCCCATTTTCTTGGGAGGCAAAACAACTTCTAAAGTGAAACAAAGCCAATTAAAATTGGAACAAGAAAAAATTAAAATGGATGATATGCATGACAATGTAAGGTTAGAACTCGCCACGATAATGAATAACTGGAACAATGCCAAGCTACAGTACGAAACTCAAAAGAGAACTGTAGAAGCAGCTGAAGTCAATTATGCGATGAACAACCAGAGATACAATAATGGTATTGGCTCTAAATTGGAAGTATCTGATGCTGAGCTTGCTCTTACGTCGTCACAGATTACTTATTTACAAGCTATTTACAATCTCAAAATGAGTAAAACCGAACTACAAAGAGCATTGGGGCAACTTAATTTTTAAACATTTCGAACAATAAATTTTATTAAAAACAGCCAAAATAGTGCAATACTCACTTGCATTACTACTCGTAATTTTGACTTAAATAAATGAACAATGAAAACAAATAATAACAATAAAACAAATGATGCAGGACACTATCCATTACGATGGGCTGCTTTATTTATATTATGTGTGGCACAGTTTATAGTGATCATGGATACATCCATTATTGGTGTCGCTTTACCAGCGATAAAAGCTGATTTAGGGTATTCACAATCAGGATTACAATGGATATTTAATGCCTACGTGATTTCATTTGGAGGCTTTCTATTATTAGGAGGTAAACTATCGGACATTTTTGGTGCACGCAAGCTCTTTATCACAGGGTTTTTAATCTTAACGATTTCATCATTATTTGCAGGTCTATCTTGGTCTGACGTGACATTAAATGTTAGTAGAGCACTTCAAGGTTTAGGTTCAGCATTAATTGCGCCTTCAGCACTAACAATGGTTTTAGCTATGTTTAGAGACCCTAAAGAATTAGGTAAAGCACTAGGTTTTTGGGGAGCAGCTGCAGCAGCAGGTGGTTCTGCGGGTGTATTTTTAGGAGGTGTTATTACCCAATGGATTTCATGGGAATGGATTTTCTATATAAACATCCCGATTGGGTTGTTAGTGATTTTGACGTCACCTCGTTATCTTCAAAAAGGAGAAACACGAAATGGTAAGGTAGATATCATTGGGTCTATTTTAGCAACTATATCTTTAGTGCTAATCGTTTATGCAATCGTTACCGCAGAAACTAATGGATGGGCTTCGTTGAATACTATAGGGTTATCAGCCATTTCGTTACTTCTTTTTGGATTGTTTATTATAATTCAAAAGAAGAAAGATCAGCCTTTAATTCCACTCTCTATATTTAAAACACCAAATTTATCGTCTGGTAATATTGTGATGGCATTGTTAGCTGGTGCATGGATTCCGTTATGGTTTTATTTAAATCTCTATTTACAGCAAGTACTTAATTATTCGGCGTTTCAGAGTGGTTTAGCACTATTGCCAATGACAGTAACTATTATGATATTAATGGTAAGTTATTCTGGGAAGTTGGTACAGAAGTTTGGTTTTAAGAAGAATCTTGTTTTAGGATTAATTTTTCTGACCTTTTCCTTAGTGTTATTTAGCATGGTGCCAGAAAATGGGAGTTTTATTTCCAATGTATTGCCAGCATCAATATTAGGAGCAATTGGGATGTCATTGGCCTATATTCCTGGAACAATTGCTTCAATTTCTGGAGCAAAACCAGAAGAATCAGGTCTTGCTTCTGGTCTTGTGAACACAAGTTATCAAATTGGTTCTGCATTAGGACTTGCGATAATAGTTGCTATTGCTGCTGCAACTGCTCAGGCAACTAGTTCTTTAAACGGAACATCTCAAGAAGTATTGATTTCAGGATTTAAATCGGCATTTATTGCTGCAGCTTTTATAAGTGGATTAGCAGTATTCGTTTCAATGTTTTATGTAAAAACATTAAAAGCTTAAACTCAATTATTAATATTAAAAAAGTTATAAAATGGAAACTTTAAAATTTAAAACAAATATAAAATGTAGTGGGTGTATTACTAAAGCAACACCTACACTTGATGAAAAATTAGGAAAAGGAAATTGGGATGTAGACCTATTTACTCTTAAAAAAACATTAACTGTATCAGCAGAAAATATAGATAGCGATAAAGTTATCACTGCAGTTAAAGAAGCTGGTTTTACGGCAGAAAAAATATCATAATCAAAAAATGAGCAATCAATATTAGAGTCGCTACCGATTGTTAGTGACTCTATTTATTGAGAGCAACAAAAATGTTGAATTTCAATTTCTTAATCTACATTAATTTTTATAATGTGTATAAATATCAAATTTGCATCAATCAATCAATCAATTAACGAACAGTTTAAAAAGTATTATGAAAGCAAATTATTTTAGAATTAATATAGCAATTTCATTGCTGACATTAATCGGTGGATTACAAACGATATCTGCGCAAAAAACGGGGTTTGGAATCAAGGGAGGTTATAATCTATCAAATTTATCCACTGATTTAAGTGGTATGAAAGACATATCTGGATTTCATATTGGAGGTTTGTTAGAGTATAGAGTATCTAATAAATTTTCAATTCAACCAGAATTGCTATACTCCTTGGAAGGAGGGAAATACAGTATCAGCTATTCAGAAAGTAATGAAGATGGAGAGTTTGTGCTTAAGGCTAAAGAAGAGATAACATTAGGGTTTATCAATCTACCTGTTACAGCAAAATATTATTTAAAGGATAGATTTAGTGTTGAGACTGGAATTCAATTCGGATATGTCGTAAGCGCGAAAAGTGAATATGATTTTTTCATGGAGGCAGATGGAGACATTACTAGTACTTCTGGAGAACGAAACATTAAGGGTGATGTAAAATCCTTAAATACAAGTTTAAATTTTGGTTTAGGGTATGAGCTTAAAAATAAAATGCTTTTTCAAGCACGATATAATTTAGGGCTCACAAATTTAGATAAGTCATTTGATTCTATGGATGATGAAGATTTTATAGGAAAGGTAAAAAGTAAAGGAGTGCTAATCTCCATTGGGTATAAATTTTAGTGTTAGTTAGTTAGTTAGTTAGTTAGTAACACGCTTTATACTTTTTATATGTGTAATAGTATTTAGCGTGTTCTTTTTTTACTTATCAATTGCCGATGTATTGTAGTAATAACTTCAATTTCGATTTGAAGATGACAATATATCATATAAATCTATATAAAGCTGTATTTCAAGTGGTTAATAATAAGATTGATAGCTCTGTATTATCTTAAGGTACCTTAATTTTTATCTTCTGCATACACGATAGTTTTACACTCTGAACTTTTAATTATAAAGCAATGAGATGTTTAATAGTGAACATAGTATTTTTAATGTTCCTACAGAAAAATTTAGCTCAACATTTAAATTACAACCCAGAAATTGTTTTGGGTTATCGTTCATATACATATCAGCATAAAATCAATTATAACTTTAACGATAAATTAAAACTAACCAATATTACATATTATGATACAGAGTATAATAACGACAATAATAATATATATTTTTTAAGAAACTCATTGTCTTATGGAGTGCATAAAAACATTGGTTTGAGTTTGGGAATAGGGTTGAAAAACCCAGGGTCCTTTGCAACTATATCAGGAAATTTTCATTATAAATCAGATTCCATTTGGTTATTATACTCGGCAGGTATAACCTATCAAAATGATTTTACATTAGAACAGGTGGCTTTTATAGAATACAAACCATTAATTAATAATGAAGTTTATGGATTAATAAAGGTGCAGTCAAATGGTAATATAAATTTTAAGGAACAAGAGCGAGGTATTCAACAAATAAGGATTGGAATCAAAAAAAAGCAAAGGCAATATGGTTTAGCCGCCAATTTTGATCAATTTAAAAATAATAAAACCTTAAATAACTATGGGTTTTTTTATAAACATGAATTTTAAACAAACAACAAAGAATTATGAAAACAAATTATGACATCGGACTCTTAATTATTAGACTAATTATTGGTATTCCATTACTTATGTATGGTATAGGAAAACTAATTTATGGTATAGACTTTATTCAACAATTGCTTATAAGTAACGGCTTACCATCTTTTATTAGTTATGGCGTGTATATAGGAGAAATAATAGCACCCGTATTAATAATAATTGGATATAAAATGCGATTGGCTAGTCTAGTTTTAGCAATAAATTGCCTGGTAGCACTAATGCTTACACAAGCTCAAAACATTTTTGCTCTAAATGAAAATGGAGGTTGGGCCATTGAATTATTAGCAATTTACATATTAATACCAATAGCTTTATTTTTCACTGGTGGAGGAAAATTTGCATTGTCTTATGACAATAAGTGGTATTAATAAAATAATTTTACAAGACGATTCTTTAACAAATTATACAACCTTTAAAGGGTGAATGAATAAAATGAAAAAAATTAAAGTACAAATAGTAAATGCATTTGTAGATTACAATTCTGGAGGAAATCCGGCAGGCATTGTACTTAATGCTGATAATTTAAGTAATATTGAAAAATTGGAAATTACATCTAAAGTTGGGTTATCTGAAACAGCATTTGTTTCTAAATCCACGGTTGCCGATTTTAAATTAGACTTCTTTACGCCTATTAGACAAATTGCTCATTGTGGGCATGCTACTATTGCAACTTTTTCATACTTAAAGCAATTAAACTTATTAAAAACTAAAATTTCATCCAAAGAAACAATTGATGGTTTAAGAAGAATACAAATCGAAGGGGAATTCGCATTTATGGAACAATTATCTCCCAAATTTGTTAATGTTAGTCATAAACAAGACCTTATTCTTGAATCAATAGGTTTAAAAGTCACTGATCTATTGCCAAATGCGCCCATACAATTAGTAAATACGGGTAACTCATTTATTATAATTCCTGTAAAGAACACAGAAATATTAAAAAAGGCAACACCAAATTATGATTTAATTACCGAAATAAGTACTGAACTTGATTTAATAGGATATTATATTTTTACTCAAGACCTGAATGATCCAGAACGGGATGCAACAACAAGGATGTTTGCACCGCGATATGGAATTCTAGAAGAAGCAGGAACAGGAATGGCTGCAGGGACATTAGCCGGCTACCTTTATAATACGCTTAAAATTAAAAAGAATAGATTTTTCATTCAACAAGGTAAGTTTATGCAGCCTCCATCTACAAGTTTAATAATAGTAGATCTTACTATTGAAAAGGAAAAGATAAAATCTATTATGGCAGGAGGAAAAGGAATGTTAATAGAAGCAAAAGAAATAGAGTATTAAACAAAATAAGGATAAGAGTCATGGAAATTAAAAATTTAAGCCAGACCCCTTTCAATATCATTGTGGATTGCTTTTTTTCAGCGTTTGAAAACTATTTTGTTGAATTTCCTAAAGATAAGTTCCTGTTTAAAAATAGATGGGAAATGGCAAGCATTAATTATAGCTTTTCTTACGGAATGTTCAACCGTGATAAATTAGTAGGGTTCGTTCTTCATGGTATAGAAAACAGAGAGTCTTATTTAACCGCATTTAACCTCGCAACTGGTGTTATTCCAGAATACAGAGGAAAAAAAATAATACAACAGATTTATGAATATGCGCTTGATGAATTAAAAGCGATAGGGGTTACGAAATGTAAATTAGAAGTAATTAAAGAAAATAAAACTGCCATCGAAGTCTATAAAAAAATAGGTTATAATATTATTAAGAGCTATAAGTGTTTTGGTGGTAATATAGAAATACTTTGTGAAGTTCCTTTTGAGTTAAAAAAAATAAAGTTTCAAGATTTTAATTTTGAGGATAAAACTGCACAGAGTTTATACTCTTGGGAAAATCAGATAGCAACTTTAAAAAGAGGTGATTTTAAATGTTATCAAGTACTTCATGATAATAATATAGAGTCTATTTTTATAATAAACGACCAAAATGGGTATTTGGCTCAGTTTGACGTATTGATAGAAAGTAAAAACGCTTGGAAACGTTTGTTTTCAGCTATTCACAGTATCTCAAAAGAAATAAAAATTAATAATATTGATGCGCGATTAATCACAAAAATTTGTCAAATTTATAAATTTGGATTGAACAATACGGTTGATCAATATGAAATGGAAATGTTGCTGGATTAACTAGTGTTATTTTAAGTTTTCTTTAATAAAAAATATCGTTTAAAAAACTACCTTTGTGAAGTAAACTGTAATAAATCCTTTAAGGTATAATCATGGATTATGAAGCAGTTCTTCTTTCAAACATACAGCAATTAGTCTCTTTGACTAAGGCTGAACAGATTTCTATTTTAGATCATTTTAAACCCCAAAAACTTAAAAAGAAAGAATACTTAATTGTAAAAGATGACGTATCCTCTTATATGAATTTTATTGCAAAAGGAAGTATAAGAAGTTTTTATATGGATGACCAAGGTAGAGAGCATATTCTTCAATTAGGAATTGAAGGGTGGTGGATTAATGATTTATATAGTTACCTAACACAAACTCCTGCGAAACACTATGTTCAAGCTGTTGAAGAGAGCGTGGTAATGCGCATACATCGAAGCTCACTTGAAAATCTATATAATACAGTGCCAGTTTCTGAACGGTTTTTTCGTTTAAAGATACAAGGAGGTTATATTGCCTTGCAAGAACGTACCATTTTAAACATGAGCCAAACTGCGGAAGAGCGTTATATAGAATTCAGAACTAAATATAGATCTCTTGAACAACGTTTTCCACAGTATATGGTCGCTTCTTATTTAGGAGTAACTCCAGAATTTTTAAGTTCTGTTAGAAAAAAATTAGCAACTATCGAGTACTAATTTTGTTTTTTTAGGAGCTCTAGTTCGTCAACCGATTATAATGTAAATCAAAAAAAGAGTGATAAGTCTCTAAGCTATCAAACCTTCTCTTTTAACTTTCTTAATGTACATTAATTTATTATAAATATTTAAGTATCAAATTTGCCTCAATCAATTTAATACTGCATAAAATTTTAGAACTATTGGCTGTAATTGTGCAACACAAAAGAATAGATTGCATATTAATTTTGGTAAAATTTTAATCAATTTTTTTAATAAACAAAATTATGAAAACACACTTTTTTTATCGATTAATGTTATTCTTCGTTACAAGCTTAACTTTCTTTAGTTGTAGTATAGATGAAGTTAATAGCCCTGACAGTTTTGTCAAAGTAGGATTTGTCAATCAAACACACACGATGATGCAAGACATGGAAACGCTTTCTATTCCGCTAAAATTAGATGTAAAAGCGATCGAAACAGGCTATATTACTATAGAATTATCAGGAAATGCTTCCTATGGAAGTGACTTTATAACGGAGCCACAGGCTGTAAATAATAAATTAAGAATTAAACTTTTAGCTAATACTAAGGATACTAGTTTTGTTGTGTCACGTGTAAATAATACCACAACTGAAAAAATAATAAATCTTAAATTAAGTAATCCAACTGCTGGATTTGCTTTAGGTGCTAAAGTAACTGCTGAAATAAAACTAAACGCGCAGCCAATTGTTGTCAATAAATTTAATTTTGATGCATCTACTGGATCAATTTCTGAAGGAAATGCAGAAGGATTGGTTGTAGGGCTTAATTCAACAAATCTAGCAGCTAATAATAGTAACATTAAAGTGAAAATTACTACGCCACAAGGTATTTCTTATGGCACACATTTTCATACAGTTCCTGCAGCCGTATTAAATGAAATTACACTTCAACTAGGACAGAACACCCAAAATACAAGTTTTAAGATTATACCAGTAAATGATAATTTAGTTTTAGGGGATTATATAATTTCTTTTGAGCTTATCGAAGCTACAGGAGGGCTAGAAATTGGTGAAAATAAAGTGTTTACTGCATCGGTACTAGAAAATGACCAAAACCAACAAGTAGTTAATACTATTTCAGAATTAAAGTCAAAATTTAATGAACACCAAGGAGACTGGTATTTGTCAACAGACTATTATATTGAAGGCGTAATTACATCAAATGGAAATACAGCTAACAACTCTGTTTATATCCAGGATGCTTCTGGAGGTATCTTAATTCGCTTCAACACACCTAATATTTTTAATTTAGGAGATAAAATAAGACTCAATCTATTAAATGGTACAGGAGCTATTATTAATAATCAAAAAAGTATTAATGGTGTAAGTTCAAACGGATATGTCAAATATGCTGAAAATATAGTTGTTCAACCTGAAACTATTACAATCCCACAATTATTATCAGGTAATTATGAAGGAAAGCGAGTTAAAATTGAAAATGTATATTTCGTAAATGCAGATAATATCGTGACATTTTTAGGGAACCATCACATTAAAAATAACAACGATGTGGCTACCGTAGCTACTTATGAGAACGCAGAATTTAGTAATAATGTATTACCAACAGGTTTAATATCAATCTCAGGTATAGTTGGAGATTGGGGACGTTTGTTACCTCAAAAATTTACCCATGACGTAATTAGTAACTAAAAGCAGTAGACTATACATATCAAGCAATTTTGATAAAAAAATATAAAATACAATACAATGAAACTTATAATAACATTTTTTTTGTGCTTTAACTTCTGGTTAATAAGTGTTTTAGGTGCTCAAACAGAAAAGAGTATTAAAGTCTCACTTAACGAGCAAATGAATCATCATAATGAACTAAATAGCAGGCAAATTGCGCTGGCTTTGGCAGACTCTTTAATGAAGTCCTACATAATTGAAGATAAAGCGCGAGAAATGGCTGAAATGTTACGTTTTAATTCTATTAATGGAGATTACGATAAGTTCATAAACGGTCTTGAACTAGCCACTCACATAAATAAAGAGTTGTTCAAGATTTCAAACGATTTACATTTGAGCCTTTTGTACTTTGATTCGCCTGTAGAGCCTGTTTTGGGAAGAAATCCCAATAATGAAGAGGAATCAAAGCAACTCATGGATTTTTTAAATGAAAATCAACATGGCATTTTAAGCAAATCAATACTAGAGGGTAATATTGGTTATTTGGCACTGTCATTTTTTGGGCCAATGTTATATTGTGAAGATAAACTGGTAAGTGCGATGAAGTATGTTGAAGGAACAAATGGATTAATTATTGACTTAAGAAGGAATTCTGGTAGTTTAGATCCAGACACTGTGCCTTTTTTTATGAGCTATTTTTTTGATAGTCCAGTTCATATATTCAGTTTTGAAAATCGTGAAAAGAAAAGTGAAAGGAAAATGTGGACTAGAGCAGAAATGTCTGGAAATCGGTATTTAAATAAACCTGTTTATATACTGACCAGTGCGCAAACGTTTTCGGGAGCGGAGGAGTTTGCCTATGATATGAAACACCATGATAAGGCAACAATTATTGGAGAGCGAACAAAAGGAGGAGCAAACCCCACCTCTGGAGTAAGAATCAATAATCACTTTATAGTTGTTATGCCAAAAGAACGTTCGGTTAATACCATTACAAAAACCAATTGGGATCAAGTTGGTGTTATCCCCGATATTGATATTGACGCTAATTTGGCGCTTTACCAAGCGCATAGATTAATATTAAAAGATTTCTATACCAAAGCATCCGCGTTAAATCCTGCCGAAATTGAAAACAAGATTAACGGTTTAGGAATACAAAAACCTAAATTTAGATCTACAGAATTTGAACTCAAAGGTTACCTGGAGGCTGATTTAGTTTATCTTGTAGGAAACTTTAATTATTGGAATGCCACAAAACATCCCTTAAAAAGGAATGAAAATGGTTGGAGTATTGAAACGGAGGTATTAATTGGCGAAATTGAATATAAATTTGTTGTTGATGGCGAATGGATTTTGGATCCCAATAATCCGAATACTAAAGGGAAGAATGAGCATATAAATTCTGTAAAAATTATTTTAGAATAATTGCTATTACAAAATGTATTAAACATAAAAATACGTTAAATAATGAAACCAAACATGCAGCAAAAATTGCTTTTACAATTGAAGGATAAAACAGTGTTTAGTTTGGCGCAAGAGTACGCAATGAGCTACTTGGACGATGCATTAGAAAGGCCTGTGTTCCCTGCTCAAGATGCTTTGGACTTACTGTCTAAATTTGATGAAGCGATACCAGTTTCATCTACGGAGCCCAAAGATATTTTGAACCAATTACACACCTATGGAAGCCCTGCTACTGTATCAACTTTAGGAGGGCGGTATTTTGGTTTTGTTACTGGCAGCGCATTACCAATTGGCCTTGCAACAAAACATTTAGCAACGTATTGGGATCAAGCTCCTGCAATGTATGTATTATCTCCAATAAGTTCAAAATTAGAAGCAGTAGTAGAAAAATGGTTGATTGAATTATTTAACCTTACCAAAAGAACTTGTGCTGAATTTGTAAGCGGTACTTCCTAGGCTAATTTATGTGGTTCAATTACTTAAAGTGGACAAAAATGACAATACTAATTGTGTTAATTGCAGTTTCAAGTTTTAGTTACTTTATGATTAAAGCCATCAAAGGAACTAATGATTTTTCTCGTAGTGCGAGAGTTGGTATGTCCACAATGTTAGTGTTTACAGCATTAGGACACTTTTTGTTTGCCGAGGGAATGACCCTGATGATTCCATCTGGAATCCCATACAAAAGAGAACTAGTTTATATCACAGGAGTTTTAGAAATTTTTGTAGCGATCGGGCTTCAAATATCATCTTTCAGAAAGGTGATTGCTTGGCTATTGATTATCTTCTTTATTCTAATACTTCCTGCCAATATAAATGCCTCACTCCATCAATTAAATTACCAAACCGGAACATTTGATGGTTATGGATTAACTTATTTATGGTTTAGGATACCTTTACAAGTTTTTTTTATTGGATGGATCTATTTTAGTTCTATTAGACCTTTGAAAGGATTCAGGCTACAAGTTTTAGACAATATTCAAAAATATAGGTGAATTGATGTGCTAGTTTAAAAAATATAAAATCTCTTTAAGGTCATTTCAAATTAATTGTATCTATAACGTAATTGACTAAAAAATAAATAGAAATGGAAACTACTAAACTGATATCAGAGTTAACGGCGTTAACCTATCAAAATATTGAAGACGCGGAAGACATGCTTCAAAAATCGATGGACGAATTAAACTGGAAAATAAATGTTAATATTTGGAGTGCTTTAGAGTGTATCGCACACCTGAATTTGTATAGCAACTTTTATCTGCCAGAAATAAAATACGGAATCAATCAAGATATAACACCCACGGATACTGTTTTTGTTCCAGGTTTAATTGGTGATTTTTTCGTCAATTCTATAAGGCTAAACGAAAAAACAAAGAAAATGAAAACACCAAAAGAAATGAACCCCAATGGAAGCGTTTTGAGTAAGGAGACATTAAATAAATTTATTAGGGATCAATATGATCTTATCTCTCTTTTAGATGATGCTAGAAATGTAAATTTAAACAAAACGAAAACGGCTATAAGTATTTCAAAATTAATAAAATTAAAGCTAGGAGATACCTTCAGGTTTGTTATTTATCACAATGAAAGACACATTCTTCAAGCTATGAGGACATTATATTTACAAAAGAAAAAGGCAGCTTAAAACTCAAGGATTATTGAGCGAATGATGTTAAACGAAAAGAATTGGCAACAAAAACTAGTTACCATCCTAAGGTGTCTTTTCACATTTGGGCGATTAAATGAAATTTTATAGCTGCAAAAATGAAGATTAAAGAGGGCATAATACAACTCATCAAAAACCTGAAAAGACAAATATTTATCGATATGAGAATATTAAAGGCGAATTTGTTGGTGGAATTGTAAACGAAAAGAGTGTAGTTGTTCCAAATAAGCAACTTGAATATTTAGGTTTTCAATATGATGGCAAAAAAGTTAGAGTAAAAACTGTTGGCTTTTCAAAATTCTACAGAAGTATGAAAAGAGCTTTTCGAAGAGGTGTTCATTTCGCTACAAAACCCGAGAATAAAAGTCATAATCTTTTCGAGGAAAGACTTTATAAAAGGTTTACTTATAAAGGCGCAAAAAGAAGATTGATATACAAACCAGACCCAAAATCAGAGACTGGATATTCAAAATCTAAAGAACAATATTGGGGAAATTACATAAGCTATTTAGAAAAAGCTAATCGTGTTATGAAACCTATCAATGGTGATGATACAATCAAAAGACAGTATTCAAAATTTTGGCCTATGTTTGGAAAGGAAATGAAAAAGGCATACAAAGAAATTGGCGAAAAAGTAGCCAAAATGTAAATCTCAATCTTTATTGTTCGTAGGTTTCTTCAAATGTGCTACAACGTGTTCGTGTATGGTTAGTTGCGTGCAAGCACGCTGTTATTCTTTGCTAAGCAATATAGTGAATTGTGAGAAAAGATCCTGCGCTTAGCCATCAAACCGCAATGAATTATACACGTTGTTGTGTGTAGTGCTTTCGTTACATTTTTGTTCCAATATAATATACTTTGTTTTCATTCGGTATTACAAAAATTAATTCCGCACCACTTGGGTCAATTCCATTGCAATATATGCTCCAAGGATAGACATAAACATCTTCTTTTTGCAAATCTTTTAATTTCGGAAACCAAGGGATTTGATATTGCCAGCCATTCGTCATTTCAACAGCATCATTCAAAACTTTAGGTAAACTATCTAATCGATAAAAGCCTTTTTTGTTTTTCAGTTCATCGTGAGTTACTTTCGAAATGTCAATTCCATATGCATCCAGATAATCTCCAGTAAAAGAGCGACCAGATTCATAACTATTCGATACTTTCTCAATTCTATCGTCTCCAAGTCCACACCAATTCAGCACGAATCTTACATCAGATTTCGTTGCTTTATTTTCGACAGTTTTATTTCCAATTGTAGTCGAGTAGGCGAGATAGCCAAAAATCAGAATTATTCCAATTAGTGATATTCCACCCCAAATCATTAGAGCTTTTTTTCCTAAATTATAAATCTTTTCTTTCAATTATTTTTTAGTTCAGATGTTTGTCTCGCATTACACACAACGGTTCAGCTAAGTGTTCGGGCGGGAGACGGGCGATAGCCTGTCCACCGTGACGAACACGAATGCGATGTGGTTTGCCCCAAGTTACGCAATACCATAGCCCTGACACTTAGCTTTTGTTGTGGCTCGTTTTTATTTCTTTTTCTCGCTTCAGGTTCTTTCCAGGTTCCAACCAAGTTCGATGGTGAAATACAGATGTGTTGAATTCATCCGCGATTTGTCGTCCAATAGTTTCAATGTCGAGTGGCAGGTCCGTCAGGCCTGTGACTGAAATACCAACATTACAACCTTCAGGAACTGTGCTGTCCCATTGTTGTAATACACCTTTTTCGTACGGTTTACTGATGTTGATGGAAAACGTCTCTGTCTTGGCCTCTCCCCATTCTGTCTCATTTTCGTGGTCAAATTGAAAATCCGTTGTCGCCAAGGTGCCAGCAACTCTTCTGCAAAAGGTTTCCAGAATTAGGTCTGTATGTAAGGCTAAATGTTCCAATTTCAAATGAGCCACAACGTGATTGTGTATGATTTCGTTGCGTGTTTAAGCACTAAAGTTAGCAAATAAATCACAGATAGAAAGTCCGCGAGGACTTTCGTAAGTAGGCTAGCACTAGCAATAAATTATATACGTTGT